>CAVZFN010000001.1:0-1911809 GCA_963774605.1 uncultured Thermoleophilia bacterium
GCGCCGTCGTGCGGCTTTTGTGCGAGAGTGGCGTGCGGGCCTGGGGCGGATGTGTTGTTTCACCTGCGTAGGCGGCCTTCGGGTTCAGAGCTGGCGAAGGGGAATGGCATCCAGGACACGGACCGTTTGCGGAAGCTTCAGGCGCTCACGGATGCGGCGCTCGCGCACCTGGAGCTTGACGCTCTCCTCTCTACGCTGCTTCTGCGCACCCGCGAGATTCTCGGTGTCGATACTTGCGCGTTCTTGTTGCTGGACGAGGAGACGAACGAGCTCGTCGCGCGGGCCGCGGTCGGGATCGAGGAAGAGGTTGAACGCGGCGTTCGGATCCCGGTCGGCCTTGGTTTCGCGGGCCGGGTCGCGGCGGACAGGCAGCCGGTCGTCCTCGATGACGTCGATCACGCCGACGTCCTCAATCCGATTCTGCGCGAGAAGGGGATCAAGTCGATGCTCGGTGTGCCGCTGCTCGTCGGCGGCCGCGTGCTCGGCGTCCTCCACGTCGGGACGCTGGTGCACCGGGGGTTCGACGAGGATGATGTGGAGCTGTTGCAGCTCGCCGGCGACCGTGCAGCGATGGCGATCGAGCATGCGCGAGCCTTCGAGGCGGAGCGCCGTTCGCGGCAGCGGGTCGAGCACGTGCAGGCCGTCACGGATGCGGCGCTCGCGCATCTTGAGCTCGACGACCTGTTCACGGTGCTTCTTCCCCGCATTCGCGACATCCTCGACGCGGACACCTGCGCGGTGCTCCTCGCTCGACGAGCGTGCCAACGAGCTGGTCGCGCGGGCCGCGGTCGGGATCGAGGAAGAGGTCGAGCGCGGCGTTCGGATCCCGGTCGGCCGTGGCTTCGCCGGTCGCGATCGCGGCCGGACAGGCAGCCGGTGATCCTCGACGACGTCGATCACGCCGACGTGCTCAACCCAATCTTGCGCGAGAAGGGAATCAAGTCGATGCTCGGCGTGCCACTTCTTGTCGCCGGCGAACCGCTGGGCGTGATCCACGTCGGCACGCTCGTTCACCGCCGGTTCACAGCGGAGGAAGTCGACCTGCTGAAGCTGGTCGCTGACCGGGTCGCGCTTGCGATCGAGCGAGCGCAGCTTCACGAGCAGGCGGTGCAGCTCGATGAGTTGAGGACGAACTTCGTCGCGATCGCGTCGCACGAGCTGCGTACACCGGCCACGTCTGTGTACGGCGTGCTGACGACCTTGCTTGAGCGTGATGACGCAGCTGAGCGAGGACTCGCGCAGAGAGCTGTTGCGTGTCGGCGTCGAGCAGGGCGAGCGCCTACGGCGGCTGCTCGAGGAGCTGCTCGACTTGTCGCGCCTCGATGCACGTGGTGTCACCGTAAAGCCACGGCCGCTCGTACTTCGGACTGTCCTCGGCGAGATCGTCTCAGAGGCGCTGTCGCCAGGCGTGAATGTCGAGCTCGACGTTCCGGACGATCTCGTGGTCGACGCCGACCGTCTCGTGCTCGATCGGTTCTCTCCAACCTGTTGATCAATGCATTGCGCTACGGCGCCCAGCCGATCACTCTGTCGGCGGAGACAGAGACGCAGCATCTCCGGATCACGGTGGAGGACGGCGGCAAGGCGTCGCCGAGCGAGCTGCGGCCGCGCTTGTTTGAACGGTTCTCACGCGCCGAGTCGGCAACTGCGGGAGCGGGCTCGGCCTTGCGATCGCCCGCGCCTACGCCCGTGCCCACGGCGGAGACCTCGTCCATGAGCCAGGCGCGAGCGGCGCGCGCTTCACCTTGGTCATCCCCGCAGAAGCCGAGCGCGGATCAGCAGATTCGAACGAGTAGACTCGAGCTGACGGCTTGCAGCCCTTCGAGGCGCCCGAGCGAGCGGACGCGAGCGGACCGACCCCGCCGACGTTAGGCTCACCACGAACAGCACGCGGCGCGAACGCCTCACGCAACACCCGTCGATGTACAGGCCGCGAGCGCTTCCGCGAACCGCTCCGCACCCAGCCGCTCCAACAGCTGCATCGACCTCTCCACATCGGTGAAGAGCAACGTCACTGTCCCGGTCGGCTACGCCCCGTCACCTAACTATCGCCCTCTTACGCGGCGACGTCACCTCTCGATCGACCAGCGCTCACGATGTCACCAAGTTCGCGACCTCGATCCGCTCCCTGTGGACGCGGTTTCCGGCGAGCTCGAGCTGCGGCTCGACATGTCTACTCGCCGACGCGGAGACCGCGCCGGCGAGTTGCTGCACATGGTCGTGGCGGGCGGCTGCTTGCCGTCAACGCGAGTGGCGTCGTCAGTGGATCGAGAACACCTGCTGCACCTTGTTCTTGGATCCGCCTGTCGGGTTCGCCGCGATCTTGACCGCCGTGGGCGTCAGGGCGGTGTTCGCCTTCACCTTCGCCCGCGAGGAGGACGACTGGTTGGCGTAGGCGCCCAGATGGTAGATCCGGTTGAGCGCCCGCCCGCGCAACATGAGCGCGTGCACAGCCTGCTTCGACTGCGCCGGCGACGCCTTGGTCGGCGACGGGCGGGCGGAGTGACTGAGATGGTAGATCCGGTTGAGTGCCTGCCCGCGCAACATGAGCGCGTGAACAGCTTGCTTCGACTGCGCCGGCTGCACCGGCGGCCTCGTCGCAGCCAAGGCGGCGGGCACGATCGCAGGCCGAAGCTTGTGCTCGGTCTCGCGCAGCCTCGAAACGAGCGCCAACGGAGATCGCGGTATCGGGGCAGCTGGCGCCAAAAGCACAGTCATCATCGAGCTCCATTCTCACGCAGTCGACCACCAGCGAGCGTCGGTGAAGTCTGGTCGTTGGAGGAGGGCCTCGTTACAGTCGCATCCGCAACGCGGCCCAGACAACGGTAGAGGCGAGTCAGGAGCAGGCGCCGGCGACAAGCGCTCCGAGTAACGCTCCTGCCGCGACGTCTGTTGGGTAGTGAACACCGACGTAGACACGGGAGGCGGCCGTGAAGGACGCCCCCATGTAGAGCGGCACCGCGAGTCGCGGCAAGCGCGCCGCTGCGAACGTAGCCGCCGCGAACGCGCAGGCGGCCTCGTCTGACGGCAGGGACGAGCTCTTCGGGCACGCCACCAGCGACCTCGCCTCACCTTCCTGGCAGGGCCGACGCCGATGATCAAGCCGCTTGAGTGCGTGAGCTGCGGCGCAACTGCCGAAAGTCACGAACAACGCTCGACGAAGTGGTAAACGGTCGCCACCGGGCGCCCGCAGACGCAGCATCGTGAGCAAGAACGCCCACGGGACACCCTTCTCACCCGTATGACTCCCAAGTACGAACAACTCGTTCAGCCCCGGTCGCCGTCGAGCCGCCAACCAGCCCACGCACGCACGGTCAAACCGCTCCACCCCGCCCGGTACCACCACCAACCCCAGATCCCCAACCTCAAACGAGGCCAAACCGAATCAGAGCCGCGCTGAGAACGCCGCTGTCCAAGCGCTCGTTCTTCGCGGCGGGTACTCGAAGTCGCGCGGGCCGGGTCAGGGACCCGGAGGACGCTCGGCACGCCGTGAGAGGAAGGAACGTGGTCTAGAGAACACCAAGAGCGCCTTGCGGCGCTCCCGGCGGTGCCGTAGTCCATCCACTTTCGCAGCCCGCGCCCCCAGCCCAAACCCGCGCGTCGTACGAGCTCTTCTCTACGAGTACGACAGCTGTCTTCACGAGTTCGACACCTGTCGCAGAAGACGGTGCTTCAACGGCTCTGTTCAGCGGACTTAGTAGTCCGGCAGAATCGTGAAAGAGTCGCTTAGCCGTACCAGTCGTATTCCTCATGGCTGAGCAGGATGCACTCGCCGCAGAGAGGTCGAGGCATGCACAGACAGACGATGCTCACGACTCACAAACAAACCCTTGCGATCCTTCTCCGCGTGCCGTGGCCGCGGAACAGGCTTTGGGTCGCACTTGCGATCGCCCTTCTAGTGACACTCGTCGGCGGCAGCGTCGCGGGTGCGGGACCTCCAGCGGATCAGTTGCGGTTGCTGGCCTTGTACGAGCCTGTGCTGCTGTTCCACCCAGCCGAGGATTGGGCGCCCCAAAACGTCGACAGCTACTTGAGCGTCGCCCGGGTCGAGCGGCAAACGACAGCGGCGACTTGGTCGCCCGTTCCGGCGCCCACGCCAACCTCCAACCTCGGGTGCCTGTTCAACCCCTGTTTTCGACTCAACCTTCCCTGCGCCCTGCGGTCAGGCTACGCCTGCTACCACCAACAGGCGATCAGACAAACCGACTGGAGCAACCCGGTCATCTATGCGACCGCCGTTCCCGTCCCCGCCAACACCGCTCCCCCGCCGGGCCAGACCAAGCGACCGAGGCTGCTGCTCCACTACTGGTTGTTCTATGCCGTCGACGATTGGCACTCACTCCGCAACCGTCTTTGGCAAACACACGAAGGAGATTGGGAAAGCATCACAGTCGGCCTGGACGCATTCCAGAAGCCCTTGTTTGCTGCCTACAGCGAGCATTGCTCGGGAACCGTTTCTCCCTGGCGCGCCGTGACAGTCCGTGGCGGCACCCACCCCGTTGCCTACGTCGCACTCGGCTCTCACGCGAACTGGTTCAGCAGCACCCCATCCGACACACGCTTCACTGAATGCCTTCAGAGCGGGCTAGCCGGCGCCGCAAAAGCACGAATGGCAACGCTCATACGACTCGCGGAAGACAAGATCGTCGACCGAATGGGCAACGCCCACGCCGCCGGCCCGGCCGGTCTCGCCGGCGTGACGCCCCTCAAGCTGATCCCACTCGACCCGAGCGCGACCGTCTGGGCGCGCTTCCCCGGCCGCTGGGGCGAGGGACAGATCGTCTGGCTGGGAACCACGCCACGACCCATCTCAACCGTCACCCGCGGCCTAGCACCCGCAACCCCCCACTGGCTCGCACCAACCATCGGCGCAAGCTGGCACCAACTCACAGGCTGAAAACGCCGCCACACGCAAGAGAAGCCGCGAAGCTCAGCCTCTTCCCTCGAGGGAGATCGAAGACAACTATTGCTTTTTCTAAGGAGCCCCGTCCTCTGGTCGCAAACCCGAGTCGTTCGTTCGTTCTCGTTCGCGAACGGGCCTGTGCTCGCGGCGACCGTGCCTGGCGCCACTAGGCTCACTGCCCGGCCCCGATGATTAACGGTTGGCCGAAAGGACAACAACGATGCGTCCTGCAGCCGACTTCTTCGGGAGCTCCCATGTCGTGGCTCGCGTTCGCGTTTGTTGGTACCGCCGCCTCATTCGGGGGCGGCATCGCGTGTCTGCTGATCGCGGCGCTTCGTAGTTGATCTAGAGCCGGCACTACTCAGGAGGGATCAAGAGCGGACCGGTCTCCTAGCCCGTTGACCGATCGAAGCCTCCTGGCCACCTACCCGAAGCGTGCTTGGCCTCCTGGGGGATTGACCGAAACGGCCTCCTGGGTGTTCCACCGAAGTGCTGATCGGCGGCACTTTCCTACATCAGTTACGGCACCCAGCGGCCACCCGCCGGTGTGAGCACGAGCTCGTGGCTCAGGCCGCGGGCCGACTGACTCGCCAGGTACCGGACGGCGTCGACGACGTCGCACTGCCGCACGAGCGCCTCGCGCGGCATCCCGTCAGTCATGCGCGTCGTCTTCGGCGACTCGATGATGCCGTCGACGATCAGCAGCTTCACATGCACGCTGTCCTGCCGGTGCTCCTGCGCGGCGGCGTGTACGAGCGCCCGGGCGGCAGCCTGCCCCGCGGCCAGGAGACCGCGTTCCGGCGCCGCCCGACGGGCGGGTGCGCCCGTCACCTGGACGAGCGTTCCGCCGCGCCCGGCGAGTGCACGCACGCCTGCCGACAGGAAGAGGAACGCCTGCCGGGCGACCGGCATCGCCCACACGTCGAACGCCTCGGGCGAGGCGCCGGAGAGCGCGCCGCCGCCGAACGGCCCGCCGTCGTCGGGCGGACGCAATGACACCGCGTTCACCGCGACGTCCGCAGCACCAACCGCACGCGTGGCGCGAGCAAACGCCTCCTCAACACCCGCCGGCTCGGAGACGTCGGCACGCACGGCGACGGCTCCGTCTGCTTCGAGCGCCTCGAGGTCGGAGGCCGTGCGGGCGACGGACGCGACGCGGTAGCCATCGGCGAGGAGGCCGCGCGCAATTGCCGCGCCGAGGTTTCGCGCCCCGAATACGACCGCGCTAGGCATGAGACCTCCCTACGCCAATCGCAACCGCGAGCCCGACTGCAGCTCCGACGACGAGCGCCGCGGCCGAGCCGGCGAGCGCTGCTTTCGCTGTCATCGCGAACACGATCGCGACTGCGATCCCGGTGTTCATCCAGGACGCGAAAGCGGCTGGATGCTCGACGATGAGCCGGCGCACCTCGGGCGGCGGCGGGCCGTCGCCGGCCGCCATCAGGGCGCGTCGGAGCGCGACGCCGCGGACGCGGACGACGCCGGCACCGCTCGCGAACAGCAGACCGACGCCGACGAGGCTCGTGTCGACCCACCCGGCGCTCCAGCTCCACGCGTCGTGCACCAGGTACGCACCCGAGACGAGGAGGATGAGCAGCGCCACCGGGAACACCTTGGCGGTGCGGCCGAGTAGCCGCGCCCACGGTCGCAGTGCCGCCGTCGTCTCGGCCGAGCGCATACGCGCCTCAGACAGGTGCGAGACCGCGCCGGCCGACATTGCGGCAAGGAGCGCACAGACGTGAGCGAAGAGAACGACGCCGTACATTTCAACGCTCCGCCGCGACGACGATCGTGTGCACCACAAAAGTCTCGCGGCGCGACTCCTCGACCGTCACCCCTGCATCGCGGTACGCAGGGCCGAGCCGGTCATCGAAGAAGCTGTGCATCGCCTGCTCGCTTTCCCACACGCTCACCGTCTGCCAGCCGCCCTCGCGCTCGCCGCTGACGAGGAGGCGCGCCTCGGCCGGCGGAACGGGCCCGCTCGCCGCGAGATGCGCCATCACCGCCTCGAACTGCTCCTTCGTCTCGCCCGGCACGTCGACGACGAGGCAGAGAAGACCGTCTGTCACGCCTGTCATGCTTGCTCCTCCCTCTATTTCGACTACACTCGATGTGTATTCGATTCATCAGGAGAGTAGCGAATTGCCCGACGATGTCAAGCCGAAGCGCCGGTACGAGTCGAAACGCCGTCTGGAGCAGGCGCGGGAGACACGCCGCGCGATCCTCGACGCTGCCAAGCGCCGGTTCGACGAGCACGGATACGCGATGTCGACCGTCGCGGAAATCGCCTCAGACGCCGGCGTGGCAACGAAGACCGTCTACCTCGCCTTCGACTCGAAGAGCGGCGTGTTGCGCGCCCTCTGGAACCTGCTCCTGCGCGGCGAGCGGGACGACCGGCCCATCGCGGAGCAGAGGTGGTATCGCGAGGTGCTCGAGGAGGGCGACCCGGAACGGCAGCTTCGCCTCAACGCGCGCAACTCAGCGCAGGGGAAGCGACGCATCTCGTCGATCCTCGAGGTGATCCGGAGCGCGGCATCCACCGACCCGGAGATCGATGTGCTCTGGCAGCGGATCCAGTCCGAGTATCGCGAGAACCAGCGCGCGATCGTGGAGCGGCTCGCAGAGCGCGGCGCCCTCTCCCCCGGCCTCGACCTCGACAGTGCGGCCGACGTGCTCTGGACGATCAACCACCCGAACACGTGGCAACTGCTCGTCGTTCAGCGCGGCTGGACGTCGGAGCAGTACGAGCAGTGGACGGGCGACGCAGCGTGCCGGGAGCTGCTGGCCCAACCGCTGCGGTCGTGAAAGACGGCCTCGTCTCGTGGCGGGTACCTCCGCGGCACTACGGGCCGTGGGAGCAGTTCGTGTCCCTCCTCACGGAGGGGCTCGTCGACCGGGGCGTCGACGTCACGTTGTTTGCCACCGCTGACTCGCTCACTCGCGCGCGACTTGTGGGATCGGCACCGGCGGGATATTCAGAGGATCCGGAACTGGACGCGAAGGTGTCGGAGTCGTTGCACATCTCGGCCGTGTTCGAACGGGCCGGCGAGTTCGACCTGATTCACAACAGCTTCGATTTCCTACCGCCTCACCCACGGTGGCTTCCGATATGTCGGCGACTCGCAGGTCGCCTTCGGAGACGTGATCGAGGTCGAACAGGTTGGTGGGCCACCGATTCAGTCAAGTGGTCGCGCTCGTATCGTCCGGAACGATAACGAGCGCAGCGTCATCTACGCGGTCGAGGCAGAGGCGGACGCTTGAGGACGAACTAACCTCGCCTGGGCCAGTGTTCAGCAATGCCCCCCATGGAGACGGGCGGCTTGAAGGATCGGCGCGGGGCCTGGAGGATGCGACGGTTACGTCCGCTCACACGCCTCTTGAAGCGACGAGCTTGAATCTCCCGCGGGAGCAACGCAGACTGATGGGATGCAAGCGCCGGTTACGAGCTATGCATCGAGCGGGGACGTCAACATCGCTTACCAGGTCATCGGCGAGGGACCTTTCGATGTCGTCTACATCCCTGGCGCCGTTTCGCACGTCGACCTGATCTGGGACGACCCGGCGCGGTCACGATACTTCGAACGTCTGTCGAGATTCTGTCGACTGATCGTCCTGGACAAGCGTGGGACGGGAGCGTCCGACGCGGCCGGCGTGGGTGACCTGGAGACACGGATCGACGACGTCCGCGCGGTGATGGACGCAGCCGGATCGCGTCGTGCAGCCGTCGTTGGCGTCTCGGAAGGAGGTCCGATGAGCCTCTTGTTCGCCGCAACGCACCCCGCTCGGGTTGCGGCTCTCGTCATCTACGGGTCGTTGCCGCGGTTCGTATGGGCGCCTGACTTCCCGTGGGGACAGACGCGAGCCGAATGGGATCGCAACCTCGAACACGAGGTCCGTCATTGGGGCACGATCGGGCTGGCACGGGAGGAAAACCCTGATGGAGACGAAGCGGAGTTGGGACTGATCGCCCGCAGAAGGCGGCTGAGCGCGAGTCCGAACGCCTACCGGCAGATCGAAGTGATGAACCAGAGCATCGATGTTCGCGACATTCTGTCGGCGATCGGCGTGCCGACACTCGTGCTCCATCGCACTGGGGATCAGTTGCCGATCGAGGGGGCGCGCTGGGCCGCCGGTCAGATCCCGGGTGCCGCTTTCACCGCGCTGTCGGGAAGCGAGCACTTCCCTTTCCTGGGCGACTACGAGGCCGTGGTCGACGCGATCGAGTCGTTCCTGAAGTCCGTTTGGGCTCGTGGCGACTGGGAGGAACCCGAGCACGAGCGCATGCTCACGACCGTACTGTTCACAGACATCGTAGGGTCGACGGCAAAAGCTGCTGCCCTGGGCGATCGCGCCTGGTCGGAGCTCGTGATCGAGCACCATCGGCGCGTCAGGGCACGACTCGCACGCTTCCGCGGCCGGGAGATCGACACTGCCGGCGACGGGTTCTTCGCCAGCTTCGACGGGCCGGCCCGCGCAATCCGATGCGCACGTTCGATCAGCGCCGACATGCGCGAGATCGACGTCCCCATCCGCGCCGGCATCCACACAGGGGAGTGCGAAATCACCGACGGAAAGGTCGCCGGGATCGCCGTCAACATCGGAGCCCGCGTAGCCTCCTTCGCCGAGCAGAACGACGTGCTCGTCTCACAAACCGTGCATGACCTCGTCGTCGGCTCCGGCATCACGTTCGATGACCGCGGCGCCCACGAACTGCGGGGCATCCCGGGAGAATGGCGGCTCTTCGCGGTCACAGGCAGCTGAGGGAATTTCCGGCCAGGGATGTCTCCGGAGCGACAACCATCACCTGGGCCAGTGTTCTGGAATGACCCCTGAGCGGCCCGCATACTGGCGAGCGTGCACGGAGACTACGGGGGTGGCCGGGTGGAGTCGGAGCAGGGCGGAATCGTTCTCCGGACAGGGCGACTGAGCCTCCTCCCCCTGACAGGGCTCGATGAAGCCGAGCATGCCCGTGCATCGAGGAACGCCGAGGACGCTTTGCGTGACACTCGCGCCGCCGAGCCGCAGTGGCAGGAGCACGGCTTCGGGCCGTGGGCAATCCGGGACAAGCGTGACGACAGCTTTCTCGGCTGCGCCGAGCTGCGGTTTGCCGGTGAGGGGATCGAGGGCATCGCGGCGGATGAAGTCGAGGCGGGCTGGTGGGTGACCGAGGAGCGGCGGAACGAAGGGATAGCGACTGAGGCGATGGAAGCGGCGATCGATGATCTCTGGAGCCGCACCGACGTTCAGACGATTACGGCCTATATCGAGGACGGGCAGAACGAACCATCTCGCCGCGTGGCGGCCAAGCTCGGATTCGCCGTCCGCAGTACGGGACGGGGGCGGTCAGGCGAGCCGATGACGGTGTACACCCTTTGCAGAGACGACTGGCTTCGACGACTCTGAAGCGTGCGTTGGAGACTGGCCTGGGCCAGTCTGCGAGTGTCCTTACGCCCGAGCCCGTAGCCGGCCGAACCTCGGGCTCGAGCCAGCCTTCCGCATCAGCATGATGGTCTTCGTGTCGGCACCCTCCCCGGGCCGGCTTGCGGGCGAGCTCGGGACGTGTAGGGGAGAGTCCATCGCGGCGAAGACGAGCGGCGAGCGAGGAACCTGCCGCGCCCTCTCGTCCGCTGGTCCGCACCTAGCGATGTCGCCTTCGGGAGGGCGCCGGCGGCCCTCCCAGTGGAACGCGATCGCGCGTCACAGAGTTCCAGACGACCCAGGCGCAGCGGGCCTGGCTGGTTCAGAGACTGCTTGAGCAGTTCCCGCATGTGGCGGGCTTGCGCCGCCTCATCTGCTTTACAACGCGAACGAGCCCGAGGTCGACGACCAGGCTGGCTAGGCGAGCAGCGGACGGTCGCGTCGACGCCGTAGCTCACGCGGCTGGCGACGCCGCGGTGCCGACGATCAGCGGGCGGACGAACGGCGGCGCCTTCGGCAGCTCAGTCTGCTCGAGCTGGGTCACCTCGAAGCCCGCCGAGCGGATAGTGTCGAGCGTCGGACGGTTGCAGTCGCAGCAGACGGTGAACCGGTTGATCGGGTTCATCCGGTCTTGCATCTTCGCCACGCGCGGGTCGTCCGAGCGAACGTGCTCGATGAAGATGAGCCTGCCGCCGGGCCGGAGCACACGGCGGAGCTCGCGCACCACGCGCGGCTGGTCGTCAACCCCGCAGAGCACGAGCGTCGAGACGACCGTGTCGAAGCTCGCGTCCTGGAACGGGAGATCCTCGGCCGAAGCACGCAGAACGATCGCCTGCGAGTTCTGCTCGCGAGCGTTCCGCTCCAACCGCTTCAGCATCGGCGGCTCCGGCTCGGTGAGCGTGAGCGACTCCACTCCCGCGCCGTAGTAGCCGAGGTTGGCGCCTGTGCCGGCGCCGATCTCCAGCACCTCGCCGCTTGCGCCGGCGATCAGGTTCCTCCTCATCTCGGCGAGGCCGGCCTCCTCGCTTCGTTTGCTGAAGCGGTCGTACGTGAACGCGAAGAATCTGCTGCGAACACCCATCTGAGCCTCCTCGATTCGACCCTCCCGAATCTACGCCGCGCCGAACGCGATCGCTTGGGGCATTTGCCTCATCTTTTTCGGCGAACGCAGCGTCCTCGGGTACCAGCGCGTACCGGACGGCGAATATGCTGGCGCAAACGCGGTTGACCCGTCGGTCTTCTTTTCGGGCAGCGGGAGGCCTCCCCGGCGAAGGCGTTCACTGGGGCGGGACTCCGGTATGGGGACTGAAATGGATTTCGCCAGGTATAGACTGGGAGCCCGAAGCGAGTTCAAGGAGAACGAAGTGAGTGAACTCGATCACGTCCTGCACGCACAAGTCTCAAAGCCGGCTGCGGCAGACGGTCTTGGAGCTCGAGTCGACGCGCTGATCGAATCGCACCGAACTCAGGCACTACGTTCAACGACCAGCACTACTGAGTGCATCGGCGAGCTTGTTCGCCGAAACGAGGGCCTCGAACAAGCCGTCCGCGCACTAGCGTTGGCGGTCGAAAACCTCGCCGCGCGCGACCGCTGAGAGCTGCTGGCGTCGAACAACGCTGGCAGTCTGCTCGGTCGCGGAAACGATGCTGCGCGAGCACTGCAGACCAACGCTCTGCGACTAGTTCCCGGGGGCGGATTCCTAGCCTTGACGCGACCGTCGAACAGGTTCTGAATAGACCCATCTGCGGCGGAAGTTCAAGGGGGAGAAACGCAGAATGGCGACGGCGCCAACGGCAGCCGGCGAGACACTCGGGGTCCGGTTACTGGACCGCCGAGACGATCAGGTACGCAAACGCAGCCCACACGGCCAAGCACCAGACGAGTGCGGCCAAAGGGGCGCACTCGCGGAGCGCTCTGCTGGTCGTCGCTGGCAAGATCGCACGTTCCTCTCTCTCATCGCGGCCGTCCAATTCGCGTGGCTGGCCGTGCTCGGCTTCGCAAGTTACTACTTCCTCTCGTAGGACTCCAACATCGCCGTTGCTCAGAGAAGAGGCGTTCAGGCGCGCATGCCTTCTTTATCGATGCCCTTTGGGGCCTTGTGGATCAGTGGTTCCGCGGAAGAGCTTGCGCGTCATGGGTTCTACCCCTTCTGGCGTCCGCCCTGGAACCTGTTCGCGTTAACCCCAGGTAGGCGGCGCTAGGGCAGCCCGTAACGAAGTCTCGCTTCGGCCAGCGTTCCGGAATGTCCCCTGAACGCTGACGCGGGGACTGTCGGGCGGGTTTCCGGGTTCGAACCTCATACATTGACCGTGACCCGGAGGAACGTTGCCGGGATCGACGTGGAATCTGCCGCACTCGTGTTCTGCTCGGTGAACAGGGCATCCAGCTCGGCGTCGAGCTCGGACTCGCGGCCGTTGGCCGCGGCGGCCGCGTAGGCGTTCATCGTCGGCCCGTAGTAGTTCTTGAAGTCGGCGAGCAGCTCCGACGGCGCAGCAGGAGATCTGAACACGTAGGTGTCTCGCGCAAACGAGATCTGCTCTAAGCGCACGCCCGCGCTTCCGAATCGTTCGATCACGTCCGCCTCGATGCCCCAGGTCATCGGGCTGACGAACCCGTCGGGAGGTGGCGGTGAGTAGGCCGAGCTGATCCTGAGGATTTGTGCGACCAGGGTGGGATCGCCCGGAATCCAGTTGCCCATCACGATGCGGCCGCCAGGCCGGGTGACACGAACGACCTCTTTCGCCACGTCCGCGGGCCTCGGCGCGAACATCGCGCCGAAGATGCTGACGACCAGATCGAAGCTGTCGTCGCTGAGTTCGTTCAGGTCGCAGGCATCGCCCTCCTGGAACCGGCAATTGCTCAGACCAAGATCTCTCGCACGCGCGTTACCCGCCTCGACGAGGTTGCTCGCGATGTCGATACCGAGGACGTTCGCGCCGAGCCGAGCAGCTGGTACGGCGGTGGTTCCGTCACCGCAGCCGAGGTCGAGTACCTCGAGGCCAGGCGTGATGTCCAGCGTCGCTACGAGAGCCTCGCCGCTCTCACGCATGTTCGCCGCGATGCGCGTGAAGTCGCCCTTTTCCCAGAGCGCCTTGTTCGCGTTCACAGCCGGTGTCGGCTCGTTCGTCGTGGACATCGTGAGCCTCCTCTTTGTTGGATAGTCGCCGCTTCGCGACCCTCTCACCTTCAACCCCGACGCGTCCAGTCCACCGGCGCCGGCGTGGCGGGCGAGCTGCGCATCGCTGGGGAAGCGCTCGATCGGGCCGATCTCGCGAGCAGCTTGGCGGCGCTCAACGGTCCGCAGCCGGAAAGCTCGAGCAACCGTGGTGCGAGTGTCTGGCGGGCGTCCAGTTCGCGGTTGAGCTCTCTGATCGAGCGGGTTAGCGACTCGCAGCGTGCGAGCAGGTCGCGGACGCTCCTGCGCGAAGCGAGTGACCTGCCGCAGACTGTCTCGGTGCTTTCGCGGCTGGACACGCTGGATTAGAGCCGCTCCATTTTGCAAACACTCAGCTGGGCGAGCGTTCTTTCACCGGAAGGCTTGGTGTTGGCAGGGCACGCCCATCGATGGCTCCTAGTCGTTTGACCGACGCGGCCCCTGGGGTCTAGCGAAAGCGGCCTGGCCTCCTGGCACGTTGACCGACCGGCGGCGTCCTGGCTAACTACCGGCGGCGCCGTTCTACGCACGGGAGGAGTAGCGAAGAGTCGGATTCGGACCACACCCCGGATGGGATAACGATGCCCGCGGGGTCGGCCTTAGGCGTTACTGGAACCTCCCCCGCCTTATCCGGGGCCGTGGCTACTCTCGATTGCTTTTCCACGGCGTCCCGGACCGTTGGGATTGAGTCCAGATCGTCGCGATTGAGCCCGCCCGCTGCTTCACGGACGGGCTCTGCGTCGGTTGTTGTCAGGTCGTTTTGAGGCAGACGACGTAGATCGTGTAGTGATCGTTGTCGAAGAGTCCCGAGGAGGCGATCACTCTCCAGCCGCCGAAAGTACCCGTGTCGAGGCTTGGTGAGCTCTGCAGGATCTGCAGGTTTCCCGCCCAGAAGCCCCCTCCGGTTGGGACTGAGCCGGCGGGGCAGTCGAGGGTGTTGTCGGCGAAGTCTTCGGTGCCAATCGAGAAGTCCTTGCTGACGACGACGGTACCGACGCCGTTGACGGAGCTCCCGCACGTCCAGGTGTTGTTCCCCGTTGATTGCGGGGCCTGGCCACTCGCGCAGTTCTGCGGCAACCGGTAGGGCGGCGAGACGCTGAATGCGTTTCCGCTGCTCAGGTCGAGGCCGGTGCCGTTGCTGTAGGTGGTGTTGTTGTCGCTTCCGCACGCCCACGCGGTGTTCGTCCCGCTCCACACTGGGATCTGCGCGTCGCTGCAGGACTGTGGCAGCGAGAATCCGCTCGCCAGCGAGAGCGTTGCGGCGCCGTTCTCGGTGCCGCCACTCAAGCCCGATCCGGGGGGAGTCCTCACAGCGGTAATGTCGCCGCCGCTCAGGTGGGCCACGATCTGGTTGGGGCCGCACGCTTTGGCAGGCGAGTCGCCGACGGCGACCCCACTGAACGACCCGCCCGCGGCTCCGCCCGTGTTGAGACAGCCGGTGTATTGGGTGACGCTGTTCTCGGGATATGCAGCGAACGCGCCGCCGACGCCGCCGACAAGGACAAGGGCGACCGCCACGGGAAGGAGCCAGGGATGCCCGGTGAGGTAGCGATACACGGTCTCTCCTTTCAATGAGCGACGCCTCGGAGACGCGGTACAGCTGTGCGCGTCCACTGATGGCCCACCGGCAGGCGTCGGCCAGCGGCCGACTCGACTCTTTCACATACGGCGAGCGCTTTGAAAACCGCGGCCCGTAAACCGAGCTGCACGTTTCGTACGCGCACCAACGCGTCACTGTCCCAGGTTGCGCGTACTTCGCGCGGTGTGCGGTTGAAAACGCAGGCGAGCGGCCTCCTGGCCCGTTGACCGAAGGCCCACCTGCCATTTGCTGCGCAGCATGCCACCATCGGCACGCTGCGGTCAGCTCGGCGGACCCAGCGGCGGGCTAACTCGCAACTACTGGTACGCCGACACAGCGAGGGCCCCGCCGTCGCGGAGCCCTCGTCAGCCCTGTTACCAAACGTCGTCATCCGCAGGGGCGGAGTCACGAGTTCAACCACTAGACGACTCAAAGGCCTGAGATCTTCCAGTACGTTCGCCCTCGGAATGTCCGACGACCCGGCGATGGATCCCCCGGTCGAGGGACGGCCGGCCTCACTGATCTTCCGATGCGTTTCCTGTGGCGCCCGATACTCCCATGGTCCGGCCGCTGTTCGGCGACCAGCCGGCGGCGAGCGTGCGCGTCGTCGTGGCCCTCGCCGACTACGACTTCAAGACGCAGGTCGAGGAGGCATGCCGGGCGGCCGATGGCATCGACGTCGTCGCTTCGGTCTCGACGTCGGCGGCGCTCGTTCGCGTCGCGACGGCGCTCTCACCCGACATCTGCCTGATCGATCGTGACATGCCCGAGGCCGCAGGAGCAACGTGGGAGATCCGCACCCGGCTGCCGCGCACGAAGCTGGTCCTGATCGGCGACGGCTCCTCGGACGAGGAGCTCTTCGCCGCCCTGCGCACCGGCGTCGAGGGCTTCCTCTTCAAGGACATGAATGTCGAGCGGCTCCCCCCGGCCCTCACCGATGTCAGCCGCGGCCACGCGGCACTTCCGCGGAACGTTGCCGCGCGTGTGATGACGGCGATGCGCGAGTCAGGCCCTACCTGGCGTGCAGTCGCGCCGCGCAACACGAACGTCCGCCTGACCACCCGCGAGTGGGAAGTCCTCGAGCTGCTCGAGCAAGGCTTGACGACGCACGAGATTGCCGAACGGCTGACACTGTCGACCGGTGCGGTTCGGTCGCACATCTCGAGCGCGCTGAGGAAGATCGGTGCGACTGATCGCGCGGAAGCTGTCAGGTTCCTGCGCGGAGAGGCGGCGGAGTCGGCGTGAGGCTCGTCGCGCTCGCGGCGCTCGCGGCCGCTTGCGCGCCGATGTTCGGCCATGTTGCGCCGCCGTCGATGTCCGCCGCCGGCGTCCAGTCCTCCACGTCTGCGACCTGGGCGCTTGCGCAGATCGACGCACAGCAGGCCTGGCCCCTCGTGCAGGGTCATCCGATCCCGCCGGTCGCGATCCTCGATAGCGGCGTCGACTCCTCCCACCCCGACCTCGCAGGCAAGATCACCGCCGCGCGCGACTTCGTCGACTCCACGGGTGACACGTCGGATGCGAGCTGGCACGGCACCGCCGTCGCGGGCGTCATTACCGGCGGCAACGCCGGCGACGCGAACACTGTCTGCCCGGCCTGCACGATCGTCTCCGGCAAGGTTCTCGACGCACACGAGGCCGGCGACGACGCGGAGATCGCCCGAGGGCTCCTCTGGGCGGTCGCCTCCGGCGCGCGGGTCGTCAACCTCAGCATGAGCGGCGCCGACGAGGCGCCCGCGCTGCGCAATGCAATCCGCACCGCGACCCGCCGCGGCGTCGTCGTCGTCGCAGCGGCTGGGAACGACGGCACCACCGCCAAGTCGTTTCCCGCTGCCGACCCGAACGTGATCGGCGTGGCCGCGACGACGTCGTCGGACACGCTCTTCGACTGGTCGAACCGCGGCTCATGGGTCGCGATCGCTGCGCCCGGCGAGACCACGACAACCCTGCGCGGCGGCGGCTACACGACCTTCGTCGGAACCTCGGCGGCCGCGCCCGCTGTCGCCGCGGCTGCCGCCGAATGCCTTGCGGTCTCGCCGAGCCTGTCGCCGTCAGCCGTGCGTCGCATCTTCATGCGCACCGCCGCTCCGGTTCGCGACATGCCGTTCGGAAGGCTCGACGTGGCCCGCGCCGTCGCGGCCTGCGCGGCCGCCTGACCGAAACGAACTGGGGCCGCTCCCGGAGGAGCGGCCCCAACGTTCGCCCTGTGGCCCAACCCTGTCCCTACGGGGCGAGGTAGATCTGGTGCGCCGTCCAGTTCGACTGGCAATCGCCGTCGTCCGACCACTTCATCGTGCCGCTCGAGTCCTGGACACAGACGTAAGCGGTCGTGGTCGAGACGGCCGAGCCGGCGGGACCCTGCGGGCCAGCCGGGCCGGCGGGACCCTGCGCGCCCGTTGCGCCGGTGTCGCCCTTGTCGCCCTTCGCACCCTGCGGGCCACCAGAGCCTGTCGCGCCGGTGTCGCCCTTCGCACCCTGGGCACCCGCCGCACCGGTCTCGCCCGTTGCGCCCGTGTCGCCCTTCGCACCCTGCGCACCGGCGGGGCCTTGAGCGCCCGCGGCGCCAGTTGTGCCGGTGTCGCCCTTCTCACCCTGCGGGCCGACGGGGCCTTGCGCGCCCGTCGCGGCCTCGACGTCGTTGCTGCCCGGGCCGTTGCAGATGACGACCTCGCCGGCCGACGTCTCGAGCTTCCAGCCGCCGAAGGCACAAGGGGTGCTCTCGTCGTTCGATGAGATCTGCTCGACGCTCGTGACGCCGTCAACGCCGGAATTGCCCTTCGGGCCCTGGGGGCCTTGTGCCGCCGGTCGCGCCCTGCGCGCCGGTCGGGCCCTGCGCGCCGGTCGGGCCCTGCGGGCCGCCGAGGCCTGAGCCCGTCTTGCCGGACGTCGCCTTGCGCACGGTCACGAAGCGCTCGTTCTTGGTACAGCGGTTCGCCTTCGGCGCCCGCACGTGACCAGTCTTGTAGTTGAGACACAGGCGAACGTCGCCCTTGTTCACTTTCGAATTCGCCGAGAGCCGCGTGCCGTTCGCGGCGGCGACGCCGACCGAGACGACCAGCGCCGCCAAAACGAGAAGTCCGATCCGCAGAAGTACGTGCCGCATGAAATTTCCTCCAGATGTCGTTGCCACAGGTGGTGCGGCCCCACCGTAGGGCGGACCGTCCAGAGCGAGCGTTTGGGTTTCTGTGCGCTTCTGTGCGCCCACCGCCCGATCGCGGGCACGCAGACGTCCCCGGAACGACGAAAAGTGCACCTGTTCGGGGGACGCCGCGACGCCGTTCGACCGGCTCAATGTGCGTGGCGGCCGGCGCGCCCCTGCGGCAATCAGGGAGCGTCGGCGAAAACTGCGGATTAGGAGTCGACGGTGTTCAGACTGGACGACATGTCGGTGGTCGAGTGGCTGACCACGACCAGATGGGAGCTCGAGATGAGCGCCGACGATCGGGACGTACGGGGTCTCGCGACCCGGTACGGATGTCCCCGGCTCGGCGCGGAGAGCACGACGTGCGAGGAGCTCGCCTGGTCGCTGATCGAGCAGGCGATGCTCGAGCTCCAGCGTGAGCTTTACGGTCGGAAGGTGACGTACGCGGCCTGAGCGGCCGTTCGCCACACTTGAACTAGTCTGGACGCGAGGTGCGCCGGTTTTCGCAGTTCGCTCTTTCGCTCGCGGCAGCAACACTCGGAGTGTCATTGGCAGGCTGCGGTGGTTCAGGCAAGCACGCTGCCACCTCGACCAGCACGACGACGAGCACCGCTTCCGCTTCAGGTGTGCAGGGTTCAGGCGCGCCCGATCGCTGGGGAACGGTGTGGCTGTGCCGGCCGGGTTTGCGCGGCAATCCCTGCGCGACCGACCTGACGACCACCGTCGTCGCTGCGAGCGGCGCGAAGAAGGTAGAACGCGCCGGCCCCGGCGACGGATCCCCCCGTCGACTGCTTCTACGTCTATCCGACGATCAGCGGGCAGTCGACGATCAACGCCAACCGGCAGGTCGGGTTTCGCGAGAACGAAGTCGCGACCGCACAGGTCTCTCGCTTCTCCCGAACGTGCCGGATCTACGCGCCGGTCTACCGACAGATCACGCTTGCCGCCCTCGAGCATCCCGCGCGGATCACCCTCCCCCACGCGCTGATCGCCTACAACAGCGTTCGCGCCGCGTTCCACGACTACCTGGCGCACTACAACCACGGCCGCGGAATCGTCTTCATCGGACACTCGCAGGGCGCGACGATCTTGATCCGGATGCTCAAGCAAGAGGTCGATGCGAAGCCGCAGCTCCGCCGCCGTTTGGTCTCGGCGCTTCTCCTCGGCGGCAACGTGACCGTCCGGAAGGGCCGCACCACCGGTGGCGACTTCGCCCACATTCCCGCCTGCACCTCGAGCCGGCAGACAGGCTGCGTCGTCGCCTACTCGAGCTTCACCGCCAGACCGCCGAAGAACAGCCAGTTCGGACGCACGAGCTCCGACGCCGGCGTGAGCCTGCTCGCGCCTCGCCGTCTCGCCCCGAACCTGCAGATCATGTGCGTCAACCCAGCGGCATTGAGCGGCGGGACCGGCGCGCTCGAGCCGTACGTCCCGACGCTCTTCTTCACGTTCACCGGCAACTCGCTCGGAGCGACGACTCCCTGGACCGCCTACTCCGGCGGCTACAGCGCCACCTGCAAGTCCGCCGGCAACGCAAGCTGGCTCCAGATCGCCCACACGGCCGGAAGCGCGGACAAGCGACCGCTGCTGACACGCTTTCAACAGCCGATCCTCGGCCTCCATATTCTCGACCTCAACATTGCGCTCGGCAATCTCGTCCAGGTCGTGACCCGCCAGGCGCAGAGTTACCGTCACCCGTGAGCCATGTCAGGAGGTGCGTGTGAAGAAGAACAAGACGGGGCGCACGAGCGCCGGGATCCTGCTCTGGCGCCGGGAGCGCCGCTTGGAGGTGCTCCTCGCCCATCAGGGCGGCCCCTTCTGGGTCAAGAAGGATCTCGGACACTGGACGATCCCGAAGGGTGAGGCCGAGCCCGGTGAGGAGCTCGTCGCGGTGGCTCGGCGAGAGTTCGGGGAAGAGACCGGCGCGACGGTGCCGGACGGTCCGCTGATCGAGCTCGGGGAGATCACTCAGAAGTCGGGCAAGCTCGTGCTCGCCTGGGCCGTCGAGGGAGACCTCGACCCGTCGACCGCCGTCAGCAACACCTTCGATCTGGAATGGCCGCCACGGTCAGGGCTCATCCAGGCCTTTCCCGAGATCGACCGTGTCGAGTGGTTCGAGCTCGACGAGGCACGCCGAAGGTTGAAGGCAGCACAGGTTCCCTTCCTCGAGCGGCTCGAGGCCGCCCTCGCCAACGGGTCCGGCCGATGACCTCCGTCTGGCCGGCGCTGCCGTACGAGGAGTGGCGCGCGACGTGCGACACGCTGCATGGGCACACGCAGGTGCTCGGCAAGCTGGCGGTTGCTCTTGCCCCACCCCAGCCTCAGCTTCAGCACACGGCGTTGCGCCTCAGCGTGCGCGGGTGGGAGACGCTGCCGCTGCCCGCGCCCGACGGTTCCGGTGCGTTCGCCGTGGCGCTCGACCTGCGCAGCCACGAAGCGGTCGTCGAGCACAGCGACGGCCGGGTCGAGCGAATCGCACTCACCCCCGATCGCGCTGGTCGGCGAGATCACGCGCGCGGTGCTGGCGGCGGTTGCCCGGCTCGTCGGCCCCGTGGAGATCGACCCGACACCGCAGGAGACGTCCTGGAAGACGCCGCTCGACGAGGACGACGAGCATGCGACCTACAACGCAGCGCAAGTCGCCGATTACTTCGTCGCCGCGACACGTGCCGCTCTCGTCCTGTCGGAGGTGCGTGCGCCCTACCGGGGCCGCTCGACGCCGGTGAACGCCTGGTGGGGATCGTTCGACCTCGCGGTCGTCCTCTTCTCCGGCCGGCCCGCCGACCCACCGTCACAGGACTTCATCATGCGCAACTCGATGGACGCCCAGGAGATCGAGGTCGGCTGGTGGCCCGGCGACGAGCGCCATCCAAAGGCGGCGTTCTACGCCTATGCGCATCCGGCCCCTGCAGGGTTTTCAGGCGCCACTCTCTCGCCGGCGGCGGCCCACTGGGACGCGACCCTCGGCGAGTACATCCTCGACTGGGACGACATCCGCGAGAGCGCCGACCCGCACGCGGCAGCGCTCGAGTTCGCACGGTCGGCGATCCAGCACGGGTGCGCGGTCTGCGACTGGGATCCCGCACTCGCGGCGAGCGCTGAAGGGGCCAAGCCGCCGATCGTTTAATGCAACACCCTCGTTCGCGCCCTACTACCGCAGGGCGCGAACGAGGGTGAAGGCAGCTTCGTTCAGGCGGCTTCCAGCGCGAGCTCGGCCTCTTCGACCGGCTCGTGGGCCGTGACGGTGACAGCTCGCGACTCCGTCATCACTGCCGCGACGACTGCGCCGGCCGCCGCGATCGCGGCGAGGGCGTAGAAGGCGACCTGGAAACCGTGCGTGAGCGCGGCCCCGCTCAGCTCAGACACCCCGGAATGGGCATCCACGTAGCGGGTCGTGAACGTGGTCGCGATCGTCGTGGCCGCCGCAACGCCGATCGCTCCGCCGATCTGCTGGCTCGTGTTGATCAGGCCCGACGCGACGCCCGCGTCCGACTGGTCGGTGCCGGTCAGCGCGCCGATCGACATCGAGACGAACGCGAGGGCGAGCCCGATGCCGCTCAGCATGAACGCCGGGAACAGATCCCAGAAGTAGTGGCCCTCCACCGGAAGCTGTCCATAGAGGAAGAGCCCGGCCGCCGACAGCGCGAGGCCGGCGGTGAGCACCGGACGGACGCCGAACCGGGTCGTCAACGCCTGGGCGATCCCCGAGAAAGCGATGATCGTCAGGGTCAACGCGATGTAGGCGACGCCGGTCTTGAGCGCCGAGTAGTGCAGCACCTGCTGCATGTAGAGCGTGAGCAGGAAGAACTGCGAGAAGACCGCCGCGGCGAGCAGGAGCCCGCTGACATTCGACGCAGTGAGTGTCCTGAGGCGGAAGATCCGCAACGGCAGTAGCGGCGCCTTCGACCGCAGTTCGATCACGACGAACGCCACGATCAGTGCAGCCGAAGCCGCGAGTAGTCCGATCGTCTCTGCGTTGATCCAGCCGTGCTGTGCAGCACGGGTCATGGCATACACCAGCAGCATCAAGCCGCCGGTGATCGAGACCGCACCAGCCGCGTCGAAGTGCCTGTGGTCGAGGTTGGCGCGGCTTTCACGCAGCACGAATGGAACGGCAGCGAGGACGATCAGGCCGGCCGGAACGTTGATGAAGAAGATCCACGACCAGCTGAAGGCGCTGGTCAGTGCGCCGCCGAGCAGCACGCCGGCTGCGCCGCCGCTGCCCGAGGCCGCGCCCCAGACGCCGAGCGCGAGATTGCGCTCCCGACCCTCAGCGAACGTCGTGGTCAAGATCGAGAGAGCCGCCGGAGACAGCATCGCCGCGCCGAGCCCCTGGAGCGACCGGAAGACGATCAGCGAGGTCTCCGACCAGGCGAGCCCGTCGAGCAGCGAACTGACCGTGAAGACCACGAGGCCGATCACGAAGAGCCGGCGGCGCCCCAGCAGGTCGGCGAGACGTCCACCGAGCAGGAGCGCGCCACCGAAGAAGATCGCGTAGGCGGTGATCACCCACTGCAGGCTCTCCTGGCTGAAATTCAGGTCGGTCTTGATCGAGGGCAGGGCGACATTGACGATCGCGACGTCAAGGACGACCATGAACTGGGCGGCGACCACCACCGCGAGGGCCAACCAGCGTTTCCGGGAATCGAGGGAAGTCATTAAGCGCTCCAATCGTTTGCTAACTACACGATGAAGCCTAACAACGATGCTACGCGCTACGCTTATTCCCAATGACGGTGCCGTTTCCTGAGCTGAAGCAGCCCACTGCGCTCCCGGAGGAGTTGCGCGCTTGCACCTCGTTCCTGCTCGCCCGGGTCGGCTACGCGATCAAGCTGACCGCGATCGAGGCGTTCGAGCGTGAAGGCTTCAGTCTCTACCAGTACAGCGTGCTGGCCGTCCTCGACGAGGGGACGAAGGAGACACAGGCAACGATCGCCGACACGCTGAAGCTCGACCGCGGTCAACTCGTCGGTGTCCTCGACGGGCTCGAGGAGGCAGGCCTGATCGAGCGCCGCCGCGACCAGGTCGACCGCCGTCGGCACACGGTCAGCCTGACGCCGGCAGGCAGGAAGCAGATCGCCAAGATGCGGGCGCTCGTCAAGCGGATCGAGGACGAATTCCTCGCGCCGCTCGACGCCGAGGCGCGTGCCGGGCTGCACGATGCGCTTCTACGCGTCGCCGCCAACCACGACTGCCGCTTCCAGCAGCCCTAGCTTCCGCCGAAGGGCTGTCGGTCGCCCGAAAGTGTCCATCGAGGTGAGTCCCGTTCGTCGTCGGAGTAATCAGCCGCGAAATCGCACAGCCGCGGCGCTTCGACGAACGAACCAGGAGGACCCGACGATGATCACCCAGCTCGACGGCTACTTCGCCGACCAGGCCGGGCGGCCGCGGACCTACGCGCGAGCAACTCGCCGACGACACGCGGTCGGCCGACTTCATCGCGAGCATCACTCGCGGATCTGCTGCGGTGACAGCGCGCCCTCGGACGCCGGGTTCTGCGCCGCACGCCCGCCCGCGATGTCGCGGGCGGGCGCGCGACCGGCTAGGGGTAACTCACGACGGTGACCGGTGTGTCTGGGTTCGCGATCGTCGACGGCCCACCCGTGTCGTTGACGACGTTGAGGATGCCGCCCTTGCCGACGCTCGCATCGAGGAAGATCGTCAGGAGGTCGTGGAGGCTCCCGGCCGGAAGCGTCGTCGGGACCTCGAACGCGTGGGCCGCGAAGATGTCCACGCCCTGGTTGAAGAAGCTGTAGCTGCCCATCCCGTAGCCGCTGAAGCTCTGCACCGAATCGGCAACCTTGAAGGCCGCCCAGCCGTGGACACCCGGGGCCTCCATCCACGCCGCCTGATTCGGCGGGTCGTAGGGCATCTCGTTCTGGAAGAAGACGACCGTGCCTCGTTCACCGTTCCAGATCACCTCGTAGCGCTGGTAGTGCTCGGTGAAGAGACCGTAGGCGGTCACGTCGTTGCCGTTGACGACGACACCGGTGTCGGCGGTGTTCACGGTCCACCCCACGCCGTTGCCGTGATCGGCGCGCCACGCCCAGATGTCGTCGAGGATCACGTTGTCGCTGTTCACCTCGAGACTGACGGTCGCCTTCCCCGCGGCCGCCCCGCCGATGCGGAAGAACACATCGTGCAGCGTGGTCGGATCGTTCGGGTCACTCTTGTGGGCGTTCTTCTTGCCGACCTGCAGCAGGACCGGCGAGTTGACGGGGCCGGCATCGAAGATGAGGCCGGACACATCCACTCCGGGCACGTCGCCGATCGTCATCGGGACGGTTCCGTCCTGCGGCACGAGCGTCGGGAAGCCGAGCCCGAGCACGACGGTGTCGGCGCGCTTCACCTTGATCGTCTTGTCGATGTCGTAGACACCGGGTGTGAAGATCAGGTTCTGCCCGCGAGAGAGCGCGTTGTTGATCGCCTGCACGCCGCTGCTCGGCGTGGCGACGAAGAACTGTTCGATGGGGATGGAGGTGCCGGCCGTCGGCCCGCTGCCCCACGAAGTTCCGCTCGAGTTGCGCCGAACGGACGGGACGAAGACCCGGTAGTCCCCGGCCGAGTTCACGTACAGGTAGGGCGCCTCCCGCGTCACCGGGCTCGTCGGGAGGGTCGTGTACGGGCCGCAGACATTCGGTATAGCCGGGAAGCACTGGGCGGGCGCGCCGACGACACCTGAGAAGACCTGGTTCCAGACGCCGTTCGTCCACCCGTCGAGCTGACTGTTCCTGACCACCCACTGCTGCTGGGAACCGTTGATCACCGTGCCGTTCGAACTGCGAGTCGGCGATGAAGCCGCCGCTCGCGTACGACGGCTGGGTGCAGTAATCCATCAGCGTCGTCTGCCCGTTGACGTGCACGCGGCGCATTGGCGCGGCCTGCGACACCGCCCAGAACTCACCGGTGTAGCAGCCGAAATCCGGGTTCGTCACGTTGATCGTCAGATTCGAGAGCGAGCGCCAGAAGTTGTTGAGCGCCGTGCAGCTCCCGTTGACGTCGCACTGGTTGCGCACGTCGACCGACCCGTTGATCACGACGTCGTTCGGAGAGGCTCCGAGCCCCGCGACGGCCGTGTAGTAGCCGACCTGGAAGTTGAGCGGATCCGCGGTCGACCCGTAGGTGCCGGGCTTGAACAACAGCGCATAGCGCTGCGGTCCGAACTGGTTCGAGACCTGCTGCGCCTCGATCCCGTCGACCGTCGACTGGATCTGGCTCGTCGGCATGCTCGAGTCGAAGACGATCACATTCGGGCCGAAGTCCGGTCCCGACGAAACGCGGTGCACGACGCTCTGCGCTGTCGCTCTGGCCGAGCCCGCCGCGCCTCCGGCGAGCAGCAATGCAGCGAGGCCGGCCACGCCGGCCGCCAACACGAACCGATTGATGCGAGACATCCGAAATCCCCCTGTATTCGGTCTCCGGTGCAGCCTGACGAGCTGCAACGACTCAGCCGGCCGCGTGCGGGCCAATGCTGGGAGGCCCAGGCGCGGGCGGACGTGGTCGTCTCGCCGAAACCTTATGTGATCCCGCCGACAGAGCTCGACCGACACCCTCTCGGATCGACGTTAGTCTGAATCGGTGGCCCACCAAGACCCACTGGCTGACCCGGAGCCGCTGATCCGGAGGGTCTACGCCTACGTCGCCTACCGAGTCGGGGACGGACCGGATGCCGAGGACGTCACCTCCGCGACGATCGAGCGGGCGCTTCGCTACCGCGACCGGTTCGACCCGCGACGCGGCGACGCGGCGGCGTGGCTGATCGGGATCGCCCGGCGCTGCATCGCCGAGCACTACGGCGAGCAGCCGGTTCCCGTCGAGACCATTCCCGAGGCCAGCGCACCCGGCGAGCTGGCGACGGATTCGGCGACGCGCCTCGATCTGCGCCAGGCGGTCTCGCTGCTCGGCGCGCGCGACCGCGAGTTGATCGCGCTGCGTTACGGCGCCGACCTGACCGCACGCCAGATCGGTGAGGTGCTCGAGGTGAAGACGAACGCCGTCGAGGTCGCACTGCATCGCGCACTCGAGACGCTGCGCGAGGCGCTCGAGAGCTCCGAGCAGCCCCGCGGTCCGGGCGAGAGCGAAGGCGAACGGTCGTTGAGGACCGCGGAATGACGAGCCACACGCTCGCCGAAACGACGCGGCTGGAACGGCGCTCGCTCCCGGTCTGGTCGACGCTCTCGCTCGTGCTGCCACTCGCTGCGGTGCTCGGCGTCGCGGCGGCGAACGGCGGCTTCTTCCCGACTGCGTTCGGCTGGACCGCGCTCGCCTTCGCCTGGGTGACGATCATCGCTGCGGTCCTGGTCGTGCCGCGGTGGGGTGCCTTCGACGCCGCCTGGGTGCTCGCCGTCGGCGCGCTGTGCGTCTTCACCTTCTGCTCGGCGATCTGGGCGGGGTCGGCCGGCACCGCGGTCGATCAGGGGCAGCGCGCCGTCGTCTATGCAACCGCCGTCGCCGGAGCGTTGCTGTTGCTCCGCCGGCGTGACCTCGAGCGGCTGGCTGTTCGGCCTCGTCTTCGGCGCGGCGGCGATCTGCTTCTACTCACTGGCGACACGCCTCTTCGCCGATCACTTCGGTGCGTTCAATGCCGACGCCGGCTATCGGCTGTTCGTGCCGATCGGCTACTGGAACGCGCTCGGGATCTTCGCCGGCCTCGCGGCGTTGCTCGCGTTCGGCATTGCCGTCGCGGGGAGAAACCTGACGCTGCGGGTCCTGGCGGCTGTCGCCCTGGTCGTGCTGCTGCCGACGCTGTATTACACGTACAGCCGCGGGTCGTGGGCCGCGCTGCTCGTCGGCCTCGTCGTCCTGCTGCTGTACAGCCCCTGGCGTGAGCGGCTGTTCGTCGGGCTGTTCGTCTTCGTGCCGCTGCCGGCGCTCGCCGTGTGGCTCGCGTCGCGTCCGGCAGCGCTCACCGACCAATCAGCGTCGATCAGTGCGGCGTCGCCACGCCGGGCACCGGGTTGCGCTCGAGCTCGTGGCGCTCGGGCTCTTGCAGGCGGCGGTCGCCGCCGCGTACGCGACGGCCGACGGTCGGGTCCGCGTCTCACGAGGCGTCAAGATCGCTCTGCGCGTCGCGGTGGCGATCGCGCTGATCGCAGCGATCGCGGGGCTCTTCGACCACTACGGCTCACCGTCGAGCCTCGCCCACCGCACCTACCACTCCTTCACCGGGCCACCGACCGGCGGCCAGAACCTCAACAGCCGCCTCTTCTCGTTCTCGAACAACGGGCGCACCGTGCTCTGGCATTCCGCCTGGGACGAGTTCCGCGCGCACCCGGCCGTCGGCGGAGGAGCGGGAAGCTTCCAGCGCTGGTGGTTCGCTCACCGCACGACCGGCTACATCGTCGAGGACACGCACAACCTCTACGCGCAGACGCTCGGCGAGCTCGGCGTCGTCGGCGGCGCGCTGCTGGCGCTCTTCCTCGGCCTGCCGCTCGTCGCGGCCGTCCGCGCGCGTTGGCACCCGCTCGCAGCGCCGGCGCTCGGCGCCTATGTCGCCTACCTCGTGCACTGCATCGTCGACTGGGACTGGCAGATGCCGGCGGTCACCCTGCTCGCGCTCTTCGCGGGCGCGGCGCTCGTCGTCGCCGCCCGCGGCAAGAACCGCACCGCCGGCAAACCGCTGGGAAGATCGGTGCGCATCGTGATCGGCTCGCTCGCGGGAGTCGCCGCCGTGGTCGCATTCGTCGGGCTGATCGGGAACATCGCGCTCGCACGCAGCGGCAAAGCGCTCATCAACGGCCGGGGAAAGGTCGTCGTCACGCAGGCACAGCGAGCCCACCGCTGGGCGCCGTGGTCCGCGCAGGCGCTCCGTGACCTGGGCGAGGGGAAGATCCTCGTCGGTGAAAAACGCGCCGGGCTGGCCGATCTGCGGCGGGCAGCCGCGAAGGATCCGGGCGACTGGGAGACCTGGTACGACATCGCCTCCACCTCGACCGGAGCAGCGCGCGCCGCGGCAGTTGCGCGCGTGCGTGTGCTCAACCCGGCCGGCCCCGAGCTCGCCCAGCTCGAGCATCCGCCCCCGGTCAAGAAGTAGCGGCTCAGCCGTCATCGTCCGGAAGCAGCGGCACCGTCAGCCCGGAGGAGCGGCCGAGCAGCACGGCACGCGTGATGGCGGCCGTGCCGAAGCGGGTGCGGATCTCGTCGAGCGTGCCGTCCAGCACTGCGCGGTCGTCGCGCTCGAGCGGGAAGCAGAGCTGGCGCGGGAGATCGTCGTCGAGATTGGCGATCGCGACGCCGATCAGCGTCAGGCCCCGTTGATCGACCATCGGCTGGGCCGCGGCAAAGAGGCTGCGCGCGACGGCGAGGACGACCTCGGTCTCCGCCGTCGAGTAGCGAAGCGTGTGTGAGCGCGACGCGCGCGAGAAGTCCGCGAAACGGAAGCGGAGCACGACGGTGCGGCCGACGCGTTTCGATGCCCGCAGCCGGCGGGTGATGCGATCGACCAGCGCGACGAGATCGGCATCGATCTCCTCCGGTGACCGGTGCCTCCGACCGAGCGCTCGTTGTGACCCGATCGAGCGACGGCGGCGCCGCGGCCGCACGGACCGCGCGTCGACATTGTTCGCGAGCGCGTGCAGGTGACGCGCTGCGGCGCGGCCGAGCAACGCCGCCAGCACGGACTCGTCGACCTGCGCGAGCTCGCCGACCGTCGTGATGCCGCAGGTGCGCAGCTTCTCCGCCGTCACCCGGCCGACGCCCCAGACGCGCTCGACCGGCAGCGGGTGAAGGAAGTCCAGCTCACCCGCGAGCGGCACGACGAGCAAACCGTCGGGCTTCGCGAGCGCGCTCGCGACCTTCGCGAGGAATTTCGTACGGGCGATCCCGACGCTGACGGGCAGCCCGACCCGTTCGCGGACTTGCTGCCGCAGCCGGACCGCGATCTCGACAGGGGTGCCGGCGATCCGCTCCATCCCACGGACGTCGAGAAAGGCCTCGTCGATCGACAGTCCTTCGACGAGCGGCGTCGTGTCGTCGAACACTTTGTAGAGGGCCTTGCTCGCCTCGGAGTAGGCGGTCATGCGTGGAGGGACGACGAGCGCCTGGGGGCAGAGCCGCCGTGCTTCCCGCCCGCCCATCGCCGTCCGGATGCCGTAGGCCTTGGCCTCGTAGCTCGCCGCCAGCACCACGCCGCCGCCGACGATCACCGGGCGGCCGCGCAGGCGTGGGTCGTCGCGCTGCTCGACCGACGCGAAGAACGAGTCCGCGTCCGCGTGCAGGATCGTCCCCACAGCTGACACGAACATATGTTCGCATGAATTCGAGGGCCGTGGAACTCGTGAATCTGGTTCGGCTCCGCCGAATCAGGTTCAGAAAGCGCGGAATCTGATTCGCGAAGCGAACCAGATTCCCGAGTTCAACCGACCGTGCGGAAGCGGACGGTCGTCGCCAGGCGCGAGCTGGGCGGCGACGGGCAGGTCGGCTGTGACGACGACCGCGATCACCGGGTAGCCGCCCGTGGTCGGGTGGTCGGGGCCGAGGACGATCGGGTGTCCCGAAGGCGGCACCTGGATCGCCCCGGTGACGAGCCCCTCGGAGAGGAGCTCGCCGCGGTCGAGCCGTGGGAGCGGCGGCCCCTCGAGACGGATCCCGATGCGGTTCGAGGCCAAGCCGACCCGCCAGACCACCTCGGTCAGCGCATCCAGCGCCTGGGGCGCGAACCAGTCGTCGCGTGGTCCTGGCACGACTGAGAGCGTCGGCTCGCCCGGCGGTTGAACCGAGCCCGCCCGCCGGGGCACCAGGCGGCCTGGCGGGCTCGACCCCGACCGGAAGCACGTCGCCGTCGCGGAGCGGCGGCGGCCCGAGGCCCGTGAGCAGATCGTGCGAGCGGCTGCCGAGCGTCGCCGCCACGTCGAACCCGCCACGCACCGAGACGTACGCACGGACACCGTGACGGCAACGGCTCAGGTCGAGCACGCCGCCCGCAGGCACCTCGGCCGCCACCCCACGCTGGAGGGGCCGGCCCGAGACGGTCGCGCCCGCGTCGGCGCCGGTGACCGCGACCAGCGCCGGCTGCGCGAAACGAAGTGCAGGCCCGAGAAGCGTCGCCTCGAGTGCAGCGGCGTCCGGGTCGTTGCCGACGATGCTGTTCCCCAGCTCGAGAGCGTCCGTGTCGGCAGCACCCGAGGGCGGGATCCCGAGATGCGCCAGGCCGGGCCGGCCCCGATCCTGGACGGTCGTCAGCATCCCGGCTCGAAGCACGTGAACCTCGTTCACGACCGGACGAAACTCACCCGGTCGCCGGGTGCGAGCAGGGCGGGCGGCGCGGCTTCCGGATCAAACAGCGGAACGGACGTGTGCCCGAGCAGCCGCCAGCCTCCCGGCGAGTCCCGCGGATAGACGCCCGAGTACGGCCCTGCGATCGCAACGCTCCCGGCCGGGACCCGCACGCGCGGCTGCGGCAGTCTTGGCACGTACAGGCGCTCGTCACCGCCGATCAGATAAGCGAACCCGGGCGCGAACCCGATGAACGCGACGACGTGTTCGGCAGCGCAGTGCCGCTCGACCACCTCCTCGGGCGAGAGGTTCACGAGCCGCGCGACCTCCTGGAGATCCGGCCCGTCGTAGACGACCGGAATCTCGACGCGGCGGCCCGGCTCGGGTGCCGACTCGGTGGCGAGAGCTGAATCGACGAGCGAGCCGAGAACGCGTGGCTGCGCTCCGCGCGCCCACGTCACGAGCACGGTGCGGTGCCCTGGGACGACGTCGACGAACTCGGGCCGACCGGCGAGCGCACGGGCGACGCGAACGGCGGCAGCACTGTCGGACAGCTCGACGAGGGCGCCGCGATCTCCCGCGCGGCGAATGCTCGCCGTCATGCGAATGCCCGCAGTTCGACTCCGGCCGCGACGAGAGTTGCGCGGACCCGCTCGGTGAGCGCTGCGGCGCCGGCGGTGTCGCTGTGGACGCAGATCGACCGCACCCCGCCGCCGAACCGGCCTTCCGCCAGAGCCAGGGCCTGGCGCGCGGCGGCCTCGGCCCCAAGCGTCGCTCCCGGCTCGGTGCGCGGCGACCAGCGTCCCGTCCGGGGCGTAGGCCCGGTCGGCGAATCCCTCGGGGACGGCCGGCAGCCCGGCCTCCAGTGCGCAGGCCAGGAGCGCGGAGCCGGGGAAGCCGACGAGGGCGAGCGGCCCGGGTTCAGCCGCAGCGGCCACGGTCACCAGGGCGACCGCGCACTCCCGGTCGCTGCTTGCGCGGTGGTAGAGAGCGCCGTGCGGCTTGACGTATGCGACCCGGCCGCCGGCGGACGTCGCTGCCGCGTGCAGCGCCTCGATCTGCTCGGCGGCATCCGCGGCGACCGTCGCAGTGTCGACCGACAGGTCGCGGCGCCCGAAGCCGTCGCGGTCGCGATACGAGACATGTGCACCGATCGCGGCCCCCGCAGCGACGGCGGCCTCGCACGCCGCCCGCATCGTCTGGGCGTCGCCGGCATGAAAGCCGCAGGCGATGTTGACGCTCGTAACGAGGAGGATCAACGCCGCGTCGGCTGCGGCACCCTCCCCGACATCGGCGTTCAGATCGACGACCACGGTCTCGCATTGTCCTGTAAGGGTTTGGGGGCCTGCGGGGGTAGTAGGGGTGACAACAGCTTTCAGGAGGGGAAGACCGAGAAATGGGATTCTGGAACAAGAACGACGAAACGAAGCTCGAGCGCGAGCTCCGGGCCCAGCGCCCGCAGGCGCGCGACGAGTTCGTGCGCATGCTCAGCCGTCAGGTCGCTCCGCTGGAGCGCGGGCCGCGCTTCGCGCTGCCGAAGGTCGCGCTGGTCGCTGCCGTCACCGTCGTCCTCGCCGTCTCGCTCGGCGTCGCCGGTGCGTTCGGCGCCGCCAGAGGCCCGGTGCGCACGTTCAGCGTCAGCGTCGTCCATCTCGTCGCGCCCCCACACTCACCGTCGAGCGCCACCGCCAACACCGCCACCAGTCCGACCACGACGAACGGAATCACGGACTACAGCAACGCGACGCCGACGCACTGGCCGTTCCAGACGCAGTACGGGCACAAGATCCCGATCTGCTGGCACGGGCAGATCATCTACGTCACGCTGCGCGAGGCCATTTGGTACTTCTTCCACGGTGCGCTCCCAGCGCGCGCCTGTGGCGGCGTCCCGATCCATCGTTGAGCCACCGGTGTCGCGCTGCCGCCTGACCGGGCGGCGCGACACCACCCCCGCCTCAAGCCTTACGCGCCGGCGGAAGCGTCGAGCACGGCGGGCGCCTCGACAGCGCCAGATCGACGGCTTCGACGGCAGTCCCGTTCGCGTCGGCATCGGGTGCCGGCGCCGTGCTGGCCCCGGGAGCTCGCCCCGTTCGAGTCTGCTCAGGGCCTCGGTCAGGCTCGCGCGCAACTTGGCGGCGGCCTCCAGCACCGCGCGCGCATCCGTTGCTGAGCGCTCGGCTTCCTCCTCGATCGCAGCCGCCCGGCTCTTGGCCTTCCTGAGCGCCTGCTCGCATTCGGCGCGGGTCGACTCACGCAGCTCGCGCGCAGCCCTTTGCGCAGCGGCGAGCAGAGCGTGGGCGTCTTCGTCGAAGTCGGCCCGCTGCCGGGCGGGCGGGTGCAGTTCTTCGGTGCTTTGCTTGAGCTTCCGATGCTCTCCCGACAGCACGGCGAGGTCCCAGGCCACGCGCCGGAAGAGCTCCTCGGTCGCGCGCCTGTTGTAGCCACGGAACGAGCGTGGCAGGGAGGTCGGGTCAGCGTCGATCGAATCCGGGGCCATCGGAGCATGGAGTGTAGTCCGGTCGCCATTTCCAGGCAATTCGCGGACCGCCGCGAACCCGCGCGACTTTCGGCGCTCGCAGCCTTAGGCTCTTGGAATGATCGTCTGTCCTGCCTGCGGCCAGGAAAACACTTCGGTCGCCCGCTTCTGCCTCGCCTGCGGTGCCTCGATCGGCGAGGAGAGCTCGGCCAGGGACGAGCGGCGGGTCGTCACCGTCATCTTCGTCGACCTCGTCGGGTTCACGGCCAGAGCCGAACGGCTCGATCCCGAGGACGTACGTGCAGTCCTGGCGCCGTACCACGACCGCGTGCGCCGCGAGATCGAGTCGTTCGGGGGCGTCGTCGAGAAGTTCATCGGCGACGCGGTGATGGGCGTCTTCGGCGCGCCGCTCGCCCACGGCGACGATGCGGAGCGCGCCGTGCGAGCGGCGCTCGTCGTCCAGGGCATCGTCGGCGAGCTCGCCGGCGGCGACCTGCAGATCCGGATCGCAGTCAACACCGGCGAGGCAGTCGTGTCGCTCGGCGCACGGCCGGCGCTCGGTGAGTCGATGGTGGCGGGTGATGTGGTGAACACCGCGGCGCGCCTGCAGGCGGCGGCGCCGGTGAACGGTGTCGTCGTGGGAGAGGAGACCTACCTGACGACGCGGGACGCGATCGAGTACGCGTCGACGGAGCCCGTGATCGCGAAAGGCAAGGAGCGGCCGATCGGCGCGTGGCTCGCTGTCCGCGCGATCACGGCGGCGGGCCAGCGCCCGCTGTCGGACCTGTCGATCGTCGGTCGCACATTCGAGCTCGCGATCCTCGATGCGTTGTGGAAGCGCGTCTCCGCCGAACAACTGCCGCACCTGGTCTCGGTCTTCGGACCGGCCGGTGTCGGCAAGTCGACTCTCGCAGCGGAGTTCGGCCGGCTTGCGGCCGAAGGCGGCGCCCGCGTCGTGGGGGGCCGTTCGCTCCCGTATCGCGAGAGCGGCACCTACGGCGTCCTCGCGCAGCAGCTGATGAGGCTGGCTGGGGTGTTCGAGAGCGACCCGGAGGAGGTGATCGTCGAGAAGCTCCGGACGACGGCGACCGGTTTGCTCGCCGACACGGCCGCCGACGCCGACGTCGTCAGCGGGCACCTGGGGGTCGTGGTCGGGGTCGACGCGGGCGCCGAGGCCTCCGATCGAGAGGCGCTCTTCTACTCGATCCGCGAATTCCTCGAGGCCGCTGCCCGCGCACAGCCGACGATCTTCGTCTTCGAAGACGTCCACTGGGCCGACGACAACATGCTCGATCTGATCGGCGCGCTCGCGACACGTGTGCGGGCGCTGCCGATCCTGTTCGTGACGCTCGCGCGTCCGGAACTGCTCGACCTGAGGGCCGAGTGGGGATCGGGGTCGACCGGCTACACCGCGCTGACCCTCGGCCCGCTCGACGAAGCGCATGCGCGTGAGCTGACGGTGCGGCGGCTCGGCAGCGGCGCCCAGGCCGAGGAGGTGATCCGCGTCGCGGAGGGCAACCCGCTGTTCATCGAACAGCTTGCGGCGAGCATCGGGGAGATGCCTCCCGGCACGCTCCCGACCAACGTCCGCGAGATCGTCGCGGCCCGCCTCGACGCGCTGCCGCCCGCGGAGCGCGCTCTGCTCCTCGATGCGGCGGTCGTCGGCAAGGTCTTCTGGCTCGGAGCGCTCCGGACCATGAACACGGGCAACGGCGACCTGATGCACCTGCTCGAGCAGCTCGAGCGCCGCGATCTCGTTCGCCGCGAGACCGGATCGATCATCGAGGGACAGCCGCAGTTCGCCTTCACCCATGTCCTGATCCGCGACGTGGCCTACGACCTCCTGCCGAGGGCGGACCGCTCACGCCGCCACGCGCTGGTCGCCGAGTTCTTCGGGAGCACGACCGGCGTGTCGGGCGAGGCGATCGGTGCTCTGGCGCGCCACTGGCGCGCCGCGGGCGACAACATACGCGCCGTCGAGCAGCTCGTGCGCGCCGCGGAGCTCGCCGAGCGAGGTTGGGCGAAAGACCACGCGGCGCAGCTCTACCGCGAAGCGTTCGAGCTCGTTCCGGCCGAGGACACCGAGCGTCGCAACGCGCTGCGGCGCCGTCTCGCGCTCGCGAGCTCGGCGTCGTTCCACCTGGCGGACGTCAGGCGGCTGGGAAGTCCGCCGGCGTGACGTCGCCGACGATCTCGTCGATCGACTCCACCTTGTGCCGCCCGAGCCGCGTCGAATGGTCCCGAACGGCGTCTTCATCCGGCGCCGAGTAGATGCAGAACGTCCGCACCAGCCCGGTGTCGTCGACGACGACGTGGCTGTGCTCCCAGGTGACGCCGATCACCTCGGTCTCGAGGATCTCCCGCGAGCGCCGCCCGACAACTGGCATGTCATCCTCACCGCAGTCGAACGCGCGAACGATCATGTAGCGCGGCATTGGAGGATCTTAACCACGTCGCCGACGTCGCGCTAGCGTAGGAACGCGATGCGCCGCTACGAGGACTTCACGGTCGGCGACGTCTACCGCTCGGCGGTCGGACGCACCGTGACCGAGACCGACAACCTCCTCTTCACGATGCTCGCGCTGAACACGAACGAGCTGCACTTCAACGAGGAAGCCGCGCGGGCGACCGAATGGGGGCGGATCCTCGTCAACTCGACGTTCACGCTGGCGCTCGTGCTCGGCCTCTCCGTCGCGGACACGACCCAGGCCGGCGCGGTCAACCTCGGCTGGACCGAGATTCGCCTCCCCCACCCCGTGTTCATCGGCGACACGATCTGGTCCGAAACGGAGGTGAGCTCCACGCGCGAGTCGGGCTCGCGGCCGGGAAGCGGGATCGTCGGTGTGCGCACGCGTGGGATCAACCAGCGCCGAGAGGTCGTGTGCGAGTTCTCGCGCACGTTCCTCGTCCCGAAGCGCGAGTCGGCAACCGATTCGTTTCCCGGCACCGACGAGCCGTGGGGCGTCTGAGCTACCGCCCGATCGCGCTCGACGACCTCGAGCCGTACGCCGAGTTCCTGGCCGATCCCGAGTGCACTCGGTATTTGCTCGTCCCCGAGCCGCACTCGCGCAGCATGTCGCTCGCACTGCTCGAGCGGAGCGTTGCCGAGCACGACGGGAAGATCGGGATGAGCACGCTGCACGACGGTGACGAGCTCGTCGGCTGGGCCGGGTTCCAGCGGCGCGAGCTCGACGGCGTGCGCGAAGTCGAGCTCGGCTGGCTGATCCGCCGCAGGCACTGGGGGCGGGGCTACGCGAGCGAAGCGGCGCTCGCACTGCGGCCGGTCGGGCCGGAGCGCACCGTCCACCTGATCCATCCCGACAACGCCGCATCGATTGCCGTCGCGCGCAAGCTCGGCGCGGTCCATGAACGCGACACCGAGCTCCGCGGCGGGCCGGTCTCGATCTACGTCTCGCTCGCCTAGCTCGGCTTCTCTGGAACCTGATTCGGCGCAGCCGAACCAGATTCACGAGTCTCGCGCCAGACCGCAACTCGGGAACTGGTTCGCTTCGCGAACCTGATTCGGCGCAGCCGAACCAGATTCACGAGTTTCGCGCCGAGACCAGCAACTCGGGAATCTGGTTCGCTCCGCGAATCAGATTCCACTAGCCCGGGCGGCGGAAGGCGATGTGCCGGGAGACCTCGCGGAAGCCGATCGACTCGTAGAGCTTGCACGGGATCGGGTACGCCGCGTCACCGCGGCAGGCGACGAGCGCAGACGTCGCACCCAGATCGCGCAGGCGACGCAGCGCATAGAGGCCGACAGCGCGGCCGAGACCAAGCCGGCGATGGTCGGCGTGCGTCCCGACCGGCTCGAACTCGCCGACGCGGTTCACCTCGTCGAACCAGGCGAGCGTGTATGCGGCGATCGACCCGTCGGGCGCTTCGACCACGCAGTCGAGGTCGGCGCGATAGGCCGGTGTCGTGCGCACGAACGCATAGACGTCGTCGCTGAAGCGTGACGGCTGGAACGCCGAGCGGTGCGCGGCCGCCCGCGACGACCAGTCGCCCTCCTCGACGGTCCGGAGGCGATAGCCGTCAGGCACGGTCGGTTCGTCGATCTGCTCCAGCGAGCGTGAGTTGACGCGGTACCACGGCGCCTCGGGATCGTGCACGAGCCCGTGCGCCTCGATGCGGGCGATCGCGTCCTCGTGATCCGAGCGGACGACGAGCTCCTCGGGCTGCGCCCAGTCGAGGATCTCGTCCAGCAGGTGGCGGTGGCTCGGGCGTACGTCGAACTCGAGCTCGGTCCCGCCGGTGACCCAGCCCCAGCCGACGAGCCTGCCGTCGTCGTGCCAGAGCCGCACCTCCGTCTCGCCGTGCGGAAGGTTCGCGGCCCACCAGGCGATCTGGCCGTAGTCGCACTCGCTGTCCGGCCAGAGCTCCTGCGCCAGCCCGAGAATCTCCTCGAGATCACCGACGGTCGCCATCGCCCGCATAGCCTAAGGCGCGATCACCTATGATCACCCGAGTTAGTTGTCGGCGCCGATCGACCAAGGAGCTGAGATGCGCCAAGCGTTCATGTCAATCGAAAAGGGCTTTGTGACCTATTCGGAGGGTATGACGCGTGGCGAAGAAAGAGCTCAACCTTGGGATCCTGGCGCATGTAGACGCCGGTAAGACAACTCTCACCGAACGGCTGCTGTACGAGGCAGGCGCGATCGACGAGCTCGGCAGCGTCGATGCCGGCACGACGCAGACCGACTCGCTGACGCTGGAGCGGCAGCGTGGGATCACGATCAGATCGGCCGTTGCGTCGTTCGCGTTGAACGGCGTGCACGTCAACCTGATCGACACGCCCGGCCATCCCGACTTCATCGCAGAGGTGGAGCGCGTGCTGAGCGTGCTCGACGGTGCGGTGCTCGTGCTCTCCGGCGTCGAGGGCGTCCAGCCGCAGACACGCATCCTGATGCGCGCGCTGCAGCGGCTGCGCATTCCGACGCTGCTGTTCGTGAACAAGCTCGACCGCACCGGCGCAGACGTCGAGCGGGTGGTGGCGGAGATCAGGCAACGGCTGACGACGGCGGTGGTCCCGATCGCAGACGACCCTTCGTTTCACGCCCGGCTGGCCGAGGTGCTGGCGGAGCGCGACGAGGGGATCATGGCGGCGTACGTCGAGGACGACGCGGATGTGCCGGATCGGGTGCTGCACGACGCGCTCGCCGCCCAGACGAGACAAGCCCTCGTGCATCCGGTCTTCGCCGGTTCCGCCGTCACGGGCGCGGGAGTTGAGCGGTTGCTGGCCGGCATCGCCGAGCTCCTGCCGGAGGCCGGCGGCGATCCCGACGGCCCCGTGTCGGGGACGGTCTTCAAGATCGAGCGCGGTGCGAGCGGCGACAAGATCGCGTACGTCCGGATGTTCTCGGGGACGATTCACGTGCGCGAGCGGCTGCACTTCGGCCGTGGGCTCGACGACAAGGTGACGGCGCTCACGGTCTTCGAGCGCGGAGCCGCCGTGCAGCGCCCGGCGGTCTCCGCGGGCGCGGTCGCAAAGCTCTGGGGGCTCGCGGAGGTCCAGGTCGGCGACCGGATCGGCGAGAGCGCGACCGATGCGGCGGACCGGCAGTTCCCGCCGCCGACGCTGGCGTCGGTCGTCGTCCCGGGCCGGCCCGATGATGGTGCGCGGCTCCGGGTCGCGCTCACCCAGCTCGCCGAACAGGATCCGCTGATCAACGTCCTCCAGGACGACACCCGCGGCGAGCTCTCCGTCTCGCTCTACGGCGAGGTTCAGAAGGAGGTGATCCAGGCGACGCTGGCGGACGAGTACGCCGTCGACGTCACCTTCCGGGAGACCACGCCGATCTACGTCGAACGGCCGATCGGCACAGGCGAGGCGATCGAGCTTCTCCATGCCGAGTCGAATCCGTATCTCGCCACGATCGGGCTGCGCGTCGATCGGGCGCCGAACGGCTCCGGGATCGACTTCCGGCTGGACGTCGATCCTCGAATGACGCCGCTCTACATCTACAAGACGCTCGCAGGCTTCTCGGAGCGTATGACCGAGTACGTTCACGACGCGCTCCGGGAGGGCCTATTCGGCTGGCAGGTCACGGACTGCACGGTGACGATGACCAAGTGCATCTACAGCATCCCCGACGGTCCCCCGTCGAGGCGCGGCCCACCGAGCACGGCAGCCGATTTCCGCAAGCTCGTCCCGCTCGTGCTCAGCCAGGCGCTCGAGCGGGCCGGGACGGTCGTCTGCGAGCCGATGAGCCCGGGTCCGGGTCGAGCTACCGCCGACTGCGATCGGTGCGGTGATGGCCGCGCTGGCGCGGCTCGGCGCAACGGTCGAGACGCCCTCGCTCCAGGAAACGCTTGCGCTGATCGAGACCGTGTTGCCCGCGGTGCGTGCGCAGGATCTCCAGCGGCAACTGCCCGGCCTGACGGGCGGCGAGGGAGTGCTCGACTCCAGCTTCGCCGGCTACCAGCCGGTCAGCGGCGAGCCGCCGGTCCGGCGCCGGTAACGGAGGAGAGCCGGTAGCGGGCCGCCGCCGAGGCGGCGGCCCGCACCTCGGGCTACGGCAGGGCAGTAATCGTGCCGAAGAGCCCGTGGTCCTCACCACCGGGGCCGGCGGTGAAGAACAGCGTTGTTGCCGGACCGTTGTTCGGGGCGTTCTTCCCGAACTGAAGCGCCCACAGACCGTCGATCGTCAGCAACTTGCGGATGCTGTTCGTCCGAAGCGGTCCAAGGGGCAGGAAGGACGAGCCGTTGTGGATCGGGACGAACGCGTTGATGTGCCCGTCGCCGAAGTTGCCGATGAGCAGATCGCCTCCGACGTTGCCGAAACCGGCCGGCGCCATCGCGATGCCCCACGGCGAGTTCAACAGGCCGCGCGACGCGACCCGCGTGAGCAGGGCACCACTCGTGTCGAAGATGTCGACGAAGCCGTGTCCCAGGCCCGCGACATCGTCTTCTGCGTCGGCGTCCTGCTCGGCGTACGTGACGACGATGTTCCCATCGACGTTCTGGATCCCGAAGGGCGCGTAGCCGCTCGGGATGTACGGGTCGGTGAACGAGCCCGACGGAGTCACGTTGTTGAAGCTCCCGTCGAAGACGTCCACGCGGCCGTTGTGGAAGTCCGTCGCGTAGAGACGGTCACCACCAGCCGTCGAGGCGATCGCGAGGCCCTTGTAGATCGCGCCGTCGGTGTTCGGGACCGCAACCACCGCGGTGGTCGGCAGGACGGTGGGATTCCAGCCGAGGATCTCTCCGTCTTCGGTCGAGAAGATGAACGGCGCGGCTGCCGACTTTGTGCCGTCCTTGACGACGAAGCTCGTGCCCGTGTTGGACACGAGGCCCGTCGGAGCGTTCGGCACGTCGACCGTCAGCGGAACCTTGCTTCCGTCGGCGCGATACAGCGTGCTGACGCTGGTTCCGTTGTCGGCGACCCACCAGGGCGACGTCGGCAACGACGCGAGGCCCCAGGCGTTCACGAGATTCGGATCGACGCTCGCCGCGACTCCCGGCTGGTCCGACACCAGGTTCGTCACCAGGAACGCGTTCCTGTTCGCTGCGGCGGCCGAGGCGACCAGGACGGCAGCCACGACGATCGCGGCCGCCGCCAATGCTGCGGCGCTCAAGTAGTTGCGCCGGTCGAGGCGGTTCCCCATTCCCCCTCCTTTGCTCAAGCCCGGATTTGGGCCGTAATTCGGGTACTACGGATCCGGGAGCCGATCGGTTTTCGGCCCCTGCCAGATCCGGGTGTCTAGGCTTGGACGATGGACGACCTGCGTGACCTGTTCGACCTGACCTCCGGCCTGGCGGCCGACTTCTACGAGTCGCTGCCCTCGCGGCCGGTGTTCCCTCGCGCCACCGCCTCGGAACTGCGTGAGGCGTTCGCCCGGCCCCTTCCCGAGGGCCCGACCGAACCACGAGTCGTGGTCGAGGAGCTCGCCGCCGCCGCCGACCCGGGCCTCGTCGCCATGCCGGACGGCCGTTACTTCGGCTTCGTGATCGGCGGCGCCGTGCCGGCGTCGCTGGCCGCCGACTGGCTCACCTCCGCGTGGGACCAGAACGCCGGCCTCTACGTCTGCGGCCCCGCGGCCGCGATCGTCGAGGAGGTCGCGGGCGAGTGGCTGCTCGAGCTGCTCGGCCTCCCGCGCGACGCATCGTTCGGCTTCGTCACCGGCGGCCAGATGGCGAACTTCACCGCACTCGCGGCTGCGCGCCATCATGTTCTGACCAAGGCCGGCTGGGACGTGGAGCGCAACGGGCTGAACGGCGCGCCGCCCATCCGGGTGATCGTCGGCGAGAAGCGACACGGAACGATCGACCGCTCGCTGCGCATGCTCGGCCTCGGCACGCCGACGGACATCGTCCCCGCCGACGATCAGGGGCGGCTGGTCGCCGAGCACCTGCGGATCGGCGACGAGCCGACGATCGTGTGCGCTCAGGCAGGCGAGGTCAACACCGGCGTCTTCGACCCGTTCCATGCGATCGCCGACGCTCGTGATGCCGCACCGAACGCGTGGGTGCATGTGGACGGCGCCTTCGGGCTCTGGGCGGCAGTCTCCGATTCTCTTCGCCACTTCGTCGACGGGGTCGAGCGTGCCGACTCCTGGGCGACCGACGCGCACAAGTGGCTGAATGTCCCCTACGACTCCGGGATCGCGTTCACGGCGCACCCCGAGTCGCACAGCGGCGCCTTCTCCGCGCGCGCGCCCTATCTGATCGCCGTCGAAGACCAGCGTGAGCAGATCGACTGGAACCCGGAGCACTCACGACGCGCGCGCGGGTTCACCGTCTACGCCGCGATCCGCTCACTCGGACGCACGGGGATCGCGGACATGGTCGAGCGCTGCTGCCGGCACGCACGGCGTTTTGCCGCCGGGCTCGAGGATCTCGGCGCCGAGGTGCTCAACGACGTCGAGCTGAACCAGGTGTTGTTCCGGTTCTCGTCCGACGCCGAGACGAACGATGCGATGCGCGCGGTGCAGGAGAGCGGCGAGGCGTGGATGGCCGGGACGACCTGGGACGGACGGGTCGCGATCCGCATTTCCGTCTCGAACTGGCAGACGAGCGACCAGGACGTCGAACGGACGCTCGCGGCCTACGCCGGCCAGCTGGCGGCGCGGTAGAGCCCGCCCTCGAGGCGGCGGCCGAGCAAGCCTTCGAGCCAGCGCGAGATCTCGATCAGCGCGCCGACGTCGACTCCCGTGCGCACGCCGTCCCGTTCGAGCTGCCAGACGAGATCCTCGGTTGCGACGTTGCCGGTCGCGTTCGGCGAGAACGGGCAGCCGCCGAGACCGCCGACGGACGCGTCCAGCACGGTCGCGCCGCCTTCGAGCGCGCCCCACGCCGACGCATAGCCCGTGTTGCGCGTGTTGTGCAGGTGCGCACCGATCGGCCGGCCGAGAATCGAGACGCGCTCGACGAGCCGCCGCACGCGACGCGGCGTCGCGACGCCGATCGTGTCGGCAAGGACGAGCTCGTCGGCCGCGTCGAGCCGCTCGCACAGGTCCGCGACGGCCGCAGGGTCGACCTCGCCCTCGAAGGGGCAGCCCCACGCGCACGAGACGGTGACGGTCGCCGGCACACGCGCTGCGGCAAGGATCGCCTGCACGCGCGCGACCGCTTCGTCGAGCGAGGCGTTCGCGTTGCGCTGGTTGAACGTCTCGGTCGCGGCGAGCGTGCAGTTCACGCGGGCGAGCGCCGTCCGGGCGAACCGCTCGTAGCCGCGCTCGTTCAGCACGAGGCCCGACAGCTCGGCGTCGCCGCGCTGCGCCGCCGCGACCACATCCTCGGCGCCCGCCATCTGCGGGACGCGATCGTCGCGCACGAACGAGACCGCCTCGATGCGCGGCACACGTGCCGCAGCCAGGCGCGAGACGAGCTCGGCGCGAACAGTAGGCGCGAGCGTCTCGGGCTCGTTCTGGAGCCCGTCGCGCGGCCCGACGTCGCAGATCGTCACGTCCATCCGCCGTAGTTTCCCCCGATGTCACACCCTGGCGCCGCTCCTACCGTGAGCGGGATGCATCCCTCCGCCTCGTTCAGCGCCACCGTGCGTGTTCGCCTCGACGACAGCCCCGGTTCGTTTGCCCGTTTCGCAGCCGCGATCGGCGAGGGCGGCGCCTCACTCGGCGCGATCGACATCGTGCGGGTGGAGCGCGTGACGAAGGTTCGCGACGTCACGGTGATGTGCGCCGATGCGACTCATCTGGAAGCAGTCGTAGCGGCGGTGGAGAACGTCGCCGGTGTCGAGGTGCTGCACGTCTCCGACCGCACGTTCCTCATGCACCTGCGCGGCAAGATCGAGGTCGTTCCACGAGCACCGATCAAGACGCGTGACGACCTCTCAATGGCCTACACGCCCGGTGTCGCGCGCGTCTCGAAGGCGATCGCCGACGACCCGCAGAAGGTCTGGGCGCTCACAACGAAGCAGCACATGGTCGCGATCGTCACCGACGGCTCCGCGGTGCTCGGGCTCGGCGACATCGGCCCGGAGGCGGCACTGCCGGTGATGGAGGGAAAGTCGATGCTCTTCAAGGAGTTCGGCGAGGTCGATGCCTTCCCGATCTGCCTCGCGACCAAAGACGTCGACGAGATCGTCGCCGTCGTGAAGGCGATCTCCCCCGGCTTCGGCGGCATCAATCTCGAAGACATCTCCGCGCCCCGTTGCTTCGAGATCGAGTCGCGCCTGCGTAGCGAGCTCGACATTCCCGTCTTCCACGACGACCAGCACGGCACGGCGATCGTCGTGCTCGCAGCGTTGATCAATGCACTGCGCGTCGTCGACAAGCGAATCGAAGACGTGAAGATCGTCACAACCGGCTGCGGGGCGGCGGGAACCGCCGTGACGAAGATCCTCCTTGCCGCTGGAGCGGGCCTGATCATCGGCTGCGACGAAGGCGGCGCGCTCTACAAGGGGCGGCCCGGCCTGAACGACGCCAAGCGTGACTACGCCGAGCTGACGAACCCGAGCGGCGACCGGGGCACGGCCGACGAGATGCTCGCCGGGGCCGATGTCTTCATCGGCGTCTCCGTTCCGGGCGCGGTCACGCCCGCCGGGATCGCGCGGATGGCAACCGACCCGATCGTGTTCGCGCTCGCGAATCCCCGCTCCGAGGTCGAGCCGGACGAGGTCGAGCAACTCGCCGCTGTGATCGCCACCGGGCGCTCCGACTATCCGAACCAGATCAACAACGTGCTCGCATTCCCCGGGATCTTCCGTGGTGCTCTCGACGTGCGGGCGCGTGAGATCACACCCGGGATGGAGCTCGCGGCCGCGAACGCGATCGCGAGCGCGATCCCCGACGACGAACTTGCCTCCGACTACATCGTCCCCAGCGTCTTCGACCGGAGCGTGGCCCCCAACGTCGCGAGCGCTGTCGCAGCTGCCGCAGTCGCCACGGGCGTCGCCCGCGACGAGCAGGAGGTCCTCTGACTCCGTGACGGTGACCTACGCGGGCGCCGGGGCCGGCGCAGGCGCCGGCACGCGCTCGATGCGCTCGCTGCGCGCAGGCAACAGCGCGACCACGAGCGTGGTCAGCGCGACCCCGACCCACTGCCAGCCGGTGAGCACGTAGCCGAACTTGAAGTAGCCGACCAGCGTCGCGCTGACGGGGAAGGCGAGCTCGGCGATCGTCGCGGCGACCGCGGGCGTGGTCTGGAGGCCGTAGTAATAGAGGCTGAGCGCGATGAGGCCGGTCACGAGCGCGAGCACGGCGATCCAGCCGAAGTCGTGCGCGGAGGGGAACGCGGGCGCGCCGAGCACGAGCAGCGCGATCGCAGCCGCGGGCAAGCCGAAGGCGAAGCGGAGGGTGGTCACGTACTGGAACTTCATGCGCTGGGAGAGATACCGCCCGAGCACCGTTCCGAGCGCCCAGAGGCACGCGGCCCCGAGTGCGAAGAGCATCGGCTTCAGACCCTGCGCCGACGGGTGCAGCGGATGGTTCACACCGATCAGCCACGTGCCGACGAGGGCGGGAACGAGGTACAGCACGAAGCGCGGCCGGGGCCGCTCGCCGAGGATGATCCGGGCTGCGATCACCGCGATGATCGGCTGCACCTTCTGGAGCACGACCGGGGTGACGGGGTCGCCGTCCACGAACGCCTGGGTGAACAGGATCGTCGCGATCGCCGACGAGCCCGCGCCGATCACGACCGCCGCGAGCACGTAGCGCCAGCCGAGGCGGAAGACGGCAGTGAGCGCTCCGAGCAGGAACGGCAGGGTGCACGCGACGAGCACGAGGTGCTCGCCGAAGACGATCGTGCCGACGGCGGTCGACTCCGAGAGCGGCTTGCGAATCCACGCGTCGAGCCCCCACATGGCAGCGGCGAGCGCGACGAGCGTGATGCCGATCGACCTACCCATTCGACGCAGCGTAGTTACACGCCCGACGCTCGTGCCGGACGTGGTTCGGCCGGTCCGGCGTTAGCCGATCCGCTGCCAGGCTTCGGTGAGCACGTCGCCGAGGATGCTGACGATCTGGCCGATCTCCTCCGGTCCGGCGATCAGCGGCGGCGAGATCTGCACGACCGGATCGCCGCGATCGTCGGCGCGGCAGATCAGCCCGTGCTCGAAGAGCGACGGCGAGAGGAAGCCGCGCAGCAGCGTCTCGGACTCGTCGCTGCTGAACGTCTCGCGTGTCTGCTTGTCCTTCACGAGCTCGAGCGCGTAGAGGTAGCCGGTGCCGCGCACGTCACCGACGATGTCGAGGTCGAGCAGCGTTTCGAGCTGCGCACGAAAGTCGTCCTGCGTCTCTGCGACGTGCTCGACGACCTTTTCGCGCTGCATGATCTCGAGGTTCTTGAGCGCGATCGCGCAACCGACGGGATGGCCGCCGAAGGTGATGCCGTGCGTGTACATCGCGGTCTCGCTCGTGAACGCCTCGGCGACCTTGTCGGCGATCAGCACCGCACCGATCGCCGCGTAGCTCGACGACAGTCCTTTCGCGCAGGTGATCAGGTCCGGCTTGATGTCGTAGCGCTCGCTCGCGAACCACGCGCCGGTGCGGCCGAACCCGGTGATCACCTCGTCGGCGCAGAGGAGGATCCCGTAGTGGTCGCAGATCTCCCGCACGCCCTGGAAATAACCGGCAGGCGGCGTGAAGGACCCGCCGGCGTTCTGCACGGGCTCGAAGATCACCATCGCGACCGTCTCCGGGCCGGCCTGCATGATCGACTCCTCGAGGTCGGTGAGCAGGAAGCTGGTGAACTCGGCCTCGGTCTCGTCGGCGGGACGGTGGTAGCGGTTGGTGTTGCGCACGTGCACGACGTCGGGCACGAGCGGTTCGAACGGCGCGCGCAGTGCCGCGATGCCGTTGATCGAGAGCGCGCCCATCGTCGTGCCGTGGTAGGCGGTCCGGCGCGACACCGCCTTCCAGCGGCGCTGGCCGCGGGCCATGTGGTACTGCCGCGCCATCTTCCATGCCGACTCGACGGCCTCGGAGCCGCCGGAGACGAAGAACGCGCGGTTGATGTGCGCGGGCGCGAGGCGCGCGAGCTCGTGCGCGAGCTCGATCGCGCGCGGGTGTGCGTACGACCAGTTCGTGTAGAAGGGCAGCTCGCGCATCTGCTCGAGCGCCGCCTGGCCGATCTCCTCGCCGTACGAGTAGCCGATCTGCACGGAGAAGAGCCCTGCGAGCGCGTCGAGGTAGCGGTTGCCCTGGTCGTCCCAGAGGTAGCAGCCCTCGCCGCGCACGATCACGGGCGGGTCGTACTCGTGCATCCGCGTGAAGTGCAACCACAGGTGGTCGCGCGCAGCGGCGCGTAGGTCGCTCACGGGCACGACCCCGAGCATATGGGTCGTGCGGCTATTCAGCCACTTTCAATGCCGTGGTCGAGCACCCGCTCGGGCTTGATCCGCGCGATCACGCGGTCGACCGGCGTGTGGAAGTCCCGGTCTTCGTAGCGGCGCGAGAGCTCACTGATGTGCTCATTCGCACCGGTCTCGTCCAGCTCGACCGTGCCTTCGACCTCGAAGTACTTGTAGGGGTCCTCGTTGTCCCAGACGCTGATCGAAACGCGTGGGTTGGCGCGCAAGTTGCGTCCCTTCGCGCGCCAGTTGGTCGTGTTGACGAGAACGTTCTCGCCGTCGGTGTCGACCCAGACGACGCTCGTCTGCGGCCGCCCGTCCTCGCCGACCGTGGCGATCACGCCGAAGTTGAGGCCCTTCAGCAGCTCGATCTGCTTTTTGCTCAGCGCTGTCATTTGACGGTCGTGGGGATGTTCGTGATCTTGCCCGACGCGATCTGCTGCTTGATCAACGCGACCTTCGCGGCGATGCCCGCGGGCGTCTTCACCGAGAACTTACCGATGCCGACACCCCCGACGTCCAAACCGTAGACGGAGTCCGTGCCCACCCTTGAACTTGCCTGCCTGCGCGTCGCGAATCGAGTCGTAGACCGACGTGTCCACGCGCTTCAACGCCGAGGTGAGGACGTACGGCCCGAGGAAGCTCTGGTCGGCGTCGACGCCGACGCCCCAGACGCCCTTCTCGTTGGCCGCGTCGAGCGCGCCGAGGCCGCAGCCGCCCGCAACCTGGAACACGACCACCGAGCCGGCGGCGATCTGGTTCAGCGCGACCTCCTTGCACTTCGCCTGGTTCTCGAAGTCCTGCGAGTATCCGTTCAGGGTCTTGATGCCGGGATCGGCGGCCTTTGCCCCGGCCTGGAAGCCCGCGATGTAGCGGTCGACCGGCGGCTGCTTCTCGCCGCCGACCGACGAGACCGCTTTCCCGCCGCGCTGCTTGGCGGCGAGCCCCGCCGCATAGCCTGCGAGATAGCCGGCTTCCTGCTCCTTGAAGAGGAGGCCCTGCACGTTCTTCAGCCCGCCCTCGTCCGCGTTCGAGACGTCGACGATCGCGAAGTGCGTCTTCGGGAACTGCTTCGCGACTGCCTTCAACGCGTCGATCTCGGTGAAGCCGACGCCGATCACGAGGTTGTAGCCCTGCTGCGCGAGCTTGCTCAGGTTCGGGATGTAGTCGGCGGGCGACGCCGACTGCACGACGCGCGTCTGCACCCCGAGGTCCTTCTGCGCCTTCTGGAGGCCGACGTAGGCGAGGTGGTTGAAGCTGCGGTCGTTCAGGCCGCCGGTGTCGGTGCTGAGCCCGACCTTGAACGCGGCCGCGGCCGTCGTGGTCGAGGTGCTCGTCGTGGTCGACGCGCTCTTCTTCGAGCCGCACGCCGTGGCGGCGAGGGCGAGCACGAGCAGCAGCGGGATCAGGAACTTCAACGGAGCCTCCGAGGGTTTTAGACTGTGGGACGAAAACCGTGGTCGATTCTACTTCCCACACCGTGCTCGGCGTCGTGCTTCGTGCGCACGGCGGGCACCTCGAGGTGCTCCTCGCCGGCGGCAAACTGCCGGAGTCGCGCGTCGCCCCGCGCGAGCCGCTCGCCGAGGCACTGGCGCGGGCGCTCGATGTCGCGGTGCTCGCGCATGTCGAGCAGCTCGAGACGCGGCTACTGCAGGACGGGCGACTCGCGACCGCGTACCTCGGTCTCGCCCAGGCCGATGCGCCGCTCGACGGCGACTGGCGCTCCGAGCCTGCCCTGCCGCCCGACCATGCCGAGCTCGTCGCAGCCGCGCAGGCGCGGCTGCGCGCGAAGCTCTCGTACACGAACGTCGGCTTCGCGCTCGCCCCGGCGACGTTCACGATCTCGGAGCTGCGGGAGATCTACGTCGCAGCGTTGGGGCACGACGTGTCGGCGACGAACCTGCAGCGGGTGCTCGTCCGGCGCGGCGTGCTGCAGCGGGTCGAAGGGCTGCGCGCGCCGGGCCGCGCGGGCGGCCGCCCGGCGGCGCTGTTCCGCTTCGCCTCGCAGCGGCTCGAGGTGACGGACGAGTTCGCGGCCCTCAGACCGCCGCACCGCTGACGTCGCCCAAACAGACATGTACTGGGGACTGTCCCCACGACATGTCTGAACGAGACATGTACGAGGGACCGTCGACAAGACACGCAGCGCTCCGCCCCCCAACACCGCTGACCCGCCAAAACAGACATGTACCGGGGACTGTCCCCGGGGCATGTCTGAACGAGACAGGCGTGGGTCAGACCCCGGACGTGGCTGGGCGGGAGACGTCTGCGAGCAGCTCGCGCCAGCGGGGGAAGAGGATCTGGTGCGTGTCGTCGGTCAGGTGCAGCGTCGCGTCGGGGAGACGCGCCGCGAAGATTCGCGCGATCGGCGGCGGGCACACCGTGTCCCGTTCGCCCCACCAGAGCGCGACCGGTGCGCGCACATCCGCCAGCTCGAAGCCCCACGGACGCCCGAGATACGCCAGCTCGCGCGCGAGCCACAGTCCTCCAGCGCGGAACGACTCGACCCGGCCGCGCGCATACGCCTCGTCCGTCAGAGGATCGCCGGTCGGCGGCGGCGTCTGCCTCCCCCACCGCTCGAGCCCGAGCGCAGCGACCCGCGGCGCGATCCGCGCGAGGCGCATGCCGCGGCGCAGATCGACGGGAAGCTCATCGAGGCTGTCCGGCGGCGGCATCGACGCGACGAGCGCCACACGACGTCACCCGCTCGGGCGCGACCGCAGCAACCGCGAGCGCGTGCGGACCGCCCGCCGACCAGCCGATCACGCCGAACCGCTCGACCTCCAACGCGCCGACGAACCGCTCCGCCCACTCGCGCAGCGTGCGCGCACGCACCGCCGGACCACACCGGTCGAACGCCAGCAGGCGGACGCCGAGCTCCGCTGCGATCCGGTCGTCCGGATGCCGCGAGAGCCGTGAGTCGCCGCCGCCGTGCAGATAGACGACAGGCGTTCCACCCGGATCACCGACGTCGTCGACGCTCAGCGCGAGACGACGAGTGTCGCCCGCATTCCCAGCGCGCGATGATTCGCGACGGAGCACCAGACCAAGTATCGCCCGGGAGCGAGCTTCAGGTTCAGGTCGGCCCGCGAGCCTGGATCGACGATGCCGAGTCCTGCGATGTGACGCGCACCGACGCGCTGCAGCCGCAGGTCGTGCTGATCCGTGCCGAAGTTCGCGAGCTCGATCACCGCGCGACCCGCCTTGAGATGCGTCCGCGAGAGCCCGAAGGAGTACTCCTTGGCGACCACCTGCATCCGAGACGGAGCAGCGCCGCCGAACGCGAGCGCCGCGACAGCAGCCGCGATCAGGGCGAGCTTCACTTGACGAGCTGGACCCGCTGGAAGCGGTTCGCCTTCGGGATGATGCGCGCCGCGTCGAACCGGAGCCACTGTTCGAGCAGCGACGCGTACACCGAGCGGAAGTCGGAGGTCGCCTTCAGGTTGCCGTCGGCGTCCAGCCCCGTGGCGAGCCCGGGGAACTCGCCGACCTGCTTGCCCGCTGCGTGCGAACCGATCAGGAACCCCGTGCCCGCCGCCCCGTGGTCGGTCCCGCCCGAGCCGTTCTCCTGCGCCCGCCGGCCGAACTCCGACCACACGAGCGTGAGCACCCGATCCGCCACGCCGCGCGCCTCGAGGTCGCGCTGGAACGCGAAGAGCGACGCCGCGGTCATCGTCAGCGCGGGCGTCAGCGCCGCGGCCTGCCCGGCGTGCGTGTCGTACTCGCCAGAAGCCTCCAGCGCAACACAGCGCAGCGGCAGCCCGGCGGCCACCATCGCGGCGAGGCCCTGCAGGCTCGTCGGGAACGAGTCGTTGCCCGCCGGGTACGGCACCGACGGCTTGACGGCACCTTGCGCGCCGAACGGCAGGAGCTGGCGGCGCAGCGTGTCGGCGTGCGCGGTGACTCCGGCGACGGTGCGCACGGCCGGATCGCTGGAGTGGATGCGGCCGAGCGTCCCGAGTGCGTCGAGCATGCGCTTCTCGGGCTGACCCCAGACGCCCGGGACCCAGAAGTCGTACTGGCTCGGCCCGTCGATCGCCGCGACCGGCACCTTCGCCGTCGCCAAGCGTCGGCTGCAGCGAGCCGGTGAGCGACAGCCCTTGCAACGGGTTGTCGGCCCTCCCGACATGGTCGAGGTAGCGGCCCATCCACCCTGTGAGCAGCGACGGCTCGGTCGCCCCGACCTCCCAGAAGTGGCGCGACGTGAAGTGCGACTGGTCCGGATGGTCGTAGCCGACCGCCGGCAGCACGCTGACCTTGCCCTCGGCGTGGAGCTGCGCGATCGGCGCCAGCGCCGGGTGCCACATCAGCCGAGCGTCCTCGGCGAAGGGCGTGCCGTCCGCGAGCCCGAGCTGCGGCCGCAGCTTGCGGTACAGCGGATCGCCGTCCGGATAGAGCAGCGAGAGCGCGTCGGCACCGCCCTGGAGGAACACCGTGACGAGGATCGGGTTGCTGGGCGCCGGTCGCTGCCTCGGCGATGCCCTCCTCGAACATCTGCAACCGCCCGGCGCCGTAGACCGCCAGGGCCAGCCCGACCGAGCGCGCAACGAAGTTGCGCCGCGTCAGTCCCGTCCCGGCCGGCGTCGGCATCCCGGGCTCGATCGACGGCAAGCCCTTCCCCGCGACCGCACGCACCGCGTCGGCGCGCGTGCACTCGTCGCAGACGACGCGGCTCATGAGGTCTGCACGTCCGGTGAGATGGCGATCAACTGGCGCAATGCGTTCTCGACGAGCACCGGATACTGCTGCTGCTTCCAGGCGTCCTTGCCGGCGTCCGCGAGTGCCGCGCGCGCGAAGTGCATGAGCGCGGCGTGCGTCGCGTCGCCGAGCGGCGGCTTGTTCCAGAACGCGAGCGCCCGTCGAAGCACCGTGGCGGCGTCCATCGGCTTCTTGCCCTTCGCAGGGTCGAGCTTGCGGTCCTGCAGGATCCGCTCGACCGCGATCCAGCGTCCACGGAACGTCGCGGTGTCGAGCCAGCGCGTGTCGTCCCAGCCCGCGACGTTCGGCGGGTAGAAGAGCTGCTGCCCGGAGAGCGACCCGATCCACGCCCAGTCGGTGGAGGTGATCCCGGCGCCGATGCGGCGCAGCAGCCCGGCGAGATGCACGATCGGCGGCTTCACCATGCGCGGGCCGTCGTAGAGCACGGGATGCTCGAGGATCGCCTGCATGACCGGCCGCACCTGCAGGTTGCTGCGGTAGAGCGCGACGAGCGCGGACTCGGTCGCGTGGTCGGGCTCGGTCGGCACGAAGTACGACCACAGCTTCTGCACGAAGAACGACGCGTGCAGCGGGTGCGAGACGCAGAGCTTGCAAGCCGAGTGCCAGTCGTACCGGCCCGACTTTCGAAACACGGTCTTCATGCCGGTGTCGTGCTGGGTGAGATCGAAGTGGAAGTTGTAGTCGCCGAGGCCCGGCTTCCACTTGTTCCGGAATCCGGTCAGCGACCGCGCCTGTTCGCGCACGTCGCGCTCGGAGTACGCACCGCGATCCGCGCCGAGCGTGAAGAGCTCCATCATCTCGCGCGCGTAGTTCTCGTTCGGCGACCCCTTCTCGTTCTGGGTGCCGTTGAGCCAGAGCAGCATCGCCGGATCCTTGGTCACGTCGAGCAAAAGCTGTTGGAAGGAGCCGAGCGCCGTGATTGCGGAAGAGCTCGTTCTGGGCGAGCATCAGCTTCTGGCTGCCGACGCCCGAGTTCGAGGTGGCGAACCAGTCGTGCCAGACGAGCGTCATGCGCTCGACCAGGGGGCGTGAGGTTCGCACCATGCGGTCGAGCCACCAGCAGTGGTCGTGGCCCCACGCGTCGGCCGGAGCGAGCGGGTGGCCCTTCGCGTCGTGCGGCTTCGGCCCCACCATGTGCTCGAGCCCCGGGTTGAGCAGCGAATGCACGGCGCCGTGGAGACCGAGCTTCGCGAGCGCCTCTGCTTCGCCCGGGCGCGGCCCGAATCCGGCGCGCCAGAGCAGCCGCTCGGCCTGCTGCACGCCAAATCTTCCCCGGTACACGGGAGTCCCCACGGCCGCATCGTGGCGGCGCTGCCGGATAGCGGCATCCCCGTAAAGGGGGGCTTACGGCGCCAGGTGCTTGACGAGGAGAACGCGGGCCTCGCCGTGCCCGTCGTAGTCCTCGTCGACGCGATCGATCTCGAATCCGAGCGCGCGATGGAACGCAACCGAGCGCTCGTTGACGGGCGACGTGACGGCGCGCACGATCGTCCGCGGCGCGACCGCCTCGAAGAACCGCTCGTACAGCGCACGCGCGACCCCGGCGCCGCGCCGATCCGGGTCGACGCCGACGAAATGGATGTACGCCTCGTCGGCGTGGGTCTGCGAGCGGAAGCCGCAGAGGAAGCCCGCGATCTCCCCGTCGTCGTCCACCACGAACGACGTGTCGCGGAAGTGGACGAAGAAGAGCTTCGGGAGCATCGCCGCCATCGGCCGGCCGCCCCACCATTGATCGATGACACCGATCACGGTCGCGTAGTCGGAAGCTTCGGCGTGGCGGATGTGCATAGGCTGAGCGTAATGCGCATCCTGGTTCTCGGAGGGACGCAGTTCCTCGGTCGTCACGTCGTCGACGCTGCGCTCGAGCACGGCCACGACGTGACGCTGTTCAACCGCGGCCAGACACGCCCCGAGCTGTTCGGCGACGTCGAGAAGCTGCGCGGTGACCGCGACGGCGATCTCGACGCGCTCCGCGGGCGCAGCTTCGATGCAGTGGTCGACACGAGCGGCTACGTGCCGCGGATCGTGCGCGAGACGCTCGACGCGCTCGGCGACGTCGGCCACTACACGTTCGTGTCGTCGATCTCCGTCTACGCAAATCTCGCGACGCCGCCGACGGAGCAGTCGCCGGTCGCGCAACTCGAGCAACCGACCGAGGAATGGCGTGAGGCCTACGGCGAGCTGAAGGCGCTCTGCGAGGGCGTCGTCCAGGAACGCTTTCCCGATGCCTTCATCCCGCGCCCCGGGCTGATCTCCGGTCCGTGGGATCCGACCGGGCGCTTCACCTACTGGCCGCAGCGCATCGCCGAGGGCGGCCGCGTGCTCGCGCCCGCTCCGCCGGATGCTGCCAGCCCAGCTGATCGACGTGCGTGACCTGGCCGGTTGGATCGTGCGCGCCGCCGAACGCGGGACCGCGGGCACGTTCAACGCCGTCGATCGGCCGACGACCCGCGCGAGCATGTTCGAGACCTGCCGCCTCGTCGCAGGCAGCGACGCCGAGCTCGTGTGGGTCGACGGCGACTTTCTCACCGAGCACGAGGTCGGCGAGTGGATGGAGCTGCCGCTGTGGCTGGGCGCCCCGGAGTACGCCGGGATGCTCTCGGTCGACCCGACGGCCGCCTTCGGCGCGGGCCTCGAGACGCGGCCGCTCGAAGAGACTGTGCGCGCCACCCTCGAGTGGGCGCTCAGCGACGAGGCGCCCGCCGAGTCACCGGCGGGCCTCGACCGTAAAAAGGAGGAACAGGTCCTTGACGCCTGGCTCTCGAAAGAGTAGTTTCGAAAGATCTCTTTCGAGAACACCCTCACCCTGAACGACCCGCGCGCGATGCGCGCGCTCGCACATCCCACTCGCCTTGCCCTGCTCGACCACCTGCACACGGTCGACCAGGCCACGGCCACCGAATGCGCAGCGGTCGTCGGGGACAGCCCCTCCTCCTGCAGCTACCACCTTCGTGCACTCGCCAAATGGGGCTTCGTCGACGAGGGCGAGGGCGGCGCCGGGCGCGAGCGACCGTGGCGCGCGACCGCCGCCCGCATCGAGTTCGGCTCCGACGGGCTCGAAGCGGCCGTGCTGCGCGACGAGCTCGTCGCGCGGCAGCAGCAGCGCATCCGCGACGCCCTGCGGCACGAGCACGAGCTGCCCGCCCGCTGGCGCCGCGCCGCGCAGACCTCGTCGGCGCAGCTCGAGCTGCGCGCGTCGGAGCTCGAAGAGCTGGGCGAGCGGTTCGAGGCGCTCCTCGACGAGTTCCGCGGCCGCGGCGTGCGGCGTGGCACGCGGCACATCGTCGTCAGCTTCGGCGCCGCAGCCGAGCGATGAGCTTGCTCAGGGATCGCCGCCTGGCCGTGCTGCTCGCGGCCGAGGTGATCTCGTCGATCGGCACGCAGATGACGTGGGTCGCGCTGCCCTGGTTCGTGCTCCGCACGACCGGGTCGCCACAGCGCATGACGTGGATCCTGATCGCGGAGATCGTGCCGATCGCGGTGCTGGGCTTCTGGGGCGGCGCGATCGCCGGCCGGCATCGGCACGCGCCGCACGATGCTCTTCTGCGACCTCGCGCGCGTGCCGATCTTCGCCGCGATCCCGCTCCTCCACTCGCTCGGCCTGCTCCCGTTCTGGATGCTGATGGCGCTCGTGGCGGCAAGCGGTGTGTTCATCGCGCCGTATCTGGGCGTGCAGCGCGCCGTCGTCCCGGAGCTCGTCGGCGAGGAGCACGGCGACGTCGCGTCGGCGACCGCGCTCTTCCAGGCTGCGAACCGCTTGACGATCTTCCTCGGGCCGCCGCTCGCCGGCGTGCTGATCGCCGTCGTCGGCGCGGCGAACATCCTCTACGTGGACGCAGCGACCTACCTGGTCTCGTTCGTGCTCGTCGGACTGTTCGTCCACCCGCCCGAGGTGGACGGCGCCCGAGGACAGCCGCGGCGCTCTCGACGGTGCCCGCTTCATCCTCCGCGATCGGCTCCTGCGGATCTGGCAGCCCTCGTTCACGTTGCTCGACGTCTGCTGGATGGTCTTCTTCGCCACGCTGCCCGTGCTCGTGGTGACGCAGTACGGCGCGAACCCGCACGTGCTCGGCTGGCTCTTCGGCGCACTCGGCGGCGGGGCGCTGGTCGGAGCGCTCGTCGCCTTGCGCGTCGTGCGCCGCGTCGAGCCGCTGGCGCTGACGGCCGGGGCATTCCTCTGCCAGATGGCATCGATGTGGGGCGTCGTCGTGCCGGGGCCGTGGCAGCTCGCAGCCGTGGCGATCGGCTGCGCAGGGTTCTTCATGTCGCTCGTCAACGCCCCGATGCAGGCGTTCGTGATGCTGCGCATCCCGCGCGACCTGCGCACGCAGGCACTCGCCTTCTCGGCAGTCCTGAACTGCGTCGCGGCGCCCGTGGGCCTCCTGATCGCCGGCTGGGCGCTCAGCCAGTTCTCGACCCGAGCGGTGATCGCGGCGGTGCTGGCCGTGCAGTCGGTGGCCGTGCTGACGATCGTCGGCAGCGCACTGGTCGAGCGCTCGGCTCTGCAGGGCAAGCCGCTCGACTCGCTCGCCTAGTCACTTCTCGACATGCCGTCCGGCGCCGGGGTATAGGGTTTGCGCGGTGCTAGAGCGCGACTACATCCGCAGGGGCGTCGCAGAGTTCGTGGGCACGTTCGCGCTGATCTTCATCGCCTGCGGCGGCGCCGCATATGCGCGGACGGCGACCGACCTCGCGCTCGCGAACGGCCTCGTGATCGCCGTCATGGTCTCCGCCGTCGCCTTCATCTCGGGCGGCTTCTTCAACCCGGCCGTCACCCTCGGCTTCCTCATCACCCGGCGGATCTCGCCGCTGCTCGCCGTCTGGTACTGGATCATCCAGTTCGGAGCTGCGGTGCTGGCCGCGCTGCTCGTCGCCTGGGTCCTCCCGACCGGCCCCGAGAACGCCAGCAACCTCGGCGTACCCGCACTCGGCTCCGGGATCGGCTCCGGCGCGGGCGTCGTCGTCGAGGCCGTGATCACGTTCTTCCTGGTCTGGGTGATCTTCGCCACGGCGGTCGATTCGCGGGGCGCGTTCCAGCAGATCAGCGGTCTCGCGATCGGGCTCACGATCACGTTCGGCGTGCTGATGGCCTACGGGCTCACCGGCGGCGCGATGAACCCGGCGCGCGCGTTCGGCCCCCAGCTCGTCGGCGACCACTGGGCCAACTGGTGGGTCTGGTACGTCGGCCCGTTCGCGGGCGCGGTGATCGCGGCCTCCCTGTACGAGCTGCTCTACCTGCGGCCGCAGCCGGTCCCGCCCGTCGGAACGCCCGACAGCGGCGTCGACGAGCCGCGGCCCGCCGACGCGGCCCGCAGCTAGTTCCGGTAGGTTCCCGCCCCGATGCTCTCGACGGTCGCACTCGTCGTCGCAGGCTTGTCCACGACGAACAAGATCGGGCTGGTCACTGTCGGCCTCGCCTTCGTCGTCTTCGCACTGATCTCGGCGTTGGTGCTGCCGCGGCGCTATCCGGACTTCCCCGGCAAAGGCCTCGGCTGGTACGTGGTGGTGTGCGTCCTGTTCTTCATCGCGATGATCAGCGCCGTCCTCTACTTCGACCGCGAGCCTTCGGAATCGTCCAGCGGCGAAACGACGACGACCGCCACCTCGACGGCGCCGACCACGACCGCTCCCGCGGCGACGACCGCTCCCGCAGCGACGACCGCGCCCGCCACGACGACGACCTCCACGGCGGCGCAGGGTGACCCGGCCGCGGGCAAGACGGTGTTCGCCTCGTCGGGCTGCGGCGGCTGCCACACGCTGAAGGCCGCGGGCTCGACCGGCACGGTCGGCCCGAACCTCGACCAGCTGAAGCCGCCGCTCGACCGGATCGTGGTGCAGGTGGAAAACGGCGGCGGCCCGATGCCGGCCTTCAAGGGCCAGCTGACCGACAAGCAGATCCAGGACGTCGCCGCGTACGTCTACGCGTCGACCCACTCGTCCTGAATCGACCCCCAGAACGGACGAAACCCGCCCGGGGGAGGGACGGGAATCGCCGCAGTTACGTCAATCGCCGGTGTTGGTCAGGGGGAGCCGGCAAGAGCAATCTTCCGGGTCCCGCCGCCCCCGGGCATCGCCCGGAAGGGTGATTTCGTCTCAGCGGAGAAGGAGGGATTCGAACCCTCGAGGCAGGGATTTCCCCACCTAACGCCTTAGCAGGGCGCCGCCTTCAGCCACTCGGCCACTTCTCCGGGCGCGCGCATCGTACCGCAGCCCTTTGCACGCGAAAGCCCGCCGGGGCGGGCTTTCGTGAGGCGGAGGGAGAGGGATTTGAACCCTCGATGCACCTTTCAGCACATACGCGATTTCCAGTCGCGCTCCTTAGACCGCTCGGACACCCCTCCGTGTGAACCTGGCTCCGCCGAGCCGCGACAGCGTAGCCAAGGCCAGGTCGGGCCTCAGCGGCTCGCGATGCGCAGTCCGAGCAGCCGCGGGACCGCAGCAAGCGCCCGCGGTACGGCCCCCGGCCGCTTGCCCACGGCCTCCGCATCGTCGATCGCGAGGAGCGCCCGGCTGACGATCGCCTGCCCGATCGAGCGCAGCGGCTCGCGCGGGAGCCGCGGCACCGAACGGCCGACGAGCGGCAGGTTCGTCCAGCGGTCGTCGGCACCGGTCGCGAGCGAGGCAAGGATCTGGCCGGCGAGCCAGCTCGGGCCGACGCCGTTGCCGGTGAAGCCGACGCCGTAGTGAACGCGCAGGCCGGGCACGGTGGCGAAGAACGGCAGCCGGTCGCTGGAGACGTCGATCGGTCCCTCCCACGCGTGCTCGACCGGTACGTCGGAAAGCGCGGGCAGCAGCGTGCGGAGCGCCGACTCGGCGCGGGCGATCGTGCCACCGGCACTGCCCATCAGGACCCGGCCGTCCCGGGTGGTGCGGAAGTAGCTCAGGAACGTCCGCGCGTCGAACACGCCCTCGCCGCCCTCCCAGCCGACACGTTCCGCGAGATCGGGCACGGGAGCGGTGAGCACGATCGCGCTTCGGAAAACGGCGAGATGACGGGCGGCCGGCCAGCGCGCTGCCCAGGCGTTCGTCGCGACGACGATCTCCGGCGCGCGAACGACGCCCCGAGGCGTGCGCACGCGTCCGGCCTCGAGCTCGAGCGCAGGCGTTCGCTCGTAGACGCGCACGCCGCGCCGGAGCGCGCGCACGAGGCGCGCCGGCTGAACCGTCGCGCCGTCCCGGAAGTGCACGGCGGTGCGAAACACCGGGGAACGCAGATGCGCGTCGGGCTCGACCGGGACGGCCTCGTCCGGCACGCCGAGCTCGGCCGCGAGGGCGATCTCGCTGCGGATGTGCTCGTCGTGCGCTGGCGAGGCCGAGACGAGGAGCAGCCCTCCCTCCGTCAGCCAGACGTCGTCGCCGAGCGCTCGGACGGCGGCGATCGCACCGTCGGCCGCGCGCGCGGTCTCGAGCGCGCCGTCGGTACCGACCGCGTCTCTGAGCCGGCCGAGCGACGACCAGTAGCCGTGCAGGAAGCCGCCGTTGCGCGCGCTCGCGCCCGCACCGCACGTCTCCGCCTCGAGGACGACCGCCGAGACGCCTCGCTCCTGGAGCGCCCGCGCCGTCCAGAGGCCGGTCAGGCCGCCGCCGATCACGACGACGTCGGCGTCGACCGTTCCCTCGAGCGGCGGGGCAAGCTCGTCGGGTGGCGCCTCGAGCACCCACCACGGCGTCGTCGTCCCTCGCACCGATCCGTTCGTGTGGAGCTCCTGCACGCTCCCGCCTCCGCGCTACCCGTCGCGGCGTGGGTCGCCCTCGACCATCCCGTGCGGCTCGCCGTAGGCGGCGAGCAGGTCGAGGAACGGCGTCGCCGGGAACGCCTCGGGGCCGACCACGCCTGTTCCGCCCCACGCTCCTTGTGAGAGGAGCTCGAGCGCGACGACCGGGTTCAGGGCGGTCTGGAACACGACCGCCTGGTGGCCGTACTCGCGCATCGTCCGCTCGTTGTCGGAGACGTGGTAGAGGTAGACGGCACGCGGAGCACCGTCCTTCGTGCCGGTGACGAGCGTGCCGGCGCAGGTCTTCCCGCGCATCCGGTCGCCGAGGGTCGCCGGATTGGGCAAGCACGCGGCCACGACGTCGCGCGGTGCAACCTCGACTCCGCGCACACGCACGGGTTGCACCGAATCGAGCCCGAGCTTGTGCAGGGTCTGGAGGACGTCGATGAACTCGCGCCCGAGGCCGTACTTGAAGGTGACGCGGCGGCAGTCGAGCGCGCGCGGGACGAGGACGACCTCCTCGTGCTCGACGTTGACGCACTCGACCGGCCCGATGCCCTCGGGGAAGTCGAACACCTCGGGCTCGGAGAAGGGCTCGGTGGTGTAGAAGCCTCGCCCGCGCTCCCAGATCAACGGCGGGTTGAGGCATTCCTCGATCGTCGTCCAGATCGAGAAGGTCGGCGCGAAGTCGTACCCCTCGACAACGAGGTTGGCGCCGTCCCTGATCCCGACCTCGTCGAGCTCGTCGAATAGCTCGTCGGCCGCGTGGCGGGCGAACACGTTCGCGAGCCCCGGTTCGACACCGATCCCGACGATCGCCAACAGGCCCGCAGCAGACCACTGCTCGTGCGCCGCGAACTGGAGGTCGCCGAGCATCACGTGCGGCTCGCTGTACGGGTGCTCGGGGTGCGGCTCGGAAAGCGTCGCCGCCATGTCGAGGTAGGTGCAACGCGCCGTTGAACGCAGCGGAGAAGATCTGCGGATTGAAGCGAGGGTCGGTCGCGTTGAGCACAGCATCGGCCTCCGCTTCGCGCAGCAGAGCGACGAGGGCAGCGTTCGTCCGAGGCGTCGACCTGGGCCGCGCCGAACCGCCCGTCGTCAAGCCCTACGACGACGCTGTTCGATCGGTCGAGATCGAGGTCGGCGACGACGATCCGGTCGAAGAAGTCTCGGCGTTGCGCGATCGTGGCGAACGCGGCGCCGACACCGCCCGCCCCCACGACGACGATCTTCACTTCGAGGTCGGAACGACGAGCACCGGCACGTCGGAGACGTGCAGCAGCTTGTGGGGCACCGAGCCCAGCACCACGCCCTTGATCGGATGCTCGCCGTTCGTCCCGACGACGATCATGCTCGCACCGGACTTGTCTGCGATGTCGACGAGCCCGTCGGTGGGACGCTCGGGAACGAGCTCGATGGTGTACTCGACGCCCGACTCCTCGAGCCGTGGAACGGCCCGTGCGGTCGCCTCTTCAGCGCTTTCCCGAACGGCGCGCCGGTAGTCGCCCGTCTCACCGCCGTAGGCGGCGGGAATCTCGTACGCGAACACGACCACGATCCGGGCCGCTTCCAGCTTCGCGACCTCGATCGCCTTCTCGAGCGCGACGTCGGCGCCCTCGGATCCGTCGTACCCGAGCACGATCGTCCTAGCCACCGGCAACCTCCGCCTTCGGGCCGTCGAGCACTGCGGGATCGGCGACTTCGGTCTTCCAGCGGAAGAACGGCTCCGGCGAGATGATCCGCCAGGTGACCATGATCACGAGCCCGATCGCAAGGGCGAAGATCGCCATCGCGAGCGGTACGGAGATGCCGAGCCAGGTGCTGCCGGTCGAAGAGTTGTCCGGGTTCCACGCCTCGTAGGCGCTGTCGCCGAGGACCGCGAAGAGAATGATCCCGCCGAGCAGCGGCAGCAGCCCGACGAGGAAGAAGTTCCGCGCGCTGTGGAAGAGCTGCTTGCGGAAGAACCACGTGCAGGCGAACCCTGTGAGCCCGTAGTAGAAAGCGATGCCGAACCCGGTCGAGGTCACGGAGTCCTCGAGGATGTTGCTCGAGACGGTGTTGAGCAGCACGAAGACGACGATCGAGACTGCGCACATCCAGATCGTCGAGACGCTGGGAGTGAGGAAGCGCGGATGAATCTTGGCGAAGCTCTTCGGCAGGGCGCCGTGGCTCGCCATCGAGAGCGTCGACCGCGTCGTCGGCAGAATCGTGGTCTGTGTGGAGGCCGACGCCGAGGTGAGGACGGCGATGATCAAGAGCTTGTCCCACGGTGACCCGAGCACGTCCTTGCCCAGGGCTCCGAGCACGTCGTCGGAGTTGTTGTTCAGGAAGTTGATTCCGTGGAAGGCCTGCGCCGCGAACGAGACCAGAAGGTAGATCCCGAGCAGGAGGAACGTGCTCACGACCGCGGCGCGGCCGGGCGTCTCGGTCGCGTCCTCGGTCTCCTCGTTGACCGAGACCGCCGTGTCCCAGCCCCAGTAGATGAAGATCGCGAGCAACAGCCCGCTGCTCATCGCGCCGAACGACGAGATGTCGAACGGGTTGAGCCAGCTCAAGCTGGGATGGACGCCTCCGGGCGCATGGCCGGTCCAGACCTTGGTGAGCGCGACGATCGAGAAGATGACGAGGATCACGATCTCCGCCCCGAGCAGGCCCCACTGCGTTCGCGCGGAGGCCTCGATACCGACGTAGCAGATCGCGCCCATCAGGAGGATCCAGATCACACCGGCCACGCCGACCCAGAGCTTGCTGTCCGCCTGACTCGTCATCCCGAAGAGATCGAAGGTGTACGCCCCGGCGATCTGCGACAGGCTCGCCATCACGAGGACGTCCGCGAAGATCACCCCCCAGCCGCCGAGCCAGCCGGTGATCGGACCGAACGCCCTGGAGCACCACGTGAACGTCGTGCCGCAGTCCGGGTCGGCCTGGTTCAGATACTTGAAACCGAGCGCGACGAAGAGCATCGGCACGAAGGCGAGCACCATGATGATCGGCGCCTGGTAACCGACCCCGACCACCGCCGTGACGAAGCCGAGGGTCGCTGCGAGGCTGTACGCGGGCGCGGTCGAGGCAACGCCGATCACGACGCTCGACATGAAGCCGAGCGCACCCGCCTTCAGACCCTTGTCGAGCGGATCGGAGTGGTCGGCTGAAACCGCGACGTCCAAGGCGTGGGACATTCGCAGATCTGCTCGCGGCGCGCTAGGTGAGGGAGCTCGCGGGCCTCAGCGGGGCGTCACGCGCCAGGTGGTGCCGCCGTCCGCGGTGTGCCACGAGACCGTCGGATCGGGGCCAGCTTCCCGGGCTCGCGTAGCTGCGGCCGGTGACGGTGAGGGCAGGCCACGCAGCCGTGATCGCGCGGACGGTCGTCGCGGCACCCGCAGGTGGAAGCGTGACGGTGCGTGTCTTGCCCGCACGCGTGAGGATCACCTGCGGCGCGGCGGCGCGCCGGTCGACGAGCGCGGCGAGGCCGCCCGGCACGAGGGCGTCGTCGACGATCGTTCCGGTCGACGACGCGAGCTGATGCGAAGCGATCTGCTGCTTCGGCGGCCAGCTGTCGACCTGGTGGAGCGTTCCGCCCTGCCACCAGTACAAGTTGCCGCCGTTGCCGTCGAACGCCGGGCCGAGCCGATCGGTCTGGTGCCACGTTGCCCCGCCGTCGACGGTCCAGAGCCGCTTCGTCGCGCAGTTGCACGCCGGGGCTTGTGAGCCGACGGCGATCACGCCGGCGCTCGCGGACGTGCGGGCGACGCGGACTGCGGGCGACGCGTAGATGCGCCGCCAGGTCTTGCCGCCGTCGTCGCTCGCGAAGACACCGTTCTCCCTGCTCTGCCAGCGGTGCTTCGCATCGCTCGCGCTCCGGTAACCGGGAAGCATCGAGACCGGCCCGGCCGAACCGGGAAACGCGGTGTCCCCGAACCCGTGGACGGCGCCCATGTAAAGCCGGCCGCCGACGACCGTCGGCGGCGTGAAGGAGATGCCGCCAACGGGGATCTTCTTGATTCGCCGGCCGGTCGCGGCGTCGACCTCGACGAGCCCCGAATGAGCGTTCGAGACGGCGAACCAGACGCGGTTCCCCACGACCGTCGGAGAGCCCTCGAGCGTGGCCTGTCCGAGTGACCGCTTCCAGACGAGGTGCGCCTTGCAGTCTGACCCGATCTGGAGACGGAGGAGCGACGTCCAGGTGACGTCGAAGAACGAGTGGAGCGCCGGCGACCAGGCCGGCTGGGTGAGCAGCGGCGCGGCCGGATCCGCGGTTTGCACCTGCAGCTGCCAGATCGGCCCCGCTGCGATGTCGTTCGCACGCCAACCGAGAAATGCACCGCTCTTGGTCTGCGCGGCGACCAGTTCGCCGCAGCCCGGCGCATCGACGAGCACCGGCGAGCCGACGAAGCCGTTGTCCGGGAACGTCCCCAGATCGGGCTTGCTCGACGCGAGGACGGTGAGGTCCGGCGAGAGCTGGACGAGGTGCTCGCCGTAGCCGGCCTGCTGATCGAACCCGGCGCCCGTGTTCGTACCGCCCTCGAACGTGTTCGCGGTGCCGACGTAGAGCGAATGCGTCGACGTGCTGTAGGCGGCACCGCCCCAGCCGAAGATGCTGCCGCCACCGCCCAGCGAGCTCGGGACCGAGAACCAGCGCGAGACGGTCTTGCTCGCGAGGACGACGCGGATCAACTGCCCCTGCATCGGCGGCACGTCGCAGAACGACCCGGTCGGCACGTAGACGGAGCCGTCGACGAGGCTCAGGGCGCCCCAGTCGAGCTCCTGCGTGTAGTTGCGGTAGAGGACGACGGGCCAGCCGGATCGCTCGCGGCCGGTTGCGACAGCCAGTGCATGGAGGCGCCCGAACGCGTCGACGACATAGAGCGTCCGCGACGCCCGGTCGACGACGGGTGTTCCCGTCACTCCCCAACCGTCGGGGATCTGCGGGCACGAGTTGACCTGCTGGCCGAGGTCGACCCGCCAGCGCACGTAGCCGTTCGGAGCCAGCGCGTACACGTAACCGGCTGCGGTTCCGACGATCACGGTCTGGCCCGAGGGGGATGCGGCCGGGACGACGAGCGGCTGCGTCGTCACCATCCCCGGCAGCGGCGTGAACCACGACTTGCTCAGGTTGCCGGCCGAGGCTGCTTGATCGATCCGTGCGGGGCCGCCGCCAAAGGTCAGCCAGCCGGCGAGCGGCGGCGGCGCGTCACGCCATGCGGGCCCCACGAGGAGCACGACCCCGATCGCAAGGAGCGCCCGCCGCATGCGGCAAGAGTAGTGGGAAGCGCTACCTGAGCAGCGCGAGGGTCAGTGCCGCGCCGAGGATCCAGATGATCGCGACGGCCAGAGAGGCGTAGAGCATCCCGCGGAGCTGGCCGAGACGGAGATTCGTTACCTGCACTGCCTCATGGATCGGCCGATGCGGCTTGATCCTTGAGTGGAACCTTCAGTCAGGTCGTGGCTTCGGGAGCGCGCTCGACCTGCAACTGCCGTTCACTGTCGGTGAAGCCGATCGCGCGGTAGATCTTGATTGCGAGGTAATCGGGGTCGGCCACCATCACGAGCGTTTGCGCACCCAGTTCGTCCAAGCCGTAGCAGCTCACATGGTGCGCCAGCGTGCCCGCCAGTCCACGCCCTCGGTAGTCGGGGTGGGTCTCGACCGACTGGAAGCGCGCCAAGGATGGAGCTGCCGAAACGATCCCCATCTGAGCCACCAGGGTGTCACCCATGAACGCGCCGAACCACTGACCGTGCCCGCCCGCGACCAGGGAGCGGTTGCTCATCGTGCGGCGTTCTACGAACGTGCGGTGGCTTGGCGAATCGCCCGAGCCGTAGCAGGCGATGTTCAGCTCCACGCTCTGCGACCAGTCGCTGTCGAGCTCGAACGGACGACAAACCGCCTCTTCGTTGGGATGGGGCGGCGGACGGACAACACTCGCCGTCATGACGGTCGAGAGCTCCACCTCCAGCCCGCGCTCGGCAAAGCCCGCGACGTCGTCGACGCTCCCGTCCGTCACGTCGAAACCAAACGCTCGATGGCGGGTGCCAGGAAACGCCGTCTCGAAGCGCTCGAGCCACTCCGCGACCTGATCCCGGGCGGGCACCTGATCGAGCAGGAGAAAGTTGCCCCAGTAGAACGACGGGTTCGCCGGCGTGGAGACCACGAGATGGTCGCCGCGATCCTCGACCGTCGACCCCGCCAGCTTCAGCAGCGCGATGTCGGTCTGGAAGCCCAGCGAGGTCACGTCCACCTCGTGAGCCTAGAGCTCACTCGACTGAGCGGACACGAGAAGCGCGACCCCGTCGCAGCGGCAGCGCGTACCAGGTCACGACCACGACCGCAGCTGCAATCGCAGCCGCAGACGCAGCGGCGATCAGGCCGAAGAGCAGCTCCCCGATCACGAAGACGGCACAGAACAGTCCGAACGCGAGACAGGCGGTGCCGATGAGGAACAGCCGGTGGCCGACGATGACGACGTCCTCCTTGCCGCCCTCGTCCCAGCGGACGCGATGGTAGACGGCCGGTGCCATCAGAAAGAGAACGCCGACCGCTGTGACCAGGGTGCACAGGTACAGCAGGATCCGATCGAGCTGAGTCGTCCGGACAAAGCCGGAGGCCAACGGAGCGGTCAGGAGGAAGCCGAGGAGCACCTGGGCACCGGGTAGCGCCACCCGGAGCTCGTTCAGCAGCTCGGTCAGCTGCCGGTCCGTTCTCTCCTTCGCCGTCTCGCTCACAACTCGTAGATACCCGGCCGGTTCGTCGCGCAACCTGGCGAACCGCGATCGACAGGATTGAAGGTTGGCGGGAGGGGAATTCAATCGGCCGGTGCGGAGCCGCTTTCTCGTCGTTGCCGCGCTGGCGGCCCTGCTCGCCGGTTGCAACGGAGGGACGGTCGATCGCCATGCGCTGACGAATGACGCGGCGACGGTCGATTCGATCGCTTGCGAGGGTGCGCTGCTCGCCCACGACACCGCTCGGGGCAAGACCACCGGCTTCTACACGCGCGAACAGGCCGACGAGCTGCGGATCCAGTCTTCGCATCTCGCACACGCGTTGAGCCGGCGACCTACCGTCGCGTCGATCGAGCAGAAGGTGCGTGCCAAGGCCAAGGATGCCGGGCGGCTCGCGGCTGTCTTGCAGCGGCTCCACGACAACCCGTCCGATCGCACTGTCGCCGCGAACGTCGAGCGGCAACTGAAGCAGCTCGGAGGCTGCGTGTGAACAAGGTGCTCGGGCTCGCGCTGGGGATCCTGGCCGCGATCGGCGGGTTCGTCGACATCGGTGACCTGGTGTTCAACACGGCCGCGGGCGCGACGTTCGGCTACCAGCTGATGTGGGTGATCCCGATCGGCGTGGTCGGGATCATCGTCTACTCGGAGATGTGTGGGCGCGTCGCGGCCGTGTCGGGCAAGGCCGTCTTCGACGCCGTGCGCGAACGGGTCGGTTTCAAGGCAGCGCTCGGGGCCCTCGTGTCGTCCGAGATCGTCAACCTGATGACGCTCGCCTGCGAGATCGGTGGTGTCGCGATCGCGCTCCAGCTCCTCTCGGGGCTCCCCTATCGCTGGCTGATCCTGCTCGCCACCGTCTCGCTGGCGGTGATCATCTGGGTGACGTCGTTCCAGTGGATCGAGCGGGCGTTCGGGTACGGCGGGTTGTGCATGCTCGTCTTCGTCGTCGCCGCGGTGAAGGTCGGCCCGGACTGGGCGAAGGTCGGAAGCGGCTTCGTTCCCCACATCTCTCAGAACAACACGACGCTGTACCTGTACTTCGTGGTCGGCTTGCTCGGCGCCGCGATGACGCCTTACGAGGTCTACTTCTACTCGTCGGGCGGTGTCGAGGAACGCTGGCGGCCGAAGGACATCGGCATGAACCGGGCGAACGCGATCCTCGGCTACGGCCTCGGCGGCACGCTCTCGATCGCGCTCATGATCGTGGGCGCCACGGTCTTCCTCGGCCACGGCATCTCACCGGAGCACCTCGGCACGATCGCTCTCGGTGGGAGCGACACGCTCGGCAAGGTCGGCCTGTTGGTCGCGTTGATCGGCATCTTGTTCGCAGTCGGTGGCGCGTCGATCGACACGGTCTTCTCCGGCGCCTACAACCTCGCGCAGTTCTGCGGCTGGGAATGGGGACGCTACCGCCACCCCAGAGGCGCGCCTCGTTTCGCGCTGACGTGGATCGTTCTCCTGATTCTGGGAATGGGAATCGTGATGACCGGCGTCGACCCCGTCGTTCTCACCGAGTACGCGGTCATCTTCTCCGTCGTCGCACTTCCGCTCACCTACATTCCGATTCTGCTCGTCGCGAACGACCGCGCCTACATGGGCCGCTACGGCAACGGCAAGCTCGCGAACGTCCTCGGTCTCGTCTATCTCGTCGTGATCATGATTGTCGCGTTGACCGCGATCCCGCTGATGATCCTCACGAATGCAGGCCAGAATTGAACCGCGCGGAGTTCGACATCGGACTGCACGTCCTGGACCACCAGATCCTCGACAAGAACGGACGACGCTGCGGCAACGTCGACGACATCGCGATCGAGGGCGGCGCCGGAGAAACCCCCGAGGTCGTCGCGATCCTCGTCGGTCCCGGCTACTGGGGAGCCCGCGCAGGCTGGATCGGCCGGCTCGCCGGCTGGATCGGCGGCAACGGGAAGGTCCGGGTCGACTGGAGCGAAGTCGAGCGGATCGACTCAGCCGTCCGCCTCAAGAACGACGCCACTTCTCTCGGGCTCGGCGCGGGCGACGACCGCTTGCGCCCCTACCTCGAGAAGATCCCCGGAGCGGGCCGGTGAGAACGTTCTCCTCGATCAAGGGAAGAACGGTCGAAACACAGACCGGCCGTACACTCGGACGGTGCCACGACTTGCGCGGCGAGCTGACCGGGTCGAAGCTCCGCATCACCGGCCTCTGCGTCGGCAAGCGAGCGTGGCTCTCGCATCTCGGCATACGCGCCCACCACGGTCACCAGATCGTCCCATGGGCCGACGTGGTCCGGATCGAAGGCAAGCGCATCATCGTTCGCGACGACGCCAGTCGGTAGAGCCTCCCAGCGCAGCGTCTCGAGCTAGCCGGCGAGCAGTCCCGTTGCGTACATCACGGTGACCCCCGCCAGGAATCCCCCGACTGCGTGACCCGACGAGAGCCCGCCTGGAGCGCGACGCGCGATGAAGCGGCCGACCTCGACGACGACTTGCAACGCGGCGCCGGCCGCAAGGGCGAAGAAGAGCACGCCGAGCACGTCGCTGCTGGTGTAGCCGCCGAGCCAGGCGCCGAGAATTGCCGGCGCTCCGGCAACCACGGCAAGGAGCGAGAGGAACCCCAGCCCGGGCCGGCTCTTCCCTTCCGCGACCGGAGCTGCGATGCCGAGGCCTTCGGTGACGTTGTGGATCATGAAACCGACGATCAAGAAGGTCCCGAGTTGCAACTCACCGAAAGCAAACGAGCTCCCGATCGCGAGCCCTTCGCCGAGGTTGTGGACGCCGATCCCGAGGGCAACGAGCACCGCGAGGACCATCCCCCCGGCTTCTCGACCGCCGGACCGGAGCCGCGAGGAGAGAAACGTCATGCCGAGGTAGCTGAGCGCCACTCCGAGGAGGACCAGGCCGGCGCCTCCCATGCCCTGAGGCAGGAGCGCCTGCCGGTCGAACGCCTCGAACAGCGCCTCGACTCCCAGGAAGGTCAGCAGCCCGGCCGTCAGGGCCATGAACGCAGCCAGCCACTCTGGCCGGGCGCGTCGCAGCGAGGGCAGCCACAACAAGCCGAGCGCGACCGGCACGACGCCGACCAGGAAGCCGATCAGCCCGTAGCCGAGGAAGCCTTTCGCCGAGGCCGTCGGCGTCTCGACCGCCGCCGCGATCTCCTTGGTCGACTCGATGCCGGTCGAACTGGTGACACCGACGTTGATCGGATCCTCGGGCACCCAATCGAACGGGACGACGATCGTGCTCGAGCGGAGTCGCTTGACCTCGTTCGCCCCGTCGACGGTGAACGGCACGATTGCGTCGTCGACGGTGACGGACGCGATCGTGATCGGTTCTGCTTGCGGATTGGTGACCCGGATCCTGATCTCGCCGGGCTTGAACTCGACCCGGCGGACGTCGAAGACGTCGGCGGGCGGCGGATTGCGCCCGATCAGATCGACGAGGGTGGAGCCCGAGGTGACGAAGGCGCCGACCACGACGGCGAGCAGGAGGATCGGCCCGAGCGCCCAGAGCCGCCAGAGGTTCCCGCCGGAGGAGGTCTCGGCGCGAGCTGCCACTAGTCGATCACGTTGAAGAAGCCCATCCAGCCGAGCTCCGTGAACTCGGACTGGTGAGCGTGGAACATGAACATGCCGGTGTTCGCGAACTCGATCTCGACGATGCCCCGTTGGCCCTGGCAGAGCATCACCGTGTCCGTGTATTCGAACTGGTCGCCGGACCCGGTCGGGTAGTAGCGAAAGAAACTCGCATGCAGGTGCAGCGAGTTGATCAGGTCGAACTCGGTCAGGTTGGCGAGGTAGATGCGCACGAGCTGCGAGCGCTTGACGGTGATCGGGTAGCGCGCGTAGTAGAACGTGCGACCGTTGACGGTGTAGAAGTTGTTGCCTCCGTCGCCGTCGGTGTCGTAGCCGTTCATCACGAGGACGAGTTCCTGGGCGGCCGGCCGGGGCTCTTTCGGGTCGATGATCAGGACGCCGTAGAGGCCCTTGTGGATGTGCTTCTTGAGCGGCGTCGCATGGCAGTGGTAAAGCTGAAGTGCGGCCGGCCGAGCCTCGAACTCGTAGGTGAACTCGTCGCCGGGCGCGACGACGTCGAAGACGCCGTCCATCTTCGGCGGGTGGATGCCGTGAAAGTGGATCGTGTGCGGGTGTGAGCCGCCGTTGATGAACCTCACCCTGAGCGTGTCGCCTTCGGTCGCACGCAGCACCGGCCCCGGGACGGTGCCGTTGTAGGTCCAGGCCGGGAAGAAGACGCCCGGGGCGACCTCGATCTCCCTGTCGACCGCGGTCAGGGTGTACTCGCGAACGCGCCCCGGCTGATACGGCAGCGCAGGTGGCGGATAGAGGAGCGAGTCGAGGTCGTGCGGGCCGCCGACCGCGGGCGCGCCCTCGCCGACCATCGCCGCGTGACCCATCGCTGCGCCGTGCGATCCGTGCCGGCCCGTGTGGTCGTGGACCCTCGGTCCAGCGGCCGCAGCGGCGCCGTTCAGGCCGTACTTCGCGAGCACCGGCATCGCCGCGAGTGGCGCGGCGGCAGCCAGCAAGCCTCGGCGGCTGAGCCTGGAGTTAGTCATAACTAAATTCAGTTCGGAGTGTAACCTTAAAATGGAAATGGCGACGGACAAGCTCTCAAACGCCGTTGAGGACTACTTGAAGGCGATCTATGTGCTGGATGCCGCCGGCGTCCGCGTCACGACATCGGCCCTGGCCGACCGAATGAACGTCAGCGCCCCCTCGGCCACGGCGATGATGAAACGCCTGGCGGAGCTCGGTCTCGCGAAGCGCGCGCCCTACCGCGGTGTCGTCTTGACGGCGGCCGGCCGCCGCGGCGCGCTCGAGGTGCTCCGCCATCACCGCCTGCTCGAGCGCTACCTCGTCGACACACTCGGTCTGCCCCTGGACCAGGTGCACGCCGAGGCTGATCGGCTCGAGCACGCGCTCTCCGAGGAGCTCGAAGCCCGGATCGACGAGGCGCTCGGATTCCCGACCCACGACCCGCACGGGGACCCGATCCCGGACCGAAACCTCCGGATCACCCGCGCTGCGCCGCCCCGGGCCTTGCTCGACCTCGCGCCGGGCGACCGCGCGACTGTGAGCCGCGTGCCCGACCGCAGCAGCGATCTCCTGCGTTACCTCGGAGAGCTCGCGCTCGTGCCGGGTGAAGCAGTGGAGCTGACCGCGATCGCTCCGTTCGGAGGGCCGGTCAGCGTACGAACCGGCACGGGAGAGCATGCGATCGCCCGCGAGCTTGCCGCCGCGGTTGGCGTCGATTAGAGGTCGGCGCTAGCTGTCCAGAAGCGAGGCACCGGAGCGCGAGTCGAAAAGCTGGATCCGCTCGCGGTTCACTCCGAGGCTGATGGTGTCGCCTGTGCTGCGGGAGAATTCAGGATCGAAGCGGGCGACGATCGTGTCGTTCAGCTTGCTGTCTTGCTGATCCTCGCCTTGCCTCGCCTGGGCTCCGATTGCAGCAACCGGGAGGTCTGCGGCGCGCAGGTGCACCAGCACCTCGGGACCGAGCCGCTCGCTGATCTCGACCTGGGCTGCGATCGCCAGTGAGCCGTCGCCACCGAGCACGAAATCTTCCGGCCGCACGCCGACGATCACGTCGCCGTCAAAGCCCTGGAGGGCGGCAAGGGTGCTGTCAGGAAGATCGATCGTGTATGAGCCCACCTGAAGCCGGCCGTCCGCGAGCTTGCCGTTGAAGAAGTTCATCGCCGGGCTGCCGATGAAGCCGGCGACGAACGTGTTGGTCGGCCGGCGGTAGAGCCGATCCGGCGTTTCGACTTGTTGCACGACGCCACGGTTCATCACGACGACGCGGTCGCCCAGCGTCATCGCTTCCGTCTGGTCGTGCGTCACGTAGATGGTTGTGATGCCAACGCGTGCGTGCAGGCTGATCAATTCGGCGCGCATCTGCACACGCAACTTTGCATCGAGATTCGACAGCGGCTCGTCCATCAGGAATACCTGCGGCCGGCGCACGAGGGCTCTGCCGATCGCGACGCGCTGGCGTTGGCCGCCGGACAGCTCGCGCGGCCGACGGGCAAGCAGATCTTCGATGCTGAGCAGGCGCGCTACTTCGTCGACGCGCTGCCTTCGCTCCAGCTTCTTGACCCGCTGCTGGCGAAGTGGGAAGCCGATGTTGTCGGCGACGGTCATGTGTGGGTAGAGCGCGTAGTTCTGGAAGACCATCGCGATGTCGCGCTGCGTCGGCGGCAGGTCGTTGACGAGGCGTCCGCCGATCCGAATCTCGCCGCTCGTCACCTCCTCGAGACCGGCGACCATGCGCAGCGCAGTCGTCTTGCCGCAACCTGACGGTCCGACGAGGATGACGAACTCTCCCTCGCCGACTTCGAGGCTCAAGCGGTCGACGGCGAGGACATCTGCGCCGAACTGCTTGCTGACGTCATCGAACTGAACGGTTGCCACTAGCCGACCTCGAGCGGTTCGGCAATCGAGGGCGCGCTCGCGTCGAAGTCGGGATCGTGGAACAGCGGCGCGAGGACGTCCGCACGGTGTGCGGCGACGAAGACGGGTATCCGATCCAGTGGCGCCTCCCGCACCAGGATGTCCGCCCCGGCCAGCGACTCACCGGTCCAGGCGTCGACCCACTCACCAGGCGGGAGGTAGACGCGCACGGTGCGCGCGCCCGGCTCGGTCACGGGAGCGACGAGTAGATCGTCGCCGAGGAAGTACTCCTCGGGGAAGTCCCAGATGCGAGGGTCGCCGTCGACCTCGAAGAACAACGCGCGCATCAGCGGCTTGCCCAGGACGAGTGAGCGCTCACCCTGCTCCGCGAGATACGGCACGAGACGCTCCCGCAAACGGACGAAGCGACGGAAGACAGGAATCACCTTGGCATCCCCGAGTTGTTCCGTGACGTTCCATGGTGTCCGGTCACGCGACGGCCGACGGTGGTGGTTGTACTCGGAGTGGTATTGCATGATCGGGCAAAGCGCTGCCATTGCGGCCGACCGGAGGTAGAGCTCCGCACTCGGTACCGGCCCGGAGAAGCCCGCCAGGTCCCAGCTCCAGAAGAAGATGCCGCTGGCGCCGGCGCTCAGTCCGGCCGAGATCGAGGCCCGGAAGGCCTCCCAGGTGGAGTCTTCGTCCCCGGCCCAGTGACACGGAACGGCGGCTGAGCCGGTGAAGCCGGCTCGGCTGAACGTGACAGCGTCACGTCCTGTCGAGCGCATCAACCGGTGATAAGCGTCGCCGTAGAGCACGGGGTAACGGTTGTTCGTCTCGCCACCGTGGGTGCCGTCGCCATAGCGGAGGTCTGTGCCCCATGCGTGCTCGCCGCCGTCGGTCTTGAACCCGTCGACGCCGAGCTCCTCCAGGAGATAGCGGCGTTTGTCGGTCCACCACCCGCGTGCGTCGGGGTTGGTGAAGTCGGCAAGCAGCGCTCCGGGGAACCACCAGCCGCGATTGCGGTACGGCTTCCCGTCGGCTCGGTGCACGCAGTACCGGCGGGCGATCATCGTCGCTCGATCGGCCCGCGCCTGACCGCGGTTCGCGTACACGAGCGGAATCTGCCAGAGCAGCACCCTGATTCCCCTCGCATGGAGATCGTCGACCATTCCTTTCGGGTCGGGCCACGGGCCGTCCGCCGGGAACTGGAAGTCGGCCAGGCGATGAGGGCTCCCGTCCGGGTGGACGTCGTACCGCGCACCGTTGAACGAGACGAACGTCTCCTCGTCCGACCAGGCCTCGATCACGATCGCGCCGACGGGGATCCCTTCGTCCTCGCTGCGACGAACCTCCTCGAGCACGCGTACCTGGGTGTTCCACTCGTTGCCGCTCATCCAGAGCCGGTAGATCCACTCCGGCGGTGGCGCCGCCGGCCGGCCTGTCGCGTCGAGGAAGTGCGCAAGCACCCGGTCCGGAGCTCCGGCGAACAGGCATAGTCGGAGCACTGCCTCCTGCTCCCCGGGCTCGAGGTCGACCTCGACGAGGATCAGGTCGGGATCGCTGTGGCCGACGTCGAAGCGCACCCGTCGCCCCGTATCCACGTGGAAGCCGAAGTCGCCTCCGACGACGATCGCGAACGGCATTGGGATGTAGGTGCGCGCACCCTGGCCCTTGTACTGGTCGAAGACCGCGCAGTCGACGAGACGGCCTCGCTGGTCGAGGCCGTCGAAACGCTCGCCGAAGCCGACGACGCGCTCCCCGGGCTCCAGCCGCAGGGCGAAGCGGACCCGGTAGGCGAGGCCGCCGCCCGTGAGCCAGGCAACGCTCTCGGAGACGAGCCGGTCGCCCAACTGCTCGAGCTCGGGCTCGACCTGTAGATCGCCGCCGTCGGACTGCCAGCTGCAAGCGACCGCCTCGAACCAGCGCGTGTGCTCCTCTTCGGCCACGAAGCGGTAACGGAGCACCTGGCCGGCCACGAGCGGCGGCAGCTCCGCCGCCCAGGAGCTGCGGCCGGGTTGTGCGCCGAGCCGGGCCACGGCGTCGCTCAGATGACCCTCGTCGACACGCGGAGCGGCGACACCGTAGTCGTCCACGACGTCCGGGAGCGCCGGCCCGCGCAACCTGGCCTCGATCGTGGCCGGGACGCCGTCGATCTCGGCCTCCACTCGGACCCCTTCGGTCCGGACCGGCGTCGTCGCGCGCAACTCGACGGTCGCGCCCGCAACCGGCCGAATGGGCACGCGCTGGTCGGGCTCGATGAGGTACGGATGGCCGCGACCGTCTGGGCGATGCCGAATCATGTGCGGCTCTCATCCGGCACCCAGAGAAGCCCCCAGGTCGAGAAGGCCGGCAGCAAGACGGTGTCGTAGCGTCCGTCGAACTCGCCGTCGAGCTCGAGCAGCGCGGGCTGGTCGTCAGGGGAGGCGAAGAGGAAGCGCGGCCGCCCGGAGGAACGCTCGACCGAGAGCCGTACGCCGGTGAGCTGCTGCCCCGGTCGTTTGGGTGCGTCCCAGAGGTCGTCGGGCTGTGCAGAGAGGTCGATCAGGCTGAAGAGCAGACCGGCCGAGACCTGAACGGTGCGCACCCAGAGCGAGCCGGCACGGCTCTCGTGTGAGATCGGGACCGGCGACGTGACTTTGACCTCCTCGTTGACGCCGCCGACGTGCGTCGTCGTGACATCCACCGCGCGCCGGTCGAAGAGCAGGTCGCCGTAGCGGACAGCGAAGTCGTAGTACCGACGCGTCGCGGCTTCGCTCTCGGCGTTCAGCTCGCGATGGCGGACGTAGTACGCCTCGGTGAGAACGGCGCACTCCTCTCCGTGGAGCAAGACGGTCGCGCCGTGCGAGAACGCCGTCGCCAGTTGGAGGCACTGCGCGGCGCACGCGGCTGCCTCATCGCCGGCCTGCGCGTAGACGGAGAGATAAGCGGCGAGGATCACGCTTCGGTCCGGTGCGAGGCAGTGCGCTTTCTCCGAAAGCCGCGCTAGGTCGGTGAGCCGGTCGTGCGGCGACCAGACCTCGATGTAGACCGCGGCCTGGTTCGTGGCGGCGGTCGACCAAGTCGGGAAGTCGTTGACGTTGTTGAAGATCAGGCGCGCGCCGGGCAACTCGCCGGCGAGACGATCGATCAGTGCGGGGAACGCAGCCGCGAGGTCGACCTCGGTCCCGTCGGCGCGCAGCGCACGCTTCGGCGCGCCGTACTGGTCGAGGTGGAAACCGGCGAACCCGACGTCGGTGAGAGCGCTGCGGAGATCGGCGGAGAAGTGCGCTTGCCAACGCGTGCTGGTCGGATCGACGTTCCAGAGGAAGTCGCCGAGCGTCCACGGTTCTCCGTTCGCTCGATAGAGGCCGTCCGACTCCCAGTCGGGCCACTCGTCGGCTCCTGCCGCATAGACGGCCGCGTAGCCGAGCGGCAACGAGCCTGCGCCTTCGAACAGCGGCGGCGAGAAGCCGGACACTGTCGAGTGAGAGCTCGCGTCCGAGGGCATCGATCGAATGCCTCCGCCGGCGGCAGGAGCTGCGCGTGCCTGTACATCCAGTCGTAGAACTGGACCGCGTTCAGGTGCAGCCGCCGAATGTTGTCGGCGACGCCCTCGACGTCCCGACCGGCCCGGTAGTCGGAAACGAAGCCGTATCGAGCTCGACTGAGTGGATCCGCAAGGACGTCGATCGCGGTGCGCCCGCCCTCACATTCGACGCCGTAGCCACCCTCGGGCTGCGGCGGGAAAACGGCCAGAGGCTCGCCCTCGGCCACCTCGACCTGCGCGACGAGCCGGTCGAGGTGCCACAGACCGAGCACGAGGCGACCGTGTTCTCCGCGCAGCTCGATCTCGATCGGCTCCCCGGGTGCGAAGGTCGCCTTGGCGGGCAGAAGCTCGATCATGCGAGAGCGGCGTCATCCATGATCAGGTACATCGCGTGCGACCAGAGGAGCGGCGTCGCAATGGGCCCCCAGCGCGCGATCCAGGGAGCGATCATGCCGGGCTCCTGTGCGTGGTCGCTCACCTGCTCGGGCAGGTCACCGTTCGGACTCGCCGTCTCGCGCACCCACTCGCGGAGCGGCGCGACAGCGTCCAGGTTCGCCGGTCATTGCGTCGTGCCAGGCGAGCGAGCAGGTGAGCAGAATCCACTCGCCGCCGCCGTAGTAGGTGTCGCCGCGGTAGCGGTAGACGCCGCCGTCCGGCCGGAGGAGCTCCCGGCGCACACCCTCGACGGTGGCTCCGAGGATCGGGTCGTCGAGCGGCAGCACGCCGAACGGAACCCCGAGCCACAACAGGCTGCCGTCGAGCCGCTCGTCGGAGGGGCCACGTGTGAAGCGGCCATTCGTCACGAAGCGGTCGAGCAGCGTCGCTCGCAGGCGATCCGCCTCGTCGGCCCAAGCGGGGTCCTGCGAGCAACCGGGCGGCTGCGTCGAGCCCCGCGACGAGGGCGCCGAGCGTGGATGCGTGCTCGCCGTCGTCGAACTCCTCCCAGCAGCTGAACGACTTCAGCTGCCAGGTCGCACTCACAATAGCGCGCCACCAGTTCGACGGTCTTGCTCCAGCGCTGCACGGGACGGCCGTCGGTGTGCTCGGCGAGTGCCCAGAGCCACATGCCGTAGCCGTCCACCTGAAAGTTCGGCCACGGCTCGTCATCGGGCTGCTCGAGCGATCCGTCGAGTGTGTAGCGCGCCGGGGGCATCTGCTCGTGCGGCGGCGTCTCGCCGGCGGCCACCTGGGCCAGGGCCGACTCGATCATCGGTCGGTGGGCTTCGATGCTGCTTCGCAACCCACGCGTGGAAGGCCGCTGCTGCCGCCGACTCACCGACTCGATCGAGCGCGTGGGCGCAGAACGCACCGTCCCGCAGCCACGCGTAGCGGTAGGTCGGAAACGAGGGGCTGGCGACGAACGCGCCACTCAGTCCTGCCCGTGCTTCAGCACCTCGAGGCTGCGACGTGCGATCTGGTCGTCGGTCGAGATCGCCATCAGGCCTTCAGCGCCCCGGATGAGAGCCCGCTGATGAACTGTCGCTGGAATGCGACGAAGACGGCGATCGCCGGGATGATGGCGATCGTCGAAGCGGCGAAAACGAGACCCCAGGCTGTCGAGTGCTCTCCCTGGAAGAGCGCGATCGCGATCGGAAGCGTGTACTTGTTCGGGTCGTTGATCGTCGTCAACGCCCAGGTGAATTCGTCCCAGCTCGCGAGGAACGTGAAGATGCAGACGATCGCGAGGGCGGGCCGCGAGAGCGGCAGGATCAGCCGCCAGTAGCGCGTCCAAGGCCCGGCGCCGTCGACGACCATCGCCTCCTCGAGCTCCGACGGGATGCCCTGGAAGAAGCTCCGCAGCAGGAATGTGTTGAACGCAAGGTTGCCGGCTGTGTAGAAGAAGACGAGCCCCCAGAGCGAGTTGAGCAGCGTCAGCTGTTTGGCGAGCAGGAACTGCGGGATCAGGAGCATCATCCCGGCACCATCAGCCCGATCAGGAGCAGCCCGAAGAGGACCCGGCGTCCGAAGAAGCGGAAGCGGGCGAACGAGTACGCCATCATCGAGGAGAGCAGCACGGCCGCGAAGGTGGTCGCGATCGCGACGAGGAGCGAGTTGAGGAAGTAGCGGCTGAACCGGTTCGACGTCCAGGCGTCGGTGTAGTTCGCGGTCGTCGGGTGGTGCGGGATGATCTGCGGCGGGATCTCGAGGACGAGCGGCATTCGGCTTGAACGACGTCGCGACCATGTACGCGAACGGGATCATCAGCACGACGGCGCCGAGCGCGAGGACGCATGAGCCGTCCGGTGAGGATGCGCGCGTGCGCGCCGAGGATTGCCGGTGACCATCAGGCGGCCTCCGACGGCCGGCGGAAGAGGCGCAACTGCACGAGCGAGAGCACGAAGACGATCAGGGTCAGCATGAACGCGAGTGCCGAGCCGTAGCCGAAGTCGAGGATACGAGAACGCCTGGCGGTACATGTAGGTGAGCAGCACCTGGGTCTGATCGAGCGGGCCGCCGTGGGTGACCAGGAAGACGGAGATGAAGACGTTGAAGCCGCCGATCACGAGCAAAATGGTCACGAACGCGATCACGGGGCGGATCGCCGGGAAGCGAGACGGCGCGGAAGCGGCGCCCAAGCCTTCGCGCCGTCGACCGCGGCCGCTTCGCGCAGCTCGCGCGGCACGGCCTGGAGCGCGCCGAGGAAGATGACCATCGACCAGCCGATGCCCTTCCAGATCCCGAGGATGCTGAGCGACGAGCAGCGCGCGTCCAGCGCTGGCCGAGCCAGTCGACGTGTGCGTGGTGCAGAGTCGTGCAGACCGTTGATCGAACCCGCCCTCGGTGATGAACAGGTAGCGGAAGAGCAGCGAGACGACGACCCAGCTCGTGACGACCGGCAGGTAATAGAGCGGCGCGAAAGAACGCGCGCGCCGGCATCGCGGCCGTCGAGGAGCACAGCGACGGCCATCCCGAGCACGATCTGTGCGGGCACCGTCACCACCATGTAGAAGCCGGCGTTCACGAGTCCGCGCCAGAACGATCGGATCGTGGAACGCGCGGCTGTAGTTGTGCAGGCCGCGGAAGGTGCTGGCCGTCCCGGGAACGATCGACCAGTCGTAAAGGCTGATCTGGAAGGCCGGACGATCGGGTACAGGATCACCAGCGCGAAGAGCAGAAAGCCCGGTGCGAGGAACAGGTAGGCGGCGCCGACCTCGCGCCTCCGCCGTCTGCTTGTTCGGGGCTTCGGGCGCAGCGCCGCCGCGCTGCGCCCGAGGAGACCCGTCGGGAGGGGAGCTACTTGAGGAGGCCGTCAATCTGGGTGGCAGCCTCGGTCGAGAGCCTGCTGGACGGACTCCGAGCCCTGGAACGCCTTGGCAACGTCCGTCGTGATCACCTGGTCGATCTGTGTCCACTTCGGGGTCGGCGTGCGGGGCTTGGCGGTCGCGATCTGCTTCAGGTAGGTCGCGTAGTACGGATGGATCTTGGTGAGCCACTTCGACGACGACTTGAGCACCGGCATCTGCCCGGCCCGCGCCATCTGCGTCTGGGCAGACGAACCGAGCATGAAGCGCAAGAATTCCGCGGCGGCCGTCTTGTTCTTCGACGACTTCGTCATCACGATGTCCTCGCCGCCGACGACGCTGACGCTGCCGCTCGGTCCGGCGGGAACGAGGCTGCCGGCGAAGTGCGTCTTCTTGTACGCGCCCGCGAAGATCGCGAACGACCACGGGCCGTCGAGAATTGCGACGTACTTGTTCTGGTTGATCCCGTCGTAGGTGCCGAGGCCTGCCGTTGGTGTTGACGATGATCCCCGGCATCTCACCGGCCTTGTAGAGATCGACCAGCATCTGCACCGCGGCAACGCTCTTCGGGCCGTTCAGGAATCCAGTTGCCTTCGTGTAGGTCTTGTTCGTGATGCTGCCTCCGTTCGACCAGATCCACGGGCAGATATTCCAGCAACTCGTGCCGCTCTCGGCGTAGAGGTCGTAGCCCTTCGCCTTGGCCTGCGCCGACATCGACTGGAGCTGGGCGAACGTCGTCGGCGGCCCGCTAGCGCCGATCGCGGTCAGGGCAGCGGGTTGTAGACCCAGATGCGGGTGTTCGTGTCGAGCGGCAGGCCGTAGTAGTGGCCCTTCCAGTAGTTCGTTGCGAGCGGGCCGGGGAACACCCTCGCCGACAGGCACTTGAAGTCGGGCAGATCCTGGTCGAGTGGAGCGAGCACCCCGAGGTTCGCGAGCTCGGGCACCCAGATGATGTCGGAGCGGACGAGGTCGGGGAGCTGGCCGCCGGCGACGGCGGTCACGAGCTTCTGGTGCAGGCTGTCGTAGGGAATCGTCATGTCCTTGACGACGATCCCGGGATGGCTCTTCTCGAAGGCAGGGATGATCACCTTCTCGAGGTGCTGCACCTCCGCGCCGCCGGTGCTGTACGCATCCCAGAAGGTGATCGTTGTCGTCTTCTGCGGTGTGCACACGCGGGCAGCGGCGATCCCCGCGGTCACGCCGACGAGGACGAGCAAGATCAGCACGGCGTTGAGCCGCTTCACTTTCATGACGCTAGAACCTCCACTGAGGAGAAAGGGACAGACACAATTCGAGCGCGCCGGAAGTCGTCCGGATCGCGCGCCCAAACTTGCGAGGCTCGGTTACCCGTCAGGCACTCACCTCCTGAACGCGTGACTCCGCCCGCACCCATGCGTTGACTGAGTTCGCTTGGTCCGAGTCGTCGGCGAGTGGTGTGAAGGTCGGACGCAGCACGAGCGCGGCAGCTCCGACCGCCCACTTCACGTCGTCCCAGGGATCGATCTCGACAGTGACGCCCCGAAGCGGCGGGAAGAGGTGTGAGTGCAAATTCACTTCGAACCGATCCGCCATGTGGGCCCACGCCTGCGTCCCCTCGCCGCTGATCAGTACGAGCTGCGGGCTCAGGACGTTGACCAGATCGGCGACCGACCGCCCAAGGATCGCAGCCGCGTCCCCGAAGATCTCACGCGCCGACGCATCGCCGGCCTCGGCCAGCTTGCGCAGCCGGTCAATACCGGCGTCACCCGGAAGCAGCTCTCGCCGCTGCGCTTCGGCGACAAGGGCCGGGTCGCCGACGAACGCCTCAAGACAGCCGCGCTTTCCGCATGAGCAAAGCGGGCCGTCGTCCCTTGCGGTGACGTGTCCGAACTCTCCTGCTCCGCCCCCGAAGCCACGGTAAATGTCGCCTCCGGCGATGATCCCGAGCCCGATGCCGCGACCGAGCGTCACAGTCAGAAAATCGTCGATGTGGCGCCCTCGGCCGTAGAGCCGTTCGGAGACAGCCAGCGTGTTGACGTCGTTGTCGACCAGGACAGGTACATCCAGGCGGTCCTGGACGAACTGGGCCAGCGGCAGCTGCTGCCAACCGATCATGGGCGCGCTGACGAGACCCTGGTCAGCGTCGACGACACCTGGCACGCCAACCCCGATCCCGAGGAGTCGCGACTTCGAGTTCGACGAGCCGATCCAGCGCTTGAGCACCTTTTCTATCTCGTAGACCGCACCGGTTGCTGTGACGTCGAGCGGCTCCTCGAACTGCTCGAGCACCGCTCCATCGAGGTCGACGCGAACCCCGACCAGATGATCAGGAGCGATCTTGACCCCGAAGGCCGTGGCGGCCCCGCCGACGAGCTCGAGCAGGAGCGCCGGCCGGCCGCCCTTGGACGGCCGGCGCTCGGCGACTCGAATGAGACCGTGATCGAGCAGCTGCCGGGTCACTGCGGTCACGGTGGCCGGGCTCAGCCCGAGCTGTTCGGCGATCTGAACGCGGGCGATCGGGCCGGAGCTGCCGATCAAGCGCAGAACCGCGACGCGGTTATAGCCGCGGCTCATCCGGCCGAGCCCGTCCGCAGGCTGCTCACGCTCTCACCCAGCCGGTGCTCTGGAAGAGCGACCACTAATTTCGTAGTCTAAATTTCGAAGGCAGCGAAAGTCAAGTGCCTTCGTTGCACCCCGATTCAGTGACCCGGTGGCGGCGAGACTCGGCTCACGTGAGCGCCGGCTCGCGTACCTGGGTCAGGCGGAACTGGTTCCCGGAAGGGTCGCGGAACGCGGAATCGATTCCATAGGGCCGTTCCTCGGGCGGCTCGGTGAACTCGATCCCGCGAGCCGTGAGCTCCTCGTACGAGGCTTGCGCATCGGTCGTGGTGAGCAGAACGTTTCCTGCCCATCCCTTGCCCATGAGGCTTCTGATCTGGTCGGCCGTACCGGCGTCGAGAACCTGCGGCCCGGGGATCGCGTTCAACAGGAGTGAGACTTCTGGCTGACCGGGCGGGCCAACGGTCAGCCAGCGGTAGTCGCCGAGCTCGGGAAGCGTGACATCGGCGCGAAGCTCCCAACCAAGCTTCTCCGTGTAGAAGGCAAGCGCCTCGTCCTGGTCGTGCACCCAGACGCCTGCGAATGCGATCTTGATCATGGCTTGCTCTCCTTTTCTGACGACGAATCGACTCGAGTCGATGCTACGGCTGAAGTGCTGGGTCGTCTTCTCCAAACGTGCGGTGTTGCCGACGCCCGTGCGCCCGCAACACACACGCCGGGATCAGCGCAGACTGTGAGGCCGGTGGGAACGAGGCGCGGTAGACCGTCGGTGTCATCCCATAGACGCGGGTGAAGCTCGAGGTGAACGAGCCAACGCTCCGTAGACCGACCGCGAAACAGATCGAGGCGACCGACCGATCGGTCATACGAAGCAACGTCGCCGCACGTTCCAACCGGCGGGTGAGCAAGTAGGTGTGCGGAGACTCCCCGAACACACGGCTGAACTCGCGACTGAAGTGGGAGCGCGAAAGGCCGGCCGCGCGCGCCAGGTCGCCGACATCGAGCGGATCCGAGTAACGAGCATCAACGAGATCCCTGGCCCGCAGCAGGTGACGTTCCGAAGGCACGACCTTCATGCCCGAAGTATCGCGACCCCGGGGCTCCCGGACCGGCCACCCACTCGGATTCGCCCAGGCGATAAAGTCACGTTTGCCGTGCTCGCCGATCGCAGGAAGCTTGGCGAAGAGCTAGCCGGCTTCGTCTACGGGACGATCGTGGTGCTCTCGGTGATCGTCACCGGCGCCAAGGCGTTTCCGCACGGGCTCGGGCACATCGCACTGCTCGTCGGTGTGACGACCATCGTGTTCTGGCTCGCCCACGTCTACGCGCACGTCCTCGCCTTCAGCGTCAGCCATGACACGCACCTCTCGTTGGCCGAGTTCGCCCACATCGCGCGCCGCGAGGCGTCGATCCTCGCAGCCGGGGTTCCACCAGAAGCGGCCCTGGTCCTGGGCTCGGTCGGCCTCTTCGGTGAGGACTTTGCCATCTGGCTCTCGTTCGGACTCGGATTGGCGGTGCTCGCCGTGACGGGAATCGTGTTCGCGCGCGTCGAACGCCTCGGAGCCGTACCCGCGACCATGGTGGTGCTCGCCAACCTGGCCCTCGGCATCGTGCTGATCGGGCTGAAGGTACTCATCGTCCACTGACAGCCGACCACCCTCATACTTCAAGCGACTTGATGGACGAATCGACCGAACACTTCACACCCGAGATGTTCGCCTCCTACACGAAGGCGGTCCGTGACCTCGCGCGACGCCAGCAGGTCTTCGACGGAGACCAGGCACTTTTGGCGATGACGGCGCACGCACCGGTCCGCCACGTTGGAGATGTCGTGCAGGTGCTCGACTACCTCGTGGAGATCGGGACGATCGAGCCGCTCGCGCCCGAGCTCGCAGCCGGCCCCACGCGCTGGCGCTACGTCGAGTAGCCGCGCTCCGCGGACGGCGCGACAAGGACCGCCCGTGGGTCTGGCGTCGCCCGGTCAGCCGGGCTAAGGCTGCTCGGTGCGGTGATGCCGTTCGATCTTCGTGCCGGCCGCGTCGACGTCGCGGCGCGTGTCACGTTCGAAGTGGCGGCGCTGAACACGCCAACGGCGAGAGGCGGCTGCTCTGTGAGCGTCGAGCAGCCGCTGATCGCTGAGTTCCGCGCGAGTGGCTGACACGCTGCGATTGTGCCCAGGTTTTCGGTTCTTGGTCAAGGAGCAGGGATTTTCTCGGGTCGGCGAGCAGCAACCTGAGGTCCTCCACGGCGAAGGCGTTCATCGGGGCGGGACTCCCTGGCCGGCAGCGAGTCGGCTCTCCTCTAGTTCCTGTTTCCGAACAGCGACAGGAACAGGAGGAACACGTTCAGCGCGTCGAGGAAGATCGACGCCGCGAGCAGCGGCGCCGTCCGGATGTCTTTGCTCCGACGGAGCCGTTGGAAGTCGAACGCGGTGAGCCCGGCGAAGATGACAAGCCCGACGATCGCGTAGATCAGGGCCGAGTGCGGGATCCGGACGAAGATCGCGACGATTCCGAACACGATCAGCGCGATCAGCGCCCAGAAGCACGCACGGGCGATACTCGAGAGGTCGCGGCGCGTGGCGTAGCCGAACGCGCCGAAGCCGGCGATGAAGAGCGCCGTCGCCGCGCCGGCTTGCCACACCGCCTGCGGCTGGGCCGACGCGTAGTAAGCGATCGTCGGCGCCGTCGCCAGGCCGATCACGAGACCGAAGCCGAACAGGAGCGTGATCGCCGCCTGCTCGGACCGCTTCGCGACGACGTTCATCCCGATCAGCAACAAGAACGAAGCGATGTAGAGCACCCAGCCCCACTGATAGGCCAGGTCGCGACCGAGGTACGCACCGAGTGCGAAGAACCCCGCGGTCACCGCCACGAGGCCCATCGTCTGGCCGAGCAGCGTTCCGGCCTCGTCGTGGGTTAACGGCTGCTCGCGAATCGCGAAGTCGTCGGCGCTGCTCATCTGAGCCTCCCTCTCGTCACTTTGCCGAATGATGATCGCAGGACGACGCCTGCATTGTGGTTGGATCGAGAGTCGACCGGCGCTGGGGCTCTCAGATGAATTTCCGTCTGCGCGCTAGTCTCGCCGCAGTGTTCATCGGCCCGAGACGCCCGCAGGATTGGTCCGCCCTGACCGAGTCGGCCGCCTACGGAGGCTTTTTGCTGTGGTGACGTTGGAGGAGATCGCCGCGATCGAGGTCTTCGCGATGTTGGGAGCGGACGAGCACGAGCGGCTGGCGCGGGTCGCGGCGGACGTCAGTTTGGTGCCAGGCGAGTTCGCAGCGAACGCGGGCGACGATCGCGCATTGTTCGCGGTGCTCGAGGGCCGGGTCGAGGCGGTCAAGGCGGTCGACGGGATCGATCGGGTCGTCGGCGAGCGACTGCCGGGAGACATCTTCGGCGAGGTGCCGATCGTTCTCGGCACCGTCTTCCCGGTCGGCTTCCGCGCCGCTGTCGCATCTCGTGTTTTGCGTATCGAGCCCGCCGCCTACCACGCAATCGCGGCCGCGGATCCGATCGTCGCCAAGTCGATCGGCGCGCTCGCGAGCCTCCGGATGGCAGGCCCGCGGGGCTTGCAGGGGCTGGCGGCCGAGCCGCCGCCGCCGCGGGCGATCCTGGTCGGGCAGCGCTGGGATCCCGCCTGCACTCAGTTGCGCCACTTCCTCGACCGCAACCAGATCAGCTTTCTGTGGCTGCAGCCCGACGCAGCGGACGCAGCCGGTCAGTGGCACGGGCCGCTGCCTGCCGAGGCCGACTGTCCGGTGATCCGCGTGGTCGGTGGCACGACGGTCGTCCGGCCGGAGCTTCGCCGCGTCGCCGAACTGCTCGGACTCGGCACCGAGCCTCAGGCGGCCGATTACGACACGGTGGTCATCGGCGCGGGCCCGTCAGGCCTCGCGGCCGCCGTCTACGGCGCCTCCGAGGGTTTGCGCACGCTCGTGGTCGAGCGGGAGGCGCCGGGGGGACAGGCTGGCACCTCCTCACGGATCGAGAACTACCTGGGGTTCCCCTCGGGCGTGTCCGGCGACGAACTCGCCGGCCGGGCGCTCCAGCAGGCGCGGCGGCTCGGCGCGGAGATCCTGGTGACGCGGGCCATCGCGCGGATCGACGCCCTGACTCACCAGGTGCACCTGGATGGCGGCGACGTGATCCAGGCGGGGGCGATCATCCTGGCCTGCGGCGTGTCGTGGCGGCGTCTCGACGTTGCCGGCTTCGACAGGCTGGTCGGCAAGGGCATCTTCTACGGCGCCGCCCGCAGCGAAGCGCCGAACGTGCACGGGCTCGACATCCACATCGTCGGCGCGGGTAACTCGGCCGGGCAGGCGGCGATGTTTTTCTCGAGCCACGCACGTAGCGTCACCATCCTCTACCGCGGTGAAGGCCTCGAGAAGAGCATGTCGCGGTATCTGGTCGACCAGCTCGCGACCCGCTCGAACATCGACGTGCGCTTCCTCAGCGAGGTCGTCGCCGCCGACGGCGAGGAGGTGCTGGAGACGATTGACGTTCGCACCGGTAAGAGCGGCGAGACGGTCCGGCTCGCCTCGGGCGGGCTCTTCATTTTCATCGGGGCCGACGCCGAGACCGGGTGGCTGCCGCCGGAGATCGTGCTCGACCGCCGCGGCTACGTGCTCACCGGGCCGGACGTGAGCGCCGCCGACGCCTGGCCGCTTGCGCGCGATCCCTACCTGCTCGAGACGAGCGTTCCCGGCGTCTTTGCCTGCGGTGACGTCCGCGCGGGGCCTGTCAAGCGGGTCGCCGCTGCCGTCGGCGAGGGAAGCATGGCGATCGCCTTCATTCACCAATACCTGAGGGACGCCGACCGCCTGGCTGGTCCGTAGTAGCGGGGCGCGCCGGTCGCTACCTCTGCTCGAGCCGCTTCTGCATCGCCGCCTCGATCTCGGCGGCGACACCAGGGAAGGTCGCCTGGAGGTAGCGAAAGTCGTCACCGAACAGCACGAGCACCCGGACCGGCGAGGTCGTCGTCACGCTCGCCGAGCGGCGGCCCTCCCTGAGCAGCGCCATCTCGCCGAAGAAATCGCCGGGGCCGAACGAGGCGATCTCCTCGCCGCCCACCGTGACTGAGACCTCTCCCTCCCGGAGGACGAAGAACGACGAGCCGGTCGCTCCCTCACCAACCAGGCGAACGCCAGGCTCGACGGCCTTCACCTCGAACCGCGCTGCGACCTCGGCGAGCTCGGCCTCGGACAGCGATCCGAAGAGCGGCACCTCCGCGAGCTCGGACGGGTCGACGCTAGGCACCCACCAAATCTACAAGTGACCGTCGCCGACTCGGGCTCGTCGTCGCACGGATGTCGTCGTACGTCGAGCAGGGACTCGCCGACGCCGGGGTCGCCAATGCGATCGAGAGCGATCGCTTCTTCCCCACAGCCCGGGCTGCCGTCGAGTACTGCGTGAGACACACCGATCTGGAGGATCAGCATGCCTCGGAAGCATCGCCTGTCTAGCCCAACGTGGCACTCCGTGGTCTCAGATCGCCGAATGGAGCAGCGGCGAGGAGCGGCGACAAGGCACGCGAGACAGTGCTCTCCACCGCCCCGTGCGCGTACGATCGCAGGTTGATGGCGCGTTCGACCAAGCAGACCGCAGCCCAGAATCCGCACGCCGGGATGCGGTTGATGCCCGGCGGGAGTTTCGCGATGGGGAGCGAGGGTTTCTACCCAGAGGAGAGTCCGGTGCGTGAGGTGACGGTCGATCCGTTCTGGATGGATGAGACGCCCGTCACGGCTGCCGAGTTCAGTCGCTTCGTACGCGCGACGGGGTATGTGACCCAGGCCGAGCGCCCGCTGGATCCCGATCTGTATCCCGACGCGGATCCCGATCTGCTCGTGCCCGGCTCGTTGGTCTTTCGGGCCGCGGAGGGGCCGGTGGACCTTTCCGACTTCCGGCAGTGGTGGGAGTACGTTCCCGGCGCCTCGTGGAGACGACCGGGAGGTCCCGGGACGACGATCAACGGCCGCGACCGTCACCCCGTTGTCCAGGTGGGAATCGAGGACGCCCAGGCATACGCGGCGTGGGCGGGGAAGTGCCTGCCGTCCGAAGCTGAGTGGGAGTTCGCGGCGCGGGGAGGGCTCGAGGGCGCCACATTCGCCTGGGGCGACGAGCACTTTCCCGGCGGTGAGCCGGCCGCAAACACCTGGCAGGGCGAGTTCCCCTGGCAGAACCTCAAGCTCGACGGCTACGAGGGCACGTCGCCGGTCGGCTCGTATCCACCGAACGGCTACGGGCTCTTGGACGTGTGCGGGAACGTCTGGGAGTGGACGACGACCCCATTCGAGACCGCCGATGCGGCGCCGTCGGCACCCTGCTGCACGCCGCCCGCTCCGAGCCCGGAGGGCATCGCGCGTCTCGTGATCAAGGGGGGCTCGCACCTCTGCGCCCCCAACTACTGCCTTCGCTACCGCCCGGCAGCACGCCAAGGTGAAGCGATCGACACGTCGACAGCTCACATCGGCTTCCGCTGCATCGTCCGAGCCCTCGATCGGGCCGAAGCAGACGTACACGCTGTCTAGCCCACCTAGGTGAATCGCTCCTCGCGAGGCCGTTCTTCACTAGCGACACGCGAATATCGGGCAATGAGACGCGGGCTTAGCCGGAGGCGATAGCCGCGAAGAGTTCGACTGCAGGCAGGCCGAAAACCCACTCGAGGAACGGGATCTGGCCAAAAGTAGCGGAGGGGGAGGGATTTGAACCCTCGATCCGCCTAACGACGGATAACGGTTTTCGAGACCGTCCGAATTTGGCGTTGGCACTCGACTCAGTCGCCTTGCGCGCCAGGTTGTGCGCCACACCGACTGATTGCCCCTTCTGCGGACGTAGAGGAACCGACGCGTGAGCCGAGGTGGGCCACGGGGTATCCCTCCGGTTGCACGCACGAGTCACCCGGTACCTGCCAGGCAGTCGCTGGCAGCGCATCTGGGCGAAGGGGATGCCTCGGCTTGGCGCGCAGCGTTGCGTGTGTTCGAACTGTCTTACGGCAAACCGGCGGAGACGCCCGAAGACATTCCCGACGACGTCGATCCCTTCCAGGTTGCCGCGATGTCTCCGGCCGAGCGGTCGCAGTTGGTGCGTCGCGTGCTCAAGGCCTATCCGCACTTGAGCCCGCTCGCGTCGACGATCAACCTCGTTCCCGAAGAGCCCGAGCCCGACGACCAGGCTGGTTAACGACGCAGCGGACGACCCCACCCCCGTGAAGTCGATCAGACGCCTGGCACTCCCAGCCAGGGAGCGGTGTCGGCTTGTGCCTCAGGCCGTCGAAGCTTGGAGCGCGGCGAGGCGTTCGCGGGTGCGGCGGGCGAGCGGGATGACGCCCTTGAGCTCGTAGAGGGCGAGCGCGTCGGTAGGCAGCCGCGGCTTCGTCGCGCCGGCAGGCGGCTTCGAGCACTTCTGCGAGGTCGGAGAGCGCATTGCCTTGGCTTAACGGAGAGTCGCTGGTCCGCGACAACTCGACCGCTTCGCGCGCAAGCCTTTCCGCCTCGCTATGCCGTCCTCGCGCCGACTCCACAAGAGCCTGCGCCTGACGCCAATAAAGTATGCGTCAGGACGTCCTCGGGATTCCCGAGCTCGCGTCCCTGTTGGGCGAACGGCTCGGCTTCGTCGTTGCGGCCGAGCTTGCAGAGGGCGAGCCCAAGCATCGCTGCGTAGGTCGAGAGCTCGCCAATGTTGCCCCCTCGCCGCGAGCCCATCGCAGGCTCGCGGAGGTAGTCGGCTGCAGCTTCGTGGTCGCCGGCGATGAAGGCGACGTCGGCGAGCCATTCGCCGCCGCTGGAGACGCTGTAACTCCCGAAGCCGTTGCTGCGCCGGAAGGGCGACCGCCCAGGCCTCGTCGATCCGGTCGAGCATCGCGAGCAGTATCGCTCGAACTGCGAAAGTCCCGGCGTACGGCTGATCGGTAAGGACAGCGTCGAGGGTCGCGAGCGCCTCGCTCGCGGGCCGTGGTCCGAGTGCGAGCGGCACCGCCAGGCTGATCGTGAACGGGCCAGGGTTGGAGTGCCGGCCTCGCCCGGCGTACCGGATGGCGCTTCCGCCGCTTGCGCCCAGTCCTCGAACTGTTGGCGCATGTTGGCGGACCAGGCAAGTGCGTGCCAGATGTAGACGAGGCCTGGTCGTCTTCGGCGGCTTCGAGTAGCGGCAGCGCCTCACGGGCGATCCGCTCCAGCTCGTCGACCGAGCATTGGCCGTCCCGAAGAGCGTGCGAGTCGCAGCAACCGTGCGCGCGAACGCCGCGTCAACCTCGTTGCCCGCTGCTGCGGCGCTCTCGGCGGCAGCAGCAGCAACCGCGACCGATCGTCCCATGTCGGTCCAGCTGACCGCGTCTGCCAGCTCCGCCTCTAGGGGCGACATCGACCCGGTAGGGACGCGTCAGAGTCAGCGCACGATCGAGGAGCCGAGCGGTTGTCCGCGATGTCACCGCGCCAGAAGGCGCGGTCGCCTGCGGCGCCGAGTCGCTCGCCGGCGGCGAGCGCGAGCGGCCGGTTGTCCTGGCCGAGCTCCGCGAGGTAGCGGGCCGCCTGCTCAAGGTGGTAGCCGATGATCTCGTCGCAGCTCGACGAGACCTTGGCCGTGTGGTTTCGAGCCAGGCGGCGAAGCGTTGGTGCAGGTCGGCGCGGATGCTTTTGGGGAGGGCGTCGTAGGCGGTGTCGCGGATCAGCAGGTGGCGGAAGCGGAAGCCGTCCTCACCCGCGAACTGGGGCCGGTCGGAGCGGATCAGCTCGCGCCGCACGAGCGCCGCGAGGCGTGGCGTCACCTGTGCCTCCTCCGGCGTCAACGCTTGGACGGCGCCACGGTGGAAGACCTCGCCCTCGACCGAGCCGCACTCGAGCACCCGTCGCTCGGCCGGGTCGAGCTGGTCGAGCCGCGCCGCCAGCAACGCCTTCAACGAGGGCGGCACCTCAACGTCGATCATCGGTCTCTTGCCGTCATCGCGAGCATCTCGCTGATGAAGAGCGGGTTGCCGGCAGCGGCGGCTGCGATCCTCGCCCGCAGCTCCTCCGGCATGTCTGTCGCCGATCAGATCGGCCGAGTCGTCGCCGTCAAGCGGCTCGAGCCGGATCGTGAGTGGCCAGGTGGGGCGGCTGTCGAGCAGTTCCGGCCGGGCCAGGCAGAGCAGCAGCAGCGGCGCACCGGTCGAGAGGAGCGCGACGTGTTCGATCAGGTCGAGGAAGGTCTCCTCGCCCCACTGGATGTCGTCGAAGACGACGACCAGCGGCGCCTGCTCCTCCAGCAGCTTGCGGAAGGCCCAGGCGATCTCCTCCGCCGACGTTCCGGCATCCGACTCGCCCAGCAGCGAGCGGAGCGCCGCCGCCGCGGCCGGATCGGTCGGCAGCATGTCGAGCTGCTTCATCACCTCGACGACCGGCCAGTAGGTGATCCCCGCCCCGTAGGGCAGGCAGCGGCCCCGCACGACCCGGGCGTCGATAGGGGCCAGCGCCTCCGCCGCGAGCCGTGACTTCCCGATCCCCGGATCACCCACAACGGTCACCAGCTCGCAGCGCGGCTTAGTGAGTGCCCGTCCCCAAGCTTCCGCGAGCAACCCGAGCTCGGGCTCGCGGCCGACGAACGTCGAGTCGTGCCTGCGCTCCGGCGCGGCATGAGCCGCGAGCAGCCGAAACGCCGGCACCGGCTCCGCCTTCCCCTTCAGCGTGAGCGGCTCGACCGCTTCAGCATCCACCGCGCTCTTCACGAGCTCGTGCGTCGACGCTCCGATCAGCACCTCGCCGGGCGCCGCCGCCTGCTCGAACCGTGCCGCCACGTTGACCGCGTCGCCGGTCACCAGCCGCTCCGCCGTCCCCGTCACCACCTCACCGGTGTTCACACCGATCCGGCCCTCGATCCCCAAGGCCGGCAACGCATCGCGCATCTCCACCGCCGCCCGACACGCCCGCAGCGCATCGTCCTCATGGACCAACGGCACCCCGAACACCGCCAACACCGCATCACCGATGAACTTCTCCACCGTCCCGCCGTGCGACTCGACGATCCCGCTCATCCGCTCGAAATAGCGGCCCAACAACGCCCGCAGCGCCTCCGGGTCAGTCTGCTCGCCAAGCGCGGTCGAGCCGACCAGGTCGCAGAACACCACGGTTACCGTCTTGCGCACCTCACGCACGACGGCGGCAGGATCAACAGCGGCGCCGCAGTTGGCACAGAGTGGGAAACCCTCCGGCGTCTCACGACCGCAACTCGCGCAGACCAACACCAGCCGAGGCTAGAACATCGACAGACCGACGGCTATACGCAGCGGGGCCGTGACCCTGCTGGGGACGAGCATGGTCGTGCCGGTGGCGTCGGCCTTCCTTCCCAACGACGCGGCAGTTGCGCGAGTTCTCTCCTGGGAGGGCCGGTTCGCGGGGTCAGTTTGTGCGCCTGGCGGGCTGCCGCGCGCGTGAGGCCGGCGCGGCCTGGTCGGTGGCGACCTCCGCTGCGGCGGTCGGCCTGAGGAGGCGGCCGCCGAAGACGACGGCGCAGAGCGCGAACCAGGCCCAGCCCAGGGCGAGGCCGCCGATGACGTCGGAGAGCCAGTGGAGGTCGAGCAGGACGCGACTTCCTGCGACGGCGACCGCCAGCCCGACCGCGATCGCGATCGCGAGGTGGCGCCAGCGACCGCTGAGGCGACGGCCAATGATCAGCGCCGCTGCAGCGTAGAACGCTGCCGCGGTTGCCGAGTGGCCGCTCGGGAACGACGGCCCGAGCGTCGCGGCTTCCTGCGTGAGCGTCGGCCTGAGCCGCCCGACGAGACCTTTGATGCTGAGCATCGAGAGTTCCATGCCGACGAGCACCACCAGGAGAAAGAGGAACGACCAGCGGTTCCGGTGGCGGAGGAAGTCGACCACGACGAGCAGGACTGCAAGGCCGACGACGATCCGGATGCTGCCGAAGTCGGTGACCCAATGCAGTGCGTGCGTCGAGGTCGCGCTCCGGTGGTCGTAACCCCACGCGGCGACCGAGTTGTCGACATGCTGGATCGACGCAACGCGGCGGACGAGCAGCGCGAGCACCCCGAGGAGCAGGACGCCGAGGAACGTCACCGCGAGCGCCGTCGTGAGGAGCAAGCCCGTCACCGCGGTGCGGTCGAGCCGCCGGGCGACGAAACCGCTCGAGGCCGGATGCGACGCGGCGGCGTCGCCCACCGCGCGTGCGACGTCCTCGGTGGGCCGGTCAGGCGTGTTTGGCGAGGCTGCGTACCAGCGAGCCGCCAGGAAGGTGAGGAGTGCGGCCGCCAGAGCCACGGTGAGGTCGGCAAGAAGAGGCATGAATCTGGAGCTACCCGCAACTTTTGCGGCGACATCGGCGTTTCCCATCAGGGCGAACAAGAAACAAGGCGTTTCCTCTGAGTCCAATGACTGCCGAAACCATCACAACCGCGAACTCCAACGCCCGACTCGGTCGCGAGCGGTCGGCGCTGCGGGTTCCCGTTCTCGACGAAGAGCCGGGACCGCTTGGACACCGGCTTGCGTCGCTGCCGAGCGATGGCCATCCAGTTTGGACGTACGTCTGCGGTATCGCACTTGCAGTTGCGGCGATCGCGTCGCTTTCGATCCTTGCCGGCCTGCTCCTGATCCATGTCGTCCTGCACGTCCATGGCATCGCGGCCGACGACGAGAGCTTCGTTGGCTTCCTTGCCCGCCACCGCTCGCGCGGGCTGACGGACGCGTCTCTCGTCGGCTCGATCATCGCCGGCGGTGTCGTGCTGCCGATCGTCGCCGGTGTCGCCCTCATCGTCGCCGCTGTCGCGCGACACTGGCGCCTGGCCGCCTTTCTGCTCCTGACGCTCGCGGTCGAGTCCGGGTCCTATCGGGCGACGACGCTCGTCATCCACCGGCACCGCCCGGAGGTCCACCGGCTCGAGAAGCTGCCCGTCAACGCCAGCTACCCGTCAGGGCATACGGCTGCGTCGATCGCGATCTACGGCGGCATCGCCCTGCTGATCTCGTCGCGGATCGAGAGCCGTGCCGGACGGATTGCCGTCTGGGCTGCTGCCGCTCTGGTCGTGGTGTTCGTGGCGTTCGCTCGGATGTATCGCGGCATGCACCATCCGCTCGACGTCGCGGGCGGAGTCGTCGTCGGAGTCGCGGCACTGGGTGCGCTCGTCCTCATCAGCCGCGCGACGCACCTGGCGGCGGAGGCCAAGACCAAATGACGAAGGTCGCGGTCATCGCGCACGCGGGCAAGTCGTTCGGCGACGGCCTGCCCGAGCTTCGGCGCGAGCTGGCGCGCCAGGGCGTCGAGGACCCGCTCTGGATAGAAGTGCCGAAGAGCAAGTTCGTGGCGAAGCAGGTCAAGCGCGTGCTCGGCGAAGGCTGCGAGCTGCTCTTCGCCTGGGGCGGCGATGGAACGGTGCAGCAGTGCGTCGACAAGCTCGCTGGTACCGAGACGCCGCTCGCGATCCTGCCGGCCGGCACGGCGAACCTGCTCGCGACGAACCTCGGCATCCCGCAGGACATCGAGCGCGCAGTCGCGATCGGGTTGCACGGTGAGCGGCGCAAGCTAGACGTCGGGCAGTTCGACAGCGAGCACTTTGCGGTCATGGCGGGTGTCGGATTCGACGCTGCGATGATCCAGCAGGCCGACGGCACGCTCAAGGATCGGTTCGGCCGGGCCGCATACGTCTGGACAGGTTCCAAGAACCTGCGCGCGAAGCCGTTCAAGGCGAAGATCAAGGTCGACGGCGCCCCGTGGTACCTCGGCGACGCGACCTGCATCCTTGTCGGCAACGTCGGGCGTCTCTTCGGCGGCATCGAGGTGTTCGAGGACGCACGACCCGACGATGGTCGGCTCGAGATCGGCGTCGTCAACGCAGAAGGCGTCGTCGATTGGATCCGCACGCTCGCCCGCACGGCCGCAGGCCACCCAGAGCGCTCGCCGCTCGTGCAGGCGACGAAAGCGGAGAAGATCACGGTGAAGTTGAACCGGAAGATCCTGTACGAAGTCGACGGTGGGGATCGCGCCGAGATCAAGACCTTCAAGATCCGGGTTCAGCCCGCTGCGATCACGATCTGCCTGCCGACAGGCGACACCGGAGCCGATCGCGACGACTCGACGTGAGCGGCGCCGAGCTCGTGCTCGGACCGCTTCTGCGCTACGCCGGCAGCGAGAGCGCGACCTTCTGGCTGGAAACGAGGGCCGCCTGCGAGGTGGAGATCCTCGGCCATCGGACGAAGACGTTCGCGGTCGAGGGCCACCATTACGCGCTCCTCCTTGTCGACGATCTCGAGCCCGCGTCGGTCGTTTCCTACGACGTGCGGCTCGACGGCGGGCTCGTCTGGCCGCCGGACGACGGTCGGCCGCAGCCCGTCGTCCACACGCGTAACGAGGAGAGGCAGGTGCGGCTCGTCTTCGGGTCGTGCCGGGTCGGCGATCCGCAGCCGACCGACCTCACGCCGCCGTGGCCCGAGGAGCTGAAGGCGCTCGGGATCGATGCGCTCTGGACGTATTCGAGACAGCTCCAGCGGGGAGAGCTCGAGTGGCCCGACGCCGTGCTGCTCCTGGGCGACCAGGTGTACGCGGACGAGGTGTCGCCGGAGACGCTCGAGTTCATCCGCAGCAGGCGCAGCACCGAGGGCGAGCCCGGCGAGCAGATCGCCGACTTTGAGGAGTACTCGCGGCTCTACCGTGAGTCGTGGTCGGAGCCCGACATCCGCTGGCTGCTCTCGACCGTGCCGACGACGATGATCTTCGACGACCACGATGTGATCGACGACTGGAACATCTCGTGGCGGTGGGTCGAGGAGATGCGCCAGGAGGAGTGGTGGGACGCGCGCATCACCGGCGCGTTCATGTCGTACTGGATCTACCAGCACCTCGGGAATCTCTCACCGCCTGAGCTCGACGCGGAGCTGACCCTGCCGCGCGTCCGCGCCGAGGAGCAAGACGCCGGCCCGCTGCTGAGAGAGGTCGCACGGCAGTGGGACCGTGAGTCGGCGGCCAGCCGCTGGGCGTTCTACCGCGACTTCGGAGACACGCGGCTGCTCGTGCTCGACTCGCGCGCGGCCCGCGTGCTGTCCGACGGACGCCGGCAGATGATCGACGATGAGGAGTGGGACTGGATCGTCGAGCACTCGGTCGGGGAGTTCGACCATCTCGTGATCGCGAGCACGCTGCCTGTCTTCCTGCCGACCGGGATCCATCACCTGCAGTCGTGGAACGAGGCGCTCTGCGCAGGCCGCTGGGGCGGTCTGGTCGCGAAGCTGAGCGAACGACTGCGGCGCGCAGTCGACCTCGAGCACTGGGCCGCCTTCAACCGATCGTTCGAGCAGCTGTGCGACTGGTTGCGGACGCTCGCCCGCGGCACCGAGACCGCCCGGCCGCCCGCCTCGATCCTGATCCTCGGTGGCGACGTGCACCGGAGCTCGGTCAGCGAGGTCGAGCTCCAGCCGGGTAGCCGCTGTCGCGTGCACCAGCTCGTCTGTTCGCCGTACCGAAACCCGCTGTCACCGAAGGAACGCCGCATCGTCGCGATCACCGGCTCTCGGTTCGGGGCCTGGATCTTCGGGGCACTCGCGCGGCTCGCCGGCGTGCCCGCGCCCTCGGCGTCGTGGCGTCCGCTCAGGCCAGGGACCTTCGAGAATTCCGTCGGCGAGCTCTTTCTCGACGGCCGCGCCGCGACCGCGACGCTGCGGCGAAGCCCGCAGGAGGGTGAGGATCCGGAGCGGCTCGTCGCAGATCGGCCGCTCGAGCTCGCGCGCTGAGGTCGCCGTACCTCCCGGGGCGCCTTGCCATTGACCTACTGATGAGCCTTACAGGTGGCTGCGGGAGATGTCTGAAGCCGAACTGGCGGCTCTGGTGCAGCGGCTCCGTCCGGAACGGGCGCTCGCTCGGAGCGCAGCCGGAACCGACGGCGGACACCAAGCCGCTCACGGCCGTCGCTAGCAGCTAGCGGGAGCTCTATCCCAGTCCGCGCCACGCAGGCGCATAGGGGCGCTAGCGGCACGCGGACGGGCGACGGTTCCCGTAACCGTTGATTTCCGGCTTGCACGCACGGCCCGGTCGGGACGCGCGCCAGTCGGTGCGCCAGTGAGACCCACTGTCTCGCGCGCGACTGCTAGAGGCCTCCTGCCCGGGAAGCAGCTCGATTGGCACGAACTCGTCGGGCAATCCGGACAACTCCTCGAATCTACCTTCGGCCCTCAGCGAATGACCAAGGGCTCGCCTGGATTCGAACCGGGACGCCGAAGGAACTTTGAGTGCGCGCCAGTTGCGCGCCAGCTGGGTTCACCTTCAGGCGGTTTCCAGCGGAGTTGGGCGGATGCAGGAGGGTCTTCCCGCAGCGACCTAAGACGCCGAGAACCCGCACTACGGGCGGGTTCTCTAAGCAGCAAGCGGAGGGGGAGGGATTTGAACCCTCGATCCGCCTAACGACGGATAACGGTTTTCGAGACCGCCGCATTCGACCGCTCTGCCACCCCTCCGATCGCGCGACAGGGTACCTAGGTCCCTGTCGACGCGGTCAGTCGTGGATGCGGGCGATCACGTCTTCGCGCCGAAGCACCCGGACCCGGTGCGACGATCGCGCGAGACGCACCTCGAACCCGGCATCCCGCGGGAACAGCACCTTGTCGCCCGGCTCGACCGCGGTGACGTCGGGGCCGACCGCGGCCACGATGCCGCTGTGCACCTGAGTCGCCTCGTTCGCCGGGACGATCAGGCCGCTCGGAAGCTCCGACTCGTCGAGCTGCTCGACCACGAGGTGATCGTCCAGCGGCTCGAGGGTCGCGTCGGTGAGTGGCTGCCGTTCCAACACGGGTTCACGATACTCCGTGCGTGCAGATCGGCCGCTACGACGTCCCGGTCACGAACCCCGACAAGGTGTTCTTCCCGGCGCACGGGCTGAAGAAGGTCGACCTCGTCTCCTACTACGTCGACGTTGCAGAGCTCGCCCTCCCCCACTTGCGCCGGCGTCCGTTCCACATGAAGCGCTATCCGAACGGCGTCGACCAGGAGTTCTTCCATCAGAAGCGTGTGCCCTCGAACCATCCGGAGTACGTCGACGAGGTGTTCGTCCGCTTCCCGAGCGGCCATTCGACCGTCTTCGCGATCGTCGACAACGCAGCCGCGCTCGCGTGGGTGGCGAACCTCGGCTGCATCGAGCTGCACACCTGGCACTCGCGGGTGCCGGCGATCGAACAGCCCGACTATCTGCTCATCGACCTCGATCCGACCACGGACGGCCAATGGCCGTTCGTGCGCGAGATCGCGCTCGTCGTCCACGACGTGCTCGAGGAGCTCGGCCTGCGCTCCTACCCGAAGACCTCCGGCGCGACGGGGCTGCACATACTGGCTCCGATCAAGCCGGAGCTGGCGTTCCCCGAGGTGCGCCGTTTCGCGAAGGCGCTCGCGCAGGAGGTCGAGCGGCGTGTCGACGACCAGGCGATCGCGACGACGACCTGGCGGGTCGCGGATCGCGTGGGCGTATTCGTCGACTTCGGCCAGAACGCGCGCGACCGGACGATCGCCGCGGCGTACTCGGTGCGGCCGACGCCCGACGCGCGGGTCTCCGCGCCGCTCGGCTGGGACGAGGTCGCGGCGGTCGAGCCGGAGGCGTTCACGCTCGAGTCGATGCGGGACCGGATCTCCGCCGCCGGGGACCCGATGCGCGGCATGTGGCGCAACCCGCCCTCGTTGCGCCCGCGCTTCGAGCGTCTCGACCTCGAGCCGCCCGCGCCTCCCGCCACCGAGCCCTAGGCGAGCCCGAAGAGCGCTTCGACCGTCGGCGCGTTCGGGTCGCGCGGAGGTCGCAGCTCGCGCCAGGTGCAGTCGCTCGGCTGCTTGTCCTCCCGCCAGCGGATCAGCTTCGTGCCGTGGCGGAAGCGCGAGCCCTGCACCTTGTCGTAGCGCACCTCCACCACGAGCTCCGGCCGCAGGGGTGCCTCCTCCAGCTCACCCGATCCCCAGCGATTCGGCTCGGAGAAACGCTGGTCGGACGCCTCGTCGAGCAGAGGCAGCACCCGCGCCGCCACGTCGGCGCGGGTCTTCGCGGCGACGGCGCAGGAGCCGACGTAGTCCAATCCGCCGTCCTCGCGATACAGCCCGAGCAGCAGGGTCGCGATCGCGCTCCGGTCGCCTCTCCAGCGAACGCCGACGACGACGCAGTCGGCCGTCTTGTGCTCCTTCACCTTCACGACTCCGTCGCGGGAGCCGGGCAGGTACGGCACGCCGAGCTTCTTTCCGATCACACCGTCCAGACCAAGCGCCTCGAACCGCGCCAGCCAGCCGCGCGCCTCCTCGACGTCGCGCGTCGCCGGCGAAAGCCGAAAACCTTGAAGCGCCTCGACGCGCGCACGCCGCTCCTCGAGCGGCAGTTTCCACACCGCTTCGCCGTCCCACAGCAGCACGTCGAAGACGACGAACTCCGCCGGGATCTCCGCCGAGAGCCGGCGGATGCGGGACTCGGCCGGATGCAGGCGCATCTGCATCGCGTCGAAGTCCAGTGCGCCGTCGCGCGCGATCACGATCTCCCCGTCGAGCGCCGACCGCGGCGGCAGCAGGTCCCCGAGCGGACGCAGCTCTGGGAAGTAACGCAGCAACGGGCGCTCGTTCCGCGACCACATCGCCAACTCCTTGCCGACGTTCTCGAAGACGCCGCGAAAGCCGTCCCATTTCGGCTCGTACTGCCAGCCGTCGCCGACCGGCAGCTCACGGACGAGCTCGGCCTCCATCGGCGGGAAGGGAACGAGCCGATGAAGGAATGCGGATTGGGTCGGCATCCTTGTAACCGCATGGATACCAAACCGGCGAACCTTTCTTGGCCACACCCTAGGTCCAGCGTCTATGTTTGCGCAGTCAATGACTACCTCACTGGCCATACTCACGCCACGGGAGTACGAAGTAGCGATCCTGATGGCGTACGGCTACACGAATCAGGAAGTGGCGAGCCGGCTCGTCATCTCGGTTCGCACCGTCGAGACGCACCGCCGGCACCTGATGGGGAAGCTCGGCATACACGACCGGGCGGGGGTCGTTCGTTGGGCGCTCGACCACGAGCTCCTTCGGTAGGCCCTCCCGCCGACGAGTCAACCGACCCCGTCAACTGCAATCCGGGTGATAGGTCAAGCGGCGGCCGGCTGCCATAGTCCTCGTATTGGAGCGGGCCCGATGCGGCGGGGCTCCTCCAAGAACTGCGGGAACGAAGAAGGATCGAGCGGGGCCAGCGGCGGCCCTGCTCTCCTTGTTCTCCAAATCACCCTGTTGAGGGATGCGAATCAACCCAAGGCAGCACTTGATGAGCGGGCGGAGCTACGAGTTGCCGAGGGGGCCGCAGCCTTAGGCAACTGACGACGGCCGGCCACGCGCATCGTGGTCGTGCCGTCGTCGCTCCTGCATCCGAGCTCGACCCGGAAAGTCTGGTCTTGTCACCGGGGCGGGCGGGCACAGAATCAAGAGGGCGACAGGTCTTCCTCGCCCAACGACCCCTGGGCTGAGGTGGACGGTCGTTGGGTCGGGCTGCCTCTTCCCCCAATAAGAGGCAGCTCGGCCGCCAAAACCGTTGCCCGGTGGCTCCCGTACCGGGAAGCAACCGACGGAGGTTGCGTGTGCGCGAGGTCAACGAGCTCGTCATCGTCACTGCTCCCCTGCGAGACGACCGGGAGCACAGGCGGTGGTACGGCAGCAACGGCCGCGTTTGCCTCGTACTGACCACCCGTCGACTCTTGCTGGAGCCGCATCCGACGTTCGGCCCGACCGAGTATCGCGTCCTTGCTCGAGACGTCAGCGTTCGAGATGCAAACGGCTACGCATTCGCGCACCGGTTCACGCGGGGAAAGGATGGACAGGACGTTTACTCCGCACCCGACGTGAGAGAACCCTGACCGCAGGCCAACCGTCCGGGTAAGACCTTCGAGCGAGTTCATGGCGGCAACAACCCCGAGGGCGCCTGCACTTGACGGGGTCGATGCGAAGGCCGAATATCGGTCCGTGCCCACCGAGGACTCACTGTCCGACGACCACCCCGAGCATGTCGGCTGGGAGCGCGACGCCCAGGACGAAGCTGAAGCCGAGGAGGCCGACCGGGTCGCAGGCAACCCTGCTCTAGCGACGCCTCAGGCCATGCGGCGGAGCCTGCCGCTCGGCCGATTTCTGATCCTGCTGGTTGCGCTGGTGATCGCTGTTCCGCTGATCGTGTACTTCATCTTCGGCCGCTGACGCCCGCCGGGTCAGCGCAACCAGGGCGCCAGGAACTCGCTCGATGTCACCGCAGCCGCGGGGCTCTTCGAGCCGCGCGCTGACCGCCTTGCCTTCGACGACCACGAGCGTCGGCATCACCGCGATCCCGAACCGAGTGATCAGATCGGGCCGCTGCTCACTCGCCACCGCGTAGTACTTGAAGGTCCCGTGGTTGCGCCGCCGCTGCAGTACCTGGGCGATGTAGCCCTCGATGCGCCGGCACTTTCCGGACGTCTGGGAATGGAAGAACACGAGGCCGGGCTTGATCGTCTGCTCCATAGGCAACGTCTTTTCCGCTCCCTCGACCGAGCAAACGTGACGTAGGGTTGATGCGATGAAGCGCGTCGCCGTCACCGGAATCGGGGCCGTCACTCCGCTCGGGCTCGATGCGCCGGCGACCTGGCGCGCGGCGCTTGCCGGCGAGAGCGGAATCGACTGGATCTCGACGTTCGACACCGACGGGCTGCCCGTTCGGGTCGCCGCCGAGGTGAAGGGCTTCGACCCGAGCCAGGTCGTGTCGACCAAGGAGGCGCGAAAGCTCGAACGCAATGTGCTGCTCGGCGTCGCCGCAGGCCGAGAGGCACTCGCAGACGCCGGCCTGAACGGGTTCGACCCGACCCGCGTCGGGATCGTGTTCGGCTCGGCGATCGGCGGTGTCCCAGGGATCGTCGAGCAGGCGGAGACACTCCGCGACCGCGGGCCGAGCCGCGTCTCGCCGAACTTCCTGCAGAACGTGCTCGTCGACTCCGTTTCCGGCCAGCTCGCGATCTCACTCGGGATCAAAGGCCCCAACTACGCGGTGGTGTCGGCCTGCGCAACGGGCTCACACGCGATCGGGGAAGCGGCCGAGATGATCAAGCGCGGCGACGCCGATGCCGTGCTCGCCGGCGGCACGGAAGCGTGCCTCATCCCGCTGATCCTCGCCGGTTTCACCGCGATGCGCGGGCTCGCGGCAGAAGAGGAGCATCCGCCTCACGCGTCACGCCCGTTCGACGCGACCCGGGCGGGCTTCGTGATGGCCGAGGGCTCCGGCGCCGTCCTGCTCGAGGACTGGGAAGCCGCCGAACGGCGGGGCGCGAGGATCTACGCGGAGGTGCTCGGCTACGGCGCATCCAACGACGCCCACCACATGGCGCAGCCGGAGCCGGAGGCGACCGGCGTCGCTTCGATGATGACCGCCGCGCTGGAGCGTGCAGGTGTCGAACGCGAACGCGTGGGCTACATCAACGCGCACGGCACCTCGACCCCTCAAGGGGACACCGCCGAGACGAAGGCGATCAAGGATGTGTTCGGCGACCACGCCTACAAGCTCGCCGTGTCGTCGACGAAGTCGATGATGGGCCACACATTCGGAGCCGCAGGCGCGATCGAGGCGATCATGTGCGTGCTCGCTCTGCACGACGGGCAACTGCCGCCGACGATCAACTACCAAGAGCCCGATCCGGACTGCGATCTCGACTACGTGCCGAACGAGGCCCGCGCGGCACGCGTCGACGTCGCCCTGTCGAACGCCATGGGCCTCGGCGGCCACAACGGCTGCGTCCTGCTCGGCCGCGCCGACTGACGCGCTAGGCCGCGAGCAGGTCGGGCGTCAGGTCGGTCACCGAACGGACGACCACATCGGCCTGCGCGAGGGACTCGTCGTCGGGCGGGAAGTGGAGATTCGGGACGGCGACGACGCGCATGCCCGCGGCCTTGGCCGAGCGGATCCCGTTGTGCGAGTCCTCGACCGCGACACAGGATTGCGGCGTGACGCCGAGCCGGCGCGCTGCCTCGAGATACACGTCGGGCGCGGGCTTTCCGCGTGGGACCTCTTGCGACGACACCGTGACCGAGAAGAGCTCGCGCAGTCCGGCGGCGACGAGGACGACCTCGATCAGCTCCGGGTTGGACGACGACGCGATCGCGAGCGGCCACCGCGCGGCGGCCATGCGCACCGCCTCGACGGCACCGTCGATCAGCGGCGGCGACTCGCCGTAGCGCGCGAGCATCCGCTCGACGATGGCGGCGTTGATCTCGGCCGGCGTGCCCGGAACGCCGAGCTCCTCCGCCATGTACCGCGACCATTCGACGGAGCTCATGCCCATCATGTCGCGAGTGGCCGCCTCGGTGTACGTGCCGCCCGTCTCGCGCACGTACTGCTCGCGCACGTCGTCCCACACCTGCTCGGAGTCGACGATCACGCCGTCGAGGTCGAACACGACCGCCTCGGTCATAGGGCCTGATAGCCGTGGTGCACGTACGAAAGAGATGTCGCGGCGTTCCCTTCCTCGATCGAGAGGATCTCGCCGACGAAGAACGTGTGGTCACCGGTGCGGAGCTCCTCGACGGTGCGGGCGGTGAGCCAGCCGGCTGCGCCGACCAGCAAGCGTTGGTCGTCGTCGCGCAGCTCGATCCCGTTCCAGAGCACCATCGGTGGCACGCTGCGGGCGAAGTGCTGCGCCAGGTGCTCCTGCTCGCCCGAGAGCAGCGATGCCCCCCACTCGCCGGCGTCACGCAGCAGCTCGTGGAGCGATGCCTCGAGGGCAACCGAGATGCCGACGAGCGGCGGCTCCAGCGAGAGCGAGACGAGCGACGAGACCGTCAGCCCGTGTCGACGGCCGTCGACCTCGGCGACGATGACCGACACGCCCGCGGGCCAGCGGCGAAAGAGTGCTCGTTGTTCTGCCCCGCGATCTTGCACGGGGTCGAGCCTAGCCGAGCCCTCGCTGTGCGCTTCTAGTTCGCTCTGCAGAGCTTGTCGCCGAACTGCGCGATCGTGTCGTTCGCCTGCAGGTCGAGCTCCTTGTCGTAGGCGCCGGGTGCGTCGCCCTGCCACATCACGTCGGGCGTGACTCCCGGGCCTTCGACGGTGGCGCGGTACTTGACGCCCTTGCCTGCCGGGTGCGAGCCGTGCGGGTTGAAGCTGTAACAGAAGACTCCCGTGCCGCTATGGGCGAGGAAGCTGTTCTCGCGCTTCCAACCGGCGCCGTAGGCCGAGTCGAGCGTGTCGACGTAGATGTTGCGGCCGAACGAGTCGAGCGGATTGCCTGCCGAGGTCGACTTGAAGCCGAAGACCGGCTGGCCGGCGTAGGTGTAGGTCCCGTACAGGTGATCCCACTGGTGCCAGGCCCAGTCCGTGCCGATCGTGAGCACCGGCAGGTCGCCGGTCCAGTGCGAGAGGCGAAGTTCCCAGGTCGCCTGCTGCGCGTTCGGAACGCCGCCGTAGTTCGGCAGCATCCGCTGCCAGGACTGAAGCGCCCAGTACGAGCCGTCGGGGGCCTTGCACGCCGCGACCTTCCAGGCGAGCGGCGGGCCGTCGTAGGCGCCGCACCGCGCGCCGAATGTCTTCCAGGCGTCCGTGTGCGTCTTGCCCCAGCCGCCGGCGTAGTCGAGCCGAAACTCGACCTGCGCGCGGGAATGCGTCGGAGCGATCGCGTTGATCGCGTTCCAGGCGAGCACATGCTTGAGCTTGCCCGCGGCCGTGTACGTGATGAGTGCTTCGCCCTTCGTGTCCACGGCGAGCCGCACGTCGTGGGCGTTCCGGTCGATCAGTTGCGAAGCGTTCGCGCCCGCTGCGAACACGCAGGTGACGCCGACCGCGAGCATGAGTACGAAATACCGCAACGAGGCTCTCCTCCTCGGGAAACGAATGCCCAATAGGTGTCGGCGGGGCGGCGGTCGCGCGCGATCCCTCGCGCGAGTTCCCTCGTTCGAGGTACGGCCTGTTAGCGTCTCGCGCCTGTGACCCGCCGCGACCTGATCGAAATCGCAATCACGATCGCGCTCGTCGCGGCGGCTGCGTTCTGCCACTTCGCGCTCGGTGACGTGACGACCTTCGTCGTCGCTGCGGTCGCGCTGGCCGCACTGGCTCGGCTCGTCGGCAACGGAACCGAGCAGCTCGGCTCGAGACTGGGCACCGGCGGGGCGGGCGTCGTCCAGTCGGGGCTCGGCAACCTGCCTGAGCTGTTCATCGCCCTCTTCGCGCTCAACTCAGGGCTCGTGACGGTCGTCCAGTCGGCTCTCGTCGGATCGATCCTCGCGAACAGCGTGCTCGTGCTCGGGATCGCGTTCGTCGTCGGGGGGCTGAAGAACGGCATGCAGAAGTTCGAATCCGACCGGACACGCATGGTCTCGACCCTCGCGCTCCTCGCTGCTGCGACGATGGCCATGCCGTCACTGGCTCACACGTTCCACGCCCCGGCGGCCGCCCACTCGAACACCCTCTCGCTCATCTGCGCCGGCGTCCTCCTCGTCGTCTACTTCTGCGCGCTGCCGCTGTTTCTCCGCGAGATCGAGGGCGAAGAGCATCCACCGCCGCGCTGGTCCGTGGCCACGACGGCGATCGTGCTCGGCCTCGCCGCTCTGGGTGCGGCCTTTGCCTCCGACTGGTTCGTCACGGCACTCACCCCCGCGATCGAGACCTTGCACATGAGCGAGGAGTTCGCGGGGCTCGTGATCGTCGCGATCGCAGGGAACGCGGTCGAGAACGTGATCGGTGTTCAGCTGGCCGCGCGCAACCGGCCCGACTTCGCGATCTCGGTGATCGTCAACTCGTCGCTACAGGTCGCCCTGGCGCTGACGCCGGTGCTGGTCTTCATCTCGCTCCTCTTCAGCACCCACCTGACGCTGGTCTTCCCGCCGCTGCTCGCGCTCGTGCTGGTCGTCGCGGCGATTCTCGGCGCGTTCGTCATCAACGACGGTGAGTCGATCTGGCAGGAGGGGGTCGTGCTGGTCGGCTTCTACGTCGTGATCGCCGCGAGCTTTTGGTGGGGCACGTAGGGACTTACTTGGCGATCGCTGCGACCGTCGCGCCGGTGAGCGCGACCAGGTCAGCGGGCGCGAGTTCGATCTGCAGGCCGCGTCTGCCCGCGCTGACGAGGATCGTCTCCCACGCGAGAGCGGACTCGTCGAGCGTCGTCGGCAGCTGCTTCCGTTGGCCGAGCGGGCTGATGCCGCCGATCACGTAGCCGGTCGCGCGCTCAGCGGCCGTCTGGTCGGCGAGGGTCACTCGTTTTCCCGCGGCCCGCAAGTCCAGCTGGCGGTCGGCTGGAACGACGTACACCGCGAGCCGGCCGTCTGCCGATGCGACGAGCGTCTTGAAGAGCCGGCCCGGCGGCAAGCCGAGCGCCTCGGCCACGCCTCCGGCGTAGTCCCCTTCACCGAGCTCGACGCCCTCGTACTCGTGCAGCCGGAAGTCGATGCCCGCCCGCTTGGCGGCCTGCACCGCGGGAGTCATTCCGCGAGCTCCTCTGCGAGGAGGCCGAGCGCGAAGAGACGCCAGGCGAGGTCGATGTCTGCTGCGAGGAACAGGGCTGCCTCGCGCGCAACCGGGAGCTCGCGCACCCGCAGAACGAGCGCGTCGATGCTCAAGCCGAGCTGCTCGCGGCGATCGTCCGTATAGAGATCGGCTGCGAGTGCCTTGACGGAGCGGTCGTCCACCTCCAGGTCGCGGTGTGGATCGCCCCCCGCCGCGACCAGCAGCAAGGCACGCCGTCGCGCGCCGTTCAGCTCCTCGTCCTCGAGGTCGACGGCCTGCCCGGCCACGTAGGCGAGCACCGGCAGCGGATCGCCCAGTTCGCCGGCGTCGACGCGCGCGAGCAGCTCGTCCAGGGGGTCCATGACTACGATCACACTAGATGGACGACGTTCTGGCAAAGGCAGAGGAATGGCGCGCAGCAGGTGAGGAGGTAGCGATCGCGACCGTCGTCGCGACCCGCCGCAGCGCCCCGCGCCCGCTGGGCTCCAAGCTCGCGGTGACCCGCTCCGGCCGGATGTTCGGGTCGGTCTCGGGCGGCTGTGTCGAGGCCGACGTCGCCGAGCGCTGCCAGGCGGTTCTCGACGGCGAGCGCGCGAGTGTCGTGTCGTACGGCATCGCCGACGAGGAGGCCTGGACGGTCGGGCTGCCCTGCGGCGGTGAGATCGACGTCTTCCTCGAGCCGTTCGGTGGCGCTCCGGCGCGAGAACGCGGTGCGAGCTACGTCGTCGTCGAGGGCGAAGACGTCGGCGAGCGATGGGAGGCCGACGAGCGGGCGCGCACCGAACTGCGCGAAGAGAACGGGCGGCGCGTGTTCGTCGAGGCGATCGGCCCGCCACCGCGGCTCGTGGCCGTCGGGGCCGGCGACATCGCCGAAGCGCTCTGCGCCCTCGCTCGACCGCTCGGCTGGCACACCGTGGTCGTCGATCCCCGTGCAGGACTCGCCACGCGCGAGCGTGTCCCGAGCGCCGACGAGGTGATCGTCGCGTGGCCGGACGAGATCGACATCGACGCCGGCACGGCGCTCGTCTCGCTCGTGCACGAGGAGCGGCTCGATCTGCCCGCGCTCCGCCGCGGCGTCGAGGGAGGCGCCTTCTACGTCGGCGCGCTCGGCTCGAAACGAACTCAGGCCAAACGGCGCGAGCAACTCGGCGCCGTCGCCGACAGCGTGCGCGGGCCTGTAGGCCTCGACCTCGGTGGCGAGACGCCGGCCGAGATCGCGCTCGAGATCATCGCCGAGATGCTGGCCGTGCACAGGAAGGGCGACGCGCCCGCCGTCAACGCGCCGCCCAACGCGCCGTTCGCAGCTCCCGCCTAGACAGCGAGTGCGTCGGCCCGGGTGCGGCCGGCGGCAGAGCCGAGCCCGATCAGCCCGATCCCGAGCAGGAAATGCAGCCAGTTGTCGGCGGTGTTCGCGGGCAGCCAGCGGCCTGCCCCCACGACGCCGACGAACCAGAGACCGAGGTAGGCGATCCCGCCTCCCACCAGGAATGTTCTGGCGCCGTCGGCCGTCCTCGCGAGCGCGAGGCCGGCGATCCCGAAGAGCACGTGAACGAGGTTGTGCAGGATCGACACCTGGAAGGTGCCGAGCAGCTTCGCGCCGCTGCCGTGGCCGGCGAAGCTCAGGTCGTCGTAATGCGTCGTCACGCCCGGGACGAAGCCGAGGATCCCGACGACCAAAGACACGATGCCGACGAGCCCGGCGACTGTCTGGACGTGTGTGCGATCGCTGATGAGTGGCCTGGCGGTTTCGGGCTTCAGCCGTGCGACGAGCCGTCGCCGGAGCTCGCATCATGCCCGTCGCGGGCATCGCCCCCGCCACGACCGTCCGAAGAGCCACCGGAGCCGCCGGTCGTGGTCGTCCCTCGGTGGTGGTGGTCGTGCGATCGGAACGGAACCGGAACCGCCACTGTCGCCCGTCGTCGGCGCCGCCGGTGCGCTCAGTGGCACGGTCGCCGTAGGACCGCCGTCGGAGCCTGAGTCGCCGCTGCCGGAGCCGGATTCGGAGCCGCTGTGACCGCTTCCGCTCGCGCTACCGCCGGCGCCACCGTCGGAGGCCTGCGGCTGGACGACGGTCGTCGTCTGCGGCCCACCGCCGCCCTGGCCGTCGCCCCCGCCCGCGCTGTCGTCACCGCTGTCACCCCCGTCATGCGCCTCGGAGATCGGAGCCCTGCTCGCGACGTCATCGTCTCCGCGCCCGCGCCGGTGGTTTTCGACCTGCGCCGGATGCGAAGCCGGCACGACGGTCACGCGCGACACCAGGCGATCCGCGCTCACAACAGATGGCTGCGCAGGCAGCCTCGCGATCGTCGACTGCGGTGGATGTCGGCGTGAGACGGAAGCGGCTGCATGATGGACGAACGGCCGCGGGTGGTGAGAGGCCTGGTCGGCGGCGCCGGACACCCCGGCAGCGAAGGTCGCAGTCACGACAACTGCACCGATCTTCGCCGCGGCCGGAGCGCCTCCCGTCGCGAGGCCGGCGAAGAGACCGCGCAGCCAGTCGAGCGAGGCAACCGGCAGAAGCTCGAGTGCGCGCCCGCGGATCCCAAGCGTGCCGCGGCAAGCTGGGCAGGAGCGCAAGTGAGTCTTGAGCGCGCGCCGCTCGTCTCGATCGAGCGGCCCCGACACGAGGCGCTGCACCGCGACACAATTGAGCCGGTCGCCGAAGACGAGCTGCTCCGCAAGTCGGTTTCGCGCCACGAAGAGCGACTGCTCGACCTGCGTCGAGGAGAGACCGAGCTCGGCTGCCGTCTCGTCGATGCGGAGCCCGTGCAGCTCACGCAGCACATAGACGCGGCGCTGCCGCTCGGGCAGCGATGCCAGCGCGGCCACCAGTTCGCCCGAGCGCTCGACCGGCTCCCCACTGCCCGTCGAGCCTTCCGGCAGCTCGGCGGACGGCAGCTCACGCCGCCGCACGACGAGGTCGATCGCACTGTTGTGCGCGATCCGGAAGAGCCACGGCTTGACGCGGTCGGGCACGCGCCCGTCGCGCAGTGCGCCATACGCCTTCAGGAGAGCCGATTGCGCGACGTCGTCACCGGACGCTGCGTCGCCGAGCAGGTTCGCGCCGTAGGCGGACAGACGGTGCACATAACGCCGGTACAACTCGTCGAACGCAGCTGCCTCGCCCGAGGCGAGGCGGTTGCCGAGCTGTTCGTCCGAGAGGCGTCTCAGCAGCAGCGGGCTCACGTCTCGTCTACCGGCGAAGCGGGCCCTGCGGATTGGCCTGGTCGTCGCCATCTCCTCCGTCGCTGCGCATCGGTCACCGACCAAGGACGCCCGTGAGCGGCCAACCTTGCATGGAGAAATTTGACATCCATCGACGTTGGTCAATATATTGACGCCTATCGATGGATGATCGCGATGTCTGAGACGATCGCCTGCTGCGGGCCACTTGCCGGCCCGGTCCTGTCGGACGATGAGGCCGCCGCGACCGCTGAGCTCTTCCGCGCACTCGGCGACCCCGCGCGGGTCCGGATCGTCAACATCCTCGCGACCGTGGGCGGCGAAGTGTGCGGGTGCGAGTTGACCGGCCCGCTCGAGCTCACGCAGCCAACGGTCTCCCATCACCTGAAGAAGCTCCACGACGCCGGCCTGCTCGAACGCGAGCAACGGGGCAGATGTGCGTATTACTCGTTGAGCAATGTCGCGGTTCGGAAGCTCGCGGCCGTGACCGACCTGAAGGAGGCGTGTTGCTGATGGCGTGTGACTGCGACTGCTGCAACTGCGACTGCTGCAAGTAGTGAACGTCCTCTTCGTCTGTATCGGAAATCAGGGCCGCTCGGTGATGGCCGAGCGGCTCTTCCGCTCGACCGCAGGCGCAGAGCACGGGGCCCGCTCGGCAGGGGCCGCTCCGGGCGGCGCGACACATCCCGAGGTGTTGGCGGCCTTGAGCGAGATCGGGATCGACGCCTCGGATCATGTGCCGACGAAGCTCGACCAAGGGCTGCTCGACTGGGCCGACGTCGTCGTCGCCACGTGCGATGGAGCGTGCCCCGTGACTCCCGGGAAGCGGCGGTTCGACTGGCATGTTCGCGACCCGATGCACCGACCCGCCGAGGAGGTGCGGGCGATCCGCGACGAGATCGGCGACCGGGTCCGCGTACTGATCAGCGAGCTCTAGGAACGGCGACGGGTGCGTCTGCGGAAGGCGAATCCCGTCGCGATCCCGAGCAACCACCCGATCACCGCGGTCGCGAGGATGATCCACACGAGCGAAGCACGCGTCGAGCCGAACGCCCAGCTCAGCTTGACGGTGCGAGTGTTGACGGAGATCAGGACGATCAGGACGACGAGCAAGCCGACGAACGCGACCGCCCACGTGTAGAGCCGGACGCGGTGGAGGTGACGCCCCGCCCGTTCGCCACGCGACTCACCGACCGGCTCGGCGGGCTCCACGACCGGCTCGGGCGCGCTGTCAGGTGGCTGCGAGTCCGTCATCTCACTCCTCTCCGCACACACAATAGGAACCCTGGACGATCGGACGAGGCGTCCCACCCAACCGGCAGGTGCCCGGCTCTGCCCCGGGGCCGATAGTGCGCACATGAGCGAATCCGAGGGTAACCGTTCACCCGAGCTGGATCAGGTGCGGCAGATGCTCTTTCCGAAGCTCCCCGCCAGCGAGGGATGGGCGCGAATCGACGCGGCGTTCAGCGGCGCCTCGGATTCACAGCGGACTGCGGCCATCGAGCGCCTCGCATCAGGCGATCTCAGCGACGATCTCCTGTCGCTCCTCCGGCTGTTGCGGGAAAAGTAAAGCTCGCAACTCACCGTCCAACTTTTCCGGAAGCGCCGAATCGAAGACTCCGGGCGTCGTCTGCGCGCATTACTCTCCCCGCGCGCGACGGCGTCCCGTTTCTCCGATCGACTCGTCGCTAGCCGCAGTCGTGCGGGAACCAGACGGTGCACCACAGGAGCGCGGCGAGCGCCCTCGGAGTGACCGGCGTGCGCGAGTGGTGCGCGACGTACCAGACGTGCGCCCGATAGGGCTGGAGCCTCGGCCGCGGCGCGAGAAACGAGTCGAGGTCGTGCAGCTCGGTCGTGAGCCGTTTGCGTGTGCGCGCGTCAGCGACCGACGAGATCCGGGCCGGGTCGGCAAGTGCCGCCCGGACGTGCGCCGCGTCGCCCGCCGCAACCGTCGTGGTCGCCGCGCGCGGCACGGTGATCGTCGTCGAAGTGACGCGGTCGGGGACCGTCACCGTGATCGTCACGCCGCCGGGGGTCGATTTGGCCGCGACAGTCGAGGCCGCGGCGATGCCGCACGCCGCAAGGACGGCAGCCGTGAACGCAATTGTGATCCCGCGGCGGATGACGCAACGGTAATCCGTGCTCCGGATGACGCTCGGGCGGACCGATCCACGCAGGCCCCGGAGCGCGTAGAGGTAACTGATCGGCCCGTGGCGGGTGTCAGGAAGTCACATCTTCACCACGGGCCGATCAACGTAGTTCCCGCCGCAGGACGACGGGACGCGGCCAGGATCGAAACACACCCCGGGCCCGGCCTCAAGACCTCGCAGGCAAGAAGTTCGCAAAGAACGGTCATCGCCGTTCGCGGCCGAGCGGCGGACTGACGCGCATGCGCGGAAGATTTCCCGCCGCCCCAGCGTCGTGTGAACAGGGTCCAGCTGGGAGCCAGGCCGTGGCTGGATGGGGCCGCCCACGGCCGGGCCGGGCTGGCGGCGACCCTGGGGGCAGTCGACGCGGCACGGCAGTGGCTGCGTCGTCCACGCCCCTGAGCGATCTCACCTCGTGACGGCGAAGCCGACCGCGTGACGATCGGCTCCCTTCGCCCTGGGCTAGAGAATGATCTGCCAGTAGGGCACGCGGCATCTCCAGTCGAACGAGGTCTCGGGTGCCGCCGTCCCATCGGGATTCCACGTCCAGAACGTCATCTCGACGTCGTTCGAGTCGCTCACGAGCGCGTGGTGAACGGTGAGAAACGCCGGCCGCTCGCCTGATGTGGGCGACGCGACGACGTTGACCGGCTCCACGAGCGTCTCGCTCAGACAGATGAACTCACTCAGGAGCAACGTCACCTTTCCGTCGCTGCCTGTTACCCACCAACCGCTGACGTCGAGCAGGTTGATGAAGTTGCACTGCTTTGGGCGAAATGGCAGACGGCTTCGAATCGTCTGCCAACTGTCCGTTGTCGTGACGTTGTAGGACGCAGCCGGATACCAAAGGATCTTCTGCGCTACCGCCTCGGGAACCTCGAGCGGCTTCTTGCTCGATGGCTGTTTCGGGCTCACTGCTCCTCCTTTTCGTCAGAACAGTCACTGCGGTGCTCCCACGTCTCCGGAACACTCGAGCTGAGCGATGTGACGAACCACGGTGGGCTGCACGCATCGACACAGATGGCAGCGACAATTGCCGTTTCGCACCAACTCCTGTGCCGCAGATCGCGGAGTCCTGCAGAACAGCCGATTATTTCGCCATCTCGGCCCTTGTCAAGGCACACCCGAGGTCACGACGAGGCTTCAGGCAGTCAGGGCGGTGCCGGTGTCTTCGTCGAGCTCGCCGAAGACGGCGACTCGGTTGCTTCCCCGGTGCTTTGCGGTGTACATCGCAGCGTCGGCCTTGCGGACGAGATCCTCGTCGGCTTCGCCTGGATCGCGAGAGGTCGCAACGCCGAAGCTGGCCGTGACGCTGACCTCGATGCCCGCAACGGAGAAGGGTGTGCGCAGCGAGTGCGCGAGGCGCCAGGCAAGTTGCGTTGCATCGCGAGGGTCGTTGAGCCGGTCGGCGAGCACGAGGAACTCGTCGCCGCCGAATCGAGCAACGACGTCGGCGGGACGCACGGCGGCCCGGAGCCGCGCGGCGACCGCCACGAGCAGCTCGTTGCCGGCTTCGTGGCCGAAGGAGTCGTTGACGTGCTTGAAGTTGTCGAGGTCGACGAAGACGACTCCGACGTCGAGAGTCGGCTCCGAGCGGTCGGCGCGCGCCTCCGCCAGCCGCTCGAGGAAGTGCTGCCGGTTCGGCAGCCGCGTCAGCGGGTCGTGAATCGTGCGATGAACAAGCTCTGCTTCCGCCTGCTTCCGTCCGTCGATGTTCTCGACCATCGCGGTCAGGTGGTCGGGCCGCCCGGCGCCGTCCCGGACGAGGGCCATCACCGTGCGGCACCAGATCGGCGATCCGTCATGCGCACGAAGCAGGTGTTCGAGCTCGAACCTGTCTTCGCTGCCCGTGGCGAGCGCCTCGATCCGGCGTTGTGTTTCGTCGCCGGCTTCGAGGTCGACGGTGAAGCTCACACCGGCGAGCGATCCCGGAGGATGGGCGAGCACCTGCTCGACCACCGTATTCGCCTCGAGCACCGTCCCCTCGAGATCGACCGTCATCAGCCCGATCGTGGCTGCGTCGAAGATCGAACGGTACTGGCGCTCGCTCGCCGCAAGCGCCTCTTCCACGCGCTTCCGTTCGGTGATGTCGACCATCACACCCTGCCAGTACACCGTGCCGGTGAGCTCGTCCGTCACCACGGCCGCCTTCTCGCTCACCCACACGACCCGTCCGTCGCGAGCGACCATCCGGTACTCCGCGAAGAGTGGCGAGAGGGTGCTCCGCGCTGCGATATCCGTGGCGATCATCCGTTCGCGATCGTCCGCATGCAGGACATCGAGCCAGAGCTCGTCCTCAGTCAGCCAGTCGGCGCGGGGGTAGCCCAGCAACTGCTCGACCTGAGGGCCGATGTAGACGGGCAGCGAGCACCCGGGATCATCGGGCTGGACAACGTCGAGGTAGACGACGAGGCCCGGGATGTTTTCAACCAGGTTCTTGAAGCGACGCTCGAGCTCGGAGCCCGCCAGGGGTGTGTCGGTGTCGTCCACGGTGTGGAAGTGATCATCGGCACGCATCACGTGCCGCTTGATCGCGAATCCGGGCATTTTGGATCCCTCCTCCAACCCGCACCGTTGAGCGAAAAAGGGCCGGTGGTGGCGGCGCTTATGGCTCAGGCAGGTCCGGACCCTTCCTCGCGGCGGTTTCGGTCCACGCGGTCGATCCGCAGAGCGGGCAGCGTGGCGGGTGGCCGGCGATCACGACTCCGTAACCGCACTCAGCGCAGCGCTGCTCTGTTCGCCGTGCCGGCAGGGTCGACACCGCATCGACGCTCCTGCGCTCACGAAGGTCGCCGTCCCAGATCACGGAGCGATCATCGGGCCCGGCGGGCGCGCGCGCCTCGGCGGACAACACGAGCCGCTGCGTGTTCGTCGCACCATGGCCTGACCAGAGGCAAGGCTCGAGTTGTGTTTACGAGCCAGGCCCGGTCCGGGCACACTCCATCGTCAATGTTCCTGTTCCGGCTCCTCCTGTATTCGCGCTTCGCAGCTCGGCGAGTCGGACCACTGGCGATCGTGCTGACCACGTATGACCTGTGGCGTCGCCTTCCGCGTAGGCACCGTCAGAAGCTGGCCGCCCACGGCAGGAGGCAAGGCTCGCGGCTTGCTACCTCGGCGTACGCGCACATCGCCGCAGCGATTCGCCGAGCTCCGTGATCCGCGACGAACTAAGGCGTCTCACCACCTGGGAAGAACGGCACAGACGCCTCTTCAGCAGGCTCCTCCTCGTGCTGCTACTGACCGCGATTATCGACCTCGTCGGAACGGTGCTCGTCTACATGCTCGAGCGCCACGCAAAGCAAACCGAAATCCACGGGATCTTCGATGCGTTCTTCTTCACGACCGTGCAACTTCTGACCGTCTCGTCGCAGATCAGGAACCCGCTGACGGTCGGAGGCAAGATCGTCGACCTGTTCCTGGAGGTCTGGGCGGTCATCGTCGTCGCCGGGTCGGCCGGCGCGATCGCAAGCTTCTTCCAGACCGGCGACTCGAAGTCTCGAAGTAACGCTGCCGCGCCGACGGATTGATACGGCCTACCGGTTGGGCGGCGTCTGAGCCGAGGGCGCGGCGATCAATCCCGCGTTCAACTCCGAAGCACGAACGACCTGCCGACCAAAGGGCACGAGGGCGGCTCCCGCCATCTTGATGTCGGCAATCCCGAGCGGAATCCCGATGATGGTGAGACAGAGGGCGATGCCCGTGAACAGATGCCCGAGCGCAAGCCACCAGCCGGCAAGAACGAACCAGAGAACGTTTCCAATGACACTCAGGCTCTTGTGTCGCGTCGGGCTTTGAACGAGCGCCCGGCCGAACGGCCACAGCGCGTAACCACCGAGCTTGAGGGATTGTTTCGCGAACGGAAGGCCGATGATCGTGATCGCCAGCAGCACTGCAGCGACCAGGTAGCCGAGGGCCATCCAGACCCCTGCCAGGACGAGCCAAATGATGTTCAGAAGAGTCTTCAAGCTCGCTCCACGATCAGCTTAGTCCGCAAGGCGGTTTTATCGCCTGATCACTCCCGGCTCCGATTGCCACCAGTTCCGCGACGACTCTTTCGATCGGCTGCGTCGCGTCGATCTCATGCGTGCAGGTGGCGCGCAGTAGCGGTTCGACGTCGGCCAGGTGACCCCGGATCAGCTCGCGCTCCTCTGCAGTCTTGCCGTAGTCGTTCGTCGTCCTGGTCTCGAGCCGGTTGAGCAGTACAGCGGCCGGAGCAGCTGAGGAGCACGACAGCGTCGAATCGGGGATAGAACCGTCCCTGGTTCGAGACGGTTCCAGACACGTAGAGCGTCCGCGTGCGCTCGCCGGCGAGGAGCTCCGAGATGCGCTCCTCCCGCCAGACATATCCGCCGTCATCGTCGCGCCACTCGGTCCAGCCCGGCTCATCGGTATCGACCGCCTCGAATCCTCGTTGCCGCAGTTCCTGGAGAGCCGTCGACTTCCCGGTGCCGGACATCCCCGTCACGAGAATCCTCCGCATGCAGGGAAGGCTAGAGGCTGCCCCACGCTCCGGTGATCGCTCGGCGTGTTGTCACTCGAGCCCGGCGAGGAACGCCAGCACTCGCTCGGTCAGCAACGCCGCAGCGGCGGCGTCGTACGCCGGGAGGGACGAGTCGGCGAAGAGGTGCTCCTCCCCGGGATAGAGAAACAACTCGGCCCGATCGGTCGAGTCGACCAGCGCCTGCGCCGCTTCCAGGTCCTCGGCGAAGAACGGGTCGGCTTCCTTGCCGTGCACTTGCACCGGAACGCCTTCGGGCCACCCAGACCCGAACTCCGAAACCGGGAGGCACGAGTACATGAGCACAGCACCGCGGGCGCCAGGCCGCGTCTGAGCGAGCTGCTGGGCGACCATCACCCCCATGGAGAAACCGGCGTAGACGACTTCGGAGTCGAGCTCTTCGGCGGCGGCGACCCCCCGCTCGGCCAGCGCACCGAACCCCGTCTCGCGCGCGAAGGCCATGCCCTCGTCGATGCGTGTCGAACGTGCGCCCGTCGAAGAGGTCGGGCGTGTGCACGCGGTGTCCCGCCTCCCCCAACGTGTCGGCGAACGAGCGCACTCCGTCGGTCAGCCCCTGGACGTGGTGATACAGCACGACTTCGGTCATCTTCGATCCCCCTCAGCAATTGATCCACTAATCTGGAACGTTCCGCAATGCTAGTCTATTAAACCGTGGTCGGCAACCCGCCCCCGGACTACGAGCTCGCCGACCGGATCGCTCTCACCACCCCGGCGCAGGTGAAGGCGATCGGCCATCCGCTCCGCACCACGATCCTGCACCTGCTCCACGAGCGGGCGGCGACGGTGACCGAGCTGGCGGCGGCGGTCGAGCGGCCGAAGAGCACCGTCGCCCACCACGTCAAGGTGCTCACGGAAGCCGGCCTCGTGCAGGTGGTGAGGACGCGACGGGTCCGCGCGATCGAGGAGCGCTTCTACGGTCGCACGGCACGCATGTTCTACGTCGGGGTCGAGCGAGGCCCGGACGGCGATGACCTGCCTCGGGACTTCAACGACTTCGAAGTCGCCGCTGGGGAATCGGTCGAGGCGTATCAGAACGGAAAGCTCTGGGGCTTCATCCGGCACGCCCGCATCTCGGAGGCGCAGGCCTCTGAGCTTCTGGGAGCGGATGGCCGAGCTCGTGGCGGAGTTCGATCACCTGCCGCGGTCGGGCGACACGATGTACGGCTTCGCGGTCGGCGTGTATCCCACCGATCATCCGACTTTGCCGGTCAGCAACGACTAGCTGAACAGCGCCCGGCGCAATGCACGAGCGCCGTGGGCCTGTCAGCATTGCCTTGTGTCACTCCGCATCGTGATCGACCATTGCGTGATCGCAGTGTCCGACTGGGAGCGCTCGAACGCGTTCTATCGGGATGTCCTTGGTGCCGAGGTCGATCAGAAGGACGACTACTTCGGCCACTACCGGTTTGGCGACTGGCAGCTGAACGTCCATGGGCCTACATTCGACGGCTTGAATGCTGAACGGCCGGTCGAACCAGGGAACAGCGACCTCTGCTTCGTCTGGCCCGGGACGATCGAAGAGGCGGTCGATCATCTTGGTCGGCACGGTGTCGAGATCGTGGCCGGACCGCTGGAGAGCGACTCGGGTGCAGGCGGCCGCGGCCGACACGTCTACTTCCGCGATCCGGACGGAAGCTTGCTGGAGTTCGTCTCCTACAGGTAGCTCCACGCTGCTTGGGATAATCGGACGCATGACGAAGATCAACGTTTTCACCAGCGAGAACAGCGGCAGGATCGACGTGAGCCAGGCGGTGGGCTCGAAGTCAATGCTGATGTACATCTACGACGTGCTCCCCGGCCGAAGCTCCTGCCCGTACCACTACGAGTACGACGAGGAATGGCTGCTCGTGCTCGAGGGCACGCTCGTGGTGCGTGTGCCTGACGGGGAGCAGACGCTCGAGCGCGGCGACCTCGTCTGCTTCCCCGCCGGTCCCGCCGGGGCGCACAAGGTGATGAACCGAGGCGAGTCACCGGCCAGGATGATGATGTTCTCGAATGAGCGGGCGCCGGCCGTTTCGGTGTATCCCGACAGCGACAAGATCGGCGTGTGGCCGGGCGACGATGCCAACGCACTGGTCTTCAGGCGCAGCACCGCGGTTCCGTGGTCGGAAGGCGAAGAAGGCTGGGAGAACGCTTCCTAGCTTGCTTAGCGCAAGACGAGGAACAGGATCACGCCAACCGCGGCGACAAAGCCAACGCCGACAGTGAGCAGGAACAGAAACCGGTCGTCGTCGCGACTCGGCCCGACTCCCTCAACCGACCACCATTTCTGCTCCATGTTCGCTTGTCGGCAAGAAGCCAACCGAGCATGAGGCGAAGGCGCCAGCACCAGGCGGAAACGATCCGCAGCTCGCGGGCCGCACAACTGGAGCAGCTGACTAGCGGCAGCTAGTTCACTCGGACAGGGGATATCGCTTCAGCGTTCCCTGATCCATCATTCGGTCCGGCCGATTGCCCAGCGTCTTGCGGCTACGCGAGCGGCGACAGGCCCACCTGCGGCGACGATTCCGCTCCCCAGCCTTGTGGAGTGGATCTCGCCATGCTGCGCTGGAGGTCGGCCGGCGGGGCGAGGTGAGCTGAGGCGGTCAGCCGTCGACGTACTCGAGGACGGTCGACCCGTCGTCGTGGAACCGCAGCTGGACGTGCCTGTCCTGGCCCCAGTCGAGCCAGGCGTCGTAGGCGGCTTCGATGTCGCCGCGATCGACCGCTGGGACCGGGATCGTGATCCGCGCTCGATCTCTCTGGCAGCGGGCGGCCGCCTCGTAAACGGCCGTCCGGGTTCTGAGCGGGATATCGATCATCGCGCCAATCTATGACCTGTCGGCCGGCTCGGCATCACCCGTTCGAGGCGTGTGTGTTCTCCGGCTCGAGATCCGTCAACGGCGGACTACGTGCTCGCAGTCGCGTCCGACAATGTCGATTCGGTCCGCGATCACCCGGTCCCGGCCCGGACCGCACGAGACGCGGTCGCGCAGGCCGTCGCGGACGCTCAGCACATCATTCCCGCTCCGGCCGAAGAGCGTGTCGCGGCCGGGACCGCCGATCAACGTGTCATTGCCGGCGCCGCCATCGAGCAGATCGTTGCCCGCGAGCCCGAGAATCGTGTCTGCGCCGCCGAGCCCGTACAGGGTGTCTGCGCCGTGGGTGCCGACCAGCCGGTCGGCGTGCTGCGTCCCATGCGACGTATCCGCGACAGTCGGTGCGGCGATCGTGATCGCAAGTGCCGCGGTGTTGTCGGCGGGGTTGGCGTCGGCTTCGCGGCCCGTGATCGACACCGCGATCTGCTGTTCGCCGGGATTCATCGCGCGCACCGAGAAGAGCACTCGCGTGGTCATTCCCGAGTCGAGGAAGTCCAGATCGCAGACGAGCGCCGGATCGCCGTGACAGCCTGACCCGCGCTCGGACGCGGGAGTGCCGGCCAGCTGCAAGCCTGGCGGAAGGGCAATCGTGAGCGTGACATGAGAGGCACCGCCGCCTGCATCGGCGATGGTGACAGTCAGGTCATCGGTCCCTCCGAGGCCGGCTGACGGCGCTTTGGCGGCCAGGGCGACGCGCAGATCGGGCGGGACGGCTGCCCCGCCGGAACTTCCACCCCCTCCGCCGGACGGCGGCGGAGGCGTGCTCGCGTCGACCGTGAATGTTGCGGTGCTCGTGGCTGTGCCGCCGGAGGTGACCACGCTGATCGGCCCGGTGACGGCGGACGCGGGAACGGTCGCGGAGATCGCGGAGTCCGAAACAGGGGTGAAGCCGGCCGAGACGCCACCGAACGTCACGCGGGTTGCGCCGCCGAGATTGGCGCCGCCGATCGTGACGCGTGTTCCCGCGGGGCCGCTGGTCGGCGCGATCGAGGCGATTGTCGGCGCCGGCGGTGGTGTCGCTGGCGCGACGAGGTGGTAGACGTGCACTCCCCACTGGGCGAAGTTGTCGGTCAGCGAGCCGTTCGACGACTGGGACTGAGCGTCCTTCGGTGTAGACGGTCGCGCTGGCCGCCGCGGCCGGGAGGCCGGAGATCGTCACCGCTTGTGTTCCCGCGCCGCTTCGCGCTGCCAGGACCCACAACTCGCCGCTGTTACCGGCGCGGCGCACCACCTCGGTCGTTGTGTCGCTGGTCGAGAGCACCGTGTTCGACGCTGGGTTGACGAGCGCCGGAGCAAGTGGACTGCTGCTGCCGATCTCGGTGATCAAGCTCCGCAGCGTTGTGTTCCAGAACGTCCAGCTCCAGCTGTGCTGTGTATCGGTCGCGTTCCAGCAGTCTGGGTTGTTGCCGCCGTAGAAGGCAAGGTTGCGAGCTCCGTTGATGATCGCGTCGTAGATCATGAAGCGCTCCTGCTCCCGCGTCGGCAGGACGAAGCTGCCGTCGGCGCGGACACTCCCGCTGGCACAGATCTGCAGCGTCGTCCAGACGGCGTGCGAAGGCGTCACGGCCGCGATCGTGCTCGTCCAGCTTCCGACCTCGTGCAGGTCGGGCGTCGGATTGGCCGCTGTGACCGGATACACGTCAACGCCGTGCACATCGCTGACCGCCGCGTACGGAGCGAGGTCGGCGGATGTTCCGCGCGGCGCCTGGACCGTCACCCACAGGTGATCCTGATCGAGCGCTGACTCGCCGCCGCACCAGCTCGCGTCGCCGCGCCCCGTCGCCCGGCAATAGACGAACTGCAGTGCCGTGGGTGCGATTCCGCTCCACCATGGCTCGTCCGCGCCTTTCCACATGCCGATCGCCGAGCCGCTGGGATCCTGCTCGAGCGACGTCACGACCTGCGAGAGCAGGCCGTCGGCCGCTGAGCCTGGCGTAGCGCGGCTCACCGTCGCGAGATTGACCCAGGTGTGAGCTCCGTGCGCTGCGGCCGCCTGATCCTCGAGCTTCGCCTCGTCGATGTCCGCGGCCGTCCACGGCACCGTTGCCGGCCCGACCTTGAGGAAATTGACGCCGGCGCCGACGACCTCCGCGAATGCGTTCCCGCCGCTCGGCGTCGTGCCGTCCGGAGGAGGCCCTTTCGCGAGCACGATCGGAAAGGTCTTCTGGCCGTCCAGGACGACCACGCCGCTCGCGTCGACGGTCGTCACGCCCGCCCCCGCAGCGACGGCGACCGAAACGACGACCAACGCGACCGCAACCGCGACCACCAACCGAACCCGCATCATCGAGACCCCTTTACCCTCGCGACGAGAACGCCAGCGTAGCCGCGTTTTGGTCTGGCTTCAGTGAGTCGGGCCGAACGATGTGCCGGGACCCGCTGTCGTCAGACAACCACCACGCGTCAGATTGTTCTCCACGGCGTAACGTCGTCGACCTGCATGATCGGTTCATGCCCAGCACGCTGCTGATCCCAGGCGGTGGCACCTATGGGGAGGGCCGCCCGTCCGAGCAGGGTGCGTGGCTCCGCGACGGGTCGCCAGGTCGAAGACAAATCTGTCGGCCCGTCGCGTCGAGCCCGGGCGTCTAGGCCTGCGCGCGGAACCTGGTCGACCCACCAATCGCCACAGAACCCTTACCTCCTCGCAACCCCGCCGGTCGCTACGTTGGAACCGAAGCGATAGAGAGAGGGAGGCCCTATGTCAGGGGAGAGGCAAGAAGCACATGAGCAGCACATGCTGCTGCTCGTCGAGACAGCGCAGCGGGCAGGACAATCAGAGCGCGAAATCAGCGAGCTGGTCAACGAGGCGGTCGAGGTCGACGCCGAAAAGGAACGCGCAGCCTAGAGGCGTCCGTCAGGGAATCAGGTGAGCTGCGACTTGGCGGCGTCCGCGAGCACCTGAGCCCGTGCGACGGGGTCGAGACCGTCGAGCGCCGAGCGAACATCGTCCTCGGCAGCGTCGATCTTCTCGTTCCGTTCGGCCAACTTGACGCGCGTGTAGAGAACGCCTCCCGCCACGGCCGAGCCAAGGCCGAGGAGACGCAAGAGGCGCGACCCGATGATCCAGCCGAGGACGAGCGCCGCAGCGCCACTCGCGGAGACTGTCAGTGCGACGGTCTCCTGATGGTCGCGCTCGAGTGTCGGACCCGGCTCGCTCACAGCGCCACTCTACCCGGCGCCGACCACCGTCATGATGAGGGTCTGGAACGGGGCGTTTGCATCTTTCAGCGCGCCTGCAGCGTCAGCCGAGAGCCGCGACCGCCTCCACCTCAACGAGTTGATCCGGCCAGCCGAGCACGGTCACCCCGAGCACGGTGCCTGGCGCGTCGTGGTCGCCAAAGTGGCGCCGCACAACCTGCCAGGCCGTAACGAGGTCGCCCCGCTCGTGCGTCGCGACGTACACGGTCGTCTTGACTACGTCCCGCAGTCCCGCTCCGGCAGCCTCTAATACAGCTTTGAGGTTCTCCATGACCTGCTCCGCTTGGCCGGCCACGTCGCCGGGAGCCACGATGTTCCCAGCGGGGTCGAGCGGGCACGCACCCGCCGTGAACACGAGAGTTGTCGCGCCCACGTGCAACGGCGGCGTACGCATAGGGCACCTCGACCGCGAGTTGATGCGGCCGCACGAGCTCGATTCCGACGTCTCGCTTCATGCCGCCGAGGCTAACAGCCGAGCACAAGGAATCTGCCGTGGGCCGGCGGCGACCCCGGGAGTCTGGCGGCGGAACTCGGCCGCCGCCAGACTCCCGGGCGTTGTTCACTTCGTCGGCTTGACGACGAAGAACGGACCAAATTCTCCGGAGGTGTTCTCGTCGACGCAGCCCTTTGCGGCCGTGGACGGCCCTGTCGTGCAGTTGAGGGTGTAGTACGGGTTGACGTAGGCGAAGACGTAGAGCTTCTTCGGCAGGCGCTTGACGATCGAGAACGCGCCGGCTGCGTTCGTCGTCGCGACGGCCCATGGCTTGAGCGCGTCGGGGTTCGGCGTAGCCGCGGCGTCCAACCGGACGTGAACACTCGGCCGTGCCTTTCCGCCGGCCATCAGGATGCCCGTGATGGTCACCTTTTTCGTCTTCTTCGAGTAGACAGACTTGAGCTTCGTGATCGTGTGCGGGAGGGGCTCGATGCAACGAACCTCGACGATGCCTGTTGCATCGGACGCGCCGGTGCCCGCGGTGTACGGAGTGATGAACCCCTTCCAGACTGGACTCCCCGACGGTGCATTCACGATCACGCCGGTTGTCTCGAGGCCGACACTGATCAGCTGAGCCCCGAACGGAGCACCGCCCTGGTCGCTCGGAACGTCGGGTGAGGCAAAGCATGCCTCGAGGAGGAAGCCGCCGAGAGCAGCGTCGGCGCCTGTCGTCCGGTCGACGAAGATCGGGATGCTCAGAGACTGCCCCGATCCACTCAGAGTGAGCAGCCAAACAGCCGCGTGTGGGTTGGCGTCACAGGCTTGCGATACGGGATCGCTCGCGTATTTCGCCGGATCGTCGACCGTGATGGCGCCGGTCAGTGAGAGCTTCACGCCGCCGAGCCCCTTCGCCAGGACCTGCCCGGTAGCGTCACCGATCTTCGAGTTCGGCGCTCCCGACAGGTTGAGGTCGAACCCGGCAGGAACATAGACAGCGACTTTCGCCGTCGGCGCAGACGTCTCGGGCACGAACAAATCGATGTCCGTGTCGGCCTTCGCGCCCGCCACTGTGGCGTAGGGCGTGACGAGGAGCTCCTGGGTGTCCGCGAGCGCGGAAGGCGCGCCGGCCAGCGTGCACGCCAAACAGAACAGGAAGAGCAGCTTTCTCACGTAAGACCCATCCTTTAAGTGGTTTGACTGAACGTAGGGCGCAGCCCGCGCCGTAGAGCGACGTACTACGGGCCTGAAGGCGCCTGGTTCATGCTCGGCCGCTGACCTCGGCGGCAAGAGACCCAATCGGGTTATCGAGGAAGGCGAAGCAGGAGACGCAGCGATGACTTTGGATGGCCTACACGGTCTCGGTGTCAACCCGATCAGGAGGTCGCGAGGTGCGCAAGATTGTCGTTTACGAACACCTGTCACTCGATGGCGTAGCCGAAGATCCGGACCAGTTCGTCCTCGATTTCGACGAAGTGATGCGAGAGAACCTCGGCCGCGTCATCAGCTCCCAGGACGCCGTGCTGCTTGGCCGCCGCACCTACGACGAATGGGCGCGATTCTGGCCCAGCAGCGCCATCGAGCCGTTCGCGACCTTCATCAACAACGTGCAGAAGTATGTCGCGACCTCGGCTCCGCTCGGCCACGAATGGGCGAACGCCACCGGCATCGACGGAGACCCAGTCGCGTTCGTCGCCGACCTCAAGGAACAGACCGGCGGCGATATCGGCGTGCACGGGAGCATCTCGCTCGCCCAGTCGCTTCTCGAGGCCGAGCTCGTCGACAAACTCTGCCTCGTCGTTACTCCCGCCGTGCAGATGGACGGACGCAAGCTCTTCGCAAAAAACAAGCCCATGCAGCTCTCGCTCAGCCGGAGCATCACGTCTCCGACCGGCCATCTGCTGCTCGACCTCGAGCCCCGCCGCTGAGCGCGCGGTGCATCGCTCCAGGCCACCGACCGCCATCCCGAGATCGGTGCTTACGCCGGGAGCTACGCAGGCGGGCCGGCCGAGAAGGGCGCAGTAGACAAGTGCCCCGCGGCGTCGACGCTGACGATCATTCGCTCGGCCGCGCGCTGCAGGACAGCCGAGTCGGTGCTCTGACTCTCAAGCGCCCAGCCTTGGGCCGTCCAGCCGGCGACCGCCGCGTCGAGCCGCTGGCGCCGTTCGGCGGCAGACACTCCACCGTCTCCCCCGCCCCGGCGGGCGAGCAGCGCTATCACGATGACGAGCGCCACCGCGAGGATCCCGAGGAGCACCCACACCCACGCAGGCGTTTCACTGCTCGAGTCCGAGCTCGAGGTCGTCGTGGAAGACGGCAGGATGATTTGCCGCGTCGTGGTCTGCTCGACAGTCGTCGTGACCACCGTCGCCGGCTCCGACGTCGTCTCGACGGTCGTGGTGTCTGCGGCCTGAACTTTCCCGACGACTGCAGTGGCAAGAACGATCCCAGCTACGAGACAGGCGGCGAGCCCAGCGAGCTGCAGCGGCTTCCTCACCGGGCAGAGGATACGCCCGCCGACCCGACCGCGCTCGGCTGCCTGTGGAGACCGGCGGAGAGGTTCACCCTGATCGAATGATGGCTCCCGATCGGGCGGTGTCTACTTTCGCGACATGAGGTATGTCGTTGCCGCGCTCGCGGGACTGGCCGTCGCGGTTGCCGTCACCTCCTGCGGCGGCGGAAACCATGCAGCCGTTTCGACGGCGATCTCATCACTCGCGAACCGGACGACCGCCAACGGGACGACGACTGCGCCAGAACACGATCACGGCGCCGACGACGACCCCCACCACGACGCGCGTGGAGACAACTGTGCCCGTGACAGTCACGGCGCCACCAACGACCGTGACGACGACGCGCGTCCAGACGGCGACCACAGTGGTGACGACCACGGCAACAACCACCGCCGCCGAGCCCGCGTCGCCCGCAACCACCACCGCGCAGACGACGACCAGCGGTCTCAGCCCCGGTGCAGCCGCCGCAGTCGGCGCGGCGGCCGCGACGAAGAACACGGAGAGCACGAGTGACGAGACACCCTGGGGCTGGATCGCGTTCGGGATCCTCGCGGCGGCAGTCGTGATCGGCGGCGTTGTCTGGTGGATTCGCCGCCGCCGGACGCCCTCGGCCGACTGATCAGCGCGCCGCTTCCGTTCCAGGCCTCAGGCGGGCGAGGAAGTCCAAAAACCCGTAAATTCGGATCTCCCCTCTAGATCAAGACAAGGAGACGCCAGGTGCTCGCTGACAGTTACCCGTTCTGGGACGTGATGTGGACGATGTTCGTGTTCTTCATCTGGATTCTGTGGTTCTGGCTTCTGTTCGAGGTCTTCGGGGACGTCTTTCGCCGCCATGACATCTCGGGCTGGGGCAAGACCGCCTGGATCGTCTTCGTGATCATCGTGCCCTTCCTGGGTGTGTTCGTCTACCTGATCTCCCAGAACGACGGGATCAGTGAGCGGAACATCGAGCGGGCGAACGCCGAGCAGGCCCAGATGGCCAACTACGTCGGTCAGACCGCCGCCGGCAGCGGCGCCGCAGGCGAGATCGAAAAGGGCAAAAAGCTGCTCGACAGCGGCGCGATCACCCAGGCCGAGTTCGATTCGCTCAAGCAGAAAGCCCTTGCCTAAAAGCTTGACGGGAGCGTCCCTCAGCGAGTTGCGATCCGGGCCGCACATCCAGCTCGGGTGCAACTCGCTGAGCTGACGAGACCTGCGCGCGTCACCCAGTTTTGCTGAGCTTGGCTTCGATCTCCGTCAAGCGTCGCTCGATTCGTTCCAACGCGTCGTTCGTCTGCGCCTGTCCGACGAGCCGCTCCTCACGCTCGGCAGCTCTGCCTTTCTCTTCCTCTGCAGAGACGAACAATGACGTCACCGTCGCGGTCAAGAAGGCGATGAACGTGACGCCGATGACGATCACGCCGCTTCCGACCACCCGGCCCCATGCGGTGTGCGGAACAACGTCGCCGTAGCCGACGGTCCCGAGCGTGACAATCGCCCACCAGACGGCGATGCCGAAGCTCGGGAAGTCCTTCCTGTCGACGAGCGTGACGAGAAATCCTGCCGCCACCCCAAGCCCGAGCGTCGCGACCGCGAGGAAGGGAAAGACGCGACGGTTGGCGACCGCGCGTCGAGCCCTTTCGCGCCAGCGAAACCGGAACTGCGCCGTCTGATGCCCTTCGTCCACCAGAGGGTCCTAGATGCAAGGCCGGACGGCACGTCTCGCCGGCTCCGAGCCTAGCCGCGGGCGCACCGACTTCGCAGAATCAGCGGAGGACCGTCCCCGACGTGATCTCGCGCTACTTCAAACACGACACCGATCGAACATCGACTCGATCGTCAGCCTCTTCACCAAGGACGCCACCGTCATCGACGACGGCGAGCACCGCCGACCTCGAACGGGACCTCGATCGAAGACCGAACACATCACGCGACCCCGATCGCTCCCATGGCGGACGGTCTCAGACAACCCGCAGAAACCTGCAGGTTCGTGCTATAACACGCAGGTGTTGACGGCCGAACGCAGGCAGGCGATCCTCGCGCGGGTCGAGCGTGACGGCAGGGTCGTCGCCTCGGAGTTGGTGACCAGTCTCGGCGTGTCCGAGGACACCGTTCGACGCGACCTGCGTGACCTCGCGGAGCAAGGACTGCTGCATCGCGTTCACGGTGGCGCGCTGGCCTCCGCCCCGCCGACCCGTTCGTTCACGCACCGGCTCGAGGTCTCACACGAGGAGAAGGCTGCACTCGCCGAGGCGGCGCTGCCGCTGCTCGTGCGTGCACGCGTGATCGTCCTCGACGGTGGCACGACAACGCTTGAGCTGGCCCGCCGTCTCCCCTTGCTCTACGACGGCACCGTCGTCACCAACTCGCCGCCGGTTGCGTTGGCGCTGGCGGACCATCCGAAGGCCGAGGTCATGCTCGTCGGCGGCCGGCTGCTGAAGGACGCGCAGGTGGCGGTCGGGGCGGCCGCCGTCGAGGCGTTCCACACGGTGCGGGCAGACATCTGCGTGCTCGGCATCTGCTCACTGCATCCCGACGTCGGCGTCACGACGCTCGACGACGAAGAGGCACACGTGAAGCGCGCCATGGTGGCTTCGGCGGGTGAGGTGATCGCGATCGCAACGGCGGACAAGCTCCGGATCGCGAGCCCGTGGGTCGTGGCGCAGCTCGCGGACATCGACCACCTGATCACCGACGGTAGCGACGAGCTGACACGCCCGTATACGAGCGCCGGCATCGACGTGGTCGTCGTATGACGCCGCGCGTCGCGACGTTCACGGTCTTCGCGATCAACGGCGCGATGATGGGAACCTGGGTCGCGCACATCCCGTGGCTCCAGGATCACCTCGGGATCTCGAAGTCGACGCTCGGGTTGTGCTTGCTCTGCATGGCGGCGGGCGCGCTCGTGTCGATGCCCTTGACCGGGCAGATCCTCGAGGGTCGCTCGAGCGCCTCGGTGACGCGTGCCGCCACATTGGTCTTCTGCCTGATGCTGCCGCTGCCCCTGCTGGCGACGAGCCCGATCATGCTCGCTGCGATCCTGTTCGTCTTCGGGGCGAGTGGCGGGGCGATGGACGTCTCGATGAACGCGCACGGTGTCGCCGTCGAACGCGTGCTGGGCAGGCCGATCATGTCGTCGCTGCACGGTGGATGGAGCGTGGGCGGGTTCCTCTCGGCGGGTCTGGTCGCGATCGCCGCCGCCGCGGGAGTCGACCCACGGCTGGAGAGCCTGCTCGTCGGGGTTGCGCTCTGGGTGGCCGCGCTCTGGATCACGGGGCGGCTCGGGAGCGTGCCGACCCATTCCAAGGCGGGGAGCGGGTTCGCGCGGCCCTCACGCGCCGTGCTCCTGATCGGCGGGCTCTGCTTCCTGGCGATGATGACGGAGGGCGCGATCGGCGACTGGAGCGGGATCTACCTCCGTCACGACGCGGGCGCGAGCGCCGCCGCGGCAGCGACGGCATTCACCGGCTTCTCACTCGGGATGGCCGTCGCGCGCCTCGGCGGCGATCTGCTGAATGAGCGGCTCGGCGCCGCGACGCTGATGCGCGGCGGCATGGCGCTGGTGGCAGTCGCGCTCGGCGGCGTGCTGCTGATCGGCGAGACGGTGCCCGCCGTGATCGGCTTCGCCGTCTGCGGTCTCGGCATCGCGAACGCCGTGCCGCTGCTCTTCAGCGCGGCGGGGCGGCTCGATCCGCCCGGTCCCTCACTGGCCGCCACCTTCACGATCGGCTACACGGGCTTCATCGTTGGTCCGCCGCTGATCGGTCTGCTCGCCGATCGAGTCGGGCTGCCGCAGACGCTCGCGCTGCTCGTGATCGCCGCACTCGCCGTAGCCGCGTTGGGCGGCCGCGCCACGGCGACCAAGCCGACGATGAGTCCGCCCGACGGCGAGCCGCCGACTGTAGCCCCGGCACTAGAGGCTGCGATCCACTAGACAGCAGGCCAAGTTGACGGCGCTTCGGTCACGAACTAGCGTGATCCTCATGCCGTGCAGCGTCATCTGTATCTCGCGCTCGACCGGCTCAGGCGGGGACGACGTAGGCCGCCTCGTTGCGGCGCGACTCGGCTTTCTGCACGTCGACGAGGAGATCGTGGCCAGGGCGGCAGCTCGGGGAGGGATCTCGCCCGCCGACGTCGCGGACGAGGAGAGGCGGAAGTCACTGACGGCACGGATTCTGCGCACGATCTTCGATGGAGGCAGCAGCGCGATGGCACTCGGCGTCTCCGTGCCGGTGGCGACCGGAGAGGAGCCCGAGAGCGGCGAGATCCAGGCGCTGATCCGCGAGGCGATCGAGCAGACCGCCGCCCACGGAGACGTCGTCATCACCGCGCACGCCGCGTCGCACGCGCTCGAGCCGAGCGCAAGCATCCTCCGCGTGCTCGTTACCGCCTCGCCGGCGACGCGCGCGCTCCGAGTCAGTGAGCAGGCGGATGTCGAGATCGCCAAAGCCGAACGGACGATCAAAGCGGCGGACGGTGCCCGGCGCGATTACCTGAAGCGGTTCTACAACGTGGCGGAGGAGCTCCCGACGCAATACGACCTGGTCGTGAACACCGACCTCATCTCACTTGATGAGGCCGCGGCAGTCGTCGCCGGCGCCGCCGCCGAGCGGTCGACTTACGCGACAGCGCCCTAGCGGCTGAAGACCACCGCCCAGACGGGCAGGCGAAGGTCTCGTCATGCTTCGGCTCAAGTATCCCGACGACGGCACCGATCCTTTAACTGCTGTCTGCCTGAGGAGAGTCGTGTCGTCAGTCGGATCGTCAGGTTCAACGCATCAAGTGTCCGGCGGTCTGACCTGGCGGAAGGCTCCTGCGTCGGGTCTTCGGCCGAGCATCCGCTTCGCGATCGCCTTTGTACTGACGCTCGGCTGGGTTGGGTTCAGCGTCTGGGTGTCCACGATCTGGCGAGGCGAGCTCGAGGATGCGATCGGCCCCGTCATGGCGTGGGTGATCCCGATCTTCCTCGCCTACATACCCGGTCTGATCATCTGGTTCATGATCTTCACGCTCCTGATCACACGCTATGAGGAGCTACCGCTCGATCCTCCCAAGGGCGACTGGGCCGAAGGTGAGTGGCCCTCGGTGACGATCCTGGTGGCGGCGTGGAACGAGAGCGCCGGGATCGTCCGCACGCTCGAACACATCGGCGCCCTCGCGTACCCCGGTCGTCTAGAAGTCGTGGTCGCCGACAACAATTCAACCGACGACACCGCCCTGCTGGCGGACGCGGCGGGTGCTCGCCTCCCGTGCCCGTACCGACGGGTCTTCGAGGAACGACAGGGCAAGCACAACGCCCTCAACGCTGCCCTGGAGACGGTGACGACACCGCTCGTGGTGACGGTCGATGCCGACACCCTCCTGCAGCAGCAGTCGCTCACGCGACTCGTGGCTCGCGTGACGCGCACGCCGCAGGGTCAGCACGTGTGTGCCTGTGCCGGCGCCCTCGTCGCCGAGAACCCCCAGGCGACGTTCGTCACCCGGATGCAGCAGTGGGACTACCGACTGGGGATCAACGGTGTGAAGCGCATGCAGGCGGCGTACAACACTGCGCTCGTCGCTCAGGGCGCCTTCTCGGCCTACTGCACCAGTGACTTGCGTGCCGTCGGCGGCTGGCCCGATGCGATCGGCGAGGACATCGTGCTCACCTGGACAATGCTGTCGGCGCGCGGGCTCGTCCAGTACGAGCCAGTCGCGCTCGGCTTCACCGTTGTCCCCGAGCGGCTGAGTGTCCTCCTGAGTCAGCGCTCCCGCTGGGCACGCGGCATGTTCGAAGGCCTCCGCACGCATCCACCCCCGCGACAGCCACGCGTCCTCGCGAAGCTGGTCGCCGGGATCGACTACCTCGTCCCCTGCCTCGACATCGGCGTCATCTTCTTCTGGGTCCCTGGAGTCATCCTCTTCCTCTTCGGCTACCCATTGATCTTCGGCTGGTGGTCGATGCTCCTGCTCCCGATCACGCTTGCCATCTTCGGTCTCTTGGAGCGGTGGCAGGCACGCCACGTCTTCCGGACGCTCGACATCCACCCCAAGCACGACAAGCGCGGGTTCCTCGGCTATCTGTTCGCCTATCAGGTGCTGACCTCCGCAGCCGCACTGCGCGGCTACAGCCAGTACCTCGCCGGAGCAGGTCGCCGCTGGAAGTAGACCGGAGCGGCGAACGTGCATGACGCCTCCGCCGCACATCGTGTGCGACGATCCGCACCCATGCCGATCGACGCACTCACCGCCTATGCCCACGTCGCAGACGTGAGGCGTTCGGTGGAGTTCTATCGCCTGCTGGGGCTGGAGGTCGAAAGCAGCTACGAGACCGACGGGAAGCTTGTCTGGGCTCTTGTCGCCCGGGGCTCCGATGCTCCCGGCGACGCGCGGGCGAGGTTGATGCTTGCGTTGGCGAGCGGGCCGATCGACGCGGCTGTCCAGGCTGTGCTCTTTTACTGTTGGGCTCCTGACGTCCCGCGTCTACACGACGAGCTGGCTGCCGCGGGCGTGGAGGTCGGAGAGGTCACGCGTCCGTTCTACATGCCGGCAGGCGAGTTCCGAGCCCAGGACCCCGACGGATACGTGTTACTCGTGGGTCAGCTCTCCGATCCGAGCTGACATCACAGAACGCGGAGCACGAACGCACGAACCCCCGCATCGCTACGGGAGTCGGACGGACGATTGACCCCGCATTGCTACGCGGTTTTCAAGTCCCGCCTAGTTCGGCTTGTCTACTGGCTTTGCTCCGCCTGCGCGCCAGTCTGTGCGCCAGCCGCTTGCCTCTGTGGATCGCACTAGCCGTTGTGGCAGTCATCGCTCTCGCGGGTTCGTCACGCAGGGTCGAGTTGACTCAATCGTGCCATCGCAATCCGATGACACCCCGACGACTATCTACAGAGATCGCAGACCGCGCAGGGCATCAGGTCGATGTCGAGCCGGCTTCGTTGCCTGCTGCGGGCCGCTTCACCGCAAATTCGGAGGGAACCCCAGCATGACCAGCCCCAACAAGCACGACGCGTCGCCAGAGGACGTCGGGTGATCGGTGAGCTGCTCGTGATCGCGGGACTCGTCGCGTTCTGGCTCACGATCGTCGCGATGACGGTCGGGGTCGTCGCGATCTTCTATCGCCTGACGCGAGGTCGCACGACATGACCGCTCGCGACACGGTGCTCGCCATCGCGCTCGGCATCGCGCTCGTCGCGTGGGTCGCCTGCTACTGGGCACTCGTGATCGTCGCGCACCGGCTGATCGCCTTCGTCAAGCGCACGCCGTCGCGTGCGACGTCGAAACCGCTCAATCTGCGAGCGGTCTGGACCAACGATGAAACGAAGGAGACATTATGAATCGCATCACTCTGGTCTCCTGCGCGCGCTCGCGCTGCTCGCTTTCGCCGAGACCGAGTCGGCGCGACCGGTCCTAGCTGAGACGCTGTCGCGTCTCCGAAACAAGCACCTGGCCGCCGTGCCGGCAGCCATGACCTGGCCGCCCGATGCACATCCATCCCCACATACTTCGGCGGCACCCCCGGCACGACCGAAGCACCAGCGACAGAGAACGCCACCTGAGAGCGAACGCGGCACCTCTTGGTCGAGCTCACTAGGAGATCCTGCGGCGGTATGTGCGCATGGCGGCGCTGTACGCGACGATGAGGATGCCGACACACCAGGCGAGGGCGATCCAGATGTCGGTGCCGACCGGCTGCTGTGCGAACAGGTCGCGGATGGCGTTGACGATCGACGTCACCGGCTGGTGCTCGGCGAAGGCGCGAACTGGGCCAGGCATGGTGTCGGTGGGCACGAATGCCGAACTGATGAACGGCAGGAAGATGAGCGGGTAGGAGAAGGCGCTCACGCCGTCTGTCGACTTCGCGGAAAGACCGGGGATGACGGCAATCCACGTCAACATCAGAGTGAACAGGATCAGGATGCCGGCGACCTCCAGCCACGCGAGCACTCCTGCCCCCGAGCGGAAGCCCATGAGGAGAGCGACGAGCAAGACGGCTGCGAGCGAGATCAGATTGGCGACCACTGAGGTCAGCACGTGCGCCCAGAGAACGGACGAGCGTGCGATCGGCATCGACTGGAATCGCTCGAAGATGCCGCTCTGCAGATCCGTGAAGAGCCGGAACGCGGTATAGGAGATGCCCGAGGCAATCGTGATCAGGAGAATGCCGGGAAGGAGGTAGTTCACATACGAACCCGACCCTGACTTGATCGCGCCGCCGAGCACGTAGACGAACAGCAGCAGGAAGGCGATCGGCATGACCGTGGTCGTGACGATCGTGTCCACGCTGCGCGTGATGTGCCGCAGCGACCGTCCCAGCAGGACGGCGGTGTCGCCGAAGAAATGGTTGGTCATCGTTGTTCCTCACTCGTCCGTGCCGACCCCGCGGCCATCGCCAGATCGCCGTCCTCGCCGTCGTCACCGACGATGGCAAGGAAGACGTCCTCGAGGGTCGGCTGCTTTTCGATGTATTCGACCTTGGCGGGCGGAAGCAGCTGCTTGAGCTCGTTCAGGTTGCCGTCCACGATGATCCGACCCTCGTGGAGGATCGCGATCACGTCGGCGAGGTGCTCGGCCTCGTCCAGATACTGCGTCGTGAGCAGCACCGTCGTGCCGCGCCCGGCGAGCTCCTTGATGGCCTGCCACACCTCGATGCGGCCTTCGGGGTCGAGCCCGGTCGTCGGCTCGTCGAGGAAGATGACCTGCGGATTCCCGATCAGGCTCATCGCAATGTCGAGACGGCGACGCATGCCACCCGAATAGGTCGACACCTTCCGCGCAGCGGAGTCGGTCAGCGAGAAACGCTCGAGCAGGTCATCTGCGATCGTGCCCGGATCCTCGAGATGCCGTAGCCGGGCGACCAGCACCAGGTTCTCCCGCCCGCTGAGGATCTCATCGACGGCCGCGAACTGCCCCGTGAGGCTGATGGACTCCCGCACGTTCGCCGGTTGCGTGGCGACGTCGAAGCCGTTCACACTGGCAGTCCCCCCGTCTGCGCTGAGCAACGTGGACAGGATCCTCACAACCGTCGTCTTGCCCGCCCCGTTCGAGCCGAGCAAGGCGAAGATGCTGCCCGGCGCCACGGCGAAGTCCACGCCGCGCAGCACCTCCAGATCCTTGTACGACTTCTCCAGCCCCTGCACGCGGATCGCTGGCGCCGAGGTCGCCTGGGTCGTCATGACCGCGCCTCCCCGGCGTCGGCTTCGGCGCGCTTGATCGCGGTGATCAGCCGTTCCCGCGCCCGATCGGGAACATAACCGCCCTTCGTGTAGTTCTGAGCGAACGCCTCAACGAACTCCACCGGGTCGTCGCCGACGATCTCGCGAATCGGCGTTCGATCCGCCGCGGCCTGTTCGAACAGATCGACAAGATCCTCGAACTCGGACGCCACGCTGTCGCCGTCAATCGGCACGAAGTGCATCAGATAGTGCTCGATCGCCTCGACCGCCGTGCGGTAGTTTTCGGGAAGCTGCTTCGACGCGCGCCTTGTATGCGCGCCAACGCCTCTTCGGGCCGATCACCTTCGAGATGAAGCCACTATTTTCCGTGTCGGACACGGTCATCTACCTCCTTCATGGAGCTGTTCGAGCCGTTCCGTGAGGAAGCTCCAGGTCCTCCAGAACTCTTCGAGATACCCCCGCCCCTGCGCGTTCAGGGAATACACCTTGCGGGGCGGCCCCTTCTCCGACGGGACCTTCTGCACGTCCACGAAGCCGCGCTGCTCGATCCTGACGAGCAGCGCGTAGACGGTTCCCTCGGCGATGTCGGAGAAGCCCTGATCCCGGAGCCACGCCGTGATCTCGTACCCATACGCGGGCCGGCCGGACAGGATCGCGAGGACGATCCCCTCCAGCGTTCCCTTCAGCATCTCCGTCACCTGTTTGCCCATGGACAACCTCTTTCGCAGCTACTGAGTGTTACTGACTACTGGTACATAGTAGCACTGAATAGTGGCCTCGCAAAGCCCCGGAAGGAGATCCCCAATCGTGCCCCGGGTGCGCGCCAGCCGGAGCGGACTTCAGCGGATCACGACGGATGACGAGCGCGGCGCCGCGCAACGCACGAAACCCCGCATCGCTACGGGGTTTCGTCTTGGATCTACGGCGGGGGTGGGATTTGAACCCACGGACGAGTTGCCCCGTCAGCGGTTTTCAAGACCGCCCCGTTCGACCGCTCCGGCACCCCGCCGCGAGACGTAACGCTACTGGGCGCGCGCTCGTTCGGCGCCGAGGCGCGCCGGGGCGCCGAACTCCGTCAGCGGTTCCGGCACCACGATCGAGCCGTCGGACTCCTGGAAGTTCTCCAGCACGGCGATCAGCGCGCGCGCCGTCACCGCCGTTCCGTTCAGCGTGTGCACCGGCTCGGGCTTGCCACCGGCGGGACGATGACTGATCTTCAGCCGGCGCGCCTGGAAGTCGGTCGTGTTCGACGTCGAGGTGATCTCGCGGTAGCGGGACTGCCCCGGGAACCACGCCTCGATGTCGTACTTCTTGGCAGCCGACGCGCCGAGATCGCCTGCGGCGATGTTCAGCACGCGATACGGAACGTCGAGCTCCTTGACGAGCTCCTCCTCGATGTCGAGCAGGCGCTCGTGCTCCTCGCGCGAGGCACCCGGCTCGCAGAAGACGAACATCTCGACCTTGTCGAACTGGTGCACGCGGAACATCCCGCGCGTGTCCTTGCCCGCCGCGCCGGCCTCGCGGCGGAAGCACGTCGAGAACGCCACGTAGCGCCGCGGCAGCTCGTCGAGCTCCTCACCACCGTGAAAGGCCGCGAGCGGCACCTCGGACGTGCCGGTGAGGTAGAGCCCGTCCTCGGGCACCTCATAGAAGTCACCCTTGTCGGAGGGGAAGAAGCCGGTGCCGTACATCGCCTCGTCGCGCACGAGCACCGGCGGCAGCATCGGAATGTGGCCCTTCTGCACGATGCGAGCGAGCGCCCAGCGATACAGGGCGATCTCGAGCAATGCGACGTCGCCGACGCGATACACGAAGCGCGAGCCGGACACCTTCGCACCGCGCTCGACGTCGATCCAGCCGTGCGCGGCTGAGAGATCGAGATGGTCACGCGGCTCGAAGTCGAAGCTCGGCGGATCGCCGACGACCTTCACCACCACGGCGTCTTCTTCCCGGTCACCGTCGGGCGTGTCCTCGGCAGGAGGGTTCGGCACGCGGTCGAGCAGCTCCTGGAGCCGTTGCGTCGCCTCGGTCAACTCGGCCTCGAGCGGTTGCAGCTCCGACTTGACGGCGGTGAGCTCGGCGAGCTGCTCCGGCGTCGGCTTCCCCTTCAGCTTCGTGCGCGCCCGCAGCTCGTCCACCTGCTGCTGGAGCTCCCGCCAACGAACGTCGGCACCGAGCAGCTCGTCGAAGACCTCGGCCGCGCCCTTGCGGGCGAGCGCCGTCCGGAAGGCGTCGGGGTCAGTGCGAGCTGCACGGAGATCGATCATCGCTTCGAGTCTAGAAGCGTCTCGAGGACCTGTGCGACACCTTCTTCTTCCGCAGAAGGACAGATCCAGTCCGCGACCGCCTTCACCCGCGTGTGTGCGTTCTCGACGGCGATGCCGAATGAGGCCCATTCGACGAGCTCGACGTCGTTCTCTCCGTCGCCGAACGCGATCGTCTGCTCGGGCGTGAAGCCCATGTGCGCAGACAGGAAGTCGAGCCCCGCACCCTTCGTCACACCCGCCGCGGCGAACTCGAGGAAGTACGGGAGCGACTTCGAGATGTAGAGACGGTCGCCGAAGTGGGCCTTCATCCGCGCCTCCACCGCGTCCAGCTCGGCCGGCTCGCCGACGCAGACGAGCTTCGTCGGCGGCTCCGCGAGCCACGCGACCAGGTCGCCGACCTGGTGGATCTCGAGGTGCTGGAAGCCTGCGTACTCACGCGAGCCGCGCGTGATCTCGGAGACATACAGCTCGTCGTCGACATAGACGTTGAGCCCGAAGCCCACCCCTTCGACGAGGCCGATCACCTCGCGTGCGAGCTCGAGCGGGATCGGCTCGTGCCGCAACCACTTTCCGGCGGCGTCCGCCACCACGGCGCCCTGGTAGCAGATGACAGGCTCGTCGAGCGCAGCCGGCTCGAGGAACCGCCGCACCGACTGCACCATTCGACCGGTGACGACGATCACGTCGAGACCGGCGGCGCGTGTGGCGCGAAGCGCGTTCACGGTCCGCGGCTGCAACTCGCCGTCCCACACGAGCGTGCGGTCGAAGTCGGTCGCGACGACCTGGACGTCGCCCGGGAAGTCGTCGGGGAGCGAGAGCGTCAGCCGGACGGGTTGCCGCCGGTCGCCTTCACGACGTAGGCGGAGACATCGGCGATCTGCTTGGCGGTCAGAGTGTCCTTGAAGGCCGGCATGGCACCGCCGCCGTTGAGCACCTGAGGGACTACCTTCGTCAGCGGCGGCTTCAGCTGATCGAGGTTCGGTCCGACGGTCCCGTGGGCGTTCGCGTCGGCGAGCGTGTGACAACCGGCGCAGCCGGCGCTCGTGAAGACCGGCTTGCCGGCCGCCGGATCACCGTTCGTGTACTGCGGCGCCAGGACGGCGACGTGCACCTTCACGACGGTGCCGGTCACCTTGGTCGGAACCGGCAACACGGTCTTCTCGCCCGGCTTCGAGGTGGAGCAGCCGGCAGCGAAGACGAGGATGATCGCGAGCGGAGCGAGGCGGCGCACGAGCGGGGAGTCTATACGGACGGCCGCACGTTGACGGGGGATTAAGCGCCTGCGGCATCGCCTGCCCCACCCCTACAATCCCGCCATGAAACGCAAGTCTTACGGCCGCGACGCCGGCCTCACGCTCCGGATGATCTTCACCACAGGCCTTCTCGGCCTGCTCTACGTGATCTTCGCCGTGGTGCTGTTCCAGGTACTGAACGTCGGCCTCGTCCCGATGCTCGTGATCGTCGTCGGCCTGGCCTTCTTCCAGTACTACACCTCGGACAAGTTGGCGCTCGCCGCTGCCGGCGCAAAGATTGTCTCGCGCGAAGAGGCGCCGCAGCTGCACGACATGGTCGAGCGGCTCTGCGCGCTGGCCGACCTGCCGAAGCCGAAGGTCGCGATGATGGACACGCCGGTCCCGAACGCATTCGCCACCGGACGCTCGCCCAAGCATGCCGCGGTCTGCGTGACGACCGGCCTCTGGGAGCGGCTCGAGCCGAAGGAGATCGAGGGCGTGCTCGCCCACGAGCTCTCCCACGTGGCGAACCGCGACGTGCTGATCATGACCGTCGCCAGCTTCTTCGCCATGCTCGCCGCGATGCTCACCCGCTTCGGCCTCTACGCCGGCATGTGGGGCGGCGGCGGAAACCGCGACAACAACAACGGGCCGCCGATCTGGCTGATCGTCTTCGCCGTGTCGATCCTCGTCTACGCGATCAGCTTCGTCCTGATCCGCACGATCTCGCGCTATCGCGAGTACGCCGCCGACCGCGGCTCGGCGCTGATCACCGGGGCTCCCGAGTACCTGATGAGCGCATTGCAGAAGATCTCGTCGCAGATGACCCTGATCCCGAACCAGGACCTCCGCCAGGTCGAGGGCATGAATGCGTTCTTCATCATCCCCGCCAAGGCGAAGGGCACGATCGCCGAGCTTTTCATGGATCATCCGCCGCTCGAGAAGCGCATCGCAGCGCTCGCCGAGATCGCCCGCGAGATGGGCCGCCCGGTCGCCTAGGTAGTACAACTGCGGTCGCGACCGGCCGAGCGCGCTTCAGCGCCTTTTGGACCATCCGCCGCTCGCGCGGCGTCTCGCTAGGCTCGAGGAGATGAGCCGCACAATGGGAGAGCTGGATGGGCGTTAGGGACATCCTCTTCGGACGCAAGAAACTGAGCGAGCCGTCGGACGACCGGCTCTTCGCTCTGACGACCGCGGCGGTGACGCTGCAGACGGAGCTCGGGCTCGTCACCGCCGGCGCAGCAGCGGTGGCGTTCAAGCCGCAGTCCTCCGGCGAGTTCCGCAGCGCGTTCGACGACGTGGACAAGCTGATCGACGCCGTCGCACAGCAATGCGGCTCTGAGGTCGAGCGCAAGTCCGATGAGTTCGGGTTCGACTGGATCGTCGTGCGCGACCCCGACCTGGAGGATCTCGTTGCCACCGCGCATACGCTGGCAGCCGAGCTGACCGCGCAGGGCTTTGGAGCGCAGCTGCTTGCCGCGACCTTCCCGTTCAAGGGCGGCGAGCATCCGGTCTACTGGATTTACGGATTCAAGCGCGGAGCATATTGGCCCTTCGTGCCGCTCGGCGACCAGAAACGCGACAACGCGACCGAACTGGAACTGAAAGCCAAACTGGAGAAGGAATTGCCGATCGAGCAGGACCTCACTCGATGGTTCGCGCTGTTCGACGCGCCGGTGTAGTCCTCGCGCTGCCCGCACTCGTCGGGCTCTCGACGCTTCTCCAGTGGCTCGCCGGCCGCCGGCTGACGGGGCTCTGGATCCTGCCGGACGAGGCGGTCTACGGCGAACGCGCGCTCGACCTGTGGCACCACGGCCAGCTCGCGGTCCTACACGGCGAGGGCGCAGGCTACGGCTTCCTCTACCCGGCTCTCGCCGGTGCACCGCTGTCGGCCGGCCGGCTGGCCACCGGCTATGCGTCCCTGAAGCTGCTGCAGGCGCTCGTCATGTCGCTCGTCGCAGTGCCCGTCTTCTTCTACGGGCGCCGATTCATGCGGCCCGGCTACGCACTCCTGGCCGCGGCTCTCGCACTCGCGTCGCCGCTGACTCTCTACTCGGGTCTCATCATGACGGAGGTCCTGATCTACCCGATCGGCGCATTCGCATTGCTTGCGATCGCGCGAGCGATCGAGACCGGAGCGCTTCGCGATCAAGCGATCGCATTCGTGGCGATCGTCCTTGCGCTGCTGACGAGGGTTCAGTCGATTGTCTTGATCGCAGTCTTCGCTGCGGCAATCGTCGTCGACTGGCTGCTCGCCCGCGACCGGCGTTCACTGCGTGTGTTCTGGCCCGTCTGGTGTGTGTTGTTGGCGGGGGGCATCGCGGTCGCCGCAACTCCCGGGCTCTTCGGTGCGTATGCGGGAACGCTTCGCGGGAGCTATCCACTTCGCTCCTCGGCGACGTTGATCGCTGAGCATTTCAGCTATCTCGCCCTCTCGACGGCGGTCGCCCCCATCGTTGCGCTCGTGTTGCTGCTCGTCGGCGTGACGCGGAGCAGGGAACGAGACCCTGCAGCCAGGTCCCTCGTCGCGGTCGCAACGTGCGCGACGGTCCTCGTCGTCGTCCAGGTCGGTTTCTTCGCCGCCCGCTATGCGCCGCACCTGCTCGGCCGAGACCTCGCGCTGCTGCCGCCCGTGCTCTTCACGGTGTTCGCACTCTGGCTCGATCGCGGCGCCCCGCGGCCCCGGCCGACTGTCTACTTCGTCGCTTTGTTGACGCTCGCGCTGCTCCTGCTGACGCCGTGGAACCACCTCACCAACATCAACGCGCTGCCCGACACCTTCGGCGTCGTCATCCTCTACCACCTGGGCGCGAGCCACGCGTCATGGGCGGTCGCCGCGGTCTCGGTGGCGATCCTGGCCACGATCGTCGCGCTGCGCCGTCGCTACATCGCGGTCGTCCCCGTGCTCATGTTCGCGCTTCTGATCGGCTCGACCGCCGTCGCATCGAACGACATCGCCAAGCGCGTGAGCTACGACCAGCACAACCTCGTCGGCGTGCCGCCGAACTGGATCACGCGTGCCGTCCAGGGTCCGGTCGCGTACCTCTATGACGACGAGTCGTACTGGAACGGAGTCTGGCAGGTGCGATTCTGGAACCGGAACGTCACCGACGTGATCGCCGCAGCGCCGGGCCGCGTGCCCGGGCCGATGCCGCAGCGGGTCGTCCATGTTCCTCCAACCGGCCGGCTCCCGGTCGCCGAGCAATACCTCGTTGCGAGCGACCCGCACGCCTTTGTCGGCACGCCTGTGGCTCATCTGGAACAGAACGGGATCGACCAGGCCGGCCTGACGCTCTGGCGCCTCTCGGGACCGCCCCGGCTCACGACGGTGGAGAGCGGCATCAAGCCGAACGGTGACATGACCGAGCCCGGCGTCGTTCGCGCGTACGACTGCGCAGGCGGACGGCTGGAGTTGACACTCCTGCCGAAGGAGACGAGCGTGGTGACACTGCGCCTCGACGGACGGATCGTCCAGGACGCCAGGATCGCGGGGCTCCCCTACTGGAACGGCACGATCTCCGTGCCGGCGTCACCGTCGCCCCGCGTCTGCCACTTCGAGATCGACGGCCAGAACCTCCTCGGCTCGACACGCATCGCCTTCGTGCACCGATAGAGCTGTCGCCCTAGTTCTCAGGCCCGACGCGCACCAGCATCTTGCCGGTGTTGTCGCCCTGAAAGAGACCCGCGAACGCCGCCGGGAGGTTCTCGATCCCGTCGACGAATGTCTCGCGGTACTGCAACTCGCCCGCGGCCACCCACGGCCCTACCTCAGCGAGGAACGGCGGGAAGCGGTCGCGGTGGTCCGAGACGATGAAGCCCTGCATGCGTAGCCGCTTCGTGACGACGAAACCGAGGTTGCGGGGGCCTGCCGTGGGACTCTCGTCGTTGTAGCGGGAGATCGCACCGCAGGCGATCACGCGCCCGAACGGGCGCAGCGCACCCAGTGCGGCCTCGAGCTGGTCGCCGCCGACGTTGTCGAAGAACACGTCGATGCCGTCGGCGAGAGCATCCCTGGCCGACTGCTGGCGATAGCAGAACGCCTCGACGCCGAGGGACCGCAGCCAGTCGACCTTCTCGGGCGAGCCGGCGCTGCCGATCACGCGGAGGCCCTTCAGCTTCGCGATCTGCGCAGCTGCGCTGCCGACGGCGCCTGCCGCACCGGACACGTAGATCGTCTCACCCTCCTTGACCTGGCCGATGTCGACGAGACCGACCCAGGCAGTCAGACCCGGCATGCCGAGCACGCCGATCGCGGTCGATGGCGGCGCGAGCGAGGCGTCGAGCTTCCGCAGCCGGTCGCCGGCCACGATGCCCTGCTCGCACCAACCGAGCATCGACATCACCCAGTCACCCTCCGCGAACCCCTCGTGCCGCGACTCGACCACGCGCCCGACCGCACCGCCGTCGATCGGGCCGCCGATTTCGTACGGTCCGACGTACGTGCGCAGGCCCGCCATGCGGCTGCGCATGTACGGGTCGACGGAGACGAAGACGTTGCGGACGAGCACCTCGCCGTCACCGGGCGCAGCGTCCACGGCTTCGCGCAGCTCGAAGTCGGACGCCTTGGGCTCGCCCTGCGGGCGGGCTGCGAGCACCACCTCCTGCGCCATGGTCTACGCCACCGGCACGTCGGGGATGAAGCCCTCGTCCGCCAGGAGCTCCTGCGCCTCCTCCAGCGACAGGTCCTCCGGCGGGATGATCGCATCCGACGGGCGCAGGTCCTCGTCCGCGAGCTTCTCGCCGCCTTCGCGCACCGCGTCGGCCAGCGCCTGCAGCCCGGTCCACAGAGCGCGCTCGTCTCCCTGGTCAACCGCGCGCGAGACCTCGGCGTCGAGCTCGTTGAGACGGGCGATCAGCGCGTCTTCGACGCGGAACTGCCCCTCCCCCATCAACCGCACGATCACGCTTTTTCGCCCTCGAGCTCTTTGGGCGGATCTTCTCCCTTGCCGATCTCGGCCTTCATCTTCGCGAGCTCGTCGTCGACCTGGCTCCCCTGCGAGATCTCCGCCAGCTGGCGATCGATGTCGTCACCGCTGGAGGTGAAGTCCTCGAGCGAGCCGGCGGCGGTGAGCTCGTCGATCGCACTCGCCCGCGCCTGCATCTGTTCGGTCTTGTCCTTGGCGCGTTGAACGGCGAGCCCGACGTCAGCCATCTGCTCGCCGATCCCGGTCGCAGCCTCGCCGATCCGAACCTGCGCCTCGGCGGCTGAGTACTGCGCCTTGATCACTTCCTTCTGCGAGCGGAATGCCTCGATCTTGGCCGCCAACGTCTTCTCGCCGTCGACGAGCTTCTGCTGCTGGGCTTCGAGCTGCTGGCCCTGTTGCATGATCGTCTCGAGCTGCGCCTCCACCGCGGCTTTCCTGGTCAGTGCCTCTCGCGCAAGGTCTTCGCGACCGGCTGCCAGCGCCTGCCGCGCCTGGCCATCGAGCTTTTCGACCTGCTGCTGCATGGACGTGTACTGCATCTCCAGCCGCTTCTTGGCCGTCGTGACGTCGGCGATGCCGCGCTTGACGTTCTGGAGCTGGCGGAGCTGCTCCTCGTAGGAATAGTCGAGAGTCTCGTTCGGGTTCTCGGCGCGATCCAGCGCCTTCGAGAACTTGGCCTTGAAGATCAGTGAGAGGCGTGCCATCAGCCCGGGCATGTCGTTTCGTTCTCCTCGCGGTCGGGTGCATGGCTAGCCTAACGACGTGCTGCTCGCTCGGAGCATGGACTCCCGCTGGCTTTCCAACGCCTATCTGGTCGCGGACGAGGCTGGCGGCACCGCCGTCTTCGTGGATTCCGGAGCTCCGCTCGAGCCGCTGCTCCAGGCGGTCGCGGAGTGGCGGGTCACCCCCACCCATGTCCTGCGGACTCACGCCCACCCGGATCATGTCGAGCACGAGGGGGAGCTCGACGTGCCGGTCGTGCGCCACTCGCTCGAAACGGGAGACCTGTGGATCGACGCGATCCCGACGCCGGGGCATTCCGACGACATGGTCTGTTTCGTGATCAACGATCACGCGGTCTTCTCCGGCGACACGCTCTTCAAGGACGCGGTGGGCGGCGGTGACCTAGAGCAGATCCGAGAAGCGGTGATGGACGTCTACATGCCGATGCCGCACGATCGCCGCGTGCTGCCGGGGCACACAGACGAGACGACGATCGGTCGTGAATGGGAGCAGAACCCGTTCGTACGCGTCTGGCGCGGCGTCGAGCCCGAGGGAGACGAGCAGGTGCAGGTGTCGGGCCGCCCCGCAACACTCGTCGTTTGGTCGCCGGACTACGACGGAAAGGGCAAAGCCTGGGTGCGCTTCGATGACGGCACGGACGCCATCGTCGGAGGCTCGCGCGTGGAGCGCAGCTAGTGGAGCTCGTCGATCCGCGCATCGAGGAGTACGCCGAGCGGATGTCGTCGCCTCACGATCCGCTGCTCGCCGAGCTCTCTGAGCAGACGGTGCGCGAGCTCGGTCAAGCGGCGATGCTCACAGGCCCAGTCGCCGGACGGTTTCTGGAGCTGCTCGTCTGGGTCGCGCAGCCCCGGCGCGTGCTCGAGATCGGCACGTTCAGCGGTCACTCTGCGCTCGCGATGGCGGCGGCTCTCCCCGCCGACGGCCGCATCGACGCATGCGAGCTCAACCCCGAGCGGGCAGCATTCGCGCAAGGCTGGTTCAACCGTTCGCCGCACGGGTCGAAGATCACACTGCACGTCGGGCCGGCGCTCGAAACGATCGCGTCGCTCGAAGGCCAGTTCGACTTCGTCTTCATCGACGCGGACAAGGGCGGCTACATCGGCTATTACGAAGCGCTGCTGCCGCGTCTCGCCGAGCACGGGCTGATCGTGGCCGACAACACCTTGGCCGACGGGCAGGTGGTCGAAGGCGATCCGCCGATCGCGCGCTTCAACGAGCATGTCGCCGCCGACCCGCGGACGGTTCAGGTGCTGCTCACCGTCCGCGACGGCCTGACGCTGATCCGCCGGGCGTAGCGTCCGTTCGAGACATGCCCCTGGGTCTGACCCCAGGCGTGGAGCCTGCGGACACGTCCTGAACCGACATGTCCTGGGGACTGTCCCCAGGACATGTCCGAAAGGGCCGCTGATCCGGCGGCCGTGCGTCCCTTCGGGGCACGCCGTGGGGCTGACTCAGGCGTCGACCCCGCGGACACGTCCTCAACCGACATGTCCTGGGACTGTCCGCCAGGACCAGTCTCGCGCTAGTCGGCGACCCTTCGCCATCCGACAGCGAGCTGGTCTCCAACCTCCATGCCGACGCCGACCGCGCCGATCACACCGTCGACCCGCCACCTCACGTCGTAGCAGTCGCCGGCCTTCTCGATCTCCAGGTCGTACTCGTCGGAGAACTCACCGTTCTCGTGGAAGTAGCAAATGCGGTAGCGCCCGGCGAAGCCTTGCTCCGGGCCGCCGGTCGCCTGCCCTGAGCCGCCCCACGCGTTCTCGTACGACCACCGCGCGTCGAGGGTTCCCGGCGCCTCGCCTCTCGCATACAGGGCGAAGCCGATGTTCGATCCTTTCATCGACCCATCTTCCCGCAGGAGAGCCGAGGAGGCGGCTTCAACCGGGAGGCGTTGAGCCCTCCACCGGGTTCCAGGGCGGGTCCCACGGCAACGACGGATCTGCCCGCGCTCGCCAAAGTCTGGCCTTGCACGTCGGGCAGTCGGCGAGTTCCAGCGATGACTCGCTCGTGATCGTCGTGACACCTGAGCCACATTTCGGGCATGGCTGGGGACTCGACACGGGCTTACACGCTACGCCCGAAGTGCCCGCCCTACAAGCCCCGTCCGCACAAGTCCTGAACCGACATGTCCTGGGGACTGTCCCCAGGACATGTCCGAGAGGGACGGTAGGTTGGCGCGGTGCGTCTGATCGTCGCCCGCTGCGAGGTCTCCTACTCCGGCCGCCTGAACGCGTTCCTGCCGGAGTCGACTCGCCTCCTGATGCTGAAGGATGACGGCTCGGTGCTCGTCCACGCCGACGCCGGCGGGTACAAACCTCTCAATTGGATGACCCCGCCGACGGTGATCGAGGACTCCGGCGAACTCATCGTCGTGCGCAAGCGTGCCGGCCGCACCGAGGACCGCCTCGAGATCAAGCTCGTCGAGGTGCTCTCCGACATGGTGCACGACATGGGAGAGGCCGCCGGGCTCGAGAAGGACGGCGTCGAACGCGACCTGCAGCTCCTGCTCGCCGGCGACCCGACCCACATCGAGGCCGACCTACGGCTCGTCAAACGCGAGTGGCCGACCGACGTGGGGCCTGTCGACCTGATGTGCCGCGACGGAGACGACGGCTGGGTCGCCGTCGAGATCAAGCGCGTCGGCACGATCGACGCGGTCGAGCAGCTGACCCGCTATCTCGACTGCATTCGCGTCGATCCTGCACGTGCCGCCTGTCGCGGGATCCTCGTCGCGCAGCAGATCAAGCCGCAGGCGATCGCGCTCGCCGAACAGCGCGGGCTCGCCTGGGCGCAGGTCGATCTCGCCGTCCTCCGCGGCGAACGCGAGCCTGAGCTGACGCTCTTCAGCTAGCCGAGGTACCAGGCGAGCAGCCGCTCGCCCTCGGCGTCGACCTCGCGCCGCACGCGCTTGGGCAACGGGGCGAACGGCTCGATCGTCAGCTGTTTGCGCTCGATCCGCCAGGCGCCGGCGACGAAGCCGTCGACCGTGAACGTGTTCTTCGTCGTCGCATTGCGCTTGTTGAAGACGACATCGACGTACTCCGGCGGAACGATCCGCGACCGGTCCCGGTGCGCCAGGATGATCGAGTCGAACGCCGGCAGGAAGCGCACGGGCGCGCGCGCGTCTCCCGCGGCCCGCGGCGCGCGCGGCAGGTCGAAGAGCGTTCTCCCCTCGTCGTCGGAAGCGGTCGGCAGACCCTCGAGCGCGGGAACGATCTGACGCACCTTGAACGAGGTGTATTGAGCGATGTCGTCGCGCGTCGCGGGGCCGTAGGCCTCGAGATACTGCCGCACGACCCGATTCGCGCTCTCGCGAGGATCGGGCAGCGGTTCGGGCCACAGGATGAACGGCGAGGGCTTGGTATGCGGCCACTCGCCCACGGGCGCGGTGCGCACGAACGGGAGTGCGCGAAAGGCGAACGCGACCGTCCAGCGATCATCGGTGCCGAGGACGCGGTGACCGAGCTCGAACATCTCGGCGCTCGTGATCGGCTCCTCCGGCAGCGCCGCGCGCAACGCCTCGACATCGACGCCGAGGCCTTCTGTGCGGCCGCGCTCGGACTCGGCATAGGCAGAGGCGAGAAAGGGAAACTCGGCCGCCGACATCACGTGCAGGGTCGTGCGCAGGGAGCCGGCCTTGACGATCGAGCCCGCCGAGAGCGCGCGCGTGAGCTGCTCCTTGCGAAAACCCTCGATGCGGGACCAGAGCGCGACGTACGGCGACGGCGCGTACTGCGCCTGCAATCCGACGAGCCTCGTCACCGTCTTGACGAGCGGGACTCGTTTTCGCTCGAGGAGCAACTGCCGCAGGAGCAGCGTGCGGTTGAGCTCGCGCAGCGTCACGGAATGACCGCGGCCTTGAGCAGGTCGCGCGGCGGATCGGCGAAGAGCACCGGCAGCTCGGCCAACGAGACGCGATGGGTGACGAGGAGGTCCCAGGGATAGGCGCCGCTCGCGAGAAAGGCGAGCGCTGCACGCACGGTCGCCGGGGTGTGGTGGAACGAGCCGCGGATCGTCAGCTCCTCGTAGTGCAGACGAAATGCATCGAGCGGCGGACGAGCCTCGTGTGGCAGGCCGCCGAACATGACGACCGTCCCGCCTGGGCGCACCAGTTCGACCGCGTCGACCCAGGCCTGCTCGGTGCCTGCCGCCTCGAGCACCACGTCGGCTCCGCGCCCGTCTCCTGGCTCGGCTCCGAACGAGCCCGCAAGCTCACGCCGCTCCTCGCGACCACCGACGATCATCGGCCACCCACCGACATCGGCGACGCAGGCGGCAAGCATCAACCCGATCGGCCCGGCGCCCAGGATCGCAACGGAGTCACCTGCCTCGATCGCGGCGCGCTCGACACCGCGCAGACAGCACGCGAGCGGTTCGAGCAGTGCGGCCACCTCCGGCGCAAGACCCGGCGGGACGTCGTGCAGGTTGACGGCCGCGATGCGCTCCGGAACGACGATCCAGTCCGCGTACGCACCGGAGAGGAACTGCAGCGCACGGCACTGCTCGCCCCGTGCGCAGCCTTCGCAGTCATTGCACGGCGCCGAGTTGGCGGCGACCACCCGGCGACCGTCAGCGAGCCCACAAAACTCGTGCCCGAACGGTGCCGGCGACTCCCGCAGCAGGATCGGATGCCCGCGGCGATAGGTCTTCAGATCGGTGCCGTCGGTCAGCGCCACCTCGATCTGAACGAGCACCTCACCCGGAGCAGGCTCGGGCTTCGGAACGTCGTCGATGCGCAGGTCACCCGGCGCGTACAAGCGCGCAGCCTTCACGGTGTGAACACGACTTTCAGCACCTCTCCCCGGCGATAGAGGTCGACGCCTTCGCCGAACCGCTCCAGCGGCAGAACGGTCACCTCGGGCAGGGTGAGCGCCGGCAGGACCTCGATCGCAGCCCGAAAGAACGCCGGGGTCGCGGAGCGAGAGCCCAGAACGCGCAACTCCTGCCGGTAGATCGTGTCGAGCGACATCGGAGGGTCGTGCTCGGGGGCCGAGAAGGCGAGCAGAGTGCCGCCGGGGTCGAGCCGGCGGAGCGCGTCGTTGACGCCGGCCACCGCGGTGACGACGGCACTGCCGACCGGGTCGGTGTCGGCCACGGCGCCGAGCGCCTCCGCTGCGCTGAGCCGCTCAGCCCGCGGGTCGGCGGCGACGACCTCGTCGCCACGGTGTCGCAACACCTGCACCCACAACTGGCCGATCGCTCCACACCCAAGGACGAGCACCCGGCCCCGTGGCACGTGCTCCACGGCCCGCAGCACGCACGCGAGCGGTTCGACCCAGACCCCGTCGTTCTCGGCGATCGATTCCGGCAGCGGGATGGAGTGCACGGCGCGTAGCCATTCTGCGAATCCACCCGGGGCGATTCGCAACTCGCCGAACGTGGCGCAGGTCGACTCGTGTCCGGCGAGACAGCGCTCGCACGTCCCGCACGACACACGGTGCACCACCGTGACACGCGAGCCGTCCTCTAGCTCGCCCACGATCTCGTGGCCGAGCACGGTGCCCGCGGCGGCGCGGCCGAGCTTCTCCACGTCGGAGCCGCACAGGCCGCAGGCACGGACGCGGACGAGGACGCCCGGAGCGGTCGGCTCGGGCAGATCGGCGAGCTCGGGGAGCCCGTCGGCGTCGAGAACGACCGCGCGCACCGCCCTATCGTAGGCGGCGCGCACGGTCTGAACTCGACGTTAGAGGTGCACCGGGAACGAGACCAGCCGGCGGGTGGAGACGCCGCCGAGCAGCGACTCGCCCGACTTCCGGGCCCGCACGAACACGGCCAGCAACTGCTGCCGCGACGAAGCCGGGAAGAACCGGTCCTGGTGCATCGTCAGCGTTGCCCATCCGTCGGAGCCGGTCTGCGCCTCCGGGGGGATCGAGAACTGCGAGAACGGGACCGCGGTCGCATAGACCAGTGCGTTCGAGATCGACCGGCCGCTACACGCCGAGACGTGGAAGCGCAGCGTCACGTCGCTCGAGGAGCGGGTGATCACGGTCGGCGAGACCGTCTGTCCATCGACGAGGAGCCGGGCTGGCGGCGCGATCGCAGCGACGTCGAGCGTCCCGGTACCGGCCGGGCAACCGTTCACGGTCGTGGGCGGCGGAGCAGTTGCCGTCCGGATCACGGCGGTCTCTGCCGAGTCGACCGTCGCGGAGCCGTCGGCGTTCTTCGCGGTCACACGAACGCGCACGGTGTGACCCACGTCGTTCGACTTCAACTGGTAGTTCGAAGAGTCGGCCCCTCCGATGTTGGAGCAGCCGTTGCCCTGTGCGTTGCAGCGGCGCCATTGGTACTTGAACGTGATCGTGCTTGCGCTCGTCCAGGTGCCGGAACTGGCCGACAACGTCTGGCCGGCTTCGGCCGACGTGCCGGTGATCTTCGGCACCGCCGTGTTCACCGGCACTGCCTCGCTCGCTGCATTCGAGAAGTTCGCGACGGCGAGCACCGTCACCGCTGCGGCGCCGAGAAGCGCCAAGAGGTTCGTCTTGCGAGTCATCCGTTCTCCTTTTTCCTGGGAGGTTCCACCTCTTGCCTTCCCAGTTCGCGTGAGGGAACTGTGAGGGCCAGGTAAAACCGGCCGACCGCTGCTCAGGGGTAAACGGAGTCCGGCTGCTGATCGTCGCCCGGCGGCGAGTCGAAGATCTCCGTGATCACGCCGAGATCCCCACCGGTGGGCAGATAGGCGAAGGTGACGCCGTTGTACTCGCCGCCGAGGACGGTCTCGCGGTTCGCGGCCGCGTGTTCGCCGATTGCGTCGTCGTAGCTCGGAACCGCCACACCGATGTGGTGGACGCCTTCGCCCTTCGCCGCCAGGAACTCGGCATAGGTGCTGCGGTCGTCGAGCGGCTCGATCAGCTCCCAGTGCACCTGACCGATGCGAGCGAGCGCAAGACGCCACGCCGACTCGAGCGGCCGACCGTTCGCCGTCATGTTCCGAACGGTGTCGGGGTTGAACTCGTAGATCGCCCACGGGCCGATCCCGTAGTCATCGACGTAGGTCCGCATCGTGGCCTCGAGATCACGCACGACGAGCGCTATCTGCAAGGTCTCCGTGAACGCAGGCTGACGCACCGCCCGATCCTACGTCGCCGAGGGAGTGCCGATACAATGCAGGCTGGCCCGGGGCTATAGCTCAGCTGGGAGAGCGCCTGGATCGCACCCAGGAGGTCGGCGGTTCGAGCCCGCCTAGCTCCACTCGAAAGCCCCGTACTGCGGGGCTTTCCCCTTGTCGCTCGAGCTCGAGGGTTTCAGCCTTCGGTCGCGGTGGCGGCCAGGAGCGCGCGGGCGGCCCAGACGCAGACCTCCTCGGCCTCAGCCGTGCTGAGCGCCCGCGTGTCTTGCAGGACGATCATCGACTCCCAGCCCATCAGGAGCGTGAGCGCAGACACGAGCCGCTCGAAGTGTTCCGGCGAAACGTCGTCGCGGAGCGGCTCGAGTGCGCGCTCGATCCAGACAACGCGCCGGTAGCCGCGGCGAGGTGCTCGCTGCTCCGTCCTCGTGTCGTGGGCGTCGCCCCGCGAACCGCCGGCGCCGGCCCGGCCGACGGTCAGACGGACAATCGTGCGGCCGAGCGTTTCGGTGTCCGCGAACCCTTGCTGCATTGCCCGGACGAGGGCTTCGACGCGGTCTTCGAGGCTCGAGAGCGTGTCGAACGCCGGTTCGATCGTCGCGGTCGTGCGGGCCGCCTCGAGCGCGGCGTCTGCGAGCAGATGCTCGAGGGTCGGAAAGTACTGGTAGACGGTGCGGCGGGAGACGTCGGCTTCGTCGGCGATCTCGGAGACGGACGGATCCTGCCCGCGGGCCAGAAGCGCGGCCGCGGCGGTGATGATCGCGCGGCGGGTTCGCCGCCGCTGCCGTTCCCGTCCGTTTCCTGACGGTGGAGGCGCTGCCGACTCGTCGCCCGGGGGCTTGACATCGTCCATCCTGTTGAGTATACAACGGCGCAACAATTGCACATGTGTGCAACGAATGAGGAGGAAGGAGATGGGAATGGCAGCTACCGCACCCGTGCCGTTCGGGACACTGGCTGGCGAAGGCGAAACCACCTGGTTCCAGCCGAACCGGATGACGGTCAAGGCTTCGGGTGGACAGACCGGCGGAGCGTTCGGGCTGGTCGAGGCGCACATCCGCGCGGGCTCGTCGCCACCGCTTCATGTGCATCACGGTGAAGACGAGTCGTTCTGGGTCCTTGCGGGGAACATCAGATTCCGGGTCGGGGACGAGGACATCGAGGCCGGGCCTGGGTCGTTCGTGTTCCTGCCGAGAGACGTTCCGCACACGTTCATCGTCGAAGGCAACGAGGATGCGCACATGCTGACGCTGCTCACGCCCGGCGGCGGCGAGCAGTTCTTCGTGGACGCGGGCCGAGACCCGGAAGGGCCGGGGCTCCCTCCGCCTGGGCCGCCCGACATTCCGAAGCTGAAGGAAGTCGCAGCTCGCTACGGCAACGAGATCGTCGGCCCGCCGCTCACTCCAGTCGCCGGCCAATGAATGCGACGCAGGTGAATCCATGGAGCTGGCAGGACGCGTTCGGGTTCTCGCAGGCCTGGCGGGTGGACGGCGCGCAGTCGATGGTGTTCGTCGCCGGTCAGGGGCCGATCACGCCCGACGGCGAACTGACAGGAGAAGGCGACTTCGAGGCGCAGGTGCGACAGACGTTCGAGAACCTCGGAGTCGTGCTCGAGCGAGGCGGGGATGTCGTTCGCGAATGTCGTAAAGATGAACGTGTATCTGACCGACATCGGCCACGTTGCGCGAGTACGGACGGATCAAGAGCGAGCTCATGCCGGGACCGGCGCCGGCGTCGACCGCGGTTCAGGTTGTCGGGCTCGCAGCCCCAGGGATGATGCTCGAGCTCGAAGCGATCGCGGTTTCCTGAGGATCGAGATTCGACGGCACGACCGGGCTGACGTACGCACCCGGTCGTGCCGAGCGCTCCCCGACGCGTCAGTCCGCGACTCCGAGCCCCCAGCCGCCGTCGATCACGATCTCCTGGCCGGTGATGTATCCCGACGCCGGGGACGCGAGAAAGAGCGCGAGCGCCTTGATGTCGTCCGGCCGGCCCACGCGATGCATGGGAATGTCCTTCGCGAGCGCCGCCTGCAGCTCGGGATCGTGTGCATGGCCGCCGCCGATGTTCGTGACGAAGAAACCCGGTGCGATCGCGTTCACCGTGATGCCGTCCGCCGCGAGCTCGAGCGCGACGCTGTGCATGAAGTGCCTCGCACCGGCCTTGGCCGTCCCGTAGGCGGCGCCGATTGCAGGCTCGACCTTGGTCGCGGCGAGCGACGTCGTCACCACGATCCGCCCGAAACCGCGGGGACGCATGTGGCGGGCGGCGGCCCGCACCGTCGCGAAGATCCCCGTCAGGTTGATGTCGATCACGCGCTGCCAGCGCTCGTCGGTGTAGCGCTCGAGGGCGCCCTCCTCCATTCGCGGGCGCTCTCCACCTGCCCAGGCCCCGACGAAGCCGACTCCTGGATCGATACCGGCGTTCGCGAATGCGACGTCGAGCCGCCCGTACGCCTCCGCAGCCTCGTCGATCACCCGGTCGAGCCCGGCGTGATCCGTCACGTCGGCGACGACGCCGCGCACGTCCAGCCCTTCGCCGTGCAGCCGGGATGCCTGCGCGGCGACAGCTTCGCCGTCGACGTCGATCAGCGTGACGCGCGCACCGTGCTCGGCGAGCACCTCACCGTATGCAAGCCCGAGGCCACTTGCACCGCCGGTGACGATTGCGCCGAAGCCGCTGACGTCGAACCGCGAGGAAACGTTCACCTGCAACTGCCTCCCGTGATCTCGTTGGCGGCTGAGCCTATCGCCCATGCGCCTCTGTAGCTCGAGCACTGCTTCGCTACGGTTCGTCGAATGCGCAACACAAACGAGGTTGAGCCGTGAGTGGGCCGCAAGGTCCGGTCGACCCGGTCGTGGCCGCCGATCCACCGATCGACCCACTGGTCAGGGTCGGGCACGTGCATCTACGGACCGCGAACATCGACCGCGTGCGGGCGTTCTACGTCGACATCATGGGCTTCGACGTCGTCCACGAGGCGCGCGATGTCCCCGGGTGGGGCACGACCGGCGACGTGCTGTTCATCTCTGCCGGTGGTTACCACCATCACCTCGGCTTCAACACCTGGAAGTCGGCGGATGGGCCCGAGCAACCCGACGGCGTCACCGGATTGCACCACGTCGCGCTCAATTTCTCGACGCGCGAACGACTCGCGGAGACCGTCGCCCGACTCGTCGACGCCGGGATTCCGCTGCGTCAACTCACGGACCACGGGACGCATCTCGCGGTCTACCTCAGCGATCCGGACGGGAACGACCTGGAGCTCGCATGGGACCGGCCGTTCGAGGAGTGGCGGCGGTACGGGTCGGACGACGCGACGGCCGGCGACGCGGCGTTCGATCTCGACGCGCTGCTCTCGAGCCGGCGATGACAGCTGCGCGCGTCGCCCTGGTAACGGGCGCGGGACGAGGGATCGGCGAGGCGATCGCAGTTCGGCTCTCGGCTGACGGATGGAAAGTCGCCATCGCGGCGCGGAGCGTGGACCCGCTGTCGAGAGTGGCCAAGGCGACGGGAGCGCTCGCTTTGCCGCTGGACGTGACGGACGAAACAGCGGTCGCCGCGGCGATCACGAAGGTGGAAGCCGAGCTCGGCCCACTGACTCTGCTCGTGAACAACGCCGGCATCGGAGGAGACAGCGGGCCGACGTGGGAGAAGGAACCATCGGCCTGGTGGCGCGTCTTCGAGGTGAACGTGCTCGGCGCATTTCTCTGCGCCCGGGCCGTGCTCCCAGGGATGTGCGAGCGCGGAGCGGGCAGGATCGTGAACGTCTCGTCGAACGCCGCGTTCTTTGCAATCGACGATGACTGGGACAACCGGATCGATTCGGCGTACATGGCCAGCAAGGCGGCGCTCGTTCGGATGACCGAGGCACTGGCCTCGGAAGCGCGCGCCGCCGGGGTCTCGGTGTTCGCGATCTCGCCGGGAATGGTCAAGACCGCGATGGCGGAGCCTGTCTTCCCCGACCTCTGGGACGACCCGGAGGTCTGGGCCACCCCCGATGTGACTGCGGACCTCGTCGCGTTCATCGCAACCGGCGCCCTCGATCCGATCTCCGGCCGCTACGTCCACGCGGTCAACGACGACTGGCGGACGATCCCCGACCGCATCGCTGAGATCCGTGCCCGGGACCTCAACGCGCTTCGACTGCGAGAGGCCGGGGACTGAGCCTCTACTCTTTGCGCTGTGACCTCGGTCGTCGAGCCGGTCACGCAGGACTGATCGAGCCGAGCAGCCCGTGCACGCCGAGCTCCGTCTCGCCCATCCACGTATGCGGTCCTGACGTGAAGAAGAGCGTGTCGGCAGGCCCCGCCGTGCCGTCGTTCCCGAAACCGAGCCCCCAGAGACCGTTCACGACGAGCGGTTTGCCGTGGCCGTCGTTCAGGGTTCCGGCGTAGGACCAGCCTCCGGAGGTTCGGCGAAAGGCGTTGATGCGGCCGTCGCCGAAGTTTCCGATCAACAGGTCGCCGCCGAAGCGGCCGAACGAGCGGGGCGCTTGCGCGAGCCCCCAGGGCGCGTTCAGCACGCCGGCGTGCTGGACCCGGGCGACGAGCCTGCCGTCACGGTCGAACTCGTCGACATAGCCACCCGTCGGCGCGTCGTTTCCGTTCACCGGTGCGCGGTAGACGTACGTGACGAAGACGTGCCCGTCGATCGCCTGGATCCCGAACGGCGCGTACCAGGCAGGGATCGATTCGTCGACGAACGCCCCCGGCAGCCGAAGGCGATGCCACTGCGCGTCGTAGACATTGACGCGTGCGTTGTGGAAATCGGTCGCGAAGACCCGGGAGCCGTCGATCGCGACACCGCGGAAGACCGCCGCAGTGGCGCCCTCGTCGACCACCACTTCTGATTGGGTCGACCACCCCTTCGGCACGGTCGGCGTCCAGGCGCGCAGCTTCCCGTCCTCGCAGGCGTAGACGAAGCGCGCGGGGTCGGAGACGCCGCCCGCCGCGACCGGAAGCTGCTTGCCGGCATACCACGCGACCCCGGTCGGGCCGCCTGCGACCTGAACGGTCAGCAGCTGCTTGCGTCCGGCGCCCGAGTACAACGTGCTCGTCGAGCTCGCCTCGTTCGCCGTCCACCACGGCCCGGTCGGGCTCGCGGCGAGCCCCCAGGCGTTCACCAGGTGCGCGTCGGAATGCGCCGCACGCCCCTGCCGGTCCGAGACCAACCGCTGCACGTGGTACGCGTTTCGCGTCCCGCCTCCAAGCGCGAACGCAGCTCCGATCGCAAGGCCGCCGGCGAGTAGAGCCGCGACGATCGCGAGACGCAACGGGCTATCTCCGCGGCGGCGGCGCCGTCGTCTCGCGCACGACGAGCTTCGTCGCCAGCTCCATGCGCAGCGCGTCCACCCGCTGCCCTTCGAGAACGCGAACGAGCAGACTCACGCCGGTCCGGCCGAGCTCGGCGAGCGGCTGGCGGACGGAGGTCAGCTGCGGCGTGACGACGATCGCCAGCTCCGTATCGTCGAAGCCGACCACCGACAGATCGTCCGGAACCTTGATCCCACGTTTATGTGCTGCGTGCAGGACACCGATCGCAACGTTGTCGTTGAAGCCGAAGATCGCGGTCGGCGGGTCGGCCAGCGACAGCAGCTGCTCGGCAGCTTCGGTGCCACGCGGCATGCGCCAGTCGGAGTAGGCAACGAGCTCCGGATCGAGCAGCATCCCGGCACCGGCGAGCGCGGCGCGGAAGCCGATCAGCCGCTCCTCCGTGGCGTACCACCCGGGAGCGCCGGCGATCGCGCCGATGCGGCGGTGTCCGAGACGGAGCAGATGCTCGGTCGCTTCCTTCGCTCCGGCCGCGTGCATCGCCGAGACGCACGCGATGCCGTCCGGCGGCGTCTCGCGCGGGTCGACGACCACGAAGGGGAAGCCCTGGCGCTGCAGCATCAGCAACTCGTCCTCGGACTCCTCCGGCAGCATGAGGATCGCGCCGTCGGTCGTCCCTCGCATCAGCCGCTCGAGCAGCGAGACCTCGCGGTCGTGCTCGTGCAGCGTCGGTGCGAGCACGAGCCGCATGTCGCGCTCGTGCAGCGCCTCGGCGGCGCCGCTCAGCATCGGGCCGAAGTAGGCGTCGGCGACGAGCGGCAGCGTCAGGCCGATCATCCCGGTGCGGCCGCTCGAGAGCCCGCGGGCGCCGCGGTTCGTGCTGAAGCCGTGCTCGCGCACGACCTGCAGGACGCTCTCGCGCGTCTCACGGGCGACGTCGGGCCGGTCGTTGAGGACGCGCGAGACGGTCGCGATCGAGACACCGGCGAGGTCGGCGATGTCCCGGATCGTGGCTCGGCCGCGGAAGGGCGGGACGGGTTGAGTGTCGGTTTGAGCCATCGGAAAAGCTATTCAAGCACCTGGAAACGTTTCCGGCAATTGTTTCAGGCTGATTTCCCCATATTTGCAGGATGCCCCTTGACATCGGACGGCTCTCCGTGGTAACCGTTACCGGTAATTACCGGAAATCTCCCCAGATCGACACAAGCCGCCCAGTTGGGCAGGAAAGGAAGGCAGATGTCACGTCAGACCCGCTCCACCCGCCTCGGCCTCGCCGTCGCGCTCGGAGCCGCACTGCTGGCGGCACTGTGCGTCGTCGCCATCGCAGCCGCTCGCCCCACCGGGCACGCAACCGCTGCCAAGACCACTGCGAGTCACAAGTGCCTCACGATGGCAGGCGCCGGTGACGGAGCATTCACCAAGAACTTCAACCCCTTCACCGGAACCGGCCTCCCCAGCGGTCAGGTCGTCAAGGGCGCGATCTACGAAGGACTGACCGTCTCGCCCGAGGGCGGGAAGCCGACGCTGCCGTGGCTCGCCAGGAGCTGGAAGTGGAGCAACGGCAACAAGACGCTGACGCTGCAGCTGGCGAAGGGCGTCAAGTGGTCCGACGGCAAGGCGCTCACCTCGGTCGACGTCGTGTACAGCCTGACCGCCGGCAAGCAGAACAAGGTCATGGACATCATCGGGTACACGCGTCCCGACACGAACATCGCCTCGATCAAGGCGAAGGGCGCGTACGCGGTCGTCATCAACCTGAAGACGGCCGACTCGCAGTTCATCGCCGCAACGCTGAACGGCGCAATCGTGATTCCGCGGCACATCTGGTCGCACGTCGCCGACCCGTCGACGTTCACGAACTCGCACCCGGTCGGATCCGGCCCGTTCACCCGCATCGTCCGGTTCACGCCGCAGGACTACGTCCTGGGCAAGAACCCGCACTACTGGCAGTCGGGCAAGCCGCTCATTCCCTGCCTCGAGTACGTCCAGGCATCGTCGAACGACGCGTCGCTGGCACTGGCCCAGAGCGGCCAGGTCGACTGGACGCACAACTTCGTCCCGAACGTCGCCAAGGCATACGAGGCGAAGGACAAGGCGCACTACCACTCCTTCTACGCCACGACGGCCTACCCGGTCTCGCTGGTCTTCGACAACACGCAGTATCCGTACAGCCTCGTCGCCTTCCGGCATGCACTGTCGATGGCGATCGATCGCAACACGGTCTCGAAGCTCGGTGAGTACGGCTATGCGCCGGCGACCGATGCAATCGGGCTCAACGGCCTGTTCCCCTCGTGGGTGACCGACAAGGCCGTGAAGGCGCAGTCCAAGCTGCTCTCGACGTACAACCCGACCGCGGCGAAGGCAGTGCTGACCGCAAACGGGTTCACGTACAAGGGCAACAAGCTCATCGACCCGAAGGGCAACCCGGTCTCACTGAACATCCACGTGATCTCGGGTTGGTCCGACTGGGTCGCGTCGAACCAGATCATCACGAAGAACCTCCAGGGCATCGGAATCGACTCGAACGTCGCGCTCGAGCCCGACTGGGGATCCTGGTTCCCGAACGCCTACGCGACCAAGAACCCGACGCTGCTCTGGCAGAACGGCTCCCAGGCATCGCCGTACGGGTTCTTCAACTCGAACCTCTCGCAGAACTCCCTCATCCCGTCGGGGCAGGACGCCTCGACGACAGGCAACTGGGCGCACACGTATGACGCCGACGGCGACCAACCTCCTGAACCAGTGGAAGGTCACGCTCGACTCGGGCAAGACGCAGCACACGATCGCGACGAAGCTCGAGAAGATCTTCCTCGACCAGATGCCGATCGTCCCGCTCTTCATCGGGCCGCGGTGGTCGACGTACAGCACGAAGTACTTCCATTGCTTCAACTCGCCGAAGAACTTCTACGGCGACCCGATCTTCACCACGTTCCCTGACAACGTCCTTTCGTTCACCCGCATCTGCCCCGGCGGTCACGCCGGTCCGTAGCGGGCCTGGGACGAGCCGGGCGGGACTTCGGTCCCGCCCGGCGCAATACTCTCGGCCATAAGCGATGCGCTGGTTCCTCCGCAGATGCCTCTTCTACGTCTTCGCCATCTGGGTGGCGCTGACGCTCAACTTCCTGCTGCCGCGCCTCATGCCGGGCGACCCGGCCAGCGGCGTCCTCTCCCGCCTCTCGCCCGCCCAGATCCAGGCCAACCCCGGGATCGTCCAGACGTACGAGGCGCTGCTCGGCGGGGGTAAGGGCACGGTCTGGCACGACTACGTCGTCTATCTGCACCGGCTCGCGCACCTGAATTTCGGGATCTCCACGTCGAACTACCCGGCCCCCGTCTCGACGGTGATCGGGCGGACGCTTCCCTACTCGATCGCGCTCGTCGGGGTCGCCTTCCTCCTGGCCTTCATCATCGGCATCACAATCGGAATGGTCGCCGCTTGGCGGCGCGGCGGTACCGTCGACACCTTCTTCGTGCCGACTCTGATGGGGCTCGGCGCGTTCCCGGCGTTCTTCACCGCTCTCCTCGGCGTCTACTTCTTCGGGCTCAAGCTCGGCTGGTTCCCGATCCAGCACGCCTACGACAGTCAACTCGTGCCCGGCTACAACTGGGCGTTCACACAGAGCCTGGTGCGACATGCCGAGCTCCCGGTACTCGTGATCATGGCCGCATTCACCGGCGGTTGGGTGCTGAACATGCGCACCGTGATGATCAACACGATCAGTGAGGACTACGTCGCGATGGCGCAGGCCAAGGGCTTGAAGGATCGCCGCGTGATGACCCGCTATGCCGGCCGCAACGCGATCCTGCCGCCGCTGAACGGGTTCGCCGCGCAGTTCGCAGGCGCCGTCGGCGGGCTCGTCTTCATCGAATACGTCTTCAGCTACCCCGGTGCGGGCCTGACGCTGCAGCAGGCGGCGCTCGGCAGCGACTATCCGCTCACCCAGGGCTTGCTGCTCGTCTTCGCATTCGCCGTGATCGCCGCGAACTTCATGATGGACCTGGCCAATTTCCTGCTCGATCCACGGGTCCGGGCCAACTGATGTCGCAGCTGCAGCCCGCCATCGAGCCGCAAGTCGATCCCGCTCACCATCGCCGCGCCCCGGAAGCATCGCCGGATCCCGGGCTGGCTCTCCCTGCTCCTCTCGGAACCCGAAGTCGCGCTTCGGCCTCGATGCTGCTCGTCTTCATGCTCATCGTCGCGGTGATCGCGCCATGGATCTCCGTCAACGACCCGACCGACTTCAACCTCGCTCGCGACGCGACAGGCTCCATCGTGGAATCACCTCTTCGGCACGACCGACCAGGGCAGCGACATCTTCTCGCAGGTCGTCCTCGGCGACGCGCCGCTCGCTGATCCTCGGTTTCTCGGCAGCTGTGCTCGCGACGACACTGGCCGCGACGCTCGGCATCCTCGCCGCGTATTCGGGCGGGATCATCGACGAGGTCGTCAACTTTCTCACCAACGTCTTTCTCGTCATTCCGACGATCCCGCTGCTGATCGTGATCTCGGGCTACCTCCACGCGCGCGGCATGACGACGATGATCCTCGTCCTCGGGCTGACGCTGTGGGCGTTCGAAGCGCGCATCCTACGTGGGCAGGCCCTCGGGCTGAAGAGCCGTGACTTCGTCCACGCATCGAAGGTCGCCGGCGAGTCGACGCGGCGAATCGTCTTCGGCGAGATCATGCCGAACATGATCAGCCGCATCGCCGCGGCATTCGTGCTCGTCTTCTACGTCGCCCTGCTCGTGGACGCCGGCCTCGAGTTCCTCGGCCTCGGCGACACCTCCCACGTCAGCTGGGGGATGGTGCTCTACTGGGCGCAGACGAACTCGACCGTCCTGCAGGGCGAATGGTGGCCGTTCCTCTTCCCCGGCCTCGCCCTCGTGATCACCGTCGTCGGGCTCGTCTTCCTGCTCGCCGGGATCGACGAGGTCAGCAATCCCCGGCTGCGCGCGCTCGAAGCACGAAAAAGCGGAAGAAGTCAAAGTGACCGTGGCGGAGCGCGACACTGTCGCCGATCCCGGATGCCAGAGCGCGAGACGCTCATCGAGGTGCGCGATCTCCGTGTCGCCTACGGCGATGTCGTTGCGGTCGACGGCGTCAACCTGACGATCGCTGCCGGCGAGATCCTCGGCCTCGCGGGCGAGTCCGGTTGCGGCAAGACGACGATCGCGAACAGCGTCATCCGGGTGCTGCGCCCTCCGGCCGAGATCACCGGCGGCAGCATCCTCTTCCGCGGCGACGACCTGGTCGACGAAGAGCACGGAGGAGCTGCGCAAGCTACCGCTGGCGCAACGTGTCGATGGTCTTCCAGAGCGCGATGAACTCGCTCAATCCGGTGACCCGCGTCGGCGATCAGTTCGTCGACATGATGCGGGCGCACGAGAAGATCTCGAAGAGCGCAGCCCTGGAGCGCGCCGGCGAGCTGCTCGACCTCGTCGGCATCGACAAGCGCCGAACCCGCGCGTACGCGCATGAGCTCTCCGGCGGGATGCGGCAGCGCGTGATCATCGCCATGGCGCTCGCGCTCAACCCCGAGCTCGTGATCATGGACGAGCCGACGACTGCGCTCGACGTCGTCGTGCAACGGGAGATCCTGCAGCAGATCAAGGATCTCCAGGAGCAGCTCGGGTTCGCGGTCCTCTTCATCACGCACGACCTGTCGCTGCTCTTCGAGGTCGCGCACCGGATCGCGATCATGTACGCGGGCGAGGTCGTCGAGGAAGGCCCGGCGGCGGAGCTGCGCGACGCCGCGCGCCACCCGTACACGCTCGGGCTGATCGAGTCGTTCCCGCCGCTGACCGGGCCGATCGAGCGGATGACCGGAATCCAAGGCTCACCGCCGGACCTCGCGTCCCCACCACCCGGCTGCCGGTTCCACCCACGGTGCCCCCACTGCCGGCCGGAGCAGGGCGGACTGTACAAGCTACAGACCACGGTGCGCCCGGTCCTGCACGACGTCGGGCCCCGGCACCAGGTGGCGTGCCATCTCGTGGAGCAGCAGGGATGACGGCCTCGATCTCAGGGCCGATCGAGGTCCGCGGACTGACGAAGCACTTCGCGGCGGGCAACGGCCTGGTCGGCCGCCGCGGCCGCCTGCACGCCGTCGACGACGTCACGTTCACGCTGCGCCCCGGCACCGTCACCGCACTCGTCGGCGAGAGCGGCAGCGGCAAGAGCACCGTCGCCCGCATGCTCGCCCGCCTGTATGAGCCGACCAGTGGCAGCGTCTACTTCGAGGGCAAGGACGTGACCAACGTCAGTCGTCGCCGCGACGTCCTGCATTACCGGTCGCAGGTGCAGATGATCTTCCAGGATCCGTTCGGATCGCTGAACCCCGTCAAGACGATCCACCACCATCTCGCCCGCCCCCTGAAGATCCACGGCATCGCGAAGCGCGCAGACATCGACAGGCACATCGAAGAGCTGCTGACGACGGTCGGTCTGGTGCCGCCCGAGCGCTACGTCGACAAGTATCCGTACGAGCTGTCGGGCGGCCAACGGCAGCGCGTCGCGATCGCGCGCGCGCTCGCGGTGGAGCCGACCGTGCTCGTCGCCGACGAGCCGACCTCGATGCTCGACGTTTCGATCCGCGTCGGCATTCTCAATCTGATCGCTCGACCTGAAGCAACGCAAGCAGCTTGCGTTCCTCTACGTCACCCACGATCTCGCCAGCGCGCGTTACGTCGCCGACTACATGCTCGTCATGTACGCCGGGCAGATCGTCGAGCAAGGCCCCGCAGAGAGCGTGCTCCAGAGCGCCCTGCATCCGTACACGCGCCTGCTGCTCGAGTCGGTTCCCGACCCGGCCACCGACAAACGCGAGCGGATCGAGGTGCGCAAGGGTAGTGCTTCGGCCGCCATCGACCCAGCTGCGGGTTGCCGGTTTGCCGACCGCTGTCCGCTCCGCATCGGCATCTGCACCGAGATCACGCCGCAGCTCGTCCTGACCCAGGACGGGCACAGCGCCCGCTGCCACGTCACCGCACCCTCCCCTGCCAGTCGAGAGGAAATCCATGTCCAGTCAACTCCCTAAGTTGTTCCCCGCCGACTTCATGTGGGGGGCCGCAACCGCCTCGTACCAGATCGAAGGAGCGGCGAACGAAGACGGCCGCGGCGAAAGCGTCTGGGACCGGTTCTGCGCCACGCCCGGGAAGGTGCGGAACGGCGACAGCGGCGCGGTCGCCTGCGACTTCTACCACCGCTACAGCGACGACATCGCACTGATGCGCGAGCTCGGCCTCGACGCGTTCCGGTTCTCGATCGCGTGGCCTCGCGTGCTGCCCGAGGGCAAGGGCCGTGTCAACTCGGCGGGCCTCGACTTCTACGACCGGCTGGTCGACGAACTGCTCGGCAACGGGATCGCCCCGTACGTCACGCTCTTCCACTGGGACACACCGCAGGTGCTCGAAGATGCGGGCGGCTGGCCCGTGCGCGACACGGTCGATGCGTTCGCCGAATACGTCGAGGTCGTCTCCGAGCGCCTCGGCGACCGCGTGGGCCACTGGATCACCCACAACGAACCGTGGGTCGTGTCTTGGGTCGGTCACGGCTGGGGTCATCACGCTCCAGGCCGCGAGTCCGAGTCGGACGCACTGGCAACCGCTCACCACCTGTTGCTCTCGCACGGCCGGGCGGTCGAGATCCTGCGGCGCAACTCACCGAACGCCGAGGTCGGGATCACGCTCAACCTCGACAACCCCTACGCCATGAGCGAGTCGCCCGAGGACCTCGCGGCTGCACGCTGGGTCGACGGCCTCCACAACAGGTGGTTCCTCGATCCGCTCTTCCTCGGGACGTACCCGGACGACATGCTCGAGGCGTGGGCGGAGCTGATGCCGGAGGTGCATGAGGGCGACCTGAAGCTGATCTCGACGCCGATCGACTTCCTCGGCGTCAACAACTACACCTCACCGCTCGTGGCAGCCGACGAAAACGGCGGCCGCTCGCAGATCGTGCGCCGCGACGACGTCGACCGCACTGACATGGGCTGGGAGGTCGTGCCGGACGGATTGCAGGACCTGCTGCTCCGGCTGCACCACGACTATCAGCCGGCAGCCATCTACGTGACCGAGAACGGCGCCGCCTACGCGGACGTCCGTGGCCACGACCGAAGCGTGAACGATCCGGAGCGGCAGTCGTACCTCGAGAGCTATCTGGCGGGCGCGGCGCGGGCGACCGCGGAAGGCGTGCCGCTTCGTGGCTACTTCGCCTGGTCGCTGCTCGACAACTTCGAATGGGCATGGGGCTACTGGAAGCGCTTCGGCCTCATCTACATCGACTACGCGACGCTCGAGCGGGTGCCGAAGGGAAGCTTCTACTGGTACCGCGACTTCATCGCCAAGCAGCGATTGCGGACGGCGGGCACCGAAGAAGCGGCCTGAGACCTACTGGGACGCCGGGGCTGCGGACTGGCCGGCCATCCGCAGCCCGATCTCACCGACGGTCGCACCCGCAGGCAGTTCGGAGAGGGCGCCTTCGTACATGACGAAGATCCGGTCGTTGAGAGCGAGGATCTCGTCGAGGTCCTCGCTGATCAGCAGCACGGCGGTGCCGCTCTCGGCGGCCCGCAGCAGGTAGGAGTGCACCTGCTCGACGGCAGAGACGTCGAGACCGCGAGTCGGCGAGCCTGCAACGAGGACGCTCGGCTCCGCCCCGAACTCACGCGCGATCACGACCTTCTGCAGGTTGCCCCCGGAGAGGTAGTCCGTCTGCTGGTCCGGCCCTGACGCCTTGATCTCGAACGTCTTGATCGCCTCCACCCCCTTCGCGCGCATCGCCCCGAGCCGAAGGAACGGGCCGCGTGAGTCCACACGGAACGACTTGAGCGCGAGGTTCATCGCGATCGACAGGCTGGGAGCCACACCGGTGCCGAGGCGGTCCTCGGGCACGTGGCTGACCCCGGCCTTGTACGCCGACCGCGCGTCGCCCGCCCGCACCGGCCGCCCCCCGACCCGGATCGAGCCCTTGGTGTACGGCCGAAGCCCGGTGATCGCCTCCGCCAGCTCACGCTGACCGTTGCCCGCGACGCCGGCGATCGCCGCGATCTCACCCGCCTGGACCGTCAACGAGACACCCCTGACAGCGGTGATCCCACGGTCGCCCTCTGCCCACAGATCGTCCACCTCGAGCACGGGCGTGCTGTCCCGCCGGGCTTGTGCCTCTCGCTTCACCGGCTTGATGTCGCGGCCGACCATCAACGTCGCGAGCGAATGGGGCGTCGCCTCGGCCGTCTGCACCGTCGCCAGCGCCTTCCCGGCCCGGAGCACGGTGACGCGGTCCGAGACGGCCTTCACCTCGTGCAGCTTGTGCGAGATGAAGATGACCGTCCGACCCTCGCTGGCCATCTGACGCAGCGTGGCGAAGAGCGCGTCGGCCTCGCGCGGCACGAGCACCGCAGTCGGCTCGTCGAGGATCAGGATGCGGGCGTTCTGGTAGAGCGCCTTCAGAATCTCCACTCGCTGCTGCTCGCCGACCGAAAGCTGCCAGATGCGCGCCCGAGGATCGACGTCGAGGCCGTACCGCTGGCCCAGCTCCCGCACCTGGGCGTCGACAGCTCCCGGATCGATGCGAAAGCGGCGGCCCGCACCGCGACGATCGCCGAGCATGAGATTCTCGGCGACGGTGAACCGCGAGACGAGGCGGAACTGCTGGTGGACCATCCCGACTCCGGCGTCGATCGCTTCGCGCGGCGAGGCGAACGAGACCCGCTCCCCGTAGAGCGAGATCGTGCCTTCATCGGCGCGGTAGAGGCCGGTGAGGATGTGCGACAGCGTCGTCTTCCCCGCTCCGTTCTCGCCGAGCAGCGCGTGCACCTCGCCGGGCAAGGCTTCGAAGTCGACCTGATCGTTCGCGACGACGCCCGGGAAGCGCTTGCTGATGCCCTGCATCGAAACGGCGGGGATGACGGCAGCCATCAGCGGTCCTCGCGGGCGTAGGCGTTACCGAGCGCGGCCGGCGCCCCGAGCCGGCTCCGGGCGACCCCGGACGAGACGACGACGAGCACGACGATCGTCATCACATACGGCAACGCGTTCGTCCACAGAACGGTCGGCCCGAGGCTGATGTGACGGGCCTGCAGCTGCGGTGCAAGCGCCTGCAGGGCGCCGAAGAAGTACGCGCCGACGAGGCAGAGCTCGGGCCGCCAGAAGGCGAAGATGACGAGGGCGATTGCGATCCAGCCGGCGCCTCCCGTGATCCCGTTCACCCACTGCGGGGTGATGGCGAGCGTGATCGAGGCTCCCGCCACCCCCGCGAACGCACCGCCCACGAGCGTGTGCGCGTACCGATACGCGGTGACGTTGATCCCCATCGTGTCGGCGGCCGCCGGTGACTCGCCGACCGAGCGAACGTTGAGACCCGGCCGCGTGCGGGAGAGGTAGAGCCAGATCGCGATCACGCACGCCCACGAGATGTAGACCAGGACGTCCTGGCCGAACACGATCGGGCCGATGATCGGCCAGCGCTGCATGCTCGCAGGGAACACCGCGTGGAACGTGTGCCTCGCCGGGGCGTCCGAGAGGTTCAGATCGTTCCCGAGGTAGGACGACAGGCCGACCGCGCCGGCGAAGATCGTGAGCGCGAGACCGGAGACGATCTGGCTGGCCCGGAACGTGATCACGAGAAAGGCGTGGATCGAAGCCATCGCCGCGCCCGCGACGGCGGCGACGAGAATGCCGGCTGTGAGCGCGATGCCCGGGCCGGTATGCACACGTTGCACGGTCCAGAAGCCCATCACGGCACCGACGAGCATCATCCCCTCGACGCCGAGGTTGAGCACCCCCGACCGCTCCGCGAGCAGCTCACCGAGCGAGGCGTAGAGCAGCGGCGTTCCGTAGGCAATGCCGGAGGCGATCAGGACCACGAGCAGTGTGTTGTTCATGCCGCGGGCTCCGGCTCGCTCGCGGCGCTGCCCCGATTCGAACGGACGATGCGCACCCGGTTGCGGATCAGCACTTCGCCGCCGAGCGCCGAGAACAGGATGATCCCCTGGATCACGCCCACGAGACCCGCCGGGAAGTTCGCGCCCTGCAGCGTGTTGCCGGCGTTCTCGAGGCCGCCCATCAGGAACGCGACGAGGACGACCGCGAAGGGGTTGTAGCGAGCGAGCGCCGCTATGACGATCCCCGTGTAGCCGTAGCCGAGCTTCTGCAGGCCGTTCGGGTCGCCGTCGACCGAGTGCGCGAAATCGCCCACCTGGCTCGCTCCGGCCAGGCCGGCGATCCCACCGGAGAGCGCCATCACCGCGAGAATCTTGCGGCGCACCCGAACTCCCGAGTAACGCGCAGCCCGGTCGGAGTCGCCGAGCACCTGCGCCTCGAAGCCGAAGCGGGTCCGCCTGTAGAGCACCCAGAGGACGATCGCCACGATGACGGCGATGACGGCGCCGAGCGGGATGGTGATGCCGCCCTGGACGTCGAGCGTCCAGCTCGGCCAGACCGCCGACGGGGGCAGCTCTTTCCCGGTCGGGAAGACCGTGGCGTTGAAGCCCTTCGTCTCCCGCCAATACGACTGGCTCTGGAAGATCAGGTAGGTCAGAAGGAGGCCGGCAACGTAGTTGAGCAGCAGCGACGTGAGGATCTCGTTGGTCTTGCAGAAAGCGCGCAGGATGCCCGGGATCAGGGCCCACGCGGTCCCGCCGAGCCCGCCCATCACGACCATCGCCGCGATCACGAACACGGACGAACCACCCCGGCCGCCCAGATAGAGCCCGGCGGCCGCACCGGTGATCGCGCCGATGTACATCTGACCCTCGGCGCCGATGTTGAAGAGCTTCATCCGGAACGCGGCAGCGGCCGCGAGCCCGGTGAAGGCCAGCGGTGTCGCCACGATCAGTGTCTGGTTGAGCGACCCCGTCTGGACGAACGCGGCGTCGAACAGCTCGCGATAGGTCGAGAGCGGGTTGTGCCCGGTCGCGAGCAGCACGATCCCCGCGACGAAGAACGCGAACACGACGGAAGCGACGGGCACCGCGAGCGAAAGCCAGCGCGGCTGGCGCAGCCTCCGTTCAAACGAGAAGCGCATTCCGTCCTGTCATGTCGGCTGGACGACCACGGGCTGCGAACGTCGAGGGGGCGCCTCGCGGCGCCCCCTCGAAACGCAGGCCGTCAGCCCTTCGCGCTGCCGACGACGCCCTTGACGAGCCAGTTCATCGCGTAGAGCTGCGGGACCGTCATCTTGACGCCCTTCTTCACACGCAGCTTGCCGCTCTGGTCGTACAGCGGGCCCTGGAACTCGTAGTACGACCCGTTGACGATCTTCTTCTGGTACGCCGCGATCTTCGACTTCGTCGCCGCGCTGACGCCGGGACCGTACGGGGCGAGCTTCGTGAAGCCGTCCTTGATGCTCCCGTAGTAGAAGCCCGTCTTCCAGGTGCCGTTCATGGCCGCCTGGATGCGCTTCAGGTAGTAGGGCCCCCAGTTGTAGACCGAGGCGGTCAACCACGACTTCGGTGCGAACTTCTTGGCATCGGAGTCGTAGCCCACCCACGGGACCTTCGCCGACTCGGAGTACTGGCCGGCCGCGGGGCTGTCGACGTTCTGGCCGACCACGTCAGCGCCCGCAGTGACGAGGCCCTGAGCGGCCTTCTTCTCCTTGGCGGGATCGAACCAGGAGTTCGTCCAGACAAGGCTGACCGTCGCACCCGGATGCGTGAGCTGAGCGCCGAGGGCGAACGCGTTCGCATGACGGATCACCTCGGGGATTGCGAACGGAACCACGTAACCGAGCTTGCCGGTCTTGCTCGCGGCCCCTGCCGCCATGCCGGAGAGGAAGATCGTATCCTCGGCGGCGCCGAAGTACTCGGCCACATTCTTCGCCTGATAGGTCCCCGTCGCCTGCTCGAAGAGCACGTTCGGGTACTTCTTGGCCACCTGCGGCGTGATGTAGCCGTAGGAGGTCGCGAAGATCAGCTTGTAGCCCTGGGCACTCAGGCTCTGAACCGTCTGGTTGAACTGCGCCCCGACGGCGATGTTCTCCTTGTACGTCGTCTGAACCTTGCTTCCGAGGGCCTTCTGAACGTACAACCGACCCTGGTCATGCGCCTGGGACCAACCGCCGTCGTTGTGGGGACCGACGTAGATCCAGGCCACCTTGTAGGGCGACGCGCCGTGGCTTGCGGAGCTTTGCAGGGCTCCCACCAGCGCCAGTGCACCCGCAATCGCCAAGGCGAATGCGAGCTTGAGCTTGATGTTCATGTCATCTCCTTCGGGGGGGTCGGCAGGCCGTAGCAGCCACCGTAACGGTTTGCGCGGGGACACTCCAAAAGAGGCCCTGCCGGGCCTGGGCGAGGCCGCGATCGCGGCCTCGAACTGGCTCCTACGCGATGACGGAGGTCAGGCCGACGTCGACCCGGATGCCCTCACGCGCCGCGACGAGCGCCGCCTGGAGCTTCGGGACGATCCCATCGGTCAACTCGCGCCCGAGCGACGCGATGTCACTCGCCGTCAACGTCGGGACGACCTCACCCTCGACGATCACGCCCGGCACGTCCGAGGCGAACACGAGCCGGTCTGCGAACAGGGACACAGCGAGCACCGCCGCCGCATCGTCGGCGTTCACGTTCAGCGGCCCCCGCGCGAGTGGGGCGATCACGGGCACCGCGCCGCCGGCGAGCAGCCCCCACAGGGCGGCCGGCACCACGGGCAGCAGCATGCCGACCTGGCCGTAGCCAGGGATGGGCTCGGCCTCGAGCCCCAGATCGTCCCCCATCAGCCCCACGGCGCGGTCACCGATCTGCCGGCAGAGCTCCTCGTTCTCCCGCTTGAACGCCTCGCGGACGATCGGCATCGCCTCGTTGCTCGTGACGCGCCGGCCGCCGACGAAGCTCGCCACCACGCCGGCTTCGTCCAGAGCGTGAGAGATCCGCGAGCCTGCACCGTGCACCACGCACGCGCCGCTGCCTTCCTCGACGTAGCGCGCGATCGCGAACCGCTCCTTCGCGAGGAGCGCACCTCCACATTTGACCACGGTCAGACCCACGGTCAGGCCCACTTTACATTATGAAGTATTATTCCGGCAACACATCGACGGCGATCGACCCGTCGGGCTTCCGGTGCACTCGCAAGGGCCAGACCTGCCCGCTGCTCGACGTGACCTGAACCTCAATCGGCTCCTCGCGCTTCCCCACCTCGCGCCTCGCGGTCAGCAGGTCGGCGTGCCGCGCAACCGCTGCACGAATCGCCGGAATGACGTCTTGCGGGCCGAACGGCTTCGAGACGTACGAGAACACGCCCGCCTCGACGGCGCGGTCGACCGTTTTCCGGTCCGAGTACGCCGTCAGCATGATGATCGGCAGCGGCCGTTCTGCATAGACACGGCGGGCAGCCTCGACGCCGTCGAGTCTCGGCATCTTGAGATCGAAGACCGCCAGGTCGGGTTGCGTCTGACGCGCGAGCTCGACCGCCTCCACGCCGTCACGGGCCTCGCCACAGACGTCGATGCCATGCTCTTCGAGCATCTGCCGCAGATCGAGTCGGATGAGCGTCTCGTCCTCGGCGATCAGAACCCGCAGACCCTGGAGCGTCATAGCGGAAAGCCTCCTTTGCTATACCTTTTGAAGCAATGGCCGAGATCCGTATCCCACCCGTGCTGCGACCGGAGGCCGGCGGACAGCGACTCGTCGATGTCGAAGCCGGAACCGTCCGTGAAGCGCTCGACACGCTCGTCGCCCGGTTTCCCGCACTGAAAGCGCGAGTCCTCGAAGGCGACGGCGTGCCGAGCTTCCTCAACGTCTTCGTCGACGGCGACGACGTCCGTCTCCTGAACGGCCTGGAGACGACCGTGTCACCCGCTTCGAAGATCCTCCTCCTTCCTGCGGTCGCCGGCGGATAACGCTCATAACGCTCATGCTTCGGGCACCGCCGTCGTGTGAACGGCGATTGGCCGATGCTCTCGATGCCCGCCGAGGTGGCCGTGCGACTCCGTTCCGTAGCCACCCGGGACCGGGATGTAGAACTCGGGATAGCCCCACATGCCGTGCTCGGAGACGTCGAGCCCTGCGGTCTCGACGTGATCCTCGACGCGGATGCCCCACAGCTTGTGCATGACGAAGAGCGCGCCGAACGACGTCGCGAACGTGAACACGCCCACGGACGCAACGCCGAGCGCCTGCACGCCGAGCTGATGGAACGAGCCGGTGTAGACGAGCCCGCCGGTGCCCGTCGCGAGGTTCTTCGCGAGCACCGGGACGGCGAACAGCCCGGTCGCGAGCGTTCCCCACACGCCTGACATGCCGTGGACGGCGACCGCGCCGATCGGGTCGTCGATCCCGATGCTCTCGATGAAGATCACGCCGAAGACGGCGATCCCGCCAGAGCCGATGCCGATCACGATCGCCGCCCACGGGGCGACGAAGCCCGACGCTGCGGTGATCGCGACAAGCGCTCCCAGCGCGCCGTTCAGCATCATCGAGATGTCCGGCTTGCCGAGTCTCAGCCACGCCACCGAGATGCCGGTGAGCGCGCCGGCGGCGGCCGCGATGTTCGTGGTCGTCGCGACGTAGGCGAAGAACCCGAAGCCACCGAAGTCCACCGAGAGCGTCGAGCCCGGATTGAACCCGAACCAGCCGAACCAGAGGATCAGTGTCCCCAGCACGGCATACGGGATGTTGTGGCCCGGGATCGGGTTTGCGCGGCCGTCGGTGCCGAACTTGCCGATGCGCGGTCCGAGGATCAACGCGCCGGCGAGGGCCGCCAGCGCTCCCTGGAAGTGCACGACCGTCGAGCCGGCGAAATCCTGCATGCCGTGCTTGAACAACCAGCCGTGCGGCGACCAGATCCAGTGAGAGACGATCGAGTAGGTGACGGTGAACCAGATGCCGAACGCGAAGTAGACCCAGAGCTTGGCGCGTTCGGCCATCGCGCCCCAGACGATCGCGAGCGAGACGCCACAGAAGACGACCTCGAACAGGTAGCCGGCGCCGCCCGGGATCTCGGAGAACCAGTCGTACGGCTTCTGCCCGACCGACGTCAGCTCGCCGACCGACGGGAAGAACCCGGCGGTGCCGATGAACGAGTTGCCGTCGCCGAACGCGAGACCGAAGCCGACCGCCCAGTAGACGAGCGAGGCGAGTGCAAAGATCAGGACGTTCTTGCCCGCAATGTGGCCGGCGTTCTTCATCCGCGTCAGGCCTGCTTCCAAAAACGCGAAGCCCGCCTGCATGAACATCACGAGCACCGCGCAGATGACGACCCAGATGGTCGACGCGGCGATCAAGAGATTGTGGTTACTAGGCACCGACCTCTACCTCCTCCAATTTGCGTCCAGTTCGGTTGTGGAACACGTTGTCGACCGGGGTCGACCAGACGAGGCCGTCGCCCGATTCATTGCCACTGCGCGCGGCATCGACGACCGCCGCCACCGCGCCGCTCACGATGTCGTCGGAGACGACGAACGTCAGCAGTGCCTTCGGCAGGAAACGCGACTCGAACACGCGCCCCCGGTACTCGTGCGTGACGCCGCGTTCGCGCCCATGGCCGATCGCCTCGATCACCGTCACGCCAACATGCCCCGTCGCTTCCTCGACCGCGTCGATCACCGTCTCGACTCGCTCTCGAAGCACGATGGCCTCGACCTTCACCATGCGTTCTCCTCCTGGGTTTGCCCACAAAAAAAAGGCCTCGGGCACACACGAAAGGTGTGCCCGAGGCCTCAATGCCTCACCGAGCCGGCGTCATGGCCGAATCGGACGAGCCGATACTACACAAACTGAAGGATGGCGAACGCCAACTCGGCTCCGGTGGTGCCTGCGCCTCCAGCCGTCAGGGCTTGACGCGATAGATCACGCCGCTCTGATCGCCGGCATAGAGGCTGCGGCCGGCGGTGCCGAGAGCGATCACGCCTGCCGGAAACCCCGACAGGAAGGGTGTCGGCGTACCGCCGCTCGGCGGCATCGACACGACAACGGGGCCTTGGCCAAGGCCGCCGTAGAGCGCGATGTACAGCTTGCCCTTCAGGTAGCCGAGCCCCATGGGGGAGGAATGGGCCGGGAACGTGACGAGCGGTTGCGAATAGTTCGCACAGGTGCTCGGGGTCGCCGGGCACGCCGGGAAGCCGTAGTTCGCGCCACGCTTGATCGCGAGGAGGTAATCGAGTGGGCGTTTCGGGCCGAGGTCGTCCTGGTTGAGATCGGAGACGAGCGGGAGTGGGTGGCCGGGCAGGAAGAGTGGCTGCCACGGTTGGCGGATCCCGGTTGCGATGATCCTGGCCGCACCGGTCACCGGATCGACGGACACGAACGAGTCGCTGGGGTTCGGTTTGGGCGGGGGAGGATCGGTATTCGCTCCGAGGTAGAGCAATCCGTCGGGCCCGACCGCCAGGCCCCTGAAGGTCCCGTAGCCATCCGGGGTCCTGAGGACGCGTGTCCGGTGAAAACGCTTGCCGTCCCAGCCGCTCCACGCGAGGAGTGCCCCGCTGGTGCTCAGATAGAGCGTGTTCTTCGTGGCAGCGAGGCCGTACACGTGCTGGGGCGAGCCCACTCTGATCGCCTTGCCGCCGCCGAGGAGGTAGACGCCGCCCGGCGCGTTCGGGTTCTTCTCGTCGCCGTACCCGCCAACGAAGAGCCGTCCGGCGAAGACCGCGAACTCGGTCGGAGTCGGTATGCCGCGAGCGACGACGGTCACCGTCCGGTGCCCGGTTGCCTGCGGCAGCGGAGGAGCCTTGGCTGCCGCCGCCGCAGCGGTCAGTGCGATCGCGGCCGCAAGGGCGGCAACCCAGATCCTCAGCATCGGCGCCTCATCGAGTGCACCAGGGTAGACACTCGACCGCGCAGCTCCGTAGGATTTGAAGTCGGGCCGCGGTTGCTCTAGACTTGCCCCATGTGCAGCATGATCGAGAAGATGTTTTTCCTTCCGGTCATCGCGTGCGCGCAATTGGCCTAGCCGGACACACCCGTCCTTCCGGTTAGGTTCCAGCCAAAGGACGGGGGCCACGCAGCAATGAGCGCTTCCGGCCTGCGCTGTCGTGTGTGCGAGACCGTCTCGCGCCCGGAACCGGTCGATGCCTGTCGTCGCTGCGACGGCCCGACCGACCTCACCTACGACTGGGACCGCATCGGGCGGGACGTTTCGCATCGCTCGATCGCCGCAGGTCCGGAGTCGCTCTGGCGCTACAGCGGACTGTTGCCGGCAGGCGCACGCGTCGAGCACGGCGCGGGCTGGACGCCGCTGCATCGGGCCGAGCGCCTATCAGAGCTGCTCGACCTCGATCTTCATCTGAAGCTGGAGGGCCACAATCCGACGCAGTCCTACAAGGACCGGATTGCGACGATCGCGGCAGCCACGGCCCTCGACCACGGCGTCACGACCCTTTGCTGCTCGTCGACCGGCAACCTCGGTCACGCGGTCGCTGCGGCCGCCGCTGCAACCGGGCTCGAAGCGATCGTGCTCGCTCCCGTCGGGGGCGAGGCCGCAGCCGTCGCGGCGCGCCATCCTGGCGCGCGCGTCTTCGCGGTCGCCGGCACCTACGACGACTGCCGGCGGCTCGAGCTCGAGCTCGGGGGCCTCTTTCCGTGGGGGTTCGTCAGCGGGAACCTCCATCCCTACGCGAGCGAGGGCGCCAAGACGATCTCCTTCGAGATCGCGGAACAGCTCGGCTGGCAGCTGCCTGATGCCGTCGTCTGTCCCGCGGCCAGCGGCACGCTCTTCTCGAAGCTCGCACAGGGCTTCGCCGAGGTGACCCGCGCAGGCCTTGCTGCCGAGCCCGTGCCGCGGATGTTCGCCGCCCAAGCGCTCGGCTCGAGCCCGATCGCCGCAGCGTTCGCCGACGACCGCGGCATCTCGCGCGTCGAGGCCGTGACCGGCGTTGCGTCGCTCGCCGTCGGCGACCCCTCGCACGGTGATCTGGCGATCGGCGCCGCGCGCGCGACCGGAGGCGGGATCGTCGCAGTCGCCGAGGACGTGATCGAGGAGAACACGGCGCTGCTCGGCGAGACGACCGGCATCGAAGCGGACTGCGCGAGCGGCGCCGCGCTCGGTGCGCTGGCCGAGGCGGTCGCCCGCGGTGAGATCGCAGCCGGCTCGCGCGTCGTCCTGGTCGTCACCGGCGCCCGGCCGCAACCGGTGGAGAGCGACGTCGCCCGGCTCACGACGGTCGCTCCGGATGCAGACGCCGTCCTCTCCGCCCTCGGCCTCCGCTCCTAGCATCGTCGGCATGACCTCGGCCAGGCCTCGCGGCGACACCGCCGCCCCGCTCCGCCGCGACGTGCGCGTGCTCGGGACGATTCTCGGCACCGTGCTCGCCGAGCAGGAAGGCGAGTGGCTGCTCGAGCTCGTCGAGGCGATCCGCCGCGAAGCACGCAGCGCTCGTGCCGACAGCACGACCGCGAGCACCGCGTCGTCGCTCACCGCCGAGCAACAGGCGCTGGTGCTGCGGGCCTTCGGGCTCTACTTCCAGCTCGCGAACCTCGCCGAGCAGCACCACCGCCTCCGCCGTCGGCGCGAAGACGCGCACGACGGCGTCATCGCGCGCGAGTCGCTCGACGATGCGTTCCGACAGCTCGCCGCCGTTCCGGCCGACGAGCTGGTCGCGCGCGCCTCCACGACGTCGATCCGGCTCGTGCTGACCGCCCATCCGACGGAGGCGACCAGGCGAACCGTCCTCCTCGCGCACATCAGAATCGCCGAGCAGCTCGTTCGCCTCGACGATCCCCGCCTGGCGCCGGAGGAGCGCGCCGAGGTCGAAGAGCGCCTGGCGGAGGAGGTGACGCTGCTCTGGCAGACCGACGAGGTGCGGCACGACCGCCTCCGCATCACGGACGAGATCCGAAACGGGCTCTGGTTCTTCGAGCACAGCCTGATCTCCGCGGCCACGGATCTGCTGCACGCGTGGCGCCGGCGGGTTCCGGGGTCGCCGCCACCGCTCGGGTTCGGCTCGTGGATCGGCGGCGACATGGACGGCAATCCGGCGGCCGGGCCTGCCTCGATCGCCGAGGCCCTCGACGAGGCACGCCGCGTGGCTCTGCGCCGCTACCGCGACGAGGTGCGCGAGCTCGCGGTCGAGATCGCCTCGACCCGTTCGCTCGTGCGCGTGTCGGACGAGCTCGAGGCGTCCCTAGCACGCGACGAGGAAGCGCTGCCCGAATACGCGGCGGAGATCGGCGCGCGGAATGAGCTCGAGCCGTATCGCCGCAAGCTCTCGTTCATGTGGTGGCGGCTCGACAACGACGCATATCCGGGCCCGGCCGACCTGCTGGACGACCTGCGTACGATCCGCGAGAGCCTCACGGCGAACGGCGGTCGTCGGGTTGGCGACGGTCGAGTCGCGCGACTCGAGCGGATGGTGGAGCTCTTCGGCTTTCACATCGCGAAGCTCGACCTGAGGCTGCATGCGCGTGACCTCGGCGAACCACGGGCGCGAGACGCTGTCGCGGCGGCCGTCGCCGCCCGCCGCCGGCACGGTCCACAGGCGCTCGACACGCTGATCGTCTCCGGCACGTCGAGCGCCGCCGATGTGGTCGCCGCGGCGGCGCTCACCGACGAGCCGCTGTCGATCGTGCCGCTCTTCGAAACGCTCGACGATCTGACCGCAGCGCCGATCATCCTCGACGAGCTGCTCAGCAGCGGTCGCGCGACATCCGAGGTCATGGTCGGCTACTCCGACTCGGGCAAGGACGGCGGCTACCTCGCCGCGCAATGGGCGATCTACCGCGCGCAGGAGGAGCTCGCCGACGTTGCACGACAACATGGACTCGCCTTGACGATCTTCCACGGCCGCGGCGGCAGCGCTGGGCGGGGCGGCGGTCCCACCCACGCCGCAATCGCCTCGCAGCCCGCCAGCCAGCCGCCCGGCCGCATGAAGCTGACCGAGCAGGGCGAGACGGTGTCGTTCAAATACGGGCTGGAAGGGCTCGCGCGCCGCAACCTGGAGGCTGCGCTCGCAGGCACGCTCCTCGCGACCTTTCCCGAGCGCCTGCCCGAGCCGCCGCGCGACGACGAGCGGGAACTGCTCGACCGGATGGCTGCCAGGTCACGCGACGTGTACCGCGCTTTCGTCTGGGAGAACGACGCTTTCGTCGAGTTCTTCCGGGCGTTCACACCCGTCGACGAGCTCGCGATGCTGGAGATCGCCTCCCGGCCGTCTCGGCGTCCGAACGATGCCGACTACCTGTCGTCGCTGCGGGCGATCCCGTGGGTTTTCTCGTGGACGCAGAACCGCGTGCTGCTGCCGGCCTGGTTCGGTTGCGGTTCGGCATTCGAGTCGGTAGGCCCGGACGTGCTGCGCGAGCTGTACGAGCGGCTGCCGTTCTTTCGGGCTGTGGTCGACAACCTGGAGATGACGCTTGCGAAGTCGAGCCTGTCGATTGCACGCGGCTATCTCTCGCTGGCGCGCGATACCGGGCTGTTCGAGCAGATCGAGCTCGAGCACGAGCGGACCGTGGCGGGCGTTCTGGCCGCAGCGGGCGTCGCCTCACTGCTCGAGCGCCAGCCGGTGCTCCGTCGCTCGATCGACCTCCGCAATCCGTACGTCGACCCGATGAACGCGGTTCAGGTCGAGCTGCTGCGGCGCCACCGGGCCGGCGACGAGACAGCGCAGTTGCCGCTCCTGCGCTCGATCGCGGGCATCGCCGCCGCGCTGCGGAACACAGGCTGACCGCTAATCGGCTGCGCGCGTCCAGCTCATCGTCTCCTCGGGCGGGGCGGCGAGAGTCTGGTAGACGACGCAGTAGCGCTGCGTCAAGCGCAGCAGTGTGTCGAGCTCCTCGTCGGAGGCGTCCGTGTCGAGCTCGAAGTTCAGCCTGATCGTGCGGAAACCGACCGGCACCTCCTTGCTGACGGCGAGCGTGCCGCGAAAATCGAGATCGCCCTCGACGTGAACGTCCCCCGCGCGCACGTCGAGGCCGAGCGACGTCGCCACCGCTCTCAGCGTGACGCCCGCGCACGCCGCGAGAGCCTCCAGGAGCATGTCGCCCGAGCAGAGGCTCAAGCCGTCGCCGCCGCTTGCCGGATGAAGCCCCGCCTCGGCGAGCGCACGCCCGGTCGCGACGGAGCACGTGACGCCCTCGCCGAGCGTGCCGGTCGCGCGCAGCGTCACGAGCGCCGCGCCCGGCTCCTGGCGGTAGCGCTCCTTCAACGGCTCCTGCACCGCCCGTAGCTGCTCGCGATCCATCTGGAGGCAATCTTGCCCGAAGGCGGCTTGCTCGGCGCCCGGACGCGTCCCCAGCGCTAGAGGACGAGCTCGCGGATGTCGAAGCGCCCCGCATGGTTCGCCTCGAACGCCGTGATCTCGTCGGCGCGATGGAGGGTGCGGGCGACGTCGTCGAGGCCGTGGACCAGCGTCTCCTGAGCGTGGGCGTCGAACTCGAACTCCAGCACGAGCCCGCCGGTATGCGAGATGCGCAGGTGCTCCAGGTCGACGGTCAGCTCGTTGCCGGCGGCGAGCGCTTCCCTCACGCGCGCGATGTCCGCCGGCGACAGCTGCACGGGCGCCAGGCCACTGTTGATCGCGTTGGCGCGGAAGATGTCGCCGAACGACGGCGCGATCACGACCCGAAAGCCGAAGTCCTCCAGCGCCCACGCCGCATGCTCACGGGACGAGCCGCAACCGAAGTTCCGCCCGGCGATGAGAATCGGCGCGTCGCGATTCTCGGGGTCGTTCAGGAAGAAGCTCGGATCGCGCACCCAGTCGTAGAACAGGAACTGCCCGTAGCCCGACCGTTCGATCCGCTTCAAGAACTGCTTCGGGATGATCTGGTCGGTGTCCACGTCGGCGCGGTCCAGCACCGCGACCTTGCCCGTGACGCTGCGCAGCTCCTTCATCAGACCTCTCTCGCGTCGGCGAAGTGCCCTGCCACGGCGGCGGCGGCCGCCATCGCGGGACTGACGAGGTGTGTGCGCGAGCCCGCGCCCTGACGCCCCTCGAAGTTGCGGTTCGACGTCGAGGCGCAGCGGTCGCCGGGGCCGAGCACGTCGGGGTTCATCCCCAGGCACATCGAGCAACCGGCGCGGCGCCACTCGAACCCCGCTGCCATGAAGATCTCGTGCAGACCTTCGGCCTCGGCCTGCTGCTTCACCTGCGCCGAGCCGGGCACGACGATTGCATGGACATGGTCTGCGACCTGCTTGCCGGAGACGACGGTGGCGGCGACGCGCAGGTCCTCGATGCGTGCGTTCGTGCACGAGCCGATGAACACCTTGTCGATGCGAATGTCGACGAGCGGCGTGCCCGGTGCGAGGTCCATGTAGGCAAGGGCGCGCTCGACTGCTTCGCGCTGCGCCGGGTCGTCGTAGTCGGACGGGTCGGGAACGACTGCGTCCACTGCCGCCACCATCCCGGGGTTGGTGCCCCACGTGACCTGCGGCTTGAGACTCGAGACGTCGACGACGACCTCGCGGTCGAAGGTCGCGCCCTCGTCGGTGCGGAGGCCGCGCCACGCCTCGACCGTCTGCTCCCAGGCCCGGCCGTCGGGAACGCCTGGACGGCCCTGGAGATAGGCGAAGGTGACGTCGTCCGGGGCGATCATCCCGGCACGCGCGCCCGCCTCGATCGACATGTTGCAGACGGTCATCCGTCCTTCCATCGAGAGCGCCTCGATCGCGGGCCCGGCGTACTCGATCACCTGCCCCTGGCCACCGGAGACGCCGATCTGGCCGATCGCAGCCAGCACCATGTCCTTCGCGGAGAGCCCGAACGGCAGCTCGCCGGTGAACGTGATGCGCATCGTCCTGGGCAGGGATTGCGGCAGCGTCTGTGTCGCCAGCACATGCTCGACCTCCGACGTCCCGATGCCGAAGGCGAGTGCGCCGAACGCGCCGTGGGTCGACGTATGGCTGTCACCGCACACGATCGTCATCCCCGGCTGCGAGAGGCCGAGCTCCGGCCCGATCACGTGCACGATCCCTTCGCGCCCGCTGCCGGTCGCGAGGAGGCGAACGCCGAACTCCTCGCAGTTCGCGGCGAGAGCCTCCAGCTGCGCGCGGGCGAGGTCGTCGGTGATGGGCCCGTCCAGCGTCGGGACGTTGTGGTCCATCGTCGCGACGGTCAGCTCCGGTCTGCGCACGGGCCGACCGTTCACACGGAGCGACTCGAAGGCCTGCGGGCTCGTCACCTCGTGCACGAGGTGCAGGTCGACGTAGAGGAGCGACGGCTTCCCCGCTTCCTCCTCGACGACGTGCGCATCCCAGATCTTGCGGAAGAGCGTGCTCACTGTTCACGCTCCGCCGCGTACGAGCCGAAGAGCCGCAACTCTCGGGTCAGCCCGCGTAGCTCGGTAAGCGATGGGCCGACGTGCTGGTCGTAGACGTGGCCGTCGAGCACGAGGTCGAAGCGATAGCGCCAGGGCGAGTTCGGGAGGGGACGCGACACGAGCTGCACCAGGTTGACATTGTTCCGCGCCAGTGGCCCGAGCGCGCGGAACAATGCTCCGGGCTGGTGGTCGGTGACGAACGACAGCGCCGTTCGCCAGCCCTCTCCGCCGCCGACCAGCGTGTACGGCGCAAGCGCGACAAAGCGGGTGAAGGCGCCGGGGCGGTCGCCGACGTCGTCCGCGAGCACCTCGAGGCCGTATGCCGCGGCGGCTTCTGCGCTCGCAATCGCGACCTGGCGCGGATCGCCCGCATCGGCCACCTCGCGGGCGGCATCTGCCGTCGTCGCCGCGCGGGACACGCCGAACGTCGCGCGAGCCGAGCAGGTCACGACACTGGTCGAACGCAGCCGGATGGGAGAGAACGGTTCGTGCCTCGTCGAGACTTGCGCCGACGAGGCCGACGATGCAGTGTCGAATCGGCAGCGTCGCCTCGCGGACGATCGAGAGCGGCGCACGAAAGAGCAGGTCGTGCGTCTCCGCGATCGGGCCTACGAGCGAGCTCTCGATGGGCAGGACTCCGAGCGTCACCTCCGCCGCGGCAGCGGCGTCCACCACGGCGACGAAGCTCGGCAGGTCGACCGAACGCACGGCGTCCGGCACGAGCACCGACGCCGCCGCGTCGCTGTGGCTTCCGGGCGGGCCCGGGTATCCGACGGTGATGCTCACCGCGTCGCGAAGTCCAGACGAATCGGCAGACCGCAGCGGGCACAGTGCGTGCGTGCAGCGCCCTTGTGAGTGGCTTGCTCCTGCGGCACCGGAACGGCACACGAGCAGGTTGCGATCACGACAGCGCGGTTGTCCATGCTTCCTCCTTCGCGAGCGACGCGAGCACCGCGTCACCGAACGCGTTCGTGGTGGCGTCGCCGCCGAGATCGGGTGTGGGCTGTGAGACGAGCGCTGCATCAACCGCCTCGATGAGCGCGGCCGCGAGGTCGCTGCGCTGGAGCCCGTGCTCGAGCAGCAGCGCGAGCGAACGAAGCATCGCCGCGGGGTTGGCGCCCCGGTGCCGGCGAGATCGGGAGCCGACCCGTGCACCGGCTCGAAGATCCCCGGCCCGCCGTCGCCGAGGCTCGCCGAAGCGGCGAGGCCAAGCCCGCCTGTGACGGCGGCGGCGATGTCCGAGAGGATGTCGCCGAACATGTTCTCCGTCACGACGACATCGATCGTCTCGGGGGAGTTCACAAGCTCCATCGCAAAGCTGTCGACGAGTGCGTGGCGGAGCGCAACGTCCGGATACTCAGGTGCGATCTCCTCGACGATGCGCCGCCACAGGCGCGAGGTGTCGAGCACATTGGCCTTGTCGACCGACACGAGCGAGCGGCGGCGGCGGCGCGCCAGCTCGAAACCGCGGCGGACGATGCGCTCGACCTGATCCGGGTGGTACTCGCACGTGTCGAAGACCGTCCCGTCCTCGCGCACGCCGCGGGCGCCGAAGTAAAGCCCGCCGACGAGCTCCCGCACGATCACGAGATCGACGTCGCCCTGAGTCGCCGGGCGCAGGTTGGCGTAGACGTCGAGCTCCTTCCTCAGTCCGAGAAGCCCCTGCTCGGGCCGCGCCGCGCCGCCGTCCCATCGCGGCCCGCCGACCGCGCCGAGCAAGACGGCCCGGGCGGCGCGGCACGCCTCGAGCGTCTCGGTCGGCAGCGGCTCCCCGGTCACGTCGATCGCGGCGCCGCCGAAGGGCAGCTTCACGACTTCGACCTCGAGCGGCAGCTGCTGGAGCACCCGCAGCGCCTGTTCCAGCACCTCAGGCCCGATCCCGTCGCCCGGCAGGGCTGCAATCACGTCACTCACTGGTCAGTTCCCGCTTCACGAGGTCGAGCACGAAGGTCACGAGCTCCTGGACTCCCGACTCGGACAGCGGGCCGGTGTTCAGGGCCTTGAGCTCCTGAAGGAGCGCCTGCTCACGGTCCGGGTCGACGAACGGCAGATCGTTCTGCGCCTTGTACCGGCGCAGCTTCTCGACCGTCTCGAGCCGCGCGTTGACCGTCTCGAGGAGCCGCAGGTCGAGGGCGGTGATCTGTTCGCGCAATGCTGCGACGACCGGATCGGCCGCGGTCGTCATGCGGTCACCCCGATGTGCTCGAGCAGCTCGTCGACGTCGGCCTCGATCTCGATCCCTGCGCGCGTCTCGACGACCTGTGGCGTCTTCAGCCCGGTTCCCGTGACCAGCACGACCACGCGGTCGTCCGGCCCGAGCGTCCCGGCCTCGGTCGCCGCACGCAGCGCACCCACCGTCACGCCCGCGGCCGTCTCGCCCCACACGCCCGACAGCGCGGCGAGCATCGACACGTTCGCGCCGATCTCGTCCTCCGGAACGGCGTAGAGCCGGCCGCCCGATGCGCGCGCGGTCGCGATCGCCAGGTCGCCGTCGGCGGGCGCGCCGATCGCGAGCGAATGCGCGATCGTGTTCGGCCGGATCGGGGACACGGGTCGCTCGTCGGCGAACGCATGCGCGACCGGGGCGCAACCCTCGGCCTGCCCACCGAAGATGCGCGGACTGTCACCGGAGACGAGGCCGAGGCGGCGGAACTGCTCGAACCCCTGCCACAGCTTCGTGAAGAGCGACCCGGACGCCACCGGTGAGATGACCGCGTCGGGCGTCTGCCAGCCGAGCTGCTCGGCGATCTCGAAGGCGAGCGTCTTGGATCCCTCTGCGTAGTAGGCGCGCAGGTTCACGTTCACGAAGGCCCAGTCGAGCTCACCGGCCAGCTCGACGACGAGGCGGGAGCAGTCGTCATAGCTGCCGTTCACGGCATACATCTCGCCGCCGTACACCGCGGTCGCAAGCAGCTTCTCCGGCTCGACGGTCCGCGGATAGAGCACGAGCGAGCGCATACCGCTCGCGGCAGCGCGCGCAGCGACGGCGTTTCCGAGGTTCCCCGTCGACGCGCAGGCCAGGGTGTCGGTGCCGAGCTCGACCGCCTTGGCCGCGGCGACGGCGACCACGCGGTCCTTGAAGGAATGGGTCGGGTTGGTGTGATCGAGCTTCAGGAACACCTCGCGCACGCCGACCGCCTGCGCGAGCCGGGGCGCGGGCACGAGCGGCGTCCAACCAGGCCCGGCCGCGGCGCCCGCAGGCGCGGCGGTCGGCAGTAGTGCTGCATACCGCCAGAGCGAGCGAGGGCCTGCCTCGATCGTCTCCCGGGTCGCCTCCTGCGCGACCTGATCCCAGTCATAGACCGGCTCCAGCGGCCCGAAGCAGCGCAGACACACGCCACTCGCCACAGCTGGATAATCCGACTCGCAGATCCGGCACCTGAGCGTGTCAACAGCCATGGCTCGTCCTACAATACTTTCCGAAATGAAGTTTTGCCGAGTCGAAGATCTCCCGCCCTACGTCTTCGCCGCCGTCGACCAGTTGAAGCGCGAGCTGCGCCGCGACGGACGCGACGTGATCGACCTGGGCTTCGGCAACCCGGACATCCCGTCCCCCGCGATCGCAGTGGCGAAGCTGCAAGAAGCCGCCGCCAAGCCCGCGAACCACCGCTACTCCGCGAGCCGGGGCATCACGCAATTGCGGCACGCCGTCGCGGAGCACTACCTGCGTACGTTCGATGTCGCGCTCGATCCGGAGACTCAGATCGCGAGCACGATCGGAGCGAAGGAGGGGCTCGCGCACCTGATGTGGGTGCTGGTCGAGGACGGCGACACGGTCGTCGTGCCGACGCCCGCGTACCCCATCCACCGCGTCGCGCCGGCCCTCGCGGGCGCGCGCGTCGTGACCCCTCCCGCGACGGGTGGCGTGGACGCGATCGCCGAGGCGGTGCGCGCCGAACGGCCGAAGGTCGTGATCGTGTCGTTCCCGCACAACCCCACGACCGCCATCGCCTCGGCCGAGGAGCTGCAGTTCCTCGTCGACCTCGCCCGCGAGCAGGAGTTTCTCCTCGTGCACGACTTCGCCTACGCCGACGTCGCCTTCGACGGCCACCGGCCGCCTTCGGTGCTTGCCGCCGACGGAGCCGACGGCTGCGCTGTGGAGCTCTACAGCCTGACGAAGTCGTTCTCGATGGCCGGCTGGCGGGTCGGGTTCGTGCTCGGCCGCGCAGACGTCGTCGCCGCGCTGACGAAGCTGAAGTCCTACCTCGACTACGGCACGTTCCAGCCCATTCAGATCGCCGCGACCGTCACGCTGCGCGAGGCACACGACTACCCCGCGGAGGTCTGCGAGATCTACCGTCTGCGCCGAGATGCGCTCTGCCGTGGCCTCGCTCGCGCGGGCTGGCAGGTCGAGCCACCGCTCGGGACGATGTTCGTCTGGGCGGAGATCCCCGAACGCTTCCGCAACCTCGGGTCGCTGGAGTTCGCGCTGCTGCTCGCGCGAGAGGCGAACGTCGCCGTCAGTCCGGGCATCGGCTTCGGCGATGGCGGCGACCGACACGTGCGCTTTGCGCTCGTCGAGAACGAGCAGCGGATCGGCCAGGCGACCCGGGCGATCAAGAAGTTGCTCGAGCGCTGAGGAACGCCTCCGGGTCATTCGGTGCGCGCTCCGCTCGAAGCCGACCCGACGGTGGCTGCGTACTTCGCAAAGACGCCGGTCGTGTAGCGGGGCTCCGGTTGCGTCCACTCCGAGGCACGGCGTGAGAGCTCGGTCTCGGACAGGTCGACGTTCAGCTCGCGCGCCTCGACATCGATCACGACGGTGTCGCCGTCGCGGACGAGCGCGATCGGCCCACCACGGAATGCCTCCGGCGCGATGTGCCCGACCATCAGTCCGTGCGTGGCGCCCGAGAAGCGGCCGTCGGTGATGAGAGCGACCTCGTCACCGAGACCCTCGCCGACGAGCGACGCGGTGACGTGCAGCATCTCGCGCATCCCAGGCCCACCTGCGGGCCCCTCGTAACGAATCACGACGACATCGCCCGGCGCGATCGCACGCGCCTTCACGGCAGCGAAGCACGCCTCCTCGGAATCGAACACCCGTGCAGGCCCGCGGTGGTGAAGCCGCTCGTGACCGGCGAGCTTCACGACACAGCCGTCCGGCGCGAGATTGCCGCGCAGAATCGCGAGCCCGCCGGTGGGCTTCAACGGCTCGTCCCACGAAACAACGACGTCTTGCCCGGGCCGTTCGTGCACGCCGTCGGCGACCTGGCGCAGCGACCGCCCGTCGACCGCTTTCGCGTCCTCGTTGACGACTCCGGCGCGCACGAGCTCGCGCGCCACGAGCGCGACTCCGCCTGCCTTGAAGAGATCGGTCGCGACGTACCGTCCGCCCGGCTTGATGTCCGCGACGATCGGCGTCCGCGACGAGATCGTGTCGAAGTCGTCGATCTCGAGCGGGATGCCCGCCTCGGCGGCGATGGCGAGCAGGTGCAGCACGCCGTTGGTCGAGCCGCCGGTGGCGGCGATCGCGGCGATCGCATTCTCGAACGCGTCGACGGGTCAGAACCTGAGACGGCCGTGTGTCCTCCTCCACCAGGCGCATTGCGAGCTCACCCGCGACCACCGCCGCCTGCGGCTTGCCCGGATGATTCGCCGGAATCTCGTTCAGCCCCGGCGCGCTGACGCCGAGAAAGTCGAGGGCGGTCGCCATCGTGTTCGCCGTGAAGTGCCCGCCGCACGCGCCGGCGCCCGGGCACGCAACGCTCTCGAGCGCGTGCACCTCCCGGTCGGAGATCGTGCCGGCGGCATGGGCGCCCACAGCTTCGAAGACGTCCTGGATCGTGACGTCGGCGCCGCGGTACCGGCCCGCTTCGATCGAGCCGCTGTAGAAGACGAGGCCCGGGAGGTCGAGACGTGCGAGCGCCATCACACCCGCGGGAATCGTCTTGTCGCAGCCGACGATGCACACGAGCCCGTCGAACAGGTGCCCGCGGGCGACGAGCTCGATCGAGTCGGCGATCACCTCACGTGAGACGAGCGACGCCCGCATGCCGACGGTGCCCATCGAGACGCCGTCGGAGACCGCGATCGTGTTGAACTCGATCGGTGTCCCACCGGCACGGCGGATGCCCTGCTTGACATAGCCCGCAAGCCGCCGGTGGTTCAGGTTGCACGGCATCGTCTCGATCCACGTCGTGGCGACGCCGATCAGCGGTTTCGCGAGATCGGCGTCGGTGAACCCGACGCCCTTCAGCATCGCCCGCGCCGGGGCGCGGTCGACGCCGTCGGTGAGCGCGGCGCTGTGGCGCTTGGCGGGATGCGTCTTGCCGTAAGGGGTCATTGAACGTGAGCTCCTGCCTGGGCCACCCTCAAAGGGAGCACCGTCGCGGACGAGGGAACGGACTGCTCGAGCGCGGCGACGACTGCGTCGATGTGGTCGGGCTCGGCCCAGACGACGACCGAAGGGCCTGAGCCGGACAGCGTGACGCCGCTCGCACCATCGGGCAGATCTTCGCGCAGCGCCTCGAGCAGCGGCGCCTGGGAACTGCGGTACTGCTCGTGTAGCCGGTCGTGGAACGCGTCACGCAGCAACGTTGCGTTGCCCCCCGCAATCGCTGCGCCGAGCATCGTCGCCGATGCGACCGTGACAGCAGCGTCGTGATGGCTGACCGTGAACGGCAGGTCGCTGCGAGAACGCGCGGTGTTCATGCGCACAGCGGGGATGACGAGCACCGGCGCGAGTGGCAGGTCGGCTGCGATCCGCGCGGCCCGCGGGCCTGCGTTATGCGTCCAGGACACACAGGCGCCGCCGTAGAGCACGGCAGCCAGATTGTCGATGTGCCCCTCGAACCGCGCGCCCTGGACGAGCAGCTCGGCGGGATCGGCGTCCGCCCCCGCCGCGGCAGCGCCCGCGACGAGCCCGAGGCCGATTGCGGCCGCGCTCGAGCCCAGCCCACGCTCGAGGGGAATCCGGTTGACGAACCGGAACCGGAAGCCGGCCACGGGGGCGAACAGTGAGAAGACCCGAAGCGCGAGATGCGTCGTGTCGCGCGGCAGCTCGTCGGAGCCCTCGCCGCTGATCTCGACCTCGAACTCGTCCGCGCTCTCGACGTCCAGCTCGTTCCAGAGGTCGAGCGCCGCTGCGGCCGAGTCGAACCCTGGACCGAGATTCGCCGTCGACGCGGGTGCGAAAGCGTGGATCACCCGATCGCCTCCAGCACGGCGTCGAGCGTCGCCTCGACGGGCTGGGAACCGCCGTCGTCGACGGCGCCCGCGTCCTTCAAGCCGTGCCCCGTGACGATGCAGACGACGGTCGCCCCTTCCACGTCGCTCAGGCGCGCGAGCGCCGCGACGCCTGCGGCCGACGCCGGCTCGCAGAAGACTCCCTCCTCGCGCGAGAGCTGTTGCCAGGCGGCCCGCAATTCCTCCTCGCCGAGCGAGACGACCTCGACCCGTCCCGCGCCGACGAGGTCGGCCACATGGGCGGCGTGCGCCGGGGCCCCGATCCTGATCGCCGAGGCCCACGTCGTCGCGCGCTCGGCGGCCTGCCCGACGACGATCCGCGGCGTGACGCCCGCGTCGGCGAAGCCCGCGGCCACTGCCGAGACGTTGCCGCCGCCGCCAAAAGGCAAGGCGACGACGTCGGGTGCCGTGCCGAGCTGCTCGAGGATCTCCACCACGACGGTCTTCTGCCCTTCGATGCGGTCCGGATTGAGCGAATTGACGAGCACGAACCCTTCGCGCTCACCGAGCTCGCGGCAAAGACGCAAGGCGTCGTCGAAGGTGCCGTTGACCTCGAGGAGACGGGCGCCGGCAGCGCGTGCCTGCGCGCGCTTGGCCGTGGCGGTCGCACCGGCCGGTGTGAGCACGATCGCCTCGAGACCTGCGCGGGCGGCGTACGCGGCCGCCGACGCGGCCGTGTTGCCGGTCGACGCACAGACGACCGCGCGAGCACCGGACTGCGCCGCTCGTTCGACGGCCACGACCATCCCGCGGTCCTTGAAGCTGCCGGTCGGGTTGAGGCCGTCGCACTTCAGGTAGAGCTCGAGCCCGAGCCGCTCCTGCAGGCGGGGCGCAGGCACGAGGGGTGTCGACCCTTCGCCCAGCGTCAGCCAGGAGGCTGCTTTCACGCCCATCCGAGCTCCGCCACGCCGCGGTCGGAGACGACGGGGCGTGGCGTCGAGCACCCGTGGACGTCGTCGAGCTCGCCGACGGCGGTAAGGGCAGCCCGAAGCGCACCCACCTTCGCCTCGTGCGTGACGACGTGGAGCGCAGCGCCGTCCCCGTTCTGATGCTGCAGGAGGCGCGCGATCGAGATCTCGCGCTCGGCGAGCTCCTCGGCCACGCGCGCGAGCGCACCCGGGCGATCCGCGACATGCAGCCGGAAATAGAACGGCGAGGTGCTGTCGCCGTCGGGCAGGATCGGTAGCTGACGCCACGCGGCATCGTTCTGCAGGAAACCGGTTCCCATCGTCCCGAGCACGCTCGTGATGTCGGCGATCACAGCGGACGCGGTCTCGACACCACCTGCCCCCGGCCCTTCGAGGGTGATCTCCCGAATCGCATCGCCTTGAAGCATCACAGCGTTGAAGGCGCCGTCGACCTTTGCGAGCGGATGTTGTTTGTCGACGAACGCGGGCTGCACTGAAACGTCGACCTGGCCGTCGACGAGCCTGGCGGCGCCGACGAGACGGATCACCATGTCGAGTTGGCGTGCTGCCGCCACGTCGAGCGCATCGATCGTCGTGATCCCCGAGTACTCGACATCCGCAAGCTCGACGTGCGAGTTGAAAGCGACCGTCGCCAGAATCGCCATCTTCGCGGCGGCGTCCGCGCCGGAGACATCGTCGGTCGGATCGGCCTCCGCGTAGCCGCGCTGTTGGGCGTCGGCCAGTGCCTCGTCGTAGCTCTTGCCACCCTCCATCTCGGTGAGCACGAAGTTCGTCGTGCCGTTGACGATCCCGAGCACCCGGTGGACGTTGGTGACGACAAGCGACTCGCGCAGGACCTTGATCACCGGAATCGCAGCGCAGACGCTGGCTTCGAACCGCAACTGAACGCCGGCCGCAGACGCAGTCGCAAACAGCTCCGCTCCGCGGCGCGCGACGAGCTGCTTGTTCGCGGACACGACGCTCTTGCCGCGCTGAAGCAGCTCCAGCACGTAGCCGCCGGCCGGCTCGATCCCGCCCATCACCTCGGCGACGACGATGATGCTTGGATCGTCGAGGATCTCCGCGAAGCTCGTGGTGAGCACCCCACCCGCGGGTGGGTAATCACGCTCCTTCGCCACATCTTGTACGAGCGCCTTCACCACGCGAAGCCGGTGGCCCGTCGCGCGCTCGATATCGTCGGCCGATTCTGTGAGGAGGCGGTTGACTGCTGCGCCGACGGTCCCGTAGCCCAGGAGGGCGACCGGTACGTCAACCGACGCCAGCAGTCTCCTCCTTCACGTTCAGAGCGCGTAGACGTGCTCCGACCTGCTCGATCTGCGTCTCCGCGAGCTTCGCGCGGTACACGTCGAGGGACGGTTGCCCCCGGTCCATCTCGGCGATCCACTCGCGTGCGAACGAGCCGTCGCGGATCGCCGCGAGCACGGCGCGCATGTTCTCGCGGACGTGCTCGTCCACGACCTTCGGCCCGACCGCGTGCGACCCGTACTCGGCCGTGTCGGAGATCGAGTAGTGCATGCGCTCGATCCCGCCCTCCCAGATCAGGTCGGTGATCAGCTTCAACTCGTGCAGGCACTCGTAGTAGGCGACCTCAGGCTGGTAGCCCGCCTCGACGAGCGTCTCGAAGCCGAGCTGGATCAGCTGGGTGACGCCCCCGCAGAGGACTGTTTGCTCGCCGAACAGGTCGGTCTCGGTCTCCTCGGCGAACGAGGTCACGACCATCCCGGCGCGAGCCGCGCCCAGGGCTGCGCCGTACGCGAACGCGAGCTCGCGCGCCTCCCCGCTCGCATCCTGCGCGACGGCGACGACCGCAGGCGTGCCGTAGCCCTCGGTGTACAGGCGGCGGACAACGTGGCCCGGGCCTTTGGGCGCGACCATGATCACGTCGTGCCCTTCCGGCGGCGCGATCCGATCGTAGTGGACGTTGAAGCCGTGCGCGAACAGCAGGGCGGCGCCGGGCTCCAGGTTCGGCGCGACCTCCTGCTCGTACAGAGCAGGCTGCGCGCCGTCGGGCACGAGGAACGCGACGAGCTGAGCGCCGCGTACCGCGTCGGCGACCGAACGGACGGTCAGCCCCGCCTCTTCCGCCGCGGCCGCCGAAGCGCTCCCGGGACGCAGGCCGACCTCGACCTCGACGCCTGAATCGTGCAGGTTCAGCGCATGCGCGTGCCCCTGGCTGCCGTACCCCAACACGGCGACCTTGCCGTTCAGAAGCGCGACGTTCCCACTCTTGTAGATCTCGGCCACGTTGGTTCCTTTCAGACTTGGACGGAAGGAGTTGCGGTACGGCCACCCGCGCTCGGACGGCGAAGGCCGACCCTGCCGGTGCGCACGAGCTCACGCACGCCGTAGGGCCGAACCAGTTCTTCGAATGCCTCGACCTCGTCGGGACGCCCGACGAACTCGAACGTGATCGCGTCACGGCCGACGTCGGCGACCCGCGCTCCGGCGACCTGACTGAGCCCGAGCAGCTCCGCTCGCTTCTCGGTCGAGACGTTGACGGTGAACAGCGCAAGCTCGCGCTCGACGGCCTCGTCGGGCCTCAGCTCGGTCACGCGCAGCACGTTGACGAGCTTGTGCATCTGCTTCTCGATTTGCTCGAGCGAATGCTCGCTGCAGTCGACCCGCAGCGTCAGGCGCGAGATGTCGGAGTGCTCGGTCGGCCCGACGGCGAGGCTCTGGATGTTGTACCCGCGCCGTGAGAAGAGCTGTGAGACTCGGGCCAGCGCCCCCGGCTTGTTTTCCAACCGCACACTGATCGTGTGAGCGCTCACGCCACCGGCCGCCTTTCGCTCCCGCCCGGCGAAGCCGGGCTCCGCGAAAAACTCGTCATGTCGGCACCGTCTGCTCGTCGGGTGCTTCCATCACGTCGACCGCCGCGGCGCCGGCGGGGACCATCGGGAAGACCTTCTCCTCGGGGTCGCAGCGGACGTCGACGACCGCGCTGCGTCCGGCCGTGAACGCCGCGTTCAGCGCATCCTCGAGCTGATCCTCACTCTCGACCGTGAAGCCCGCACAGCCGAACGCCTCCGCCAGCTGTGCGTAGTCGGGCACCGCATGCGTGAGGTGCGTCTGGGCGAACCGCTCGTCGTAGAACATCTCCTGCCACTGTCGCACCATTCCGAGCCAGCCGTTGTTGATCACCACGGCCACGATAGGCAGCCTCTCGAGCGCTGCGGTGGCGAGCTCCTGACAGGTCATCTGGAAGCAGCCGTCGCCGTCGATGCAGACGACGGTCGCGTCCGGTCTCGCAGCCTTGGCGCCGATCGCAGCCGGCAGGCCATACCCCATCGTCCCGAGGCCGCCTGAAGTGATGAACGACCGTGGCCGGTCGCAGACGAGGTACTGCATGGCCCACATCTGATGCTGGCCCACGCCGGTCGTCCAGATGATGTCGTCGCGATCGCCGGCGACGTCGCGCAGCGCCTCGATCGCGGTTTGCGGCTTCAGCTGCCCGTCCGCCTTCGCGTAGCGGAACGGGAACTGCGCACGCCAATCCTCGAGCTGACGCAGCCAGGGGTCACGAGCAGCGCAGCCGTCTGCGGCAACGGCGCGCACTTCCTCGGCGAGCTGCGCCAGCGCGAGCTTGAGCGGACCGACGACCGGGATCTCCGCGTGGCGGATCTTCCCGACCTCGGCCGCATCGATATCGAAATGGATCACCTTCGCCCCGGGCGCAAAGGCGGAGACCTTGCCCGTGACGCGGTCGTCGAACCGGGAGCCCACGGCGATCACGAGGTCGGCCTTGTTCAAAGCCCAGTTCGCGTACTTCGAGCCGTGCATGCCCGGCGCCCCGTAGTTGAGCGGGTGCGAGTCGGGCAGGCACCCCTTGCCCATCAGCGTCACGACCGCCGGCAGCCGCGCAGAATCCACGAGGTTGCGCAGCTCCACGCAGGCGTCGGCGTTGAGCACGCCGCCTCCGGCGTAGATGATCGGCCGCTCCGCCTCGGCGATCGCGCGCGCCGCTTCGCGCAGCTGGCGCGGATGAACCTTCTGCGGCGGCTTCCAGCCGGGCAGGTCGACGTCGTCCGGGTAGGCGAAGTCGAACTCCGCTTCCTGGACGTCCTTCGCGACGTCCACGAGCACGGGGCCCTGCCGGCCGGTGCGGGCGACGTGGAACGCGGCCTTGAGGACGCCGGGCAGCTCTTCGACGTCCTGGACGAGCCAGGAGTGCTTGACGATCGGCATCGTGATGCCCGTCGCGTCGATCTCCTGGAAGGCGTCGGTGCCGATCAGCGAGGAGCGCACCTGTCCGGTGATGCAGACGAGCGGTGTGGAGTCCATCCAGGCATCGGCGATCGGTGTGACGAGGTTCGTCGCACCCGGGCCTGACGTGGCGATCGCGACTCCGACCTTCCCCGAGGCGCGCGCGTAGCCCTCGGCCATGTGGCCTGCGCCCTGCTCGTGGCGGGCCAGCACGTGCCGCACGGTCGTGCCGCGCGCGATCGCGTCATACGTGGGCAGGATCGCGCCGCCCGGGATGCCGAATGCGACGTCCACGCCCTCGAGCTCGAGGGCGCGCAGAATCGCGTCCGACCCGAACATCCGGGCCCCGCGGCTCAAGCCCACACCTCGTCGAAGTGCTCCAGGTCGACCCGCGACTGTGGCAGTAGCTCGATCACGGCGTCGGTGAACGACCGCGTGTCCCGTCCTGCAGGCGGCTCGAGCCTGGCGGCCGCGTCGACCGCCCGTTCGAGTGTCCGCGATGCCGAGCGGCGCTTGAGCCCCTCTGCGAGCATCAGCGAGGCGGTCAGCAACATGCCACGGGGGTCGACGACCCCGAAGCCGGCGACATCGTCCGACTCGCTCGCGCCGGGGAAGAACACGCCCGGCCCGTCGTTGGGCAGCCAAGCTTGCGCCACCGACGCGTGTGAGCCTGCGAAATGCGCCGCAGTCTCGACCATGGCATCGACGAACTGCGACTCGGTCACGACCACGTCGAGCGACTCGGGCCGTTCACGGAGGCGGACGAGCGCCTGGGCGAGCGATGCCTCCTCGACGTCGAGCCCACTCCAGCGCGCGCGCTCGGCCTCGACCGCCGCCTGCCAGTCGGCGGACTCGCCGACGCAGAGCACGCGGCCGCGCCGCGCAGCGGTGCTCGAAAATGCCCGTGCGAGCGCAATCCTGTTGCCCCAGTCTCCGACCGGGCCTGTGATGACGAGGTCGCCGCCGCCGTCGAGCTGCACGCGGGCGACGCGCCACGCGAGCTCGAGGTCGGCCTTCACGCCGTCGAGTGCCGGGTTGTCGGGCGCTGCGACCAGGATCGCGTCGACGTCGCGGTACCCGGCGCGCGTCTCGGGCGGAAGCGGATGCCCCGTCCGTGTCACGGCTTCGCCGCCGAAGGGCAGATGCACATCGTCGAGCTGCAGCGAGTGGAGCTCGGCGACCCGATCGAGGACGCGTGTCGCCGCAGCCATCAACTCCGGCCCGACGCCGTCCCCGGCGAGACAAGCAATGGTCTTCATGCAAGCACCTGATCGATCTTCTGGGTCGTGCGCATCTCAATCGCTCCTTCGTCCGGCCCGCACCGCGGGCGCACTTCTCCTGATGTGAAGTCGGCGTATGCGGCGTCTACCGGCCGCGTGAGCGAATTCTCCCCCTAGCGGGGGAGAATGACGATGACCGTAAGAATGACGAGCCCGAGCACGAGCAACTGCGCCGCAAGCGGCGTCCGGGGCTCGAGTACGCGGACGTTTGAACGGGTCATCGTCGTCTGAGTGTGCCGACGAGCATCCGCGTTGTCAAGCTACAGAAGGTATAGCGACCTGCAACGTTGCCAAACCCGGCGTACCTCACTATGCTTTTGGAAGCGATGAACGGGCAGCGCATCCACTTTGATACGGCCAACGGCGATTTGTCGCCTGCCGGCCTGCGCGCGCTTGCCCTGCTCCTCCTCCCCTAGGGGAGGCGACCACGCGACATACCCGTCTTGCGCTCCCGCACCGCCGGGAGAAGTCCGCCCACTGGAGGAGCTGTAGCCATGCCGATGCCGTACTGGAAGTACCGCCCGTATCCCACAGTCGACTTGCCCGACCGAACCTGGCCGAACCGGGTCATCGACCGTGCGCCGATCTGGTGCTCGACCGATCTTCGCGACGGGAACCAGGCTCTCGTGAAGCCGATGGACGCGGCGCGCAAGCAGCGCATGTTCGACCTGCTCGTCCAGCTGGGCGTGAAAGAGATCGAGGTCGGCTTCCCGTCGGCCTCCCAGACGGACTTCGAGTTCGTCCGCAAGCTGATCGTCGAGGAGCGCATTCCCGAGGACACGACCATCGCAGTGCTGACGCAGGCGCGGCCCGAGCTGATCGAGCGGACATTCGAAGCGATCGAGGACGCCACGCGCGCGATCGTGCACCTCTACAACTCGACGTCGACCACGCAGCGGCGCGTCGTCTTTCGGCTCGATGAAGCCGGCGTCGTGGCTCTGGCCGTACGGGCGACGGCGCTGTGCAAAGAGCTCGCGACACAGAGCCGGACACACGTCATGTTCGAGTACTCACCCGAGAGCTTCCACGGCACCGAGCTCGAGTTCGCGCTCGAGATCTGCGAGGCGGTCATGGAGGCGTGGCAGCCGACGGCCGACGAGCGGATGATCGTCAACCTGCCGACCACCGTCGAGGCGTTTCCACCGAACGTCTATGCGGACCGCATCGAGTGGTTCCAGCGGCACGTCTCCAGCCGGGAGAGCATCGTCGTCAGCGTGCATCCACACAACGATCGAGGCACGGCCGTCGCGACTGCCGAGCTCGGCCTGATGGCGGGAGCCGACCGCGTCGAAGGAACGCTGTTCGGAAACGGGGAGCGGACGGGCAACGTGGATCTCGTGACCATCGCCCTCAACCTGCTGACGCAGGGCGTCGACCCGGAGCTCGACCTGTCGCAGCTCGACGAGGCGAAAGCGATCGTCGAGGAATGCAACGAGCTGCCGATCCATCCACGCCATCCATGGGTCGGGGAGCTCGTCTACACGGCTTTCTCCGGATCGCACCAGGACGCGATCAAGAAAGGGATGCACGCCCAGCAGCGGGCGAGCTCGGAGCTCTGGGATGTCCCGTACCTGCCGATCGACCCAGCCGATCTCGGCCGGGACTACGAGGCGATCATCCGGGTCAACTCGCAGTCGGGCAAAGGCGGCGTCGCCTACCTGATGGAGACCGAGCACAGCCTCGAGCTCCCGCGCGGACTGCAGGTCGACTTCGCACAGAAGGTGCAGTCGATCGCCGACGCGCAGGGCAACGAGCTCACCGCCGACGAGCTGCTCGCGGCGTTCCACGACCATTACCTCGCGCACGTGACTCCGTACGAGCTCGGGTCGTACACGCACTCGAGCGGCGACACGGATCAGATCGTCGCCGAGCTCACGATCGACGGCGAACTGCGTGAGATCACAGGATCCGGGAACGGGCCGATCGCAGCGCTCGTGGACGCGTTCGAGCGGGAGTTCGGGATTGCGATCCGCATCCGCAACTACCACGAGCATGCGATGGCGGCAGCCGCCGACGCGACTGCAGCCGCCTACATCGAGGCCGAGATCGACGACGACCTGGTCTGGGGGGTCGGCGTACATCCGAGCATCGTGACGGCCTCGCTCCGCGCGGTCGTGAACGCGGTCAACCGCGCCCTCGCCCTGCGCAAGGCGCTCGAGGAGGCGATGCTGTTCGGCTAGGAGCCTGAACCTGACTCGGAGAGCGAATCAGGTTTGGCTTGAGCATTGTCCCGGGAGCCTCAGGCTGTCATCATCGTCGCCATGCAACTCGACCAACTCAGAGCAGTTCGCCTCTTTTCCAGCCTGTCCAAGAAGGAGTTGGAAAAGCTGGCCCAATGGACGGATCAGATCTCTGTCGACAAGGGCCACCAGCTGGCGAAAGAGGGTGAGTTCGCCCACGAGTTCTTCGTCATCGAAGAAGGCACTGCCGACGTCCTGCGAAACGGCGAGCGTCTCGCCGAGCTCGGCCCGGGCGACTTCTTCGGCGAGATCGGCCTGATCGAGACGGAGCGGCGCACAGCCGACGTGGTCGCGACCGCGCCGATGAAGCTGATCGTGATGTTCCAGCGCGAGTTCAAGCAGATGGAGCAGGAGATGCCGGTCGTCGCAGACCGGATCCGCTCGGCGATTCGCGCCCGCCTCGACGAGGGCTAATCGCTCCACCAGTTCGGCGCCATCTCCGCGTCACGCGGATCGGTCCCGGCACCGAACGCGAGGTATTCCACCCCCTCGGGGCCTGCTTCGACATCGCGCATCGTGTCCTTGTCGAACCGAATCGCATCCCACTCGGCAAGCTCGACGATCTCGTCCTCCACCTTGATCCGCGCCGAGCCGCGAACGATCACGTAGACCTCTTCCTGCCCTTCGTGCTTGTGCCCGAACGGGATCCGGAAGTTGGGCGCGAGCTTCAGGATGCTGAGCCCGAGTGTCTCTCCATCGAGCGCGGTGCGCGCGAAGCGAGCCTCCATCTCAGGCGGCATGTTGAACTTCGGTGCCTGGTTTTCGACGTCCGTCTTGAGGTTCTTCGTCGTGTATCCCATGCGGAGGTTCTAACCCGCCTGCGCTCCTTTAACCCTGCCGAAGCTGATCTACTCTTCGGGTGCTCTTCGACCCAGGAAGCCACGAGCCGCTGACCGAGCGTCCCTGGGATCCAGATCGCGCGCGTGCGGCGATCGGAAGGATCGTCGCCGAGACCGAGAGCTCGTTCGACGAGACCGCGTTGTGGACGGCGCATCCGATCGACCTGGTGGACGGGCCGTTGCCGCGGGTGGCGTCGCTCTATCTGGGAGCAGCGGGCGTGATCTGGGCACTGCATGAGCTCGAACGCGCTGCGGGCGTCGAACTCCAGCGCGACTGGGCCCCGGTCGCAGTCGGCCTGGCCGAGCACTATCCCTCCGAGCCGGACTTCCAGGACATCGTCGACGGGCCGGTCCCGTCGCTTCTGATGGGAGAGTCCGGGATCCTCCTCGTCGCCCACACACTTGCTCCAGCGACGTGGCAGGAAGAGCGGCTGCTCGAGGTCGTGCGGGCGAACGCCGCCAATCCTGCGCTCGAGTTGATGTGGGGCTCGCCCGGGACGATGGTCGCCGCACAGGTGATGGCCGACCGAACCGGAACAGAGGAGTGGCGGCAGGCGTGGGGCGAATCCGCGGATCTCCTGTGGGCACAGTGGCGCGACGATCTCTGGCAACAGGATCTCTACGGAAGCAGTGTTCGCTACCTCGGGCCGGCGCACGGCTTCGCCGGCAACGTGCTCGCGCTCGCGCAGGGCGACCTCCTCGAGCCCGCGCGACGCTCCGAGCTCGAACGGCGTGCAATCGCCACCTTGACCCGGTATGCCCAGCGCGCCGATGGGCTCTGCCAATGGCCACCGGTGTCGGAACCCAAAGCGGCAAGCCGCAGTCGATTCGGACGCAGTGGTGCCACGGTGCGCCGGGCATCGTCTCGTCGCTCGCCTCGCTCGCCCCGCACAACGAGGAGCTGAGCGATCTGCTGGTCGCCGGTGGTGAGCTGACCTGGCAGGCGGGCCCGCTCAAGAAAGGGGCCGGCCTCTGCCACGGAACGGGCGGCAACGGCTACGCGTTTCTCAAGCTGTTCGAACGGACCGGCGACGAGCTCTGGCTCGACCGGGCGCGCGCGTTCGCGATGCACGCCGCCGAACAGGTCGAGCAAGCCTGCGCCGAGCACGGTCGCGGCCGCCACTCGCTCTGGACGGGCGACCCGGGCGCCGCCCTCTACCTGCAGAACTGCCTGGCCGCATCGACTGCGTTCCCGGGCCTCGACTACTTCTGAACCCGGTTCCGGCCCGGCTCCGCGCACGCGTACGCTTACGGCTATGACGCGTATCTCTATCCCCAGCTATCACAGCTGAGCAATCGATCACGCCGAGCGTGTCTCGGTGGCGCTGCGAAACCAGGAGCTGTGGAACCAGCTACGTGACGCCGAGGCCGCGTCGCCTCAGCCGCGTCCGCCGCGCCGGCGCTGGCTGTCGTTCATTCGCGGAGCGGCAAGCGCCTCCGCGCCCGGCGGGTCACCGCCTCAACCCGCTAGCCGATCTGCTCGGCCAGCCCAATGAGGATCCCCTCAGGGCCTCGGACGTAACAGAGCCGATACTGGTCCTCGTACTGCGCCACTTCGCCAACCACCTCGGCTCCGTGCGAACGGAGCCGGGCGAGCGTGTCGTCGATGTCGTCCACGGCGAACATGATGCGTAGGTAGCCAAGCGCGTTCACCGGGGCGTTCCGGTGATCGGCGACCACAGGCGGCGTGAGAAATTGCGAGAGCTCGAGCCGGCTGTGGCCGTCCGGCGTGCGCATCATCGCGATCTCGACGCGCATGTCGCGCAGTCCAGTGACGCGTTCCGCCCAGTCACCCTCGATCTTGGCTCGCCCTTCGAGCTCGAGGCCGAGCTCGGCGAAAAACGAGATGGCGGCATCAAGGGATTCGACGACGATCCCCACGTTGTCCATCCGCTGAAGCGTCACGCGGCCCACTCTAATACGCTCGCACGGGCGTCTTGAACCATCATCTTGGCTAAACGGAACTATCTGGTGGAGGGCCTTTCTGGTGCCGGCAAATCGTCGGTCTACGACGAGCTGATCGAACGTGGCTACAAAGCCATCAGTACCGACCGCGCGTGGAAGTTCCATGCCGACCCTGACACCGGTCTCCCAGTTCGGCCCATTCGTTACGAGAACTCGATGTGGGACGAACGAAGAGCTCTCAACGAGCTCGAAAGCTCGGAGCCAGAAGTGTTGTTCGTCTGTGGAAGCAGCGGCAATCGCGACCGCTTTCTGCCGTACTTCGCCAAGATCTTCAACCTCCGAATCGACGATGACACGATGCGTCGCCGCCTCCAAGAGCGCACCAACAATGACTTTGGCAAGCAGCCCGAGGAGCTCGAACTCATGCTCACGCTCAACCGGAATGACGAGAGGCCGGCCGGAGCGATCGATATCGACGCTACGCAACCTCTCGACCAGGTGGTCGACGAAGTGCTTCGCTTGGCAAATTGCGGAACCGTCGCGAGCGACTCGACGCTGACACCGTGGTCCAAGCGCGGGTCCGTGATTGGTCAGTCATTCGTGATCTCCGAGTCCGCACTCCCGATCGTGCAGGCTGCTGCCGGACCGCGGAAGCGCATCGTTCGTGGAGCGTCGGATCAACTCTTGGATCTCCTCGGCCGCGAGACCATCACTCGCATCGAGTTCGCGTGGTCTGGCGACGTTCTGGCGACGCTGTTGCCGTACCTCGAGGAGCAGGGCATCGACCTCACGCACTCTGAGCACGATGAGGTTGCCTCGACCATCTCGCAGACCCGAGAGGGCTCGGTCTTCGTCCTTACGTCAGATCACCGTGAGCGTTACTTGGCACGCCTCGATCCAAGTGCGTTCGACGGGGCACTGCTTCGCCGCTACTACGAGCAGCTCAACGAGACTGCAGCAGAGGGTGTCGAATACGCAATGCTCGACGGGGTTGCGTTCTTTCGTGACACGCTCGCGCCGCTCGACTCCGCGATCGTGGCCGTGTTCATCATCGGATAGTCCCTGCCGTGCCGCGTCGCTCGAGTCGCACGGATCAGGCGAGGGCGCGTTCGAGAGCCGCGCGGTCGGCCGGCTCGCCGTGCGTCGGCAGCACGAACTCAACGGGCTTGTCAAGCAGCGGCCTCAGCCCGGTCGCGACCTGCTCGACCGTGACTCCTTCCGGCAGCCAACTCGCGGGGATCTCGAGCCCGTTGCCCAGGTCGATCAGCGTATCGCCCGCGATCACTGCGCGAATCCGCTCGCTCCACAGCACGAGGTCGAGCTGGCCTTCACGGCCGGGATAGGCCTCCAGGCCGAACAGCGAGTCGCCGATCGCATAGCGCGTCGCCGGTACGAGCTGGTCCTCGGGGCGATCAGGCGCCGGAGCCCACACGGGAAAGCCAAGCGATGCGGCGTCGCGCTCGTGCCACGTAGAGGTGAGTACCGTGACCACCTGGCGCGACCCGAACAGCCCGCGGACATCGTCCGGGACGGCGATCGGGTCGATGAGGATCAGCTGCTCGCCGTCGTCGATTGCGTACGCCGAGACCGGGCCTTCCCACTCGGGATGCGTCGCCGTCCAGTGGTGCACTCCCTCGGGAAGCATGCTCGGATGCTAATCACTACCGACTCCTGCCGGCGGTGCCAGGACCGCCCGTGAGCATCGTGGTGCGCCCGCGATGAGTCTTGTCATAGGTTCGAGTCTCTATCCAGGAACGATCGACCTACTCGAGGAGGGATCATGGCCGCTACCTACACCTTCGACGTCTTTTCCAGCCTGGATGGCTTCGGCTCCGCCAGCGGCGGCGACTGGGGCGGCTACTGGGGCAAACAAGGCCCCGAGCTACTCGACCACCGCCTCAGCTTGTACAGCGAGGAGCAGCGGATGGTCTTCGGGGCCAACACCTATCGGGCGTTCGCGCAGATGCTGGCCTCGAGCACCGAGGAGTCCGAGGTGAGGGACCCGTGGGTCACGCGGATGGTGAACTTGCCGGCGATCATCGTGTCGACCACGCTGGAAGAACCCCTCGACTGGGCGGACGCGACCGTGGCAAGCGGCGACGCGGTCGATGTCGTCGCCCGACTCAAGGATGAGTCCGAGGTGCCGTTGCGCTCGCACGGAAGCCTCTCGATGAATCGGGCGCTGATGGCCGCAGGCCTGGTCGACCGCGTCCAGGTGACCCTCTTCCCGGTGATCACCGGCGAGAACGGATCGGATGCGATCTTCGAGGGTGCGGCCGACTTCGACCTCGAGCTGATCGAGAGTCGAACACTCGACGGCAACATCCAAGAGCTCACCTACCGGCCCACCCTGCACGTCCACCGTTGAGTCCGTCCAGCAGCCGAGAGCACTGCACCGCTACACGCGGACGCTGGGCCGCTAACGCCTCTCCCCACCGTCCAGGATAAGACGGCGAACAACAGCGGCGACTCCCCGGCCGACAGCATCCAACGCGACCACGCCGATCAACAAGAGTGACAACACCACGAGGGGTGCGCCGCCCTCCCGGGCACCGTGAGCGCGTGCGTCACCAGTTGTGGAGGTAGCGTTAACGACCGTGCCTGAAGGCTCGGGACAGCTTGTCCTTCGCGAGATCGAAGATCGCGATCTCGGCGTGCTCTTCGAGCACTGGACGGATCCCGACTCGATCCGGATGGCCGCATTCACTTCGCCGGATCAGAATGATCGAGCCGCCTTCGAGCGACGGTGGGCGCGGCTGCGGAGCGACCCGTCTACGACGAACAGGATCGTCGAGATCGACGGTCGAGTTGTGGGTCACATTGCGAGCTTCGACTTGGAGGGGCACCGCGAGATCACATATTGGATAGGCCGTGAAGATTGGGGCCGCGGCATTGCCACGCGTGCCCTGAAGGTGTTCTTGGAGCTGGAGGCAACCCGTCCTCTGTACGCCGGCGCCGCGAGCGACAACGCCGCGTCGATTCGCGTGTTGACGAAGTGCGGTTTTCGTATCGTCGGCGAGGGGCGCGGGTTCGCTCATGGCCGCAACGAGGAAACGGACGACGTCGTCCTCCGACTCGATGCATGATCAACTTCCCTCGGCTGGGCCAGTGTTCCGGAATGACCCTCGAAACCGAGACCGAATCAGATTCGCTCTCTGAATCTGATTCGCGAGTTTCTCGGGAGGCAGCTGGCAGCTCGAACTCGTGAATCTGGTTCGGCTGCGCCGAATCAGATTCCAGTGGCCGAATCGAGTCAGTGGCATGGGCCAGTGTCGGGAATGACGCCTGAGCCGTGACCGCGACGGGACAACTGCGCGGCTTGTTGCCCGTTGCGCTGCTCTGATCTCTACCGGAACTCGTCGATGCCGCGGCCGTCGTCGTGCTCCCACCCGTAGGCGGCGATGTGGCCCCAGCAGTCGGGCTTGCTCCCGTCCGTGTCGGTGAAGTCGTATGCGTCTGCGAGTTGGCGGGCACTCACGATCGTTCCGGCCCAGCGGTCGGCGTCGTCAGCTTCGGCGAGCGCGGCTACACCTCTGGCCACGTAGGTGGGGGACTCGGAGATGCCGAAGCCGGGGCGCTCTGCACGGCGTCACGCCAGTTTGCCTCGGTGACACCGAAGTTCTCCAGCATCTTCTCGGAGCGTAACCACCAGGTGTGACGCCGACGGCGGTCACGGGGACGCCACCCAGTTCGGCGTCGAGCCCCTTCACGATCCGCTCGACATTCGCCTTGACGAGATCGTAGTAGAAGCCGACGTTGCGCCGGAACTCCGCATTCGCGTCCGACGTGCCGTCCGTCATCTCGACCACCAGACCGCGGGTCATCTGATCGTCAGCGCTCTTCAGCAGCAGCGGGATCGCCGCCCGGCAGGTAATGAGATGCGTGTGCACCCCCATCTGCAGCATCCGCAAACCGCCCGCCCAGTCGTGCTCCCAGACCGGCTTGTCCCACTCCATGTACTTGTCGCCTCCGAAGATGTCATTGACGAGGACATCCAGCCGGCCCCGGTCACGCTCGACGTCGCGACCAACTCCGCACCGCTGCGGGATCCTCATGGTCCACCACGCGAGGAGAGCCTTCCCCTCCGGCGCCCGAGATCAGCTCGCCGGTCTCCTCAATCGTCTCGGGCCTGCCGATCTCCGAGGGCCCGGCACTCCGGCTGCTGCGGCCAGTCGCGTAGACGAAGAAGCCCGCGCGGGCAGCTCACCGCGATCGCCCGACCGGCACCGCGAGTCGCCCCGCGACGAGCGCCACCCTCGCTGTCTCCTCACAACATCCCAGTTCCCGGAGCTAAAGGTCAATCGCCTGCGCCAGTGTTCCGGAATGACGGCTGAGCACGTCGCGGGTTCGTTGGAGCCGTCCAGAACAAGGAAATGCTGAAAGCGCCATATCCCGCTCGCCGCGTGTCAGCTTGCCGCCCATGGGCATGCTTCGGGTCAACGAGGAGGTTCCGTGATGCAGACACCTGCGATCGTGTCGCAGCGCGAGTGGCAAGCAGCGCACGAGAAACTGATGGGCAAGGAGAAGGAACTGACGCGAGCCCGCGACGCGCTGGCCGCGGAGCGGCGGCGCATGCCCTGGATGGCGGTGGAGAAGGAGTACCGCTTCGAAGGGCCCCACGGGCGGGCGAGCCTGCTCGATCTCTTCGAGGGCCGCCGCCAGCTGATCATCTACCGCTTCTTCTACGCACCGGATGTGACGACGACGGTGGGCGGCACGTACCCCGAGCGGGGCTGCATCGGCTGCTCCCTCCTCGCCGACCAGGTGGCGCACCCCGCGCACCTGAACGCACGCGACACGACTCTCGCGTTCGTATCGCGTGCACCACAAGCCGAGATTCAGAGCCTGAAGAAGCGCATGGGCTGGGATCTCATTCCTTGGTACTCCCTCACCGACGATTTCGACGCCGACTTCGGCGTCGACGAGTGGCACGGAACCAATGCCTTCATCCGCGACGGAGATCGCATATTCCGCACGTACCTCGTCGCCAGCCGCGGTGCGGAGGCGTTGGGTACGACCTGGAGTTACCTTGACATCACCGCGCTCGGACGCCAGGAGGAGTGGGAGGACTCGCCCGAGGGCTATCCACAGACGCAGCCCTACCAGTGGTGGAATTACCACGATGCGTACAGGTGAGATGGCCTGAACCGACTTCGCGCGCCCGGACTCCACAGTTCGGGAGCACTCAGCCAGCTCGCTGAACGAACTCCTCTCGCTTGCGCGAGCGTTCACGAATGACCCTTGAGCCGACTTGCTTCTCTGATCGTGCTTAGCAGCGCATCACGCTCCGCGCGCCCGTTCGGGAAGTCATCGTTCCGATCCGCTCGCCACGCGGCGATCATCGCAAGCATGAGGATCCGGCAGTCGCGAAGCAGGAGTGGATCGGCCGGTGCGTAGCGATCGCCAACCTCGTTGGGCGCATGGGCGATGTCGAACTCGACTGGCCCGTAGCAACACGTCTCCAGGTCGATGAACCGCAGGCCGCCCGTCGTCCGGAGCAGGTTGCCGGCGTGCGGTTCGCCGTGCAACAGCTGCTCGTCCGCGCCGCGGTCGACGACGGCCCGGCGAAGGCTGCGCAACGAGTGGGTCAGGAGGTCCCGATCTGCGTCGATGAGCTCCGGACTCTGCGAACGATCTCGGACGATCGAATGCGCTTCTTCGACTCGATCCGTGAAGTGTGGTGCGGGCGAATCGAGCCGCCGCATGCCTGCATGCAGGCGTTCGAGCGTCTGCGCGTACTCGGCCGACCTGGTGTCGGCCGCAGGCACAGGCTCGTAGTACGTCCAATATGTGATCGCGAAGCCGTCACGGACATGAACGCGAGGCTCCACCCGAGGCTCGAGCACAGCGATCGGGCAGTCGGCCTCCTCCAACTGCCGTGCCATCTCGACTTCGAACGCCGCACCTTCATGGTTCCGTCGAACCGAGGCCGCGACGCGAGCAAGCACGCCACACGGCAGAAGCCGCACCGCGAGCCGGTTCGAGTCCTGGATGACGCTGGCATCTTCAACGCTCAAACCAAGCTCTGACGCAGACGACACAGCCGCATCCACCGCGGGCTGAATCTGCGACGTGTCCATGGTCGTATCGTGCCTCGCATCCCGCAGCGGGCGGTAGGGGCGACCGCGTGCTGGCATGGGCCAGTGTTCCGGAATGACCCCCGACGCAGCCTGACTGGCTCGGCAGTGATCGGGCTTGTTGCGAGCATGGCGATGTTGTTTAGTTATGGGAAATCAGGGACTGCAGCGGAGGTGCGGTCGGGGAAGGGAGAGGGAGGGCAGAAGACCGATGAGTTATCTGCACTATGCGGCCGCGCCGTGAGCGGTTTATTCTCGTGAAACAACCGACGAAGGGAGGCAGTTTGAGGCTTTTTCTCGCGCTCGGCACGGTGATGGTGCTGGCGCTGTCTGCGGTGGCCGCTACCGGTATCGCGAGCACTACCGCTGGCAACAAGAACACGTGCAGCGGGGGTAACTGGACCGGTCATCCAGCCACGTCGACCTTCATCAGCATCCCGACCGGGAACTACGCCAGCATCACGGTGACGGGTGTGTGCACCATCGCGCCCGGTGGCTGATCAAGGTCACCGGCAACATCAACGACGCCCCCGGTGGCGCTGCTCGACGCGCAAAGCCGACCTCGACGATCACCGTCGGACATAACGTCACTGCGGGCCCACGCTCGCTGCTCCGGATGGGCTGCCAGCCGACCAACGACGATCGGCACAGAAGCAGGAGTGCCGTGCACCGACAACCCGGACGGGCAGACGGTCATCACGGTCAACTGGAACATCACCGCCGCGGCGCTGACACCGTGCATCCTCAGGAAGCTGAAGGTCAACTGGATCGTCACGCTGTCCGGAGGAGGCGGGACATCCCTTGGTGGATCAAGGGCAACACGATCGGCAAGAACCTCACAATCATCGATGTGACGGCCGAATGGCTCGGCGTGCAGTTCAACACGATCAGCGGCAACGCGGTGCTGATCAAGATCACGGTGCTCGACGCGGAACATCCGGGCGGGAAGGTCGCCGTCGTGGAGAACACGGTTTGGGACAACCTCATCTGCTTCGGGACTCGCGCCAGGCGTGTCCCCCGGCTTCATCCCCGGCGAGACCAACCACGTCGGTCACCTAGCGACTCGGTCAGTGCGCAGCGATCAGTACACCGCTCTGATCTGACCTCCTAGCACCAGTCCGTCTGCCACCCGCTTGAGCGCGCGGGTGGCAGACGTGCTTTATGTAGTGGGTTCCGTCATGGGGCCAGGTGGATGCTCCGTGATCAACGCAAGGCACCCACCCCGCCGCTGGGCCAGGGTTCGCGAATCCGTTGATTTGCGATTTCCTTAAGCGTGACCTCACGGGCCATGCCGGAGGCCTGCCATCGGCCAGACCGGCGGGCCACCTTCCGGTAGCTCATATACACCCAGGGCATGAAGATGGGCCGCTGTAAGCGCCGCGCTGCGCTCGGTGCTGGCTCGATGTACGCAGATTGCCGCCGAGACGGCTCGCTCAGAGTCGACTGCACGGCGCCGTTCCCACGCCCTTCCCTTGCAGCGCGGTGCGCACGCCGACCGTCCGGACGTAGAAGTGGGGCTCGCGTAGGTGTCGCTGCTCCATCGCACGCTCGACTCTGATCGCGCGGCGGAACCGTGCACCGAACGCCCACATCCACCTGAGCGCCTCCGTCCCGGTCATGGACTTCTGCATCTCCCAGCCATCGGGCGGCAGCTCGGCCACCGCGCCGCCGTACCCGGAGGTCGTCCACAAGGTGCCCCCGTTCGCCAGGACGTACTGCTCGATCTCAACCGCGAACATCGTTCGTAGCCGCGCCTCCCGCCGCCAACGCCCCGGCCGAAGGAACGTGAACACCGGGTCGGTGATCATCGCATCCGCCAGCGCCGCCGCCACCTTCGGCACCTCATCCGCAGCCGCTGCCCGGAAGTCGATCGGCATCAACGCGGTGATCATTGGAAGACGCGTCAAGCGAGGGCTCGCCTGAGTCAGCGTCCTCCCGCCAGAGACCCAGTCGCATCCGACAAGAGCCTGGTTCCGGCTACGCCGGCAAGCGGGTCTCGCTACTCCTCCCGGGCGCCGAGCTCGCGCGACCGCTCGGTCGCTGCGCTGATCGCGTTCAGGAACGCCGCTCGCACGCCCGAGCGCTCGAGCTCTCTGATCGCGCGCGTCGTCGTCCCGCCCGGGGATGTGACCGCTTCGCGCAGCTCGACCGGGTGCATTCCCTCGTCGCGCAGCAGAAGGGCGCTGCCGAACATCGTCTGCACGACCAGCTTCGTCGAGACGTCGCGGCTGAGCCCGAGCAGCAGACCCGCCTCGATCATCGCCTCCGCCAGGAGGGCGAAGTAGGCCGGGCCTGAGCCCGAAAGCGCGGTCACCGCATCGAGATCGACCTCGGAGACCCGCACCACGGCGCCGAGATGCCCGAGAGCCTCCTCGGCGAGCGCGAGGTCGGCCTCGCCCGCGGAGCGCCCGGCGGCGATGCCCGCGATCCCCTCGTGGACGAGCGCTGGTGCATTCGGCATTGCGCGCACGACCCGAGCTTCCGGGGACAGGTGGCTCTCGATGAACGCGGTCGTCACTCCGGCGGCGACCGACAGGACCACCTGCTCCGAGGTCACCTCGGCCGCGATCTCTCCCAGCACCGTGGAGATGTCCTGAGGCTTCACGGCGACGACGACGAGCGACGCACCGAGCACAGCCTCGACGTTCGACGAGCCTGCCACCACCCCGTAGCGCTCGCGCAGCTCTTCGACCCGCTCGGGCCGGCGAACCGTGACAGCGAGCTCGTCCGGCCGACGCCAGCCCGAGCTCAGGAAACCGCGGACGAGCGACTCGCCGAGGCGCCCGGCGCCGAGGATCGCGATCCGTCCCGGCACCGGCGCTCGGCTAACGGCGTGCCGTGGCTGTGCGACGGCGCCTCGCGGGCTCAGGGACCATCCACGCATGGCCGAACTTCCGCATCTCGCGGATGATCGGCAGCAGCGCGCGACCCTTATCCGTCAGTTCATATTCGACGCGCGGCGGCGACTCCGGGTAACTGCGCCGGATGGCGACGCCTTGCCGCTCCAGCATGTCGACACGCTCCGAAAGGGTGCGCGGACTGATGCCGGGGCATGCGTGCTCGAGCTCCATGAACCGCCGCGGCCCTTCGGAGAGATCGTGGACGATCAACGGCGTCCATTTCGTCGCGATGATCTCCGCCGTGGCGGCGACAGCGCAATCGCTTCCGTGGGTGTCCTTCATTGTTCGCTTCATGCGCGGCAGTCTACTCCGACGGTCGTCCTGTTGCTATCGAAACGAAAGTGTCTGTCCCTTCCCCGTGACGATCCGCCTCGAGCCACTCCAGGACCGCCTGGGCGCACTGGCGCCCTTCGTTGATCGCCCACACGATCAGCGACTGGCCACGCCGCGCGTCACCTGCTGCGAAGACGCCGTCGGTCGAGGTGAGATAGCGGGCGGCCTCGGCGTTGCCGCGCGGGTCACGCTCGACCTGCAACTGCTCGAGCAGGTCGGCCTCGGGACCCAGGAAGCCCATCGCGAGCAGAACCAGCTCCGCAGGATGTGACTCCTCGGTGCCGGCGACGAGATCGAACGGCGGGACGCCCGAGTTCTCCTGCCAGTGGATCGCCGCAACGCGCCCGTCGTCGCCGGTGAAGCGTGTCGTCGAGATCGAGAAGGAGCGTTCGCCGCCTTCCTTCAAGGCGTATGACGTACGCAGCTTCATCGGCCAGCGCGGCCACGGTGTGACGTCGTCGGGACGCGAGACCGGCGGCTCGCCGAGCAGCTCGATCTGGGTGACGGACGCGGCGCCCTCGCGGTTCGCCTGCGCAACGCAGTCCGCGCCGGTGTCGCCGCCACCGATCACGACGACATGCTTGCCGGCGCCGCTCAGGCCACCCCTCGCCGTGCCGGCGATCGAGCGCGCTCGGTCGTACAGGTACTCCATCGCGAAGTGCACGCCGTCCAACTCGCGGCCGGGGACCGGAAGGTCGCGCGGAACACGCGACCCGGTGGCGATGACGACCGCGTCATGGCGCCTCTGCAGCTCTGGCACGCTCAGGTTCTTGCCGACGTCGACGCCGAATCGAAACTTCACGCCTTCAGCGACGAGCTGGTCGACGCGCCGTTCGACGAGGCGCTTCTCGATCTTGAACTCCGGCACTCCGAAGCGAACGAGGCCGCCGGCTGCCTCGTCACGCTCGTAGACGACGACATCCTCGCCGGCGCGCGCGAGCTGTTGCGCGCACGCGAGGCCCGCCGGGCCCGATCCGACGACCGCGACGCTACGGCCGGTGCGGCGAACGGCAAACTGAGGCTGGATCCATCCTTCGTCCCAACCGCGATCGACGATCGCGAGCTCGACCTGCTTGATCGCGACGGCGTCCCCTTCGTTGATCTCGAGCACACAAGCCGCCTCACATGGCGCGGGGCAGAGCCGGCCGGTGAACTCGGGGAAGTTGTTGGTGCGGTGCAACTGCTCGAGCGCCTCCTGCCAACGGTCGCGATAGACGAGGTCGTTCCAGTCCGGGATCAGGTTCCCGAGTGGACAGCCGTGATGGCAGAACGGGACGCCGCACTCCATGCAGCGGGACGCCTGCTCACGCAGCTCGACGAGCGGGAGGGTGCCGACGAACTCACGGAAGTCCCCGACGCGTTCGGCCGGGGGCCGCTCGGGCGCCTCGACGCGGTTCAGATTGAGGAAGGCGCCGATCTTGCCCATTACGCAGCCTCTTCGGTTTCGGTCGTGAAGAACCCGTCGCCGCCCCCCGAGACGGGCTCCGCCAGTGCGCGCTTGTAGTCGTGTGGGATCACCTTCACGAAGCGCAACGGATTCCAGCCCTCGAGCAGCGCTGCCGCGACCGGTGATGCCGTTCGCTCGAGGTGCTCCTCGAGCAGAGCTCGGATCGCGTCTTCGTCGTCGCTCTCGAGCGACTCGAGTGCGACGAGCTGCGTGTTGCAGCGCTGTGCGAACTGCGAGTCGTCGTCGAGCACGTAGGCGATCCCACCGCTCATCCCGGCCGCGAAGTTGCGGCCAGTCGGACCGATCACGACGACCCGGCCGCCCGTCATGTACTCGCACCCGTGGTCGCCGACGCCTTCGACGACCGCCGACGCGCCCGAGTTGCGCACGGCGAACCGCTCGCCGGCGATGCCCCGGAAGAACGCGCGGCCCGAGGTCGCGCCGTACAGGACGGTGTTGCCCACGATCACGCTCTCCTCGGCCCGGTAGGCGGCGTCGTCGGGCGGACGGACCGCGACCACCCCGCCGGAGAGCCCCTTGCCGACGTAGTCGTTTGCATCACCAACCAGCGTCAACTCGATGCCGGGTGCGAGCCATGCGCCGAACGACTGGCCTGCGGAACCGTGGAACTCGAACCGCGCCTCGACACTCAGCCCGTTCTTCGTGACGTGATGCGACAGCAGTCCGCCGACGGCGCGGTCGACGTTCCGCACCGGGAACCGCCTGCGCCCGTTGTCGAGCGCTTCGATCAACTGCCAGTCGAGCGCCTCGCCGATCGGCGAGACCTGGGCCTGTGTGCGCCGCAACGGCGTGCCGTCCGGTACGTCGGGCGCGCGCAGCAGATGCGTCAGGTCGATCCCGCGCTCCTGCCAGTGGGTGAGCGCCTCGTCCGCCTCGAGCAGGTCGACGCGACCGACCAGATCCTCGAACCGCGCCACACCGAGCGAGGCCATCAGCTCGCGCACGTCCTCGGCGACGTGGAAGAGGAACTCGATCACATGCTCGGGCTGGCCGCGGAACCGCTTGCGCAGCTCCGGATCCTGTGTCGCGATGCCGACCGGGCACGTGTTCAGATGGCAGGCGCGCATCATCACGCAGCCGGTCGCGATCAGCGGCGCGGTCGCGAAGCCCATTTCGTCGGCCCCGAGGAGCGCCGCAATGACCACGTCGCGGCCGGTCTTCAGCTGGCCGTCCGTCTGCACCCAGACACGCGAGCGGAGATCGTTCAGCACCAGCGTCTGCTGTGTCTCGGCAAGCCCGATCTCCCACGGCACGCCTGCATGCAGGATCGACGAGATCGGAGAAGCGCCGGTGCCTCCGTCGTGGCCCGAGATGAGGATGTGGTCGGCGTTGCACTTGGCGACACCCGCCGCGACCGTGCCCACGCCCACCTCCGCCACGAGCTTCACCGAGATGCGGGCAGCCGGATTCGCGCACCGCAGGTCGTAGATCAACTGCTTCAGGTCCTCGATCGAGTAGATGTCGTGATGCGGTGGCGGCGAGATCAGCCCGACCCCCGGCGTCGTCAGCCGGACACCCGCGATGTACGGGTCGACCTTGTGCCCCGGTAGCTGGCCACCCTCACCCGGCTTCGCGCCCTGCGCCATCTTGATCTGGAGCTCGTCCGCATTCGTCAGGTAGTCGATGTTCACCCCGAAACGACCTGACGCGACCTGCTTGATCTTCGAGCGGCGCTCGTCGTGGTACCTCGCCGGGTCTTCGCCGCCCTCGCCGGTGTTCGAACGGCCGCCAATCCTGTTCATCGCGACTGCCAGCGTCTCGTGCGCCTCGCGGGAGAGCGACCCCAGCGACATCGCGCCGGTCGAGAACCGCTTCACGATCTCGGCGGCCGGCTCCACCTCGTCGAGCGGGATCGGTGCCTGTTCGCGGAAGCGCAGCAGCCCTCGCAGCGTCGAGCGCCGGGCCGAGTCGTCGTTGACGAGCGCCGCGAACTCCTTGTACGTCGAGCGGCCCCCGCCGCGCACGGCGTGCTGGAGCAGAGCGATCGTCTCCGGGTTCCACTGGTGATGTTCGCCGTCTCGGCGCCAGGTGTAGAGGCCCACGATGGGCAACAGCTCCCCCGCGCCTCCCGGATATGCGCGCGCGTGCCGAACGAGCGCGCCTTCGGCGAGCTCACGCGTGCCGATGCCGCCGATGCGCGAGGGCGTGCCGGTGAAGTGCTTGTCGATCAGCTCCGTCGAGAGCCCGACCGCCTCGAACACCTGAGCGCCGCAGTAGGACGAGAGTGCCGAGATGCCCATCTTCGAGATCGTCTTCAGCAGCCCCTTGCCGACCGCCTTGAGCGCGCGCTCCTCGGCGTCCTCGCGTCGCATGTCGAGCCGCCCCTCCGCGACGAGCTGCCCGATCGTCGCGAGCATCAGATACGGGTTGACGGCGGCGGCGCCGTAGCCGATCAGGACGGCGACGCTCTGCACGCTGCGCGGCTCGCCGGACTCGACCACGAGACCTGCCTGCAGCCGCGTGCCGGCGCGCACGAGGTGGTGGTGGATCGCGCCGACCGCGAGCAGCGACGGCATCGCGACGCGCTCGGCCCCGACCTTTCGGTCGGAGACGATGAGGATGTTCGCACCCTCGGCGAGCGCCGCGTCCGCCTCGGCACAGATGCGCTCGATCGCCGGTTCGAGCCCGTCGACGCCCTCGGCGACCGGCCAGGTGAAGTCGATCGTGTGCGCCTTGAAGACGTCCGAGTCGACCTGCCTGAGCCGCTCGAGCTCCTCGTCGCGCAGGATCGGATTGTCGATCACGAGCTGGCGGGCGTGCTCCGGCGTCTCGTCGAGCAGGTTGCGCTCGGAACCGACGAGGGACTGGACGCTCATCACCACGGCTTCGCGGATCGGATCGATCGGCGGGTTCGTGACCTGCGCGAAGAGCTGCTTGAAGTACGAGTACATGAGCGGCCGCCGGCCGGACAGGACGGCAAGCGGCGTGTCGTTGCCCATCGAGCCGATGGCCTCCTCGCCGCTGATTGCGAGCGGCGCGAGCATCACCTTCATGTCCTCCTGCGTGTAGCCGAATGCCAGCTGCAGGCGGCGCACCGGCTCAGCGGCCATGTGCGCCGGCGCGCGCGCCGGCAGGTCGGCCAGCCGGACGTGCTCGCGGTCGAACCAGGCGCCGTACGGCCGCCGGGCAGCGACCTCTGCCTTCACTTCCGTGTCGGGAACGATGCGGCCCTGCTGGAGATCGACGAGGAAGAGCTTCCCCGGCTGCAGACGGCCCTTGCGCACGATGCGGTCGGCGGGAATGTCGAGCACACCCGCCTCGGACGCAAGCACGACCCAGCCGTCCGTCGTCTCGAGCCAGCGCCCCGGTCGCAGGCCGTTTCGGTCGAGCGTCGCTCCGATCACGGTGCCGTCCGTGAAGGCAATCGCGGCCGGGCCGTCCCACGCCTCGGTCAGACATTCGTGGAAGCGATAGAACCCGCGCAGTTCATCGGACACGTCGGCACGGCCACCGTAGGCCTCGGGCACCATCATCATCAAGGCATGCGGCAGCGAACGGCCCGACAGCACCAGTAGCTCGAGCACATTGTCGAAGACCGCCGTGTCCGAGCCGGCGGGCCGAATGACGGGCACCAGCTTCTCGATGTCGCTGCCGAAGAGCTCCGAGGCGAGCTGCGACTCACGCGCGCGAATCCAGTTGACGTTCCCACGCAGCGTGTTGATCTCGCCGTTGTGCGCGATCATCCGATACGGGTGGGCGAGCTCCCAGCTCGGGAACGTGTTCGTCGAGAAGCGTGAGTGCACAAGTGCGAGCGCGCTCTCCATGCGCTCGTCCGTGAGGTCGGGAAAGTAGCGCGCGAGCTGCGGAGAGGTGAGCATCCCCTTGTAGACCAGAGTCCTCGCCGAGAAGCTCGGGATCACGAGGTCGGGGCCGGCCTGACGTTCGGCGATGCGCCTGATCACGTAGAGCTTGCGCTCGAGCGCCAGCAGGTCGCCGTCGAGATCGTCGGCGGCACCGACGAAGAGCTGCCGCATCACCGGCGCGAAGAGGCCGGCATGCACACCTGCCGCTCCGCGCTCGACCGGGATGTCGCGCCAGCCGAGCACGAGCTGCCCTTCCGCCATGACGGTTTGCTCGAGTAGTTGTTCCAGCTCATGGCGACGTGAAGCCTCCTGCGGGAGGAAGCAGACGGCCACTCCGTAGCGTCCCGGAGGCGGCAACTCGAATCCGGCAGTCGCGCGCAGGAAGGCGTCTGGCAACTGGACGAGGATTCCCGCGCCGTCGCCGGTCTCGGCATCCGCGCCCGCAGCACCGCGGTGCTCCAGATTCTCGAGCGCGCGCAGCGCGAGTGCGATCGCCTCGTGACTGCGCGTGCCGTCGAGACGCGCGACGAACGCGACACCGCAGGCGTCGTGCTCGAACGCAGGGTCATAGAGGCCTTGCTTTCTCACCGGCCCCACTCCCCGCCTGACTGTTGGCTAGTCCGGCGGGGCGAGGGGGATGCAGGGCCGGCTAGCGCTTTGTCGGGCGCGACTTGACCACGATCTTCGTAAAGGAGGCCGGCGCGCTCATCGCTTCAAAGAGTAAAGCATCGGCCTGACGGCCGCAAGCTCGACCCGTTACTATCTTTTTCGAAGTGACACACAAGCGGATCAACTGGTCGAACGCCGGCGGTCGCTGGAGCAAGGAACTGGTCGCCTACGCGCTCGACCGCTACCACTGCAGGCACCTGCGGACACCCACCGTCCGGGAGCTTCGCGCAGGGGTCGCCGAGCTTCCGAGCCACGCGACCATCCGCCGGATGTACGGCAGCGCCTCGAGGATGTACGAGGAGCACGGGTATCGCGTCCGCACCCGCGGCGGCCAGCCTGGCCGGAGGACCACGCTCGCCCGTGACTCCTGCGGCCGGTTCCTCCCGAGAGCAGAGGTCGAGACCGGGCGTTAACCAGTTCGGTCTTACGCAGCCGCGGGACCGGGTAGAACGTCGGAGGTGAGCGCTGTCCTCCTCGTCCTCTCGTCGTTTCTCGCCAGCGCGGTCGAGATGGTCGAGGCGCTGACGATCGTGCTTGCAGCCGGCCTCACGCGAGGCTGGCGGTCGTCCCTGACCGGGGTGGCAGCGGCGACGCTGACGCTCGCCGTGGTGATCGCCGTGCTCGGGCCGGCGCTCACTCTCGTGCCCTTGGACGCCCTGCGGCTCGTCGTCGGCGCGCTGCTGCTCGTCTTCGGCCTGCAGTGGCTCCGCAAGGCGATCCTGCGCGCCAGCGGGTTCAAGGCACTGCACGACGAGGACGCGATCTTCGCGCAGGAACTGCGGGACGCGGAGACCGCGCCACGCGACGAGCGGGCCGGCCTCGACTGGTACGGCTTCACACTTGCGTTCAAGGGCGTGTTCCTCGAGGGCCTCGAAGTGGCGTTCATCGTCCTCACCTTCGGAAGCACCCAGGGCTCGATCCCGCTCGCGGCCGCGGGCGCGGCCGTCGCGATCGTGCTGGTCGCGGTGGTCGGCCTGCTTGCGCGGGCACCGCTCGCCCGTGTGCCGGAGAACAGCATGAAGTTCGCCGTCGGCGTCATGCTGACGACGTTCGGCATCTTCTGGTCGGTCGAAGGGGCAGGTGCTGACTGGCCGGGGGGCGACGCCGCGATCCTCGCCGTGCTCGCCTTCGTCATTCTCTGGTCGGCAACACTCGTCGCGCTGCTTCGGCAGCGGCACGCGCGCCTCGTGACCGCATGAACGCCCTCGCCTCGTTCGGACGCTTCTGGTGGGACTTCATCGTGGGCGACGACTGGCTCGCAGCCGCCGGTGTCGCCGTCGCGCTCGCCGTCACCGTCGCACTCGAGACCTGGTGGATCCTCCCGCCGGCGGTCGCGCTGGTGCTCGCCGGGTCGCTCTACCGCGCGACACGACATTCGTAGGGAACTCACAAGCCGTTCTTAGGAACGGCAGCCAGGCTGGGCGCATGAACGCATCCAGGAACACCAAAATCGGCGCGCTCGCAGTGACTGCGGTCGCGCTCGTCGCCGCGGGTGGCGCCTTCGCAGCCGGGAAGCACCACGGCTCGAAGGCGTCGGCCACCGGCGGCCTCTCGATCGGCTCGTACGTGAGCTCGGGAACCGGCCGCGCGGCTCGCACCACGGGCCCGGGACGCGGACCGAACGACGACTTCGCTGCGGCCGCGAGCTATCTCGGCCTCAGCCAGGCCGAACTGCAAACGGCCCTCCAATCCGGGAAGACACTCGCCCAGGTCGCCAATGCAACGAGCGGCAAATCGGCGGCTGGACTGATCGACGCGCTCGTGGCCGCCGAGAAGACCGAGCTCGCGGCGGCAGTGACCGCCGGCAGGCTCACGCAGGCCCAGGCCGACCAGCTCTCCACAACCCTGAAGGACCGGTTCACGAACCTCGTGAACGGCACGATGCCACCGCACCGTGGCGGGTGGGGACACGGGCCCGGCGGGCCTGGCGGCGGTCCCGGTCTTGCCGCGGCCGCGACCTATCTCGGCCTTACCCAGGCAGAGCTGCAGACGGCCCTTCAGTCCGGCAAGACGCTCGCCCAGATTGCGAACGCCACAGACGGCAAGTCGGCAGCGGGACTGATCGACGCGCTCGTCGCAGCCGAGAAGACCAAGCTCGCAGCGGCAGTGACCGCAGGCAGGCTCACGCAGGCCCAGGCCGACGAGATCTCCACCACGCTCAAAGACCACGTCACGAACATGGTGAACGGCGTCCGCCCGGCGCACGACGGCCCCGGCGGCTTCGGCGGCCCGGGGTGGCACGGCGGCTTCGGGGGGCCGCCGCCCTCCGGCTCCGGCCCCCAGCCGAGCAACAGCACGCACATCTAGGCGCACACAGAGGTATGTGCCGTGAGCGGGCTCGCGGAACGCCGACCGGCGGCCGCGAGCCCTTCCTCTTGGCAGAACAGCGTTCCACGGGTTAGAACACATGGGTGGAGACGGAAGCGCGCAGCGGCACCTACTCGCAATCGCTCGAGCGTGGGCTCGCGATTCTCTCGTCGTTTCGCTCCGGCAGCCCGCTGCTCGGCGTCAGCGACCTCGCACGCGAGGTCGGACTGAGCCGCTCGACGACCCACCGCTACATCTCGACGCTCGCTGCGCTCGGCTACCTGCAGCAGGACCCCACGACGCGGAAGTACCGGCTCGGGCCGCGCGTGCTCGACCTCGGATTCTCCGCGATCAACTCGATGGACCTGCGGGAGGTCGCCGTCCCCCACCTCCAGGCGCTGAGCGACGAGACCGGCCGCACCGTCAACATGGCGGTACTCGACGGCGTTGACATCGTCTACATCGAGCGGTGCCGCACCTCCCAGAGCGGCCAGCGCGACATCGACCTGAACCTGCACATCGGCTCCCGACTTCCCGCCTACTGCACGTCAATGGGCAAGGTGCTCCTCGCCGGTCTCGAGACCGGCCGCCAACGCGAGGTGCTCGAGCAGGTGCAGTTCACCCAGCGCGGGCCGAACGCGCTCACCGATCTGGACGAGCTGCTCGCCGAGCTCGAGCGCGTCCGGGTGGCGGGGCTCGCCGTGAACAACGAGGAGCTCGCCTACGGCTTGCGGTCGATCGCCGCGCCCGTGCGCTCGCAGAACGGTGAGGTCGTGGCGGCGATCAACCTCGCCGTGCACCGAACGATGGTCTCGCTCGACTCACTGGTCGCGCACCTCGGTCCGCAGCTGAAACAGACCGCCGCCGAGATCTCCGCCCGCATCGGCTACAGCCGGGCAGGCGGCTGACGCTCAGTCAGGCCCGACCGTCACCTCGAGCAGGAGCGGCGACGTGCGGTCACGCAGCCCCGGCAGCACCTCGTCGAGCGCCGCTTCGAGCTCGTCGGCGTCGCCGATGCGACGAGCTTCGCAGCCGAAGGCCTCGGCGATCGAGGCGATGTCGACCGCGCCGAACGACGGCCAGGCGGGCGGCCCGCCCTCGCGGGCGGCGAGCTGGTCCATGATCCGATACCCGCCGTTCTTGAGCACGACGAAGAGCGGACCGATCTCGTAGCGCGCGGCGCTCCAGAGCCCCTGGATTCCGAAGACGGTCGAGCCGTCGCCGAGCACCGCGACGACGGGGCGGTCGGGCAGTCCCATGCGCAGCCCCACCGACGCAGGCAGCCCCCAGCCGAGCCCGCCCATAGCCGGGCTGACCATGCCGAGCGGCTGCCGGGCCGGCATCCGCAGCATCAGCTCGTCACGGTTCGACGGGCACTCCTCGACGACGACCGCATCCGCCGGCAGGCGGTCGCCGAGCGCCTGCAGGACGTGTCCGGCTCTGAGCGGTCCGGCCTCAGGCGGCTCAGTCCGCGGGAAGAGCGGCCCCGCGGGTCCCGGCCTTTGCGCGACGCGGGCGGCGAGCGCGGTGCAGACGAGGTCGGGCGCTGCGAGAATCGCCAGCTCGGCCGGGCTCCGATGCACCTCATCCGGGTCGTCGCTGACGACGGCGAGCACGGTTCCCTCGCGCGCGAACGGTCCCGGCTCGTACGAGCTCTGCCGAAAGATGGGTGCGCCGACCGCAACGACGACGTCGAAGGCCTCGAGGGTGTCGCGCAATGGAGAGCGCAGGAACGGCAGGGGTCCCGCCCACTGCGGGTGATCCTGCGGGAACCCGGCCTGGCCGCTGAACGGCTCCTGGTAGACGGGCGCCCCGAGCCGCTCGGCAAGCGCGACGAGTGCCGCCCAACGCTCGGGCGTGTCGAGCCGCGCGCCCGCGACGAAAGCCGGTCGCGCGGAGCGGTCGAGCAGCTCGGCGAGAGCAGCCACCGACTCCTCGTCGACCGCGCCGGGACGCAGGACACGCTGCGGCGCGGCAACCTCGTGCGGCTCTCCCGCCTCCTCGAGCCAGTCGCCCATCGGCACGATCACGATCGCCGGCCCGCGATGGGTCTCCGCCTCGTGGTAGGCACGCTCGAGCGCGCCGGGGACGTCCTGGGCGCGGGACGGCTCGGCGACCCAGACCGGATAGTCGCCCGCCAGGCCGGCGAGACGTCCGGCGAGGAACGGCTCGAACGCGAGGTGCCTCCGGTCCTGTTGCCCGATCGCGATCACGATCGGCGTGCGGTTCACCCGGGAGGTCGCGATGGCGTTGACGGCATTGCCGAAGCCGGGCGTCGTGTGCAGCAGGGCGAACGACGGTCGCCGCCGTGCGAGGGCGTAGCCGCTGGCCATGCTCACGACGGAGCCCTCGTGCAATCCGAGCACGAAGTTCAGATCGTCGGGGAGGCCGGTCAGGAACGGGATCTCCGTCGAGCCCGGGTTCGAGAAGATGTCGGTGAGCCCGCGCCGCCGTAGAAAGTCGAACGTCGCCTCGCGGACGGTCAACTCCATACCTCCTCTGCAACCTCGACGATCAACGCGAGCTTCGCCCACTGTTGGTCCTCGCTCAGCGAGTTGCCCTCGACGGTCGACGAGAAGCCACACTGGGGCGACAGGCAGAGCTGCTCGACCGGCGCGAACTTCGCTGCCTCGTCGATCCGCCGCTTGAGCTCATCCTTCGACTCGAGCTCGCCGCGCTTGGTCGTCACGAGGCCGAGCACGACCTGCTTGTCGCCCTTCGGCAGGAATCGCAGTGGCTCGAAACCGCCCGAACGCTCGTCGTCCCACTCCATGAAGAACCCGTCGACCTGCAGGTCGTTGAGCAGCGCCTCGGCGACGAAGTCATAACTTCCCTCGGCGGCCCAGGACGAGCGGAAGTTGCCGCGGCACATATGGGTCGTGACACTCATCCCGTCGGGCCGGTGTGCGAGCGACTCGTTGATGTGGCGGATGTACTCGACGTGCTGACGTTCAGGATCGCCGCCGATCGACGCGATGTAGTCGCGCTGGTGCGGATCGTTCATGTACGCGAGGCTCGTGTCGTCGAACTGCAGGTACGTGCAGCCAAGCTCACCGAGACGGCGCACCTCGTCCGCATAGGCGGCGGTCAGGTCGGCCCAGAACGAGTCCATGTCGCCATACATGCTCGGATCGATCGCCGCCCGGCCGGCGCGATAGTGGACCATGCTCGGCGACGGGATGGTGAGCTTCGGCACGGTGCTCGTCGCCGTCTTCTGCAAGAACTCGAAGTCCTCGCCGAAGATCGTCTTCGAGATGCCGAGCTTGGAGTCGACGTGCAACGCCGCCGGCGTGAACTCGATGTCTCCGTGCTCGTTGTGGAACTGGACGGCGAGATGCCCGGCTTCCTTGCTGATGCCGTCGATCTGGTAGATGAAGTCCATGTGCCATGAGGCTCGGCGGAATTCGCCGTCGGTCGTCGCCGGCAATCCGACGGCTTCCTGTTTGCGCACGGCATCACGGATCGCCTCGTCCTCGAGCGTGCGCAACGCCGTCGCGTCGATCGTCCCGGCAGCGAAGTCGTCTCGCGCCTTCAGGAGGTCCGGCGGCCGGAGCAAGCTCCCGACGTGGTCTGCGCGAAAGGGCGGCTTCGTTCGTTTCATGGTCCTCCTCCGGAGATCAGACGCGCTCGAGCCCGACGTAGTTCTCCGCGAGGCTCGTCGCGGCTGCGGTTGACGTGGTCACATAGCGGAGCTGTGAGAGCTGCAACTTTCGATCGAACTCGTCTGCGCCCGGCGCGTTGTGCAGCATCGCTGTCATCCACCAGGAGAAGTGCTCTGCGCGCCAGACGCGTCGCAGGCACTCGGTCGAGTAGGCGTCGAGCGCGTCACGGTTGCCCCGGGCATACCACTCGACGAGCGCGTCGGCGAGCACGCGTACGTCGTGGGCGGCGAGGTTGAGCCCCTTTGCTCCCGTCGGCGGGACGATGTGCGCTGCGTCGCCGGCGAGGAACAGCCTCCCGTGCTGCATCGGCTCGGCGACGAAGCTGCGCATCCCGGTGACTCCCTTTTCGAGCACCGCTCCTTCGTGAAGCGTCCAGCCCTCCAGTGTGGTGCGCGCGTGCAACTCCTCCCAGATGCGCTCGTCGGGCCAGCTCGAGATGTCCTCGTCCGGAGCGCACTGGAGGTACAGCCGGCTTCTGGTAGGCGAGCGCAAGCTGAGGAGGGCAAACCCGCGATCGTGGTTCGCGTAGACGAGCTCCTCGCTGGACGGGGCCACGTCGGCGAGGATCCCGAGCCAGCCGTAGGGGTACTCACGCGTGAACGTTCGCAAGACGGACTGGATCGCCGGACGGCAAATGCCGTGGAACCCGTCGCAACCGGCGATCACGTCGCAGTCGAGCCGGTGCTCCTCCCCGTCGTGCTCGAAGCGCACGTAGGGCTCGTCGCCGTCGAACCCGTGAACGCTCACGTCGTTCACCTCGAAGAGCAGCGGCAGCGTGTCGTCGAGCCGCGCTGCGATCAGGTCCTTCACGACTTCGGTCTGGCCGTAGATCACGATGCGCCTCCCGCCCGTCAGCTCGTCCATCGGAACATGATGTCGTTCGCCGTCGAACTGGAGATGGATGCCGCCGTGCACGATCGCCTCCGTGTGCAGGCGCTCGGTCACCCCCGCGCGCTCGAGCAGCTCGACCGTTCCCTGTTCCAGCACGCCCGCGCGAATTCGAGCCTCGACGTACTCACGGCTCCGATCCTCGAGCACTACGGATTCGATCCCGGCCTGATGCAAGAGCGCAGCGAGGATCAGCCCGGCCGGGCCGGCACCGATGATCGCGACGTCTGCGCGCAGGCGCCTCACGACTCGTCGAGCACCTGCTGGGCGATCGCGAACGCGCGGTTGGCAGCCGGCACACCGCAATAGATCGCCGTCTGGAGAAGCACTTCCTTGATCTCGTCGGGCGTCAGGCCGTTGCGTAGCGCTGCCCGAACGTGCATCGCCAGCTCTTCGTGATGGTTCAACGCGACCAGCGCCGTCAGCGTGACGGCGCTTCGCGTCCTGCGGTCGAGGCCGGGCCTGGACCAGATCTCGCCCCACGCGTACCGCGTGATCAGGTCCTGGAAATCGGCGGTGAACTCGGTCGTCCGCTCGATCGCGGCATCCACATGCTCGTCGCCGAGCACTTCGCGCCGCACCTTCATTCCGTCCTCGTTGCTCACAGATGCTCCTCGATCAGTCGGTTGAACACATCGGCCCGCTCCACGCTTGCGATGTGGGCGGCGCCTTCGATCACCTCGAAGCGCGCCTCCGGGATCTCCGACGGCGATCGCCTCAAGGGTGTCCGGCGGTGTCGACGGATCGTCGGCCCCGGCGATCACGAGCGTCGGAGCGCGAACGGGGGACAGTGCGCCGCGGACGTCCCAGCGCGCGAGCGCGTCGCAGCAGCGCGCGTAGCCCTCCGGGTCGATCGAGAGCAGCATGTCGCGATACGCGCCGACGCCGGTGAACTGCGGCGTGAACCAGCGCGCGAGCACCGCATCGACGATCGACTCGAGGCCTTCGGCGCGGACGAGCGCCGCTCGGTCCAGCCATTGCGCAGGATCGCCGAAGCGCGCCGCAGTGCAGGCCAGCACGAGCCGCTCGACCCGTTCTGGAGCGGTGAGCGCCAGTTGCATGCCCACTGCTCCACCGAGCGATAGACCGACGAAAGAGAAGGCGCCGTCTCCGACAGCATCGAGGACGAGGGTCGCCAGGTCGCCGATCTCCTGCACGTCGGCGAGCGGTGCAGTCCCGTGCCCGGGGTAATCGATCCGCACGACGCGACGTCCGTCCAGTGCCGGGATCTGCGAATCCCAGATGGTCGCAGCCGAGCCGAGCGAGCCACAGAGAACGACGGTACTGCTCATCCGCGGTGCAGCGCGAGAGCACGATCGACGAACGCATCGACGGAGCCGAGGTAGTCCTCCGGCCCTTCTGCCGGAATGCCCAGGCGAGCTGCTTCGGCGAGCGTCTCCCGCTCGATGTTCGCGCGCATGCGGTCGACGTCCACCTCGAGACCGGTGAGCGACCGTCGCACGGAGGCGACGGCGCCACCCGCCGCGGCCAGCGCTGTCATGAGCGCGTGCCACTCCGCTTGCCAGGCGCCGGCTGCGCGCTCGTGCTCCTGGACGACACCCTCCGCGAGGATTCCGGCGTTCGCACGCGCGTGACGCTCGCACGCGACGGCGAGCACGGCTCCGACGGGGTTGCGCTTGTTGGGCATCGTCGAGGATCCACCTGGTGCACGCTCGGCGACCTCTCCCACCTCTGTCTGCGCCAGCAACATGATGTCCGTGGCGATCTTCGCCGCCGCTCCTGCGACGCCGGCGAGTGCGCCCGCCAGCTCGGCAACGGGGGTCCTGATCGTGTGCCAGGGAACGGTCGGCTCGCGCAATCCGAGCTCCTCGGAGTAGAGCTGCAGCACTCTGATCCCGTCGTCACCGAGCGCAGCGAGCGTTCCCGCTGCGCCGCCGAGCTGCGCCGGCAGCGAGACCGCGACCGCCGCGAGGCGGCCCCTGGACTCCACGAGACCGACGAGCCAACCGGCCGACTTGAGCCCGAACGTCGTCGGCACCGCCTGCTGCAGCAACGTGCGTGCGGCCATCACCGTGTGCCGGTGCTCAGCCGCGATGCGCGCGCATTCGTCCGCTGCGCCGGCGAGCTCGTCGTCCACGAGCTTCGACGCGCGCTGCGCCACCAGCATGGCGGCAGAGTCGACGATGTCCTGGCTCGTCGCGCCGAGATGGACGGCGCCCGCATGGGGCTCGCCGATCCTCGCCCGCAGCGCGCGAACGAGCGGCTCGGCCGGGTTTCCGGAGGCGCGGCCCTGCACTGCGAGCTCGGCGACGTCGTACAGCGCCGGATCACATGCGTCGGCGACCGCAGCGGCAGCCTCCTCGGTGAGGATGCCGGCCCGGCGTTGCGCGCGGGCGAGCGCGCGCTCAGCGTCGAGCATCGCGCTCAGCCATGACCGGTCCGAGACGGCGTCGGCCAGCTCGTCCGGCACGAAGATCGCGGAGAACGGGCTCACAGCGTGAAGAAGACCGTCTGCCGTTCGCCCTGCATCCGAATGTCGAAGCGCACGGCCCCATCTTCCTGCTCTGCGACGAGGAGCGCTCGATCTGCCTCCGGCAGCAGCGACAGCACCGGGTCCGAGGCGTTCGCCTCCGGCTCATCCGGGAAGTACATGCGTGTGAGCTGATGCTTGAGCAGGCCGCGTGCGAAGACATGGAGGTCGAGGCGCGGTGCCTCGCGTCCCTGCGCGGCCGGCTTCGCGATCACGAAGGAAAACGCGCCTTGTGCATCCGTGCCGCTTCGGCCCCAGCGGCGGCCGGCCGCGTCCCACGCTTCGATCATCCCGTCACCGATCGGCTGGTCGTCGCCGTCGAGGAGCTGCCCGGTCACGCGGATCGCACCCGGGTCGGCCGAGGGCACGAGCTCGTTCTCGATACGACGGGCAAGCCCGATCGAGTAGTACGGCCCGACGGTCTGCGACGGCGTGCGCGGAGGCGTCAGTGCCCCTCCTCGATCGGCGTCGTGCCGTTACCGTCACGCCCGAGCACGATGTTCCAGCGATAGGCGAGCGCCCAGTCGGGCTTCGTGTCGTCGAGGTCGAATTCCGACACGAGCAGCGCTCGCGCGGTCGGGTTCCGGATCGAGTTGAAGATCGGGTCGAAACGGAACAGCGGATCACCGGGGAAGTACATCTGCGTCACGAGCCGCTGCGTGAACGCGCGACCAAAGACCGAGAAGTGGATGTGCGCGGGACGCCACGCATTTTCGTGGTTCCCCCACGGATACGCGCCGGGCTTGATGGTGATGAAGCGGTAGTTGCCGTCGTCGTCGGTCAGGCAGCGGCCCGCGCCGGAGAAATTCGGATCGAGCGGCGCAGGATGCTGGTCGACCTCGTGCTTGTAGCGGCCGCCGGCGTTCGCCTGCCAGACCTCGACGAGCGTGTTCCGCATCGGCCTCCCGTCCTCATCGAGCACGCGGCCGGACACGATGATCCGCTCGCCGAGCGGCTCTCCGTCGTGCTGCCGTGTCAGGTCGAAGTCGAGCTCGGACACCGTCTCCGCCCCGAAGACGGGGCCATCGGAGCGATGCAGCTCCTCAGGCAGCGTGACGAGCGGACGTTTCGGGGCGCGAAGCCGTGTCGAGCGATAACCGGGATAGTCGACCTGCACGTCGTCGCCGAACGAGGGATCGTCGGGCAGCACGATCGGCGAATCGTCAGTCACTCGCGCCCTTTCGTCCTGAGGGCACGGAGAGCGTCGAGCTCGCCGCGCGAAGGCGGCTCCGTCTCGTCGACGTCCGGTGCGACCCGCAGATCCCAACCCGTCGCCTCGCAGGCCTGATCGACCGAGACGCCCGGATGGACGCGCACCAGCTCGAGCTCACCGTCGCGCAATTCGAGGATCCCCAGGTCGGTGACGACGACGCGGACGCGATCGCCACGGCTCGTCTTGAAGTCGAGCTGCTCGACGAAGGCACGCGGAGACTGCCGCAGCATCACGAAGACCTGCGACACCGACGTCGCGATCTCCGGGGCGCCTCCGCCGCCGGGGAGGCGGACCTTCGGCGTCGCATAGTCGCCGATCACGGTGCTGTTGAGGTTGGCGTGCCGGTCGATCTGCGCCGCGCCGAGGAACCCGACGTCGATGCGGCCGCCCTGGAGCCAGTAGGCGAACATCTCGGGCACGGACACGACCGCGTCAGCGGTCTCGGCGAGCTCACCGTCGCCGATCGAGAGCGGCAGGCTCGTGGGCTTGGCGCCGATCGTCCCGCTCTCGTACACGAGCACGCACCCGGGCGCATGCGTTCGCCGCGCCAGATTCGCCGCGAGGCTCGGCAGCCCGATCCCCACGAAGCACACGCTTTCATTCGTCAGCCGCCGCGCCGCGGCGACCGCCATCATCTCATCGGACGTCCACGTAGCCGTCGCGCTCATACGGGAACGCCCTCGAGCACGTGCTCGCGCATCCAGGTCGTGAACGTGTCCCGGTCGCGGCTGATCGCCTCCCAGGCGACGTAGAACTTGTTGTCGCGCTCGTAGTAGCCGTGCGCGTACGAAGGGTGCGCGCCGCGCGGCACGCAGGCGACGGCGTCGATCACCCACGACGGGAGAACGACTGAACCGGGCCGGCGCTCGAGCCGGTCGACGATCTCTTCGACGGTGACGATCGTGTGCCGCGCGCCGAGGACGACCTCCTTCTGCACGCCGGTGATCCCCCAGAGCTGGACGTTGCCGTCCCGGTCGGCCTGCTGGGCGTGGATGATCCCGACGTCCGGCCGATGGGCGGGAACCGCGGCGAGCTGCTCGCCTGTGAACGGGCACTCGATGAACGCGACGCGTGTGTGCGCGGCCAGGTCCGTTCCTGCGTAGCCGCGGAGCACACCGAACGGGAGGTTCGCCGCCCCGGCGGCGTACGCCGCCGCCATGCCCGCGTGCGAGTGCTCCTCGAGCTCGAGCGGCCCCGGCCAGCCGTTCTCGACCGCGTCGCGCAGGCGATGCAGCGAGCCGACGCCCGGGTTGCCGCCCCACGAGAAGACGAGCTTGCGTGCGCACCCCATTCCGATCAGCTGGTCGTAGATGACGTCGGGAGTCATCCGGATCAGCGTCAGGTCACGCCGCCCCTGCCGAATCAGCTCGTGCGCGGCGGCGTGCGGAATGAGGTGCGTGAACCCTTCGAGCGCAACGACGTGCTCGTCGGCGACGAGCTCGCGAACCGCGTCGGAGAGGGAGACGATCTCGGCCATCGAGGATCAGAAGGGGAACGGATGCCCACTGCCTCCTTGCACCGTGATCCACCGGAGCTCGGTGAACTCGTCGATCACCGCCTGTCCGCCGAAGCGTCCGAAGCCGGAGTCCTTGACGCCGCCGAACGGCATTTGCGGCTCGTCGCCCACCGACTGGTCGTTGACATGCGCGATCCCCGAGTCGAGCTGCTGCGCGAGCTCGAATCCGCGGTTCGTGTCGCCGGTGAAGATGCCCGCACTGAGCCCGTAGCTCGTTGCGTTGGCGCGGGCGACTGCCTCATCCGCAGAATCGACCGTCTCGACTGCGACCACCGGGCCGAACGTCTCGTGGAGGGCGAAGCCGGACTCCGGCGGAATGTCCGTGAGGACGGTCGCCTGGTAACACGGCCCGACTGCTTCGCCGCCCGCGAGCACCTTTGCTCCCTGCGCGACTGCCTCGTCGACGCGGCCCTTCACCATCGACAGCGCGGAGTCGTTGATCAGTGGGCCGATGATCGTGTCGTGCTCGTTCGGGTCGCCCACCTTCAGGGTCTTCGCCTTCTCGGCGAGCCGGGCGGTGAACTCGTCCGCGATCGGCCGCTCGACGAAGATCCGGCGCGACGACATGCAGATCTGGCCCTGGTGCAGGAACGCCCCGAAGATCGACGCGTTGACGGCGTAGTCCAGATCCGCGTCCGCGAGGACGATCAGCGGATTGTGGCCCCCGAGCTCGAGCACGACGCGCTTGAGCTGCCGGCCGCACGCCTCTGCGAGCCGCCGGCCCGTCTCGGTCGACCCCGTGAAGTTGATCCGCCGCACGGCCGGATTCTCGACGAGCTCGTCACCGATCGGTGCAGCCTCGCCGGGCGCATGGGTGACGATGTTCAGGACACCCGCCGGCAGCCCTGCCTCCGCGAAGATCTCGCCCCAGATCAGTCCACCGACGACCGGCGACAGCTCGGAAGGCTTCAGCACAACCGTGTTGCCGAGTGCAAGCGGAGCGGCAATCGAACGGGCCGAGAGGATCAGCGCCGCGTTCCAGGGCGCGATCGCGCCGACGACGCCTACCGGCTTGCGCAGGCCCATCGCCAGCGTGCCGGGGTGATCCGACGGGATGATCTGGCCCGCAGGCGCATACGCGAGCGCCGCCGTCTGGCGCAGCAGGTTGGGCACGAAGCCCATCTGGAACATGCCGAAGCCGAAGCTCGCGCCGGTCTCGCGGGCGAGCAGGCTCACGACCTCCTCGAGGCGGCCCTCGAGCACGTCGGCCGCCTTCAGGAAGATCCGCTGCCGCTCGGCCGGAACCGTTTGCGACCACGCCGGAAAAGCCGCGTTCGCAGCGTCGATCGCGCGGGCTGCCTCCGCCCGCGTCCCGGACGGAACGAGCGCGACGACGTCCCCGGTGAATGGATCCCGATCTTCGAACGTGCCGCCCTCGCCGGCGAACCACTGGCCGCCGATGAACTGCTGGTACTCGCGTACGTCGGATTGGACGCTCGCCACGGAGGTCTCCTTTCCCTACGCCATCCGCAGGACGGCATTGATGGTCGCTCTTGCCCTTGACGATGCCAGTGGAGCCCACCCCGCAGCGGTGCCCGCGACGGGAGTGCTCATCGGCGCGCCTCCGGCAGCCGATTCTCCAAGCGACTGTCCAGGTGTCAAGACACCGTTCCATATATCAGAACGAAAAGCTCCACGCTATGCCTCGAGGAGCGCCGGGAACCCGGCGACGTCGGGCAGCACCGCGGTCGGTGGCCGCGCCGCAGCGTCCGTCGCGGTGGAAATCCCGGTCAGCACGAGCGCGGCCGGGCTGCCGAGGCGCCGGGCCATCGCGATCTCCAGACCGAGGTCGTCCCCCACGACTGCAGTCCGCGACGGCGTGCTGCCGAGCACCCGGCACATCTCACGCAGAGCGATCGGCGACGGCTTGCCGAGCGTGACCGCGCGCGCCCCGGTCGTCTGCCGGATCCCGGCCACGATCGCTCCCGACCACCCCGGGGCGCGGCCGCCGTTGACGGCGAAGACGCTTGCCGTCGACGTCGCGTAGAGCGGCGCGCCGTCCCAGACCGATTCACACGCCGCGCGCAGGGCGGAGTAACTGAGCGATGTCGTCCCAACCGACGAGCACGACGCCGGCCCGGCGCGGGGCAGCGCCGTCGACGACCTCGAGGCCCCGGTCTCGCAACGGCCCGGTGACGCCAGGCCCGCCGAGCACGAGCACCGACTCGCCCCCGTGCTTGCGCCCGAGGTAGCTCGCAGCGACGACGGCGGGATTCATGTACTCGCCGTCGTCGAGCTCGAAGCCGAGCCCCCTGAGGTCGGCGGCGGCCTCCGCGGGCGGTCGTCCGGTGCCGTTCGTGAAGAAGAGAACGCGGCGACCGGTCGCGCGCACCCGCGCGACCGCGTCGACGGCACCCGGGATCGGATGCGCCCCTCTGACGCCGCTCGGGTCGTTCGCGTGCAGCAACGTCCCGTCGACGTCGAACACGACGGCGGTGGTGGCGGCGAACCCCGTCAAGCGGCGTGCCTCCGCGCGCGCAGCCGCAGTCCGGGAGCCTCGATCTCGACCTCGGCCGGGTCGCGCTCGACGAGGCCGGCGACGAGGTCGCGCAGCGGATGGTGCTGTGAGCTCCGCAGCGGCTCGGCGCGAGGCGCCGCGAGCATCGCCTCGACCTGGTCCTCGGGCAGCATCATCCGCAGCAGGAGCAGCTCATCGGAGATGTCGCGACCGAAGCGCTCGCGTGCGGCCTCGAGACCGATGCCGTGCCGCTCGTGCTCGAGCGTCGCGGCCCGAGGCGATCCGAGCACGTCGCGCGCGCACATCCGGGTCGATCTCCGCCGGAGGCGGACCGTACTGGCCGAGCACGTAACGCACGACCTCGTCGGGCACCTGCGACCAGCGCTCGCCCGTCGTCACGTTGAGAAACGCCTGGACGCCGACGAACTGGGAGAGCGGCGTCACCATGATCGGCCAGCCGAGCTCCTCCCGCACCCGCGGCAGCTCGTCGAGAATGTCGCGAAACCGGTCCTGGAGCCCAAGCTCCGCCAACTGCCGCCGCAACGTCGAGGTCATCCCGCCCGGCAGCTGGTGCTTGTAGACCGACGCGTCGTACTCGAGCGGGACACCGACCGGGCGGCCGAGCCGGTGCGCGAGCCGCAGGAAATAACGCGACAGCTCGTCCAGCGCCTCGTCGTCGAGCACCACGTCGAAGCCGGCGTCGCGCAGATTCAGGATCGTCTGCTCCGCCGACGGCTGCGAGGTCCCGTTCGCGAGCGGCCGCACTGCGGTGCACAGGAACGACGCTCCGAGCGCGGCTGCTTCGAGGTAGGAGGCGAGTCCCATCGTCGCCGTCATGTGCGAGTGCACCTCGAGCGGCAGGTCCGGCGCCGCACCGCGCAACGCCGGCACGAGCGTGCGCACCCGGTCGGGGGTCAGCAGGCCGCCGGGGTCCTTGAGGTTGAGAACGTCGACATGCGGGCTTCGCGCGATCGCACGCGGCGCGCTCTGCGTAGTAGTCGTCGGTGTGGAACGGGCTGATCGAGAACACGAGGCCGGCGACAACCTCTTCCGCGCCGCGCCGCTTCGCGATCGCGGCGATCTGCAGATCGGTTGCGACATCGTTCATCGACTCGGCGACCCAGATGCGCCGGATCCCGTTGCGGATCACGCAGTCGAGTGCGAGCTCCATCACCTCCTCGGGTGCGCGCCACCAGGCCATGAAACGCATACCCGGTGTGATGAAACCGAGCCGCGTCTCCGGCATCAGTTCACGGATGATGCGGATCCGCTCCCACGGGTCCTCGCGGTGCCAACGGACAGCCATCGCCATGTGCGTCGAGCTCGTGAAGTCGATCGCGTGAAACCCGACGCGATCCAGGACCGGCGCGATCTCGGCGAGCATCGGCGTCGAGAGGGCGTTCGCACTCCAGAGGCTCTGGTGCCCGTCGCGGACGGTGGTGTCGACAAGACGGATCTCAGCCATCGACGTCGATGCGGAAGAGCACGTCGCCGTACTGCACCGGCGCGGCGTTCGGAACGCAGACCTCGGCGACGACGCCGGCGACCCCCGCGGTCACCGCGTTCATCAGCTTCATCACCTCGATGATGCAGAGCTGCGTGTCGGGCTCGACCCGGCTCCCCACCTCGACGTAGGGGGCTGCCCCCGGCGACGGCGCGTGGAACACCGAGCCGACCATCGGTGACGTCACCTCGACGAGCCCCGTCCCCCCGCGTTACGGCTGCTGCGGGCGGCTGCGCTCGATCGCGGCTGAAGCGAATGCTCAGTCTCGGCGTCTCGAGCTCGAACTCGTCGAAGCGCGACTCGTCGACCAGCCGCAGGATCTCCTTCACGTCCTCGGGCGTCAGCTCCGGGCCATCGCTCATTTGCGCGCCGCGTTGCCCATGAAGGTCGCCGCGATCGCAGCCAGCGGGTCGGCCGGCAGCGGTGGCGTGGCGGCAGGCCGCCGGCTCCAGACGGTCTCGGCCCGGCTTTGTAGGACGAGAATCTCGCCGAGCCGACGATCGATCGCCCACTCGATGTCCTGCGCCCGCCCGTAGTGACGCTCGATCTCGCGCGCGAGCTCCACGAGCCGTTGCAGCTCGTCGGGCTCGAGGCAGAGCCGCGCGCGGCGCTCGGCACTCACCTCGCGGGTCACCGTGCCACCGGCCGCTGGGTCCGCGACGCATTCGATCGCCTTCTCGCCCGTATCGCTGCGCACCACCTCGCGCGTCACCTTGGAGACGAGGAAGGTGTCGGGCGTCACGTCGCCGCCGACCACCGTGACGCCGAGACCGTAGCTCGCATCGATCGCGACACACGACCGGTCGCCGCTCACAGGGTTGAGGGTGAACATCACGCCGGCGACGCGCGCATCGACCATCGATTGAACGGCGACGCTCATGCCCGGCGCGGCAGCACCTTGACGTGCGCGATAGGCGAGTGCCTCCGCGTTGAAGTAGCTCGCCCAGCACGAGCGAATGTGGCGGATGACCCCTTCGCTGCCGGTGATCCACAGGTAGGTGTCCTGCACGCCGGCGAAGCTCGCCTCAGCCCCATCCTCGGCGACTGCGCTCGAGCGGACCGCGACCGCAGGCTCCTCGAGACCGAGCGCTCTCCCGAGGCCGGCGTAGGCGCCGTCGATCGCCGCGAGGATCTCGTCCGGCACGCGAAGCGCGTGGATCAGCTCGCGCAGCCGGGCCGCCTCGAGCTCGAGCCGCTCGACGTCGTCCGGGTGAAGATCGGCCACGAGGTCGTCGACCTGCTGCCCGATCTCGTCGTCGACCACCTGTGCGAAGGCGGTCGTCGTGACGGCGAAGCCCGGCGGGACGGGAAAGCCGGCCCGGCGGAGATCGCCGAGGTGCGCGCTCTTCCCGCCGACGAGCCCGACCTGCTCGAGACCGAGCTCGTCGAAGCCGATCGCGTAGCGGGCATCCGCCATCAGTCGAGGACCGTGACGATCCCGGTGTTGCCGTCGACACGAACCCGGTCGCCGGTCTTGATCGTGGACGTGGCGTTCCCGGTGCCGACCACTGCCGGCAGCCCGTACTCACGGGCGACGATCGCCGCGTGGGACATCATCCCGCCGATGTCCGAGACGGCTGCGGCGATCTTCGGGAACACCGGGCCCCAGCTCGGCGCCGTCACCGAACAGACGAGCACCTCGCCCACCTGCACGTCGCCGATCTCGTCGATCGTCCGCACGACTCGGGCCACGCCCTCGACGACGCCGGGCGAGGCGCCGTAGCCGCTGACGTCACCGTCGCCGCCACTCGCCCAGGCGCGCAACCGGTCGGAGGTGACGCCCCACAGCAGCTGCACCGTCGGATCGTTGATCACGTCCGGCACGGAGCCGAGCGCGGCGGGAGGCGTCCACTCGCCGAGTCGCGCAAGGATCTCCTTCCGTCTCGCGACCTTGGGCGGCCAGTAGACGGTGCCGCGGCCGGGACTGCCCCCCGACCAGGCGAGTCCGACGTCCGAGAGCGCCTCGTGCACCTCGTGGATGTTGAGGTAGAAGATGTCGTCGGGCTCCGCGAAGAAGCCCTGCTCGACGAACACCGCACCGATCTCGCGCAACCTGTTGAAGAACAGCGTCGTGCCCCAGTGCTCGATGAAGAACTTGTGGCCCTCCGCGTGCGGGAACACGTGCCGGCACAGGCCGACCATCTGCTCGAACTGTGCGCGTTCCTCGTCGGTCGCGAGGAGCGCCGCGTACTCCGTGGCGATCCGATCGCGCTCGGCGAGGATCTGCTGCTGCGGCCGGTCGAGCGCGCGACCTTCGCGCAACTGCGCGATGTAGCCCGTGATCGCGGCGAAGGGCAGGCGCAGATCGTCGACCCACGCGCGGTGGTGGTGGTAGAAGCCGTCGCCGGTCGACATGTAGAACCACGGGTGCTTGCGCGACTCGAGGTCGGCGAGCCACGCCCGGCCGGCGTCACTCGTGTTCAGTTCCGCGATGATCTCCTCGTTCGAGCGGCCGTCGACGAACGCTCCGTCCACGCCGCCGTCGAGCGCTGCGCGCGCGAGCGACTTCAGCTCGTCGTCGGGCCGGAACATCGTCGTGTCGTCGCCGCCGATCATCTGCGTCATCGTCTGCATGCCCATGTCGGGGAAGACCTGGTTGCAGAACTGGAAGAACGTCAGGTAGGCGCCGTAGGCGAGCAGCAGCAGCTCGAAGTGGAGCTGGTTCAACTCGTTGTACAGCTGCAGGCAGCGATCGTAGGCCCGCATCAGGCGGTAGTTCGGCCCGAGCAGCTGCTGGTGGATCGCCTCATCCTCGTCCTCGAGCTCCGGCAGGCCCGGAACGACCAGCGTCGACAGCTCTGCGATACGTGAGTCGACCTCCGCCTGCCAGCGATCGACGAGCGAGTCCCAGTTCTCGTAGTAGAAGCCGATGCGCGGGAGAAACGTCTGCAGCCGTTCCTGAATCACGGCCGGGTCCGTGACCTCGTTCGAGGTGATGTAGACGTAGCCGTTGACGACGCGGTGCTCGATGCCGAGCACGGTCGGGATCGAGAAGACGCGCCCCTGGTAGCGACCGATCGACAGGTAGCACGACTCGGCGGTGATCATGTCGAACGCCGGCATCGGCTCCGGGAAGTGCATCCCGTTGTAGAACCAGAACCGCTTGTCCTCCTCCGCGCGGCGCGCCGGATCGAAGAGCACGTAGTACGGATACATCTCCTCCCAGCCCTCCGCGCCGGGCGGTGTGGGCACGTCGAATGGGCTCGGGAAACCCGACGGCGGGTGAACCTCGGTCATTCCTGGCTCCTCTCCGACTGCAGCTGGGACGCTGTTCCGTATAACAGAACACGGGAATCGCCGCTACCGTCGGCCCGTGCGGATCTTCTTCGCCGTGGTGCTCGTGACGGCCGTCAGTCCCCCCAGGCCGGCGATCGTGTCGAAACCGGTCCCGTTCGGAGCAACGCGCCGGGCCGAGACCACGCAGTACGCGGAGCGCCACTACGCCCTCGACTCCTGGCGACTCGTGCACCCGCGCGTGATCGTGGAGCACTACACCGCGAGCACGACCTTCGCGTCGGCGTGGAACACGTTCGCGTCCGACACGCCGGACCCGGAGCTACATCAGCTGCCGGGAACCTGCGCGCATTTCGTCGTCGACCGGGACGGGACGATCTACCAGCTCGTCCCGCTCACGACCATGTGCCGCCACACGGTCGGGCTCAACTGGACGGCGATCGGCATCGAGCATGTCGGCACGAGCGACGCAGCGATCCTGGGAGACGCTCGTCAGATGCGGGCGTCCCTGCAGCTCACGCTCTGGCTGATGCACCGCTACGACATCTCGCTGCCGAACGTGATCGGCCACGCCGAGAGCCTGACGAGCCCGTACCACCGTGAGCGATTTGCACCCTGGCGCTGCCAGACCCACTCGGACTGGCTGCACGCCGACATGGTCGCGTACCGTTCGCGGCTGCTTGCCCTGGCGCGCAGCGAACAGGTTGCCGTCTCCCTGGCCGGAGGGCCGGTCGCCTCGAAATGCTGACTCGGGACAGGAGCCGGGGCTCCGCCGCCGAAGGCAGCCAGGTGCGGACTCGAATCACCGCTCTGGTCGCACTTGCGCTCGTGGGGCTCGCTCACGCCGCGGCAGGTTCGTCCGCGCCGCCTTCTGCAGCGATCCGGGCCAAGGACGCCCAGGCTGCACAGGTGCTTGCGCAGGTCAACGCTCTCGATACGCGGTTCGGTGCGCTCGTCGATGCGTGGGACGGCGCCAAGATCCAGCTGGCGAGCACCGAAAAGCAGCTGGCTGCGAACCGAGCTCAGCTTTCGCACGCCCAGAAGCAGAGCCTGATCGCTCAACGGCGCGCCGCGCGCCTGCTCGTCACGATCTACGAAGGCGAGAATCCCGACCTGATCCAACTGCTCGTCGGCAGTTCCAAACTCTCGGACGTGATCAACGCGGTGCAGTACACCCGCGAGGTCGCCTCGACCGCACAGCACGTCGCCGCTGCTGCAACGCGGGCGAAAGACCGGCTCACCGTCGCAACCGAGCGGCTGCAGAACACCGAGCGCACACGACGGTCGACCCTCGCGCAACTCGATGGTGAGCGAGCGAGCATCGGCGCCATGCTTGCGAAGCGGCGTCAGCTGCTCTCGTCGATCCAGTCGCAGATCGTGCAGATCAAAGCGCGGGAAGCCGCGCAGCAGGCTCGTGCCGCCGCCGCGGCGCGCGCGCGTCTCGCCCGCCAGGAAGCGCTGCTCAGGGAGGAGGCGGCCCAGCGGGCGAAGGTCGCGGTGACAGCGAAGCCGAAGACGACGGCAACGACGACAACCACTCCCGCCGCGCCGTCGCCCTCCGCCACCACCACGACGAGCGCGACGACAACCGCCCCGACCCCCACCACGCCCGCCTCAGGTCCCGTCTCCGGAGGCCATCCTCAGGCAGCGTCGATCGCGATGCAGTACCTGGGGATCAAGTACCAGTGGGGCGGCGCCTCACCCGACGGAGGGTTCGACTGCTCCGGTCTCGTCATGTACGTCTACGCGCAACTCGGCGTGCAGCTACCGCACTTCGCGGCCGGCCAGTACGGGTTCGGATCGGCTGTTCCCCGCGACCAGCTACAGCCTGGCGACCTCGTGTTCTTCGACGGTCTCAGCCACGTCGGGATCTACATCGGCAACGGTGAGATGGTGCACGCCCCACAGACCGGCGACGTCGTCAAGATCACGCAGCTCTCGGATTTCGGCAGCCGGTACGTCGGCGCCCGCCGAGTCTGAGCTCGACGAAGGCGTCAGCTCGAAACTCGTGAGGCGTCGACGCTGGCCGACTCTGATTCGCGCAGCGAGCCAGAGTCGCGAGTTCCTCGGACGAACACGGCAGTACGAAACTCGTGAACCTGGTTCGGCTACGCCGAATCAGGTTCAGTCTGGGCGCGGAAACGGCCGACACTGAGTCGCGCAGCGAACCAGAGTCGCGAGTGGGCTCCGCCGAATCAGGTTCAGTGTGCGGCGCGAGCGTTGAGCTCGTCCTCGACCGCGGCGATGTCGAGCCCGCGTGCGGCCAGCAGCACGTACAGGTGGTACACGAGGTCGGCCGCCTCTTCGATCACGCGCTCGTCGCTTTCGTCCAGCGCGGCCACTGTGAGCTCGACCGCCTCCTCGCCGACCTTGCGCGCGACGGCGCCGACACCGGCGTTCAGGAGCTCCGTCGTGTACGAGCCCGCGGGCCGCTCGGCTGCGCGTTCACTGATCGTCCGCCACAGCGACGGCGCGAAGCACGACACCGATTGCGTGTGGCACGCCGGCCCGGCCGGCGTGACGCGCATCAGCAGCGCATCACCGTCGCAGTCGTCGCGCAGCTCTTCGACCGCGAGGGTATTGCCCGATGTCTCGCCCTTGCGCCACAGCTGCTCGCGTGAGCGGCTCCAGAACCACCCTTCGCCGGTCTCGCGGGTCAGGCGCTCTGCCTCCTCGTTCATCCACGCAAGCATCAGCACGCGGCCCGTTGCCGCGTCCTGCACGATCGCCGGCCGCAACGTCATCGGATCGACACCCCCAACTCGCGCAACTCGTCTCGAAGTGACGCGAGGCGCTGGGGATCCTCGTGCAGGATCGAGGCGAGCAACGCCGCTTGCGCAACACCGAGCGCATCGGCGACATGCTGGGCGTTGCCCGCGCCGCCCGAGGCGATCACGGGCAGATCGACTGCGTCGGAGACTGCAGCGGTCAGCTCGAGGTCGTAACCCGCGCGCGTGCCGTCGGCGTCGATCGACGTGAGCAGGATCTCGCCCGCCCCGCGCGCCTGGGCTTCCTGTGCCCACTCGGCAGCCAGGCGCCCGGTGTCGGTCGTGCCGGCGCGCGAACGCACACGTCCCTGCTCGGCGTCGATCGCGACAACGACTGCCTGGGAGCCCAGTCGCGAGGCAAGCTCGGTCACGAGCTCCGGGCGCTCGAGTGCCGCGGAGTTGACGGCGACCTTGTCGGCGCCGGCCGCCAGCAGCTCCTCGCCGTCCTGCGCGCTGCGCACGCCACCGCCGACGGTGAACGGGATCGACAGCCGCTCGGAAATCTCGGCGACGAGCGCGACCAGCGTTGCGCGCTCCTCGAGTGTGGCTTTGACGTCGAGGAACACGAGCTCGTCGGCACCGGCGTCGGAGTACGCGGCGCCGAGCTCGACGGGATCGCCGACATCGCGCAGCCCCTGGAAGCGAACACCCTTGACGACGCGACCGGCGGCGACGTCGAGGCACGGGATCAGGCGAGGGAAAGGGACAAGGCCTCCTCGAGGTAACGGGCGCCGGCATCGGAGCTCTTCTCCGGGTGGAACTGGCAGCCGAAGAACGAGCCGGAGCGCGCCTCCGCCACGACTCCTTCGGACCAGGCGGTGGCGCAGGGAGTGTCGGCGGCGTACGAGTGGGCGAAGTAGAACGTGCCGCGACCGTCGACCTCGGCCCAGCCCATCCGTGGCACGCGGCCCTCGAGCAGGCGCGTCGCGCGGCCCGGCAGCAACCCGAGGCCCTGCACCCCGCCGTCCTCCTCCGTCCCGTCGAGCGCCAGCTGCAGGCCGAGGCAGATGCCGAGGATCGGCTTGTTCGCCGCGAACCGCGCCCGCAGTGCGGTGTCGTGCCCGCGTGCTCGGAGCCCGGCCATCGCGGCGCGTGCAGAGCCCACCCCCGGCAGGACAGCGAGATCGGCATCGCAGACGGAGTCGGTCAACTCGGCGCCGAGCCGTCTGAACGCGATCTCGACCGACCGCACGTTGCCCGCGCCGTACTCGCAGATCGCGACCTTCACAGGAGGCCCTTCGTGGACGGCAGCCCGGTGCCTTCTGCGCGGACTGCGGCACGCAGCGCGCGTCCGACAGCCTTGAATGCCGCCTCGCTCACATGGTGGGCATCGCGACCCGACGCCTCGACGTTGATCGAGGCGCGCGCCGCTTGCGCGAAGCTCGCAAGCATGTGCGTGGCCATGCCCGGATCGAGCTCGAGCTTCAGCTCGGCGTTCGCGCGACCACCGAGGTCGACCGCAGCTCGCGCGAGCGCGTCGTCCATGGGAACGACGGCGTCGCCGTACCGCGCGATTCCCCGCCGGTCGCCGAGCGCCGTGTCGAGCGCGGCGCCGAGCGCGAGCGCCGCGTCCTCGGCGGTGTGGTGGTCCCCGGTCTCCAGGTCGCCGGCGCCTTCGAGCACGAGGTCGAATCCGGCGTGGAATGCGAGTTGCTCGAGCAAGTGATCGTAGAGCCCCGCGCCTGTGGCGACCCGCACGCGGCCGGCGCCGTCGAGCGCGATCCGTGTCGCGAGCCGGGTCTCAGCGGTGGCGCGCAAGGTCCGCGCACGCCGACCGCCGGCCGCCGCGACCGGCGACGGGCGCTCGAGCCCGCGTGCAAGCGCCTCGACCAGCAGGTCGTCGTCCGGTGCGTCGAGGACCGAGACTCGGATCGCCTCGGGATAGGCGCGCACGACGATGCCCTGGCGCAACAGGAACTCGTTCAGCGCGAGGCCGTCGTCGACCGGAACGTAGAGAAAGTTCGCCCGTGATTCGAGCGGAGCCAGACCGAGAGCGCGCAGACTCGAAGCGAGCCGCTCCCGCTCCTCGATCACCGGCGCCGGGTCGGGTCGCTCGGCCAGCGCCGCCACTGCAAGCTCCGCCGAAAGCGTGGAGATCGGGGCGGGCGCCTGGCGTGCATTCAGCTCGGCCGCGGTGTCGCGCGCGGCGAGCGCGTAGCCGACCCGTGCGCCGGCCAGACCGAAGAGCTTCGAGAACGTTCGCAGGACGACGACCTCGTCGTCGAGCAGGTCGAGAGCGGTCACACCGCTGTACTCGAAGTACGCCTCGTCCACGACGAGCGGGCGCGCGTCCGGGAGAGGCCCGAGCTCGCCGGTCGGATTGTTGGGGCGACACGCGAACGTGAGCACGGGATCGACGTCGCCGATCACCGCGCCCGCCAGTTCTGACGCAATCCGAAAGAGCGGGTACGTCGGCGGCGCCGGGACGGCGATCGTGTCGCCTGGCCCGGCATAGGCCCGCGCGCAGAGCAGGATCAGATCGTCGGCCCCGGCACCGAGGACGACATTCTCCGGCTCCACCCCGGCATAGCCGGCGATCGCCCGTCGCAGCGCGCGGTAGCCGCCGGCGGGGTAGCCACTGACGCGTGCCAGTGCCCCGGCGACCGTCCCGGGCCTCGTCGACGGCAGCGGAAGCGGCGGCGTGTTCTGGTCGAACCGCAGCACCTGCGAGGGGTCGATGCCGGCGAGCCGCGCGACCTCGTCGGTCGGGAGCGCCCAGGCGTAAGGGCTGAACTCCGGTGCGAGGGCCCTCATCTGCGGGCCGCCTCTGCGTGCGCCGGCATGCCTTCGGCCGCTGCGAGCGCCTCGATCGTCGGCCGGACTCGCGCCAGGCCGTCCTCGGTGAGGCGTTGAATCGTCACCGGCTTGAGGAACGTCTCGAGGCCGAGGCCGCCGACGGAGCGCGCCCAGCCGTTCGTCGGCAGCACGTGGTTGCCCCCTGTCGCATAGTCGCCTGCCGCAACGGTCGACCAGGGGCCGACGAAGACCGAACCTGCATTGCGCACGAGCCCGGCGTACGCCTCGGCCTCGCCGAGCAGCACGAGGTGCTCGGGCGCGATCGCCTCCGCCTCGTCGAGGGTGGCGACGCTCCGGCACACCGCGTCATGGCCGTGCTCGCGCTGCGCCGCCAGCTCGAGCTCGATCAACCGCGGGTCGCCGTCTCCGAGCACGACCACCTCGGACGGGCCTCCCGGCAGATCGATCGGGACGTCGCGAGAGACCTCGAGCTTCGCGTCATTGACGTACTGGTTGCCGGGGCCGACGATCTTGTCGACGCGCTCAACGTAGGCGAGCCAACCGATCGCCTGCGGCCCGCCGAGCGCCCACACCTCGTCGAGACCGAGCACCTCCGCGGCTGCGGCGACGAGCCCGGCCCCCTGAGGAGGCGTGCAGACGACGATCCGCCGCACTCCTGCGGCCTGTGCAGGCACGGCGCACATCACGAGCGTGGAGATGAGGTTGCGAGGAACGTAGATGCCAACCGTGTCGAGCGGCACCCAGCGACGCTCGAGGTTCACACCCGGCTCGATCTCGAGCGCGACGTCGGCGGGTCGCTGCGCCTCGTGCCAGCGGCGCACACGGTCGGCCAGCTCGAGCAGCGCCTGCCTGGGCACCTCGCCGTCTGCGGTCGCGCGCGCCGGCTCGACACCGTCGAGCTCGACCGCCCACTCACGAACCGCCGCGTACCCGCGCTCCCTGATCTCGCCGACAATCGTCATGCAGACATCCGCTCGACGGGCACGATCAGGATCGACGTCGCGCCGGCCGCCTCCAGCTGCGGGAGCAGTCGCCAGATCTCCGCCGACGGGACGAGCGCATGCACGGCGACCATCCCCTGCTCCGCGAGCGGCAGCACACTCGGCGTCCGAGGTGCGACGAGCTCGCAGATCGCGGGCAACGCCGACTCGGCGGCGTTCAGCATCACGTAGCGGTGGCGGCGCGCCTCGACGACGGCTCGCAGCATCGCCGCGAACGGCGCCGCAACCTGGTCATCCCGCGCGACGAGCACCGCTTCCGACTCGAGCAGCACACCGAGCGAGCGCAGTCCATTGGTGCGCAGGGTGTTGCCCGACGAGACGAGGTCGACGATCGCATCGGCCAGGCCCAGGCGCGGAGCGATCTCGACCGAGCCGGTCACGTCGACCAGCGTCACGTCGACCGGCAAGAGCTCCTGCGTCAAACGCGGATAGACGCTGGCGACCGACATGCCGGCGAGATCGGTGAGCGACTGCGCCTGCGACTCCTCCGGAACGGCGGCCTCGAGCCGGCACGACCCGAAGCCGAGCGGCAGCAGCTCGTGCACCTCGGCGCCGCGCTCGCGCACGAGGTCGATCCCGGTGATGCCGCAGTCGACCACGCCGTCCTGGACGTACTCCGGCACGTCGGCCGCGCGGACGAGCAGGACCTCGACCGGCGCGTTGCGGCACGGAAAGGCAAGAGCGCGGTCACCGGGCTGCTCGGGGCCGAGCCCGGCATCCTCGAGCAGGTGGAAGGAAGGCTCGCGCAGCCGGCCCTTCGCCGGGACCGCGACTCTCAGGAGACCAAGCGGTCGAGCGCTGCGCGATAGCCGCCCTCGCCGTGTCGCAGCCAGTGCGCCACCCGCGTCACCGTCGTCGTCGACGCGCCCGTCCGTTCTGCGATCTCCAGGTACGGCAGCCCCTGCTCCAGCAGGCGCGCCACCTGCCAGCGATGGGCCATCGCCTCGAGCTCCGACAGCGTGCAGAGATCCCGGAAGAACGCCTCCGCCTCCGGTCTCGACTCCAACGCCAGGATCGCGTCGAAGAGGTCTCGCATCTCCCTGGTCCGCCATGGGTGTCGGCTCCGTTCTCTCATCGGTTCTCATGTTAGCACGCTAACATCATGACATGGACACAATGTGGTTCGAGGGACCGATCGAGGTGATCCCCGCCGTGGACGTCCTCGGCGAGGAGGCCGTTCGCCTCCACCAGGGAGACTACGACTCGATCGTCGAGCGAGCCGAGGCTCCGCTCGCGCTCGCCCGTCGCTGGGCGGCTGCGGGCGCGCGACGCATCCACCTCGTCGACCTCGACGGCGCGCGGTCGGGCCGCGTTCGCCCGGGCCTCGTGCGCGCCGTCGCTCAGGCCGGGCTGCCCGTGCAGGCCTCCGGGGGGATTCGCAGCCTCGAGGATGCCTGGGCGCTGCTCGAGGCAGGAGCCGACCGTGTGATCGTGGGCACGGCTGCCTGGCCGGATCCGACGCCGTGGCTCGAGCTCGGTGAGGCGCTGGTGCTCGCGCTCGACGTCCGCGACGGCGAGGTGCGAAGTGCCGGCTGGACCGAGTCGGCGGGAATCTCCTTCGCCGATGCTCTCGGACAGGTCTCTGGGTGCCGCGTGCTCGTCACCGCGATCGACCGCGACGGGACACTCGCCGGTCCCGATCTCGAGCTCGTCGCGACCGCGGCCGCCGCCGGGGCGCACGTCCTCGCCGCGGGCGGCGTTCGCTCACCGGCCGACGTCCGCGCGCTCGGCGCCGCCGGGGCCGAAGCCGTGGTCGTCGGTCGCGCTCTCCTGGCCTAGTGTCAGTGCGGTCTGGCGTCTGTCCCACTGGCCGGAACGCTGTTCCATTCGGCAAGACAGTGTTCTAGTATCGGGCGCGTGTGGAGGGTAGACGTCGAACGGGCGCCGGAGCAGACGTGCGCGGCCCCAGTCAGCCATTCGGCCGACGGCCGTTCGACGATCGACGCGGCCTCTCCGTCGCTTGACTCCCCGCCTCAGACCGAATTACGGTCGGAGAGTCGCACCGCACCGTCGCCCGGCGAGTCGATTCTGGTCGCTGGGCGTCCCTGCGGGCCCCTCCAGGAGGTCGCCGACGCAAGGAGGACCCACTTGACGAGACCCTGATCGGAGGCGCTGCGGAGTTTCGCGGCGCCAACGCTTCCTGGTTCGGTCATACGAAGCTAGCGACTAGAGGAGATCTGATGAGATCGATGAGATTCAAGGTCGGTACCGCGTCCACGATCGTGGCCGCAGTGGTACTGACGGTGGCTGTCTCGTTGGCGAACAGCGCCGGCCCGGTCGGGTCGGGCACTGCGTCTGCGAAGAAGGCCGTCTGTGGTGCCGGGACGGGCAAGAAGGCAACGGGCTCGGCGATCAAGCTCGGCGGAATCGACATGCTGATCCCCGGCGTCGACTTCACGACGATCGGCAAGGTCGCCGCCGCGTACTTCGCCTGCGTCAACGACAACGGCGGCATCCACGGCCACAAGATCAGCTACACGCTCTACAACGAGCAGCTCAACCCGGCTCAGGAAGCGGCGCTCGCGCGCAAGCTGATCCAGAGCGACAAGGTCGTCGGCGTCGTCGGCAACACGAGCTTCGCCGAGTGCGGCACGAACTGGAAGTACTACAAGAGCAAGGGCTTCGTCGTGATCGGCGCCGGCGTGCAGGCTGAGTGCTACAGCACTCCGTCGTTCGCCGAGGTCAACTCAGGCCCGCGCTACAGCAACGTCGGCGCTGCGCAGGCACTGATCAAGGCCGGCGCCAAGAAGCTCGCGATCGCCTCGCCGGACACGATCTCGGCGTACGCGGATGGCGGGCCTGCTCTGGTCGCCAAGGCGGCCGGCATCCCGGTCAAGATCTTCCCGACCCACCTGCCGGTCACGGACGCGACCTCCCAGCTGCTCCAGATGTACCAGTTCGCCGGTGACGGCGGCGGCATCCTGATCGACTTCACCCCGGACACCGCGCCGGCCTTCATGAAGGCCGCCGAGGCTCAGGGGATCGTCAACAAGGTGCTGTGGGGCTCGTCGACCCCGATCGCGAACACGCTCATGTCGAGCCAGTTCTCGCCGACGTTCGACGGTCACCTCTGGATCGACAACGAGTTCTCGAACGTCGACCCGAAGGTCGGCCCCGACTCGGCCCTGATGTTCCAGGTACTGAGCAAGTACGCCCCGAAGATCGCCCCCCAGGCGTTCGCCCAGATGGGCTACCTCGACGGGAAGTTCGCCGTCAACGCCCTGCTGAGCATCAAGGGCGCGGTCACCGCGAAGTCGTACAACACCGCGGTCAAGAACCTGAGGAACCAGAAGACCGACATCCTCTGCAAGCCGTTCTACGTCGGGGACCTGGCGTACCACATCCCCAACAACTCCAACATCATCGTCGACTACAAGAACAAGAACGTCGTCGTCAGGAGCGGGTGCACGAACTTCGCGCCGGTCGACCACGCAATCGCCCAGACCCGCATCTGGGAGAAGAAGTACCACCTGAACGGCCAATAACGAGATGACGAAGATCAGGGTGCCCGGAGGCTCCGCATGACCAACGTGCTCGCGTTCAGCGTGTTCGGCGTCGAATGGCAGTTCCTCAAGCCGTTCATCGTCATCGGCCTGGCGTTCGGCGGCGTGTATGCGCTGTCCGGCGTCGGCCTGGTCGTGCTGTACCGCGCGACCGGCGTGCTGAACGTCGCGTTCGGCGCCATCGGAGCCGCCGGCGCCCTGATCGCCTACTACATCGTCAACCACACGAGCTGGCCACACTGGCTCGCCTACACGGTCTGTGTCGTGTTCGGCGGGGTCGTGAACCTTGCCTACGGGATGGTTTTCGGCCCCGCCTTCGCACGGCGTGACGCCCTCGTCAAGATGATGGGCACGCTCGGGCTCGCGTTGATCCTGCTCGGCCTGATGGCCTGGCGGGCGCCGGCGGGCGGTGCGTTTGCCCGGTTCCTGCCGCTGGGCACGTCGAACACCCACTACGAGATCCTCAAGACGACCGTGAGCCTGACGCAGATCATCTCGATCTGCCTCGCGTTCGTGATCACGGTCAGCGTCACCATCTTCCTGCGGGTGACGAACCTCGGCACGGCGATGCGGGCGCTGGCGAACGACCGTGAAGCGAGCGCAATGCTCGGCGTGCCGGTCCGTAGAGTCGAGGCGGCGGCGTGGTTCGGCTCCGGTCTCGCCTGTGGCGCTGCCGGGCTGATCCTCCCCGACCTGATCACCTCGCTCGACTACTCGGCGCTGACCTTCCTCGTCATCTCGTCGCTCGCCGCCGCGCTGATCGGCCGGCTTCGCTCGCTGTGGGCAACGTTCCTCGGCGGCCTGGCGGTCGGCCTCGCCCAGTCGATCCTGAGCCCGTACACGAGCGTTTCCGCGTACCGGTCGGCGGCGCCGTTCGTGCTGGCGATCGTCGCGCTCCTGTACCTCTCGCGCCGGCGCGTCGTGACCATGTCCCGGACCGCGAATTGAGCCTCGCGAGCGCGCACCTCCAGCGCGGCGTCGCCGTGCGGACTGCGATCGCCGTCGGCCTGCTCGCGATCGTCCTCTTCGTCCTGCCACATACCGCCGGCGCGGACTGGATCACGACCTTCACGAGCGTCGCCATCTACTCGGTCGTCGCGCTGGGCTTCGGCATCCTCTACGGGCGCGTCGGGCTGATCTCGCTCGGGCAGGTAGCGCTGCTCACGATCGGCTGCTGGATCGGCACCCGCCTCGCCTACGCGACCTCGCTGCCGTTCCCGCTGCTCCTCCTGCTCGCCGGCGGCATCACCTGCGCGATCGGCGTCCTCGTCGGTCTGCCTGCCCTCCGCCTGTCCGGCCTCTATCTCGCCCTGATCACGCTGATGTTCGCGGGCGCCACCACGATCGTGCTCTCCGTGACCGACTTCCCGAGCGGCGGCGGCGGCTTCACCGGCCGCTCGAGCACGGGCGCCCTGACGACGAGCACGCCGCCCGTGCGGCGCCCGTCGTGGGCGGTCGGTGACGTTGCGTACTACCGCTACACGGTGATCGTGTGCGCGATCCTGTTCCTGATTGCGCTGATCCATGTCGCGGCCAAGCCCGGGCGCGCCTGGGCAACGATTCGTGAAAGCGAACCGGCAGCGCTGGCCGCCGGTGTGAACATCACGCTCTACAAGTTGTGGGCGTTCGCGCTCGCGTCGTTCGTGACCGGCGTCGCGGGCTGTCTGCTCGCGGCCCAGGTCGGCGTACCGCGAGCGATCACCTTCCAGACCCAGGACTCGCTCACGCTCGCCGCCACCGCATTGATCGGCGGCATCTTCAGCATCTGGGGCGCGATCATCGCCGGGATCTTCAACCAACTGCTCCCGTTCCTCTTCCAGGCGCAGTGGGGCCTGAACCCGAACTTCCTGCTGATCATCTTCGGCGCCGGGATCCTGCAGGTGCTGCTGACTGCACCGGGCGGTCTCGTCGATCAGTTTCCGAAGGACATGGCCAACCTCGCGCGGCTGATCTACCACGGCTTCCGCAAGCTGACGGGTGGACGGGGGCAGGCGAAGTGATCGAGGTCTCGGGGCTGACCGTCCGCTTCGCGGGCGTGACGCCGATCGACGATGTCTCGGTCATCTTCCCCGGCGGAACCTGCGGGCTGATCGGGCCCAACGGCGCGGGCAAGACGACCTTCTTCAACGTGCTGAGCGGGTTCGTGCGACCGGGCGCAGGGACGATCACCGCCTTCGGCGAGAACATCCTGAAGATGGCCGACTACCGGCGGGCGCGCTGGGGACTGCGACGGACGTTCCAGACCGAGATGGCGGTCGAGAAGCTCTCGATCTTCGACAACGTGGCGATGATCCACGAGCACTCCGGTGCAAAGCGATCGGCGCGACGCGACGACGTGCTCAGCGCGATCGAGTTCGTCGGCCTGAAGGCGAGCCCCAGCTCGAAGGTCGGAAGACTCGGCGCGCGCGAACGGCGCCTCGTCGAGGTTGCGAGAGCTGTCGTCGGCCAGCCGCGCATCGTGCTGCTCGACGAGCCGGCCGCAGGGCTCCCCGACGAGGAGACCGAGCACCTCGCGGCAGTGATCAAGCAGATCCCGGAGCGCTTCGAGCGCGCTCGTGATCCTCGTCGACCACGACATGGCGCTCGTCTCGGCCTGCTGCGAGACGACGGCCGTGCTCGACTTCGGCAAGTTGATCGCCTCAGGCCCAACCGCCGAGGTGCTCCGCGACGAGCACGTGATCCGCGCCTACCTCGGCACGGAGGAGGAGCTGTGAGCGAGAGCCTGCGACTCGACGCCTTCTCCGTCCCGCGCGGCGGGCATCCCGTCGTGCGCGAGGTCTCGATGGAGATCCCGCCCGGCCAGGTGACCGCCTTGCTGGGCGCGAACGGGGCCGGGAAGTCGACCCTGGTGCTCGCGATCGGCGGAGTGCTCCGGCCGAGCGGCGGCCGCGTCATGCTCGGCGAGCGCGATCTGACCGGGATGCGCCCCGAACGGATCCGCAGCGCCGGCGTCGCTGTCGTTCCGGAGGGCCGCCGGCTGTTGCCCGACCTGACCGTGCACGACAACCTGCGCGTCGCGACCTACGCGCTCAGCCGGGCCGACGCAACGAAAGGGATCGACTACGCGCTCGAGCTCTTTCCGGAGCTCCAGAAGCGCTGGGACATTCAGGCGCGCCTGCTCTCGGGCGGCGAGCAGCAGATGCTCGTCCTGGCCCAGGCACTGGTCTCGCAGCCGAAGGTCGTCCTCGTCGACGAGCTCTCGCTCGGCCTTGCACCGGTGATCGTCAAGCGCCTGGTTCCGACGCTGGCCGCGGTGGCCGAGTCCGGTGTCGGTGTCCTGCTGATCGAACAGTTCGCGCACGTCGCGCTCGGGCTCGCCGAGAAGGCCTATGTGATCGAGGGCGGACGGATCCACTACGAGGGAACGGCGCAGCGGCTGAAGGACGAGCCGGACATTCTGCGTTCGGCCTACCTGCTGCGCGGCGCGACCGCGGACTGAGCATCAGGGCGGTGCGCCCTCGCGCAAGCATCGCCGCCCCGTTTCTGTAATACTGAACTCAATGGTTCAGTATACGACGACCGTCGACCGCGCGTTCGCGGCCCTCGCCGACCCGACCCGCCGCGCCGTGCTCGAACGGCTCGGCGCCGGCCACGCGACGATCAGCGAGCTCGCCGAGCCCTTCGGCATGTCGCTGACCGGGATGAAGAAGCACATCCGGCTGCTCGAGGAGGCGCACCTCGTGACGACGGAGAAGGTCGGCCGTTCCCGCCGGTGCATGCTCGTTCCCTATGCCTTCGAGGGCATCAGCACCTGGCTGCAGCGGCTCGACCGCTTTGCGCAGGTCGTCCAACGCACGAAAGGAGCACGATGATGACCACCACCGTCACCACACCGAACGAGCTCGAGATCCGCGTCGAGCGGATCTTCGATGCACCGCGCGCACACGTTTTCTCCGTCTGGACGGATCCGCAGCTGATCCCGGAATGGTGGGGCGACGGCACCGTCGTCGAGGAGATGGATGTCCGTCCCGGCGGCACCTACCGCTTCCAAACCGCCTTCGGAGTCGTCGAGGGCGAGTTCCGCGAGGTCGAGCCGCCGGCGCGTCTCGTGCAGACGTTCCAGAATCACCTTCAGACCCTCGAGTTCGAGGATCTCGGCGAGCAGACGAAGCTGACGCAGACGATGCGCTTCGAGACGACCGAGCAGCGAGACACGACCATGCAGTACGGCGTCGAGGAGGGCGCGAAGGCCGGCTTCGCACGCGTCGACGCGCTGCTCGAGAAGATCGCGACGTGATGCCGCAGGCCCCGAGCTCGCTCGACACCGTGATGCGGTACTTGCACCGCATCACGGTTATCTCTACTTGCTGACGCGGACGAAGACGTACCGCTTCGCAAACGGCGCGTCCAGGGAGCGCTGCATGCGCTTGCACGTGTCCTCGATGTTGCCCTCGATCGTCTGGAACGCGCGTGGGCCTGTTGGTTTCTCGAACATGCCGATGTGGTTCTTGCTGCCGACGAAGTTCGTGCCGTCGAGGTCGTAGCAGACCAGGTCGCCCGGCTTCGGATCCATCGTGACGTTCAGGCCGTACTGACCGGCGCGCGCGGCCGCAACAAGGTACGGAACGTAGGCCCAGCGTGAGCCCTTGGCGAAGCCTGTCGAGCCGGCCTTCACGTAGGCCATCGTCACGGTCATCGCACACCACTCGTCCTGAAGGCCGTAGAACTCGCCCACGATCGTCCTGTTCGAGTGGGGCGGATTCTCGACCGTTCCGATGAGCTTGATCATCTCGGCCAACGCCCTCTTGCGCAGCCCGTCCAGGCCCGTCTCGGCCTGCTTCCTCTCGGCGCTCAGCTTCTTCATCGCGGCCGTCGGCTTCGCCGATCCCGTGAGGAACCTCTCCAGCGGTGTACCGAAGCCCTGCGAGGGCTTGGAGTAGCCGAGCCGAAACTGGGCCCGATTGCTGGCTTGTGCAGTGAGGACGTCGTACTCGCCGCTGATCGGGCCGTCGTAGTCACCGTGCTTCGTGAGCAAGCGCTGGGCCCGTTCGACGTCTGGGCCAGTCGCGTGCGGAGTGGTGAGGGTCAGCGTTCGCTCCATGACCTGCTCCCTTCGTTCCTTGGCCCTCGGGAAACCGGCTGCCAACGGCTCCCTGGGCACCCCGTCGAACGCAGCGTACGCCGCCCGAGTCCGGCGAACAAGGCGACATCGACGCAGTGGATAATGGCCTCGGACCTCCCGTTGCTCAGCGACCGTAGAAAGCACATGAGATTCCTCGTCATAGCGTTCTGTGTCGCCGCAATCACCGCTCCGGCGGCGCTCGCCAAGGGACGGATCTCGGTCGGGCTCGGAGACTCGACGCCGCGTGTCGGGCAGCCGTTCACCGTCTACGTACGAACGGACTGGGTCGTGCCTCGCAACGACTGGCTTCGACTGATCGCGGTCGCGCCGCAGAAGGACTGGTACGACGTCGTCGGGACGGTCACCGGCGACTCATCTCTGACCCATGCGAACGTTCCGCACGACGGCTTCGAGATCAAGCTCCTACGCGTCGGGCCGCGGACCTGGCGTGCCGTCGTCCGGCTCCCGCGTCCGGGTCGCTGGCGGCTGGTCGTCCCGAACGGCACGCACCTCGGATTCATGGTCCCGCCGCCGACGTCGTGGATGCCGTGGGTGCAGGTTCACCGCTGAGTCGCGAGAGGCTCGCTGGGAGTTACGTGTCCAGGCCGGGAACGAGATGCGAATCGTGTGCGGCGAACACGGCCCCGAGGTCGACCCCCGGCCGGTGAATCTCTTCGATCAGGTGCGCGATCCGCGGTGTCATCACCAAGAGGTACCGCGCTTCGCTCGCACCCGCATTCCTGAAGGTGTGAGCTGTTCCCCGACGGGCGAGTACGGCGGAGCCGGGGCGGGCCTCGACCTCGTCCTCGCCCAGCCGGAAGCCAAGTGTCCCTTCGAGCACGTACCACGCCTCATCGTCCTGGTCGTGCACGTGAAAGGGCGCGATCCAGTGGTCGCCGACCTCGGCCGTCCACTCGACGATGACGAAATTGTCGCGGCCCGAACCGATCGCGCTCCCGAGCAGAGGCTCGACGTGCATGGAGCGATTATTGCAACGCCTGCGAGGCCACACTCCTTGGACCGCGGACAGACAGGCAGCCGGTTAGGCTGGTTCGGTTCTACTCGGCCCACCCGACCAGAGGAGCTCGCGACGTGGTAGTCGATTTCATCTTGGTGCTGATTCTGCTGGCGCTGCTCGGCCTGGGCGGGTGGTTCTTCGTCAAAGCGCTCAGCGGCCGTCGCCGCTAGGAGCACGTTCACGTGCGCACCCTCGACGGTGAAGAGATCAGAGCGTTCCTCATGGAAGGCACCCGAACCGCGAAGGTCGCCGTCGTGCGCCACGATGGGTCGCCACTCGTGACGCCGGTCTGGTTCCTGGTCGACGATGACGGAACGATCGTGTTCACGACCGGCAAGCACACCGTCAAGGGGCTCGCCCTGGAACGCGATCCGCGGGTGTCGATCTGCGTCGAGGACGACCGGCCGCCATTTGCATTCGTGCGGGTCGACGGCGTCGCCGCGCTGTCCGAGGATCCTGCAGAGCTTCAGCTGTGCGCGACCCGGATCGCCGAGCGCTACATGGGCAAGGAGCGGGCGCAGGAATACGGTGAACGAAACAGCGCTCCTGGCGAGATCGTGGTTCGCGTGCGAACGACACACGCCGTCGGCGAAGCCGAGCTTGCCGTCTGATCGAGACGTCACGGCCGTTCCGACTACGCTTGTCCGATGTTCCTGCTCCTCGCGCTCGTCCTGTTGGTCGTCTTGCCCTCACCGTGGGGTTTCGTCGGCTTCGGGATAGCTCTCGTGTGCTTCGGTGGCGAGGTGCTCTTCTGGCAACGGAGGGTCCGCGGACGGCGTTCCGTCGTCGGCGCCCAGACATTGATCGGGGAGGTTGGCACGGTCGTGACGGCCTGCCGGCCGACGGGCCAAGTCCGCTTGTCGGGCGAAATCTGGGCGGCGCGGTGTGAGCTCGGCGCCGACGCGGGTGAGACTGTCACGGTCGTCGGCCGCACCAACCTGACGCTGATCGTCGAGACCACGGCGAGCGAGAGCGACAGCTTCACCAGCCCCCCAGCCGGCGATTGACGCTGCGGTCATGGGCGGAGTTGGAGCTGGTCGCGCCGGAGATCACCGCGCTCGGCCGGGATCTGCTCGATCGGTTCCAGTTTGTGCTCGTCGGGACGCTGACCAAGGACGGTTCGCCGCGCGTCAATCCGTGCGAGGCGTATGTGATCGACGGCCACCTGCTGCTCAACATGATGCCGCGGTCGCTGAAGGCGCTCGACCTGCTGCGCGATCCACGGATCTACGTTCACACGCCGGTGACCTCGAAAGACGGCACCGGGGGCGAGTTCAAGCTGGCCGGTCGCGCCCCCGCGCTCGAGGACGAAGAGCTGCGCGGAAAGCTCGACGATCTCTTCTGGCAGATGATCCAGTGGCGGCCTGCACCGGACTCTCACTACTTCGAGGTGCTCGCGGAGCGCGTCGCGTATCACCGGTACGGAGACGAGGGAACCGTCCTCCGCTGGCCGGCGCGCCCCTAGCCGACCGCGAGCAATTCGCTCCCCGCTGTCGTCAGCAGCACACGGCCGCGGTCGATACGGACGAGACCGTCCGCCAGCGCGTCCTCCCACACCGCCAGTCGCGGGCACGAGGTCTTCCACGCCTCGATCGTCTCGCCGTAGCCGCGCGGCTGCTCCGAGAGCCATGAGAGCAGCTGAACGGTCGGGGCACCGACCGACGGCGAACCGGCTTTGGGCATCACGGAACAAGCACCGCGCGGCCGGTGACCTCGCCGTCGTGCAGCTTTGCGAGCACGTCGTTCACCGAGTCGAGTGGATGCTGCTCGGTCTTCAGCGTGACCTTGCCGGCCGCCTGCAGCTGCAGCAGCTCGTAGAGATCGACCCACGTGCCGACCAGGTTGCCGACGACCGAGTGCTCGTTCACGACGAGCGCGCCCGACGGGATCGAAATCGTGCCGCCGTAGCCGATCACCGAGTAGGTCCCGCCGCGGGCGAGCATGGCGACCGAATCAGCATGTGTCTGATCGGTCCCGACGAAGTCGAAGACGAGATCCGCGCCGCGGTCGTTCGTCGCCTCGCGCACTGCATCGGCTCCGTCGACGACCTCGTCGGCGCCGAGCTCGGCTGCCAGCCGGCGGCGGCGCTCGTCCGTGTCGACCGCGATCACCGCGCTCGAGCCGAGCTCTCGCACGAGCTGGAGCGCGATGTGACCGACGCCGCCCACGCCCAGCACGACCGCCGTCGTGCCGGGCACGGCGAGGTGCGCCACGCGCCGGACCGCGTGATAGGCGGTGAGCCCAGCGTCCGCATGCGGCGCGACGGCGGCGGGCTCGACGCCCTCGGGGAGTCGTAGTAGCGAGCGCTCGGAGACGACGACGTAGTCGGCGAAGCCACCGTCCACCGAGAGGCCCGTGAACTGATGTCGCACGCAGTGCATGTCGTTCCCGCGACGGCACGCGACGCAGAGACCGCAGCTGTAAGGCGGGTACACCAGCACTGCATCGCCCTTCGCAACTGTCGTGACTCCCACTCCGGCCTCCTCGACCCAGCCCGCGTTCTCGTGACCGAGCACGCGCGGGAGCGTCACACCGGCAGGCTCCATGAGACCTTCGATCGCGTGCAGGTCGGTCGCGCACACACCTGCGCCCCCGATCCGCACGAGCACCTCGTTCGGGTGCGAAAGCTCCGGCAGCGGCCGCTCGATGAGCTCGAGCGGCCGGTGATACTCGCGCAGGAGAGCCGCTCTCACGAGCGGGCCGAGCTCACGAGACGGCCTCTTCGGCGAGGTGGCCGGCAGGGTCGCGCTCGCGAATCAGGTCTGCCGCCTTCTCGGCGATCATGATCGTCGCTGCGTTGGTGTTCCCACGCGTGATCGTCGGCATCACGGATGCGTCGACGACGCGGAGCCCTTCCAGGCCGTAGACGCGAAGCTGCGGGTCGACGACCGCTCCGATCGCACACGTCGACGTCGGGTGATACACCGATTGACCCGAACGCCGCACCCAGGCGAGGATTGCCTCGTCGGAGTCGCCGTCCGGCACGCTGAACGGCAACCGTGCCGCCGCCCGCAGCGGTGCCTGCTCGGCAATCCGTAGCGCGACTCGCACGCCTTCGACGAGGGAGCGCCGGTCGTCCTCGGTGTCGAGGAAGTTGCACCGCACGCACGGCTTCGAATCGGGCAGCGGTGTGCGCAAGGTGACGCGGCCCAGGCTCGAGGGCTTGACGACGACCGGGCCGAAGCAGTAGCCGTGATCGTGCGGCGCGGTGAGGCCCTCGTCGTAGAACATCGACGGTGCGTAGTGGAACTGAATGTCGGGAGCGTCGAGCTCGGGGCGTGTACGGAGGAACGCGCCCGCCTCCGGAATGTTCGAGCTCAGCGGGCCCGTGCCGTCCCGCTCGAACCGCTCGAAGTTCTCGGGTGTGAACGAACCGAAGAGCGACGGCTGATCGGTCTCGTAGTTCAGCTGCGCCATCAGGTGGTCCTGAAGATTGTGGCCGACGGGCAGGTTCTCGCGCACGTCGATCCCGAAGAGCTTCAGATCGTCCGCGGGCCCGATCCCCGACACCAACAGCAGAGCGGGCGACTGGTAGGCGCCGGCGGAGAGGATCACCTCGCGCGCCGCGTGGATCTCCTCGGCCCGGCCGCCTCGCGCGAACTCGACGCCGGTCGCCCGAGCACCGTCGAACAGGATCCTCAGGGCGAAAGCGTCCGTGATGACGTCGAGGTTGGCGCGCGAGCTTGCAGGATGGAGGAAGGCGGCAGCCGTCGAACAGCGGCGGCCGTTGCGCTGCGTCAACTGGAAGCGCCCGACGCCCTCCTGCTCGGCGCCGTTGAAGTCGTCGGTCTGGCCGATGCCGGCGAGGACGCTCGCCTCGATCATCGTCTCGATCAACGGGCTCATCGAGCGGCTGTTCGAGACCGCCATCGGGCCGCCGGCGCCGTGGAACGCGTTCGCGCCGCGCTCGTTGTCCTCCGAGCGCTTGAAGTACGGCAGAACCTCGTCGTAGCTCCAACCGTCCGCGCCGTCCGCTGCCCAGCCGTCGAAGTCCGCGCGGTTGCCTCGGATGTAGATCATCGCGTTGATCGAGCCGGAGCCACCGATCACCTTGCCGCGCGGCAGGAAGAGACGTCGGTTGCTCAGGCCGGGCTCCTGCTCTCCGAGCAGGTCCCAGTCGACGCTCGACTTGAGCAGCATCGGGAACGCCATCGGCATCGCGATCTCCGGCCTGCTGTCCGGCCCGCCTGCCTCGAGCAGCGCGACCTTGACCTCCGGGTCCTCACTGAGCCGTGCAGCGAGCACGCAGCCCGCCGATCCTGCGCCGACGATCACGTAGTCGTACACCACGCCTCCTTCATTGTCAGGCCACCTGATGCTACGGGATTCACAAACCTCGACTCAACCAACGCGGATGACGACCTTCATCACTTCGTCCGGATGCCCCATCGCGAAGCGCAGCGCCTCCGGCGCCTCCTCCAGCGGGAACTCGTGACTGACGAGTTGGCCGAGCCTCGCGGCGTTGCGCTCCGTCAACTCGACGGCGTCTGCGAACTCCCCCGTTCCGCAACAGGCGACGCCGACGACGTCGAGCTCCTTCTCGGTGAAGCTGCCGAGTCGAAGCGTCACGGAGTCGCCCGACATGCCGACCTGCACCACACGTCCGGCCGGCGTGACCAGGTCGACGGCCGCCTCGACCGCGGCCGGAACGCCGGTCGCGTCGATCACGACCTGCGGTCCCTCGCCGCCGCCCCACTCCCGCGCATGTGAGACGACCTGCTCGGCGGTCGTCCACTGCATCGTCTCCGCGCCAAGCGCGCGTGCAGTCTCGAGGCGATCCTCGAGCAGGTCGACGAGCAGGACTGCCGCGCCTCGATCCTGAGCCGCCAGGAGCAACGACTGCCCGATCGGCCCCGCCCCGAGGACGACGACGCGCTCTCCCTCGGCGATCCGTCCGCGGTGCACTGCACGCATCGCGATCGAGATGGGCTCGACGAGCGCCGCCACCGAAGGGCTCGCGCCTGCGATCGGGAACACCTGCGCATCCGCGATGCGGAGCAGCTCCTGCAGGCCGCCGTCCTCGTGGATGCCGATCAGGCTGAAGTTCACGCACACGTTGGGACGCCCGATCCGGCACGGATAGCAGTGACCGCACGCGGACAACGGGAACAGCGCGACCGTCTGGCCGGACTGGAGCCCCGCACGACAGTCCGGCCCGACCGCCTCGATGGTCGCGCCGACCTCATGACCCTGGATGCGAGGGAAGCCGGAGCCGCCGGCGTGCTCGCTCAGGTGTCCCTCGAAGAAGTGGAAGTCGGAGCCGCAGATGCCGACGGCGCTCGGGCGAACGATCAGCTCGCCGGCACCCGGCTCGTCCGGCTCGCGCACCTCACGAACCTGCATCGAGCCGACTGCTTCCGTCACGGCCGCGATCACTGCAACGTCCTCCGCGCCGCCGCGACGATGTCGCCGGCATCGGGCAGGTAGGCATCCTCGAGCGGCGGGCTCAGCGGGATGGGTGCGAACGGAGCACCGACCCGCTCGATCGGCGCGTCGAGGTAGTCGAAGGCGGCCGCCTGCACCTGCGCGGTGATCTCCGCGCCGAAACCACCGTGCTCGACTGCTTCATGCGCGACGACGAGTCGCCCGGTGCGGCGCACCGATTCGACGATCGTCGCGAGATCGAGCGGGACGAGCGTGCGAGGGTCGATCACTTCGGCCTCGATGCCCTCCTCCCCGGCGAGGCGATCGGCAGCAGCGAGCGCGTCGTGCACGAGGCGGGACAGCGCGACGATCGTCACGTCGCCGCCGGTGCGAAGTTTCACCGCCTGGCCGATCGGCACGGGCTCGCGCGGATCCGGGACGTCGCCCTTCCGGAAATAGAGCGTCTTGTTCTCGATGAAGACGACCGGGTTCGGATCGGCGATCGCACTGGCCAGCAGGCCGGCGACATCCACCGCGCGAGCTCGGCATGACGACCTTGAGGCCCGGCACGTGCGTGAGCCAGCTCTCCAGGCTCTGCGAGTGCTGAGCGCCACCGCGCTGGCCCGCGCCACCCTGGGTGCGCAGCACCATCGGCACGGTCAGTTGACCTCCGGACATGAAGTGCGCCTTCGCCGCGCCGTTCACCAACTGGTCGAGCGCGAGCGTGATGAAGTCGATGAACATGATCTCCAGCACGGGCCGCATCCCCGACTGCGCGGCGCCGATCGCGACACCTGTGATCGCGGCCTCGCTGATCGGCGTGTTGATCACCCGAGCGGCGCCGAACTCCTCGGCCAGACCGGCGGTCGCGGTGTACGGGCCACCTTCTGCAACGTCCTCGCCCAGCACGAAGACGCGTTCGTCGGCGCGCATCGCTTCGGCGAGCGTCGCGGTGATCGCCTTGATGTAGGTCAGCTCAGGCACGCGCGTAGACCAGCTCTTCGATCAGCGCCACGCTCGGGAATGGGCTGTCGCGCGCAAACCGCACCGCCGCCTCGACTGCCTCCGTTTCGTCGGCCTCGATCGCTTGCACCGCACTCTCGCCGAACCATCCCTGCTCGGTGCCGCGGCGCTGCAACCGCTGGATCGGGTCCCGCTCCTGCCACTCCGCTGCGGCGAGCGCCTCTCGGTAAGCGCCCGGGTCACCCTCGTAGTGGCCGCGCAGGCGGTGGGTGAGGCACTCGAGCAGGAACGGGCCGCGGCCGTCGCGCGCCGCAGCGAGATAGCCGTTGAATGCCTCCCACACGGCGATCGCGTCGTTTCCGTCGACGGTCTCGCGCTCGAGGTCGTAGGGAGCGACGACGTCGCTGACGCGCTCGACGATCGTGTGCGCGGAGCGCGGCGTGAATTCGGCGAACCCGTTGTTCTCGCAGACGAGGATGATCGGGAGCCGCCAGAGCGCCGCCAGGTTCACCGTCTCGTTGAAATGGCCCGCCTGCACCGCACCGTCGCCGAAGAAGACGACGGCCACGCTGTCGTCGCCGCGCAGCCGCGCGGCCAGTGCGCTGCCGAGGGCGATCGGGATGTTGCCGCCGACCACCCCCGTCGCGCCCATGAACCCATGCTCCACGTCCACCAGGTGCATCGAGCCGCCGAGGCCTCTGCACAGCCCGCTGTCGCGTCCCATCAGTTCGGCGAGCACGCGGTCGAGCGGCGCCCCTTTCGCGATCGCGTGACCATGCGCCCGGTGCCCCGAATAGACGGGGTCGCCGACGCGCAACTGGCTGCACACCGCCGCAGCGACGCCCTCCTGGCCGACACTCAGGTGAACGAGGCCGTGCACCTCGTCCGCGCGCTTCAGTCTGCCGACCTGCTCCTCGAACAGCCGGATCCGCCACATCGTCGCGAGCAGGTGCAACGCCTGCTCGCCACCGAGCGGCGGCGCGGCCATTACGCGCCGACGGGCGCGGCCCCGACCACCTGCTGCACCGCGGTGACGATCTTGTCCTCGTCGGGCAGCACCCAGGCCTCGAGCGGCTCGCTGTAGGGAATCGTCGCGTCGCGTGCGGTCACTTGCACGATCGGCGCCTTCAGCGACGAGAACCCGTGCTCGGCCACCTCACCCGCGATCACGGTCGCGACGGACGCGTGGCGCGTCGACTGGTCGACGAGCACGAGGCGACCCGTCTTGTCGACCGACTCGAGGATCGTCTTCGTGTCGAGCGGCGCGAGCGTGCGCGGATCGATCACCTCGGCCTCAATCCCTTCGCTCGCCAGCCGTTCAGCTGCTCCGAGCGCGCGATCGACCGTCCAGCCGGTGGCGACGATCGTCACGTCACTGCCGGCTCGACGGATCGCGGCCTCGCCGAACGGCACCAGGTACTCGCCGTCGGGCACCTCACCGTGCTCGAGCGTGAGCAGGTAATGGTGCAGATAGACGACCGGGTTGTCGTCACGGATCGCCGTCGCCATCAGTCCCTTGGCGTCGGCTGCGGTGGACGGCATCACGACCTTGAGCCCGGGCACGCCCATGAACAGCCCACCGATCGTGCCGGTGTGCTGGCCCGCCCAGCCGGCGGTGAAGCCGAAACCGGCCTTGAGCACGAGCGGCACCTTCACCTGGCCGCCGCTCATCGCACGGAAGCGCGGTGCCTCGTTGATCACCTGGTCCATCGCGACGAGCATGAACTCCGCCATGTAGAGCTCGACCACGGGGCGGTAGCCGGCGATCGCGGCACCGATCGCCATCCCGATCTCGGCCGTCTCGGAGATCGGCGTGACGCGCACCCGGTCCTTGCCGAATGCCTCGACGTACGGCTCGTTCTCGGTCGTGGCCATGTTCTGGCCGAAGTAGAGAACGGTGTCGTCGCGCTCCATCTCGAGCCTGATCGCCTCGTCGATCGCGGCGATGAAGGGCAGTTCGTGTGCCATGTGTTTCGCGCTCCCTTCTAGGCGTAGACGAATTCGAGGGCGGACTCGACGTCCGGGAACGGGCTTTCGAGACCGAAGGTGACCGCCGCCTGCATCTCGCCGCGAACACGGGTGGCGATCGTGTCTGCCTCCTCTGCCGAGAGTGCGCCGTCGGCGACGAGTCGACCGCGGAAGGCCGGGACGGGGTCGCCACGCAATGCCGCCTCGTACTCCTCCGGTGCGCCGAACTTCTCGATCGCCTCGTGCTCCGGGAAATGCAGCGGCACGCCGGGCGGGGCGATGATGTTGCCGTGAGCCGAGAGGCGGTACATCTGCGACTCGACAAGCGTCGGCCCTTCGCCTGAGCGGGCGCGCGCGACCGCCGAGCCGACCGTTTCGTAGACCGCGACCGGGTCGCGGCCGTCGATCGTAACGCCGGGCATGCTGAATGCCTTCGCCTTCACGGAGAGGTCCTCGCCGTTTGCGCGGTTCGCGTCTTCCTGCTCGGTGCGCGTGTGGACGTTGTATCCGTTGTTCTCCATCACGTAGACGATCGGCAGCTTCCAGAGAGACGCGATGTTCAACGACTCGGAGAATGCACCCTGCTTGGAGGCGCCGTCACCGAAGAAGCAGAGGACGACCTGCCCCTGCTTGCGGATCTGCGCGGCCCACGCTGCGCCCGTTGCATGCGGAATCCCGGCTGCGACGATCCCGGACGTGCCGAGGAAGCCGTTGGACGGATCGGCGAGGTGCATCGAGCCGCCGATGCCCTTGCAGAGGCCGTCCCTGCGCCCGTAGATCTCGGCCATCATCGCCTTCGGGTCGGTGCCCCGCACGAGCGGATAACCGTGACAGCGATAGGTCGCGAAGAACTGGTCCTGCGGGCCGAGGGTCGCGATCGACCCGACGATGGACGCTTCGGCGCCGTCCGCCAGGTGCGTGTGACCGCGGATCACCCCGGGATGCTCGATGAACGTGCCCTTGACCCGCTCCTCGAACTCGCGGATCCGGAGCATCTGCTCGTACATCCAGACGAGCCGGTCACGGCTGAGCTCCTCGACTCCGTTCGGTGCGCTCACGCTGCGCTCCTCTCTGGCTCGAATTGGGCGGCGGTCGTCTCGTACGCCCGCCGGAAGATCACGTCGATCGGATTGTTGCGCAGCTCGTCCGAGAGCACCTCGACACCCCATGGCCCGGTGTAGCCGTGGTCACGGCACACGTCGACGTACGCGCGCAGGTCGAAGTCGCCCTCGCCGGGAAGCGCCCGATGGTTGACCGTCTCGTCGACGCGGTCATCCATGTCCTCGCGCAGGCCGTCGCTCAACTCGACCCACGACAGGTACTCGAGCGGAATGCGGCGCAGATCGTCGGGCGTGATCCCAAGCTTGGACATGTGCCACGTGTCGATCGCGATGCCGCCGTTCGGCGCGCCCGCGCCGGCGACGACCGTGAGCACGCTGTCGAGGCTGTGCACGTTCGTGTCGAACGGCATGACCTCGTACACGATCTTCGCGTCGGTGTGCTCGGCAGCGTCGACGCAGAGCTCGCCGAAGCTCTCCGTCAACTGGGACAGCTCGGCGGGGACGCCGGGGATGTTGCCGACCTTGATGTGGTGCGCGTCGAAGGCATTGGCGGCGTCGAAGAGCAGCGTGCGGATCTGGTCGGACGCGCGGCGCCGATCGTCGCCGGGGTCGAGGAACCAGTCCATCAGGAACTCGAGCTCGAGGTAGCGGAGGCCGTTGTCGTCGAAGGCCTTCTTCATGTCGCGCAGGCTCTGGGTCTCGAGCACGTGCTGCAGGTCGGCATGCCAGATCCCGAGCCCGCTGAAGCCGACTGTTCGCGCCGCGGCGCACCGGTCGGGCCAGTCGAACAGGCTCCACTCTCGCCCGACGTGCACCTCGACCGGACCGGAGACCGTCCAGTACAGGCCGAGGAGCTCCACGTCCGTGCCCACGGCCGCCCTACCGGGGCCGGTACGAGGCGCGCACGACCTCGGCGTAAGGAACGGGCGAGACGGTCGCGCGAATCTCGGTCTGAACATGCCGCTCGACGACGGGTTTCGCAGAACCGCCGCCCTCTTCGCCCCAGACGAGGGTGACCTCCGTCCCCGGCTCGCTCTGATCGAGGTCGACGATCGCGAGCGACAGCATCGAGCTCTCATTCGAGCTGTAACCGGAGAACGTCGAGACACCGACCATCTTCCCGTCTTTGAGGATCTTGTCGTTCGGCCAGGTCGAGTAGTTGGAGAGCGGCAGATCGATGTACTTCGCCCGGTTGTCCGGCTGGAACATCGTTCCCATCGCGCGGGCAACGTCGTCGCCGTGCCACGCCAGCGTCACCTTCTGCCGTTTCGCGGGGCTCATCTGCTCGAGCGCCTCGCGCCCCGTGAAGTCGTGGTCGAACTTCACGAAGTGTCCGTAGCCGAGCTCGGCCGGCGTCAGGTAGTAGTCCTCGATCGAGTCCGAGTAGAAGCTGCCGCCGAGGGAGCCGGTCGCCTCGTAGCCGTTCGCCGGGAGCCACTCGCGATACTCGCGCAGATCGTCGCCGGTGAAGATCGCGGGCAGCGGGCACGGGATCCAGCCCGACTCGAGCGTGTTCGTTGCGTAGACCCTCGAGCCCACCTGGGCGAGCCCGAACTCCTTGCCGGCCTCGACGATCGCGGCGCGCACATCGTCGCCCTCCGCGGTCGGCCCGAACAGCTCGAGTCCCGGGACACCCGACATGCCGTGGTGCAGTGCGCGCACCTTGTGGCCGGCGATCGTCAACTCGCCCATGTTGAAGAACTTGATCTCCGGCAGCTCGCCGCCGGTGACCTTCTTCAGCACCTCGAGCGCCGTCGGGCCCTGGACCTGGAAGCGGTAGAGCTTGCGGCCGGTCGGGTTGACGGCGGAGCGCTCGTCGCGCTCGATCGTCACGTCGTAGTCGCCCGTCTCTGCGTGGTACTGCACCCAGTTGTGGGCGGAGGGACGGCCGACGAGGCTCAGGAGGTCGTCGTCGAGATAGAAGAGGATCGCGTCGCCGATCACCTGGCCGCGGTAGTTGCAGGCGACGAACTGCTTGGCCTTGTTGACCGCGAAGTTCGAGAAGCTGTTGACCCCGGTCGCCGACAGCAGCTTCAGCGCATCGGGCCCCTTGATGTACATGTCGGTCATGTGGTGCGACTGGTCGAAGAGGCAGCACGTCTCCCGCCAGGCGTGCTGCTCGTCGCGCCAGTTCGAGAACTCGGCGGGAACCTTCGGATAGACGTACGGGCCGATCTGGGAATTGCGCACGAGGTCGACCGGGCTCCCGACCGTCTGGAGCACGTCTGCCAAGCTCTGGGCACTCATAGTCGCGAGCAACTCCTCTTCTCGACCGCACGAATGTCTGCCGACGGCAACTGGCTTCGAGACTTGCAGAGGAGTTGCCCACTTGTCAAGACAGCGTTCTGATTGGTGGAATCGGAGCGTTAGGATGCGGCCGATGCCGCCGCCGGGCAACCGCGTGCTCTGGACGCCGCCGCCGGACGTCCGCGAGACGACCGAGATCGGGCGCTATCTCGCGTGGCTCGAGCGCGAACGAGGTCTCGTCTTCGCCGACTACGACGCGCTGCAACGGTGGTCGGTTACGGACCTGCCGGCGTTCTGGTCATCGGTCTGGGACTTCTTCGAGGTGAAGGCGCATGCGCCGTACAGCACCGTCCTGGCCACGGACGAGATGCCCGGCGCGACCTGGTTCCCCGGCGCGCGGCTGAACTTCGCCGAGCACCTGGTCGGAGAGGAGGACGACGCCGGGCGAACGGCGATCGTCTCGCGCTCGCAGACGCGCGGGCCGGTCGACCTCACCTTCGCCGAGTTCCGCGAGCAGGTCGCCCGCGCGCGAGCCGGGCTCGTCCGGCTCGGCGTCGGCCCCGGCGATCGCGTCGCGGCGTACCTCCCGAACATCCCCGAGACACTCGTCGCGTTCGCGGCGACGGCGAGCCTCGGTGCGATCTGGGCGAGCTGCGCTCCGGAGCTCGGGGCGCGAAGCGTCGTCGACCGGCTGACGCAGCTCGAGCCGTCGGTGCTGCTGGCGGTCGGCGGCTATGGATATCGCGACCGTTCGATCGACCGGCGCGCCGAGGTGGCGACGATCCGGGCGGCGCTTCCCACCCTGCGGCACGTCGTGCACGTGCCCTACGGCGAGCACGTCGTCCCGGACTCGCTCCCCTGGGACGAGCTGCTCGCCGAGCCGGGCCTGCTGGCGTTCGAGCCGGTCGCGTTCGACCAGCCGCTGTTCGTGCTCTTCTCGTCCGGGACGACCGGCCGCCCGAAGGCGATCGTGCACGGCCATGGCGGCATCCTGCTCGAGCTCCTGAAGGCTCACGCCTTCAGTTGGGACCTGAAGCCGGGCGGGCGCCTGCTCTGGTACTCGACGACCTCATGGATGATGTGGAACGCGCTCGTCGCCGCGCTCCTCGTGCGCTCGTCGATCGTCATGCTCGACGGCGATCCGGTCTGGCCGGATGCCGGCTGGCAGTGGCGTGTTGCCGAGGAGACGAAGCCGAGCTTCATGGGCGCGAGCCCCGCGTTCCTCATGGGCTGCCGCAAGGCGGGCCTGCATCCGGGTCGCGACTACGACCTCAGCTCGATCCGCGTCTTCGGGACGGCCGGCTCGCCGCTGCCTGCCGAGGGGTACCGCTATGTCTACGAGGAGCTAGGCCCCGACGTGCTCTTGATCAACGGCAGCGGCGGCACCGACGTGTGCAGTGGGATCGTGGGGGGCTGTGCGCTCCTCCCCGTCTACGAAGGCGAGATCTCTGGGCGCCTGCTCGGGGTCGCGACCGATGCGTTCGACCCCGAGGGCAAGCCGCTCGTCGGCGAACTGGGTGAGCTCGTGATCACCCAGCCCATGCCGTCGATGCCCGTGGAGCTCTGGGGCGACGCGGACGGAACGCTCTACAGCAGCTCGTACTTCGAGCTGTACCCGGGCATCTGGCGCCAGGGCGACTGGATCAGCTTCTCCGAGCGAGGAAGCTCGGTGGTGACAGGCCGCTCCGACGCGACGCTCAATCGCGGTGGTGTGCGCCTCGGGACCGGCGAGTTCTACAGCGTCGTCGAGGAGCTGCCGGAGATCCTCGACAGCCTCGTCGTCCACCTCGAGGACGACGAAGGCGGCGCCGGCGAGCTCGTGCTCTTCGTCGTCCTCGCAGAGGGCGCGCAGCTCGACGACGACCTTCGCTCGCGCATCGCAGTCGGCCTGCGCTCGCAGCTGTCGCCGCGCCACGTCCCTGACATGATCCGCGCCGTGCCTGCCATACCCCGCACGCTCACGGGCAAGAAGCTCGAGGCCCCGGTCAAGCGCATACTTCGCGGCGAGCCCGTCGACGCGGTCGCGAGCAGGGACTCGCTCCTCGATCCGTCGGCGCTCGACACGTTCGCCGCCATCGCTGTCGGAGACGCGAGTGGCTGATCGGCTCTCGCTCGACGGCGTCGTCGCGATCGACTTCCACACGCACGTCGAGATGTCGGCCGCCGGAGTCGACTCGCTTCCCGACGAGCTGCGCGACGCGGCTGTGCGCCACTTCCGCGGCGAATCTGCGCGGCCGACGGCGGTGGAGCTGGCCGAGCACTATCGCGCGCGCAACATGATGGCGGTGATCTTCACCGTCGACTCGGAGTCGTTCACCGGCCAGCCACGTGTGCCGAACGAGGAGATCGCGGCGGTGGCGCGGGCGAACGCCGACGTCCTGATCCCGTTCGCCAGCATCGACCCGCACAAGGGGCGCCGCGGCGTCGACGAGGCGCGAAGACTGATCGCCGAGCACGGCGTCCGCGGTTTCAAGTTCCATCCGAACGTCCAGGGCTTCTTCCCGAACGACCGGATGGCGTACCCGCTCTACGAGGTGATCGAAGAGGCCGGGTTGCCCGCGCTCTTCCACACCGGGCAGTCGGGCGTCGGCTCGGGCCTCCCGGGCGGCGGCGGCGTCCGGCTCAAGTACTCGAACCCGATGCACGTCGACGACGTCGCAGTCGACTTCCCGGAGCTGAAGATCGTGCTTGCGCACCCGTCGTTCCCGTGGCAGGACGAAGCACTTGCCGTCGCGGTGCACAAACCACAGGTCTACATCGACCTCTCCGGTTGGTCGCCGAAGTACTTTCCGCCGCAGCTGGTCCACCACGCGAACACGTTGCTGCGGGAGCGCATGCTCTTCGGCACCGACTATCCGTTCATCACTCCGGAGCGCTGGCTCGCTGACTTCGAGGCCCTGGACATCAAGCCCGAAGTACGTCCGTTGATCCTGAAGCAGAACGCCATTCGCCTACTCGGGCTGGAGGAAACGTGAGTGACAAGCGTCCCGTCGTCGTCTACGGCGCCAGCGGCTTCTCGGCGCGACTGATCATCGAGTTCCTGCGCGAGTACAACGTCCCGTTCATCGCCGCCGGGCGCGACCGCGAGAAGATCGAAGAGGTCCTGGCGCATGTGCCCGGGATCGGCACCGCCGACTACGAGGTCGTCCAGGTCGAGCACGAGGTCGGCGCGCTCACCTCGCTGCTCGAGGGAGCAACGGTCGTCTGCAACACCGTCGGGCCGTGCATCTACCACGGTTCGACCGTCGCCCAGGCTGCGCTCGAGGCGGGCTGCCACTACATCGACACCGGCGGTGAGACCCCGTGGGTCCGGCTCGCGCACGAGGAGTGGGGCGAGAAGTTTCGGGCGGCAGGGCTGCTCCTGGCGCCGGCGACCGCCTACATGTCGGCGGTCGCCGAGGCGTGCGCGCGGATCGCGATCGAGCGCGCGCCCGGCATCGACTCGCTGGAGATCCTCTCGATGTTCATGGGCTTCCCGACGTACGGGTCGACGCAGACGATCTTCGGCCAGCTCCAGTGGGAGTCGATCTACCTCGAACAGAACGAATACAAGGAGTGGCCGCCGGTGACCACGCTCGAGGTGTCGATCCCGAGCGCGATCACGACGCAGCTCGCACTGCCGTGGGGCGGCTTCCCGCACCCGATCTGGTTCAAGGACCACCCGCAGATCGCAAACGTCCGCGCGTTCGGCGGCCTCCTCGACCGCTCGTTGATGGAGGGCATCGTTGCGGGGCAGCGCGACTACCAGGAGAAGATCAAGCCGCTGCCGGCGGAGGAACAGCGACAGGTGCTGGCCGGGATCGCCGATTCGATGCAGCCGGGACTCCCGCCACGCGAGAATCGGCGGCAGCAGCGAACCGTCGACGTCGTCGTCGGGCGCGGCAACCTCGAGTCGATCCGCGTCTACGCACACGGGCAGGGCGCATATCTGCAGACCGGGCTGATCCAGGCGTTCGCGGCCCACCACCTCGTGCATCAACCACCACGCAAGATCGGCTTCGCCTCTCCGGGCGAGGCGTTCGGCCACCGCGAGATCCTCGCCGCGCTCGAGGCGTACGGTCTCGTGCGCGTCGAGGTCGGCTAGGGCGAGAAACTACGCCGGCTCGTCGCGAAGCTGCTCGAGCCACGCGGCGGCCGCGGCCGAGATCCGCGGCTCGACACCGAGCTGCTGGACGTAGGCGGCGGCGGCTCGCATCTCGTCGACCCGCCGTGTCGCGTGCGCACGGCTGCCGGTGAGCAGCCGGTCGAGCAGCGGCTCGCCGAGCACGGAGGCGATGTCGGCACGGACATGCGGCTCGACGCCCGCTGCCTCGGCGGCGGCCAGGCTCTCGAGCGCGGCGGCCGCAACGCCTTTCATGAAGACGCTACGCAGGAGCTTCAGCCCCGCGGCGTCACCCGGACGCTGTCCGACCACCTCGACCGGCATGCCGAGCGGGCGAAAGAGCGCCGCGAACTGTTCTGCGCCCGCCCCCGAGACGAGCGCGGGCGTCGCCAGCCCCGACGCCGGGACGACGCCGACGAGCGCGACATCGACGAACTGCGTCGGCACGGACTCGGCCAACTGACGCTTCAATTCCGGCGCGGAGGTGTTCAGGTCGGCGTAGAGCGCGTCGGAGCCGAAGTGAATCGGCCACCGCCGCGGCGAGCTCGAGCGCGACGGCCGCTGCGTTCACGCTGAGAACGACATCGGCGCCCACCACCGCGTCCTGGGCGCTGGCCGCATTGACGATCCCGGCCGGCCGTTGCACGGGATCGAAGCCGCGGACGCCGCAGCCCGCTGCGACGAGGTCGGCTGCGATTCGCCCGCCGGCCTCGCCGAGGCCGAGCACGGCGACCTGCATCAGCCCTCCACGATCTCGCGTAGGCCGTTCAGGTCGTACGAGAGCTCACCGGCCGAATAGCGATCCCGCAGCAGCCGCTCTCGCTCCGCGCGTTCCTCGGCGAGCGCAAGCACCTCGCCCACCCGGGCGTGCGGCACGGAGACAGCGCCGTCGCAGTCCAACACGACGAGGTCACCCGGCCGAATCTCGGTGCCGCCGATCACCACCGCGACGTCGAGCTCCCCCACCTCACCTTTGGTCGCCCCCTGGGCGCGCACGTAACGCGACCAAATCGGCAAGCCGAGCTCAGCGAGCTCGTCGAGATCGCGCACCGCACCGTCGATGAGGATCCCCGCGACCCCGCGCGCCTGTGCCTGAGTCGCCAGCAGCTCGCCGACCAGCGCGATCGGGGCGGCGGGCTCGCCGCTCGTCAGCACGAGCACGTCACCAGGGCGCGCGTGTGCAACGGCCGCGTGGACCATCGAGTTGTCGCCCGGCACGTTGCGCGCGATCCGCGCGGGCCCTGCAACGCGCGAGCCCGGCACGACCTGTGTCAGGTCGAAGTCGACGATCCCGACCCGGCCGGCGGCTTCGTGAACCGTCGCGACGCCGAGTCGCGCGAACGCCGCGTAATCGGTCAAAGCTCGTCCACGACGACGGGGAGCTCACGCTGGAACGCCTCGGCGTAGCTGATGTCGGCACGGCCGGAAATCCGACGCGCATGATTGGCCCGGTGCTCCGCCCGCTCGGAGTAGTACTGCCGGAGATACGACTGTGCGCCCATCGCCTCCATCGCCTCCACCTTCTTCTCCCACACCGGCGTGATGTCGAGGAACGTCGTCGGGACGAATCCGCAGAGCTCCGGCTGGTGCGGCTCGAAGAGCAAGCAGTTCCGGCGGTGCAATCGTCTCGAAGGCGCTCGCGACACCGGCGCCGCTCGCGAGTTGCCGGGCCTGCACCGTCGCGTCGTGCGCAACCGCGTGGTCGGGATTGAACGGATCGCGAGCTGCATGGGTGATGATCACGTGCGGCTCGAGCTCACGGATGAGGCCGGTCAGCCGCTCGATCGCCCGCGCCTCGATCACGAGTGGATAGTCGCCGAGGTCGAGCGCATGGAGATCGGCGCCGAGCGCAGTCGCTGCGGTCAGTGCTTCGCCGTGCCGGATCTCCTTCACCCGCTCCTCGGTCTGCCCCGGCCACTTCCACAATTCGCCCGATTCGCCGCGCTCGCCGTACGAGAGCGCGAGCACGTGCGCCGTGCCGCCGTCTGCGACGATCGTCGCGATCGCGCCGGCGGCGCGCCAGACGAAGTCGGCGGAGTGCGCGCTGACGACGAGCAGAGTCTTAGGCACCTGCGAGCGCCTTCGTGTTGACGACGGCCATCGTGTGCACATCCTCCTCCGAGAAGCCCGCCTCGAGCAGGCGATCGGCGAACAGCGCGAGTCCGTCCTCGACCGGCGGATTCGCCGGCTGGCCGAGATCGGTCGAGAGCACGTTGTGCTCGGGCCCGGTCGCACGGATTGCGTCGAAGGTCATCTCCCACGTCACCTTGCCAGTATGGATCGGCGCGAAGCAACGCTCGAGCCACGCCCCGCGCGCTGCGAGCTCGCCGCTGCTCGTCGATCGGGACGCCCTGGGTCGGGTAGTCCGGGTGCGTGACGATGACCTGGGTGACTCCGGCCGCAAAGGCCGCAGCGACCGCGCTGTGAATCTCGGCGCGGCCGAGGTGGCCCGTCGCGAGCACGAGCCCGTGCCGGGCCACGACCTCGAGCACCGGTGCCAGCCGGTCGTCGAGCCGCACCGGATCGGCCCCGACTCCGGCGGCCTCGAACTCATCCTGGATCGCCCGCCAGACCGGCTGCTTGGCGGGCTTAGGCCCGTCTTCGCTCGCCTCGTTCTCGGCGTCGACGGTCGGGAGCCAGACGATCCGCGCGCCGCCCCGAGCCGCGATCTCGACCGCCTGCGCATTGAGACCGCCGACGCCCGCGTTGAGCGTGATCGAGCCGAGGGCCCGGACCCCGGGCACCGCAGAGCGCACGACGGCGGCTCGCTCGGCCGTCGGCGCGTAGTGCGACTTGAGGACGAAGCCCGCCAGGCCGAGCTCGGCGAACCGCCGGGCGAGCCCGAGATCGTCGATCCGGCGCGTCGCCAGGTCCGGCTCGACGTGAACGTGGAGGTCGTAGCCGCCACGAACGAGCTCGCGGGCGCGGGCGGATGGCTCAGTGACCTGCGGCGGCAAGCAGCGAATCCTCCTCGGGCACCGGCGGCGAGCCCTTGATGTGGAAGCTCGCGACCGTCTGCATCCCCCACGCCTGCCCCTTGGCCCGCTCCGCCTGCGACCAGACGACGGCCTCGTGATCCGGCGCGTAGATCAGGTAGCCGCCAGAGGCGATCTCGATCCGGTTTCCGCCCGGCTCCCATGTGTAGAGAAAGAACGTCTGCTGGATCGCGTGCTTGTGCGGTCCCGACTCCATCACGATCCCGTGCTCGAGGAAGATGTCTGCAGCACGGAGGACATCCTCGCGCTGGTCGACGAAGAACGCGATGTGGTGGAGGCGTCCGCGAGTGCGCGTCTGATCTCGGGTGTAGGTGACGTCGTACGACTTCTGGTTCGACGCCAGCCAGACGCCCGCCTCGGTGCCGTCGTCGAGCACGATCTGCTCCGTCAGCCGCAGCCCGAGGTTCTGCTCGAGGAAGACACGGTTCTCGGCCGGGTCGACCGCGAGGAAGTTGACGTGATCGAGATGGCGAACCCCGACGCCGCGTCCCGGGTAGCGCTGCGGCTGGTTCTTCAAGGCGGGACGAAGCTCGGGCGGAGCCTGGTAGCGCTCCGACTCGTAGAAGATCTCGAAGCGGTGCCCGTCCGGGTCGAGGAACGTGAACGCGGGGCCATGGCCGAGGTCACCGTCGCTCCACTCGCCCTCGACGCCCGCCGCCTCGAGCGCTGCGACACGACGTGCCAGCGCCTCCGGGGTGTGAGTGCGATAGGCGATATGCCCGATTCCCGACTGCGGCGCGGCGGTCAGCTTGAGCGACGCCCGCTCGTAGTCGCCGAACCCGCGCAGGTAGACCGAGTCGCCGCGTTCTCCGGCCACCTCCATCCCGAGGATCTCGCGAAAGTACGACAGGCTCTCGTCGGGGCTCGGCGTCAGCAACTCGACGTGCGAGAGATGCGCGAGGTCGCGGACCGGCTCGCTCAGGAGAGGTACCCGTGCGGATCGGCGTCGAGATGTCCGGCGAGCCGGCTGGCGAGCGCCATGATCGTCAGCGACGGGTTGACCGACAGCGTTCGTGGCACGACGGAGCCGTCACCGACATACAGGCGCTTGACGTCCCACGACTGCCCGTCCGGATCGACGACCGAGCGCTCCGGATCGCTGCCCATGCGGCATGAGCCCTGCACGTGTGTCGAGGCCAGGCCCGTCCAGAGCACCCTGGAGGCTCCCGCCGCGAAGAGCACCTCGCGGGAGAAGTCGAGCGCAGCGGCCATGCGCTCCTGCTCCGTCACGTTGAAGGACGCGTCGAACGCCTCCTGACCGTTCTCGTCGAGACGGACGACACCGTTGTTCTCGTCGTTCACCATCGCGAGGACCCCGACCCAGTGACGGAAGCCTCGCAACGCCTCGACGAGCGGCGGCCCCCAGAGCGGCCCGTTCTCGTCCTCGAGGGTGGTGGCGAACGAGACCGGATCCTGGATCGTCGTGGCCTCGATCACGAAGCCCCCGTCCTCGTCGTGTTGGTGCGCCATCGAGTGAGCGGTGATCGGATAGACCATGTGCGCGTCCTGTGGCTCGTCGAACAGGCCGTAGACGAGGCGCACTGGATGGAAACCGAGATGGTGTCCGACGAGGCGGCTCGACGGGCTCTCGGGCAGCTCCGAGCGGAGCAGCAACTGCGGAGTGTTCAGCGTCCCTGCCGCGACGACGACCGCGCCGGCATCGACCCGCCGTTCGGAACCATCGCCGTCGACGTACTCGACGCCTTTGGCCTCGCCGTCCTCGACCAGCACCCGCTCGACGCGCGCGTCCGCGCGCAACTCGAGCTTCCCTGCGGCCCACGCATCGTGGATGTAGGTGTTGAGCGTCGACTTACCGGCGTTCGTCGGACAGCCCTGGAGGCACGAGCCGCAGCTCATGCAGTTTGCGTCGGTGTACGACCGGACGGGCTCCAGCGGCGCGCCGAGCTTGCGAAAGGCCGGCTCCACGGTGCGCACGCTCTTGCGCCAGTCGGTCCGCTCGCGCACGCCGAGCCGCTGCTCCACGCGATCGTAGTGCGGGCTCAGGTCGGAGCTCTCGAGAGCGAGGCCGCTCGCGTCGCGCCACTTCGCGAGGTCCTTGTCGTGGGCTCGGAGAGCCACCTTCGTGTTGATCGTCGTCGTGCCACCGACACACCGGCCGCCGAGAAGCGCGACTGCGCCGCCGGCACCGCCGTCGATCAGCGCAAAGCGGATCGGCCACCAGAGGTCGTGCGCCGCCTTCGCCTCCCAGCGTGTGAAGTCGGCGGCGGTCTTGTGCGGCCCCGTCTCGAGCAGCAGGCACACTCCGGCCGCGCTCGGCGAGCTCGCCGGCGATCACGCCGCCACCGGCGCCGGAGCCCACCACCACGACGTCGAAGCGTTCGCTCACGAAATGCCGAGGTACGACCAGTCCTTGGCCAGCCGGGTCGCAAGGGGCGTGTTGAAGTCGATCTCCGCCCACGCACCCGTCGCGTCGACGCCGGGAGCGACGAAGTCGCTGTAGAACGCCTCGATCGCCAGGGCGCGCACGTACAAGAACGCCGGCGTCATCGCGTGGTCCGCGAGCGCACCGTCGGACACGGCGGCGAACGAGTCGAGCACGGCGGACCGGCCACCGTCGTCCATCCCCGCCAGCAAGCCATCGATATAGACGGCAGGACGCACGCGGGCCGAGCCGGGAACGATCGCGTCACAGACCGATTCCACCATCCGTGCCGTCTCGAGATCGAGCACCTGCAGGTCGGCCATACGACGATGATAAATCAGGCAGACTGATATCGGCAATCGGCCCCTCCAGATGACCTCTCTTCGCGAACAGCTCGCACGCCCCGGCACCTTCGTCGTCGCGGCCGAGGTGGTCACGAGCCGCGGGCTGATCACTGCGAACTCGAGCCGCAAGGTGATGGAGCTGGCACACGAGCTCGCTGCCGACGAGCGCGTGGACGTGCTCTCGATCACCGACAACCCCGGCGGTCACGCGATGCTCGCGCCCGACACCCTCGGCACCGACCTGGTGTCGCGCGGCCAGGAGGTGATCATCCACCTCTCCTGCAAGGACTGGAACCGCAACGCGCTCGAGAGCCGCGGCTGGAAGCTCGGCTCGGAGGGCTTCGACAACGTGCTCGCGCTCTCCGGCGATTACCCGGTCACCGGGCACCGCGGGCTCGCGGCGCCCGTGTTCGACATCGACTCGGTTGGCCTGCTCAGCCTCTTCTCCGAGATGAACGAGGGTCTGCGCGACGAGCGGCAGCCGAACGCGCGGCTCGACCGGACCGACTTCTTCCTCGGCTGCGTCGTCACGAACCACAAGCGGCGCGAGCGCGAGGTGATGCCGCAGTACTTCAAGCTGCGGAAGAAGATCGAGTCCGGGGCCCGGTTCGTGATCAACCAGATCGGCTGGGACACGCGCAAGGACGACGAGCTTCTGCGCTGGCTGAGACACGACGGTCTGTCGGTCCCGGTGCTCGCCAACGTCTACCTCCTGTCGCGCACCGCGGCCCGCGCCTTTCACGCCGGCAGGATCCCCGGAGTCGTGGTCACCGACGAACTGCTCGCACTCGTCGAGCGCGAGGCCGCGAGCCCGGACAAGGGCCGCGCCTACTTCGTCGAGCTTGCGGCCAGGCACATCGCGGTTTCGCGCGGCCTCGGCTTCGCGGGCGTCTACCTCGGCGGGCACATGCCACCGGCGACCTTCGGCGAGATCCTCGATCGCGCGAACTCGTTCGCGCCGGACGACTGGCGGCAGTTCGCGCGCGAGATCCAGTATCCGTTCGAGCGACGAGTTCCACTTCTTCGACCAGGACCCGGAGACCGGGCTCTCGTCGGACGAGATCAACCCGGCGTACCTCGCATCGAAGGAGCACCGCAAGACCGAGCTTCGGGTGCCGCTGAAGTACCGGTTCAGCCGACGCCTGCACGCCGCCGCGTTCGAGCCCGACGCCCCGCTTTTTCCCGCGGGGCGGAACTTCTACCGGACGGTCGAGAAATCGACCGCGCTCACCAAGGTGGCGCACGCCGTCGAGCAGGCCGCCAAGGTGCCGCTCTTCGGGTGTCGCGACTGCGGCGACTGCTCGCTGCCGGACATCGCCTATGTCTGTCCCGAATCGCAATGCGCGAAGAACCAGCGCAACGGGCCGTGCGGCGGCACGCGCGAGGGACTGTGCGAGGTCTACGACACCGAGTGCATCTGGTCCCAGGCCTACGAGCGGCTTAAGGCCTACGGCGAGGAGGAATCGATGCTCGACGGCCCCGCGATCGTCAAGGACAATGCGCTCGCGCGGACGAGCGCCTGGGCGAACACCTTCCTGGGCCGTGACCATCACTCACGTATCAGGCAACCTGATATAGAGTAGCCGCGAGCGACGAGAGGACAAGCCGTGCAGTACGCGGACCGCTGGACAACGGTGCGGGTCGAGATCGACGAGGGCATTGCCTGGGTCGAACTGAACCGGCCGGAGAAACGCAACGCCATGAGCCCGACGCTCAACGGCGAGATGGTCGAGGTGCTGGAGGCGCTCGACGCCGACGACAGTTGCGGCGTGCTCGTGCTGACCGGCGCGGGCGAGGCGTTCTCGGCCGGCATGGACCTCAAGGAGTACTTCCGTGAGGTCGACGGAGGCCCGGGGCACGTCCAGCGGAAGGTGCGGCGCGATGCGGCGCTCTGGCAATGGCGGCTCCTGCGCACCTATGCCAAGCCGACGATCGCCATGGTCAACGGCTGGTGCTTCGGCGGCGCATTCACCCCGCTCGTTGCCTGCGACCTCGCAATCGCGGCCGACGAGGCGACGTTCGGGCTCTCCGAGATCAACTGGGGCATCCCGCCGGGCAGTGTGGTCAGCAAGGCGCTCGCGGACACGGTCGGGTCACGAGCCGGGCTGCTGTATGTGATGACCGGCCGCACGTTCGACGGGAAGCAGGCCGCAGCGATGGGCCTCGTGAATGCAAGCGTGCCGCTGGCCGGGTTGCGGACCGAGGTCGAGAGCCTGGCGCGCGAGCTGCTCGAGAAGAACCCGGTCGTGCTCCGTGCCGCGAAGCTCGGCTACAAGCATTGCGCGTCGATGAGCTGGGGCCAGGCCGAGGACTACCTCTACGCCAAGCTCGAGCAGTCGCAGTTCCTCGATGAGGAGCAGGGCCGCGAACAGGGCCTCGGGCAGTTCCTCGACGAGAAGCGGATCAAACCGGGCCTGCAGGCGTATGAGCGTCCGACCCCGACCTGAGGTGGAGCCCCGGCTCAGCTATGTGATCGGCCGGCTCGAGCGGGTGCTGCGGCGACGCCTCACGTCGGCGATCGAGCCGACCGGCCTGACGCTTCCGGCCTATACCACGCTGTCCGTGCTGCGCGCGCAGGACGGGCTCTCGAACGCGCAGCTCGCGCGCCGTTCTCTGGTGACACCGCAGTCGATGAGCGAGGTGCTCGCGCTGCTCGTCGGGCTCGGCTACGTCCGTCGCCGCGCAGAGCCGGGTCACGGTCGTGTGATGCGAACGGAACTCACCGCCGCCGGACGGCGGGCGCTCGACCGCTGTGACCGGGCCGTCGACGCGGTCGAGAGGAAGTTGCTGGGCGACCTCGACGCCGACGAGACGGCTGACCTGCGCGACGCGCTCGCCCGGTGCAGCCGCGCGCTCGAGCACGAGCTCGTCGAACGTTCGTGACTACTCGCCCGCGACGTCGCGCCGCAGGAAGACGAGGTAGCCGACGCTCAACGGGATCGCGACGTACAACGTGCAGACCCAGAGTGCGCGCACGATCGGCGTCCAGTCGGCCGGGGTGCGCAGGAAACCGTGCCACGCCTGGAACTGCTCGCCGAGCAAATACGGCCGGATCGACTCCGTGCCCGGCAGCACGCCGAGCAGCTGCATCAGGAGCGCCCACATCAACGTGCCGACGACCGCGGCGGCGCTGTTGCGGGTGACCGTCGACAGGAAGAGGCCGAACGCAGCGATCGCAGCCATGGGCCACGCGTAGATCGCGAGGCTCGCTGCGAGCAGACCGAGACCGTGCCACGCACTGACAGTCGTTCCCGAGAGCGAAGTGAGGTCGTTGAAGCCCCACTCGATGCTGGCTGCGATGAACGCGACCGCTCCCATCGCGAAGACGACGGCCGCGGTGTAGGTGAACGTGGCGAGGATCTTCGCGGCGAAGATCTCGCCACGGTTCCTCGACCGCGTGAGGATCGTCTTCAGCGTCCCGTTGTGACTCTCGGAGGCGACGATGTCACCGGCGACGAGCGCCGTGATCAGCGGGAACGCCCAGATCGACATGAAGAAGAGGACGACGAACGGCGTCGCGAGCCCGGTCTGCCTGATGTAGCGGCCGAGCGGAATGTCGTTCGGGCCGCCGGTCTTCAGGATCAGCACCGTGACGAAGATCAGCGGGATGAGCATTGCGGCGCCGAGGCCGAGGTACGTCCGCTTCTGCGCGAGCAGCTTCAGGACCTCCCACTTGTAGACGAGCGTCAAGCGACAGCCTCGTGCTCGGTCATGTCGAGGAAGAGCTCCTCGAGCGTCGCCACTCGCGGCATGAGTGCTGCGATACCGATTCCCGCCTGGCCAAGCGCGATGCTGAGCGACTCCACCGCCGTCGCCTCGACCTGGAAGCGCAGCTCGCCGTTCTCCAGCAGCGGTCCTTCGATGCCGTGCGCCAGCAGCAGCGCCCGGGCGCGCTCCGGTTCGCTCGTGCGCAGGACGTAACCGCCGCCCGCGCTCTCGAGCAACGCATCCAAACGGCCCTCGTAGATGATCCGTCCCTTGCGGATGATCGCGACGCGGTTGCACAGCTCTTCGACCTCGGCGAGCACATGGCTCGAGAGCAGGATCGTGATCCCCTCCGACGCCAGCCGCTTCACGAGCTCGCGCATGTCGCGCATGCCGGCGGGGTCGAGCCCTGTGGTGGGCTCGTCGAGCAGCAGCAGCTTGGGATCTCGCAGGAGAGAGGCCGCGATGCCGAGGCGCTGCCGCATCCCGTGCGAGTAACCGCCGACACGGTCCTTGCCGCGATCGCGCAGTTCGACCACGTCGAGCACCTCCTCGATGCGCGCCGCTGCGACGCCGCCGTCGAGATCCCCGAGCAGCCGCAGGTTGCGACGCCCCGACAGGTACGGGTAGAAGCGTGGGCCCTCGACGAATCCCGCGACGCCGTCCAGTGCGCGCGCACCGTCGACGATTGGATCGCGGCCGAACAGGTGAGCGTTGCCCTCCGTGGGCCGAATCAGCCCGAGGAGCATCCGCAGCGACGTGGTCTTCCCCGCGCCGTTCGGGCCGAGGTAGCCGAAGACGTCCCCGCGGTCGACGGTCAGGTCGACGTGGTCGACGGCGACGAGATCCCCGTAGCGCTTGACCAGACCGCGGGCTTCGAGCGGCGGCGCGTCGCTCACTTGAGCGCGCGCGCCGCCGACTCGGCTGCAGACGGCGGGATCGATCCGGCCAGCACGTACGTGACGCCGCCACGATCCCAGCCGAGCACCGTGCCGAGCTGCGTCGCCAGCTCATGCGCGGTCACACCGTCGAGGGAGATCGACGGCAGAGCATCGAGCATCCCGGCCTGGTCCGCCTTCGCGGCACCAGGCTTGCGCTCGACGACGACGATCGCACCGAGGCCCTGCCCGTAGACCACGAGCACCGACCGGGAATCGGCGGGGCCGACGAGCCGGACATCACGGCGCGGCAACCCGACGAGCGTGTCGGGCGCCACGACGGTGAACGGCGCAGCAGCCTGCACCGCCGCGAGCCCGGTGACCGGTGCCGTGCTACTGCCTCCCGAGTTGCCGTTGCCCGCCTGCGACGAGAGATCCACGACCGTGGCGCCGGCAGGCGGCGAGACGGCGATGTCGGAGTTGGGAACTGAGCCGAACGAGATGTCGGTCGCCTCCAGCGCGAGCACCGGTGACGACGAGCCTTGGGCGTACACCGCGATCTTCAAAGGTGTGCCGTGGGTCACGTCCCACGCAACCTGCGCCGACCCCAGCAGCCCACCGTCGTGGCTCGGCGACACCGTCACCGTGTAGGCCTCCTGACCCGCAACGTTCGACGGCTCTGCGCCCGAGACGGTCCAGTTCTTGCCGAGCTCGCTGAGGAACGTGGTGATCTCGTCGAGCGTCGGCGTGGCGTGCGCAGCGGTTCCGGCAGTCCCCTGCTTTTGCGGCAGGTCGGCCGTGTAGGCCGTGTTCGAGCTTGCGTCGTAGACCGTGACCTTGCTCCCGTCCCACACGATCTGCGCGTCACCTGCATCCGACTGGAGCTCCAGTCGGCCGCCGTTCGCGTTCGCCCACAGCCGGCCGGTGGCCCCGGACATCAGCGCCGACCCGGCCTGGCCCGTCAAGGCACCGGAGGGGAACAACTTGTTCGTGAAGGAGATCCGCGCCGTGACGCCTGCAGGCTCCGCTGCGCCGAGCGCATCATGGATCGCCTGGGCGAGCGGCTTCGGCGGCGGCGTCGAGCCGCTGCCACCGCGTGCGGCAACGGCTACGACCCCAGCGACGAGTACGGCTGCGATCGCCACGAGCAGGGCGATCAGGCGGGATGTCGGCAACGTGCGGAAGATCCTCACAGCGGTCCTTTCTCGAGCTCCTGACGGGCAGGATCGCCGACGGACTCTGATGCTTTCCTGACGAGCTCGATCGTCACCCGGGAGCCGTCCGCGTATGCGCGGCCGCCGTGGCGCTCTGCGGTGGCCCGGACGATCGCGAGCCCGAGGCCCGATCCGCGGCCGTAGAAGCGCTCGAACGCCTGCTCGCGCTCGGCCGCAGGGATCCCGGGACCCTCGTCTTCGACGCTGAGTCGCGCAACGCCGTCGTGTTGCTCGACGGTGATCGTGATGGCGCCGCGTCCGTGGCGGCGAGCGTTCTCGACGAGGTTGCCGAGCGCGCGCTCGAGGGAGGCACGGTCGCCGCGAACTGAGACGGCCTCCACGTGAACGGTGATGCCGTCCGCGGCAGCGCCGCGCGCGAGGTCGTCGAGTGACACCTCCTCGGCCGGTGGGAGCGCTGCCTCTTCCCGGGAGAGCGCGAGCAGGTCGTCCGCCAGCTGAGCCAGCCGTTCGGCGTCGGCCTCGAGATCGGCGACGAGGGCCGGGCTCGCGCCGTGCCGGGCGAGGTGGGCGACGTTGCCCCGCAGCGCAGTCAGCGGAGTGCGCAGCTCGTGTGACGCGTCAGCCAGGAATCGCCGCTCCGCGTCGCGCGCATGCTCGAGGCCCTCGAGCATGGTGTTCAACGTCGTCGCGAGCCGTCCCACCTCGTCGCGCCGGTGGGGATCGGGCAAGCGGCGGCGCGCGTCGCCGCTGCGGCCGATCTCGGCCGCCGCGCGGTCGAGGCGGACAAGCGGCCGCAGCGCGCCGCGCATCAAGAGCGCGACCGCTGCGCCCCCGATCGCTGCAGCCACGAGCGCGGCGAGCAGAGTCAGCACCCGCACGGTGCGAACGGTGTCGACGACGTCTGCTGTCGACGCTGCCACAAGCACGGCGCCGCCGCCGGCGACATCGGCAAGCGGCGCCGAGTAGACGCGGAGGTGCTCGTCTCCGAACTCGATGGTGCTGTAGCGCCCACGACCGCTCTCGATCGCCTGCTTCGCGATCGCGCGCGGCAGCACCCGCCCACCGAGCGAGAGCGAACGCGACACGATGCGGTCGCGGCGATCGACGACCTGCACCATCGCCTGCGTCGACCCGACGGGAGCGTCGAGCGCACCAGGCCGCGTGACGAGCGCCGGTGCCGACGCTGCGAGCTGGGCCACCTCGACAGCGCGGGTGCGCAGCGACTTGTCGAGCCCGTGATGCAAGTGCCGAGCGACGAGAACGTCGACGACCGACCCCAGCACCACGACCGCGAGCATGGTCGAGATCGAGGCGGCGAGAATCGAGCGCAGGCGGAGGCTCATCGGCCGATCACGAATCCCACGCCGCGGACAGTCTCGATCAGGGACGGCTCGCCCAGCTTGCGACGCAGGTTCGTCACCGTTCGGTCGACGGTGTTCGCCTGGGTCGCGCCGTGCCAGATCTGCACGATCGCCTGCTCCCGCGGCACCACCCTCCTCGCGTTGCGCAGAAGCAGCTCGAGCAGGTCGGCCTCGCGGGGCGAGAGCCGGACGTCCCGGCCGCCACGCTGCACGGTTCTGGTCGCCGGATCGAACGTCAGGTCGGCAAGTGCGAGCAGCTCCCCGGGCGCATGCCGGCGCAGCAACGCCCGCACCCGGGCGAGCAACTCCTCCGTGGCGAACGGCTTGACGAGGTAATCGTCGGCACCGGCGTCGAGCCCGGCCACGCGATCGGGCACCTCGTCCCGCGCGGTGAGCAGGAGCACGGGCGTCGCGAGGCCCTTCGCGCGCAGCCGCCGGCAGACCGCCAGCCCGTCCAGCCCGGGCATGCTCACGTCGAGCACGATCAGGTCGGGCGCCGACCGTTCGACGGCGGCGAGCGCCTCGCCGCCGTCGGCTGCCGCCTCGACCGCGTATCCCTCCGCGGCCAGCGTACGGTCGAGCATCCGCCGGATCGGCGCGTCGTCGTCGACCACGAGAATCGCGGTCTCGTTCATGGAGTCAGGGTACGTACGAGTCGACGGCGCGGCGCGTTACGCCGCGTTGTCGGTGACCCAGGCGCCGAGCAGACCGCGGTAGTGCTCGACGAAGTGCTCCCGTTCGTCCCTCGGAAACGTGTCACGCACGGTCTGCACGAGCACGGCGTCGAACTCGGGTGAGCCGAACCAGTCGTGCGCGATCTCGGGCAAGTGCGCGAGGTGCGTGTCGCAGAACTCCTGATAGGCATCGACCTGGAAGTAGTCGTCGGCGAGCTTGCGGTAAGCCGCGAGCTTCTCGTCGTAGGTGAGGTCGTCGCGATCGCCGAATTCGAAGTAGTCGCGCGAATTCTGGTTGACGAGCATCTCGCGGCGGGTGATCGCGCAGAACGCGCTCCAGCGCACGAGCGCCGTGATCGCCCACGGGAAGTAGTAATGCAGCGACGTCAGCGCGACATCGGGCGACGCATTCGCGTAATCGATCGGGTATGCGACACCGTCCTTGACGATCGTCTCGCACGAGTTGAACTCCCAGCGGAAGAACGCGTTCACCAGGCGCGAGATGGAGACGATCTCGTCGCCGAGCGCAGGCGTCAAGAAGTCGTGCCGGACCTGGTAGCGGTCGTGCATCGGCTTCGACGGGTCGAACCACATCGACGTCGTCTCGGCACCGATGGAGAGCGACCGGACAAAGACGTCGAAGTCTTCGAGCGCGGTCTGCAGATGCATCATTCGCTCGCCTGATTCGTCGTAGCGCGCACGCAGTTCCTCGGCAGAGGCGACGCGTGACACGCCGACCCACTGGCCGCCGTCGAACGGCTTCATGAAGAGCGGATAGCCGATGTGCTCGCCGATCGCCTCCAGGTCGAACTGCGCGTTGTACCGCTCCGCGGTCGGCTGAAAGCGCGGGTTGTCGGGCGGCACCTTGTGCGGGATCAGCCAGGTCTCGGGCACGCGGATCCCGAGCCGCATGAGTGCGCAGTAGGCGGAGTGCTTCTCCATCGCCTGGAACGTGAACGGGTTGTTCAACAGATAGACGTCGTCGACGAGCGACACCTTCTTCAACCACGCGCGCGGGAGGTCGTACCACCACGCCAGCCTGTCGATCACCAGCGCGTACCGAGGCCGGTAGCGAAGGTCGAACGGCTCGTTGACGATGCGCTCGGTGACGAGGCGGTGCCCGTCGACCGGCCCGAGACGCGCGACCAGCGCCTCGAATGCGGCGGGCCAATCCTCCTCGGTGCCGAGGAGCAGACCGATGAGACGGTCAGACAAAGCGAGGTAGATGATGCGCGATCTGGCGCCGCCACGACGGCCAGTCGTGCGGGACGTCGTGGCCCCACAAATCAACTTCATGGCGGATGCCCCGCTCACCGAGCACCGAACCGAAGCGCTTCGTCGACTCCAGAGCGCCGGTCGTGTCCTCCCACTGGCCCTGCCCGCAGACGAGCAGCAGGGATGCGTGATCGCGCAGCCAGTCGAGGTGGTCTCCACCGAGGTTCGCGACGTAGTCCATCGGATTGTTGAAGTACACGGCGTCGCCACGACCACCGCCGCCCTGCACCGTGACGTCGTAGACGCCGCTCAGGCAGACCGCGAGGGGAAAGAGATCGGCGCGTTTGAGACAGAAATTGGCTGCGTGGTAGGCGCCGAACGAGGCGCCGGTCGCGATCAACTCGTGCGAGTGCGAGTCGGCCTGGACGAACGGCACGAGCTGCGCGAGGATCCAACGCTCGTAATGGCCGTGCCGTTGTGCACGCTCCTCGAGCGAGAGGTCCCTGCGCGTCCAGCTCTCACCGTCGAACGAGGGGACGCAATAGAGCTTCACCTTCCCGGCGTCGAGCAAATCGCCAACCGCGTCGATCATGCCGCGTTCCTCCCAGTCGTGCACATCCCCTTGCTCCGACTGGAACACGACCACCGGGCGGCCGTAATGGCCGTAGGCGAGCACGCCGCCGCCGTCGATCTCGATCGCGCGCCTGGTCAACTGACCGCCTCGATCAGCGCGGGCAGATTCGGGTCGAAGGCATCGCGCCAGCACGTCCAGGTATGGCCGTCGCGAATCTCCGCGAGCCAAACCGCATAGCCCTGTGCAGAGAGCGCGTCGGCGACCGCGCGGTTGCTCGCACGATTTTCCTCCGCGGTGCCGCAGGTGATCGCAACCGGCACCGGCCGCTCCGCGGACGACTCGCGCAACACGGTCCCGACGAACCGCGTGATTCGCTGGTAGCGGCCGAAGTCCGATTCGACCTTGTCCCAGCGCCCGCGGAAGAAGCTGCCCGACTGAAGGAAGAGACCATCGAAGGACTTCGGGTGGCGCCGTTGCGCATGCAACATTGCCAGGGCACCCAGACTCGCCCCCATTCCGATGCGCGTGCCGTGCGGTGCGCGCTCGGCGATCTGCGGAAGCAACTCGCGCACGAGGGCGCCCGCGTAGAGCGCCGACGCCGAGTAGGTCTCGTTGCGGTCGACGGGTTGAATGAGCGCTGCGCGCATCGGTGGGATGCGCTCTTCCCAGCTCATCGCGTCGAGGAACCGCGTCAGGCCCGCGTACTCCGCGTACTCGGGGCCGTCGTGGACGACGAGCAGGGGCGCGTCGACGGCGGGCGGCTCCGGCGTCTCGTAGAAGAGGACGCCGACCCGGGCGACGAGCCGCCGGCAGCGCAACTCGACCTGCTCGGTCGGGCCGGCGTCGGCGATCGAACCGAGCCAGGCAGGAGCCGAGTATTCCGGCCACTCGAGCACCGACTTGTCGCCGAAGGGACCGGCGGCACGCAGCGGGTTGGCGGGGTCGGGTGAGAAGCCGCCGTCGATGCCGATCAGGTACTCGAGCCGGTCGGCGTCGGGGCGCGGGAACGCCAGCCGCCACGCGCCGTCGCTCCACGTGAACGGCGGGCCGGGTCGCGGCCGCGTGACCTCCTGCCCGAGCACCACCTCGCCGAAGCGGTGCCCGGGATCGGCCAGCGCGAAGTCCACCGCGTCCTCCCGGACGCGGGGCGGGCTCAGCGCTTCTTCTTGGGTCGGTTCTGACGTGCGCGAATCTTGTACTCCCGCACGCGCTCCTGTCGCAACAAGTGGTTTCGCTTCAGTTCGATCGCCTCGAGCTCGCGCTGGAGCTTGAGGTAGCTCTGCCAGCGGTCGGGCGCGAGCGACCCGTCGGCGAGTGCGTCGCGGATCGCACAACCGGGCTCCTGATCGTGAGCGCAGTCGGTGAACCGGCAACGGCGGGCGATCTCCTCGACGTCGCCGAACGCCGCATCGAGGTCGGCGTCCCAGAGCTGCAACTCGCGGATGCCCGGTGTGTCGAGCACGACTCCGCCGGTCGGCAGGAGGATCAGCTCGCGGTGGCTCGTCGTGTGCCGTCCACGTTGGTCGTCCTCGCGCACCTCCTGCGTCGCGAGCACTTCCTCGCCGACGAGGGCGTTGACGATCGTCGACTTGCCGACGCCCGAGGATCCAAGCAGGACGGCAGTGCGGTTCCCCTCGAAGTACGCGAGCAGCGAGTCGAGACCGGCACCGGTCCGTGCCGACACCGCTTCGATCGGGCATGCGCCCAATGTGACGGTCTCGGCCTCGGCGAGATACGGCGTGACGTCGTCGACCAGGTCGGTCTTGGTCAGCAGGACGACCGGCTGTGCGCCGCTCTCCCACGCCATGGCCAGGTAGCGCTCGAGCCGGCGCACGTTGAAGTCCAGCGGAAGCGCCTGGACGAGGAACGCGACGTCGACGTTGGCCGCCAGGATCTGCTCGCGCGTCGCCTGCCAGACCTCCTTGCGGGAGATCGAGGTGCGGCGCGGGAGCAGCGCCTCGATCAGCCCCGAGTTGGGATCGAGCCCGACCCAGTCGCCGACGCCGGGCAGGTCGTCGTCGCGCACGAAGCGGTTGGCCGCGCTCGCGCGGACCTCTCCCTCTTCCGTGACGAGGTCGTACGCCCCTCGGTGTTGCACCGCGACGCGGGCGGGCGTGAGCCCGGCGGCGCGATGTTCTGCGAACGCGGCCTCCCAGCCGTCGTCCCAGCCAAGCCGTTGCAGCAGCGATTCCGTAGCCGGAAGTGTCAACCAAAGCTCCTTTGCGTGTCGTCAGTGGGTCGCCACGACCCGCCGACACCGCCTCAGGAGACGAGGTGACGGGCCGTGGCGCAGCTACTCCGGGACTGAACGGGTTGTCTCATCGCTGCACCACCTCCTCGTCGCTTGCGGAACTCCCGAGCATTGTGCGCGCAGCCGGCTCTTTCCGCAAGTGCGACCTCGGTACACTGGCTCCGCCCGCGGCGCGGTGAGGTTCCGAACCGGGTCAGATCCGGGAGGAAGCAGCCCTAAGGATCCCTCACCGGTGCCGCGGACTTTTCCTGCTGATGAAGCTCTGGCGCTTGTTCTGCCTGTAGCGCGTGTCGCGGCTACGATTGCGGCCTCTTTCGGGCGCATAGCTCAGCGGGAGAGCGCTCGCTTCACACGCGAGAGGTCCCTGGTTCGATCCCAGGTGCGCCCACTCCTCGGAAAGCCCGTCGTGACGCGGCCTCGCGCCGCACTCCGTTAGCAGCGCTGGCGACGGAGCGGCCGCCGTGGCACCCGGTGGTCACCCGTGAAGCGCCTGTGCGGTGCAGGACGGCTCGTCGCTACTGACTCGGGTACGATCGGCGTGGACAGGGCCGGGAGGCAGGGTCGGCTTGTGTTTCAGGCCGTCGGAGCTTGGGGCGCGGCGAGTCGTTCGCGGGTGCGGCGGGCTAGCGGCATGATCCCTTTTCGCTCGTAGAGCTCAAGTGCTTCCCGGTGAGCGGCGGTGGCTTCGTCAAGTCGTCCGGCGGCTTCAAGTACCTGGGCGAGGTCAGTGAGTGCTTCGCCCTGGTACCAGGGGGAGTCGGTTGTCTGAGCGATCACCAGGGCCTCGCGTACAAGCCGCTGGGCCTCGACGGGATCGCCGCGGTGGGCGAGCACGAGCGCCAGCACCCTACGCCAGAGGGACTGCGTGATCGGATCATCCGCGTGTCCCAGCTCGCGTCCCTGTTCGGCCAAGCGCTCGGCCTCGTCGAAGCGCCCCAGCGCGCAGAGGTGGCGGCCGCGCTGGGGGGCGTAGGTGGAAAGCAGCGATGTGTGCCCGTGCTTGACCAGATACGCGCAATAGACAGCCAGCTGCTCGGCGGCTGCCTCGTCGTTTCCCACGAGCCGCTCGAAGTCCGCGACAGCGGCGTGACCCACCGCCAAGCCGAGTTCGTCCAAGCGAGCAACCGCGACATCGAGGAGCGCGCGCGCCTCGTCCAAGTCACCCCGCATCGCCAGCAGGATCGCTCCATTGCCGTCGATCGTCAACATTCAGGCTTGTGAGCTCGGCGAGCCTCGCCAGAGCTTCGTCGACTGGTCGCGGTCCGAGCGTGAGCGCCATCGGCAAGAGGAAGAGGTGGGTGCGACGTTGGCCTGCTAGCGCCGCATGACGGAGCGCCTCTTCCGAGGCGTGCTCGATCTGGTCATAGCGACAGCGAATGTTGTACACACCGTTTGCGAGCGTGAACCAGATCTCGCAGAGCCCGTCATGGTCACCGGCCGCTTCAAGCAGCGGTATCGCGGCCAAGGCAAGCCGTTCTTGCTCATCCGCCGATCCTTCGGTCAGGTGAGTTCGGTGGTACGCCGCCAACGCTTCGGCGAGCGCCGCGGAGGCCGTGTCTCCCTCGGTGCGCGCTCGCTCCGCGACCTCGTCAAGGAGCGAAGCCGCAGCAGACGGATCGTCGAAGGTGCGCGCGAGATCGATCAGGAGGTGAGTCGGGGGATGGTCGCACAGGGCGGCGGCGCGTTCGAGGAGGGCGCGAGCAGCTCGCCGGTCAACCCGCCAGACCGCTCTGCGTCCGGCACTCCAGAGCCGCTTGGCAGCCGCATCAGCGAGCTCAGCGTCGGGGCAGCCGAGGTCAGCGAGGTAGCGGGCCGCCTGCTCAAGGTGGTAGCCGCTGATCTCCTCCAGCTCGACGAGCCCCTGACCGTGCGTTTCGAGCCAGCCGGCGAAGCGCTGGTGCAACTCTGCCCTGGTTGCTTTAGGGAGGGCGTCGTAGGCGGTGTCGCGGATCAGGAGGTGGCGGAAGCGGAAGCCGTCCTCCCCAACGAACTGCCCGCGATCGGAGCGGATCAGCTCGCGCCGCACGAGCGCCGCCAGCCGCGGCGTCACCTGAGCCTCCTCGGGTGTCAACGCTTGCACGGCGCCGCGGTGGAAGACCTCGCCCTCGACCGAACCGCACTCCAGCACCCGCCGCTCGGCCGGGTCGAGCTGGTCGAGCCGCGCCGCCAATAACGCTTTCAACGACGCCGGCACGACGACGCGATCCCCGGCCTCCTGAGTCATTGCCAGCATCTCGCTGATGAAGAGCGGGTTGCCGGCGGCGGCGGCGGCGATCCTCGCCCGTAGCTCCTCCGGCACGTCTACTCCGATCAGGTCGGCCGCGTCGGCGCTGTCGAGCGGTTCGAGTCGGATCGTGACCGGCCAGGTCGGCCGGCTGTCGAGCAGCTCCGGCCGCGCCATGCAGAGCAGCAGCAAAGGGGCACCGCTCGAAAGCAGCGCGACGTGCTCGATCAGATCGAGGAAGGTCTGCTCGCCCCATTGGATGTCGTCGAAGACGACCACGAGTGGCGCGTGTTCGTCCAGCAGCTTGCGGAAGGCCCAGCCGATCTGCTCCGCCGACGTCCCCGCATCCGACTCGCCCAGCAACGAACGGATGGCCTCGGCAGCAGCGGGATCGGTCGGCAATACGTCGAGTTGCTTCACGATCTCGACGACCGGCCAGTAGGTGATCCCCGACCCGTAGGGCAAACAACGGCCCCGCACGACCCGCGCATCGATCGAAGCCAGCGCCTCGGCCGCGAGCCGCGACTTCCCGATCCCTGGATCACCCACAACCGTGACCAGCTCACAGCGCTGCTCCGCCACTGCCCGCTGCCACGCCTCGGACAGCAGCCCGAGCTCGCGCTCCCGCCCCACGAACAACGAGTCGTGCCGACGCTCCGGTGCAGCATGAGCCGCAAGCAGCCGAAACGCCGCAACCGGCTCCGACTTCCCTTTGAGGTCGAGCGGCTCGACCGGCTCCGCGTCCACGGCGCCTTTCACGAGCTCGTGCGTCGACGCGCCGATCAGCACCTCGCCCGGCGCCGCCGCCTGCTCGAACCGTGCCGCCACGTTCACCGCATCCCCGGTCACCAACCGCTCCGCCGTCCCGTCACCACCTCACCGGTGTTCACACCGATCCGGCCCTCGAATACCCAGCGCCGGCAGCGCATCGCGCATCTCGACCGCCGCCCGGCAGGCGCGCAACGCATCGTCCTCGTGCACCAACGGCACCCCGAACACCGCCAACACCGCATCACCGATGAACTTCTCCACCGTCCCGCCATGCGACTCGACGATCCCGCTCATCCGCTCGAAATAACGACCCAACAACGCCCGCAACGCCTCCGGGTCAGTCTGCTCGCCAAGCGCCGTCGAGCCGACCAGGTCGCAGAACAACACGGTGACAACCTTCCGGCGCTCAACCGGGCTACCGGCGAGCCCCGCGCCACACTGCGCGCAGAACCGGTTGCCGTCCGGGTTCTCGTGACCGCAGCTCGCGCAGACCAACACCAGCCGAGGCTAGAGCATCCACCGACCAACAACTACGAGTGCGATAACGTCGCGCTCCCGTCCGGCCCCAGGAGGGTGGCTGTTGACGGCGCAGGGACATCCGAGAGCGATCTTCCACCGTGCGATCGAGCAGGGCAACCTGCTGGTCGCGGAGACGATCTTGCGCGAGCTGGGCCGTCCGTCGCTGGTCGAGCTTCTGGAGCTCACCGACGAGACGGAGTGAGGGCTCGTGCGTAAGGACGCTGGCCCAGGCGAGCGATTTGTCGCGTGGTTTGCCGGGTGCTTAGGGTGCGGTGGCCCAGGTCTGGCCGCTGTCGGTGCTGCGCAGGATGTGCGTGCCGGTGTCACGGCTAGATGGGTTGTAGGCGGAGGCGTAGACGGTGGTCGGGCGTGCCGGGTCAATCGCGAGAGTGCTGATGCGGAGGCCTGGTGCGGTACCGGATTGCGGCCAGCTTTGCGTCCAGGTCTGACCTGCGTCGGTGGTTTGGTAGATCCCCTCCTTGCCGAAGGCTGCGTAGAGGGTTCCGGCGTCGGCCGCGAGGCTAGTCACATCGCTGTCCTGCGGTAGGCCGTGTCCGATCGAGCGCCAGCTTCGGCCGGCGTCGGTGCTCATGAAGATGCGGGTCTGTACGGCCGCATAGAGCGTGGTCGGCAACCTAGGGTCGGTGGCAACGTCGTAGGGGGCGTTGATCGTCAGAGCGAGGTGCAAGCGCGTTCGCTTCCACGTCTTGGCGCCGTCGGTCGAGCTGTCGAGGCCAAGCCAATGGATCATCTTCTCCCGATCCGGTGCCACTTGCTGAACGTGGTCGCGTAGATGGTCGTTGGTCGCGTCGCTGCGATCAGCGTGAACCAACGACCCGGCCGATGGGGCAGAGCCGTTTGCCAGTTGTGTCCTGCGTCGACGCTCTTGTGAACACCGCCGCCAAGGCCCGCGTAGATGATGTTGCTGTTGTTGGGGTCGACCGCGAGACGGCCCCAGCCTTCGCCGCGCGGCCGGCAGCAGCCCCCGGCTGTACGTTTGCCAGGTGCGGCCTCCGTCGGTCGTCTTGTAGATGCCGGTGCTGGCGCTTGCGTAGAGCGTTCCGGGGTGCTTGGGGTCGCTGGCGAGCGCGCCGAGCCAGATCCAGCCTCGCCCGGAGACCAACCGCCAGTGTGCCCCGGCGTCGGTCGACTTGTAGACGTGGCTCTTAGTGCTGTTGTTGACGCCTGTTCCCACGTACACGATCTTCGGGTTACGCGGGTCGAACGCGAACGCCGAGATGATCGTGGCGTCGGCCGGCAGCGCACCGAGCGGCGACGATTCGGCATTTGCAGTCGAGCCCTGCGAGCGTCGAGCATGAGCGGTCGCCGCGCCGCCCGCGCCGCCGCCGCCGTGTCCGCCGAAGCCGATGAAAGCAACAACTCCGCCCGCGACCACAACGAGCGCAGCGACGCCGCGACGCGTCCGGCGCCGTCGTGCCCGCCTGCGCGCCTCCTCGATCAGCAGTTCCAGATCAGCGACACGCTGCTCGAGATCGCGATCCTGCTCGATCTCTGGCCCGCGAGGCGGAGAAGTCACACTCATACAGTCACGACTAACACAGAGATGCTACTATGACTAGCATCATGATGGATGTCAAGGTCGACCGAAGCGACCCCACCGACCTCTACGAGCAGGTCGCCGGCGAGATCCGCCGCGCAATCGCCGACGGCGAAGCAAAACCCGGCGAACGACTCCCACCCGCTAAAGACCTCGCCGCCATCCTCGGCGTCAACACCAACACCGTCCTACGCGCCCTCCGCCAACTCCGCGACGAAGGCCTACTCGAATTCCGCCGCGGCCACGGCATCACCATCACCGGCACCCCCGAACAGAGCGCAGTCATCGAACGCGCCAAAGAACTCCTCCACTACGCCCGCAGCCACGGCTACAAACCCGACGAACTCATCCAAATCATCCAACAACTCGGGTGACATCGCGGGAGCGCTGGCCCAGGTTGTCGCCGTTATTGCAAGCGCGTTGCTGTCGCTGACCCAGCCGAAGACGACCTGAAGCGCGTGCGTCATCCGCGTTCAGGAACCGCGGTGCTGTTTCGCCAACACGTCGGCGGGACTCCGGTCCGCGCTGCTTCTGACGCACATCTCGCACCGGAATCGGCACAACTCCAATGACCCTTTTGCCGCCCCGGGTGACATCGCCGAAACGCTGGCCCCAGGCAACCGCGTGTCCTCGTTCGTTTGCCTTGACAGGCACCGGAGTCTCGGAGGAGGCTTGACCCGTGGCCGCCGCAGCGAGACCGATGGTCTTGACCGACGCTGGACTGGAGACCGTGCTGGTGTTCGAAGAAGGTCTCGACCTCCCGCAGTTCGCCGCGTTCCCGCTGCTCGACAGCGACGCGGGTCGAATCGTCCTGCGCCGGTACTACGATCCGTTTCTACGGCTGGCGCGTGATCGTGGCAGCGCGTTCGTTCTGTCGTCGCCGACTTGGCGGGCGAATCCGGACTGGGGCGAGTTGCTCGGGTACGACGACAACGCGTTGGCGGAGCTCAATGGTCGCGCCGTTGGCTTTCTCGAGCAGTTGCGGGACGAGGTCATGCCGCCCGTGGAGCGAGACACTGTCGTGATCGAGGGCTGTGTCGGCCCGCGGAGTGACGCCTACCGCCCAACCCTGCGCATGGACGCCGCGCAAGCGGCGGACTACCACGGTCTCCAGCTACGAGCGTTCGCCGCTGCCGGTTGCGCACAGGCGGCGGCCCTTACGCTCAGCTACCCGGAGGAAGCGATCGGAATCGTTCGCGCAGCACAAGCGGCCGGCCTTCCGATCGTGATCGGTTTCACCGTCGAAACCGACGGACGGTTGCCGAGCGGCGATTCGATCGAGCAAGCGATCCTCGCCGTTGACGGGGCAACCGACGGCACCGCCCGTTCGTTCATGATCAACTGCGCCCACCCCAGCCACTTCGAAGCAGCGTTGCCAGAGGGTGACGCGCGCCTGCGGATCCACGCCTTGCGCGCCAACGCCTCAATGAAAAGCCATGCAGAACTGGACGCGGCCGAGGATCTCGACGCGGGCGACCCGACCGATCTCGCGCAACGTTACGTCGCGCTCCGCCGCGAACTACCCGAGCTTCATGTACTCGGCGGCTGCTGCGGAACGAACCTCAGTCACGTCACCGCGATCAGCCACGCCTGGCAAACCGTGGCGTAACAAGACGCGTCTACCCGCGACGGCTTTCCGACGGCGCATAAATCGAGCGTGGGTTTGGCCTTAAGCGAATCGCCTCTGCGGGGAGGCGACCTGAGTAACCGCCTCCCCCAACGGACATTCGGTGAATACCTACGCCTTGGCGTAGTTGGCGGAGCCACCCCAGTCGACTGTGAGGCACGTTTCATCACCAACGGTCCAAGCATCGTGGCCCGGCGGGATCGCAACCAGATCGCCTGGCCCGATCTCTTGCTCTGTGCCGTCGTCCATCCGGACATGCATCCGGCCCGAGATGCAGTACATGCGATGTGTCGCCTGGCAGCTATCTGTCTTCGCAATCGGCTTCACGTGCTCCGACCAGCGCCAGCCAGGCTCGAATGTCCCATACAAAACCGGCTCGCCCTGGATCTGGAGAACGTCCGCATGGCCCTTCCCATCTGCGAACGGACGAGTCTCTTCTGGCGAGGAGACATGCTTTACCTCGAGTCCCGCCATGTCCAACTCCTTCCCTCACTCGAACGACTGGACCGCGAGCCTCTCAGGCTTGAGGATCGATATCAACATTCCGTGCACCGAGTGCCGAAATCTGCAACCGCACCACCATTGTGCGCACGTTCCGCCCGCTCATCGACCAGAGGCTCTTTCTCCGGCGCGATGGGGTGCTGACGGTTGACGCGCACGGCCGCTGTCGCGTTTAGTGGCGCGATGGCCGAGTTCACCGCGGCAGTCGAGCACTACGACCGATTCATGGGCCGCTATGCCGCCGGGCTGGCGCCGAAGTTCGCCGACGCCGCCGGCGTGGGCGCCGGCATGCGGGTCATCGACGTCGGCTGCGGCCCGGGTGCGCTCGCCGTCGAGCTCGCCGGCCGCGTCGGCGAGGACAACGTCGCCGCGATCGACCCCGCCCCCCAGTTCGCCGCTGCCTGCCAGGCACGCATCCCCGGCGCGGACGTCCGCGAGGGCGTCGCCGAGTCGCTGCCCTGGGACGACGGCACCTTCGACGCGGCGATGTGCTCGCTGGTCGTCGCCTGGATGAGCGACGCCGACCAAGGCATCGCGGAGATGGCGCGCGTGACGAAGCCCGGCGGCACCGTCGCTGCCGCGATGTGGGACCTCCCCGGCGGCGGGCTGCAGATGCTCTCGCACTTCTGGCGCGCGGCGCGTGAGATCGACCCGAGCGTCCCCGACGATCAGCCACACGCCGGCGTGCGCGAAGGCGACCTCGTCGAGCGGTTCGGGCGCGCCTGCCTGCAGGGCGTCACCGGCGGCACGCTCGAGACGAGCGTCGACTACGCCGACTTCGACGACTACTGGGAGCCGTTCACCGGCGGCGCCGGTCCCGCCACCGGCGCCTTCTACGCCTCGCTCGACGATGCCGGCAAGGCGACCCTGCGCGACACCGTGCGCGCCTCCCTGCCCGAAGGCCCGTTCACGCTGCCGGCGCGCGCCTGGCTTGCGCTGGGAACTGTTCCGAGCTAAAGCGCGAGGTCTCGCCGCCCGATTCGCACGGCGTGGCGTGAATCTCGGGCCGGGTCGGTGTCAGCGCCGCGGCGTTCGGATCGTCGCCCGGGGCTCTTCAGCGCCTCCAATGTGATCTGCGAGGCCCTGGTTTAGCACGCGCCCCGTGGAGGGAAACCAAGCCCTAACTCCGCGTCGCGGTCCGCGATGAGCGTGTCGGTCGGAAACTCGGAGGAGATATTGGTTGGCTGCCGGAAGCCGGGGATGAAGGTTCTTCTCTGCGCGATGATGGCCATGCTTGCCACCATGGTGGGCGACGGCGGGGCGAGCGGATCGCCGGGGCCGACCCTCAAGTTCCGTGTGTTTGCGAACACGAGGCACAAGATGGATGCGATCGTCTGGACCGGGCGGCAATTTCTCTACGTCGAGAACACAGCGAACACGATCTGGTCGGCGCCGTCGGCGGGTTTGCCGGTGCACCAATTCGCAAGCATGCCGAAGCTGAGCGAAGAAACCCGCTGCGTTCTCTCACCGGGGACTCACGGCTTCCGAGCCGCCGTGATTTTCTGCCATTCGCCCGACAACAAGATTTACGAGATCAGCGGCGACGGTGGGAGCGTCACCGTTTTCGCGACGTTGCCTGTTCCCTCGAGTGACGTCTCGGACGGTGCGCTCGATTGGGACAGCGGCGGCGGCTTCGGCTACCAACTCGTGGCGGCGACAGGGCGCTCCGGCTCGGGGCAGCCGCCCGGAGGTGCCGTGTTCACGATCAGCGCTCACGGCGTCGTGCGCCAGGTCGGCAGGTATTCCGGGCCGGGCGCCGACGAGGTCCTGGTCGCACCGGCTGGTTTTGGCTCGGCAGGCGGTCAGGCGTTGCTGACGCTCGACGGCGGCACGAACAGCGGAGCACTGGTTGCAATGAACGCGAGCGGCAAAACACGCACACTGTCGATGCTGCCAGGTGGTCTGAACCCAATTGCTGCGATTCCGGCGAATCCTCCGAAACAGACGAAGCAGGCGCCGCCAGCAGGCCTGTACGTCACAAACGACAGCAATCCGTACGTCTATTTCGTGGCAGCTTCGCAGCTCGCAGGCTACGCCGGCGATCTGATCGTCGGAAGCGAGACCAAGGCGCAGTTTTGGGTCGTCGTGCCACACGGAAAGAGCTTCAGGGCGCTACCCCTACGCCACAACTTACGCGGCCGCAACTACAGCCTCGAAGGCTGCGTGTTCGTCAGAGGTTGAGCACCCGGCCGACCTTCCCGCAGCAGACCAGGGTCGCCCGCCTCGGTCTAGCTGGGGAGTGGAAAGCGGTAGACGCGCGCGTTGTGCGGGGCGAACGGGCTCGAGTCGGTGAGGGTGCCGCGCGCGGCCGTGACGGGCCGCGCTGGGTTTCCACCTGGATGTGCGAGGACGGTGCCGTGCGCCAGTCCGGGGGGAAGCCCGGTGAAGCGGACGGTCCCGTGCGCGCTCGGGCTTCGCCGGACGGCGATCAGGTAGAAGAAGCCATCCGCCTGTCGGGCGCTCAGCGCGATGTCGGCGGCGTTGGCCTTGACCGTCTGGGACGCGACAGGTGCGGTGAGGGCTGCCGAGTGAGCGGCGTCGCTGAGCTCTTTCAGCAGCGGTCGCTGTACACGCGTCCAGTAGCTCCAGTTCCAGCCGCGTCTTTGGTCGGGCGGCTTCATCGCCGGTTTCAGGTGGCCGCCGAAGAAGAAGAGTCCGCGTGCCCCGGCGATGATCGCGTCGTAGGCCATGAACCGGGCCTCCGGGAGCGTCGGGAAGACAAGGCGGTGCCTGGGTGGCAACACGCCGCTCCAGGCGATTTGCAGCGTCGTCCAGATCGCCTTGCGGCCGGTTGCGCGCGCGAGGATGCCCGTGACGTCGCCGACCACGCTGAGGTCGGTATTGACAGGCGGCGCCGCCGGCGTGAGCGCCGGGCGGCTTTGGGTAGATGTCGACGCCGTGGATATCGCAGGCGGCAGCGTACGGTTTGACTGACGCGACGGTCAGTCGCTTGTCCTTCTTGCTGCCGGGTGGCGACGGTGCGCGCGGCGCCTGGATGATCGCGATCGGATGCTCCGGGTCGAGGATGCGCAGGTGCTTCCGTACCGCGATGAGTCCGCTCGCCGGGACGTGCCCGTGCGCGGGCTCGTCTGCTCCTTTCCAGACACCGAGGCCAGGATGCTGCTTGAGCGTGTTCACGACACTGTCGAGCAGCTTCTTGCGCGAGAGGTCGTTGTCGATCCCGGCGAGGGCAACCCAGAGCTGTAGCCCGTGTTGAGAGGCAGCGTCGAGTTGCCGGCCGAGGGAGATGATCTGCTCCGCGGCCCCGGCCGATGTCCAGACGGTGTAGTTGCGGGCGAAGTTGACCCCGGCGCTGCCGATCTCCGCCCAGGCGGGTTTACCGTTCGGCGCGGTGCTGTCGAACGGCGGCGGATCGGAAAGCCCGAGCGGGAAGACACGTCTGCCCTCGACAAGCAGATTGCCGGTTTTCGGGTCGATGCGCGTCGCGGTCACGACGTCATGCTCTCGCGGCATCCCACATGCGCATTTTCTACCCTTACACACCGTCGTTCGCGAACACCGGCCGTGCCTGAGGCTAGGCTCTGTACGCCGTCCGGCCCCAGGAAGGTGGCTGTTGACAGCGCAGGGACATCCGCGGGCGACCTACCAGCGAGCGATCGAGCGCGGCAACCTGCTCGTCGCCGAAGCGACTCTGCGCGAGCTGGGTCGTCCGACGCTCGCCGAGTTGCTCGAGCTCACCGCACTGATCGCGCAGAAGGATCCGCGCCGTCACGGCCGCGTCGCGACACGATGGCTGCAGCGCTACTTGGACGTGCGCGGCGACGCGACGATCGACGAGGCGATCCTCGCCGCAGCAGCGTTGCAGGAACTCGGCGGCCACTCGCACGGAGTTGCCCTGACGGCGCTCCGGGACATGGCTGGTGCGGCCACTAGCGTGGCCGCTCCCACGGCGAGCCGGGATCGGTCCAGTGTCAGCGCACGGCGTTCGGATCGCCAGCCCGGCCTCACGTGATCAGGTGAGAGGCCTCTGGCTCAGCCGGAATGCTTCGCCGGCTCGTGCTGTGCGCCGATACGCCAAGATCGCATGAGATGGAAGATCCGGAGAACATCGCCCGTATGCGGCTCGTCTACGGGGGCCGTGACGAACAACTCGACGCGGTGCTCGGCGAAAGCCTCTCCCCGCGGGCGCCTAGCTTCCTCCTCGACCTCGCCGTGCCTCTGCTGGCGACTGACAGCAGACTTCTTGACGTCGGCTGCCGAGACGCCCGGCATCTGATCCCGCTTGTCATGCGGTCGGGTTGCTCTGGCGTCGGGATCGATCCGGTCGAGGTGAACGTTGACCACGCGCGGGCGGCGGTGGCCGCGTCCGGCCTCGATGAACGGGTCGACATCCGACGCGGAGTGATGGGACAGATCGAGGAACCCGACGACAGCATCGATCTGGTCTGGTGTCGTGATGTGCTTGAGGTCATACCTGACCTCGAGGCGGGAGTTCGTGAAGTCGCGCGCGTGCTCAAGCCGGGTGGGGCCGCGGTCATCTACACCGTATTCGCCACACCCCGCCTCGAGCCCCGCGAAGCCGCCACGCTGCACGGGCCGCTCGGCAACATGCCGCGCAACTTAGAGCGCCTTAACGTGGAGGCAGCCTTCGACCTTGCAGGGTTCCGTGTCGAACGCCTGGAGGAGGTCGGTACGGAGTTCCGTGAGTACGAAGAGGAACGCTCGCAGCCGGTATCCGAAAGCCTGCTGCAACTCGCGCGGCTTCGTCGCCGGCGTACAGACGTGATACGGAGATTCGGGAAAGACGAATACGAGGTGATGGAAGCCTCACTTCACTGGCTCGCCTACTTGCTTCTCGGGAAGCTCGAACCTGTCGCCTACGTCCTGAGGCTGCCGTAGCTCGCCCTGGTCGACGACGTCGAGACTCTGCATTCGCGCGCTCAGGAAAGCCAGTCGGGCTCGAAGCCCCAGTCAGGGAACTGCTCCTGGAGCACAGGCAGAGCCTGATCCCAGTCGCTGCGGCCGAGCAAGGTCGGCGATAGAAGCTCGGCCTCCTGTCCCAGTTTCGTCGCGTAGCCCCAACGCAGACCGAAGCACGCCTGCGAACGCCGACTGACCAGCGCGTCCGGGCTGGCCGTCAGAAAGGAGTCAGCGACGAAGCGGACGTCGCTCTCCGTCGAGGCCGGGGCGTCGAAGAGGGTCGGGCAGCGCCCGAACGACAGGAACGGCACGCCGAGCGACTGCAGCTGAGGAGGCACATCGACCCAGACGTGAGATCCCGCCGGCGCCTTCTCGCTTCCGGGGACGAGCGACGTGCTCGACTCCGAGACCTCGATTCGCACGACCTGGATCCACCCCATCACTGCGCCGTAGCCTTCTACAGGAGTGGAGACGTTGACCTCGAGCACGGGGAGCCCCTTGGCGAAGCTCGACGGCCACGGAAGACCGAGTAGCCCGTATCCCCACCGCTCCGGATCCCCGTTTTCGCGGTACGTGACCGCTGCCGTGCCCTCGCGCCCGCGAAAGGAAAACGGATGCGTTGTCTCCATGAGCGTGACCTCCCTTTCTCGAACGCAGCTGTTCAGGGCCGACGAGAGCTTGAGTGGTCGCTCTGCCGTCATTCGCGAACATTGGCCCAGGCGAGGCTACTGAGTTCGTGAACAACTCTGGGTCCCACCGAGCGATGCTAGAAGTACTGGATCAGCGGCGAGGACGGAGAACTGGTTGTCCGTGACGCGGGCGCGTGGCGAGAATGGCTCGGGCGTAACCACGCCGATCGGGCGAGCGTCATGCTCGTATTAGCGAAGAAGGGCACGACCTCGCCGACGAGCCTCACCTATGACCAGGCCCTCGAGGAGGCGATCTGTTTCGGGTGGATCGACGGTCAGGTTCGCCGTCGTGACGAGCGAACGTACTTTCAGCGTTTCACGCCGAGGCGGGCACGGAGCCGCTGGTCGAAGCGGAACACGACACTCGCCGAGCGGCTGATCAGCGAGGGCAGGATGCAGGCTTCGGGGATCGCCGAGGTCGAGCGCGCAAACGCCGACGGGCGTTGGGAGGCTGCCTACGCCGGCCCCGCGACCGCCCGCGTGCCCGACGACTTGGCAGCTGCGCTTGCGGCTGAACCGAAGGCGAAGACGATGTTCAAAGGGCTCACCAGCCAGAATCGCTACGCGATTCTGCATCGCATCGAGGCGGTGAAGCGGCCCGAGACTCGTGCCCGCAAGATCGCGGAGTTCGTGGCGATGCTCGCGCGCGGCGAGACCGTACATCCGCAGACGCGGATGAACAAAGACCAACCATGATCCGCGATCACTGGCCATGCCACTGAACCTGATTCGGCGCAGCCGAACCAGATTCACGAGTTTCTCGTTGCCAACTGCCTCCCGAGAAACTCGCGAATCAGATTCAGAGAACGAATCTGGTTCGGTCTTGGTTCGAGGGTCATCCACCGGCGTAGCACGTGTATCCCAATAGTGGGCGCCACCCGGTAGCGTGCTCTGGGATGGCTGTCGTTCGGGACTTTGCCGACGAGCTCGAGGGCTATGCCTACCTCCCGCGCATGTTCGACAAGGCGCGGGCGCGGCTCAGCGGCGACACCGATGCGCCGCCGTTCGGCTGTCCCCTCGACCACAGCTGCATGGCGCGCCTGCGGGTCTACCCCGAGAACGTGCTCGAGCTGGTCAGCGGGAACGGCGATGACGACCGGGCGATCCTCGGCGCTCTCCGGGAGCACGGCATTCCGCCCGCAAGGGAGACGTGGTTCGACGCGCGTGCTACCGAGGACGAGCTTCTGACGGGGGTGTACCTCAAGGTTCGCCCGCGCGGGCTGCTCGACGAGCTGCGGCCGCGGCCGGGGCAGCGCGTGGTCGCTGTCGAGGAGGGCGAAGCGTTGTTCTTCCTCGGCGACCTTCAGATGCGGATCGTCCGCGCTGGCGAGGTGGTGCGAGTGCCACCGGAGCTGCCCCATCGGATCGAGAACATCGGCGGAGCGCCACTGCGCCTCGACTGGCTGACGGGCGATCCTGGTATGTCACCGGGGATTGTCCAGTCGCAGCGACCCACGCTCATCTGACATTCCCGAACGCTGACCCGCAGGCACGTCCGCGTACCGCGCTACGCCCGGCAGCGGATCGCACCTGTTTGCGCCGATAGGGGGTGATGGTTGAACCGTTCGCGACGGAGCCCGTCAGTCGTCATTCCGGAACGCCGGCGCCCGGGAGAAAACTATCCCTTGGTGGCGGCATGCTTGGCGACGGCTTGTCGAGCGCCAGGGCGACGGCTTCGTCAAGCGAGAGATGCCGCCCTGCTGCGACGGCGGCGTCGAGCACGGCGCCGCCGCAGGACGCGACGAGCCGTGCTTCGCAGCCCGCACGGTGGCGTGGCCAGCCGCCGAGCGGTGCGCGTACATGATCGTCCTCGATCGCCCCCCACAGCCGGCCGGCCCGGTCTGGGTCCCCGCGGACTCCGGCCACGCACGCAAGCAGACCCACACCCAAGACGCGGCCGCCGTAGTCGTGCAGCTGTAGCGCGAGCTCCAGGCCGGCACGCGCCTTCTCGTAGGCATCGTCGACTTCGTCCGCCTCTAACGAAAGTGCCGCGAGCTCGAGGATCATTCCGGCGTGCCACCACGCGACGCCGACCTGGTCCGCGAGTCGTGCGCTCTCCGCCACGAGCGTCGAAGCCTTCTCGAGATCACCCTCGTCTCGCGCAATCGCTCCGAAGGTCCCGACCGTCTGTGCGAGCCCCCACGTGTCGTTGTGACGCTCGTGGAGCGACTGGCTCTCACCGGCCAAGGCACGAGCACGCTCGAGGTCACCGCTGAACATCGCGTGGATGGCAAATCGATGCAGCAGGACTGCCCGACCGTGCGTGTCGCCGAGTTCGTCGAAGATCGCCAGGCTCCGCCCGTACAGCTCGAGCGCGAGATCCCCCTCGCCGGCGATGTCCGCAGAGCTGGCGTACGAGCGCAGTGCCTCAGCCCGAAGTGCCAAGTCCGCGTCTCCATCGAGATCGAGCACGGCAGCATGTCGCCTAACGCCCTCGTGTGGGTCATTGACCACCCAGAACTGCTCCATGGCGGCGAGCAGACGGAAGGCCCGCTCGAGATCCCGGGTCTCGCTCGTCCACTCAAGCGCACTCCTGATGTTGTCCTGGTCTGCAATCGCCAGGTCAAGGCGCTGTCCCGCGACGCGGAGCCTCGCGGCGTTGAGGTTTGCACCCTCGGCGAGCTCGAGGAAGTACGCGGCGTGCGCGTCGCGCACCGACGCCGACTCGTTCGCCCGCTCGAGCTCGTCGAGTGCGAACTCTCGAACGGTTTCGAGCATGACGAGGCGATCGCGGCGACGGCGAAGCAGGCTCTTGTCAATGAGTGACTCGACGAGGTCCGCGTTCGCCCCGGTGACCGCTTCGATCGCGTCCAGCGTCGCACCGCCACGAAACACCGCGAGCGCACGAAAGTCTCGTGCCTCGTCCGCATCGAGGAGCTCGTAGCTCCAGGCGATCGTAGCGTGGAGCGTGCGCTGGCGATCGGTGACGTCGCGAGCTCGCGAAATGAGGACAGGCAGTCGACGTTCAAGCCTCGCAAGGAGCACCTCGGGTCGGAACACCTTCGAGCGGGCCGCCGCGAGCTCGATCGCAAGCGGCAGGCGGTCGAGTTGCAGGCAGATCTCCGCCGCGAGCGCGTACTCGACGGCAACGTCGGGCGCAACCGCAGCCGCTCGGTGCCGAAAGAGCTTGACCGCAGGCGCCTCGAGGAGGGGATCGAGCGCGTACTCCTTTTCGTGCGAGATGCGGAGAGGCTCACGACTTGTCGTTAGCACCTGCACGTTGGGACACGCGTCGAGCAGAAGCGAGAGATCACGCGCGGCCGCGACAACCTGCTCGAAATTGTCGATCACAAGGAGCGTCGTCAGGTCGCGCAGATGGTGGGCGACGTCGTCGTCGGCCCCGATCGCGCGGCCGATCGTCGGTCCGACGAGCGCAGGATCGCGAAGCGGTGAGAGATCGACGAACCAGACACCGTCCGGAAAACGGTCGGATGCTTCCGAAGCGGCCGCAAGCGCAAAGCGGGTCTTGCCGACGCCTCCGGGGCCGGTGATCGTGATGAGGCGGTCGTTACCGAGCAGCCGGTGAACATCCAGGATCTCTTTCTTCCGCCCCACGAGTGGGTTCGCGGGGATGGGGAGGTTCGTGCGGAAGAGGCTCTTGAGCGGCGGAAAGCGCGTCCTGCCGAGTTGGTAGACGCGCTCCGCCGCCGCGAGGTCCTTGAAACGGTGGTCGCCGAGATCCGTAAGCTCGACGCCGCTCTGGATGAGCGCGGCGGTCGACGTCGAGATGACTATCTGGCCGCCGTGCGCAGCCCCGGCGATGCGTGCGGCACGGTGAACGTCGTATCCCACGTATCCTTCGTCCGCAAGCAATGGTGTACCCGTATGGATGCCTGTCCGCACGCGCACACGCCCGGACGACAGCGCGTTGTTGAAGCTCTTCGCCGCCGAGACCGCTGCCGGCGCCGTCGCGAACGCGAAGAAAAAGGCATCGCCCTGGGTGTCGACCTCAACCCCGCGTTCGGCGATGCACGCCTCACGGATGATGAGTCGATGTTCGGCGAGCGCGTCCGCGTACGACTCCTCGCCAAGCTCGTGGAGCAGCCTGGTCGACCCCTCGACGTCAGTAAAGACGAAGGTGACGGTTCCGATTGGGAGATCGACGCGCACACGCAGGATGATCTACCGATCACGGCGGGTGGGCAAGACGGACGGCGTCATTCTGGCGGCAAGCGCTCCTCGATAAGTTCGTACAGCTTTCCGTCGGGGGCCTTGAAGTGGACGTACCGCTGCAGGTCGTTCTCGGCCGGCTCGTCGACCTCGATCCCGGCAGTGTTGAGCTGAGCGATCGCGTCGGCGAGGTCTTCGACCAGGAACCCAACGCTGCGTGATGTGTCGCCCATGCCGCGCGGGTCGGAAATCGCGAACCGTGACCCGTCCGGGAGTTCGAACAGGTCTGCTTCCACACCTTCGATCCGCACCGGTTCGAGTCCCAGTGTCTCGGAGACGAACCGGACCATCTGGGCTCGCTGCTCAGTCGCCGTTCCGGCGAACACCAGTCCAAGGACTCGCATCGGTCGCACCCTATCCCGCTTCCCCGACTGCGCTGGCCCAGCCGAGCCTGTTCGGTCTTCAGGTACAAAGCGCCATGGCGAAGGCTCCGCCGTTCCCGACGCCGAACTCGTCTTCCCACTGAGGACACTCCTGCAGCGCGCAGCGCTCGCCGCTTCGCTGGCACTCCTGTTCGGCGCGACACTCCATCCGGGCGGCGGCCCGAATCAGGTCGCGCTCGCACCGTGGGCGGCGCGACAACTCAATGCCTACAACGTCGTCGGCAATATCGCTCTATTTGCCCTGCCTTCCGCTGTGCTCTGGTCCTTCGGCTGGCCCCTTCGCCGAACCGTCGTGACCGGATTCGTGGTCTCGCTCGGAATCGAGCTACTGCAGCTCGCCATTCCCGGGCGAACCACCGCGACCGTCGATGTGGTCTGCAACACGCTCGGTGCCGCCGTCGGGTGGCTCGTGGCTGCGAGCCTGGCGCGCCGGCGGGCCTAGCTGCTACGCGTGCACCGACTCGCGCAGCGAACCGTCAGGTGCCGCGCGAAGACTCTGAGAACCGGTGGCGCGTCTGGCCGAAGGTGCCCTTGGCGAACGCGAGCACTTTGGTGGGCTTCACCGAGAACACGAGGATCGCGCCGGCCCCAGCCTGGTGCCGAAAGCCTCCGTCGTGCACCTCGTAGTGCCAGCGCCCGTCCCACTTCGTCGCCCACGCCTCGGCGAGACGTTCAAGGACCTCCTCCTCTTTCACCTGGACGGCCTCGCCCTCGACCACAACGTCGAGCCCTCGCTCCCACTCGTTGCAACCCGTCGTCAGAATCACGTTCTGGTTGGTTCTCAGGTTCACGGCCTTCTGCTCGCCGACCCCGGTCGCGAAATAGATCGCGTCATCAAGCCAGACAGCGACGAGTGGCGTGACATGCGGTCGACCGTCCGCTCGAACGGTCGCGATCCAGAACAGCTCGGCGTCTTCAAGCACGCCGCGCGTCTCGTCCCAGTCGCTCGCGGCTGCGGCCGGGTCGCTGAATCGCGCGTCGAGCTCACTCAATGGCTGCCGCATCGGGGCTCCCTTCGATTCGTCCTATGCGCTCAATAGCTGCCAGTTCCCCTCCGAGACGACTTCGACGGTGCCGTCGACGACTTTGATGGCGGTCTCATCGTCGATCGCGTACGCGGGGCCCGACAAGCCGGCTGCCCATGCTTCTGCGGTGGCGATCGTGTTCCACGGCAAGTCGGGGTTGTCGAGGTGCGGGAAGATCGAGAAGTCGACGACCCCTAGGGTGCGGTCGTCTGTGGCGGACGGCCACATCACGAAGTCGTCACCGACCCGGGGGGTCATCACCATGCTTCCGGCGCTCACCCCAACCCAGACCGTCTCGGGCAGCGACGGCAGAAGATCAGCCAGTCCGCTCTGCCGCATCCAGTGGCACAGGTACGCGGCATCGCCCCCTTCGACGAGCAGGACGTCCGTCTCTCGGACAAGCGGAACCCAGCGCTCCGCGTCGAGGCTCGGTAGGGCGGTGAGCTCCAGCACCCCCATGGACTTCCAGCCCAGTCCGACCGTGGGAGTGCCAGTCTCCTGCCCGCTGATGCACAGCCACGCCTGGTGAGGACCCGCCATGGGATGCCCGTACAACGCCGTGGGAATGCAGAGAGCATCGGACTCGGCGATCGGCTTGCCCAACAGCTCGACCAGGGCGTCGTTGATGCTCGCGTTCTTGATGCCCGCTGAGGTGAGAAGAAGTTTCATGTCCGTAGAGACTGACAAACCACAGAGAACTCATCGGCGCGACAAGATCCAGCCTCTTCTTCACCGGACTCTCCAAGATGGGAGCTGTGAGCGCGCCCGGTCAGAGTAGTCGGCAGGGAGTCGACGAGCGGACGTTACGGGTTCCTTTCCCGGCGGACGGTCTGCGATTCGACAAGCTCGTCTTACGCTTGCCCGGAACCAGGGATCTCCAGGGTCTTGCAGCCGCCTTCGCAGCTGGCGAGTTGAATGAGGCGGACAACATTTCTCCCTTTCGCCGGGACGAGGTTGCGGAGCGACTCCAAGACTCGCCGACGCTCGTCCGGCTCGTCGTTGCCGACGTTGAGACCGGCGAGATTCTTGGCGGTGGGACCCTCCACCACCTTGACCCAAAGCGCAGTGTCATCGAGATCGGTTATTGGCTCTATCCGCGGGCACGCGGTCGCGGAGTCGCAACGAAAGTCGCGCGAGCGCTCGCGGAATACGCGTTCACGCTCGGTCTCCAGCGGGTAGCGGCGTACGTCGAGGTGGGCAACGTCCCATCGGAGCGAGTTCTCGAGCGGGCGGGCTTCGCGCGGGAGGGCGTCGTTCGTTCTCTTCCGACGTCCGAGGGACGCAGAGTCGATAAGACTCTTTTTTCGCTGCTCCCCGGCGAATAGCCCTCGACTGATCCGGGCAACGCCAGGTGGCCTCTGGCGATTGGGAGGCCGGCGATGAATTCGGACGTCGTGCACTGTCTTAAGTCGCAAAGCGCGGGCTCAGCCCTATCAACCTGGAGGTCAACGATGGCAAAGCCGCTCAAGTCCATCAATGTGATCACGCTGTTCGTCGAGGACGAGCAGCGCTCGAAAGAGTTCTATGAGCAGCTATTCGACGTCACCGGGGTCGACCAAGGACACCGCACGATCATCTTCGAATTGGACAACCTCTTCCTGCGCCTGCTCAACCGCGACGAGGCCGAGAGCGAGATGCTCGGGCAAGTGCCCCTCGCCGAACCAGGTTCCGGAGCGAGAGTTCAGCTCGCGATGTTCGTCGACGACGCAGACGCTCTGTGCGCCGAGCTCACTGAACGTGGAGTCCCGATCGCCTACGGCCCGGTCGACCGTCCCTGGGGCGTGCGCTCAGCCGGCTTCCGCGACCCGGACGGCCACCTCTGGCAGTTCGGCTCCGACATCCCCAACAACTGAGCCGGTCGCTTCCGCAAGGTCATCCCCGAACAGCTGGCGCTACGCCATTGGTCTCAGGGCGTGAATAGTTTCCAGTGCCCTTCGGTGACGACTTCAACTGCACCATCGGTCACCTTGATGGCGGTCTGATCATCAATCGCGTACGTCGGCACCGGTACCCCGGCGGCCCAGATTTCTGCGTTGGCCAGCGAATTCTCCGGGGATCTCTCGTGGTCCAGGTGAGGAAACAACGAAAAATCAACGAGTCCCAGCGCTCTGTCGTCGCCGACGGGAAGATCACTCGCCGGCGGCTCGCGACAGAACCAATCGTCGTAGGCCTTTCCGAAGTTGGGGGTCAGCACCATGCTCCCGGAGCTCACTCCCACGTAGACCGTCTCGGACAGCGACGGCAAGAGGTCCGCGAATCCCGATTGACGCATCCAGTGGCACAGATACATGACGTCGCCGCCCCAAACCAGCAGGACGTCAGCCTCCTGGACCAGCGGGGACCCAATGCTCTTCTTTGATGCTCGGTAGCGCCGTGAGCTCGAGCACTCCCAACGACTTCCAACCCAATCCGCACATGGGGCTGAAGCCTGTTCCGCTGATGAACTGGTAGGCCATCGAGGCGCCCCTGCCACCACAGCCGTACGCCGCGGCGGGAATGCAGAGGGCGTTGGATTCGACAATCGGTTTGCCGAGTAGATCGACCAACGCGTTTTCGATGCTCGTGTTGCTGATGCCACTCGAAGTGAGCAGAAGCTCCATGCTGCCTCCCGGAGTCAGTACTGCAGGCGAGAACGTTCAAGACCCTTTGCGGATCCGTACGCGGTAGAGACTGCCAGGCCACCCAAAAGTCATCGGCTTAGGTCCGCGGCCAACTCCTCATAGGCGGGGAAAAGCTCGCCGAACCGCGCGGCGGCATCGCAGCGGTCACGCTTCGCCAGATGAGCAGCAAGGTCTTCGACATGAACCTGCACGCCGGCCCCGTAGGCGGCGAGCAGGTCGAGCGGGATGGCCCGTTCCTCCCAGACAAGAGTCGTCTCGTCGCCGTTGGCCGCCAACGTCAGCTCGATCGGATGCTCGTCGGGCGCGTCCGGCTCGTCTGCGTCTTTGGTCAGCACGAGCAGTCGCTGCGAAGGCTCGCAGGCTTCCACGCGCCCGGTGCCACGCCAGCCGCTGGCGACGAAGTGCGCCCGGAACTCTCCACCAAGGTGCAGATCACCCTCGACGTCGCCGAGCCAGCGGGCGAGACGGCCTGGATCGGTGAGAGCCGACCACAGGTCGTCGACATCAGCGTCGAAGCGCCCTTCGATGCGCACGATGCCCTTTCCCTCAGCCGATCGCAGACTGCCCAGGATCCGATCACCTGCACGCGTGTCGCTCGTCATACGGCGCTCCTTCGTCTATGGGGAGTGTGCTTCCTCAGAGACTCAGCAGGGTCGAAAAAGTCATCGGTGGCGCCAATCCATCACCCGTTTGGGCTGACAAACCAGACCGACGAGGGGTGGGACTCAGCCGAACGGCCAGAGCGGGCCTGCGCGGCGGCGCACATGCTGAGTGCATGCAAGGCGAAAGGAGAAATGCGCGCCTCAGAGTCGTTGTCTGTGTCGAGTGCGGCATTGCGAGCGGCCCGATCTGGCGTCGCTGGCAGGCACACCGAGTCGACGAGCCTCTGAGCCTCGAGCTGCCGACCCTGGCGTTTTACTGCCCTGTCTGTGCGTTTGCGGAGTTCGGGCCACAGCGGCGCAGCGAACAGGAAGAAGCCGGCTAGGCGATTCGCGCCCGACCCGTTCTCAGAGTTCGACGGGTCGCACGAAGACAGACGCGCTGTTCGAGAGCATCCGCCTCAGGTCGACGATCATCTGGCGGTCGATGTCTTTGTCCCGGGGAGGCACGAATACCTCGACCTGTCCGCCGAGCTCGACCTTGAGCTTGCCGTTGTGTTCCTCGGTCACCGCTCCCAGAGCTTCCAGGAGCGAGCGCACCTGGCGCCACTCGATGTTCTCGCTCGGCGGAACCTCGAAGAGCCGTTTCACAACGCCTCGATGATCGCTGTTCAAATCGGTCGCCGCGAGGAAGGCATCAACGTCGAAGGTGACGTGTTCGGTCATGCGGGCTCCTCCTGTTCGACTTGAAGTGAACCTGCCGGAGCATTCTCCGCGACTTCGGCCGACGCCGACATCAACCCACCCGCTGTGGAGGGCGCGCGAGGTGTGCGTGGACGAACTGGACTGCCATCGCCCCTTCGCCGACGGCGGTGGCGCACCGCTTGGTCGACCCGGAGCGGACGTCACCCGCGGCGAAGACACCGGGAACGTCGGTCTCGAGCAGGTTGTCGGTGTTCGCTGCCGAGCCGGTGAGGATGAAGCCGTCGTGGTCTCGCGCCACGGTGTCGTCGAGCCACTCGGTGCACGGCATGGCGCCGAGGAAGAGAAACAGGAACGAGAACGGAAGCCGTTCGCCGTCCCTCAGCGTGACAGCCTTCAGGTGCCCGTCGTCGCCGTGGAGCGCCGCGATCTCGCTCCGATCGCGAACGGCGACCCCGTACCGTTCGAGCTCCTGGACGAGGTAGTCCGACATCGTCTCGCGTAGATCGCCACGGCGGTGAAGGAGTGTCACGAGCGCCCCACCCCGAGCGAGCCACACGGCAGCCTGGCCGGCGGAGTTGCCGCCACCGACGACAGCGAGGCGTGACCCGGCGCAGAGCTGAGCCTCGGGCGCCCCCGCGGCGTAGAAGACCGTCAGTCCCTCGAACTCCGTCAGGCCTTCGACCGGAAGCCGGCGGTACTGAGCGCCGGTCGCCAAAAGGACGGCGCGTGCGGCGACCTCCCGGTCGTCCTCGAGCCGCACGACATGCCGGCCGTTTCCCGGCTCGAGGGCCAGGGCGCGGTAGGGCGTCGCGGTGCGGGCCCTGAACTTCCGCGCCTGCGTGACCGCCCGGCTTGTGAGCTCGGTGCCGCTGATCCCGGCCGGGAAGCCGAGGTAGTTCTCGATCCGGCGGGATGATCCCGCCTGGCCCCCGAGCGCGGTGCCTTCGATGACCAGCGTGTCGAGACCTTCGGAGGCGCCATAGACCGCGGCCCCGAGGCCCGCGGGGCCACCGCCGACGATCAGCAGGTCGACCTCCTCGCGAGGCTCGAGCTCGAGCCCGATCCCCAGGGTGCGCATCACCTGCCCCGCCGTCGGGCCGTGCAGCTCTCCCCGCCGGGGAACCGGACGAGTGGGAGTTCGCCCGCGTCCGGAGGCGTCGCGTCCTGCCAGGTGTACGGGAGCCGGTTCGCGCGCGCGAAGTCGAGAATTCGCATCGTCGGTTCGGACGCGTGCGGGCCGACGATCTCGAGGCCGATCCCCTCGACGCTCTGCAACGCCTCGCGACGGGAGATGAACGTGGAGAGGAGAAGGTCGCTCAGCTGGGCGTCCTCATTGAGGAGCAGACGCAGCGCGGCTCGCTCGACGGCGATGTACCGCAGCGGCTCGATCACGAGCGCGCTGACGAACACCGTCTGCCCCGAGAGGAGGTTCAGCTCGCCGAGGAAGCCCGAGGGGCCGTGCCGGATGATCTCGTTCCCTGCTGCGTCGACGATCGCGACCTCTCCTTCGAGGATCGCCACGAACGGATAGCTCCGATCCCCGACCCGATACAACAACTCACCGGGACGGGCCGAGCGCTCCTCGCCGATCTCGGCGAGAGCCGCCAGTTGCGACGGGGAAAGCAGTGGGCTCGCAGGTGCTGACAAGTTCGGTTCCTCCGTGACGGCGAATTCTGCCGAGCCGCTGTATCTTGCCGTCCCGGATCAGGGTGCCGCGGGTCGACCCGGTAGCGTCATCCGGCGCCGAGCATCAAAGCTCGGCGAGCGCCAGGTAGAGCTCGCGCGCAGCGTCGCGCGCGAGCCCGAGATGGCCGACGAGCATGCGCTCGTTCGGTGCATGGATGTTCCCGTCAGGAACGTCGAACCCGGAGACGACCGCCGGAATGCCGAGCCGCTCGAGGAGCGGCATGAGCGGCAGCGAGCCGCCACTTCGCAGCACCAACGGGCGCTTGCCCGTCGCCCGCTCGATTGCGCCGGCGGCGAGCTCCACGGCGCGCGAGTCGGGAGCGGTCAGCCCTGGGTCGCAAGACGCGATCAACTGAACATCGAGCTGCGCGCCTGTCGGCAGGTCGCGTTGCAGGAGCTCCTCGACGACCGGTGCGATCGACTCGACCGTCTGGCCCGGCGCAAGGCGCACCGAGAGGTTCGCCCGCGCAGACGACGGCACGATCGTCTTCTGGAGAACGGGCGAACCGCCTTCGATGCCGTTGATGTCGAGTGAGGGCAGAGCCCAGGTGCGGAGATAGAACTCACGGGCGGCGTCGTCATCGGCCGGGACGGCACCCTGCGCAGCGAGCAGGTCTTGACCGGCGGGAAGCGCCTGCCACTCACGGATCTCTTCGCGGTCAAGCTCGGTGACGTTCGCCCGGAGTGGCTCGGGCACTCGCCCGTCGTGCGCCATCACGCGGCCGAGTGCACCGACGAGCACGTGGAGGGCGTTGAGCGCGGCACCGCCGTAGACACCCGAGTGAAGGTCACGCTCACCTGTGCTCACCTCGACGTGCAGGTACACCGTGCCTCTGGTGGCGATCGTCAGGACGGGCGTCTCCACGTCGAGCATCGCCGTGTCGAAGATCACACAGGCACGCACGTCGCCGGCCGTCTCCTCGAGATAGTCGACGATCGCCGTGCCGCCGACCTCCTCCTCGCAATCCAGGCAGAACCGGACGTCGACCGGCAGCGTGCCGGCCCCGCGGAGATCCAGCGCGCCACGGAGCAAAGCCCAGAGCTGGCCTTTGTCGTCGGCCACCCCCCGCGCGTAGAGCCAACCGTCTCGCACCTGCGGTGAGAACGGGTCGGTTTCCCACAGCTCGGCCGGTCCGGGCGGCTGGACATCGAAGTGGCCGTAACACAGAATCGGCGGCCCTGGCCCCGTTCGATTCGCCCGAACGAGCGCGTCGACGAGCGGACGGCCCGCGCGCTCGACGATCCGGGCCTCGCCGCCCTGCGCCCGGATCAGGTCGACGAGCCAGTCCGCGGCAGCCCGAACATCTGCGGCGCGCGCCGGATCAGCACTGACACTCGGTATCCGTAGAAAGGCGGAGAGCTCAGCCAGTTCGCTAGGGATGAGGGAAGCGTCGTTCAACACGGGTCGTGGGCGGTTATCTCATGTTTTCATTTCCCTCCGGCTCGAATCGGCAATACTTCCCGCCGAAGCCGCCCCCCCGGAGTGAAAGGATTCCATGAACAAACTCACGAAGGCCTTGCTTGCGTTTGGCCTCGTTGCGCTCATCGCCGTCGCAGTCGCGTACGGCGCGCGAGCACACAAGACGGCGAGCGACACCCTGGTGTTCGCGTCGTCGGCCGACCCCGTCGCTCTCGACGGCGCGTTGATCTCCGACGGTGAGTCGGGTCGCGTGGTGATTCAGATCTACCAGGGCCTCGTCGGCCTGAAGCCCGGAACGACCATCGTTGTCCCGTCACTCGCGCTGAGCTGGAAGTCGTCGGCGGCGGGCAAGGCCTGGACGTTCAACCTGCGGAAGAACGTGAAGTTCAGCGACGGCACGCCGTTCAACGCCGCCGCAGCCTGCTTCAACTTCAACCGCTGGTACAACTTCACCGGGTCGTTCCAGAACCCGAGTGCGACCTACTACTGGCAGACCATCTTCGGCGGATTCAAGACGTACGATGCGAAATCCGGTGCCCCGAAGGGCAGCCTCTTCAAGAGCTGCAAGGTCGTCAACAGCTCGACGATCACGATCAACCTGACGTCGCCCTCGGCGTCGTTCCTCGCCGGTCTCTCGCTGCCCTCGTTCTCCATGGGGAGCCCCACGGCGGAGCAGAAGTACGGCGCCAACCAGGGCTCGGTCGACGCCAGCGGCGTCTTCCACCCGACCGGCACGTATGCAACGCAGCACCCGACCGGCACAGGCCCGTTCATGCTCCAGTCGTGGAACCGCGGCGACAAGCTCGTCCTCGTCCGCAACCCCAACTACTGGGGACCGCCGGCGAAGCTGAGCACGTTGATCTTCAAGCCGATCGCCGACAACGCGGCGCGCCTGCAGGCGCTGCAGAACGGTGAGATCCAGGGCTACGACCTGGTCGAGCCCCAGGACATCTCCACGATCAAGAGCGACGAGGACCTCAAGCTGCTGTCGCGGCCTCCGTTCAACGTCGGCATCGTGGGCATGAACCAGTCGATGCCGCCGATGAACAACATCAAGGTCCGGCAGGCAGTGGCGTACGGCCTCGACCGCGCGAGCGTCGTCAAGGCGTTCTACGGCGGTCGCGGCGTCGTGGCGAAGGAGTTCCAGCCGCCGAGCCTGTTCGGCTACTCGAACAACGTCAAGCAGTATCCGTACAACCCGGCGAAGTCGCGGGCGCTCCTCAAGGCCGCGGGACTGAAGCTGCCGGTGAAGATCAACTTCTGGTATCCGACGAGCGTCTCGCGCCCGTACATGCCGGATCCGCAGAAGAACTTCGAGGCCTTCTCGGCCAGCCTGACGAAGGCCGGCTTCAAGGTCGTTCCTCATGCGGCTCCCTGGAACCCCGATTACCTCGGCGGCGTCCAGGACGGCAAGGCGCAGGTCTATCTCTACGGCTGGACCGGCGACTTCGGTGACCCGGACGACTTCGCAGGCGTGTTCTTCCGGACACCGCAGAAGCAGTGGGGCTTCAACAACCCCGCGATCTTCAACATCCTGACCAAGGCTCGCGATGAGTCGAGCCTGGCCAAGCGCATCGCGCTCTACAAGCAAGCCAACAACATGATCATGAACTTCCTGCCGGGCGTTCCGTACGTGCACACGAGCCCGGCGCTCGCGTTCCAGAAGAACGTCAACGGGTACGTGCCGAGCCCGGTTGACATCCAGTTCTTCTCGAGCGTGTCGATCGGCTAGTCAGTACCTCGTCTGTGGGGGCCGGCCCGACGCCGGCCCCCACAGGTCTTTCTGGCAGGCTGAAAGGGAGGATCAAAACTTCGAATGCTCCGGTTCGTCGTTCGCCGACTTTTGCTGCTCGTCCCGATCCTGCTCGGGCTCTCGATCCTCGTCTTCATCTGGATCAGGGCGCTCCCGGGCAGCCCCGCCCAGGCGCTCCTCGGCGAACGCGCGACACCTGCGACGATCCAGCAGATCAATCATCAGTACGGCCTCGATCAGCCCGTCTATGTGCAGTACTGGCGCTATCTCGAGCAGACCGCGCAGCTCAAGCTCGGCACGTCGATCACGTCGCGGCAGACGGTGCTGACCGAGATCGGACAACGGTTTCCCGCGACCTTCGAGCTTGCGTTCGCCGCCGCGCTCTTCGCGGTGTCGGTCGGCGTGCCGCTCGGCTTTTTCGCCGCGAAGAAGCACGGCAAGGCCTTCGACCACTTCTCGCTCGGGCTTTCGCTCTTCGGGATCTCGATCCCGATCTTCTTCCTCGCGCTTGATCCTCAAGTACATCTTCGCGGTGCAGCTGGGCCTCTTACCGACGGTGGGACAGATGTCGGTGCTGATCAACATCCCGCATCCGACGAACTTCTATCTCCTCGACGCGATCCTGGCCCGCAGTCCCGAGGCTTTCTGGGACGTCTCCAAGCACCTGATCCTGCCGGCGATCGCCCTGGGCTCGATTCCCCTTGCGATCATCACGCGCGTCACCCGCGCTGCCGTCCTCGACGTGCAGAACGAGGACTACATCCGCACAGCGCGCGCCAAGGGACTGCCGCCGCGCGTCGTCGACTTCCGGCACGTGATGCGAAACGCGATGCTGCCGGTGTCGACGATCGTCGGGTTGCAGGTCGGCCTGCTGCTCTCGGGCGCGATCCTCACCGAGACCGTCTTCGCGTACCCAGGTATCGGGTCGTGGCTCCAGCTGGCGATCGCCGACCGGAACTATCCGGTGATCCAGGGCGGGATCCTCTTCGTCGCGATCATCGTCGTGTTCGTCAATCTGCTCGTCGACATCTCGTACGGGCTGATCAACCCTCGAATCCGGCTGGGAGGGAACTAACCGATGTCGATCATGGAGCTCGAGTCTGCGGAGATCTCGCTCGAGGGCGAGGGTCAAGGCGGGCTCTGGTCGGACGCCTTCCGGCGGTTGCGGAAGAACCCGAGCGCGATCATCGGGTTCATACTCGTCTCACTGTTCGTCTTCGTCGCGATCTTCGCGCCGTTCCTCGCTCCGGACAATCCTCGCGCACAGGATCTCAGCCTCATTTCGAACGGCTGCTGTCCAGGCCCCTCGGCCCATCACCTCCTGGGTGTCGACGACCTCGGGCGCGACGAACTGTCGCGGATCCTCTACGGCGCGCGGCTCTCTTTGCTGATCGGGATCGTCTCGGTCTCGGTCGGGCTTTCGATCGGGATCACGCTGGGCGCGATCTCGGGCTTCCTCGGCGGCTGGGTCGACGGCACGCTGATGCGCCTCGTCGACATCATGCTCGCGATCCCCGGTTTCCTGATGGCGATCGGGATCGTCGCCCTGCTCGGCCCCGGCCTCCTCCAGGTCATGATCGCGATCGGGATCGTCAACATCCCGATCTTCACGCGCTTGCTGCGTGGCTCCGTGCTCGCGCAACGCGACAACGACTTCGTGCTCGCGGCGCGAGCCGTCGGTGTCCGGCGGCGGAAGATCCTCATTTCGCACGTATTGCCGAACTCCATCTCCGTGGTGATCGTCGCCGGGACGCTGGCGCTCGCCACCGCGATCATCGACGCGGCCGGGTTGAGCTTCCTCGGCCTCGGGCCGCAAGATCCGTCGACGCCGGAGTGGGGAAACATGCTCACGGACACCGTGCGCTACCTGCAGACGGCCCCGTTCCTGGCCATCATCCCCGGCGCCGCGATCGTGATCTCGGTGCTCGGGTTCAACCTGATCGGCGACGGACTGCGCGAGGCGCTCGATCCGAAGCTGAGAGGGAGGGCGTAGTGGCGCGGGCCCCACTGCTCGTGGTCGACGAGCTCGAGGTGCGCTTCTGGACGGACCGAGGCATCGTGCATGCCGTCAACGGCGTGTCGTTCGATATCGCCCCGGGCGAAACGCTCGGGATCGTGGGCGAGTCCGGTTGCGGCAAGAGCGTCACGTCGCTGGCAGTCCTCGGCATCCTGCCGCGAGCCGGGCGTGTCACGTCAGGCAGCGCCCGGTTCGACGGCACCGAGCTCACCACCATGAGCGATTCGGAGCTGCGGGGGATCCGTGGCAGCCAGATCGCAATGATCTTCCAGGACCCGATGACGAGCCTGAACCCGGTGCTCTCGATCGGACGCCAGATCCGCGAGCCGCTCGAGACCCACCTCGGCCTGAACAAGAAGGCCGCGCTCGACCGTGCGACGGAGCTGCTCGATCAGGTCGGGATTCCAAGCCCGCGGTCCCGGCTGAACGATTACCCGCACCAGTTCTCGGGCGGGATGCGGCAGCGCGCGATGATCGCGATGGCGCTCGCGTGCGAGCCGAAGCTTCTGATCGCCGACGAGCCGACGACTGCCCTCGATGTGACGATCCAGGCGCAGATCCTCGATCTGCTGCGCGCGCTCGTGGCCGAGCGTGACACCGCACTGATCATGATCACGCACGACCTCGGCGTGGTCGCAGGCATCTGCGAGCGGGTCAAGGTGATGTACGCCGGCACGTTCGTGGAGAGCGGGACCGCCGATCAGATCTTCGACGCGCCGCGGCATCCATACACGCTCGGACTGCTCGAGAGCGTTCCGCGCCTCGACACACGGCGGGCTGCGCCGCTGAACCCGATTCCCGGTTCACCACGCAACATGCTCGAAGCGCCGGCGTGGTGCCCATTTGCGCCTCGCTGTCGGTTCCGAGAGAGCCGCTGCGACAGCGAGCTGCCGCTCCTCCGGGAGCTCGAGCCCGGGCATGCCGCTGCGTGCTTCTTTCCGGTGGCGGAGGATGCCTGGAGCCACCGTGGCGTGGTGGGCTCGACGTGAGCTCGGACAACGGTGGGCCTCTGGTCGAGATCGACGACCTACGCGTCTGGTTCAAGGTCACGAGCGGGATCGTGCTCGATCGCCACGTCGGGGACGTCAAGGCAGTCGACGGCGTCTCGTTCTCGATCGCGCGAGGCGAGACCGTCGGCCTCGTCGGCGAATCGGGGTGCGGGAAGTCGACGCTCGGCCGCGCGATCCTCCGTCTCTATCAACCGACGAGCGGTCGTATCGTCTTCGACGGCCAAGACATCACGAAGGCCTCGGAGAATGAGCTTCACCCGGTCAGGCGCAGGATGCAGATGGTCTTCCAGGATCCGTACGCATCGCTCAATCCGCGCCACTCGGTCGGCCGGATCGTCGGCGAGCCGCTGCGCACACATGGCACGACAACTCGGAAGACGGTCGGGAGCGAGGTTGCCCACCTCCTCAGTGTGGTCGGGCTCCCCGCCGATGCCGCGAACAGGTACCCACACGAGTTCTCCGGCGGCCAGCGCCAGAGGATCGGCCTGGCCCGCGCTCTTGCTCTGAACCCGGCCTTCATCGTCTGCGACGAGCCCGTGTCAGCGCTCGACGTCTCGATCCAGGCGCAGATCGTCAACCTGCTCGAGGACCTGCAGCGCGAGTTTCATCTCACCTATCTGTTCATCGCGCACGACCTGGCCGTCGTACGGCATATCTCGACGCGGATCATCGTGATGTATCTCGGGAAGATCGTGGAGGTCGCTCCCGCCGACGACCTGTACGAGAACCCGTTGCACCCGTACACCGTCACGTTGCTCTCGGCCATCCCGATCCCCGACCCGCAGGTCGAACGGAACCGTCGCCCGATCCGCGTGAGCGGCGACCTGCCGAACCCGGCGCACCCGCCCGACGCGTGCCGCTTTCACACGCGCTGCCCATTCGTTCAGCCGACGCGATGCGCGGACGAAGAGCCGGAACTGCGGAACATCCAAGGGCATCTCGTCGCCTGTCACTACGCCGAGGCGGTCAAATCCGGTGCGATCAAGCCGCGGGATCGCTCGCCGGTCTTCGATCCAGGCCCGCAGCCGGCTCCCTACGAGCCTCCACCGACGTAGACGATGATGCTCCGATGCGGGTTCTGTTCTCGTGCACTGCGACCGAAGGCCATGTCGCGCCGCTCGTGCCGCTGGCGCGCGCGTTCGCAGACCAGGGCCACGACGTAGCTTTCGCGACGGCGCCGGCTCTCGAGGAGCGCGTGCAGTCGGACGGCTTCGCGACGCTGCCCGCCGGGCTCGACCAGGTGCAGATCAGGGAACGGATGCAGGCGTACCGGCCGCGGCTGCTGGAGATCCCTCCTCCGGAGCGCAGGACGTTCGCGTACACCTACCGGTTCGCGCACGTCGATGCGCCTGCGAAGCTCCCGGAACTGCTGCGCGCCGCCACACACTGGCGCCCAGATCTCCTCGTGCACGACGCAGCCGAGCTTTGCGCGCCACCTGTCGCGGCGTCGCTCGACATACCGTCGGTCAACCAAGGGTTCGGCCAGGTGATTCCGGCGGCCTGTCATGAGAATGCCGCTGACCCGGTGCGGGCGCTCTGGGATGTTGTCGGCCTCACGCCGGAGCCCTGGAACGGGATGTACCGCGGCGCATACGTCGACATCTGTCCGCCGTCGCTCGCAGGCGAGGTCGTGCCGGCCGGTACGCGGACGTACCAGCGGCGTCCGGCGACACCCATGCGGCGCCGCAACGAAACCACCGTGGCACGTTGCGCGGCCGGACCTCCCGAACGTCTACGTGACGCTCGGGACGATGCTCGACGAGGCCGACCTGCTTCGCCTCCTGCTCGACGCCCTCGCAGACCTGGACTGCAACGTCCTGATGACGATCGGGCGGCGCGGTGACCCGGCGTCGCTCGAGCCGTGGCCCGCGAACGCAACGGTCGAGCGTTTCGTGCCACAGGCGGACGTGCTCCCGCACTGCAGCGTCGTCGTCTCGCACGGCGGCTCCGGAACCACCTACGGCGCACTCGCCCACGGACTGCCACTGCTGATGCTTCCGCACGCCGCGGACCAGTTCGACAACGCCGCCGCCGCGCGGAGGGCGGGCGTTGCGGAGACGCTGATGCCGGCCGAGCTCGAAACAGCGGCTGTCCGCTCTGCCGTCGAGGCGCTGGCGAGCGAGGCCGACTATGCCGCCCGAGCACGCGAGATCGCCGCCGAAATTGCCGCGATGCCAGACACCGCTGCCGTTGCGGCGACACTCGCCGCATCCGTCTGACGCCGACTCGACAGTCAGGTCCAGTGGACGACGATCCGCCCGCCGGTGTCCGGCAGCGGCAACGATTCGGCTTCGGCAAGGACCGCCTCGCGCGCGGTCCGCGAGAGCCGCTGCCAGGCCTGGATCGTCAGCGTACGCTGGGCGCGGCGCCAGGTCCCGACGATATTCCCTGCGACGAGCAGCGCGCCGGGCCACACACGCGGTGTCCACAGCTCGCCACGTTGGCCGGCATCCGGTACCAGGAGCGCACGATCCTCGCTCGTGATGCCCAGGGTGTAGGCGTCGCCGCTCGGCAGGAGCCGGGCCCCCGCCGCGGGAGACGGAGGCTCTCGGATCGTGGCCTCGTCGCGAGCGAGCAGCCAGGCCTCGCCCGACGGCGTCAGAACCGGGACCAGCTCAGACTCGAGCTCCTCGAACGTCCGAACCGCCTTTCGGACGCCGATCGCCCCCCACTTGCCGAACGCAGCCGGGCCGGTCGGACCGAAGACATGCAGGTAGCGGCGTGCCAGCTCACGGGTCGCCTCTGCGGGATCGATGGCCGGCGGCGGCACGATCCAGACCGTGGGCCGTCGTGCACCCTCCCACCGGATCGCGAGCCTGCCCGTCAAGGCGGCGTAGCGAAGGTTGTTTCCGTGCACTCCCAGCGCCCGCCCGGCCTCGTCGTACCTCAGCTCGGCGCCGCCGAGAAAGACCTCCAGGCGAGCGGCCAGATCCAGCGCCCTTCGGCGGATCTCGCCGCCGTCCGGGAGCCTGCCGAGCGTGAACACGGCGAGATCGCGCGCCGCGACGACGTACACGTGGTACCGCGGTCCCCAAACCTGCACGAGCGCCGGGTCAGCCCAGACGGACGGGCCGGCACCTTCCACGCGCGCGTGGAAGGACAGCAGCGCCGCGCGGGGCATGCTGTCCTGAACACCGGCCCAGGCGGCGCGCCGCAGCGACGGCCGTCCTCGTGGCAGCCGCTGATCGAGCGCTCCGACCCGTCGTCGAAAGGCGAGGATCTGCGTTCGCGTAAGCCTGAGTCGCGCAGTCATCACGTCACCGCGAGCTATGGCACGCCAGAGCTGAGTCGGATCGTGATCATTGCGCGAGATCGTAATTCGCGACGCTGTTCTGGAGCCGCTCCAGTCGTCGTCGTCAGCGTCCCAGCGCAGCGGTGTCGGCGCCGAACTCGGTTTGCGGCATTGATGACGACACCGGCCACCTCGTCGAAGACGTCTCGTCCGTTGAAGGAATAGTCGGAGGTGAAGTCGACTGCTCCGTTCAACTCGAGGACGACGTGGTCGCCGGTCGGCAGCGGCAACAGGTCGACACCTACGACATCTCCCTCGACTGCCTCCGCGGCCGCGATCGCCAGCAGACACGCGTCGCGGGGTGGAATGAGCGGTCGGCGCACCCCGCCGAGCGCGATGTTCGTCCGCCATTCACCCGCCGCCGCAACTCTCTTGATCCCGCCCACTACCCGGCCGCCGGCGACGACCAGGCGCAGGTCGAAGCCGACGGGAGGGATCAGTTCTTGCACGAGCACACCCTGGCGACGAAACCAGGCGCGGCTACGGAGACGTCGTAGGCAGCGTCTGAGTTGCTTGGCCGACTCGCAGAGCACGACATCGGCTCCCCGGCTGCCAAAACGGGGCTTCACGACGACAGGGAACGCGATCCTTGGGAGCGGTGTGTTCCAGTCGACGTGCGCCGTTGCCGGCTGCGGAACGCCGAGCCGGCCGAGTCTGAGCGCCGTCTGCAACTTGTCGTGACAGGTGAGCAGCGAGGCCGCGGGATTGAGGACCCGGATTCCTAGGCGCTCCAGGCGGCGGAGCTCCCAGACCCCGTTCTCGACTCCGTCGAGTGTCGGCCGCACATCCAGACGGCCGAGAACGACGTCGCCGCTCCGCACCCTCCGGGGCAAATCGGACGGGTCGACGAGCTGCGCCCGCATGCCCCGCTCGTGCAGCGCGCCGACCAGCAGCTCGTTGGTGGGGGTTGCGCGTCCCGCCGCGACCCAAACGTCGCCCGATGACCAGCGCTCGAGACGCGGTCGGCCGAGGTCTGGTGTAACAAACGTGCTCATCTTCACTCCCTTGGTCGTGGTGTCGACCAGGGTCGTCGCATGAAGAGAGATGCGGTATGGGTTCCGCGCTGTATTTCGCGCGATCAATCACGGCTCGACGAGGCCGCGGCGGATCGCATAGCGGGTGAGCTCGACCCGGTCGCGCATACCGAGCTTCTCGAGGATGTTGGCCCGATGACGTTCAACCGTCTTGACGCTGATCGTGAGCATCGAGGCGATCGTCTTCGAAGGGTGCGCCTCGGCGATCAACTTGAGGATCTCCTGCTCGCGCGGCGTGAGCGGATCGAAGGCCACCTGCTCGTCGTCGCGCTGGACGAAATCGCGCACAAGCGTCGATACAGCCGATGGATAGAGAAACGTCTGCCCGCGCATCGCCGCTCGGCAGGCGTCGACGATGTCCCGGTCGGCGCCGGATTTGAGCACGTAGCCAGAGGCGCCTGCCTTCAACGCCTCAAAGAGAAACTGTTCGTTCTCGTACATGGAAAGAACGAGCATGCGCAGCTCCGGCTTTCGCCGCGCGAGCTCGCGCGCAGCCTGGAGCCCTGTCATGCGGGGCATGCTGACGTCGAGGATCGCGAGGTGCACGTCGTCGGTCAGAGCGCGCTCGAGCGCCTCAGCGCCGTCGGCGGCTTCGGCGACGACCTCGAGGTCCGGCTCACGGTCCATCACGAGCTTCAGTCCGCGCCGCACGATCTCGTGGTCGTCGGCAACCAGGATCCGCGTCACGAGGGGAGTCGGCATCAGGAACCGTTCCTTGCGGTCGGAACCTCGAGCCGAACCTCCACGCCGCCCGTCCGCGCCGGCTTGATCGCGAGCGCGGCTCCGATGAGGACCGCACGCTCACGCATGCCGCGCAGACCGCCCCCGTCACTCGCCCCGTTGATCCCGTTGCCGTCGTCGACGATCCGCAGTACCACGTTCTCGCGCCCGGGCTCCAGCGAAATCCAGACTCGGGTGGCGTCTGCGTGACGCGCAACGTTGGTCAGTCCCTCTTGGGCGACGCGATAGACGGCCAGCTCCACGTCAGGTGCGAGCTTCGGCTGCTCTCCGGCAAAGTCCCACTCGAGCTGGAGGCCTGCCTGCTCTGTGAAGCGTGTCGCGAGCGACTTCAGCGCGCTGACCAGCCCGAGGTGCTCCAGCAGTTCCGGTCGAAGCTCCTGCGCGATCCTCCGTACCTCCTCGACGCTCTTGCGGGTCGCCTCTTGCGCCTCCGCGAACACTTCACGCCTGGCCGCGGGGACTTCGCCGGCGACCCGCTGGAGCAGGAGCAGCACGCCGGTCATGCTCTGGCCGACCTCGTCGTGCAACTCGGTCGCGATCCGCTTCCGCTCGGTCTCCTGTGCCGCGAGCGCACGCCGGCCGCTCTCGCGCCGCTCCAGCTCCAAGCGCTCGAGCATCTCGTTGAACGACAGCACCAGGTCGACGACCTCAGGCGAGCCGGCAGGAGTCAGCCGGCGGCCGGGGCGAAGCAGGTCGACGTTCCTCATCCGCTCGGCCAGCCGCTCCAGCGGTTTGAACGCCGGTCGCAACATCACGTAGTTCGCCACGAGCAACACCAGAATCCCGACGCCGAGCGCGACCTCCTCCAGCACCTTGACCGGCGCGCTGATCGTCACCGGCGAGAGCGCGAGCAGAACCCCCGCCACCACGAGCAGGGCCGCGTTCAGGAGGAACACGCGCCAGAAAAGGGACATCGTCTTCCTCACGTTGTAGCCGTTGGCGATTGCGCTAGCCAAGCCGCACGGCGGCTGCAGAGCGGCCGGCGACCGCCACTGCGGCCTCCGGAGGCGCCACGACCACCGGGCAGGACGCCGTCGCGGCGAGCTCCCTCGCAAGTGCGCTTCGGAGCGTGCGGCTGAGGACGCCGCGCCGCGCGCCGACGACGACCAGGTCCGCGCCCTCCTCTGCCGCGATCACCGCAACGGCCTCGGCCGGGTCGCCGGCGGCGATGCGATGTGCTTCTGGCGGAAGGTCGTGCTCGGCGAGGATCCGCGCCAACCGCCGCTGGGCGCCGGCGAGCGACTGCCTCGCTGAGAGACTCTCTCCGCTCCCTGTTTCGACGGTCGACCCGTCGGCGATGCTCACGAGCAAGAGCCGCGCGCCGAACCGCTCGGCAATACGTTTCGCAACCTCGACCGTCGTCCCAAGGAACTCCGAGTCGTCGACCGCGCAGAGGATCGTCCCGTTCATCTCAGCTCCGGGTGAATGCGTCGTCCGACATTCCTCGGGTGAACGGCCGCCACCGCGCCCGCTCCCAATTGGTCTCCTGGCACATCGGGCATGAGGGCAGCGAGCGGTAGCTCACGATCTCGTATCCACACGAGACGCAACGCAACGGCCCCTTGGAATCACTGAGGACAATCCGGCTCCTGGTGCGGAGATGGCTCGACTGTTTTTGCACGATCGACATTGAGGCTCCTTCGACGTTTGAGTGAACCCCAGGATCCCCGGAGCACAGCTGGCGCGAAATGGAGGCGAGGCCCCATCTCGCGATGATCCCTCGGACGGTTCTGGTCTGACAGTGGATGGGGCCTCGACCGGCGCGAGATGGGGCGCTGCCCCGATGGGCGGGGTCGCCCACAACGGGCAGTCTCGTTTCCACGAGGCGATCGAACCGCCGCGTCAGGTACAGGGAACGGGCGGCGACAGCCACGAGAGGGAGCCCGGCGGGGAGCGTCGGGGGCACGAGAGGGGAGCTGGAGATGCCGGGGCGTGCCCACGATGCGCGCCCCGGCCGAGCCGGTGTCGAGCTCCGTCGACCGGAATAGAAGGCCGCCCCGTGCGCGTTACCCATCCACGTGGCAACAGTGCGCGACAACCCCGCAGAGCTCCGGTACGAGCTCGTCGATGACGGCGAGGTGATCGGGGAGATCCGCTATCGACGCGAGCCCGGGGCTGTGGCGCTCGTGCACACGGAGGTCGACCCCGCGCACGAAGGCCGAGGGCTTGCCGGGGAACTCGTCGAAGGGGCGCTACGCGACCTGCACGAACGTGGGCTGCGGGTCATCCCGGTGTGCCCGTTCGTGCGCGCGTGGATCCGTGACCATCCCGAGCAGGCCGCCCTCGTCGTCGCCGACCCGGCGATCCCCGACTAGCACCTGCAGCTCGATCCGCAACTGGCTCCAGCTGCGCAGCTGCAGGCAGAGTCGCCGCTGATACCGTCGGTCGATGCCGCCCCGTAGCGACGAAACCGACGCGCCTCACCGGCAGCACTACGGCATCACCTTCGCGCTGCTCGCGGTCGCCGGCATCTCGTATGCGCTCCTGCAGTCGCTCGTCGCGCCGGCTCTGCCCGACATCCAGCACGCCCTGAACACGTCCGAGAACTCCGTCAGCTGGGTGCTGACCGCGTACCTCTTGAGCGCCTCGATCGCGACGCCGGTGATCGGGCGCCTCGGCGACATGTACGGCAAAGAACGGCTCCTGATAATCGTGCTCGTGCTGCTCGCCGCCGGCACGCTTGTCTCCGCGGTTTCGACGACGCTGGCACTGATGCTCGTGGGCCGCGTGATCCAGGGCGCCGCAGGCGGGGTGTTCCCGCTTGCCTTCGGGATCATCCGCGACGAGTTCCCCCGCGCGCGCGTCGCCGGAGGCATCGGCTTGATGTCGGCGCTCCTCGGCGTCGGCGGCGGCGTCGGCGTCGTGCTCTCGGGACCGATCGTCGACAACCTCTCCTACCACTACCTCTTCTGGATCCCCTTGATCCCGGTCGTGATCGCGACCGCGTTGATCCAGGTATTCGTCCCGGAGTCGCCGATCCGCGTTCCCGGCCGCATCAACTGGACCGGCACGGCTCTGATGTCGGCGGGGCTCGCCGCCGTGCTGATCGCCGTCAGCGAAACAGTGACCTGGCACTGGCTCTCGGCCAAGACGATCGGGCTCATCGTGCTCGGAGTGGTCCTGTTGGTGTTCTGGGTCCGGAGCGAGTTGCGCTCCGATCATCCGCTCGTCGACATGCACATGATGCGGATCCGTGGCGTCTGGACGACGAACACCGTGGCGCTCCTGCTCGGCTTCGGCATGTACTCGTCGTTCATCCTGCTGCCGCAATATGTCGAGACGCCCGCGCGTGCGGGCTACGGGTTCGGCAGCTCCGTGACGCAGGCGGGACTCTTTCTGGTCCCCACCACTCTGATGATGCTGATCGTCGGCTCCCAGACCGGCCGGCTCGAGCAGCGCTTCGGCTCGAAGCCCCCGCTCCTGGCCGGCGGACTGTTGGCCATGGCCTCGTTCCTGATCCTCGCGTTCGCACGCAGCGAGCGCTGGGAGATCTACCTCGCAGCCGCGTTGCTCGGGGCCGGAATCGGCCTCGCGTTCGCCGCGATGGCGAACCTGATCATCGAAAACGTCGGCCCGGAGCAAACCGGCGTCGCGACCGGAATGAATACCGTCACGCGCACCGTCGGCGGCGCCTTCGGCGGAGCCGCGACCGCCTCGATCCTCGCGAGCTCCATCGACGTAGGCGACTACCCGACAGCCCACGGCTACACGCTCGCGTTCGCCGCCTGCGCAATCGCCCTGGGGATCGGCGTCCTCGCCGGCCTCCGCATCCCACAACGGCGACCCGAGCAGGCCTTCGAACCACACGAGACCGGCGACCTCAAGACCGAGGCGCTGGCCGGCGAGTACTAGGCTCTCGACCCGGTCAACGTCGCCGTCGACTGGAACAATGCCGGGGGATGGACTGGGGCGACCGGGACTGGGCTCAGAACGACGAGTGGGAGCCGCGGATCAGCGATGACTCCGCAGCGCTTCCGCCGGCGGCTCCGAGGACGGCGCGCGCAGTGATTCTGCTCGGAGCGGTCACGCTCGCGGCGATCGCCTGTGTCGTCGCCGGTCAAGTGCCGCGCCATCATCCGCTCGTGCCGGCGTTCTCGTTCACGCTGCCACACATCGGTGGACGGACGTCACACGCCGTCGACACATCGGTGGCCGGCGGCCGAACCGAGCCACTCGGCGGATCCAACGTCGCGACCGATCCATCCACCTACACGCTGCGCGGGCGGACGGCGTCGACGGACGGGCTTCACGTGCCCGGCCCGGTCGTGCTCCGCGGCCGGTGGAACCAGGGACCGTGGCTCGAGCTCGTCCGGACACGGACCGACGCCGCCGGGAACTTTCGCGTGACGATCAAGCTGCACCGACGCGGCCTCCTCGACCTGCGGCTCCAGCTGCCCGACGGATTCGTCGGGACGAAAACGCTCCGCGTCAGCTAAATCGCGGCGCGATCTACCGCTCGTCGCGGGCGAGCTCGATCACTGCCTGCAGCTGCGACGCGTGAGCGACGACGTCGCCGATCACGACCACAGCGGGCGCGGCGAGCCCACCGGCGTTGCCCGCGATCGTGCCGAGGGTGCCGATTCGGGTCTCGGCACCCGGGAGGGAGAGACGAGAGATCACCGCGGCCGGTTCGTCCACCGACCGGCCGGCGAGGATCAGGTTGTCGGCGATCGTCTCGAGGCGCGCAAGCCCCATGAAGATCACGAGCGTCCCTGGCGTACCGGCCAGCTGTCGGTAGTCGAGCTCACGCCCGTCGCCCGACGTACCTGTGAGCACGGTCAGTTGCGCTGCCACGCCGCGCGCGGTCAACGGGATGCCGGCAAGTCCGGGGATCGCGGTCAGCGTCGAGAGACCGGGCACGACCTCGTAGTCGACACCGGCCGCCGCGAGCGCCTCGACCTCTTCGGCGCCGCGACCGAAGATGAACGGATCGCCGCCCTTCAGCCGCACGACCTTGCGGCCGCATCTGCCGTGGTGAACCAGGAGCTCGTTCACCTCGTCCTGGTTCAGGCCCTCGCGAGCAATCCGCGTCGCGCCGACGGCGTGGCTCACGAGGTCGAACGAGACGAGCCGGTCGTAGACGAGGATCTCGCACGCCCGGACGAGCTCGAGCGCACGCACCGTGACAAGCCCCGGATCGCCCGGCCCGGCGCCGACGATCGCCACCGTCATGCGAGCGCCTCCTCGACAACCCGCTGGAAGTAGTCACGGCGCGCCTCGTAGGTCGGCAGCTCTCGCTTCGCCCACGGGCGAAGCGCCTGGAGGAGGAGCGCAAGCTCGGCGTGCTGTGGCCCGACGACGTCTGCGATGTCGTCTCGGATTCTCTGCGCGAGCGCAGGAGACGCGCCGCCGGTCGAGACGCCGACGACGATCGGGTCTCTTCTGACGACCGCCGGCAGGATGAAGCTGCAGAGCTCGGGGTCGTCGGCGACGTTGCACAGCCTGGAGACCGCCGCCACCTCGATGTTGACCGCGCGATCGTTCGTCGCCGCGATCACGAGGAAGCGATCCGCAGCATCCTCGGGCTCGAACGCGCGCAGGATCTTCGAGACCGGAAGGCCCCACAGCTCGTCGTCCATCTGCGGCGCGACGACGGTGACCTTCGCATCGCACTCGAGCAGGCCCTGCACCTTCTCCGTGGCGACCCGGCCACCGCCGACCACGAGGCAGTCACGGCCGTGCAGGTCGAGGCAGGCCATGTAGTACCTCACGTGCCCACGCTCGTCACCCGGGCGCCGGTCCCGTCGAGGCGCACTGTCGCCTCCAGCCCGTCGGCCTCGATCGAGAGTGTGAACGCGCCGGGCGCCACCGCCGCGATCTTCACGGCGTCGATCCGCGCACCGGACAATGCTTGCAGTGCGGAGGTCACCTCGCGTGCGCTGTCGGAGCGCACCCGTCCGCGCGGAAGCTTGCGCAGGGTTGTGAGGGCGGCCTGTTCGCCGCCCGGCCCGTAGTAGGCGCGAATGCGGCCCGTCTGGAGCCCGAGCTCGAGCACCGACTCGAGCAGCTCCGCAGCGTCACCCTCCACGGCGCCCTCGTCGACAGCTCCCACGAGCTCGGCGAGGCGCCCGCGCATCGCGTCGTCGCGCGCCATCGACTGCACGGTCTGTGCTTCGGCGAGCGCGACGTCGCGAGCCTCGCCCTTCAGCGCGACGGCATCAGCCATGCTTCTCCTCGCCGAGGAGCGCGTTCAATTCGTGCTCGAGACCGCCGGTCTCGATTGCACAGTGGATCCCACACTCCTTTGGCGCGTTCGTCTCCCACCACCAGCGGCCGGCGCGTAGGTCCTCGCCTTCCTTGGTCGGCCGCGTGCACGGCTCGCAACCGATCGAGGTGAAGCCCTTGTCGTACAGCGGGTTGTAGGGAAGCTCGTGCTCGCGGACGTAGTCCCAGACCTCTTCCTCGGTCCATTCGGCGAGTGGATTGAGCTTCACGATTGCTCCGTGGTCATGGTCGATCTCGACCTTGCGAATGTCGCTCCGCGTCGCCCATTGATCTCGACGGAGCCCGGTGATCCAAGCGTCGAGCCCGGCGAGGTGCCGCTGGAGCGGCAGCACCTTGCGCACCTGGCAGCAGAGCAGTCGGTTCTCGACGCTCTTGTAGAACAGGTTCGGACCGTGCTTGGCGACCATCGCGTTCACCGGGGGCGCGCTCGGGGAGAGCAGGTCGAGCTGAAGCTTGGGGTAGCGCTCACGCATCTGCTCGATCAGCTCGAATGTCTCGCTCGGGAGGCGGCCTGTGTCGACGCTGAAGATGCGGATCGACGGGTCGATCGCATACGCCATGTGCAGCAGAACGGCCCCGTCGGTCTGGAACGCGGTCGAGATCGAGATGCGCGGCGCGAACTGCCCGATCGCCCACTCGAGCACGACGTCCGGCTCCTCGCCCTCGAACTCAACGCTCAGCTCGCCGGCCTCCAGGTCGTCCAGCAATTCGACGCTCACGCTGTCTCCTTCACTCGAGTCTTGGCCGGCTCCCGGCCCGCAAGCCGCCCGAGGTCATCGTCGGCCGTGCGGTCGCAGAACGTCCGGAACGTCTCGCCCTCACCCCGCTCGGCGACCCAGCCGGCGACGAGGCCTGTCACGGCCGCATCGAGCTCCTCGGTCGGCACCCGCTTGAACACGGGCCGGGCGATCGCCGCGGGCCGGTCCAGGCTGCCGCGCAGAAAGACGTCGTACGCTTGATGGCGCTTCCCTTCAGCGTCGCGCACCGTCGTGCCCTGGAAGCCGAGGTCGCCGACCCAGTGGTGGGCACACGCGTGCGGGCACCCATCGAGATGCAGCCGTAGTCCGTCGATCGTCGGCCCGAAGCGCTCCTCGAGCATCCGCACGAGCCCGTCCATCCTCGACTTCGTCTCCGTGACGGAGAAATTGCAATGCGGCTCGCCCGTGCACGCGACCGCATCGCCGCGAAGCGCACCGGCATCGAGCGGCAAACCGATCTCGGCGAGTCGCTGCTCGACGAGCGCGACATCGGCGACATCGGTGAGGACGAAGTTCTGCTGACGCGTGATCCGGAACTCGTGGCCGAGATCTGCCAGCGCGATCATCTGATCCCCGGTGATGAGCCCGAGATGCACCGGCACGCCGACCGAGAAGAGACCGTCCTTCTGTTCGCGAACGCCGAGGTGGTTGTCGGGCGGCGGCGCCTGCGGCAACTCGAAGTCGTCGAAGTGCCGCCCGAGCCGCGCCTCGACGAGGGCCCGCATGCCCTCCGGTCCGATGTCGTCGATCATGAACTTCAAGCGAGCCTTGACGCGCGAGACCCGGTAACGGAGGTCCTCACGCCACTCGTCCAGGATCGCCGCGAGCACCGCTACCGCTTCGGACTTGGGCACCCAGATGCCGAGGTCGCGCGCAATCCGCGGCACCGATGAGAGCCCACCACCCACGAGGACACCGAAGCCCTCTTCACCGTTGCGGATCGCACCGACGAGTGCGATGCAGTTGATCTCAGGGGCCGCGCAGCTGTCTGCACACGCGGTGATCGAGATCTTGTGCTTCCGGGGCAGGTCGGAGTAGTCCGGATTCCCGTAGAAGAGTGCCGCGGCCTCCTCGAGCACCGGCGTGGGATCGAACAGCTCGTCGTGGGCCTTTCCCGCGAGTGGACAGCCGGTGATGTTGCGAACCGTGTCGCCACAGGCTCCAGCCGAGGTCAGGCCCGCGCCGTGCAGACGATCGAACACGTCGGGGAGGCTCGCGAGCTCGAGAAAATGCAGTTGAACGTTCTGGCGTGTCGTCAGCTCGCCTTCGCCTCGGCCGTGCACGTTCGAGATATCGCCGATCGCGCGCAACTGCACAGGCGACGTCACGCCGCCCGGGATCTTGACGCGCAACATGAACGTTCCGATCTTCGGCTTGTCGTGGTAGAGGCCCCACCACTTCAGCCGAACGAGGTCTTCTTCGTCGACCTGCTCATAGCCGGCCGCGATCAGTGCGGGCAACTCGTCGAGCATCCCCAGCGGGCTCTTCTCACGCTTCATCCGCTCCACGGAATTTCGCTTCAGGACGAGCTCGAGCGTGGGTGTCTCCTTCATCTCTCGCCGATACTACAAAAAGTAAAGCGGTAGCCGGGAGATCAATACTTTTATTTTGATAGCGTGACGGCTCGTCTCTTCCTCTGGAGATGACTTGGGGGCACCACCGGCGGGGCCGCCCCACATGGAAGGGCGGCCCCGCCCACTTTCAGGCTCCACGTCGAGCTCCCAGATAGTTGAGCGAGCAACTATCTGCTACTGTCGAGCGCTATGGAGCTCGGCGTCTACACCTTTGCTGAGCTGACCTCGGACGAGATCAGCCCGAGCGAGCGTCTGCACGACCTCCTCGAGGAGATCGAGCTCGCCGACCAGGTGGGCCTCGATGTGTTTGGAGTCGGCGAGCACCACCGTCCCGACTTCGCAGTTTCGGCGCCCGCAGTCGTGCTCGCGGCGGCTGCGATGCGGACGAAGACGATCAGGCTGACGAGCGCTGTCTCTGTGCTCAGCTCCGACGATCCCGTCCGAGTCTTCCAAGACTTCAGCACGCTCGACCTGCTCTCCGACGGCCGCGCCGAGATCATGGCCGGCCGCGGCTCGTTCATCGAGTCCTTCCCACTCTTCGGGTACGACCTCCGTGACTACGACGAGCTCTTCGAGGAGAAGCTACGACTGCTGCTTGCCCTACGTGAGTCCGAACGGATCAGCTGGCCCGGCGGCCACCGCGCGGCGATCGACAACCTGGGTGTCTACCCACGCCCACTTCAGCAGCCCCTCCCCGTGTGGGTCGCCGTCGGTGGTTCGCCCGAGTCGGCCCTGCGCGCCGGCACTCTGGGCCTGCCGATGGCGCTCGCGATCATCGGTGGCCTGCCGGAGCGCTTCGTCCCCTTCACCGAGCTGCACCGTCGCGCAGGCGAGCAAGCCGGTCACAGGCGGCTTCCGCTCAGCATCAACTCACACGGCTACATCGCGGACACCGCGCAGGAGGCGCTCGACGAGTCGTTCCCCTACGTGTCGGCGATGATGGACAAGATCGGGCGTGAACGCGGCTGGCCGCCACACACACGAACCGACTACAACGCCGCCGCCACGCGACGGGGCGCGAACTTCGTCGGCAGCCCCGAGCAGATCGTCGAGAAGATCCTCTACCAGCACGAGTTGTTCGACCACGACCGTTTCCTCGTGCAGTTCAGCGTCGGGACGATGCCGCACGCGAAGATCATGCGCTCGATCGAGCTCTTCGGTACCGAGGTCGCGCCGGCCGTGCGCCGCGAGCTCGCCCCCGTAGCCGCGTAGCGCGCATCTGTTGTGGCCGGCGGGCCGCAACCGCGGCCCGCCGGCTGAGCTCGTCAGGCCTTGCAGCCGGCGGGCGCACTCACGCCGACATTCGCTTTGGCCGTGTTCGACAACCCGAGATACATCGCGTAGAGCGTGACGGGTTGCTTGGTGTCGTTTCGCGCGAGGTGAACGTGGTTCGCAGGCTCGACGAAGGACTGCCCCTTCGAGACCTTGAACGGCGCGCATTTCGCGACGGCCGGGTCGAAGACCGTGAGCGTGCCGCTGGTAACGACGACCGCCACCGGTGAGCCGTGCGTGTGCCAGCCGAAGCTCCCGCCGGGCGCGATCCTGATCGAGTCGAGGACCATCGCTCCGGTCGTTGCATGGATGGTCGTCGCCTTCATCATCCCGACCGCGAGTGGTTTGGCAACGATTGGTGCGCCGCCCCCGAACGATGGTGCAGCGAGCGCGAGAGCTCCGACGAGTGTCACACCGAGCAGCTTGATGTTCATGCCTTCCTCCTGTTCGAAATGCGTTCCGACGTCTTGGAGGCGAGGCTACGAGGCGGGTCTTTGCAGACGCTTTGCGGCTCCTTTGCGATCCCTTAGCGGCCGCCGCGAGTGAGTGGGCCCACCCGGCCGGGCCGGCCTCGGAAGCGCGGCGGAGTTATAGGTTGTCGCCAACGATGGGTGATGTGAGCGTCAGCCTGCTCGGTGGCTTCAGTGCCGAAGTCGACGGCGTAGCGGTCCCGCCGGCGGCCTGGCGCCTGAAGAAGGCGCGGGAGCTCGTGAAGCTGCTCGCTCTCGCCCCCGGCCACCGCCTCCATCGCGAGCAGGCGATGGATGTGCTCTGGCGAGACCTCGCCCCCGCGGCGGCGGCCAACAACCTGCACCAGGCCGTGCACGTCGTGCGGCGCACGCTCGACGCCGAGGCGATCGAGCTGCGAGACGAGGTGCTCACACTCATAGCGGACATCGACGTCGATCGCTTCGAGCTCGCGGCCGCGAACGCGCGCCGTGTCGAGACACCTGCGGCCTTCCAGCTCGCCCTCTCGTTGTACAGCGGCGAGCTCCTACCGGAGAACCGTTATGACGACTGGGCCGAGACCCGGCGTGACGAACTGGCGACGCTGGCCGCCGAGCTCGAGGCGGAGTCGGCCGAGGTCGGTTCGTCGAAGCCGGTCGGCCTGCCGGCTGACGCAAGCTCGTTCATCGGTCGAAGCCAGGAGCTCACCGAGCTGAAGTCGCTTCTCCGGCGCACCCGCCTCCTCACCTTGTCCGGCACGGGCGGCGCCGGCAAGACACGACTCGCGCTGGAGCTCGCCCGCAGCGCCGAACCGTCGTACGAGGCGGGCGCCGCCCTCGTCGAGCTCGCCGGTCTCGCGGATGCGCGACTGGTCCCCGAAGCGGTCGGAGCCGCTCTCGACATCCGCGCCCTGCCTGCGCAGGATCTCGTCGATGCAGTGGTCGACTTCCTCTCGCCGCGCACGCTGCTGCTGATTCTCGACAACTGCGAGCACGTGCTGGCGACGACGGCCTCGCTCGCCGACCGGCTGCTCCGTTCCGCACCACAGCTGACGATCGTCGCAACCAGCCGGGAACCGCTGCGTGTGCCTGGAGAAGTCGTCTTTCGCGTGCCGTCCCTCGACATTCCCGATCCGGATCGGCCGCTCTCGCCGGAAGAATTGGGCGAGTACGAATCCGTGTCGCTCTTCGTGGCCCGCGCGGCCGCAGCCGCGCCCGGCTTTGCGCTCGACCAGGAGAACGCGGAGGACGTCGCGCGCATCTGCTTCCGTCTGGACGGACTGCCACTCGCACTCGAGCTCGCTGCGGGACGGGTCGGCGTGCTCAGCCCGGCGGCGATCGCGGAGCGACTCGACGATCGCTTTCGTCTCCTGCGGACCGGGAGCCATGCCGCACCGACCCGGCAGCAGACGCTGACAGCGACGCTGCAATGGAGCCACGACCTGCTCGAGCCCGACGAGGAGATCCTGTTCCGCCGGTTGGCGATCTTCGCCGGCGGCTTCGAGCTCGAGGCCGCCGAGGAGGTCTGCGCGGGAGACGGGCTGCAGGCGGTCGAGGTCGCCGACATGCTGGCGCGGCTCGCCGAAAAGTCACTCGTCACCGTCGAGGAAGGAGGCCGCGAACGACGGTACCGCCTGTTGGAAACCGTCCGCATGTACGCACGCGAGCGGCTCGCCGAGTCCGCCGAACAGGCCGCGGTCTCCGGCCGGCACGCCGGGTGGGCCCTCGGGCTCGCCGAGCGAGAGCACGGATCGCCGCGGCTCGACCGTGAGACGGCAAACCTGCGAGCAGCTCTCGACCTGCTGCTCGAGCACCAGGCACACGACGCGCTCCGTCTCTGCGTCGCCCTGCTGCCGTTCTGGCTGCGCAGAATCGAGCTCGGCGAGGCCAAGCGGCGCTTTGCGGTCGTCCTCGAAGCACGACCCGAACAGACGGCGCTCGGGGCCGAGGCTCTGCTCGCCGCCGCGGCGATCGAGTTCCGCAGCGGCGCACTCTCGACCGGCATGCCGCTCGCCGAGCAGAGCCGTGCCGTCGCCTCGGAGATCGGAGACGCGCACCACGAGTGGCGCGCGCTGCAGTTTCTCGGCGAGTTCGGTGTTGCAGGCGATCAGGCCGAGGTCGCATTCCCGTGGCTCGAGCGGGCGCTCACGCTCGCGCGGCAGGAGGGATTCGCGGCAGCCGAGGCGATCAGCATCCACTCGCTCGGGGTCGCAGCGTGGATCACCGGGGATCTGCCGGGAGCCGATGCTCTGGTCGCCCAGAGCGTCGAGGCGCTCCGCGCACTCGAGCGCTCGCCCGACACCGTTCCCTCCCCGATGAACATCGCCGAGCTGCGGATCAGCCAACCGGGCGGGCAGCCGGGGCTCAGGCACGTGTTCGAAGACACGCTGCAGCCCTTCGTCGAGATCTCCTGCGACGCGGCGGCGAGCTACGCGATCGCAAATCAAGCCGGCATCGCTCGCGTTCGCGGTGACCTGCCGCGCGCGCGGGCGCTGCTCGAGGAGAGCGAGGCGCGCTTCGCAGCCGCCGAGGACGATGCAGGCCTCTCGACGGTGCTCGTCCGAAGCGCTTACACCTCGCTCGCCGAGGGAGACCTTGCAGCCGCGCATCAGCATCTCGAGCGCGCCCTCCACCTACGGGCCGCCCTGGGCGACCGGCGGGGGCGCGGGCTCGTCCTTTCCGGCCTGGGCCTGGTCGAGACGATCGCGGGCGACTATGACCGCGCCGAGCGCGATCTTGCCGAGGCTCACGACATCTTCCGGCGGGCCGGCGACCGGTGGGGGCTCGCGAGCACGCTCTGGCGAACCGCCGATCTGGCAATCGCGCGCGGCAGGCTCGACGATGCAGACGCCGCTCTGCAAGAGGCTCATGCCGTCCTCGGCGAGACAAAACGTGAACGCTGGCTCGCCAGCACGCTGGCGGGGCTGGCCGAGGTCGCCCTGCTCCGCGGGGACACCGAGCAGGGGACCGTGCTGCTCGCCGACGCGCGGGCACGCTATGCGGAACGAGACGATTCGCTCGGCGTCGCCGCCATCGACGAACGGCTTCGCAGCGTTGCTAAGGAGCGGCTAAGGCCGGGCAAAGACGCGCCGGATACGACTACCCGGCAAGCAAAGACGAAAGGAAGAGGACCATGAGCCAGACCATCGCCCCGGTTCTCGGGGAAGCAACGGTTCAGGAACTGCGGGAGGCCGTACAGGGAGCGATCCTCTCCGCACGCGACGAGGGCTACGAGAACGCGTCCAGCGTCTGGAACGGCGCACACGACGGACGGCGCCCCGCGCTGATCGTCAGGTGCACCGGTGCCGCCGACGTGATCGCGGCAATCGGCTTCGCGCGCAGCAACGACCTGACGATCGCCGTGCGCGGCGGAGGGCACAGCGTCGCAGGGTTCTCGACCTGCGACAACGGCCTGGTGATCGACCTGTCGCAGATGAGCAGCGTGCGGGTCGATCCGGAGTCACGGCGTGCGACGGTCGGCGGCGGAGCCGTCTGGGCGAACGTCGACCACGAGACCCAGGCGCACGGGCTCGCGACGACAGGCGGGCTCGTCTCATCCACCGGGGTCGGTGGATTCACGCTCGGCGGCGGAATCGGCTGGTTGATGCGTCGGCACGGCCTCGCATGCGACAACCTCGTCTCCGCCGACGTCGTCACCGCGGACGGCCGGCTCGTGCACGCGAGCGAGACCGAGAACGCCGACCTGTTGTGGGGCCTGCGCGGTGGCGGCGGCAACTTCGGAGTCGTCACGCAGTTCGAGCTCCAACTGCACCCGGTCGGCCCGATGGTGTACGCCGGCCCGATCTTCTACTCGGCCGACGCCGACCGCGACCTCTTGCGCGCGTTCCGCGCCTGGGCCGGCGACGCCCCCGACGAGATCACCGCCCTCGTCAATCTCACGACGGCGCCACCGCTGCCGGTGATCCCGTCAGAGTGGCACGGCAAGAAGGTCGCGGCGTTCATCGCAGTCTCGGCCGGCCCGCTCGAGACCGGCGACTCGCTCGTCGCCGGGTTCCGCGACGTGGCCGAGCCGATCGCAGACCTCCTCGGGCCGATGCCGTACCAGGTGATCCAGACCCTGATCGACCCCCTCTGGGGAAAGGGGATCAACTCCTACTTCAAGGCGACGAACCTGGCGCGGCTCGATGACGAGCTGATCGACCGGCTGAGCGACCTCCACCTCGCAGCACCGGGACCGCAGTGCGAGATCCATGTGCACCAGATGGGCGGAGCGATTGCACGCGTCGCCGATGACGCCACGGCATTCGCGGAGCGATCGATGCCGTACGTGCTGAACGCCGTGACCGGCTGGCACGATGCGTCTGCAGGCTCGTCGCACCGGCAGTGGGCACGGGACGTGATCGACGCAGCAGGCGACGCCACCACCGGTCGCGCCTACGTCAACTTCCTGGGTGACACCGACGCGGGCCGGTCCTCGTACGGTGCGGAGACCTACGACCGCCTGGTCGAGCTCAAGAACGAGTACGACCCCAGCAACGTGTTCAAGCTCAACCAGAACATCGAGCCGCAGCCGAGCTCGTGATCCGACTGCTCTGACGGCAAACGGCGGCGACCTGCAATCAGGTCGCCGTCGTGCGCCTCCTAAGGCGTGCTGCAGGCCACGCCGACCGCGCCCCACGAGCGCCAGCTTCGGCCGTCGTGCAGCCACAGCAGCCAGGCGCGATGGAGTTGCTCGCCCGGCGACACCCCGAACGGGAACGCAGGGTCGCCCGGGTGGCTGAACGCAGGCACCGCGTGCCCGTTCATGCGCAGCCACGTCTTGGCCGAGAACTGCATGCCCCCGAAGTGACCGTTGCCCGTGTTCGCCGTCCACGGTCCTTCGTGCACGTGGACGCAACGCGCCTGCGCAAGCCAGGCGGCCGACGGGCTCGAAGACCGAGCGTTTACCGGCACGACGAAGAGCAATGCAGCCGCTGTAGCGGCAAGGAGAGCAGATCGCACCGCACCGTTCTAACAGATCGCTCGCGCCGCCGATCCGGTGGAAACGCGATTCGGCTACGGTGGAGGCGCGCTACTCCTGGCATCGGAAGGCAGCCGCAGCGCAGAACGGTCGCCGTGCGATTCCCGTGCGGCGGGGACCGATCGAGGTAGTCAGATGCTCAAAGCACTGCAGATTGGCGGCAGGCCCGCGGGCATGCGCGCGGCCATCGTCTCCACGTACCCACCGCGCGCCTGCGGTATCGGCACGTTCGCGGCCGATGTGCGCGCCTCGCTGATCGGCCTCGATGAGGTCGCATCCGTCGCGAAAGTCGTGATCGTCGACGACCCGTCGCGGCCACAGCGCCCGGGCGTCGTCGCGACGATCTCACAGGGAACGCGCGGCGACTACGTCCGCGCTGCACGGATTCTCGGACGAGGAAATGTGGACGTCGTGCTGCTCGAGCATGAGTACGGCATCTTCGGTGGGCGCGACGGCGAGTACATCCTGTCGCTGGCCGAAGAATTGACCCAGCCACTCGTCGTGACGCTGCACACCGTCCTCTCAGAGCCCACTCGGCATCAGGCGCGCGTCCTCGAAACGCTCTGCGGCCATGCCGAGCTCGTGGTCGTGATGACCGACACGGCCCTCCGTGTTCTGGTCGACAACGGAACCTGCCCCGAGGCGAAGATCCGCGTCGTTCCGCACGGCGCTCCGACACTGCTGGTCGAGCGAGCGGCAGCGGCCGAACTGCCACGTGGTCGCGACGAGCGGCTCCGCGGCCGGTTCGTCCTGTCCACATTCGGTCTGCTGTCGCCCGGGAAGGGCGTCGAGAACGTGTTGCGCGCACTCCCGGCAATCATCGAACAGCATCCTGAGACCCTGTATGTCGTCGCCGGCCGGACACATCCGGGCGTCGCCCAGCGCGAAGGCGAGCGCTATCGCCTGTCGCTGCAGCAACTCGTGACCGAGCTGGCCCTTCAGGAGCACGTCGAGTTCGATGACCGCTTCCTCGCCATCGACGAGATCTCCGATCTCCTGGCGATGACATCGGTGTTCGTAACGCCCTACCTCGATCCCGAACAAACGTCGTCCGGCGCATTGACGTTCGCGATCGCCGCCGGCTGCGCAGTCGTTTCGACGCCCTACCGCTACGCAGAAGACATGCTCGCAAGCGGCGCAGGGGAGCTCGTTCCGTTCGCCGACCCGGGCGCGGTGAGCGCCGCGGTGTGTCGCTACATCGACGACCCGGCGCTCTTGAGCTCGGCTCGCGCTGAGGCGCGTCGAATCGGAGTCACCGTGAGCTGGCCGTCGGTCGCAGGTGCGACCGCCGAGGTGCTGCAGGACGCGATGGAGCTGACACCGCGCCGTGAATCACTCGTCAGCCTCGAGCCGCAGCCTGCGAGCTTCCGGCACGACCATCTTTTGACGATGGTCGACGACGCCGGGATCGTCCAGCATGCACACGGGGCGATTCCGAACCGACGCAGTGGCTATTGCGTCGACGATGTCGCTCGGCTTGCCGTCGTAGCACTCGAGCTCGGCCGCCGGTCGGACGAGCAGCTCTGGACTCCGATCGTCTATCGCTCGCTTGCCTTCCTCCATGACGCCGCCGACGAGCGGCCCGGCATGCGCAACTTCATGAGCTACGACCGGCGCTGGCTCGACGACCCGCACGTCGGAGATCACGTCGGCCGCGCGATCTGGGCGCTGGGCGAGATCCTGTCCACTGCGTGGGCATCGGCGCTCGTCGAGCCGACACAACGCCTGCTCGACACGCTCGTCGGCGGGCTGAACGGCCCGACCTCGCTGAGAACCGATGCGTACGTGGTGCTCGGGCTCGCGCGGCTCGATCCGGATCGGCTGGACGACCCGGCGCGCCGGCTGCTCGAGTGCGGCGTCGATCGCCTCTCGACCGCCTTCGAAGCGACGGCGTCCGAGGGCTGGCTCTGGTTCGAGCACGCGCTGGCCTACGACAACGCGCGCCTGCCGCAAGCACTGATCGCGGGCGGCGGCGCGCTCGGGCAGAACGACAAGGTCGCTTCCGGGCTCGAGTCCCTGCGCTGGCTCGGCGACGAGTCCGGGCTCGCCGACGGGATGCTGCGGCTGACGGGGCACCGCGGCCGGAAACGAAGCGAACCGGCCCCGGGCAGCGGCGACGAACAGCCGCTCGAAGCCTCGGCGTTCGTCGAGGCGGAACTGACGGCGTTCGACGTAACGGGCGATCCCAGGCATGGAGCGCGCGCCCGGCTGGCCTTCGACTGGTTCCTCGGCCGCAACCATCTGAGTCGCCCGCTCTACGACTTCGCGACCGGAGGCTGCAGCGACGGGCTCGGCGAGGAGGACGTCAATCACAACGAGGGGGCCGAATCGACACTCGCGTTCCATCGGGCCGCCCTGCTCCTCGACGCGTCCGATCTCTCGTCCGTCCCGACCAAGCGGGTCGCCGAGGAGGCCGTCGCGTGAGCAAGCGCGAGCTGTTCGAGCGGCACCCGGGCAATCCGATCCTCACCTCGGCCGACTGGCCCTATCCCGTGAACGCGGTGTTCAACCCTGCGGCGGCGGTCGTCGGAGACGAGACGCTCGTCATCGCTCGCGTGGAGGACCTGCGCGGCATCTCGCACCTCAGCGTGGCGCGCTCGGCGAACGGCGTCGACGGCTGGACGGTCGACCCGGCGCCGCTGCTCGCCCCGGAAGAAGGGATCGAGAGCGAGGAGTGGGGATTCGAGGACGCACGGGTGGTCTGGGTCACCGAGCTCGAGCGCTGGGCGATCACCTGCACCTCGTACGGCCCGCCCGGGCCTGCCGTCTACCTGGCGCTGACCGACGACTTCCGGACTGTCGAGCGGCACGGCGTGATCAAGGGCGCGGACGACAAGAACGCAGCACTCCTGCCCGAGCGGATCGACGGGCGGTGGATCCTCTTCCACCGCCCGAGCCACGAGGCGGCAGCCGGCTCGAGCGGGGAGATCGCGCTGTCGCGCTCCGACGACCTGACGAGCTGGAGCGCCCCCGAGGTCGTCCTGGCCCCGCGCGACGGCGCATGGTGGGATTCGCGCCGCGTCGGGATCGGCCCGCCGCCGCTGCGCACCGAGCACGGCTGGTTGATCGTCTATCACGGCGTCAAGGACACGGTGGCGGGGAGCCTCTATCGCGTCGGCCTCGCGCTGGCGGATCTCGACGAACCCGCCCGCATCACCCACCGGCTGCCGGAATGGATCTTCGGCTCGCAGGCTCCCTACGAGCGCGTGGGTGACGTCGGGAACGCGGTCTTCCCATGCGGCCTGATCCACGACGAGCCGACCGGTCGGCTCCGGATGTACTACGGCGCAGCCGACACCTCGATCGGGCTTGCGACGGCGGAGCTCGAAGAGCTGCTCACCGCAGTCCTCTCGGCGCCGGTCTGAACTAGGCTCGTCCTGTGGACGAGCTGACGTTGCTCGACTGGAAGCGCCGCGTCTTCGAGCTGTACTCGGAGGTGCGCAGCGAGCCCGACCCGGAACGCGCCTGGCAACACTGGCGGCAGGTTCGCGACGAGCTCTTCCGCACGCATCCGCAGACGCCGATCCCAGCGGGAACGAACTTCGAGCGGATTCCCTACTTCGACTACGACCCCGCGCTGCGCATGCTCGGGACCGTCGAAGCGGCCGAACGTGTCACACGTGAGATCGCAACGTCCGGAGAGCACCCGTACTCGTTCACACGGTTCGCGCGCGTACGATTCACGCTGGAGGAGGAGCACTCGCTCGACCTCTACTGGCTCGACGGCTACGGCGGCGGTATCTACCTCTGCTTCGCCGACGCCACGAGTGGCAGCGAGACCTACGGCGCTTGCCGTTACCTGCTCGACACCGTCAAGGGCTCCGATCTCGGCGAGCGGAACGGCAAGCTCGTCCTCGACTTCAACTTCGCCTACAACCCGTCGTGCTCGTACGACCCGCGGTGGGTCTGCCCGCTCGCACCGCCCGGCAACAGGCTCGCGGTACCGATTCGCGGCGGCGAGCGCTATCCGCTCTAGCTCGCTGCGAGGAAGGCGTGCTGCTCGGCTCGCGAGCGCTTCCCGATCTCGATCGGGAAGGCCGTGTAGGCGTGCACACCCTCGGCCCACAGGCTGAGCCGCGTCTCGTTCCCCGCGGCCCGCCAACGCGACTCCATGAAGAGGGAGTCGTCGAGCAGCGGATCCATCGTCCCGCACGAGAAGAGCGTCGGCGGCAGGTCGCGTAGGTCGGCGTAGAGCGGCGAGATGTCGGGATCGCGGCGATCGCTCTCCGACATCCCCGGCAGGAAGCAGTCCGCGAACCAGTCCATCAACGGGCTGGAGAGGACGAGGTCGCGCTCGCCCCAGAGCCTGCGACTCGGCGTGCCCGTCAGATCGAAGGCGCCGGAGACGAAGTTGGCGGCCGCAAATGCGCGAGGTGACACGCCGTGCCGGTCGCGCAGCCGCAGCAGCGCGACGACCGCGAGCTGGGCGCCGGCAGAGTCGCCGCCGATCGTCAGCCGGCCGTCGTAGTTGTCGAGCAGCCAGAGCGCGGCGGCCTCGCAGTCGTCAGGCCCGGCCGGGTAGGGATGCTCCGGCGCGAGCCGATAGTCGACGCTCAGCACCGTCCGTCCCGTCGCCTGCGCGAGCTCCCAGAGATGCGTGTCCTGCATGTCGGCCGCCCCGATCGTCCAGCCACCACCGTGGATGTGCAGGTGCGCGCCCCGCGGCTCGGGCACCTCGAGCACCCGCAACGGCAGCTCGCCGCCGGGACCCGGAATCGTGATCGTCCGCGCCCGCTCGAGGTAGACCGGCGCGGGCAGCACCCCACCCTCGCGCCGTGCCCGCCGGGTCACTTCCGGCGGCAGCTCGTGGACCTTCGGCATCGCTGCGATCAACTGCTCGAGCTGCAGGTTGAAGGCGCGCGTCTCCGCAAGGATCTCGTCGGCGGTCACACAGGGAGACTACGTCGCGAGCGTCTTCAGGTCGGCGGCGACGAGCCCGGGGACGAACGGCATCAGGAACCCAGCCCGCTCGTCTCCCTTCGAGTCGATCAAATACACAGCTGTGCTGTGGACGATGTCGCCGGACACCGGCTCGACCGTGATCTGGTAGGCACGCCAGACCTGCGCGAGCTCGCGCCGGGTCCCGCGTACCCACTTGACCCGCGAGGGCAGATGCCACTTGGCGACGGCGTGCGCGATGGTCTCCGGCGTATCCCCGGCGGGGTCAACGCTGACTATGACGAGTATCGGACGCTGCGCGGCCGGAACCTGCCTGATCGCGGCGGCGAGCATCCGGCCCTCCACCGGGCAGGCCTGTTTGCACAGCGAGTCGAGAAACGTGAGTACGACCGTGTGCCCGCGCATCGCGTTGAGCGAGACAACGCGCTCGCGTTGATCGCGCAGGACGAACTGCGGCGCCGGGCGCGCGCCCGAGGCCCAGGTCGCCTGACCGTGCAAAGCAGGGAGCGCGATTGCATCGGCCGTGCCCCCCACGAACATCGAGTGCAATAACAGGCCGACGCCAATACCGACGACGGCAGCTGCCGCGACAGCCGCAAGGAAGAGCTTCGGCAAGCTACAGCTCGCCTCGGCGGCGAATTGCGACAGCCCACCAGATCCCGATCCCGATCAGCACGGCGAGCGGTAGCAAGAGCGTCAGGAGCGCGCCGGTCTGAAACGAAGCGACGGTCATCAGGTCTCCCTCGGTCGTAGGTCACGAACGGGCACTGTCGCGCGCTGCGGTGCGCCCGACTGATCCAGCCACCGATAGGCGGCGGCGAGGGTCGCGATCAACAGCGGCACGGACGCCGGTACCCACATGATCCCCGCGGCGATCTGCTGGTCGGCGAGCGCCGAGAGCCCACCCGGGCGACTCGCGAGCGACGCATAGACGTCGTAGACCGGAGAGGACGCAAACCCGAGCACGACGGCCAGCACCCAGCTCACGAGCAGGGCAGCCGTGCCGTAGGCCACGCGCTGCCCGGCGGAGAGCTTCGGCCGCGCAGTAGCGGCCGGGACAAGGTGCAGCCACAGGAGGAGCGCGGTCGAGAAGAAGAGCATGTGCTCCGCGTCGTGCACGAGGACGTTGCGCAATGTCAGGTCGTAGAGGACGGGGAGGTGCCAGCCGAGCAGCGCGACCGAGAACGCGATGAACGACGGCAGCGGCTTGGCAACGAACCGCGCGACCCTGCGGAGCGGTTCGAGTGTCCTCCCGACGAGCACGGTGCGCGCCACGGGCCGGCGTACGGACGGGGCGAGGGGCTTGAGCAGGCGCGGCCACGGGCGGCCGAGCAGAAGGAGTGGCGGCGCAACCATCGTCAACAGCACGTGCTGGGTCATGTGCGCCCAGAACAGCCGGTCCGAATAGGCGTCGACCGGTGAGGCGACGGCGAGTGCGAGCGTCGCGAGCCCAGAGTAGAACGCGGCACTGCGGTGGCGATTCGTCTTGACCGTGTGCTTGCCGCCGAGCGCGTAGAGGAACCCCACCGCGACGAGCGCGTAGAGCGGCCAGCCGACCGGCCAACTCTCGCTCCGCAGCAGGAAGCCCATCGTTAGAGAAGGTAGAGGATGACCCAGGTAGCCACGCCGATCCCGGCGAGGACGGCCCAGTAGAACGCGAATGCACGCGCGCTCGGCCAGATCAGCGACAGCGGCTGTTCGATGTCGTCACCGGTCCGCGCGGCGTCTCCGGACGCGTCGCCCGGCTCATGCCCTGCGACTCCACGGCCGCGGTATCGGAACGATGCCGCGAGGAGCGTCTCCAGCCAGTACATCGTGCAGAACACGAACAGGATGTACAGCCCCGTCCACCCCAGGAAGACGCTCGCGAATCCGCCCTCGGTCGGGCCGAAGCCGATCGTCGTCCACTCGACCACCTGGAGCACCACCGCAGCGAGCCCCAGCGCGAGCGACACCAGCCCCACCCAGCGCCAGGTGTCCGCGTCGTCGTCGTGAAGGCGGCGCACGGCCTGGCCGGAAGCGAGCGCGGATAGGACGACACACGCGGTGATCGCCGTCCCGAATCCGAGCGGCGCCTTGACATTGTGCGGATGCCACAGGCCCTGCGAGTTCAACGACCGCAGATAGAAGTACGCGAACAGGAACGCGAAGAAGAAGAAAACCGTCGCGCTCGCCCAGAGCTGCGAGGCGACGCGCAGGTTGCGCGCCATGACCTGCGGCGGCTCGCGCTCGACGACCGCAGTAGTCGGTGGAGGGACTTGCGAGCTCGCTCATCGGGTCGGCCTCGCCGGCGCGACGACCGGCCGCTGCAGCAGCGAGCCGGCGTCGTCACCGTACGGATACGGGTCGGGGCCGAACGTCGGGATGCGGTCGAAGTTGTGCACCGGCACCGGGCGAGGGCAGCTGCCACTCGATCGACTTCGAGCCCCACGGGTTCATCCCGGTCGGGACTCGCGCGAACACCTGCGACCAGACGAGATTGGCGAGGAAGATCAGCATCGACCCGCCGAGCACGAACGCCGATACCGAGACCCAGGCGTTCGCGCCCTGCAGGTAGCCCGCGTAGGTGACGACGCGTCGCGGCATGCCGAGGAAGCCGATCACGAGCAGCGGCCCGAAGGTCGAGTTGAACGCGATGAACATCACCCAGAAATGCATCTTGCCGAGCCGCTCGTTGAAGTTGTAGCCGGTCATCTTCGGCACCCAGTAGTAGATCGCCCGCGAAGAACGCGAAGAGCAGGCCGCCCATGATCGTGTAGTGGAAGTGCGCCATCGAGAAGAAGCTGCCGTGCGTCGTCACGTCGCTCGGCACGTCGGACAGGAAGACGCCGGACAGCCCGCCGATCAGGAAGTTGAAGAGCCACGCGAGCGCGAAGAGCATCGGCACGGTGAAACGGATGCGCGCCTTCCAGAGCGTGCCGAGCGCGCAGATGAAGATGAAGCCGGTCGGCAGCGAGATCATCTCGGTCGAGAGCATGTAGAACGGCCGCAGGTCGGCGTTGATGCCGCTGACGAACAGGTGGTGCTGCCAGACGAGGAAGCTGAGCAGCGTGATGCCGAGCATTCCCGTGACGGCGAGGCGGTATCCCCAGAGCGGCTTGCGCGCGAACACCGGCAGGATCTCGAGCACGATCCCCATGCCGGGCAGGGCGAGGATGTAGACCTCGGGATGGCCGAAGATCCAGAAGAGGTTCTCGTAGAGGTACGGGCTCCCGCCGGCCTGATCGTTGAAGAAGCTCGTCTGCGCCGTGCGGTCGAGCGTGAGCATCAGGAGCGTCGAGATCAGGACCGGCGCCGCGAGCAGCATCAGGACCGAGGTGCTGATCGTGGCCCACACGAAGATCGGCAGCCGGCCCCACGTCATGCCCGGGCGCGCGCATCGTGATCACGGTCGCGAGCATGTTCAGGCCGAGCAGGCACATCGACACCCCGACGAGCGCGAAGAACGCGATGTACGCGTCGATCCCCATGTTCGCCTGCTCGTTAAGCGGCGCGTAGCCGGTCCAGCCGGTCGGGAAGCCGCCGAAGAGCCACGACGTCATCAGGATCGTCCCCGCTGCCATCAGAAGCCAGAAGGTGAGCGCCTCGATGCGCGGGAACGCCATCCGCCGCGCGCCGATCATGAGCGGCACGAGGTAGTTCGCGAACGGGCCGAGGATCCCGCTCGTCATCATCCCCATCATCATCGTGCCGTGCAGCCCGACCAGCGTGAGGTAGTTGTTGCCGTTCCACGCGAGGTGCGTGCGGCCGCAGCAGCTCGAAGCGGATCAGCATCGCGTTCAGGCCGCCGATGAAGATGAACGCGCCGATGCCGATCAGGTACTGGATGCCCGACAACCTTGTGGTCGGTGCAGAGGCCGAAGTAGCGGGCGAGTGCCCTGCTGTCTCCTTCTCGCGCAGCGACGGCGGCTTGCCGAGCAGGCGCTGCACCGGGTAGTTCGCGAAGCCGAGCCCGACAGGAACCCGATCGACCCCGACGAGGTACGCGACGAAGAGCGCGATGTCGTTCTGGCCGGTGTCGTCGAAGTAGTCGATGCTCGGCCCGGTGATCTGGTGGCCGAGCCACCAGCCGACGTAGAAGCCGACGACGCCGAGCACGACTGCCGTGAGCAGGTTGAAGCCGATCAGGCGGCGCATGCTCATCCGGCGCGGAAGGTCGGGTCGGGGGTGTAGGTCGGCGCGTACTTCGGCAGGTACTTCGCGACCGGCGCGAACTGCCTGCGCTGCAGATCGATCCACGACTTGAAGCCGGCAGTGACTGACGACGCGGCCCGGTGTCGAACATGTAGCCGTGCCAGAGGCCGCAGAGCTCGGCGCAGCGAATCTGGAACGTCGCCGAGCTTCGTCGTCTTCACGTAGGCGATGTTGTCGACGCCCGGGTTCGCGTCGGCCTTCACTCCGAGCTCGTACGCCCAGAACGAGTGGACCGCGTCGAGCGAGGTCACGTGGAACGCGATCTCCTGACCGGCCGGCAGCACGAGCTCGCGCCGTCTCGACGCCGCCGTAGGTCGGGTAGCGGTAGGTGAACTCCCACTGCTGGGCGATCACCTGCACCGGCAGCACGGCGCCGCTCGGCTTCGCGACCGGATTCGGGCCGCTGCCGCCGCCGGAGCCGTTGTCGGCGAGCAGCTCCGCCGTCCCGAAGATCGCGAGGAAGAGCACCGCGGCCGTGGTCGTCGCGAGCCAGGCGATCTGCGAGGGCATGTGGCCGCGGATCGGCGCGCCGTCGCGCAACTCCTCGCCCTCGGCGCCCGGAAGGCGCCAGATCGCGTAGCCGAGGTAGACGAGGATGAAGACGGTGAACGGCGTCATCACGACGAGCAGCACCGTGTTGTCGGTCACCTGGCGCTTCGCCACCGGTCGTGTCGCTTTCCCGGGCGGCATGTTCGGGCCGAGCACGAAGATGACGAGCGGCAGGACGATCGCCGTGCCGATCACGGTCAGCGCGGCGATCCGCCGTGCCGTGACTGCTGCCTAGACCACATCGACGTACCCGTCCATGTAGCCGACCGTCTGCATCGGGCCGCCGAAGCCGTAGACGAAGCCGGCCGCGCAGGGCACGAAGCACTGCCAGCGGTAGTGGCCCTTCTTGCCCGTGCGGAACGTGAACGTGATCGTCTTGTGCGCGTTCGATCATCGGGCAAGGCGCGTAGTCGCACTGGTTCGGCGCGTCGTCGTCGACGCCCTGGAGCGGCACGATCACGCCGAGCTGCGGGATCGCGAACGTGTGTGACGCGTCGTCGGGGTCGATCGACCGCGTCGGCTTGCCGTTGACCGCGAACGTGCCGCCGACGAGCCCGCGCGCCTGCGCGAGGAACGGATTGCGCAGGCCGCTCTTGCCGTCGAAGTTGTAGATCGTCACGTGGACGAGCGTGTTCGCCGGCAGCGTCCAGACGGTGCTGCGCTGCCAGACGCCGTTCTCGCGGACGAGGTACGAGACCCAGTTCTCGTTCGGCGAGAGCTTCGGGCCGACGGCCGCCACCGTCTGCAGCGTGAGGTCGACGCTGGCGGCGTTTGCGGCGGCCGGCACGTCATACGGCGTCGGCCCGTTGGTGAGGAACCGACGTAGACGCCGATCAGGACGGCGACGACGAGCACGCCGGCGGCGACGACGCAAGGCTTTGCCCGTCGTTCCTCCCACCGGCGTCCGGATATACCGCCGCGCCGAGCCGCCAGGCGACCTTTGTGACGAAAGTGTCATCTCGGTGTCATCTCGAGCGACATGCTCTACAGAAGGTCTCTAGGTTCGCTCTGACGTTGGCACTCAGGTGTCCGGGAAGACTCGGGCCATGACACTCACAACACTCATCACATGAACGCCGTGCTCGCCGCGATCGTCGTCTACGCAGTCGTGCTCCTGCTCGCCCACAGCGTTCGCCACGACCGGCGCCACGCGTCGAGACACCAGCGGTCGCTCCAGGCGTTGGAGCCAGAGCGGAGCCGCGACCGGATCGCCGCCTGACCGACTGCGACGGCGGTCATGGTTCACTGCCCCGGGCCGAAGCGGTTAGGGTCGGCCCGGGCCGCATGCGGATCCTGGTCATCGAGGACGAGCCTCGGATCCTCGAGTTCCTGCGGCTGGGGCTCGAGGCTGAGGGGTTCGCGGTCGACGCCGCCGACGACGGCGCCGCCGGGCTCCGCCTCGCGCTCGCCGAGCCGTACGAGCTGGTCGTCCTCGACCTGCAGCTGCCACGCCTCGACGGACTCCGCCTGCTCGCCGAGCTTCGCCGGGCACGACCCGACCTGCCGGTCCTGATTCTCTCGGCGCGCTCCGACCTGCCGACGAAGCTGCGCAGCTTCGATCTCGGCGCGAACGACTACCTCTCGAAGCCGTTCTCGTTCGACGAGCTGGTCGCGCGCGTGCGCGTTCACCTGCGCCACGGACACGACGCGCGGACGAGTCGTCGAGCCTTCGTGTCGGCGGGCTCGAGCTCGACCTCGCCCGACGACGCGCGCAGGCCGGTCGACGTTCCACGATCGACCTCTCGGATCGCGAGTTCCGGCTGCTCTACCACCTCGTCTCGCACGCCGGGCGAGGTCGTGAGCCGCGAGCGACTCCTGTCGGAGGTCTGGGGCTACAGCTTCGATCCCGGCTCGAACGTCGTCGACGTCTGCGTGCGACGCCTGCGCAAGAAGCTCGGGCCGACTCTGGCCGATCGAGACGGTGCGGCATGCCGGCTATCGGCTCGCGGTCGCCTAGCCCGCGTCGAGCTCGGCTGGGTGCGCGCTCTCGCTGGGCTGCCTCGCCGTGATGATCGCCTGGCCGGCGTGGGAGACGATCCCGTTCCACGTCATCTGGATCAGCCTGACGCTGCTCTACGGCTTCCGCGTCTGGTCGCCCAACGGTGACCGGGCTCGTTCTCGGCGCTGTCGTGATCGCCACCGGCGCGTCGATCCTCACCGACGCATTCGACGGGCTGCAGCTCTGGGGCGAGCTCTTCGAGGTGCCGCTCATGTCCGCGATGTTCCTCGCGATGGTCTGGCACGCGCGCCGCCGCGCGCAGGCACTGACGACGGTCGAGGCGCTCGCCGAGGAGCGTGCGGCGCTGCTCGAGCAGGAGGAACGGCTGCTCCACAACGTCTCGCACGAGCTCCGCACTCCCGTGACGATCGCGCGCGGCCATCTCGAACTGCTCGAGCGGCGCCTCGGCGAAGAGCCTGCCGAGCTCGCAGGTCGGCCTTCGACGAGCTCGCGCGCATGGAGCGGATCGTCGAGCGGATCCTGCTGCTCGCGCGCGCCGAGCAACCCGAGTCGGATCGAGCGGCGTACCGATTCCGCTCGTCGCCTTTCTCGAGGACGTGTTCATGCGCTGGGCGGACGTCGCGCCGCGCGCCTGGCGCCTCGGCGCAATCGTCGACGTGACGCTGGACGCCGACGAGACGTGGCTGCGCGCGGCACTCGACGCGCTGCTCGAGAACGCCGTGCAGCACACCGAGCCGTACGCACGTGATCGAGCTCTCGGCACGCGGCGAGCGTGACGACGTCGTGATCACGGTCACCGACGACGGAGCCGGGGATCCCGGAGGGCTCGCTCGAGCAGATCTTCGAGCGGTTCGCTCGCACGGACGACTCCCGGCTCACGCCGAGAAGGCGGCGCGGGGCTCGGCCTCGCGATCGTGGCTGCGATCGCCCGCGCCCACGGCGGCTCGTGCTCGGCCCGCAACGTGGAGGGCGCAGGAGCGAGCCTCGAATTGCGGCTACCCCTCCGACAGGCGGCGCAGGCCGATGAGGAACGGGCTGCCGGGCCGATCTTGACCGGCCAGCCGGAGACCCACCTCGAATCTGCTTGAATCGACCGGTGGCCGCGCTCTACCGCAAGTACCGTCCCCAGACCTTCGAGGAGGTGGTCGGGCAGGAGGCGGTCGTGCGCACGCTCACGAATGCGATCGAGCAGGGCAAGATCCGCCAGGCTTACCTGTTCGCCGGGCCGCGCGGGACGGGCAAGACGTCGCTTGCGCGCATCCTCGCGAAGGCGCTCAACTGCGCGCACGGCCCGTCGGCGACGCCGGACAACACCTGCCACGCGTGCGTCGCGATCACGGGCGGCACGTCGCTCGACGTGATCGAGATGGATGCCGCCTCTCAGCGCGGCATCGACGACATCCGCGACATTCGCGATCGCGTCGTCCTGCAGCCCGTCGAGGGGACGTACAAGGTCTACATCCTCGACGAAGCGCATCAGCTCACCGACGCTGCGTGGAACGCGCTGCTGAAGCTGATCGAGGAGCCCCCGCCCCATCTCCTGTTCGTCTTCTGCACGACCGAGCTGCAGAAGGTGCTGCCGACGGTCCGCTCGCGCTGCCAGACGTTCGTCTTTCAGCGCCCGCGGCTCGCCGAGCTCGTCAAGGTGCTGCGCTGGATCGCCGACGGCGAGGAGATCGACGTGCCCGACGCTGCGCTCGCGTTGATCGCACGCTCGGCGCGCGGCGCCTACCGCGACGCGGGTCTCGACGCTCGACCAGCTCGCCTCGGCGACCGGCGGCGCGATCACGGTGCAGGACGTGCTGCAGCTGCTCGGCGCGGTCGAGGACGAGGTGCTGTTCCGCCTCTGCGACATGGTCGTCGGCAACGAGACGGCAGAGGCATTGCTCTTCCTCGAGGAGCTCTCGGAACAGGGACAGGACCTCGGCCGGCTCGTCACCGACCTGCTCGAGCACCTGCGCCACCTGCTGCTCGTCCAGCACATGAACGACGTGCCGGATTCGCTGCCGGTGACCGACGAGGCGCGCGACCGCTTGCGCGAACAGGCGAATCAGATTGCCCGCCTCGACGGTGATCCGGCTGATCGACCTGCTCGCCGTCGCGGTCGACGACATGCGGCAGGGCGGCGATCCACGGCTGCCGCTCGAGCTCGCGCTGGTCAAGGTGACCCGGCCCGCGTCCGACATGTCGCGCGAGGCTCTCGCACACCGGCTCGAACTGCTGGAGCAAGGTGTTCCGCCGCGGCATCCTGAGCCGACTCCGGAGCCTGGTTCGGCTCCGCGAACCAGTCTGCCGGCGCTCCACCGGCGCCAGAATCGCCGGTCGCCGTGGAGCTGGAGCAGCTGCAGGAGGCGTGGCGGCGGACGATCCTGCCGGCGCTCGAGCAGCGCTCGATCCCGATCGGCCAGACACTCGGCGAAGCGCATCCGGCGGCGCTCGCGGGCGACACGCTGACGCTCGAGTTCCCACCGAACGCGCGCATTCCACCTGCGCGTCGCCGAGGATCCGAAGAACGCCGCGATGCTTCGCGACGCGCTCTATGAAGTGACCGGCCGCAAGCTTGCGGTCGCGTTCGAGCTCGGCGAGACCGGGCATAGCGAGGAGGAGGACGAGCCGCCGGCGAGCGAGGCGGACGTCCTCGAGTTGATGAAGAGCACCTTCGACGCGAGGGAGCTGGACGAATGAGCTTCGATTTGAACGCCCTGATGAAGCAGGCCCAGGAGATGCAGGAGCAGATGGCGCAGGTGCAGGCTGAGGCGTCGAAGGAGACCGCCGAGGCCTCTGCCGGCGGCGGCATGGTGACCGTCGTCGCGACCGCCGCCGGCGAGATCAAGGAGCTGCGGATCGATCCGAAGGCGATCGACCCCGACGATCCGGAGATGCTCGCCGACCTCGTGATGGCCGCGGCAAACGAAGCGCTGCGCTCAGCACAGGCCAAGGTCGAGGCGAAGATGAAGAGCATGCTGCCGTCCGATCTCGGCGGCTTGCTGCCCGGGCTCTAGGAGCGGAAGCCCACCATCGACGAGAACTTCGTCGCCAAGCTCCTCGACGTCGGCTCGGAGCTCACGTTCCCGGCCGGGCACGTCGTGGTCGACCCGGACAACCCGATGAACGGGCTGCTCCTGGTGTTGCAGGGCGTGCTCGTCGTCGAGTCGCCGAACGGCGTGGAGCAGCGCGGCCCGGGCAATGTGATCGGGCAATGGGAGCGACTCGACGGCAGCGACGACGTGCGCGTCGTCGCCGAATCCGACGTGCGCCTCGTCGCCGTCGACCGGGCCGCGTGGGAGGCCGCGCAGACGGGCTAGCGAGCGCTAGTAGCCGCCGCCGCCCTTGCCGCAGGCGGTGAGCACGAGCGGCAGCAGGGCGAGCAATGCGAACAGGATGACAAGGCGATAGTTGGCCATGTCCGCTACTACGGAGTCGAGCCTCAGTCGGATTCCCGTTGCACTTCGTTGACGGTGTCTGACACCGAGCGATCTCGGCTCGGGCTGAGCCGGTCCTCGGTCTGCCGTTGCACTTCGTTGACGGTGTCTGACACCGGACTGGTCTCGCCCCGGCAGGCGGCGAACCGGCCCGTCCGGATTGGACGGGCACAATGGCGCTCGTGTTCAGCCCGTCCGTCGAGAACCTCGTCGCCCAGCTGACCCGGCTGCCCGGGATCGGCTCGCGCACCGCCCAGCGCCTCGCGTTCCACATCCTGCAGCGTCCCAGTGACGAAGCGCTCGCGCTCGCCGCCGCGCTCACCGAAGTGAAGGAACGAGTCCGTTTCTGCCGCGAGTGCGGCAACCTCACCGAGGAGGAGCTCTGCGGGATCTGCACCGACACGCGCCGCGACCATGCGCTGATCTGCGTGGTCGAGCAGCCGGTCGACGTCGTCTCACTCGAGCGCACACACGAGTTCCGCGGCCTCTACCACGTGCTCGGCGGCGCGCTGTCGCCACTCGACGGGGTCGAACCGGGCGATCTGCGCATCGACGAGCTCCTGCGCCGGGTCGATGCGAACGGCGTTCAGGAAGTCGTGCTGGCAATGAACCCGAACATGACCGGCGAGGCGACAGCGGGCTTCATCGCCGATCGCCTACGCGGACGCGTCCGAGTCACGCGGCTCGCGAGCGGGCTCCCGGTCGGCGGGGACCTCGAGTACGCCGACGAGGTCACCCTCGGGCGAGCGCTCTCCGGGCGGCGCGAGATATAGGGCCTGCTCGAGCGCCCTGGCGAGGAAGCGCTCGGTGCGCAGGGCGATCCAGAAGCAGAAGGCCGCCACCGGGAGCTCGACGAAGATCGCAAGCGCAATCGACCTACGCAGCTCATCCGCGTGGCTCTCGAGGATCACGTCGAACCACGCATCGGTGATGAGCAGCGTGCCCGTCGCCGCAGCCAAAGCCCCCACCCAGGGCGACCGCCGGTAGGCCGCGAAGGCCGTTGACAGGAAGAGCACCGCGAGGCCCGTGTCGAAGCCGGACCAGGCGAGGTCCCAGCGATTCGTCACGTGGTGCGGGTGCAGCGACTCCGAGAGCCAGATCGTCCAGGGCAGCAGGGCGAAGCCGATCGTTGCGAAACCGAGCACGACCCATTCGCGGAATGTCCAGGAGCGGAACCTCATCGCCTGCCTACACTGTCGCAAATGACGACTATCCATTTCGAAGCGGTACCGGCAGTCGAGGCGCAGCGCCGCACGCCGGGGCTCGTCGTCATGAAGTTCGGCGGCACCTCTGTCGGCGACACGGACAAGCTGAAGCGTGTCGCCGAGCGGCTCGTGGCGGCTCGCGAGGCCGGTTCGAAGGTCGTCGCGGTGCTGTCGGCGATGGGCACGACGACGGACGAGCTGATCCGGCTCGCCCACGAGGTCTCGGAGCATCCGCACCCGCGGGAGTACGACATGCTCGTGTCGACCGGCGAGCGCATCTCGAATGCACTCTGCGCGATGGCCATCCACGACCTCGGGCACGAGGCTGTGTCGTTCACCGGCTCACAGGCCGGGATCGTGACCGACGGGAGACATACGAAGGCGAAGATCGTCGAGGTTCGCGCGCAGCGAATCCACACGGCACTGGAGGAGGACAAGATCGTGCTCGTCGCCGGCTTCCAGGGCGTCTCGACGTCGACGCACGACGTGACGACGCTCGGCCGCGGCGGCTCCGACACGACCGCGGTCGCGCTGGCGGCCGCCCTCGGCGCCGACGCCTGCGAGATCTTCACGGACGTACCGGGAGTCTTCACCGCCGATCCGCGGATCGTGCCGACAGCGCTGAAGCTCGACCAGGTCACCTACGAGGAGATGCTCGAGATGTCCGCGTCGGGCGCAAAGGTGATGGCGCTGCGATCGATCGAGGTCGCCCGCAGCTACGGTGTCAAGCTCCGCGTGCGCTCGACGTTCGTGGACGGCGAAGGAACATGGATCGGCGAGGAGGACGAGGTAGTGCTCGAGAAAGCGATCATCTCCGGTGTCACACACGACACCTCGGAGGCGAAGGTGTCGATCATCGGCATCCCCGACCGCCCGGGGATCGCCGCGAAGGTCTTTCGTGACCTTGCGCGGGCCGGCGTCAACGTCGACATGATCGTTCAGAACGTCTCGCAGGACGGCGCAGCAGCGATCACGTTCACGCTGCCCAAGTCCGATCTGCCGATCGCCGAGCCGATCCTCGACGCACTCGCCGCTGAGCTCGGCGCCAATCGAGTCGAGCGCGATCCGGACATCGCCAAGGTGTCGCTGATCGGCGCCGGCATGAAGAGCCATCCCGGTGTCGCCGCCGACATGTTCGATGCGCTGGCGGAAGCCGGGATCAACATCGAGATCATCTCCACGTCGTCGATTCGCGTCTCGTGCGTCGTCCGGGCGGCTCAGGTCGAACGCGCCGTGCAGGCCGTGCACGATCGTTTCCAGGAATTCGCACAGGCACGCGTCGATGGCTGAGTTGCCCCGCATCGGCGTCGTCGGTGCGACGGGCGCCGTCGGAACCGTGACGCTCGAGCTGCTGCGCGCCCGCGGATATGAAAACGTGCGCGTCTTCGCCTCGGCGCGGTCGGCCGGCAAGCAGCTCGGCGGCTGGACCGTCGAAGAGGCGACGCCCGAGGCGCTGTCGCGCGGCGACGTCGACATCTTCCTCTTCTCCGTCGGCACGAGTGCATCACGCGAGCTCGTGCCTTTGGCGGTCGAGGGCGGCGCGGTCGCGGTCGACAAGTCAGCGGCGTACCGCCTCGAACCGGGCATCCCGCTCGTGGTGCCCGAGGTGAACGCGGGCCGCGCGCTCGAGCACGACGGGATCGTCGCCAACCCGAACTGCTGCACCATCCCGCTCACCTGCGTGCTCAAGCCGCTCCACGATGCGGCGGGCCTCGCACGGGTGCGCGTTGCGACATATCAATCGGTGTCCGGCGCCGGCGCCCAAGCGATGGAGCGACTCCGCAACGAACCACAGGCCGAGCACGACCTACGCATGGACTGGGACTTCGACGGCGAGGAGTTCGACGAAGAGTCCAAGCTGCGCGCCGAGACGCAGAAGATCATGGAGCTCCCTGACCTGCCGATCCAGGCCACGTGCGTGCGCGTGCCGGTCATGGTCGGGCATGCCGAAGCGGTCTGGATCGAGACCGAGGACGACCTGACGCCGGACCAAGCACGTGAACTGCTGCAAGCCGCTCCGTCCGTGCGCATCGAGGAGTTCCCGACGCCGGGCAAGGCCGCCGGCATCGACGAGGTCCTCGTCGGCCGCATTCGGCGCGATCCGACGGTCGAGCACGGTCTCGCGCTCTTTCTCGCGAGCGACAACCTCCGCAAGGGCGCTGCGCTGAACGCGATCCAGATCGCGGAGCTCGTCCTGCGCCGCGAGCGCGCAGCCGCGTAACCCAGCCCGTGCGCATCGGCATGCTCGGCCGGTTCTTTCCCGGCAACTGGCGGCCGCCCGCGGATGAGATCCGCTTCGCCGCCGAGAGTGGATTCGCGGCTCTGCAGGTTCGGAGCGACCAGCCGGGCGAGATCGCCGAGGTGCTGCGCGCAGACCCAGTCGTCGTCGGGCGTGCGTTCGCCGCGGCAGGCGTCGAGCCCGTGGTCGAGATGCTGCTCCGTCTGAATCAACACCCGTCGATCGCCGACGCGTTGCGGAGGAATCTTGGTGCACTCGCTGCGCTCGGCTGCCGCCGCGTGCACGTCCATCCCGTTCCCGGCGCCCGGGACATCGACGTGGCCGAGCTCGAGCGCCGTCTGCCGGAGCTCTTCGCCGAAGCGGTCGACGTCGCACAGGCGGCCGAGTTGATTCTCGGTGTCGAGCACAACGCGCCCGAGCACCGCCTGCTGGTCGAACCAGAAGCGTGCGCAGGTCTGTTGGACGGGGTACCAGGACTGTCGTTCGTGTGGGACGTGAACCACGCTGATCCGCACCTCTTCGCCTCGCTACAGGATCGTCTGAGCCTCGTCCACGCGTCGGACACGCCTCTGCCGACGCTGAATCACCATCTGCCGATCGGGGCCGGGAACGTCGACTTCTCGGTGCTCGCCGGCATCGACGTGCCGGTGATCCTCGAGATCGGCGGTCTTCCCGCGTCAGGCGGGCCGGGGTTCGACACGGACGAGGCGTTGCGAGACTCGAAAGGGCGGCTGACGCGCCTCGTGTCAGACAGTCCTCAGGGCTGACGAGGAATCGGCGACGGCACACCCTCCGGCACACCAAACGCGTCCTTGACCACGCGCAATCACCTTGTCTCGCGTGCCCTCTGCGACCGGCTGCAGCCCGCCAAGCTCGAGACGAGAGAGGCCGACGCGCCCGGCGGAGCGCACCACCTCGAACCCGAAGTCGGCCAGGAAATCGACGGGAAACACCGTCTTGTGCACCCGGAACCGCTCGTACGCCGACTCCTTCTCGGGGTAGCGGTAGGAGAACGCCTCGAGCGACGGCGCCCCGCGGTCGCGAGCCTCTCCGATCGCTGCCAGGAAAAGCGACTGCAACACCCAAGGGCTCGACGAGTCGGTCAGGTACGCGCACGTCACGAGCATCGAATCGTCGGACGGTGGACCGCCCGGCAGTTCGACCGCGCGTGGGAAGGCCTGCGACGGGCCGTATTGCATGGAACCGAGCACGCGGCCGTCGGCGTCGTAGTAGACGGTGCCCCACGCGCCGAAGTCCAACTCGATCTTCTCCATCCAACGTTCCTTGTCGGTCGTTCGCCGCCCTCGCGTCTGCCACCAGATGCACTCATGGCACACGGTCGGCGCCGTTTCGAGCGTCAGCTTGGTGAGACCTGCGATCCGGGTCGCCAAAGCGAGCTATCGCTGGACGTCGTCGACGACCACGTCGACCGACGTCGGCTTGACGTCCGCCATCTGACCGAGGTACTCGATCACCCGCCTCTGCACCTCGGCGGCGACCTCGGGAATGTTCGCGCCGTAGTCGATCACAACGTGCACCTCGACGTCCAGGCCGCTCACGCGCGCGCCGCGGCGCTGCTTGGTGTGCACCCCCGGTACCTCGGCCGCCGCGTCGGCCACGTAGCGTGCGAGCACCTCGGGCGAGATCACGCTGTGTCCTTCCATCAGTTCCCGGATCGTAGAACGAGTTCGGTCGCCTCGGGGCGGGCAAAGAAGCGAAACGGAACAAAGGTCGTTCCGAGGCCCGGCGAAACGTGCATCACCGTCCCGTCCCGCTCGAAGACGCCGTCCGTGTACCGCGCGCCCGGATGTGCCAGCAGCAGCTTGCCGAAGCCGTACGGCAGCACGATCTGGCCGGCGTGCAGGTGGCCGGCCAGGATCAGATTCCAGCGGCCCACGGGAACGAAGTCGAGCGCGCGCGGAAAGTGACAAAGCAGGATGTGCAGATCGGCCGCGGGCTCCTCGAAGACGCTGGCCCGCCTCTCCACCACCCAGGTGCGCGGATCGACTCCCGCCAGCTCGACGCGTTTCCCACGCTCCTCCTCGACGACGGACGAGTCGAGCAGCAGGGTCCCGTGCTCGAGCCGGCCGAGCTCCACGGGACGCGAGAACGGATCGCGCGAGATCGCGTAGTCGTGGTTGCCGAGCACCACGAACGGATGAGGCAGCTTGGCCAGCAGCGCGAGCAGCTGTCGTTCCGCGCGCGGTCGCGAGAGCAGATCGCCCGTGACGCACACCAGATCCGGCTGTCGCTCCGCGACCCAGTCGACTGCGCGCTCGACGGCGCGCACACCGCGCGACGGCACTCCGAGGTGGAAGTCGGAGAGATGGGCGATGCGGAGACCGTCGAGCTCCGGCGGCAGCCCCGGCAGTGGCAGCTCGCGAATGCGCAATCGCACCCAACCCGCCTCGAACCATGCGTACGCAGCCGTCAGCGCCGCGAGTGCGGCGATCCCGGCGACGAGCCAGATGGCGAGCGTCAGACTTCGAGCTTCTCGAGGATCGGCTGAACCGAGACGACGTGACGCTTGAACTTCAGCTCCGACTCCGCGAGCCCGGCGGCGACACCGACGAGCTGTGAGAGATGGAGGATCGGCATCTTGAAATCGCGTCCCGTCGACTTCTTCAGCTTCGACTGCCAGGCATCCAGCGAGAGGTGGCACAACGGACACGGCGTGACGATTGCGTCGGCCCCTGCCTCGTACGCCTGCTCGATCGGCTGGATCAACTCACCGAGCGCGGTCTCCTCACGCGCCTGGATGATCGGGAAGCCGCAGCACTTGATCTTGGCGGGGTAGTCGACGGGCTCGCCCCCGCATGCCTCGATGATCCGTTCGAGCGACCACGGGCGGTCGGGATCCTCGAAGCCCTGGATCTTCGACGGGCGGAGGATCTGGCAACCGTAGAACGGCGCGATCTTCAGGCCCTTGAGCCCCTTGTGGGCGGCTCCTTTCAGAAGCTCGTATCCCTCGCCTTCCGCGATCTCCCAGAGCAGGTGGCGAACATCGACATCGCGTTCGTAGGCCGGCACTCCGACCGAGACGAGATTTTCGTTGACGCGCGCCCGCAACTCGGTGTCGCCGAGCAGCATGAAGTTCGCCTGGCGCAGGTTGAGCGTGCACACGTTGCAGACCGTGAGGAGCGTGTCGACTTCCTCGGCAGCTGCGTACGAGAGGATCCGCGCGTTCAAATGGAGGTAGTAGTCGGGCTCCGCCTCGTGGATGTCACCGGCACCGCAGCAGGTCACGGACTCGAGCTCGATCAGCTCGAGACCGACCTTGGGTGCGAGCGCCTGGGTGGCGGAATCGAGCTCCTTCGCGGACAGCGACGCGAGGCAACCCTTGTAATACGCGACCTTCCTCATGCGTCAGCCTCCTCGTCGGCAATGAACGGCCGGTGGTACGCGCCGGGCCGATCGTAGATCTCCTCGAGCGTCTCTTCGCCCGAATGACCGTGCGCGAGCCGCGCGAGCGCGTGTTCACCTTGCACGATGCCCGCGTACCCGTTGCGGGCCTGGTCGCGCACGAGGTCGTGCAGGCGACGTGCCTCCTTGACGTCCTTCGCCACGTGGGGCGGGAAGGGCGGCGGCACCTTGCCCTTCCGTGCCAGGTCGAGGGCGAAGCGGGTCTGCTTGATCGCGGCGGTGATGCCCTGGGTCTTCGGCACAAGCTCGGTCTCGCGCAGCCAGCCCGTCGTCCTGGCGGAGGTGACGAACCACTTGGCGTGCTTCGCCCCCATGTCGCGTTCGATCCCTTCGCTCATCGATTCCGCGCCGAGCTTCGCGATCGCATCGCGCGGGTCGACACCCTTCGGGCAACGTTCGGTGCAGAAGTAACAGCGTGTGCACTCCCAGATCCCGTGCTCGCCGTTCAACTTCTCGAGTCGCGCGAGCTTCTGGCCGTCGCGCGGATCGCCGACGAATCGCATCGCCTTGGCAAGCGCCTGCGGACCGGTGAAGAGCGGGTCGGCCTCCATCGAGTTGCACTCCGACACGCAGCACCCGCAGTTGATGCAGAGGGCCTCTTTGTGCACGACGTTCATGCGCTTCTGGCTGATCAGGTACTCCTTGCCGTCCGGCGGCTCCTCATATCCAGGCTGCAAGTAGGGATCGACGGAGTTGAACTTCTCCCAGAACGGCTGCATGTCGACGACGAGGTCCTTGACGATCGGCAAGTTCCCCATCGCCGAGATCACGGGCACGTGCCCGGCCTGGGCGATGTCGTACATGCGCATCTTGCAGGCAAGCACGGCGGCACCGTCCATGCGCATCCCACAAGAACCACAGATCATCATGCGGCAGCTCTTGCGATAGGCGAGCGTCCCGTCGTACTGGTCTTTGACGATGTCGAGGCAGTCGAGGAGCGTCGCCTCCTCGGGCGCCGCGATCTCGTACTCCTGGAGCTCGCGTTCCCCCGTGCGCGAGTTGAACCGCCAGACCTTCAGGCCGACCTGCATCGTCACCTAGTACGTCCTTTCCATGGGGTCGTACTTCGTATAGCGGACTTCCTTCCACGACAGCTCAGGACCGTCGTCCGACCAGCGCGTGATCGAATGCTTCATGAAGTTCACGTCGTCACGGACGGGATAGTCGTAGGGACGAGCATGCGCGCCACGGCTCTCCTTGCGGGCGACGCCGGCCTGCAACATGCACGCGGCGAGATGAATCATGTTCCCGAGCTCGATCGCCTGCGTCAGGTCGCTGTTGAAGACCTCGCCCTTGTCCTCGACCAGGACGCCGCGCTCGTACCGCTCCCGCAACTCGGCGATGATCTCGATCTGGCGCGTCATCTGCTCCTCCCGGCGGAAGACGCCGAAGTTCTCGAGCATCGAGGTGCCGAGGTCGTTACGGATCTGCCATGGGCGCTCGCCGGACGAGACGTCCAGGAGGTCCTTCAGCTCGCGCTCGGCATCGGCTTCGGCACTCCGCGGGACGTCGATCGTCGTGTTCGAGAGAGCCCATTCGGCTGCGGCACGGCCGGCGCGCCTGCCGAACGTGATCGTCTCCATCAGCGAGTTGCCGCCGAGCCTGTTCGCGCCGTGGACCGAAACGCACGCGACCTCACCCGCCGCATACAGGCCGGTCAGCTCGGTCTCGCCGTCGTTGCCCGTCTCGACACCACCCATGTGGTAGTGGGCACCCGGGCGCACGGGGACCGGGTCGTAGATCGGATCCACCCCGGCAAAGGTCATCGACAGCTCGCGCGAGCCCGGCAGCCGCTCGATGATCCGCGCCGCTCCGAGGTGGCGCATGTCGAGCATCACGGAGCCGTTGATGCCCCGGCCCGCGTCGATCTCGGTCTGCTCCGAGCGGGAGACGACGTCCCGCGAAGCCAGCTCCATCGCATTCGGCGCGTAGCGCTTCATGAACCGCTCGCCGTCGCTGTTGATCAGGTAGGCACCCTCGCCGCGGCACCCCTCGGTGAGCAGGATCCCCGTTGGATAGAGCGTGGTCGGGTGGAACTGCATGAACTCCATGTCCTTGAGCGGCAAGCCGAGGCGCAAGGCCATGGCGGTGCCGTCACCAGTACACGCGTAGGCGTTCGTGGTCGTGCGATAGATCCGGCCCTGGCCCCCTGTCGCAAGCACGACGGTCTTCCCGCCCACCGTCTTCACGCCGCCGTTCAGAAGATCCCAGCAGATGACTCCCTGGCAGCGCCCGTCGTTCTCGACGAGCTTCCACGCGAAGTACTCCTCGTACACGGTGATGTCGCGCTTCACGAGCTGCTCGTAGAGCACCTGGATCAGCACATGGCCGGTGATGTCCGCTGCGTAGACGGTGCGCGGCGAGCCGGCCGCGCCGAACGGGCGCTGCGCCAGCTTGCCGTCCTCACGCCGCGAGAAGAAGGCGCCCCAATGCTCGAGCTGGTAGATGTCGCCGGGAGCCTCGCGGGTGAAGATCTCGATCGCGTCCTGGTCGCCGAGGTAGTCGGAGCCCTTGACGGTGTCGAAAGCGTGGATCTCCGGCGAATCCTCGGCGGCGTTGCCGAGCGCAGCGTTGATGCCGCCCTCGGCTGCGCCGGAATGGCTGCGGGTGGGGTGCAGTTTCGAGATCACCCCGACGTCCGCGCCTGCATCATGGGCTTCGATGGCTGCGCGCATACCGGCGCAGCCGGCGCCGACGACCAGGACGTCGTGGGTTGCTTCCACGTGAAGGGACGCTACCGAAGAACCCGCAGCAGCCGGGCGAGAAGGGATGGAGCCTCCGGCCTCGCCCGTGCGGCACGTTCGCGCTCGAGGTCGGCCTGCGCCCAGGCCCGCTCGCGCATGCGCCGAGTGGCGTAGCGCGGCTTCCAGATCACCGGCCGGGACATCGGCCGGTTCAGCTCGTCGGGCCGGCAGCCCGGATCGAATCGTCGACGTCGGCGAACCGCAGCGCGAAGTTGTCCACGAACATCGCGGCGAGCTCGCGAGCCTTGCGGTCGTACAGCTCGGGGTCACGCCAGGTCGTCCGGGGGTCGAGCAGCTTCGGATCGACGCCCGGCACCCGCACGGGCACCTCGAACCCGAACACTTCGTCGGTGCGCAGCTCGGCATGCTCGAGCTTGCCGGCCAGCGCCGCGCGCAGCATCGTGCGCGTCGCCTGGATCGGCATCCGCTGGCCCTCGCCGAACGGGCCGCCGGTCCAGCCGGTGTTCACGAGCCAGACGTCGGCCGCATGCGCGTCGAGCTTCTCGCCGAGCATGCGCGCGTAGACCGACGGGGGCTGTGGCAGGAAGGGCTGCGCGAAGCAGGTCGAGAAGGTGGGCTGCGGCTCGGTGACACCGATCTCCGTGCCCGCGAGCTTCGCGGTGAAGCCCGACAGGAAGTAGTAGAGCGCCTGCTCGCGTGACAGCTTGGCGATCGGCGGCAGGATGCCGAAGGCGTCGGCGGTGAGGAAGATCACAGAGTCCGGATGACCCGCCTGCTTCGCGTGGAGCGCATGACCGATCTGCTCCAGCTTGTAGGCAGCACGCGTGTTCTCGGTCTTCGAATCGTCGTCCAGGTCGAGCCGGCCAAAGTCGTCGATCGTGACGTTCTCGAGGATCGTTCCGAACGTGCGTGTCGTACGAAAGATCTCCGGCTCCGCAACCGGCGAGAGGCGGATCACCTTCGCGTAGCAACCGCCTTCGATGTTGAAGACGCCGCTGTCGCCCCATCCGTGCTCGTCGTCGCCGATCAGCGAGCGCTCGGCATCCGCGGACAGCGTCGTCTTGCCGGTGCCCGAGAGGCCGAAGAACACGGCAACATGGCCATGGTCGTCGACATTCGCCGAGCAATGCATCGGGAAGACGCCTTCGAGCGGCAGCCGGTCGTTCATCACGGTGAAGATCGATTTCTTGATCTCCCCGGCATAGAACGTCCCACCGACGAGCAGTTCGGTGCGCCGTGGATGCAAGACGACGAACGTCCCCGTGCGTGTGCCGTCCTCCGCCGGATCCGCCTCGAGGTCCGGCGTGTGCAGGACGACCGCCTGCGGGGCGAACGTCGCCTGTTCGTCCGGCCTGAGGTCGATGAACATCGTCTTGGCGAACAGCGCGTGGTACGGATGAGCGGTGATGACGCGCACACCGATCCGGTGCGCCGGGTCAGCGCCCGCCCACGCATCGACGACGTAGAGCACGTCTGCCGACGCAAGCCGCGCTGTGACCTTCTCACGCAGCCCGTCGTAGTGATCCTCCGACAGCTTCTGGTTGACGTCCCCCCACCAGATGCGGTCCGTGGAGGAGGGCTCGTCGACGAGGAACTTGTCCTTGGGTGAGCGGCCGGTGAAGGTGCCGGTGTCGACGACGAGCGGACCGCCTTCGGCGAGCTTCCCGTCACCGCGCCGGAGGGCCTGTGTGTAGAGCAGCGACGTGGTCGGGTTTCGATACACGACGCCGGACGCGTCGATCCCCTGCTCGGAGAGATCCACGCGGCCGGGAAGCTCAGTCGCTGTCATCCGGAGCGCCTCCTTCAAACTGTCAGCCAGATCGGTCATGAAGCTGCCGGCGCCACGCCGTCAGCGTCGCCGAACGGGTGCATGGTACGGACTCCGGCGCCCCCACGGCCGGAGGAGGCGTCGCCTTCGGCAGCGCGCCCGGCCCCCTGTGGAGCGTCTGTGGCACTTCCGTAAACCTTGGTCTGACCACATGACTGGTCTCGACCGGCCCTGTCCGGATCAGACGTGCGCGGAAACGGCTAGATCTGCCAGTCGCCGTTTCGGAGCACCGGCACGCGGTCGCCGGCTGCGGTGACGCCGTCGACCTCCACGTCGGGCGCGCCGATCATGAAGTCGACGTGCGTCCCGGCTTGGTTCACTCGGCCGATGTCCTCGCCTTCGACGAGGAACGGGAAGCCGCTGCCGAACGCGATATGGCTGGCGGCGTTCTCGTCGAGGAGCGTGTTGAAGAACACCGTGCCGAGGGGACCGATGCGGCCTTGACGATCGACGAGCGCCAGCTCGCCGAGTCGCAAGGAGCCGTCGTCGATCGCAAGCTGCGAGCGCAGGGCCTCGACGTTCTCGTCCGCATCGATCTCGACCGCCGTGCCGCCTTCGAAGCGCACGCGCAAGCCGGGAATGATCGTGCCGTCGCGCAGAACGAGCGGCTTGGTGGCCGAGACGTGGCCCTCCGTACGCAGCGGGTCGGGGGTCGTGAACACCTCTTCGGTCGGCAGATTCGGGAAGTGGCGCAAACCGTCGGCGGTCGTGAAGTCGGCGGCCCACCACGTGTGCGTCGGCAGCATTCCGACGCGCAGCTCCGTCCCAGGCCCGCGCAGCTCGATCGCATCGAAACGAAGCTCGCCGAGTCGCCCAGCCGAATCGTTGAGAGCGTTCATGCGATCTTCCCACGCCTGGACCGGATCGGGCTCGTCGAGACGCAGCACATGCTCGAGCTCACGCCACAGCTTTTCGTACGCCTCCTCCCGGCCGAGCTCCGGATAGACGAGCTTGCCCCATTCGGGATGCGGGCACGGGACGATGCACCAGTTGGTCGAGCGATCCGCGACGATCTTGCTGAGCTCCCTCACCCGGGGCAGCATGTCTTTGCCGACGAGGTGCATGTCGAGCCCGTCGAGCGCGTGCGGCGCGACGATCCCCTCGATCGTCACGCGACCACCGTGCTCCTCCGCGTGGGCGAGCATCCGGCCCCCGTACCACTCCGGGACGAAGTCGAGGGTGTCGGGATCTGCATGCTCGATGCGGGCGCGCTTGATCCAGGGGTCGAAGTAGCTGACGTCGACGAATTTCGCGCCGCGGTCGTAGGCCGCTGCGGCGACTGAACGGGCCAGCTCCTCCTGGCCGAGCTGGGCGGAGATCAGCACGATCTGGCCAGGCTGGATGTTCGCGCCGTGAACGGAGAGATCGGCGAGACGTGTCCAGCGATCACTCATAAGGCAGGCGATCCTATAGCTCGCGGCGAACATCATGGAGTGACCCTCGAGGCCGCAACGGAGCGGTTCCTGGCCGCGGCGGGAATCAGCGACGGGACGCGCCGGGTCTACGCCGCGGACCTGCGCGAGTTCGCCCACTGGTTCGGGCCCGACAGCCCAGTCGAAGACATCGATGTCCGCGTGCTGGCGGACTGGGTCACCGAGCTCGGCCGCGCGCGGCCTGGCGGCCGGCTCGCACCGGCGACGATTGGGCGGAAGTTGACCGCCGTGCGCTCGCTCCTTCGGTTCGCGCTCGGGCCGGAACGAGTGCCGGACGGATCGTTCGCCCCGAAGCGACCGCGCCGCCTGCCGGATGCCCCCAAGCAGAGCGAGGTCGAGGACATCGTCGACGCGCTCGGCGGCGACGGGCCGCTCGCGCTCCGAAACCAGGCACTCGTCGAGCTCGTCTACTCCGCAGGCCTGCGCAGCGCCGAGGCCGTCGGTCTCGACCTGGGCGACGTCGACTTCGAGCAGGAACTGGTGCACGTTCGACTCGGCAAGGGCGGCAAGGACCGCGTCGTGCCGCTCGGCGAAGAGGCGGCGAGCCTCGTCGCGCGCTACGTGCGCGAGGCGCGACCGCAGCTCGCGCGAGGCGCCGAGAACGCGCTCTTCCTCTCGACGCGTGGACGCCGGCTCGACACTTCGACCTTGCGGCGGCTCGTCCCGCATCCACACCGGCTACGGCATGCCTTCGCCACGCACCTGCTGCAGGGCGGCGCCGACCTCCGCACCATCCAAGAGCTGCTCGGGCACTCATCACTCTCGACCACCCAGATGTACAGCCACGTCGACGCAAAGCGATTGCGAAAGGTCTATGACCACTCCCACCCGCGATCCTGAGCTCGCCGGCTTCCTGGCGCTGCTCGCCGCGCAACGCTCGCCGCGGACCGTCGATGCGTACCGCCGCGACCTGACTGCGCTAGCCGCGTACCTCGGAAAGCCGGTCGGCCGGGCAACTCTCGAGGAGCTGGAGCGCTATGTCGCGCAGCTGCGGGCGGACGGCCTTTCGAACTCGACCATCGCACGCCGCACCGCTTCGGCACGCAGCTTCTTTCGCCACCAGCAGCTCCTCGGCGCACGCGGTGACAACCCGGCCGCGGCCGTGGCGCTGCCTCGCCGCACGAAGCCGCTGCCGAAGACACTCTCGCCCGGTGAGGCGGAACGGTTGATCCAGGCTGCCGCCGGAACGCAGCCGCGAGCGCTTCGCGACCAGGCGCTGGTCGAGTTGCTCTACGGCGCCGGCCTGCGGGTCTCCGAGGCGGTCGGTCTCGACCGGGCCGCGATCGACCTCGACGACCGGCTCGTCCGCGTGATCGGCAAGGGCGGGAAGGAGCGGATCGTCCCGATCGGCCGGCACGCCGTCGAAGCCCTGCGTCGCTACCTCGCCCGCGGGCGGCCGTTCCTCGACGCCCGCCACCGTCCGGAGCTCTTCCTCAACGCACGCGGCGGCCCCCTGACGAGAGCCGGCGCTTTCCTGATCCTCCGGAAACTCGCCGAGAAGGCCGGCTTAGAGCCCCAGCGAGTCCACCCGCACCTCTTGCGCCATTCCTTCGCAACACACCTGTTGGAGGGAGGAGCCGACCTCAGATCCGTTCAAGAAATGCTGGGCCATGCCGATCTTTCGACTACCGAGCTCTACACCCACGTAACCGATCGGAGACGGCGAGAGTTGTATTACCGGGCGCACCCTCACGCTCGGAAGCGATCAACGGAGGAACAGGTTGTCGATCGATCCGCACGTCGAACTCTTCGTAGCCCTGGCGACGGCAGCGGCCTGGCTGATGACGAAGGCCGGTCTGTCAAAGAACGCGCTTGAACTCAGGCGTCGGCGCATGGTCTGTCCGTCTTGCGGCCGTCACGACCGCTGCAAGTGCGTCTAGCTCTACTTCGCGCCTTTACGACGTAGCCCCTGCGCCACCTTCGCCGCCGCATCGCGCAGCTCGCGCGGCTGTTCGTCATCCTCGCCGAGCGACGCGAGGATCTGGATCGTGTCGGGGCGCGGTGAGCCGTTCTTCAGTGCGACGACAGCGAGGCGTCGCACAGCCTCGTTTCCGTCGTGTGTGACCAACTCGTGCAGCAGAGGGCGCACGTCGTTGACGTCACCCGGGTGATCGCGCGACAGACGCTCGAGCGCCAGGAGGGCCGAGCCACGCACTGCCGGGCTTTCGTCTTCGAGCCCTCGGCGCAACAGCTCCTTCTTGGTGCGGAAGCGAAACTGGCCGATCGCACGGTAGGCAATCGCCCGGTCGCGAAAATCGGCGCCACGCGCGGAGGCCTCCAGCAACTCGTCCCACTGCGCCCGCAGCTTGGCGAGCTCGCGCTCGTTCCCCTCCTCGGCGAACGCGTCAGCTTGCGCCGCGGCTTCGGCGAGCGTCACTGGGTGACGTCTGAAACCGGCCGCGGGGGCGGACCGATGTAACGGGCGCCCGGGCGGATGAGGCGACCGGTGCGCTTCTGCTCGAGGATGTGTGCGGACCAGCCCGCCACCCGAGCGCAGCCGAACATTGCCGGTGTCAGGTCGGCGGGAATGCCGGCGAAATCGAGCACGACGGCGGCCCAGTACTCGACGTTCGTCTCCAGTTGGCGATCGGGCGACTTCTCGCGCAGCACTTTGAGCGCCGCCTCCTCGAGCGCCGCCGCGACCTCGGCCTTCGGTACGCCGAGCTCAAACGCGGTCCTTCTGAGCACGGTCGCACGCGGGTCATACGCGCGATAGATGCGGTGACCGAAGCCCATGATCCGCTCGCCCCGGTCGAGCATGTCGCGAACGTACTGCTCTGGATCCCCTGCCGCCTCGGCGCCGTCGATCATCGGCAGCACGCGGGCCGGGGCTCCGCCATGGAGCGGACCAGAAAGCGTGCCGACGGCCGACGACATCGCCGCAGCGCAGTCGGCACCGGTCGAGGCGGCGATCCGTGCCGTGAACGTCGAGGCGTTGAGGCCGTGCTCGGCGGCGGAGATCCAGTAGGTGTCGAGCGCTTTCACGGCCGCCGGGTCGGCCTCGCCGCGCCAACGGATCAGGAACTTCGCTGCGGCGTTCTCACCCAGCTCGATCTCCGCCTCGGGCACGGCGGGCTGGTTCCCGCGAGCCGCCTGAGCGACGATCGTGAGCGTCGCCGACGAGAGCCGAGCCAGGTCGTCTCGGGCCTGCTTGTCGTCGATGTCGACGAGCTTCTGCATGCCCCACTTCGGGCCGAGCGTCGCGAGGGCGGCCTGAAGGTCGGCCGGCACCGAGCCGCTCGGGTCCTGTAGATGAATCGCCTCGGTCGGCGGCAGCGGCAGGTCGATGTTCTCGTCGACCAGCAGGCCCCAGACGTTTTCGAACGGATAGCGGCCGACGAGCTCTTCAATGTCGACGCCGCGATAGCGGAGGTAGCCGCCGTCTTTGTCGGGCTCGGCGATCTCGGTCTCGAACGCGATGACGCCTTCGAGACCGGGGCGGAAGTCGCTGGTCGAGCTCATCGGCCGCGAACGGTACACAAGGTGAATCGAACGGCGGTTGGCCAACCGATGTGTAGGCTGGCCCGCGCAATGGCGCACCGCGTGACTCTCATTCCCGGCGACGGGACCGGCCCAGAGCTGACAGAGGCCACACGCCGGGTGCTCGAGGCGACCGGAGTCGCCTTCGACTGGGACGTCCGCCACGCCGGCGTCGACGTCATGGAGGAGGCCGGAACGCCGCTGCCCGAGGAGACGCTCGCCTCTGTGAAAGCGAACAAGGTCGCGTTGAAGGGGCCGATCACGACTCCGATCGGGACGGGTTTCCGCTCGGTCAACGTCGCGCTCCGGCATGAGCTCGGCCTGTACGCGTGCCTGCGTCCGTGCAAGACCTTCGAAGGCGTCCGCTCGCGCTACGACAACGTCGATCTCGTGATCGTGCGCGAGAACACCGAAGACCTCTATGCCGGCATCGAGTACGAGGCAGGGACACCCGAGGCAGTGCGCGTGATTGCCGAGCTAAACAGCATGCAGGCGAAGCAGATCGCACCCGGCTCCGGTATTTCCGTGAAGCCGATCAGCCGCGCCGGCTCGGAGCGGATCATCCGCTTCGCGTTCGAGTACGCGCGCGAGCACGACCGCAAGCGCGTCTCGTGCGTGACCAAAGCGAACATCATGAAGTTCACGGACGGGCTCTTCCTCGAGGTGTTCCGGGAAGTTGCGAAGGACTTCCCGGAGATCGAACCGTGGGAGAATCTCGTCGACGCCACGTGCATGGGCCTCGTCCAGCGGCCCGAGGAATTCGACGTGCTGGTTCTACCGAACCTCTACGGCGACATCTTGAGCGACCTGACCGCCGGACTCGTGGGCGGCCTCGGCGTCGCACCGGGCGCGAACATCGGCCCCGATGTCGCCGTCTTCGAGGCGACCCACGGGTCGGCGCCGAAATACAAAGGTCAGAACAAGGTCAACCCGACGGCGATGATCCTGTCAGGCGAGCTGATGCTCGATCATCTCGGGGAGCGCGACGCAGCGCAGCGCCTCGAGCAGGCTGTGGCGGACGTGATCCGCGAAGGCGAGAAGGTGACCTACGACATGAAGCCGTCGCGCGACGATCCGACTGCGGTCGGCACGAGCGAGTACGCGGACGCGATCATCGAAAAACTGGAGGCAAGAACGTGAGCAAGAGGCGGAAGGTCACCGTCGTCGGCGCGGGGAACGTCGGCGCGACGTGCGCGCAGGTCCTGGCACAGCGCGACTACGCAGAGATCGTCCTCGTCGACATCAAGGAGGGCCTGCCGCAGGGCAAGGCGCTCGACATCAACCAGATGGGCGCGGTGCTCGGGTTCGAGCCAAGCGTCACCGGGTCGAACGACTACGAGCCGACCGCGGGCTCCGACGTCGTCGTGATCACCGCAGGTCTCCCCCGCTCGCCCGGGATGAGCCGAGACGATCTCGTCCAGACGAACGAAAAGATCGTCAAGGACGTCACCGAGAAGGTCATCAAGCAGAGCCCCGAGGCAATCTTGATCGTCGTCTCGAATCCGCTCGACGCGATGTGCCACGTCGCGAAGAACGTCTCGAGCTTCCCGAAGGAGCGCGTCTTCGGGCAAGCGGGCATTCTCGACACCGCCCGCCTCCAGACCTTCATCTCCTGGGAGACCGGCGCGTCGATCAAGGATGTGAGCGCGGTCGTACTCGGCGGCCATGGAGATCAGATGGTCTCGGTCATCTCCGCCACGACGGTCGGTGGAGTTCCGATCCGCAAGCTGGTGTCCGAGGACAAGATCGCCGCGATGGTTGAGCGCACCGCCAAAGGCGGCGGCGAGGTCGTGCAGCTCCTCAACACGTCGGCCTGGTACGCGCCGGGCGCAGCCGCTGCGCAGATGGTCGACTCGATCATGCTCGACGAGAAGCGCGTTCTGCCGTGCACGGCGTTCCTCGAAGGCGAGTACGGCATCGATGGCCTCTACATGGGCGTGCCCGTGAAGCTCGGCTCCAAGGGGATCGAGCAGATCCTCGAGGTCGACCTCGACGGAGCGGAGCAGGACGCGCTCGCCAAGAGCGCCGACGCCGTTCGCGACGTGGTTTCGGTGCTCACCACGTAGCCCGGCGGCGCTGCTCGACGACATAGCGGATACACCCTTTGGTCGATACTTCCCGACGCCGTCAAGCCGTAGCCTGGCTCGCATGCAGGCACTCCGAAACCCTTCAGGCATTACCGATCGACAGCGCCAGGTCGTCGAGCTGATCGCCCAAGGCCTGTCGAACGACGAGGTCGGGATCGAGCTCGGCATCTCTCCACGGACCGCGAAGGCGCATTGCGATGTTCTCCGTCAGAAGCTCGGCGTGACGCGCCGACGGCAGATCCCCGTCGCATTCCGTTTGCTGACGGGCGAGGACCCGCTGGCAAACCGCCTGGAGTCGGCACGAGCCGACAACGGGGGCTGACGGCGAAGCGGCGTCCGCGGCGAAACCCTCCGCCGCGGACGCCCCGGCCCCTTTGATTTTCCGCTCGGGAGGCGTAGCGTTCGCGGCGGCGCACGTCGCGTTTCTCGACGAGGGCAGGCAAGCATGACCGCGAGCGCGAAACAACCGAAGCCAGTTCGGCACGAGCGACGCATCATTGAGCGGCCGCGGCTGATCAAGATGCTCGACGCGTGCGAGGCGCGTGTGATTCTACTGCTCGCGCCGGCCGGCTATGGGAAGACGACGCTGGCGCGCCAGTGGGCCAAGACGCTCAACGGCGCGATCTGGGTGACCCTCACACCCGCACACCGGGACGTTGCTCGATTTGCCGAAGACGTCGCCGCTGGGATCGACAACCTCGGGGGCAATGCCTCCCGATTCATCGGCGAATACCTCCGTGCGCGAAGCAACCCACAGCGAGCCGCTCGAGACGTGGGCGTCGCGTTGGCCGAACTGTTCGACAGTGCCCGAGCCCAATGGCTGGTCCTCGATGACTATCACGAAGTCAACGAGTCAGCCGAGCTAGCTGAACTGATTTCAGTCATTGAGAGTCGATCGAAGGCGCGCCTACTCGTCGCCTCGCGTATGCGTCCCGCCTGGGCGCCACATAGACGCGTCGTATATCGGGAGGTGGAACAGATAAGTCGAGACGACCTGGCCATGGATGAGGAGGAGTCGAAGCTCATGCTCGGGCGACGATCGGATCTCGACGCTCTGGTTAGTCAGGCAGAGGGCTGGCCAGCGGTGCTCGCTCTTGCGATGGGCACTGGGCGCATACGACTTCCAGGGGGCGCAATGCCCACCGAGCTCTACGCATTCATCGCTGAGGAGCTCTATCAGTCTGTCCCTGAAACGTTGCGACAGCAACTCCTGCGGCTAGCCCTGGCTCCAGAAGCCTCACAAGTCGCGATGCTCGAACTGCTAGGCGACGACGGCGAACGTGTGATTCAGGAGGCGCGTGAAGTCGGATTCCTCTCGACGGACCAGACGACTGACCTACACCCACTGGTTCGCGACTTTCTGCTTCAGAAGATCTCCGAAGAGGCCCAGGACCTGGTTCGCTCGGCGGTCCTCACATGCATCGAGCGCCAGCGGTGGGACCGAGCCTTCGAACTAATCCTACGGTTCGAGTTGAAAGACCTGATCGAGCCGGTTCTCGAGGCGGCTTACAAGCCACTTGCACGTCGGGGACATCTCGGGACACTTTCAACCTTCGCTCGAAGCGCCAGGGCGTCGCTTGCCCCCGAAGCATGTCCCGCAGTCATCGACCTTGTGGACGCCGAGGTCGCCAGCCGTGACGGCGCGTATTCGCTCGCCATCGATCTCGCGACGCGCGTTCGATCTAGTCTCAGCCGGGGCCACATCCTCGCTTCGAGGGCGAACGCAATAGTTGGACAGTGCGCGTTTTCGCAGGCTGATCTCAAGACCGCCGAATCCGCCTATGGCGCGGCGCACCAAACAGCTCGCGACGACCAGGATGAGGCAGAAGCCCTTTATGGCTGGGCCCTTACGTCTATCCAGGGCGAAGTAGGAGATTCAGCGAAGATTCTTCGAACCCTTGCTCGCCGTCGGCGTACATCCGCTCTCGATCTTGTTCGTCACGGATCAGTAGACCTCGCTCGAAGACGCTTCGGCGAAGGACTTGCGAACCCCTTGAGGCTCGAAGAGTCAATCCATGCGATGGAGGGCCTCGAAGATCCGCGCGCACGAAGCTCACTCACCTTTTCGCTCGCGTACACGATGGCGTTGATGAGCGAGTACCGAGAAGCCCTTGAGCTTGCCTACCAGGCGCAGGCAGATGTCGAAGCGTTTGGGCTCGAGTTCGCCCGCCCGTATAGCAACTCAAACCTAGCCTTCATCTACATGGGGCTTCGACGTTTCGGGGCCGCCGAGCATTGCCTGCAACTGGTCGAAGACTCATGCAGTCAGCGACGAATCGGAAGCCACATCCTCAACGCGAGAATCTTGCGGTGTCGCTTGGCCCTACAGACCGGCGAGCTGGTTCGAGCGCAGGAACTTGTGGATCGACCCGCGACCGAGGTGACAATCCCCTCGCTGCACGGAGAGTTCCTAGCGACCCAAGCCTTGACCTATGCGGCAGGGGGAGACCAGACTCTCGCAGGCTCGCTGGCGAAGGCTGCGATTGAGCGGAGTACGGCAGTTGAAGTGCGGGTCATGGCGGTTGCCGCCCAGGCGATTAGCGCACCGGCGATCCGCCGAGAGCGGGAGTGCCAAACGCTGTTCGACTGTGCCACCCGCCTCGGCACTTGGGATCCGGTTGTAACCGCACTGAGGTGCTCTCCTCCTCTAGGGGAAATCGCGGCGAGCCTGGCAACCGTCCGCCCCACACTGGAGCGGCTGTATGAGCGCTCGAATGACTTCGCGTTGGCTCGGCGCGCAGGAATACGGGCACGCTCACCTCGATCGCCGAGTGAGTTGCTCACGCCTCGTGAGCTGGAGGTCATCGGATTGATGGTGCGTGGCTTCCGGAACCGAGAGATAGCAAATGCTTTGGTTATCTCCGATTCGACGACCAAGGTTCACGTGCGACACATTCTTGAGAAGCTCGGCGTCCGGACACGAGCCGAAGCAGTCGCACGGTTCATTCTGTTCTCGGATTAGGCTGACACGACAGCGCTTACCGACTGGACCTCACTCTCAGAGTCGCCGATCGCGGTCTCGTTCGAGATCGCCGGCAAGAGGTTGAAATCATCCCCGCGTGCGGTGCGGTAGTCCTCCGTTGCACCAGCGAGGATCGCTTCAAACGCGGCAACCACTCCCGTATCGAACTGCGACTCAACCGCTTGGGCGAGGCGAAGGCGCGCGACGCGACTGGGCATCGCGTCGCGGTAGGGCCGATTCGACGTCATCGCGTTGTAGGCGTCAGCGACGGCGATGATTCTTGAGAGCGATGGGATCTCATCGCCCGACAGCTTGTCGGGATACCCCTGCCCGTCGACGCGCTCGTGATGGTGCCGCACAACCCCGGCGATCTCCGCATAACTATCGACGTTCGCCAAGATCCGCTCCCCGATCTCGGAGTGGCGCTGCATTTCACGGCGTTCGTCCAGCGTGAGGGCACCGGGCTTCTCGAGCAATCCAGCTGGGAGACCGATCTTCCCGATATCGTGGACCAATCCGCACAGGTGTGCCAGTTCGACCTGTTCGGCGCCAAGTTGCATGCGCTCGGCGATATCGCGCGCATAGATGGCCACGGCAGCTGAATGGCCAGCGGTGTACTGATCGCGGGCGTCAAGCGTCGCGATCAAACCCTTTGCAAATGAAAGGTTCGCGGCTCGAAGCTGGGCGTTGGCCTCGCCCAGATCCGTAGCGAGGCGACGCTGCTCTTGGTACATGAGAAACCACCGCTGAGCCGCCAGAGCCGGCACGAAGAACAGAGGAAGGGTCCATGGCGAGATATCTCGGTAGGCGAGCACGAGCACTGCGACCACCGGTCCATAGAAGGGGACCGACGCGATGACAATGGGAAGAAGGTCGCGGACAGCCTCAGACCAACGCCCGAACCCGCGAAGACGGAACACGGTTGCCGTAAGTGCGGTGTCCGAAATCTCGGCCACGGTTGCGGCGATGGTCGCTGCTGCCAGGACTTCGCCCGGCCCTGAGGGGAGCAACGCAACAACGCCGAATGCGGCGGCACCCGCAGCGGCGCCAACCAATGCGCGATTGAACAGGTACGTAAGCCGTCCCGCCATCGGAATCCTGCAACCCACAGCCGAGGCCCCAAAGACCGCCATGCCGGCCAATGGCCCAAACAGCACCGCCGCGAACACCGACGGAAACAGCGAGATCGAGACCGTGAGATCTGTGCGGTGGCGACGAAGGTCAATCCGCCCCCGCCACTCGCTGACCGCCGCCACGATGGCCAGGGGCACTACGGCGGCCGTAGGCCCGAGGCTGACGCCGGCGATGGCAAGGCTGGCGGCAACACCAGCGGTCACCACCCCGGTCACGACCATGTAGACGGCGACCGGGCGGCTTACGTCACCGAAACCAAGCCGGATCCGGCGAAAGACTTGCGTATCCCCCAAATGGGTTATATCGTTCGTCACGCCGTCAGTCCTAACCAGTAACGGGGGAAAGAAATGACCAAGATCGCCAAGATGTTCCGCAAGGCCGCCATCGCTGGCGGTTCCTGCTCCTGGTAACGCAGGCCTACGCAGTTAACTGGGTTCGACACCCAAGGGCCTCACCCCTTTGGGGGAGTTGTCCACAGGGGATATGAACCCTGAGCAGCACTTTAGAAGGGCCGTCCACAGGGCGGCCCTTCGTTTTGCTCGCTAGCTGATCAGACCGCGCCGGAAGCCCACGGCGACCGCATGGGCGCGGCTTCGGGCCTGCAGCTTGGCGAGCAGGTGCCGAACGTGACTTTTCACGGTCTCTTCCGAGAGGAAGAGCCGCACCCCGATCTCGCGGTTCACGAGGCCGTCGGAGATCAGCTGCAGTACCTCGAGCTCCCGCGCGGTTGGCTCCTGTTCGAGCTCCCGCATGGGCTGCTGGAAGGGGATCACCTCTGCCACCGTGGCATCGCGGCGCGCCGCGACCGACTCGAACCGGGCCGAATGCTCCCGATACCGGGTCAGGATCTCGTCACGCTGAGCAGCGTCCATCGATGAAGCTATCGGCCGTGCTTGGGGCCAGCATTAGGGATAAAGCCCACCCAAAAGAGTGACGTACGGGCTCGCCGGGGCTAGCTAGAGCCGAATCAGCAGGTGGCGCCGGGCTCGCAGATCTTCCGGCTCGGCCTCCTCGACGACGCCGATGCCGTTCTCACGCCCCGTCGAGTGCAGAATCTGCCCCTCGCCGAGCCAGAAAGCGATGTGGTCGACCGGATCGCCGTATGTGATCAGGTCGCCGGGCTCGAGCCCCGTCACGACGACCGCCGCCTCCTCCTGCTGGTCGGCGTCCCGCGGGACGAGCCTCCCGAGCCGCCGGTAGGCCATATGCACGAGGCCGGAGCAGTCGATCCCTGCTTCCGTCAGGCCGCCCCAGAGATACGGCGCACCGAGATAGGAGCGGGCGATCTCGACGGGCGAGCCGGCCGCTTCCACCGGCAACTCACCCGGCCCCTCCTCGAGCACCTCGTCACGCACCCAGCCCGGATAGCCGTAGGCCGTCAGGACGCGCGCCCACCCCTGACGACGCTCCTCGACCGTCAACGGCTCAAGGCGAAGCACCTGAGTCACCTGCTCCGCCGAATCGTCGGGCTCCGCTCGTACCGGCGCCACGTCGACGCTGCACCTCACGCGACGCCTTGCAGCCTGGCGTGCCGATCGATCTTCTCCTCGAGCATCGCCTTGACCCTGGGCCAGTCGTCGTCCAGGACCGAGTACCACGCGGAGTCGCGAATCGAGTCGGGCAGGATCATGTGCTTGCGGAAGATCCCGTCGAAGCTCGCGCCCACGCCGAGCAGCGCCCCGCGTACCCGCAGGTTGCGGGCGTCGGTCTTGAACTCGACCCGCATCGCCCCCCAGCCGTCGAACGCGTTCCGCATCAGCAGGTACTTCGTCTCGATGTTCGCGCCGGTCCCCCACTGAGCGCGCTCGAGCCACGTCCAGCCGATCTCCACGCGCTTGTGGAACGGCTCGACGTTCAGGTAGCGGGACGAGCCAACCGGCCGGCTGTCGAGGCAGACCACGAAGGGCACCTCGCTTGTGCTTTCGAGCGCAAGGTCGAACCACCGGTCGAAGCCGAGCGAGTACATGTTCGTGTAGCGATGGATCTGCGGATCGCGCTCGGCAGCCTCTCGGAGCCCCTCCCGGTGTCGCTCCTCGATCGGCTCGACGCGAACGATCCGCCCGGCAAGCGAGCCGGACGGGCGGAGCTCGGCGCGATGCATGTTCATCAGTATTGCCGCATGGGCAAACCTTCGGTATTACGCTTGTGGACGAGGAATGACAAACCCAGCTGACCTTCAGGTGACAGCCGGAGGAGCGGTGGCTCTGCAGCCGGTCGCTGTCACGCGGAAGACTCCGAGGCGACTCTTCTGGGACCGCTTCCGCCAGGACAAAGCGGCGCTCGTCGGTGGGGTCGTGATCGCCCTGCTGATCTTCATCGCGTTCTTCGGCGGCCCGATCGCGACGCACATCACCGGCCACCCACAGAACACGACCTACAGCAACATGACCGACGCCTTTGGCGTGCCGCTCGGGCCGAACCGCCAGTTCTGGTTCGGCGCCGACGCCGCCGGTCGCGACCTGTTCGTGCGCACGATGTACGGCGCACGCACATCGCTGTTCGTCGGCATCGTCGCGTCAGGCCTCGCCGTGCTGATCGGCACCATCGTCGGCCTGACCGCCGGGTTCGCCGGCGGCTGGGTCGACTCCGGGCTCTCGCGGTTCGCAGACGTGCTGCTCGCCGTTCCACAGATCCTGATCGCGGTCGGCATCGTCGCGGCTTGCTCCACCAGCAAGGACGGCTGCCTCGGCGGCTTGATCCAGCCGGGCCTGAGCGTCGTGATCGCCGTGATCACTCTCTTCTCCTGGTCCTACATCGCCCGCATCGTGCGTGGTTACACGCTCTCGCTGCGCGAGAAAGAGTTCGTCGAGTCGGCACGTGCGGCGGGCGCCAGCAACCTACGCATCGTCAGATCCGAGATCCTTCCGAACCTGATCGGGCCGCTGATCGTCTACACGACGCTTCTGATCCCGACCAACATCTTGTTCGAGGCAGCACTCTCCTACCTCGGGCTCGGTGTTCCCGCCGATCAAGCGTCCTGGGGATCGATTCTCAGCGACGCGTCGCAGTTGTACAACGTCGCCTGGTGGCTCATGCTTTTCCCGGGCGGATTCCTGATCATCACGACGCTCGCCTTCAACCTCCTCGGGGACGGTCTCCGCGACGCCTTCGACGTGAGGTCCGAACGGTGAGCGAATCGCATTGCCCCTCAGAAAGGAGAAGTCCCGCATGACGAAGTTCCTACGGCTCGCGCTCATGGCCGCGGCCGTTGTAGCGCTCGCCGCGCTTGCCGCCGGGTGTGGCTCCAAGAAGTCGAGCTCAGGCTCGACCACCACGACGACAACTCCCTCGAGCTCCGGCGGCGTTGTCGGCTCGGGCTCGTTCAGTAGTGGTGCTCCCGCCAAGGGCGGCACCTACACGGTCGGCTGGGAGCAGTCGTTCGGCTTCACCAACAACTTCGACCCGACCGGCGAGTACCTCGGCAACGCCTGGGGCCTCTACTCGAACCTGATGCTTCGTTCCCTCGTCGGGTACAAGCACCAGCCCGGCGCGGCCGGCAACATCACGATCGGTGACCTTGCGACCACCGCGCCGGTCCCGACCAACAACGGGTTGACCTACACCTACAGGCTCCGCAAGGGCGTGAAGTTCGGGCCGCCGGTCAACCGAGCCGTGACTTCGAAGGACGTTGCGTATGCGATGAACCGGCTGGCCAACCCGAAGGACGGCGGCCAGTATTCCTTCTACTACACAGTGATCTCCGGCTGGAACGCCGTCGCCAACGGCACGGCGAAGACGGTCTCGGGCATCGAGACGCCCAACGACTCCACGATCATCTTCCATCTGACGAAGCCCGCCGGCGACTTCAACCTCCGCATGTCGATGCCGGCGACGGCGCCGATTCCGGAGGAGGTCGGGAAGTGCTTCGAAGGGAAGCCCGGGGACTACGGCCGGGACGTCATTTCGAGCGGTCCGTACATGCTCCAGGGCGCCGACAAGGTCAGCATCGCGTCGTGCTCGGCTCTCAAGCCCATGAGCGGCTACGACGGGGCGAACGGCAACCACATCATCCTCGTTCGCAACCCGAACTACGACCAGTCGACCGACCAGTACCGGAAGAACTACATCGACACGTTCAAGTTCGTCGTGAACTCGAACGCCGACGACATCTTCGCGAAGGTGCAATCGGGCGCCTATCAGGACGAGGTTTCGAGCCCGGCACCGAAGACGATCCGGCTGTACGCGACCAACCCGGCGCTGAAGCCGCGGATGATCCCGAACGTCGGCGACCGCACCAACTACTTCACGATGAACCTCACGCAGCCGCCGTTCGACGATGTCCACGTCCGCAAGGCGATGAACTGGATCATGGACAAGTCCGCGCTCCAGAAGGCATGGGGCGGCCCGATCCCGGGCTCGATCGCCGGACACATCGTCCCGCCGGTGCTCTACAACAACGGGCTTGCCGAGTACGACCCGTACGCGACCCCGAACAATGCGGGCGATCTCGCCAAGGCCCAGGCGGAGATGAAGCAGTCGAAGTACGACCCGGGCAAGACCGGCAAGTGCACGGCGTCGGCCTGCAAGGGCACCCTCATGATCGCGGACACCCGCGGCGTGGACACCCGCATGATCCCGATCATCCAGGAGGACGCCGCGAAGATCGGCATCAAGTTCACCGTGAGGTCGATCAACGGTGCCTATACGACGATCCAGACTCCGTCGAAGAACATCCCGTTCTCCGAGCGCCCGAGCTGGGGGAAGGACTACGCCGACCCGTACACGTTCTTCGCGGAACTGTTCGACTCAGGCGCGATCATCAAGTCGGGCAACACGAACTATTCGCTCGTGGGCTTGACCCCAGAGATCGCAAAGACGGTCGGCGCAACCGGCAACATCGACAACGTGCCAAGCGTCGACAGCGCCATCGCGGTCTGCAGCGCCAAACTGGCTCAGGACCGCACCAACTGCTGGGAGGGCATCGACAGGAGGTTGATGACGAAGGTCGTCCCATGGGTTCCGTACCTGTGGCCGAACAACGTGTTCATCATCGGCCCGAATGTCACAAACTGGAACTACGACCAGTTCACAGACGGCCCCGCCTACTCGTTGGTGGCCAGGGAGCAATAAGCGAACCGGATGAGGGGCGGGGCAGTCGTCCCGCCCCTCATCCACCAACCAACTGACACATGATCTTCTACATCGCCCGCAGACTGGTCTGGACACTCATCGTCGTGTTGTGCGTGCTCGCGATCACGTTCGCGGTGTTCTATCTCCTGCCCGCAGGGGACCCGGCACTACGGTTTGCCGGCAAGAACCCGACCGACCAGGAGCTCGCGCAGATCCACCAACGCCTCGGCCTCGACAAGCCGTGGTATGTCCAGTTCGGCAAGTTTTCGTGGCGGTTCGCGACGGGCGACAAGTACGGTTGGCCCGGGCTCGGCTACACCTATGCGAGCGGCAGTTCCGTCAAGGCGCTGATCATGCAACGCGCTCCGCGCACACTGCTCCTGATCGCCGGCGCGGCAATCATCTGGCTGGTGCTCGGCGTGGGGATCGGCGTCCTCTCCGCGGTGCGGCGGCGATCGGCGACCGACCGATTATCGATGGGCTTCGCGCTGGTCGGGATCTCGACGCCGGTCTTCTGGCTCGGGTTGATGGCGCTCTTCATCTTCTGGCAGAAACTCGGCTGGGTCGGCGGCACCGGCTACGTATCGCCGCTCGACAGCCCGACCGGGTTCTTCTCGCACATGATCACGCCCTGGATCGTGCTCGCGCTGCTCTACGCCGCCTTCTACGCGCGGATGACACGCAACAGCCTGCTCGAGACACTCGGCGAGGATTACATCCGGACCGCGCGCGCCAAGGGCCTCTCTGAACGCACGGTGATCTTCAAGCACGGCCTGCGCGCGTCGCTCACGCCGATCGTGACGATGTTCGGCCTCGACATCGCGCTCCTCGTCGGCGGCGCCGTGATCACCGAGTCGGTCTTCAACCTCCAGGGGCTCGGCTATCTCGCGATCAACGACGCCCTCCAGCAAGACCTGCCGGTCGTCCTCGGCGTCGTGCTCGTCGCGTCCATCGCCGTCGCGCTCGCAAATCTCGTCGTCGACATCCTCTACGCCTTCATCGACCCCCGCGTCCGCTACGCGTGACCGAGGGAGGCGTGACCGAGCCGAGCGACATCGCAGACGCCGGCGCGAAGAGCGGCAAACTGCTGCTCGACGTGCGTGGCCTGACGGTGCGCTTTCCGACCGCCGACGGAGTGGTCCAGGCCGTCTCGGATGTCAGCTTCACGCTCTCCCGCGGAGAGACGCTCGGCGTGGTCGGCGAGTCGGGTTCCGGCAAGAGCGTCTCGAACCTCGCGATCATGGGCCTGCTCAACCAGCAGCGCACCTCCATCGAGGGTCAGGTCGACTTCATGGGTCGCAACCTGCTCGCCCTGCCTTCCGAGGAACTGCGCAAGATCCGAGGCAAGGACATCGCAATGGTCTTCCAGGATCCCTTTGCGTGTCTCCATCCGATGTACCGCGTCGGCGCGCAGATCGCCGAGGCGGTGACCGCTCACTCCGACGTCAGCAACAAGGTCGCCTGGGCTCGGGCGGTCGAACTGCTCGGCCACGTCGGGATCCCGAACGCGAAGTCGCGTGCCCGCGACTACCCGCACCAGTTCTCGGGCGGGATGCGGCAGCGCGCGATGATCGCGATGGCGCTCGTCCACAACCCGTCGATCCTGATCTGCGACGAGCCCACTACGGCGCTCGACGTGACGGTGCAGGCTCAGATCCTCGAGTTGATCGACGCGGTCAAGCGCGAGTTCGATATCGGGGTCATCCTCGTCACGCACGACCTGGGCGTCGTCGCGGAGACCGCGAACTCGGTGATGGTGATGTACGCAGGACGGATCATGGAATACGGGCCTGCCAAGCAGATCTTCGAGCAGCCGCAGCACCCGTACGCCTGGGGCCTGCTCGATTCGATGCCGAGTGTGGAGAAGCGGCTGTCGGCGCTCGTGCCGATCGAAGGCTCGCCGCCGTCGCTCCTCGCCCCTCCCACCGGCTGTCCGTTCAACCCTCGTTGCCGCTACCGCTTCGAGCCGTGCCCGGTCGAACGGCCGCCACTCGTCGTGCCGGCGCCGGATGGGCATCCCGACGCGTGTCATTTGTCCTGGGAGGACAAGAAGCGTGAGGGCGCCAAGCGCTCGATCTCCCGCCTCGGTGACGCGGCATGACCGCGCAGAACGGGACCACCGACAACCTTGTCGAGCTCGACCACCTGACCAAGCGCTTCGCGGTCAAACAGGGCGTCTTCGCTCGCGGGAAGGCCGAGGTGCACGCCGTCGAGGACATTTCCTTGGACGTCCGCCGGGGTGAGACCCTGGGCATCGTCGGGGAGTCCGGCTGCGGCAAGTCGACGACCGCCAGGCTGATCCTGCGGCTCCTCGACCCGACCGCCGGCACGATCCGTTTCGACGGGCGCGACATCTCCAAGCTGTCGGCTCGCCAACTGAGACCGCTGCGGCGCGAGATGCAGATGATCTTCCAGGATCCCTACTCGTCGCTCAACCCGCGCAAGACGGTCGGCCAGATCATCGGTGCGCCGTTCGAGATCCACGGGGTCAAAGGCGGCAAGCAGCGCGTGCAGGATCTCCTCGAGACCGTCGGTCTCAGCCCCGAGCACTACAACCGCTATCCGCACGAGTTCTCCGGCGGGCAGCGGCAGCGCATCGGTGTCGCACGGGCACTTGCTCTCTCGCCGAAGCTGATCGTGTGCGACGAGCCCGTCTCCGCCCTCGACGTCTCGATCCAGGCGCAGATCCTCAACCTGCTGCGGACGCTCCAGGACGAGTTCAACCTGACGTACGTCTTCATCTCGCACGACCTGTCGGTGATCCGGCAGATCGCAGACCGCATCGCGGTGATGTATCTCGGCAAGATCGTCGAGCTCGGCGACAGCGAGTCGATCTACGAGAGCCCGAAGCACCCGTACACGGCTGCCCTCCTCTCGGCCGTGCCCCGGCCGACCGCGGCGGCGGGCCGCCAGCGAATCGTGCTCTCCGGCGACGTGCCGTCGCCGGTCGCCCCTCCGGCCGCGTGCGTGTTCCATCCACGCTGCCCTCGCTTCCACAAGGGGCACTGCGACGTCGACACGCCCGAGCTCCGCGAGCTCGAGCCGCGCCACGAGGCTGCCTGTCACTACCCGCTCGAACGCTGGCCGATGACCGACGCCGAGATTCGCCAGGCAGAGGGCTCGACGCGCGCCGACAAGCCGCACCTCGAGGGCGCAGCTGCCGACGCCGGTGTCTGACACCCGGCGGTGTCAGACACCTCTTCGCGTCTAAGCCGCTAGGCCGGCGAGCTCACGCAGCGCCGCAAGCCGTGAGAGCGCTTGGCCCTCCAGCTGGCGAACGCGCTCGCGTGTGAGGTCGAGCTCGTGTCCGATCGCCTCGAGCGTCCACGGCTCACCCTCGAAGCCGAACCGCAGCTCCAGGATGCGCCGTTCCCGCTCCGGCAGCGCGTCGAGCGCCTTACGGATGTTCTGGCGCCGCAACGACTCCTCGGCCTCGTCGAACGGATCTGCAGCCTCACGGTCGGCGAAGAGATCGCCGAGCTCGCCCTCGTCGTCCGCGCCGACCGTCTGGTTCAGCGAGACGGATGCGGACGCTGCCGAGAGCGCTTCCTCGACGTGCTGGAGCGGCAGCCCGGTGGCCTCGGCCAGCTCTTCCTTCGTCGGCTCGCGGCCGAGCTCGACCTCGAGGCGGCGCGCTGCGCGCGACAGCTTCTGCTGACGCTCGACGACATGCACCGGGACCCGGATCGTGCGCGCATGATTTGCGACCGCGCGCTGCACCGACTGGCGGATCCACCAGGTGGCATATGTCGAGAACTTGTAGCCGCGCCGCCAGTCGAACTTCTCGACGGCGCGATTCAAGCCGAGCGTCCCCTCCTGAATCAGGTCGAGGAACGGCACGCCGAGCCCGCGGTAGCCCTTCGCGATCGACACGACCAGGCGCAGGTTGGACTCGATCATGCGGCGCTTCGCGCGACCGTCACCACGTTCGATCGCCTTCGCCAGCACGACCTCCTCGTGCGCGGTCAGCAGCTTGTGCTTGCCGACATCTGCGAGGAACAGCTGCAGGCTGTCGCCCGCGCCCGACGGTGCGTCGGCCTCGTAGATGACCGGCTCGGCCTGTGCCTTGGTGTTCTTCTCCTCCGTGACCGGCTCGCGCACCTCGAGCCCGATGCGCTCGAGCTCCTTCACGAGATCGGTGACCTCGGGCTCACCGAGGTCGTTCTCGACCGCAAACGCCTCGAGCTCGGCCGGTTCGATCCAGCCACGCTCCTCGCCCGCCTCCAGGAGGGTCCGGGCGCTCTCGGTCTCAAGCAGTTCGTTCAGCTGGCTCTGAGTCAAGTCGGAATCGATGTCCTTTCGTTTCTGCGACCGGTCATGCAAACCTTCCCGCGCCAGGGTACCGCCCTTTCGAACGCACGCGGCGGCGGGCGGATTCCCCTCCGACGGGGAGACTGATTATGGACGGTTTCGGGTTGGAAATGTTGTAAGGACTGTTGCAGGTCTGTTACGAGCGCTTCTTGGGTGCCCGTTTGCGCTTCGGCGCCGGGCCCCGGTCGCGCCGGTCCTGGAGCAGCTCGGCCGCCCGCTCCGGGCTGATCGACTCGATCGAGTCGGCCGCCCGTAGGCTGGCATTCGTCTCGCCGTCGGTCACGTAGGGGCCGAACCGGCCCTCCTTGAGGACGATCGGCTTCCCGCTGACCGGGTCGTCGCCGAGCTCCTTCAGCGGTGGCGTGGCGGCTCTGCGGCCGCGCTGTTTGGGCTCGGCAAGCTTGGCCAGGGCCTCGTCGAGGGTGATCGAGAACAGCTGTTCCTCGCTGTCGAGCGAGCGCGATTCCTTGCCACGCTTCACGTAGGGGCCGTAGCGGCCGTTCGCCGCCAGCACCTCCTCACCGTCGGACTCCCCGAGCGCACGCGGGAGCGTCAGGAGCCTGAGTGCGTCCTCGAGCGTCACCGTCTCGGGCGACATCGTCTTGAAGAGGGACGCCGTGCGGGGCTTCTCGTCGCCGTCCACCACCTCGGTGACGTACGGGCCGTAGCGGCCGGCGCGCACGGCGATCGCGCGCCCGCTCTCTGGGTCGGTCCCGAGCTCGTGCTCCTGGTTGCCCTGGGCGAGGATCTCCTCGGCGCGGGCGGCGGTGAGCTCGTCGGGCGCGATGTCGGGTGGCAACGTCTGCCGGTCGGTGCCGCGCTCGAGGTATGGACCGTACTTGCCGACGCGAACGACGATGTCGCTCCCCGGCAGCTCGACGGTGTTGACCTCCCGTGCATCGATCTCCGCGAGGCGACCTTCGACGAGCTCTTTCAAGCCGGTGTCGCCGTCCTCTCCGAAGTAGAAACGCTGGAGCCACGCGGTCCGCGCCTCGTCGCCCGACGCGATCTCGTCGAGGTCGTCCTCCATCCGCGCCGTGAACTCGTAGTCGACGAGCTGCGGGAAGTGATTCTCGAGCAGCTTCACGACGGCGAAGGCAAGGAACTCCGGGATGAGCGCCTGGCCCTGCTTGCGCACGTAGCCGCGGTCGAGGATCGTCCCCATGATCGCGGCATACGTCGAAGGACGGCCGATCCCGCGCTCCTCGAGCGCCTTCACGAGGCTCGCCTCGGTGAACCGAGGAGGCGGTGACGTCGAATGGCCGTCCGGCTCGAGCGCGGTTGCGGTCAGAGCATCGCCTTCGGCGAGCGGCGGGAGCACCTTCTCCTCGGCGTCGCTGGACGGCTCGTCCAGCCCTTCCTCGTAGGCGAGCAGGAAGCCGCGGAACGTGATCACGGTGCCCGCGGTCGAGAACTCGGTACTGCGCCCGTCGGCCGCCGTCGCCGCGATCCGCACCGAGACCGTCTGTCCGCGGGCGTCCTCCATCTGCGACGCGACTGTCCGCTTCCAGATCAGGTCGTAGACGTTGAACTCGTCGGACGACAGTTCGCGGCGCACCTGGTCCGGCGTCCGGAAGCGGTCGCCGGCAGGGCGGATCGCCTCATGCGCCTCCTGCGCGTTCTTGACCTTGCGGTTGTACTGGCGCGGCTGCGCCGGCACGGAGTCGGCGCCGTAGAGCTCGCGTGCCTGATCTCGGGCGGCTGCGAGCGCCGACTCCGAGAGCGTCGTCGAGTCGGTGCGCATGTAGGTGATGTAGCCGTTCTCGTAGAGACGTTGTGCGACGCGCATCGTCTGCTGCGACGAGAGCCGGAGCTTGCGGCTCGCCTCCTGCTGCAACGTTGAGGTCATGAACGGCGCCGCCGGGCGGCGGGTGTACGGCTTCTCCTCGACCGACGACACCCGGAAGGGCGCAGCCGCGAGACCGTCTGCGAGCGTGCGCGCCTCGGCCTCGGTGAGCTGGATCGCGTCGGCCTGGCGCAGCGTCCCGTCCTGCGCGAAGTCGCGGCCCTGTGCGACGCGCCGGCCCTCGAGCGAGGTGAGGCGCGCGGTGAACCCACCCTGCTCGTAGGTCGCGACGATGTCCCAGTACTCGGCCGCCACGAACTTCATCCGCTCGCGCTCACGCTGGACGACGAGGCGCGTCGCCACGGACTGAACGCGTCCCGCGGAGAGCCCCTGCATGATCTTCCGCCAGAGGACCGGTGAGACCTCATAGCCGTACAGACGGTCGAGAATGCGGCGCGTCTCCTGTGCGTCGACGAGCCTCGAGTCGATCTCGCGCGTCTCGCCGAGCGCCCGCTCGATCGCGGGCCGCGTGATCTCGTGGAACACCATGCGCCGCACCGGGACCTTCGGATCGAGCACCTCGCGCAGATGCCAGGCGATCGCCTCGCCCTCGCGGTCTTCGTCCGTCGCGAGCAGGAGCTCGTCCGCGTCCTTGAGCTTCGCCTTGAGATCCGAGACGACCTTCTTCTTGCGCGAGTCGACGACGTACAGGGGCTCGAAGTCCTTGTCGACGTTCACCCCGAGGCGCGCCCAGTTCTCGCCCTTCAGCTTCGCGGGGATCTCCGAGGCATTGTTCGGCAGGTCGCGGATGTGGCCGATCGACGACTCGACGAGGTAATCGGAGCCGAGATAGCCCGCGATCGTCTTCGCCTTGGCGGGCGACTCGACGATCACGAGCTTCTTTCCCTTGGATCCAGCCATTTAGCGCGCCACCATAGCGCCGTGAGCCAGATCAGCGATACTCGCCGCCGGTGACGCGTCCTCCAAGGCCCACGCCGCTGTACTTCCTGATCGCCCTCGTTTCCTGGCCCGTGCTGCGGTTCGGCTTCCGCTATCGAGCGGACGGCACCGAGCATTTGCCCGCCTCGAGCGGGTACGTGCTGGCAGCCGGCCACCTCTCCAATCTGGATCCGTGGGCGATCGGCCTCGCGATCTGGCCGCGCCGCTTCCTGCGCTTCATGGCGAAGTCGGAGCTCTTCTGGTTCCCGCTCTCGGCGATCGCGACGGGCGCCGGTGCCTTCAAGGTGAACCGCGGCCAGGCCGACCATGCGGCGATCGAGACCGCCGTCCGGCTGGCGCGGGCCGGCAATGTGATCGCGATGTTCCCCGAGGGCACACGCCGTCGCAAAGGTCTCCGAAAGAAATACGAGGCCGGCGCGCACACCGGCGCCGCGCGGATCGCGCTCGAGGCCGGGGTGCCGCTCGTGCCGGCGGGGATCAAGGGCACGGACGGTCTGCGCCACCTGGAGCGCTGGCGCGTGCGCTACGGGGAGCCGATCGACCTCGCCGACCTGCAGGGCCAGGACGTGGCCCAGGCGGCGCGCACGGCAACCGACCGGCTGATGATCGCGATCCAAGAGCTCGAGGAATCGCTGTGAGCGGCCTGCTGCTCGCAATCGACGGCGACTCGCTCGCCCACCGCGCCTACCACGCGCTGCCGAAGTCGATTCGCCTCAACGCGCTCGTCGGATTCGCAGGGTTCCTCCAGCGGCTCTGGGAGAGCGAGCAGCCGGAAGCCGTCCTCGTCGGCTGGGACTCCCTCGATACGCCCACCTACCGGCACGAGGCGCTCCCGGCCTACCAGTCGGGCCGTGTCTTCGAGGACTCGATCCTCGAACAGCTCGACCTCCTCCCGGCCCTCGTCGAATCGTTCGGCTTCCAGGCCGCAAAGGCGCCCGGCTACGAGGCCGACGACTTCCTGGCGGCCGCCGCGCAGGCTTGGCCGGGGCCTGTGCTCGTAGCGACGTCCGACCGCGACGCGTTCCAGCTCGTCTCCGAGCGCGTCACGATCCTGCAGCCGGTCAAGGGCGTGTCGGAGCTCGCGCGGATCGGACCCGCCGAGGTGCGTGAGCGCTACGGCGTCGACCCCGCCCAGGTTCCGGACTTCATCGCGCTGCGCGGCGACCCGTCGGACAAGATCCCCGGCGCTCCCGGCGTCGGCCCGAAGAAAGCGGCTGATGTGCTGAAGCAGCATGGCTCGCTGGCACAGGCGCTCGCCGACGGCCGCTTCCCTCAGATCGCCGACGACCTGCTGCTCTATCGCGACATCGCGACGATGGACCCGGAGGCGCCGCTGCCGAAGCTCGGCCCGACTCCGCCCGACTGGAAGCGCGCGGCTGCCCACGCCGACGACCTCGGGCTCAACAGCCTCGCGAAGCGCCTCCTCGAGCGCGCCTAGCTCGGCCATCCTCCCGGGGCCTGCTCCCAGGACGTGGCTCGGAGCCGGCCGTCCTCGAGCGGCCACCAGCGATCGGCTCGATGCCGCGCATCCAGTTCGTGTGTCGCGACGAGGCAGGCCGACCCGGCCTCGGCCGCTGCGCCGAGGGCTGCCCAGACGAGCTCGGCGTGCATGGGGTCCTGATGCGACGTCGGCTCGTCGACGAGCACGATCCGAGACTCGAGCCGGAGGGCGCGTGCGATCGCGACGCGCTGCTGCTGCCCGATCGAGATCTGCGCCGGGTACCGGCTTCGGAGCTCCTGAATCGCGAGCCGTTCGAAGAGGCCGGCCACCGGCCCGGCGCCGACGAGCTGCGCGGGCAGCTCGACGTTCTCCTCGACGGTCAGCTCGGGGACGAGGCCGAATCGCTGCGGGACGTACGCGAGCTCGCGCCAGTTGGTCAGCGCCGGCTCGACCAGGCCGCGATCGGGGTCGATCCACCCTCCCGCGACCATCAGGAGCGTCGACTTGCCGGACCCCGACCGTCCGAAGACCAGCCCGAGCTCACCTTCCCGCACGTCGAGCGAGACACCGGCGATCACGGCTGCCCCGGAGTAGGTCTTCGTGATCTCGCGCAGCCGAAGCGCGACCTTGCCCGGGGTCCGCTCGCGAACGTGCGCGCGCGTGCCTCCCGGACGCCGGCGGGTGAGATCCAGGACGCTGCCGGCGAGCTCGATCACCGCCGGATCGTGCGTCGCCACCACGAACGTCTGCCCTCGTGATGCCGCGTCGTCCATTGCCGTGAGCACGTCGCCGGCAGTCGTCCGGTCGAGCTCTGCGGTCGGCTCGTCCACGACAACGAGCGGCGCGCCCCGGGCCAATGCGACCGCAAACGACGCGCGGGCGAGCTCTCCGCCGGAAAGCTCGCCCGGGCGGGCCGACATGCGTGAGGCGATGCCGAGGACCTCGAACGGCCGCAGCGACGCTCCCGGGCGCAGGTGCTCGGCGAGGTTCAGCTGGGGGAAGAGGTTGTCGGCCGCGCGTTGCGAGACATACGTGACCGTCTCGCGCCGGAACCGGTCTCGCCGTCGCCCCGAGAACGTCGCGAGGTCGCGGCCCGAAACGATCACGCGCCCGGACGACGGCGCCTCGTGACCGGCCACGAGGCGCAGCAGGGTCGATTTGCCGCTGCCGGAGACACCCACGACAGCGGTCACGGAGCCGGCGGCGATCCGTGCGTCGGTCGGAGCCAGCGCGTCGACGAGACCCCCAGTCGTGACGTACGTCTTCGACGCCGCCTCGATCGCGACCAGCGGCTCAGCTGACACGGAGCTGCTCCCCGACACCGGACCGCGGCAGTGTCAGCGTCAGGATCGCGCCGACCACCCCCGCCGCAGCGATCACGCCGACTGCCGAGCCGACGAGCAGCGTCCACGGGACCTCCGTGATGGGTGCCGGTGAGTACTGGGAGAGCGGATCGACACGACGGATGATCGCCCCCGCGGTGATCAGCGCCGCCCCCAGACCGACGATGGTCGCGATCGCGACGAGGACGCTCGACTCGAGTGCGACCGACGCGGCCTGACTCTGCTGCGTCATTCCCATACGACGCAGCAACGCGGAGGTCACGAGCTGAGATCGCCCGCGCCCGCTCAGGTACAGCATCAGCGCGATCAGCGACAGAACGACAAGCCCGAGGGCGACGATGCGAAGAAAGCCATAGGTGCGCGTGATCTCCTGGACGTCAGGGCTGTGGGAGAACGCCGCGACGGCAGTCATGTACGAGGGATCGAGGCTCGACGCCGCAAGCGCCGCTTCGACCTGTGCGGGCGGCCCTGTGGCCCAGACGTAGGTGAGCGATTCGGCAGGCGGTGCGTCGAGTGCACGGGCCGGAATCACGAGCAGCGGTTGGCTGGGCTGCATCCCCGGGAATGCACGGAGCCGCGCGACCACCTGGACGTCGGCTCGCGAGGTTCCGAGTGTGACGGTCTGCCGCCCTGTGCCGATGCCGACCGAGACGGCCGGCAGTCGAGCGTTCGAGCTCGCAAGCTTGCGCACCGCGGAGCGAACGTCCGGCGGCCAATGCGCATCGAGCACGCGGCCGAGACTCGCCGGATCGACGATCAGCGCCTCGAACGACTGCCCCGACGCAAGTGTGCCTGCGTCGAAGATCTCGGAGACAATCGTGGCGGGATAGGAGAACGATCGAGGAACCGCGCGCGCCGGGTCGACCACACCCTGCACGTCGGAGCCGTTCGCCACGAGGGCCTTCTCCGTGCTGTTCGCAACCAGAGAAGACCGAAGGATGGTGGCGAACGCAAACGAGGCGATCCCGGCTGAGACGGTCACCGTCAGCGCAATGACGAGCCCACGTGCCGCGGCAACACGCCGGAGAGCGAGGAACACCGAGGCCGAAGCGACCATCACCCTGCGCAGAACAAGAGACCGAAGGAGTCGTCCCGCGATCCCGGTGAGAGGAGCCGCGACAAGAGCAGGCAACAGGAGGACGACGAGACGCGGATGAGATCCTGCAACCGGGTCTCGGACGAGGCCGCCGCCCAGGGCCAGCACGAGCCATGCAACGATCGCGGCCAGGAGCGCGAACCCCTCCCACGGGATGCGCGCCGCCTTCCCCAGCGCGGTCGAGCCCCCACCGATCCGGCCGCGCGCAAGGGTCGCACCGACGGCGACCGCCAGCAACGAGGCGACAACACACGCGCCGACCCGAGCTCCTGCTTCCCTCACAACGCTCCCGTCCACCGAGCCCTGCGGCGTGAAGAGCCTGACCAGCTCGACCACAGTCGCGAGACCGGCGGCTGATCCGACGACGGCCGGCAGGGCTGCCTCGATCCCCGCCCGCGCGAGGAACAGCGGCCGCGGCTCGCCCCCGACGAGTGAAAGGCGCGCCTCGGCGGCGCGGCGGCGTCCGGTGAACACGCCGGCGACGAGCGCTGCGCCGAGTGCGACCAACACGCAGAACCCGCCGAGCAGGTCGATCACCGGCCGCAGGCTCGACTGGCCGGCTTTCGCGATTCGCACCGCGTCGGAGAGCTCGCTCGTCACCTGGCACGGGCGGCGGGGGTCGGCGCAGCCGAGGCTCACCGCCAGCGCGGAATGCCTTGCGAGCGCGCGCTTCACGTCCCGAAACGCGCGGTCGATCTCCTTCGCGCGTCCGGGCGTCATCGACGACCCGTCGAGCGGATACTCGTAGTCGTTCCCGAGCTGACCGCCCGAGACGGCGCGCGCCAGCCGATAGAGCTGCGTCTGTCCAACGAAAGCGAACGACGGAGGCGGCGGCTTGTCGGGATTCCTGGTCCGAATGCGCGACGTGAAGTTCACCCAGTACGGATTTGCGAGATCGTCGTCGAGTCGTTGGTACACCGCCCCGACGGGCAACGTGACGTCCGGTGCAGACGTCGTCGGAAACTCCGGTGCGAACGTCACGTCTCCACTCGCCCGCTGCACGATCGCACTGGAGAGCCAGACACCTTTCCCTCCGCCGGACAGCCGGTGGACGTGTGCCCTGGCGCCGGTCCTCGCCATCGGCACGACGAAGACCGGGTTGTTTCCCTGGTTGAACTGCGGCCCGCCGAGCACCGCGAGGGAGCTCGTCGTCAAGATCGGCGGTTTCACGAATGGCAGGCTCTGCCCGAGCGCGACCGCCGCGCGGCGACGCCCCCGGTCGGCCCGGGAGAGCGCCGCAAGGCCGCCGCGCTCGGGGGCGAGCGGCCGGTCGATCGACAGGCCGGCCGCGAGCGGCGTCAATTGGGCGAGCTTGCTCTGGAGCGCCTCGCTCTCGGCACCTGCATTCATCAACGGGCCCGCCGCCGCGCCGACGCCGACGAGAAATGCGGCACAGACCACGGCGAGCAGACCGACCGGGTGTCGGAGCAGCGCAAGCGGCGCCTTGGCCCAGAGCGTGGGTGGCATCCGCGGGATTATGCTGCCGCGCGATGGACGACTGGCTGAAGCGGGTTGCCGCGGCGATCGGCAGCGACGACGAGCTCACGGAAGAAGACGCCGAGGCGTTGCTGGAGATCGCGCGGATCGCCGCACACGACAGCGGAGACCGGCGCAATGCTCCCCTGCTCACCTATCTGGTCGGCCGGTCGCGCGGGGCTCGCCCGCTCGACGAGATTCTCGAGGCGGTCCGCGGATCGAGCTCGTAAGCAACAGCGCGTTCGCGTACCTGCATCCGACCGGGTCACATCCCGAATCGCAACAACGGATCGTAGTGCTGCACGAACGGTTTCCGTTCGTCGAATGCGCGCCCGCCACCGAGGACGATGTCTTGCGCTGCCACACGCCCGAGCTGATCGAGCGCGTGCGCGATACCCGCGGATGGATCGACGCCGACACGGTCTGCAGCGACACCACGTACGACGCGGCACTCCTCGCTGCGGGGGCCGCAATCGAAGCAGCGCGGCGGGGCGGGTTCGCGCTCGCCCGTCCGCCCGGGCACCACGCCGAACGCGATCGTGCGATGGGCTTCTGCCTGTTCGACAGCGTGGCGATCGCCGCGCGGTGGGCACAAGCGGAGCTCGGGCTGAAGCGCGTCGCGATCGTCGACTGGGACGTCCACCACGGCAACGGAACGCAAAATGTCGTCTCCGGCGACGATTCGATTCTCTTCGTATCGCTGCACCAGTGGCCGCTCTACCCAGGCACGGGCGGTTCGGGCGAGCAGGGTGACAACCTCGTGAACATCCCTCTCCCGGCCGGGACGGGCGACGACGGCTACTTCGATGCCTGGGAGACGGTCGCACGTGCGGTCGGCCGATTCGAGCCCGATCTGCTGCTCGTCTCGGCCGGGTTCGACGCGCATGTCGACGACCCGCTCGCCGACATGGAGCTGACTGCCGACGGATTCCGCGAGCTGGCGCGACGCGCGGGAGAGCTCGCACCACAGGTCGCAGCTGTGCTCGAAGGCGGTTACAACCTGCGTACGCTGCCCGACCTGGTCGAGGCGGCGCGCGAAGGGTTCACGGCCTAGAGAGGGCCGACCACCCTCGGTCGCGGTCAAGAACAGCACGCGCCTTGCCGATAACGCCGATGGCGGCGCGGCTCTGCGGCTGGACTGACGGCAATCAATCCTCCGTTCACCGCGTCGCCTTCACTCCCTCCCGGCGCTGCGGCCCAGTTCGTCCCTGCCTAGCGATCCTCGAACGCCATCGGCACGACGTTCGAGGGCACCTCGGCTGCCGGCTCGCCCGAGCGCGCCTCGGTGGCGCCGACCACCTGCTCCGGACCTGGCCCGTCCGGCAGACGAACGGGCAGTGGAGCCACTCTGAGGCGCCGGCGGCCGGCCAATTGCCGCCGCCAGTACTCCACGAGCCGGTTGTCGACGCTCACACACGCGAAATCGGCAGTCAGCGCGCCGGGCTTGAATCTCTACCGACCCGGAGGGGCCTGGATTCTGGAAGGATCAACGGTGATGACGTTCGACGAGGCGACCACACGACTCCTCGAGATTGCCCGCAGCAAACACGGGGTCGTGACGGCCGAGACGGTCGAAAACGACGATGACTTGGCGCGTGAGAAGCTGATCGTCTCGGCCGCGGCACACGCGCTCGCCGGCTCGACGAATGTCTTTGCAACCTCCGGCGGCTCAGGCTGGTTTCCCTACCAGGAGCTCCGCTTCACCGATCTCCGCTGAGGACCGGAGTGCAGATCCTGTTTCTGGCTCGTCACGGCCAGTCGTTGTTCAACGTCGACGGCATCGTGAACGGCGACCCGGCTCGGGATCGCGGCCTGTCCCCGCTCGGTGCTCGCGAGGCCGGTCGCCTCGGCAGTCAACTCTCAGGCGTCTCGATCGACCTCTGCGTCACCTCGGAGTTCCCGCGGGCCAGGGAGACGGCCCGGCTAGCGCTCGCCGGGCGGGCTGACCTCGTCGCCACGGTCGTCGACGCCGGTCTGAACGACGTCCAGATCGGCGACCTCGAGGGCGAAAGCCTCGACACCTATCGTGCCTGGAAACATGCGCACCCACGCGACGCGCCCTTCCCCGGTGGCGAGACGCTCGGCGACGCGGCGCGACGTTATGCAGGCGCGCTCGAACGGCTCGTCGCCCGCCCGGAGGCGACGATCCTCTGCGTCTGCCACGAGATCCCCGTCCGATACGCCGTCAACGCCGCGCTGGGCTCCGACGAGCTCGACGCTCCCGTTCACGACGTGGCGAACGCGACCCCCTATGTGTTCGACGCCGACGGAGCCCGCCGAGCCGGCGTGCGCCTGCGCGAGCTCGCTCCCGGCTGATCGCCTACTTCTGAGGGTCCGGGTCGCCGCCGTCGGGACGCCACTTGTCGATCACGGCGGTGATCGTGGTCGGCCCGCCGGGCTGACTGTCGATGCTCAGCGTGCCGCCGATCAGGTCCAGCCGCTCGCGCATCGTCTTCAGCCCTACGTGCCGGCCGCCGAGGCCGCGTGCCCGCGCCTCAGGATCGAAGCCGCACCCGTTGTCCTGCACCCGTACAAGCAGAGCGTCGGAATAGCCACGGAGCTGAATCGAGACGCGGGTCGCCGCCGCGTGCCGGGCGACGTTCGAGAGCGACTCGCGGAGCACGCGATCGACCAGGATGCGCTGCGAATCGGTGTGCAGCCCCAGATCTCCCTCGGCCGACACGTCCACTTCCGCGTCCGGCGAAAGTACCCGAAAAGTCGCAACCTGCTGCTCGACGACGAGCTCGAGATCCGAGCTGGCCGCAGCGCCCTCCTCCATCGCGAACATCATCGAGCGCAGCATCCCTTCGACGCTCGCGAGCTGCGACAACATCCGCTCGAACTCGGCGTCCAGATCGGGATCGGGCGACGACGAACGCGTCGTCTTGTTGCGCAGATGGCTCAGTTCGTAGCCGAGCGCCGCAAGCTCCTGCAGCGGCCCGTCATGCACATCGAATGCCAGTCGCGACAGCCGCCGCTGCAGTCCTTCGAGCGCCAGATTCGATTCGGGAGACGCCACCGACGGCACCTCCTGCGCGGTCGATCCGACGTGTCCATTGGCCGAGCCGTTCGCCCGGAGACCCGCGAAGCCGGACCAGCCGGCCGCGTCCATGATGCTGCCCACAGATTTCCTCGATTCTTTGTGCGCCGCGACGAGTCGCGGGCTGCACAGCCGCATTTGCAGAACCACTTGGCATCTAAGTCACGATGCGGAGGCGCAGCAATCCCTCGAACGAGGGTACGAACAGAGGAGCGACGACCGTCCGTCTGTCGAACGGTCAGGTGCTGCCGCGCCGGACGAGCCAGGCGCCCAGCGCGCAGGCAACCGCCAGCGCGACCGCCCAGAGCGCGTCCCTCGGAATGGCGCGGTGCAGTGCATCGAACGACGCGACGGGAGCTGCCGGAGCTCCCGCGATGCCGACGAGGGGCTGGGGCGCGGTCCTGACGGCGTGACCGTTTGCCCCGCCTGCCCCCGCTGCTGCGGTGGCGGTTGCCGCGGCCCCGCTGGTCCGCGTCGACTGCGAGACCACGGCGGCGGGAGCTTGCCCGGCGGTCGCTGCGGCGGTCGGGGGCCGGCTCGCGATCACCGCGGCGGCGTTCGAGCCGCCGCCGTAGGCGTATTGGATCGGAGTGATGTTTCCCGCCTTCGCTGCCCCTGGGGCTGCAAGGAGCAGACACCCAGCCGCAGCAGCGATCTTCGGCCTCACGCTGCCGAAGTTAACCGATGGGCATGCGACCGCCAGCCCCAGCACCCGGAGACCGGACGCAATTTGCGGTCAGTTCGACTTCGACGCGTGATCGTCTCGGAGCTGTGGTTCCCGGCTCTCGGTCAGCGATCTTCAAGAGCGAGCGCCACCACGTTCCGCTGCCGCTCGGCGGCGAGGAGCTCGACATAGACGTCGACCACCTGGTGCATCTCAGGCCGAGGATCGTTCCGCCACCGGGCGGGCAAGGCAGCCCGCGCGCTCCGTCGAGCGACCTGGGCTCGCTGCCAATGCTCGAGCAGGCGATTGTCGACACTCACCCCTGCAAAATCGGCACTCGGCACGGTCGGCTTGAGGCCCAAAATCGGCCGTTGCGGGCCGCGCCGGTTTGTACCTCAGGTTTTCGCCGGCTGAACCGATAGGGACCTGGCGGGCACCGCTCGGGAGGGAGAGCAACCGTTGACGGTGCCCGCCAACCCGACGTCTTTCGCCGCGCAGCGCCGTTCCCGCTCGCGACGGACCACGGCATCACTCGTTCGAGGCACGCCGTAGGTCGCGTCAATCCAGCTCTTTGGTCGGTGGTCCCGCCGGGCCCGTTCGCGCAAAGTCAACGTGCGACCACAAGCACGACATCGGCGGAAACGACTGCGGCGAGGAGAAAACGATGGCGGCAACTGCAGCGCGCGGCAAGGCAGCGGTCAGAGGACTTGCGCTCCTCGATCGCGACGATGCACCGCCCGAGACGGCGGCACCCGTCGTGGCCAGCCTCGGCCGGGCACGCAATGTCGCGATCGTTTCGGTGATCGCGGTCACCCAGCTCGTGTGGATGGCGGCGCTCGCCTACGTCGTGCTCTGGCTGGTGCTGTAGCGCCTCTGCGCATAGCCCCACGCCGCGCAGTCGGTCAGAGGGGTTGGGGCGGCGCCACGGGAGGGGAGAGATTCGCCGCGGCGCCGCCCCAACTCCCCTGATTCGACCGGCTGGTCCATTCTCCCTTTGCCCGCCGATCAATCTGATTTTGTCTCGGAGACGGTCGGGGCCAACGGCAACTGATCCGTCGACGAAACTCGACCGGCTAACTGCCAGACGTCCCGGGCGTCACATCGGACAGGAGCACTGCAACACCGAAGGGGAGAGAGATGACGACGAGCGCAGCCACGGTCGAGAGACCGCAGCTCCTCGGGCTACCCGACCGCGAGCTCGATCAGGTAGACGAGACCCGCCCAGCAGGCGACGCAGTAGAGCACGCAGGCCACGAAGCCCAGATTGGGGCTCCAGCCGACCGAATTCGTGCTCGGATACACCACGTCACCGTCCTTTCCCTGATTGCGGCTGTCCAGTTTACCTGGATTGCAGCGCTGATTTATGCCCTGCGGCTAATTCTCTCCTAGCCTCCCACCGCTTCAGATGCCCCAAACGCCAATCGGCCGAAACGTGACCGGGAAAAGCGGTTGGGATTTCACGCGTTGTTCGGCCGTGAATTCAGCGGCCAACGCACGCGGGAATCGGCAGAAGACTATTCGGAGGGGAGCTGTGCCAGGAGCTCGCCGTCGAGCCCCGTTGCCTGGGTCGGTTCCGGGCGCTCCGCAACCGCCGGGGCGACCGACTCGACATCCTCCAGCTCCTGGAGGGCCGACTGCAAGAACGCCACCAGCTCCTGGCGGCGGGCCGCGATCGACTGCCGCAGCTCCTCGGCCTCCCGGCCCAGCGACTCGACCGTCGCTGCAGCCTCGCTGACCATCGCGTCGGCCTCGGCCCGCGCCTTGGCTGCGAGCTCGGCGCGCTCACGCTCGACCTCCGCGCGCATCTGGTCGCTGCCGGCACGGATCTCCGCTGCTTCCTCGGTCGCCTTGGCGACGAGATCGTCGCCCGTGTGCTTCGCCATCAGCAGCACTGCACCAAGGCGCTCGGCATCGGTCGGGTTCTCGGAGGCCTGGACGCTCAAGCCCTCGACTTGCTTGCGCAGGTCGTCCCGCTCGCGTGTCACGGCGGCAAGTGTCCCGGCCACGTTCGCAAGCAGCTCTCGAGTGGCGTCCACGTCAAAGCCGCGCAGCGACCGTGGCAGCTCTGCATCGCGGATCTGGGGCGGAGTGAGGGGCTTTGCCATCGCCTGATTCTGCATGTTCGCGGGCGGGACGTCCACTCCCGGCTGCAGGAGCCGGATCTCGTCAGATGCGAAGGTACTTGCGGTGGACGTACGCAAGCGACGTCGGCGCCGTGCCCTGCTCGACCGAGATCACTTCCCCGACGAAGAATGTGTGGTCGCCGGTGGACAGCTCCTGAACCGTTCGCGCGGTGAGCCAGCCCACCGCGCCGGCGAGTTGCCGCCGGTCGGGATCTCGAACGACGACGTCCGCCCAGGCTTCGTCGGCAGGCAGGCTCGCGGCGAACTGCAGCGCCACCTGCTCCTGGTCTCCCGCGAGCAGGGAGGCCGTCCAGGTGTGGGCGTCTCGCAGGACATCGTGCAGCGAAGCGGCCAGCGCGATCGAGATGCCGACCAGCGCGGGCCGGAGCGACAGCGATGTGAGCGACGAAACGGTGAGGCCCGCTCGGCGGCCGTCGACCTCCGCGGCGATGATCGACACACCCGCAGGCCACCGCCGGAACAATGCACGTTGTTCGTCTCCCCGTACGGACACGACCCGAGCCTAACTCGGGTGTTGGCGCCCGACCGGCAGGGCGCGCGCCGCGTAGTGCAGCTCGGAGTGGTCGGCCGCGTCGTCGCCCGGCGGCACGCGCCGACCGTCTCCGTCCAGACACTCGATCAGCTCGAAGCCGGTCTCGTCCAGCTGCCGAACCTGCGCGTCGCGTCCGATGTAGTAGTGCAGGAGCTGGTAGTCGTGCGCCTGGTCGTTGACGAGCGCGTAGTCCCGCTCATGGCGTTCCAGTCTCGCGATCCGCCGATGATTCCTCGTCCGCAGCGGAAAGCGGCCGAGGTTCCACAACATCCGAACCGGGTCTCGCGATCTCGTCACGAGGCCGACCGGCCTCGGGATGCTCGGGAGGTAGGCCAGGTTGTGGGCGGAGAAGAGCAGCAAGCCGTCTTCGCTCAACACTCGATGGATCTCGCGCAAGACGCGTTTTCGCTGCACGTCGTCGAGCACCCCGAGGACATTGAACTCCGCCACGACCACGTCTCTCGAGCGATCGGGCAGCGCGCTGAGATCCGAGAGGTCGCCGAGCCGGAACTCCAGCTCGGGGTACCGGTCACGGCAGTAGTCGACCATGGCCTGGGAGATGTCGATGCCCAACACCTCGCCGCCGCGCGCGCCGAGATAACCCGTGATCCGGCCTGCACCACAGCCGAGCTCCAGCACGCGCCCTCCGAGCGACTCTGCATGGCGGAGCAGCAACACGACCTCCGGCGGTCGTAGCGCGCGTGTGGCGTAGTTGCCCACGAAGTTGCGTTCCGACCAGACGCTGCGGTTGCGCCACGCGAAAGGGCTGTTGACGCTCAGTGGAATCCACTCATTGTACGGCGGCACCCGCGAGTGACAGCTCAGCGTCCAGAGCGGCATCCATCGCAGCGACGACGTGCTCGTGCATCCACAGCGGACGCAGCGTGTGGTCGCGGCCGGGGAGCTTGGACAGTGACACGGTGGGCCAGCGGCCCTCCTGCGCGAGCAGCCCGGCGCGGGTGAGCTCGTCGAAGAGCGGCTCGCCGTCGCAGAAGACGAACCGCGCACGAAGATCGCGGTCGCGCAGACGATCGAACGCCGCGGCGATCTGGTCCTCGACGCTCACCGTCTCCTCCTCTCGTGTTCGGCGGGCGCGCGCAAGCCGAAGGGGCGTCCTCGCAAGCCAGCTGGCCATCGTCGCCCAACGAGCGAGCGACACGTCTCCCCGCAGGACGCGCTTCCAGATCACCGGACGCACGAGCAGTCGGGTCCGGCGCAATTCGCGCGCAATCTCGAGGTTCTCGTCCCAGTACAGCACCCGAGGATTGATCATCAGTGCAGCAGCCACTCGGTCGTCGGCGAGCGCGGCGTGGAAAGCCCAATACGCACCGGAGCACAAGCCGACCAGCAAGAAGCGGTTGCCGAGCCCGGCTTCCTCGAGCGCGTCGAGCGCCACGCGGGTCTGTTCGAAGAACTGCGCACCGTGAAAGTACCCAACGTCGCCGAACAGCTCACCGTCGCCGTCGCTGTCGCCGATCCCCTCGAGGTCGAGGCGCAGCGAGGTGACGCCTTGTAGGCCCCACCGCCTGGCGGCGTCGACCCACATCCGATGTGGTCCGACGCGCCGAATGGCACCTGCGTTCAAGAAGACGGCCGTCAGCGGCGCGCTCGGTCGATCGCTTGGCGTGGACAGGGTGCCGACGAGCCGGCCTTGAGGTCGCTCGATCACGAAGGGGCGCTCTCGTACACCCTCGACCGTGACCTCCTCCTCCTCGTCCACCGGGCGCGCTCCGGCAACGGGCGTCGATCGTGCGGCGGGAGACCGGGCGTCCGCCGCTGCGAGCCATGCCCGCGTCCGCTCGAACACGTCGCGCGGAGCCTGTGACTGATCCGGGTCGGTGAGCATTGCGGAGTACCCCGCGCCCGACGCGACCGTCAGCTCGGCCCCTGCTTCGACGATCGAGGCGATCAGCCCGGCATCGGGCTTGAGCCCGTCACGGTCGAGCACGAGCACGCGGGCCGAGCTCGGGAGCGGACGCTCCGCCAGATCGAGCGATCTGAGGTCGGCGATCGTCTCCGGTGAGAGAAGGAAACCGCCCGGCGCGAGCCAGCCCTCCGGCAGCGGAGGCGGCTGCGGTGCCCCGGCCTCGACGATGCGCGCGGTCTCGTGGCGCCGAGAAGGCGACGAGCTCCCGCACGAGCGCTCGCCCCTTTCCGGGTGCCGCCCAGAGGACGACGTCGTCGACGTCGCCACGAGCAGCAGCCTCGTGCGCAAGCACAGCGCCGAGGCCGATCCCAATCGCGGTGACGCTCTGGCCTCCTGCCTCGGAACGGAGCCACGCAGCAGCGACCGAAACTGCAGTGTTCCACCTCGCCCAGGTCCCCGGGTCGGAGGCAACACCGCCGCTGTCACCCGTCCCCGGAAGATCGATGCGCAGCGCCGGATAGCCGTGAGCGGAGAGATCCTCCGCCCAGGCCCAGCGAGCCCGGTAGGAGGCCATGTCCTCCCAGCCGAACGGCGGCACGAGCAGGACCGTGGTCGGCGCCGCGGCGCCGGGAGCCCGGTGCAGAACGGCCGGGAACGGCGTCCCACCGGCATCGAGATAGAGGAAGCGCTCGTTCATCCGAGAGGCACCTCGACCGGGCCTACGAGGTTCAGAGCGCGGAGCTCGATCCGCGCCGGCCGAGCGGCGGGCTCGAACGGGCCGAGCACGACCGTCACCGACCCGCCCGGTTCGACGTTGAAGCCGTCCTCGGAGGGCACGTGGCCCTCGGCGGAGACCCGAACACCGTAGAGCAGACGCGCGGCACCGACGGTGACCTCGAGCCCGCCGGGACCGGCCGACGCCGACACGTGCAATCCCACGGCCGAAGGATCGCGGCGTTCTCGCGGCCTGCCTGCCGGGAAGCGAAAGTCGCGGACAACCAGGCCGTTCGCTCCCTCCAGGCTCGTGACGACCAGATCCTGCTGCGGAGCGCCGAAGCGGTAGGCGCACGAGACATCGACGAACCGGCCGAGGAGGCCCTCGACCGATCGCTCGACCACCGAGTGGGCTCCGAGCTCGAGCTCCTCGCTCGCCTCCCCGACGCACACCTCCGAGTCACGGTAGAGCGCGACGCGGAGCCGGGCACGGACGACTTCTGCCGTGTCGTTCGCCGCGTGGATCGCGATGCCGTTCAGCCCTTCGTCGGTCGTCCAGACGGCCACCGGGGCGAGCGCTCGGCGCAAGAAGTGCCAAACGACCTTTCGACCACCCTGCTCGTCGAGGATCCCCCACCCTGCACCGGGCACGAGATCGCGCGACCAGAGGACGATGCCGCCGCCACACACGGACCCGGCGCGCCGCCACTCGCCGAACACCTCGGCCATCACCTCGCCCGTGACGAACCGCGCGCGCTCCCAGTAGTCGGGATGGCCGCGCCCGATCCCGTGGAGCAACTCGAGGTAGTGGTCGCGCACGTCGGCGAAGTCCCAGTCCGCGCCGACATCGCGCATCACCCCCTCGGTGTAGGTGGCCGGCTGGATCTCCGGCACGTTCGCGAAGGCGAGGCATTCCGAGGCGAAGCGGACGGCCGCACGGCGTACGTCGTCGAGGGGCCTGAGGTAGGCACCGACGCCGAAGTAGTTCGCGACCCCGCGATCGGTGCGAAACGGCTGCTCCCCACCGGTCGGTGCGGACGAGATGTAGACCGCGTCGATGCCTGCCTCGGCGACGAGACTCGGGATCAGGCCATCGAAGAGCTCGCCGCGGCCGAGCTCGGGGTCGAGACCGAGCATGCCGACCTGTTGCTCGACCTCGCTGTTCCCGCACACGACGGTCAGGCTCGGTCGGCCCGCCACCTGCCCGAGCGCCTGGCGGAGCTCGGGCTCGACGAGCGCGCGGAAGGCCGGATCGGAGATCGGATAGTCCATGTTGGCGAACATGAGGTCCTGCCAGACGAGGAGCCCCAACTCGTCGCAGAGATCGTGAAACGCTGCGGACTCGTAGACGGTCGTTCCGACGACGCGGATCAGGTTGAGACCGGCGTCGCGCAGCTGGACGAGCGTGCCTCGAAGCTCGGGCTCAGGCACGGGAGTCCACACCACTCCGCGGGCGAAGACGTGAACGCCGTTCACCTGCAGAGCGAGGCCGTCCGCTTCGAGGTCGGCGTCCCGGCCGAGCTCGCGAAACCCGACGGAGCGCACGAGCTCTCCGGCGCCGGTGCGGAGCTCCACCCGGTAGAGGTGGGGCTGACCGTGGGTGTGGGGCCACCACCGTTCGACGCCGCCGACACGCACGTCGCCGCCACCAGCTGGGAGTGACCATCTCTCGGCGCCGACCGTGACCTCGAGCGGCCCGTCGGCCGGGTCGCAGCGGATCTCGAGAATCCCGTCGTCGCCGTCGAGGACGGGACGCAACGACACCGTCGGGGTCGGCTGTTCGAGGCACCACACCGGGCGCCATGGTCCGACGACGGGCGGGCCAGGAGCGAACCCCGGTGCGCGCCCGAGCAGTGACGTGCGAAACCAGCGAAGGCTGTTCTCACGCGGCACGCGCGAGCGCCAGCGTGCGCGCGGCTTGCGTGTCACTGCCAGCAGCGGGTCAAGCGCGCGCGCACAGACTGCGAGCTCATGCCGTCCTGCCCGCACGGGCAACGAATGCGCGAGGAACATCGATTCGCTCTGCAGCACGAGGGCGCCGTCGAGGAAGACGTCGCAGATCGTCGCGAGGCCGTCGAAACGGAGCGTCGGCGCGGGGCCTGCGGCGTCGAGCGTGTGGCGGAACCAGTGGTCTTCGTCGTCGGCGCCCTGCACCGGGAGAGTCTCGGAACGCCATTCGAGCTCGTCGGGGCCGGGCGGCTCGGCGCTGAAGGCACCGGCGGCAGTCGTCGCCACCCGCCAGGACTGAAGCTGCTCGGTCATGCTCAGAGCGAGAGAGCGGCGATACCAGACATCGCCTCGTCCCAGTCGGCCGCGAGCTTCGCGCAAGCCGGCTCGACCTCGAACGGGCGCCGCCTCGCGAGCTTGAACGACAGGACCTTCGAGTCTCCGACGATGCGCGAGAGTGCCGCCGTCGCGGGCTCGGCCCGGTCCCCGAAGAGCCATTGGAGGTACGTGGCGCAACTGGCAAAGGACGCGCCGGCCTGGCGCACCGTCGCAAAGGCGTACGCGTGGTAGTCCGCGTTGTCCCCCTCCAGCAGATCCGGCAGCTTGTCGGCGAGCGACTCTCCGAACCGGGTGAACGGGTTCGTCGGAGGCACGTACCCGAGATGCTCGCGGAAGATCGCCACCGCGGCGTCGCGCAGTTGTTCCCCGCCAAGCGGAGGGCCGGCGTCGAACCGGACGACCTCGGCATACGGAGGCAGCATCCCGTCATCGGACGGTGCGTCGAGCCGCAGCACACCACGGAAGTCGGAGCCGCCGAGCTCGTACAGGCCGGCATTGTGGAAATAGCGGAGACGTTCGCCGGCGACGTCGATGCCCTCGATCACCGCAGAGCTCTTGACGTGCTCGCGCCCGTACGCGGTCGACTGCGTGTCGGGCAGGTACCACGAATCGAGCTCGACGATCATCGACCGTCCCTGCCGAAGTTGCTCGACGAAATGCTCGTGCAGCGGGCGGTAGAGCTGCATCTCGTGGATATCGATGCCGAACAGCCGCTCGAGATCCTGCCGCTCCGGCTTGAAGAACGTCCATTGGTCACCCTCGAAGTCGGTACGCAGGGTGCCGCCGAGAGCAGCGAGCGGCTCGTGACCGCGCGCGTGCACCAACTCGATCAGGATGTCCGTGTAGCAATTCGTCTCCGGATAGTCACGATCTGCGTCGTGCAACCGGTGGGCACGGTAGGTGTCGGGGTCGAGTCCGAGCAGGCTGAGCATTTCGCCTTCTACGATGCTGTGTTCCAAAGCTGCGCCCGAATCGTGGACGGCCAGGTGTCGGGGTCGTAGCCATGCCGCTTGAACAACGCGAGCGCGATGCGCTCCAGGCCGAACCCGACGCACGCAGTGTGCGCGGGGCTACCGTCGGCACATGTCAGGCCGTAGAGCGCAGCGAAGTGCTCGCGATGACAGTTGAACGATGCGACTGCGGTCGGCTCCGGGCCGGCAATCGGGACGAGGATCTCGAACTTGAGCGCCTGCGAGCGCTGGCTGCGGGCGAGGATCTTCCCGGTTCGTCCGAAGAACGGGTCGGAGGCAATGTCGGAGTGCGCGTCGAGCCCGAGATCGTTCAGGATCTCGAGACCACGGTCGCACCAGAGCTCGCGCCAGTCGCTGACGCGCTCCGGTGTTCCGAACCGCACGAGCTCGCGCTGGTGGAACATCTGCATCCGGGCTGGGTCGCCGGAGGGCTCGTTCCGGAAGACGTACGAGCCGCCGAGATCGAGCGAGACGCCGTCCGCTCCAAGCGGTCCCCGGGCGGCGATCACGGGATAGGTGGGGTAGCACGCAGCGGGAACCATGACGAGCTCGGTCTGCCCCTGGAATGCGCTCCAGTCCTTGTGCTCGACGCGCCAGGCCGCGTCAGCTTCGTCACCCGTGAACGAGAAGATCGTGCCCGCGAGGTGCGGGAATGAGCCGAGGTAGCCGATCTCTTCGAGCTCGCGGCGCGGCATGACAGGTGGAAACGCAACGCGCTCGACCGTCACGCCGTCGTCGACCGACCGCCTCGTGATCAGGTCCTCGATTGCGTCGACGAGCTCGCCGAACCTGGCTCCACGCCCGAAGACGCCCGGCACGCCGCTCGGAAGCAGCAGACGTGCGTCGGTCAGTTCCGCCAGGAACTCACTTTGCTCTTTCGTGGCAGCGGCAACCTCGCCCACGGCGGATCAGACGTCTTTGGCGACAAGCAGGAGTGCCGCATTTGTCTGATGAATGCGCTCGTTCGCCACCATCAACGACGCCGACATCGTGTCGCGCAGGTGGCGCCCTACGCTGAAGGGCGTGTCGTTCTTGAAGCCGACGATCCCGCAGACCCCCATCGCGCCCTGACAGACACGGGGCGCCTGCTCGGACGCGGCGATCTTGAGGTTGTTGAAGCGCACGGCCCGCGCAACGGTTGCGAGTTGTTCGCCCTCGCGCGTCGAGTCGTCCTCGAAGTCGCGCAGGGCGGAGCTGACCTCGCCGCGGAGCAACGACAGCTCGACCATCAAGTGCGACAGGCGCACGGCGGCCGGCAGCGGCTCACCGGGCTTCTGGCGTGCCGCTGCTCGGACGAACGAGCGGGCCCGGTCGAACGCGTCGGTTGCGATCCCGAGCCAGATGTGCGACCAGAGGATGTGCGAGACCGGCACCATCGTCTGCCCACTGATCGCCGCGAAGTGTTCCGGCAGCTGTTGCTCGGGGGCAAACGAGGCGCGGATCTTGAAACCCGGCGAGCACGTGCCGCGCATCCCGAACGGGTCCCAGGTTCCCATCTGCTCGAGCTCGACCTGTTCCTTGTGGGTGAGCACCGCAACCTGATCACCGCCGTCCGCGTCCGGCGCCCGCCGCAAAGTCGTCAGCAGATCGTCGGCCTGGTTGCCGTAGCTCACGGTCGGCGCCTGCTTCTCGAACGAGCAGGTTCCGTCGTCGGTGACCTCGACGGCAGCCACCGAACGGCCCATGTCCCCGCCGGTCCCGACCTCGGAGGTCGCGGAGGCGATCAGACGCTGGCCGGTCACCAGGTCGCGAAGGTATTGCTCGAACCAGTCGCTGCCGTTCCGGTGCCGGACGATGCACGCGACCTGGATCTGGTGCATGGCGAAAACCATCGCGGTGGCGCCGCAGCGCTTGCCAAGGGTGAAGCAGGCGTTCGCGATCTCGTCGATCGAGGCGCCGCCTCCGCCGAGCTCCCGCGGAACGAGCGCGGAGAGGGCCTGCGACTCGCGCAGTGCATCGATCGCCTCGTGCGGGAACCGCGCATCCCGGTCGACCTCGTCGACCCATTTGGCAGCCACGTCGTCCCCGATCCGTTCGATCGACGCGAGAAAGGTCTCTTCGATGCCCGTGTTCGCCGTGGAGCTCATGCACTCTCCTCATCGATGCCGAGTGAGACGAGCGAGCTCCGGATGGACGAGATGCTCTCGAACGCGCTTCTCGTCAGCATCTCATCGGGGAACTCGACGTCGAAATGGTCCTCGAGAGCGAGCATCAGATTGACACTCGCGTGCGAGGTCATGCCGGCCTCGTAGAGGCTGGCGTCGTCCGGCACCGCATCGACGTCGACGGGCAGACGTCCATGGGCCCCGACGATCTCGCGAATGCTCTCGATCATGGCGTCGCCACCACGACTGCAGAGGCGCAGCCCGCTTCGTGGCTCAAGCTGAGCGCGAACTGTGCGACGCCTTCCTCGCGGGCGATCGCTGCTGCCGCACCGTGCAGCGAGACCGTCGGACGGCCGCTTTCTTGTCGCCGTACCTCGATCGCTTGCCAAGGAATTGCGCGGGTCCCGACGTCGAGCGCCTTCATGACCGCCTCCTTCGCGGCGAACCGCGCCGCGAGGCGGGCCGCGCTGACACCGTTCGCGTCGGAGCAGTCTCGAACCTCCGCGGGTGTGTAGATGCGGGCCAGATAGCGGTCGGCCAGGGCAGAGTCGAGTGTCGACGCGACCGCATCGATCTCGACGAGATCGATGCCCACGCGGAGCACACGCTCGCCCTTCGGCTTGCGTCGTTTCATGGCGCCTGCATCGGCACGCTGCGTGGTCCACTTGAGCATCCCGAATGCGTCCCACCGACGGTGGCTCGCTCCCCCGGCGAACAGCGCCAGCCTGTTGCGGCGATCAGGCGGCATTTGACTTCTAACGTAGCTCACCGGCCCATCCCCTCGCCAGATCGAAACGCGATCCGAGAGGAGTCCGCTCCTGCTGTACCATCGAGACGGTGCGTTTCGCGATTGCTGCGGCCCTGGCCGCAGTCTCCGTCACTGCGTTGGTGGCGCCGCCCGCTGGATCCACCGGCAACGCCCCGCCCGCGAACTGCTCGCAGGTCACACACCCGGGCAGCGGTCTGCAGAGGTTCGTCGCGCGTCTGCGGCCGGGCGACACCGGTTGCCTGCAGCCCGGGTACTACGACATCCGCCGGTTGATCCTGGGCAACCGGGGCACCCCGAAGGCGCCGATCGTCCTCCGGAGCGTCGATCCGAACCACCCGGCGACCCTGCATGGCGTCGTCTGGCTGAAAGGCTCTGGCGCCTACTGGACGATCGAGGACCTGCGAATCGACGGACGAAACCCGTGGAACCTCCCGAGCCCGATCGTGAACGGGAGCCATTCGATCTGGCGCCGGCTCGACGTCAGCAACCGCGGCAGCGGCGATGGGACACAGCCGTACGCCGGAGGCATCTGCTTCAACGTCGGGTCGACGGATAGCTACGGCTATGCGGGCGACACGACGATCGAGCAGAGTCGCATTCATGACTGCGGCGTCTCGACCAACCACAATCACGGCATCTATGCCAGCGCAACGACCGGCACGACGATCATCCGCGACAATTGGATCTACCGGAACGGCGACCGCGGCGTCCAGTTGTATCCCGCGGCCAACCATGTGCTGGTCACCCGAAACGTGATCGACAGCAACGGCTCTGGCGTCATCTTTTCCGGCACGGGCTCGCTCACGTCCAGCAACGATGTCGTCACCGGAAACATCATCAGCAACTCGCGCAACCGCTGGAACGTGGAGAGCTTCTACCCCGCTGGCACCCCGCTGGGCAGCGGCAATATCGTGACCCGGAACTGTTTCTGGGCGAACTCGTCGAACCCGGAATATCGCGCCCGCGGAGGGGTCTCCGATCCGTACGGGTTCAGCGTCGGCGCCGGGAATGTCGTCCAACGGCCGCTCTATGTCGACGCGGGCCACGGGAACTTCAAGCTCCGCGCAGGCAGTGGCTGCCAGGGCTTCGGGCCACTCCACGATCCGCCGCTCTGGTCCTCGTGAGCCTGGAGCACGGCCCGCGCTAGAGAGGCCCGGGCGCCGGTTCGTCCCCCGCCTCGCGTGAGGCGGTGAGGGCTCCGACCCGGTCGAACGCGAGGACCAGCCCGAGCGTGATCCACAGCTGCTTCTCGTATTGCGCCGACAGGAAGGTGAACGCCGCGAGCATGCCGAGGACGCCCGCAACGAGCCCGCGCCCGATGATCGGCTCGAATCGAAGCGAGGTCTTCGGGAACATGCTCACCACTCGTCGGGCATAGATCAGCGGCACAAAGATGGTGAAGAGGAAGAGTCCGATCCCCACGACCCCAAGCTCTGCAGCAAGGTGGAGGTAGGTGTTGTGCACCTGCTCGCCGTGGAGGACGAGATCTGCTCGAGGAAGATTCTGATTGACATTCACCAGGAACTGCGGTTCCACGATCGTGTAGTTGCCCGCGCCGACGCCCGCGAGCGGATGCTCGCGAAACGCCTTCGCGGCGACGGTCCAGAGATCGCTTCGCCCCGTGCCCCCGCCCGTCGTAAAGGTCGTGAGGTGCTGGAACGACTGAGGCGGAGCAATTGAGAAGTAGAGGACGGCAAACGCGCCGGTCGCGGCGATCGAGATCAAGATCCGACGACGCACCGGTCCCGCGTAGACGATTGCGACGACGGTCGCGAAGGCGAGCCCCACCACCCCACCGCGCGACTCCGTCAGAAAGATGCCTGCGAGACAGCTGAGCGCCGCAAGACCGACCAGTAGTCGATTGCGGCGGTTCTTGGTCACCTGAAGCCAGAAGAACGCGATCAGGAGCGCAGCGATGAGGACTGCGGCGAGGAAGTTCGGATCGCCGATCCCCCCACTGAGACGACCGCTCGAAGCGATCGCCGCACTGTCCGACCTCGTCGCGCCGGACATGCCTGCGAGCGCGCTCACGGTCGCTCCTGCGACGTAACAACCGAGTACGAGGCGAAACGCAGCAACGGTGCTGATCGTCGCGACGATGACGAGCGCGATCAACGGCCCCTGAACGAGACGCAACGCCGACGACAGAGCGGCGTGACTGTCGGACGCCCAGGCGGTCGAGATGAGCATCCAGGCGAACAGCAGGCCGCTGCCGACGATGAAGGGCCCGACCCCCGGTGAGCCTGCGAAGTCCACGGTTCGGCGCGCGAATTGACGGTAGAGCCAACTGATCACCAAGACTGCGCCGGCGCCCTTCGCCACCGACAGGCCGGCGCCGACCCCGGAGATCTGGCTGATGAACGTCAAGACGACGAAGATCGCCAGAGTCACGACGGGATATCTGAGTGACGCGAGGAAGTACGCCACTCCGCCGATCGCGCCGAGCACGAGCACCGGGCTCGACGTCGCACCGACCGCGAGACCGACCAGCAAAGGCGCCGCCAACCACACCCACGGCGTTCGCAGGCCCCGCGACAGCCACGACTGTGAAGCCCCGCCTTCTACACGCCAGACGCTCACCGGGCGCGGAACTGTAGCTGCGTCAACACGATCTGTACGCTAGGCGCGATGTCGGATGCGCCGGGGCAGTTCGCTGACGCCCCGCTGATCGCCGTCATTCTCGACGCACTCGACGCACCGCAATGGATCGCCGACTCGGTCGCCGAGTTGTCGCGGCGCCAGGCGCGAGTGCTCGTCATTGCCGTCGATCCCCCACAGCCGCGCGAAGGCGCCTGGTCTCGTCACAGAGACACAGCACTCGAACGGACGCTCCTCAGGCGTGAGAGCGCCGCTGTCATTCCGGTCGCGGTCGCAGGCGGGTCACTCGTCGGTGTCAAGCGTCTCGCGAGCGGTGAGCTCGACGCCGCGCTACGCGACGTCGACATCATCGTCGACCTGAGCCGCGGCCCGGTCGTTCGAGCACAGGGAACGCAGGTCGTTGTCACCGCTCTCCACGGCGCAACGAAGGCGACCTCGCCGACAGTGCTCGTCCGGGAGCTGCTTGCCGGACGCCGGACGGTCATCACGACCGTGGTCGCACGAGACGCCGCAGGTCGCTCGGTCGCCGCAGCCGAAGCGCGGACCGCCCTGATCCGCCGGTCAGCGACCGCCAGTCGAAGCGCCGTGGCGAGGAAGTTCCCGGCTCTCCTCCTGCGCGTGGTGGACTCCGTCATGCACCGCGACATTCCGAGCACGACAGCTCTCGGCGCGGACGAACCGGTCGGAAACCTGACGGTGGCTGTCGGCGCCGCCAAACTTGCCGTCGCCGCGATCCGGTCGTTCGTCGCGGCACGAACGACGGAGTCCCGCTACGCGGTGGCGTGGGGCAGCCGAAGCCCATCCGACTCACCGCTCGAATTGCCGACGCGGATGCATTGGGTCGACCATCCGCACGACCGCTTCCTCGCCGATCCTTTCCTGGCCCGTCACGACAGTCAGACGTTCGTATTCGTCGAAGACTTCTCCCGGTCGACCGGCTACGCGACGATCGGCGTCTTCGAGCCTCGGGCGCCCGCCGCGACCTTTCGAACGGTTCTGGATCGCGGCACGCATCTGTCGTACCCCTTCGTCTTTCGCGAGGAGGAACACGGCGACTGGCTGATGCTTCCGGAGATGGCCGCCGAAAACCGCTTGATCCTGTTTCGCGCATCGTCGTTTCCCGACGAGTGGATCGAAGACACCATCCTCCTCGAGGGCGTAAGTGCCTACGATCCGACCGTTATTTTCCGGGACGGCAGGTTTTGGCTGTTCTATACCCCGGGCACCAGCACGTACTGCCCCAACGACGAACTCGTCCTGGCGTTCTCCGACACACTCCGGGGCCCCTATACCCACCACCCGTTGAACCCGGTCAAGTCGGATGTGATCGGGTCTCGCCCTGCAGGCCGGCTGTTCGACTGGAACGGCCGCCTCATTCGTCCAGCGCAAGACTCCTCACGCGAATACGGCTACGCAGTCGTCTTCAACGAGGTGACCGAGCTGACCCCAACCACCTTCGCCGAGCAGCCGATCAGTCGACTCGAACCGGACTGGGCGCCAGGCATTCGTAGTACTCACTCGTGGGACTTCCTGGAGGACATCGTCGTCGCAGACGCGAAGCGAGTCGAGCCCAGTCGCGCGGCAATGCACTTCAAGAAGCGTCTGCAGTTCCGAAGTACCTAGTCGCCGCGAACGTCGGCTACGAGACTTGCGAAACGGCGCATCTCGTCCCCGCGCGTCGGAAGCTCGCTGACATAGGTTCGGCCTTGCGCGCCCTTCTGAGCTCCCGCCGGGGTCGCGGCGGCGCGGATCGCGTCGACGATCGCGGGGACGTCGCCCGGCGCAGTGGTGATGCCGGATCCGGTCTCGTCGATCAGAGCCACGGCAGCGCCCTCACCTGCATAGACGATCGGCCGCCCGGCGGCCATGTACTCGAAGAGCTTCGAGGGAACTGCCGTCACGGCATGGAGCCTGCTTCGTCGAACCTGGGCGAACAGCACATCACTCGAGTGGTAGTGCTGAGCGAGCTCCTGCGGGGTGACGTAGCCCGTGAACGCAACATTCGTGAGACCGCGACGCCGCACAAGATCCTCGAGCTCCGCGCGACAAGGCCCGTCGCCGGCGAGAACGATCTGCAGGTCCGGGGCGAGCGCCGCGACCTCGATCAGCACCTCGAGCTCCTGCGCGTGCCCGAGCAGGCCTGCGTACAGGACGCGAGTCGAACCATGCGAGACCGGCGGCGACGGATCGAACATCCGAAGCAGTGACTCATCGACCCCGTTCCGCACGACTTCGACCCGCGTCTTCCGCACGCGTTCGCGCACGACCTCGGCCAGGCCGTCGTTCGCACAGACGATCAGATCCGCTGCCGACGCAGTGGCCCACATCACCTGTGCGAGCGCTCGGATCGCCCTGAGGGCGAACCCTCCGGCAATCACATCTCCCTCTCTGCCGTACTCCCACGTCAAGTCGCGCAGATCCCAGACGAACCTCGCTCTGCGGGCGCGCGCCGCTGCCAGACACGAAGGGCCGAGGAACATGCTGGGCGACGACGCCACGATCACCTGCGGCCGCGTTCGCGACGCGACACCCGCAAGCTTGACGGCCATCAGGCTCTCGGTCGCGGCCCGGCCCGGCCACGACCGCCGCTGACCGGTGAACGCCGCGATCCGATGGATCGGCGCACCGTGGAAGACGGGCTCGAGCGGTTCGGCGGCATACGAAGCCGGATCGGGGTAGCCCGGTGCCGGCGCGGCGATGACGAGCGAGCACCGACCGGCCAGAGCCTCGGCCATTGCCGACACCCGGTTCGCGCCCGCGAAGGTCTCGGGTGGAAAGAATTGTGTGGCGAGCGCGACGCGCACGATCAGGCTGCGCACCCCGCGAAGTTCTGTCTCAGCTCGGCGGCAACGACCTCGACATCAAAGGAGTCGGCGACTCGCCGGCGGCCGGCGAGTGCGAGACTGCGCCGCAGCTCTGGGTCCATGACGATGACTCGGAGCGCATTCGCGAGTGCAGCGCGATCGCCAACCGGAACGAGCAGCCCGGCTCCCTCGACGAGCTCGCCGGTGCCGCCGCTGTCGGTGGCGACGACGGGGACGAGCGAAGCCATCGCTTCCATCAGCGACACGGGCACCCCTTCCTGCGCCTCCTCGGTGGCGCCGCTTGCGAGCACGACCGCCGACCACTCGTGCGACCGGAGCCGGCGCATCACCTCGCCGTGGTCGAGCGTGCCCAGGAACCGCACACGGGTAGCGAGACCCAGCCGAGCGGCGTACGCCCGCAGCTCCTCGCGAAGCGGCCCGTCGCCGACGAGGTCCAAGCCGATGTCGTGGTCGCCGAGCCCCTCTCGGAATGCCTCGAGCAGCCCAACGTGGTTCTTGACGGGCACGAGTGTCGCGATGCAGGCGATCCTTTCCACCTGCGCAGTCGGCTCCTGGTCGGTCGGGGTCGGCATGTCGATTCCCATGTGGATCACGAGTGGCTGCGCGGCGGGCACGATCGCAGCCACCTGTGCCGCTCCCGCCACGCTGATCACGCGCGTGAAGCAGGCGGAGGAGATCTTCCGTGCCAAGAGGTTGTTCGCGCGGATGTCCCAACGATGCAGCGTCATGCTCCACGGCGTCCCGGTCACTTCGCTGGCGATCATCGCGACCGTCGAGCTGGCGCCACCCCAATGCACGTGCACGTGGTCGGGGCGGCGTCGCCGAATCACGTCGATCAACGCGGCCGCGCGCGGCAGCACGGCGATGTTGCGGCCACGGACTGCGAGGCGACCGCTCGTCGACGCGAGAACGGCACGCTTGGCGAACTCGGATGGAGCCGCAGCCGCACCGCGAAACGCGCTCGTCGCCGCCGGTCGCGGGCCGGCCCACTCGGTGATCGCGCGGTAGTCCTGAGCGTACGAGTGGACGGCTCCGCCCTTCGGCCACATCGGGAAGAGTCTGAGGTTCACGCCGCTCTCGAGATGAGCGGCGATCTCCGGCCCCAGGAAGCCCTCGCCCGGTCCGAAGGGAAACCGTGAGGTCACATAGACGAGGTCCACTGCCGGCTCACTCTAGAGCCGGTCGAGGAGCTCGCCGTACAGCAGCTCGACCAGCCGCACGGTCGCGTCGAGGTCGTACTCCGCCGCCTGTCGCATTGCCGCCGCGCGGCCGAGGCGGGCGCGCTCCTCGGGTGCGTCGAGCAGCCGGGAGAGCGAGGAGGCGACGTCCGCCGGGTCACCCGGCGCGACCAACAGCGCTTCGCGCTCGTCCTCGACCACATCTGGGACTCCACCGACAGCCGTCGCGACGATCGCGAGACCGAGCGCCATGTACTCGAGCAGCGAGAGCGGCATCCCTTCGCGATCCGAGGTGAGGACCGCGATGTCGAAGGCGGCAGCAAGATTGCAGGCGTCGGGTCGGAACCCCAGGAAGGAAACACGATCGACGATCCCGATCGCGCGTGCCTGCAGCTCGAGCTCCGCAGCGAGCGGCCCATCCCCGACGACCGCGACGTGGAAAGCTCGCCCGCTGCTCGCGACCAGCCGTACAGCGTCGAGCAACAGGTCGACTCGCTTTTCAGGCCGCAGGCTGGCGACGATGCCGATGATCGGCAGATCTGGTCCCAACCCGAGCTCCCGCCTGAGGGCTCCGCGATCCGCGACCACAGGCTGCAAGATCCCGTTGGGGATGACGCGGATCTTGTGCTCGGCAATCCGTTCCACCGCGATCATTCGTCGCGCGTCTGCGGAAGAGACGGCGATCATGGCGTCGGCTCGAGTCGCGATCAGTCGCCGGTCGAGAGCCACGCGGACCCGATCGTCGGCAAAGCTCCAGGAATGCTCGTGGGTCACGAAAACGGGCACGCGCGCGAGCCGGGCAACGAGCGCGCACCAAACGTTGGAACCGAACTTGTGACTGTGCAGAACGTGGGTGCGCTCCGCTCGAAGGAGCCGTACGAGCGGCCGCCAGGCGCGAAGGTCGAGTTGCGCGCCGCGATCGAGCTCGAGGACCCGGACCCCGGCCGACCTGATCTCATCGAGCAGCATCGCGCTCGACGGACGCGTGACGCAAAACGTTCGATCGAAGCGCTCTGCATCCAGCCGCTCGATCATTTGCGCAGCGACTCGCTCGCCACCGCCGCCTCCAGAAAGATGGTCGACGACAGCGACGACTCGGATCCTCGTCGACTCCGACGAGGCAGATGAAGTGGAAGGAGGCGTCGAAGGGATCAGAGAAGTAAGGCTGCTACGCTCGCCGACACGGTGGACGCCGGGTTCTTCAGCAGTTCGCGCCGCTTGCGCCTCGAAGTTGGGACTCGGTTCAACCGGTCGAGCCGGCGCGGATACTACATCGACCTAACCTCGAAAGCCATCAAGGCAACCTGGCCGCCGAGCTGGCTCGGCGACGGCTACGGCCACGTCCCGCTCGCCCAGCTGGGCCTGGGTCACTTCGAGCAATACGCCGCGACGGGCGACGAGCAGCAACTCGCGCACGCGCGCACCGCCGCCGACTATCTCGTGGCCGCCCAGTTCAAGGAGGCAGGCCCGCAGCTCGGCGGCTGGCGTCACAGTTTTCCGTACGCTCACCGCGCGCCGCTCCATCCTCCGTGGCTCTCGGCGATGGCTCAGGGTGAGGCGGCGAGCCTGCTCGCGCGACTCGCCGAGGAGACGGCAGAGGCGCGGTACGTCGAGGCGGCGGTGCTGGCACTACGCCCGATGAGCGTTCCCGTCGAGTCAGGCGGCGTCCTGGGCGAGCTGGACGGGCTGCCGTTCCTCGAGGAATACCCCACCACCCCGCAGTCCCACGTTCTGAACGGCGCGGTCTTCGCGCTGTGGGGGATCCGCGACGTCGCGCTCCTGACCAAGGACGCCGAGATCGAGAAACTGCATTCCGGAGCACTCGCCGCGCTCGACGCGACCTGTGCTCGCTTCGACACCGGTCGCTGGTCGAGATACGACCTGTTCCCGAGCCCGCCCCAGAACGTCTCGAGCTCCTTCTACCACCATCTCCACATCAGCCAACTGAAGGCACTCCACAGCCTCTACGGCTCTGACACGTTCGGAGACCTCGCCGATCGCTTCGAGACCTACGAGGCCCGTCTGGCGCTGCGCGGGATCGCCTTCGCGCGGAAGGTGTCGTATCGTATCGCCATCCCTCGGCGAAACCCCTACAAAGACATGCAGAGCGGCCCTGACGCGGCAGCTGCCGTGAAGCCCGCCCCACACCGCGTTCTTCTCAAGATTCTGCGCTTCCATCCGATACGTCGGTCATGATCTCGCCCCGCGTAAACCCAGCTGTCGCGAAGCCGGCAACGGCCGGTTACCTGCGCGTATTGCGCGAGCAATGGCTGATCATCGTGATCTCGGTGATCGTGTGCGTGATCGGCGGGCAGATCGGACGCTCGCTCGCCTCCTCGTCCTACACGGCCGAGAGCGACCTGCTGATCTCACCGGTCGACCCCTCGGACGACACGTTCGTCGGGATCAGCGTGTTCCGGAACATCTCCGCCGACCCGACGGCAAATTCATTCACGCTCGCCCGCTACCTGAACACGACCACAACCGCGAATCTCGTCAAGCAGAAGCTGCACCTGAGCGACTCTCCGCAAGCTCTCCTCGACCGGCTGTCGCTCGTTCCGGTAGGTCAGACGAACATCCTGGCGATTCGCGCGAACGCATCTTCACCGCAGCGCGCGCAGCTGCTCGCCAACACCTTCGCCGACGTAGCCCTCCAGCGTCGTACGCAACAGGTGCAGGCGGATGCCGCCACGGTGGTCAAACGTCTGCAAAAGCAGATTGCCGCAGCCGGAAATGCCTCGTCGCCGCAGCTTGCCGCGGTGCAGCAGCGACTCGCCGCGCTGCGCTCGCTCGCCGGGCTCCCGGATCCAACGCTGACGATTCTCAATCGCGCCGACGCGCCTGGTGTGGCATCGAAGCCGTCAGCCAAGCTCATCTACCTGGCGAGCGCAATCGCCGGTCTGCTCCTCGGGTTCGCGATCGCTCTGCTCGCCGACTCCTTCGGAGGGAAGATCCGGCGCGAGGACGACCTCCTGCTCCGAGACCGGCTCCCGGTCCTGGCGCGCGTTCCCAAGCTCTCCCAGGCGACCGTCACCGAGTACCTGGGTGGCCGGGCGAACCTGCCCGCCGGTGCGTGGGAGGCGTATCGCACGCTGCGCGCGAACATCCTCCGGTCGTCTCAGGTCGACCATCCGCCGGTCATCCTCGTGACGAGTGCCGGAGCCGGCGACGGCAAGACGCTGACGGCGCTCAACCTCGCCGTGACCCTGGCCACGCAGGACATGCGCGTCGTCTTGGTCGACGGTGACTTCCGGCGTCCGATGGTGGGCAGCATCTTCGGCGTCGCCGCTCCACGCGACGGCTTCGCGAAGGCATTCATCCGCGGCAACGTGCGGTCGGCCATGGTCGATGCTCCGGGCCATGCGAACCTCAAGCTGATGCTGCCGACTCTCCACGACATGACTCAGATCGACCAGCTCGATACGGACCGCGTGGCGCAGATGTACGACACGCTTCGTGGCATGGCGGACATCATCGTCGTCGACTCCGCGCCGGCGGCTGAGGTCTCGGATGCGCTCCTGCTTGCGTCCGCGGCCGACGTCACGTTGATCGCGGTTCGCGTCGGATACACGCGGCGCGACCGTTTCGACACTCTGCGCGACGCGCTAGCCCAGTACGGAGTGACTCCGTCGGGCCTCGTGGTGACGGTCCGGTCGGCACCGGCCGACGTCGTGCACGGTTCGACGATGCCGGTGGCCGTCGACCTCAAGTACCTTCGGCCCGGCCAAAAACCGAACGTCGTTGCGAAGCCGCAGCGGGTCGCACAGTCCACACGGTCGTCTGATCGCTGACCCCGCGGTCGCGCTGTGCGACGCGGTTCAAAACCGGCTTGATGCCGCCTGCGACTCGAACGACGAACCCCGGCGCTGAGCACGGCTTTGCCGTAAACGCGGCCGCCGCCTTCGGGATGCAGGCGGTCGGGGTTCTGGCGACGGGCGTGATGACGCTCGTCCTCGTGCGCCTGCTCGGTCCGCACGAGTTCGGCCTCTACGCGATTGCGCTCTCCGTTGGCGGAATCGTGCTGCTGCCGCTGGATGCCGGTGTGACAACTTCGACAGCGAGACTCCTGTCCGGCGCTCCGCGCCGCGTTGAGGCGTCGCGCATCGTGCGGGCCGGCCTGGCGGTGAAGCTGGGGATCGGGACCTCGGCCTGCATCGTCCTCGCTGCCGCGGCGCCCCTGATCGCGAATGCCTACGGCGAGCCCGGGCTCGTCTGGCCGATCCGTCTCGTGGCCGGAGTCACCCTCGCGCAGAGTGTCTTCGGATTCGTCGTCGGGTGCTTCACCGCCGTGCGCAGGACGGCGAACAGCTTGCTGATCGTGACAGTCGAAAGTCTCGCCGAGGCGGTGATCGTGATCGTCGTGGTCGTAGCAGGCGCCGGTGCAACGGGTGCGGTCGGCGGGCGCCTCGCCGCCTACGGCCTCGCGTCCATTCTCGGCGTGGTCCTGCTCAATCGGCGGTTCAGGCTCCTCCGGCGTGTTGCGGCGGTGCGTCGTGACGTGGTTCGCAAGATCCTCGGCTACGGCTTCGCGTTGGCACTCGTCGATGCGGCCTGGGCGCTGTTCGTGCAGATGGACGTGATCCTGATCGCCGCCATCCTCGACTCGACCGCGGCGGGAGAGTTTCAAGCGCCCGCGCGCCTGCTCGGCCTGGTCGCCTACCCGGGGCTCGCGCTCGCAACGGCGCTCGGGCCACGCGTGAACGTCGACGACCGGGACGCGTTGTTGCGCCGGTTCCGCCGTTCCCTTCGCCTGCTGCTCGCCTTCCAGTTGCTGGCCGGGATCGCGGCGTTGACGGTTGCTCCGACACTGATCCACGACTTCCTCGGCCCGAAGTACCAAGATGCCGCGTCGGTCACCCGTGCCCTGGCGCCCTGGGTGGTGCTGGCAGGGCTCGCACCGATCGCTTCCAACACGCTGGACTACCTCGGCCGCGCCCGGCAGCGGCTTCCCTTCGCGGTCGGAGCCGTCGCCGTCAACGCCCTGATCGACGTGATCCTCCTGCCTCGAATGGGTGTGGTCGCAGCGGCGATCGGCACCGACCTCGGGATCGCCGTGTTCACCTTCGGCGCCCTCTGGCTCTGTGGGAAGGAGCTCAGGTACCGCCTGCCGGATTTCCTCGCCGACAGTCGCACCGCGGTGCTCCCGGCGGCTGTCGCGATCGCGATCATGGCTCCGGTCGCCGCACTGACGACCAACGCCGCGTTGCTCATTGCATCGCTTGCGATCGCAACGGCGGCGTCCGGCCTGATCGCGGTGCGGCGTGACGGAAGCGGCCGGCTCGCCCGGCGCCTATCGTGACGAGCGCCGTCTCGGTGTGAGCTTGAGCTCACGCGCGACACGGATCGGGAAGCGCGTCTTGGCGGCGAACCGCGCCGCCGACTCGTTCCGCCAGAATGCCGTTCGCGGAACCTGGAAGACGTCGAAACCGATCGAAGAACCGGGTGCGGCGAAGGCAGCCGTGTAGCCCGCCTTCCGGACGCCTTCACGCACACGCTCATCATGCTCGCCGTACGGGTAGGCGATGAAGGGGCACGAGCGCCCGAGCTCCGCTTCGATCGCAGCCTTCGACCCTGCGAGCTCCCGGTGCAGGTCGTCGTCCGCAAGCCGCGTCAGGTGAGCGTGCGACAACGTATGAGAGCCGACCTCGATCAAACCGTCCCTCGTAAGAGCGCGCAGCGAGTTCCAATCGAGTGTCGCGAGCTCGTCGACCTGCCTCACCCGCTGGAGCTCGGTGACGAGCAACTGTTGGCCGGAGCCCGCCAGATCGGAGCAGACAAAGACCGTGGCAGGAAGCTTGAGCCGCTCCAGAATCGGCACGGCGTTCTCGACACTTCGAAACGCATCGTCGAACGTGACGTGCAGCAGACGCCGGCCGTCGGGGCGACTCAGCACCTCTCCAGCCGATGCTCCACGGAACCCCCGTCCGATGAGCGTCTGCAGCTGTTGCTCGAACTGCGCAACCGGTGTCGCGAGCGGGTCGTCCCAGGTGTCCGAGACCGCGTGGTAACAGAGAATCAGTGGACGGAAGAGGGCCATATCTGCAGGAAGGTTTGCCGGATCGGTCCCTATACTGGCCGACGAATTGTCGCGGACTCCACACTATCTCGTGAGCGGAGCCCACGACCTCCCCGCCCGAACTCCGACGTTGAGCGGCTCAGTCCCTGACCTCGCCGGCCGCTGAGCGCAGACTGAACCTAGGTCGCCTGCTCGACCGCCGGGCAGGCGAGTACGTCGCGCCGCTCGCGGTCGTGACGCTGACCCTCGTTTGGTCGTGGCTCGACGGCGGATACCCGCCGACGACGTGGTACGCCGGCGGGCTCATCGTCGGCGGACTGCTGATTGTCCAGTTCGCCGGCGGCGCCATGAACCTCGGTCGCTCCGCCGCGACCGCTGCGTGCGCGTTTCTCGGCGCCTTCGGCCTGTTTCAGCTGGTCTCGATCCTCTGGGCCGACGCAAAGGGTGACGCGTGGGATGCCGCAAACCGAACATTCCTCTACGCGTTCGTTTTCCTGCTGTTCGTCGGCTGGCGGGCGACGCCGCAAGCGCGGCAGGCGCTCATCCTGTTGTTCGCCTTCGGGATGGCGGTGATCGGCGTCGCCACGCTCTTCTCCGCGGCCAACCACGTCGGGTCGGCATTCGAATCCGAGCGTCTCTCCACCCCGACCGGCTACGCCAACGCAACGGCCGCGCTCTTTCTCATCCCTTTCTGGGCCGTCGTCGCGATCGGTGGCACGCCGCGACTCCCACCACCCCTGCGGGCAATCGCCGTCGGGACCGCCGCGACGCTCGCGGCGGTCGCGTACGTCCCTGAAAGTCGCGGGGCGCTGTATTCGTTCCCGATCGCAGCGGCGATCCTGCTGCTCCTGGCGCGACATCGCGTGCGCACAACAATTGCCCTGGCCCTCTCGATCGCACCCGTCGCGCTGCTGATTCACCCCCTCTCGCGGCCGTTCGAGGCTGCTACGGCTTCGACCCGGGCGACCGCGACTCACCATGCTGCTCTCGTCGCGATCGTCTGTGGGGTCGTTGCTGCGGTCGCCGCTGCAGCGGCTGCCCTCCTCGACGACCGCGTCAGGCTCGAGACGCCGCGGTGGTTGAGGATCGCGACGTGCGCAATCGTCGCCGTCGCAGTGCTGACGGCGGTGACCGCCGTTGCGGTCGACCATCCGCGGTCGCAAGCCTCACGGCTCTGGTCCTCGTTCCGTTCCGACAACCGCGCCCAGACGACGGGGACACGGTTCGGCACGCTCGGGAGCAACCGGTACGACTTCTGGCGGGTCGCGCTGAATCTGGCGGACGACCACCCCATCGGCGGCGTCGGTGCCGGGAACTTCAGCGAGCAGTACCTCCAGCAACGGAGAACGGACGAGCAGCCGGCGTACCCCCACAGCCTCGAAATGAGCCTCCTGGCGCAGACGGGCGCAATCGGGACAGCGCTGTTCCTCGCGTTCGCCTGCGCGGTCGGCCTGGCCGCGTATCGCAGGCGAAAGGAAGGACCGGCCGAGGCCACGCTCGTCGCAGGCGGGGTGACCGCGTTCGCGTACTGGACCCTGCACGGGTCGGTCGACTGGCTCTGGGAGTTCCCGGCGCTCGGGCTGAGCGCCTTTCTGCTGCTCGGTCTGGCGATCGCGCCCTCGAGCGCGGCGGCCCCACTCTCCCGGCGGCTACGCCTTGGAGCCGTCGCCCTCTGCTCCGTGGTCACCCTGAGCTTCGTCGCGCCGTGGATCGCGGCACGGCAGGTGGCCCGTGCGGGTGACGTTTGGCGGCAGGATCCAGGCGGCGCGTATGCCACCCTCGATCAGGCGGCCGACCTGAACCCGCTCTCGGACGCGGCGCCGGTCCTCGCGGGAACGATCGCCGCGCAGCGGGGCGAGGTGGCGAGAATGCGCCACAGCTTCGAGCGCGCGATCTCGCGTGACTCTCACAACTGGTTCTCCCACACTCAGCTCGCGGTCGCGCTGGCGAACGAGGGCGACTGGCAGGCCGCGGCCCGCTCGGCACACGTTGCCGCCGAACTGAATCCGCGTGAGCCCGTCATCCAGGAAGTGGAGCGGGCGATCCGCCGCAGGAAGTCGCTTCGTTCCGACGCTGTCAACCGAGCGGTGTCCCTCGAACTGCAGGCCCTGCCGGGAACTGCCCAATGACTCGACCCGGTGCAAGGTCCGGGAAGAGTCAACCGAAAAGGCTTGTTGACACCGTCACAAGGGTGAGAGACTGTAAGTCCGGCACAAAACCTATTCTTGCGACACGGGGCGTGCCCGTTACACTGCCGGCCATTCGGACTTGAACAAGGGGAGATTGAAGATGAAAAAGCTCACGATGATGATCACCGCGCTCCTCGCTCTGGGGATCACCGGGGCGGCCCTCGCAGGGCCGACCATCGTGAGTGCGTACGGTGGCAAGGGCGGCACGCCCGTCGGGAACGTGGTTCATCCGACACACACAGCGGCCCCAACTGCTCAGCACACGGGGACTCTGCCGTTCACCGGTCTCGACCTGACCGTGTTCGTCGGCCTCGCACTGCTCTTGATCGCACTCGGCGTGCTGCTCGTTCGCTCGAGCCGGCCGAACCGCAACCAGGTCTAGCAGGCTCACCGTTCCGAATCGGGTCGTCCGCGACTGAGCGGGCGGTCCTGTTCGGCGACGGAGGGTGAGCAACCCGCCGAAAAAACTAGCCCAGCGTCGGCCGCTCCAGACAGTAGTCTGAATCAGCGCGACGCTCGGCGGCGAGCGGGTCCAGACATAGGTCTAGAAACATTGCCCGGATGGGGTCGCACCATGCCCCGCCAGACCGGTCAAGCTTCGTGGGGAAACGATCTGCTCAAACAGGTGAGCAGATCATGAACGGGGAGAGAGCTAGCGGTGGCGAGTCTAGAGACAGAACTGCAACTTGAGTTGCCGTCCGGTGCTGCCGCGCGGTCGGCACAGGGCCGATTCGTTGCAGGCGCGGAGGGAGTGCGGCGGACGTTGCACGACGGCCGTCTGCGCGGCGCCCTGATCTTCGTCGCCTCGTTTGCGGTTGCCGCCATCTTCGAGAACTCGACGCAACAAGCTGCCGTTGCCGGCGCAGTCTTCGCCGTCTCCTGGACCCTTTGCACCCGCTACGTCGAGCGGTCGCTGCGGACGGTGAAGGTCGTCGCGGGACGCGTCGGCCTTGCTGCGCTCTCGGCACTCGCTGGGCTGGCGGTCGCCGGCGGGATCAGCTTCTGGTTCCGGCCGGGCATGGACAACCACATGGAAGTCATCGCGATGGCGCTGCTCGTCTTTGCCATCGTCCTCGCCACGGAGCTTGCGAAATCGCAGCTCGCGGTGCTCCGCAGCAGGATCCTCCTGGTCGGCGGGGAGAGCACCTCGGAGCTCGTCGATCTCCTCGCCCGGCACGACCGCATCCCCTTTACCGCCGTCGGCATCGTGGACGACGATCCCGAGTTGGCCACGTCGGTGGCGGGCGTTCCGGTCCTGGGCTCGGTCAGCGAGCTGCAGAGCATCGTGCGCGAGACCATGCCGGATCTGGTCGTCGTCGCCGTCGACCGCGGCCGCCCGGAGGTGTTCTCGGGTCTCGGCAACGTGGCCAGCCTCGGCTTCCGCGTCGTCGGCCTGCCGGAGTTCTACGAGCACGCATTCGGACGCGTGCCGGTGCGGCGCATGACCGACGCGTGGTTCATGAGCATCCTGCACCTCTACCAACGCTCCTATTCCCGGCGCTCCAAGCGCGCGTTCGACATCGCCGGTGCGCTGTTCGGATTGCTCCTGACAGCCCCGCTCTTTCCGCTGATTGCCCTGCTGGTGCGGCAGACCGACGGCCCGATCTTCTACCGCCAGACGCGGCTCGGCGAGCAGGGCCGGCTCTTCACCATTCTCAAGTTCCGGACCATGCGCATCGACGCCGAGCTCAACGGGGCGGTGTGGGCGCAGGAGTCCGATCCGCGGATGACCAGCGTCGGCCGCCTCCTGCGCGCAACGCGTCTCGACGAGCTTCCGCAACTGATCAACGTCCTGCGCGGGGAGATGTCGATCGTCGGGCCGCGGCCTGAACGGCCTGAGTTCGTCGATCTCCTCGAAGAGAGCGTTCCGTTCTGGTCGCGTCGGCATCTGCTTCGCCCCGGGATCACGGGCTGGGCGCAACTGCGCTCCGGCTATGCCGCCGACTCACTCGCAACCGAAGAGAAGCTGTCCTACGACCTCTGGTATCTCCGGCATCAGAGCTTGATCGTGGACGCCCTCATCTGCGCACGCACCCTGCCGTCGCTGCTCCTCGCAGCCGGCCGCTGATCCGAACGGCCTCGCAGGCTCAGCGCTGAACTGATCCGCCGCACGGAGGCGGCGGTGCGACGGGAATGCTCGTGCCACTCGGATCCTGGGGCGCCGGCGCGCCGATCGGCAGGTGCGGGCGAGTGAAATGGTCGTGCGGGCTGGTCGCGGGAGCCCCTGTGGGCGGGATCGGGTCCTCCGGGGTCGGGGTGAAGTACGTGGGTGGCGTCGGGTTGGGCGTCGGGGTCGGGTCCGGTGTCGGGGTCGGGGTCGGGGTCGGTGTGGGTGTCGGAGTGGGCGTCGGAGTCGGGCGTCGGGCGTCGGGCGTCGGCGTCGGGGTGGGCGTCGGCGTCGGCGTCGGCGTCGGCGTCGGGGTCGGCGTCGGCGTCGGGGTCGGCGTCGGAGTCGGCGTGGGCGTCGGGGTGGGCGTCGGAGTCGGAGTGGGCTCCGGAGCTGGTGTCGGGGGCGCTGTCGGCGTGGCCGTGGGCGTCGCCGCCGGCACCGGGGTTGGCGTGGGCGTCGATGCCGGTGTGGGAGTCGCTGCAGGGGTCGACGGGACCCCAGCCGACGTGAGCTGCGAATGCGCAACGGCGCCGCCCGCCGGCGACCCCGTTCCAGCCGATCCCGACCCCCCGGCCGCCCCCGCTGCCGCAGCGGCGTCGGGGCCGGCGATCGCAACGCCGGTCGCGCCACCGCCCTGGTGCGCGAGGCCAGCCAGCGAGATCGGCCGTGGCCGGTCGATCGATCGCAGCCAGAAATGGCCGAGCAGGATCGCAACCACAACCAGCGTCGCGATCCCCGTGGCGAAGCGTACGGGGCGCACGGACGCAGCTTTGCAGCTGGACCGGACGTTCAGACGAGCGGAACGGGCCCCTGGCCGTTGGACGAGACGACCATGTTCTTGCCTCGGCGCTTGGCGTCGTAGAGGCGCCGGTCGGCATCGGTCAAGAGATCTTCGGCTGCAGCTGTCGCGGGGAAGCACGAGACGCCGAAGCTGGCGGTGAGAGAGATGCTGGCGCCTTCGTAGTCGATCGAGGTGGCCTCGAGCGACTCCCGAATCCGCTCCGCGAGTTGCGCAGCGCCGTCGAGGTCGGTGTCGGGCAGCAGCACGGCGAACTCCTCACCTCCGAGCCGGACCGGAAGATCGACGTCCCGCGAGTTGGAGTGGACGATCGCCGCGAAGCTCTTCAGCGCCTCGTCGCCCGCGGCGTGACCGTACGTGTCGTTCACACGCTTGAAGTCGTCCAGATCGGCGAGGACGACCCCGAGGGGAGACCCGCTGCGGCGAGAGCGCACCACCTCGGCATCGAGCCGAGCGAGGAAGCTACGTCGGTTCGCGAGACCGGTCAGCTCGTCGGTCACGGCCTGCCGCTGCACTTGGCCATGCAACCGGGCGTTCTCGAGCGCGATCAGCGCCTGGGCCGCGATCCACGCAGCGGCGTCCTCGGCCTCAGGCCCGAAGCCGGCCTGTGCCGGGTACAGCGTCATCAGTGCGGGCGTTCCCTCTGAAACCTCGAGCGGGACCTCGAGCTTTCCGGCGGCGTCATCGGGTGTGCTGCCGCGAGCGGCCAACTGGACGCCGTCCGCTGTGATCGTTCCCCCGGCAGCGCCGGTCGCCTCCACCGACGCCTGCAGGATGACCGGAAGCAGCGCATCCGGGTTGTGCGTCGCCGCGAGGGTCTCGCCGACCAGAGCCACGGCGTCACGAACGGTGGTCGGCAGTGGCTCGGTGCGACGCCGCACCTCACGCTTCCCCAGCACCTGGAAGGTCGCGAGGGCTGCGAGCAGCCCCAGCAGGAAGGGCCACAGCCAGCGCAGCGGGATCCCCCACTTCGCGCGGTAGGCGTAGAGGATCGTCCGGGTATGCGCGTTCGCGCTCAGGAGCACGCTGCCGGTGAGGTCGTGCCCCAGCACCTGTGCCACTGTTCGCCCGTGCAACGGGGGCGAAGCGGCCACAACGCGGCCGCCGACGGTGTAGAAGACACCCGTCGCCGGCGCCCCTTTTCGTGCGGCCTCGAGCAGAGGCACGTCCGGTCGCGCAGCGACGACGACCTGACCGGCGAGGCGGCCTCGGCTGTAGACCGTGATCGCCGCGTGGGGCAGGTCGATCGCGGACTGGCGGATCGTCCGTCCGTCCCACAGGATGAATCCGACGTCGGGGTTCGCGCTCGAGATCGCACGGAGCGTGGTTGCGTCTCTGCGGACGAACGCAGTCTGAACCTCACTCCTGGCTGCAAGACGCGTGGCCTGCGCGCGATGCGGACTGCTCTCGCACGCCGACCAGATCGTGCGCCGCGCGCAAGGTGTTGCGCACGTCGTCGAGACGGTTCGAATGCGCGTGGCTGATCAACGCCGACTCGACGGCCCAGGTCGCAGCGGCAACCGAAAGGCCCACGAGCACAGAGGCGATGACGACCGACGGGCCGGCCGTCCGCAGGGTGGCTGACTGGACCCGCGACGGCTTGCGGGTCTCAGCTCCTCTCTCCCCACTCCCCTCTCGGCGCCGCAATCAGTTGAATCTAGTCGAACGGACCGATGGAGGAAGAAATCGTCATCCCCCGAAAGGGTGATGCGTGGCAACGACCGTTCGAGACACCGGGTCGGAGATGAACGACCTTCCGATCAAGGAGAGCCGGCACCTGGTTGCGAAGTGCACCGGGACGATCGGCTACCCCGATGAGCACGCAATTGCGGTCGCGGAGTGCTCCCTCCTGATCGCCGACCAGCTCGCGGTTGCCTCCGACATCCGGAGGACGATCGCCAAGGGCGCGCTTCTGCACGATGTCGGCAAGCTGCGCGTGGACGACAGCATCCTGTCGAAGCCCGGGCCGCTGACTCGCGCAGAACGGCGGAAGATCGAGAAGCACCCCGTCGAGGGCGAGCGGATCATCGCGAGCTCGGTCGAACCGGGGGTCGCGCAGGTGGTCCGGGCCCATCACGAGCGGTGGGACGGCTCCGGCTACCCCGCCGGGCTCGCCGGCGTTCAGATCCCGCTGGCGGCGCGCGTCGTCGCGGTCGCTGATGCGTACCTGGCGATGTGCGAGGAACGGCCTTACCGGAAACGCATCGACAAGGATGCCGCGATGCGCGAGCTGAACAAGTGTGCAGGCAGCCAGTTCGATCCGGTGTGCGTGCAGGCTCTCATCCGCGCAGTCTGAGCGCAGAGCTCCGCCTTGCCGCCGGCGCTGACAGAGGCCGCCGCTCGCCTCGACGACCGGCGCTCCCTCGATCTGGCTATGGCGCTGCAGCCTCGCCCTCCGATGAAAGGAGCGTGAGCTCTCGCTGCCGTCGCTTCACCCGGTACTCGCTCTCGTCACTCGCAGCATCAGGTCTCCTCTTCGCAGGCTTCACGAGCACCACTCTGGGTGCGAACCCAGCGAGCCACGCCAAACCATCCGCTGCGGTGCGTCAAGGCGCACTCAGCCGGCTCGCGGCCTCCTATTCGGTCCATGTGAGCTTCGAAAGGTCCGCGCGCGGGTGGTACGGCTTCGGGACGGGCACGCGCGTGGCGCCGATCCACGGGGCTGCACGTTCCGGCGTCCGGTCGCTGAGGACTCGTGTGACGCCGCGCACCTCCGCAGGCGGCGCAGCGTACGACGCCGGTGGGCACGGCGTCGCCGTTCTGCCGTCGACGGCGTACACGTTCACTGCCTGGGTGAAGGGAAAGGGCCACCTGCACCTGACGGTCGGATTCCACACCGCCAAGCGTCATGCCATGCAGTCACCGAACCTGGCGGGCACAGGCACCGCCTTCGTCGCGCGGGGCTCGCAGTGGCACCGCTACGGGATCCGCTTCAAGACGCCCGCGAAGGCGACCTCTGTGGTGCTGAGGGTCGGCGCGCTCGGCCGCGAACGCGCAACGTTCTTCATCGACTCCGTCTCCCTGCGCCCGCACCTCGTCCAGGGCACGAGTAAAGCGCACCCCAAGATCCCGCACACGACGCCGCCAACCACGAGCCCCTCACCGCCGGCGGCGACCGCTTCGGCGCCGGCCCCCACCGCGCCTGCCACGACCGCGACCACCACGAACACCGGGGCAACGACCACGTCGGTCCCACCGGCCGCTCCGACCTACGCCTCGGCGATCGCCTATACGGCGACGAGGCCGGCGTTCACCGTTCTGCGGCAGGTCGACGTTGCGTCACAGGCGCAGCTCGAGTCGGCGGTTGCGAACATCAAGGCCGGCGATCTCGTGAAGGCGACGGCCGGCTTCGCTGTCGACGGCGAGTTTCAGATCTCCGTCAACCCGAACGGCCCTGCGGAGATCGATCTCGGCACAGGCTCGAACGCCGTCCACTTCAGCTACGGCGGCACGAGCGATCTGCCCTCGGTTTGGATCGTCGGCGCCTCGAATCTGCGGATCTTCGGCGGCGACATCCACGGGCCGCCTCCCGGGCAGCTCGGCAGCGGCGCGGTGACCGTCTATCACGCGACCAACATTCTCTGGTGGGGCTTCCACATTCACGACGTGGCCGGAACCGCGCTCAACCTGTACCCGGTCAACGGGCCGATCAGCGGCTGCGACCTGCAAGGCGAGATCGACCACTGGGGACAGAACCCTGCCAACGACCCTCACGCAGAGAAGGGCACCGGTGTCCACGCGGCCAACGTCGCCGACGTCACGGGAGCGGTCTACACGAACAACCGCCTGGCGTTGTACGCCCATGACGGGCCGACCGGAGCTGCGATCCAGATCGGCAACCCCGATGCGACCGGACAGATCAGCGGCGACACGATCATTCTCAAGGCCGTCAACCTGACCAAGGTCGCCACGTCTCAGGTCGCCGGGAACGCCCTGCAGGAATGGGGCGGAGTCCCGATGCAGATCAACGTCCCCTATCTCGAGGCTGCGAACCTGGCCGGACGAGCCGTGGATGCGAACGGGGTCTACTCCGGCGTGTCGCAGGCGGGCGTGAGGATCGCCTACGGGCGAGCGACGAACACGAACCTGAGCTCGTTCCTCGCGCAGACCGAGAGCTCCGTGTCGCCGACGGCAGCCTGGGACCCGCGGCACGGCACGGTCTTCGCAGACGCCCGGTAGCTCGACTAGCGCCGGGCGCCGAAGTCGGTGGTGATGATCGTCACCGGCAGTCCGTGGTAGACCCCGGGAGCATCGTTCTCGTGGACGGCGGCGACGCCGATCTCATGCCACTGGGCGTTGAGGATGTTCGCACGATGCTCGGGCGAGGCCATCCAGAGGGCGATCGCCCTCCCCGGCGTGAGACTCGGCGATGACCACAAGATGTTCTCCCCTACCGTCCAGAAGCTGTAGCCGCTCTTGCCGTACCACTGGTCGACGCGCTTCCAGAAGGGCGTTCCGTCCCGCGAGCTGTGGTCGAAATATCCGGCGGACGCCATGTCCACGGAGTGGGCGTTGGCCGCCGTTGTCAACCTCATGCTCAGCTTCAGCGGGCCGAGACCATGGTCCGCGCGAGCTCGGTTCAATTGCTGCAAGACACCGACCTCGAACGCATCGAGAGCGGATTTGTTCTTGGCCGAAGCCGACGGTGCGCCGAGCGATACGACGAGCACCGCGAGCAGCGCCAGGACGGCGGCGCCCGCTGACATCTTCATCCGCCAATGAGCAGGACGCGGGCGGACGTTTGCCGCCGATGGTCCTCTGCTAGCCGGTTTCATGGATGGGTTGATCGCGGAGAGCCCGTCGTCCGGCTTGGCCCGTCGGCTCACCGCTCTTTTCCCGATACATCGCCTCGTCGGCGATTCTGAGCAGGCGTTCTTCGAGTGACTGACTGTCCACCGCTTCTTCCGCCATCCCGACGCTCGCGGTCACCGAGATCGCCTTGCCAGCGGAGACGAACGTGAGTGGGTCGAGTGCGCGTCTCACGGCATTGGCCACGCCGGCGGTGTTGGTGGTCGACGTGGGAGCGAAGAGGATTGCAAACTCGTCGCCCCCCAGCCGCGCGACCACCGCCTCCTCCGGCGCGACTGCACGGAGCTGATCTGCGACCTGGCGAAGAAGCTGGTCGCCGGTCCCGTGCCCGTGCTGGTCGTTGACGTTCTTGAAATCATCGAGGTCGATCAGGAGGAGCACGAGTGAGCCTGCAGTGGCGGAGGTTGCGAATACTTTCAACTCCTGATGGAACCCACGTCGGTTCAGACAGCCTGTGAGATAGTCGTTCCGGGCGAGGTACCACAGCTGATCGCGCGCCTTCGCATTTGCCAAAGCGAGCGTCATGGCGTCCGCGAAGCGCTGCGCCATCTCGAACTCGTCGTCACGGAAGAACTGGCCTTCGCCTTCCCGGTAGAGGCTGAAGGCGCCCACCACCACGCCGCCCGAGATCAGCGGGAAGCACATGACGGCTTCGGGCTCGTCGTCAGGGGTTCCGGCCACCTGGCCCGCGCGTGCGTCGAGATGCGCCTCGTTGGCCAGGACCGGCCGGCCGTTGGCCGCCGCCCAGCCGATCAGCCCTTCTCCGAAGCGCGGGCGCATCTGGAGCGTCTCCTCCTGCCACGCGCCGCGGACGACGAGCGGGACGATCACCTGCTGTTCGATGTCGGCTTCGGCAATCAAGAGAGATGAACACGGGACGAGCTCGGCCACCGCCTCGGCGGCTCGCTCGAGCAGCGCGGGGAGGCTCTCCTGACCGAGGAGGTCGTGATAGAGCGCGGTCAGACGCTCGTAGGACGCAACCAGTGCGCCGCAATCGCAAGTTGTCACGTGCCGCAGACCTCCAAAAACCTCGGAGAACGTTCGAAATCATCGTTGGCGGCCACGCGCCCGGCATCCCCCAAAGAAGTGACATTCGCTCGCGCAAACGGGGCCGCTGCCGACAACGTACGATTTGACAGATGAAGCGTCGGCAGTTCTCCGCCGAGGGCCGGCGCGCTGGCCCGAGAGGACTGAGCTGGTTCGGTTGCGGGCTCTTGCTCGCGCTCCTCGTCGCGGCGTTCCTCGCGGTCTCGGGGTGGCGCTCGTCGGGACCGGCCAAGCTGTCCGAGAACTCGCAGCAGATGGCCTACCCGGCGGGACTCGGACCGCATCTGATCTCGAGTGTCCGCGTCAATCGCGTGGCGGCGAACGCGACGGCACGGTGCAGCGAGACGACGGCCGCGGTCGGGTCACAGCGGACCGCCTACGCGGCGCTCGTCACCCAATCAGCGGTGATTCGCCGTGGGCCGAACGGCCACTCGGGCGTCGTGGCGAAACTCGGACGTCTCGACGTGAACGGACTGCCCCAGGTTCTCGGAGTGACCGGTGTCCACTCGAGCGGCCGGTGTGCGCCTGACTGGTACCACGTGCAACTGGCAGTTGTGCCGAATGGGACCTCCGGCTGGGTGCGCGCCTGGGCCGTCCGAACGTATCAGGTGCATTCTCGAATCGTGGTCGATCTCTCGGAACGAAGCCTCCGCCTGTATCGCTCGGGCCGGGTCGCGCTCCGAACGCCGGTCGCGGTCGGGACGCCCGCGACACCGACGCCGCGGGGACGGTACTTCGTCAACGAGCGCTACCAGCTTCCCGACGCAAGCGGCCCGTTCGGCCCGTCCGCCCTCGGCATCTCAGCCCATTCGGATGTGCTGCAGGACGTCTGGGTCGAAGACGGGCCGATCGGCATCCACGGAACGAACGAGCCCTGGTCGATCGGTCGCGCCGCGTCGCACGGGTGCATCCGCGTCGCGAACGACGTGATGCGGCAATTGTTCAAGCTCGCTCCCGCAGGCACGCCGATCGTCGTCAGGGCGTAGCCGCCGGCGTCGTCGCGCTGACCGCGACGAGCTTCGCATCGACGATGTAGCGATGGGTCGCGAAGAATCGAGGATGACACGCCTGGAGCCGAAGAATCTCCGAGCCGTGGTCACGAAGCACCGACAGCGCCGTCGCCGGGACGATGTAGTGCCGGGTGACGCGATACGTGAAGTCGCCGTACGGCACCTGGAAGCTGACGTAGTCGCCGATGCGAATGTCGTTGATAGCTGCAAAAGGAGCGAGATACGTCGTGCGATGTCCGGCGATGTAGATGAGACGACCCTGGCCGGGAAGAGCCGAGCCCACGTAGTGGCCGGGCCCGCGCTTCAGCGTGGAGTCATCCGTGCCCTGGACGACCATCATGTTGAGGCCGATGCGACCGATGCGCAACCGGCCGACGGGATCGCCCTCCTTCAGCGTGCGACCGTAGATCCGGGCGTCGGCCGCGATGCGCCGCTCGGACGAGACGAGGTCGGCACGAGCGAGACGCGGATGAAACTCCGCCGCCCGCCGCTCGTAGGTGTGTGACAGTCGCGCCTGCTCGAAGTGGGTGTAGAGCGCGGTGAACGGGTCCTGCCATTGCCAGACCACGAAGACCCAGGCGAGCGTCAGGACGCCGGCGGCGACGAGCACGGCGCCGAAGATCCGCACCAACCTCCGCATCAGCAGCCTCCAGCCGTGCTTACTGAGTGGCCGGGACGGTGACCGTGACGGTCACGGTCGAGACCACCGGGACGGTCACGGTCTGGGTGATGGTGTTGGCGGGCAGCGTCACCGTGGTCGTCTCGACCGACGTCACCGGTTGCAGAACGGTGTCCGTGTGGTTCACGACCACCGTGCTCTGGTTGGTCACCCTCACGACTCGCTCGACCGGCAAGATCTGCGTGACCTTCTTCACGACGCGCTGCACACCACCCTTTGTCGTCACAACGCGTGTATTGACCACCGTCTGGTACGACGTCCGCGACCGGACGACGTTCCTGCGGATCACGACGGGCACGCGCTTCACGACGAGCTTGCCGTGCTGGCGGACCGTGACCACCTTCCGTACCGTCGTCTGGAGGACGTACGAGTCTGTGCTGTTTGACGCACTCGCGCCGCTCAACTGGCCGGCCGCGAAGTAGCCGCCGACGAGCAGCAACGCAACGAGGGCCATCCCCAGCGGGAGCTTGACCTCCGCCGGCACAGAGTTGCGCCACCACCAACGCCAGAAAGCCGGCGAACGCCAGTTGTCCCGAAACACCTTCCACCCCTCTCGCGCCGCCGCCTGAACAGGGACTGTAGCCGTGGCCCCGAATCATGCATGGGCGGTCGGCGGTCAAGTGACAGCCACCCCGGCCGATGACTCAGTCATGAGGAATCTCCTCCTTGGTCTCTCGATCGGAATCGCCTCGCTGCTGGTCGGCGGGACGGCCGTTGCGCTGGTCGGGATCGCCCTGGTCGCACCACTCGTCGCTGCTCTGCTCGCGCTCCGCCGCCGTACCGGGGCGACCGAACGCTCTCCGGGCTAGGGCTCGAGCAGCGCACTCTCCAACGTCGCCCGCAACCACCCGGCCCACTCGTCGTCGCTCCACGCACCGTCGCCGACGAGCGCACGGTAGGTCTCGGGATGACCGATCGCGAAGATCGACGCGGCTGCCTGGTCGACCGTGAGGCCGGTTCGCAGGGCGTGCCGCTCGGAGAGCAGCGTCGCGGCGTGCCGATAGTTGCTCAGGCGCTGCGCCGCGCGAGCGCGTTCGAGCGCGGCGATCTCGGGGTCTGCGGCCGCGGCCTCCCGGATGATGCGGAACACCGGCGCGGTTCGCGGAAGCGCGGCGCGCCAGAACTCGACCAGCTGCGCGATGATCCGCCTCGGATCAGGCTCGGCTTCGGCCTGCTCGCGCATGAACTGAGGCACAGGCACCGGCGCGCGCTCGCCGGCTGCCGCGAAATCGAGCACGCGCGAGAGGACGTCTCGCTTCGAGCCGATCGCGTTGTAGATCGTCTGGACCGCGACGCCGGCCTCGGAGGCGATCCGGCCGATCGAAGTCCCGTGGTAGCCGTGCTCGAGAAAGAGCCGCGACGCGGCCGCGACGATCGCGCGTTGTGTCTCCTCGGCTGCGATCTGTTTCCGCGTCTTGACCGGCGGCATCTGGTTAGTATATCGTTCCATTGACTAGAATGTTATTCCAAGGAGATGAGATGACTGCCGAGCAGCTCAAGGCACGCACGCTCGAGGGATTCGAGCGGATGTTCAACGAGGGCGATCTCGCCTACGTGGATGCGGCGGTCGCCGACGGCGCCGTCGACCACCAGGAACCGGCGGGGACCGACTTCGCCACCCACCTGAAGCAGGTGATCTCGACGCTGCGCGAGGCATTTCCCGACCTGCACTTCGAGGTCGACGAGCTGATCGGCGAAGGCGACACGGTCGCCTGCCGCTCGACGATGACCGGCACCCACCGCGGGCCGCTGCGCATCGGGCCGATGGCCTCCCTCGCCGTCAACGGCGCGGACATCGACGTCCCCCACATGCACTTCTTCCACTACGACGACGAGGGCCGCCTCACCGACCTCTGGCACGTCTGGAACACGCTCGCACTCGCCCGCCAGCTCGGCGCGCCGGCCCCCGACCTGAGCATCGGCGCACCCGCCTGACCTCCGGGCGACAGGTCGCCTGATGGAGAAAGCCCCGTTGCCGGGGCTTTCTCCGTAGCAGGCCTGTAAGCCGGATTCTGTCTTGGATGACCATCCCTCTTGGCAGCTACCCGGGCCCTTCGGCGGGCAGCCTATGGCGGGCCCTGTTCGCCTTGCACCGGACGGGGTTTGGCAAGCCGCCGCGTCGCCGCGACGCTGGTGGGCTCTTACCCCACCGTTTCACCCTTACCGGCGACGTCTCCGGAGACACGTCGCAGGCGGTCTGCTTTCTGTTCCACTTTCCGTCGGCTTTCGCCGCCTGGCTTGCGCCAGCGTCCTGCCCTGCGGTGTCCGGACTTTCCTCGAGCGGCCGTCGAAACAGCCGCCCGCGGTCACCCGGCCTGCAACCGAATCCTAGCTCTCAGCCGGCGTGCAGGTGAACCGGGAGCTCTGCCTCGAGCGCGCCCTCGTCGGCGAGCTGGCTGCCGCACTCCGGACAGAAGACGCTGCCGCGCGCGTGCATGACGAACTCACCGCAGGTGAGGCACTCGAGCGACGCACCGCGCAGCAAGGCGGCGAGCTCCTGGTCGAGCGTCCGGTGCAGGGAGGAGACGTTCATCGCTACAGCTCGCGAAAGACCCCAACCACCCGGCCGATGATCTGGACGTGAGGTGCGTAGATCGGCTCCATGCTCGCATTCTCGGGCTGGAGCCTGATTCGATCGCTCTCGCGATAGAACGTCTTCACCGTCGCCTCGTCGGCCGACTCGTCCGTGCCGGCGAGCGCAACGACGATCTCGCCGTTGCGCGCGTCCTGCGCGCGCTGCACGATCACGAGGTCGCCGTCGAGGATGCCGGCCTCGATCATCGACTCGCCCTTGACGCGCAGCATGAAGTCGCCCTTCGTCGACGCCGGCATCGGCACGTAGTCCTCGATGCTCTGCTCGGCGAGCAGCGGCCCGCCGGCGGCGATCTCGCCGAGCAGCGGCAGGCGCATGACGTCGGCCGACTCCACGGCCTCCGACTCGGCCTCGCGGCGCTCCCGGCCGATCAGTTCGAGGGCGCGCGGCTTCGTCGGGTCTCGCTTCAGCAGCCCGGCCCGTTCGAGGTTCGCAAGGTGCGCGTGGACGGTCGACGGCGACGCAAGCCCGACCTGCTCCCCGATCTCGCGCACGGTCGGCGGATAGCCGTGCCGGTCGACGTACTCGACGAGGTAGTTCCAGATCTCCTGTTGGCGGGCCGTGAGCACGCGGGCTCCTTGGTCTCGATGACGGGGACGAACGTGTGTTCGCCACCAGGGTAGAGACTCCTGCGGACGCCGTCAACGGAACAATGAAAAAGCCGCCCCTCGTGTGGGGCGGCTTTCGATGCGCTGGAGAGGACTTGAACCTCCACGACCGCAATGGCCACTAGGCCCTCAACCTAGCGCGTCTACCAATTCCGCCACCAGCGCGTGAGAGCGCGCAGTGTACCGGCGACTCAGTCGATGGGCGTGAGCTCACGCTCGAGCGTTGCACGCTCTGGCTCGAGCCACGGCGGCAGCGAAAGTCCCTGGCCGAGCGTGTCGGCCGGCTCGTCGACGAGGAAGCCTGGACCGTCGGTGGCGATCTCGATCAGCACGCCGTCGGGCATGCGGAAGTAGATCGACTCGAAGTATTTGCGGTCCTGGACCGGCGTCGGACGCAGTCCGAGCTCGGTCAGCCGCTGCAGCCACGCGTTCTGCTCGGCGGCGTCAGCCGCTCGCCACGCAATATGGTGCGTGACGCCCGCTCCGATCAGCGCCGGCTCCTCGACGGGCTCCGCGAACTGCAGCGGCGCGTCCGGCGAGAACAAGCCTGCGTACAGATCCGGATTGCCGATCACGACGACATCGCGCAGTGCCGGCGCCTCGGCGGGGTAGAGCCGCAGGTGCAAGCCGTCCGGATCGTCGATCTCCGTCTCCTCACCGACGTTGGGCGACCCGAGCCCGATCGATTCGAGCGTTCCGCGGCCGAGTCGGCCCGGCTCGGCGCGCGGCCACTCGAAGAAGGTGATCAACGTGCCCGGGCGTCCCACCTCGTCCCCGAAGTAGAGGTGATAGCTGTGCGGGTCGTCGAAGTTGACCGTCTTCTTGACCGGCGTGAAGCCAAGACGGTCGCGGTAGAAATCGAGCGTCTGCTGCGCGTCGGAGCACACGCAGGTGATGTGGTGCAGACCCACCAGCTGCATGCGGCGGAAGTCTAGAGGGTCGACTCCTAGAGCAGCCTGAAGAGGATGATCGAGTTCAGGAAGAAGAGAACCCCGATCACGGCGGTCACGCGGGTCAGGTTGCGTTCGACGATGTGAGTCCCGCCCTGCGAGGTGGGCGTGAAGCCCATGCCGCCGAGTCCCGCATCCCGGCCGGAGTGCATGAGGATGAGGCCGATCAGCGCAACGCTGATGAGGACCTGGAGGACGGCGAAGAAGGGCAGCATCGCGGCCGTAGGGTAGCTAACGGCCCGGCATGGTCGAGGACTGCGCGCACCCGAGCCCCGTCGAGCATGATTCGGAGATGGACACCGACGAGGCGAGGCAAAAAGTCCATGATCTGATCCTGACGGGCGACAACCGCCTCAAGCAGGGCGTCTCCGCCGAGAAGATCCGTCAGAGCTACGAGCAGGCGCTCGCCGTCGCCCGCGAGCATGGGCTCGAGGAGAGCGTCGGACCGCTGATCGAGATCAGGCTCGCCGATCTCGAACGGCTCGCAGGAGGATCTCCTCCACCCGCTCCGCCTGCCGCCTGAGGTCGTGCTGGGCCGCCGCACGCCGGGCAGCGTCGTTCGGGGACGGGAACGAGGCTGCGGCCTGCAGGGCGCGGGCGAGCTCGGTGATGTCGAGCGGGTCGACGAGCACGCCGGCGTCGTCCGGCACGAACTCGGGCGGCCCGCCGACACGGGTCGCGACGACACTGCGGCCGCAGGCCATTCCCTCGAGCAGCGCCTGCCCGAACGGCTCGATCAGCGCCGGGCCGCAGATGACGTCGGCGGCGCTGAGCCAGGCGGGGACGTCCTCGTGTGAGACGCGACCGACGATCCGGACGCCCGCACGACCCTCGAGCGCCGTGCGGAGCGGACCGTCGCCGACGAAGGTGAGTGAGCCTCGGCCGATCGTCGCGAACGCATCGGCGAGGCGAACGACGTTCTTCCGTTCGGTCAGTGACCCGACGTGAAGGAACGCAGGCGAGTCGAGCGTTGCCGCCGGCGCGACGGCGCGAAAGCGCTCGAGATCGACCCCCGAATCGACGACCTCGGTCTTGCCACGCGCCTCCGGGATCCGTTCTTCGAGCTCGTGTCGCAGGTACTCCGAGACGGCGACGACGGTGGCCGCGCGACGTACGACGCGCCGGGTCAAGAGCCCGACCCCGGGCAGCGTCCCGATGTTGCGGACGTCGCGCCCGTGCGCAGTCACGACGAGCGGTGCATCGACCTCCGAGGCGAAGAGGCCGGCCGGTACGAGAAAGTGCGCCCACACCACGTCGGGGCGGGCGGCGCTCTGGACGCGCCGGCGCAACTCGAGAAAGCGGGCCTTCCCGCCTGCGCGACGGTCCAGCACGGCCAGCTCGATCTCGTGTCCGCGTTCACGCAACGCGCGCTCGCCGTCCGCGACGAAGACGCCGAGGTCCGGGTCGTTCGGCCCCGGGTACATCTGGGAGACGAGCAGGATCCGCATCGCGGTCAGTGCGGCGCGCGTTCTCGGTCGTGCTCGCCCCACTCTTCGCGCAGGACGCCACAGATCTCACCGATCGTGCAGTGGTCACGCAGGGCGGCTCGCATCGAGATCATCATGTTCTCGCTTCCACGCGCCGCCTCGCGCACCGCGGCGAGAGCCGACGCTGCGTCGGCGGCGTCGCGATCGGCGCGCAGGGCGGCGGTCCGGGCCAGCTGGCGGCGTTCGGCCTCGGGATCGATCGCCTGCAGCTTGATCGGCTGCTCCGACTCGGCCACGTACTCGTTGACGCCCACGATCACTCGCTCGCCGGACTCGACGTCCTGCTGCCACCGGAACGCGGCGGTCTCGATCTCCCCCTGCACGAAGCCTTGCTCGACCGCGCTCACCGCGCCGCCGAGCTCGTCGATGCGCTCGATCAGCTCCCACGCCCGCGCCTCCAGCTCGTCGGTGAGCGACTCGATGTAGAACGAGCCTCCGAGTGGATCCGCGGTCGCAGTCGTGCCCGCCTCGTTCGCGAGGATCTGCTGCGTCCGGAGCGCGATCGTCGCCGCATGCTCGGTCGGGAGCGCCAGAGCCTCGTCGAACGAGTTCGTGTGGAGCGACTGCGCGCCGCCGGCGATCGCCGACAGCGCCTGGATGGCCACGCGCACGATGTTGTTCTCGGGCTGCTGCGCCGTCAGGGTCGAGCCGCCGGTCTGGGCGTGGAAGCGAAGTGCGAGCGCCTTCGGATTCGTCGCGCCGAAGCGTTCGCGCATCACCCGGGCCCACAGGCGGCGCGCCGCGCGGAACTTGGCGACTTCCTGGAAGAAGTCGTTATGGGCATTGAAGAAGAACGAGAGCCTCGCGCCGAAGTCGTCCGGCGAGAGCCCGGCTTCCACCGCGGCCGCGCAGTAGGCGATGCCGTTCGCGATCGTGAAGGCAAGTTCTTGCACCGCCGTCGACCCGGCCTCGCGGATGTGGTAGCCGGAGATCGAGATCGTGTTCCAGGACGGGATCCGATCCGCGCAGTAGGCGAACAGGTCGGTCGTCAACCGCATCGACGGGCGCGGCGGAAAGATGTAGTTACCGCGCGCGATGTACTCCTTGAGGATGTCGTTCTGAACGGTCCCGCGGAGTGCGGTCCCGGGAACGCCCTGCTCCTCCGCGACCAGCTCGTACAGGAGGAGCAGGAGCGACGCCGGCGCGTTGATCGTCATCGACGTCGACACATCGGCGAGCGGGATGCCGGAGAGCAGGATCTTCATGTCGGCGATCGAATCGATGGCGACACCGGTGCGGCCCACCTCGCCGAGGGCGAGGGGATCGTCGGAGTCGTAGCCGAGCTGGGTCGGCAGGTCGAAAGCGATCGAGAGCCCCGTCTGGCCGCGTGCGAGCAGGTAGCGGTACCGCTCGTTCGACTCCTCCGCGGACGCGAACCCGGCGTACTGGCGGATCGTCCACGGCCGTCCGCGGTACATGTCCCGATAAGGGCCGCGTGTGTACGGATAGTCCCCGGGAAGCTCGAGCTCGGTCGTCGCGTCGGCGGACGAGTAGACCGGCTTCACCTCGATTCCGCTCTCGGTCTCGCGTCCGTCAGTCGCTGCCACGCCAGAAGTATGCTCGCGCCGTGCGGATCGCCGCTGTCGCGCCGGCCGGCCGCAGCTTGTCGCCGTCTCCGCGTAGCCTGTCGGAGTGACTGTCCGTGTCCGCCTGTTCGCCGGGCTCCGCGAGCGCGCCGGCTGGGCGCAGCGGGAGATCGATGTTGCCAGCATTGCCGAGGTGTGGCCCGCTCTCGGCCTGGGTGAAGAACCGAGCGGCCTGCTCTATGCCGTCAACAAGGAGTACGCGACCCGCGACCAAGCGCTGACCGACGGCGACGAGGTCGCATTGATCCCGCCTGTCTCCGGCGGCGCCTTTCTGCTCAGCGACGAGCCGCTCGCGCTCGAGCGCGTCGTCGACGAGGTGCGCGACGACGAGGCTGGCGCGATCGCAACCTTCGCCGGCACCACCCGGATCCACTCCCGGGACCGCACGGTCACCCACCTCGACTACGAAGCGTACGAGGGCATGGCGGAACAAGTGATGGAAGAGATCGCCGACGGCCTGCGCGCCCGCTATGAGCTGCGCGCGATCGCGATCCATCATCGGATCGGACGCGTCGGGATCGGCGAGACCTCGGTCGTGATCGCCGTCTCGGCGGCCCACCGTCAGGCCGCGCTCGCTGCGTGCAAGGACGCGATCGACGAGTTGAAGGAGCGAGTGCCGCTCTGGAAGAAAGAGGTCTACGCCGACGGCGAGCAATGGATCGGGAAGGGGTCATGAGCACAGGTTCGGACGACCCCGACTTCGACTATCGCGGGTACGACCCGATTCAGCCGCGGGGCACCGACTGGGGCGCGCGCCTGAAGAAGCTCGCCGGCCCGATCATCGCCGGAGCGATCGCGCTCGCGAAGTGGTCGTTCGTCCTGATCAAGTTCTCGACGATCTTCATCGCGGTCGCCGCCTACGCGCTCATCTGGGGCTGGAAGTTCGCAATCGGGCTCGTCGCGCTGATCCTGCTCCACGAGATCGGTCACTTCATCGAGGCGCAACGCGAGGGGCTGCACCCCAAGCTGCCCGTGTTCATCCCGTTCCTGGGCGCCTACGTGCAGTACACCCGGGGCAACCCGTGGCAGACCGCACGCGTCGCGATCGCGGGACCGATTTTCGGCGGCGCGGCCGCGTTCGTCTGCTACCTGATCGGCAAGTCGCAAGGGTCGAACCTGATGCTCGCGCTCGCGTACTTCGGCTTCTTTCTCAATCTGTTCAACATGATCCCGTTCGGGATCTTCGACGGCGGTGCCGTCTGGCGCTCGGCGCGCTTCCTGCGCCACGGCGGGGGACCGGGCAAGGCGCTCTTCATCTACGCCCTCTACTTCGGAACGGCGCTCGTCCTCGTGCTCGGGATGGTCGCATCTCACGTCCCACAGCACCGACTGTGACCGACGACCGCCAGATCCTCGACCATCCCACGAACGACATCGAGGTGTCGATCGCGGAGATCAGCGCAGAGCTCCGGGCCGGATTCGAGAAGGTGGCAGAGGTCCCGCGCCCGGCAGTGGCCCTGTTCGGGTCGGCGCGCGTCGCGACGGACAGCAAGCCGTACCAAGAGGCCCGCGCGGTCGGGCGGCGGTTCGGCGAGCGAGGCTGGACCGTGGTGACCGGCGGCGGCCGAGGCGTGATGGAGGGAGCCAATCGCGGCGCGCAAGAGGGAGGGGGCGTCTCGGTGGGCTTCAACATCGAGTTGCCGCACGAGCAGCGCCCGAACCCGTACCTCGACATCTCGCACACGTTCAACCACTTCTATGCGCGCAAGGTCTGCTTCGTCCGCCCCTCCGAGGGCTTCGTCATCTTCCCCGGCGGCTTCGGGACGCTCGACGAGATGTACGAATCACTGACCCTGATCCAGACCGGAAAGATCCGTCACTTTCCGGTGGTGCTGTTCGACTCCGACTACTGGCGCGAGATGGTCGACTGGATCCGCGACCAATTGCTCGCCGACGGGATGATCTCCCCCGCCGACCTCGAGCTCCTGCACGTGACCGATGACCCCGACGAGGCGGTCCGGCACGTGCTCGGGGGGTACGAGCAGCGTTGCGCCGACGATCCGAACCGGTGAGCGCGCGTCAGAGGCTCGTCGGGATGACGATGTACGGCCCTGGCGGCGTCCTACCTGGTCCGTAAACGGTCGTCGGGCTGTCCGGGATGTAGTGCGACTTGAACGTGTTGTGGCGCAACTCCTTGCCGCTCGCGGCGTACACCGTCCGGTCGACCGTCACGTCGAAGCCCTGTTCGCCTGTGCCCTTGACGACCTTGACCGAGCCGCGCGGCGCGTTCGGATCGACCGCGTAGTTCATCGAGGGGCCTGTCCAGTTCACCTGCGCCCCGGTGTGCGAGACGACGCGACGGTGCTCGGACGTGCCGTAGAAGGTGAATGTCAGTGTGGCGTCGGTGTACGACGTCTTGATCAGGATCCCGTGCTTCAGGTCGTTCTTGAACCGGAAGTCGGGACCGCCCCACGCCACCGTGGCGTCGCGGCCGATCGGGTAGTGCGCGAGGTAGAGGTTGTGGTTCGTGCGCGCGAGAATCGGCAGCCCGAGCTCGAACGCGTCGTTGAAGAGGGTCGTCGCCGTCTGGCAGACGCCGCCGCCGATCGAAGGGAGCACGAGCGACCCGATGATCTCCTGTCCCTCCAGGAACCCACGTTCGGCGGTCCGCGGCCCGACCACGTCGTTGAACGAGAACACCTCGCCGGGCTCGACCACCGTCCCGTCGATGAAGTCGGCCATCAGGTGCACGTTCTGGATGCGGTTCGAGGACGACACCCCCATCTCGGTGGTGTACGAGACGAGCTTGCGGCGGATCCCGAGCGCCTTCGCCCCGGCGGTCGTCAGGTCGGGATCGCGCGGCCCGAGCTCGAGGCGCGCAATGTGGTTACCGCGCGCCGCTGTGGTGAGGGCAGCGGCGAGCTGTTGCGGGTCGACGTCCCGGCCGGCGCGCGAATGGACGATGCGCACCTCGTTGCCGGCGACGACGAACCGTGCGTTGTGCGCTCGGACGATCCAGCGGCCGAGCCGCGGCCGGACCGTCTGCGCGAGCAGGTCGCCGTCCACGTGGACGCTGCCACCGCTGACGCGCAGCGCTCGCGCGATCTGCGCCGGAGCAAGGGCGCCGAGCCGGGCGCCGTGATAGTTGATCGCTACCGGCTGGGCCAGCAGCGTTCGCGCATCGGAGGCGGCGGCCTCGGCGGCCGCGTCGGTGACGGTCGGCCGCAGCCGGATGTAGGGCGCTGCCACGACGGCCCGGTCGAGGGCAAGGCGACGAAGCAGCGCAGCCCGGTCGAGCGCGAGACCGACCCGTGCCGGGGTCGTCGTGACCGTCGTGCCGCGAACGGAAACGGTCGCGGCGACCGGTGCGCGATTGGAGCGCGCGATCTCCTGCAGCACATTGCTCGCATCGCCGGTCGGCGCTACGACCGGAGGGACGTCGACGCGCTCCGCGAGCAGGAGCGACGTCCACGAGCCCGATTCGAGCGCTCGCGCCGCGGTCGCGTGGGTGTCGATCGCGACCAGCCAACCGCGGCGCACGTGGTAGGCGCGCCCGGCCGCTCGGATCGTGACGGGTCGGTTCGACCACGCCCGGAGCCGACGTGTGATCTGCGCGCGGCTCTCCCCGCCGACGTCGATCCCGAGGACGTGGACACCCGGTTTCGCCGTTCCGTGGAACTGCACAGCGCGCGCCACCGCCGCGCCGACGACGGCCACGAGGACCACACCGATGAGAACGACCCCACGCTTCATCCCCAACAGTGAAGCAACGCTTTCGGCGGGTCGCCGGATTCGCGGCGTAATCTGCACGGCGTGGAGCTGAGAGACCTGCCCTCTGTCGACGAGCTCGCCCGGGAAGTGAACGATCCCCTCGCGGTCGAAGCTGCCCGGAGCGTGATCGACCTGGCGCGAGACGAGCTCCGCTCAGGCGTCGATCCCGGAGACCTCGTCGCGCGGGTCCGGGAGCAGCTCGCTGCGGCCCGGCAGCCTGCGCTCCGGCGCGTGCTGAACGCGACCGGGGTGATCGTGCACACGAACCTCGGCCGGGCGCCGCTCCCCAGGGCCGCCCTCGATCGCGTGGTCGAGGCCGGCCGCGGTTACTCGAACCTCGAGTACGACCTCACCGCCGGGACGCGAGGCTCGCGCCAGGATCACGTCGGGAGCATCCTGAGCCGGCTGACCGGCGCTGAGGCGGCGATCGTCGTCAACAACAACGCCGGCGCGATGCTGCTCGCGCTCGCTGCGCTCGCCGAGGGGCGTGAGGTGCTCGTCTCACGCGGCGAGCTGATCGAGATCGGTGACGGGTTCCGCATCCCGGACGTCCTCGCACGCTCCGGTGCCCGCCTGGTCGAGGTCGGTACCACGAACCGAACACGCGCCGCCGACTACGAGCAGGCGGTGCGCCTTGAGACGGCCCTGCTGTTACGCGTGCACCAGTCGAACTTCCGCGTCGTGGGCTTCACCGAACAGCCGACTGTGCCGGAGCTGGCTGCCGTCGCCCAGCGGCACAACCTGCCGTTGCTCGACGATCTCGGCTCCGGCGCTCTGCTCGACCTCTCGGACGAGCCGACCGTGCGGGGAGCACTCGGCGACGGAGCCGATCTCGTCTGCTTCAGCGGTGACAAGCTGCTCGGCGGCCCGCAGGCAGGCGTCGTCGTCGGCCGCGCCGAGCTGATCGAGAAGCTGCGCCGCCATCCTCTGCACAGAGCGTTGCGCATCGACAAGCTCGGCCTTGCTGCGCTCGAAGGAACGCTGTTGCTCTACCTGGAGCCGGACCGCGCTCTGCATGAGATCCCGGTGCTGCGGATGCTGCACGAGGACGCGTCAGTCGTCCGCGCACGCGCGGAACGCCTCGCAGCTGCGGTCGGCGGCGACGTCGAGGAGACCGTGGGTCGCGTCGGTGGAGGAGCCTTGCCACTTGCGGAACTGCCGTCGTTCGCCTGCGCGATCGACGAGGAGCTCGCGGAACCACTGCGCAGGCAGGAGCCGCCGGTGATCGGGATCGTCCGCGACGGCCGGCTCCTGCTCGATTGCCGCACGCTCGCGGACGACGACGTCGACGCAGTCGTCGCCGCGGTTCGTGCATGCCGCTGACGGTCGGCACCGCGGGACACATCGACCACGGCAAGACGTGGCTCGTGCGGGCGCTCACCGGCAAGGACACGGACCGCCTCCCCGAGGAGCAAGCGCGTGGCATCTCGATCGACCTCGGCTATGCGCCGCTCCAGCTGGCGGACGGCCGCCAGTTCTCGCTCGTCGACGTCCCCGGCCATGAGCGATTCGTCCGCACGATGATCGCCGGCGCAACCGGAATCGACCTGTTCCTCCTCGTGATCGACGCCCAGGAAGGTGTGCGACCGCAGACACTGGAGCACCTCGCAGTCCTGCGCCTCCTCGGCGTCGAGCGCGGTGTGATCGCGGTCACCAAGTCCGACGCCGTCGACGAAGAGACGCTCGAACTGGCTCTCGCCGAGGCGGGCGAGCTCGTTCCGGACGCCGAGGTCGTCGCCGTCTCGGCGAAAACCGGCGCGGGCCTCGACGAACTGCGTGCCGCGCTCGCGCGCGTTCAGGTCGAGACACGCGACGCGTCGGCTGCGACGCGACTCTACGTCGACCGCGTCTTCACGCTGCAGGGCGTCGGCACGATCGCCACCGGGACGTTGTGGTCGGGGACGATCGCGGCAGGCAGCGTCCTCCGAATCGAGCCGCAAGGCACGACAGTCCGTGTCCGCTCGGTGCAGGTGCATGACACGTCGGTCGAGCGGGCGGAGGCGGGGCAACGCGTCGCTGTGAATCTGCCGGCCGTTGAACGGCGCGAGCTTGCGCGCGGTGACGTGCTCGTCGAGCCGGGTCACTATCCGGTGTCGTACCGGCTCGACATCCGCCTCGAGCAACTCGAGGAGATCCCAGCCGCGGTGACGGTGCACGTCGGGACGAAGGCGGTGCCGGCGCGCGTCGTGCGCGACGGCGAATACGCGCAGCTTCGCCTCCAGGAGCAGGTGGTCGCGGCGCGTGGTGACCGGGTCGTCCTACGGACCGACACGACGGTTGGCGGAGGAGTCGTTCTGGACCCTGCTCCCACGCGGGCCCTCGACCGCGGACGGCTGGCGGCGCTCGACGTCGGAACGCCCGAGGAGATCGTCGGTGCCCTCGTCCACGAGCCGGTGACGGCAACCGAGCTGCAGGCGCGCGGGCTGCTCTCCCCCGCCGAGCTCGCGCAAGGACTGTCGTCGGTTCGTTCCTCGGGTGACTACTACTTCTCGGAAGCCTGGCTGACCGACCTGCGCGCTGAGGTGCGCATGCGACTGGCCGCGCGCGCGGCGTCGAGCCCGCTCGATCCAGGGCTGCCACTGGCCGAGCTGCTGCCGAACCGACCTTGGGCGCCGGCCGTTCTGAACCTGCTCGAGCTCGAGCGCCGCGGCGCCAAGGCCTACCTCCCCGGCGCGACGGCCGAGCTCGGCGAACGGGCCGACGCCGCCGCCGAGCTCGAGACACAGCTCGCGCAGGACGAGATCGCGAAGATCGACGACAAGCAACTGGCGGCGTTCCTCGAGGCGGAGGACCGCATCAGGCGCGTCGGTGACGGCTACGCCGTGTCCACCGTGCTCTACGACCGTGGCCGCGAGTTACTCCCCACGCTCGAGACCATCACGCTTGCGTCCTTTCGCGATGCGCTCGGCGTCGGCCGCCGCACCGCGCAGCTCCTCCTCGAGCGCTACGACGCAGACGGAGTGACGCTACGACGCGGCGACGTCCGCACGCTGCGGCGCCGCCGTTAGGGACGCAAGCGAGACGTAGCAGACACCGAGCCGTTCAGCGCCGTCTTGATCCGAACGACCCGGCGTCCGCAGAGTGAGACTCGCTAAACCGTTAATGGACGGCCCTCGGCAGGCGCAGGCGCATCTGACCGAGCTGCGGCCGGTACGACACGAGATCGCGCAGCGAGCGACGACGGCGTGAATGGGCGAGCAGGATGCGGCCCGTCATGAGGATCGCGGTGAGCGCGATCACCTGACCACCGAGGACGATCCGGTTCACGTCGACAGCCGGCTTCCAGGTTGCACGGCCCTCTTCGATGATCCACGCGCCGGAAGGACGGGCCATCAGACCGAAGCCGGCGCCTCCACCGGAATCGTCGCCCTCGTCGCCCGTCCCGCCGCCGCCTCCGCCGCGAACGGTCGCCGCGGGGATCACGGTGAGCCCGTTCTTCTCGTAGGGATCTCCGTACACGCGCTTGACGCTCACGGCGTCCCGCGCGCCCGAGATGAGCTCTTGCAGCTCCATGAGTCCTCCTTTGATCGACCGATCCACCAGCATCTCACCGCCGGTGTCTCTTCGCCATCAGCGATCTCCCGGATCCGCGAAGCCAAACCTCTTGACCGTACGATCCCTCTGCATGGAGCGGCGGGGGCCGGTGCCCCAGCGGGTCTTCAAAACCCGTCAGGTCTGGCAGCCCCAGGCTGGCTCGGTTCGACTCCGGGGCCGCTCCGTCTCCGGGAAACGCCCCGAAACGTGATGTATCTAGCCTCTTCTGCCCTGCCGGTCTCGCTCGGCGGGGGAGAAGTTCAGCTCGGTGCGGTCGGCGGCGCTACCCGGTGCACGACGGTGACGACCTCTTCGGGCCGGATCCAGTCGTTTGTGAGCTCGATGCCTCCGGCTCGATCGACTGCGTCGAGCAACGGCTTCGCCCACAAGTGCTCGAAGAGCACGAGCACCGCGCTCATGTTGTTCGGCAGCGCCTGGGTGACGCGGAAGACGTCGTCTTGGTCGAAGAGATGGCCGTCGGCGAGCTCGGCCGCACCTGCCATCGCGCCTCTCTCGATCCCTGCTGCTCCGGCGGCCGCGTAGCCCGCGAGGGCGCCGATGTAGGAGCCGAACGAGACCGCCTCCTGCCAGTCGAGGTCAGTGGCGGTCGTCACCATCACGTTGCCAAGATCGTCCTTGCGGACGAGCAGCAGGTCGACGATGCGCACGATCTCCGCCTTCTTCAGCCTCTCGAGCTCCGGCAGGATCTCACCCTTGAAGCGGTTGCCCGGGAACGCGAGGCTCGTCATCTGGATCGGGCCCATCGACTCCATCACCGCCGGGCCGGGCGCGGCGACTTGCATCGAGTCGTCGTCCTCGGGCGCATCAGACTGGTGTTCGATGTCTCCCATCGCAGTGAACCCCCTAGATGATTGATTCCGAAGTCACGCTTGGCCAACTGTGTCGATAAATGTAGGTGCTGAGACGATCTACGTGAATCCTCTGCAATGGATTCGGTCACACGATCCCGGCCTCGCCGCGCTGCGCCGTGCCGGGCGGGCCGCAGTGGTCATGCCGGCCATGTTCGCGCTGGGTGAGCGGGTGATCGGCAATCCGACGCTGGCGACGTTCGCGGCATTCGGCTCGTTCGCGATGTTGCTGCTCGTCGACTTCTCCGGCACGATGGCCGACCGCCTCAGGGCGCAGGCCGGCCTCGCGCTCGCGGGCGCGGTTTTCGTCTGCGTCGGCACCGTCTGCTCACGCTCGCCGTGGCTCGCGGCCGCAGGAATGGTGATCGTCGGGTTCGGGGTGCTCTTCGCCGGGGTGGTCAGCTCCGTCCTCGCCGGCGCGACGCTCTCTCTTCTGTTGGCGTTCATCCTCCCGGTTTCGCTCCCCGGCCCGGTCTCTTCGATCCCTGACCGTCTCGCGGGCTGGGGCTTGGCCTCCGTCGCGTCGCTGCTCGCCGTGGCGCTGTTGTGGCCCGCGCCCGCTCGCGATCCGCTGCGCGACGCGGCGATTGCGGCCTGCCGCGCGATCGCCGCCCGACTGCGCTCGGACGCCGCGTTTCTCCTCGGCGGCGAGCGTGGGCTCGGCGCTGCCGAGCACGACGACGCGATCGCCGGCGCGCGAGCGTCGGTGGGTGGGCTCCATCGGGTGTTCCTCGCGACCCCGTACCGGCCGACCGGATTGAGCACTGCTGCGCGGACGGTCGTTCGGCTCGTTGACGAGCTGAACTGGCTCGATGCGATCCTCGCGCAGTCGCCCCCTCATCCGCCCGGGCTCCCGGTCAACCGGGCGGCGCTGGAGGTCAAGGTGGCAGCGGCGTCAACGCTCGAGCGCGGAGCGGATCTGCTCGAGCTGCGCGGCGGGCGCTCCGACGAACTGCGTGAAGCGCTGGCTCGCCTGCGCGAGGCGGTCGCCGCGACCGAGACCACGATCGGCCTCGATCAGCCGGCCAAGGAGCCCGTTACCCGCATGGTCTCGGCGCTCGACCCGGGCTTCCGGGCGCAGGAACTGAGCTTCGCTGTCTCCCAGATCGGGCTCAACATCGACCTGACCGCGGCGGCCGAGCGGCGCAGCTGGATCGACCGACTGCTCGGTCGCCGGCAGCCGGGCCTGGCCGGGACGCTGTCGAGCGCACACGAGCGGGCCGCCACCCACCTCGACCGGCACTCCGTCTGGCTGCACAACAGCGTGCGCGGCGCGATCGGCCTTGGCCTCGCTGTCCTCGCCGCGAACCTGGCGGGCGTGCAGCACTCGTTCTGGGTCGTGCTCGGCACCCTCTCAGTGCTGCGCTCGAATGCGCTCAACACAGGCCAGAGCATCGTCCGGGGACTGCTGGGCACCGCTGTCGGGTTCATCGTCGGTGCGGCGCTCCTCGTCCTGGTCGGCACGAACACCACCGTGCTGTGGCTTCTCCTCCCGGTGGCCGTCCTCTTTGCCGGGCTCGCACCGGCGGCGATCTCGTTCGCTGCCGGCCAGGCCGCGTTCACGCTGACGCTCGTGATCCTGTTCAACATCCTCGAGCCGATCGGCTGGCGAGTCGGGCTGGTCCGGATCGAGGACGTCGCGATCGGCTGCGCCGTGAGCCTCGTCGTCGGACTGTTGTTCTGGCCGCGCGGCGCCGCCGCGGCGTTCGGCCGAGCGCTCGCAGAGGCATATACCGACAGCGCGCGCTATCTCGCCGCCACCGTGGAGTTCGGGCTGGGCCGGTGCGACCACGGCACACCAAGTCGGCCCCCGCCGGACAACGACGCGACCGCTGCCGCCGCGGCATCGCGCCGCCTGGACGACGCCTTCCGCAGCTACCTCGCCGAGCGCGGCCCGAAGCCGGTTCCGCTCGCCGACATCACGAGCCTCGTCACCGGCGTCGCAGGCCTGCGCCTGGCGGGCGACGCGGTGCTCGACCTCTGGCAGCGCGACGACGGCCGATCAGGAGGCGATCGGTCAGCTGCCCGCCGGGAACTCCTCGAGAGCACCGAGTCCGTAGCCGGCTGGTACGAGCGCTTCGCTGTCAGCCTCGTTGGCAGCGCCGCCGTGCCCGAGCCACTGGCACCGGACGAGCCGGCCGACCGCCGGCTGGTCGAAGCGGTACGCCGCGACCTGCAGGACGAGGACGGGAGAGCAGGCTCGGTCGCGGCACGGATCATCTGGACGGGCGACCACCTCGACGCCGCTCGACGGCTCCAGACCGTGCTGGTCGGCGCGGCGCAAACGGGGACGCAGCCCCTTCCCGGAGCAGTGCGGGGCTTCGTTCGCTAAGGCGGCGCAAAGGCTCCGCAAAGGGTGCCTCTTTAGCCTGCAGAGCGTGATGGCCCATGAGGAAACCTCGTCCGAGGATCGGTGTTCTCGCCGTGCATAGCCGCGTCGTGGAACTCAGGCACGGCGTCAGGCTCCTCGTGCGGCCGCTTCGGCGCGGGGACGTCGAGACGGTGGTCGCGGTCTTCGAACGGCTCGGCGAGCAGTCACGTCGTCAGCGCTTCAACGGCGCCAAGCGAAGTCTCGACGAGCAGGAGCTACAGTCGCTCGCGGCGGCAGACGCACGCCACCACGCGCTCGTCGCCTACATCGCGGGAGACAAGCGACCGATCGCGATCGCACGCCTCGTCCGGACCGGGCAGAGCGCCGAGATCGCGATCGAGGTGGCTGACGATTACCAGCGGCGCGGAATCGGCTCAGCCCTCACGCGGGAGTTGATCGGCGACGCTCGCGCGGCCGGGATCACCGAGATCACCGCGCTCGTGTCCGGCGATAATCGCGCGGCCGTTGCCGTCCTCAGACGGGTGATGGGTGCGCTCGAGATCCGCTTCGACGGCCCTGCCCTTGCGATCCGCGCCCGGCTGCCGAAATCCACTCGGCGTGTCGTGGGGGAAGTGTTCTGAATTGGCGGGAACACCCGCATCCACGTTGGCATCCCAGATGACGCTGAGTAGCAGTCCTTCCCTCGACGAGCCCGCCGATCAGGCCCTGAGCCCTCGGAGCACGCTTCAGCGGCGGGCGCGCACCGGCGCCCTCGTCGCGCTGGGGGTCGTCGCCGCCGCGCTCCCCCTGGTTGGGCTCATCTCGCTGCTCCTGCGATCACAGCTCGACCCTCACATCGAGAACTATCCGCTCCACTTCGTGATCTTCGGAGTCGTGGGCGCAGTCGCATTCGGCCTCGGCTACGCGGCAGGTGAGGCTGCCAACCGGCGTGGAGATGCCCGCGTCCTCCTGCTCTCGCTGGCGTTCATGGCGACCGGAGGTTTCCTCTGGCTGCACGCTCTCGGGACCCCGACCATCCTCTTCTCGAAGGAGCACGCGGGCTTTCAGGTCGCAATTCCGGTCGGGCTACTGGTCGGCGCAGTCTTTGCCGCGGGCTCGGCGTTCGTCGACGTCCGTCCCGGGATCGCGGCCGTGCTCATTCGTCGGCGGTCTCGCCTGCGACTGGCGGTGCTGGTCTCGATGGCGATCTGGTTCGTGTGGACCGTCGCGAGTCTTCCACCGGTGGGCGGGCCGAACAGTGAAGCCGCCACCAGCCGCTTTCTCACCGTGATCTCGGTCCTTGGAGCGATTGTCTACGCGGTCAGTGCCCTGCGCTACTGGAGCATCTTCCGTCACGGTCGCAACCTGCTCCCGGCGGCTGTCGTAGCGTGTTTCGCCCTGCTCTCCGAAGCGACGATCGGCGTTGCGGTCACCGGCGAACGCAGGTGGCACGCCAGCTGGTGGGAATGGCACGGCCTGATCGTCACGGCCTACCTGATCGTCGTGTTGGCCGCTCGTCGCGAATGGCGCGACGAGCGGTTCAGGCGGCTCTATCTGCCGACGACACGTGAGCGCCACCAGGACGTGAGTGTCCTCTTTGCCGATCTCGTCGGCTTCACCGGCTTCGCGGAGCGCTCGGCACCAGCCGAGGTCGCAGCCGTGCTCGACGCGTACTGGGGCATCGCAGCGCCGCTGATCACACGTCAGTTCGGCGGCGAAGTGGAGAAGTTCATCGGCGACGGCATCATGGCCATGTTCAACAACAGGGCTGATCAGCCCGACCACGCGCAACGCGCATCATGCGCCGCTCTGGCTCTGCAACGCAGGGTTGCGCGCCTGGCCGAGCACAATCCCCATTGGCCTCGTATGCGCGTTGGCGTCAACAGCGGCGGTGTGGTGGTGCGCGAGATCGGAGGCGACGGCCACGTCGCCTACCCCTCGGTCGGCGACACGGTCAATACAGGCGCTCGTCTCGAGCGTCTGGCCCCGATCGGCGGGGTGCTGATCGGCCCGGAGACGTACCTGCAACTGCCGGCCGGAGCCGTGGTCGAAGAATGGGCAGGACTGCGGATCAGAGGCAAGGACGACGTGGTCGATGCCTACGTCTTGCACGCGCTTCCCTGCTAGGTCACCCCGGCCCGACCGTCAGGTTGCGGGGGTGCCGGTGCGACGTGAGGTGCCGACCCCGAGCGCGCGTGCCTCACGCAGCGCGATGTAATAGGCGAGAGCCGCGACGAACAGCGCCAGCCCGCCGTGCAACCCGTGCACGTAGCCGTTACTCGGGTCGTTGAGGCTTCCGGCGAAGAACACCTGGATCGTTCCGAGCAGAGCAAGTGAGAACGAGACTCCCACGTTGCGCCAGTTGCCCCACCAGGCGCCGAGTGACACGAGGAACACGAGGATCTCCGCCGGATGGACGATCGCGCCGCCCACGAACTTGTGCGCATCGAGCGCACCGCTCTCGCCGAACACCCAGGCCGCAATCAGGTAGAGCTGCACCGCGATTCCCAAGATCACGATCCAGCACAGGACGAGACTGATCCAGACAAACGGGCGCCGCATGCCGCGATCCTAAAAGGATCAGCTACAACGATGCAAGCACGGCGGTCGTTGCGTGTTCACTCAAATAGCTGCCCGCCTACGAACCCGCCGGCGGTCGCGCCGGGCGGGACGGCGAAGACGGCGCTGCCGGTGTGGACGATGTACTCGTTGAGGGCGTCGTTGGCGGCGAGGTTGTTCTGGATCGCAATGAAGCCTTTCTCGAGGTTGCGTTGGAATGCGAGGAAGAAGAGGCCGGCGTCGAGCTCGCCCGTGGTGGGATCGATGCCGTCGGTATACGAGAAGCCCCGCCGCAGGATCCTGGTGCCCTTGTTGTCGGCAGGCCCCGCGAGCCGAATGTGGGCGTCGGTCGGGATCACTGGTGTGCTGTCGCCTGCTCTGGCGGCCAGGTCGGGTGGATCGTGCTCGTTCTGCCCGGTCAGCGGTGCTCCGCTGGATTTGAATCGCCCGATCGTCTGCTGCTGGTCGTCGAGGGTCGAGCGGTCCCAGGTCTCGATCAGCATGCGGATCCGGCGTGCGACGAGGTAGCTGCCGCCGTGCATCCAGGTTTGGGGCTCTTCATCGCCGACCCAGACGAACCGGTTCATGTCGTCGTCGTTGTCACCTCGAAGGTTGTTGGTCCCGTCCTTGAACCCCTGAAGGTTGCGCAACGTTTGCTGGCCGTTCGAGGTGACGGACGTGCGTCCGAAGCCGAGCTGCGTCCAGCGCAGGGCAGCGCGGCCGAACGCGATGCGGGCGAGGTTGCGCACCGCGTGGAACGCGACAACCGGGTCGTCGGCGCAGGCCTGGACGCAGAGGTCGCCGCCGGAGCGGGCCGGCTGCAGATTGTCACCCGGGAACGCGGGCAGATCGACGAGACCGCTCGGTCGGCGCGTGGCGAGGCCGAACCGCTCGAACAGCGACGGTCCGAACCCGAACGTCACGGTGAGTCGTGCCGCCGGGAGTCCAAGCGCTTCCCCCGTGTCCGAAGGCGGCTGTGCGAGGTTGTCGTCGACGTCGCCGACCGGTCGCCCGGCGGTCATGAGCGACGCCGCGGCCGTCCAGTCGCGTAGGAGAGCCGAGAGCTCGGCGCGGCTCCCGACCTGAACGTCGAAGGACCCAAACGCCAGCCGGTCCTGCACGGGCGTGACGATCCCTGCCTGGTGACTGCCGTAGAACGGGACAGTCTGATCGACCTCGTCCCGTTCACCGAGCAGGTAGCCGCCGACTCCCCCTGCCGCGATTCCAAGCGCGCCGGCTCCTGCAGAGGCGACGAACCCTCGTCTGGTGATCCGACCAGGCGGCATCAGCCCGCGACGTGTACGGCAACGGTCGAGAGCGGCTCGGCGAGCGCATCGACCTGTCGCGCGAGCGCGCGCCGGTCCGCCGCGGTGAGCGCACCGTAGGGGGCGTAGGTGCCATCCGACCGCTTGTATTTGGCGAGGCTGCGGCTGACGACGTCGAAGCGTTGGGTGATCGTCGTGGCGAGCTGTCGTGATCCGACGCTGATCAACGCCGGCCGAAGCAGCACAAAGGCACGGCGTGCTCCCTCGAGATTGCCGGCGAAGTCGGAGAGGTCGGTGTGGGAGTAGCGATCTTCCTCCCCCGTGATCTTCGAGCTCGCGACTTCGTTCAGGAGCTCGACCGCTCCGTTGGCGAGCTGGGCAGGTTGAACGGCCAACGTCTTCACGCGCTGCCGGAGCTCGCGAACGTTCGCAAGCAGACGTGACGTGTACGGACCGGTGCCGGCGGTTGTGTTCTTGATCCAGAGGATCTGCTCGATCCGGTGAAAGCCGGTCCAGCGGTCGCCTTTTGCAACGTCGTTGACCCGGGCGTCGAGCTCCGGGTCGAGGTTCCCGAAGCTCTCTGCAACCGGCTCGATCGCCTCGTAGTGGTAACGCGTCGGCGCGAAGAGGGCCTTCGCCTTCGCGACGTCTCCCGCCCGCAGCGCCGCAGCGAACTGTCGCGTGCTGTTCTCCAGCGCAGCCGCCTGCGACTCGACATACGAGCGGTAGCCGGAGACGGCTTGCGTGACGAGCTTCGTGTCGATCGTCGAGGCCGGCGCTGCCGTTGTCCCTGTCACCACGAGAGTCCCGTTGTCCTCTTCGTCGCCGTTGGGGCAACTGAGGACATAGCGACCCGTCTTCAGGTTGAGCGTGAACGATCCGCTGATCCCCGAGACGATGTTCTCGCGCTCGCCGAGGATGATCCCGCTGTCGCTCTTCAGCTCGAGCTCCGACACTTTCGACGTGCCCCCGTTTCGCACCTCGAACGTCACCGGCCCCGAGGCCGCCGTGAGCTTCGTCGGCGAGCAGCCGCTGTCGCTGAGCGTGACCTGGAGTGTCTGGCCAGACGCATCCTTCGAACCGCCGCCGCAGCCGCTGACGACCAACGCGACCACGACCGCCAGACAGCAAGCACCGATCCCCGTCGCTTTCCGGCCGCGGATCGGGCTCGTCAAACGCAAACGATCGGGCCACAGCACGATCGCGAGCATCGGCACCGCGTACAAGAGCCAGCCCAGCGACTCGCCGACCGTCGGCTGTGGCTGAAGGCCGAGCACCCCGGTCATCAGCGAGCTCGTCACCGTCCCGGGGCGAACGAGGAAGCTGAGATCGACCGCCCGATCCTGCAGGCTGTTGAACCACGTCGCCTCGTGCGCGGTGTGGACAGCGGACATGACGAGCCCGGCGGCCACCAGCACCAATGCAACGCCGGTCAGACGGAAGAAACGCGCGAGGTTGAGCCGCACCCCGCCGCGGTAGATCCCCCAGCCGAGAAACACCGCAACGAGGACACCAAGAGTCGCTCCGGCCCCGGCCGCGGTCGCATTCCCGGATGCCTGGAACGCCGCGAGCAGGAACACCGCCGTCTCCAACCCCTCGCGAACGATCGCAAAGAACGCCATCGCCACCAACGCCCAGGTCGACCCGGCCGCCAGCGCGCCGGCGGCACTCGCGCGAAGCTCGCCGGCGAGCCCGCGCGCATGCTTGCGCATCCAGAGGATCATGAACGTGACCATCGCGACGGCGATCGCCGCGACCACGGTCTCGAGCCCCTCCTGCTGCTGCTGCGGCAACTCGTCATCCAGGATCTGCAGCGCGACGGCGGCCGCGACACACAAGGCGACCGCGACGCCCACACCCAGCCACATCCACCGCAACGCGTCCCGCCGGCCCTCCTGGCGCAGGAACGCGCCGATGATCCCCACGATCAGCGCCGCCTCTGCGCCTTCCCGCAGCCCGATCACAAAGGTCGGCAGCACTCCTAAGCCCTCAAGAACCGCATAAGGTGCACCTCAGTCACCATGTAAGGCTTACCTTACACACCTTGCCGAAACGGCCCGGCCGTCGAACCACGCCCCGGCAGCAGGCTGCGGCTGGTAACCATGGATCGTCCCTGCGATGATCGGGCCATGGCGTCGGCGCCGGATGCGACTGCCTACGACCTGCCGGCCGCGCTCCTCGAGCGGGCCGATGAACTGGCGATGCTCGGCGACCGGCTGGCTGCGGTACAGCGCACAGCGCGGGGTCATGTCGTCCTGATTCGGGGTGAGGCCGGGGTCGGGAAGACGAGCCTCCTGCGCGAGTTCTGCGACCGGCACGCTGGGCGGGCGCGGTTGCTCGTGGGTGGTTGCGACCCGCTCTTCACGCCGCGGCCGCTCGGGCCGCTCGTTGCGGTCGCCGACGATTCCGGAGGCGAGCTCGCCGCCGCAATCGCCGGCGAGGCGATGCCCCACGAGGTCGTTGCGGCGTTGCTCCACGACGTGCGCGCCGAAGGTCCGACGATCTTCGCGCTGGAGGACTTGCACTGGGCGGACGAAGCGACGTTGGACGTCGTACGGCTGCTCACGAGAAGAGTTGACAGAGCGCCGATTCTGGTCGCGGCGACCTACCGAGATGACGAACTCGAGGCGTCGCACCCTCTTCGCGTCGTCGTCGGTGAGCTCGCGACGACCCGAGAGATCACGCGCATCAGACTCGCACCGCTCTCGCCGGAGGCGGTCGGGCAACTCGCAGCACCTCATGCCGTCGATCCGGAGGAGCTCTATCGAAAGACCGGCGGCAATCCGTTCTTCGTCATCGAGTCGCTCGCGGCGGAAGGTGATGAGACGCCGGAGACGATCCGCGACGCCGTCCTCGCGCGTGCCGCTCGACTCTCAGCCACAGCGCGCGACGTCCTCGAGGCCGCCGCCGTGATTTCTCCGCCGACCGAGCTCTGGCTGCTCGAGGCGGTCACGGGTGATTCCTTCGACCACCTCGACGAATGCCTCGAGTCGGGGATGCTGGCGGCGCAGACCGGCAGTGTCAGCTTTCGCCACGAGCTCGTGCGCCGCGCCGTGGCGGAGTCGATCGCCCCGAATCGAAAAGCGGCGCTGCACGAGAAGGCGCTGATCGCCCTCCGCCAATCACCTGCCGGCGCACCAAATCTCGCCCGTCTCGTGCACCATGCGGACGGCGCCGGCGACCAGGAGGCGGTGATTCGCTTCGCACCGGAGGCGGCGCGGTATGCCGCCTCACGTGGAGCGCACCGCGAATCAGCCGCTCATTACGCGCGTGCCCTGCAAGCCGGTGACGCAATGGCGCCGGAACTGCGAGCTGAACTGCTCGAGCGGCGCGCGCAGGAGTGCTACGTCACGGATGCGTACGACGAAGGCATCGCCGCGCTTCAGGAAGCACTGGACTGTCGCCGAACCGTCGGTGACGTCCTGGGAGAAGGTGCCGTGCTTCGCTTCCTCTCCGAGTTCTACTGGTGTCCCGGTCGCACAACGGAAGCCGCGGCGGCGGCGCATGAGGCCGTCGCCCTGCTGGAGCAGCTGCCGCCCGGACGCGAGCTCGGGCTTGCCTACTGCGCGGCGGCTGACAGGCACGCCGGTAGCTCGGACACTGCGCAGGCGCTTGACTGGGCGAGTCGCGCGCTGTCTCTCGGCGAGAGCCTGGGCGACGAGGAGGTGGCGGTCCATGCGCTCGGCACGATCGGTCTCGTCACAGCCGGCGAGGCAGGTTTCTCCAGTCTCCGGTCCAGTCTCGAACGTGGGCAGCGTGCCGGGCTCGACGATGAGGTCGCGCGAACGTACGCACTGCTCGGCGGCCGGGCCGTGGGTGACCGGCTCCACGAGACGGCGGACGAGTACCTCGGCGCAGGCCTCTCCTTCTGCAATGAGCGCGGCCACGAGTTGTGCCGCCTGTATCTGCTGGGGGACAGCGCCCGTTACGAGCTCGACCGCGGGCGCTGGGCGGAGGCTGCCGACGCGGCGGCTGCGGTGCTTCGCATTCCTCGCACCTCCACCTCACCGCGCATCAACGCACTCGTCGTCCTCGCGCTCGTGCGAGCGCGACGCGGGGATCCTGGTCACCGCGATTTGCTCGACGAAGCATGGGCGTTGGCAGCGCCGACGGGGGAGATCGGACGGCTCGGTCCGGTGGCGGCGGCCCGCGCCGAGATCGCGTGGCTGCTCGGCGAGCCCGCTGACGAGGCTGACGGCGCCTTCGAACTGGCGCATGATCGTGGTGCGGCGTGGCTGATCGGACAGCTCGCTGACTGGCGCCGTCGTCAAGGTCTCGCCCCTGGCAGCTCCGGTGGAGCTGCGGCGCCTTACGCCCTGCAACTCGCGGGCGATTGGCAGCAGGCGGCGAAGGAATGGCGCAAACTGGGTTGCCCTTACGAGACGGCACTCGCGCTCGCGGACGCCGACGAGGAGCCTCCGTTGCGGGCGGCGCTCGAGCAGCTGCAGCAGCTCGGGGCCAAGCCCGCAGCGGCGATCGTCGCGAGACGTCTTCGGCGGCGCGGGGCTCGCAGCCTGCCCCGTGGTCCACGAGCGGCCTCCCGGCTGAATGCCGCGAATCTCACGCCCAGGGAGCTGGAGGTACTGGAGCTCGTGGCGGCTGGGCTCCGGACGAAAGAGATCGCGCAGCGGCTCGTGCTCTCCCAACGGACCGTCGACAATCACGTCGCCGCGATCCTGCGCAAGCTGAACGTTCACACCCGGGCTCAGGCCGCCGCGGCGGCCGCGCGTCTCGGACTGTCCGCCAAAGTTGAGTAGCGGCTCCCGCGCAAGCTGAGTAGTTCGGCTCATTCGCTTTTGCGGCTCTCCCCGTACGGTCGAGGCTCGGTTCGAGCAACCACCGGGAGGAGGCGAAATGCCGCGCTATGTCGTTGAACGATTGTTCTCGGACGGCCTTCACATCCCCGCCGAAGCGCAGGGTGCGGAGCTGTGCCTCGCCTTCGTAGCGAGGAACGCCGACGAAGGCGTGACGTGGCTCCACTCGTATGTGAGCCAGGACAAGAAGAAGACGTTCTGTCTGTACGACGCGCCGACTCCCGAAGCAATCAGAGCGACGGCGGCACGGAACGACCTCCCGGTGGACCGGATCACGCAGGTGACCGTGCTCGATCCGTACTTCAACCATTGATCAGCACGAACAGGAGGGAAGCATGACGTTCAAACATTGGATCGCCGTTGCAATCGCGGCCGCTACCGTCGCCGCCTTCGCGGTCATCAGCACGGCCGCAGCCGACTCCGGCAACGGTCGCTCGCGGTCGGCGCTGGCGGACGCGATCCTGGGGACCGTCCGCTATCACGACATCGGAGCCGCCAAGGCCGACGGTTACGGCTTGCTCAAGGACGCGAAGGGCATCGCATGCATCGAGATGACCCCCATGCCGGGCATGGCGATGGGCGCGATGGGGATCCATTACGTGAAAGGCAGCCTCGTCGGCGACGGAGCTGTGAACGCTGCGACGCCCGAGGCGGTCGTGTACGAGCCTGAGCCGGACGGTCGGCTTCGTCTCGTCGCGCTCGAGTACGTCGTGTTCCAGGCCGATTGGGACGCGGCGCACAACGCACCGCCGTCGCTCTTCGGTCAGCAGTTCAACTTCACGCCGGCCGGAAACCGGTATGGCCTGCCGGCCTTCTACTCGCTCCACGCGTGGATCTGGAAGCACAATCCGAGCGGAATGTTCTCGATGTGGAATCCGGACGTGAGCTGCGCGGCAGCGTGACGGCTCTCGACGGAGGCGGCCCGCGTCCAGCGGCCGCCTCCGTCGTCCGTTCAGAGAGCGCCGCCGGTCTGCGGCTCGAAGAAATGCAGACGCCTCGGGTCGACGGCGAGCACGAGCCGGTGCCCCTCCTGCGCCGAGGTCTGGGCCTGCAGCCGCGCGACGAACGTCGAACCGTCCGGCGAGACCGGGAAATGCACGAGGACCTCGGAGCCGAGCATCTCGCGCAGGACGCAGACGGTCTCGATCTGCGGCAGCCCGGCTGCGTGGGTTGCGTCCTCGAAATCCTCCGGGCGGATGCCGAGCACGATCGGCCCCTCCTCGTAGGCGCGCAGCGCCGGCCGCTCGTCGACGGCCAGCTCATGACTGCCGAACACGACCGACAGACCATCGCTCGTCCGTTTGAGGAGCGCGTCGACCATGTTCATCGCAGGCGAGCCGATGAACCCCGCTACGAACTGGTTCACCGGCCGCTGATAGACGCGCTCCGGCGTATCGACCTGCTGCAGGGCTCCGTCGCGCATGACCGCGATCCGGTCGCCCATCGTCATCGCCTCTGTCTGGTCGTGCGTCACGTAGATCGTCGTCACGCCGAGCGAGCGCTGGAGCTTCTGGATCTCTGCACGCATCTGGACGCGCAGCTTCGCGTCGAGGTTCGAGAGCGGTTCGTCCATCAGGAACGCATGCGGCTCGCGAACGATCGCGCGCCCCATCGCGACCCGCTGCCTTTGACCACCGGACAGGGCCTGCGGTTTGCGATCGAGGTACTCCTCGAGGCCCAGAGGTCTCGGCCGCGTGTTGGACGCGCCGCGCCACCTCGCTCTTCGGCACTTTCCGCAACTTGAGACCGAAGGCGAGATTCTGGGCGACGGTCATGTGTGGATACAGCGCATAGTTCTGAAAGACCATCGCGACGTCGCGCTCCTTCGGCGAGAGGTCGTTGACGATGCGACCGCCGATGCTGCACCTCGCCTTCGCTGATCTCCTCGAGGCCGGCGACCATTCGAAGCGCGGTCGTCTTGCCGCAGCCGGACGGGCCGACGAACACCATGAACTCGCCGTCGCGAATCTCGAGCTCGAGATTGGCGACAGCGCGAGGACCGTCGCCGTAGCTCTTCGACACGTCGCGGAACTGGATGTCTGCCATGCGTGCCCCCTTAACCCTTGATCGCGCCGCCGAGGCCGGACCCGCGCAGGAACGACCGCTGGAAGATGAGGAAACCTGCAATCGGGACGAGGCAGGCGATGAACATCGCCGCGAGGAACACACCGAGCTCCGTTTGTGACTGGATCGTCGGCAGACGTACCGACAGGGGCTGCTTGTTCGGATCGGTGATGACGAGCAGCGGCCAGAGGAAGTCCTTCCACGATGCGAGCACTGCGAAGACCGAGACGACGCCCAGAATCGGTCGCGACATCGGCAGTACGATCGCCGTGAAGAGGCGAAACGGTCCCGCACCGTCGATGCGCGCCGCCTCGAAGATCTCGCGTGGCAGGTTGTCGAAGAACCGCTTCACGAGGATCACGTTGAACGCACTCGCGCCGGCCGGCAGCCAGACCGCCCAGTAGCTGTCGATGAACGAGTGGTGGATGATCGGCGGGTGCACGACCTCGATGTACAAGAGGCACGAGCAACACGACAGCGGGCACGAAGAGCGTCATCAGCAAGAGCCCGGTCAGCACCTTCGCGTACCTCGGCCTCAGCACCGAGAGCGCAAACCCGCCGGTCGTCGCGACGATGATCTGCACGAGCCACGACCCGAACGCGATCACGATCGTGTTCCAGAAGTATCGGCCGACGTTCACGTTCGACCACGCCTCGCGCAGGTTGCTCCACGCAGCACCGTGGGGGAAGAGCGACATCGGGTGGGAGATCGTGTCGTTCGTCGGGGTGATCGCCGACTTGGCCAGCCAGAGGATCGGGCCGAGCCCGATCACGACCAGGCAGATGAGCAGCAGGGCCTGCGCGCTGCCGACTCCAAGGCGAATGCTGGCGCGGCGCCACTCCGCGGGCGAGATCAAACCCGCTTGCGGCGCGCTCGAGCGTGAGCGTCTGGGACGCCGAAGCGCAATCATCCGGTGCTCCAGGAACGCGTGGCGCGCAGGTACACGAGCGAGAACAGCGCGAGGAAGCCCGCAAGCATCAGACTGAGCGCCGTCGCGCTGCCGTAGTCGCCGCCGAGTGAGTTGCCGAATGCGTAGTCGTAGATCAGCAGCAGCACGGTGATCGTTGCGTTCGCCGGCCCGCCGGAGGTGAAGAGAAACGGCTCGAGGAAGACCTGCGCGGTCCCGATGATCTGCAGGATCATCGTCACGAGCAGGACTCCGCGGAGCTGCGGCAGCGTGATGTGCCAGACCTTGCGCAGAGACTCCGGCGCCATCGACCGACGCAGCCTCGTAGAGCTCGGAGTTCACGGTCGTCAATGCAGCGAGGTAGATGATCACCGTGGCCCCTGCGTTCGCCCACGTGGACTCGAGCACGAGCGACGGCATCGCGGTGCTCGGGGATTGGAGCCAGGGATAGGGGCCGAGGTGCACCCAACCGAGAATCGTGTTGAAGACGCCGACGGAGCCGCCGTCGTAGAAGGTCTTCCAGAGGAGCACAGCAACGACCGGTGGGATGACGACCGGCAGGTACGCGAGCGCGCTGTACCAGCCGCGCGCCCTCCGAACCTCGCTCATCAGCACGGCCGCGATCAACGGGATCGGATAGCCGAAGATGAGCGCAAGAAAGGCGAAGTACGCGGTGTTCTTCACCGCGACCGGCAACAGCGGGTCGTGCAGGACCTTGCTGAAGTTGTCGAACCCGACCCAGGTCGGCGACTGCACCAGGTTCGTGTGCTGCAGCGACATGATCACCGTGCGGAAGATCGGATACCACGAGAAGGCACCGAAGACGAGCAGCATCGGCAGGAGGAAAAGGAGCGTGGTGAGCCCGCCTCCGCGCACCCAGGTCGCCGGCGTGCGCCGCACGCGACGGCGGGGCCGCGCCTCTGCGACCGCGGCCCCTTCCAACTCGATCTCACTCGGCGTCAGGCTGACGGCCATCCACCCCTCCCGGGCCGTTGGTGGCGGCCGGCGGCGGGCCCAAGCCCCACCGCCGGCCGTGTTGCCCCCAAAATTAACCTCCGCTGGAGATCGCCGTCTGGGCGGCGCTGTTGGCCTGCTGCAACATCGACTGGATGTTGGCGTTCTTGTCGGTGAGCACCGCTTCGACCACGGCGTCGAGCGAGTGGTACACGCTCTGCGTCGCTGCCTCGGGCTCCGGGATGAGCGTCTGGTTGAAGATGCCGGTCGTGAACGGCTTCATCTGTCCGATCGGCACGTTGATGAACGGCTTGATCCACGTCTGGGACAGGTCGTACTGCACCTTGTTGAAGAGCGGCAACGCCGGCACGCCGACGGGCTGCTTGTTTGCGACCAGCGTCCTCGCGTTACGGATCGCCTGCGGCTTCGAGATCAGCGGCTCCTCGTAGTAGAAGTCGAGCCACTTGACTGCGGCCGCCCGCTCGGCCGAGCTCGCGCTCGGCTTCACCGCGGCCAGTGTGCCGCCGCCGAGCACGCCCGCCTTCTTGTTCTTCGCGAGCGGCAGCGCCGCCAGGCCGTAGATCGACGGATCGATGTTCGAGGCCTGCACGAGGTTCGTGTAGACGTCCGACCCGCTGATGTACATCCCGACGTTGCCTGCGGCGAACGCCTGGTTGATGTCGCTCCAGCCGTAGTCGAAGTTCGAGCCCATCGAGTTGTCAGTCCACCGCATGTGATGCAGCAGATTGAGTGCCGCGACGGTCTGCGGGTTGTTGAGCGTTGCCTTTGCCTTGGTGCCGATGCCCTGCTCCATGCGGCCACCGAGGGCGTAGACCAGCGTGGTCAGGATCCAGCCGGCGGTGTTGTCGTCCTTCGCCATCTGGACATAACCGGCCTTGCCGGTCTTCTGGGAGATCGCGAGCGCGTCGGTCACGACCTGCGCCCACGTCGTCGGCGGCTTGTTCGGATTCAGGCCCGCCTGGGCGAACAGCTTGCGGTTGTAGTGGAGCGCCTGAGCATACGCACCCTTCGGCAGCGCCACGATGTGGCCCTTCGAGTCGGTGCCTTCCGCGAGGACCGCCTTGTTGTACTTGGAAAAGTAGGGCAGCGCCTTCACATAGGAGGTGAGGTCGGCAAGCTGGCCGTTGTCGCCGAGCGTGCGAGCGTCGGTGAAGGGCACCTCGAACACCGTCGGCAGGGTGCCGGCGGCGAGCTTGGCCGCGAACGTCGGCCCGGTCCATTGGTACTCGACCGGCTTGACCTTGATCGACGGGTGTGCCTTCTGGAACTCCGCGACTTGCGCATTGAACTGCTGGATCGCTGCGGGCGTGCTTCCGGGAATGAGTGACGCAACGCTGATCGTGACCGACTTCTTCGTCGACCCGATGGCAGCCGCGGTCGCGCACACCGCGATCAGAGCCACGACCGCGACGGCCGTGGTCATGCGAATGGACTTCATCGTCCTTCCTTTCCTTGACCTGTCGGGTTCTGGGTTTCGTTCGGAGGGGGCATGGGGGCCGGTTCCTCGGACTGGCGGAGCCAGACCGTCGTGTCTCGTGGGACGACACCTCCTTGGATCTTGTTGCTTGAGATCAGGACGTCGGCATCCGCCGGGAGCTCCACGGGGTCGGGGCCGAAGTTGACGAGACAGGCGAATCGGTCGCCGCGCTGAAACGCGAGGACGCCATCGGAGGCCGGCAGCCACTGCATGGTCACGGCCTCGCCCCACGGTGCGGTTCGCCGCTTGCCGAGCCCGGCGCGGTAGAGCTCGAGCATCGAATCTGGTGCGCCGCTCTGCGCTTGCACGGTCAGCGGAGCCCAGTCGCGCGGCTGCTCGAGCCAGGGGGTCGCGCCGTCGCTGCTGAACCCGTACGTCGGTTGGTCTCCGGCCCACGGCAGGGGTACCCGGCAGCCGTCGCGGCCGGGGTCCACCCCGCCCGACCGAAACCACATCGGGTCATGACGTCGTTCTGCCGGGATGTCCTCGACCTCGGGCAGACCGAGCTCCTCGCCCTGGTAGACGTACATCGAGCCTGGCAAGGCCATCGAGAGAAGCGCCGCCGCGCGGGCGCGGCGTGTGCCGCGTGCCAGATCGGTTGGGGTTCCGGCACGCCGGTTTTCGAACGAGAACGACGTGTCCGCGCGCCCATATCGGGTCACCGGCCGCGTGACGTCATGGTTGGAGAGCACCCACGTCGGCGGTGCGTCCACGAGGGCGTGCGAGGCAAGCGCCGCTTCGATCGAGGCGCGCATCGGCCCGGGCTCCCAGGGACACGCGAGGAAGTCGAAGTTGAACGCTGTGTGCAATTCGTCCGGGCGCAGATAGCGTGCGAGCCGCTCTGCATCGGGCAGCCAGATTTCCCCGACGAGCACGCGCTGTTCGTCGTAGCCGTCGGCGACGGCGCGCCAGGCGCGGTAGATCTCATGCAGCTGGTCGCGATCCATGAACGGGTGCTCACCCGGCGCAGGGTTGGGCGTCTCCTCGCCGAGCCCGGGATCCTTGACGAGCAGCGCCGCCGAGTCGATGCGCACACCGGCGACGCCGCGATCGAACCAAAAGCGCAAGACGTCCTCGTGCTCGATCCAGACATCGAGGTGTGTCCAGTTGAGATCGGGTTGCTCCGGCGTGAAGAGATGGAGGTACCACTCGCCGTCCTCGACGCGCGTCCACGCAGACCCTCCGAAGATCGACTGCCAGCCGTTGGGCGGGTCGGCCCCGTCCTCGCCTTGCCCCGGCCGAAACCAAAACCGGGCGCGCTCGGCCGAACCGGGGGGCGCGGCGAGGGCCTCCTGGAACCACGGGTGCTCGCTCGAGACATGGTTTGGGACGACATCGACGATCGTGCGAATGCCGACCTCCCTCGCCTCTGCAATCAGTTGCTCGGCTTCGTCGAGCGTCCCGAACGCGGAGTCGATCGCGCGATAGTCGACAACGTCGTACCCGTTGTCTGCGAGCGGGGACGGGTACCAGGGGCTGAACCAGAGGGCGTCGACCCCGAGGTCGCGCAGATACGGAAGCTGGGCGCGCACACCCGCGAGATCGCCGATTCCGTCGCCGTTCCGGTCGGCGAAGCTCCGGACGTACACCTGATAGACGACCGCGTCGCGCCACCACGGCCGCTCCGGGCGTTCGGGGCCGGGAACGACCGTCGGCCCAGTCGCGGCGACCGCTTCAGCTGAGGAAACCGTGTCGACCTGCGCCACGCCAGCGAGAATGGCACAGCCGACAATTTATTGCAAGACTATGACTTAAATTCGCAAATTTCCGATTCCTTGCGTCATTTTTGCGCAATCTCAGGCGCGAAGCAGCCCGACGGGCACATTCGCGGTCGACCCACGCGCCACGATCTCGGGCTCGAAGAAGAGCTCCTCCGCCGAGACGGACGAGCCTTCGATCTGGCCGACGAGCATTTCCACCGCTGCTCTCCCGATCGCCTCGATCGGTTGTCGCACCGTCGTCAGAGGGGGGTCGGTGCAGCTCATGAAGATCGAGTCGTCGTACCCCACCACCGAGAGGTCCGCCGGCACCGATAGGCCGGCACGGCGAGCGGCACGAACGGCCCCGAGGGCAAGTGGATCCGATGCGCACACGACGCCCGTGACACCCCGTGCGATCAGCTTCGACGCGGCCGCATGACCGCCTTCGAGCGAGAAACGTGTCCGCTCGACGAACTCGTCGAGCAGCGGTGCTCCACCTGCGCGCAAGACGACGGCCCCGAATGCAGCGAGCTTTCTTCGCGACGGGACATGGTCGGCCGGCCCGAGGATCAAACCGATGCGCTCGTGCCCCAGTGAAGCAAGATGCGCATAGGCCTGCTCCATCGCGACGGCGTCGTCGGTCGAGACGCGCGGAAAATCGAGGTGGTCTGCCGCGGCGTTCACGAGCACGACCGGCAGACGCAACTGGAGCAGCCGGGTGTAGTGCTCATGCGGCGCGGCTGCCTCCGCGTACTGGCCGCCCGCGAAGATCATCCCCGAGACCTGGCGCTCGAGCAGCATCTCCACGTACTCCGCCTCGGACATGCTGCCGGTGCGTGTGCACAGCACCGCGTTGAAGCCCCGTTGAGCGAGCGCGCCGGCGACAACCTCGGCGAGCGCGGGGAAGATCGGATTTTGAAGCTCCGGCACGACGAGACCGACCATGCGCGCCCGTCGCCCCCTCAAATGCGTCGGCCGCTCGTAGCCGATCACGTCGAGCGCCGTCAGCACCGCCGCACGCGTTGCCTCCGAGATCCCCGGGCGACCGTTCAGCACTCTGCTGACCGTTGCCTCGCTCACCCCGGCCTGCTTCGCGATGTCCGCCAGCTTCCCCGCCACGTTGCAAGATTACGTCATCCCTTGCAAGCGGTTGCAAGATTCGAGCTCGACCACGCCGAAACCCTGCGCCCGGCAGCGGCCGACGCGTCGTCGGCGGCGCGGTTCGGCGGCGTTCAGCTGGTCGCGGCGGCAGCGGTCTTGCGAGTCGAGCGAGCCTGCCCAGCGGCGTGGTAGCTCGGTGAGAGCCCGGCCACGGCCAGCTCGTTCTGAACAGCTTCCCGGGCCTTGAAGATCCGCCACTTGACATTGCCGATGTCGATCTCGAGCACCTCGGCGATCTCGAGGTACGAAAGGCCCGCCACGTCGCGGAGCAGCAGCGCGTTCTTCAGGCGGGCGTCGAGCGTCCCGACCGCCTGCCAGATCGCCGAGACGATCTCGCGCGTCTCCCCGTTCGGCTCCGCAGTCCGCGAATCGACCGACAGCGCGTCGGGCTCGAGGTGCGTGGTCGGGCGCCGGGCGCGCGCTCGGTGCTCATCGACGATCCGGTTCTTCGCGATCTGGAACAGCCAGCTCGTGAAGAGCGACCTCCGGTCGAAGCGCGCGAGCGAGCGATGCACGCGCATGAAGATCTCCTGAGTGATGTCCTCGGCGACCAGGTCGTCGTTGAGCATCCGGCTGACGTAACTGTGGATCGGGCGGCGATACGCCTCGAAGATCCACGCAAACGCCTGTTCATCGCCGCGCTGCGCCGCCTTGAGGATCGCCGGATCGGGCTGCTCGAGCGGCACGGTGCACCCTGAGACGCGACCTCGTCCGGTTTGTTGCGTTGTGACCCGAAAATTTACACTTGACCGCCCCAGCCCCCAACCAAGCAGCGCCTGCGTTCGTCTCTAGATCTGATGGGTCGCTCTCTTTCTCAGTCGAGCTGTGATCGCGCCCGCGAGCTGATGTCGCCGGAGCTCGACAACGAGCTCTCGCGCCCGTCGGCTCTGCGGCTGCGTGCCCACACCACGGTTTGCGCCGAGTGCCGTCGCTACCGGCGGGAGTTGCACTCGATCACGACGATCCTCCGGTACGACCGCCTGCCACGCAGAGCGTCGTTGACGATCCAGCGGACGGTGGCCGGCTTCGCCGTCGTCGCCGTCGCTGTCGCCGGCGCGGTCGTCGCGACGAGCTCCGGCGACCGCGGTCCGGCCTACCGAGGCGGAGCCTTGCCCGCGACGCAGGGGCTCCCGGTCTACGACACCTCGGTCAGCCGGATGCCCCACTAGTCGGCCCGGCCGCCTGCGGGGCGTCGAGCACGATCAGCGTGACCGGGACGGCGTAGCGCTCGCGCGCGGCAGCGACCGCATCCTGCTCGAGCCATCTCTGGTCATCGCCCGAATGAACCGCCAGAACGACCTGCTGAGCAGGGAACTCCCGGAGGCCGTCGTCGGCAGCCTGGATCGGATCCTTCGAGCCGATCCGGCCGCGAGCCTGGACGCCGATCTCCTCCAGCGAGTGCAACGTCGCATCGAGATGCTCCGTCGCGTCGTCATAGTCCTGCTGATCCCCGGTCCAGCGGGCGAGCCGCGAGCCCAGGGCGGGCGCGACGACAAACGCCTCGACACCCTTTCCGTTTGCGTGCTCATCGATCGCCCCTCGCAGGGCGTCGGGAGTGGCCGTGCCGCCGGCGACCACCAGCACGCGGTGGATCGACCCGTCGGCCGACGGGCTCAGGGCCGGCGGCGCGTCCGACGCGGGCGGGTGGCGGTGTTTCTTCGCTGCTCGCGCCAGGAGCAGCGCGCAGACGACGATGCCGACTGCCCCGACGAGGAGCCACGCCCAGAGCCCGGCGTGGGACGCCGCGAAGAGCACGAAGATCACGCCCAGGATGACGACCACCAGCGGGATCGCCATGAACTCCTTCTGCTTCCAGATCGGCATCACCGGAGACGCTAGGAGCGGGCAGGCCGCGGGTCGTCGTCCTGTTTGGGTGATGCGGTGGAGTCGACGAAAACCATCGCACCGGGTGCTCCCGTATCGCACTCCGACCCAGCAGTCGCGAAGACGGGAGAAAACATATGTGGGGGACGGTTCTCAGATGGTTCGGGATCGCCGGCGTGGTCACGCTCTCCGGCGGTCTTGCAGTCGCTGCAACGGCACGCCAGCAGGCCGACATCTACACGGTGCACGCGCTCGTCTCGGACAACGCATCCGTGCCGGCACCCGTGACCGACACGTCACTGGTGAACGGCTGGGGGCTCTCCGCCGGGCCGACCACGCCGTGGTGGACGTCGAACAACGGCACGAACACCTCGACCCTTTACAACGGTTCAGGGTCGAAGCAGGCCCTGACGGTTGCCGTCGCCGGTGCGCCCACGGGAACGGTGTTCAACGGGAACGCCGCCGACTTCGTGGTCAGCTCGGGCGGAAAGAGCGGCGCGGCACGATTCCTGTTCTCGACCGAGGGCGGAACGATCCTCGGCTGGTCGCCGGCCGTGAACGGCACCGCTGCTGTGACCGCCGCAGACCGCTCGTCCGGCGGAGCGATCTACAAGGGCCTCGCCACGATCGCAGACCGGCTCTATGCAACGGACTTCCACAACGGCCGGGTCGACGTCTTCAACTCGTCGTTCGGGCTGATGACGCTGAGCGGCGGTTTCACCGATCCCAAGATCCCGAAGGGCTACGCACCATTCGGGATCCAGGCGCTTGCCGGCAATGTCTTCGTGACCTACGCCAAGCAGGACGCCGCGCGCAAGGACGACGTTGCGGCGCCCGGCCAGGGCTATGTGGACGAATACACGCCTGACGGCCAGCTCGTCGCTCGGGTCGTGAACAGCGGCAAGAAGAACGCTCCGCTGAACGCGGCCTGGGGTCTCGCGCTGGCGCCGGCAGGCTTCAGCGTCTTCGCGGGCGACCTGCTCGTGGGGAACTTCGGCAACGGCCGGATCAGCGCCTACCAGCAGCGTGGCGCAACGTGGGTCTACAAGGGCCAGCTGCGCCTGGCGAACGGAACACCGATCGCCGTCGACGGGCTGTGGGCGATCGCGTTCGGCAACGGCGCTGCCGCCGGGCCGACCGGGACGCTGTATTTCCTCGCCGGACCGTCAGGTGAGCAGCACGGCCTCTTCGGCTCGATCACCGCGGGCTGATGTCAGTCTCGCCGGTGCGCGTCGCCGCCGACGCGCACCGGCGGGGTCTAATCCCGCAGTCGCCTGCGCCACTGATGCAGCGTCCTGTTCTTCGCGGCCCGCTTTGGCACCGGCGGCGGCGGTTTCGGGTCGTGCTCCTCGAGCCAGGCCGCGGCGTCGTCCTCCGGATCGATGCCCGCGCTCCGCTCGCGTTCGCTCAACTTCTCGACGCTACGGCTCGAGAGCGGACGCTTCCTGCTCATGCAGCTGTTCTACCCATTTTCGGTGGTGCTGCAGCGCCCAGTCCTCATCGACCCAGCCGCGCGTGATCCCGTTCAAGGCATGCCGGGTCCTCGGATAGATGACGGCGAGAAAGAGGTGCCCCATGAAGAGGACGAACGAGACGTACATCAACCAGTCGTGCACGAGCAGAGCGTTCGGCAACCGGAAGCGCGTGTCCCGCTCGCCGTACCAGAGGAAGAAGCCCGTCACCACGAAGAGCAATGCGAATGCGGAGGTGACCACCGCGTTCAGCTTCTGGCCCGCGTTCAGCCGGCCCTGCGGGGCCGGGCGGCGGGCGAGCCACGCCCGGTCGTCGGCGTCGAAGCTGTCGATCTCGCGAGCGGTGCGGACGAGCGAGCGGCGGTCGCCGACGAGGAAGATCAGGAGCAGCGCCACCGCCCAGGCGACGGCCGTGTAGATGTGGATCGCCTTCACGAGCGGCCGGCGGCTGACGACCTCGGCGAGGCTCGGCAGGTAGAGGCACAACCCGGAGCCGAACAGGATCAGGAACGCCGTCGCGTGCACCCAGTGCACTGCGCGCTCGGTGCGCGTGAACCGCGGCAGCCGGCGGGACTCACGAGCCATAGCCGTTCGACCTTCCGACCCAGGCGTTCTGGTCGTAGCCGAGGCCTTCCCAGTAGCCGGTCGGCTGATGGTCGACGAGCTCCATCTTCGTCAGCCACTTGACGCCCTTGTAGCCGTACATCTCCGGGATCACGACCCGGGCGGGAGCGCCGTGCGGGCGTGAGAGCGGCTGCCCGTCCATCTCGTAGGCAAGCATCACGTTCCCGAGGCGCGCCTGGTCGAGCGTCAGTGAGTCGTTGTAGGGCTCCTCGAGCGAGACGAACCGGATCGCCTGTGCGGCCGGCAGCGGCTCTGCCAACGCGAGCAGATCGGCAAAGCGCACGCCTGCCCAGCGCACGTTGGCGACCGACCAGCCGGTGACGCAATGGAAGTTGCTCACCTGGTGTGCGCGTGGGAGCGCTTGCAGCTGCGCATAGGTCAGTTGCACGGGCTTGCGAACGAGACCGGTGATCTCGAGCCGCCAGGCGTGCTCGTCGAAGATCGGCATCGATCCGGAGATGGTGTAGATCCGCCAGCCTCCGACCGGCAGAAGATTCCCGAGCAGTTGCGAGAAGCCCGAGGTGACAGGGGCGAGCACCCGCGCGGCAGGCCCGGCCCAAAGCAGCGACGACAGTCCGCCTGCCATCAGGCCGAGGAACGCGCGCCGCCCGTACGGGCGTTGCTCGTCGCCGTTCATCATCACTCGGACACGTCGCCCGCTCCATCGTTACGGGCGAATCGCCCGACCTCGCCGGAGACCAGCTCGAGCCAGCGCCCAGCACGCGGGAGCGGGACGAGCCCGCCGCCCCACGGTGCGTGCAACGCCACACCGTGCACCGCGCCGCGAATCACGGTCAACTCACCGACGGCGCCGACCTCCCGCGCGCGCTCGAACCCACGCCGGGCGAGGTCCGGGCTCACCCCGGGGATGCCTGGCAGCGCGCGGTCGAGCGATCCGTGCAGGACGCGCAACCGCTTCCCGCGCAGTGGCTCGACCGAGAGCCGGTCCGGGATCCACGGCGCGAGCCCGAGCACGCCTTCGACCGAAGGCTCGGCGGCACACGAGATCGACACGCCGCCGCCCATCGAGAACCCCAGCAGCAGTGTTCGTGGGGCTCCGACCTCGGCGATCGCGGCGCGCGCATCCGCGATGCATTCGTCGAGGTGCCGCCACGACTTGACCCGGTAGCGCACCTCGGCGAAGCGGAGCCCCGGGAACCGCGGAGCAAGGCGCGTGACGAGCCATTCGATCGAGGCGCTCCAGGTACCGGGCACCGAGGACGCCTGGCCCCCGTTCACGCACACGACCGCAGGTCCGCCGGCGCCGGTGATGCGCGCCTCCGCGCCGGTCGTCAGGTTCACGCCGCCGGGCCTAGTGCTGCGTCGAGCAGAACCTGTCGCCCGCGATCACCTGCGTGAACAGCGCGTCCCGCTTCCGCTCGGCCCGGGCCTCGTAACGGCCTGGATCGCGCGCGACGGCGACGACATCCGGCGTCACCCCTGGACCGACCACGCTGATGCGGTACTTCGTGCCGACGCCCGCCGGCCGCGACGGCCTGCCGGGCAGCGACGCGTCGTGCGTCGGCCAGAACGAGTAACAGAACGCTCCGGTCGGCTTGCGGAAGAGGACTGACGTCTCGCGCTTCCACCCGGCCCCGTAGGCCGAGTTGAACGTGTCGATGTACAGACCGCGCCCATAGGCATCCGTCGGCGCGCCGTTCGACGTGGAGTGGAAGCCGTGCACCGGCGAGCCGTCGTAGGTCATGCGGCCGAAGATGTCGTGCGCCTGCCCGCCGAAGGCCCAGTCGGTGAAGAGCTCGACGTGCGCCACCGGACCGCTCCAGTGGGAGAGGCGAAGCTCCCAGGCGCTCTGCCACGCGGTCCACGCAGTCCAGCCGCGGTGAGGGAGGTTCCGCTGCCAGCTCTGGAGCGCCCAGTACGAACCGTCCGGTGCGGTGCACGCGGTGACGAGGTAGGCGAGCGGCGGCCCGTCGTACGGACGGCACTCGTTCCTGAATCTCACCCACATCGCACGGTGCTCGAGTTTCAGCCCGCCCGAGTAGTCGTGCTCGAACCGCACCTGCGGGAGCCCGGACTCGGGCGTCCGGGCATTGATCGCGCCCCAGGCGAGCACGTGCCGGGCTCGGCCGTTCGCCGTGTACTCGACGAGAGCACGGGCTCCGTGCACCTGCAGCGTCACGTGCTGGGCGTTCAGGTCGAGAAGATCGGACGCGCGGGCTGTTCCCGCCACTAGCATCGCGGCGATGGCCAGGACGATCGCCGCCGCACTGACCCCGCTCCGCGACGACGGACGCGAGCTCGACGTCGAGGCGTTCGCGCCGTACCTCGGCTTCCTGAGCGACGCCGGGATCGAAGGCGTGCTGCTCCTCGGAACGACCGGGGAAGGGATTCTCTTATCGCTCTCTGAACGCAAAAAGGCCATTTCGGAGGCGGTGCTAGGGCCGCTGCCCGTATTGGCGCACTGTGGCGCGCAGACGACCGCCGACACCGTAGCGCTTGCTGCAGACGCAGCGGACGCAGGTGCGGAAGCCGTCGCCGTGATCGCTCCGCCCTACTTTCAGTTCGACGACGACGCACTGCTCGCCCATTTCATCGCTGCCGCCCGGGCCTGTGCACCGCTCCCGTTCTACGTCTACGAGCTCGAGAAGGCCTCCGGCTACGCGATCCCCGTCCTGGTCGTCGAACGGCTGCGCGAGACGGTGGACAACCTGGTGGGCATGAAGGTGAGCGATGCACCCTTTGCGAAGGTGGAGCCGTACCTCCTGGACGGGCTGGACGTCTACATCGGCGCGGAGGCCCTGATCGGCCAGGGCCTCGCCGCCGGAGCCGCGGGTGCCGTCTCAGGGCTCGCCTCGGCCTTCCCCGAGGTCGTCGTCGACGCGGTGCGAAGCGGCGACTCGACCGCGGCCGGCGAGCTGCGGGCGATCGTGGATCGCTACCCGCGCCACGCAGCACTCAAGGCTGCTGTCCGCTCACGCGGCGTCCCGATCCGCGAGGACGTCCGTGGCCCGCTGCGGGGCCTCACGGAGGCGGAGCGGGCCGAGCTGCTAGTCGCGCTTCTCCCGTAGCTCGTCGATCGCATGCCGCGCCCGTGCGTGGGCGTCGGCGCGCCGCTCGTCCACGCCTTCCGGCTCGGGCTCCTGGCTCGGGCTGGGCTGCCGCCGGCGGCAGCTCGGGCTCGGGCGCCGGAGCGGGCTCCGGCTCCGGTTCCTTGGTCACGGCGAGCTTGGCCTTCAACTCGTCCGCCGGGGACGCCGTCGGTGCCGTTCGCGCGCGGCGGCGGCGCAGGATCGCCTGGACCCCGAGCCACCCCGCCAGGAGCGCAAGCAGGCGCTTCGATGTGCTTTTCAAAATCGCCGCGATGCTACACTGCCGCCGCTTCTCGCCACGCCCGTCGCGCCGTCACCCGAAGCGGCGCTCGTGAGGTGGGGCCGATTCAGTCCATGAGAAGGGAGAATTCGGGCCTGTGAACGACTACGAAATCATGCTGCTGCTGGACCCGGAGCTCGCTGAAGAGCGCGCGAACGAGATCATCCAGCGCATTCGCGACTCCGTCGACGAAGCGCACGGCACCTGGGACGGCCACGAGCCGTGGGGTCGCCGGCGCCTCGCGTACGAGATCGGGCACAAGTCCGAGGCGATCTATCACCTGCTGCTCTTCAGCTGCCCGCCGGAGACACTGGCGGAGATCACTCGCGTCCTCAAGATCACCGACGGCGTCATGCGGTTCGGCGCCTACCGTCGGGTCAAGGGCTCGACCCACACGAAGGCCCCGGCGCAGGTCGCCGTGGGCGCGCCCTCCTCGGCCCCGGCCGAAGACGGCGATGACACCGAGCCGGCTTCCGAGTAGCCTGGATCGACCTTCGGAGAGGAGCGAGAAACCATGGCAGCCAACATCAACCGCGTCGTGCTTGTCGGCAACCTGACCCGCGACCCCGAGTTGCGTCACACGCCTTCGGGCATGGCCGTCTGCAGCCTGCGAATCGCGGTCAATACGCGACGCAAGGATTCGTCGACCGGCGAGTGGACGGAGAAGCCGAACTACTTCGACATCACCGTCTGGGGCAACCAGGGCGAGAGTTGCGCGCAGTACCTCGCCAAGGGACGGCCCGTCGCGGTGGACGGCCGGCTCGAATGGCGCGAGTGGGACGCACAGGACGGCACGAAGCGCCAGGCGGTCGAGATCATCGCCGACTCGGTCCAGTTCCTCGGCGGCCGCAATGAAGGCGGCGCCGGTGGCGACGGCGGCAACCAATTCGTGCCCGCGGGCGCCTCGGGCGGCTCCGACGCCGATTTCCAGGGCTCCGACGACGACATTCCGTTCTAAGGAGAGTTTCTTGGCAGAGAAGAAATCCGATCGCGACCGCACCTCTTCCTCGAGCAGGAAGCGCAACATGCCGAGCGGCCCCGGCCGCCGCAAGTCGTGCTTCTTCTGCAAGTCGAAGGTGGACGAGGTCGACTACAAGAACGTCAACGAGCTCCGTCGCTACGTGTCGGAGAAGGGCAAGATCCGCAACCGGCGGATCAGCGGTGCCTGCCGGCGCCACCAGCGCCAGGTCGCGGTTGCCGTCAAGCGCGCCCGCGAGATCGCTCTGCTCCCGTACGTCGGCGACAAGTAGGACATGGAAGTCCTTCTCAAGCAGGACGTCGAGAAGCTCGGCCTGCGCGGCGAGGTCGTGAATGTCGCGCGCGGGTACGCGCGGAACTTCCTTCTGCCGCGCGGTCTCGCGGAAGTGGCGACGCCCGCGCTCGTCAAGGAGCTCGAGAAGCGCGACGCCCAGCGGGCACGCCACGACGCCCAGACGGTCGACGAGGCACGCGCACTCGCCACGCGGCTCGAGGCGCTCGAACTGCGGTTCGATGTCACGGCAGGACCGACGGGCTCGCTCTTCGGCTCGGTCACCGCGACGAACGTGGCCGACCGGCTGTGGGAGCAGGAGAAGCTGCGAGTCGACCGCCGCAAGCTCGAGATGGACACGATCAAGCGGATCGGGCGCTACACCGTCCCGCTCGAGCTCTTCACCGACGTGACCGCGCAACTGAAGCTCGTGGTCGCACCGGAGGGCGAGGAACTGCCGCCCGAAGAGGAACTGGCCGAGCTGGAGGCCCAGGAGCGCGCCGCAGCCGAGGCCGAGGCAGCCGCCGCCGCTCCGCCCGTGATCGAGTACGAGGACGTGCCGGAGCCGGCTGCGGACGAGCCCTCGGACGACCCTGCCGCGCCGGAGGATGCCGCAGCGCCCGAGCCCGCCGCAGGCTCCGAGCCCCCGGCCGATCAGGACTAGCGGACGAGAACGTCGTCCACAGGCTCTCCACCGGCCTGTGGATGATCATCCACCGGCTGTCCACAGGTGCTCCACGCCTGTGGATTTGGCACCAAAGTTGACGCAAAGAGCGGCCGTTTCGTCCACTACCGAGACGCGAACAGACGTTCTATACTGCCTGCATAGACGGCAGCTTCGATCACCCCGCGTTGACTATCCACACCCTATCGGGGCCGGCCGACACCGGGTCTACTAGTCAGCGCATGGCTGTGCCTGCCCAGGCCCTCCAGACCGCCCCGGTCCCACCGCAAAACCTCGACGCCGAGGAGTCGGTGCTCGGAGCGATGATGCTGTCCCCCCTGGCGATCGGGGCGGTCACGGAGTCGACCAACCTCAACGCCTCGGACTTCTATCGCGAGAGCCACGGGCACGTCTTCAAGGCGATCCTCTCCCTCTATGCCAAGGGCGAGCCCGTCGACGCGATCACCGTCGTGGACGAGCTCGACCGTTCGTCGACGCTCGACTCGGCGGGCGGCCAGGAGCGAGTCCACGAACTGGCAGCGCTCGTGCCTGCCGCGTCGAACGCAGCGCATTACGCACGCATCGTCTGCGAGATGTCGACGTTGCGCGGGTTGATCCGCGCCGGCAACGACATCGCCCGGCTCGGCTTCGACCGCCCCGGCGAGACGATCGAGCTCGTCGACCGCGCCGAGAAGATCGTCTTCGACCTGTCGCAGCAGCGCGTGTCGACGGAGTTCGCCCACATCGACGAGCTGCTCAAGGAGTCGTTCGAGACGATCACGAAGCTCTACGAGGCGGGCAGCGACATCACCGGCACCGCCACTGGCTATCGCGACCTCGACCGGCTGACTGCGGGGTTCCAGCCGGGCAACCTGATCATCATCGCCGCACGCCCTTCGATGGGGAAATCGGCGCTCGCGCTCGGCATGGCGGCGAACGTCTCGGTGCGGCACGACACGCCGGTCGCGCTCTTCACGCTCGAGATGTCGAAGTCGGAGGTGACGCAGCGCCTGATGTGCTCGGAGGGCAAGGTCGAGTCGCAGCGGTTGCGCACCGGCAAGCTCGCGGTCGACGACTGGCCCCGGCTCACGGCTGCCTGCGACAAGCTCGCAAAGGCGCCGATCTATGTCGACGACACCGGCTCGATCACGATGATGGAGATCCGCTCGAAGCTGAGGCGCTTGAAGATGCGCGAACCGCGGCTCGGGCTCGTGATCGTCGACTACCTGCAGCTGATGACGAGCGGCACGTCGGCCGAGAACCGGGTGCAGGAGGTATCGCAGATCTCGCGGTCGCTCAAGGTGCTCGCCCGCGATCTCGAGGTACCGATCATCGCCCTGTCGCAGCTGTCGCGCGCGGTCGAGCAGCGGCACGACAAGCGGCCGATCCTCTCCGACCTGCGCGAGTCCGGCTCGATCGAGCAGGACGCCGACCTCGTGATGTTCATCTACCGCGACGAGTACTACAACCCCGAGGAGACCGACTCGGCAGGCATCGCCGAACTGCTCCTCGCGAAGCACCGGAACGGCGCCACCGACGGCATCAAGCTGAACTTCACCAAGCGGTACGCGAAGTTCCAGGACCTGACGAACGTGCCTGCATGACGTCCGTCTGGGTGTCGCCCTCGGCGACGGCGTATTCGTGCCTGTGCGAGACGTGCATGGAGGTGGCGCGCGGCGCCGGGGCGCTCTTCTCCGACGCGCTGCTGAGCTCGAGCGTGCGGGGCTCGATCGCCGCGGAGACGGACGTCGCGATCGTCCGCTGCGCCTCAGGGCACGAGATCACGCTGCGGCGCGTCGAGCGGCCGCCGGGCATGTCGCGCCCCGACGAGCGGCAATTGCAGATCACCGACGCACTCGCCCGCTAGACTCGGCCGAGTGCCATCGACCGTCGTCGTCGGCGCGCAGTGGGGCGACGAGGGCAAGGGCAAGATCGTCGACCTACTCGCCCAGGATTCGGACGTCGTGTGCCGCTATCAAGGCGGGCCCAACGCCGGGCACACGATCGTCGTCGACGGCGAGACGTGGAAGCTCCGGCAGATGCCGAGCGGTGTCGTCTCGAGCACCAGTTCCGTGATCGGCGCGGGGTGTGTCGTCGACGCGCAGGTCTTCGTCGACGAGGTCGACCTGCTGGCCGAGCGCGGCATCGACCCGTCGATCGTCGTGCTCTCCGGCAACGCCCACCTGATCATGCCGTGGCACGTGACGATCGATCAGGCGTCCGAGCGGCGGCTCGGCTCGCTGCAGATCGGGACGACGCGCCGGGGGATCGGGCCGACGTACGCCGACAAGGCATCTCGGATCGGGATCCGTGTGCAGGACGTGCTGGACCCGAAGATCCTGCGCGAGAAGATCGAGGTTGCGCTCGCCGAGAAGAATCTCTGGCTGGAGCGGATCTACGAGTCGGAGCCGTTCGATCTCGAGGCGGTGTGGTCGCAGTACGCCGGCTTCGCCGAGCGGCTGGCGCCGTTCGTCGGCGACGTCTCGCTGCTCGTCGACGACGCGCTGCGCAGCGGCAAGCGGGTGCTCTTCGAGGGCGCCCAGGCGACGATGCTCGACCTCGACCACGGGACGTATCCGTTCGTGACGTCGTCGAACCCGATCGCCTCGGGTGCGGCGACGGGTATCGGCATCGGCCCGACGCGCATCGACCGAGTGCTCGGCATCTCCAAGGCGTACGTGACGCGCGTCGGCGAAGGCCCGTTCCCGTCGGAGATCGTCGGCCCGGACCAGGATCGGTTGCGCGAGCTCGGCGGCGAGTACGGCACGGTGACCGGCCGCGAACGGCGCTGCGGCTGGCTCGACCTCGTCGCCCTGCGGTATGCCGTGCGCGTCAACGGGATGACCTCCCTCGCCCTGACGAAGCTCGACGTGCTCTCCACCTTCGACGAGCTGCCCGTGTGCGTGCGCTACCGCTTGCGCGACGGCTCGGAGACGGAGCACTTCCCGGCCCATCAGTCCGATTTCCATCATGCGACCGCCGTGTGGGAGACCCTGCCCGGGTGGTCGCAGCCGCTGGACGACGCAGCCTCGCTCGGCGACCTGCCGGCCGCCGCCCGCGCGTACGTCGAGTTCGTCGCACGCCACCTGCAGGTGCCGATCGAGCTGGTCGGTGTCGGGGCTGCGCGCGAACGCGTCCTCGCGTGATCGCCGAGGTCTCGCCGGACGCGTGGACGCAGATCATCGTCGGGCTGTCGATCTTCGTCCCGGTGGTGGTCGCGCTCGTCCTGGCGATCCTCGTGCTGCGCGGCAAGAAGGACGACCCGGACGAGCAGCGCTGGCGCCGCCTCGCAGAACAGCGCCGAGACGCCGAACGCGACGTGTAGCGACCGGCGAACCAAAGTGCAACCTTTCTTCCCCAGGTGTCGCGGCGAGACCCGTCTAGTGGTCAGACCAAGGTTTACCGAAGTGCGACAAACGATTCACAGGTTCGCGAGGTCGCTGGGGGTGTCGACGTCGGCGACGAGGGCCGGGTCGACTTGCACCTCGACGACGTCGAGCTCGGCATAGGTGCGGTAGAGGGCGAGCGGGCCTTCTGCAAGGCGTTGCTCGAGCAACGGGAGCGCGGACTTCGCCCACGCGCCTGGCAGAGGGCCCGTTTGCGGGACCGCTGCGTCGCGGCAGGCCTCGCCGAGTCGGTGCAAGAGCTCCGGCGTCACCCGCGGACAGTCGACCGGGAGAAACACCGCAACGTCGTGGGACGCGGCTCGGAGCCCGGCGACCACCCCTGCGATCGGCGCACGCACGACCGCCCCGTCGTCGAGCAGATCGAACGGCAGCTCATTCGCCTTGCCGACGACGAGCACTTCGTCGCACGCCGCAGCGAGCACGCGACAGCCTCGCTCGTGGAGCGTCTCGCCGTCGAGCTCGATGAGCGCCTTGGGCGATCCGAAGCGCCGACTGGCCCCGCCGACGAGCAGGACGCCCGTCAGAGCGCGACGCGCCACGGCTCGGTGTAGACGTTGAGCCGGCCGCCGCGCACGAAGCCACAGAGCGTCACCCCACGATCCTGCGCGAGCTGCACCGCGAGCGACGACGGCGCGCCGACCGCAACCAGCATGGGACAACCAGCGACCGCGGCCTTCTGCACGAGCTCGAACGAAAGGCGGCCGCTGACGCAGAGCGCCGCCTGCGCGAGCGGAAGCAGGCCGCGACCGAATGCCCACCCGATCACCTTGTCCATCGCGTTGTGCCGACCGACGTCCTCGCGCAGGCAGAGTAGAGCGCCATGCTCGTCGAAGAGACCCGTGGCGTGCAGGCCGCCGGTCGCCTCGAACGCCGGCTGCGCCTCGCGCAGGCGGTCGGGCAGACTGGCGACGAGCGTCGCCGGTAGCCGAAAGTCGCTCTCGACGCGCGGCGCCTCCACGGCGATCGCCTCGAGGGCGCCCTTGCCGCAGACGCCGCAGGACGACGTCGTATAGAAGCTGCGCGCGAGCCGGGCCGGATCGAACCCCGGGGCGTCGAGCTCGACGGTGTTCGCCGCCAGATCGTCCGGCAGTCGGGCACCTTCCGGCCGCAGCCCTTCCGAGAGCGCGAAGCCGATCGCCAGCTCCTCGTCGTGGCCTGGGGTGCGCATCGTGACGGCCACGGGCGCACCGCCGATGCGAATCTCGAGCGGCTCTTCGACGGCGACGACATCGTCGGTGTCGCCGCCGGGAAAGCGGACGACCTCCACCCTCGCGGTCGAATACGGCGGTACGGTCACGACGCAAGTATCCTCGCCCCGTGCAGGTGGTGGTCGTCGGCTCAGGTGCTCGCGAGCACGCGCTCGCGTGGCGCCTCGAGCAGAGCCCCGGCCTGACCGAGCTCCATGCAGCGCCGGGCAACCCCGGGATCGCCGCGATCGGACGCTGCCATCCCGTACGCGCGGACGACGCGGACGGCCTCCTCAGCCTGGCGTTGACGCTCAAAGCCGACCTGGTGGTGATCGGCCCTGAAGGACCGCTCGTGGCCGGAATTGCCGACGTGCTGCGACGAAACGGGATCGCCGTCTTCGGCCCCAGCGCGGCGGCAGCGCAGATCGAAGGATCGAAAACATTTGCGAAAGACGTTTTGCGCGCGGCCGGCGTGCCGACCGCCGAGACGCTGTCGGTTGCGCGCGCCCCCTGCGTCGTCAAGGCGGACGGCCTGGCAGCGGGCAAAGGCGTGTTCGTCTGTCGGAGCGCCGAAGAAGTCGATGCTGCGTTGCGCGCCGTCGCCGCGTTCGGTGGCGAGTTCGTGATCGAAGAGCTGCTCGACGGTGAAGAGGTGTCGCTGTTCGCGCTGTCTGACGGAGCTCACGCCGTGCCGCTCGGAGCAGCACAGGACTTCAAGCGCGCGGGGGACGGCGATACGGGCCCGAACACGGGCGGCATGGGCGCCTACTCGCCGGTCGGGTGGCTCGAAGACGCCGACGAATTGGTCGAACGTGTCCACCAGCCCGTGATCGACGAGCTCGCCCGCCGGGGCACCCCGTTTGCGGGCTGCCTCTTCGCCGGCTTGATGATGACCGCGGACGGCCCGAAGGTGCTGGAGTTCAACGCGCGGTTCGGAGACCCGGAGACTCAGGTGCTGCTGCCACGCGTCGAAGGCGACCTGCTCGACCTGCTCCACTCGGCTGCGATCGGCGATCTCGCCGGCGCGGCGCCGTCGATCTCGGGAACAGCGGCCGTGACGGTTGTGCTGGCCGGCCCGGACTATCCCGCCCGGAGCGACCACGCCGGCGCGCCGATCGCCGGCCTCGAGGCTGCCGCCGCCACGGGGGCGCTCGTCTTCCATGCCGGCACGGCTATGCGGGACCACACCGTGGTCACGAACGGAGGCAGAATCCTCTCCGTGACCGGAACAGGGAGCACTGTCGCGGCTGCGCGCGACCAGGCGTATGCCGCTGTCGAGCTGATCTCGTTCGAAGGCGTCCAGTTCCGCCGGGACATCGGGGCGGTGGCGAGTGGCTGAGCCTGTGGTCGGAATCCTGGTCGGGTCCGAGTTGGACCGCCCACGCATGCAGGCTGCGCTCGACGAGCTCGACGGGCGCGGGATCGCCTGGGAGCTCGAAGTGCGATCGGCGCACCGGATGCCCGATGCCGTGGCCGAGTACGCGAAGTCGGCGCAGCAGCGCGGCTTGCAGGTGCTGATCTGCGGCGCCGGGCTCGCCGCCGCCCTCCCGGGCGTCGTCGCGGCCCACACCGAACTGCCGGTGATCGGCGTCCCTCTCCGGTCGTCGATGTCGGTGCTCGACGGGCTCGACGCGCTGCTCTCGATCGTGCAGATGCCTCCGGGGGTGCCGGTCGCGACGGTCGGTGTCGACAACGCCAAGAATGCGGCCGTTCTTGCAGCGCGGATCCTCGCGCTCTCTTCTCCGCCCTCCTGACCCGGCTCTACACTGTGCCGAGTGATCGCCCGCTACTCCCGTCCGGAGATGAGCCGGATCTGGTCGGAGGAGGGCAGGCTGGCGCGCTGGTTCGAGGTGGAACTGGCGGCACTCGACGGCTGGGTCGAGGTGGGGGCCGTGCCCGACGCGGACGTCGCCACGATCCGTGAGCGTGCGCAGGTGCCGACGCCTGAGCGCGTGGCCGAAATCGAGCAGACGACCGACCACGACCTCGCCGCGTTCGTCGACGCCGTCGCCGAGCAACTCGGGCCGGAGGGCCGCTGGGTGCACTACGGGCTCACCTCGTCTGACGTCGTCGACACGTCACTCGCTCTTCAGATCCGCGACGCAGGCGAGCTGATCCTTCGCGGCGTCGCGGCTGCGCTGGACGCGGTCGCGCGCCGCGCAGAAGAGCACCGCCGCACGATCTGCATCGGACGATCGCACGGCATCCACGCCGAGCCGACGACGTTCGGCTGGAAGCTCGCGGGCTGGGCGTTCGAGCTCGATCGCAGCCGAGCCCGCCTCGAACAAGCGCTCGAGACATGCCGCGTCGGCCAACTCTCCGGCACGGTCGGCACGTACGCCGCGATCGATCCCGAGGTCGAACGGATCGCCTGCGAACGGCTCGGCCTCGAGCCGGATCCCGTCTCGACGCAGGTGATCGCTCGTGACCGGCACGCCGAGCTGCTCAACGCACTCGCGCTGTGCGCGACGTCACTCGACAGGTTCGCGACGGAGATTCGTCATCTCGCCCGCACGGAGGTGCGCGAGGTCGAGGAGCCGTTCGCCGCCGGGATGAAAGGCTCGTCGGCGATGCCGCACAAGCGCAACCCGAAGGTCGCAGAGCGGATCTCGGGACTGGCACGCATCGTGCGCGCGGCGGCGATCGTCGGCCTCGAGAACGTGCCGCTCTGGCACGAGCGCGACATTTCCCATTCGTCCGCCGAACGAGTCGTGATCCCGGACGCATTCCTGGCCCTGGACTACATGCTCGACCGGTTCACGTGGATCGTCGAAGGCCTCGTCGTCTACCCGGAGCGCATGGAGCGCAACTTGTGGGCCTCCCACGGGCTCTTCTTCTCGCACCGCCTGCTGCTCGCCCTGGTCGAGAGCGGGCTCGAGCGGAACGAGGCCTACCAGCTAGTCCAGCGCAACGCCATGCGCGCGTGGGACGAGGAACGCGACTTCCCGGAGCTCGTCCGCGCGGATGTCGAGGTCACTGCGCACCTCGACGCGGCGGCGCTCGACGCCGTGTTCGACCTCGGCGCCACGGTCTCCAACCTCGACCTGACGTTCGACCGTCTCAGCCGTCTCACCCCGAAGGAGGAACCCGTCCATGTCTGAAGCCCTGCATGTAGGCAGCGGCAAGGTCCGCGAGCTCTATGCGCTCGACGACGAACGCCTGCTCCTCGTCGCGAGCGACCGCATCTCGACCTTCGATGTCATTCTCCCGACGGAGATCCCGGACAAAGGTCGCGTGCTGACCGGGCTGTCGGGCTTCTGGTTCGCGCGCACAAGCGAGCTCGTCCCGAACCATCTGCTCGCTCTCCAGGCCGACGGACGCTCGACCGAGTGCCGGCGGCTCGAGATGCTGCCGATCGAATGCGTCGTCCGCGGCTACCTGGCCGGCTCCGGCTGGAAGGACTACGTCACGACCGGAGAGGTTTGCGGGCACCGCCTCGCCGAAGGTCTGATCGAATCGCAACAGCTGCCGCAGCCGATCTTCACGCCGGCGACGAAGGCCGAGACCGGCCACGATGAGAACATCGACCGTGCTGCCGCGGTGGAGCTCGTCGGGGAGACACGCTTCGACGAGGTCGAGGCGACGGCGCTGGCGCTCTACAGCTTCGCCTCCGCCTATGCGCGCGATCGCGGGATCATCCTGGCCGACACGAAGCTCGAGTTCGGCCTCGACCAGGACGGCCGGCTCGTCCTCGGCGACGAGGCGTTCACGCCGGACTCGTCGCGATTCTGGCCGGTCGACGCATATACGCCCGGGACGACGCCGCCGTCGTTCGACAAGCAGTTCGTGCGCGACTACTGCGAGTCGCTCGGCTGGGACAAGACCGCCCCCGGCCCGGAGCTGCCGCAGGCCGTCGTCACGGGCACCCGCGCCCGCTACGTCGAGGCATTCGAACAACTGACGGGGATCGACTTCGACGCCTACCTCGCCGACCCGAACCTGGTGCTCGGATGAGGGCGACGGTGCTCGTGCGGCCGAAGCCCGGCATCCTCGATCCGCAAGGGCAAGCCGTCGAGAGCTCCCTGCGCCACCTCGGCTTCGCGGTCGGGGAGGCGCGCGTCGGCAAGCTCGTCGACGTCGAGCTCGGAACCGACGACCGAGACGAGGCGCTCGCGCAGCTGCAGCAAATGTGCGAGCAGCTGCTCACGAACCCCCTGATCGAGAGCTACGCGATCGAGCTGGAGCGCCCGTGACCGAGGACGCCGGACCGCGGCCGATCGTCCCCGTGATCGTCTTCCCGGGGTCGAACGACGACCGCGACGCACAGCTCGCGCTCGAGCGCCTCGGCGCGGAGAGCCCGCGCATCTGGCACACCGAGGACGCGCTCCCTCCCGACACCGCCGCCGTGGTTCTGCCCGGCGGCTTCTCGTACGGCGATTACCTGCGGTGCGGGGCGATCGCCCGGTTCTCACCGGTGCTGCAAGCGGTGGCCGGCTTCGCCGCCGACGGAGGCCTCGTGCTCGGCATCTGCAACGGCTTCCAGATCCTGACCGAAGCCGGGTTGCTTCCCGGTGCGCTCCGCCCCAACGAGTCGCTCTCGTTCGTGTGCCGCGACGTCTCGCTCACCGTCGAGCGCAGCGACACGCCGTTCACGTCTCGCTGCGAGGCCCGTCAGGAGCTCACCGTGCCGGTGAAGCACGGCGACGGCTGCTGGTTCGCAGACGACGACCTACTGGGCGACCTGGAGACCAACGGCCAGCTGATCCTCCGCTACGCGGCCGGGGCAAACCCGAACGGCGCCGTCGCCGACGTCGCGGGCGTGGTGAACGCCGACGGCAACGTGTTCGGCCTGATGCCACATCCCGAGCACGCCGTCGATCCGCTGCTCGGCTCATCCGACGGGGCCTTGATCCTCGGGTCGCTCGTCGACGCGGCTCGATTGTCGCTCGCCGCTGCCGTCTAGGCGACCTCCAGGCCGAGTACGGTCGCGAGCTCGGGCGTCTTTGCGAGTGACCGGCGGAGCCGCTCCAGATCCGCCGCGCGCAGGGTCACGGGACCGCGCCGAGCCGCGCCGCCGGTCGAGTACGCGAAGCGAACGAGCCGCTCGCCCCGCTCGTTCTCGAGCAGTTCGACGACGGACGAGAACCGCTTGTCGCCTGCCCGCTGGGCGAGCACCAGCCGTTCGACGAGCGTGGCCGGGCCCCAGGGAGTCGCTGTCTTCGTCATGCCGCGACCGTAGAGGGGAAAGTGCAAAGCGTGGGAAACCGCACTGTCACGAAAGTGTGAAAGGTCGTCCACGGACGTTTGGCCCGGCACGCTCGCGTCGAAGCTGATCAGGATGAGCCGCCTTGGATCCGCCGGCCTTGCCGCCTTTGCCGCCCTGGCCGCAACGGTGCTGATCGGCCTAGCAACCGCGCCCAGTGCCACCGCGGCACCCGGCGTCAAGTACGGCCTCACCGACGATGCCTGGCTGCTGAACGGATCCGGAACGCTCGAATCGAGGTTGGCGCGGCTCGATGCACTCGGTGTCCGAATCACGCGCTTCACCTTGCACTGGGACCAGGTCGCCGCCAGCAGACCCGACTCGTCGACCGATCCTTCCGACCCGGCTTATGACTGGGCCGCCGATGATGCGGTGCTCGACGGCCTGCGCGAACATGGGATCGAGGTGGTGTTGCAACTCGTCGGCACGCCGGATTGGGCGAACGGCGGGCTCCCCCCGAACTACGCGCCCACCTCTGCGGCGACGTTCCGTGCATTTGCGACAGCCGCGGCCCACAAATATCCGTGGGTGCACCGCTGGTTGATCTGGAACGAGCCGAACCAGGTCCGGTGGCTTCGTCCCACGACGCCGGCGGTCTACACCTCGCGACTTCTCAATCCCGCGTACACCGCGATCCACAGCGTGATCGCCGGTGCCCAGGTCGGCGGCGGCGCAACGGCTCCGCGCGGCTCGACCGGAGGTGTCTCGCCGGTCACCTGGCTGCTCGGCATGCGCAAGGCCCACGCGAAGCTCGACGCCTACGCGCACAACCCGTATCCGCTCGACCCGAAGCGCGAGACCCCGCTCAGCGGCGGCTGCGAGGAGTGCGCGACGATCACGATGGCGACGATCGACAGGCTGGTCGGCCTCGTGACGCGAAACTTCCCGCGCGCCCGCATCTGGCTGTCGGAATACGGCTACCAGAGCAACCCGCCCGACCGCCTCCTCGGCATCTCCCTCGCGCTGCAGGCCCGCTACCTCGCGGAAGGCGAGTACGTGGCGTACCGCACGCCGCGCGTCGATCTCCTGCTCCACTTCCTGTACCGCGACGAGCCGGAGCTCGCCCGCTTCCAGAGCGGCCTCGTGACGTTGGGCGACAAACCGAAGCCCGCGCTCGCCGCATTCGAGGCGCCGCTCGCCGAGACGTCGCGCACCGGGGCGCGCGTCGGTCTGTGGGGGAGGCTGGGCGCTTCCGCGGCTGCGAGCTCGACGGCACGCATCGAACGGCGCGCGGGAGCGGCGTGGCGGCCGCTCGGATCGGTTCGCGCCGGCGCAGGCGGCGTGATTCGCTGGAACGGCCCACTGCCGCGCGGCGCAGTCGTCAGGTTGCACGCCGGCGCCGTCGCAGGCCCGGCACTGACGATCCGCTAGGCGTCCATCGGGACGTGACCGGACTCCGCGGCGACACGGCCGAGCCAGGCGCGAATCGCCGGATATCGACCGAGGTCGAATCCACCCTCGTCGGCGACATGCGTGTACGCGTAGAGCGCGATGTCGGCGAGCGACAGCGCGTCGCCGACGAGCCAGGGCTTCCCGTCGAGGTGCCGTTCCATCGCGTCGAGAGCGCGATAGCCGGCCGCGTGCTTTTCGGGCAGTCGGTCGGCGTAGGCAGCCGGGTCTCCGGACAGGGCGAGCCAGAACCGGGCGACGGCGATAGCCGGCTCGTGGTCGTACTGCTCGAAGAACATCCACTGCAGCACCTGGGCGCGCGCGTACCGATCGGCGGGGACGAACCGCGTCCCTTCGCCGAAGTACCAGAGGATCGCACCGGACTCGCCCAGCGAGCTGCCGTCGTCGAGCACGATCGTCGGCACCCGCAGCGACGGGTTGAGGCCGCCGAGGAGCTCGGGGCGGTTCGAGCGGTCGAGCACATCGACCGGCCGACGCTCGTACGCAAGACCGAGGTGCGCGAGCAGGAGCCGCACCTTGTAGCAATTGCCCGACGCCGCGTTCTCGTAGAGGACCATCGACACGAGACTAGTCGACGACCTCGATCCCGAGCGCCGTCGCGAACAGCGCTGCGTTCTCGATCACGTCGTTCCAGGTCATGCGCGCGCCTCGAAGGGCCTCGGCGCCGCGAGCCCCCGCGAGATCACAGCCCCGAAACTCGACGCGCTGCAGGCTGCACGTCGAGAAAGTCGCTTCGCGCAGCTCGCAACGCTCGAAGAGAACGTCCTTGAGCGACGACCCGTAGAAGTCGCACTCGCCCATGCGGCAGTCGCGAAAGACGACCCGTTCGAGCTTTGCGTGCCGCACGCCGACCAGATCGAGTCGACACTCCTCGACGGTGACGTCGGTGAGAGTGGCCTCGGCGAGCTCCGCTCCCGTCAGGCGGCACCGCCGGAGCTCGACCCGCTGCGCAGACCAGCCTCGGGAGCGCTCGTTCGCCCAGTCGAGGTCGACCACGACAGCGTCGACCAGGTCGCCGAGCTCGGACACGGCAGGCGCGTCGTCGGCGACGTCGGGCGGATACGGGGACTGAGGAGCCTTCGACATCACACGAGGATAAGCAGCACGCCTGGCTCAGTCCTCGTCGAGCGGACGGCGGAACACCCACAACAGGATCGTCGACGTCGTCGGGGCCGGTGCCTCGGCCGAATCGCCTTTGCCGAGCTTGTTGAACCGGGCAGCGGCGTCCTCCAGCCGGCCGAAAGCGCGCGGCACGGGCATCGTGCGGCCGGTCGGCTCCGGAACGTCGAAGCCGCGGACGTCCGATGCGACACTCACGAGCTCCCAGCCGTCTCGGCCGTACTCGTTCAGCGTCTCCGTATACCGGCCCTCCCGCAGGGACACGACCTTGTACTCCCATTGCTGCATGGCGAAAGCCTAGGGGTGGGAGCCCGCCGTGGCGGTCAACTCCGCCCGATCACCTCGATGCGATAGCCGTCCGGGTCGCGGACGAAGCACAGCCACGAGCCACCGTCACTCACCTGGTAGGGCGGGCGCTCCGGCTCGATCCCCTGTTCGGCGAGACGCGCGAGCGTGCCGTCGAGATCGGCGACCCCGATCGCGATGTGCCCGTAACCGGAGCCGAGGTCGTAGGAGCGGCCGTCGTGGTTGAACGTCAACTCGAGCACCGACGGCTGATCGCCGAGCGAGAAGAAGTAGTTCGTCGCCTCGCGCTCGCCGCCTCGGACGATGTCCATCTCGCGCTCGAAGGTGAAACCGAGCGCCTCGTAGAACGCGCGGCTCGCGTCTGGATCGGTGATCCGGACCATGGTGTGCAGGAATGTCGTCATGCAGAAGACTCTAGGCGAAGTGTCGATTCGGCCCGCCGCGGCTCGTCGTCCAGTCGACCACTACCAAGGAGGCAACCGTGAAGTACCTCATGCTCGTCTGCGTCGACCCGTCCCTCGAGGTGAGCTCCGGGCAGCGCGAGAAGCTCGAGCGGTGGCTGAACGAGACGAAGGAGACTCGGCTGTTCGGCAACCAGCTCCGGCCCCAGGAGGAGGCAAAGGTCGTCCGCGTTCGCGGCGGCAAGCCATTCGTCACCGACGGTCCGTTCGCAGAGACCAAGGAGCTGATCGCGGGCTTCGACGTGCTCGAATGCGACAGCCTCGAGGAAGCCGTCCAGGTCGCCTCGAGGCATCCCGTGGCCGAGTTCGGCGCGCTCGACGTGCGCCCGTTCTGGCCGGCCGACGACGGCAGTTAGCCGAGCGTCAGTCGAGATCCTCGCGCACGAGTGCGAACTGCACCGCGTCCTGCCACTCGCCGTGGCGCAGATAGGCCCGCCGCTTGACGCCCTCCCGCACGTAGCCGACGCGCTCGGAGTGGCGAATCGCGCGCTCGTTGAAGCCGTAACACGCGAGCTCGAGCCGGTGGAAGCCGAGCTCGAAGATCAGGTAGCGCTGAAGGAGCCTCGCGGCCTCGTCGGCGATCCGGCGGCCATGGAACTCCGGATCGACCGCGAGGCCGCCGAGGTGGGCGATTCGGTTCGCCGCACTCAGTTCGTCGAAAGCCATCGCCCCGGCTCGCTCGCCGTCGAGCTCGATGATCATGCGTCCGGTCTTCTGCGGCTCGCGGAGCGAGCGCTCGACCTCCGCGCGAATCTCATCGGCCGTGCGCGCCTGGCGACCACCGAGGAACGGCTCGATCTCCTCGTCGTTGTAGAGCGCGACGAGGAAGTCGACATCGTCCGACGTCGCGCGGCGCAGCGTGATCACGTCGGTTCGCCGGCGGGCACGAGCGCGCGCCGGCGCTGGATACCTGTGCCGAGTGCGACACCACCCAGGATCAGCGCCAGGCCCACGAGCGCCGTGGCACCGACGTGCTCGTCGAGGAAGATCGTCCCGTAGGCGAGCGCGACCGGCGGCACGAGGTATGTGACGAGCGAGGCGTAGCCCGCTCCCGCCTTGGCGATGATCGAGAAGAAGAGCAGATAGGCGAAGGCCGTTCCGACAACTCCCAGGATGACGACACAACCGATCGTCTTCCAGCCGGGGAACGTCGACGGAGCCTGCGCGACGCCTGCCGGCAGTACGAGGAGCGCCGCCACGGCCGACGTGCCGAACGCGACAACCTGGGGCCGAGCCGTGCCGAGATGCCGGCGCACGAGCAAACCACCGACCGCGTAGCAGATCGCCATGCCGACGACCGCGAGCGCACCGAGGATCTTGCCCTCGGGCTGCGCTCCGACGAGCAGGGCTACGCCGGCGAACCCGATGCCCACGCCGACGAGCGGCCGTCCCGTGACCCGCTGCTCGTGGAAGAACCCGAACGCGATCACCGCGTTGAAGATCGGAACCGACGCCTGGATGATCGAGGCGAGCCCCGAGTCGATGCGCGTCTCGCCCCACGAGAGGAGCCAGAACGGCACGGCCGTGTTCAGCAGCCCGACGACGACCAGCCAGTGCCAATGCGCGCGCACCTCCGCCACCGTCTCCCTGACACCGACGAGCGCCGGTACGACGACCACGAGCACGAGCGCCGCCAGGCCGATCCGGCCCAGGATCAGCGTCGCGGGCGAAAGCTCCCGCACCGCCACCTTGATGAACATGAACGAACTGCCCCAGATCAGGGCGAGCAGTACCAGCATCGGCAGCGGACGGCGGGTCATCTAAGGTAAAACGAGGAAACAGCGCGCGTTGTGAGACGACAACGAGCGCGGCCGGTCGTCTATTTCAGAGCGGCCGCCGAGGTCAGCTCGCGCATCGGCTCGATCTCCGGCTCATAGATGTGAGCGGACTTCGCGTAGATCACGAGGGAGCCGACGGGCGCGGCGACCGCCGCCGCAACCTCCCACTGGAGCCGCGCAAGCTCGACGAGGTTGCCGTAGGCCTTCTTGCCGAAGTCGAGCGAATGCGCGTACACGACGAGCTCGAGGGCCTCCCCCACACGCCAGAAGTCGAGCAGCGAGACGCACGGGATATAGCTCGTGTCGGCGAGCGGCTGGAACGTCGTGATCGTCGCCGACCTCGTCTCGGGCTCGGCGCGAAGCCTCTCGATCACCCACGCGACCTGGTCACGGCCGTCGTAGTCCCGGAGGCGCCGAGCGTACGATCTCGCACCGCCGAGCTCCGGCACGTCAGCCGGCTCCGTGAAGTTCCGGCGCATCCAGTCGAGCCACTCCGGGTCGGCGAGCGAGGCAATCAGCTCGTCGTCCGGATCGGGGCTCGAGACACTCAGCGTGACGAGCGCCAGCTCCTTCGTCGCCTGGCCGTCGTAGCTCGTATCGGCGCCCTCCTCGAGGATGCGCCGGGAAACCTCCAGCCAGCCCTCTCCGAGTGTCCCCGCCGTCACGACCTCCATGGGGGCCATCCTAGATCGCGGTTACCATGGCGCTCTGAGCTCGGTCGCGGAACCACTCCACACGAGGCTCGGTCTTACCGACTGGGAGTTCGATCGTATCCGCGAACTGCTCGGGCGATCGCCGAACGACTTCGAGCTCGCCGTCTTCTCGCTTCTCTGGTCCGAGCACTGCGGTTACAAGCACTCGGCGCCGCTTCTGCGACGCCTGCCGTCGAGCGGTGCGCGTGTCCTCCAAGGGCCTGGCGAGAACGCAGGGGTGATCGATCTCGGCGAGGGAGTCGCCGTCGCGTTCAAGGCGGAGTCGCACAACCACCCGTCCGCCGTCGAGCCGTTCCAGGGCGCGGCGACCGGCGTCGGCGGGATCCTCCGCGACATCGTGGCGATGGGAGCACGGCCGATCGCATTGCTCGACGCCCTCCGCTTCGGCGAACCGGACTGGCGCTTTCGCCGGGCGGTCGCCGGCATCGGCCACTACGGCAACTGCGTCGGCGTCCCGAACGTCGGCGGCGAGTGCGCCTTCGACGAGGCCTACGCCGCAAATCCGCTCGTGAACGCGATGTGCGTCGGCTTGCTGCCGACCCAGCGCGTGCTGAGCGCCCGTGCGCAGGGGCCCGGCAACGCGCTCGTCCTCTACGGGGCGTACACCGGCCGCGACGGGATCGGCGGGGCATCGGTGCTCGCCTCCCAGGATCTCGAGGGCTCCGACGAGAAACGGCCGTCGGTGCAGATCGGCGATCCGTTCCGCGGCAAGGCGTTGATCGAGGTCTCGCTCGAGCTCGTCGAACGCGAGCTCGTGCTCTCGTTGCAGGACTGCGGCGCCGCCGGGCTCGCCTCCTCGCTCTCCGAGATGGCGCGCGACGTCGGCGTCGACGTGCACCTCGACCGAGTGCCCCTGCGCGAGGCCGATCTCGAACCGTGGGAGATCATGATCTCGGAGTCGCAGGAGCGGATGGTCGCCGTCGTCGAGCCCGGCCGGGTCGACGAGGTGCGAGAGGTCTGCGACCGCTGGGAGCTGCCGTGCACGGTGATCGGCGAGGTGACCGACCACGGCGATCTGCGCGCCTTCTTCGACGGAGAGATCGTCGGCTCGATCCCGGCAACGCTCCTCACCGACGAGTGCCCGCGCTACGACGTCGAGAAGCGCGCCCGCCCGGTCGAGGCGGCGCCGGTCGCACCCGTCAATCACGAGCCCAAGACCTGGGTCTTCGAGCAGTACGACCAGCTCGTCGGCTCGCGCACGGTACGCCGTCCCGGGCTCGACGCCGCAGTGCTGCGAGTCGACGGGACCCGCGGGATCGCGGTGTCGCTCGACGGCCCGCCGCTCGGCTGCCGCGATCCACTCGAGGCCGGCTGGCGCGCGGTGATGGACGCCGCGATGAACGTCGCCTGTGCCGGAGGCGAGCCGCTCGCGCTCACCGACTGCCTCAACTTCGGCAACCCGGAGAAGCCGGAGATCGGCTGGGAGGTCGAACAGGCGATCGAAGGGATCTCGCGCGCTGCGGAATCGCTCGGGATTCCCGTCGTGTCGGGAAACGTGTCTCTGTACAACGAGACCGGCGGCAGTCCGATCCCGCCCACCCCCGTCATCGGCTGCGTCGGCCTCGTGCGCGACGTGACGCGCATTCCCGGCCGGTGGCAGAGCGGTGACCGGATCGCGCTTCTCCGCGGCTTCGGTCACGGGCTCGTCGAGTTCGTCTGGCGGCACGCACACCTGTGGACGCTCGCGCACGACGTCTCGGACGGCGGCGCGGTGCTGGCGCTGAGCGAGGCCGAGGCGTGGTCGAACCGAAGCGCCGACTACGAGGCCGTCGAAGACAAGGGCGTGATCGTCGCTGTGGCGCCGAACACGGAGATCCCGTGGGACGACGTCGTCGAGCTTGGGATGGTGGCCTAGATGTGCGGCGTGTTCGGCGTTCGCGCGCCGGGCCGCGATGTCGCGCGGCTCTCGTATTTCGGCCTCTACGCGTTGCAGCATCGCGGTCAGGAGTCGGCGGGGATCGCCGTCAGCGAAGGCGGCCGGCTGACCGCCCTGCGCGATCTCGGGCTCGTGCCTCAGGTCTTCGACGAACGGAGCCTGTCCGGACTGCACGGCGACCTCGCGATCGGCCACACGCGCTACTCGACGACCGGCGGCAACGCCTGGGAGAACGCGCAGCCGCTGCTCCACCACGGACGTGTGCGCACGGTCGCACTCGGGCACAACGGCAACCTCGTCAATCCGGAGGAGCTTCGGGACCGTGTCGGCAAGTCGCTCGCCTCGTCGTCCGACTCGGAGGTGATCGCGGCCTTGATCGCCGACGACGAACGGCCGCTCGAGGAGGCCGTCGCGGCGACGATGGGGCTGCTCGAGGGTGCGGCGACCGTCGTCGGGCTCGCGGACGGAAGGCTCTTTGCATTCCGCGACTCGTTCGGCTTCCGTCCGCTCGCGCTCGGCCGGCTCGGTGACGATCCCGTGATCGCGTCGGAGACATGCGCACTCGACCTCGTCGGTGCAACGTTCGAGCGCGAGGTGCGGCCGGGCGAACTCGTGATCGCGGACGAGCAGGGGCTGCACTCGATTCAGGCCGTCGAGCCCGCCGAGCACGGTGCGCTCTGCATCTTCGAGTTCTTCTATCTCGCGCGTCCCGACACGCGTCTGTCGGGTGTCGAGGTGCACGGAGCCCGCGTGCGCATGGGCGAGCGGCTCGCGCAGGAGTCCCCTGTCGAGGCGGACCTCGTGCTGCCGATCCCCGACTCGGGCACTCCTGCGGCGATCGGCTTCGCACGCGCCGCGAACATCCCGTTCAGCGAAGGATTGATCAAGAATCGCTACGTCGGCCGGACGTTCATCCAGCCCGAGCAGGGGATGCGCGAGCAGGGGATCCGCATGAAGTTCAACCCGCTGGCAGAGGTGAGTGGGAAACGCCTCGTCGTCGTCGACGACTCGATCGTTCGCGGCTCGACGACGCGGCAGATCGTGCAGATGCTCTTCGACGCCGGCGCCGCCGAGGTGCACGTCCGCATCTCGTCACCACCCGTGGTCTCGCCGTGCTTCTATGGCATCGATCTGGCGTCGGAGGACGAGATGATCGCCGCGCACTCGACGGTCGAAGAGGTCCGCGAGGCGATCGGCGCGACGAGCCTCGCCTATATCTCGCTCGACGGACTGCAGGCCGCCACCCACCGGCCCGCGGATGCGCTCTGCCGCGCCTGCCTGACGCGCGATTATCCGACCCGTGTGCCGCTCGACGCTGCGAAGCACCGCTTCGAGCGGGTCTAGCTGATGCCCGCCATCCCGGTCGACGGCGTGAGCGAGCTCGTGCTCGAGGTCGCCGATCTCGCTGCTGCGGAGACGTTCTACGCGGAGGTGTTCGGCTTTCCGGTCGTCGACCGGTCGGAGGAAGCCGGCCGCGTTTGGCTGATGGCCGGCACGCGGACGCGGATCGGCCTCTGGCGGCCCCAGCGTGGGATCGCCGATGGGCGAGGTGGCGCCCATGTGCACTACGCGTTTCAGATCGCCGACCGCGACTTCGACCCGGCCGTAGAACGGCTGCGCGAACATGGCTACGACCCCGAGGTCGTCTCATTCGACGACGACGACCGCGGCCGGTCGCTCTATGTCCATGACCCCGACGACAACGTCGTCGAGTGCTGGACGTGGGACGTCGGCGGTCACCTCGCGTCGTCCTAGGATCGTTGGGACCTACGACCCGAGGTCGTGGGCGCGGCCGTAGCGCACGGCGCGCTTCACCTGCCGCGGATCGAGCCCCTGTTCGAGCAGCCGCTGGCGGAGCTCGCCTTCGGAGGCCAGCTTCAGGAAGAGCCAGACGAGCGCAGCGAGGGTGACCACCGAGCCCTCGGCCATCATCACGATCCCGCCCAGGTTCAGGTCGTGGACGGGCGTGATCCCCCATTCCGGTGCGTGCTGATACACGGTGTAGAAGGCGCTCGACGACCAGATGAACACATTGCCGAGGATCGTCTCGATCAACCGCACGACCGCGATGTAGCCGAGCTTCCAGCCCGTGCCGAACCAGGCGGGGCCGGGCAGCGTCTCGACCACCGGCTCCCACATCAGACAGCCGCACGTGAAGAACGCGAAGTGCTCCAGCGCGTGCAGCGAGTCGTGATGAAGCGCCCCGTCGTACAGGAGCGGGATGTGCCAGAAGTAGAGATTGGTCGCCCACAGCGGCAGCGCGACCAGCGGGTGCGTCAGCACCCGGAGCCGCTCGAACCACGAGATCGCGAGCAGCGGGCGGAGCATCTGACCCGTCAGACCGACGACGAAGCAGAGCGGCGCGAGATCCCCGAGGATCACGTGCTGCGTCATGTGCATGAAGAAGAAGTTCTCTTCGCCGAGCTGGTCGACGGGCGAATTGAGCGCGATCACGACGAGCGCGATCCCCATCCAGAACACCGCCTGCCGCCAGGCCGGGACGGGCCGGCCGCCGAGGGCGAGCGTGCGAGCGCGGCGCCAGTAGGCGAGCGCGATCAGGACGGTGGGGACGGTTTGGAGCGGCTCGAAGCTCCAGGTCAAGCTCGGCGCAATTGCCACCACGTTGGAACACTAGAGGCATGCACCTCTTCCACTACCACCTGGTCACGTCCGAGCTCCGTGACGTCGAGGGGCGCTACCTGGTGAAGCTCGGGTTCGATCTCGTCGCCCGCTACGGGCGCATCGGTGACGAGCACGTGGCGATCGACCCCGGCATCCCGTGGGAGAAGCTCGATCGCGACGGCTTCAAGCTGCGGCTGTCGGAGCTCGAGCGGGGCGCGATCAACGTGGTCGTCCAGCCCGGCCACTGGCGAGTCCCGCGCGTCGACCACCTGGGCGTCGCGCTCGACGAGGACGAGTTCCAGTCGGTGCTCGGGCGCGCGACGCAATGGAACCTGCGCGTCCAGGAGCACGGCGGCCGCCGCACGTTCGTCGCGACGAATGCGGGCTATCGCCTGGAGGTGCACCCACCGCGAGAGTGGATCGAAGAGCTGCTCGCCGGGGAGGACGAGTTCCGCCTGACCGAATTGCAGCTGCGCGCCGATGATCCCGAGGCAAAGACCCGTGCGCTTGCCGACCTGCTCGACCTGCCCGTGGACGGCACGACCGTCGATGTCGGCGGCACCGCCGTCACGTTCCTCGGCGGCGGCCCGGAGGGCCGGCCCGAGCTGCACGGCGAGCGGTTCGGCTAGCTGAGCCGACCGCCGGGCGTCGTACACTGCCGCTCTGAGCACGGAGCACAGTTACGCCGCAACGGGGGTCTCGCTGGCAACTGCCGGTTCCGTCGTCGAGCGGCTCCGCAAAGCGGTCGAGTCGACCGGCGCGACCGGGTTCGGCGCTTTCGCCGGCTTGCATCCTCTCGACGACGGGCGCCTGCTGGCCGCGTCGACCGACGGTGTCGGCACGAAGCTGATCCTCGCCCGCGCCCGCGGCCGGCTGCGCGACTGCGGCGCGGATCTTGCTGCGCACTGCATCAACGACGTGCTCACGTGCGGCGCTCAGCCGTTGCTCATGCTCGATTACGTCGCGGCCAACGAGATCCACCTCGAAGAGGTGGCCGACCTGGTCGAGGGGGCCGCGGAGGTGTGCCGGCGGGCCGGGGTGGCGCTCGTCGGGGGAGAGACCGCCGAGCTCCCGGGGATCTACGCGCCGGGAGAGCTGGATTTCGCGGGCACGTGCGTCGGCATCGTCGGCCGCGCGGACGTGATCGACGGCAGCAGCATCGCCCCGGGAGACGCCGTGATCGGCTTTCCGTCGGCCGGCGTTCACGCGAACGGATTCACGCTCGTTCGCAGCGTGCTCGAGACGGAGGACTACGACGGCGACGATCTCCTCGCACCGACTCGTCTCTATCTCGGTACGGCGCACGCCTTGCAAGGCCGAGCAAAGGCGTTCGCGCACGTCACCGGCGGCGGCATCCTCGGCAACCTCCAGCGCGTGCTGCCCGAGGGGCGCGACGTGGAGCTCGACTGGGAGTCGTGGGAACGGCCGGCGGTGTTCGAATGGCTCGCGCGTCACGTCGACGAAGACGAACTGCGGCGCGTCTTCAACCTGGGCATCGGCTGGTGCGCGGTCGTCGCCGAGCCGGAGCCCGACGACAGGGTGATCGGGCGCATCCGGTGATCGGCGTCCTCGCCAGCGGCAACGGGACGAACTTGCAGGCACTGCTCGACGCGGGGCTCCCCATCAGCGCGGTCGGATCGAATCGCAAGGACGCCTACGCGCTCGTCCGGGCGCGCGCAGCGGGCATTCCCGTGGCGACGTTCAGCCTCGACTGCCACGCCGACCGCTCGGAACGAGACCTCGTCCTCGCGACGTGGCTCGAGGAGCACGGAGTCGAGCTCGTCGTGCTCGCCGGCTACATGCACCTGCTGACCGAGCCGTTCCTGCGCCGGTTCCCGGAGCGGATCGTCAACGTCCACCCCTCGCTGCTGCCGTCGTTCCCGGGCGCGCACGCGATCGACGACGCGCTCGCTGCCGGCGTGGAGACGACCGGCGTCACCGTCCACCTGGTCGACGAGGGGCTCGACACCGGGCCCGTGCTGGCGCAGGAGGTCGTGCCGGTCGCTCCCCCGGAAACGCTGGTCGAGCGCATCCACGCGGTCGAGCACCGGCTCCTGCCCGAGGTGGTGAGAGAGCTTTGTCTCGCCGCGCACTGATCAGCGTCTACGACAAGGCCGGTGTCGACGTGTTCGCGCGCGGGCTCGTCGAGCTCGGCTGGGAGCTCGTCTCGTCGGGCGGCACCGCGACGTTCCTCGCGGAGGAGGGCCTGCCCGTCACGACCGTGGAGGAGGTCACGATGGCTCCCGAGATGCTCGGCGGCCGCGTCAAGACGCTGCACCCGCGCATCCATGCCGGGATCCTCGCGCGCCGCGAGCTGGACGAGGACACCCAGGCGCTCGAGGAGCAGCAGATCGACCTGATCGACCTCGTCTGCGTCTCGCTCTACCCCTTCGCGTCGGTGGCGACTCGACCCGGCGCGACCGAGAGAGAGATCGTCGAGATGATCGACGTCGGCGGTCCGTCGATGCTCCGAGCCGCGGCGAAGAACTTCCCCCACGTGACCGTGGTCTCCGGTTCCGCGCAGTACGAGGGCGTGCTGTCGGAGTTGCGCGAGCACGGCGACACCACGCCCGAGACGCGAAAGCGTCTGGCGCGCGAAGCGTTCGAGACGACGGCAGCGTATGAAGCGGCGATCGCGAACTGGTTCGGCGGAGCCGGAGCCGTTCCCCGAGCAACTGACGATTGCGCTGCGCAAGGTCTCCGACCTCTCCTACGGAGAGAACCCGCATCAGGCGGCGGCCTACTACCGCGAGCTGGGCGCTCGCCGGCATCTGCTCTCGGAGGTCAAGCAACTCGGCGGCAAGGAGCTCTCGTACAACAACCTCGGCGACCTCGAAGGGGCGCGCCGCATCGCCCGTGAGCTCGAGCTGCCCGGCGCCGTGATCGTCAAGCATGCGAATCCCTGCGGCGTCGCGGTGGCAGCGACGGTCGAGGAAGCATGGGAACGCGCACTCGCCGCGGATCCGGTGTCGGCGTTCGGCTGTGTCGCCGTGCTGAACCGTGCGGTCAGCGCCGAGCTCGGCGTGCGGATCTCCCAGCACTTCGCCGAGGTGCTGCTCGCGCCGGGCTACGAGGACGCGGCGCTCGAAGCGCTCCGCGCGAGGAAGACGCTGCGCATCCTCGTCGATCACGACCACCGGCCCGAGCGCCACGCCGAGCGCGACTACAAGCGCGTGGAAGGCGGCCTGCTCGTTCAGGATCGCGACGACGGCCTCGAGGACCGCGAGTCGATGCAACTGGTGGCCGGCGAGCTCGACGCCGAGCAGTGGGAGGACCTGCTGTTCGCCTGGCGCGTCTGCAAGCACGTTTCGTCGAACGCGATCGTGCTCGTACGCGGGCTGCAGACGATCGGGATCGGCGCGGGCCAGATGAGCCGCGTGGACGCGGTGCGCATCGCCGTCGAGAAGGCGCGCGAGCACGGCCATGACACCGCAGGCGCATCGCTCGCGAGCGATGCGTATTTCCCGTTCGCCGACGGCCCGCAGATTGCCCTCGATGCGGGGATCACCGCGCTCATCCAGCCGGGCGGCTCGATCCGCGACGACCAGACGATCGCCGCCGTCGACGCCGCCGCTGCCGCGATGGTCTTCACCGGTCGAAGGCACTTCCGGCACTGACGGCCGCCCGGGCGTGCCAGGCGCGACCGTAGGAGCGCGCCTGCGTCGCGGATATCTGCCAGCCTGTAGGCCAAGGAATTCTCCGCGACCCCGCGCGTTTCCATTCCCAAGGTCTCAGCGACACCACGTCCGTTTTCGCCGTAGGAGGAACTTCGATGCCCGAGCTCGATCCCGAATCGCTGGAAGGCACTCACGATCGTCTGCGCCGCGTTCTTCATGACGGTGCTCGACGTGTCGATCGTCAACGTTGCGCTCCCGTCGATCGGAAAGTCACTGGACTTCTCGGAGCAAGGCCTCCAATGGGTGATCACCGCCTACGCGATCACGTTCGGCGGGTTCCTGCTGCTTGGCGGGCGCGCAGCCGACCTGCTCGGCCGGCGCCGCGTCTTCTACGTCGGCGTCGCGGTCTTCACGATCGCGTCCTTCCTCTGCGGTCTCGCGTGGTCGGAAGGCGTGTTGATCGGAGCGCGGGCGGTGCAGGGCCTCGGCGCAGCGATCATCACACCCGCCGCGCTCTCGATCATCACCACGAGCTTCGAGGAAGGCCCGGAGCGCAACAAGGCGCTCGGCATCTGGGGCGCAATCGGCGGCTCCGGCGCGGCCGTCGGCGTGATCGCCGGTGGTGTGCTGACGAAGTACCTCGGCTGGGAGTGGATCTTCTTCGTCAACGTGCCGGTGGGTGCGCTCGCACTTGCGCTCGCACCGCGGTTCGTGCGCGAGAGCCGTTCCGACCGCGACCAGTCGCAGGACGTCGCAGGGGCGATCACGATCACCGCCGGTTTGGCGCTGCTCGTCTACGCCGTCTCCGAGGCGCCGAACCACGGCTGGGGCTCGTCCTGGACGATCTCGCGGCTGGTGCTCGCCGCCGTGCTGCTCGTCGCCTTCCTCGTGATCGAGTCACGGGCCAAGGACCCGCTGATGCCGTTCCGGATCTTCCACGTGCGCACCGTCGCGGGCGCCAACGTCGCCGGTCTCCTCCTCGGCGCAATCGTGTTCGCGAACTTCTTCCTGCTCACGCTCTATGTGCAACAGGTACTCGGGTGGTCTGCGCTCAAGACGGGCGTGACGTTCGTCGCCACGGCAGGCTCGGCGATCGTCTGGGCCGGTGTCGCGCAGGCGCTCGTGACCAGGATCGGCGTGAAGCCGGTGATGGCCGCGGGCTTCATCGCCCTGATCGCGGGCATGGTCTGGTACACGCAGATCCCGACGCACGCGTCGTTCGCTACGGATCTGCTCCCGGGCTACCTGCTCGTCGGCTTCGCGCTGCCGTTCACGTTCGTCCCGGTGTCGATCGCGGCGCTCGCGGGCGTCGAACCGCATGAGGCGGGCCTCGCGTCGGGACTGATCAACACCGCCCAGCAGGTGGGCGGCGCGATCGGCGTCGCAGTGACGTCGTCGATCTCGATCAGCCACTTCAACCACCTGGTCGCCTCGGGCACCCCCGTGCCCGAGGCGTTCACGTCGGGGACACAGTGGGCCTTCTGGGTGACCGTCGGCATCGCGGTGGCCGGGCTGATCGCGACGGTGACCCTGATTCGCCCCGACGAGATCGGTGCAGTCGAAGAGGCGACGGCGGCCGCGTAGGCCACCGTCCCTGACCAGGCACGAGCAGAATCCGGTTTGCGCCCGCGGCCGGCGGTAGGCTTCGCGCCGCGATGGCCCGCGAGTATCCGACGATCATCGACCTGGTCGGCTCGACGCCGATCGTCCGCCTCGACCACGTGTCGCGCGACGTGCCGGGGACGATCCTGGCGAAGCTCGAATTCCTGAATCCGGGCGGCTCGAACAAGGACCGCATCGGCCTCGCGATGATCGAGGCCGCCGAGCGCGACGGAAAGCTCAAGCCCGGCGGCACGATCGTCGAGCCGACCTCGGGCAACACGGGTGTCGGGCTCGCGATCGCCGCGGCCCAGAAGGGCTACCGCTGCATCTTCGTCATGCCGGACAAGATGAGCCAGGAGAAGATCTCGATGCTCCGCGGCTACGGCGCCGAGGTCGTGATCACGCCGACGGCCGTCGACCACGACTCGCCCGAGTCGTACTACTCCGTCTCGTCACGGCTCGCCGAGGAGATCCCCGGCGGCTTCAAACCGGACCAGTACTCGAACATGGCGAATCCCGAGGCGCACTACGAGACGACGGCGCCCGAGATCTGGGAGCAGACCGGCGGAGAGATCGACGCGATCGTGATCTCCGTCGGGACGGGCGGCACGATCAGCGGCATCGGACGCTTCTTCCGCGAGCACAAGCCGTCCGTGCAGATCGTCGGCGTCGACCCCGAAGGCTCGATCTACACCGCCGAGAGCGAAGCCGACCTGCACCCGTACCTCGTCGAAGGGATCGGCAAGGACACCTGGCCCAAGACGATCGACCTGACGGTGGTCGACGAGTGGATCCGGGTCTCGGATCGAGACTCGTTCCTCGCAGCGCGCCGCCTCGCCCGTGAGGAAGGACTGCTGGTCGGCGGCTCCTCGGGCTCGACGATCGCGGCAGCGCTCGAGTACGCGCAGAAGCTCGGGCCGGCGTCGCAGGTGCTGACGATCCTTCCCGACTCCGGGCGCTCGTATCTGTCGAAGTTCCTCGACGACAACTGGATGATCGAGCACGGGTTCCTGGAGCGCGGCGCCCCCACGCCCACGGTGCGCGAGCTGCTCGCCGCCAAGTTGGGCGACACGCCGGCGCTCGTCACGATCTCGTCGCACCAGAAGGTGGCCGAGGCGATCAGCGTCATGGAGCGCTACTCGATCTCGCAGCTGCCGGTCGTTCGCGACGGTGAGGTCTCCTCCCTGACGGACGTGATCGGGTCGCTCGAGGACCGGGCGCTGCTCGACCTCGTGTTCAAGAACTCCGACGCGCTGCACGAGGACGTCGCGGTCGCCATGCAGGGCCCGCTCGCGGCCGTCGACGCGGACGCCTCTGTGGACGAGATCGTCACCGCATTGACCGGCGGGACGAATGCCGTCGTGGTTGCGGACAACGGCATGCCGGTCGGCGTGGTGACGCGCTCCGACCTGCTCGAGTACCTCTCCCGCCGCTAGCAGCGTGACCACGAGCATTGCAGCGATCCGGCGACTGGTCGTCGGATCGCAGGGGTATACGGGTCGCTTCCGACGCGCCGGCGCCGACGACGTCGAGGCTGCGATCCGCCGGCTGACAGCGGTGCAGCTCGACTCCATCTCGACCGTCGACCGTGCCCATCGGTTGACGCTGACCGCGCGCGTCGGCGCGTTTCCGAAAGACACCGTGCCTTCCCTCCTGCGCTCGGGAAGGGTCTTCGAGTACTGGGCACACGAGGCGTCGCTGCTCCCGATCGAGCTCTGGCCGCACTGCCGGGCGGTGATGGACGGCGGCGGCCACTGGGGCGCCCACGATCGCGCACTGCAGGCGCACGCCGATCTCGTCGAGCCGGTGCTCGAGCGGATCCGCGCCGAAGGCCCGTTGGCCTCCCGCGATTTCGAGGGCCGCGGCGGAGGCGGCATGTGGGGCTGGAAGCCATCGAAGATGGTGCTCGACGCGCTCTGGGACAAAGGCGTGCTCGTGATCGCGGAGCGCCGGAACTTCCAGCGCGCCTACGACCTGGCAGAGCGGGTGATCCCGAAGCAGTGGCTGGAAACGCCGACGCCGACCGAGGGCGAGACGCTGCGCACGCTCGCGCTGCTCGCGGTCGGCGCTCGCGGCGCGTTGACAGAGCCTGCGATCCGCGAGCACTGGCGGCTCAAGGGCGGCAAGGCCCGTCTGCACCACCACCTGCTCGCGCTCGTCGGCGAAGGGCGTTTGCGCGAGGTCGAGGTCGATGACGGCGGTTCGCCGTTCTACGTCCTGCCGGACGTGGAGCTCGACGGCGCCCCTTCGCCACCCGTGCTCGTCTGCCCGTTCGACAATCTGGTGTGGGACCGGCCGCTGCTCGAGCGCCTCTTCGGCTTCAAGCATGTGATCGAGGTCTACAAGCGCGAGCCCGAGCGCGTCTACGGGTACTACGTCCTGCCGCTGCTCGCGGGTGACCGGTTCCTCGGCCGCGCCGACCTGAAGGCGGATCGCGCCGAGGGTGTGCTGCGCGTGCGCCGATTCACCCCGGAGCCACGGGCGCGCGGGAACATCGACTCGAAACTCGACGCGGCGACGGCACGGCTGGCCCGCATACTCGGGCTCGAGCGTGTAGAACGAACCGCGTGAAGCCAAGGGAGGTGAGCGTCGAGGAGGCGCGGCGAATCGCCGTTCGCGCGCAGCTCCTCGACGGCACGGCGACGGACGTGTTGAGCACCGTCCGGCAGCTCGGCTTTCTCCAGCTCGACCCGATCTCGAGCGTCGCGCCTCCCCAGCACCTCGTGCTCTGGAGCCGCCTCGGCCCCTTCGACCGAAGCGAGCTGGATCGCCTCCTCTGGGAGGAGCGGCAGCTCGTGGAGTGGAACGCCTTCCTCTGGCCCGCCGAGGACCTGCCGCTTCTGCGGGCTCGCATGCGGCGAAACGACCGTCCCGTCGACCGATACCTCCGGGCGTACCTGAAGGAGAACGCCTCGTTCCGGCGCTACGTGCTCCGAGAGCTGGAGCTGCGCGGTCCGCTTCTCTCCCGCGAGATCGACGACCATACGCCGACGGGACGCGAGGCGCACCGCTGGTGGGGCGCGCGCAAGATGGGTCTGATGCTCGGCATCCTGAACGCGCGTGGCGAGGTAGCCGTCGTCGGGCGGCGTGGCAAGCAGCGCGTGTGGGATCTCGCGGAGCGGTGGTACCCCGAGACCGAGAAGGTCACCTGGGCGGAGGCCAAACGCGTCTTCGAGGAGAAGCGCTTCCGCGCGCTCGGTGTGCAACTCGACCGACGGCGCCGGTGGCTCGCCCACCCGGACGCGGAGGACGGGCGCGTCGCGCAGCGCGTCACGTTCCTCTCACCTTTCGACCGGCTCGTGCACGACCGTAAGCGGGCGGAGGCGCTCTGGGACTTCTACTACCGGCTCGAGATGTACGTGCCGAAGGCGAAGCGCGAATACGGCTACTACGTCCTGCCGATTCTCCGCGGCGACCGTGTGATCGGCCGGATCGAGCCGGTGCACGACCGCAAGAGCGGCGAACTGCGCCTGCTCGGCACGTGGTGGGAGGAGGGCGTGAAGCCCGTGTCCCTCGCTGCACCGCTCGGGAGCCTCGCCCGCTGGCTGGGCGCTCGGCCGGCGACCCACTGAACCTGATTCGGCGCAGCCGAACCAGATTCACGAGTCTCGACTTGTGAACCAGCTCCCGAGAATCTCGCGAATCAGATTCAGAAACCGAATCTGGTTCGGTCACGATCTTGCTCGAAGGCGTTCGGCGCTAGGCTGGCGCGATGGACTTCGAGACGCGCGCGATCCACGCGGGACAAGACCCGGACCCGGCGACCGGAGCCATCACCACGCCGATCTACCAGACCTCCACGTTCGTGCAGGAGGCGGTCGGCGTGAACAAGGGCTACGACTACGCGCGCGTCGCGAACCCCACCCGCACAGCGCTCCAGGTCGCGCTCGCGAGCCTCGAGAACGCGCAGCACGGCGTCGCGTTCAGCTCGGGGCTCGGCGCCACGACCACGCTGATGCACCTGGTGCATCCGAGCGAACGGGTCGTCCTGATCGCCGACGTCTACGGCGGCGTCTATCGGATGACCTCGCAGGTCTACGAGCCCAAGGGCTACCGCTTCACCTACGTCCCGGCAGCCGAGTTCGACGACAATCTCGCGTCGCATCTCGACGAGGAGGTGAAGCTCGTCTGGGTCGAGACCCCGTCGAACCCACTGCTGAACATCGTCGACATCCGCAAGGCAGCCGCCGCCGCCCACGCCGTCGGAGCGCTGCTCATCGTCGACAACACGTTCGCCACGCCGTACCTCCAGCAGCCGCTCGAGCTCGGCGCCGACGCCGTTCTGCACTCGACGACGAAGTACCTCGGCGGCCACAGCGACACGATCGGCGGCTTCATCGCGACGAACGACGACGCTCTCGCAGAGCGCCTCTACTTCCTGCAGAAGTCGCTCGGCGCCGTCCCCGGCCCCTTCGATGCGTGGCTCGTGTTGCGCGGGATCAAGACGCTCGCGGTACGCATGCGACAGCATTCGGAGAACGCGCGGCGGGTGGCCGAGTTCCTCGATGGGCACCCGGGCGTCGAACGCGTTCTCTACCCCGGCCTGCCGAATCATCCCGGCCACGATGTCGCGCGCAGTCAGATGCGGGACTTCGGTGGGATGGTCTCGTTCCAGATGGAGTCCGAGGCAGAAGCCGTCGACTTCGTCGCACGCACGACGATCTTCATGCTCGCGGAATCGCTCGGCGGAGTCGAGAGCCTGATCGAGCATCCCGCCCGCATGACACACGCATCCACGGCCACCGCGCCGTTCGCGCCCCCCGGGAACCTGGTGCGCCTGTCGGTGGGAATCGAGTCGGCCGAAGACCTGCTCGCAGATCTCGAGGCCGCCCTTGTCAGACGGTCGACGCCGGCGCGCGCGTAGCGGGCGGCGCCGGCAGCTCCGGCACGTCGCTCCTCCGAAGCAGCCCGAACCGCTCGAGCGCGCGCGGCAACCGGCGGTCCGCCTGCATCTCGACGGTGTGATCCCACGCACCTTCGAAGTCCCAGAGCTTCGCCGAGGGATCGACGGACAGGATGTTCGCGGCGAGCAAAGCCGACTCGTCGACCTGATCGGAGATGACGTGGTCGCGGACGCTCCAGTAGATCTGCAGCGGCACACCGGAGAAGGCGATCGCGTCGACGTACGCATCGGGGCTCCGCTCGCGGTACGCGGCGGGCACCTCGGCCGGCGTGCCGCCGAGCTCGACCCGGGCGAGCCGCTGCAGCCGCCGGCCGTCGCGCAGCCGCCCGAAGTCCCGATAGCGGCGGGCCATGTCGGTGGCAGGGTCGAAGGCGACCGCGCCGGCCAGGAGCCGGGGATGCTGGGCAAGGAGGAGCAGCGTCTCCTGTCCGCCCATCGAGCCTCCGATCGCGTAGACGCGACGCGGGTCGATCCGCACACCAAGGCGCTCGACGATCTCGGGCATCCGCGCCAGATCATCGATCTGCCCGGGAGCGCCCCACGAGTATTGATGGAGCCGCCGGCCCTCCCCGCCCGGATTCACGACCGCGAAGCCGCCCTCGCCGGGCAGGTCGCCCCAGAAGCGCGCGTTGACGCGGGCGCTCACACCACGCCCGTGCGGCGAGATGACGAGCGGAATCGAGCCGCCGTCGTACGACGACGGCAGCAACAGCCAGGCCGGGCGCAACCGCCCATCGTGGGCGCGGTAGAAGAAGTGAATCGCCCTGGTCGCGTCGACGTCCGGCCTTCCCTGCGCGGCCGCGACGGGAATGAGGATCGCAAGCGCGAACAGCCCAAGCACCCATTTCACGCGCGCGAAGGCTAAGTCGGCGACTGCAAAGATGCGGTTATGCATTCGTTGCGGCTGCTCGACCTCAACTTCGGCGATCGGCCCCACTCGGTAGGCGTGTACCTCGTCGACACGAGAGACGGCCCCGCGCTCTTCGACTGCGGGCCTTCCTCGACGGTCCCCGCACTCGAGGCCGGCCTCGCGGACCAGGGCCTCGAACTGACGGACGTCCGCCACCTGCTCCTCTCCCATATCCACCTCGACCACGCGGGAGCCGCTGGAACGATCGTCCGCCGGCACCCGAAGCTCACCGTCTGGGTCTCCGCGATCGGCGCACCGCACCTCGTCGACCCTTCGCGGCTCGAACGCTCGGCGCGTCAGCTCTACGGGGCGCTGTTCGACCCACTTTGGGGTGAACTGGCCGCGGTGCCCGAGGCGAACGTGCGCGTGGCCGACGGCGACGTGCTCGGCTGGGAGTCGTTTCCGACGCAGGGTCACGCGTCCCACCACATCAGCTACTTCCGGGACGGGACGCTGCTCGCCGGCGACGCGGCCGGCGTCCGCATGCCGGGCTCGCCCTACATCCTGCCCGTCTCACCGCCTCCCGACATCGACATCGAGATCTGGCACGAAACCGTGCAGGCGATTCGGGCACGGAAGCCGGAACGGCTCGCGCTGATCCACTTCGGTCTGCACGAGGACGTCGACTCGCACCTCGATCGCCTCGACGTCGAGCTCGACCGCTGGGCCGCCCGTGTGCGCGACGGCATGGACCAGGAGGCCTTCGTCGCCGCGGCTCGCGCCGACGCCGGTGCCGAGGCCGACGACTACGACCAGGTCGCCCCGTTCTGGCAGTCCTGGCACGGGCTGCGCCGCTACTGGGACAAGCGCAGCTAGACGCGAAAACTCGCGAATCTGGTTCGGCTGCGCCGAATCAGGTTCGCCCGAGCGAGCTCAGGTCTCGCGGACGACGTTCGAGCCTGAGACCTGCGCGAGGGCGAGCACGACGATCTCGTCGATGTTCACGTGTGGCGGGCGTGTGAGCGCGAACATGATGCAGTCGGCGACGTCTTCCGCATGCAGAGGGCCGCCGAGTGCGACGTTCGCGTAAACGGCGGCCGCCTTCTCCTCGTCGCCCTTGTAGCGCACCTTCGAGAAGTTCGTCTCGACGAGGCCCGGCGCGACATTCGTGATCCGCACGGGCTTGCCCTGCAGATCGTCCCGCAGCGCGCGCGTATAGCCGTGGACGGCGAACTTCGAGGCGACATAGGACGAGCCGTTCGGGTAGGCCCAGATGCCGGCCACCGACCCGAGATTCACGATGTGGCCGCCACCGTCTTCGACGAGATACGGCACGCAGAGCCTCGTCATCCGCATCAGGCCGAGCACGTTCGTCTCGATCACCTCGCGCTCGTCCTCCTCGTTCGACTCCCACACCGGATCGCGGCCGCGGGAGAGGCCCGCGTTGTTGACGAGGATGTCGAGGCCGCCGAGCTCGTCAAGCGCCTGGGCCACGAATTGCTCGCTCGAAGCGGGATCGGTGACGTCGAGCGTCCCATCCGTCCGGGAGCCGGTCACGACCCGCGCGCCTGCGTCCGTCAGCGCCTGCGCCGTCGCAGCGCCGATCCCGCTCGACCCCCCGGTCACGATCGCCCGTTTGCCCTCGAGGCCCGCCATGCCCGGAATCTAGCGGTGCCGCCGCGCTCGAGCTCGCATCAACGAAATCGACTCTCCGGCGTCTAACTTCCCACTACCCATGCAGCCACTCCCCAGATCCGGCCGCGGGACGCGGCTGTCGCTGCTCGGAATCGGGCTCCTGGTGCTGCTCAGCGTGGTCGCCTTCGCCAGCCGCAGCGGCCTCGCCCACCACGACGGATCGGCGCCGAGCAACCGCTATACGAGCTACGCGCTGACGGTGTTCTTGATCCTGTTCGTGCTGATGATCCCGGTGGCGGCCTATGCGTTCGTGCTCCGGCTCCGGGAGCGTGTGGAGGCTCGTCGCGCCAAGAGCTTCAAGGCTCGCCTCTACGCCTCCGCCGTGCGCTGGGGCGCGCTGGTGCTGGTCGTCTTCGTCTCGTTCTACCTGCACAACCGCCATCCACATCTGCTGCAGAACCTCAACCCGTTCCGCCAGCCCAACACGAAGGTCCCACACGGCCCGGACAAGGCGCACCCGGCGTCCAACCCAGAGTTCCAGTGGAGCGTGCTGTGGATCGCGCTGGTGGTCCTCGGGGTCGTCGGCGCCTACGGGTACTACCGGTGGCGGACGCGCAAGCCCGCGTTCCAGCCGCGCGTGCACGAGTTGAGTGTCTCCGAGGACCTCGCCGCGACGATCGGTGACGCGATCGACGACCTCGAGGCCGAGCCCGACGCGCGCCGCGCCGTGATCGCCGCCTATGCGCGGATGGAGGCGGTGCTCGGACGCAACGGCTTCCAGCGCGTGCCGAGCGAGACGGCGATCGAGTACCTGCGACGGATCCTGCTCGGGCTCACCTCGCGGGGCGATGCCGTCACACGCCTGACCGGCCTCTTCCAGCGGGCGAAGTTCAGCCGGGATGAGATCGACGTCACGATGAAGCAGGACGCGATCGGCGCCCTGCGCGAGATCAGGGACGGGCTCACGGGAGCACCCGCATGAGGCGGCATCTGCTCGACCTCGGAGTTCTGCTGGCGATGTCGACGATCGCGTGCACGTACGTTGCGTTCGCCCAACCCGGCATCCGCAGCGCGGCGATCTACTCGTACGTGCTCGTCGTGGGCGCGCTGGTCATGCTGGCGATCGTCTCGTCGTTCGGCGACGCGCTGCCTCGCCGCCGCCGGTCGCCGTTCGACGACGCCCTCGTGAAGGTGAAGCGCACGGACCGCGCTCCGGCCCAGGTCGAGCAGATCGAACGCGCCGTGACTCTCGGGGTTGCGAACGCCTACGACCTCCACCTGCGCCTCCTGCCTCAGCTGCGCGAGATCGCGCAATGCCGCCTCGAGCGTGCGGGACGGACCTCGAGCCCCGAGACGCTCGGCCGTTGGTGGGAACTGCTGCGCCCCGACCGCCCGGAGCCCTCCGACCGCTTCGCCGTCGGCCTCCCGCAGAGCGAGTTGCTCGACCTCGTCGCCGATCTTGAGAGGATGTGACAGTGGCGATGGAGCTCTCGGAGGTCGGTGCCCGCGCCAATGCGGTGATCGACGAGGTCGAGAAGGCCGTGATCGGGAAGCGCGAAGCGCTCGAGCTGTTGATGCTCGGACTGCTCGCCGACGGCCATGTGCTGATCGAGGACTATCCCGGCCTGGCCAAGACGTTGATGGCCCGGTCGTTCGCGCAGGTCGCGTCGATGGACTTCTCCCGCATCCAGTTCACGCCCGACCTGATGCCCTCGGACGTGACGGGCTCGTCGATCTTCAATCAGCGCGAGTCGGACTTCGAGTTCAGGCCCGGCCCGATCTTCGCCAACCTCCTGCTCGCCGACGAGATCAACCGCGCTCCGCCGAAGACGCAGGCCGCACTGCTCGAGGCGATGCAGGAGCGTCAGGTGACAACCGAGGGTGAGACCCGGCGGCTCGGACCGCCTTTCCTCGTCCTCGCAACCCAGAACCCGATCGAGTACGAAGGGACCTATCCGCTGCCCGAGGCGCAGCTCGACCGGTTCCTGCTGCGGATGTCCGTCGGCTATCCCTCGCGCTCGGACGAGTGGCAGATGCTCGCGGACCGTGCAGAGCGGCAGGTGGACGAGCTCGTCCTCTCCCCGCTGATCGACCGCGACGGGCTGCTCGACATGCAGCGCGCGTGCGAGCAGGTCTACGTCTCCGAGCCGGTCGGCCTCTACATGGTCGACATCGTCACCGCGACGCGTGATTCACAGTCGATCCAGGTGGGTGCCTCGCCCCGCGGCTCGCTTGCGCTGCTCAAGCTGTCGCGCTGCCGGGCTGCGCTCGACGGTCGCGACTACGTCACGCCGGATGACGTCAAGTCGGTCGCCGTGCCGGCGCTCGCCCACCGCCTGACGCTGCGTCCCGAGCTCTGGGTCCAGCGCATCTCGGCCGAGGACGTGGTGCGCGAGCGGCTGAGCACCGTGCCGACACCGGTGGCCGAAGACCTCGCGAAGACTTGACGCGCTACTCCGCGCCCAAGCTGGCCGGTTACGCAACCCTCTCGGCCGTCGGCCTGCTGGCGGCCCTCGTCTTCGCCCAGCCCGAGCTCGTCGCGCTCGCCGCGCCGTTCCTGCTCGCGGTCGGCGCCGGGCTCGCGCTCGCAACGCCGCCTCGGCTCAGCGCACGGATCGAGCTCGACAGCGACCGCACTCTCGAAGGCGAAGAGGTGGGCGCGCACATCGTGGTCGAGTCGGCGACGCCGGTCGACCGGCTGGAGCTCTTCGTGCAGCTCCCCGACGGGGTCGAGCTCGCGGACGGCCGGAACCCGGTAGCGCTGCGGCTCGCCGCCGGGGAGCGTCGCGACGCTCGACCTCACCCTCCACGCGACACGGTGGGGCGCGCACATGCTCGGCCCGCTGTACACGCGAGCTCGGGACCCGCTCGGGTTCCTCGTCTGGGAGGCGACGGCGCCGACGCGGCCGCAGCTGCGCACCTACCCGCGCGAGGACGTCCTGCGCCGGGTCTTGCAGCCGCGTGAGACGCAGGTCTTCTCGGGCAACGAGGTCTCGCGGCGCAAAGGCGAAGGAATCGAGTTCGCCGACATCCGCCTTCGCGGCCCGGGCGATCCGCTCAACCGGATCAACTGGCGCGCCAGCGCGCGGCGGAACGAGCTCTGGGTCAACGAGAGTCATCCCGAGCGCAACACCGACGTGATCATCTTCGTCGACTCGTTCATCGAGGCTCGGCTCGGCGACAAGGGAACACTCGACCTCGCAGTGCGTGCAACGTCCACGATCGCGGATGCCTACGTTCGACGGCGCGACCGCGTCGGCCTGATCTCGTTTGGCGGAATCCTTCGCTGGCTCGTTCCGGGCACCGGCCTCGTTCAGCTGTACCGCATCGTCGACGCATTGCTCGACACGCAGATCATCCTCTCCTACTACTGGAAGGAGATCGACGTGATCCCGCGGCGCATGCTGCCGCCGAACGCGCTCGTGATCGCGTTGTCGCCCCTGCTCGACCAGCGCTCGGTCGGCGCGCTGCTCGATCTACGTGCACGCGGCTACGACCTGGCGGTGATCGACGTCTCTCCGGTGCCGTTCGTCGCGCGGCCGCCGGCGGGACTCGACGCCGTCGCGCACGACCTTTGGGTGCTGCGACGCGACGCGCTTCGTCATCGCCTGCAGCGGGCGGGCGTCGCCGTCGTCGAATGGACCGAGGAGAGACCGCTGCAGTCAGTTCTGGAGGAGGTGCGGGAATTCAGGCGTTACACCCGGCACGCGCGCGTCTGATCACCGGGCTGCTCGCGCTCGTCGCGCTGGGAGCGACGATCGGCTACGCGACAGCGACGGACGGACGGCTCGCCCTGGTCGCACTCGGTGTGGGAGCGCTCGGCCTCGGCTTCCTGGCTCTCGCGATCGTGCTCAGGTGGCCGACACTCGTCCCGTGGGCGATCTTCGTGACCGCAGCCGGCTACGTCGGCGGCCATGCGGGCAAAAACCTCGTCGACGGGTGGTCGGCCGCGATCGGCGTGCTGCTCCTGCTCGCCGCCGAACTCGCGATCTGGTCGATCGAACATGATGCACGCATCGCCGAGGAACGATCGCTCACGGTGCGGCGCATCACGACGCTGGCCCTCCTCGGGGGCGCCGCGCTGCTGATGAACTTCCTGCTGCTGGGGACAGCCGCGATCTCGGCCTCCGCGAGCGTCCTCCTGGCAGCGGCCGGCGTTGCTGCCGCGGTCGGCGCCCTCGTCGTCGTGCTGAGGCTCACCCGAGGATGAGGTTCCTCCTCGCCGCAGCGCTCGCGGCCGCCATCCACGTCCCGAGCGGCTACAGCGTCGCGACCTGGGCGACGGGCCTCGAACATCCGACGGCGCTCTCGTTCGGCCCCGATCACCGGCTCTACGTGTCGGAGGACGTGGGGAAGGTGGTCTCCGTCTCGCGCGGCACCGCGCGGCCTCGCCCGTTCGCATCAGGCCTGACCGTCCCGCTCGGCCTGCTCTGGCGCGGACAGACGCTGTACGTCTCGGAGAGCGGACGCGTCCAGACGCTGACGCTCGCAGGCCGTCGGCGCACCATCGTCTCCGGGCTTCCGTTCGGGCTGCACCAGCAGGATGCAATCGTCGCCGGCCCGGACGGCCGGCTTTATCTCGGCTCGGGCTCGACCTGCGACTCGTGCAAGGAGACCGATCGGCGGAGCGCCGCGATCCTCTCGTTCCGGCCCGACGGGAGCGACCTACGCGTCGTCGCGAGCGGGCTGCGCAACCCCTACGGGCTCGTGTTCGCCGGCCGGACCCTGTACGCGACGGTCAACGGCAAGGACAAGCTCGGAGACAGCGAGCCGGCCGAGATGGTCGTCCGGGTCACGGCCGGCGCCAACTTCGGCTGGCCGGACTGCTGGCCGAGCTACGCGCTCGAACGGCTGATCGGGGCGTGCTCCGGCGTGTCCCGCCCCGTCGCGTATCTCGACCCACACTCGTCCGCGGACGGCATCGCCTCGTGGCGCGGCGACTTGTTCGTCGCCGAGTGGGGCGAGTACCTGCACCACAACCACGGCAGGCGGCTGGTGCGCATCTCCCGCGGTCACGTCACGACGTTCGCGACCGGCTTCGACCATCCGCTCGCGCTTGCCGTCGACCCCAGCGGCGGCCTGTTGGTCGCCGACTGGGGCCGAGGCGTGATCTACGAGATCAGGAAGCGGTGACGTACGCCGTGCGGGACTGGCTGTGCCCGTTGACCTCGTTCAGGGTCGCGACGACCGTGTACGTCTGACCCTTCGCCGGCGTGAAGGCCGGCGTGAAGGTGACCGACTGGTCCGCCGCGAGCGTCGCTGTCGGCTGTCCGACCGCGATCGCCTTGCCCTTCGAGTTGTACGCGAAGTACGTCATGCCGATCACGGAGCCGGGCTCCGAATAGTGAGCCAGGTAGGGGACGTACATCGTGACGCGAACGGGCGCGCCCGCTTTCACGGTGATCGACGAGCCGTCGGTCAGCCGCGCGACCGCACCGAACGCCGCCAGGGCCGGCTTCGGAGTGCCCGACTGGGCGATCAGCCCGCTCTGCCAGGGGTTGCCGGCACTGTCGCGGAAGACGAACCAGATGAACATCTGGATGTTCGGGTCCTTCTTCGCGAACGCCAGCGCCTGCTTCGCGTAGGCCGCCTGTTGCGCGGTGGTGACGCCGTGCGGTTCGGCCGGCTTCGTCTCGTGGCCGTACTCGGTGATCCAGATCGGCACCGAACGATGGAACCACTTCTTCAGATCGCCCTCGAACTTCGACATCGTCGACAGCGTGACGTTCGGATAGCGAACCTTCTGCATCGGCGGCAGGTTCGGAGAGGTCGGGTACGGGTGATGCGCCCACGCGTCGAACTTGAGCCCCTTGACCTGGGAGAGGAGCCGCGCGAACGTGCCGGGCGCGATCGTCGCGCTGACGCCCGGAAGTGGCTTGTCGCGTCCGCGGGCCGACGTCTCACCGATCGCGACCTTCGCCAACGGGTTGCCCGCCTTGATACCGGCGTAGGCAGCCTTGAAGAGCTTGGCGTAGTTCGCCGGACCAACGATCTTCTTCCCGACGAACTGCGGGGTCAGGAACAGCTGCAGGTTCGGCTCGTTCCAGACCGACCAGAGCGAGACGGAGCCGTGGCCTGTGTGACCGTTGTACCGGGTCGCGAGCATCCTCGAAAACGTCGTCAAGTCGCCCAGCTTCTTGGGCATCACGTTCGGCGCCTTGCCGCCGTTCGCCCACTTCGGCGTGCCGGTGATGTTGATCATCACCCGCAGGTTGTGGAGGCCCGACTGGAAGACGAGATCATCGAGATCCGTCAGCTTGTAGGCCGGGTCGTCGCCGTTCGCGGGATCCGCCGGCTTCGTGGGCGCGAGCGCTGCCCAGGTGGCGGTCGTGTGGATCACGGACGCCCCGGCCGAAGCGGCGAGCTGCAGGTTCTGCTCGCGCGTCGGCGACCACCGAAACGACGGGTCGTCGAAGAAACCGATCGGCATGCGCTGCGCTGCGTGCACGGTTGCAGCCGGAATGGCGAGCAGCGCAACGAGCGCCACGAGTACAAGACGGACTGCTTTCAGCACGGGCAAGGTCCCTTCCTCCGTTTCCCTGGGCAGCGGGACGGTAGCGAGGTGCTTTGAGGACGGTGTAAAGAGGCGACGGCTCGGCCGCGCGGAGCTATCCCTCGGGCTCGACAGCGTCGGTTTCCGCCGTATTCCACGAGCGGAAGACCTCGAGCAGAGCGGATTCGGCCTCCGGGGTGAGATCGTCGGGCGTCAGCGTTCCGGTCAGCTGAATCACCCGCCGGAACTGCGTCAGGTACTCGGTGCAGCCGTCGCAGCCCCCGATGTGCGCTTCGAAGCGCCGCATGTCGGCGATCGAGAGCGCACCCTCGAGGTAGTCGGTGACGAGCTCGACGAGCTCCTGGCAGCTGAATGCTTCGACGTCGATCACGCGAGGTACTCCTCCAGGGCCTGCCGCACCCTCGATCGGGCGCGGTGCAACAGCACTCGTTGATTGACCTCGCTGAGGTCGAGAGCGTTACGAACCTCGCCGGAGCTCCAGCCTTCGATGTCCCGCAAGGAGATGACAGCACGCTGATTCGCCGGCAGGGCTTCGATCGCCTGCTCGATCAGCGCGCGCGTCTCGGCGGCAATCAGCCGGTCCTCCGGCAGTTCAGGCGGCGGCGACGACCAGCCGCCCGGGTGGCGCTCGTGGTTGTCGGCGAGAAATCGATCCGCGTCGACGGCCGCCTCGGGCACGCGCGCCGGGTCGTGGAGCGAGGAGAACGGGATCACACGCCCTTCGCGTTGGGCGCGCGTCTTTGCGGTGTTCACCAGAATGCGAAAGACCCAGGTCTTGAGCGAAGAACGTCCTTCGAAGCGATCGAGTGCGCCCAAAACGCGCAGCCAGGTCTCCTGCACGACCTCTTCGGCGAGCGCGCGTGTCGGCACGAAGATCTGCGCGACGCGCAACAGCGACGAGTGCCACTCACGGACGATCCTGCGAAACGTCTCCTCATCTCCCGCCCGGAGTGCGGCGACGAGGTCGGCGTCGGGTGTCTCCACCCGACGAACGTACCGGGCCGTGGGTGCCGGCGCGACAATCACGCCTCTGAAATGGGCGGTGACGGGATCGAACCGCCGACCTCCTGGGTGTAAACCAGGCGCTCTCCCAGCTGAGCTAACCGCCCCGCGAACGTCGATCGATTGCTCGATTATCGCTGACGTCGACGCGGGCGGCGGTTCGACTCCGATAGAGGCCGGAAGCCCGCCGCGCGCGGGGAGAGAGACAGCTGCGGCGAGGCCCCGGCCACTACCGGTGGTCCCCTCTTCGGGTACTTCGATTCCTGGTTCGCCGAAAAGTTGGTCGAGTTGGGTCGAAACGGTTCCAAGGCGGACGCGGCGGGCTCTCCAGACGCGCTCGCCGTGGCGGACACCGTGAGTGGCACCGCGCCCACCTTGGAGGCTCGCCCCTCTCAGAACCGCAGCAAGGAGAGAGGCGAGTGCTGTGGCGCCTACGGGCGGCGAGGCCGGCGGCCGAGGTCCCTCGCTGCGCACGTGGGGCAATAGAAGCCGAGCTCGGGAGGATCCTTGCTCTCCGGATCCTCGACGCGGTAGGCGAGCCAGCCGCGCCAGTTGAGGCCGCTCGAGCCCCCGCACGCCACGCAGACGACGGCGTCCGTCAGACGGTGAGCGGTTTCGAGCTCGTGTGGGTCATGTCCAGCCACCCACTCAGAATGCGCCGGGCCTCGCCAGGTGGCCCTGGCCTTTCGGACGATTTCTGCCCGCGATTGGTCTGGTGAGTACCACGGAAGGCTGGCGACGTTCCCGGCGTCAGCTACAGGCTCCGGCGCAACGGTGATGGCGCCGCAAACGCAGCCCTCCGAGCAAGAGCCGCCGTACGAATGAGCAACGAACGGTCGAGCTCCTGCTCGTCGCCCAAGCCGTGCGAGAACACGTTGGGCAGTTCCGGCCAGGCTATCGAGCGTCTGACTCGACGAGCCCGACGAAGGCGGGATCTGTGTGTTCCGAGAACCCAACGCCGGACGCGTGGAGTGCAGACTGCGCGTTTATCACGGCCAAGTACGCCCCGGCCCCGTAGCTGGAAACGGCTTGGCCGTAAGCCTCCCAGCGGTCGCGGCCGCCTTTGAGCGTGTAGGCGGACATCGCCTCGATCATCTGCTCATAGCGAGTCCGAGCCTGCGCGATCGTTTCCCCCACGGTGGCGCGGTCATCGATCCCTAGTCGGTCTTCGAGCCCATAGCGCTCGATCGCGTCGGCATACGCATCGAACCGCCCCACGGGAACACCCTCTCGCTCCTGGAGCTTGCGAAGAAGGTCGCCGAGGAATGCAAGCGCCTCTTCATTCCGCCGTCGCGCTTTCTCCTTCATGCGAGCATCGTCTCATAGTCGAGTTCCGCCTCATCGGCGAGCCCGCTCAACTACGCGGTTCGCTTGGAGCCGTGCGGCTCGCAGTACCCCCAGCGGGATTCGAACCCGCGCTACCGGCGTGAAAGGCCGGCGTCCTAGGCCACTAGACGATGGGGGCGTCGAGGGGAGGGTACCGTTGTCGCGTGGCGGACATCCGCACCGCGCAGCCCGGCGATCTCGACGGCATCTTCGACCTGTTGTCGACCCGCAGCCGTCGAGCCTTCGGGATCTCCGAGATCCAGCGCGAACACGTCGCAGACGCCCTCAGCCGCACGAGCGGCACGGACCGCTGGGTGGCGCTCGAGGACACGGAGATCGTCGGCTATGCGGCGCTGGACACCGCTCAGGATCTCGTTCACGCGGCCGTCGACCCCGGAGTCGGCGACGCACTGCTCGCGCGCGCCGAGGCTCGCGCGACTGAGCGCGGCTTCGCCCACATCGCGGTGACGACGGCCCCGGAAGAACGACCGCTCTCGTCGCTCGTGGAACGGCACCGCTTCGTGCACGATCGCGACATCCTGCGGATGTGGCGGACGCTCGACACGGAGCTGCCTGAGCCGCGCTGGCCCGCCCACGTTTCCGTTCGTCAGTACGAGGATGCAGACAGCGAGCGGGTTCACGCACTCCTCGACGTGAGCTACGCAGCCTGGGACGACACGTACGTTCCCTTGCCCCACGACGAGTGGCTCGCGTTCATGACCGACCACGCAGAGTTCGATCCTGCGCTGTGGTTCCTGGTCGAACGCGACGGCGAGCTCGTCGCCTGCGCGCTGCACTGGAAGGAGCAGCAATCGACCGGCTGGGTGAAGGACATCGCTGTCGCGGCTGCCGAGCGCGGCCACGGGCTCGGCACCGCGCTGCTCGAGCCACGCGCTGCGCGCATATGCGGCGAGAGGCGTCCAACGGGTCGGCTTGAAGGTCGACTCGAGCAACCCGACCGGTGCGCTGCAGCTGTACGCGCGAATCGGATTCGTCACCGATCGGCGTTACGGCATCTGGACACGGCCGCTGTGACGACCGGCTCGCCCACCGTCTCGCTCCTGCGCTGGCTGCGACGTCAGCTGCGCGAGCCCGCGCCGCAGCGCGAGCGGCTCGAAGCGGCGATCGCGAACGACGACCCGGCCGAAGCACGGCGAATCATCGATTTGATGCCATTCAACGACGCACAGCGGCATCATGTCGCGCAGCTGCTCGACGAGTGGGAGCACAACGCAGCCAACTAACCACGACGCCGTCTCGTCGTCGGTGCATGCAGGGGTGAAGGTTCTCGCAGTCATCATCGGCCTGGCGGCCGCGCTTGCGGTTGCGGGCGCAGCACCGGCCACAACGCCCGTTCCCGGGCAGGTCCGTGCGCTGAAAGCGATCCGCGTGGCGCTTGCTGCCGGGCGAATCGACGGCGCGACCGCGAACGCAGGCCGCGCGGAGATCGCACGAGCGGCACACCTCGTGCGCACGCTGCCGAGCGGACGCCGGGAGCACGTCGCCGTCGCCCTCGGAGAGCTCGCAGCATTCAGCGGCCGCCTCACTGCACCGCGCGCACTTGCGCTGATCGGCCAGCTCCAGGCGAACGACGACTACTTTGCGAAGCACTATGCGCCCGCTCCGCAGAAAGACGTGACGGACGCCGACGGCCTCGTCTATCGCTACTTCCCGGGACGCTGTCTCGAGTTCCACCCGCTGGCCAACTTCGGAGCACTGAACGCTCGCGTCGCCGCGAACGACGCGGCGGGCGCGCAACGCCTCGCCGACGCGCTGATCGCACGCGGCGTCTACCAGCAGGGCGGCGGGATCGCCTGGGAGTACTTCTTCGACTACTCCGGGGGACGCGCACCGTGGCTCTCGGGGATGGCGCAGGCCGTCGCGGCACAGGCGTTCGCGCGAACGGCAGCGCTCGTACCGGCGGAGGCGACGGCGCTGATGCGCGAGGCCCGCGCCGCCTACCGTGTGATCCCCGGCCGCCTGCTCACGAGCGTCGCAGCCGGCCCGTGGATCCGCCTCTATTCGTTTCAGTCTTTGCGGGTGCTCAACGCTCAGCTGCAAGCCGTGATCTCGCTCCAGACGTACGCGACGACGGCCGAGGATCCTGCCGCCGGCGCGCTCGCGGCGCGGATGCAGCGGGCCGCGGCGGCGACACTCCCCAGCTTCGACACCGGCTACTGGACGTACTACTCGCTCCCGCGCGAAGCGTCTCCGCTCGACTACCAGCAGTACGTCGTTCAACTGCTCAAGAAGCTCGCCCCCACCGACCCGCGCTTCGCAGACGCTGCAGCCAGGTTCGACGCCTACCAGCACCAGCCGCCCGCATTCCGGCTCGCGAACGCCTCGCTCGGAACATTGCGCTTCTGGCTGTCGAAGCCCGCGACGGTGCAGGTGAACACCGCCGCCGGCCGGACGAAGCGGCTCGCACTCGGCGACGGGTGGCACACGCTCGCGTGGCCCGAGCCGAAGCGGCCGGGCCTCTATCCGGTGCACGTCACTGCGGTCGACTGGGCCGCGAACCGCGCCTCGTTCGACGCCCTGCCGATCGTGCGCGCGACGGCCGCCGGGACCGCGACCGTTGCGAGACGAACCACCGCGTCGACGAGGTCGGCGGGTACGGGAGTCGCGGTGGGCGCGGCACTCGACGACCTTTCTCAGGCCGCCGCGCTGCAGAAGCTCGGCCTGCGCCTCGCGCGGATCGGCGTCACGTGGCCGGCAGGCGCCCCCACGCCGGACCCGACCGTCACGACAGCGCTACAGAGCCTGCCCGCCGGTCTCGGCAGCGTGCTCGAACTGAATGCTTCACCCCTTCCGGCAGACGATGCCGGCCGCGCCGCGCTCGCCCAGTACGCCGCGACCCTCGCGCAACAGACGCCCGGTCTGCAGTCGCTCGTCCTCGCACCCGCTCCGACCACTGCAACGGCGGGCGCCTACGCGCTCGCGTACGACGACATTCGGGCTGCCTTGTTGGACGCTGCGCCCGACGTCCAGGTCGGGATCCGGATCGACGGTGCACTTGCGCCGAAGGCGACGCTGACCGCCCTTGGGGCGGTCCTGCCGCAGCTCGTGGCGTTCCATCCAGCGCCGGCGCCGGGCAACGGGCTCTGGACGACAACCGACGTGACGAAGCTGATTACCGCGCTCACGGCATCCGCCGGCACGGCCCCGCCGGTGCTCCTCGACGGCCCACCCGCGCCGACAGCGGCGCTCATCTCGTCACTCGGGTGCGGCAACCAGGTTTCCGGCATCCTGCTCGATCAGCTGAGTCAGGCGACGGCGCCGCTGCTCGCGGCAGCGGCCTCGGCTCGGCGGGGCGCACTCGTCTGCCCGGGCGTTGCGACGCAGGTGCAGGCGACCGGCGTGACCTACCCGACGGCTGCCACCGCCCCACTGTCGGTCCAATTCGGCTGCGATGTCGACTGTCTCTACCTGCTCACGCTCGACGGGCCGAACGGCCGACCCGTCGTGGCGCGCCGCGGCGCCCTACACGGCGGCGGCGCGCCCGCGACCATCGCGCTGCCGGCGGCGAAGCTCGGCGCAGGGCCTTACCGCGTCGGCATCCACCTCGTCGCCTCGGTCAACCCAGGCCCGATGACCGCGCTCCAGAGCCCGCCGCTCGGCTAGGCGACGGTCCGGCGCACGGTGTGAATGCCCCACGCCGTGCCGGAGGCGAACAGCTCGTCGGGGTCGACCTCGCCCAGCCAGCCGAGGAAATGCGACTCCGGATCGTCGTCGGTGGAGCCGTAGACGGCGGTCCTCCCGGCGTCGAGCTGCAGGTGGAGATCGTCGCCGCGCTCGAGCGCGGCGAGCCGTTCCTCGACCGCGCTCCCTTCCGCGTACCCTTTGCCCATCCGGGAAGGGTACTCGCACCGCCTTTCCCGGCAATCGAGGGCCGGTAGCTCAGTTGGTAGAGCAGGGGACTTTTAATCCCAAGGTCACAGGTTCGATCCCTGTCCGGCCCATCAGAGACACCTGGTCACGGCGGTTTGATCGCGAGCGGTGCGTTGAACCGGCCGTAGTCCTCGCGCATGAAGTGCGCGGTGGCGACCATGTCCATCGAGTACGTGAGCCCGGTCTGCTTGTCGACGGCGATCCGGAACCAGGCCGGCGTGGTCGGATCTTCGAACGACAGGAGCCAGACCGGCCGGCCGCGGACGGCGCCGCTACCGACGAAGCGTGCGTTGCGAACCGTCGCCGGCCAAGGTGACGACGGCTGGCGAAGCGGGATCGCACTCGATTCGACCCAGGGATCGTTCGCAGAGTCCCGGTCCCAGCGCCTGCTCCCGATGATGACCGCGCCCGCGCCGCTTCCCTGCTCGATCCCGGCGAGCCTGTTCGGGGCCTCCGTCTTCCAGAGCGTGGTGGTCGAGCTGCTCGGGCTCGACGCAAGGCGAGAGACGAACGTCACGCTGTGCAGCGCGCGAAAGACCTGCGTTGCCCGCGCGACGATCGGGGCCGCTGACGGCGCCGGCCAGAGCTGCGGCACGCGGAAGGTCGCCGCTCCGATGGAGCGCGACCCGCGTGCAAGCCGAACGGCGAGCGACGTCGGCTGCGCCACCGGCGCGACCGTCTGGTAACAGCCGTCGCCGCAACTCGCCGCGCGCACGGCGTGACCAGAGACGACGATCGTCACCGCCAGCCCCCGCGACGGGCCTTCCTGCCCAAGGACGGTCGCCCGGGCGCGAATCCCACCCTGGGCCTGCGCGAGCTCGACCCCCACTGCGTACGTGCCAACGGGCGCCGCGGTGACGAACGCAGGCGGTTCGAGCGTGGCGACCGTCTGCACGTCGCGCCCGGGCCGCAGGCCGACGAGCACGGCGACGGCGCCGAGGAGGACGAACAAGATCGCGCCCTCGGCGAGGAGCGCCTGACGGCGGGGCCGCCGGTGCGCCGCCGCCGCAATCGCGATCACGGTGGCGAAGAGCACGGTCTTGACGAGGATCGCGTTGCCGTACGACGTCGACCAGAGTTGCGACACGGAGCGAAGCTCTCCGATTGCGCGCAGCACGCCCGTCAGCGCCAGCGCGCCGACTGCGGCCAGCGCGAACGGCGCAAACCGCCGCGTCGCCGCCGCGCGATCGGCCGGGCGAACGAGCACGACGAGACTGAACACGACCACCGATCCAGACCGACGCGCTGAGCAGGTGCACGAGATCGCTCGGCACGCTCAGCAGATGCGAGGGACCGCGCGCGACTGCATGACCGTCGAGCGTCGGGAGAGCGAGGAGCAGCACGGCCGCGACGTCGGCCACAACAAGCAGCCCGCGCAGGCGCAGCGAGGCGAGCGCGACGAGCGACGCGGCGGCGGCTCCGACCGCCCCCGCGAGGGTCAGCTTGTCGAACCGCGTCGTCAACAGGCCGGGCTGCTGCAAGAGCAGCAGCACTGCCCCGCCGGCAGCCAGCGCAAGAGCTACGGCCGAGGCGACAGCGCCGTGTCGCACGGGCCACACGAACCGCCGAAACACCGCGATGCCCGCCGCGACGAGCAGCCCGGCGAGCAGCAGCCAGCGTGCAACCGTGTCGCGCGGGCGAAAGTCGCTCCCGCCGGAGGCAGACACCGCGGGCGCGGTCTGGTCGGCCCCGATCGCGAAGGAAAAGACTCCCGAGACCACGTGGCCGTCGTCCTCGTCGACCTCGCTCCAGTGCACCACGTAGCCACCGTGCGGCAGGTTGGGGCGCAGCGGAACGACGATCACCGTGGGCCGTCCTTTCGGAACGTACGGCTTGCCGGCCCGAACCGACGTGCCGTCGGTGCGGGTGACGTCGATGTGCGCGGGCGAGACCGGCTCGTCGAAGTCGAGCACCACCGACCTCGGAGGCGCGACGACCGCGCTGCCGGCCGTAGGGATGCTGCGGACGAGAAAGGCATGCGCAGACGACGCGGCGGGCAGGGCGAGTGCGGCCGCTGCGGCCGGCACGACGAGCCAGGCGCGGCGCCTCATCGGAGGATGTTGCGGCGCCAGAGCAGCGCGAGAAGCGGCACGAGCGACACGAGCACCAGCCACGGTGCCAGCGCGACCACGTGCAGCCCCACTCCGATGCGCGCGACCGTCCCGGGCCCGAGCAGCCTCCTCGCCGCCGACACCGCCGGCGCCGGATTTCCCTCCGAAACGGCGCGGCCGCCGACGGCTGCCACGAGCGCCGAGACCGCCCGCCCGCTGCGCGGGTCCGGCCGGTAGTCGGGATCCGGCTTCCGACCGCGATAGATGCGCTCACCCGCACGCCAGACATGGACGACCACGAATGAGGTGCGCGGCGGCGTCTGGAGGGTCTGGCGGAGATCGCCGGCGAAGTAGGGAGCGCTCTCGCCGTCGGTGAAGAGCACAACGAGCCGGTGTGCGATCCCCGGCGAGAAGAAGTTGGTGCCTGCGAAGGTGTCGAGCGCCGCGAACGTCGTCGCTTTGTCCGACAGGCCCTTCGGCGGCGGCTCGTCGATGCCGACGGTCTCTGCAAGCGCGTTTGCGAACTCCTGCTGGTCCGTCGTCGGGAAGATGTTCGGCAGGACGCGGTCCGTGATCGTCGCGAGCCCGGCTGGGACGTCTGCCAGCGCAAGCCGCATCCGTCCGGCCTCGGCGATCGCCCGGTCGAGCCGCGTCGGGCCGCCCGGCCGGCTGGACGCGGCCATCGAGACGGACGTGTCGAGAACGTAGAAAATCTGGGCGTCCGTGCGAGCGCGCACCGTGCGCGTCGACTCCAAAACCGGCTGGGACAGTGCAGCCGCGAGCAACAGTGGCACCAGTGCGAGCAGGGCAGCCGAGACCATCGTTCCCCGAGCCGGCGGGTCGCCCACGCGGAGCGAGCGGCGAACGCGCCGCGCTCGACGCTCACTCGCGGCGAAGGCAGCGAGCGGCACGAGCACACCGAGCGCAAGCAGAGCGCCCAGTGGCGTCAGAAACGTCAGGTGCATCGCAGCGGCCTAGTACCCGTGCCCCGGCTCACGCGAGCCCGAGCCCTTTGTGCCCAGACGGTCGCCGGCTCCGACCCGCGTCTGCTGCTGCTTGCCCTTCGACCGCACGATGCGAAGGAGCACCTCGAGGTTCCGCTGCGCGGTCGCGTTCGACGGGTCGAGGCGAACTGCGAGCTCGAACTCGGCGAGCGCCTTGTCGGTCGGCGACTGCTGACCCGAATCCGCTGCCTGCGTCGGATCCTGGTAGGGGTTCTTGGCCTCGCTGGGCGACGGTGGGTCGAAGTACATGAGCGCGCCGAGATCGTCGGCGGCCGAGGCAGCTCGCACCAGGTCGTCGTCGCCGCGGGAGATCCGCGCAAGCTGAGACTCCAGGATCGACCGCTGCTTCTGCTGCTTGGCATTCGGCACGCGCGCGCTCTGGAAGAGGGCGCCGACCGCCGCCTGGCGAAACTCGATGTCATCGCCGACGCCGAGGAGACCACGTGCGACCGCGCCTGGCAACGTGGTGTGGGCGCGCCAGGCGTCCGGCGCCACGTAGCCCAAGGAGGCACGCGCATCTGCATCGCGGATTGCGCGGGCCCAATGCCAGGTGTCGCGCGCGACGAGTGCGAGCGCGACTGCGGCCACGAGCAGCACGGTTGCAGCGGCGAGACGCCCGATCACGATGCCCTCGATGTGAACCGAAACGGTTCCGTCCACCACTCGTCGAGCGCGAGCAAGAGCACGGCAACGAGAGCGAAGAGTGCGAGGGCGATCGAGAACCCGCTGGTCACCTCGATCTTCCCGGCCGCCTGTGCCCCGGTTGGCAGGTGGGCGGTCTGGTAGATCGCCTGCGAGCCGAGCAGGCTCTTGAAGTAGTTCGCGTTCGCAATCGTCGGAGCGAGCGCCACGATCTCGAGCGGGACCGCCTTCTGCTCGAGGAGCACGACCGAGTTCTTGAGCGCCTGAGAATCCTCCGGGTCGTCGGCCAGATCGCTGATCAGGAGAACTGCGCCCCGTCGGGCGTGCTCCGCCTCGAGCATGTGCTCTGCCAGGTACAGCCCGCTCGAGATTTGCGTGCCCGCCGAGAACCACTGCTGCCACGGGCTGTCCGCGAGATAGGTCTGGTTGGTCGCCGCGCTCGCGCCCGCCGCCGGCGGCGCGAAGAAGCGAAGGAAGGGCCGGAGCTCGGAGGCCGGAGTGCCCGTCGGCAAGGCCTCGTAGGCGACGTCGGAGAAGAGCACCAAGCCGAGCCGGCCCTTGGACGCCGCGATCGAGTTGAGCGTCTGCTCGATCCGGAAGTAGGTCGTCGGCCGGACGCTCGAGGAGACGTCGAGCACCACGACCCCGACTGCCTTCGCCGGGAGGTAGCGCCGCCCGGGATGTCGCGGAGCGGTGAGAAACGCACCCACGACCGCGCCGAGCAGGGCAACTCCGAGCGCGAGACGGATGATGCGCGTCCGCCTCGCCGCCCCGCGCAGAAAGCCCGCGTCCGCGACCGGGATCGGCGTGCCCGGATCACCGTGCACCGTTCGACCTCACCGAGTCGGCGAGCAGGGCGACGTTCTCGGGCGTGGGCTGGTCGGCCGACCACGCAAGCCGCTCGGCGTCGTCGGCGTGCGCCGGCGCGCCTTGTCGCCGCAACACGGCGGCAAGCCGCTCGAGTGCCTTCCGGCTCTCTTCGGTCTCGCCGCGCTTGGCCGCGTGGGCCGCGAGTGCGAGCGCGCGGTCGACGGGCGTCAGGTTTGCCGGGATCCGCAGCGCGCGAAGCGGCCGCCCGTCGACGAGGGCCACCGACGCGATCAATGCGGCGGAGCCGAGGACGAACAAGACCGCGAGCACGCTTGCGACCCCACCGAGGAGGTTCGGGCTGATGCGCCACGTGACGCTCGGCGCCGCGAGCGGCCGCTCGACCTGAGGCTCCCCGAGCGCAAGGTCGGCTGCGGTGAGACGCGACTGCACGCCAAAGGTGGGCCACGCGATCGCCGTGCGGAGAGCGCTTCCGTCCTGCCGTTGCGCGGTGACGAGGGCAGGCCGGAACGTGAACGCCGTCGCAGCAGAGCGCGCCCGACCGGAGCCGCCCCGCGGGACGCATGCCGCGACCAGACACTGGAGCGAGTACTGAAACGAGATCACCCTCGCGCGGCCGATCGTGGTGTCGCCTCTCTGCTCGGAGCGCACGGCCCAGGGGCGGAACGCGCCTACGACACGCACGGTCCGCGGATCGATGCGGCGAGGATCGACGACAACCCTCACAGTCGCAGTGATCACCTGACCGAACAGGGAGCGCCGCGGAGTCACCGCCGTGCGCACGACCATGTGGCGCGGCGCGTAGGTCCCGCCCTTCCCCTCCCACCACCGTCCGGCGAAAATGGCGAGGGCCGAGGCGACCGCCAGGGCGACGACCACCACTCCCGCCGCGCGCAAGCGGCCACGAGTGAGGCGTGAGCTCATCGCGGGCCCCGAGCCAGGTCGAGACGTGTGTGTGCCCATTCGAGGAGCACGCTTCGTACGTCGGTCGGGTCGGCGGAGCCGATGACGACACAATCCAGTCCGAGCCGCTCGAAGTCGGCGCGAATCGAGGCGAGCCGTCCCTCGTTCGCTTGCCGGCGACTTGCGACCTCCTGCCGGCGGAGGCGAACGCGCCGCGGTTCCTCACCCTGGGCGTCCGCAAGCGTCACGAGTACGCCATCGATGTCAGGGAAGCTCTGCTCCCAGACCGGGTCCTGCACGATCACCGGCACCACGTCCCAGCCCGAACCGATCGCCTGCGCCCACGTGCCGAAAGAAACCGGCGCGATGAAATCCGAGATCACGAACACGAAACTCCCGATCGGCACACTTGCCCGCCGCGTCGACAGGAACTCGAGAGCGCGCTCGACCGAGTCCTCGGGCGCGTCGAACGGCGCCGTCAGGTCGTCCTCCATCCGCTCGCGCAGCCCGCGCGACCAGACGTCGCCCTGTGCGCGTGGCGGGGTCCAGTTCGGAGCGTCCCGATGGTCGAGATACCCGACATGTGACCGTTGGTTCACTGCACTCGCGACGAGGATGTCGACCACTGAGCGCACTGCCTCCGGCTTGTGGAGCCATGGAAGCTTCAACGGGTACAGCAACATCTCCGGCCGGCGGTCGACAACGATCACGACCGCGGGCATCTCGTCCGCGTGACGCTCGCGGACGATGAACTCGTCGTCTCCGCGAGCCGACGACAACCGCGCCGAGGCGCGCCAGTCGATCGTCCTGAAATGATCCCCGGGCCGGTACGGACGGGAGCTCGCGACGTCAGAGCGACCGCCGCGCCGGATGCTCGTCGTGCCTCCGGACGCGCTTCCCACGAGCCGGCGGCGCGGATAGAGCGGAATCGCGTCAGTCGTCGACGCGGCCACGGTCAGGAGGAGAGGCCGCTCAGCACGCGCAGCTCGCGCTCGTCGCTGGGTTCGGGCCGCGCGACACGCGAGAACACCAGCTCGCGGAACACGTTCAGCGCGCCTTCGCGACCGACCGACCGATGCTCCGCGACGAAGCCCGGGCTGAACAGGATGCGGTGTCCGATCACCGGCAGAAACAGCGCCTCGATGTCGTCGGGACGCACGAAGTCACGTCCGTGGATGAGCGCCCAGGCCCGCGCAATCCTCTCGAGCGCCAGGCTGGCGCGCACCGACGCACCGAGGACCACGATGTCGAGGTTCCGCGTCGCGGAGACGAGCTCGACGATCCAGCGCAGGAGGACGTCATCGGTGTAGACGTGGTCGAGCGCCGCGCCGAGCCCGCGCACATCGGCGAGCCCGACGACCGCCTGCAGCTTGGTGAGGGGATGCTCATCGCGCTGGCCGCGGACGATCGCCATCTCCTCGTCGGTGCTCGGATAGCCGAGCTCGGTCTTGACGAAGAAGCGGTCGAGCTGGGCCTCCGGCAGCGGGAACGTTCCCTCCTGCTCGATCGGGTTCTCGGTGGCGAGCACGAGGAATGGATCCGGTAGCGCACGGGTCGCGCCGTCAACTGTGACCTGCTTCTCGGCCATCGCCTCCAGCAGCGCCGACTGGGTCTTCGGCATTGCCCGGTTGATCTCATCGACGAGGACGATGTTCGCGAAGACCGGCCCGGGGCGGAACTCGAAGTCACGCGTCTGCTGGTTGTAGACGGACAGTCCGGTGACGTCGGTCGGCTGAAGGTCCGGCGTGCACTGGATGCGGGCCGAGCCCGCGTCCTCGATCGAGCCGGCGAGCGCACGCGCGAGCACGGTCTTGGCGGTGCCCGGCACGTCTTCGAAGAGCACGTGGCCGCCACAGATCATGGCCGCGATGACGAGCCGGATGCGCTCCGACTTGCCGACCACGACGGTCTCGACGTTGGCGAGGAGGCGTGAGGCCGTAGCGACTGCAGCTTGCACGTTGGTCGAACGACCCTCATTCACAGCATCGGCCATTCTACGGGCGCCCTTCCCCGAGCCCGTAGGCGACAAGCTCGGGCTTGAACGCGGAGCCGCGCGGGGCACCTGCACCGACGACAAGCAGATCGCCGGAGACGGCAGGGCAGGCGTTGATGCCGGCCGGCGCGAGCGTTTGCCACAGAACCTTCCCCGAGCTAGCCGCGAGGCCATACACACGACCGTCGAGCGTCGGGGCGAAGACGACATCCCTGGCAACGGTGGTGCAACCGGTCGCCGGTGACCCGAGGTGGCGCACCCAGAGCTTCTTTCCGCTCGTCGTCGCGATCGCGACGACCTCGCCGTCGCCCGTGCGAAGGTCGCTGGGCGCAAGCGTGTGCACGGCGCTTTCCCGCATGCAACGGTCCACGACCGGAACGAAGAGGCGCCCGGCGGCATATGACATCGGCGTCAGGACACCGCCCCAGAGCCCGGGACACACGGTCGTCCAAGCGACCGGGAGCGGGCCGAGGTCGTGCAGATGCGTCCCGACCGACTGCGACCACAGGCGCTTGCCCGTCAGCCGGTTCCAGGCGACGACGCGTCCCGCCTTGCCGGCGCCGTACACCCTCCGTCCGACCACGATCGGCGAGGCCTCGAAGTCGTAGTCGCGCACGTCGTGCTTGCGCACCTGGTCGTACCAGAGAAGCTTCCCGGTGGCGGCGCGCAACGCCACGAGCGAGTCTGTATAGAGCGCCGCGCCGGCATAGGCGCCGCCGTTCGGGCGCAAGCGCGTCCCTCCCCAGGGATCGGGGTTCGAGATGCCGACGTAGAGCTCGCCGTCCGGGCCGAGCGACGGCGTGTACCAGGCGCCGCCGCCGCCGGCCGAGGGATGAGGCCACGGCTCGCGGATGGTCTGGAAACGCCAACGCACCTTCCCGTTCCGCTGGTCGAGCGCGTACAGCGCCCCCCGTCCACCTGGAGCGAACCCGACGGTCGAGACGAACACGAGCCCGTCAGCGGCGAGCGGCGCGATGTCCATGAACTGCTCATATCTCGAGACGAGGCGTCGCGCCCAGACACGACGGCCCGTGCGGCGGTCGAGCGCGAACACACTGGTGTCCGTCGCGCCGAAGATCCGACCCGGAGTGGCTGCGAGTCCGTTCGGACCGTCGTTCGGAGCCTTGGTGAGCCAGCGCCAGCGAATCTTCCCGGTGCGCGCGTCGAGAGCGAAGACGGACGAGTCGAGCGTCTGCGCGTACACGGTGTCCGCGGCGATCAGCGGGGTCGAGGCAAGCGCTCCGAACGACGAACCGCCCGGAATGTGGAAGCGCCACCGCACGGTCAGGCCCGCGACGGTGCCCGAAGAGATCGACGTCGACGCTGCTGCGCGGGCCCCCCGCACGTCACCGTTCGGCTGCAGCCAACCGCCGTCGGCGGCGGCCGAGCCGGTCACGATGACGGCGGCACCGGCGGCTCCGGCGACGAGGCGCAATGCTGCTCGCTTCGTCAGTTGACGACGAAGTAGCCGCGGGTCTTGCCGTCGACCTTGTAGGCGTACTGGCCCCGATCGTTCAGGTACGCGCCGACCTTCCCTGTGCCGCCCGGCGGGATCGGCTTCTTCGTCTTCAGGCCGCCGACGTCGAACGTGTGTGGCTTCGTGTCCTTGTTGTGGATCACGAAGTGAGCAAGCCAGCCGCGCTTGGCCAACGTCGAGCTCAAAACAGTCTGACCGCCCTTCGAGATGAACACGTTGATCTTGAAGTTGTAGCCCGGCGCCGTCGTGGCGGGGCTCGCCGACACGGCGACCGGTGCGGCGACCGCGAGCGAGGCGGCAAGGACTAGGGTCAGGGCAAGAGCGCGCATCGTGATCGACAGCTCCTCTGGAGGATGGCAGAGCGTGGCTCCCCAAAGGTTAGCTCACCTCATGGTCGTTCCGTTGCGCAAGGATGATGTTCCGCCCCGCAACGACTACACTTGCCGTCGGCACGCCATAGGAGTTACATACAGTCCGGTGAGTCGGCCGCGTCACAGGGCGTGACCGAGGCAGGAGGCCTACACATTGAATTGCTCCAGGAGGTGGAGATGAAGCGCAGTCGCGCCCTCTTTGCGCTGCTCGCAGGGGTTGCAGTCGTCGCCGTCGCGATCGTGGGTTACACCACCGCATCGGCGTCGATCCACGGAGTGACGCCGATCCCGGCGTTCTCGGTGCAGCAGTTGACGGCGGAGCCCAGCGATGACTGGCTCACGTCGCGTGGTGACATCTGGAACCGCCAGTTCTCGTCGCTGACGACGATCAATGCGTCGAACGTGGCGTCATTGAAGCTCGCGTGGCACACACGGGTGGCGATTCCGGGCAAGAAGCAGACCTTCACCGGCGTGTCCGACGAGGCAGAGCCGGTCGTCTACAACGGAACGATGTACATGCCCGACTCGAAGGGGCACGTGTTCGCCTTCGATGCGGCAACCGGCGAACGTCTCTGGTACTACACGCCGAAGTACCCGAAGGGCTTCGCGTCAGGGCTGCCGACAAGCCGCGGACTCGCGATCGGGAACGGGAAGGTCTACATGGCGCAGACCGACGGCACGATCGTCGGGCTCGACCAGTCGACCGGCCGCGTGACCTGGAAGACCACGGTCGGCAACTTCAAGGCCGGCTACTTCTTCACCCAACCGCCGACCTACGTCGACGGCACCCTCTACATCGGCACGTCCGGTGGCGACTTCGGCGCGGCCTCGAAGGTTGTCGCGTTGGACGCGAGCACCGGCAAGATCAAATGGACGTTCAACCTGATTCCGCGCAAAGCAGGTGAGCTCGGGGCCAACACCTGGGCGAAGACGGACTACGACGGCGGCGGCGCAGTGTGGGCCCCGCTGGCGCTCGATCCGGCGAACAACCTCGTGTACGTCGGCGTCGGCAACCCGATTCCCTACAACGGAAACGCGCGCGGCCAGGGGAAGGATCTCTTCACGGAGTCCGTGGTCGCGCTCAACATGAGCACCGGGAAGCTGAAGTGGTACTACCAGGAGGTCCACCACGACATCTGGGACTACGACACGGCAGCCAACCCACTCGTGCTCTTCAACCTGAAGATCAAGGGCTCGGATCGCCAGGCGGTCGCGAGCATGGGCAAGACCGGCTGGGTCTACCTGCTCGACCGGATCACCGGCAAGCCGATCCTCGGGATCAACGAGAAGAAGGTGCCGCAGTCGGCGGCGCAGCACACTTACCCGACGCAGCCGATCCCCGTCGGCCAGCCGTTCGCGGCGCAGTGTGCCGACAAGAAGGCGTGGTCGAAGTGGAAGGCGCCGGACGGCAAGCCCGTCACGGTCGGCTGTATCTACACGCCGTACTCGACCACGCACTACACCGCGTTCGCCCCGACCGCACTCGGCGGCGTCGACTGGCCGCCTTCGAGCTACAGCCCGAAGACCGGCTACATGTACGTCTGCTCGAAGGACAGCTCCGGTGCCTGGAAGGCACTGCCGAAAGCGCAGTCGACCAAGCTGCAGCCGCTCGGCAACTTCTTCCAGATCGACGGGCTGTTCCAGCCTGCGGGCAGTCCGGGCCGCAAGCCCGTCGGCAAGGTCGTCGCCATGGACATGCGCACGAACACGCGCGTCTGGTCGGCGGCGTTCCCCGCCGGTGACATGTGCTACAGCGGCATCCTGACGACGCAGGGCGGACTGGTGTTCGTCGGACGGAACAACGGGCAACTGCAGGCCTACAGCGACACCAGCGGCAAGCTGCTCTGGTCGTCTCCTAAGGTCAACCAGAGCATCGCGGCGCCTGCCATGACCTACACGGTCAACGGCAAGCAGTACGTCGCGGTGTATGCCGGCGGCAACAGCATCGCTGCCGGTTCCGGAACCGTGAAGGTCAAGTACGGCTCCGACCTGTACGTGTTCGCGCTGCCGTCCTGACGGGGGGTTGCAGCACCGCACGACGACGAGGGCCGGGGAAACCCGGCCCTCGTCTTACCTCCGCGTTACACGGGCGACCGCTAAACACTCCCTGGGATGGCAGGCCGCTGCTACTTTCCAAAAGGTTCTTTCGTTACGCCATGCAATAGTTTCAGGAGGGCTCATTCCATGAAGAAGCGCATCGCTCTACTTGCGGCATTGGCGGTGGTCCTGGGCAGCCTCTTCGCCGGGATCTCCACCGCGTCCGCGCAGCAGGCCAAGGTCAAGACCATCACGGTCACGGCCACCGACTTCCATTTCAAGCTGGTCGGCGCCACAGGACTGAAGCACGGCGTTCCGTACATCTTCAAGTTCGTGAACAAGGGCGCTGCCCTGCACAACTTCGACCTTCAGGGCATCAAGGCGACCAAGGTGATCGGGCACGGGAAGACGCAGAGCCTCAAGGTCACCTTCAAGAAAAAGGGCAATTACCCGTACGTGTGCGACGTCCCGCGCCACATCGAGCTCGGGATGGCCGGCACTCTCAAGGTCAGCTAGGCCGGGACCGCTCCGTTGCAGCGGATCGAGGCGCGGAGGACCTGGTCCTCCGCGCCGTTTTACTTCTCTAGGATCGATTCGTGACGACGGAGACCACGCGTTCACCAGCATTCGAACGAGCGGCAGAGCAGGCGCGCGAATTGCGCCACAACGTCGAGACCGTCGTCCTCGGCAAGCCCGAGGCTGTCGCCCTTGCAGTGAGTGCGCTGTCCTGTGGCGGCCACGTCCTGCTCGAGGACGTGCCGGGAACCGCCAAGACCGTGCTGGCGCGCGCGATCGCGGGCAGCATCGAAGGCGCGTCGGTGAGCCGCATCCAGTGCACGCCCGACCTCCAGCCCACCGACGTCACGGGCCTGTCGATCTGGGATCCGCAATCGCGCACATTCCAGTTCCAGGCAGGCCCGGTGTTCGCGAACGTGCTGCTCGTCGACGAGGTGAATCGCGCGCTGCCGAAGGCGCAGTCCGCTCTGCTCGAGGCGATGGCGGAGCGCCAGGTGACGGTGGACGGCGTGACGCGACCTCTCCCCGACCCGTTTTTCCTGATCGCGACCGAGAACCCGATCGAGCAAGAGGGCACGTTCCCACTTCCGGAGGCGCAACTCGACCGGTTCCTGCTGCGCACGTCGCTCGGCTATCCGGATGCGGACGACGAGGTGCGCATCCTCGATGACCAGCGCCACGGCCATCCGCTCACGCGCCTCCAGCCGGTGCTCGCGCTCAACGACCTGAATGGGGTGATCGCCGCCGTCGAGGACGTCTACGTCGACGAGCTGCTGAAGCGCTGGATCGTCGACCTCGTGCGCGCAACGCGTTCGCTCGACCTCGTCCAGGTTGGCGCGTCGGTGCGCGGAAGCCTCGCGCTCGAACGCACCTCGCGCGCATGGGCGCTCGTCCACGGCCGCTCGTTCGTCGCCCCGGAGGACGTCGAAGAGCTCTTCGTGCCGGTGATCGCTCACCGGCTGCTCCTGGACGCCTCCGTGCTCGTCGACGAGAACCTGACGCGGGACGAGGCCGCCCAACGGGTGTTCGAAGCATGTCTCGAGCGCGCTCCCCGGCCACAGCCGGACTGGGTGCCGGAGGCGCGCGCCGGCGAGGCATGACTCAGGCGACCCCGCGGCCGTTCGAGCTCGTGCCTCGGCGGCTGTTCGTCGGCACGCCGTTCGGCCGCCGCCGCAGCGCCCGCCGCGGCCAGGGCGACGAGGTCGCCGGGACACGGCCGTACCGCCCCGGCGACCAGCGGGCGCACATCGACTGGCCGGCATCGGCACGGTTGTCGGCCGCCCGTGGCACCGACGAGTTCGTCGTCCGCGAGTTCTATGCCGACGAGGCGCCGTGCGTGACGATCGCCTGCGATCGACGAGCGGGCATGGCGATCCACCCTGGCCCGTCACCGTGGCTCGACAAACGCGGCGCAGTCGAGGCTGTCGTACGGCTGATCACGGCAAGCGCAGCCGCCGAGCACGCCGACGTCGCGTACGCAGACGGAGCACGACCGCGTCCGTTGTGGCTCCGCGCTCGCGCGGCCGCCTCGCCGCTCCCGTCGCCGCTCGCGGCTGGACGTGACCCCTCGGAGCATTCGCTCCAGCTCGCCGTCGAGTCGCTGCTCCGGCAGTCAGGCGCGGTCCCAGCCGGCAGCTTCGCCTTTGTCGTCTCTGACTTCCTGGTCGACCTCCCGGGGTCGACCTGGCTGCGCCTGCGGGCGCTCGGCTGGGACGTCGTGCCCGTGGTCGTCCAGGATCCGCTGTGGGAGCAGTCGTTCCCGGACGTCGCCGGGGTCGTCCTGCCGATCGCCGATCCGGCGACCGGCCGGACCGAGGATCTGTGGATCAGCGCCCGAGAGGCCCGCTCCCGCGCGGAAACGAACGAGCGCCGGCTCGACACGACACTGCAGCGCTTCCGGAGGCTTGGGTTCGATCCGGTGCTCGTCGGCACCAGCGACAGCTTCGAGATCGCGCGGCGCTTCGAGCTCTGGGCCGAGCGACGGCGCCTCCTGCGGACGAAGCGCCGATGAGACGGGCGCTGGCTGTCGGGCTCGTCGCGCTCGTCGTCCCTGCTGCTGCCCAGGCGACGCCGACGATTCGAGCGTCGATCGCGCCGACGACGGTGCACGTCGGCGACCCGTTTCGCTACACGGTCGTGGCCCGCGTGCCAGGGCGTGCCGGCGCGAGCCTGCGCGTCGTTGCCGACTCGGGCGCGTTCGTGCAGATCTCCGGGCCGGTCGGTGTCGCGTACGTCCGACGCGGGCGCCACCGTGGTGACCGTCACCGAGACCCTCGTGTGCCTCGATCTCGGCTGCGTCTCGGGCGCGACGGCGCGCCACGTCGTCCTGCCTGCGCCGCAGGTCTTCACCGGCTCGACGCGGGTCGGCGGTCCGCACACGACGGTGACCGTCACACCCCGCGTCCCGGCCCACGCTGTCGCTGCGGGCCGGGCGGCCTACCTGCGTGACACCTCCGCTCCCACCTTGACGCCGCGCTTGCGCCTCGCGGTCGCGGCAACGATCGCGATCGCCCTTGCCGTGGCCCTGGTGGGCGCGGCAGTTGCGCTCGTCCTCGCGGAGGTGCGCCGCCGCAAAGCGCCGGAGCCCAACGTTCGCCGTTCGCCGTTCGACCTCGGCATCGCAGTGCGCCTGCTGCGCGAGTCGGCGAAACGGCCGGAGCCCGATCGTCGCCGAGCAGCCGACCTCGTGGCGCGACTCGCCTCGCCGGAGGTCGTCGACGAGGCGACGCGCGTCGCCTGGGCCCGCCCGGCTCCGGGGCCGGCAGACGTGGAGTCACTTGCTGCGGATGTCGAGCGTACGAGTGGGACGACGCACCGATGAAGGCGATCGAGCTCGCTGACTTTCGCTCGTTCGCGGCGATCGCGCGCCGCAGCCGCGCGCTGCAGCTGACGGTGCTTGCGATCACGATCGCGGTCGCCGCTGCGGCGTATGCCCTGGCGCCCCGGTCAACGACACCGAGCGACCCACTGCTCGTGAAGGGCGCCTCGACGATCGTCGTCGTCGACCTCTCCGCGAGCATCTCGTGGGACACCTACGCCCGGATCGCCTCGACCCTCGACCGCCTCCGGCGAAGTCGGGGGAAGGTCGGGCTGATCGTCTTCTCGGACACCGCCTACCAGACGCTCCCGCCTGGAACCCCCGCAGCGGAGCTGGCGCGGTTCGAGCGCTTCTTCGTCGTGCGCCAGCCGAGCCAGCCGGGCTTCGCCCCGCAGCCGCCCCCGAGCCCGTGGACGAGCACGTTCAGCGGCGGCACGCGCATCTCGACCGGCCTCAGCCTTGCGCTCGAGGTGATCCAGTCCCAGCACCTTCGGCGTCCACGCGTCGTGCTGATCAGCGACCTGGACGACGACACGACGGATCTCGAGAGCCTGACGAGCGTCGGGCTCGCCTACCGCCACCTCGGCGTGCCCATCTCCGTCGCCGCTCTGAACCCGTCACCCCAGGACGCCCAGACGATGCAGCGGCTCCTTCCCCACGGGGGCTCGCTCGTCGACGTGCCTCTGTCGACCGAGCCCACCGCCGGAGCACACGAGCCGCTGCCCACGGCGCTCATCGTCTGTGCAGTCCTGCTCGGGCTCGGGCTCGCGGCGGCAGTCGTCGTCACGCAGCGGCTGCAGTGGGTGTCGCGGTGAGGGTCGTCCGGCTCGGGCTCGCAGCGGTGTGCATGGTCGCCGCCGTCACCCTCGTCCTGACGGCCCACGACCTGTTGGCGTGGCGCTCGTCATTCGGCCACGGTGACAGCGCGCTTGCGACGAAGCCCAGCCGCGCCAGGTGGTCACCGTCGACCTGGCTGCCAGGGGATCCGGTGCGCCCGCTCCTGGCGCTCGGCGACGATGTGGCCGCGCGTCGGGCGATCAGGGCGTTCGATCTGGCCGAGACCACCGGGCGCGGCTTCGACTTCGGAGAAACGCAAGCTCGTGTGCGCTCGAACGCGGAGGTGCGGCTCTCCGACGTCGCCGCCGGGCCGAACGCTGCCGCCGCCTCGCAGGCCGGCAACCTGCTCGGAGTGCTGGTGGACGGTGCCGGTCGTGTTGCCGGAGGTGTCACAGCAGACGCCCGCGCACAGGACGCGTTCACCGCCGCGGTTCGTCGAGACACGTCGAACATCGACGCGAAGTACAACCTCGAACTGCTCCTTCGCCGCACCAAGGCCACGAGTACCCGCCATGGAGCGGGGACCGGCGCGGGCTCGCGCGGGCGCGGCAGACGCGGCGCAGGCGCCGGCACGCCGGGACGGGGCTACTGATCACCCTCGCAATCCTCACCTTCGCCACCCCGTACGGAGCAGTGGCCGTGCTCGCCGGGGTCCTCCCGCTCGCCGGGCTCGGCTACGCCGCCCGCCGTTCCGAGCGCGTGGCGCGCGCTCTTGGGCTCGAGCCGGTGCCGAGGCGAAGCCTCGTGGCGTCCGTACTGCTCGGCGTCGCCGCCTGCGTCTGCCTCGGACTGGCCGCTGCGCAGCCCGGGCTCAGGAGCACGCATCGGCAAGCCGTGCGGTCACAGTCGGAGATCGTCTACGCGATCGACGTCTCACATTCGATGGCGGCTGCGCAGTCCCCCGGCGACTTGACTCGCCTCGCCCGGGCGCGCACGGTCGTGCGCCGTCTGCACGACGCGACCGCCGACGTGCCAAGCGGGATCGCCGGGCTCACCGACCGAGTCCTTCCGTTCGTCTTCCCCACCACGGATGCGGCTGTCTTCGATGCGACTCTGCAGCAATCCGCCCTGATCGAGGCGCCACCGCCCCAGGAGGTGAGCACGAACGCGACGTCGTTCGACGCGCTCACGGGCCTCGCAGGCAACGATTTCTTCGACCGGACGGCGAAGCGCCGCACCTGCGTCCTCGTCACCGACGGCGAGTCTCAGTCCTATCCGATCGCCGACGTGGCGGACGCACTCGGCGGCGACCGAGGCTGTCGCTTCGTCGCCGTTCGGGTCGGAGGCTCCGGCGAACGGGTCTTCGGGCCGGACGGCGTCCCGGAGCCCGGGTACGCCCCCAATCCCGCCGCGGCTGCCCAACTGGACACGCTCGCGCGGGCCTTGAACGGACGGTCGTTCGCCGAGTCGGACATCACAGGGGCGGTCTCGGCTCTCAGGGCTGACGCGGAGACCGGTCCCATCGCCGCGACGCCTGTGCGCTCGACGGTGCGCGCCCTCGCGCCGTGGCTCGCTCTGGCAGCACTCGTGCTCACCATCGCTTTCGCCTGGTCACGGCTCCGACGAGGACAAAATCGGCTTGGCCGGATCCACTCGGAGGCGTAGACTCTTTTCGTCACGCAAAGACTAGGAGCCCCTTGTTGATTCGCAAAGTCGCCGTCGCAGCCGCGCTCGCGTTGATCGTCCTGACGCCCGTAGCCTCTTCCCAACCGGCGCGCGCCCACATCGTGAGCGCCATCCCGGCGGGTGACTGGCTCTCGTTCGGCCGCACCGCTGACAACAACCGCAACTCGCCGCTCGACGAGATCACCACCAACAACGTCTCGCAGCTGAAGCGCGCGTACACGATCGACTTCAACAACATCGACGCAGGGATCAAGAAGGGCGAGCAGTCGTATCCGCTGGCGATCGGCGGCAAGCTCTACCTCACGACGAACGACGACAACGTCTTTGCGATCGACGGGGCCACGGGCAAAGTGCTCTGGCGTTACAAGCCGCAGAACAGTGCCGTCTTCAAGAACTTCGGCATCGTCGCGAACAGAGGGCTGGCCTATTGCGATGGTCGCCTGTTCATCACTCAGCTGGACATGAAGATCGTCGCGTTGCGGCCGAGCGACGGCGCCGTCGTGGCCGAGACCGCGCTCAGCCAGGACATTCCGAATGCGTCCTCGAACTACGGCTATTCCGAGACGAGCGCGCCCATCTGCGCGAACAACCGCGTCCTCGTCGGCGCGGCCGGTTCGGAATATGGCATTCGCGGGTTCGTCATGGCGTACACGCCGGACCTCAAGCCCGCGTGGCCCGAGCCGTTCTGGACCGTTCCGCCCGAGCTGCAGTCCTGGCGCCGCGCCTCGCGGGTTGTCGGGGGCGGCGCTGTCTGGACTCCGGTGACCGTCGACACGACGTCGAACACGGTCTACTTCGGAACGGGCTCGGGGACTCCGCTCTACTTCCCAGGGCTGCGCCCCGGGCTGAACCCGAGGACGGACGGCCTGATCGCGGTCAACCTGGCGAACGGGAAGATGCGCTGGTGGCAGCAGCTGATCTCGGGCAACCAGTGGGCATACGACGTCTCACAGCCGCCGCTGGTGTATACCGGCAAGGTCGGCGGTAAGACGCATCGCGTCGTGTCCGTCGCGACGATGGAAGGCGTGTGGTTCGCCTTCGACGCGCACACCGGCCAGCCGTTCCACGAGCGCGTCAAGGTGATCGACCGGATCGAGCATCCCCCGCTGCGTCCTGGACAGCCGGTGACCGTGTTCCCATCCTCGCTCGGCGGTCTGAACTATTCGCCGGCGGCCTACGACCCGAGGACGAACTATGTCTTCAACGCCGCTGCGGAGACCGCTGCGGTGCTGATCCAGCAGAAGCTGACTCCGACGCAGAAGAAGCGCAAGCTCCTGCTCGGCGACGTCTATCTCGGCCTGTCGAACGGGAACTTCGGCACGGCGCTGCAGAACTGGCACGACCACGGCTCGATCAGCGCGATCGACGTGTCGAGCGGCAAGCGCGTGTGGAAGTTCACGACCCCGGAGCCGGAACGCGGCGGCGTCACCGTCACCGGTGCCGGCGTCGGATTTGCCGGCGGAGGCGACGGCGTCCTGCGTGCGTTCGCGCTCAAGACGGGGAAGGTGCTGGACACGATTCAGACCGGCCATCCGATCGCGAGTGGCGCGACCGTGTTCGCCACCGGCGGGCACGAGTATGTCGCGATCACAGTGGGTGGCACACCGACGTCGTCGAACGGCGGCACGGCGTCGCAATTGCAGGTGTTCACAGTCGACGGCTCGCACAGCTCGACCCGGTCGACGCAAGGTGTCGCGAGCGCCGCGATCCGGACGACGACGAACTCGACTGCGCGTCCGACAAAGCACCTCACGGCGGTGGCCGGAGGCGCGCGCATCGTCGTCGGCTCCCCGCCGGTCGCGCTCACGCTGTGGAAGGCGAGCACGTCGAACCAGGCAACGGTCAGTGGGCGCGTGCTGCTCGGTGGACATGCGGTGACGGGCGCCCGGGTCTCGATCGACCGGTACGTCCTGCCGCGCGCGACCGATGCAAACGGAACGTTCTTCGCGCCGGTCGACTCGACCCTCGCGGCACGGCATCCGCTCCACGTCGTCGATGCCTCTCACGCGACCGTCAACGGGCGGCCGCTGTCCTCGGCGCAAAAGAGCGCCCTGCGGGCGGCGAGCAATGGGATCTCCGTCGGTTACCGCATCGTGGACGCGCAGGCCCGCCGGCAGAAGAACGGGACGGTCCTCGTCACCGGCCGCGCGGTCCGCGCGGACGGCGTCGCGGCCCCGGGGGTCGTGCAGTTGAGCTACCGGCTTCAGGGGACGATCTCCGACGCATCGGGAAAGCCGGTTCAGGGCGCCACGGTCGTCACACGTACGACCGATCGCGACTTCTGGACGTTCTCGCTCCCGTCGAACGCGCAAGGACACTATGTCTCGTTCTTCTCAGCCTCGGACGAAGCAGGCGATAACCCCGTGCCGCTGAACGTGCAGGTCGCGTCCGGGAAGACGAACTACACGGCCGGGCTCGCAAACGTCAACTTCAAATCGCTGAACAGCGCCACGCTGAACCTGAAGCTCCCCGCTACGGGCTCCGGCCTGTCATTGCCGAATTCTTCTCCAGACCCGGGCGCGTACTTCCGCGGAATGATCGTCGGAGTCCGCAGCCCGAGCGGCGTCGTCAAACCGCTCGCCGCGCACTGGCCCGACGGCAACGGACGGTTCTCGCTCGTGCTCCCGAAGCTCGCCGCCGGAACGCCGCTTCAGTTCTGGGAGAACGACTTCGTCACGTTCTCGGTGCAGCCGGCCCGTCCCGGGGGCCCGGTCGACCTCCACGCCTGGCCGGGCTCGCTCTCGCCCCGCGTCGCAACCGGCTTCTCCCCCATTCACGTTGGGTCGTAGCGCCGCACCCTATTCTTAGGCCGTGCCTGACGAAGCTGCGACCGAAGCACTGCTCGAGGAGATCGCGGAGCTGTACGCGATCGTGCTCCGCATTGCGCGACGAGTGCACGAAGGCGATGAGCCGATGACCGCGACGCAACGCCTCGCGCTCGTCGAGATTGCCGCGGCGGGGCCGATGCGGCTGCGCGATCTCGTGCTCCGCATGGACACGACACCGGCGACTGCGACGCGCGCGGTCGACGCACTCGAGGAGCTCCGGTTCGTCTCCAGGAAACCCGACCCGGACGACCGGCGCGGCGTCATCGTCTACGCAACCGCGCGGGGACGGCGCTGGTCCGACAAGCGGCAGGGCGTGTTGCGCGAAGTGCTCGCCGACCTCCCGGACGCGGCCGCCTCTCGTCGCTTCGTCAAAGACCTGTCGAAGCTCAACGCATCGCTTCGAACCGTGTCCGGCATCCACGACGCATCCGGCAGGCCCCTGCTCAGGCCGTGATCTTCGCGCGCCGACGGGCAACTCAAACCGCGCACTAGACTCAAGTGATGGTTCGTCGACTCTGGGAACGCATCATGGGGCGCAGACGCGATGAGGCGGTCGAGCGCGAGACGGAGCGCGAGCGCGGGAGCCCCTCGGAGCGCCGACTGGCGCAAGAGAGTCTCGAGGACTACCAGGCGGACGAGTTCGTGGCCGAGCACCTCGGCGGGGTCGAGCCGAAACCGATCGCCGAGGACGAGCCTCCCCGCATCTGAGGGCTCGGGACTCGAGTCCGCATCGTTCACCCCGTTTGGGTGACGTCGCGACGGCGCGGGACCGCTCTCCTGAGGCCATGTTCCGGAACCTGAAGCTGTTGCCGCTCCTGGCAGGCGGCGTCGCGATCGTCCTGGCCGCGGCTGCGTGCGGCTCGAGCGGGAAGAACTCCGCGGCGGATACCACGACGACCGCGCCTGCCACCACGGCGTCGACCTCCGAGACGGCGACCTGGGCGAGCAGTGTGTGCAGCGCGTTCGTGACCTGGCGGACGCAGGTGGTCTCGGCCGGAAAATCGGTCGCGGCCAACCCGACGACGGCTCAGGTGAACGAGGCGCTCGCCAACGCCAGGACGGCGACGACCACCCTGAAGACCACGCTGAAGGGACTCGACACGCCGTCAACCAAGGCGGCGGACCAGGCGAGGACGGAGCTCCAGCAACTCCAGGGCCAACTGCAGAACGACGCTGCCGTGATCAAGCGGACGATCACGACCGCATCCTCCAGCGAGATGAGCGCCTCAGAGTCGGCCTCGACGGTCAAGACGGGCCTCTTGACGATGCAGAGCCAGCTGGCCGCCACCGGCAAGGAGCTTCGGTCGCTGCCGAGCGGCGAGGTCGCGCAGGCGTTCAACGACGCCCCGGCCTGCAAGACGCTCTAGCAGGGCCCGACCAACCGACCGGGGTTGGTTGCAGGGTGATCGGGGAACGGTCACCGCAATGGCCGACCTTTCCCGTCAACCACGGAGCTTCTCGCGCGGCAGTGCTGTGCTCGAGTACTGGCTCGTGCACGCCGAAGGCCTGGTCGTCATCCCGCTCGGCTCGCGCGTCGAGCGGGTCGTGATGGCAGCGCCGCCCGCCGGACGTGCAGAAGCCCTGATCGTTCGCTCACGGCTGATGCACCGGCGCAGGGCGATCCCGGCCACAGCGATCGCCGCTGTCGAGCCGTTCTCGGGGCGGCTGATGCTGGATGCGCAGGATCAGGCGCGTTCACGTCTGCTCTCTCCCGAGCGGGTCGCTGCCGCCCGTGCGCGGGTGGACGATGGTCAACGGCTCGCCCGGGTGGGTGCCGGCGGCGCCGTGAGCTGGACGCGGGCCGCCACCGTGGCGACGATCCTGTGGGTGCGCCCGCGCGCTGCGCGGACCGGCACGGCCATCGCTCGACACACACGGGTTGCTGCCGCCCACACCATGAGCGGAGTCAGGTGGCTGGCACCGCGCCTCGCCGCTGCCGCTCGTACGGCCGCCACGATCGCCGGACGGGCAACCCTCGCGTTCGGTGCGATTCTCGCGAGCGGTGCCGCTCGTGCCGCGCAGCTTGGACGACGCGCGACCGTCTCGACAGTGGCGCGCGTCAAGGCTTCTCTGGAGGCGCGCCGTGCACGACACGACAGCGCGTCGCAGAACGTCGAGTTTCCAAGGCCACGCTCTCGCCGCTGACCGCGTTTCGTTTGGCCCCCCGGCGGGAACCGGTCCACGCTTGGTTGCTTTTTTGCTGTGCGAGACCAGGAGGCGAGAATGAAGTCAGTAAGACGACCGCTGTTTGCAGTGCTGGTCGCTCTGCTTGTCATCGGCATCCTCGGTGTGGCCGCATCTGCGGGCACCGCGACGATCGGGCAGGACGAACTGAGGCCGGAAGCAGGCCAGGAGGTCGACCGCGACGTCCCGAGCTCGCAGAGCAAGTCGAATGCGCCTCGGATCGTGCCGGGCCACGCCTCGTCGATCACGAGCTCGAATCCAGGTGCCTCGGGGTTCACGGGCCTGACGTTCCAGGATCAGCGAACCGTCGACAACGGCAACCAGACCAGCGACACCCCGCCGGATCAGGGTTTGTGCGCTGGGAACGGCGAGGTGATCGAACCGGTCAACACGGTCTTCTCCGTGTATTCGACCTCCGGTGGCACGATCAGCGGCCCGACGTCGCTGACGCAGTTCTTCACCGGCCAGCACGAGATCGACCGCACGGTTGATCCCCCGACCTTCGGCCCGTTCCTCAGCGACCCACGTTGCTACTACGACCCGGACGCAAAGCGGTTCGTGATGACGATCCTCCAGCTTCCGTTCGATGCCGAAGGCAACTTCTTCAACGGCAAGTCGCACATCCTCATCGCCGTCTCCAACGGCTCGTCGCCGACCACCAGCACCGCCGACTGGACCTTCCTGTCGATCGACGGGACCGACGATGGGACCGCGGCGGACGACGGATCGGGCCGGAAGTTGCCGAGCCATCCCGGTTGTCCGTGCTTCGGCGACCAGCCGCTGCTCGGGGCTGACAAGTACGGCATCTACATCACCACCAACGAGTTCTCGACCCTCGGCCCCGAGTTCAACGGGGCCCAGATCTACGCGATCGACAAGCAAGCCCTCTTCAGTGGGACGCTCAAGTACCAGGCGATTCAAGGCGCGCCGATCCCGCTCGCCGAAGGCCCGGCGTACTCGCTGCAGCCTGCAACCTCGCCGACCGCGGCGAGCTGGAACACCGACAACAACGGCACCGAGTATCTGCTGTCGGCTCTCGACTTCGACGCGACCACCGACAACCGGATCGCAGTCTGGGCGCTCACGAACACGAAGTCGCTCGGCGACCCGACACCGGCGGTCACGCTGACGGATCCTGCGATCCTCTCCAGCGAGACGTACGGACAGCCGCCCAACGCCGAGCAGAAGAAAGGCCCGATTCCACTTGGCTCGTCGCTCGGCGAGAAGGAGGAGCTGGTCGCGACGAACGACGACCGTATGAACCAGGTCGTCTACGCCGCCGGCAACTTGTGGAGCGGCGTGAACACGATCATCCGAACGTCGAACGGAGCCAGCTCGCAGACGGATCGAACTGGGATCGCCTACTTCATCGTCACTCCGTCGACGCCGTCCGCGACGTCGGTGGCCGGAACGATCGCCAAGCAGGGCTACGTCGCCCTCGGGAACAACGACAACGTCCTCTACCCGTCGATCGGAGTCAACGCGGCGGGCAAGGGCGTGATGACGTTCTCGATCTCCGGGCATCACTACTACCCGTCCGCCGCTTACACACGCATCGACGCGGTCAACGGCGCGGGAGACATCCACATCGCGTCCGCCGGCACACGACCGACCGACGATCTCTCGGGTTACGAGGCGTTCGGCGGCGACGGTGTGGCGCGCTGGGGCGACTATTCCGCCGCCGTGCCCGGGGACGACGGGTCGGTGTGGATCGCAACGGAGTGGATTCCCGGCACGTTCGGGTTCGAGCCATTCCTGGCCAACTGGGGCACGTTCATCGGCAACGTGACTCCCTAGCCGAAGCAGAAGCAGTCAACGCTCGCTGAGAGGCCGCCCGCGGGCGGTCTCTCAGCGTTTGACGGTGATCGCGCGGCTCTTGCCGCCGAGGAAGCCTGCTCCGGCCTGATTGACGCTCAGCGCGATGCGCACCGTCGAGCGGCCCTTCGGCAGGGAGACGCGGAAGTCCGCCCGCGACCGGGCGCCCAGGCGCACTCGCTTGATCGTCGACCAGTGACCGTTCGAACGGCGCTGGACCTGGACCAGCCGGCCGGCGAAGGTTCGACCGCCCGCCACCCTGACGACGAACCGCCTCGTCGCCTTCTGGTGGAAGGTGATGGACGGATGAACGCCGATCGAGACCGGTGCGCTCATCCCACCCCGCCAGCTCGCCTCGTAGGCCGTCGTGATTCGCGGCTGCGCAATGTAGGCCCAGGTCCCGTTGAGGCCGGTGAGCACCGTGGACCTCGACTGGAACGATCCGCCGCCGTACGACTGGGCGAAGATCACGACCTGCTCGCCGGCCTGGTGCGTCGGAACGACGCCCGAGAGAGTGATGCGACCGCCGAAGACGACCTGCCGCGCGAGCACGGTGAGCGTCACGCCCGACGTCGTGAACGTCGCGTCGGCGCCGGCCGTCGTGCCCGCATCGCTCTTCGCGAGCAGGCGGTAGTGGTATGTCGTCGCCGGCGCCAGGCCGGTCAGCGACGAGCTCACGGTCTGCGCTCCTGCCTTCGAGCCTGCGCTCTTCGAGGCGGTCGACTTCCCGTACTTGCTCGACGGGCCGTACTGGAACCACCAGGTGGTCGAACGGCCCCTGGTGTCGAGCGAGCCCGTCACCACACCGGTCTCGGAGCCGACGCTCTGCGCGGCACCCGTCTGGGAGGACGGTGGCCCGACGGTGGAGAAGCTCTTGTCCGCACCGTAGGACTTCCCGCTCGAGTTCTGGGCGACGAGCCGGTAGTGATACGTCGTCGCCACCTTGAGGCTCTTCACGCCGGCGGTCACAACGCTCGCTTTCGACCCGGAGCCGGCGCTGGCCGACGAGGTCTTCGACCCGTAGCTCGTCGAGGTCCCGTATTCGAACCACCGTGTGGTCGAGAGCCCGTTCGGTGTCACCGTTCCCCGTAGCGTTGCCGTGGTCGGTGCCAACGACGTCGGGTCGAGCGTCACGACCGTTGGTGCCGAGCTCGTCGTGAACGAGGAGTCCTTGCCGGTGCTCGTGCCGGCGTCGCTCGTCGCGACGATGCGGAAGTGGTAGGTGTGGCCCGTCTGCAGGCCCGAGATGCCGGCCGATTCGGACTGCGCGGTCGCCGCTGACCCGGCGCTCTTCGTCGGCGTCTTCGTGCCGTAGCTCGTCGACGAGCCGTACTCGAAATAGAAGGTCGTATCGCGACTGTTCGGGTCGACGGTCCCGTTCAGCGTTGCCGCAGACGCGCTGATCCCCGAGGCGGCGCCCGTCGTCACGTCGGGCGGGACCGTCGTCGTGAAAACGGCGTCCGTTCCGTGGCTCGTACCGGCGCCGTTCGTGGCGACGACGCGATAGTGGTAGGTCGTCCCGGCCTTGAGCCCCGTCAAACCTGCGGACACCGCGACCGCAGCCGAACCAGACCCCGCGCTCTTTGCGGCTGTCTTCGACCCGTACGACGTCCCGGTCCCGTACTCGACATACCAGGTGGTCGCCTGGCCGCCCGGGGCGACGTTGCCGGTGACGGTGGCGGTCGTCGAATCGACGGTGGTCGTCGGCCCGGTCGTCGCGCTGGGCGCCGACGCGAGAGCCACGCCGGTAAAGACGGCGAGCCCGAGCACGGCCACGCCGGCCGCCGCGAACCGCTTCCAATTGTTCGACCCGTTCGCCATTTGCCTGCCTCCCCTCGACTACGGCGGAAGCATCTCTCGCCGCGGTGCGCGTTCTAAGAGCGCGGTGTAAGGCGAGCGTAAAGCGGGCTCAGCGGACGACGAAGCTGCTGCCGCCGAGCAGGCGGCCATAGTGCGCGGCCTGCAGCCGGCCGCGGCCGGGCCAGACGTACCAGCGGTAGCGCCCAGGTGCGAGCCGGTCCGGCTTGCCGCCGAAGCTCCACGCGCGTGGCAGCTTGAGCCGCGGCTGCTTCGGCCAGGCGCTCAGAACCTTGCGCGAGCCGCGATAGATCTGGACGTTGTAGTACGACGCTCCCTTCACAGGCGCCCACGCGAGCAGATCGCCGACCTTGACGCGTGCTCCCGCCGCCGGCGCGTAGAGCATCGGTACGAGCGCCGCAACGGCGGTGTCGTCGGTGTTCCCTGCTGCGTCGGTTGCCGCCAATTGGTAGCGGTAAGTGACACCGGCCTGGAGATGCGTATCCCGGAAGCTCGAGGCATGACCGTGGTACACGACCGGGGCGCGTTTCTTTCCGATCCCCGGAGTGCGAGTGATCGAGACAGCCGTTCCCGCAGGCGCACGCCAGCTCAGCGTGGCGCTGCGCGAGACGACCGAGACCGCGACGTTCGCGAGCTTGGGCGCCGTCGAGTCGTACTGCAGGCTCGCCGACGCGGACGCATGGTTGCCTGCCGCGTCGACACAGCCCCCCGAGATCGTGGCCTTGGCACTGTCCGGGCCGGCGTACGCAACCGGCGCAGTGCAGGAACTGATGCCGGAGCCGCTACCGTCGGTGCCGCTGAACGTGACGTTGACCGGATGCGAGTACCAGCCGTTCTCGTCGGGTGGACGCGCAAGCTTCGCCGTCACAGTGGGGGCCGTCGTGTCGTAGCGGATCCCGAACGACGCCGTCGAGCTGACGTTGCCCGCGTTGTCGCGGCAGGTGCCGCTCACCGACGCCGAGCCTGAGTCGGGGCCGGAGTACGTGGCGTTCGTGCACCCGGCGATTCCGGAGGTCGTGTCGTTGCCGCTGAACGTGACGGTCACGGGGTGGCTGTACCACCCGCCCGCGTCGGGGGCACGGTCGGGGGTCGCAGTCGTCACTGCCGGCGCGTCGGTGTCGATCTTGAACTGCAGGTGGAACTGAACCGTCGACGAGCCGTCCGTCGCCGTGCAATCGACAGCGTCGGAGCTCGTCCGGAACGTCTTGACGAGCGGACAGGTCGAATCGGTCGCGCCCTGCACCGACAACTGCGCGGTGACGGCGCTGCGGTACCAGCCGTTGTCGCCCGCCGTGCCGGCGGTGATCGTGTACGACACGACCGGGCCGGCGGCTCCAGCGGCACTCGCCGCGACGAGTGCGAGACCGAGCGTGAGCGTGAGCAGCGCGGCGCGGCGCATCAGCGACGGCTCCAGGCACGCACGAGCCCGGCGCCGGATCCTGCCGTCAGCGCCGCGAGCGCGAGGGCAAGGGCCGCGAGGTCGACCTGCGGCCGCCGGCCGAGCGTCGAGGGGATGAACGCCGGGACGATCACCGGCGGAAGCTCGAGTTTCGGGATCGCGATCCGGGCCTTGTGCGGGCGGACGCGCTCGACGGCGCGCCGTGGGCGCGCAGTCGGGGCCGTCCGGACCGGAGCGGGCGTCGTCACCGCCTGCACCTGGGACGGCTGAGCCACGGTCCGGATCGGCGTGCGCACCGCGGGCGGCTCTTGGGCGGCGGCGGGGGCCGACGGCGCAGGGTCAGGCCGCAACCCGTTCGCTCCGGGCGGCGGGTCGGGCGAGAAGGACGAAGCGTGACCGGTCGCAGGCGCAAGGAGGACCAACACCGCGGCCAACGGTGCGGTGCGCCGCAGGAGCAAATTCCACTCCCTTCCCATTCGACCCCCCGGGTCGATGCACCCTTGTGGCTGCGCAGCCTACACCTCCTTCGAAATGGGTCAAGTGCAGGGAAGAAGCCCGGGAGGACCATGAGGGTGGCCCTCCCGGGATCTCGTTGGGTCAGCTCGCCTGCATCGCCTCCCCAGCCGTGTTCGCACGGTTCCCCGAGTCACCGCGCGAGGAGCTCGTGTTCCCCTGCCACACGGACCCGCCGCCGCCTCTGCTCCACACCCGGACGGGCGAGGAGTCGTTGGAGGGGGCGAACTGGAACGCGGCCGACAGGGCCTTCGCCAGCTGCGAGGTGCCGGCCCGCTGGCCGAGCACCTGGATCGGCGCCGAGGAGCAACCGCACTTCGAGCCGCCTGCGTACTGGCTGCCCTGCTGCGCGGTGTCCGCGGCGTTCCCCGAGGTGGCCGAGGAGCCGGCCGTGTTCTGCTGGCTCACCGAACCGCCGCCGCCGGGGCTCTTGACGCGCACCGGCGAGGCGACGTTCGAGGCGCCGAACTGCGCGACGAGGGAGGCCGCCAGGGACGCCTGACCGGTCTCAGCTTCCTGGCCGATGACCTGGATCGCGGAGCCGTGTGCGTCCTGCTTGGCGCCCTGCGTCGTCGACGCGGTGTTGCCCGACGTCGCCGACGAGCCGGCGGTGTTCGACTGCGTCACCTTCCCGTCGGAGCCGTAGCTGCCCACGCGAACCGGCGAGGCGACGTTGCCGGACGGCGCACTGCCGCCACACCCGCAGTCGGACTTGCCGTGCCCGAAGACCTGCACGGCACCCGAGAGTGCGAGCGAGCCCTGGTGGGTGCCGGCCTTCTGGGCGGCCACCTGGATCGCGCTCCCGCAGCCACAGCTGCGGCCCGCGGCGGCCTGGTCGCTCTTCTGCGTCGTCGTCGCGGCGTTGCCGGACGTTGCCGACGAGCCGACCGAGTTCGACTGCGACACGTCGCCGCCGTTCCCCGGGCTGAGCACGCGGACCGGCGAGGCGGTGTTCGACGCGCCGACCTGTTCCGCCGCCGAACCGGCGAATGAGCCCTGCGACGTCCACGCCTGCTGGCCGGCGACCTGGATCGCCGGGCTCGAGGTGGTGGACGGCGCGACGACGTCACTCCTGATCGGCTGGCTGCAACCGCACGAACCGCCCTGCGACTGGCTCGACGACTGCGTCGTCGCTGCCGAGTTGCCGGAGGTCGCGGTCGAGCCGACGGTGTTCGCCTGCGTCACGGAACCGTCGTCACCGGGGCTGAGCACCCGGATCGAGCCGGCCGTGTTCGAAGGATCGATCTGCTTCGCGCTCGACAGCGCGATCGCGGACTGATCCGTGCCGGCGGACTGATCGCCGGTCTGGATCCCCGTCCCCGAGGCGCTCTGTGAGGCGTTCTGGCCGGTCGAGGCGCTGTTGCCGGCGTTCGCCGACGACCCTGCGCTGTTCGACTGGTTCACGGCACCGCCGGTGCCGTGGCTCGCGACGTCGGTGGGCGAGTCGCCGTTGGCGGCGTCCCGCTGACCTGCGCCCGAGAGGCCGCCGGCCGACTGGCCGGTACCGGCATCCTGCTTCGCCTGCTGCACCGGAGTGGTGCCGCAGCCACAGCCGTGGCCGGCCTGCGTCTGCGTGGCGTCCTGCTTGGTCGACGCCGAGTTGCCGGACGTCGCCGTGGAGCTGACGGTGTTCGCCTGCGACACGGAACCGTCGTCACCAGGGCTGAGCACCCGGATCGAGACGTTCGTGTTCGAGGGATGATCCTGCTTCGCCGTCGAGAGCGCCCCTGACTCCTGCTCCGTGCCCGCCGACTGATTTGCGGTCTGGATGCCCGAGCCGGAACCGCCGCAGCCACAGGAGGCGCCGCTCTGGTTCTGGGTGCTCGTCTGGCCGGTCGTCGCGGTGTTACCGGACGTGGCCTGCGAACCAACGCTGTTGGTCTGTGACACCGAGCCGTCGTCGCCAGGGCTGAGCACCCGGATCGAGACGTTGGTGTTCGACGGATCGACCTGCGTCGCCGTCGAGGCTGCGCCCGAGCTCTGGCCCGTGCCCGCCGACTGATTGGCGGTCTGGATGCCCGAGCCCGAACCGCTGCAGCTGCATGCGCTGCCCTGGTCCTGGTTGGCCGTCTGGCCGGTCGTCGCGGCGTTGCCGGACGTGGCCTGCGAGCCGACGGTGTTGCCCTGCGTCACCGAGCCGCCGTTACCGGGGCTGAGGACGCTGACCGGCAGGTTGGCGTTGGACGCTCCCGCCTGGGCGGCCGCCGAGAGCGCCAGCGCGAGCTGGTCGGTCCCGGCCTGCTGCTGCGAGCTCTGGATGCCCGAGCCGCCTGCGTTCTGACCCGCGGTCTGCGTCGTCCCGGCCTGGTTGCCCGCCGAGGCCGACGATCCCGCGGTGTTCGACTGCGAGACGCTTCCGTCGTCACCGGGGCTCAGAACCCGGATCGAGACGTTGGTGTTGCTCGGGTCGACCTGCGTCGCGCTGGAGGCAGCCCCGGCTTGCTGCTGCGTCGTCGCCGACTGGCCGGACACCTGGATGCTGCCAGGGTCGGCCGCGGCGACGGCGGCAAGAGCAAGGCACAAGGCCGTCGTCAGCACGAGCGCGAGAATCAACTTTCTCATCACTCCTCCTAACTCGTGTACCGAGCTGCGGCGGCTGCCGCAGCCCAACGTGGGCACGAGTCGGGAACTAGCCCGGACGGGCGCGCCGGTCGTCGCTCAGTCTGCGACGGCCCGGCAGCGTGGCCGGAAGGATGCTGCTCAGCAAAGCGAAGGTGAGGAACGTCAGGGCGCCGGTCAGGGAGACCGTCAGCACAGACGCACCGCCGCCGTGTCCGGACGATCCAAACGCGCCTGCGGCGGCCGGGCTCGACGGCGCGAACGGCGCACGAGGCTGCTCCGGGATGGGCGGCAACGCCGCACCCGAACCGTGTGCGGTCGCTTTCGCGCGCGCCGCTCGGGCGCGCACTGGCGTGCTTCTCTGCTCGACGACGACCGGTGTGAACGCCCGGGACTCGACCTGCATGATCGTCGAGCTCTGCACGCGCGAGTGCCGCCGCAGGGCAGAGTGATGCTCCGTCGTGGCCGCCCGCACTCGCCCCGCCTGGTTGCGTGGCGAGGTCGTCGCCCGTGGCCGCGGCCGGCGCGGACACGCCCGGCACGACGCCGGCGAGCGCCCGCTGCACGTCGACGGTCGGCGGAGGCGGGATCGGGGGCATCGAGAAGACCGGCAACGGCGGTACCGGCGGCGGGAACGAGGCCGGCAGCGGAGGCACGGCCGACTGCGCGGCCGTGTAGGCGGCGGTGCCGGCGGAGCTCGCAGCGTTGGCGCTCGAGGCTGCGACGTTCGACTGCGTCACGTCGCCGTCGTTCCCCGGGCTCGCGACCCGGATCGACAACGCGATGTTGCACTGGACGCAGACCGATGGCATCGCGGCAGTGGGTGCGGGAGCTCCGCCGGGGCATTCCCACTGCCAGTTCCAGATCCAGACCGTCGACCCGGCGGGCGGCGGCGGGACAACGGGAACGGTGGACGGATCGCAGTTCCAACTCCAGTTCCAGATCCAGACCTCCGGCGGAGTAACCGCACCGCCTTGCGCTGCATCAGGTGTAATACCAGACGAATTATCACTCGCAGTATTACCACCGGTATCAGCTGCGACGGCTCCGGGGGACGCTGCGTCGGGCGCCGGCGCCGCACCCGAGGAAGCCGCGGCTGCCTGCGGTGCAGCCGGCAGAGCTGCCGGGCCAGTGGTGGTGCCGACGGACGACACGACCGCCGGGGCGGGCGCCGGGACCGACGCCGCCTGCGGGCCGACCGTGGGCGCGGCCGGCGATACTACCGGTGGTATCGCTGTTGAAACCACGTTCGAGGCCGATTCCGGCACCGCCGGAACGCCGGCCGGAGCCGCAACGACAACGGTGGGGACCGGCGGCGCGACCGGTGCGGGCATGACGATCGCCGGCACCGTGACGGGCATCGGCAGAACCGGCATGACGATGCCGTTGTCGGCGAATGCGGAGGGAGCCGCTGCTGCCCCGAGTGCGAGCACGGCCACGACGAGGCAGACCCGCCTGGCCACGCTCCCCTCGTGACGCGCACGTTCGTCCATCTACAGAGATATCTACCCATTCACACTCACGGCGATACGAAATTTTTCGATAAATGTCTTTCTTTTTTCGCCGCCGGTGATTACCATCGAGTTGTGATCGCTGCACGGGAGGAGCGGCGTCGCCTGATCGAGGCCCATCTACCGCTCGCGCGCAGTGTGGCGCGACGGTATGCGGGCCGTGGCGAACGGCCCGACGACCTCGCCCAGGTCGGGGCGCTTGCGCTCGTGCGAGCGGTCGACCGGTGCGATCCGTCGCGCGCCGAACTGCCGGCATACCTGGCGCGCTGCGTCGAGGGCGAGATCCGGCATCACCTGCGCGATCGAGCATCGACCGTCCGGCGTCCCCGCGCTGTCCCCGGTGTGGCGCCACCGGTGCTGCCGATCGGCGACGAGATCGCGAGCCCGGACGAGGCGCTCGACGACATCCTCCTCGACCGCGCGGTCGTCGCAAGCGCCGCGCGCGGTCTGGACGACCGAGAGCGGTGGATCGTGCTGCTCCTCTTCTTTTGCGACTGCACGCAGTCCGACGTCGCCGAGCGACTCGGGCTCTCGCAGGCTCATGTCTCCCGGCTGCTCGGCGGAGCGATCGACAAGATGAGGCGGCAACTGCAAGGCCCGGCTTTGTCACGACCGGCACGAGCCGCTACTCTCAGAGGCAATGGCCACGGCCGCGAGCAAGCCGACAGCCTCGCGTGAAGCCTCCCGCGAGTCCACGCACAGCGGCCGTCTGCTGCTGCGCATGCCGCGCGCGCTCCACGCGCAGCTCGCCGCTCGGTCGGACTCGACCGGCCTGAGCCTCAACCAGTACATCGTCGAGACCCTGACCAGGGCCCTCGAAGGCGAAGGCAGGGCTGACGCCCCCGGCAGCCCGTCAGGGCCACCGAGGTCGCTGCGGCTCGCACTGATCGCGAACGCCGTCGTCGTCGCACTCGCCGCGGCGACGTGCATCGTGCTGCTCGTCGTCGCCCTGCGCTAGCGAGGCAGCAGCAACAACCGACCGACGGGCAGCATGGTCGCCTCATGTCGTTTCGCCCTCTGTGGATCTGGCGCGTGCTGCTGCTCGCGTTCGCGGTCGTCTATCTGGCGAGCACCGACCTGCAGGCGTGGTTGCCTCCGATCGTTCCGTTCGCGGCCGCCGCGGCCGTCGAGGCTCAGTTCTTCCTGGCGGGAGTTCGTAGCGGCAGGCGACGCCGGGCCTTCGCCGACCCGGGACCGCAGCAGCGCGACCTCGACGAGCTGGGCTGGAAGGCGCACACGATCACGGTCAGACTCGACGAGGCGGAGCTCGTGCTGCGACCAGGGGAGTTGGACGACGAGGAGATCGCCGAGTGGCTGGACGTCCACCGCGACGAGCTGGTCGAGCTCGGGCCTGGGCACCACGAGCTGGCGGCGATCGACGCGGTGGCGAGCCCCGTTGTGCTGCAGGCGCCGCCCGTCGGGAGGCAGGGCCACCGGACCCGAACACGACTTCTGCAGGCGCTCGGAGTGCTGGCGCTGTTCGCCGGGCTCTTCTTCCTCGATACGAGGGCCGAGCATTGGCAGCACCTCTCCACGTCCGCGCGGGCCGCGACCGTCGACGTGCTCGACCAACAGGCGTCCCGGATCGCCGGGCATCGGGCCAACGTGATCTGCGACGTCGCCGGGCGCCACGTCGGGTACGTCCAGGATGCCGACGGTCTGGCGGAGGTCGGCGGCAGCCGCGCCTGGCTGACACCGCAGGTCTGCTACCAGCTCTACCTGGTCCACCGAAACGGCCGCGCGAACGGCCCGAGCTCGGGACGGGCGATCGCCGTGCTCGCGCACGAGGCCTGGCACCTGCACGGTCAAGCGAGCGAAGCGCTCGCCAACTGCTTACGCGTACCAGTCCGGTGTCGGGGTCGGAGAGGCACTCGGGCTCTCGCCCTCGACCGCACGGCAGCTGATGCACGAGCAGCTCGCAGACAACCCCTCCGACTACGCCGAGACGCCGGCGTACATCGTCCCGCCCGGCTGCCGGCGTGGCGGCAGCGACGACCTGCACCTCGACGGCGCCTCGTTCCCCTAGACGCTGCGAGCCTGGCGCCGCTCCCAGAGCGTGGCGTTCACGACCGCAGTCGCGACGACCAGTCGGCTCATGAGGAAGAGATCGAGCAGGAGCGCCGCGGCCAGCCCGAGCGAGCCGTACGTGCCTTGCTTGTTGCCCGCAAGCGGTGCGATGAGATAGACGGTCACCAGGTGGAGCACCTCGATCCCGAGGCCGAAGAGAAACGCGCCCGGGAGCAGAGCGCGCCAGGTCGCGTCACGCCGCGGCAGATGCGCGGTGACCAGGAGCCAGAGGGCGGCGTACGGCAACGTGGCGGCGAGCGTCGCCAGGACACCGAGCGGGCCGGAGGTGCTCCTCGCCGCGGCTGCCACGACCGAGCAGCCGAGCATCGCAAGCAGGATTCCCAGCAGCCGGACGGTCGCCTTGACCGTCGGTCGCGGCGCCTGAGCGCGCAGATCGGTCCACACGAGGCGGTGCACCACGATCAGCGTGCTCAGAAGGCTGCGCGTGGCGTAGAGCAGAATCGGGATCCCGACCAGGAGCGCATACCAGCGAGCGGAGCTGTCGGCCGCGTTCGCGACTGAGCTCGAGACGAGACCGGTCAGGCCCGTCGACCTCGCCACGGACTCGGGGGAGCTGGACTCGGCGCTCGAGATGACGCCCAGTCCCGCAATCAGGACGAGCGCCAGGGGCAGGAGCCAGATGAAGAGCCGGTAGGCGAGCGCGCCGGCCATGATCCCGCCGCCCACCTCGGCGTCGCGATCGACCATCTCGAACAGCGCGTCGAGGCTCGAATGGCGGCTCCGCTCGAGCTTGGCGCGCTCCGCCATCCGTTCGGCGCGCAGCTGCAGTGCGGCGACGCGCGCCCGCGCTCTGCCGGCCGCGGTGGACGGCTCCGGCATCAGGCTGCCGCCGGCAGAACGCGCGCACATTTCGACTGCTTCGGCTCCACGAATCGCCCGGCACTCATCCGATCTGACTGCCACAGTCGGCCTGCACATGAAGGACCTTATCCCGCTTGCGATCGCGTCGGCCTTCTGGCCGATCCTGATCGCGGTCGTGCTGATCTCGCTGCGCGCTCCGCACCCGGTGCGGCTGATGGCGAGCTTCCTGGCCGCGGGCTTGCTCACCACGGTGACGATCGGGCTGGCGATCATCTACCTGTTCAAGGGCGCAGCGCTGACCACCGACTCGGACGCGTGGTTCGGCCCGGGTCTCGAGATCACTGCGGGGGTGACAGCCGTCGTGATCGCGTACGTGCTGTGGGGGAGAGACGCCCGTGCGGACAAGACGGCTGCCCCGCCCAAGTCGGGGCCGACCCGCATGGAGCGCATGCTCGCCCATGGCGCGCCGCTCGCCTTCCTCGCTGGGATCGTGTGCAACATCATCCCGGGCGTCGTGCCGGTGGTGGCGCTGAAGGACATCGCCGAGCTCGACTACGCCTTTGCCGAGACGCTCGCGCTCGTCATCGGCTTCTACGTGATCATGTTCATGTTCATCGAGATTCCGCTGATCGGCTACATGGTCGAGCCGACGAAGACGGCGCGGGCCACGACCAGCTTCAACGCCTGGCTCGACCGCAACGCCCATCGCCTCGGGATCGCGGTGCTCGGGGTGATCGGTGTCTACATGATCGTCCGCGGGATCCTGCGCATCGTCTGACGCGGCGTCGCTCACGCGCGTCGAAGATCCGGACTGCGGCAAGTCTCGTATCAGCCTGTCGCACGCACCACTCGCGATGGCCGTGAAGATAGTCTCAGAGACCGGATGAGCTCCTCGCGGGCAGCGGGCGGCGCCGCACGTCCTCGCGGCCCGTGGCGGTCGGCCTGGTTTCGACTGCGGCGCGACCGCTGGTCCCTCGCCGCACTCATCTTTCTCTGCGTGCTCCTCCTCTCCGGCCTCGTCGGCGGCGCCGTCGTAACGCGACTCGTGGGGCACAACGGTGTCGACCCGTTCCCGTACGCGACGAACGCCGACCTGCGTCCGACCGGGCCCTGGACGCACGTGCCGGTGACGAAGGCCGTGCTCGTCGACGACTTCGGCCGGTTGATCCCGCCGCCACACGCGAAGACGACGCTGTTCATCCTCGGCGCCGACGGGCCGCTCGGCCGGGACGAGTTGATCCGCATGCTCGACGCCGCCCGCACCTCCCTGGAGATCGGGCTCGGCGCAGCGTTGATCGCACTGTTGATCGCGCTGCCGATCGGCACCGCAGCCGGCTACTTCGGCGGAGCCACGGACGCTGCCGTCTCGTGGTTCACCGAGACGGTGATGGCCTTCCCGCTGCTCCTGTTCCTGATCTTCGCGAGTGCGCGGATCAGCTCGTCGCTCCAGTTCGCGAGCTACGGCTGGATCGTCCCGGAGGGGGTGTTCACGGAGGCGCTCCTGATCGGCCTCTTCACATCGTTCTATCCAACGCGTCTCATCCGCGCGCACCTGCAGACGCTTCGGGGAACCGAGTTCGTCGAGGCGAGTCACATGATCGGCGCATCGAACAACCGCATCATGTGGCGGCACCTGCTTCCGCATGTCGTTCCGGTCTTGCTCGTGTGGGGAGCGCTCGCCGTCGGCACGAACATCCTCCTCGAAGTGGGCCTCAGCTTCATCGGGGTGGGTGTGCCGGTGGCCGCTCCGACCTGGGGATCGCTCCTCTCGACCTCGTGGGGGACGATCAACGCGCCCCACCCCTACAACAGCCACTACTTCACGCCGTGGCAGACGATCTTCCCGACGGTGGCGATCCTCATCACGGTCGTCTCGCTCAACCAACTGTCGGAAGGCGTGCGGCGCGCAATCGAGCCGTGGTCCGAGCCGTGAACCGGCTCGTCACCTACATGGCCCGGCGGCTGGTGGCCGGGCTGTTCACGCTCTTCACGGTGGTCGCCCTCACCTTCGCGATCTACTGGGCCCTCCCGACCCAGCCCGCGAACTTCGTGTACCCCGATGCGCCGTCGCTCTCCGACCAACAGGTCGCGCACGCCAATCACCTACTCGGCCTCGACCGGCCCAAGGTCGTGCAGTACTTCGACTACCTCTCCCACCTGCTGCGCGGCGACCTCGGCCACCAGTGGGCGGGGACGAAGCTGATCGGGAACAGCGAGCTCTCACAGCGGCCGATCGGGACCGTGCTCTACCCCGACCTGCGCATCACGCTGTCGATCATCATCGGCGGCTCGGTGCTCGTGCTGCTGCTCGCGATCCCGTTCGGCACATTCGCAGGGAGCCGCGTCGGCTCGTGGACCGACCGCACGATCTCGCTCGTCGCGCTGATCGGCATCTGCACTCACCCAATGGTCGTCGGGCTGATCCTGGAAGGGACGTTCGGGCATCTGCGCACCTTCCGAGTCGCGGGGTACTGCCCGCTGGTCCCCGGACGAGGAGCGCTGTGCGGAGGGCTGACCGACTGGACGACGCACCTGATCCTGCCGTGGGTCACGTTCGCACTGCTCTTCCTCGCGCTGTACACGCGCATGATCCGCCTCAGCGTCGCCGAAACGCTGCACGAGGACTTCGTGCGCACCGCGCGCGCCAAGGGCGCCGGCGAAACGCGCGTGCTGGCGTTCCACGTTCTCCCGACCGCATCGCTGCGCATCCTGACCATGGTGGGCATGGAGATCGGGACCGCGATCGGCGTCGCAATCTTCATCGAAGCGGCATTTGGGATCCGCGGTCTCGGTCGCCTGGCGGTCACGGCGATGGGAAGCGCGAACCGGGCGCTCGACCTGCCGCTCGTCCTCGCGGTCGTCTCGGTGATCACCGTGATCGTGGTCGTCGGCAACCTGATCGTCGACCTGCTCTACGCCCTGCTCGATCCGCGCGCAGGACGGGAAACCGTGCGCACGCGAACGAAGAGCGTCGCGGGCGGCGTCTTCTGACCGCCCGCCGATGAGTCTCGTGCCGTTCGCAGGTCTACACCTGCATGAGCCCGCTAGCCGGCCCGCCGCACCACGCTGGAGCTTTCGAGCCCGCCGAGCCCGTGCTCGAGCAGGTCGTACGCGCGCTCCAGGTCTCCGCGCAGCCGTTTGATCGCAGCAGGCCCGTGCTTGCCCGCAAGCGCCTGCTTACGAGCGCCGCGGAAGAGCTGGCGGTGAACGCTGATCAGCAGGCCGGCGGCAATGCGCGCATCGCGCTCGTCGACGGAGAGCTCGCGCTGGATCGCCTCGGCGAGCACGTGCGCGAAGTGGGCCATGACCTCGAGCTCCTTCGCCTGCAACGCCGTCGACTCCTCGATGATCCGCGCAAACGCTGCGAACCCCGGGCTGCAGAGCCGAGGACACTCGCTGAGCTGCAGACGGCGGAGCGCCCCGAGGATCGACTCACCGGGCTCACGTCCGCTGATCGCCTCGATGAGAGCCGCCTCTCGCTTCGGCACCTCGTCGAAGAACAGGTCTTCCTTCGTCGGGAAGTAGTTGAACACCGTCTTCTGGGAGACGCCCGCCGCGACCGCGACCTCTGCGACCGTGACGTGGTCGAAGCCGCGCAGGACGAACAGCCGCATCGCCTCGTCGGCGATCTGCTGCCGGGTGTGGAGCTTCTTGGACTCCCGCAGTCCCACGCGCTCAGTGTAACCCAATCTTTACAGTTGCGGTAATAATGCTGCGTCTGTAAGTTGCAAGATCAGTTTTCGCCCGGAAGGAGATCCACATGCTCGCCCGCCTCGCCCATTTCGTCACTCGTCACCGCTGGCCCGTCATCGGAGCCTGGCTCGTGCTCACGCTCTTCGGCGGCTTCGCCGCCGGCCAGGTCTCGAAGCGCTGGTACCAGAGCTTCTCGATCCCGGGCAAGTCCGCCTACGAGGCAAGCCAGCGCACGCTCAAGGCATTCGGTGTGGGCGTCCGGCCGCCGGCCGTCGTCGTCTACCACACGCAGGGCGACGCGACGCAGAACGACGCGATCAAGGCGTCGATGGCGCGTGCGGCCGCTGCAAGCCCCGGCGCACTGACGAGCTCGTACTTCTCGACGGGCAACAACGCCGCGTACGTCTCGAAGGACCGGCACACGACGTTCCAAGAGATCTATCCCGCAGGCGTCTCGACGTTCGACACGAAGAGCGGTGCTGATCACCTCCGGGCGGTCGCGGCTGCCGGCCTTCCTGCCGGAACGACCGTGCAGGTGACGGGACACGATCCGCTCGAGGAGGCATCGACGCACGGCGACAGCGGTGGGCCGAGCGTCCTGCTCGAAGCCGTGATCGGCGGGCTCGGCGCGCTCGTGATCCTCCTGTTCGTGTTCGGCACGCTGCCGGCGGTGCTGATGCCGATCGGGGTCGCGATCGCATCGATCCTCAACACGTTCACCCTGGTGTGGCTCCTGACCTACATCACCAACGTCTCGATCATCGTGCAGTTCCTGATCGCGCTCGTCGGGCTCGGGGTGGCGATCGACTACGCCCTGTTGATGATCTTCCGCTTCCGCGACGAGCTACGCGAAGGCGAGGACGTCGAGACCGCGATCGTGGAAACGATGACCCACGCAGGCCGCTCGGTGATCGTCTCCGGCTCGACGGTCGCGGTCGGTCTGCTGTCACTCGTGATCCTGCCGCTTCCGTTCATTCGCTCGATGGGCATCGGCGGCATGTTGATCCCGGCCGTATCGGTGATCTCGGCGATCACACTGCTACCGGCGCTGCTCGCCGTGATGGGGGAGCGGATCAACAGCGTGCGTGTGATGCCGAAGCGCTTCGCCGACGACGGGCATCCGGAGGACGGGTTCTGGGGCCGGTGGGCGAGGCTCGTCAACCGTCATCCGGTTCCCATCGCAGCCGTGGGAACGACGATCGTCCTCGTGCTCGTCGGCTTCGGCCTGCAGTTGAACCCGAACGAGTCCCAGCTGAAGAACTTCCCCGGGACCGGCACCGCGATCGAGGGCCGCCAGATGCTGGCCGATGCGGGCATCAGCGCCGGCGTGATGAAACCGCTGAACGTGCTCGTCGAGAACGGCGGCAACGGACCGGCGGTCGCAGTGAAGGTGAGCAAGGTCGACGGCGTCGTCGGCGGGGTCGTCCCCACCGGCTGGCAGCGTGGGCCGAACTCGCTCGTCGAGGCGTTCCCGGCCACTGACGGAGCGGCTCCCGGCATCCAGGGGATCGTCGACCGCGTCAACGACACACTGAGGGGGACCAACGGAACGCTCGGCGGTGTCGCGGCGACCGACCGCGACTTCGTCCACGCGATCTACGGCAACTTCCCGTATGTGCTCGCGTTCGTGATGATCCTGACGCTGATCCTGCTCGCACGTGCGTTCCGTTCGATCGTGCTCCCGATCAAGGCGGTGTTCCTGAACCTCGTCTCGCTCGGAGCCGCGTTCGGGATCGTGGTGATCATCTTCCAGGAGGGCCACGGCTCCGGTCTCTGGAATATCACCGCGACACAGGCGATCACGGCGTGGATCCCGTTGATGATCTTCGCGTTCCTGTTCGGCCTCTCGATGGACTACGAGGTCTTCATGCTCTCGCGCATGCGCGAGGCCTATGACGAGACCGGATCGACCAAGCAGGCGATCGAGCTCGGCCTCGCGCGCACCGGCAAGCTGGTGACGAGCGCGGCGCTGATCCTCATGTTCGCGTTCCTGGTCCTCTCGTCGAGCCCGGGGTTCGAGATCAAGGAGTTCGCGATCGGCCTCGCGGCCGGGATCATCTTCGACGCGACGGTGATCCGCGCGCTGCTCGTGCCGTCGCTGATGCGCCTGATGGGCCGGGCCAACTGGTGGATGCCGAACTGGGCCCGCACGGCGCTCTTCCTGCCCTCGCAGGAGGAGGAGCGGGCGCCCGGAGAGGTCGCGGTCGACAACGCGTAAAGTCGAACGGGTGGAGGGCGGCATTCACCCGGACGAGCTGAGCGTCCGCCGAGAGCTTCTGCTCGGGCATGTTGCCGAGCAGAAGCTCGACGGCTACGTGCTCTTCGACGAGAAGTACATCCAGTACTTCGCGAGCTTCGACTTCCTCGCCACCGAACGCCCGGTCGCCTTCATCGGCAGCGCCTCCGGCGAGCTCGCCGTGTTCGTGCCCGAGTTCGAGGTCGAGCGTGTACGCGAGAGAAACCGATTTCGAGCGGGTGGAGTCGTACCCGGAGTACCCGGGCCTGGAGCACCCGATGCACGTCCTTGCGCGCGTTCTCGAGAGCCTCGGGCTGGGGCGAGTTGCAGCCGACAACGACGGCTATCCCGGCATTCTCGGCTACTCCGGGCCGGCCCTCAGCGACGCGACCGGCGACACGGTCGCGCCACTCGCGGGGTTCATCGAGTCGCTGATGGTGCGCAAGAGCCCGGCCGAGGTCGAGTTGATCCGCGAGAGCGCCCGCTGGTGCGAGCACGCGCACAGGCTGTTGCAGGAGTATTCGCAGCCCGGCGCGACCGAGGCCGAAGCGAGCCTGCGCGCCGGCCACGAGGCAACGCTCGCGATGCTGGCCGCACTCGGGCCGAAGTTCGGCGGCCGGCAGGGATCGGCGGACGGGGCAGCGGCGGGGTACCGCGGCCAGATCGGCCGCCGCAGCTCCTGGGCGCACGCGGTCGCCCACAACATCGAGTTCAAGCTCGGCGACGTGCTCGTGACGGAGACGAGCGCACCGGTCTGGGGCTACAACGCGGAGCTCGAACGAGCGCTGGTGATCGGGCCGCCGACAGCTGAGATGCGTCGTCTCTTCGCCCACATGCTCGCAGCGCAGGAGACGGCCTTCGGCGCGCTTCGACCCGGCGTGACGTGCGCCGACGTCGACAACGCCGTGCTCGAGTACTTCGCCGCGAACGACCTGATGGGCTACTGGCGGCAGCACGTCGGGCACGCGATCGGCCTGCGAAATCACGAGGCGCCGTTCCTCGACACGGGCGATCACACACGCGTCGAGGAAGGAATGGTCTTCACGATCGAGCCCGGTGTGTACTCCAGCGAGCTCGGCGGGTTCCGCCACTCGGACACCGTCGTCGTCACCGCCGACGGGATCGAAATCCTCACCGACTATCCCCGTGAGCTCGCCAGCCTGACGATCGACGGCTGATCTGAGGCAGGATGCGCACGTGAACGCGTGGGACCCTCTTCCAGACCTCGCCGCCGCGGCGACACTCGGCACGGCACTGCGCGCCGTCGGATACACGACGGAGGTGATCGAGGAGCTGCTCGGTGAGGAAGGGCCGTCCGCCGATCTCGCCGAGTCGGTGGTCCTCGAGCGACGCCTCCCCCGCTCTGCGATTGCGACCACGATCCGCCTGCTGCTGCTCCAGCGTCCCGTCGGTGCGACTGACGCCGCCGCTGCGCTCGGACCGAACGGCGTGGCAGCGCTGCTCGCGATCGGGCTCGTCACGACGGACGACGGACGACTGGTGCCCCGGGCGCGCCTCGTTCCTGCCGAAGGGCTCTACCTGGCCTTCGACGGTTTCTCGCGAGGCCAGGACGACCCGCCCGGCTGGGTCTCGAGCTTCACCCCGACGGCCTACTGGCTGGCCTCGCTGACCCCGCGGCGGCAGGTCGAGCGCGCGCTCGACATCGGCACGGGGAACGGCGCACACGCACTGCTCGCGGCCGCGCATGCGGACCACGTGATCGCAACCGACGTGAACGCCCGCGCCCTGGCGTTCACGCAGATCAGCGCGGCCCTGAACGGGATCGACAACGTCGAGACTCGGCTCGGCAGTCTCTTCGAGCCGGTGGCGGGCGAGACATTCGACCTGATCACCTGCAACGCGCCGTACGTCATCTCTCCGGAGCGGCGGTGGCAGTACCGCGACGGCGGCCTCCCCGGCGACCAGCTCTCCGAGCGCGTCGTGCGTGAAGCGGCGCAGCACCTCTCAGACGGCGGCCACGCCTCCGTGCTCGTCGAGCTGGCTCGCGGAGTCGGAGGACGACCCCGACGAGCGCATCCACGACTGGCTCGAGGGGAACGGCTGCGACGCGTGGGTGCTCGGCCTGAGCGGCGCGGACCCGCTGGACCACGCAGCCGGATGGAACGAGCATTTCGCCGGCGACCCCGACGCGATGGCTGCGGCGCTCGACGAGTGGGCCGAGTATTTCGCCGCGCTCGAAGCAGGCTGGATCACCGAGGGCGCGGTCCTGATGCGCAAGCGTGACGGTGACCACCACGTCGTTCGCGCCGATCCCGTGGACGAGGACGAGCTCGAGTTCGCCAGCGACCAGATCGAGCGTGTCTTCGCCGCGCTGACGTTGATCGCCGAGGAGGGCGCCGGAGCGATCATCGAGGCGCGGTTGTCGCTCGCCGACGAGGTGCGGTTCGAGCAGGAGCTCGACCGTCACGGCGAGGTGCGCGAGGTCCGGATCGCGCTCGACGAGGGGACCTGCCCGGAGCTCGAGCTCGAGCTCGAGACGGCCGAGCTGCTCGCCACGCTCGACGGACAGCGCACGCTCGACCGGGCGATCGAGCGCACGGTGCGCCGTCTCGAGCTTGGTAAGCGCGAGGCCTCCGACCTGCGCCACGATGCAGTGCGAGTCACGCGCGAGCTCTTCGAACAGGGCTTCTTCGAGCTCGTACGCGTGCACGCTTGACCTCGACCTCGGACCTCTGGGACGCCCACGCGGACACTGCGATCGTCTGCGAGCTGCAGCTCCGTCAGTTCGGCGGCGTCAGTGTGTTCTCGGGTGAGATCGCGACGGTGCGCTGTCTCGAGGACAACGTCCTCGTGAAGCAGCGAGTGGCTGAGACCGGCCGAGGACGAGTGCTCGTCGTCGACGGCGGCGGGTCACTGCGTTGCGCGCTCGCCGGCGACAACGTTGCGGGCCTCGCGCTCGAGAACGGCTGGGCCGGCCTCGTGATCAACGGCTGCGTCCGCGACGTCGACGCGCTCGCGGCGCTCGCAATCGGCGTCAAGGCGCTCGGGTCGAACCCTCGTCCGAGCGGCAAGGACGGTGCCGGCGAGGTCGACGTGCCCGTGAGCTTCGGCGGCGCTGTCTTCACGCCCGGGGCGATGCTGCACAGCGACGCTGATGGGATCCTGGTCCTGAGCTAGGGCTCGCGGGCGAGCAGCGTGGCGCCGAGGACGACGGCCGCGAACGACACGATTCGCAGTGTTGCGTAGACGCCCCCAGGCAGTTGCTCGTCGAAGACGACGAGGCCTGCGACGATCGGCAGAGCGTTCGTCAGCAGCGTCGACGTGCCGGCAGTGGCAAGAGCGCGCCCGCGCTGAAAACCGAACTGCAGTGCCACGAACGCAGCACCGTGCAGAGCGAGGATCACCGGCACGAGCACGATCCACAACCCGCCTGCGAAGATGGACTTCGTCGAGACGTCACCCGCCGCATAGAGGACGCCCGCGGCGAGGCCGAGGCCCGCGCCCGGTGCCAGTGCCGCGCCGCCGAGGACGCCGAGGAGCGCGACGAAGACCGAGACCAGCACCCAGCCGGCGATCGCCGCGACCTGCGCCGGGCGGCCGGCGTCGGTGCCGCCGGCCAGGGAGATCGCGAGCAGCAGGAGGCCGATCGTCGAGATTGCGATCGCCAGCCGGTCCCGGCCGGAGAGCGTCGCGCCGGCTCGGTGGGCGAAGAGTGCGAGAACCCCGATCCCCCCGGCTGCCACCGCCTGCACGAGCGAGAGCGGCGCGAGCGCGAGGGCGCCGACATAGAGTGCCCAACCGGCAAGCCCGACGAGGAAGCCGGTGAGCCAACCACGATTTCGAAAGAGCAGCCTGAGCGAGGCCAACGGCCGGCGGAGCGCGAGCGGCGGCAGTTCCGACGCGGCCGTGTGCTGTGCGACCCAGCCCCAGTTGAGCGCTACGGCCGACCCCAGCGCGAGCAGGAGCCCGGCCGCCGTGCTCAACGTTTGCCCTGGAAGGGCAGATAGGCCTCCGCCGCGAGCGCGGCGACGCCGACGCGCGGTAGATCGCGTCGGCGCTCGTAGACGACAAATCGACGCTCCCAGTTCGGCCCGAACTTACGGTTGAAGAGCAGCAGGTTGTCGAGCTGGAAATGACCCTTCAGAGCGAGCAGCGCGCGGCGCTGAACGTCCTGCAGGCTCGACAGCTCGGCCTCGGGAGCGAGCAGTGCAGCGAAGGGGGCGAAGTTCAGCGAGACGCGCTCGTAGCCGTGCGCACGCGCCCAGCCGATCGTCTCGCAGATCAGCCATTCGTTGAACCCGTTCGGGCTGTCCCGCAGTCGCGGCATCGATGAGAGCGACAGCGCGCGGCCGGCCGCCGACACAGCAAAGTGCAGGAACCCCGTCACTCGATCTTCGGAGTCGAATCCGATCACGAACAGCGCGTCGCTGTCCCCGAGCCGGAAGAGGCGGTCGAGCGCCATCACGAAGCCGCGCTCGGGCTCGCTGCCGCGCCAGGCTCGGGAAACATCCTCGAGCTCGGCACGCACACCGTCGTCGAGCTCGCTCGGTCGCAGCACTCGCGCGGTGTACCCGGCGCTCTCGAGCCGGTGCCCTGACTGGCGCACCTTGCGGATCGCGCGGCCCTCGAGGGAGAACGACGCCACGTCGACCACCGCCTCGTCGCCGTGGTAGAGGGAATGCAGCCCATTGCGTGCGTACAGCGGCAGCCAGCGTTCTGACGCACCGAGGATCGCGACCCGCCAGTCACGTTCGTGGGCGTGAGTGACGAACAGCGCCAGCAGCGCATCGAAGGCTCCGGGCGGCCCGATCGGGTCGCCGGAGACGATCGCAACACCTCCGACGACGCGGTAGGCGAGGAACGCCGAGTCGTCGGGGCCGAAGAAGTACGACTTGTCGGCCCGCAGGACGAACGGCGCCAGCGTGTCGATCCCCCACGTGCGCACCAGCGCCGACGCGAGCTCACGTTCGCGATGCCCCTGCAGCACCCGGTGCCGCCAGGGTGAGAGCCAGGCCGCCACCACCCAGAGCGTCATCGCGATCCCGAGCAGGAAGAGCGACAGCGGAAACCAGTCGCCGAAATGGCCGTTGAGGTGCGGTGAGCCTCCGACATGGAGCCCGACCAGGCCGCCGGCGGTCTCGCTGAGAGCGAACCGGAAAGTCAGCGGCTGGTCGGCATCGATGCGATGGATCCACAGCACGGCGAACGCATACGCGGAGATGACGGTCAGCGAGAGACCGAGGCGCTGCAGCGCAGCGCGCCTGGTCGCCACATCGCCGGGCCCGTCGAAGTCGTGGCGACGAGCGAGCAGCAGCGTGAGGATGACCACAGACGCGAGCGTTCCGTCGTTGATGCCGTGCAGGACATGCAGCGTGGCAGAGAGCGCAGCGACCCCGACTGCCACCTGCCAGGCTCGATGCCGCCGGCGCACGAGACCCCTTGCGGCGACGAGCAACGCCACGGATGCGACGACACCGAGGGCATGAGCGAAGGGCCCGACCGCGTCGGGAGTGAAGTCGTGCACCAATCCCATGTTCTTGCCGGGCAGCACCGCATGCAGAAGATTGAGCAGCGCGCCCACGCCGACGACGAGCCCGACGACGACAGCGGCGCGCGAGCGCCGACGGCCGACGGCAAGCACGGCGGCGCCGAGTCCGACGATCACCGCGGGCATATAGACCGCCGAGAGGCGGGAGGCGACGTCGAACGCGTCTCGCGCCGAGATCTGTCGCACGACGGCGACGGAGACGCCGGTCTGCAGATACGAGAAGGTGCCGATCCCGACCGCGAAGAGGAGCGCGGCGGGAAGACGCTCGATCGCCGCCCAACGCGCATAGAGCCCGAGCGTCACGGCAGCGGCTGCCCAGACCAGCGCAAACCAGAGCAGCGACGCCGACGCATGGTGGGAGAGCTCGTCGAGCGGCAACGCGAGCCGGATCCGCGGGCCGGGCAACGTCGGGTTCACGAGATAGAGCCACCCGCTCGCGGAGACCGCGACGACGAGGAGCAGCGGCAGCGAGGCGAGCCTACGCGCCACGCAGCCTCCGCGACATGGCGATCAACGCACGCCCTGCGTTGCCGCGCCAGATGCCCCAGTTGTGGCCTCCGCGCACCACGAAGTAGTGGAATGGGATGTGCTCACTACGCAGCTCCGCGGCGAAGGCCGTGTTCTGTTTGACGAAGTGATCTCCGGTGCCGCTGTAGAACCAGATGTAGGTGTGAGCGCGACGCAGTTTCGGCGCTGCGTAGCCGAGCGTGAGATTCGGGCTGTTCCGCGCCAACACAGATCGGTCGATGCCGAAGATCGAGCGAATCGGGTCGGCCCGCTCGTATCCCGACCAGCTTTCGAGCACGTCGAACTCGCCAGGATGATGCAGCCCGATGTTGAGCGATCCGTAGCCGCCCTCCGACAGCCCCGCGAGCGCACGCGCTTCGCCGCGGGGGATCGTGCGATACCGCGCGTCGACTGCGCGCACGAGATCGCGCGCGACGAACGTCTCCCAACCCGAGCCGGCCCGCACGCCGTTGGCCCATTCCTCGTCGGTGAATGAGCCGGTCGACCCGAACGGCATCACGAGAATCGCAGGCCGCACCTTGTGCAACGCGACGAGCTCGTCCTCGACCACGCCGAGCCGAACGGTGTCGAGAAAGGCGGCGGGCCGGCCGGGGACGCCGTGCAGGAGATAGATCACCGGGTAGCGCCGCTTCGGGCTCGCCGCGTAGCCGGGCGGTAGGTAGACGTCGACCGGCTGGGTGCGGCCGCCCAGCGCCGCGCTGGTCAAAGAGAAGTGGGTCGTCGTGCCCCGGTCGTGGACGTACGCCGGATCCTGCGGTGGCGGAAAGCCCCGATAGATCCAGTAGTTGTCGACGTATCGGTAGGCGCCGACCAGACCGGCAGCAACGAACGCAAGCAACGCGACGGCGCCGAGCCGCGCGCGGGCGGGAAGTGTCGGAGCCGTCCCGAGCACAGCCTTTGGTTCTACGCCACGTCTCCTAAAGGAGCGGTTAAGCGCGCATTCAGGACGCGTGTGCGAGGTGTGCCAGCGCGAGGCCGAGCCAGGTTCGCGCGTGGGCCTGCCAGAGCTTCGTGGTGTGGCCGCCGCTGTAGACCGCGAAGAGGTGCTTGACGTCTGCCGCGTTCAGCTGACGATTCAGCTGCAGGTTCTCGGCCAGAAAGCGCGAGTCCCCATCCCCGACGTAGAACCCGAAGAACGTCGGCCGGTGCCGCTCATCCGCCTTCAGGGTCGAGATCAGATTGTGCGCGCTCGTCAGCGGCCCGCGGGCGAGCGCACGAGTTCCGGTCGGATCGGTGGGATGGAAGTACCCGGACCAGGACTCGACGACCGAGAAACGACCGAGGTGGTGCAGGCCTAGCACCGTCGCGCCGAAGCCACCGGCGGACAAGCCGATCAGGGCGCGACCTCGACGCGAGCGGATCGTCCGAAAGCGCTTGTCGATCGCAGCAGGAAGTTCTTCTGCGATGAACGTCTCCCAGTTCCGTCCTGCACCCCAGTTCAGGTATTCCGCATCCGGGTCACCGGTGCGCGCGCCCTGCGGCATCACGAGAATGGCAGGCCCTACGCGTTCGAGCGTTTCGGCGAGCCACGCGCTGTTCCGATAGGCATCGGGGCCTGCCGGCAAACCGTGCAGGAAGTAGATGACCGGGTAGCGCTTGCGGCTCGTCGCATAGCCGTCGGGCAGAACGACAAGCGCATGCGCCGTGCCACTCAGCGCGACCGAGCGGATGCCCTCGTCGACCTGGTGGGCCTGCCGCCCGAGCGCGACCGCTGCCACCGAGGCTGCAATCGCGAGACCGAGCACCGCGATCGCCACGCGTCTCACGGGTCAGTTGTAGCCGGGCGAGCTAAGACCTAACCGAGAGTTCATCTGCGTCCGGCTACCGTCAGCCGGTGATCTCGCTCGTCTCGATCCTCGCAGCGGCGTCGCTGCTCCCCGGCTTCACGCCCTATGCAGCGGGGCCTGAGGGGGGCTCCGTGCAGACCGGCACTTTCCCCGGCGAGCAGCGGCCTGGATTCCTGTACCTGCCGCCGGGCTTCAGTCGTTCCCACCGGTACCCCGTGGTCTATCTGCTGCACGGGATGCCCGGGTCGCCGAGCGAGTATCTCGTCGGCACCGACCTCGCCACGTGGGCCGACACCGAGATCGGCAACGGCACGATCAGGCCGTTCATCGCAGTGCTGCCGGCGGCCGGGCCGCGACCCCAGTACAACGGGGAATGGGCCGGCGGGCTCGCGGCGGCGCTCGTGCACGAAATCGTGCCGTGGATCGACGCGCGGCTGCCGACGATCGCGGCCCCTCGGGGCCGGGTGATCGCCGGCCTCTCGGCAGGCGGCTTCGGGGCGGTCGACATCGGCCTTCGGCATCCGCAGCTCTTCGGGGCGATCGAGGCGTGGTCGGCCTATTTCTCGCCGCTGCACGACGGCCCGTTCCGGCACGCGCCGACCGCAGTCCTCAGCGCGAACGACCCGACGAAGCTCGCCCCGGTCCTCGCGCGGACCCTGCGGCGGGATCACACGCGGTTCTTTCTCTCGACCGGCCCCGGCCACAGCCATTGGTTCAAGCCGAGGCAGACGCTCGAGTTCGCGCGTGAATTGCGCAACCTCGGCGTGCCCGCGAGCTACCACGCCTACGCGAACGCGCGCGGCGAGTGGCGCGCGCAGTTCGACACCGGGCTCGCCTGGGCATTGCAGCCGCGCTGACGCGATTCATGCGCAACGTGCAGGTTTTGCCGCGCCGAGCCTCTTGCGCGCGTGGTGCGCGTCGTCATACATTGCGGATCCCGCCGGGCGCGGAGCGCGAGTAGGTCGAAGCCCCACCAAGCGGTCGTGACGGACGCAAGTCTTGATCGGTCGGTCGGTGAGGTGGACGAAAGCGCCACCGACCCGGTGGGATTTCTTTTTAGTCGAGAGATGCAGACAGCGACAGTCGCCGAGCGGCCCGACCTCATCGGCCCAGCGTGGGAGCGAACGCGCGACACGCTGCCCGAGTACAACAACCACGGCGACGTTCTCAACGTCTACTGGGGCCGGCTGACCGACGAGCGCCCCGAGTTCCAGTTCCACGTCCTCGACGACGGCGGCGAGATCCTCGCGCGTGCCCGATCCATCCCGCTTCGCTGGGACGGAACGGTCGACGATCTGCCGGCGGGGATCGACGGTGCGATCGCACGCGGCTTCGACGAAGGCGGTGCGAACACCCTCTGTGCGCTCGTGATCATGGTGCCGCGCGACCTCCAGAGCCGCGGCCTGAGCGCGGTCGCCGTCGGTGCGATGCGCGACGTCGCCGTGGAACACGGCCTGGGCTCGCTGATCGCGCCCGTCCGGCCGAGCTGGAAGGAGCGCTACCCGCTCGCGCCGATCGAGCGTTACGCCGCGTGGCGCCGCGCGGACGGGCTGCTCTTCGACCCATGGATGCGCGTGCACGAGCGTCTCGGCGCGACGGTTCTGAAGCCCGAGCCGCGTTCGCTCCGCATCACCGGCACGGTGGCCGAATGGGAGGAGTGGACGGGCATGTCGTTCCCCGAGAGCGGCGAGCACTGGTTCCCGGGCGGTCTCGCCACGGTGGCGATCGACCTCGACGCCGACTGCGGCGGCTACTGGGAGCCGAACGTGTGGATGCAGCACACGCTCTGATCGGGCGCGGCGGATCTTAGGACCGTCTCAGCCGACCCAACTGGAATCCTTCGCACGTGCTTGGAATCGCCCTCGGTCTGGCCCTGCTCCTCGGGGGGCCGACCTCCGCCTCGCCGCCGTCCGTCACCGGAACGTTGCAGCAGGGCGCGAAGCTGACCGCGTCGTCCGGCACCTGGGCCGGAGCCAGCACGGTCACCTACGCGTACCAGTGGTATCGATGCGATGCCAACGGCGCGCACTGCGGGTCGATCCACGGCGCGACGAAAGGCACCTACACACAGGTGCGAAAGGACGTCGGTCACACGATCGGGCTGACCGTGCGGGCCAGCGACACCACGGGCACGACCGCGGCGTACGCGCCCCTCGCAGGACTCGTTGCAGCTCCCGGGGCAGTCCCCGTCGCGAAGAAACAGCCGCCCGAGAGCGGCGAGCCGATCGTCGGGCAAGGGCTCAAGGTCGAGGCAGCGACATGGAGCGCAACCCCGCCCGCGCTCAAGTACGCGTGGCGCCGCTGCAACGTGAACGGACGGCTCTGCACGATCGTGAGCGGAGAGACGACGGACACCTACAACGTGGACGCCGACGACGTCGGGCACGTCCTGCTGGCGGCGGTCACCGCCGGGAAGCAAACCGTGCTCAGCCTCAGCGCCGGAGTCGTGCGGGCGGCGCCCGGTCCGAGTGCGAACGGCCGGCCGACGATCGCCGGCACCCTCGAGCAGGGCAACCGGCTCACCGCCACTGCCGGCACGTGGGCTGGGAGCGGCACGATCACCTACGCCTACCAGTGGTACCGGTGCGACTCGAGCGGCGCGCACTGCAGCTCGGTGCACGGCGCAACGAAAGGGACGTACACGCTTGTCGCGAGCGACGTCGGAAAGTCGATCGGCCTGACCGTCCGCGCTACCGACTCGACAGGCACCACTCCCGCGTACGGCTCCCTCGCCGGGCTCGTGGCCGCGAAGGGCGCGTCGCTCGCGGCGACCGCCCAGCCGACCCTCACGGGCACCGGGACTGTCGGCCAGGCCCTGACGGTGAAGCCCGGGACCTGGTCGGGAACTGCACCGTCGACCTTCGCGTACGCCTGGCTGCGGTGCAACGCGAACGGCCGGGTCTGCACCGCGATCGCGGGCGCGACAGCCGCCGCCTACACCCTGACCGCCGACGACGCCGGCCATACGCTCGTTGCAACAGTGACCGCCACCGCCGGCACGGCCACTCAGGCCGTGCTGACGGTGGCGTCCTCCCCCGTCGTCGCCTAGCTAACTTCGGGTACCGAGCGTCGCGGAGAGGGTCTTCGACGATCCGCCGGCCCGCAGCACGGTCAGCGTCAGCTTGTCACCCGGCTGGTGCGAATCGATGATTGCCCGCAGCTGCTCTGCGGTGGTCACGTTCGTCCCGTCCACAGCGGTGATCACATCGCCGGTCTTCACGCCCGCATCGGCAGCGGCGCTACCCGACTGGACGCTCGCCACGGCGACGCCGTTCCCACCGGCAGCCGTCTCGACCTCGACCCCGAGGAGCGCGTGCTGCACCTTGCCGCTCGAGATCAGCTCATTCGCGATCGTCCGGACCGTGTTCGACGGGACCGCGAAGCCGACACCGTCGTTCCCGCCGGAGTCACTCTGGATCTGCGAGGTGATGCCGATCACTTGCCCCTTCAGGTTCAGGAGCGGGCCGCCGGAGTTGCCGTGGTTGATTGCGGCATCGGTCTGGATCGCACCTTCGATGGGCGCGTTGTCGGGCGAGGTGATCTCACGGTTGATCGCGCTGACGATGCCGCTCGTCACGGTGTCGTCGAGCCCGAACGGGTTGCCGATCGCAACGACGCCGTCACCGACCGCCACCTTGCTGGAGTCGCCGAGCGAGAGCGGCACGAGCTTCGAGGCAGGAGCGTTGACGTGGATCACTGCCAGGTCGGTGTCCGCGTCCTCGCCGACCACCGTCGCCTTGTAGGTCGACCCGTCAGAGAGCTTCACCGACACCGAACTGGCACCGGCGACGACGTGGTCGTTCGTGACGATGTCGCCCTTCGTGTCGTAGAAGAAGCCGGTGCCCTCCGCCGACTGGGACGAGCCCTGGCCGCCGGGGAACGTCGAACCGCCGCCGGCGGTTGTGGCGTCGATCTCGACCACGCCGGGGGTCGCGGTCTTCGCGATCTGCCCGACGCTGAGCGTCGAGTTGGCGATGTTGGAGTTCGAGGCCGACGCCGCCACCACGGTGGTCGTCGTATGGGTCGAGCCGCGGGTGAGCGCCAGCGCTCCCGCGCCGGCCCCCGCCCCGGCGAGGGCCGCGACGGCGACTGTTGCGGCGATTCGATTCGTTTTACTGGGCATGCGAGTTCCGTCCTCCTGGTCTGTTGTCTTCCGCCAGTTGACCAGTCGCCTCTGTGCTCCACCTCAGTAGGACCTAGGAAGAACCGAAGAAGGCAGAGTGTGCGAGATGCCCTCGCTGCCGCCAGCACTGCTCCACCGCGACTTCCGGCGGCTCTGGACCTCCATGCTCTGCTCGAGCGTCGCGATGCAGATGGCCGCCGTCGCGATCGGCTGGCAGGTGTACTCGATCCGCCACAGCGCCTTCGATCTGGGTCTGATCGGGCTCGCCGAGTTCGCCCCCGTGCTGCTGCTCGCCCTGCCCGCCGGGCAGCTGGCCGATCGCCTCCCCCGCCTGGCGGTGGTGTTCGTCTGGGGCTTCGCGGACGCGGCGATCTTCGCCGTGCTCCTCGTCGTGACGATCCACGGCGCACACCAGTTGTGGCCGTTCCTCGTGCTCGCGATCGCCACGGGGACCGTGGCCGCGTTCGGGAACCCCGCCGGGCGATCGCTCGTGCCGGAGCTCGTGCCCGCCGAGCTTCTGACTGGAGCAATTGCGATGCGCTCGATCGGCGGCCAGATCTCGACGATCGCGGGGCCTGCTGTCGGCGGTCTGCTGTTCGCGATTCGGCCTGAAGCGGTCTACGCGACCGGCATCGTGCTCCTCGTCACCTCGTCGCTGCTGCTGCTCCGCATGACCCGTCCCGAGGTCGCGGTTCGGATCGGCCCCGAGCCGCCCCGGCTCGAGAGCCTCCTCGGGGGGATCCGCCTGATTCGGGCGACGCCGATCATCCTCGGTGCGATCACGCTCGATCTGTTCGCGGTGCTCTTCGGCGGAGCTGTCGCGCTGCTCCCACTCTTCGCGAAGTCGATCCTGCACACCGGGCCGCTCGGTCTCGGCGTCCTCAGAAGCGCGATCGCCCTGGGCGCGTTGGTCGCCGGCGTGCGCCTGGCGCGGAAGCCGCTCGGCGGCAACGCGGGTCGCACCTTGCTCCTGGTCGTCGGCACCTTCGGGGCGAGCATGGTGGTCTTCGGCCTTTCGCGCTGGTTCCTCGTCTCCGCGATCGCGCTCGCGGTCAGCGGGTTCGTCGACATGATCTCGATGAACATCCGCTCCACCACCGTCGCGCTCGCGACGCCGAACTCACTGCGGGGGCGCGTCAACGCAGTCGAAGGCGTGTTCATCGGTGCCTCGAACGAACTGGGCGCGTTCGAGTCTGGTGTGGCTGCTGCCTTGCTCGGGGCGGTACCGGCGGTCGTCGCCGGCGGTGCACTGACGATCGCGCTCGCGCTCGTCTGGCCGAAGCTCTTCCCCGACCTCGCGCGGGTCGACCGACTCGAGGACGTGAAACCGTCAACCGCCGGTCCTGGAGAAGTGCTGCCAGTCGGGCGAGGCAGTCCAGCGTCCGCCCCAGAACCAGCCGACTGACGCGAACGCACGCACGAGCACGCCGCCCGCAACCGCCATCCCGCGCCGGCGGTGCGAGCGATCGGTGAACGCGCGCCCTGCGGGCGGCAGAACGCGCCCTCCCTCGAGATAAGGATTCTCGACGGTGTTGACGTCGATCGCCTCTCCATAGGCGTGCACCGACCAGCGCTTCGGGCCGGGTGCGACTGCGTAGCGACAGTTGAACGCCGAGGTGTTGTCGGCAGCCATCGAGCGGTCGTCGCTGCCGCCGAAACGCGCGATCGGTTGCATGCCGTGGATCGGAAACCGCGCCGCGTAGAGACGGCGGAACACCGTCGTCACGTCGCTCGCGACGTTCCGGTTGACGACAAGTGCGCCCGTGTGCGCGCGTCCGTCGAAGCCGATGAAGGACACGCGCACGGTGCGAAGCTGGTCGGGCCCGACCGGGCAGCCGCGCCGCCACGAGGCGCCGAGCTGCGCGACCGTCACGGGCGCAGTCGAAGCGTGGAACGGCGGCAAAGCGGCCATGCGGCAGGCAGCGTACTCTGGCCTCCGCGATGCTGACGCTTGCGCTCGCTCTCATGCTCGCCTGCCCGCAGCGCATCCAGGTGGTCGCGCCCGGAGCCCACTCGACGACGGCGACGCTCACCGTCAGCGAATGCGGTCGCAGGGTCCTCGGCCCCTGGCGCGCGCGGGTCGGCTACCGCGGCCTCTCCGCCCGGCACCGGGAGGGCGACGGGACGACCCCGACCGGCACCTTCGCGATCGGGCCGACGGTCTACGGCCTCGACCCGGACCCCGGCGTGTCGCTCGCGTATCACCGCCTGCGCTGCGGCGACTGGTGGGACGAGGATCCGCGCTCGGCCTCCTACAACAGCTTCCGGCACCTCGCCTGCGGCGCGTCGCCTCCGTTCGGCGGCGCCAGCGAGGCACTCTGGCAGGCCCGGGTCGCCTACCGGGAGCTCGCCGTCGTGCAGTACAACGTCGCGCCCGCCGTGCCGGGCCGTGGCAGCGGGATCTTTCTGCACGACGACACCGGGCACGCCACCAACGGCTGCGTCTCGCTGCCCCGGCCGGAGCTGCTCCGGCTGCTGCGACGGCTCCGTCCGGGATCGTCGATCTCGATCGCTTCTGCATAATTTGCATCTGTCTGTATAGTTCTCGGGATGCAGCGCGCCACGATCCTCGGCTCCGCCGGCTACGCCGGCCAGGAGACGCTCGACCGGGTGCTCGGGCACCCTGGGCTCGAGCTCGTCGCGCTCGGCTCCGACTCGCTCGCCGGCCAGGCAGCCGCGGCCCTCGACCCACGGCTGAACGGCTCGCTGCCTGCGTTCACCACCAACGCCGAGGCGGCCCGCAGCAGTGCAGACGTCATCTTCCTCTGCCTCGACAACGACGCGGCTGCAGCCTTCGAGCCGCCGGACGACACCGTCGTCGTCGACCTGGCGGGAGCGCACCGGCTCACCGACGAGGCCGCGGCGATCGCGTGGTACGGGACCGCGCCCGGGGCCTGGAGCTACGGACTGCCCGAGCTCTTTCCGGCGCAAGGCCCGCTGATCGCGAACCCCGGCTGCTACGCCACCGCGGCGCTGCTTGCACTCGTCCCCCTCGCCGGTTCGATCACCGGCGCGGTCGTCGATGCGAAGTCGGGCGTCTCGGGCGCCGGGAAGTCGCTGAAGACCTCCTCGCACGCCGGCTCGGTGCTCGAGAACCTCTCGCCGTATGCCGTGGGCGCACATCGCCACACCCCTGAGATCGCTCAGCAGCTCGGGATGCCCGTTTGCTTCGTTCCCCACCTGCTGCCCGTGCGCCGCGGCCTGCTCGCAACGTGTTACGTGCAGACCGACGCCGACGCGCGCACCCTGCTCGAAGCCGCGTACGCGGCGAGCCCGGTGGTGCGCGTGCTTCCCGAAGGCGCGACGCCGGAGCTCGTGCGCGTGCAGGGCACTGATGCGGCCGAGATCGGGATCTTCACCGACGGTGCGACCGGCACGACCATCGTCATCTGCGCGCTCGACAATCTCGGCAAGGGCGCCGCCGGACAGGCGGTTCAGAACGCGAACCTCGCGCTCGGCCTCGACGAGACCGCCGGGCTTCGACTCACCGGAGTGCGGGTTTGACGGTCACCGCGCCGCAAGGGTTCGTCGCCTCGGGCGTGCACGCGAGGATCCGCAAGGAGCAGCGCGACCTGGCGCTCGTCCGGTCGTTGACCCCGGCCACCGGTGCCGCGATGTGGACGCAGAACCGCGTGCTGGCAGCACCCGTCGTCGTCTCCAAGCAGCATCTCGAACTGGCACAGCCGCAGGCGATCGTCGTCAACTCCGGCGTTGCGAATGCGGCGACCGGCGCGCAGGGCATCGCCGACGCGATCGCCACCGCCGAGCACACAGCCGCGCTGCTCGGGCTCGCGCGCGAACAGGTCGTCGTGCTCTCGACCGGCGTGATCGGCGCGCCGATGCCGATGGATCGAATCCTCGCCGGGCTGGACGCGGCAGCCGCCGCGCTCTCCGGCAACGGCGGCGCTGACGCCGCCGAAGCGATCCTCACCACCGACACCCACGCGAAGACCGCCGTCCACGAAGGCGCGGGGTTCACCGTCGGCGGCATGGCGAAGGGCTCCGGGATGATCCACCCCAACCTCGCCACGATGCTCTCGGTGATCACGACCGACTATCCCCTCGAGCCGGGCGAAGCGATCGGGTTCCTTCAGCCCGTAGTGGCCGACAGCTTCAACGCGATCACCGTCGACGGCGAGTGCTCGACGAACGACGCAGTCGTGCTCCTCTCCTCGGGTGCGGCACAGCTCGAGCGCACGCCCACGACCGACGGCGCGTTCACGGAAGCTCTGCGCGCCGTCTGCGCCGCACTGTCCCGCGAGATCGTCGCCGACGGTGAGGGTGCGACCCTGCTGGCCGAGATCTCGATCAGCGGCGCCGCGAGCGACGACGAGGCGAAGGCGATCGCGCAGCGCATCGCGACCTCGCCGCTCGTCAAGACGGCGCTCTTCGGCCGGGACGCGAACTGGGGCCGTGTGTTGATGGCAGCGGGCTCGGCGCCGTTCAACGGCGGTTACGCCCAGCTCGACCCAGCGCTCGTCTCGCTCTCGTACAACGGCACGCAGGTGCTCGTCACCGGCACGCCGCAGAACGTCGAGCCGCCGGTCGACGGAGCGGTGTGCACGATCGAGCTCGACCTCGGTCTCGGCAGCGGCACGGCGGGCTACCTGACGAGCGACCTCTCGTACGACTACGTGCGCATCAACGCGGAGTACCGGTCGTGACGCGGCTCGTCGTCAAGGTCGGCGGTGCGGTCGCCTCGGAATCCGTCGACCGCATCCTCGGCCTGCGCGAAGAGGGCCACGAGCTCGTCGTCGTGCACGGCGCCGGCCCGCAGATCACCGAGGAGATGAACCGGCGCAACATCCCGGTCGAGTTCGTGAACGGCCGGCGCCGGACGACGCGCGCGGGCCTCGAGGTCGTGCGTGAGTCGATGGCAGAGGTGAACGCCGGGCTGTGCAACGCGCTCGGCGACCTCGCCGTGTCCGTGTTCGGCGACCAGGCCGGGCTCTACGCGGTCCCGGTTCCGCCGCTCGGCTGGGTCGGAGATCCGCTCCCCTGCCGGCCGAAGCAGATCCTGGCCGCGATCAACGCCGGCAAGATCCCCGTCGTCGCACCGTTGGCGGTCGGTCCGCTGAATGTGAATGCCGACGACGCAGCCGCGGCGCTCGCGCTCGGGCTCGGTGCGCGGCGCCTCGTCTTCCTCACCGATGTGGCCGGGCTCTATATCGGCGACGAGGTGCAGGATGCGATCGACGTCGACCGTGCGACCCGGATGCTGGACGCAGGCGCGTTCGAAGGCGGCATCGTGCCGAAGCTGCGCGCCGCCGCGCTCGCGGCGGGCAGCGGCATCGCCGCGGAGATCGGCTGCACGGCGGTGGTCGCATGACGAACGTCGCAGCGCTCTCGAAGCTGCTCCCCACCTACGCGCGACTCGACGTCACGTTCACCGACGGCGAAGGCTCGTGGCTCGTCGACGCCGACGGCAGGCGCTACCTCGACCTCTTCGCAGGGATTGCAGTCGTGGGTCTCGGCCACCGTCACCCGGCGCCCCTCGCAGCCGCGCACGCGCAGCTCGACCGGTTGTGGCACGTGTCGAACCTCTACTCCACCGAGCCGATGCAGGAGCTCTCGTTGAAGCTGTCGGACGCCTTCGGCGGTGCGCGGGCGTTCTTCTGCAACTCGGGCGCCGAGTCGATCGAGGCCGCCCTGAAGTGGGCGCGCAAGGTGACCGGCCGCAGCGAGTTCATTGCGCTCGAAGGCTCGTTTCACGGTCGAACGTTCGGTGCGCTGTCCGTGACCGGGCAGCCGGCGAAGCGCACGGCATTCGAGCCCCTCGTTCCCGGCGTGGTCTTCGCGACGCCCGAGACACTGGCCGAGCACGTCGGCGCCCAGACCGCGGCAATCCTGCTGGAGCCGGTGCAGGGCGAGGGCGGCGTGTATCCACTGCCTGCCGAGATCCTCGCCGAGGCGCGCGAGCTCGCCGATGCACATGGCGCGCTGCTGATCCTCGACGAGGTGCAGACCGGCGTCGGCCGCAGCGGAGAGTTCTTCGCGTGGCAGCGGCTCGGCGTCAAGCCGCACGCTGTCACGCTGGCCAAGGGACTGGCCAACGGACTGCCGATCGGTGCACTGCTCGTCGCCGACGATGCGCCCACCGGCTTCGAGCCCGGCGACCACGCCTCGACCTTCGGCGGCGGCCCGGTCACCTGCGCTGCCGCGTGCGCAGTGCTGGAGACGATCGACACCGCCCTGCTCGCGCAGGTCCGCTCGACCTCCGAGTTCTTCATGGGCGAGCTGGCGCAGTTCGGTGAGGTGCGCGGGCTCGGGCTGCTCCTGGCCGTCGAGCTCGATCAGCCCGCCTGGCCGATCGTCGAAGCCGCGCTCCGCCATGGGCTCGTGATCGGGAGCGCCGGCGAGCGCATCCTGCGACTGACGCCGCCGCTGACTCTCTCGCCCGAGGAGGCCGTCCTCGCCATCGAGCTGCTCCGGGAGGTACTGCCTTGACGACGAAGTTCGAACGCCAGGGAACGATTCTCCGCCTGGTGCAGGAACAGCCGCTCTCGACCCAGGCCGAGGTCGCGAAGGCGTTGCAGGCGACCGGGATCGACGCCGTGCAGGCGACGGTCTCGCGCGACATCCAGCAGCTCGGCCTCGTCAAGGTGCGGAACGCCGAAGGACGGCTCGTGTACGCAATGCAGGGCGCTGCGGACCTGCGTCGCCTGGACGAGCTGACCTTCGCCCTGCGACGGTGGGCGGGCGGGTTCACCCCCGCCGGGAACCTCTGCGTGATCGTGACCCCACGCGGGTTCGCCGCCGCGCTCGCCGACGCGATCGACGCGGCCGACCTCGACGAGGTCGCAGGGACGATCGCCGGCGACAACACCGTCTTCGCCGCCGCCCGCGACGGGGTGAGCGGCGCCGAACTGGCCCACATCCTGCGGGACCATCTGCAGTGAACGTGGTCGAGCGGCGCAACGTCATCCTCGGCTCGCTGCCGGTCGGCGAGCGCGTCGGGATCGCCTTCTCGGGCGGCCTCGACACGAGCTGCGCGCTCGCCTGGATGCGCGAGCACGGGGCGATCCCCTATGCGTTCACGGCGGACCTCGGCCAACCCGACGAACCGAACATCGAGGCAGTGCCGGACAAGGCTCGCCTGTACGGCGCCGAGGACGCGGTGCTCGTCGACTGCCAGGACGCACTTGCCCGGGAAGGGCTGACGGCGCTCCAGTGCGGCGCGTTCCACATCCAGACTGCCGGCAAGCGGTACTTCAACACGACGCCGCTGGGGCGCGCCGTCACCGGAACGAAGCTCGTGCAGGCGATGGCCGAGCACGGCGTCGACATCTGGGGCGACGGTTCGACCTACAAGGGAAACGACATCGAACGGTTCTATCGCTACGGCCTCCTCGTCAACGAGAACCTGCGCATCTACAAGCCGTGGCTCGACAGCGCCTTCGTCAGCGAGCTCGGCGGCCGCAAGGAGATGAGCGAGTGGCTGCTCGAGCGCGGGCTCCCCCACGGCACGTCGATCGAGCGGGCGTACTCGACCGATGCCAACATGCTCGGCGCGACTCATGAGGCCAAGGATCTCGAGCTGCTCGAGACGTCGATGAAGATCGTCGAGCCGATCATGGGCGTCGCGCACTGGCACCCCGACGTCGCGATCGAGACGGAAACGGTGACGATCGCCTTCGAGCGCGGTCTCCCGGTGGCGATCAACGGTCTGGCGATCGACGCGCCGGCCGACGTGATCCGCACCGCGAACGCGATCGGCGGCCGCCACGGTCTCGGCATGTCCGACCAGATCGAGAACCGGATCATCGAGGCGAAGAGCCGCGGCATCTACGAAGCGCCCGGGATGGCGTTGCTGCAGATCGCCTACGAGCGCCTGCTGAGCGCGATCCACAACGAGGCGATCCTCGAGCGCTACGCAGAAGAGGGCCGGCGGCTCGGCCGCCTGCTCTACGAAGGGCGCTGGTACGACGTGCAGGCACTGATGCTGCGCGACGCGCTGCAGCGCTGGGTCGCTTCGGTCGTCACGGGCGAGGTGGAGATCGAGCTCCGACGCGGCGACGACTACACGATCCTCGACACGCGCGGCGAGACGTTCAGCTACAGCCCGGAGCGCCTGAGCATGGAGCGCAGCGCAACCGCATTCACGGCCGCCGATCGCATCGGACAGCTCGCGGTGAAGATCAACGACATCACCGACGCGCGCAAACTGCTCGCGGAGCTGGGCTGGACACTGTGAGACGCAGCACATGACCCTCTGGTCCGGCCGCGTCGAGTCGCAGCTCGCGCCCGAGGTCTGGGACTTCCTGCACGCGCACGACGCCGAGCTGCTGCCCTACGACATCCAAGGGACGCTGCTGCACGCCCACCGCCTGCACGCGGCGGGCATTCTCGACGACGCCGAGCTCGCGGAGGTGGAGGAGAAACTGGCGGCGATCGAGGAGATCGATCCTGCCGACGAGGACGTGCATTCGTCGATCGAGCGGCAACTCGGCGACGTCGGCCGGAAGATCCATGCGGGACGCTCGCGCAACGATCAGGTCGCGGCCGCATTTCGCCTCTACGTGATCGACGCCTGCGCGCAGGCCGATGCTGCGCTCGCCGCCTTCGCACACGCGATCCTCGCGCGGGCCGAAGCGGAGGCCGGCACACCGATGCCGGGCTACACGCACCTGCAACGCGCGCAGCCGGTCACACTCGGCCACCACCTGCTGGCGTGGACCGAGATGCTCGAGCGCGACCGCACGCGATTCGCCTTCGCCGCCGCGCAGGCGGCCCCGTCGCCGCTCGGCGCCGGCGCGCTTGCAGGCTCGACCCTGCCGATCCCGGCGCCGCCGAACCAGTTGCGCAACTCGATCGATGCCGTCGCCGACCGCGATTTCGCGCTCGACTACCTGTACGCGAGCGCAGTGCTCTTCACCCACCTCTCGCGCATCGGCGAGGAGCTCGTCCTCTGGACGACGAGCGAGTTCGGCTTCGCCCGGCTCCCCGAGGAAGCTGCAACGGGATCGTCGATCATGCCGCAGAAGCTGAATCCTGACGTCGCCGAGCTCGTGCGGGGCAAGACCGGGACCGCCGTCGGGCGGCTTGTTTCGCTGCTCGTGACGGTCAAGGGCCTGCCGCTGGCCTACAACCGCGATCTGCAGCAGGACAAGCCGCCGGTCTTCACAGCGCGAGCCGACATCACCGGCGCGCTCGGCGCGCTCACGATCCTCGTCTCCGGCCTGGCGTTCGACCGCGAGCGGCTCGCGTCGGCGGCCGCGGATCCACTGCTTCGCGCGACCGATGCCGCCGAGGCACTCGTCGCCGACGGCGTTCCGTTCCGGGACGCACACGAACAGGTCGCCGCCGAAGTGCGTGCCGGGACCTTCCGGGCGCCACCGCCGGGCGATCGCCTCGGTGATGTCGCCGCCGCCGTCCAAGCCGCAAAGGAGCGCTGGTCATGACCACACCTCTGTCCGTCTCACTCGCAGGCCGGGACCTGCTGCGCATCTCCGACCTCGCTCCCGCAGAAGCCGAGCAGATCCTCGACCTCGCCGTCGACCTGAAGGCCGATCCGCGTCGAACGCTCGCGCCCGGCGCCACGCTTGGGCTCTACTTCTCGAAGCACTCGACGCGGACGCGCGTGTCGTTCTCCGTCGCGATGGCGCACCTCGGCGGCACCGCGATCGCACTCAGCCCCGAAGAGCTGCAGATCTCGCGCGGCGAATCACTGCCGGACACGGCCCGTGCGCTCTCGCGGTACGTCGATGCGCTGGCGGTGCGGACGCACGCTCACGAGGAGCTCGAGGCATGGGCCGAGTGGGCGTCGGTCCCGGTGATCAACGCGCTCACCGCCGACGAGCATCCGTGCCAGGCACTCGCCGACGCGCTCACGATCCGCGACCGGCTCGGGGCCCTCGACGGAGTGCGCGTCGCGTGGGTCGGCGACGGTTCCAACGTGCTCGTCTCCCTCGCAGCGCTCGGCAAGCTGCTCGGATACGACGTCGTCTCGGCCTGCCCGCCCGGCTACGAGGCCGCCGGCGTGCCGAACGTCGTCGACCCGGGCGAGGCCGTCGCCGGCGCAAACGTCGTCGTCACGGACACCTGGATCAGCATGGGCCAGGAACACGAGCGGGCGACCCGGCTGCGCGACCTCGAGCCGTACCGCCTCGACAATGCGCTGCTCTCCCTGGCCGCACCGGGCGCCTTCGTCATGCACTGCTTGCCCGCGCACGCCGGCGAGGAGATCACCGCCGACCTGCTGTACGGCGACCGCTCGGCGATCTGGGACGAGGCGGAGAACCGCCTCCACGTCCAGAAGGCGCTCCTGGCGCTCCTCCTCGACGTCTAGACCTTGCGGCGCCGGTACGCGCGCGTCTTCGCGCGGTTGCCGCAGAGCTGCATCGAGCACCACGCCGCCGAGCGGTTCGGCGAGTAGTCGTAGAACGACCAGTGGCAGTTGCGGCAGGCCTTGAGCCGGGCCCAGCTGCCGTCGATCATCGCTGCCGAGCGCGCTCGCGACCACGCCGTCCAGCTCGTCGCCGTCCTCGTCAGCGACGATGCTCAGCCGGCCGCCGGCGTCGACCCTGGGCGCAAGGCGCGCGGCCGCGCGGTTCACGACCTCGAGCGCGGCCGCCGCGGGCGGCTCGCCGTTGTTCGCGATCGCGAGCTCGCGCAGCGCGCTGCGCAGCGTCCGGGCACGCTCGAGCTCCGGGGCGAGCCCGCGCTCGTCGAGCCAGCCGGGCAGCCAGTCGACCTCGTTCTCCAGGTCGATGCTGTTCAGGAACTGCTGGACCTGGAGCAGCGGCTCCGGAGCGGCTTTGGGAATGTCGTAGCGGGGGCTCACCGTTGCCGGACAGTCTAGACACCGGTAGAGTGCCCGCACTGGTGTCGCAGCTCGTTCGGATCGGTTTCCCGCTGCGGCTCGTGCGGGCGCGGCTCGGCGCCGGCGGCGAGCGGCTCGTGCTCGTGGCGATCGGCGTCGTCGCAGGAGCAGCGGTGCTCGCGGCCGTCCTCGCGGGGCGGCTCGTGATGCAGGATCGAGCCCTGGCGCTCGCCACCTCCCAGCTCGCCCCCGACAACCGTGAGGTTCAGGTCGTCTGGAGCGGCGCGGTCGACCGGTTCTCGAACCTCGACGCGACGGTCTCCCCGCGGATCCGCGCCGTCACAGGACAACAACCGGCGGCGGCGATGCTCTTCCGGGAGGCCTCGATCCAGGGGCGGCTCGTCAACCTGCGGGCGGCGAACGACCTCGGGCGTTACGTGCAGCTGCTCGCGGGCCGGCTACCTGCTCCCTGCGTGCCGTCGCACTGCGAGGTCCTGCGACTGAAGGGGAAGGGCCCGATCCCGTCGACGAAGGCACTGCACCTGATCCAGGTCGGCCGTGCGGTGCTGAAGCCCGGCGCCCCGATCGCCCCGTTCGTGCTGCCCACGCCACCAACCGAACAGGTCGCACGCGCGATCAGGTACCACACGCCGCAGCCGTCCCCCGTCGTGATCGCGAACGGCGTTGCCGGGCTCTCGGCCACGACAGAGCTCGAGACCTTCTACCGCTCGTACGCATGGCTGCTCCCGCTCGGCCGGGGCGATCTGCATCCATGGGACGTCAGCGCCTTCACCGACAAGGTCCGGCGCTTGACAGCCGAGATCGAGTCGAGCTCCGACGAGTTCCAGGTGGTCGCACCGACCGAACAGCTCACCGCCGCGACGGACGCCTCGCGCGCCGCCTCGCGCCGCCTGCTGCTTCTGGGCGGTGAGGGCGGCGCGCTCCTCCTCGCCTTCACGATCCTCGCGGCGGCCGCACTCCGCCGCGACGTCACCGACGCACGCCGCCGGCTGACGTGGTTCGGCGCGCGTCGCTGGCAGGTCGAGCTGCACACACTGACCGAGTCCTGCGCGCTCGCAGTCGCCGGCACGGTCATCGGGTGGGTGCTCGGCGGTGCCGTCGCCGCACTCATTGCGTCGCGCGCCGGTTCCCCGGCCGGCGACGTGATCCGACATGCACTGCTCTCGGAGAGCGGCCTCCTCGCCGCGGCCGCGGTCGCCGCGGCCGCCGGCCTGCTCCTCTACGCAACGGTGCGCGCGCCGGCCGTGCACCTGGGCCGCGCAGGGTTCACCGCTCTGGACGCTGCCGCCTTCGGCGCGGTCGCCGTCGTCCTCGTCGGGTGGGCGCGCGGCTCGGTCGACGCGCAGCAACTCGCCGGCGGCAGCGGCACGAGCGCGTTCCTGCTGCTCGTGCCGGCCCTGATCGTGTTCGCGGTCGCGGTGCTCTCGGCGCGCCTGCTCGCCCCGGCGCTCCGCGCACTCGGTCGAGCCGGACGCCGTGGACCGATCTCGCTGCGGCTCGCCGCGGCGTCGCTCGCGCGCAATCCCGGCCATGCAGCAATTGCGGCGACGTTCCTCGTCGCGAGCCTCGGTCTCGCGCTGTTCGCGGTCGCGTATCGCTCGACGCTCCTGCACGGCCAGCGCGACGAGGCGGCCTTCGCGGTCCCGGCCCCTTACGTCCTCACCGAGGACCTGTCGCAGCTCGTGCCGGTGCTGCACGGCGCGCCGGCCCGGTCGCTGCCCGGCACGCCGACCCCGGTGCTGCGCCTGTCCGGCAACATCCCGTCGGGCACGACCTTCGGCTTCCTCGCGCTGCCCGGACGGTCGCTCCCCGCCGTGCAGGGGTGGCGCTCGGACTTCGCGCACGAGTCGCTCGCGTCATTCGGCCGCAAGCTCACGCCGCGCTCCGCCGGACTGCAGTTGCTCGCCCTCCCGCCGGGCCGGCAGTTCACGCTGCCGGTCGCCGCAACGGGCGACGACATCGGTGTCCGGGCGTTCTTCCGCTCGCGGCTCGGCGACTACGTCGCGGTCTCGCTCGGCAACACGCGCGCGAACCATCGCGTCGTCCTGCACGGCCGCATCCCGTTCCGGCATGCAACGCTCGCCGCGCTCGAGCTCGACATCCTGAACAGCGGCAGGCTGACGGCGAATGGGGGCACCGGCATCCAGCCGAGCGCGAAGGGCGCGCTGGTGTTCGGTGCGCCGCGCGTCAACGGGACGACGGTGCCCGGCGGGTTCGAGCGCTGGACCGGCACCGGGGGCGTGGGCGGGAGCGCGGCCAAGGTCGGTTACGTCCTGACCCCGGACCGCACCGGAAGGTACCGCCCGAAACAGCTCACCGACAACCTCGCGTTGCCCGTGCTCGCGACACCGAAGATCGCCGAGGTGGCAGGACCGCGGGGGATCGTCCCCCTCGACATCGAGGGCGAATCGGTTGCCGCCCGCATCGTCGGCGTCGTCAAACGGTTCCCGTCGATCGTCGGCGATGCGGTGGTGGCCGACATCGAACAGGCGGGCACGCGACTCGACACGCTGTCGCCGGGGCTCGGTACGACCAACGAGCTGTGGCTCTCGAGCGCAACACCTCCACACGTGCCGCAGGTGTCGGTGCAGTCGCAGTCGGAGACGCTTGCCCGGCTGCAGGCCGACCCGCTCGCACGCGGCGCGCTCCTGACGCTCGCCGGCACCGCCGCGGTCGCACTGCTGCTTGCGTTGCTGGGGCTCGTGCTGTCCGTCGTGAGCGACGTGCGTGACGACCGCGGGGAGCTCTTCGACCTCGAGGCACAAGGGGCGTCGCCGGCGACGATTCGTGCGCACCTGCGGCTCCGCGCGCTGCTCGTGGCGGCGTTCGGGATCATCGGCGGGCTCGTGCTCGGCGCGATCCTCTCCGCGCTCGTGATCGCGCTCGTCTCGGTGACGGCGAGCGCCGCCGAGCCCGAGCCCCCGCTGCAGCTCTCGCTCGACCTGCCGCTGCTCGCTCTCGCGGCGCTCGTCTACGTCGCCCTCGCGGTGCTGCTGGTGGGCGCGGCCACGAGCCTGCGCGGCCGCGCGCCGGAGCGCGCGGCCGAGGCGGCGACATGACCGCCACCGCGATCGAGCTGAAGGATGTGTTCCGGGTCCACTCGACGCCGGAAGGAGACGCTGCCGCACTGCAGGGCCTGTCGCTGCGGGTGGCCGACGGCGAGGTGCTGGCCGTGCTCGGTCCGAGCGGGTCGGGCAAGTCGACGTTGCTGCGACTGCTCGCAGGCCTCGAGCGGCCTTCCGCCGGGCTTGTGCGCGTGTACGGCGAGGACGTCGGCAAGCTGCCGGCACGCGGGCTCGCACGCTACCGGTCCTCGCTCCTCGGCTACGCCGACCAGCACTACTCGCGCGCGCTCGCGCCCGAGCTCACCGCGCGCGATCTGGTCGCCGTGCAGCTCGGGCTCCGGGGCACACCGCGCGCCGAGCGCCTGCGGCGCGCCGACGAACTGCTCGAACGCGTCGGCCTCGCCGAGAAGCGCACGCGGCGCCCGGGTCAGCTCTCCGGCGGCGAGCAGCAACGGGTCGCATTGTGCGCCGCCCTGGCGCATGCCCCGGCGGTCTTCCTGGCCGACGAGCCGACGGGCGAGCTCGACGCCGCGACCGCCGACCAGGTGTACGACGTGCTCTCCGAGCTGGTGCGCGAGCACGGCTGCACGACCGTGATCGTCAGTCACGACCCCGAGTCGGCCCGGATCGCCGACCGGATCGTGCGGATTCGGGACGGGCGAGTCTCCGAGGAGTGGTCACGGGAGAGCGGCGACAGCGACACGATCGTCGTCGGACGGGGCGGCTGGCTGCGCCTCCCGGAGGAGCTGCTCCTGCGGGCCGGGATCGGGGCCAAGGCGACCGCGCGGTTCGAGGAGGGCGGCGTCGTCGTGAGCCCGGTCGGCGCGGCCCCCGCAGCAGGTGTCAGACAGCGTTCCGGTGTCAGACGCCACTGTCTCGCCGGGGCGCCTGGTCGTGGAGGCACGCGGCCTGCGCAAGGCGTACGGCGCGACTCGAGTGCTCGCCGGCGTCGACGTCCAGCTGCACGCAGGCCTGCTGCATGCGGTGACCGGGCCGTCGGGCTCGGGCAAGACCACGCTCCTGCACCTGCTCGCCGGCCTGGAGGTGCCCGACGGTGGCAGCGTCACCGTCGACGGCGTCGACCTGACGTCACTCGACCGCGCGGGACGAGCGGAGCTGCGCAGGGCCAAGATCGCCTACGTCGGGCAACAGGCCGGCCTCGTTCCGCATCTTTCCGCGCTCGAGAACGTCGAGCTGACCCTGGCGCTGCGAGGCCAGGAAGAGGGGCGGTTCGCGGCCCTCGAAGCGCTCGAGTCCGTCGGCCTGCAAGAGCGGGCCGGCCAGCGTGTCGGGCGCCTGTCGCAGGGAGAACGGGCACGGGTGGCGATCGCTCGGGCGATCGCCTCTCGCCCGGCAGTTCTGCTCGCGGACGAGCCGACATCGCGCCTGGACGGCGCCAACGCCATCTCGGTCGCGATCCTGCTCGCTCGGCTCGCCCGGTCGACGGGCGCGGCGATCGTCTGCGCCACCCACGATCCGCTCGTGATCGAGCAGGCGGAGAGCCAAATCTCGCTCTCGTAGCTCCCTCATTCGGGGGACGGCAGCTGTCTCCAGGCAACCGATGCTTGAGGTGCGGTGGCGACTCTCGATTTGCGTCAATCGACCATCTTCTCGCGCCTGCGTGGATTGCTCGAGGTGACACGGCTGCTGCGGACAGGCGACGAGCTCCCGGACCTCCTCTTGTCGGTTGCGCGGACCGTCTCCGACTCGCTCGCGTTCAGGACCGTTGTCGTCAACCTCTACCGTCGCGAGTGGAACGACTTCGTGGTCAGCACCGTCTACGGCAGCGAAGGAGCGCGTGAGGCGCTGCTCGGCCAGGTGCGACAGGTGGACGACTGGGAGCCGCTCCTCGACCAGCGCTTCTTGCAGCGCGGCGCCTACGTCGTCCCTTCCGGGGAGTTCGACTGGGACGAGTACTCGCGGCAGCGTGTACACGCCGAATCTCCAGGTCAGCGACGACCCGGGGGCGTGGCATCCCGACGACGCGCTCTTCGTGCCGATGCGCGGCAGCGACGGCCGACTGCTCGGGATTCTCTCCGTCGACGAGCCGCTCTCGGGCCGCAAGCCGAGCGGAGACGAGATCGACGTGCTCGTCGCCGTCTCCGAGCACGCAGCGATCGCAGTCGAGGCCGCGCAGGAGACCGCTCGCGCCAAGTCCAGCCGCGACGCACTCGAGCGCCTGCTCGAGGTGTCGACTCGCCTGAACGAGACACGCGACGCCGATACGTTGCTCGCGCAGGTGTGCAGTGCCATCTCGGACGCACTCGGTTTCGACAAGGTCGCCGTGCAACTGCTGAACGGCGAGGGCCGTCACTGCACCGCCGCCGCCGTCGGGTTCGAGGACGACCAGAACGCCGGCGTCCCGCTCGCTGCGGACGAGCTCGAACAGTTGCTGCAGCCGGAGTTCGAGATCGAGGGCTGCTTCCTGCTCGCGCACGACGAGGCACGGAGGATCCTGCCCGATCGACCGCCCGGGTACCGCTCGCAGCTCGACGGCAGCGGCCCGGACGCCTGGCAGAACCACTGGCTGTTCGTGCCCCTCCACGACCGCCGTGCGCGCCGCATCGGCTACATCTGGGCCGACGACCCCACCGACCGGCTCCGGCCCGACGCGGATCGCCTGCAGATCCTCCGCGCGTTCGCCAACCAGGCGACGACCGCGCTCGAGCAGTCGGCGCAGTTCGAGGAGATCCAGAACGCCTACGAGCATCACCGCGCCCTGATCGACGCTTCGCCGGTGGCGATCGTCGACTTCAGCGTCGACGGACGCGTGCGCTCGTGGAACGCGGCGGCGTCCGAGATCTTCGGCTGGACCGAGGAGGAGGTGATCGGACGGATCAGCCCGATCGTGCCGGAGGGTGAGCACGAGGCCTTTCTCGCCACGCTCGCCCGCATCGCGCAGGGCGAGATGATCCGCGACCTCGACCTGCGCCGGGTGCACCGTGACGGGTCACTGATCGACGTCAGCATGTCCGCAGCGCCGATTCGCGACTCCCGCGGCGAGGTCGTCGGCGATCATCGCGTCCATGCTCGACGTCACCGCGCGCAAGCGCTCGGAGCGCGCGCTGGCGGCGAGCGAGGGACGCAAGGACGCCGTCCTGCGCGCTTCGCTCGACTGCATCGTGATCGTCGACCACGAAGGTCTCATCACCGAGGTGAATCCCGCAACCGAGGAGACGCTCGGCTGGGCACGCAACGACGTGCTCGGCAAGCCGTTTCTCGAGCTGGTCGGTTGCCGCAGAGCACCGGGACGACCTGGCCGGGGTGTTCGCCAACGGCAACGGGCCACTGCTCGGGTCGCGCCTCGAGATCAACGCGCTCCGCTCCGACTACCGCACGTTCTCGGCCGAGATCGCGATCACGCGCGTCGACGTTCCCGGCCCGATGCTCTTCGCGGTGTCGCTCCGCGATGTCACGAAACGGCGGGATCGCGAGGAACGGCTGCGCGAGGCCGAGGCGAAATACCGCACGCTGGTCGAGCAGATCCCGCTCGCCACCTACATCAACTCGGTGGGCCTGCCGGTGCAGACCACCTACATGAGCCCGCAGATCGAGGCGATGTTCGGCTTCCCGGTCAGCGACTGGCTGAGCCCCGACTTCCTCGCAACGCGGGTGCACCCCGACGACCGCGAGCGCGTCTTCGCCGAGGTGGAGCGCACGCACCGGACGGGCGAGGACTTCCGGCTCGAGTACCGGCTGATCGCCTCCGACGGGCGCATCGTCTGGGTGCTCGACGAGACCACCGTCGTACGCGACACGGACTACCGGCCGATGGTGCTCCAGGGCTTCCTCGTCGACATCACCGCAGGCATCGAAGGCGCCGCTGCACCGCTGGCGGCGGTGCACCCGCCCGCGGCCTAGACCGGTACGACCTGGCGCTCGCGCCAGGTCGACCAGCCGCCCTCGTAGGAGCGGACACCGCCCTCGGAGACCTCGAGGATGCGATCCGCGATCCGGTCGAGGAAGTACCGGTCGTGCGAGACGAAGATCGCCGTCCCGTCGAAGTCCTCCAGCGCCGACTCGAGCATCTCCACCGACTCGATGTCGAGGTGGTTGGTCGGCTCGTCGAGGAGGAGGCAATTCGCCCCTTGCAGCATCAGCAGCAGCAGCTGCAGCCGTGTCCACTCCCCGCCGGACAGCGACTCGAGCGGCCTGCGTACCTGCTCGTAGCTGAACAGGAACTTCATCAGCCGTGACACCGCTTCGCCCTCGGAGATCGGCGCTGCGTGGCGCACGAGCTCGAGCGGAGTCGCTTTCGGGTCGTCGGGCCGCCGGTCCTGTGCGAGCCGGCCGAAGCGAATCGACGGGCCGGCCTTGCGCTCGCCCTCCGAGGGCTCCAGCTCGCCGGCGAGCAGGCGCAGCAGCACCGATTTGCCGGCGCCGTTCTCCCCGACGATGCCGACCCGTTCTCCGCGCAGCACGGTCAGGTCGACCCCGGCCACGACCGGCCTCCCTCCGAGCTCGACGCCAACACCGGCAAGCTCGACCACGCGTTCGCCGCCGCGCGCGTGCGGCCGCAGATCGAGCGCGATCTTGCGCCGCTCGAGCACCGGGCGGTCGATCTTCTCCATCCGATCGATTTGCCGCTGCTTGTTGCGTGCCCGAATGATGTGCCGTTCGTCGACCACCCGCGACGCCCAGTCCTTGAAACGGCGGATCGCCTCCTCGAGCCGGGCGATCTCCTTCTGCTGGGTCACGTAGGCCTGCTGCTGGCGCTGGAACTCGAGCTGGCGCGCGATCGTGTAGGCGGAGTAGTTGCCCGGCCACATCCGGATGCGCCCGCCGTTCAGCTCCGCGATCTCGGCCACGGTCTCGTCGAGCAGATAGCGATCGTGCGAGATCGAGACGACCGCGCCGTCGAACGCGCGCATCAGACGCTCGACGCGTTCGCGCGCCTCGACGTCGAGATGCGCCTCCGGCTCGTCGAGGAGCAGCACGTCGGGCTCCCGGAGGAGGCACGCTGCGAGGCCGACCAGCTTCCTCTGGCCTCCCGAGAGGACGCGCGTCGGCTTGGCGAGATCGTCGTCCTCGAGCCCGACGTCGACCAGGAGCGCGCGGGCGCGGGGCTCGAACCCGGGGCCGCCCGCCGCGGTCCAGCGATCGAGCAGCTCCTCCTGCCGGTGCAGCAGCCGTGACATGCGCTCGAGATTCGCGCCGGCCTCGCCGATCCCGAGCTCGACCGTCTCCAGCTCCTGCTCGAGCTCGTCGAGGTCCGGGCGCGCGGCCCGGAGCGTCGCGAGCGCGTTTCGCCCGTCTCCCTCCAGTTGCTGAGGGAGATACGAGACGACGAGCCCGCGGCGCTGTGTGACCTCGCCGGCATCGGCCACCTCCTCACCAGCGACGATGCGCAGCAACGTCGACTTGCCGCCGCCGTTCGGGCCGATCACGCCCATGCGGACGCCCGGCTCGACATCGAAGTCGAGCCCGTCGAGGATCAGCCGCGAGCCGAAGCTCTTGGTGATGCCGCGTGCGGCGAGCAGTGCCATCGACGAGAAGGTAGCCCGCCGTGTCTAGAACGGGCGGAAAGCGACCTCGCCGAGCCGGCGGTAACCGGCGAGAGACGGGTGGTCGCCGTCGTCGTTGCACCAGTCGGCTCTCATCCGGCCCGGCCGTTCCGGATCCTCGAGCGTGTCGTGAAAGCGCATCAGCGGCACGTCGAGCGCGTGAAGATGCTCGTTGAGCGCGCGAATCGATGCCTCGTGCTGCGGCCAGCCGTTGTTCCACGGCAGCACGTCGCACACGGCGACCCCGAGCGCCGAGAGCGAGCCCGCGTGCCACGAGCGTGCGCAGGTTCGCCGCTGCAAGCTCGATCGACCGGCCCTGTGCGATGTCGTTGATGCCACCCTGCACGAGCAAGCGATCTGCACCGGCGACAGCCTCATCGAAGCGGCGTGCGATCTCATCCGTGCGCTCGCCCCAGATGCCGTGGTTCCGGAGCTCGAGCTCTGGATGGATCAGCCCCGCCCAGTGCTGCCACTGGCCTTCGGGATCGCCGCTGCGTTGCCGCGAGTCCCAGTACGGGGAGCCCTCGGTGATCGAGTCTCCCAGGCAGGCGACGACGGACATCCGAGACTCAGAAGAAGAACTGGCGCCAGGCCGTCCACCAGTCGTCCGCGCGCGAGGCGACCTGCCGCGACTCGGTGATCTCGACGCCCGGCCGGTGGCGATAGCGCTCCACGAGATCGGAGGTGTTGAAGTCGACGAGGATCTCGCACGGTGACCCCGGGTCGTACGGCGTGACGGCGGAGAGATCACTCAGCGAGCGCTTCGCGGCGTCCTCGATCAGCGCGCGGGCACGGGCGGCCGGAAGCTGGCGCGCGCTGAAGCGACCGAGGCCCTGCTTCACAGCGGCAGTCGTCAGACCGGTCCCGAGCAGGGCGCTTCCCTCGCGGCAGGCAGCCTCGTCGCCGGTGACGAGCACGACCGGGCAGCCCCACGTGCCGCAGAGCGCTGCGTTGATCCCGGTCTCGCCCACTTCGACGCCGTTGAACCGCAGCCGCCACCATGAGGATCCGCTGACCGTGTGCGCAAGCACACCGTCGCGCGTGCCGGCCATCGCGTGCATGCCGACGAAGAGCGCCGCGTCGACGCCGGCCTCGAGGTAATCGACGTACTCGGTCCACTCGTTCTGGACGACGTACTCGCAGTCGGGGTCGAGCTCCTCGGGAAGCAGCGAGTTGAACGTCCAACCTTCGCCGGCGCCGTGGCAGTCCATGACGACGATCTCGGTCGCACCGGCGGCCTTCGCACCACGGACGGCCGCGTTGATCTCGCCGGTATAGAGGCGGCGCCCCTCCTCGTACATCGCATGGCCGCCCGTGACCTGCTGCCACCGAACGATGCCGGCGACTCCCTCCATGTCCGAGACGACGAAGACCTTCACGACGCCAAGGTTATTGCGCCGACGACCTCGCCACGGCTGTTCCGCACCGGCGTCTCCAGGAACTCGTCGATCCCGAGCACGTGGCCGAGCGCCGGCCGGATCGCACGGTAGGCGCCGTCCTCCGCCTTCAGGGCAAGGCCACGGCCGTCGGCGTGGGCGGCGCAGAAGAGACCCTCGGCGCCGCCCTTCGCGATCCAGCCGTCGCGGAGCCGCATCAGATCGGTGTCGGGCGCGTCGAGCGACGCGCCGACGAGCTCGGGCCGCGCACGCATGGCGCCGCGGATCCGCGGCGGCGTGTGGGTGAGCAGCCGGGCGGCGCCGCTCAGCGTCGTGGCGAACGTCGGCACGCCGCAGCCGTCCACCGCGGTCTCCCCGCCGCCGATCAGCTCGGCGATCCGCTCCTGCAACGGGTGCGAGGGATCGCGATATGGGTGCGGCGGCCAGCCGTTGACCGCGCAGGCCGCGAGCATGCCCGCATGTTTTCCCGAGCAGTTGTGGCCGAGCTTCCCGTCCGGCCGGCACTCCTGCAGGCCGTTTTCGAGGTCGTCGACGGTGGCGCCGGCGCGAGCGAGCACCTTCCGAACTGCTGCCAGCTGCGCAGGTTCGGCGTGGTGCGACGCGCAGGCGATCGCGATCTCGTCGTCGGCGAGGTCGTCGTAGCCCTCGACGAACGGAATCGCCTGGATCGGCTTCGCCGACGAGCGGAGCAGGAGCGTCAGCTCCTCACCCCAGCGCTCGCCGTCGGTCGCGGCGACATGCACGCGATGCACCGCTTCGACGACGTCTCCCCGCCGCACGGTTACCCTGATCGCGTCCACCGAAGGAGCCTAGTAGGTGCCGGAACTGCCCGAAGTCGAAGCATGGCGGCGTCAGCTCGACCCGCTCGTGAAGCGCTCGCCGATCGAGCACGCCGGGCCGGCGCACATTGCGACGCTGAAGACGATCCAACCCCCGCTGTCGGTGCTCGACGGCGAGGGGTTCAAGGGCGTCGAGCGGCGTGCGAAGCGATTCCTGCTCCCGACCGACGACGAGGAGCTGGTGGTGATGGTGCACCTGATGAGCGCCGGCCGGCTGAAGTACGTCGCCCCGAACGGGAAGGGCGCCAAGACGCCCATGTTCCGCGTGCGCTTCGCGGACGGTGGTGAGCTGCAACTGACGGAGGCAGGCTCGAAGAAGCGGGCCGGGGTCTGGCTCCTACATCCGGACGCCTTGCGCGAGGAACTGGCGCACCTCGGCCCCGAGGCGGATGAGCTGACGACCGAGGACGTCGCGCGCATCCTCGCGTCGGACTCGCGACGCCTGCACTCGCTGCTGCGCGACCAGCGGCTGATCGCCGGGATCGGGCGCGCCTGGGCCAACGAGATCCTCTGGGCGGCACAACTCTCGCCCTACTCGCTCTCCTCCCAGGTCGACGCGGCCGAGACGGAGCGGCTGGCGGCCGCGATCCACGACGAGCTCGCCCGCGGCCTGGAGCTGCGGCTCGCGGGGGCGAACGACGAGAAGACCTACCGGGTGCACAACAAGCTCGGCGTCCCGTGCGCGCGCTGCGGCACGCCGATCGCGCGAGTCGACTTCGAGGAGCACACGATCTACTACTGCCCGCAGTGCCAGACCGAGGGCCGGGTCCTGAAGGACCGGCGCATGTCGAGGCTCCTGAAGTAGGTACCAGGTACTGAATCTGATTCGGCGCAGCCGAACCAGATTCACGAGTTTCGAGTTGTCAACTGCCTCCCGAGAAAACTCGCGAATCAGATTCAGAGAGCGAATCTGGTTCGTTCGCGGATTGTCGTCAGACACCCCTTCGGCGGGCGGTGACGAGGACGGCGAGCTCGCTCAGCTCGACCTTCCCGCCCCGCTGGTCGAAGAACGCACGAGTCTCCGCCTCCAGGGCCTCGCGGTCGGTCGGATCGAGGCGCTGGTAGAGCGAGGTCGTCGCGAAGAGCGCCCACAGTTGACCGGCGGTCTGCTCCCGGGCGAGAGGCTGGGTCGTGAGTTGGACATCGCCGAAGAGGCTGGCGGCCTCGGCGTTGTAGAGGTCGTGGTGTCCGAGCCAGGTCCAGACGGCGGAGACGTTCTCGCGCCGCTCCTCGACGCCGGCGCGAATCGCGGCGAGGTCGCGGTGGGGATACCAGCTGCCCGGATCGAGCCAGTACCTCCTGAAGACCTCATGCAGCGCCTCGTCGTCTGCGCCCGTGCGCTCGTCCCGATAGCTCACGTGCATGATCAACGCCAGCGTTCCCCCAGGTCGCAGACAGCGAGCCGCCTTCGCCCACCCGAGCTGCGGATCGATCCAGTGGAACGCCGCCGCCGAGAACACGGCGTCGAAGACCCGCTCCGGCAACGGAATCTCCTCGAATCTCCCGAGGTGGAACTCGACGGCGCCGGAGTCGCGCACGCGCTTGCGCGCGAACGCGATCATGTTCGCACCGGGATCGACCGCATCCACCACGAGCCCACGCTCGACGAGCGCTTCGGTCAGCTTCCCCGTGCCGCTCCCGACCTCCAGGACTCGTGACCCGGCTCGCAGAGCAGCAATCGAGCAGGCGGCGTCGATCAACTCGTCCGGATAGCTCGGGCGCTCCCGGTCGTAGGCCTCCGCCACGGCATCGAACACCTCGCCCCGCCGTCCCCCGGCACCCTCCGCAGCCACCACGCGAGCATAGATGCGGCAAGAGCGCCGACAGACGACGGTACGTCTGCTGCCCTCGTTAGCCTGCCTCCGTGATCAGGACACAGCCACATACCGGCGGTTGGCTCGAGGTCGTCTGCGGGCCGATGTTCAGCGGCAAGAGCGAAGAGCTGATTCGCCGCCTGCGCCGCGCCGAGATCGCCGGCCAGCGCGCTCTGATCGTCAAGCCGCTGATCGACGACCGCTACGACCTCGGCCACGTCGTCTCCCACGCCGGAGCGAAGATGCGCGCCGTGACGGCGGAATCGAGCGACGAAGTACGCCGGCTCGCAGCGGGGTACGACGCGGTCGGCATCGACGAGGTGCAGTTCTTCGACGAGGGGATCGTCGAAGCGATCGACGTGCTCGTCCGGGACGGCGCGCGGGTCGTCGCCGGCGGCCTCGCGCAGGACTTTCGCGGCCTGCCGTTCGGCGCGATGCCCATCCTGCTCTGCGTCGCGGAGTTCGTCGACAAGCTCGAGGCCGTCTGTCACCGCTGCGGTGGCCCGGCGACGATGACCCAGCGGCTCGTCGACGGATCGCCCGCCCCGTTCGACGGCGAGACGATCCAGGTGGGAGCGCTCGACTCGTACGAGGCCCGCTGCCGAGCCTGCTTCGAGCCCGGGCTCGTCGCCGAGCCCGCCGTCGCGGCAACTGCCTGACTCGGCCCGAGCACCGTCCGGCGATACGCTACTCGTCCGCGTCGTAGCGGTGACCCCCGGACCGAACCGAAAGGCAATTGACTCTATGACCAAGCTCATCCCACTCCTGGTGGCCGTGGCAGTGCTCGCTGCGGTCGCCGTCGGTGCGTCGGCAGCCGCGCATCCGACCGTCTCCGCCGCCTCCGCCGCGAGCTGCCCGACGGTCACGGACGGGCAGCTCACGATCGGCACCGACAATCCGGCGTATCCACCGTGGTATGCGGGCGGCACGAAGAGCTCGAAATGGAAGATCAACGACCCGGCCACGGGCAAGGGCTACGAGTCGGCCGTCGCGTACGCGATCGCGTCGAAGCTCGGCTACACCAAGAGCCACGTCTCGTGGACGTACGTGCCGTTCAACCGCGCGTATGCACCCGGGTCGAAGTCGTTCGACTTCGACATCAACCAGATCTCGTACACGCCCGCCAGGGCGAAGGTCGTCGACTTCAGCAGGTCGTACTACGACGTGAACCAGGCGATCGTCGTCAACAAGGGCACGAAGATCGCATCGGTCCGCAGCATCAAGGGACTGGCCTCGTACAAGCTCGGGGCTCAGCTCGGCACGACGAGCTACGCGTTCATCAAGAGTCGGATCAAGCCGTCGCAGCAGCCGGCCGTCTACAACTCGAACGCGGCCGCCGTGCTCTCTCTGAAGAACAAGCAGATCGACGGTCTCGTCGTCGACCTCCCGACGGCCTTCTACGTGACGGCCGTGCAGGTGCCGAACGGGAAGATCCTCGGCCAGTTCGAGAACGGCAGCGGAACCAGCACCGACCACTTCGGAGTCGTCCTCGCGAAGGGGAGCCCGCTGACGGCGTGTGTCAACCGGGCGATCACGTCGTTGCGCACCAACGGCACGCTCAAGCGGCTTCAGCAGCTGTGGCTGGCGAAGGCGACCGGCGCGCCGATCTTGAAGTAGAGCGGCGCTCGCGCCTGCTCGATGGACTGCGCTCCGGCGGCGACGGCCGCCGGAGCGTCGTCATCGCGCTCGTGAGCACGTTCGTCTTCTTCGGGGCCGTCTTCTTCGCGATCACGCACGCGCCCGGCTGGCCCCAGGTGCGCAGCCAGTTCTTCAACTGGCAGGAGTTCAAGTCGTCGATGCCCGAGATCGCACGGGCATTCGTGCTGAACGTCAAGATCTTCTCGATCGCCGAGGTGTTCATCCTCGCCTTCGCACTCTTCCTCGCAGTGCTCCGCAGCCTGCCGGGGCCGGTCTTCTTTCCGCTGCGGGCGCTCGCGATCGTCTATGCCGACCTGTTCCGGGGCATCCCCACCATCCTCGTGATCGCGATCCTCGGCTTCGGCGCTCCGGCTCTCGGCCTGAGCTACGTCCCCAAGTCGGTCGTCTTCTGGGGGATCGTCTCGCTCGTCCTGATCTACAGCGCCTACGTCTCCGAGGTCTACCGCGCCGGCATCGAGTCGATCCATCCGAGCCAGGAGGCGGCAGCCCGCTCGCTCGGGCTGTCGCGCTGGCAGACGTTGCGGCGCGTGATCCTGCCGCAGGCAGTGCGACGGGTCGTCCCGCCGCTTCTGAACGACTTCATCGGTCTGCAGAAGGACACGGCGCTCGTCGGCACGCTGGGTGCGGTCGAGGCCTTCCAGCAGTCACAGATCGACACGAACGCGACCTTCAACTTCACCGCCTATCTCTGCGCGGCCCTCCTCTTCGTCGCGATCACGATCCCGCTCGCGCGCTTCACCGACTGGCTGATCCTGCGCGACCGCCGTCGCCGCCAAGCAGGGGGCGCAACCCTGTGAGCGACGCCCTGGTCGTCGAGAGGCTCTCCAAGTCCTTCGGACGCCACGAGGTCCTGCGCGGCATCGACCTGACCGTCGCCGAGCACGAGGTGGTTGCGCTGATCGGCGCGTCGGGGTCGGGGAAGTCGACCCTGCTCCGCTGCGTCAACCTGCTCGAGCCGATCGATGCGGGCCGCATCTTCCTCGGTGGCGAGGAGATCACGCGCCGTCACGACGTGAACGCGGTGCGCCGGAGGATCGGGATCGTGTTCCAGGCGTTCAATCTCTTTCCGCACATGAGCGTGCTGCGGAACGTGACGCTCGCTCCACAGGATGTGCTCGGCCTCTCGAAGCGTGAGGCCGACGAGCGCGCGACCGCGCTGCTCGAGCGGTTCGGGCTCGCCGAGAAACGGGCGGAGTATCCCGATCGTCTCTCCGGCGGGCAGCAGCAGCGCGTCGCGATCGTGCGGGCGCTCGCGATGCAGCCGGAGCTGATGCTCTTCGACGAGGTGACGAGCGCGCTCGATCCCGAGCTCGTCGCGGAGGTGCTCGCGGTGATCGGCGAGCTCGCCGCGGGCGGCATGACGATGGTGATCGCCACCCACGAGATGTCGTTCGCGCGCGACATCGCCGACCAGGTCTGTTTTCTCGACGACGGCCGCATCCTCGAGCAGGGGCCGCCCGGCGAGATCTTCAGCTCCCCGCGAGAGGCGCGCACGCAGCAGTTCCTGCAGCGCATCATCGAGGCGAAGCGGCTGTGACCGAGGCGAACACGCTTCCGTTTGCGTGGTACACGGACGAGGAGCAGCTGCGCCGCGAGCGCGCTCGGATCTTCGCGCGTGCCTGGCAATACGCGGGCCGGGCCGACGACGTTGCGCGGCCCGGGTCGTACCTCGCGACCGATGCTGCGGGCATTCCGGTGCTCGTGACCCGTGACACCGACGGGAAGCTGCGCGCGTTCATCAACGTCTGCCGCCATCGTGGCGCCGTGCTCACCGAGGGCTGCGGCGCCAGGAGCGCGATCCAGTGCCATTACCACGCGTGGACGTACGGGCTCGACGGCGCGCTACGAGCAGCGCCGCGCGCCGACCGCGAGCCGGGGTTCGACAAGGGCGAGTGGTCGCTCGTGCCGGCGAGCGTCGGCACCTGGGGGCCGTTCCTCTTCGTCAATCCCGACCCGCACGCCGGGTCGCTCGTAGAGCAGCTCGGCGAGCTGCCGGAGATCCTCGGCCGCGACGTCGACGTCGGCAACCTCGTCTTTCACTCACGCGTCGAGTTCGGCGCCGAGGCGAACTGGAAGGTGGTCGCCGAGAACTTCCTCGAGTGCTACCACTGCGCGACCGCGCACCCGGCGTTCAGTGACGCGGTCGACGTGCACCCGGATCGCTACGTGCTCGAGGCGCATCCGACGTTCGGCGCGCAGTTCTGCAAGTCGAAGGCGACCGGCGAGCACGGCCAGTTCCACCTGCTCTACCCCAACACCGGCATCAACGTCTTCCCTGGGCCGCTCAACCTGTCGATCGGGCCGATCCTGCCCAGCGGACCGAACCGGACCGAGCGCTACCTGGATTACTTCTTCGCCCCGGACGTGGACGAGGACTGGCGGCGCGAGTTCTTCGCCTTCGACGACCAGGTAGGACGTGAGGACCGCGCGCTCGTCGAGTCGGTGCAGCGCGGCATGGCCTCCGGCATGCTCGAGCACGGCCGGCTGCTGCTCGACGCAGAGCCGCTCCTGGCTGCATTCCAGGGCTGGGTTCGCGACCAGCTCGCCTAGAGCGTGACGCGCAGCGTCTCGCCGTCGAGCTCGAGCCCGCCGCCGAGCTCCTCGATCACGAGCCGTGCGACGAGAGCCCCGAGATCCTTCTGATCGTCCGCGGTCACGACCGGTGCGGCGGCCTCGGTCACCGGCGACAGCTCGAACAATCGTCCTGTGACGCGCCACGAGACGGACTCGACGCGGCCGTGGCGGATCGCCGCGACCGCGAGCGCCTTCAAGGAGCGCTGCACGGCATCGGCATCGATCACGACCGGCTCTCCGGCGCCCTCGACGATGATCCGCCGATCGTCCGCCTGGACCAGCTCGAGCGTGTTCACCGGCCGGGACACCGGCTCCCAGCGACCGCTCTCGATGCGCGCGGCCGTCCCGAGCTCGTCGAGCAACTCGGTCATCTGCTCGCTCGCCTCCTCGATCATCGTCACGAACCGGGCGCTGCGCTCGTCCAGCTCGCCGGCCCGGGTCAGCGTACGTGCGAAGCCGTAGACCGTCGCCAGGGGCGTGCGCAGGTCATGGCAGGCCAGGGACACGAGACGGGGAAAGCTGCTATCCGACATCGACGCGGTACGGTTGTACCCCATGGCGGAGATGCGCAACAGCCGGACCGGCGACCTGCAGGCCTCGGTCCCCGAGATTCAGCTCGGGCTGACCAGGGCCGGGGTGACCGGGGTGCAGAAGGCGATCCGGATCCGGCACGAGGGGCACGAGAAGACCTTTGCCGCCGAGATCTCCTGCACCGTCGATCTCGAGCCGAGCCAGAAAGGCGTGCACATGTCGCGCTTTCCCGAGCTGTTCGGCGAAGCGATCGACCAGGTCGTGATCGGCGAAGCCTTCCTCGTCGAGACGCTCGCGGAGCACATCGCGAGCCACATCGTCGAGCGTCAGCACGCATTGCGCGCGGAGGTCCGGATCGAGGCGCAGTACCCGCTCGAGCGCAAGACGCCGGTCACCGGCCTGCCGACACAGGAGATCGCGAAGCTGATCGGGATCGCCGCGGCCGCGCCCGATCGTGTTCGGCGCGTGGTCGGCGTCGAGGCGTGGGGCATCAACGCCTGCCCGTGCGCCCAGGGCCTCGTCCGGGGCGCTGCGACCGAGCGCCTGCTCGAAGCCGGGTTCGGCGATGGCGACGTCGACCGGATCCTGGAGCTCGTTCCGCTCGCCACCCACAATCAGCGTGGCAAGGGAACGCTGTTGATCGGCACCGCGGCCTCGATCAACGCCGAGCATCTCGTCGGGATCGTCGAGCGCTCGATGAGCTCACCCGTCTTCGCGCTGATGAAGCGGCCCGACGAGCTGTTCGTGGTCGAGCACGCGCACCTCCAGCCGCGCTTCGTCGAGGACTCGGTGCGCTACGCGCTCAAGGAGACGCTCGATCGCTATGACGACCTCGGCGACGGCGACTTCGTCTTCTCACAACAGGTGAACCTCGAGACGATCCACCGGCACGACGTGGTCGCCGAGCGAACGGGGACGGTCGGCGAACTGCGCGCCGAGCTCGACGGCGCGCCCGCCGCGGCTCATACCGAGCTGCGCGACTGGCTCAGCGCTTCTTCGTGAAGTTCGCGCGCGCGGTCAGCGCGTAGTCGGTCTTCGGCGTGCAGGTGAGGCGCGTGCCGGTGCAGGCCCCGCCCCACCTCGCAAACTTCCAGCCCTTGGCCGGGATCGCGTGCAGCGTCAACCGCGTACCGGCCGAGAACCTCGTCGAGCACCTGGGCGAGCAGACGACGCGCCCCTTGCCGCTCGTCGACACCTTGACCGGGATGATCGAGGGGCCGAAGACGGCAGTCACGGCGGCCGGCTTGGTCAGGTCGAGCACGCAGTCCGCCTTGCCGACGCAGCTGCCCGTCCAGTGGATGAACCGTGAGGTGGACTTCGGAGTCGGCTGCAGCGTGACCGACGTTCCCTGGTCCCACTGCGTCGTGCACGCGGCCGTGCAGGCGACGCCGGGCAGATCGCTCGACACGAGACCAGGCCCGGAGATGGAGAGCCCGAGTGCCTCCTCCGGCGTGTTCAGGTGGTGCAGGAAGATCGTGTCCTGGATGTCGTTCTGGGTCCCGCTGTGCCCGTAGTAGTCGTCGTGGTTGAAGTCGAGCACCTGTTGCTGCAGCGGCCTTCCGTCGGCGAACGGGTAGAGGATGTCGCTCGGCGAATCACACGGATGACCCACATCGAGCTCGCCGGCGGGATCGGTCGCAGGCGTGCACGCGTTGGGCGCTCCGGCCGGGAGCGCGCCGAAGGCGTGCAGCAGCTCGTGTGCCTGGATACCGTCGCTCGGGACGTCGGGACAGCCGTTGAGCCAGACGACCGCGAGCCCGTCCCCCCGGTTGAAGTCGCCTCCACCGGTCCCGCAGACGTCCGCCAGCGGCGGCGGGCCCGTCGTAGTAGACGACGTAGTCCTTGAACGCATTGCCGAAGCCGGCCGTCCCGAGTGCGTTCGCCAGATCTCTGAATGACGTATCGCCGGTGTAGGCGCTTGCGGGCTGCGGCAGGTGCACGAACGAGATGTCGAGGCAGGTCCCGTTGGGGAACGTCGCCTGGTCGAAGCGCGGCACCCGGGTCGGGTCCTGACCGGTCCACCAGGCGTTCATCGAGTCGACGTCGTCCTGGAGCCGGTTCGCGACGGCGCCGAACTGGTCGGGCGAGTCGGCCGGCGTTGCGACGATCGCGTGCACCTGCGCGCCCGTGACGATGTCCGTGCGGTCGACCGCCACCTCGCCGGTCCCACACCAGCCGGCGGCGAGCGCGCCGGGTGCGAGCCAGAGCGCCGCTGCGGTGATGACGATGAAAAGAGCCTTACGCACTGGCCGTTCTCCGCAGATGAAAACGATGTTCGGTGCCCGCCCGGAGGCGGCGGAGGTTCCCCCAGTGCAGATAGACGATCGCCGCGGCAGCAGCGACCCCGAAGAGGATCACGGAGAGTGGATACCCATAGAGCGCCGCCGCGACGGGCAGCGCGATCCCGGCGGCGAGAGACGCCACGGACGCATAACGGAAGGTCAGAAAGACGACGAGCCAGACGATGCCCGCGATCAGCGCGACCCACGGGGCGACGCCGAAGAACACGCCGCCGCAGGTCGCGACCATCTTCCCGCCCTTCGCGAAGCGAAGAAAGAGCGGCCGCCAGTGGCCGAGCATCGCGGCGGCACCGGCGCAGATGCCCGACAGATGATGCGGGTAGACGTAGAGCATCCCGAGCACGGCCGGGATGAATCCCTTCAGGACGTCGAGCAGGACGACCGGCGCTCCGAGCCAGCGCCCGTAGGTCCGCCAGACGTTCGTCGCGCCGATGTTCCCCGAGCCGACCTTACGGATGTCCTCATGCTTGACGAGGCGAACGAGCCAGTATCCCCAGGGGCAGGAGCCCAGGAGGTAGCCCAGCACGACGAGTCCCACGAACGTCACGCGAGCACCAGCGTAGCCGCAGGACCGGCCCGCCCGGCCGAAATGTGGGAATCAGCGTCGATCAGAGACGGATGCCATATCTCTGCACCCAGTCGTTCACAACATCGAAGTCCAGGTTGTTCAGGAAGGCGTCGATGTACGAGCCCCGGTCGGTGGCGAAGTCGATGAAATAGGCGTGCTCGTAGACGTCGAGCGCGACGAGCGGCGTCGCGTTCCACACCGGGAACGTGTTCTGCGCGTCGCCGATGTAGTTGAAGAGGCGCCCCTCGTCCCAGTCGTAGGCGGTCCACGCCCAGCCGCGCGCGCCCAGGCCCGTCGCCTTCAGGTCGGCCCGCCAGTCGGCAGTCGACCCGAAGTCGCGCTTGACGAGATCACCGAAGATGCCGACCGGGTCGCCGCCGTGACCGCCGAGATGCTCGAAGTAGATCTCGTGGTTCTTGATGCCGCCGATCGCGAATGTCAGGTCGACCTTGAGCGCCCGGAACTCGGAGTAGACCTGGTTGGCGCTCGAGAGGTCGACGCCGTCGAGCTTGCCCAGGATCTCGTTCCGCTTGCTGACGTACCCCTGATACAGCTTGTAGTGGGCCTCGACGGTCTCCCGGGAGATGCCGTCGAGCTCAAGGAGCGCCGGCTTCAGTTCGCGGGGGGTGATTTCCTCGTGGTTGTAGGCAAGCGCCATGTCTCTCCTCGTCCGATGCTCGGGTGCGGCGCGGAGCATATCCTCCAGAGGAGAACCAAACCGAAGGAGAAGCATGCCCTACGAGCTCCCCAGTCTCCCGTACGCGTACGACGCGCTCGAGCCGACGATCGACGCGCAGACGATGCAGATCCATCACGGGAAGCACCATCAGGCCTACGTCGACAATCTCAACAAGGCCCTCGAAGGCACCGAGTGGGACGGCAAGCCGATCGAGCAGGTGCTCGGCGTCCTGGACGCACTCCCCGAAGACAAGCAAGGGCCGGTCCGCAACAACGGCGGCGGCCACGCGAATCACTCGCTGTTCTGGCAGATCATGAAGCCGGGCGGCGGCGGCGACCCGTCCGGACCGCTGGCCGACGCGATCGCCGACACGTTCGGCGACGTCGGTCAGTTGCGCTCAGCGCTGAACGACGGCGGCGTCAAGCGTTTCGGCTCCGGTTGGACGTGGCTCGTCTGGGACGGCACCGGGCTCTCCGTGTACTCGACCCCGAACCAGGACAGTCCCTGGCTGCAGGACGACGTGCCGCTCCTCGGCATCGACGTCTGGGAGCACGCGTATTACCTGCGCTACCAGAATCGGCGCCCGGACTATCTCGGCGCCTGGTGGGACGTCGTCAACTGGGACGAGGTCGCACGCCGCTACGACGAAGCGCGCGGACGGTGACGGCGACGGCCCGCACGCGCTGCTCGCGTGCGGGCCGTCCACGCCGCCAGGTCGAGGAGCCCGGCGCCCGCCTGAGTCCTTGGCGCCTGGTGGGCGCCTGGTGGGACGTCGTCAACTGGGACGAGGTCGCACGCCGCTACGACGAAGCGCGCGGACGGTGACGGCTGACGGCCCGCACGCGCTGCTCGCGTGCGGGCCGTCCACGCCGCCAGGTCGAGGAGCCCGGCGCCCGCCTGAGTCCTTGGGCGCCTGGTGGGACGTCGTCAACTGGGACGAGGTCGCACGCCGCTACGACGAAGCGCGCGGACGGTGACGGCGACGGCCCGCACGCGCTGCTCGCGTGCGGGCCGTCCACGCCGCTAGGTGGTCCTGCGCCAGTTGACGGTCGGGCTGATCACGCCGAGGAACCCGGCGCCCGCCTGGTTGACGGACATCGTCACGCGCAGGTGGTTCATGCCCTTCGGCAGCACGGAGAGCACACGTGCCGACGACCTCGAGTTCAGAAGCACCTTCTTGAGCGTCACCCACTGACCGGTGGCCGTGTTCAACCGCTGGAACTGAACGGCCCGGCCGGCGAATGAGCGGCCGCCGGCGGCGTGGATGATCCAGCCGTTGTTGCGGCCGAGCGTCAGCTTCGGCTGCACCTGAACCGTGATCGGCGCCGCGAAGGCGCCCTTCCAGGCTGCCTCGTAGGTGGTGAGGATCTGCGGCGCGACGATGAAGCTGAACGTCCCGCCCGGGGCCGTCAGCACCGTCGCCCGCTGGATCAGGTTCGGCTGCGGGTACGGCCGGTAGTAGATCGTCACCTGCTCGCCGGTCGCGTGATTCGAGATGACGCCACTGAGCGTCGCCTGCGCGCCGGAGGTAAGGATCGGCGCCGAGATCGCCAGCGTCAGCGTCGGCGGCAGCCCCTTCACGACGATCTTCGCCGTGTGCTTGGGGTAGAGCTCGTCGCTGTACGAATACGTCCCCGGCGACCTGAACATGAACGAGTACGTCTGCTTCGGTTTCAGGATCGGCGACACGAACCCGCCCTTGGAATCCAGCACCTGATGATTGGCGTTGTCCCGGTTCACCCAGGTGACGGTGTCGCCCTCCGTGATCGTCACCGACTTCGGACTGAACCCGGTGCCGTAGATCGAGATCGTCTTGGTCGCCGCGCCCGCTTGCCCCACGAATGCAAGGGCCGCGACCGCTGCGAGTGCGAGGAACAGCTTGCGCATCGGAAACCTGCCTCTCTCTGATTGTTCGATCATGTGTGCGGCGTTGTCCCCAAGGACAGCAGAATCGAAGCGACCGCGCGCTCTGTTTTACTCACAGCGATCATGTCCTTACAGAGACCACACAGCCGCGCGCTGATCGCAGGCGGGACGGGGCAGGTCGGACATGCGATCTCGGAGCGCCTCCGAGCCGATGGCTGGACTGTGATCGCTGCGGGCCGCGCGGACGGCGACCTGCGCACCCGCGACGGCGCGACCGGGCTCGTTGCCGGAGCTGTCGAGGAGCTCGGCGGCCTCGACCTCGTCGTTCACGCCGCCGGAGCCGGCTTCACGCCGAAGCCGGTGGACGACGTCACGGAAGCGGACTGGGACGCCGCACTCGACGTCACCGCCAAGGGGACGTTCTTCCTCGCCCAGGCTGCAGGCCCGGCGTTACGCGAGGCCCACGGAGTCCTGATCATCGTGGAGGACGTCGCGTCGTTTCAGCCGTGGATCTCCTTCGGCCCGCACAGCGCCGCGAAGGCAGCGCAGGCGATGCTGACACGCGTGTTCGCGCGCGCGCTCGCCCCCGAGGTGCGGGTGTGTGGGATCGCGCCCGGACCGGTCGCGGTCGATGCAGGCCAGGAGGAGCGCCGCGCGGCCGAAACCCTGCTCGGGCGCGTCGGCTCGCCGGCCGACATCGCTGAGGCGGTCGTCTACCTGGCAGGCGCCGAGTACGTGACGGGAACCACCCTGGTCGTCGACGGCGGACGGCTCCTGAAATCCGGGCGCCGCTCGAATCCGTAGAACATGTTTGTGGCGATTGCGATCACACTCCGTACGATGCCCGTCGTGACGTCGGACGGCGAGCTCATCCAACGCACGGCGACCGGCGACCGGTCTGCCTTCGATGACCTCTACCGCCGGTACGCCCGTCCGGTCTTTGGCCTCGCCTTGCGGCGGCTCGGTGATCGCGGCCGCGCCGAAGATGCAGTTCAGGAGACGTTCGCATCGATCTGGCGGTCCGCAGGCTCCTACAAGCCGGACCGTGGGCCCGGCGCTCCATGGCTGTACGCAGTGGCACGAAACGCGATCGTCGATCGCGCGCGCAACCGCGCCGACGTGCCTGCCGAGATCCCGGAGCGGGTCGCGCGCGAGCCCGAGCCGCCCGACGCGCGCGGAGCAGGGCTGGGTCGCCTGGCGCGTGCACCGCGCGCTCGAAGAGCTGCCGGAGCGCGAGCGCGAAGTGATCGCCCTCGCCTATTGGAGTGGTCTCTCGCAGAGTGAGGTGGCGGAGTTCCTCGCCATCCCGCTCGGTACCGTCAAGACGCGAACGCGTTCCGCGCTCGCTCACCTCGCCGACCTGCTCGGAGAGGAGCTGGCATGAACGAGTTCAACGACATCGTCGACACCGAGGGGCTCTCGCCCGAGGAAACCGACCGGCTGCGCCGTGTGCACGAGCTGCTCGTCGAAGCCGGGCCGCCGGCCGATCTGCCGCCCGCGCTCGAGCAGCCGGCCGACCCGACCGAGGAAGCGAAGGTGATCGACTTCCCGCTCATGCCGCCCCGGCGCTGGGCGGTGGCCGCGGTCGCTGCCGCCGCGGTCGCAGCGGTCGCACTCGGAGGCGGCTACCTGCTCGGGCACGACCATGCGAAGACCACGCCGTTCGCGACACAGCACGTCGTGCCGATGGAGGGCCGGGGCTCGCTCGCCGTGCTCCGGATCGGCAAGCACGACAAGGCCGGCAACTGGCCGATGGAGCTGCTCGTCAGCGGCCTCCCGACGCAGAAGGACCCGCAGGCCTACTACGAGCTGTGGCTGACGCGGAACGGCAAGCCGGTCGCGCCGTGCGGCTCGTTCCGTGTCAACCCGAAGAACACCACCGTGCGACTCTCGGTGCCGTACAGCTTCTCGCGCTTCGACGGCTGGGTCGTGACCGCCCAGCCCGCACACGATCGCACGATCGGCCCGATCGTCCTCAGAACCTAGGAAGAACCCTCACCTCCAGGTCGTTTCGTCTCTGATGAGGCGCGTTCACTACGCCTGGATCGTCGCGGCCGTCGGGTTCGTGACGCTGATCACCGCCGCCGGCTTCCGGTCGACGACGGGGGTCCTGATCGTGCCGTTGCAGGACGAGTTCGGTTGGAGCCGCGGCACGATCGGCGCCGCGGTCGCGATCAACCTCGTGCTCTACGGCCTCGGCGGCCCCTTCTCGGCTGCGTTGATCGAGCGGTTCGGGGTGCGTCGGATCGTGATCGGCGCCCTGCTCGGCGTCTCGGTCGGCTCCAGCCTCACCGTCTTCATGACCGCGCCGTGGCAGCTCGACGTCCTCTGGGGGATCGTCAACGGGCTTGCCACCGGCGCGATCGCGATCCCGCTCGCTGCGATCATCGCGAACCGCTGGTTCGTCGAGCGCCGTGGGCTCGTCACCGGTGTGCTCACCGCGTCGAGCGCCACCGGACAGCTGATCTTCCTGCCGGTCCTGGCGGCGATCGTGACCCACTGGGGATGGCGCTACGCGTCGGTCACCGTCAGCCTCGTCGCCCTCGGGGTCGTCCTGCCACTCGTCGCGCTCTTCATGCGCGACCGGCCTGCCGAGATGGGTCTGATGCCGTTCGGCGCAACGGAGCCCGACCCCCTCCCCGCCGCGGCCGGCAACCCGTTCGCGGCGGCGATCGACGGTCTCCGCATGGCCCGGACGAGCTCGGCGTTCTGGCTGCTCGCCGGGAGCTTCTTCATCTGTGGGCTCTCGACCAACGGCCTGATCGGGACGCACCTCATCCCGGCCGCGATGGATCACGGGCTCGGCGAGGTGGCCGCCGCGAGCCTGCTCGCGACGATCGGCGTCTTCGACATCGTCGGGACGACGTGCTCCGGCTGGCTGACCGATCGTTACGACCCGCGCCTTTTGCTCTTCTGGTACTACGGCCTGCGGGGGCTGAGCCTGCTTGCCCTGCCGTACGTGTTCGGCTCCCCGCACTTCGGGCTGATCCTCTTCGTCGTCTTCTACGGCCTCGACTGGATCGCGACGGTCCCGCCGACCGTAGCGCTGACCGCGGAGATCTTCGGGCGCGAGCGCGTCGGGGTCGTGTTCGGCTGGATCTTCTGCTCCCACATGTTCGGGGCGGCGCTCGCGGCCTGGGGCGCCGGCGCGATCCGCACCTGGTTCGGCGGCTACGGGTGGGCGTTCGGAAGCGCCGGCCTGCTCTGCCTGTTCGCCTCCGGGCTCGTCGTGCAGATCGCGCGCGCTCCGCACTCGGCGCCGGCGCTCGCGGCCACGTGAGTCAGGCGTCGAGCCGGGAGTCTTCGAGGTCGATGTCGCGCTGGACGCGCTGCATCACCTCTTCGGTGATCACGCCGTCGTTGCGGAGCTCGAGGACCGCGCCGCGCTCGGCGTCGAGCAACTCACGCCGCAGGCGCTGGTACGCCTGCGAGCGCTCTTCCTCGCCATCACCGTCGACGCCTTCATAACGGGCGCGGAAGCGCCGGGTGCGGAAGTTGTAGGAGCCGCGCATTCGCTCGGCGGTGTCCTCGCGGACCCAGTCCTCCGACTCCAGCTCCTCGAGCCGGGCCAGAGCGGCCTGTGCCGCCTTGATCCGCGCCTTGGCATCCTCGCGATCGGCCGCGCTGTCGTCGTCCTCGACGTGCAGGACGCTGATCAGGAGCGGCAGCGTCAGCACCTGTCCGACGAGCGTCCCGAGAATGACCACGAAGGTGACGAACACGATCGTGTCTCGGTACGGCAGGTCCGTCGGCAGAGCCAGCGCGGCGGCGAGCGAGACCGCGCCACGCACGCCCGCCCACGCGAGCACGACCGGCCATTGCCACGGTGGGTACGGATCGCGGTCGCGGATCCCGCGGAAGAGCCAGCGCGGCAGATAGGTGAAGATCGGCACGCAGACGAGGCGCGTCACGATCACGGCGACGGTGACGAGCGCCGCGTCGCCGAGCAGCGAGGCCGTGATCGAGATCCGGCTCGCGATCAGGTGCAGCTGAAAGCCGACGAGGGCGAAGAGCAGCGCGTTGACGAGAAAGACGAGGATCTCCCAGAACGCGTCTGCCCGAGAGCCGCGTCTCGACGGTCGTCAGTTGCGGCGTGTACCAGCCCATGTAGACACCGATCGTGACCGCGGCGAGCACGCCCGAGACGCCGATCGCTGCAGCAGGGAGATAGGCGAGGTAGCCGGAGAGCAGGGCGATCGCCACCTCGGTCGGTGTGTCGTCGACGCGCCGGCGCACCTGTCGGACGACGTAACCCACGGCAAGACCGACACCGATGCCGCCGACGATGTTGACGATCAGGTGCCAGGACGCGTTCCAGAGCGAGAACGAGCCTGCGACGGCCGCCGCGACGGCCGTCTTGTAGAGGACGAGCGCCATGCCGTCGTTGACGAGGCTCTCTCCTTCGAGGATCGAGACGAGCCGGCGCGGCACCTTGAACCGGCGGACGACGTCAGCGGCCGCCAGCGCGTCGGTCGGCGAGACGATCGCCCCGAGCGTGAAGGCTGCGGCCCAGGTCAGGCCGGCGAAGGCGGCATGGGCGACAACCGCGACGACGCACGTCGTCGTGATGACGAGCCCGATCGCGAGGAGCGAGACGGGCCGGAGGTTCGAGCGCAGGTCGCGCAGGCCGGTGAAGAACGCTGCCGAGTAGAGGAGCGGCGGCAGGATCGCGACGAGCACGAGGTCCGGCGGCAGCTGCACCTGCGGCAGGCCGGGCACGAAGCCGAGCAGCAGCCCGCCGATGACGAGGAACACTGCGACCGGCATCCGCCCGCGGGCGGCAACGACGAGCATGACGGCCAGCGCCAGCAGCAGCGCGAAGAGCTGAAGCTCGGCGTGGGCGGTGAAATTCACCGCCCTCGACCTTAAAGGTGTCAGACACCGCTACGCGGTGTCTGACACCCGGCTACTTAAGCGGCGTCGGCGAGGTCTTCGTTCTGCGCGAGCTTGCGCAGGGCCTCGGTCTCGATCTGGCGCACGCGCTCGCGCGTCAGGCCGAGCTGCTTGCCGATCGACTCGAGCGAGGCGGGGCCTTCACCGACGAGCCCGAAGCGAAGCTCGATCACGTCGCGCTCGCGGTCGGGCAGGTTCGCGACCGCCTGGCGCACGGCCAGGTCGCGGAGCGAGGCCGAAGCCTCTTCCTCGGTCGACGGGCCGGTGCCGGCGATCAGATCGCCGAACGATGCGTCTCCGTCGTCGCCGACGGGCATGTCGGTCGACGCGACCGCGCGGGCAGCCTCCATCACCTCACGAACGTGGGTGATCGGGAGCTTCGAGTGGAGCGAGATCTCCTCGGGCGTCGGGTCGCGCTCGAGCGTCGCGACGAGCTCGCGCCGCGCGCGGGCAACCTTCTGCTCGCGCTCGACGACGTGCACCGGGATGCGGATCGTGCGTGCCTTGTTGGCGACGCCGCGCTGCACCGCCTGGCGAATCCACCAGGTCGCGTAGGTCGAGAACTTGAAGCCCTTGCGCCAGTCGAACTTCTCCGCGGCGCGGATCAGTCCGAGGACGCCCTCCTGGACGAGGTCGCCGAGGGTGATGCCCTGCGTCTGGTAGCGCTTCGCGATCGAGACGACGAGGCGCAGGTTGCAGTTGATCATCCGCTCCTTGGCGGCCATGTCGCCCTTCTCGATGCGCTTGGCCAGCTCGACCTCTTCCGCGGCGGTGAGCAGCGGATAGCGGCCGGCTTCGTTGAGGAACATCTGGAACGAATCGGTTGTGTAGAGGCTGGTGCCGATCGAGAGGTCGAGCTCGAGCTCGTCCTCATCCTCCGCGTCGGGAGCGACGTCGTGGACGGCGAGCTCGTGAGCGAGCGCCTCCGCCTCGGCCTCGTCGAGATCGTGGGTGAGGACTGCGTCCGCAACATCGGCAGGGGTGATCGACCCGTGCTCGGTACGGAGGGCAAGCAGCGCTTCAAGCGCTTCGGCGACAGCCGCGGTCATGCTGATTTCAGTCAACGAACTCCTTCAGTCTTCGAGGAAAACGGGCGCGCGGTTTGCGCGTCATCCGTCTACCTCTTCAACGCCGGGAACGGGCATACCATTCCCTCTGTCGTACTGGGCTACCCAGAAGTTAGTAACAGACTGTTACAAAGATGTTAGGACGTGCCCCGCAGTCATGATTAAGGCGCCGTGCGGTCATTTGCAACGAATGCCGCATGGGTGACCGGCATCTGCTGCGCGAAGAAGGCCTCGACCGCCTCCGCGTAGCGCCGGATCTCGAGCTGGGCGAACTCGGCGTTCCGGAGCGAGACGAAGTTCATCAGGGCTCTGGCGTTGACCGTCCAGTAGAACTGGGTGTAGGCGCCGACCGGGATCACCGAGCGGGCCAGCTCGCGGGCGACGCCCTTTTCGACGAGCCGGGCGTAGGCGGCGTAGGCGTCGCCGGTAGACCGTCTCGAGCTCCTCGCGGGTCTCCTCGGCCAGCTCGGGCGAGACCTGCTCGAAGCTGTAGGCGCCCGGCTTGCCGACCTGGGTGCGGACGTCCTCCGGCTCCGGCACGTAGAAGTCGTCGGTCGCCTTCGCGTATCTCATGCTGAACTCGTTGAACGAGCCGATCCGGTGGCGAAACCATTCGCGCGCCACGAAGATCGGGCAGCGGATGTGGAAGCGGAAGGCGTTGTGCTCGAACGGCGAGCCGTGCCGGTCTCGCATCAGGAAGCGGATCAGGCCCTCGTCCGACTCGTCCATCTCCGTCTTGCGGCGGGCGAAGCAGACGCGGGCGCCGTTGACGACCGAGAGGTCGTCGGCCATCGCGCCGTCGAGGCGCACGAAGCCGTGGTCGAGGACCTGGATCGTGCTGGTCTGGGATCACCTCGGTCACGGTCACGGACGGCGGACCCTACTCGGTCCCCGGACGTACCGTACTGCCGCACACCGCCCTTCTGGACGTGTCCCGGGGACTGTCCCCGGGACACGTCCCAATCGAACACTCTCCGGGGAACTTCCTCTGAGCTGTGCCTCTGAGCTTGCTCTGAGCCGGCTCAGACGCGGTGGGTACGTTTTGGACATGGCGATCAAGATCGGCACCTCGGGCTGGTCGTACCCGTCGTGGCGGCCGGGCTTCTATCCGGACGGTCTCCAGCCGGCGGAGTTCCTCCGCTTCTACGCACAGCGCTTCGACACCGTCGAGCTCAACTCGACCGGCTACCGGCTGCCGAGCGCCGACCAGTTCCGCCGCTGGGCGGACGCCGTGCCGGACGGTTTCGAGTTCGCGGTCAAGTTCTCGCTCGTCCGGCTCGACCGCGTCACGACGTTCCTCGAGCGCGTGCTCGCGCTCGGCGACCGGCTCGGCCCGGTGCGCATCGTCTACGAGGGGCCGCGCGACGACGGCACGCGTCTCGTTCGTCCACGGCTCGACGCCGGAGGACGTCCGGCTCGCGTGGGACTTCCGCGACGAGACGTGGGCCGGCGTCGACGGCGTCGTGCGCGTGAACGACCCCGCCGCCGAGCCGTTCCGCTACCTGCGTCTGCGCGAGCCGCCGTACTCCGACGACGAGCTGCGCGGCGATCGCGGCGACGATCCGCGACCCGGCGTACGTCTACGTCCGCCACGAGGACGAGCCGACCGCGCCGGCGACCGCCGAGCGTCTGCGCAGCCTTCCTATAGTCGACAGCGTGTGGGTCGTGCGCGAGCTCCTTCGGCTGATCGTGCGGATCGTCGTCGACCGCTGCGATCGCGCTCGCGATCGCGGGAAGTCCTGCGCGCTGGTCAGCGGCAGGCGACGCTTCCACTCGACGTTCCGCATCGTCCTGCATCGCTATCGGCTGCGTGCTGCTGCTCGCAATGGCCGGCGTCGGCAGCGGCTCGCAACATCGAGCGGTTCATGGATACGAGCGTGCAGCAGGTCGCCTGGGGCGAACATCCCCGGCTTCGATGCCGTCCGGCGCCATCCCGAGGACCCGACGCTTGCACCCGGCCCCGCGTTCTTCTCGCAGCGGCCTCGTGCTGCTCGTGCTCGGCGATCGCGGTCCTCTAGTAACCGGCCGCGGCGTGCGCGCGCTGCGAGGTGCGCGCCGGACGCGAGGATCTCGCTGCACCTGGTCGACCGCGAAGCGGAGCTCGTCGTCGGTGGTGAAGAAGTGCGGGCCGAAGCGGATGCCCGCGTCGGGACGGGTGTCGCAGATGATGTCGCGCGCGGCGAGCTCTGCATGCACGGCCTGGAAGTCCGGCACGCGGAAGACGACCGAGCCGCCGCGCTTCGTCGGGCTCGCGCGGTGAGGTGAGCTCGAACCCGGCCTCGTCGACGAGCTCGACGAGCAGCGCGGTCTGCCGCATCGAGTTCGCGCGGATCCGGTCGACACCGATCTCGCGCGACGATCTCGTAGCCCGCGCTCGCCGCGTAGTTCGCGGCCACGATCGGGGTGCCGGTGAGGAACCGCGCGGCGCCCGGCGCGGGATCCATCTCCGTCTCGAATGCGAACGGCCGCGCGTGTCCCTGCCAGCCGGCGAACGCCGGCTCGAGCTGGTCGGCGAGGTCGGGGCGCACGTACAGCCAGCCCGCGCCCGGGCCCGCCGCACAGCCACTTCACCGAGCCGCCGACGCAGAACGCGATCCCGAGCGCGGTCACGTCGAGCGGGACGGTGCCGGCCGACTGGTAGGCGTCGAGACAGACATGGGCGCCCGCAGGCGTGCGCGCGCTCGACGATGCGCTCGATCGGCTGGATCTCCGCCGACTTGTAGAGCACGTGCGAGATCGGCACGAGCAGCGTGCGCTCGTCGATCGCGTCGATCACCGCGTCGGCGTCGGGGCAGACGACGACCTCGGCGCCGAACCGCGTCCACGCCTGCTGGACGTAGCGCACCGACGGGAACAGCCCTGCCTCGAAGACGATTCGGTTGCGCGGCGGCTTCAGCTCGAAGCACGAGAGCACGATCGCCTCGGCGACGGTCACGTTCTGGTGCATGACGGTCGAGCCGGGCGGCGCGCCGATGATCGCCGCCGATCAGGTCGCCGGTCGTGAAGACCGAGTTCCACCAGCCTTCTCCCCATGCTCGCGCGCCGCGCGTCGCCCACTCGCGCGCGAACTGCTGCAGTCGTCGCTCGGCCTCGGCCGGCATCGCGCCGAGCGAGTGGTTGATCAGGTACGTCGTCGACTCGAGGATCGGGAAGCGATCCCGATAGCCGGTGAGATCCACGCGGGAAGTATCTACAAACGCCAGATCGCGGTGCCGGTCGTGTGCGAGACCCACACATGGTCCGCAACGGGAACACGACGATCGGGCCTGGCCCGGCGGCGATCGTCTTCACGACCTTCATCGTCGACGGGTCGACGACCACGATGTCGTTCGAGTCGATGCACGGCACCCACAGCTCGCCCGAGACGATCGCCGAGCCGAGCGGGTTGCGATGCACCTTGGCCCGGCCGAGCACCTTCAGCGTGCGCGCGTCGACCCGCGTGACGACGTTCGTCTCCTGCGAGACGTAGAGCGAGCCGCCCAGACCAGTGACCCAGTCGGCGCCGGGGAGAGGCACCGTGCCGGTGACCCGGTTCGTGTGTGGGTCGATGCGGAGGAGCTTGCCCGCGGTGTGGTCGGTCACCCAGAGGTTGCCGCCGATTGCGGAGAGGCCGTTCGGCTCGACGCCGACCTTGATCGTCTTCACGACCTTCTTGCCGGTGATCCGCGACACCGTGCCGTCGAGCGAGTTGGAGACCCAGGCGGAGCCGAATCCCCACTCGATGTCGTACGGGCCGTTGCCGACCCGCACCGACGCGGTCACCTTCCCGGTTCGGGTATCGATGCGCGCCGCAGTGTTCGTCAGGTTGGCGATCCCCCAGACGGCGCCCGGCGCAGCGGCGAGGTTGAACACGCGGGCGCCGATCGAGATGCGGGTCTTGATCTTGCCGGTGGCCGGATCGATGCGCAGCACGTTGCCGCTGCCGAGCCCGCCGACCCAGACACTGCCGCCGCTCGACGCGAGCCCGTACGTCGGTTCGCCCGCATCGACCTTCATCGCCGGCACTGCTGCGAGCACGGCGACGACGGTCGCGACGAGAATCTTCACGGCTGGAGTGTCGCTGCAGATCCTCCGATCAGGGCCGAGGTATTCGAAGTTCCGATCGGCTTCGCCGGTGGCCGCGAGTCGACGAGGACCGCCGCGACGAGCAGCACGGCGACGCCGACCAGGCTCTCGCCGATGAGGCTCCGGCCGATGCGCGACAGGAAACCGTCGTCGGCCCGGTCGAGCGCCGGCCGGATGACGAAGTGGTGGAACGCACCCCAGAGCAGCGCGAAGCACACGAGCCCGATCTTCACGAGCAGCACCTGGCCGTAGCGCTCGGTCCACAGATCGTGCAGGTGCGGCAGCCGGACGATGCTGAGGTAGATGCCCGCGGAGAGCACGAGCGCGATCAGCACCGTAGCCAGCTGCGAGAACCGCATGAACGCCTGCCGCCGCAACTGCGGCGCTCCGAACCAGAGCAACGCGGCCATCGTCGCGAGCCCGCCGATCCAGAGCGACGCGGCGGAGATGTGCACCCAGTCCGCGAGCTCCGTCTTCCACGACGGAGCCGGGGTCGACTGCATCGTGGCCCGACCACGAGAGCCCGCCTGCGAAGAGCAGCGACAGCCCGAAGGCGGGCACGAGGAACGCGTCACGGTCGAGAAGCCACGCCAGGTAGACGAGCGCGAGCACGAGTGCGAAGCCGAGCGTCATCGCGACGAACGCCGAGCCGAAGCGCGTGGCCGCCATCGGGGATAGGTCCCCGTAGAGGAACTTGCCGAACGGCAACTGCAACGCATCCTCCGCCCGCAGCGAGAACGCCGCGATCCCCGACTGCAGTGTGACGACCGCACCGATCCCGGCGGCCACGGCGATCTTCCGGTCGAGCTCGCGCGGTACCGCGAGCCCCCGCAGAACGATCAGCCGCAGGCCGAGCGCGCCGATCGTCAAGGCGATGCCGAGGAACCACAGCCAGCGCACGACATCCTCGGTGCGGGTCGGCCCGCCGGCGCCGTAGGCGTCGTTGATCGACGGTGCGGGGACGCGGACGCCGAACGTCCAGACGCCGGAGACGACATGCGAATCGGCGGAGACCGCCTGCCAGCGCACCGTGTAGACGCCGAGCTTGAGCGGGCGAACAGACGCGACCACGTCGGTCCCGTGGGCGCTCGATGTGCCTGCGAAGTTCCGGCCGACACCGTTCAGCACCTTGACCGCTCCGGGCAGCACCCGCACGTGCTGGTCGAAATGCAGGCGGATCAGCACCGGCCCCCGCTGCACTTCCTTGCCGAATCTCGGCGTCGTCGACTGGAGAGTCGCGTGTGCGGACGCCGCCACCGGAAACGCCAGCGCCGCGGCGAGCGCGATCGGCAGCTGCCCGTCTCATCGATGTGGCGTCCCTGCGAGCGACGACAGGTGGCCGAAGATCGGTGCGACGTCCCGGTCGGAGAAGAGCATCACCGAGACGGTCACGATCATCAGCGCGAAGCCCGCCTGGAGCACGGTGGAACGCGGTCGCCAGACGAGCAGCAACGGGAAGATCGCCGCGACGATGAACGTCCAGCCGAGCAGATGATGCAGGAACGCCGACCGTGCGAAGAACCACGTGTTCTGCTCGTGCACGATGAACGCCGTCCCGGTGACGACGAACGCGAGCGGCCAGGTCAGCCGCCAGAGGGGCGAGTGAAGTCGGCCGTGCACGAGCCCGAGCTCGGCGCCTCCGGCGAGCATCACCACCTCGGCCCAAGAGCCGTGCGCGTACATGTGGATCGACGAGTTCGTGAAGAACGCCATCACGGGCCAGAGCAGCACGCCGAGCGAAAACGCGAGCCCCGGCCAGAGGTATTTGCGCCAGGGGCGCATGCGCCAGACCTCCTCGCCGACGATCGCCTCGCAGAGCAGGCAGAGCCCGACGAGCAGGATCCCTGCCGCGAACGCCCAGTGCACCATCTCAGCGTGGGGCAGCATCGCGCTCCTCGAGGTCGGAGAGGAGCGGGCGCGCGACGAGCAGCGCGAAGACGATCCCCGCGCCGACGACGAGGAGCGGCGGCTCGATCAGAAGCCACCAGAGCCCCTGGCCGCGCGGGTGCAGCAAGGTGACGCGGTAGGGCTGCAGGATCGCCCAGACGAAGCCCGCCGCCACGACGGTGGGGCCGATCGACGAGACGATTCGCATTCGTGCCGTACGGGCGACGGTCGCCGGTAGGCGAGAGACCAACGGTGTTTCCATGTCCTCCTCCGTGTCCTAAGGGACGGGACGTCGGGTGCCCGCGGGGGCGTGGGGCTGAGCCGCGGGTCAGGCGGCGAGCGGAGGAGGACGCGATTCGAACGCGAGCCCGAACCGGCGCCGCGGCCCTGCGTCCTCGTCGGCGGCGTGGGGCTGCGGCGGGACCAGGGCGCGGAATGCGGCGGTGAGAATACGACGGGCATGCGCCATCGTGCTGGCGGCGTAGTCCTCGACTTCGTAGAGCCAGCCGGCGACCCGCCAGAGCGCGGCGACGCCGACCGCCAGGACCGCGAACGTGGGCAGCGCATAGGTGTGGAGCCACGGCGCGAGCAGCGGCCAACGGCCGGCTGCCGCCTCCTCGGCGTCTGCGTGCACGAGGTAGACGAGCGAGGTCGCGGCGAACGCGGCCAGCCAGATCCGCGGGGACAGGCCGGGCCGGAAGCGTGGCGCGCGCCGCTCGTGTCGGTGGCCGACGGCAGCCAGCAGCCGCTCACCCGTGTCGGCGGCCGCCCAGGCGCGGGCCATCCGGACAAGCAGGGCCGCGCAGGCGAGCGCCGTGACGATCTTCAGCGCGACGAGCAGGAATGGGTAGTAGCTCGCACCGGTCGGGGCGAGCGGCTCGACGTGGAAGAGCCGATCGACATGCGCCGTCAAGCTGCGTCCGGCGACCTCGGCGACGACGACGAGGAGCGCGAACGCTGCCAACCCACGCCGGGGAAGGAGCCGCGCATGCATCGTCCTTCGATCATACCCCCTGGACCTCACCCGAGAATCCTCCGGAGCGGGCACGAATACTGCTTCAATCGCTGGAGATGGGAGATGACTCGCTTTCGCCGCTCCGCGAACCGCCGGTCCGGGGCGTCGAGTCCAGGAACGGGGCGGTCATCGTCTCCCTCGGCGGGGAGCTCGACCTCTACAACGCCGAGGAGATTCGCGCGGCCCTCGGCGAGGCGATCGCGTCGGGCCCCAGCCGCGTCGTGATCGACCTGGCCGAGGTGGAATTCGTCGATTCGACCGCGCTGGGCGTCCTGATCGAGGCTCGCTCCCGGCTCGGCCAGGAGAGCTTCCGCCTTGCCGCGCCCCAGCTCGAGACCCGCCGTGCGCTGCAGGTGAGCGGTCTCGACCGGCACCTGCCGGTCCACGACACGGTCGACGACGCGCTCGCGGACTGAGCTCGCGTTCACCCGAAGCGGGTGACGCCCCACGGCTCACCGATCGCGTACCGTCTCGTGCGATGACCGAGCCGAAGAAAGCAGTGGTGGTGGGGTACGACGACAGCCCGGCCGCGGGGCGTGCGCTCGACCGCGCGATCGTCGAGGCGCAGGAGTCCGGTGCGAAGCTCGTGGTCGTCGCGGTGGAGGAACTGCCGCTCGACCCGACGGGGCTGCAGAACTTCGGCTCGCTCGACTACAGCCCGCCGGATGCCACGGCGCTCGGTCCGCCGGAAGACATTCAGGGCGTGCTCGGGCGCGCGCGTACCGTGATCGAGGCGGCCGGGCTCGACGCCGAGTACGTGTGGGCGGCAGGGTCGGCGGCGTCGACGATCGTCGATGCCGCGCGTGACAACGGCGCAGACCTGATCGTGCTCGGAGAGCACCACCATGGCTTCCTCGGCCGCGTGTTCGGCAACGACGTCGGCGCAGAAGTCGAACGCCGCGCCGGCGCACGCGTGGTCTCGGTTCCGTAGTCGCTACGCGGCTTCCGTAGTCGCTACGCGATGGGAGCGAGCGGCGCGAACGAATGCATTTCGTCGCGGCCGGGCTGGATCACGCCGTACGTCGCCTCCGGGACCTCGTTCCAGACGCCCGGCAGGTCGCCGAGCGGCTCGGAGACGACGAGCCGTGACTCGTCCCCGATGCCCTCGAGCCGTGGACTGTCGGGATACAGGGCACGCAGCACCTCGACGTTGGTGCTGAAGTAGAGCGAGCGGGATGCGCCCTTGCTCGAGTACCGGAACGCCCAGAGCCGCGTGCCGTCCGTGGTGGCGATCGTCCCCTGGAACGGGTGCTCGATGCCGTGACGGCGGCCGATCTCCTCGACGAGGCCGATTGCCCGCGCGACGGCGGTGGGCGGATCGTCCTCGAGCCCGAAGCTCAGCGCGAGGAAGAACAGCGTCTCGGAGTCGGTCGTGCCCCGGATCTCGGCGAAGAGCACCGGGTCGACCGCGAGGAGAAGGTCACGCTTGATGCGATGAAAGTCGTGGATCAACCCGTTGTGCATCCACAGGAAACGGCCGCGACGAAACGGATGGCAGTTGGTCTGCTGCACGGGCGCGCCGCTGGACGCGCGGATGTGCGCGAACACGAGCGGCGAGCGGACATGGGCCGCCAACTCGCGCAGGTTCTGATCGTTCCATGCGGGCTCGACGCTGTGGAAGACACCGGCACCGTCGCCGACGCCGTACCACCCGAGCCCGAAGCCGTCGCCGTTCGTCGTCTCAGCACCGAACCTCGAATGGAGGCTCTGATCGATCAGCGAGTGATCGCCCTCGTACAGCAGGTGTTCGATCAGGACCGGTGTTCCCGAGTAGGCGAGCCAGCGGCACATGGGTTCTCCTCTTCGTCCGAGTGGCCACCGACTATGCGCGCGAGACCGGCGTGGTGGCATCCTCCGAAGTGGATGACCCGGGCGGAGCGGCTAGGGAACCGTGCCGCCGCTGACGCTCCACTCGGCGCCCGTGACGTAGGACGCCGCGTCGGAGGCGAGGAACACGATCACGTTTGCGATCTCATCGGCGGTCGCGAACCTCCCGAGCGGCCTGGCCGCCGCCGCCTGCTCCAGAACCGCCTCCCGGTCTCCTTGCTGTGCCGCGAGGCCTGCCGGCCCGGTCCACGCGGGAGTCAGAGTCGGGCCGGGAATGACGGCGTTGCACCGGATGCCGTCGGACGCATACGTCTCGGCAACCTGGCGCGAGTAGGCGAGCAACGCAGCCTTCGCGATCGAATAGTCGGGCATGCCCCGACTCGGTCGACGCCCCGCCGTCGACGCGACGTTCACGATCGACCCCGCGCGTCGCTCGCGCATTCGGGGCAGAGCGGCGCTCGTTGCGCGAATCGCGCTCATCAGGTTCAACCGCAGCGACAGGTCCCACTCCGCTTCGGTCACGTCTTCCAGCCGGCGGATGACCGCGAGCCCGACGTTGTTGACCAGGACGTCGATCGCACCGACCTGTCCGTGTGTCTCGGCGACCGCGCGTTGCGGCTCACCGGCCTCTGCGAGATCCGCAACGATGTGCAGGGCTTCTCCGACGCCGGGCGCTGCGCTGCGGCTCACCGTGACGACGGTCGCCCCGCTCTGGACCATCGCCCGCGCCGTCGCAAGGCCGATGCCGGCGGTACCGCCGGTGATCAGAACCACTCTGCCGTCGAGCTCGAGCTCCACGCGAGCACCCTAACGCCGCCGTCCGAAGCCTCAAGAAGAAGCGTCCTCGCGGGCTACACTGGGCGCGCTCCACGGAGCAATTTGCCGACGTAGCTCAGCTGGTAGAGCACTTCACTCGTAATGAAGGGGTCGGGAGTTCGAGTCTCCCCGTCGGCTTCTTTCGAAGAGCCAAAACCGACGACCGCCGAGGTTCATCGTGACCGAACCCCCAGCTTCCGGCTCGCTCACCGAGATCCCGACGGCCGCGGTCTCACATACGGACGCTCACTGGCAGCCCATCCGGAACTACTTCGGGATCACCGCGTTCGGGATCAACGGCTACACGGCCGAGCTCGCCGGCGACCGGCTGATCGGAGAGCACGACCACGCCGATCCCGACGACGAGCAGCATCAAGAGCTGTACTTCGTGCACGCCGGCCGAGCGCGATTCGAGGTCGACGGCACGGTCGTCGATGCCCCGGCCGGGACATTCGTCAGCGCCACCGACGTTGCCACACGGCGATCGGCCGTTGCTGTAGAGGACAACACGGTTGTGCTCGTCATCGGCGCAGAGCCCGGCGCACCATTCGAGATCACACCCGCCGAACGCGAGGAACTGGCCGAGGCCGGCGTGGCCGTGCGCCCGGTGTGACCAGGCGCGGACTCGAGTCTCCTCGTCGTCGGAAATCTGGGAGGATCTCCCAATGCCTCGCCTGCGCACGGTCGCGATCGTCGCCGCAGTGGTCGTCGTGACCGACGTGACCTGGGACGGCACGTCGCTGCATATCTCGTTCGGCTGGCCGGGACGAAAGCGCATCGTCCAGTTCGTCTTCCCGTAGAGCCTCGAGCGGGAATGCCGAGCTGAGTCGCACTTCATCCGGTCGGGATGATGCCCCGGAAACCTCAGGGGCCAAGAGTGGCGGCCATGGGAGCAAAATTCTGGCTCGGCATGTTCGGCGTGATCGTCGGCGTTTGTGTCGCCGGCGCGTTGGTCTTCCTGTTCCTCGGGTGGGCCTGGTACACGTGGGGGCCGATCATGGCGATCATCGCCGTCTTCGTGCTCGTCTATCTCGTTGCCTACGTGGTCGACCGCAGGCGCACGGCCGCGCACCTGGACTGACGCACCGCCGCCCGAAGCGGGCGATCCGGCGACTACTTCACGCGGCGAGCTCGCGCGCGAGCTGGACGAACAACGCCTCCAGAGCCAGCTGAGGCGCGAGGTTCAGCTCCTCGAGCCCTCGCCAGGTCTCGCGCACGGCCTCGGCTGCCTGCTCGGCGCCGAGCAGCCGTTCCCGTGTCGCGTCCTCGCGAAGCGCCGCCAGCTTGTCGAGATTGATCGCCGCGCGGTCCGCCCCGACCGCCACCGCAACGAGGTCGCGGTACCAGGCGCCGAGCTCCTCGAGCTGCGCCAGCAACTCCTCCCGCTCGGCGCCTCGTGCGGCTCGCTTCACCCGTTGCTCTGCGTCACGCGCGCTCAACTCGAGCTCGACGATCCGTGCCTCCTCGACCTCGCGCGCCTCATCCGCCCGGGCCTGCGCGTTCGCGAGCAGCGCGGAAGCCGCCTCTGCCGCGTCGAACGAGTCGGAGCGGTAGACGGCACGGGCCTGCTCGATCAACGCCTCGCGTCGTGCCGCGGCGGCCGGGTCGAGCAGCCGTTCCATGCGGTCCAGCCGACCGGCGGCGACACGCGCGAGCGACGCCCGGCTCTGTTCGTCGAGCTGCGGCGCGCGCGCGTCGACGAGCTCTCGGATCGCCCGCTCCGAGAGCCGGTGGAACGGGACGAGCTGGCACCGCGAGAGAATCGTCCCCGGCAGCGGGCCGAGGTCATCGGCGATCAGGACGATCACGGCATACGGCGGGGGCTCTTCGAGGTCCTTGAGGAGCGCGTCGGCGGCGTCCTCGTTCAGCAGGTGCGCGCGATGCACGAGATAGACGCGGCGGTCGGCCTCGAAGGGCCGCATGTGCAGGTCACGCCTCAGCTCGCGGATCGCATCGATCCGGATCATCTCGCCGAGCGCGTCCAGCTCGTACAGGTCGGGGTGGAACTCGCGCGTCGTGCCGAGGAGCGCGTGCCCGAACGCACGCGCGACTCGCCGCTTCCCCACACCGGGCGGCCCGTGGAAGAGATACGCATGCGCAGGCCCTTCGCGCAGTGCAGCGTCGAGCAGCCGCGCTGCCTCGGCGTGCTCAGAGAAGCTCACGGATGTGCTCACGAACCTCCTCGGCGATCTCTTCGGCGGGCCGGTCGCCTTCCAGCGCGATCATCCTCGTGGGGGAGACCGCCGCGAGCGACCTGTATGCGGCGTCGACACGGCGCATGAACTCCTCGCCCTCGCGCTCGATGCGATCGGGCGCCTCGCCGCCGCGGCGGCGAGCCTCCTCGGGATCGAGCAGCACGAGGAAGGTACGATCGGGCAGCAGGCCTCGCGTGACGGTGAGGTTCAGCTCGAGCACCTTGTCCTCGCCGAGCCCGCGGGCCGCGCCCTGGTAGGCCACCGAGGAGTCGATGTAGCGGTCGCACACCACGTCCTCGCCGCGCTCGAGCGCCGGCCGGATCGCCTGCTCCACGTGATCGGCGCGAGCGGCGGCGTAGAGAGCGGCCTCGGCCCAGGGCGTCATGTCGTGTCCGTGCAGGACGACCTGGCGGACGGCTTCGCCGACCGCCGTGCCCCCGGGCTCACGCGTGGCGAGCACCGTCCGCCCCTCCTCACGGAGCCAGGCGGCGAGGAGCTCGGCCTGCGTGCTCTTCCCGGACCAGTCGACACCTTCAAACGTGACAAACATTCCGCGCCTAATCTACGGCCTCCATGCGGACGGTTGTGACAGGGGGCGCAGGCTTCATCGGGTCGAACCTGGTCGATGCGCTGCTCAGGCGCGGAGATTCGGTCACCGTGGTCGACAACTTCGCCTCCGGAAAACGCGAGAACGTCAACCCGGCGGCCACCCTGCTCGAGCACGACATTCGCGAGCCCTTCACGGCCGAAGCCGACGTGGTCTTCCATCTCGCAGCCCAGGCCGACGTGCAGACCTCGATGCAGCGGCCCGGCTACGACGCCGCCGTCAATGTCGTCGGCACCGCCAACGTGCTCGGGGCCGCGTCCGGGGCGCAGGTGATCTTCGCCTCGTCCGGCGGCGCAGGGTACGGCGAGTGTGCCGAGCCCGCGACGGAGCAGACCCCGTTCCTGCCGCTGTCGCCGTACGGCATCGCAAAGAAGTGCGGCGAGGAATACCTGGCCGGGTGGAACCGCATCTACAGCTCGCACCACGTGTCGTTGCGATTCGCGAACGTCTACGGGCCGCGACAGGACGCCGGTCTGGAAGGCGGCGTGGTCGCGATCTTTCTCGAACGCCTCGCGCTCGGTGACGCCACGGTGATCTTCGGAGACGGAACGCAGGCGCGCGACTTCGTCTATGTCGACGACATCGTCGACTCATTGCTCGCGGCCGTCGGGAGCACGGGCGGTCCGTACAACGTCGGAACGGGGCGCGACACGACCGTCGCCGATCTGCACGCTGCGTGCGCCCGTGTCGCCGGCACCGACCAGGCGCCGCGGCACGAGCCGGCGCGGCTCGGCGACGTGCAGCGCTCCGTGCTCGACGCACGCTTGATCGAGCGTGAGCTCGGCTGGCGGGCGCGGGTCTCGCTCGACGACGGCCTCGCCCGGACCTGGGCCTGGCAGAAAGAGCACACAGCGCCCTAGCTGAAGGAGACGAACGCGCCAGGGCGAATCGGGTCCCGCCCATGGATGCACCGCTGCAAGCAGACGCCCTGATCCGCCCCTGGCGGACCGCGACACTCGTCGCGAGCCTCGTGGCGGCGCTCGAGCTGATCGTGCTGATGGTGCTGGCGCTCGTCCTGCTCGCGAAGCCGCTGGCCCACGCCGTCCAGCACCACGCAGAGGCAGCGGCACTCGCGCCGGCCGTCAAGCCGCACGCAGCGGTTGTCCATGTCAAGAAGCACCACGTCGGCAAACCGAAGCTGCGCCGCTCGGCGACCGGGGTCTTCGTCTTCAACGGGAACGGCCGGACGGGCGCGGCGTCGGCTGCTGCCGCCAGGCTCTCGGGCCTCGGCTACCCCATCCGCGGCAAGGGCAACGCCGCCCGCCAGGACTACGCGACGACGGTCGTGATGTACAAGCGCGGCTACGAGGCGGAGGGCCGCCGCCTCGCCCACGATCTGCACGTGCATGTCGTCGGCCCGCTCGACGGCATGAGACCGTCAGCGTTGCACGGCGGCAAGCTGGCGATCGTGCTCGGCGCGGCCTAGCACGTCGGCTTGCCCGTGTTCACGAGCGCGAGCGCTCGGCGATAGGCGATCGGCCCGTTCTCCGGCCGCTCCTTCGGGTCGAGCTCCGTGAACGGCTCGAGATACGCATAGGCGTGCCGCGCGCAACCGTTCGCAAGCTCGAACAGGCCGGCCTGAAGCAGCGTGTCCGGGTTCTTCGGCTGCGCGCGAACGGCCTGAGCGTAGTAGGCCCGCGCGACACGCGGCCTCCCTGCGAGATCCGACGCGAAGCCGAGCGTGAGCAGCGGCTCGACGAGTAGCGGATCGACCGAGCGCGCGCGTTTCGCGAGGGTGACCGCATGCTGTGGCGAGAGCGTCACGGCCGCCTGCCCCGACCAGCGTTCGCCGAGCCACGGCAGGAGCAGTGCGCCGAAGGCCAGGAGCGCAGCACCGCTGGCGGCGAGCAGGGGAAACAGCGACAGCCGTCGCAGCGGCGACCTGCCGACGAGCGCGCCCGCGACCAGGAACACGAGCGCCGAGACAGCCACGAAGTCCCAGTCGATGTCGACCAGCGAGTGCAGGAGGTACGCCGGCAGGACGAGCGCGAGCGCGAGCTGGTGGCCGCGCCGGTTGAGGCTCCCCCGCAGCAGGGCCGCCGCGGCGAGGAGGAGCAGGGCCAAGCCGACGATGCCCGCCTCGGCGAGGAACTGCAGAGGCAGGTTGTGCGGCTCGATGGTGAAGTCGAGATAGCTCTGGCGGAAACGCAGGTTGGCGAGATGGAAGGTGCCCGCCCCCGTGCCCACCAGCTCGTGACCGCGGAAGCCGTCCCAGGCCTGCCGCCACCAGACGAAGCGGAAGTTCGAGCTGGTCGATCCGAGCCGGCCGCCGCTGTTTCCGACCGCACCCGAACCGGCGCCCTTCGCCACGACGAACACGACGACCGCAGCGGCGGCGAGCAACGCCGCGACGAGCAGGCCGCGGCGGAAGCGCGGGGCTGACGCGCGGCCGCGGCAGCCTCTCCAGCCCGACGGCGGCGCCCGCGCCGGCCAGCAGGAGCACACCGAAGACGAGACCGTCGCGCCAGCGCACGTGCGCCGACTGCCCGTCGCTCGTGACGCCGGGCAGGGCGAACGCGATCGCCGCGACGACGCCCGCGGGCACCGCGGCGGCGACAAGCGTCGCCGCGCCCTCGCTGCGCTCGTCCGTGAGCACGAACCACGCGGCGACCACGACGAGCGCGGTCAGGATGCCGCCGCGCGAGTAGGTCAGCAGCAGCGCAACGATCCAGCCGTAGGCGAGCAGCGTCCCCGCCGGCCCTCTCCGCCAGAGCGCGAGCGGCAGCGCGAACGCGCCGAGCACGGCGAGCTGGTTCCACAGCCCGACCGGAGCGCTCAGCCGCGTCAGACCGGGCGGCCCGTAGTCGTGCACGAACGGCAGGACCTTCCCCGCGAGCGACCAGACGACGACCGCGCCGAGCAGGATGCAAAGCCCGTTCGCGAGCTCCCGCGTGCGGGCAGCGAGCCACAGCCCGAGCGCGGCGAAGAGCAGGTAGACGAGCGCGCGGTCGGCGTAGTCCCACGAGCGGTCGGGCAGCCACGACCAGGAGATCGAAAGCGCGAGCCAGACGGTGAGCAGCGCAAGAGGCAGCAGCGCGAGCGAGCCGCCGGGCGCGCCCTGGGTGGCGAGGAGCACGAGCAGGATCAGGAGCGCGGCGCCGCCGAACCACATGATCGAGGCGTTCCCCGGGCCGCCGCCGAAAAAGATCGCAAGGCCCGCAAGGGCGAGGGGCGCAACGAGCGGCAGTTCCCTGATCGCCCGCATCTCGCGCGAAGCTACCATCCCCCGGCTACGTGCCCGGATCGCTCACAAAAGCCTTACAGCGCCGTCGTACCCTCGGATTCCTCGTGCCATCGCTGAAGCTGCTCGTACGCGTGACGGTCGTCGCCTTCTCGCTGTTCGCCGCCGCCGCACACGCAGCTCCCGCCTCGGCTGCGACCCCGTGCTGGAAGGCCCTGCTGAACGACTGGTACGACGGCCGGATCGACCACACCTACGCGGTTCACTGCTACCAGGACGCGCTGCATCACCTGCCCGCCGACGTGCAGACCTACTCGAGCGCGCACGACGACATCCTGCGCGCGCTGCAGAGCGCGATCGCGAAGGAGAAGCAGGCAGGACAGACGGTCCAGGCGAACAGCCCGGTCACACCACCGGCAGCGAAGCCCACCACGAGCACCACCAGCACCACGGGCACCGGGACCACGACGACCAGCACGGCAACGGCCCCCGGCCGGCAACCGGACAAGGGGCTCGCCGGGGCGGCCGAGCAGTTGAACCCTTCCAGCGCCTCGTCGCTGCCGCTGCCGCTGCTCGTGTTGGGCGGCCTGGCGATCCTGCTCGTCGCGGCCGGCGCAGCGGGCCTCCTGGCGAAGCGCCTGCAAGCCCGAAAACAGGCTCCGTAAAGCGACGGCTGGGCGCCGGCCCCGGACGGCGCAGCACGACCAGCCACCGTTACAATGGATCCTGGTATTTGGCTTATCTGCTCGTGTTCGATCGTCACTTGAATCGAATGCCGTCCGACGCGAGCCTTAGCTTGGCCGGTCCCCGTTGAGTCCGAAAGAGGCTCGCAGATGACCGTCTTTTAGGCAGAAGGAGACCCAGCAAATATGGCGTCCGTAGAGCACGAAACCACCGTTCAGATCCACCCCGACGAGCTCGTCAACCACGTGGTCGACGAGGACGCCACCCTGGCCGTCAAGCGGCGGTTCACGATCGACGGCAGGGATCCCTACGACGAGATCGAGTGGGAGATCCGCGACGCGCACATCCCGGGCAAAAACGGGCCCGCCTTCGAGCAGAAGGACGTCGAGTTCCCGAAGTTCTGGTCGCAGACCGCGACGAACATCGTCGCCCAGAAGTACTTCCGCGGCCGCATGTCCAGCCCGGAACGCGAGCGGTCGGTGAAGCAGATGATCAGCCGCATCGTCGACACCGTCGGCAGGTGGGGCCGCGACGGCGGCTACTTCGCCGGCGAAGACGAGGCACTGACGTTCGAGGACGAGCTGAAGGCGATCCTCGTCAACCAGCTCGCCGCGTTCAACTCGCCCGTGTGGTTCAACGTCGGCTTCGAAGAGAAGCCGCAGTGCTCGGCCTGCTTCATCCTCTCGATCGACGACTCGATGGACGCGATCCTCGACTGGATCCGCCGCGAAGGCGTGATCTTCCGCGGCGGGTCGGGCTCGGGCGTCAACCTCTCGCGGCTGCGCTCGTCCAAGGAGCAGCTCTCGAAGGGCGGCTACGCCTCCGGCCCGGTCTCGTTCATGCGCGGCGCCGACGCCTCGGCCGGCACGATCAAGTCAGGCGGCAAGACACGCCGCGCGGCGAAGATGGTCGTGCTCGACGTCGACCACCCGGACATCATCGAGTTCATCTGGTGCAAGGCGCACGAGGAGGAGAAGGCACGCGTCCTCGAGGCAGCCGGCTACGACATGTCGCTCGACTCGCCGGACTGGGCGTCGATCCAGTATCAGAACGCCAACAACTCGGTGCGGGTCTCCGACGCATTCATGGATGCTGCAGCGGCCGACGACGACTGGAACCTCACCGCACGCACCGACGGCACCGTCGTCGAGACGATGAAGGCGCGCAAGCTGCTGCACGACATCGCCGAGGCTGCGTGGCGCTGTGCCGACCCGGGCGTCCAGTACGACACGACGATCAATTCCTGGCACACGCTCCCGAACACGGGTCGCATCAACGCATCGAATCCCTGCTCGGAGTACATGTCGATCGACGACTCGGCCTGCAACCTCGCCTCGTTGAACCTGATGAAGTTCCGGCGCGAAGACGGCGAGCTCGACGTCGAAGCGTTCGAGCACGCATGCGACGTGATGTTCCTCGCGCAGGAGATCCTGGTCGGCAACTCGTCATATCCGACGCCGGAGATCGAGCGCAATGCAAAGGCCTATCGCCAGCTGGGCCTCGGCTATGCCAACCTCGGCGCGCTGTTGATGGCACGCGGGCTCGCCTACGACTCCGACGAGGGCCGCGCGTACGCCGCGGCGATCACCGCGCTGATGACGGGTCGCGCCTATCGCAAGTCGGCGGAGATCGCGGGACGGATGGGCGCGTTCGCCGGCTATCGCCCGAACGCGGCGGCGATGCTGGGCGTGATCGCGAAGCACCGGGCGGCCGTGGGCAACATCGCGAACGCAGAGACGGTGCCGGCCGACCTGCTCGGAGCGGCCCGCAAGTCGTGGGACGACGCGCTCGATCTCGGCGAGGTGAACGGCTACCGCAACGCGCAGGCGACGGTGCTTGCTCCCACCGGGACGATCAGCTTCATGATGGATTGCGACACGACGGGCGTCGAGCCCGACTTCTCGCTCGTCAAGTCGAAGAAGCTCGTCGGTGGCGGCGAGATCACGATCGTCAACAAGACGGTCGCCGGCGGCCTCGAGAAGCTCGGCTACGCACCGAGCGAGGTCGACGAGGTGATCGCGTTCGTCGACGAGCGCAACACGGTCGTCGGAGCGCCGTACGTGAAGAGCGAGCACTACCCCGTGTTCGACTGCGCGGTCGGTGAGCGGGCGATCCACTACCGCGGCCACGTGAAGATGATGGGCGCGATCCAGCCGTTCATCTCGGGCGCGATCTCGAAGACGGTCAACCTGCCCGAGACGGCGACGATCGAGGACGTCGCTCAGCTCTACCTCGAGTCGTGGAAGCTGGGCGTCAAGGCCGTTGCGATCTATCGCGACAACTGCAAGGTCGCCCAGCCGCTCTCCGGCAAGGGTGAGAAGGGCGCGCAGACGACCCTCACTCCCGCGGGCGGCTCGATGGCGGCACCGAAGCGCCGCCGTCTACCGGACGATCGCAACGAGATCGGCCGCAAGTTCCGGGTGGGCGAATACGAGGGCTACATCCACGTCGGCGTCTTCGACGACGGATCGCCCGGCGACATCTTCGTCGACATCGCCAAGGACGGGACGACGCTGCAGGGCCTGATGAACTCGCTGATGATCGCGGTCTCGATGGGCCTGCAGTACGGAGTGCCGCCCGAGGTGTACGTCTCGAAGCTCTCGCACCTTCGCTTCGAGCCGTCGGGATTGACGAACGACGCGGACATCCGCGCCGCCAAGTCGATCCCCGACTACATCTTCCGCTGGTTCGGCAAGAAGTTCCTCTCGGTCGACCAGCAGGAAGAAGCGGGCATCCTCTCGATGGAGGTGCGGGCGCAGATGGCCGACCGGATCGCCAACGGCGAGCCGGCGCATGTCGAGACTCCCGCGCCGGGCCAGACCGCGCTCTTCAACCCACACGAAGATGCAATCGAGTGCAACCGCTGCGGGGGCCGCATGGTGCGCGCAGGCACGTGCTACACGTGCCGCGACTGCGGCACCTCGACCGGCTGCGGCTGAGAGCTCCCGCGCCACAGCGACGTTGACTGCCAGCGGGGCCGCTTATGCGGCCCCGCTGCATATCTAGGCAGCGAAGGGCGTGACGCTGCGAGCTCCGCGTTGCGTCAGCGCACCGAGCGGGCCTGGAGATATCCCCAGACCGCTGCGGCCGCGACGGCCCCGACGATGATCCCAAGCACCCAGTGGCCCGTCGCCAGGAGCAGAAGCGCCACGAGGACGAGCGCGCCCGCGATCAGCGCGACACGGCGCAGCACCTGACTGCGCGTGCGCTGCCTCCCGCCGACGCTCACAGGGTCACCTCGCTCATCGACACCACTGCATCTCACCACAGCCGGGCGGCAGCGTCCAATCCCCACCGGCATCCGACACGGCGCGAGATACTGCCCCGTGTCCTCCAGCGAGATCGAAGCGGGCCTCTCTGCCGAGCCGGAAGACGAGCTCGTCCAGGTCGAGCTCGACGACGCGCACCGGAAGCGCCGCACCGGCCGCGCGCGGATCATCGGCATTGTCGCGTCGGTCCTCATCATCGGCGGCGTCTTCGCGTTCGCGTTGCCGCGAATCGCGAACTACGGAGAGGTCTGGAACGTCGTCCAGACGCTCTCGTGGCAGTGGCTCGTCGCGCTTGCCCTGGCGACCATCCTCAACCTCGCTACCTACGCGCCGCCGCTCGTCGCGGCGCTTCCCGGTCTCCGGTATCTCCACGCAGCGCGCGTCACCCTCGCGTCGACCGCGCTCTCGATGGTCGCACCGGGTGGTGCCGCTGTCGGCATGGCGACGTCGTTCGCGATGCTGCGCGCCTGGGGCTTCAGCGGCCGACCGGTCGGGCTCGCCGTCGTGGTCACGGGTGTCTGGAACCAGTTCGTGATCCTCGGCTTTCCGATCATCGCGGTCGCCGGCGTCGTCGCCGAGGGCGGCTCGAACCACACCCTCGAGATCGTCGCGATCGTCGGGCTTGTCGTCTTCGCGGCGATCGTCGCAGGGTTCGCCGTCGGACTCTCCAGCGAGCGGCTCGCACGGCGGATCGGCGACCGCGCAGCCCGCCTCGCGAGCTGGGGGAAGGGGCTGCTGCACAAGGCGCCGGTGAAGTGGAACGGCACGTCGTTCGCCCGCTTCCGCGAGGAGACGATCGAGCTCATCCGCAAGCGCTGGCTCTTCCTCACCACGGCGACGCTCGCCGGGCATCTGACGGTGTTCATCATCTTCCTCGCCTCACTGCGGGCGATCGGCGTGACGAATGGCGAGGTGACGATCGTCGAGGCGTTCGCCGCCTGGACGCTCGCACGGATCCTCGGCGCCATCCCGATCACCCCGGGCGGCGTCGGCTTCGTCGAGCTCGGGCTCACCGGTGTGCTGGTCGCGTTCGGTGCGGACAATGCCGACGCCGTGACGGCAACGCTGATCTATCGCTTCCTCACGGTCGTCCCGACCCTCGTGGTCGGGCTCATCGCAGCGGCGACGTGGAAGGTCGGACAGCGGCCGACGGTGACGACGCCGTCCTGACCGGCGTACCCTGGAGCCGTGAGCGCGCTGGCCCTCATCGTCCTCGGCAACGGGCTCTTCCGGCGTGACGGCTCCTACCGCATCAGCCGAGCCTGCCGGCGTCTCGTCGCGGCGGCGGAGCGCTTCGCCGGCCGAGTCGATGCGCGCGCGGTGCTGTTCACCGGCTGGGCGCCGGACGGCGGGCCGTCGGAGGCAGCGCAGATGCGGGCGCTCTGGCGGGGGCCGCCGATCGAGCTGGTCGCCGAGGAGACCGCCTCGACCACCGCGGAGAACGCTGCGCGCACGCTCCCGCTCCTGCTCGAACGCGATGTGACCCAGGCGGTGGTCTTCTGTGCTCCCCTGCATCTCTTCCGGGCGCGCTGGATCTTCAACCGCATCTACGGAGAGCACGGAGTCGCGGTGCGGTTTCGCCTCGCTCCCATCGTGCCGACCCCCGGGGCCGTCGCGTGGGAGCTCGGTGCGCTCACGGTCATGGCCCGCCAGGTTCGAGCGGCCCAGGCGGAGCTCGAGAGCGCGTGAACGACACCATCGTCTTCATCCCCGCGTGGAATGAGGAGGACAACCTGCCGGCCGTGCTCGACGCGCTGCGGGCCGAGATCCCCGACGCAGACGTGCTCGTCGTGGACGACGGATCGACGGATCGCACGGCCGAGGTCGCGCGCGAGCACGGCGCCGAAGTCCACTCGCTGGGCTCGAATCTGGGCCTGCGATTCGGAATCGCCGCGGGGTACCGATGGGCGCTCGAGCATGAGTACGCCTACTGCGGCCGCGTCGACGCCGACGGGCAGCATCCGGCACACGAGCTCGCCCGCCTCCTGGCGCTCGTGCGCGCCGACTTCTGCGATGTCGCCGTCGGCTCACGCTTCGTGTCCGGCGAGGGCTATCCCGCCTACCGCTATCGGCCGAGCCCTGCGCGCAGGGTGGGCACCGCCGCCCTGCGCCGGGCGATGGCGCTCGTGCTGAACCGGCCCTTCGGCGATGCCACGAGCGGCCTCTACGCCGTGAATGCCAAGGCGCTGCCCCTGCTCGCGGAGACGTTCCAGAGCGGCGCGCCGGAGGTGGAAGCTCTGATTCGCATCGCCCGCGCCGGTCTGAGGCTCGAGGAAGTGCCCGTGACGATGGAGGACCGCGCGAGCGGCGTGTCCAAGCTGCGTGGCTCGAAGGCCGTGAAGCTCGTCGTCACCGTCACGGCCACGCTCCTCGCAGCACGCTTCCTGCGCCGGCGCCTCCGCTAGGAGGTCTAGTAGAAGCCTTCGCGGCGGGCGTAGCGTGCCGCGCGCTCGCGGTCGTACTGTTCAGGATCGAGCCGAGGGTTGCTGATCGAGCGCAGGATCTCGCCACCACTCGGCAGGTCTTCCCGGTCGATGTGCTTCTCGGGGTTCCAGAGATCGGAGCGGATCAACGCCTTCGAGCACTGCGTGTACGCCTCCTCGATCGCGACGAGGATCCCGAGCTTCGGTGGCTTCCCGTCGACCGTGCTCGGCGCAAGGAGTTCCTCATCGTCCGTCACGGTGGCGCGCCCGTTGACGCGAAACGAGTCGCCGACGCCGGGGATCAGGAAGAGCAGCGCGACTCGGTCGTCGACGAGCAGGTTCGTCAGAGTGTCGGCGATCTTGTTGCCCGGTCGGTCGGGCAGGAGCAGCGTCCGCTCGTCGAGGATGCGAACGAAGCCGGCGGGATCGCCACGGGGCGAGACGTCGAGACCGCCGTCGGGGCGGGCCGTGGCGATGCAGACGAAGGGCGCCCGCTCGACGAACTGGCGCGTCAGGTCGTTGAGGCGATCGGCGATCTTGCCGGCTACGAGCTCGGACGGCGAGCCCACGATCGCCCGCAGCTCGCTCTCGTCGCGGATCGTGCGTGGTGTCACCGTCACTCGTCGAGCATACCCAGCGGTTGCGCCTAGAACGTCTCGAGCGTCGCTGTACGCCGGCCCTGATACTCGAACACGCGCAGCATGACGATGCCGATCACGAGATAGACAAAGCCGACGAGCGCCTCGGTGCCGAGCAGCCCGGAGACCGAGGCGAGCGAAGCGCCCCCGCCGAGCTCGCGGCCGGCTGCGATCCCGTGGGTCAGCGGCAACACGCGGCCGACCGCCTGCACCGGTGCCGGGAGCCGGTCGAACGGAACGTTCGCTCCGGAAACGAGGAGCATCGAGCCACCGATCATGTCGGCGAACAGCGAGACGCTCCGCCCGCGCAGTCCGAGCCCGCCGAGGCACAGGCCGAACGACGTGCACGCGAACGACGCGACGAGCGCTGCGACGGCGAGGCCGCCGAGCTCGCTCGCGGTGAAGTGCACCCCCAGGATCAGGCTGCAGATCGTGAACGCCATCGCGGCAACGAGGAACCCGGTGAGGATCGAAGGCACCGCACGTCCGAGAAAGAGCGCGAAGCGGTTCGCGGGCGAGGCGAGCAGGGTCGAGAGCGTCTGCGAGCGCCGCTCACCGCCGATCGAGTTCCCCATCCCGAAGAAGCCGGTGATCGCGATCGCCATGAACGCGTTTCCGATCAGGAAGAACTTGTCCGACTCGACGTCGGCGAACCGGCCGAGGTAGGCGAAGAACAGGATCTCGAAGATCGGGTAACCGAGCGTGTGGGGAAAGAACACCCACGGGTTGATCCAGTTGAAGAGGGCGCGGTAGCTCATGACTCCGCCCACGAAGAACACCCTGAGAGAGTTCACGTCAGCTTCAGCGTCCCGCGGGCGCGCGCGACGTGCACGAAGGCGCGCAAGCACAGCGCGCCGAGGACGAAGTACCCGGTGCTGACGACCACGCACATCCCGATGTACTGCCACGGCGCCGAGCCGAAGACCGCCTCGTGGATCGCCAGGAACCCCCAGTACGGCCCGAGGAACCAGCCGATCTCGTGGACGAACGCGGGCAGGGTCGACAGCGGCACCAGGAGCCCCGTTGCGATCCAGACCGGATACTGCAGCGCGATCCCGAGGCTGAACGCGGCCCGGTAGAGCACGAACGTCGACGCCATCACGAGCCCGAGCATCCCGATCGCGAGCATGCAGGCGGGCAACGCAACGGCAAACGCGAACGGATGGTCGATCGAGATCGGCACGCCGTACAACACCCGTCCCCAGAGCAGCGTCGCCGCGATCCCGTAGCCGCCGACGAACCCGCTGGCCACGCAGATCGGCGCGATCACCACCGCGAACGGGACCGGGGCGGCGACGAGGAGCTCCAGCGTCCCCAGCCAGCGCTGATTCTCGAGCGCGTTGGACGAGCCGATGACGACGAGCGACCACATGAGCATCACGGCGGCACCCAAAGAGGAGCTGAGCAGCAACTTCGGGTCATCCTTGGCGTTGAGCAGGTAGTACGCGATCGACGCGTAGAGGATCGGCCACAGGAATACCCCGCTCAGGTCGAACGGGTTGCGCGAGAACTGAACGATGTGCACCCGCATCCCGCTGAGGAACGCGCGCGTCATGCCGCCTGCACCAGCTCGACGTATGCGTCCTCCAACGTCGGCTCCCGTGCGATCACCTTGCCGAGCGCGATGCCGTCGAGCTCCCGCAGCAGGGCGTGTGTCAGCTCCGAGCCGACACTCGACTGAACGAGAATCACCTCAGCCTGCTCGCGCGGCTCAGTCGAGACGGAGATGACTCCCGGGAGGGCGCGCAGGCGGTCGAGGACGCCTGCGAGCGCGCCGAAGGCCTCGATCTCGATGATCGTGCGGTCGAGGACACGGGCCTTCAGCTCGGCCGGTGTCCCGGCCGCCACGATTCGTCCGCCGGCGATCACCGCAATTCGCTGACACAACTCGTCGGCCTCGTACATGTAATGCGTCGTCAGCAGGATCGTCTTGCCCTGATCTCGCAGTCCGGCGATCGTTTCTCGCACCTCGCGCGCACCGACCGGATCCAGCCCGATGGTCGGCTCATCGAGGAACAGGACCTCCGGATCGTGCAAGAGCCCGCGGGCGATGTGCAACCGCTGGCGCATTCCGCGCGAGTACGTCTCGACCCGCTGCCGCTCACGGCCTTTCAGCCCGACGAGCTCGACGAGGTGATCGATTCGCGCCCGCTTCTCGCGCACCGGGACCCGATAGAGATCGGCGAAATAGCGCAGGTTGTCGAGCGCGGACAGACGGTCGTAGAGACCGCGATCGCCGCCGAACACATGGCCGACGCGCCGGCGGATCTCACCGGGCTCGTGCGCGGGATCGAAGCCCAGCACCCTGGCGCTCCCGGACGACGGCAGCAGGAGCGTCGTGAGGATCTTGATCGTCGTCGTCTTGCCGGCCCCGTTCGGGCCGAGCAGTCCGAAGAGCTCGCCCCGCTCCACTTCGAAGCTGATCCCCGCGAGTGCCTGCACGTCGGTACGCCGCCTGCGGACGATTCCGACGTGCGTGCGGTACGTCCTGCAGAGGTCGCTCACCTCGATCGCGGCCACGGCCCGACCCTACTGCAGACCTGTGAGTGGTGTGTACGGTTTTCGTTCCAAGCAATCAGGGGGTCTTCTCACATGTCGGCACGTCTCGCACTCGCGGCACTGGCCGCCGCATTCGTCCTTGCTGCGCCCGCCGCAGCCTCCGCACCGCCCGTGGGGCCGCTACCGGCAGGCCCGACGCAGCACATCACGACGCAGCGCGGCCAGCTCGTGTCCGTCGCGCTCCCGCACGCGGCCGGGGGCCGCAGCTGGCGCCTGGCGCGCGCCGTCGACCCGAAGATCCTGCGCGAGCTTTCCGAGGCCGACGTCGGGGCGAGTGTGGTCGTCGTCTACAAGGCGGTCGGCCGCGGCAAGGTGACGGTGGCCTACGGCCTGACCCGCGGCGAGAACGCGCACGCATACGCGGCGCGTCGGTTCGTCGTCTCCGTGACCTAGTGCATCTGGTATCACGAATCTGATGGAGTACCGCGAGCTCGGCCGCACCGGCGTCAGCGTCAGCCCTCTTTGCCTCGGGGCAATGATGTTCGGAGCCTGGGGCAATCCCGACCACGACGCGTCGATCCGCGTCATCCATCACGCGCTCGACGCTGGCATCAACTTCGTCGACACCGCCGACGTCTACGCACGCGGCGAGTCCGAGGAGATCGTCGGCAAGGCGCTCAAGGGCCGCCGCGACTCGGTCGTCCTCGCGACGAAGGTGCACGGGACGATGCACGACACCGATCCGAACATGAGCGGCAACTCCCGCCGGTGGATCGTCCAGGAGGTCGAGGCAAGCTTGCGCCGGCTGCAGACCGACTGGATCGACCTCTACCAGATCCATCGCTGGGATCCGTGGACCGAGCACGAGGAAACGCTCGGCGCGCTCACCGACCTCCAGCGCGCGGGCAAAATCCGCTATCTCGGCTCATCCACCTATCCGCCATCCGAGATCGTCCAGGCGCAACACGTCGCCGAGAAGCTGATGCTCGCCCGCTACGTCTGCGAGCAGCCGCCGTATTCGATCCTCGTGCGCGGCGTCGAGACAGAAGTGCTGCCTGTCTGCGAGCGCTACGGGATGGGCGTGATCCCCTGGAGCCCGCTCGCGGGCGGATGGCTCTCGGGCCGGTTCCGCAAGGGAAGCGACTTCACGAGCCACCGGGCCGAGCGGATCCCGGCCCGTTACGACCTCTCGATCCCCGGGAACCAGCAGAAGCTCGCGGCCGTCGAGCGGCTGGCCCAGCTCGCTGAGCAGGTGGGTGTCAGTCTTGTGCACCTCGCGCTCGCATTCGTCATCCGCCATCCAGCGGTGACGGCCGCGATCGTCGGGCCGCGCACGCTCGAGCAGCTCGAAGGCCAGCTCGGGGCGGTCGACGTCCAGTTGAGCGACGACGTCCTCGACGCGATCGACGAGATCGTCCCGCCCGGGACGAACCTGAACCCCGCGGACGCCGGTTGGCGTCCGCCCCATCTCGACGACCCGGCTTCGCGCCGCCGCTAACAGTTCCGTAACCGGCCTCTTAGCGTGTTCTTCGCCAGGCCGAATACGTTCTGGCGGTGCTGAAGGCCTCGATCGCGGTCGCCACCGCCCTCGCTGCGTCGCTGGTGGTCGCAGGCGGGGCCTTCGCCGCGACACCCGAGGTGAGCTCGAACTGGTCCGGGTACATCGCCGCCGCCCCGGCCGGAGGCGTCGCGACCTTCAGCGACGTCACCGGGACGTGGATCCAACCGAAAGCGAAGTGCGGGTCGGGCCGTACCGACGCTGCGGCGTTCTGGGTCGGGCTCGGCGGCACCGATGCGTCGTCGCCGGCGCTCGAGCAGCTCGGCACCAGTGTCTCGTGTGACGGCAGCAGCTCAACAGCCACGTACGAGGCCTGGTGGGAGATCGTGCCGGCGGCTTCCGTCCCGATCCCGCTCAAGATTCGAGCCGGCGACCGTGTCAACGCAGCCGTGCTCGTCAACGGCCAGACGGTGACGATGAGCCTGAAGAACCTGACTCGGCACACGCGATTCTCGCGGACGATGACACTGGCGCAGCCGCTCGACGTCTCGTCGGCCGAATGGATTGCCGAGGCGCCGTCCAACTGCACGCCTGGCGGCCGCTGCACCACGGTCCCGCTGACGCGATTCGGCAACGTCACCTTCACCGGAGCCGCGGCGATCGGGAACGCGCACCCGGGGACGATCACCGACCCGACCTGGACGCCGACCGCGATCGAGCTGATCGGCGGCGGCCCGACCAGCCGGTTCTTCGGGAACGGCGACCCGCTCGGGGCCGGCATCGGCGCGGTGCCGAGTGACCTGTCCACGGACGGACGCTCGTTCAGCGTCTCGTGGCAGGCGAACCTCTCGCCCTAGCTCGACGGCGCCGACTTCCGTGCCGTTTCCAAACCTGGAAAGCTGGCGGCATGCCAAACCTCATCGAGACATCCGACGGCCGGTCACTGGAGCTCCACGAAGCGGGCGACCCGAGTGGTCTGCCGGTGATCGTGCACCACGGCACGCCGGGCTCCGGCCTGCTCTACGACCGCTGGGCCACGCCGGGGATTCGCCTGATCGGCTACGACCGTGCCGGTTACGGCGGCTCCCCGCGAAACCGCGGCCGGTCGATCTCGGCTGTCGTTCCCGACGTCGAAGCGATCGCCGACGCACTCGACCTCGACCGCTACGCCACCTGGGGCTATTCGGGCGGTGGTCCGCATGCGCTCGCGTGCGCTGCGCTCTGCGGCGACCGGCTGATCGCGACAGCCTCCGTGGCCGGCGTGGCGCCGTGGGGAGCCGAAGGCCTCGACTGGCACGCAGGCATGGGAGAGGACAACGTGAAGGAGTTCGACCTCGTCCTCGCCGGAGAGGAGGCGCTCCGGCCCGCGACGGAACGCGATCGCACGGAGATGCTCGAACTGAGCGCCGAGCAGATGGGCGAGACGTTCCAGTCGCTCCTCGGGCCTGCGGACCGGGCGGTGCTGACCGGTGGGCTCGCGGCCTGGATGCACGAGGACATGCAACACGGCCTCGCGCCCAGCGCCGATGGTTGGATCGACGACGACCTCGCGTTCGCCGCACCGTGGGGCTTCGACGTCACCGACATCTCACGTCCGACGCTGATCGTCCACGGCGGCGACGACCGCTTCGTCCCGGTGTCCCACGGCGAATGGCTGGTCGGGCACATGTCGGACGCCGAGCCCTGGATCGACGACGAGAACGGGCACCTCACGCTGCTGGAGAACCGGGTCGCCGAGGTGCACGAATGGCTGCTCTCGCACAGCTGAACGGCGTAGCCAACGCGACGCTCCGCAAGGGAATCCTCGCAGCGGCCGACAGCCCGCGCGTCCAGGGGCTCGTGCGCCGGCATGGCAGCCGGCTCGGGGCCGCGCGCTTCGTCGCCGGCGAGACACTCGACGAGTGCATCGCCGTCCTCCGCCGTCTGAACGAGCAGGGCCTCGCGGCGAACACCACGCTGCTCGGCGAGGGCGTGCTCGAACCGACACAGACCGAAGCCGTCGTCACGGCCTACCGGGAGGTGATCGACCGCATTGCCACGGAAGGGCTGCAAGCGAATGTGGCGTTGAAGCTCACGCACCTCGGCCTCGACATCGACGAGGAGCTGGCCTTCGAGAACCTCCGCCGCCTGCTCGAGCAGGGGTCGTTCATCCGAATCGACATGGAGCAGTCGCAGTTCGTCGACGCAACGCTCCGCATCTTCCGCAGGTTGCGCGAGGCGGGATTCGACAATGTCGGCACCGTTCTCCAGGCCTATCTCTACCGAACGCCCGACGATCTCGAGTCGCTGCTCGACCTCGCACCGAACCTCCGCCTCGTCAAGGGCGCATACCTGGAGCCGGAGTCGATTGCCTACCCACACAAGGCCGACGTCGACGCCGTCTACGCGCGACTGATGGAGCGGATGCTCACCGCCATCGGTCACACCGCCGTTGCCACGCACGACCAGGCGCTGATCGAGCACGCAATCCGTTACGCAGAGTCGCACGCCATCGAGCGGGACCGATTCGAGTTCCAGATGCTCTACGGCGTCCGCCCCAACCTGCAGCTCGACCTCGTGCGCCGAGGGTACAAGGTGCTCGTCGCCACTCCCTACGGTCCCGAGTGGTACCCGTACCTCATGCGCCGCCTCGGCGAACGTCCTGCCAACATCCTGTTCTTCGTGAAGAACACCCTGCGCGGCTAGGCACATGGCATTGCTCAGCAACGTCACGATCCAGGGGTACCGGGGCGCGCGCGACGTCGTGCTCGAGCCCGGCAGGACCTGCGTGCTCGTCGGCGAGTCGTCGTCCGGCAAGTCGACGGTGCTCTCGGCGATCTGGACGCTGCTGGAGGCCTCGGCACCGATGCCGACGGGCGAGGACGTGTCCCGGGGCTACACACGGGTGCACGTCGAGGCAGTGGTGGGTGAGCGAACGCTGTTTCTCGACGCCCGGCCGCCCGCAACCTTGAACCTGAACCGCGAAGGGGCGCCCCACGCCCTCTTCTTTCCCGCGCACCTGCGGCCCTCGACGCTGATCGCCCGCACCGACTCGCCTGCCAGACGCGCGATCGAAGTCGTGCGCGACGAGACGACCGGCGACGGCGGTCTCTCGCTCATCCGGTCGATCGCCGGCCTGATCAAGGCGCGCGTGAAGGACCTCGTGATCCTGATCGAAGAGCCCGAGCTCTATCTGACGCCACCGGCCCAGCGTCACCTCCACCGCCTGCTGCGGCGGCTCGCCGCACGCGGTCGCAACCAGGTCATGTACTCGACCCACGCCCCCGTGTTCCTCGGCGTCGACCGGCTGGAGGAGCTCGTGCTCGTCCGCCATGACGAGCGCACGGGCACGACGCTCTTGCAGCCGAAGGCGCTGTCGGAGCAGCGGACCTTTCGGCTCGTCAGCGAGCTCGACGCCGAGCGCGCCGAGATGTTCCTGTCGCGTGCTGTGCTGCTCGTCGAAGGCCGAACCGAGAAGCTCGTGTTCCCGCTCGTCTTCCAGGCGCTCGGCCTCGACGCCGACCAGGAGGCGATCGCGGTGATCGACTGCGCGGGCAAGGGCAACATCCCGCTCTTCGCCGAGATCTGCAATGCCTGCGCGATCCCGTACGTCGTGGTGCACGACCGCGATGCGCCGCGCGGCTCGATGCCGGCGGACGCCGAGCGGGTCGCCAACGACATGATCCTCCGCACCGCCGGGAAACGCCGCACGGTGACCCTGATCCCGGACTTCGAAGGCGTGACGGGCCTGCGTGCCCGCCGCGGCAAGCCCGCCGCCGCCTGGAAGCGCTTTCAGACCGGCGATAGCGCCGTTCCAGGCCCGCTCAGGCAGGCCGTCGAGCGGGTCGTCGCAAACGCGCGGCGCGCCCCGCGGTCGACCCGCGGCGCGTGACTACCATGCCCCGAGTGCCGGGGCGGCTGCGGAAGGTTCTCGACTGGGTGGTGACGATCGGCGTCGCTCTCCTGCTCGTGCTCGTGTTCGAGGCCGAGGTCGCCAAGCCGTATCGCATCCCCTCCTCCTCGATGGAGCCGACGCTCCACTGCGCGAAACCAGGTGCGTGGTGCGAGGGCCGTTTCAACGACCGCGTGATCGCCAACCGGCTCTCCTACCGCTTCGCGAGCCCGAAGCGTGGGCAGATCGTCGTCTTCCACGCGCCTTCGACCGCCTGCGGGATCGGCGGCACGTTCGTCAAGCGGCTGATCGGCCTCCCCGGAGACACCGTGTCGGAGCGGAACGGCTACGTCTCGATCAACGGCAAGCCTCTCGACGAGCCGTACGTCGATCCGAAACTGCGGGACACGATCACGAACACGTGGCAGGTGCCTGCCGGCAGGTACTTCTTCATGGGCGACGACCGAGTGCACTCCTGCGACTCCCGCATGTGGGGAACCGTGCCCAAGTCGAGCCTCGTCGGGCCCGTGTTGTTCACCTACTGGCCGCCGACCAGCTGGTTCTGAGGTCCACGAGGCTCCATGACCGCATCGACGAGGCCGTACTCGACGGCCTCCTCCGGTGACATGAACCGGTCGCGGTCGATGTCGCGCAGCACCTGCTCGACGTCCTGGCCCGAATGTCGCGAGATGATCTCGGCCATGCGACGCGTCATGTCGAGGATCTCGCGAGCCGCGATCTGAATGTCAGCGGGCGTGCCGCGGAAACCACCCGAGCCCTGGTGGATCATGATCTTCGCATTCGGCAGCGCGAACCGCTTCCCGACAGCACCGCCGGAGAGGATCATCGCCGCCGCGCTCATCCCCATGCCGAGGCACACCGTCGACACGTCCGACTGCACGTACTGCATCGCGTCGTAGATCGCCATGCCCGCGTACGCCGACCCTCCGGGCGAATTGACGTAGAGGTAGATGTCCGTGCCCGGGTCCTGGGCATCGAGGTGCAGCAACTGCGCGGCGATCAGGTTGGCGATCTGATCGTCGACCTCCTGACCGAGGAACACGATGCGCTCGCGCAGCAGGCGCGAATAGATGTCGAACGAGCGCTCCCAGCGACCGTCCTGTTCGACGACCATCGGCACGACCGATCCCACCAGCACGTTGACCTCCTGAGGTAATGTGCAACTTGTCGGTTGCACTCTAGCGCAACCAGGAGGTTGCAGATGATTCGGAAGGAGATCGTGCTTCCCGCGCCGCGCGAGGACGTCTGGGAGGCGTTGACGGAGCCCGAGCGGCTCGAGGACTGGTTCGCCAACGACGTCGACCTCGATCTGCGGCCCGGTGGCGGTGCGAGCTTTCGCTGGTCGAACGGCGAGGAACGGCACGCGATCGTCACCGAGGTCGAGCCGGAACGCAGACTCGCCTTCGAATGGGACGATGAGGGGGAAGTCGAGTTCACGCTCGAAGACGACGCGGACGGCACGAAGCTGACCGTCGTCGAGTCGTCGCCCGCCTGGAGCACCGCGCTCGATCTCCAGGCCTCGGCGCTGGTCTGTCGCTGATCGATGCAGCCTGAGTCGCTGAATCTCGTGTTCGGCGCGCTCGCGGACCCGAGCCGCCGGCAGGTGATCGGCTACCTCTCCGCACGCGGCACGGCCACCGCGACCGAGTTGACCGGCGAGCTGCCGATGACGCGGCAGGCGGTCTCGAAGCACCTGGTCACGCTCGCCGACGCCGGCCTCGTCGAATCGGAGCGGCGGGGCCGCGAGACGCGCTACCGGCTCACCAGCACCGGCGCCGAATGGGACGACCGCCTCGACGCGCTCGCGCAGCACCTCGAGCGCCGGAAGGCGTGAACCTGGTTCGGCGAAGCCGAACCAGATTCACGAGTTTCACGAACCTAGATCGCCTACCTCGCGAATCTGGTTCGCTCCGCGAATCAGATTCGGGCAAGTAGGCTCGTGGGCATGGCGACCTACGACAGCGTCCGCTCGCTCCCGCTCCACATCGACGGCTACTACCTCGAACCGCTCGAGCGCGAGGTCGCGCGCGAGTTCAAGCTGCGTCGCACAGTGATCGTGCTGCACGGGCGCGGCGAGGAAGGGCGTGGCGAAGAGGTCGACTACGACCCCGCCCAGCAAGCGCGGTTCCAGGAGCACGGCGGGAAGATGCCGCTCGCGGGCGAGCACTCGCTCGAGTCGTTCTCCCTCCTCCAGTCGGGGCAGACCGAATACCGGCGCTGGGGTCTCGAGTCGGCCGCCCTCGACTTGGCGCTGAGGCAAGCCGGGCTGTCACTGGGCGAGGCGGTCGGGCGGTCGTCGCAACCGGTTCGCTTCGTGGTCTCGACCCGCGTGACCAACGTGCAGCGCTGGCTCACGCTCTACCCCGAGCTCCGGTTCAAGCTCGATCCTGGCAGCGACTGGACGGACGAGATCGTCACCGCGCTCGCGGCCACCGGCCGGGTCGAGACCGTCGACTTCAAAGGCATCTTCCGTGGCGAGTTCGGCGCGCCACCGGATCCGGCGCTCTACGGTCGCATCGTCGCCGCCTTCCCGGACGCGTGGATCGAGGATCCTGCTCTCACCCCGGAGACCTCGGCGATCCTCGGCGAGCATCGTGAACGGGTCACGTGGGATGCGGGGATCCACGAATGGACGGACGTCGAGGCCCTGCCGTTCGCGCCGCGGGCGCTCAACTGCAAGCCGTCGAGGTTCGGATCGGTGAAACGACTGTTCGACTTCTACGACGCCTGTGAGCAACACGGAATCGCGCTGTACGGCGGCGGGCAGTACGAGCTCGGCCCCGGACGTGCGCAGATCCAACTGCTCGCCTCGCTCTTCCACCCCGACGCACCGAACGATGTCGCACCGGACGGCTTCAACGTGACCGAACCGGTCTCCGGCCTCCCCGGTTCCCCGCTCTCGGTCGGCGGCGGGTTCGGCCTCGCCACCTAGGCGAGCGCGAACGCCAGCGCTTTTGCGGCGAGCCGGTCGACCGAGCCGTCTCCGATCGTGCCGATCGGGTGCCACGACGCACCCGAGCACGGCTCGCCGCGCCCGATCAAGAGGTAGCGGATGTCGAGGTGGAAATGTGCGGGCTCTCCCGGGAAGTCCGGAATCTGGTGGACGTCGAGGTCGAACGGTCTCGGCGCCCCCGGATGCAGGTCGACCTCGAGCGCTGTCTCCTCTCGCGCCTCCCGGATCGCCGCAGCTTCGAGCGAGGCATCTCCGGGCTCGACGTGACCGCCCGGCTGCAGGAGGCGGCGGAGCTTCACGTGCTCTACGAGACATGTGCGGGCGCACGCTTCGTCGATCACGAAGGCCGAGGCGGTGAAATGCGCGTTCGGCTCGTCGCGGGAGAGCGGCTCGGCCAGCTCCTGGGCGAGCCGCACCATGGCGACGCGATCCGCTTCTTCGCGCGCGTCCGCTGCGACGTGCAGTTGCAGTAGACGCAGGAGCGTTTCCGGCTGCGTCATTCGTATTGCAGAGCTTCGAGAACGTTCAACCGCGCTGCCCGCCGAGCCGGGAAGATCGCGGCGAGCACCCCGACGACGATCGACATCACGCCGAAGATGATCAGCGAGACCACCGGCAGCGAGAACACGATGAAGTCCACCCGGTAGACCAGCAGGCCGCCGAGCACGATGCCGAGGAGAATGCCGAGCACACCTCCGATCATCGCGGTGATCACGCTCTCGTGACGAATCATCCGGCGCACCTGGCGTCGGGTCATGCCGATCGCGCGCAGCATGCCGATCTCGCGCGTGCGCTCGAACACGGTCAAGACGAGCGTGTTCACGATCCCGAACAGGCTGACGATCACCGAGAGGGCGAGGAGCACGTAGAGGATGTTGAGCACCGAGTTGAGCCCGCTGATCTGGTTGTCGATGAACTGCTCACGCGTCTGCGCCTTCGCGTTCGGGAAGTCGGCGAGGCTGTTGGTCAGGGCCTGGAGGTTCGCGTCGGACTGACCGCCCTCCATGCGGACGAACGAGTAGATGTTCTGGGGGTTCGCGTTGTAGCGATCCCAGGTGTTCTGCGAGATGGTCACGCTCCCGAACGGCGACCCGCCGGGCGGGGGGTCGAAGATCCCACGCAACGTGAAGCGCTTGCTTTCGCCGCTCGAGAAGATCAGGCGGAACATCGATCCCACCTGCAGGTGATGCTTCTTCGCGTAGCCCTTGTCGACGAAGGCGCCGTCGTCGCCGAGCGTCGCGATCGTCCGTGCCGAGCCTTCGGTCCAGTCGAGCTTGAACATCGTCGCACCAGGGGGGTTGACCGCCGTTGCGAAGAAGCTCTTGCCGAACGCTTTCGCGTCGCCGGTGCGGACGTTGCTCACAGCCTCGACGCCAGGCACCTTTGCGACCGCGTCGGCCGCAGCGATCGGGATCGGGGAGAAGTTGTTCTGTGCGGTGATGGCGTAGCCGGCGTTCGTCCAGAGCTTGTTCACCGCGCCGCGGAACGACGAGGTGATGCCGGCGGCGAGCACGGCAACGAGCGTGACGAGCGCGAGGCCGATCATCAACGCGGCTGCGGTCGACGCGGTGCGCTGCGGATTCCGCTGCGCGTTGTCGCGCGCGAGCATGCCCGCCGCGCCGCCGAGCCGGGTCGCCGGCCAGCCGAGCGCTGCGGAGAGCGGGCGGATCACGCGCACCGAGAGCATCGCGACGCCGACGAAGATCAGCAGGGCGCCAAGGCCCATCCAGAGGAGGACGCCGGTCGTCCCGAGCCCGGTACCAAAGAGCCCGTAGAGCATCGCAGCGAAGCCGAGCACCGTCACGGCCGCGGAGCCCAACGTGCGGTGCCGCGCGAACCGCGACTCCGGCAGGGTTGCCCCCTCGCGCACTGCGGCGATCGGCGGCACCCGCGTGGCGCGGATCGCCGGTCGCATGCTGGCGATCAGCGTCACGAGGATCCCCACGAGCAGCGACACGATCACCGTGCGAGTGGCAAAGACCAGGCCGCTGTTCGGCAGCGTGAAGCCGACCGCATCGAACAGCTTGAAGAGCCCTTTCGCGAGCCCGAGGCCAAGGAAGAGCCCGACCAGCGACGCGAGGACCCCGACGACGAGCGACTCGAGGAAGATCGACGTCAGCACCTGCCGGCGGCTCGCGCCGAGCGTTCTCAGCGTCGCGAACTCACGCGTACGCTGTGCGATCGTGATCGAAAGGGAGTTGGCAATTACGAAGCTGCCGACGAACAGGGCAATGCCGCCGAACGCCAGCAGGAAGCCTCGCAGGAACGAGATGAAGCTGTTGGTGTCCTGGGCGTCCTTCTCCGCCTGCTGCTCGCCCGTTCGCGCCTGAGCGTTCGCAGGCAGGATCGACCGGAGCTCGCGCAGCACCTTCGGCTTCGACGCCGAGCTCGCTGCGGCAACCGCGATCTCGTCGAAGCGCCCTTGCTTGTCGAAGATCTGCTGTGCCGTCGGCAGGTCGAAGCCCGCAAGCGTGGCGCCGCCGAGCGTCGAGACCGAGCCGAACTTGACGAGCCCCGAGATGCGGAGGCGCTGAATGGGACCTTCCGCCTGCACGCCGATCTCCTGCCCCACCTTGAGGTGCTTCTTGTCTGCGGTCGCCCGGTCGACGACAACCTCGCGTCCGTGCGGCCAGGATCCGGAGACGAGGGTCAGCGCGCTGAAACGCGAGTCCTGCGGTGAAACGCTGAAGCCGAGGTTCGGCGCGCCGCCGAAGACGATCGCCTTGCCGTTCGAGCCGATCAGCTGCGCCTCGCCGCTGACGCTGCCCTCCGCCGCAGCGACACCGGGCACGGCCTTCACCTTGCCGAGCAGCGACTCCTCGAGCGTCGGCGCGAAGGAGCCGCTGTTCGTGCTCGTCGCGGCCTTTCCGCTGATCACGAAGTCCGACCCCTGCCGCACCTCGGTGAAGATCGAGTTGAACGCCTTGTCGATCGAGTCGGTGAGCACGAACGTGCCGCTGATCATCGCCACGCCGAGCACGATCGCGATCGCGGTCAGGGCCGTCCGGAGCTTCCGCCCGAGCAGGCCTGCGAGCGCGACACGGGTCATGAGCCTGCGCGGCCCATGGCCGCCAGGATCTCGGGCGCGCGGCTGCGCGGAAGCTCCTCGACGATACGGCCGTCGGCGAGGAACAAGATGCGATCGGCGATCTCGGCCGCCTGTGCGTCGTGGGTGACCATCACCATGGTCTGGCCGAGCTCCTCGGCCGACGAGCGCAGGAGCTCGAGAATCCCGGCTCCGGTCTTGGAGTCGAGGTTCCCGGTCGGCTCGTCTGCGAACACCACCGTCGGCTGGGAGACGAGCGCGCGTGCGATCGCGACGCGCTGCTGCTGGCCACCCGAAAGCTCCGACGGGCGGTGCCCACGCCGATTGGTGAGCCCGACGCGCTCGATCAGGCCCTCGAAGAAGACCGGGTCGGGCTTCTCACCTGCGATCGTCAAGGGGAGAGCCACGTTCTCCTCTGCGGTCAGCATCGGCAGGAGGTTGAAGAACTGGAAGACGAATCCGATGTGCTCGCGGCGCAACATGGTCACGTCACGATCGGAGAGCGAGCCCACGTCCTGGCCGGCGATCTTGATCGTCCCGCCCGTCGGCTTGTCGAGCGCGGCGAGTAGGTGCATCAGCGTGGACTTGCCCGAGCCGGATGAGCCCATGACCGCGACGAGCTCGCCCGGCTGCACCTCGAGAGAGACGCCCTGCAGGGCGTCGACCGCGGCCTCGCCTTCCCCGTAGCGGCGCGAGACGTCGGTTGCGCTGACAACCGCGCCGTTCGTGCTCGTCTGTGCAGCGTTTGCATTCATGTGCCCGAGGCTACAGACCGAGGCACGGACCTCGCCATAGGGTACGACCCTGATTCGACCCTGGTCCTACCTCGCGGCGCCGGAGAAGCCGGGAATGATGTTCTCGCCGTAGCTCTGCAGCGTTTCCTCTTGGTCGTGCGTCATCAGGTAGATGTTGAACTGGTCGACGCCGATTTCTTCAAGCTCGCGCAGTTTCGTCGTGCACTGATCGACGTTTCCGATCACACAGAAGCGGTCGCAGATCTCGTCGGTGACGAACTCGCCGTGCTTGGCGCCGACGCGCGAGTGCTCGTTGTAGTCGTAGAACTTGCGTGCCTGCACGTAGTCGGTGAGCGCCTGCGGGACGGAACTGCCGTCTGTGCCGTAGCGGTCGATCAGGTCCTGCACGTGGTTCGAGACCATGGCCGGGAACCAGCGAACCTGGTCGCGTGCGTCCTGGATGTCGTCGGTGATGTGGCTCGGTGCGCTGACGATGCACTTCAGCGTGGCCGGGTCGCGTCCCGCCTCCTCGGCTGCGCGGCGGGCCGTCGCCATGATCCACTGGATGATGTCGGGGTCGGCGAGCTGGATGATCACACCGTCTCCCTGACGCCCGGCGACGGCGAGCGCCTTCGGGCCGTACCCGGCGACGTGCATCTCGATCTCGGGCAGCTCAGGGCGAACCCACTTCAGCTGCAGGTCTTTGTCGTTCCAGTCGACGGGCTTGCCGTTCATGAACGGCTTGATCATCTTCAGCGCCTGTTCGAACTCCGCGACCTTGACCGGTTGCCGGCCGATGTAGCGCACGGCCGAGTCGCCGCGCCCGATGCCCATGATCATCCGGCCATCGGAGATGTCGTGCAGGGTCGCGTAGGCGCTCGCGAGGACCGTCGGCTCGCGCGTGCCAGGGTTCGTGACCATGTGACCGAGCTTGATCGTGGACGTCCGGTCGGCGACGAGCGCGAGCACCGGGAACGACTCCTGCCAGAGCACGTGCGAGTCGTACGTCCAGGCGTACTCGAAGCCGCGCTGCTCCGCGAACTGGATCAGCTCGATCATCCGGCTGTACGGCGGATCGGGGAGCACGGTGACGCCGAAGCTCAAGGCCACGCCGGTGAGCCTACCCCGTCGCGATCACCGCGTGAAGACTCATCTACGACGACACGAACCATGCCGAGCAAGCGACCGAACTGCGTCTGAGCCGGCTCAGAGCCGGCTCAGAGCCGGCTCAGACGCGGCTCAGACGCCGTGCCGAAAAAACACCGCTCCGAGCGGGAGAAAAGATGACATCGGCGTGAATCATGTGAGCCAGGCGAGCGTCTTCGACGCGAGCCGGTCGAGGGCCTCGACGCTCAGCTCGAGCTGCTCTGTCTTCGTGTCCTCGAGCTTCGTGTGAGACAGGCCGCGCAGGCTCTGCACGAACACCATCACCGTCGGGATGCCCGCGCGCGAGACCTCCGCGGCATCGTGCAAGGGGCCGGACGGAAGCCGGTGCGACGTCCCGGCGACTTCGCGGACCGCCTCGTCCGCGAAACCGATCAGCGTCTCGTCGAAGAGGATCGGCTCGATGCTCCAGATGCGCTCCCACTCGACCTCGATGTTCTCCTCGGCTGCGAACCGGTCGGCCGCGTCCTTTGCCATCTGCAGCATGCGCGCGAGCGACTCGGCGTCGAGATGCCGCTGATCGAGCAACTGCTCGGCTGTCTCGACGACGGACGTGACGATCCCCGGTTTCGTGACGACTCCACCCGAGGTGCAGACCGCGCCGTTTCCGACCTCGGCGGCGATCTCGCGAATGTAGAGAGCGAGCTTCGCAGCACCGGCGAGCGCGTCGCGGCGCTTGTCCATCGGCGTCGAACCGGCGTGAGCGGCCTGGCCACGCCAGGTGACACGCGAGCGCTCGACCCCGAATGTCCCGAGCACGACGCCGAGGGGCAGGTCCATCGCCTCGAGCACGGGCCCTTGCTCGATGTGCAGCTCGAGGTACGCCGCGGCGTCGGCCAGCTGTGAGCGCGCGGCCAGCGCATTGTCGAGCTCGACGCCGTGCTCGCGCAGCGCGTCCGGCAGCGCAATCCCGTCCCGGTCGGTAAGCGTGCGCAGCTCTGCCTGGTCGCGCATCGAGCCGGCCGCCGCCGACGAGCCGAAGAGCGAACGCCCGAAGCGCGCGCCCTCCTCGTCGGCCCAGGACACGAGCCGCACCGTCACCGGCGGCTCACCCTCCGACGCGATCCGCCGCAGCACTTCGGCCCCCGCGAGCACGTTGAGACAACCGTCGAGCCACCCTCCGTTCGGCACCGAATCGAGGTGCCCGCCGATCAGCAGCGCCCGGTCGGATGCGCCGCGCAACGTGAACCACTGATTCCCGGCCTCGTCGATCTCCTCGACCGCGCCGGTGCCTTCGAGCTTTGCGCGGAGGAACTCCCGCGCCCGCTCCCAGGTGTCCGTCCACGCGACCCGCTGGGCGCCGTTTTCGTCGCCCGTCAGCGAGCGCAACTCGTCGAGTTCGGCGACCGTGCGCGAGGTTTCCAGTGCCACGACAGCGATCCTAAACCGTGATAAGACCCCGACTGTGACGAAAGCAACCGTCAGGCGCGCCGCCGGACGCTCGCTGGCGGTGCTCGCGCTCCTCGCGGCGCTGCTCGTCTTCTGGGAGCTCTACCGCTGGGTCTGGACCTCCGCAGGCTGGACGTGGCCGTTCCCCGTCAACGACACCACGATGCCCCACGTCTGGACGATCGCCAAGGCGTTCGGCCAGCCCGCACAGGTCAACCAGCCTCCGCTGATCACGATCCTCCTGCACAAGGCGCTCTTCACCGCGAAGGAAGCCTTGGCCGGCTTCGTGCTCGGTGCCCTGATCGGCTTCACGCTCGGTGTCGCGCTCGTCCATTCGCGCACGATGCAGCGCGGCTTCCTGCCGTACATCGTGGCGAGCCAGACGATTCCGATTCTCGCGATCGCGCCGATGGTCGTCGTCTGGGTGAATCCGAGGCTTCCGCACAACGTGCAGGGCTGGGGCGCCGTGGCGGTGATCGCCGCCTACCTCACGTTCTTCCCGGTCGTGATCAACACGCTCCGGGGCTTGCAGTCCGCAGACGCGCGCGCGCTCGACCTGATGCGCACCTACGCGGCCAGCCGCTGGACCGTGCTCTGGAAGCTACGCGTGCCGGCGTCGATGCCGTACGTGTTCTCGGCGCTCCGGATCGCGGCCACAGCATGCGTCGTCGGCGCGATCATCGGCGAGCTTCCGTCCGGCCTGCAGTCGGGCCTCGGCGGAGCGATCATCAACTTCAACCAGTACTACTCGATCGAGCCGCAGGAGCTGTGGGCGACGAACATCATCGCCGCCGCGCTCGGGATCCTCTTCTTCCTGACGGTCGTCCTGGCCGAGAAGATCGTCGTGCATCGCGCGCCGGACGTGCCGACGTGAGTGCGGTGGCGCCGGTCGTCCTCGTCGAGGGTGTCACGAAGACCTTTCCGCGCGGCAACGTCACTGCGCTCCAGGACATCGACCTGGCACTTGCACCAAAGGAGTTCGTCTCGCTGATCGGGCCGTCGGGCTGCGGAAAGTCGACGCTGCTGCGCGTGATCGGCGATCTGATCGACCCGACCGAAGGCACCGTCACGATCAACGGCAAGCCCGCCCGGCAGGCGCGCAACGACCACGACTACGGGATCGTCTTCCAGGACGCCGTCCTGTTCGACTGGCGCACGGTGAGCAAGAACATCGCGCTGCCACTCGAGCTGCTCGGCTGGGATCGCGCGACGTCGCAAGGCACGGGTCGAAGAAATGCTCGAGCTCGTCGAGTTGCAGCAGTTCGGCGACCACCACCCCTGGCAGCTCTCCGGCGGGATGCAGCAGCGCGTCGCGATCGCGCGAGCGCTGGCGTTCGAGCCGGCGTTGCTGTTGATGGACGAGCCGTTCGGTGCTCTCGACGAGATGACCCGCGAGCGCCTGAATCTGGAGCTGCTCGCCATCTGGCAGCAGCTCGCCTCGACGGTCGTCTTCGTCACGCACTCGATCTCCGAGGCGGTCTTCCTCTCGACGCGGGTGATCGTGATGAGCCCTCGCCCGGGCCGGATCGCCGGGGTCGTCGAGATCGATCTGCCCGCCCAGCGCACCGCGGAGACACGTGAGGCCCCACGGTTCTTCGAGCTCGTCACGCAGGTACGCGAGCTGCTGCGTCTGCGCGGCGAGCACCTGCTGCCGGAGGAGGAGCAACTGCTGCGAGAGGCTGCCGAGTGAGCATCCGCCGGTTGTCGGTCGAATGGCTCCCGGCGATCCTCGTCTTCGTGAGCGCGATCGCGATCTGGGATCTCGCCATTCGCGCCTTCGACATCCAGCAGTTCCTGCTGCCCACGCCCGGCGCGATCATCTCGTCGTTCTGGACCGAGCGGCACACGCTCTGGCCGGCCGGCTGGTACACGTTCAAGGAAGCCCTCGGTGGCTTCTTCGTGGGCTCGCTGCTCGGCATGGTGACCGCCACGTTGATCGGGCGCTTCAAGGTCGTGGGCATGGCGATCCTGCCGATTGCGATCGCGGCCAACGCCGTCCCGATCATCGCGTTCGCTCCGATCTTCAACGTGTGGTTCAACCCGCTCTCGCCGCATTCGAAGATGGCGATCGCCGGCGTCCTGTGCTTCGTGCCGGTGCTGGTGAACACCTTGCGCGGGCTGCAGAGCGCAAGCCCACGCCAGATCGAGTTGATGCGCTCATATGCCAGCAGCGACCTCGAGATCTGGCGGCGTGTGCGCGTGCCCACGGCGCTCCCGTACGTCTTCACCGCGCTCAAGGTCGCGAGCGTCCTGGCGATGATCGGGGCGATCGTCGGGGAGTACTTCGGCGGCTCCTTCAACGCCCTCGGCGTCCTCATCAACTCCGACGCCAACATCTTCAACTTCGAGCGGGCGTGGGCGGGAATCCTCGTCGCTTCCCTGCTGGGCCTGGCGCTCTACGCCGCCGTCGTCATCACCGAGCGCGCCGTCGTCAGCTGGGCGCCCGAAAATCGCGATTCGTAAACGGACGCCGATCCGTGCAGAATCGACCACAGGCAATCCCCCAGGCAATCACGGTAACCCGAGGAGGGACACGGATGAAGAAACGCTGGCTCATGAGCCTGCTGCTCGTAGCGGTGCTGTCGATCGCGGCGGTCGTCGGAGCATCGACGCGCGCGTCGGCCGCGCCGAAGCTGACGAACATCACGTTGCAGCTGAAGTGGGTGCCGCAGGCCCAGTTCGCCGGGTACTACGCGGCGAGCTTGAAGGGCTTCTACAAGGACGCAGGGCTGAACGTGACGCTGAAGAACGGCGGCCCGAACATCATCCCGGAGCAGGTCGTCGCTTCCGGGCAGGCACAGTTCGGCGTCGACTGGCTGCCGAGCCTCCTCGCAGCTCGCGACAAGGGAACCGATCTCGTCAACGTCGCACAGGTCTTCGCCCGGTCGGGCATGACTCAGCTGACCTGGAAGTCCAGCGGGATCAACACGATCGCGAAGATGAAGGACAAGAAGGTCGGCAACTGGCTCGGCGGAAACCAGTACGAGCTCTTCGCCGCGCTGACGAAGAACGGCATGGACCCGACACACAACAAGGGCGTGACGATCGTCCAGCAGCCGTTCGACATGGGCCTCTTCCTCAATCACCAGGTCGATTCAGCCTCGGCGATGACCTACAACGAGCTCGCACAGGTGCTCGAGTCGAAGAACCCGAAGACGGGCAAGCTCTACCAGCAGTCCGACCTGAACGTGATCAAGATGCAGAACGTCGGCACCGGGATGCTGGAGGACGGGCTGTTCTCGACGGGCAAGTGGCTCAAGAGCTCCGCCAACCAGGCGATTGCGGTCAAGTTCATCGCCGCATCGCTCAAGGGTTGGATCTACTGCCGCGACCACCAGGCCGAGTGCGTCTCCTTGACCCTGAAGGAAGGGCCGACGCTGCCGCAGGGCCACCAGACGTGGATGATGAACGAGATCAACAAGCTCGTCTGGCCGTCGGCCGCGAGCGGGATCGGCGTGATGAACAAGGCCGCGTTCAACCAGACTGCGGCGATCGCGAAGCAGTTCGGCGTGATCAAGAAGGCACCGTCGGGCGCGTACCGCACCGACCTGGCGGCGAAGGCTGTCGCAAGCCTGAAGGCCGCCGGCGCGGATGTGAACGGCAAGAGCTGGAAGCCGGCCGTCGTGAAGCTCACGGCCGGCGGCAAGTAAGTAGCGTGAGGCTCTCGAACCTGGTTCGCCCACGGGCGAACCAGGTTCAGGGCTGCTGGAACGAGCGAAAGGAGCGAAGCGGATGTCAGTGCTGATCAAGGGTGGCCGCGTGATCACCGCGGCGGACGACTACGTCGCCGACATCTTCATCGAGGGCGAGCGGATCTCCCTGATCGGCGAGTCGCTCGACCTTGCCGCCGACAAGGTGATCGATGCCTCGGGGAAGTACGTGCTGCCGGGCGCTGTCGATCCTCATACGCACCTCGAGATGCCGTGGCGCGGCGAGACGACGATCGACGACTTCGAGTCGGGTCACACGGCCGCCGCCTTCGGCGGAACGACCACGCACGTCGACTTCTGCATCCAGGGCAAAGGTCAGACCTTCGCCGAGGCCCTCGAGATCTGGCACGGGAAGCGCGAAGGCAAGGCGCTGATCGACAACGGCTTCCACATCGCCGTCACCGACCTGCATGAGGGCGGGACACTCGAAGAGCTCGCGCGACTGCCGGAGGAGCACGGCGTCACGTCCTACAAGCTCTTCATGGCCTACAAGGACTCGCTCATGGTCGACGACGAGACGCTGTTCAAGGTGATGCAGGTTGCCGCCGAGACCGGCGCGCTCGTGATGGTGCACGCCGAGAACGGAGACGCGATCGAGGTCCTCATGGCCGAGGCGGTCGCGGCGGGAAACACCACGCCGCGCTACCACGCGTTGACCCGTCCGCCGGAGCTCGAGGGTGAGGCGACGAATCGCGCCATCCAGCTGGCGCGTGTGGCCGGTTCGCCGCTCTACGTCGTCCACGTCTCGTGCAAGGAATCGGCCGAGCCGATCGCGCTCGCGCGCGACAAGGGCTGGGACGTCTGGGGCGAGACCTGCACCCAGTACTTCTTCATCGACCAGTCGTTTCTCGACCGGCCCGACTTCGAGGGCGCGAAGTACGTCTACACGCCGCCGCCTCGGCCGAAGGACAATCAGGAGATTCTCTGGAATGCCGTGCGGACGAACGTCCTCCAGGCGATCTCGACCGACCACTGCGCGTATCTGTTCAAGGGCCAGAAGGACGCCGGGCTCGACGACTTCCGCCAGATCCCGAACGGCGGGCCTGGGCTCGAGAACCGCCTGCACATGATCCATCAGTTCGGAGTTCGCGCGGGCCACATTTCACTGAACCGGATGGTCGAACTGCTCTGTACGAACCCGGCGAAGCTGTTCGGTCTCTACCCGCGCAAGGGCACGCTCGCGGTGGGCTCGGACGCCGACGTGGTGGTGTTCGACCCGGAGAAGAAGCTGACGATCTCGGCCGCCACGCACCACTCGCGTTCGGACTACAACCTCTACGAGGGAACCGAGGTGCAGGGCTCACCGGAGGTCGTGCTGATCCGCGGCCACGTGGTCGTCGAGAACGACGCGCTCGTCGCGGAGCCGGGCAGCGGCCAGTTCGTCAAGCGCGCGAAGTTCGGCGAGGAACTGAAGCCCGCAGACGCGCTCGCTCGCTAGCGCGTCTGCGGGAACCCCAGATCGACCTTCGAGGTGGCCGGGTCCGGCCAGCGCGAGGTGACGACCTTCGAGCGGGTGTAGAAGTCGATGCCCTCCGGCCCGTAGATGTGACGGTCGCCGAACAACGACGCCTTCCAGCCCCCGAACGAGTAGTAGGCGACGGGAACCGGGATCGGGACGTTGATCCCGACCATGCCGGCCTGCACCTCGAACTGGAACTGGCGTGCCGCGCCACCGTCGCGGGTGAAGATCGCGGTCCCGTTGCCGTACGGGTTCTCGTTCACGAGCCGTACCGCCTCGTCGTAGGTCGAGACGCGCGTGACACTGAGGACGGGGCCGAAGATCTCGTCCTCGTAGGCCTTCATGCCGGGCTCGACATCGTCGATCAGCGTCGGCGCGAGGAAGAAGCCGTCGTCGGGGCAGCCGTCGCGGCCGTCGACGACGACGGTCGCGCCTTCGTCCGCGCCGATGTACGACGCGACCTTGTCGCGATGCTCGCGGGTGATCAGCGGGCCCATCTCGGACGCGGCGTCCATGCCGTCGCCGACCTTCACCTTCGGGATCCGCTGCTTGATCGCCTCCACCAGCGGGTCGGCCACGTCGCCGACGGCGACGAGCAGCGAGACGGCCATGCAGCGCTCGCCGGCGGAGCCGTACGCGGCCGAGACCGCGGCGTCGGCCGCCATGTCGATGTCGGCGTCGGGGAGCACGATCATGTGGTTCTTGGCGCCGCCGAGCGCCTGACAGCGCTTCCCGTTCGCGGTCGCCGTCTCATAGACGTACTTCGCAATCGGCGTGGAGCCGACGAACGAGACGGCGGCGATGTCCGGATGGGCGAGGAGTGAGTCGACGGCAACCTTGTCGCCGTTGACGACGTTGAAGACGCCGTCCGGAAGACCGGCCTCCTTGAGCAGCTCGGCCGTGTAGAAGGACGCGGACGGGTCCTTCTCGGACGGCTTGAGCACGAACGTGTTGCCGCACGCGAGTGCCGGCGCCCACATCCACATCGGGACCATCGCCGGAAAGTTGAACGGCGTGATGCCCGTGACCACACCGAGCGGCTGGCGGATCGAGTACACGTCGACGCCGCTCGAGGCCTGCTCGCTCATTCCGCCTTTCAGAAGATGCGGGATGCCGCAGCAGAACTCGATCACCTCGAGCCCGCGCGTCACCTCGCCCATCGCGTCGGACAGCACCTTGCCGTGCTCGGCGCGTCAGATGCTTGGCGATCTCTTCGCGCTTCGCGTGGAAGAGCTCGCGGATGCGCGAAGAAGAGCTCCGCGCGCTTGGCGAGCGACAGCGCGCGCCAGGCAGGCAGCGCCTGCTTGGCGGCCTGGACCGCGCGGTCGACCTCTTCGACGGTCGCGAAGTCGACGGCGCCCGACTGTTCACCGGTCGCAGGATTGAACACGGGGCCGGTCCGCCCGGACTTCCCCGGGTAACGGGCTCCCGAGATCCAGTGGTTGATCGGCTTGACGGTGGTGGGTGCGTCGACGACGTCGGTCATTGCGGTTCCTCCTCGCGTGATACAGAGGAGCGTACCGTGACCCCGACGCTGGAGGAGCTCGCCGAGGACACCGCAGTGCACCTGCTGCCACGCCAGGGCTTCGACCAGATCGACCGCGGGGACTACGTCTTCGAGGCCGGCCCGCTGCGTGCCGCAGTGCACCGGATCCGCCTCGGTGACGTGGCGGCGGCGGTCGCCTGGACCCGCGAGGAGTGCCGCCGGCGCGGCGTCGAGACGGTCGAATGGTGGGCCGGCTGGCACGCCGAACCAGCCGGGCTCGGGGAGCGGTTGCTCTCCCTCGGGCTCGCGCCGGATGAGCCGCCCGCCCTGACCGGGATGTCGTGCTGTCCTCGCCCCACCCCCCGGCCCCGGCGAGGTCGAGGTCCGCCTGATCGAGACGATCGACGAGCAGCTCGCCGCGCTGGAGATCGACTGGGACGTCTGGCAGGTGTCAGCAGAGGAGCGGGTGAAGCGCCGCGAGGTGGAGCGCGGGCGGTTCGAAGCACTGCGGGCCGTGTCGCAGCACTACGCGGCCTACCTCGACGGGCGGCTCGTCGGGTTCGGGCGCGGCGAGTTCCTGGACAGCGGCATCGCGTTGATGGGCGGTGCGGTGCTGCCGGAGGCGAGGGGCCGCGGCGTCTACCGGACGCTCGTGCGCGCACGCTGGGAGCACGCCGTCAGGCGCGGAACGCCGCTCCTCGTCGTCCAGGCTGGACCGATGTCGGAGCCGATCCTCCCGGGCTCGGCTTCGAGAGCCACGGCGAGCTTCGGCTCTACGTCGACCGGTTGTAGGATCGGGCCATGGCGACGACAGAGACGAACACCGAGCTCGGCCGGCAGATCATCGAGGACGCGAAGAAGTACGTCCTCTACTCGTGGAGCGTCCAGAACGCGATCAACCCGATCGCGGTCGAGCGCGCCGAGGGCCGCTACTTCTGGGACTACGACGGGAACCGCTACCTCGACTTCGCCTCGCAGCTCGTGAACGTCTCGATCGGCCACTCGCACCCGAAGATCATCCAGGCGATCAAGGACCAGGCCGACAAGCTCGCGACGATCGGGCCGCCGATGGCGACGGAGTCGCGCTCGCGCCTCGGCAAGCTGCTGGCCGAGGTGACGCCGGGCGACCTCACGATGTCGTTCTTCACGAACGGCGGCGCCGAGGCGAACGAGAACGCGATCAAGCTCGCCCGCTGGTACACCGGCCGCCACAAGATCATCGCGCGCTATCGCAGCTACCACGGCGCGACGGGCGGCGCGATCACGCTGACCGGCGATCCGCGCCGCTGGCCGGCGGAGCCGGGCCTGCCCGGCGTCGTGCGGATGTTCGACCCGTACACCTATCGCTGCTCGGCCGGCCATCCCGATCCGTGCCCGATCTGCACCGGCGGCCCGCACCTCGAGGAGATCCTCCAGTACGAGGGCGCGCACACCGTCGCTGCCGTGATCCTCGAGACGGTCACCGGCACGAACGGGGTGATCGTCCCGCCCGACGGCTATCTGCAGTCGATCCGCGAGGTCTGCGACCGGCACGGGATCCTGCTGATCGCCGACGAGGTGATGGCCGGCTTCGGCCGCACCGGCAAGTGGTTCGCCGTCGACAACTGGAACGTCGTGCCCGACATCATGACCGTCGCGAAGGGCATCAACTCCGGCTACGTCCCGCTCGGGCGCGATGGTCGTGCGCGAGCCGATCGCCGACTGGACGCGCGACAAGATGTTCGCCGGCGGCCTCACCTACAGCGGCCATCCGCTCGCGTGCGCGTCGGGCGTCGCGTCGATCGAGGCGTTCCAGGAGGAGGGCATCGTCGAGAACGCGGCCGCGATGGGCGAGGTGTTCCGCACCGGGCTCGCGAAGCTCGCGGAGAAGCACCCGTCGATCGGCGAGGTGCGCGGGCTCGGGTGCTTCTGGGGCCTCGAGCTCGTCAAGAACCGCGAGACCCGCGAGCCGCTCGTTCCGTTCAACGGATCGGGCGACGCGGCGAAGCCGATGGCGGCGGTGATGAAGCGTGCGCTCGACCGCGGCCTCTACCTGATGACGCACTGGAACGTCGTCATGTGCTGCCCGCCGCTGACGATCACACGCGAGGAGCTCGACGAGGCACTGGACGCACTCGACGACGCACTGTCCGTCGCCGACGAGTTCGTCGCCTAGCGCCTGAGTCATGCGCCTGAGCGCCGAGGTTCGGGAGTACGCGGAGACACCGGACCGGTTCACGCAGCTTCCGGAGGGTGGTGGTTCGGTCTCCCGGTTCGCCGACGCGCGCGTGTGCGTTCTCCAGGGAGCGACGTGGGCCGCGGTGTCAGGGGTGCAGGTCGGCGACGATGAGGTCGGCGCCGTCCTCGAGCAGGTGCGCGGGCTGGTGCCGGCCGGCAAGCCGTGCACCTGGTGGCTCGGCCCTTCCTCTCGGCCGTCCGACCTGAGAGAGCAGCTCCTCTCCCACGGGCTCGTCCCGCCGAGCAACGGCGTCGGGCTCGTCAAGACGCTCGCGCTCGTCGAGGCGCCGCCACCGGTCTCGGCAGGGATCGAGGTGCGCCGGATCGAGACGTTCGACGATTTTCTCGCCGCGCGGGAGATCCAGTGGGAGGCCTTCGACGTCTCGGAGGAGCGGCGCGCGCTGCAGAGGGACCACCTGCGCGACGACTTCGCGGACGTCGTGGAGAACGGCCTCCCCGTCGACTACCTCGCCCTGCTCGACGGTCGGCCCGCCGCGACGGCAACGGCGATCCCTTCCCCACGCGGGATCTTCCTCGTCGCGGGGTCGACCAGGCCGTGGGCGCGCGGTCGTGGGCTCTATCGCGCGCTCGTGCGCCGTCGTTGGGACTTCGCGGCGGAGCGGGGCACACCCGCGCTCGTCACGCAGGCAGTCCCGGGGACGTCGTACCCGATTCTCAAGCGCCTCGGCTTCCAGGATGTCTGCGACACCCAGCGCCTGGAGGAGCCGGGATGAGCCTGTTCAACGACGGCAGTCGCAGCTACCAGGATCGCTTCGACACGCGGCGGCTCGCCGACCGGATCGACGAGCGCCTCGTCCGCGACTGGATCGACGACGACGACCGTGCGTTCATCGAACGGTGCGACATGGTCTTCGTCGCGACGGCCGACGCCGACGGCCGGCCGCAGTGCTCGTACAAGGGCGGCGACACCGGGTTCGTGCGCGTTGTCGACGAGCACACGGTCGCGTTCCCGAATTACGACGGGAACGGCATGTTCCTCACTGCCGGAAATGCGCTCGTCAATCCGCACGTCGGGCTGCTCTTCATCAACTTCGAGGAGCGCAAGCGACTGCGGCTGAACGGCATCGCCGAGCACGTCGGCGACGATCCCCTCCTCGCCGGCTACCCCGAGGCGCAGTTTCTCTGGCGCGTGCGGGCGACCGAGGTGTTCCCGAACTGCCCGCGCTACATCCATCACTACACGCTCGTCGAGCACTCGCGCTTCGTACCGAAGAGCGACTGCGAGACGCCGGTGCCGGAGTGGAAGCGGCGCGAGTGGGCGCGTGACGTGCTGGCCGCCGACGATCCGGCGAACGGCTAGAGCGGCGGAACGTCGCCGGCGTCGAAGAGACGAACGAAGGTCTCCACGACACCGGGATCGAACTGCGTCCCGGACGAAGCCCGGAGCCGGCGAACCGCTTCTTCGGCCGGCAGGGATTTGCGATACGGCCGGTCACTGACCATCGCGTGGAACGCGTCGCAGACGAGCACGATCCGCGCCTCGAGCGGGATCCCGTCGCCGGCCTTGCCGTCGGGGTAGCCGCGACCGTCCCACCACTCGTGGCACGCGCGCACGATCGGACGCACGTCCGCCAGGCGATCGATCGGCGCCAGGATCTTTTCGCCCAGCTCGGGATGCTGCTTCACGATCTCGAGCTCCGCCTCCGTCAAGGGACCCGGCTTCTGCAGGATCTCGGAGGGGATACCGATCTTGCCGATGTCGTGGAAGAGCGCACCGAGCTCGAGCCGCTTCAGCGTGTCCCGGTCGAGGCGAAGCGCCCGGCCGACCAGCAGAGCCATGTCGGTGATCCAGCGGGCATGGGACGAGGCATACGCGTCGTTCGCCTCGAGCGCGTTCGCGAGCGACGCGACGGTCGAGACGAACGTATGCTCGAGCCCCTCGAAGTTCTCTGCGCTCTCGATCGCCAGCTTCGCCTGGTGGGCGAGACCGGCGAGCAGACGCAACTGGCGGTCGTCGAGATCGCGCTCGCCGATCGTCGCCGTGAGCGCGGCGACCCGATTGCCTTCCAGCCGCAACGGAGCGATCACGAAGCGCGCGACCCGGTCGTCGGTCACGCCGTCCATGTGCGCAACGACATCCGGCTCGAGTACGAACGGCTCAGTGCGGCCCTCGAGCCACTCGTGCGCGAGAGCGCCCGAGAACCGCCGGCCCCTGGCCGGGTCGACGTCCGGGGCATAGCCTCTGGAGGCCCGAGCGACGAGGTCGCCCGGCGCGGCTTCCTCCTGGATCCAGAGCGCCGCGCGTTCGGTTCCGAGCACGCGTGAGGTCACCTCCACGCACCGCGCAAGGACTTCGTCGGGCGATTCGGCGGTCGCGAGCTCACGGCTCGCCTCGAGCAGCGAGTTCGCGATCTCTGCGGCCTCGAGCTGTTTGCCGTACAGGTGAGCCTTCTGTAGCGCGACCGAAGCCTGGTACGTGAACGATGCGAGCAGACGCTCGCGATCTTCATCGAGCGCGGACGCCGCGAGCACCAGCCGGCCCGCGATCCCGTCACCCTCGGCGAGCGGGCTTGCGGTGCCCTCGCGAAGCGGCGGGCCGACACTGGCGACGCACGTGTCGCTCAGCCACAGCGACGCGCCCTCGGTCTCGAACAGCGCGACCGCGGTCTGCACCATGTGCTCGCAGATCTCCTCGACTGTCTGTGCGCGAGAGACGACGTCCGCGAAGGCAAGCAGTGCCTTGGCGCCCTCGGCTTCGCGGCGTTGCTGCTCGTAGAGGCGTGCATTCTCGAGCGCCACCGATGCCTGGCCGGCCAGCACCTCGAGCAACCGCACATCGTCCTCGTCGAACTGGTTGAGCCCGAGCTTGGAGATGACGATCACGCCGGTCACGCGCGACCCGTACCGCAGCGGGACGACAGCCAGCGACTCCTCGATGTCCTGCGTGCCCGGGATCCTGAACGCGAACTCGCATTCGAGCGCGTTCGGAACGAGCAGCGACTCCCCCGTCTCCGCCACCCGCCCGGTGATGCCGACACCGACTCGCTGGGTGTACGCGTCCGCGGCCGAGTGCACGCTCGAGTCGTATTCACCGACGAACGTGATCGGCCGGAGCTGGTCGCCGTCGCGGAGAACGACACGGCAGTTGTGGTAGTCGATCAACAGCCGAAGCTCGGTTGCGATCGTCTGTCCGATCTCGCGCACGTCGTTCGAGCGGTTCAGCTTTCCGGCCAGCGACTGCAGCATCTTCAGGTGCGCGATCGAACGCACATCGCGGGCGACGGCGGCGGCTTCAGGCGACGGCCGCTCGGCTGGGCCTTCGTCATAGAGCACGGTCTGGTTCTTGCCGCGGGCCTTCGCGGCCATCATGGCGGACTCCGCGCAGGCGATCAGCTCGCGCGGGTTCATCGCGTGCTGCGGGTCCCTGCGAGATGCCGATCGATACGGTCATGCGCCCGGCAGGCTCGAACTCGACCTCCCTGAGACGCTCGGTGATCCGTGCGGCCAGCCCCAATGCATCGCCCGCATCGCACGAGGGCAGGATGACTCCGAACTCTTCGCCGCCGATGCGGCAGACGACGTCCGAGTCCCGCACCGTCTCGCGCGCCAGGCGTGCGAGCTGGATCAACAGCTGGTCACCGGCTCCGTGGCCGTAGACGTCGTTGACCCGCTTGAAATCATCGAGGTCGAACATCAGGACGGCGACCGAGTCGTGCGATCGCGATGCGCGCGTCAGCTCGGCGCGCAGCCGCTCGTGGAAGAAACGATGGTTGTAGAGACCGGTCAGCGAGTCGGTCTGCGCGAGGTGCTCGAGGCGCGCGCGAATCTGCGCGTTGTCGACCGCGAGTGCCGCAGCGTCCGCGAACCACTTCGCCAGCTCGAACTCGTGTTCCGCAAAGCCGGCCTCTTCGCCGATGCGGTAGATGTTCAACGCCCCCTTGAGAGCGCCTCGTGCGATCAGAGGCACACTGATCAGCGCCTCGGGCTCGACCGGCGTGCCGGGAACGGTGATCACCCGAGGGTCGAGGTGCGCCTGGTTCGTCCAGACCGGGCAGCGGTTCTCGACCGCCCAGCCGGTGATGCCTTCGCCGAACCGTGGCCGGCTGCTCATGATCTCGCTCTCGTACGCCTGTGACCGGGCCAGAACCGGAATCAGGACTCGCCGGTCCTCGTCGACCTCGTAGATATGGAGCGCCTCGTAGGGCATCAGGTCGGCGAGGGTCTCCGCGATCCGCTCGAGGAGCGCGTCCAGGCTCTGCTCGGAGAGGACGAGGTGGAAGACCTCGGCCAGGCGCCGATACGACTCGACCAGATTCTCCGGCGGGCCGCTGCCGTCCTCGCTCGAGCCCGGGTCGGGCTCGAGTGCCGCAGTCGTCTGAGGGATCATTCGGGGGATCATCGGCGCTCATAGCGCCTCCCTTGAGCCTCAGGTCAGGGGGTCAGAGCAGGCCGCAGACCCGGGCGGTGTTCGGCCACGGCGTGAAGCCCCGCCCCGACTGATAGGCCCGGACCGCGGCCTCGAGCTGGGCCCAGACGGGCCAGTGGTCCGCCGTGCCGAAGCGGTCGAGGAACTCGGGCCCGTACAGGCTCTGGAACGACCGGTCCAACTGCAGGCCCCCGTAGTAGCCGTTGCCCGTGTTCGAGTTCCAGGCGCCCTCGAACCGATGGATGCAGAGGAACGAGTCATGGAGCGCCGCCGGGATGGCCGGCCCGTGCTCGGCGACGACGAGCGCTGCAGAGGCGCTGCGGCGCTGCCAGAGACGCAGCGTCGCGCGCGCCGTCGGTGCCTGGGCCCGCGCGAACCGGTCCGTGACGTGCCCGGGATAGATCCGTCGCAGGCTCAGCGCCAGGCGCCGGCTGTAGCTCACCCGGGCAAAGAGCCGAGCGTGCAGGGTGGGCGCGTGCGGCAGCGGCACGAGCAGCCGGGTGTGGATCGCGGCGAGCGCACGCCGCTCCGCGCGGTAGGCCCGGCGCGTCCAGATGTCGATCGACCGCTGGAGATAGCGCACGTCGTTGGTACGACGATCGCGGAGCGAGCTGGGCGTCCGCTTCACCCGGGCGGCGCGCTCGTACGTCCACGTCAGGTCGCGGTAGTGGCCGACGAGCACTCGCATCGCGCCGACCCGCGCAGGCTGGTCCGGGCGCATGGCCACACGGGCGTTCGCCGCGCCGGCGAGCGTGAACGTGAACGTCAGGATCAACGCGAGCCCGAGCAGGCTCAACGGCAGGGTAAAGCGCAAGACGAGCTGGTCCTCCTTCGGCCCTAAGTCCGCATGGCATCGAGGGGGTTGCTCGCGACGGCAGGGCGCCACCGCCGCAGGCGACCGCGGGACGGTACAGGGTCGGCCGGTTGTCAGGACGGAGAACCGCTAAGGATTCTGTAAGCGTCCGTTTAAAATTGAAAATCCCTGCATACGCGGGCTTAACAAGATGCCGTTCACCCCCGCTCAGGAGAACAAATCGAGCTCGTGCTCGATCACGATCTCCTGTGCCGTTCCGTCACCTTCGAGCCGCAGGCCCCGCACGACGACGGCGGGAACACCCTCGGCCTTGCCCCGCGCGAGGTCGGCGGCGGCTGCGATCTCGTCCGCGATCGCGACCCGGCTCGCCCGCAACTCGTAGCCGATCCGGTCGGTCGTGCCGCGCAGGTCGATGATCGGCGGGAGGCCGGCGACGCCGATCGCAACGTCCGTCGTGCCCTGGCGAAACGGCCTCCCGAACGAATCGGTCACCACCACTCCGACCGTGCGGCCGGTCAGCTCGTAGATGCGACTGCGGGTCAGCCGAGCCGATGCGTCGGGGTCGACCGGCAGTAACACGAGCGTCCCTGGCTCCGGCGCGTTCGAGTGGTCGACGCCGGCGGACGCACAGATGAAGCCGTGTGCCGTCTCCGCGATCACGAGCGGTCCGCGCTCTCGCACGATGCGCTTCGCCTCTCTCAGGATCGCCTCGACCTCTCGTGGATCCCGCTCGTCTCCGGCCAGCTCGATCGCGTGCGGCGAGGCCTCGAGCGAGTCGATCCGGATCACCCGGCCTTCCGCCTTGGACACCGCCTTCTGGGCGATCACGAGCACGTCGTCGTCGGCGAGCTCGATCAGCTCCACGATCATCGCCGCCAGGTCGTCCCCTTCCCGGATCTCCGGCAGGCCGCGTACGGGAATGAGCGAGATCACTGGGAGCCGTCGACGCCGGTGATGCGCACACCGACGTGTGCCTTGTAGCGGCGGTTCAGGTTGACGATCACGGCCGTCAGGCCCTCGAGCGCCCGGGCGCTCGCGAGCGGCCCGGCGTCGAGCGCCGGGCGGCCGACCAGCCTGCCTGCGAGCTCGATCGCAAGCTCCTTCGCGTCGCGATCGTCCCCGCAGACCAGGGCGTCCTCATCGAGCTCGTCCGCCTCGAGGTTGGCCGCGGCGATCGAGTGCAGGCCTGCCACCACGGGCGCCCGGACGACCGCCTGCACGCGCTCTGCCAGGCTCAATGCGTCGGGATCCGGGAGCATCCCCACTCCCTTGTGGAACTCGATCGCGCTGGCGACGCTGAGCAGGGGCGTCGCCCCGAGGGCGCCGGCAAGGCTGCGCGCGGTGTCGAGTGCGGCATCCGCGTTCACCGCGAGGACGACGAGGTCGGCTCCGGCGACAGCCTGCTCGTTCGTCGCGCCGGTGATGCCGGCGCCGCCGAGCTCGGCGGCTGTCTCCCGTGCCCGCTCCTCGTCGCGCGAGCCGATGACGACATCGTCGCCTCCCAGGGCGACGAGCCGGGCGGCCAGGGCGCGGCCGAAGCTGCCGGTGCCGCCGAGAATCGCGACTCTCACGCGAGCGCACCGGCGGAGTGGACCGCGACGGCGGCGAGCTTCCGCGCGGCGCTCTCGTCCGACATGAGCGTCTTGGTGACGGCTGTCTGCTTCAAGCCGGGCACAGGACCGCTCGCCTCGTCGGACTCGTCGATCACGAGCACGTCGATCAGTCCCTCGTAACACGACGCGACGTGCGTTGGGGTCGTTCCGCCGGCGAGCCGCGCGAGCATGCGGTCGGCCGGGCCTTTGACTGCGCGCCCACCGATCAGCGGGCTGACGGCGACGCATGGGACGCTGCGCCGCTCGAGCGCGGCGCGGATCTGGGAGACCGCGAGGATCGGCCCGATCGAGACGTACGGATTGCTCGGGGCGATGAGAATCACGTCCGCGCCGTCGATTGCCTCGATGACGCCGGGCGCAGGCACGGCCTCGGGCGCTCCCGCATAGTGCACCGCGTCGACCTCGTCGCGATGTCCACGAGCCACGAACCACGTCTGGAACGCGAAGGTCCCGACGGGCGTCTCCAGGAACGTTCGCACCGGATCGTCCGTCGCGGGCAGAAGCCGGGCCTTCAGCCCGAGCACTCGCGCGAGGCGGTCGGTCGCGTCGCTGAGCGGCATCCCGTTACGCAGGAGCTCCGTGCGCACGAGATGGAGGCCGATGTCGCGGTCGCCGAGCCTGAACCACGACTCGCCGCCGAGCTGTGCGACCGACTCGAGCGCCTGCCAGGTCTCCCCGGCGCGCCCCCAGCCGCGCTCGTCGTCGGCGAGCCCGGTCAGCGTGTAGAGGATGCTGTCCAGATCGGGGGAGACCCGCAGGCCCAGCACCTCGATGTCGTCCGCGATGTTGCCTACAATGGAAACGTTGCCTGGATCGACGACACCGAGCAGTCCGCGGAGGAACCGCGCGCCTCCCACGCCGCCCGAGAGGACAGCGACCTTCACGCAGCGGTCTCGAGTCGAAGCTCGGTCAGCACCCGGCGCGTGTGCTCGCCGAGCCGAGCACCGAGCCGCACGAGATCGCCCGGCGCGTCCACGTCATCCATGAGATTCGGCGAGTCGAGCAGGCGGGAATCCGCAAGTGCTGCGAATCGCGCGGCGCTCCCCGGCCCGTAGACCGGCTCGAAGAGCCGTTCGTCGGAGAGCGCGAGCGCGTTCGTCGTGCCGTCGGGCGCTGCCACGAGCGCGAGCCCACCGTCCGGCACGGCTCCCACGAGCGCGAGCAGGTCGCGGGTCGTCGCACAGGGCAAGTCCGCGTTGACGACGAGGTACGGCGCCGGCAGGCCGGCTGCCGTCGCCGCATCGAGCGCAGCGCGCACGGCCGCACCCTGCCCGCGGCGTGGATCCTCGACGTGCGTCGCGCCCTCGGGCAGCGCGATCACCTGCGGCGAGACGACGAGCACCGGTCCGACCGCGACCGCGGCGGCCAGTACATCCGCCAGCATCGCCTCGGCCAGCCGTAGCCGGCCGCGCTCGGACAGCGTCGCCAGGCGGCGCTTCGGATCACTGCTCCGGAAGGGAACGACGACCGTCGTCATCGCCCGGAGACACTACCCGGGGCGGCTAGCGAGGCCGCGGAAACTCATGCACATCGATCCAGTGCGTCCCGCGCAGCGCCTCGACGATGCGGGGATCGGTGTGCTCGGGGTTGAAGACGTGCGAATCGAGGTCGCAGCAGACCGCGACGGTGTCCGACGACAGTCCCTCGAGCTGGACGAAGGCGTCGACGGGAATCTGCACTTCGCCGAGGGTGTAGTGGCGGAACTGCAGCTCAGGCGCGAGCTCCATCAGCACGGGCCAGTCTGGGCAGGACCGGGTGCTCACATCCGCGAAGTTGGCGTGCCCTCGCCGATCTCCTGCAACGACCAGTCGCCGTCGAGGAGCACGGCGCCGGTCTGCTCGCCGCTCGGGAAGACGAAGAACCGGAGCGCATCGTCGAGTGTGTGCAGCAACCGACCGGTGTCGCCGTCGGCCAGCGCGAACCGCAGATGGAACCGCCCGTCGGCGAGCGGCAGCCGACCGAGCCGGAAGCGCAGCTCGCGCTCACCGCCCTCCGGCGACCAGCCGAGCTCGCGCGTCTCCTGCGCAGCCGTCCCGAGCACGAGGCCGCCGTCGTCGCGCAGCTCCACCGAGACGCGCGGCGGGGCAACCGCCGGATCGGCCGCGACGACGAGCCGGATCGTGACCGGTTCGCCGGCGGCGAGCTGCGTGCGTTCCTCGCCGTCGTCGTCGAGCAACTGGGCGGAGACGAACCGCGCCTCGCCGCTGCCCCATTCGCGGAGCCCCGCCTCGAGCTCCTCCGGATTGGCGTCGGCCGCCAGCAGCCGGCGGTAGGCGCCGATCGCCTCCCGGGTGTCACCGTCGAAGGCGACCTCGCCCTGCCGCAGGAGCACGGCACGGTCGCACAACCGCTCGACCGCCTGGGCGTCGTGGGAGACGAACAGGATCGTCCCGCCGCGATTCTTGAACTCGGCGATCTTGCCGAAGCACTTGCGCTGGAACTGCTCATCGCCGACGGCGAAGACTTCGTCGAGCAGCAGCACGTCGGACTGGATGTGCGCGGCCACCGAGAAGCCGAGACGCATGAACATTCCCGACGAGTACGTGCGCACCGGCAGGTCGATGAACTTCTCCAGCTCCGCGAACGCGACGATCTCGTCCATCACCTCGCGCACCCTCGCGCGCGACAGGCCGTGGATCGACCCGTTCAGGTAGACGTTCTCGCGTCCGCTGAAGTCGGGATGGAAACCGGCTCCGAGCTCGAGCAGCGATGCGATCCGACCATCCGCCTCGACGCGGCCGGTCGTCGGCTTGATGATCCCGGAGATGACGCGCAGCAACGTCGTCTTGCCCGAGCCGTTGCGGCCGACGAGACCGACAGAGCCGCCGGGCTCGACGGTCAGCGAGACGTCGCGCAGCGCCTGCACCTCGCGCACGTTCAGGCGGCCGCGTGAGACGAAGATGTCCTTGAGCGTCCGCTGCGCCTTCGGATAGACGCGAAACGTCCGCGAGACGCGATCGACGACGATCCTGCCGGGTGCGTTCATGCCGCGACCGCCGCCAGCGCGCCGCGCACGATCTCGGCGAGGGAACGGACGAAGCGCGGATCGTCGTTCGGCATCTCGATCCGGTCGAGGCGAAGGCCCAGCTCGCGCGCCTTGTCCTGCGCTTCGGTGTCGATGTCCCAGCGGATCTCCAGATGATCCGACACGAACCCGACGGGACAGACGAGCACGTCCTCCACGCCACGAGCGCTCAAGTCTTCGAGGTGATCGAGGATGTCCGGCCCGAGCCACGGCTCACCGGTCGGAGACTCGCTCTGGAACGAGAACGACCAGTCCTCGACCCCGGCGCTGTCGGCGACGAGCCTGGCCGTCTCCAACAGCTGATCCGGGTACGGGTCACCGTCCTCGAGGATGCGCGCCGGCAGTGAGTGTGCCGTGAAGACGACGTGAGCATCCGTGTCGCGGATCCGGTCGGCGAGAAACGAGATCAGCCCGGGATCGTCGTGCCAGCTGTCGACGAAGATCACTCCGACGCGGCCGGCGACCGCCTCTTCGAGCAGAAGCCGATAGCCGGCAATCGAGAGGCGGCTGTAATGGGGCGCGAGCACGAGGCCGACGAGACGTGAGGCGCCTCCTGAGACGGCCGCCTCCACCGCGTCGGCGATGCGCGGATCCCAGTGCTTCATGCCCGTGAAGACGGGCAGTCCGAGCTCCGTCTCGAGCGCTGCCCGCGTCGCCTCGGTGATCGCATTGAGCGGGCTCGCGTCCTCGATCCCGAGTGCGCGATAGCGGGCCACCAGATCCTCGAGGTGCTCCGGCGAGATCGGGCGCCCACCGCGGATGTCGGCGTAGTAGGCGGGCACGTCGGCCACCCGCTCCGGCGAGCCGTAGGCCATCAGGATCACCGCGGTCTCGCTCATGTAAAGGACGGTAGCCGAGTGGTGGCCGCCGAGGCCAGGGCCGCGTACACGGAGGCGAAGTGCTCGTTGATCGCAGGCGCCCAGCCGTAGCGAAGGGCGTTGCCGACGAAGTAGGTGAACTCCGCCTCCGGCACCAGTTCCGGTTCGAGCGCCCCCGAATAGGCGTCCCAGACCAGGTCGATCAGGTGCTCGGCTTCCTCGGGCGAATAGAACCCGTCGAAGAGGAAGTCGCCAGCCAGGACGCCCGCGTCACTCCCCGGCACCCCGAGCCCGCAGAACGCCCAGTCGATGACGACCGGGTCGCCACCGGGACGGAAGATATTGCCCGGATGGAAGTCGTTGTGGACGAGCACGCGCGGGCCCGCCTGGACGCGCGCGACGATCTCGTCGCGACGCCGCCAGAACGGCAGCTCAGGATCGAACCGATACGCGCGCAGCTCGAGGTAGCGGGGCAGCCAATCGCGCGCGAACCATCGAGGCCCTTCCACGAGTGACGGCATGGCAGCGAGCCGCCGGGCCACGTCGGCGATGTCGGCGTCGGGCCAGGGCTCCGGATCACCGACGTCCTCGAGCCACAGCGCCACCGACCCGTCGTCACGCTCGAACACGGTCGCTGCAGGAAGCCGAAAGGGCACGCCGGACTGCAGCCCGTGCTCGTAGACCTCGACCTCGCGCCGCCAGTAGTGCGTCGACTCGACGCCGGCCTCCGACGGCCACGTGCGTGTTCCACCCGCGCCCAGCGCAAGTTGCTTCAGCACGGCCGCGCGGCCGTCCGAAACCACGCGCCAGACTCCCATCGTCGAGGCGAAGCGCTTGCCGCGCAGGTCGTGCACCTCGTCCGGGGTGGTGGTGGAGCCGAAGACGGACTCGAGCTCGGCAGGCGGCAGCTCCGGTGTCAGACAGGCGCCTCGACGGTCGATTCCTGCACGAGGCGCCGCGAGTCGCGAGACGACGTCCGGGTTGGTGCCCGGCAGCACGCCGTGCCCGAGGTTGAAGATGTGGCCGGGCCGCCCCCCGGCCCGGGCGAGCACATCGCGGGCACCCGACTCGACGCGCTCCCACGGCCCGAGCAGCAACGCCGGGTCGAGGTTCCCCTGGACGGCGCGCTCGTCGCCGACGATCGCCCAGCCGTCGTCGAGCCCGATCCGCCAGTCGAGACCGATCACGTCGCCACCCGCACGGGCCATCGCCGGCAGCAACGTCGAGGCGCCGGTCCCGAAATGGATGGTCGGGGTGGCGCCCGTACCGGCCAGGATGCGCGCCGACCACGGTGCGACGAACTCCTCGTAGTCGGCAGGCGAGAGCGCGCCGACCCACGAGTCGAAGAGCTGCACGACGTCGGCGCCCGCCTGCGCCTGTGCCGCGACGTACGACGCGAAACAGTCCGCGAGCTTCTCCATCAATGCGCGCCAGACCGCCGGCTCGCTGTACATCAGGGCCTTGACGAGCGCGAACTCACGTGACGGCCTGCCCTCGACCAGGTAGCCGGCAACGGTGAACGGGCCGCCGCAGAAGCCCACGACCGCCTGCTCGTCCTTGAGCTCGCCACGGACGATGCGGATCGCCTCCAGCAGGGGTGCGAACGCCTCGTCGGGATCGGGGAGGCGAAGCGCGTCGACATCGGCCAGCGTCCGCACCGGCCGCTCGACGACCGGGCCGACACCCTCGACGAGGTCGACGTGCAGCCCCATCCCGAGCACCGGGGTCATGATGTCGGCGAACATCACCGCGGCGTCGACGCCGTGGCGCCGCACCGGCTGCAAGGTCACCTCCGCGCACAGCTCGGGTGAGCCGGCGACCTCCCAGAACGAGTGCCGCTCCCGGATCTCGCGGTACTCCGGCAGCGAGCGGCCGGCCTGGCGCATGAACCACACCGGGGTGTGCTCCACCGGCTCGCGCCGAGCGGCCCTGACGAGAAGCGGTTCCATCGAGGGTTAGGCTAGCCGCCGTGTCGAAAGGGCCTCTCGCCGTCCACTGGGGCGCTCCGCCCGCGGTCACCTCGCATGCCGGCGCCGTCGCACAGGTGCAGGTCGAGCTCGAGAACGCGGGCACGATCGCCTGGCGCGCGGGGGTGAACCTCGCCTATCACTGGCTGGACGACCGCGACAACCCGATCGTCTGGGACGGCCGGCGGACTCCCGCACCGCCGCTCATGCCCGGCGAACGCGGCACGATCGTGGCCGACGTCCGCGCCCCGATCCCGCCCGGCCCGTACCGGCTCGCCTTCGACATGGTCGCCGAGAACCGCGCGTGGTTCTCGGAGCTCGGCAGCCCGATGCTCGTGCAGGACGTGCTCGTCGGCGAGCGTCCGGGCGAACCGCACGCCGAACTGCCCGACGGCGTCCAGCCCGCGCCCGACTGGGAGGAGCGTGTGCGCGCGGCGCACGCCGAGGGCTTCGCGGTCGTCGCAGGCGCGATCTCCTGGGAAGGGCTGCGCCGGCCCCATGCGCTCGCGAGCTATGAGCCCGGGCCGGGGCGGATTCCCGGATTCGGCGCCGCGCTCCTCTGCCCGTCGGTGCTCCCGGGCATCGAGCTCGAACAGCTCGCCGACGTGGCGGGGCTGCCGGCGTTCGCCGCCCCGCTCGCCGAGCCCTGGGTCTACGACGGACGAATCGTGCTCCTGGTCAGGAGACGCGCCTAGAGCTCGACGGCAATTCGGTCGTCGACGCGCGTGAACACGTACGCGCCGAGCGCCAGCGCGACGACGGCTGCGACCAACAGATAGATCACCTCGGCCGCGCGCGGCAGGTGCCCGGACCAGATGGCGTCGCGCACCGCCGCGATCGGCGGTGCGATGGGATTGCCCCACAGCAGCACCTTGACCAGGGTGGCGTGACTCTTCGCCTTGTCCGGCAAGGTCGAGGCATTCCACAGGATCGGCGTGAGGAAGAACCAGGGCAGGAGCGCCGCGGTGAGCACGTGCTCGACGTCGCGGAAGAGCACGTTGAGGCAGGCGACGAGCAGCGCCAGCCCGGCCACGAATGCAGCGAAGACGATCGCCAACGGAATCGCCGCCCAGACCGTCGTCCGCGCGTCGGGAACGAACACCAGCGAGAGCACGATCAGGATCACCAGCATCAGTCCGAAGGTGACGGCCTGAGTCGCGACCATCGAGAACGCGACGAGCTGTCGTGGAAAGCGCACCTTCTTGATCAGCTCAGCGCTGTCGACCATCGACCGCGACGCGGACTGCAGCGAGACGGAGAAGAAGATCCAGCAGGAAAGTCCGGCCAGGAGGTAAACCGGATAGTGCGCGATCTTCTTGTTCTGGAAGATGAGCCCGAAGACGACCAGGTAAACGCCCAGCAGAACGAGCGGATTGAGGAGCGACCAGAGGACGCCGAGCAGCGATCCCTTGTACTTCGCCTGGAAGTCCCGGCGAAAGAGATTCGCGAACAGCTCGCGGTAGCGAAGGAGATCGGCGTAGACCGTCATCGTCGCGCACTAGTCTAGGGACGGATTGTGCGGGCAAACACAGCCCTAACACCACTCGACTACCCTCGCGTCGCGTGAGCACGCTCGCGGCCCTCGTTGCGCTCCCGATCGCACTGATCGTCGTGTGGGCGTTGCTGCACTCTCGGTACTCGCGCAATCTGGAGCGGGCTCCCGACCAGAGTCGCTGGCGGGCGTCCGCCACACCGCTCGTCGGCGGCATCGGGATCTACATTGCGCTCACCGCGGGCATCTGGCTCGCCGTCCTCGTTGGGCCGCTCACGGCGACGACGCAGCTCGTCGGCATCTTCGCCGGCGCGAGCCTGCTCTTCCTCGCCGGCCTGATCGACGACGTCCACTCGCTTCCGCCGGTTGCGAAGCTCGCGGCTCAGGTCGGCGCCGCCGCGATCGTCCTCTCGACGGGCACGGGTGTCCAGATCGTCCACAGCCCCTGGCTCACGGTGCCGCTCGGCCTCCTCTGGCTGGTCGGGATGACGAACGCCTTCAACCTCCTCGACAACATGGACGGCCTGGCGGGCAGCCTGGCGGTGATCGCGGCGGCATTCTTCGCCTGCGATGCCTGGCTGCAGCACGAGCCGCGGCTCGTGCTCGTGATCGCGGTGGCGCTCGGCGCCGGCGTCCTCGGCTTTCTCCCGTTCAACCTGCGGCCGGGGAAGCACGCACTCGCCTGGATGGGCGACAGCGGCTCCCAGCTGATCGGGTTCACCCTCGCGTCGCTCGGGCTGGCCTCGAGCTACACCGTCGCGACCTCGACGGTCGCAACTCTCGTCCTGCCGGTCCTGATCCTCGCCGTGCCGATCCTCGACACCACGCTCGTGACGGTCGTGCGGCTCCTCGAAGGACGGCCCGTCTCGCAGGGCGGGCGCGACCACAGCTCGCACCGGCTCGTCTCGCTCGGGGTCTCCGAGACGGGAGCTGTGGTGCTGCTGGCGCTGATCTCGGCGGGGCTCGGCGCGACCAGCCTCGCCTACGAGGCGTTCGGCAACGGCCGGATTGCCGCCGTCGGTGTGCTGGTGACGTTCGCATTGCTGATCCAGTTCGGCACCTTCCTCGCGGACGTCGATCGCACTCGCGAGCCCGGAGCCAAACGACTGAACGTCTACACACGCAGGCTTGCCGAGGTCGCCGTCGACGGTGCACTCATCGCGGCCTCCTTCCTGGCCGCGTATCTCCTTCGCTTCAACGGCGTCGGGACGCCGAACCAACGCCACTACTTCTTGCTCACGCTGCCGGTCCTGTTGCTCTGCCGCTACATCGCACTGCTGCTCTTCGGAATGTATGCGGGCGTCTGGAGGTACGCGAGCTCGCGCGACGCGCTTCGTGCAGGCGCTGCGGTCGTTGTCTCGGGGATCGGGGCGATCGGCATCATCGCGCTCACGCAGGGACCGCTCGGGGATTTCTCGCGCAGCGTCTTCGTGATCGACGCACTGATCTGTGCAGCGGCGATCACCGCCGCCCGATTCGCCGAACGGGCGATCGTCCACTTCGTCGACCTCGCTCGCAGCCGCTCCGGCCGCCGCGTCTTGATCATCGGCGCGGGACGGACGGGACGCAGCCTGCTGCGCGAACTGCGGGAGACGCCCGGCGAGCGCGTCGTCGGCTTCATCGACGACTCACCGAGTCTCCGCGGCCGCCGCCTGAACGGTGTCAAGGTCGTTGCGACGACCGCCGGGATCGAGCGGGCGATCGAACGGCTCGCACCCGACGTGGTGTTCGTCACGATCCCGAACGCCGAGCACGACCGGCTGACCATGATCGTGGAGACATGTGCCCGGCACGAGACCGACTGCCGATTCGTTCGACGCGAGCTCGATCTCGATCCGCAGGTCAGCATGGCGACCGAGCCGAAGTGACACAGACATCCTCCGAGGGACAGCGGTCGATCTTCGACAGGCTGTTCGCTGTCTATCCGCTGCTCCTCGCGTATGTCTTCTTGCTGATCCTCTATGCCTGGCAGGCGAGCAAGCATTCGACTCCTTGGCTCTTCACCGACGAGCTCGAATGGGCAGGCCGTTCGCGCGGTGTGGCGCATCACGGCGTGCCCCAGCTGCGGCTGCACGACGTTTCCTTCAGCTCGCTCTACGAGTACCTGATCGCGCCGGCGTGGTGGCTCGGCGCAACCGGCCGCGCCTACGCAGCCGCGAAGTACATCAACGCGGCAGTCATGACCGCATCGATCTTCCCGGCGTATGCGCTGGCGCGCCTGTTCGTGACGCGGCCGGCGGCGATCGCCTGCGGTGTGGCAACCGCGGTGATCCCGGCTCTCGTCTACACGGGGATGCTGATCCCGGAGCCGCTCGCGTACTTCTGGGCGACGCTCGCACTGTGGCTCCTCGCGCGCGCGCTGATCCTCCGCTCCCGCCTCTCGGCCGGGCTCGCGGCGGGAGCGATCATCGTCGCTCCCGCGATTCGCTCCGAGCTCGAGGTGCTGATCGTCGCAGGGCTCCTCGCCGCCGCGCTCATGGCGGCGACGAGCGCAGCCGGCAGGCAGTTGATCGGCAGCTGGTCGACACGCGAACGAGTCGGGGCAATCGTGCTTGGCCTCGGCGGGCTGATCGCCCTCGGCGCGTTCGCCAACCAGCACTCGTACTCATGGGCGATCGGCACCCACTTCCACCACCGCCTGCTCACATACGGCCTGTGGGCGGCCGGCGCGTTCATGATCGGCGTGGGCGTGCTGCCGGTCCTCGCGACCCTGACGTGGCTGCTCGGTGCACGCTGGCGGCTGCCGGACGAACGCGCGCTTGCCGCGACGCTCGTCGGAGCGATCGTCGCGTTCGGGCTCTACACCGCCGTCAAGGCCTCGTACCTCTCGACGACGTTTGCGATCCGCGTCGAGGAGCGGAACCTGATCTACGTCGCACCGATCGTCTTCGTCGTCACGGCGCGCTGGGCGCTCTACGGACGGGCAAAGGTCATCCCCGTCCTGCTGTCGGCTGCAGCCGTCTGGTACCTGGTCGACACCACGCCGTACCACAACACCGAGCACTTCTACTCCGACGCGCCGGGGCTCTCGGTCCTCCAGTGGCTGAACCGCAAGCCGTTCTACTTCACGACGACCGACGCTCACCGGCTGCTGCTCGGAATCCTGATCGGGTCGGTCGTGCTGATGGCGCTGCGGGAGGTCGCCCGCCGTCGCGGTGCGCTTCGCCGCCTGGCGTTGCCCGCGGCAGCGCTCCTCGCACTGGCGATCGTCGGCTGGAACCTGACGGGCGAGATCTCGGCCGCGAATGCGTCGAACTCGTTCTCCGACTCGCTGCGCGGCGTGCTGCCGACCCCGCCCGACTGGATCGACCAGGCGACCGGGCGCGCGCGGACGATGTACATCGGCCAATCGCTCGGGGGCTCCAATGCGTTCTGGTCGGTCGAGTTCTGGAACCAGTCGATCATGGACGTCTGGTCGGTGGATGCCTCCGCACCGGGGCCGGGTCCAACCGTCACGCCCAACTATCGAGATCTGACCGGAGCAGTGGACCCACAGCTGCCGATCGAATGGGTCGTCGCCACGCCGGGCGTCGATCCAGCCGGCGAGCTGCGCGAGACCGTTGGCGGGCTGCGCCTCTTCCACGTTCGCCGTCCGATCCGCATCGCCGATGCACAAGGCGGCTTGAGCCCCGACGCGGCGTGGATGTCGACCGCGTCCTTCTACTACCACTTCGCCCCCAAGGGACCGGAGCCCGGGACCGCGACGGTCAGCCTCTCGCGCGCAGCCGCGTGCGGGGGGTATCCACCGTCGCATCTGACGATCAGGCTGTCGACGCTGCGCATCAACGGCGACGGGCAGCCCGTGGCGGGGCGGCCCCTGGCGACGAAGCGGCTCACGCTCCGCTCGAACCCGTGCCAGACGAAGGTCGTCCGCATACCCGCCGTCACGCCGTTCCGGATCGACGTGACCGCGCGGGGGACGTTCCAGCCGTCCCAGTACGACCAGCGCGAGCTGAGCGCGCAGGTCGCTTTCGGCTTCGTTCCTCGGCGCTAGCGTCTGAGCTTCCTCTGAGCCGCCTCTGAGCTTCCTCTGAGCCGCCTCTGAGCTTGCTCTGAGCCGGGTCTGAGCCGGTGGCTCCCTAGAACGCCCGCAGGCGCTCGGGATGCTTCCGCACAAAACGCGCGATCCCGCGCCAGTGCCAGAGCGTCCGGCGCGTCAGCCAGCGCGTGTCGGTCTCTGCCTTGTGCTCGTGCGAGACGACGGCGGCAGGCACGTACCAGCGCTCCCAGCCGGCCAGCATCGCGCGGTACTGGAGATCGATGTCCTCGCCGTAGAGCCGGAACCCCTCGTCGAACCCACCGAGCTCCGCGAGCATCGAGCGGCGCAGCATCAGGAAACCGCCCAGCATCCAATCGGCAGGCACCGGCTCCTCGGGTGGCGCTGCGTCGAGGTGGTAGTGACGGCGCTGCGGGACCACGAGCCGGAGCGGCGTTCGACGGACCACCGTGCCGAGGACGGTCGGGAACCGCCGGCGCGAAGGCTGCCAGCGCCCGTCGGGGAACACCATGCGCGGGCCTGCAACGCCGCAGCGTGGATGAGCCTCCATGAACGACCGCAATGCGGTGACGGCGCCGGGCTGCGGCACGGCGTCCGGGTTGGCGGAGACGACGAGCTCCGCGCCGGTCCGGGCAACGCCATGGTTCACGTTCGCGCCGAAGCCGAGCGGCCGGTCGTTGGAGATCGCTACGACTCCCGCCGGCACCGACCCCGGCACATTCGCGATCACAACGAGCTCGTCGACCTGCGACTCCAGCGCCGGCAGCGACAACGCGAGCTCGGCCGGATGGCCGTGGGAGACGACGATCGCGGCGACTCTCACGGGAGGACGCCCCGGTAGGCGTCGGCGGTCAGTCGAGCGGTCTCCCGCCAGGTGAAGTGCCTCGCGCGCGCGAGCCCTGCCTGGACATAGCGGTCGCGGTCGGCGAGGACGCGCTCCACGGCCCCGGCGAGGTCGCCGTCGACCGCGACCGAGGCTGCCCCGCCCGCCACCTCGACAAGCGCGGCGTCGGTGGAGATCACGACGGGGGCACCGCTCGCCATCGCCTCGATCACGGGGATGCCGAACCCCTCGTACCGCGACGGCAGGATGAACGCCGTTGCACGTTGGTACAGGCCTGCGAGCTCGGCAGGCGTGACGAAGCCGCGGACGTCCGCCCCGCGCGCACGCAGCTCGCGTGCGAGCGCCGGCTCCTTCTCCGGCCCGGCGACGACGAGCGGCAGGCCGACGGCACCGGCCGCGGCGAGCGCGGCGAGCGGGTCCTTGCGCTCCTGCACCGCACCGACGAAGAGCAGGTAGCCGTCGTTCCCACCGTCGCCCGGAGCGAAAGCCGGATCGACGCCGTGCGGTGTGACTGTCACCTTCTCCGGCGAGATCCCGTACAGCTCGACGGCGTCCTCCTTCGTCCGTTCCGAAACGGCGAGCACGCGGTCCGCCTTGCGGGCGGCGCGAGGAACGACGTTCTTGAAGACAAGACGGTCGAGGGGCCCCATGACGCTCGGATCGCGCTCGAAGTGCAGGTCGTGCAGGGTCAGCACCGTCCGGCCGCGGCTGCCGAGCGGCAGTGCGTGCTGAAAATGCGACACGTCGGGTCGTAGGCGGCGCAGCAGCCGCGGCAGTGTCCAGGCCATGCGCAGCTCCTGCGAGCGCGCCGGGAGCGGAACCGGCTCGATCCCGTCGGGGACGAGCTCCGGATGACGTGTGATCGCGACGAAACGCAGATCGGGAGCGGCCTCCGGCAGCAGCCGCAACAGGTTCAGGACATACGTCTCCTCACCCGTGCGCTGACGGCCGAGCACGTCGGCATCGACGGCGACGAGTGGCCGGCTCATCCAATCGCCTTTCGATACGAGGCCACCGTCGCCTCGGCGGCCGCGTCCCAGGTGTAACGCTGTGCGCGCACGAGACCGGCCGCGCGCAGCTCCTCGCGTCGCGCAAGCGCTCGTTCGATTCCCGCCGCGATCGACTCGACGTCCCGCGGGTCGACGAGCTCGGCCGCATCGCCGGCGACCTCCTCCATCGCGCTGTTCGCGCTCGTCACGACCGGCGTCCCGCAGAGCATCGCCTCCAGCACCGGGATGCCGAAGCCCTCGAGCAGCGACGGATAGGCGAGACAGAGCGCACCGCGCAGCTGCGTGGCAAGCTCGTCGTCGGTGGGCCGGCCGAGCCAGCGGACATGCGAGGCCTCGACGTCGACGGTGCCCCAGCCACGGGCGCCCGCGATTCGCAACTCGAGGCCGAGCCGGCCCGTGGCGGCGATCAACCGCGGCAGGTTCTTGCGCGGCTCCAGCGTGCCGACCGCGAGGACGTAGTCGCCAGGCGACGCCGGGCCGTCCGGCGTGAAGACCGACGACGAGGCTGCGTTGTAGGCGACGTCGATCCGGCTCTCGGGCACGCGTGCAAGCTCGACGACCTCGCGCTTCGTGAACTCCGACACCGTGAGCACGCGTGCCGCCGCCCTCAGGACCGGCAGCAGCAGCGTGCGGGCGTAGAGGCGCGTCCACGCCGTGAAGAGGTCGGGCTGCCGCACCGCAGCCAGGTCGTGCACGGTGACGACCACCGGCACGGTCGCCTTGAGCGGCGCGCGGAACGTCGTGCAATGGAGCACGTCCGCCCGCCGGGCCTGCAGCGGCAGCAGGATCGGGTACCAGGCCGCGTCACGCAGCGCCGCGGTCGCCCGGCCCGGCCCGGCCCAGCTCACCTCTCTCACGTCCACGTCGGCGCGCGCCCGCAACCCTTCGAGCACACCGCGGACGTAACGCGCGGTGCCGGCGTTGTCGAGCACGAGCGGGGCCACGTCGTAGGCGACGTTCACCGGGCTTCCTCCCAGGCCGCGAGCATCGTCTCGCCGACGGGCCGCCAGGTGAAGCGCCGCGCCTGCTCGAGCCCGCGGCGACCGAGCTCCTCGTTCCGGTCCGCCGCCTCGACGAGCGCCCGGGCCCACGCCTCGGGATCGTCGGGGTCGGCACGGAGCGCAGCGCCGCCTGCAGCCTCGTCCAGTGACGCGTGCGAAGAGGCGACGACCGGGACGCCGCTCGCCATCGCCTCCACGATCGGGATCCCGAAGCCCTCGAACCGCGACGGATAGGCGACCACCGCAGCGCCGCGATACAGCCGCGCGAGCGACTCGTTGTCCTGGCGCCCGAGCAGCCGGATGCCCGGCGCGTCGAGCAACGGCTGTTTCCCCCAGCCCGCACCGCCGACCACGGCGAGCAGCAGGCGACCGTTGAGCAGCCGCTGCGCGTCGACGAGCACCTGGAGGTTCTTCCTCGGTTCGAGTGTCGCGACCGTCAAGACGTAGGGCGCTCCGAGATCGGCTCGATCGCCGTCCGGGCCGAACCAGGCGTCCACGCCGGGCGCGGCGACATGGACGCGCGCCGGGTCGAGCTGCAGCGTTCGGATCACGTCGCCGCGCGTGTACTCGGAGTTGACGAACACCGTGTCGCAGTTCCGGGCATCCCGATACTTGGCCGAGTGCATCGAATAGGTCCGCCGTGTGACCCATTCGCGATGGTGCAACGGAACGAGGTCGTGGATCATCGTCGAGCGCAACCCGGCGCGCTGCGGCGGGAACATCCAGTCGGTGTAGTGGAGAACATCGACCGGCCCGAGAAAGCGCTCGACCGGCGGCCGCCCCACCCGGCTCCACGCCTGCCGCCAGTGGTGCGCGAACGGCAGCAGCCGCAGCTTCGTCGTCACCGGGATGCCCTCCAGCGCCTCGGGGATCCGGCGTAGACCTTCGGGGCTCGTCGGTGCGAAGGCGACGATCTCGTGGCGGTCGCCGGCAGCCTCGGCCAGCGCTGCGAGCGAACCGCGGATGTAGTTGCCGATCCCCGTCGGCTCGTGCGAGAGCGGGCTGACGTCGAACGCGATCTTCACGACGCGGTGAAGTCGAGGAATCTGATCCCGAGCTCGCGCGTGTCGGTGCTCGGCGGCTCGACCCGCGCCGGGACCCGCGTCCGCGGGATCCGGAAGCGAACGGTGCACGATCCCCGAGGCCCGCGCACGAGCGGGACGTGCATCGTCGCCTCCCGGTACGGCCCGACCAGCGTGGAGGCGACGAGGCGACCACGCACGTAGGCCTCGACCAGCTGGACGCTCTTGAAGAGATGGGCGTCGCTCCCCAGTTGCACGTCGAGCCGCCCGCCCCGGCACGCGAACCGGCGGTACATCGCGGTATGCCCCGCCCAGAGGTCGGGATAGTCGATCCCGGTCGTGATGTGCTCGGCGCGCAGCGGCCCGTCGACGTGCAGGAGGACGAGGCCCTTCTTCGGGTCACCGCCGATCGCGCGGCCTGCGACCGAGATGCTCGTGTCGGTCAGTACGTCCTGCACGTGCACCACCTGTCCCGCAGCGAGGTAGTTGCCGCTGGCACGGTTCACCGCCACGGGCGTCTGAGCGAGGCCGCCCGGGACCGCACCGTTCGTCGTATAGATCGGGCCGACGTCGCGATTGAAGAACTCGTTCTCGTTCACGGTGAGCCTGTCGGTCGCCCCGGTCCAGAGGACGGCGACCCGGCGAGGATCGCTCGACCCGACGATCGCCGTGATCCAATCGCGGTCGGACTTGGTGATCCCCTGGAAGAGCGCACCGATGGAAGCGCGCTGCGTCCTGCTGTCGACCGGCTGCATCGCGCCGAGGTAGAGCAGGAACACGGCGCCCGGCAACGCCCACCAGAGCCGCAGCGGCCCGAGTGCCGCCGCCGCTACGAGGACCGCGGCCGCCCCTGCGACCAGCCAGCGAATGTCCTCCGCAGGCACGTGCAGCCAGATCCGCGGTCGACCAGAGCGCGAGCACGCCGAACGTGTCCGAGGTCGCCGACGTGTCGATGAACCGCTCGTACGGAACGGCCGCCGCCAGCGCAACGACTCCCACCGCGGCCACCGCGGTCGCACCGCGGGGCCGGGGCATGCCGCGCTCGATCCACAGCACGAGACACGTGAAGAGCAGGGGCGCAACGTAGAAGAGATTGCGCTCTTCGATGCGGAGCACGCTCGGCTGCGACGCGAACGCTGCGACCTCGACGGCCAGGAACGCAACGAGCGACACCGTGGCGGCGACGACCGCGCGCTCGGCGCTCGACAACGCCTTCCCCTGGACGCAGAGTAGGACCAGAGCGAACACGGGAACGACGCCGACATACAGCTGAAGCTCGGAGAGGTGCCAGAGGAGCCACCTCGACACCGTCCCGACGTCGTACGACGAGTGCGTCGCCGCGGCGTAGGCACCGAGGAGCGACGACACGCTGCGGCCGCGCGCGACCTCCGCGAGGACGGCGAGCACGGCGATTCCGCCGACTGCGGCGTAGAGCAGCTTGTAGCGGAGGAGCTCGCGCGGTCGGCGCGCCAGAGCTGCGATCAGCAACGGCGCGAGCAGCGCGGCGGGCACCACGGCGACGGCCTGCGCGCGTGTCTCGTACGCAAGGGCGGTCGCAGCGAGAAAGAACACCACCGTGACGAGCCGTGGGCGCTCGAGCAGCGCGACGAGCGCCAGGGCGAGCAGCACGAAGACCGGATAGAACGCGTTCTCCGTCATGACGGTGCCGGCATAGAACGTGGACGGGACTGCGACGGCGAGCACGGCGACGATCAGCGCTCCGCGCATCGAGACGACACGGCGGGCGAGCAGGTACGCAGGAACGGCCGTGAGCGACATGAGCAGCGCGTTGATCAATTTGACCGCGCTGTAGACGGTGGGGATCGAACGGAACAGCGCGTAGGCCGGGCTGATCAGGATCGGGTAGACGACGCCGTAGCCTCCGGTCGGCACCTCGCGAACCGCGAACGATCCCGTCGCCGCGAAGCTCTTCGCGAGCTCGGAGTAGACGATCTCGTCGATCATGATCCACGGCACCGACCATGTGGCGCGCGAAGGCGAAGCGCACCACCGTGGAGACCGCGACGATCGCGCCGACCCAAGCCCACGCCGGCACGGCGCGGACTCTGTTACGCACCGATTCCGACCTCGCGGAGGCGTTGCGCGAGCTGCGCCATGTCGGTGACGCCTGCCTCCGCAGCCGCCTCGGCGACGCGCCAGAGCACGGCGTCCTCGACGGCGTCACCGCCGGCCGCCACCTCGAGCGCCGACACGTACGCGTCGGCGACCTTCGGCAGGGCGTGCTCGCGTTCGACATAGGCACGCGCGGCGGCACCGAGCTCCTCCCGATGGTCTGCGGCCAGCTCGAGGGCCGCATCCAGGGTGACGACCTCGAGCTCGTCGACGGGAACCTTGAGCACGACGTCGTCCGGCAGCTCGCTGAACCAGCCGACATCGGAGACGAGCAGCGGCTTCCCGAGGGACAACGCACGGATCACCGAGCCGGACGTCTCGCCCATGGTCGGGTAGCGGAGATTCACGAGCACGTCACAGGCCGCCATCAGCGACCACATGCGCTCCTCCGGAACGTAGTCGAGGCGTTCCACTCCTTCGGTCAGGCCGAGCCGCTCGAGCCGTCGCTCCACGTCGAAGCGCTCTCCCGCGGCACCGACGAGGAGCAGCCGTGCCCCCGGCAGCCGGCGGCGGAGCGACGCGAACGCCTCGAGCAGCTGCGGGATCCGTTTGTTCATGTTCAGGTAGCCGAAGCAACCGATCAGAGGTTCGCCTGCGACGTCGGTCGCAGGCACCGGATCGACCGGCGGCCACACGGGATGCGGAATCCGCCAGAGCCGCCCCTCGTACCCGGCCGACCGGGCGCGGTCGCCGACGTAGCGAGAGTGCACGATCAGACCGCGGGCCTGGTCGAGCACGACGCCCGAGAGCGGGAACCGCTCGGGCTGGGTCTCCCAGAGGAGCGGCAGCAGGTTGTCGAGCACCCCGAGGCCGAGCAAGCGGCCGGCGACGCCGAGCTCGCGCTCCATCGCATCGAGGTAGCCGCGGCCGTTACCGCGGCCGATCGTGATGCCCGGCGATCAGGTGGTGCAGCACATATTCGTGCAGGACCACCACACCGGGACGTTCGTTCAGTGCATCGACGATCCACCCGTGCGCCTCCGGGTCGTTGCCGACGTGGTAGAGCGCGACGTCTGCCGCCGGGGGGCGCCGACCTTCCTCGGCGACCACGACCTCGATGCGCTCGCGCAGAGCCGGCAGGAGCAGCGTCGAGTAGTCGGCGATCCCCGAGCGGGACGGCGGCAGCGGCGAGTAGTAGGCGACCTTCACGACAGGAGCGCGTCGACGCAGGCGTCCCACGTGACGCGCGAGGCGATCGCGCGGCCGGCGCCGCCCCACGCCTTCGCTTCGTCGACGTGCCCCGCGAGATACACGCAGGCACGCGCGATGTCGGTGGGCTCAGGAGCGACGACGAGGCCTGTTTCGTGGTCGCGAACCACCTCGAGCGGGCCGCCTGCATCGAGCGTCGTCACAACCGGCTTCCCGGAGAGAAAGGCCTCGTACGGGACCATCCCGAAGTCCTCGTCGAGCGGCGCGTAGTAGACGGCCAGGCAACGCGCATAGAGATCGGCGAGGCGGTCGTCGTCCACCCGGCCGACGAACTCGACCTGCCCATTGAGTCCCGACGCGAGGCCCTCCAGCCGTGCGCGATCGGGCCCTTCGCCGGTGACGACGATCCGCAGCCCGGGCTCGCGCTTCGCCGCCTCGATCAGCAGGTCGATGCGCTTGGCGCGATCGAGCCGGTTGACCGAGAGCACGAAGTCTTCCGGCTCGGCGTTGCGATAGGCGAGCGTCTGCGGGGGGTGCGGCAGAACCTCGGCCGCGATCCCGTTGAAACGCTGCAGCCGGTCGGCGACGTTGAGCGACGTCGCGAAGACGCGCCGGGCCTCACCCAGCGAGACGGTGTCGAGCCGTTCGACGGCCCGTCGCGTCGCGCGGTCCTCCGGCGACTCGTCGAACTGGCCGAGCTCGGTGCGGTCGTAGTCGTAGGCCTGCCGAAACTGGTGCAGGACCCATGCGACCTTGTTGGGATGGCGCACGCAGTAGGCCGGGAACTTCGTCGCGATCACGCGGTCGATCGGTCGTCCGTCGGACTCGGTGAGATCGACGAGCCGCCAGAGGAACGCCTGGTCGAGGACGCGCGTCCCGGGGTACCACTTGAAGGGCACGCTCACGAGCTCGGCCTCGTGCCCACGAGCTCGAAGCGCGTCGACGAGGTCTGCCGCCATCAGCTCCGCCCCGCCCCGCACGAACGGCACCTGCGGCGCGCAGACTGCGACCCTCATCTCTGCTCGAGCTTCTGCAGACGCTCGTCGAGATCGTCGATCAGCTTCAGCACGGCATCGTTGAAGGCGCGCTGGTCGGCGAACGCCGGCTCCACATACCACCGCATCAACCGCCGCAGCAGCGACTTCACCGGACCGCCCTTGCCGACGATCGGCCGCTCGGCCGAGACCGGCCAGAGGCGTTCGGCCTGGTCGCGGATCGACAGGCGCACCTGCGCCGGCGGCACATCCGCTCCGCGCGGTCCCGCGGCGTGCAGCTCCTCCTTCAGCCGCGCGAAGAGCGCGGCGACGTCTGAGGTGTCGTCGGCCACTTCGGCGGAGTGTAAAGAGCGGGCATTACGGCTCTGTAAGCGGAGCGGCGGCCCGGGCGACGGCCCGTGAGCTTCCGAGCGCGATCGCCCCGGCGCAGGCCAGGACGAGCCCGAGCGCGAAGGCAACCGCGTGCGGCGGCTGCCGTTGGGTCAGGAAGGGCGCCAGCGCTGCCGGGACAGCCATCTCGAGGCCGAAGGCGACCGGGATCGCACGGGTGGCCGCCCACATCTGGAGCGAGGTCATCTCGGCGAGCAGAGCGCCCCAGGCCGCAGCGGCGCAGCCTGCGCCCCAGGCCAACACCACGACGAGGTGGCGGTCGGCGACGGCCGCGTCGAGGAGCGCGGTGCCGAGCCCGAGGCAGGCCCACCCCAGCCCGGCGGCGACGCTGGTCGGCAGTCCGCCCGCGCGCCCCAGACGGCGCAGCACGTACGGGGCAGGTGCGACGACGAGGAGCGCGACCGCGGTCACCCAGGTGCCGACGGTCGTGAACGACCCGGTCTGGGACGGACCAGCCCAGCCGAGCACCGCGACTCCTCCGGCGATCGCGAGCACTCCGGCGATCTCGCGCGGTCCGACGGACTCGTGCAGGACCCGGACGCCGAGGACGAGCAGGACGACGAGACCGAAGCCCATGGTCGGCTGGACGAGGGTCACCGACGCGAACGACAGCGCGATCGCCTGCAACGGCCAGGCGAGCAGTCCCGCCACGGTGCCGATCACCCAGAGCGGCCGCCGGATGAGCCTCGCGATCAGGCTCGCGCTCAAGGCCTCGCTCTTCGGCGCCTGCCGTGCCTCGAGCGCCTGCAACGACGTGGCGAGCGCATAGAGCGACGCCGTGAGCGCTGCGAGGAGGACGGCCGTGAAGGTGCGCACCGGGTGAGACTACGATCGCGCGATGGTCGGCATCTCACTCCTCACGCTGGTCCCCGGCCAGCTCGGCGGCAGCGAGACCTACGTGCGAGAGCTCCTGCGCAGTCTCGGGCGCGTGGGTGAGCTCTCCTACCGCGTGCTCCTCCCGCCGGTGGCGCCCGATGCGGCCGAAGGCCTGCCGGCGGAGACGGCGACCGACTACCGGAGCGCGTGGACCGTTCCGCAGCGCGTCGTCGCGATGACGGCAGCCGTCGCGCGGCCCGGGCCGCTGCGCCGCGGCCTGCGAGGCGCGGACGTCGTCCACTATCCGCTGACCTTGCGCATTCCGGCGCTCGCCCCGAGCATCGTGACCCTGCACGACGTGCAGCACCTCGACCTGCCGGACATGTTCCCGCGCTCCGAGCTGCTCTTCCGCAAGCTCGCGTGGCATCGCTCCGTTCGCTCGGCCGAGCGGGTGATCGTGCCGAGCGACTTCGTACGGGATCGCGCCGTCGCACACCTGCGGCTCGATCCGGCGCGGATCCGCGTCACCCCGCTCGGGCTCGATCATGCGTCGCTGGCGCCGGGCCCCGAGCAACGCGAGCCGTTCCTGCTCTACCCCGCGCGGGCGTGGCCGCACAAGAATCACCGGCGGCTCTTCGAGGCATTTGCGCTCGTGCGCCGCGAACGCCCGGAGCTGCGGCTCGTCCTCACCGGAGGCGGCGAGTTCACGTCGCTCCCCGACGGCGTCGAGGCGCGCGGACACATTCCATGGCGCGACGTCGTCGACCTGATGCAGCGCGCGTCTGCGCTCGTGTTCCCGTCGCTCTACGAAGGGTTCGGCCAGCCGCCGCTCGAGGCGATGGCCTGCGGCTGTCCGGTCGCGTCGTCGAACGCCGGAGCGCTGCCCGAGGTCGTCGGCGACGCGGCGCTGTTGTTCGACCCGCACGATCCGGCGGCGATCGCTGCAGCAGTGCTCGACCTGCTGGCGGATCCGGCGCCGTGGCGCGAACGCGGACTGGCGCGGGCACAGCTCTTCTCGTGGGACGAAACGGCGCGCAGCACCGACGCGGTCTACCGCGAGCTGAGCACTCGCGAGTAGGCGGCGGCGTAGCGCTCCGCGGCGGCCTCGATCGAGTAGGCCCGGACGAGCGCGGCCGGACGGCGCCGCTGCGGCGGCGCGGCGAGCAACTCACCGAGCTCAGCGGCGAGCGCCTGCCAGTCTCCGGCCGGGAAGAGCGTGCCCGCGCCGCGGAGCACCTCCGGGATCGCACCCGACGCGGCGGCGACGATCGGTAGCCCGGCGGCCGCCGCTTCCGCGAGGACCATGCCGAACTGCTCCTCCCACCACATCGTCGGCAGGCTGGCGAGGACGAAGCACGAAGCCTCCCCGAAGACGGCCGGCATCTCCTCGTAGGGCACGGAGGCCCGCCACTCGATCGTGCCCTCCAGGCCGAGGTCACGGGCGTGCGCTCGCAGCCGCCGCTCTTCCGGGCCTGCGCCGACGATCAGGGCGCGTACGCCGGGCCCCTCGCGTCGCAGCCAGGCGAGGGCGCGCAGCAGATCCTGGTGGCCTTTCTCCCAGACGAGCCGGCCGACCGACAGGACGAGGTGCGAGTCGGGCGCGCCCGGAGACTCGAACCGCGCCGTGTCGATGCCGGGCGGGGCGAGCTCGATCCGGTCGTCGGGCGCCCCTTCGAGCAGCAGCGCGCACCGGGCGCGATCGGTCGTGGCGAGGAAGAGGTCGACGTGCGGCAGCGTCTCGCGCCGCTGCCGGCGGCCGCGGAAGCGCCGGTAGGCGTCTCCGAACGGGATCGTCTCCCAGACCGTGAGCACGAGCTGGTAGCCCAGCTTTGCCTTGAGCTGTGCGGGGCCGTGGCTGTACGGCACGCCGATCTCGGCCGCATGGACCACGTCCGCTCCCCGGAGGGCAGCCTCGAGGCCGAGGTACCGGTCACCGAGGGCGAGCGCACCCATGTCGCCGGCCCGGCCGCGCGGAAGCCGGTCGCGCAAGGCGCGAACGTGCTCGACCGAAAGGTCGAGCGAGTCGAGGTCGAACGCGTTCGAGCCGGTCGCGAGCACGCGAACGTCAAAGCGGTCGGCGAGCAGCTCCCACGGTCGCAGCTCCCACGGGTTCGCGGAGTGCCCGCGCAGGACGACGACGCGTGGCCTCCTCATCTGCGCCGCAACGCGTGGTTGAGCTCGGGGGGAATCGCGTGCAGCGCGAGCGACACGCCGACGAAGACGACCAGGGCGACGGGGAGCGTCACGAGCCACGACACCGGCAGCGCGACGATCGCGAACGCCGGCAGCGCGGCGACGACGATGCGCGGCGTGAGCCCGGGCCTGGGTGCCACCACGGGAGCATCATGACGGAGAAAGAGATAGACGAGCGCCGCGAGGAAGCTCTCGCCGACCACGGCCCCGGCCGCAGCGCCGCGCGCTCCCCACAGAGGGATCAGCACCGCACCGAGCACGAGCACGAGCGCGAGTGCACCGGCGTTCGCCCACGCAAGCGCGGCCTGCCGCCGCAAGGAGAGGAGACCGAGCTGCCAGACCTGGCCGACGAAGACGGCGATCAGCGCGAAGGACTGGATCTGCAGCACCGGTGCGGCGCCTGCGTACTGGTCGCCGCCGAGCAGGGGGACGAGTGTCGGCGCGAGCGCATAGATGACGAGGACGAACACGACGGCGACGGCGAGCGAGACCTCGGTCATCCGCTGCAGCCCGAACCGCAGGCGCTCGCTGTCGTCTCGACCGGCGACGGAGAGCAGCGGCAGGGCCGACGAGAGCACGAGCAACGGCAGCGAGAAGAGCACCGCGAAGACCTGGAACGAGGTGGCGAAATAGCCGGTCTGCGTCTGCGACGCGAGCAGTGACGTCATGATCATGAGGACGCGGAAGTAGACGACGTTCATCGTCAACGCGATCGCCAGCGGGAGCGCCTCGCGCAGCAGCGACGCCACCACGCTTCGGTCGAAGGCAGGCAGGAGGCCGCGGCGCCACGGTACGACCAGCGGAGTGAGCGCGAGCACGACCGCACCGACCGGGATCTGCGCCCCGAAGAACGGCAGAAGCGAGGAGCCCAACGCAACGAGGACCACGACGACGACGAACATGAGAGCGGTCTTCGCGACCTCGAAGGCGGTGATCGTGAACAGCCGCAGCTCGACTGCGAGCGGCATCATCATCGTCGCCTGCGTGTTCACGAGCAGCACCCCGATCCCGCCGAGGATCGTGCCCCAGAACATCGTTCGGTCATAGGCGACGAACGCGAAGATGGCCGCAGCTGCGATACCGACAGGCGTGATCGCGAGCCGCAGCGTGACGAGATTGCCGAGCAGCCTCGGCCGTTCGGCCGTCGGCGCGAGCGCGAGCTCGCGTGAGCCCACCGCCGTCAGCCCGGCGTCGCTGATCCCGCTGACGATGCCGAGCAGAGCCGCGATGGTGCCGTAGCGGCCGAAGTCGTCACGGCCGAGATAGCGGAGCAGGAAGACCGACGTCCCGGCCGCGAGCAGCGTTCCGATGCCATAGCCGACTCCGCGCGCAAGCCCGCCTCGCACGACGCGACCGCCCGCCGCAGGCGTCGAGAGTAGGTCGGGGATCGTCTCCGAGGCGCTCACCGCTCGCACTATCGTGCACTACGTGCCCGCGACCGTCGTCATTCCGACCTTCAACGGCCGACGGCTGCTCGCGGAGGCGCTCGACGGGCTCGCACGCCAGACGGTCGCGCACGACGTGGTCGTCGTCGACAACGGGTCGACCGACGGAACGACCGAGCTCCTCACGGAGCGATTCCCCGGCGTGCGCGTCGTCCGGCTGCCGGCAAACGCCGGCTTCGGCCGGGCCGTCAACCGTGGCGTCGCAGTCGCAGCGACCGACGTCGTCGTGCTGATCAACAACGACGTGATCTGCGAGCCGGACTTCCTCGAGCGACTGCTGGATCCGCTCCAGGACCCGAGTGTCGCCATGGTCGCGGGCATCCTGCTCCAGCACGACCGGCCAGAGCTCGTCGATTCCGCCGGGATCGAGCTCGACACGACGCTGCGGTCGTGGGACGCCGTGTGGAACCGCTCCGTCTCGGAGCTCGACAGCGCCGCCGAGCCGGTCGGGCCGTGCGGCGGGGCGGCTGCCTTCCGCACCGACGCATTCAGAGAAGTCGGCGGCTTCGACGAGACGTTCTTCGCCTACTGGGAGGACGTCGACCTGGCGCTGCGGCTGCGGCTCGCCGGGCATCGCTGCGTTCGTGCGAGCGACGCCCGGGCGCTGCACAAGCACGGGCAGACGCTCGGCGCGGCCTCACCGGCCCAGCGCCGCCTGGAGGCGTTCGGCCGCGGCTACGTGTTGGCGCGCTATCGCGTTGCGCGGCGAAACCTCGCGACGCGCGTGAAGATCGCAGCGCTGGACTGGCCGGTTCTGGTCGTGCACCTGGTCGTTCGGCGCGAGCTGGGCCCGCTCCGCGAACGCAGGCGCGGCACTCGGGCGGGCCTCGCCGCGCCGGGCCTGCGCGCGCCGTTCGAGCTGGCGACCGTCAGCTTCGGCGAGGCGCTCGGCCGCCAGTTCGGTCAGCTTCGGTTGCGGGCGAGCGGCTCGTTGCCGTCGCATTTCGACCAGAGCACCTCCGGGGCTGCCTAGGGGTAGCGGCGCGCGAGCGCCGACCACTGGTAGATCAGGAACTCCGCGCTGAAACCGCGCGTCACTCGCTCGGCGAGCTGCCCGGCCGGTGTGAGTGGTGCGTGCGCCGTTCCTTCGACGCGCCAGCCGGTCGTCTCCAGCAACCCAACGAGATCCGAGCGCGTCAGCCAGCGTAGGTGCGTCGTGTCCCGGTGCCCCCACTCGGTGTACCCGAAGGTGCCGCGCACGACGAGATCGCGAACGAGCGACCAGTGCCGAGCGTTCGGAACGGAGACGTGCAGCAGTGCATCCTCCGCAGCCACCTCGTGCAGTCGCCGCAGCACCTCGTCGGGCTGCGCCAGATGCTCGAGCAGGTCGTAGGCGAGAATCGTGTCGAACGGCGCGTCGAGCGCACCGATCACGTCCTCGACCTTGCCGGTCAGGACCTGGTCGTAGACCTCGCGCGCTTCCGCGGCGACGTCCGGTTCGACCTCGACTCCGGCCAGGAAGTCGACACGATCGCGAAGTGCGCGACCGACGCCGCCCGCCCCGCAGCCGACGTCCAACAGCCGTCCGAGGCGGCCGTCCGGGAGCAGCGCCACGAGCTCGGGCCGAGCCTGGCTGAAGTACGAGGAAGGCTTCGTGTTCCCAGACGGATCCTTCATAGTCGATCAGTAGGCTTCCCGCGCATGGCGGCATCAGATCAGACTTGGGACGAAGGCGCGACAGCGGAGCTCCGGCACGACTTCGAGGCGGCGTATCGCAATCGAACCTGCCTCGTCACGGGTGCCGATGGATTCATGGGCTCGCACCTGACCGAGGCGCTCGTCGCCCTCGGTGCTCATGTCGTCGCATTCGTCCGTGCGACCTCGTCGGGGGCGCTCAACAACATCGGCCATCGTCGGGACGAGCTGACGGTCGTCTTCGCGGACCTGACCGACAAGACCTCGATCGACCATTGCGTGCGCGACCATCTGGTGACCGCCGCGGACCGACCGTACGTGTTCCATCTCGGTGCACAGGCGCACGTCGGCGAGTCCTGGCACCGCCCGTACGAGACGGTGATGGCGAACACCGTGGGGACGCTCAACCTGCTGCAGTCGATCGTCGACCTCGACGTCGAGCTCGAGAAGTTCGACACCGCCGGCACCTCCGAGGAATACGGCAACGTGCGCGAAGGCGTCGCGCATCACCACGACTTCGACGCTGCCGGCTCGCTGATCCTGCACGAGCGGTCGCCGATCAACCCCAAGTCGATCTACGCAACGGCGAAGGTTGCCGCCGACTTCCTGACCATGAACTACCACGACGCCTACGCCGTCCCCGGCGTCGTGACCCGCATGTTCAACAACTATGGACCGCGGCAGAACCCGCGCTACGTCACCGGCACGATCATCACGCAGGCGCTCTCGCGGCCGGAGATCGAGTTGGGCGCGCTCGAGCCGCTCCGCGATTTCTGCTTCTGCACCGACGGCGTCCGCGGGCATCTCACCGTCGCCGCGCAGGGCGTGCCCGGTGACGTCTACGTCTACGGGCAGGGCGAGAACATCTCGATGGCCGACTGGTGCAACCTGATCCTCCGCGTCGGCGCGGAGCACGGCTTCTGGCCCGACGACCGCCACGTCGTGATCGACGACCGGCGGCTTCGTCCGGGCGCAACCGACGTGATGGCATTGCGCGTGGGCTACGAGAAGCTGCACGCGGAGACCGGCTGGGAGCCGAAGGTCTCGTGGGAGGACGGTGTGCTGCGCACGATCCAGTGGTACGCGGAGCACCGCGACCGGTGGCTCGGCCGCGTCGACTGGCTGACACGCCGCCCCGCCGAGACGCGATGAGCCGCGTCCTCGTCACCGGCGGCGGGGGATTCCTCGGGTCGCACCTCGTCGAGCGGCTCGAGGCCGAGGGACGCGACGTGTTCAGCGCACGCAGCCGCGACTACGACCTGACGCGCTTCGACGACGTCGCGCGGCTCTTCGCCGACTCGCAGCCCGAGCTCGTCTTCCATCTTGCGGCCGAAGTCGGCGGCATCGGCGCGAACCGCGCCAACCCGGGCCGCTACTGGTACGCGAACCTGATGATGGGGGCGCACGTGCTCGAGCTCGCGCGAACACACTCGGTCCGGAAGCTGGTGATCGCGGGCACCGTCTGCGCGTATCCCAAATTCACGCCGGTTCCTTTCTCGGAGGACGAGCTGTGGAACGGCTACCCGGAGGAGACCAACGCACCGTACGGCGTCGCGAAGAAGTCGATCCTCGTCGGCGCGAATGCCTATCGCGACCAGTACGGGCTCGACGCCATCTTCCTGCTCCCTGCGAACCTCTACGGGCCGCGCGACAACTTCGACCTCGATTCGTCGCACGTGATTCCCGCGCTGATCCGCAAGATGCTCGAAGCCGACGGCGAGGTCACGCTGTGGGGCGACGGCTCGCCGACCCGGGAGTTTCTGTTCGTCGAGGACTGCGCCGACGCTCTGCTGCTTGCTGCGGAACGCTATGACGGCCCAGAGCCCGTGAACCTCGGCACGGGCGTCGAGACGTCGATTCGCGCGGTCGCGGAGACGATCGCGGAGCTGACGGGCTTCGACGGCGAACTCGTCTGGGACACGTCGATGCCGAACGGCCAGCCGCGCCGCAGCCTTGACGCCACTCGCGCGCGGGAGCTCTTCGGATTCGAGGCGCGGACCTCGCTCCGCGATGGGCTCGAGAGGACGATCGCCTGGTATCGGAGCTCGGCAGCCGTCAACGCGTAGCCGTTGCTGCGCTCGCGGTGGCGGCGCTCGCCGTCGTTGCGCTCGTCGCTGCGACGCAGACCACGGACGGAGCCGTTTCGGTCGTCGTCGCGCTCCTGCTCGCGCCGGTGGCCGTCGGCGCCACCGCCAGGATCGGAGGCCGGATCGCCGGCGCGCGCTTTGCCGTGAGCGCGGCCGCCGTCTACGTCCTCCTCCCGCTCCTCGCCAACCGCTTCATGCTCGCCGACTACCGCGGCCTCTTCGACGCGAACGCACTGCCCGCGCTCGTCGGCCTCCAGCACACGTGGGTCTTCGCCGTCGGCGTCGCGGCCGCGGTCGCGGTCGCCTTGCTGCCGAGAGTGTTCGCAGCAGCCGGCGGCGTCCTGGCGTTCGTGATCGCCGCCGCGGCCTGGCAGTTTGCGGGCGTCGGCCGGCTCGCGCCCGGCTTCCACGAGTCGGTGTGGAGCGTCACCTTGATCGAGTGGATCCTCGTCGCAGGCATCCTCGGCGTGCTGTTACGCGCGCCGCTCCTTGGACTGGCGATCGGCGGCTGGCTCCTGGCGGTGATCCTCTGGGGCGCCCACCGCGGCTACACCGACGCGGTCTTCTGGCAGTCGCTGGCGGCTGCCGTTCCGGCTGGCGCCCTCGTGCTCAGCTCGCTGGCGCTTCTGGTGCCGCGGCTTCGTCCGGCAAAGCGCCGGGCACCGGCTCCGAGCGAGCACTGAGCTCGAGCTCCAGCAGGGCCACCCGCTGGGCCAGAATCACGTTCTGGTCGGCGAGCTTCGAGATCACGGTCGAGTAGTGGAGCAGCACGGCGAGGACGAACAACAGCGCGACCGCGAACAGCACCGCCGGCGGATAGGTCTCTACGCCGAACCAGCCCGCGATCACGTTCAGCCCGCCGCGCCAGGCCGACAGAACGAGCAGCACGAGACCGGTGAGCACCCAGAGCAGGGCGTACCGCTCGCGCAGCCGACGCGAGCGGATCAACTCGAACACGACGAAGAGCAGGAGCAGCGACGCAGCCGTCGCTGCGAGCGAGACCCCGAGGGGGGTCTGCCCGGACGCGATCACGCGTCCTCCAACGGAGTCGCCCGGCGCCGCAGAGAGCCGATCACGATCGCCAGCATCACCTTCGCCATGTAGTAGACCGTCAGGAGGCCGCGGATCGAGGAGCGGCCGCCCGTGCGCTCGCGCATGCGGACGGGCACCTCGGCGAGCCGGAGGCGATGCTTGTGCGCCATCACCGCCGCCTCGACCTCCGGGTAGTCGTGCGGGTAGTCGGCGGCGAACAACTCGATCGCCTTGCGGTTCAGGACCTGAAAGCCGCTCGTCGTGTCGGTCAAACGTTGCGCGGTGAGGAGCGACACGGTCTTGGCCAGGATGCGAATGCCGATTCGGCGCGTCGCCGAAGACCGGTAGCCGTCGGCGCCCGCGAAGCGCGAGCCGACGCAGACGTCGGCGTGGCTCGACATCACCATGTCGAGCAGCGGGCCGAGCTCGGCCGGATCGTGCTGACCGTCCCCGTCGACCCGGATCGCGAGCTCGTAGCCCTGCTGCGCCGCGTAGCGGAACCCTGTCTGCACGGCTCCGCCGATCCCGAGGTTGAACGGCAGCGAGATCACGAGTGCTCCATGCCGGCGTGCGCGCTCCGCGGTCGCGTCCTCTGAAGCGTCGTCGATCACCAGCACGACGACGCCAGCGTCGAACGCGATCATCTCGTCGATCACGCCACCGATCGCGTCCTGCTCGTTGAACGCGGGGATGATCGCGATGCGCTTCAGACCCGCGCTCCGAGCCCGACGAGCTCCAGCAGCTGTCGCGCGCGATGACGGTAGGTGTGCTCGTCGAGCACACGCTCCCGCGCCCGCTCCCCCATCGCTTCGGCCTGGGCCGGATCGCCGAGCAGCTCGCGGTAGGCGGCGACCGCCTCCGCCTCGTCGTTGACCACGAGCAGCTCCGAGCCCGGCTCGAACCAGCGGTCGATCCCGTCGTAGGGATTCGAGACGATCGCGGCGCCGGCAGCCGCGAGCTCGAACGGACGGCAGCTGGACGAGGCGTGCACCGATGCGTGTGACCGGCGGGTGATGCAGAGATTCACCCGTGCCGCCGAGATCGTGCGGGCGAACACGTTGAAGGGGATGTCCCCTACCTTCCTCGCTTCGCCGGTGTCACCGCGAAAGTCGCTTCCGCCGAGCGCAAAGTCGACGTCGGGGAGCTCGCGCGACGGAGCACCGACCATCGCCTCCATCCAGTCGCGCCGGAACTTGTCGCCGTAGCCGTAGAAGAAGACGTCCATCTCCTTGGCCACGTCGTGCGGCGCGAAGAACTCGGGGTCGGCGCCCCAGAAGACCGCCTCCGCCCGGCGGGCGCCCAGCTCGAGCAGACGGTCGAGACCGCCCTCGGAGTTCGAGACCAGCAGGTCGTACTCCGAGGGGTCGGCGTCGTGGTACCAGTTGAAGCCGGTGTCCATGCCGCCGAACTCCGGCAGGCTCATCGGGACATCCCCGTCGTAGAAGACGACCGGGACGCCGAAGCGCTCGCGGAGCGCCGACGGGATCCCCCGCAGATGCGCCATCGGCACGGTGAAGACGATGACGGCGTCGGGCCGCTCACGTTCGACGAGCGCCTCCAGATGGCGGCGCCAGCGAGGCGTGACCCAGCGCCAGATCACCTCTCGCGTCATGCGGTCGCCGAGCCCGTCCTCGGGACTGTCTTCGGCGCGCCGCAGGTAGCGGTCGCCCTTGAGGCGGGCGACGGCGTCGCGCGCCCGCGCGAACGACTCTCCCTCGACGTACGTCGGGTTCGGGGCCGTGCGCCACCACGGCGACTCGATCGGCCGCCCGCGGTAGGGCGTGACAACGAGGTCGACGCCTTCCTCGCACAGGCCCTTCCACAGCTGCCACCACGCCGGCGTGCACCCGTAGCGAAAGTCGAGGTCCACCGCGGACGCGACAGCGAGAACTCTCGGCGCGCGCATCGCTCGAAGTGTCGCAGAGCCGCGTTACGGCACCGTAAAGGGGCAAATCGCGGTGGCGGCGGGATCGGGCGGTTGATATAGTTAACCGCTGTGTTAAGTGTTGCACCGGAACCGCCCAGCGAGGACCTCGACCTGCTCTTCGGGGCGCTCGCGGACGCCACCCGCCGGAGCATCGTCGAGCGACTCGCCGTGGGTGAGGCGACGGTCACCGAGCTCGCGGCCCCCTTCTCGATCAGCCTCCCGGCAATCTCCCGACACCTCAAGGTGCTCGAGCGCGCGTCGCTGATCACCCGAAGCCGGCAAGGCAGGTGGCGGCACGCGCGACTCACACCGACGTCGCTCGCCGGCGCGGCGACGTGGCTCTCGCTGCAAGAGCGGCTCTGGACCGAGCGATTGGATCGGCTCGACGACCACCTCGCTCGGCTCAACCCTGAGCAGCCGACCGAAACCGAATCGCAAGACCGAAACCAAGAGAGGTAGGCCATGACTACGACAACGCCACAGCTCGCCGTGACACGCATCGTCAACGCGCCGCGCGCGATCGTCTTCCAGGCGTTCACCGACCCTGATCAGTTCGCAGCCTGGTGGGGCCCGATCGGCAACTCACTGCCGCGCGACGAGGTCGAGTTCGACGTGCGCCCCGGCGGCTACCAACAGTGGTCGGAGGTCTTCCCGGACGAGCCCGACATCTGGACCCACGGCCGCATCGACCTCACGGATGTCGTCGACGGCGAGCTCCTCGACGGCGTCATGCACATCACCGGCCACCTGCCGGGAGGCTTTCAGCCCTTCGAGACGAGAATGCGAGTCGAGTTCTACGACGAGGCCGACGGACGGACGCGACTCGAGATCCGCCAGTGGCTTCCCGAGACCTACGTCTCCCCGAGCGAGGGGGGTTGGGCCGAGGCGCTCAGCAAGCTGGACGCCCTGCTCGCCGCGCGCGTAGCCTGATGACAGACCTCCGCTGGGAAGGCGATGAACTGGGTGAAGGCATCGCCGACGCCGGCCCGTTCGTGGCCGGGGCTGTCGAGTTGGTCGAGGCGATGCGCCGCCCGAAGTGGGTCACGGAGCAACCCGAGGTTCATCTCCTGCCGCACCTGCAGCAGGCGTGTGAGGGGTCGCCGCTTCAGCTCGTGAATGAGCAAGCGTCCGAAGACGGCGCGTACGAGGTTCAGCTCCGATGGGCCGACGGTGAACCAGGGATCGGCGCGGTCCGAGCGGCGGTCTTCACGCTCATCGGTAGCGTCTCCGAGCTCTCCAGCTACGTCCGACAACGACGGAGCGAGCCGACCGACACCTCACGCGACACGCTGCTCTTCGAAGTCGTGACCGGCATGGTCGACGGCGAGACCACATTCGTTCCACACGGACACACACTGCGGATCAGCGTCGCGCTCGACCCCTAGCTCGAATCCGCGTTCAGGCGATCAGCAGGCGCAGGCCGAGCTCCGCCGCCTCGAGCTCGAGGAGGTCGCGGTTGCGTTCGGCCCATCGACCCGATGCGAGGTCGTCACGGAGGCTGCTCACCGCCCTCTGCTCGGCGTCGGGTCCGACTTTGGCCCACATCGAAATTCCGCGACGGACGTTCGCCTCCAGATACGCCTCGGGCCGGCGCCAGTAGGCCTCGAAGAAGCCGTCAGCACAGTCCCACGGAATGAGCACCGGTTCCATGCGTGCTCCGATCGCGCGGGCGAGCTCGGTGGCGAGGCCGACGCGGGATGCGGTGATCTCGGGCAGGTAGTCACGAGTCAGCCAGAACCGTTCACGCCAGCTGCGGTCGCTGGTCTCGCACGTGAACACCACCACGCGGCGAGCCACGCGCCGCATCTCGCGCAGGCCGGCAATCGGGTCCTGCCAGTGATGAACGGTCGCAAAGGCCATCGCGGCGTCGAAGGACTGATCCTCGAACGGAAGGCTCTCCGCGCTCGCAGCCACGCACCGCGCCGCGCCTGCGGGACGCTGGGCACGCATGACCGCCGACGGCTCGACCGCGGTGACGTCACGGTCGGAGGGCTCATAGGAACCGGTGCCGGCCCCGACATTCAGCACCGTCTGCGCGGCGCCGAGCGCAGCCCAGACCTGGGCGGCGATCCGCGGCTCGGTGCGCCGCGTCACGGTGTAGGTGGCCCCGATGGTGTCGTACAACTGCGCGCTGGACACGAAGTCCTTTATCGCGCCTGATGCAATCGAAGGCAACACACCGATCGACGGGCGGAGCGAATGCCTCGGTGAGCGGCGTCCTCAGAGTCATTCTCGGATGCCCGCCGGCCCCGAGTTGCTTGTGCCGCCTCCCCAAAAGCCGTAAATTCCGGTTTTCCACGGGGCGGGTCTGCTCAACAAGCCTCGCTCAACCAACAAAAGGAGTCGGATGTTGCTCGCCGCTAGTTACCCGTTCCTCGATGTGATGTGGACGCTGCTCGTGTTCTTCCTCTGGGTGATGTGGTTTTGGCTTCTGTTCATCGTCTTCGCGGATATCTTCCGCCGCCATGACCTCTCCGGCTGGGGCAAGACCGGCTGGCTGATTTTCGTGATCATCCTGCCGTTTCTCGGCGTGTTCATCTACGTGATCGCGGAGAGCGATGGCATGAGGGAGCGCGGTCTCGAGCGCGAGGTCGCCCAGCAGGCCTACTACGGCGGCGCGGGCGGTGCGGGTAGCGCGGCAGCGGAGATCGAGTCCGGGAAGCAACTGCTCGACAGCGGGGCGATCACACAAGCTGAGTTCGATGCGCTCAAGCAGAAGGCCCTGGCCTGAACGACGTGGTCGACGCGACCTCCATGAAGCCGCGCCCCAGCCTGTTCGCTCGGCCGGGCGCGGCTTCGTGGGTCGTGGTCGCGGGAGCGAAGCGATGATCACGATGCCCCCGATCGGCGAGGCCGCACGATCGAAGAAGCGTCGCGCAAACAGAGAGCTTGCCGAAACGTCGAGCGGCGAGGCTGCGGCGAGGACGGGCTCCTCGGATGAGGCGATCAAGTTCATCTGCGAATGCCGTAGCTCCGGTTGCCTCACGCCGGTCTGGCTCGCTGGGAGCCACTTCCGGCTCCTGATCGAGGTCAGCGACTTCTCACTCGTTGCCCCGGGCCACGCCGACGCGGGCGAACACGTCGTCGCGGCCTCGTCGGGCTACCAATTCGTCGTGCCGCTCGACCACGTCGCGCTGGTGGGCGAAGCCCTGAGCGGCCGCTGATCTTCAAGAGGTCCGTCCCGCAGTTCATCTGAACCGGATGACGCCGGCGAGTACGGCCGGTGCCACCGTCGGAGGCGCATGTTGTCGGATCTGCCAGGGAAGCGAACCCTCTCGTCCTACCGGGCTTCCTGGCTGCGGAAGGATCTCGTCGCCGGCCTCGTCCTGGTGACGCTGCTCGTTCCGCAAGGGATGGCCTACGCCGAGCTGGCCGGGCTGCCGCCGATCACCGGCCTGTACACGTCGATCCTTTGCTTGACGGGATACGCGGTCTTCGGCCCTTCTCGGATCCTCGTGCTCGGCCCCGACTCGTCGCTCGGGCCGATGATCGCAGCGACGATCTTGCCGCTGGTCGGGGCCAACGGCGACCCGGCGCGCGCAGTCGCGCTCGCCTCGATGCTCGCTCTCATCGTCGGAGGGATCACCGTCCTCGGCGGCGTGTTCAAGCTGGGGTTCATCGCAGATCTGCTGTCGAAGCCGACCATGATCGGCTACATGAACGGTCTCGCCGTCACGATTCTGATCGGTCAGCTGCCGAAACTGTTCGGGTTTTCGATCGACGCCGACGGCTTCATCGCCGAGACGAGGGGCTTCTTCAACGGTGTCAGAGACGGCGAGACAGTGACCGCGGCGCTGGCGATCGGATTGTTCGGGATCGCGTTGATCGTCGTGCTCGGGCGCTTCCTGCCGAAGCTGCCCGGGATCCTCGCAGCGGTGGTGCTCTCGATCGTCGCGGCGCGGATCTTCCAGCTCGACGAGCACGGGGTGAAGCTCGTGGGGACGCTGCCCCAAGGCTTTCCACCTCTGACCATTCCCAGCGTCAGCCTCTCCGACCTGTCAGTCCTGGTCGCCGGAGCACTGGGGATCGTGATCGTGACGCTGGCCGACACGATTGCGACTGCGTCGGCCTTTGCGACGCGAACCGGACAGGAGTTCGACGGCAGTCAGGAGATGATCGGCATCGGCGCGTCCAATATCGCCGCCGGTCTCTTCCAGGGCTTTCCCGTCAGCACGAGCGGCTCACGGACGGCCGTCGCCGAGCAGTCGGGCGCGAAGACCCAGGTGACCGGCGTCGTCGGCGCAGTCGCGATCGTGCTGATGCTGGTGCTTGCACCGGGCCTGCTCCGAAACCTGCCGCAACCGACGCTCGCGGCCGTGGTGATCGTCGCCTCGCTCTCACTCGCCGACATCCCGGGGACAGTGCGGCTCTGGCACCAGCGCCGGGAGGACTTCCTCGTGGCGGTCGCCGCCTTCCTCGGAGTCGTCCTGATCGGCGTGCTCGCCGGCATCGCCATCGCCGTCGCGTTGTCGATCGTGAGCGTCTTCCGGCATGCCTGGTGGCCGTACCAGGCCGTGCTCGGCCGCGTCCATGACCTCCCCGGCTATCACGATCTGACCGGCTACCCCGACGCCGAGGTACTGCCCGGCCTCGTGCTGTTCCGCTTCGACGCGCCGCTCTTCTTTGCGAACGCGAGGACCTTTCGGGATCAGATCCGCATGCTCGCTTCGGCCGAGCCGGCCCCGAGCTGGGTCGTCGTCGCCGCCGAGCCGATCACCGACGTCGACACCACCGCCGCCGACATGCTGAAGGACCTCGACGAGGAGCTCAACACCGTCGGTGTCTCACTTGTCTTTGCAGAGATGAAGGATCCGGTCCGCGACAAGATCGAACGCTACGCCCTCACCCGCACGATCAACCCGGAGCACTTCTTCCCGACGATCGACGCCGCCGTCGCCGCTTTCCGTCAAAGGACGAACACGAGCTGGACGTCGCACGGACGGCCGGACGGTCGGGGCGGCCATGCTTGAGCCCCGGGACGTGGCAGAGTGCTCGAATCACCAAGGAGGTACGTGATGGGCAGCGTTACCGAGCCGAATCTCGACACCACCGCTGTGACGGATCAAGCCGTGCGGCCGTACGCTCTCGACGTTGCTGCCGTCGTCGGTGAGCTGAGCACCGACGCCGAGGCCGGCCTGAAGAGCGCCGAGGCTGTCGCACGCTTGGCGCAGTACGGGCCGAACGAGATCAGCAAGGAAGCGCCGCCTTCGATCTGGGCAGTGGCGGCGGAGCAGCTGCGCGACCCGATGAACATCATGTTGATTGCGGTCGTCGCGGTCAGCTTCGTGATCGGACAGGTCTCGACCGGCGTGATCGTCGGGCTGCTGATCCTCCTGAACGTCGTGCTCGGGACGCGCCAGGAGCTGAAGGCCCGGGCGAGCATCGACGCTCTGGCGAACCTGCAGGTGCCGCAGGCCAAGGTCGTCCGCGACGGCTCGGTGACGCTCGTGCCGGCGGTCGACGTCGTCCCCGGCGACCTCGTCGACGTCGAGGCAGGCGATGTCGTCCCGGCCGACGGGCGCATCGTGCACTCCGCGACGCTCGAGACGCAGGAGGCCGCCCTGACCGGGGAGAGCGCGCCAGTCGCGAAGGACGCGGGGACGCTGCCCGGCCCGGAGGTGGCGCTCGGCGACCGCTCGAACATGCTGTTCCAGAACACGTCCGTGACGAGAGGCACGGCCGCAATGGTCGTCACCGGGACCGGCATGGAGACCGAGATGGGGAAGATCGCGACCATGCTGACCTCGGTCACGCGAACGCGGTCGCCGCTTCAGAAGGAGCTCGGAAAGCTGACCTACGTGCTCGGGTTCATCGCGTGGGGCGCGGTTGCGTTCATCGTGATCGTCGGCGTTGCCCGTGGTGAGAAGTTCAGCGATGTGCTGCTGCTGGGAACGGCAATGGCGATCTCCGCGATTCCGACGGGCATGCCGGCGTTCGTCTCCGGCCTGCTCTCGATGGGCGCGAAACAGCTCGCCGAGTCGAAGGCCGTGGTCAAGAACCTCACCGATGTCGAGACGCTCGGCGCGACCAGCGCGATCAACACGGACAAGACCGGGACGTTGACGCTGAACGAGATGATGGTCTCGACCCTGTACACCGCGAACGCGTGGTTCACGATCGAGGGCGAGGGCTATCGGAAGTCCGGGACTCTCAGATCGGTCGCCGGCGCGCCCGTGCCGGACTTCACCCGGCTGGCGCTCGGTCTCGTGCTCGACAGTGACGCGACCGTCGGCGACGACGGCAGCGTGGTCGGGGATCCGACCGAGGCGGCACTCGTCGTGCTCGCGGCCAAGCTCGGCGTGGACGCCGAGGAGACCCGGCGTGCCTATCCGCGCCTCGGAGAGGTGCCGTTCGACTCCGACTACAAGTTCATGGCCACCTTCCACCGGGTGACGCTCGACGGCATCGAACGCGTGGTCCAGCTGGTCAAGGGCGGCCCGGACGTCGTGCTCGCGCGCTGCACGCACTCCCGCCGTGCGGACGGGTCCGAGGTGCCGATCGAAGAGGCCCGCTCGGGCATCGACGCTGCGAACGAGCGTATGGGCGAAAAGGGTCTGCGTGTGCTCGCATTCGCCGCACGGTTCGTCGAGGAGAACGAGTCGGAAGCGATTACCGCCGACCCGATGTCACTGGTCCGTGACCTCGCCTTCGTCGGCATGGTCGGGATCATCGACCCGCTGCGGCCGTCGTCGAGGGCTGCTGTCCAGACCGCGCTCGGTGCCGGCATCGACGTGCGGATGATCACCGGGGATCACGCGGTCACCGCCTCGGCGATCGGCGAGACGCTCGGCCTGGGGCCGGGCGCGATCAGCGGCAGCGAGCTCGAGGCGCTGACCGACGAGGAGGTCGGCCGCCGTCTTCCCGAGCTGCACGTGTTCGGCCGTGTCTCACCCCAGGACAAGCTCCGGCTCGCCAGGCTGATGCAGGAGCAGGGGCTGATCGTGGCGATGACCGGGGACGCCGTCAACGACGCGGCGGCCCTGAAACAGGCAGACATCGGCGTTGCGATGGGCAGCGGCAGCGAGGTGACGAAGCAGGCAGGCCGGATGATCCTCACCGACGACAACTTCGGCACGCTCGTCAACGCCGTCGAGATCGGGCGCAAGGTCTACGAGAAGGTCGTCTCCTATGTCCGCTACCAGATGACGCAGCTGTTGGCGCTCGTCTTTCTGTTCCTCGCCGCGACCGCCTTCGACATCAACAAGGGCGTTGCACTCACGCCTCAGATGGTCCTGTACCTGTTGGTGTTCATGACCGCATCCGGTGTCGTCGTCATCGCCGTCGACCCAGGCGCGCCGGATGTCATGCACCGGCCGCCACGCGACCCGAAGGTTCCGATCACGAACCGACCGGCGATCATGCTCTGGGTCCTCTACGCATTCACGCTCTTCATCGCCGCCCTCTTCCCGCTCGTCGCGGGGCCGGATACTCCGAAGACCGATGTGCCGACAGCGTCGCTGACGATGACGTTCGTCGTCATGGCCCTCGGCACAGTCTTCAACGCGTTGACGAACCGACGGGATCCAACGAGCGGACTGTCATCCCCGTTGCTCAAGGCGCTGGGGATCTCACTCTTCCCGTTGGCGCTGACCGTGCTCGCAACGGAGCTGCCCGGGCTGCAGAGGGGCCTGTTGACGACGTCACTCACCGGCAAGGAGTGGCTCGCGTGCTTCGGGCTCGCCGCACTCTTGCCTGTCGTCGTCGAGACGAGCAAGTGGCTGCGGCGACGCCAAACTCCGGCGCCGGGCGGGCTGAACACGCAGCTGGCGCTCACCCCTGAACGAGCGACCACGGAGGCGACAACGTGAGCAAGAAGGCGAACGAACCCAAGCACGAACACGCAGACGCCGCCGGCGGCGAAACCGGCAAGCTGAAGCGCAAGGAGTACGAGCGGGAGATGAGGCGGCTGCAGGGAGAGCTCGTCGCTCTGCAGGAGTGGGTCAAGACCGCGGGCGCCAAGGTCTGCATCGTGTTCGAGGGACGCGACACGGCCGGGAAAGGCGGCACGATCAAGCGGATCACCGAGCGCGTGAGCCCGCGCGTCTTCCGGGTGGTCGCGCTGCCCGCGCCGAGCGAGCGCGAGCAGTCCCAGATGTACATCCAGCGCTACATCCGACACTTCCCCGCCGCCGGCGAGGTGGTGATCTTCGACCGAAGCTGGTACAACCGCGCCGGCGTCGAACGGGTCATGGGCTTCTGCACGAAGCAGCAGACGGAGAGGTTCCTGGAGCAGGTGCCGGAGGTGGAGAAGGCGATGGTCGACTCCGGGATCATCCTGCTCAAGTACTGGCTGGAGGTCAGCCCGGAGGAGCAGACCCGCCGCCTCGAGAGCCGCATCGACGACCCGCGCAAGATCTGGAAGCTCTCCGCCATGGACCTGAAGTCGTACAGCCGCTGGTATGACTACTCACGCGCCCGCGACGCCATGTTCCTCGCCACCGACACCACCTGGGCCCCATGGCACATCGCCGACAACAACGACAAGAAGCGCGGCCGGCTCAACATCATCAGCCACCTGCTCAGCCAGATCCCGTACGAGCCCCTCACGCCGAGGGACTTCGAGCTGCCGAACCGTCAGAAGGCCGCGGGCTACCGCGAGCCCGACCTTCCGCTGCGCCCCATTCCGACACCATTCTGAGCGCGTGACCGACCGGCCGTCCGGGGGCATGCGCGGCGTGCTGCCGATCACCGACTGGCTGCCCCGGTACGACCGCAGCTGGCTTCGTGGCGACCTGACGGCCGGGATCGCGGTCACCGCGCTGATCGTGCCGAAGAACCTCGGTTACGCGGGCATCGCGGGCGTGCCGCTGGAGAATGGGCTGTACGCCGCGGCTGCGGGCGCGATCATCTACGCGCTCTTCTGCACCTCCCGGCAGATCTCGACCGGCCCGAGCTCATCGCTCGCTGCGGTGGCGGGCGGCGCCGTCCTGGCGACGAGGCTCGGAGGCCAGGACGCCGCGCAACTGGTTGCGGCGATCACCCTCGTCACGGGCGGCTTGTTCCTGCTGCTGGCGCTGTTCCGGCTGGGCTGGATCGCGCGCTTTCTCTCGAAGGCGGTGATCACCGGCTTTCTCGCCGGGGCAGCGATCGACGTCACGATCGGCGAGCTGTCGAAGCTGACGGGGACGTCGTCGAGCGGCGACAGCGCCTGGCGAGAGCTCTGGACCTGGCTCCAGGGCCTCGGCCACATCCACTGGACGACACTGGTGGTGGGCCTCATCTCCCTCGGCGTGATTCTCGGACTGCGGTTCGCAGCGCCTGCGGTTCCAGGCGCGCTCGTGCTGGTCGTCGGCGGCCTGATCGCATCGGGTCTCTTCGACCTCGGAGCGCACGGCGTCGCGCTCGTCGGCCATGTGCCGCGCGGTCTCCCGAGCCCGGTGCTGCCCGATTGGGACCTCGTCAGGACGCATCTGTCGACGATCGGCATCGCCTCGGTTGCGCTGCTGCTGATCGGCTTCTCACAGACGGCCGGCGACGCGAGAGCGTTCGCGATGCGGCACCGGTACCGCATCGACGTGAACCAGGAATCGATCGCTCAGGGGATGGCGAACGCCGGGGCGGGCATCTTCCAGGGGATGCCGGTCTCGACGAGCCTGTCGGCCAGCTCACTGAACGAGTCGGCCGGAGCACGGACGCCGGTCGCCTCGCTGATCACCGGCGGCCTCGTGTTGCTGACGCTGATCGTTCTCGCGCCCCTCTTCTCAGCCCTGCCCAAGGCCGTGCTGGCGGCGGTGATCATCGACGCGGTCGTCTTCGGGATGATCGATGTCGCTGAGCTCCGTCGCCTGCACCGCGTTGCGAGGGTCGACTACTGGATCTCGATCGCGGCGATCCTCGGCGTGCTCTCCGCCGGTGTTCTCGCCGGTGTCACGATCGGCATCGCCCTCTCGCTCATCTGGTTGATCTACGTCGCCACCTCGCCGAGGATGCCGCTCCTCGGCCGCGAGCCGGGCACGCAGGCGTTTCGCGATCTCGACGAACACCCCGGCGACGAGACGTTCCCGGGCATCGCCGTCCTGCGCCTGGACAGCGGGCTCTTCTTTGCCACCGCCGAGGCACTCGACGATCGCGTCCGCGGAGTCATCAGTGGGAGCGAACCGCCACTCAACGCACTGGTCCTCGACCTCGAGGGCGTCGATTTCGTCGACTCGCAGGGAGCGGCGAAGCTCGCCGAGCTCTACAAGGTCGTGCACGGCGACGACATCACGCTTCGCCTGGTCCGAGTCAAGCCGCAGGTTCGCGAGGTCCTCGACGCCGACGGAGTAACGGCAACCCTCGGCGCAGACCACATCCACGGAAACGTCGATCGCGCGATCCAGGCGCAGCTCTCCACGCACAGCTGAGGTTCGTCGACGCTACGCAGCGGCCGGCGGGACGATGCCCCCCTGCCTGTGGGTGAGCCCCGTGCGCGGTGGGTCGAGGATCAGGTCCGCGACGAGCGCCGTCCAGCCGGTCTGGTGAGTTGCGCCCAGGCCGGCGCCGTTGTCGCCGTGGAAGTACTCGTTGAAGAAGAGGTTGTCCTTCCAGGCCGGGTCGGTCTGGAGACGCTCCGTGCCTCCGTAGAGCGGGCGGCGGCCGTTCGTGTCCGGAAGCCAGATCGAGATGATCCGGTCGCTGAGATCCTGGGCGATCTCGCCGAAGGTGAGCTGGCGCCCCGAGCCGGTCGGGTACTCGAGCTTGAACTCGTCGCCGAAGAAGTGGTGGTAGATGACGAACTGGCGGATCGCGATGTAGTTGAGCGGCATCCAGACGGGACCGCGCCAGTTCGAGTTGCCGCCGAACATGGAGGTGGTCGACTCGGCCGGCTCGTAGTCGATCCAGGCGCCGGGCAGGCCTTCGAGCGTGTACGGGTTCCCTTCGTAGCGCTTCGATACGGCGCGAAGCCCGTGCGGCGAGAGGAACGCGTCTTCGGCGAAGAACTCCGTGAGGCTCTTTCGCAGCTCATCGGGATCGATCACCGATAGCAGGACCGCCTGGTCAGCTCCGGTCTGTCGGACGCGGGCAGCCCCGAGCGATCCACCGCTCTCGGCCCAGGCCGTGCGCAGCCGGGAAAAACGCTTCCCGAGCCCTTCGGCGGCCTGGACGACCCGGCTCGACAGCGGCACCGCGGGCAGCAGCGGGAGGAGGCCGGAGATCGTCTTCACCTTGACCTGGGTCGACTCGCCTGAGGGGTACACGAGCCGGTCGTAGAAGAACGCGTCGTCCGCGTCGTACAGGCCCTGGTGCTCCAGTGCCCGGGCGACGAGGACGAACTGCTCCAGGAACTTGATCACCATGTCCCAATAGACCTTGTTCTCCTCCGCGAGCGCGAGCGCGATCATCAGCATCGACAGCGCGTAATAGGCCATCCAGGCTGTGCCGTCCGCCTGCTCCAGGGTCACCCCTTCCGGCAGGTTCGACCGATCGACGGGGCTGATGTTGTCGAGGCCGAGAAAACCGCCGCTGAAGACATTGTTGCCGTCCGCGTCCTCGCGGTTGAGCCACCAGGTGAAGTTGATCAGCAGTTTCTGGAAGACGCGCTCGAGAAACTCGCGATCGGTGCCCCCGTCGATCTGGAACACGCGCAGTGCCGCCATCACATGCACCGGCGGGTTGACGTCGTCGAAGTTCCATTCGTAAGCGGGGAGCGCTCCGTTCGGGTGCTGGAACCATTCGCGCAGCAGAACGATCAGCTGGTACTTCGCGAACGCTGGATCGAAATGAGCCCAGGGCACCGTGTGGAAACCGAGATCCCAGGCGGCGAACCACGGGTACTCCCACGGGTCGGGCATCGCGAGCACGTCGAACGACTCGAGGTGTCGCCAGCCGCTGTTGCGTCCGTGCCTGTGCGCCTCCGGGGGACGCGGCGCATTCGCATCACCGTCCAGCCAGCGAGCGACGTTGTACGGATACATCTGCTTGCTCCACACGAGGCCGGCACACGACTGCCGCAGGATCGGCATCTGACCGGGCGGAGTCGCGGCCGGCGCGAGTGCGGTGAAGAACTCGTCGGCATCGCGCTCGCGGGCGGTGACCACCTCGACGAATGGATCTCCGGCCCAGTCTGCGGCAGGTCCTCGCGTCCCGGTGGGGCGGTGCAGCCGCAGCCGCAGTTCGGCCTTGCCGCCGCCTGCCACTGTGACGCTGTAGCGGAGCGCGGCCTTCGTGCCGAAGCCCTCGGGGTTGACCGTCGCCGCGCCCGAGACGACGTGGTCGTTGATCCCGTCCTTCGGGTACGGGGTCGTGGCCTCGGCGCCGAAGACGCGCGATGCGTTCGACTCGTTCTCGCAGAAGAGCGGCTCGGGCGCGACGCCGTTCGGGCCGGGGGCCGCATCGAGCCGATAGCCGGCCAGACGATGATCGGTCACCGTGACCCCGGCCCCGTCAGCCTCGATCCGCGGCCGCGTGGACGCTTCGCCGTACGACCAGGTGTTGCGGAACCAGAGCGTCGGCAGCACCTCCAGCGTCGCCTCGTCGGGTCCGTGGTTCTCGAGCTCGATGCGCATCAGGAGCTCGGTCGGCGAGGCCTTCGCATACGTGACGTCGACCGACCAGTAGCGGTCGTCGTCGAACACGCCCGTATCGAGCAGCTCCAGCTCAGGATCGTGCAGCCCGCGACCGTGGTTCACGAGCTCGGTGTAGGGGAACGCGGCCTGCGGATAGTGATACCGCCACTTGAGCAGTGCGTGACTCGGCAGCCCCTCGAGGTACCACCAGTACTCCTTCACATCCTCGCCGTGATTTCCCTGCGGCCCCGTGAGCCCGAACATCCGCTCCTTGAGAATCGGATCGTTGCCGTTCCACAGCGCCAGCCCCAGGCAGAGCTCGTGGCGAATGTCCGAGATCCCGGCCATCCCGTCCTCGTTCCAGCGATACGCGCGCGAGCGGGCGTGATCGTGCGGGAACGAGTCCCAGGCGTCGCCGCTCTCCGAGTAGTCCTCGCGAACCGTGCCCCAGGCGCGCTCGCTCAGATACGGGCCCCACTCGTACCAGGGGTTCGCGCTGAAGAGGTCGTCTTCGGCGCGGCCGGTCGCCTCGGCGAGGCGCCCGTGCTCGGCCGTCCGGAAGCTCGGGATGGAGCTCAGCCCTTCCGGCTTACTGCCGTCAAGTCGAAGAGGTGCCAGCCCCACGCAGCCAACGAGACGTAGAGGCCGTCCCGCAGGTCGTCGCCGCTGCGTCCGTACACCTCGCCCGACGAAGCATCGTCGAGCTGCCAGTTGCAGTCGCGCAGGTCATCCCACGGAAGCGATACATGGCCGGCGGCCGGCCCGTCGCTGAGATTCACGACCGCGAGCTTACTGGGGCCGTCTCCCCGCCAGCCCCAGCAGACGAGGTTCTGCCATGTGTCGTTGCCCGCCCAGCCGCTCCGCTCACCGAGCTGCCAGCTTCCGGTGCGGAAGACACCGTCCCGCAGGCTCGCAAGCAGCCGCTCGTAGAACGCTCGCAGGCCGGGATCGAGCTCCTCCTCCGGCCGGCGCCCGAGAAACACCGGCAACTGCACACGGCGCCCATCGAGCTGTCCCTCGTGAACCAGCCGCGCGCCCGTCTGGCTCAGCGTTGCGACTGCCGCCGCCCGTGCCTTGCCGGAAGGGAACGTCGACGCGGCCCGTGGCTCGTCGTGGTTCTCGATGAAGCGCACGAGGCCGTCCTGGTAGCCGGTGTCGGCGGTCAGATGCCCGTGCACCGAATCTGCGCCCTCATGGACGAGCCGGTCGTAGAGGCGCTTGTCGTAGCAGTACGAGAAACCCTGCTGCTGCAAGGCGTACTCCATGTCCCAGTACGCCTCCGCGATGAAGAGGAACTGGGGATGGCGAGCCTCGACGGCGCCGATCACCGTCGGCCAATAGTCCTCGGCGGGCCGATCGCCGCCACGCTCGCCCCAGGTGCGCTCGAACACGTCGTTGATCGCCAGCATCGCCATGTCGCAGCGCACTCCGTCGCACTGCTCGGCGATGGAGTCGAGCGTGTCGATCACGGCAGTGCGGAGGTCGGACGAAAAGGCGTTCAACTGGACGACGTCGGGCCAGGCGGGAAAGTACGGATCGCGGCCGTTGGCCAGCACGCGCTCGCCGACCCTGACGAAGGACGCCGGATCCCGTTCGAGGTCTTCGTCGCTCCCGGTGATGAAGTACTCCGGGTGCGTTGCTGCCCAGGCGTGGTCGGGCGCAACGTGATTCGGCACGAAGTCGAGGATCAGCTTCAGGCCACGCTGCGCCAGCTCCCGGCGGGCCGCAGCGAGCCCTTGCGAACCGCCGAGCTCGGCCGCGACCTCGTAGTTGCGGATGCAGTACGGCGAACCGGCCACGTCCGCGTCGGTGTAATCCGGCAATGCGCGTTCGAAGCTTTCCACGAGCGCCTTGTTCTTGAGCGCGATCTCGATGCCGGCCGGGCTGCGCTCCCAGACCCCCATCAGCCAGACGGCGTCAAAACCAAGCGCGGCAATCGCGTCCCACTCCTCCCCTGGCACTTCGCCGAGACCGAGCTGCGCGCCAGATTGAGGCCCCAGCTCGCCGAGCCAGACCCACGTGTCGAGCTCGTAGATGAAGGGATGGTCGACCCACGGCAGCTGCCGCCGGACCGAAGTCGGCTCGCGAGCAGCGGTCGTCAACAGGTGGCCTGCGCCTTGTCTCTCACGTCGACCCAATCATGACGTTCGTGAGGGGTCAGGCAAGCGGGTTCACCCGACCGTCACCAGATCGAGCCGGTTCGATGACCTGGATGCCAGCGCACACGATTCGAAGCGGTCGCGGTGTCTTCCCGGCAACTAGCCTTCGGTGATGTCTTCGCTCACGCGCAGCGCGGTCCAGGCGACCTGGCACTGCCTGACCGGCTGCGCGATCGGAGAGATCCTCGGCATGGTCCTTGCGACGGCCTTCGGCTGGAGCAACGCCGCTTCCATCGCTGTCTCGATCGCGCTCGCATTCTTCTTCGGTTACGCGCTCACCCTGGGACCCGTTATCGGTGCCGGTGTGCCTGTGCGCAGGGCTCTCCGGCTTGCCGTCGCCTCCGACACCGTCTCGATCGCGACGATGGAGCTCGTGGACAACCTCTTCATCCTGCTCGTTCCCGGGGCGCTCGCGGCCGGGCTGACGGACGGCCTCTTCTGGTGGAGCTTGCTGGTCAGCCTCGCAATCGCATTCGTGCTCACGGTGCCCGTGAACCGCGCTCTGATCGCTCGCGGTCGGGGACACGCGGTCATGCACGAGCTTCACGCGCACTAGAACGTCGGCTACCCGGCTACAAGCCGGCGAGCTCGATCTCCGGCAGCCCCGGGTCCGGTGCACGCTCCGGGTGGATGAGGTGCGCGAGCTGGCGCACGCCGTCCGCGAGACGCGGCGCAGGTCGCGAGTAGTAGGCGTCTCCATCTACTGCGACCGCCCTGCACGGGAACTCGATCTGGCCGGCCCTCGCAGCGGCCTGAACAACATCGAAACCGCAAGGCCCGACGATCACGAGCTCCGGCTGCGCAGAACGCACGGCCTCCCAGCTCGTCGGATGTGAAGGTTGCGCGGCACGACCGAATACATCGAGGCCGCCTGCGAGGTCGATCATCTCCGGCAGCCAGTGCCCGGCACAGAATGGCGGATCGATCCACTCCGCGAAGAACACGCGGCGCTTCGGCAATCCGTGAACCGTCTCGGCGATCTCAGCGATCGTCCCCAGCATGCGCGTCGCCAATTCGTCGCCGCGCTCACTCGCGCCGAGCCGCGAACCGAGCAGCCGAACGGTCTCCGCCACCTCGACCAGGGTCCGCGGGTCCAGGGAGATCACCTCAGCGTCGACCAAGCACGCTTCTGCCAGCTCTCCGCTCGACACAGCGCAAACGGCGCACAAGTCCTGGGTGACGATCACATCCGGCGCCAGCGCATCGATCAAGGCTGCGTCGACGCTGTACAACGAACGGCCATCCCGCACCGAGGCGCGTACGGCCTCGTCGATTGCCAAACTCGACATGCTCGCTGGATCGATCCGTGCCGCTGTGACAACCGGCTTGCCGATCACCTCTGGCGGCCAGCGACACTCCTCCGACACACCAACGAGCGAGTCGGCCAACTGCAACTCGGCGATGATCTCCGTCGCACTGGGCAGAAACGAGCAGATCCGCACCGGCCGACTCTAGCCTGGCCCCTCGAACCGGTTGCGTCCGGCGGCTACTTCTTCTTCCATACTCCAGTGAACAGGAGCGTCCGCGGTAAACAACTCTTGTCGGCAGCGGCACGCAGCGTGAGGGCGTTCGCTCGCGCTTTCCACGTATAGAGGCCCTTCCGGCTGCAGACCGGTACTGATCCGATTGTCAGACGGCTTCCGGATACGGAGATGGTGGCTGTGAAGTCAGAGGCAGCGCCGCAACTCGTCGTACCAGGTGTGTAAGCGGCGAGTTTTCCACCGCTTGTGATCCTCATCAGCCAGACCCCCGCGGATGTCCCTACGGGCAGCGCGGGAACATGGCGGTGCCAGCATCCCACCATTGCCCGCGGGACAGGCTTCGTCGATGCGAAAGCCAGTCCGTCGAGCAGAGGAACAGCCCCCGAGACCACGAGCGCGCCTACCACCACGGCACCGTGAGCGCCTCTACCTCTCCGCCCGCTCATGCTTGCCTCCTTCGTTCGCCGAGAGAAGCCGAGCGTATAACCGAGTGGCACGTGCAACAAGCACTCGCTCCAACCGGCCAATCCCTGCCTACAAGCTCCGCGAGGCCCCGTACCTCAGGTACCAGGTACCGATTCGTTGCTGTGCGACGTCCGAAAGGGGCCGGGGCAGGCGTCGATCTTCGGGATCGAGAAGCGGGCGATCGTGCCGAAGCCTTCGGCCGGCTTGCAGGCCTGGGCGACGCCCGCGTCGCAGGCGACCGAGAGAAAGATGAACGCGTCCTCGATCGTGAAGCCGTGTTCATCGACGAGCAGCATCGCTGCCTCCTCCGAGACGAGCGCAAGTGCGTCGGCGTAGTCCGTCGCCGAGGCGTGCGGCACCCAGCGATCGTGAAGTTCCGTGACCGGCCACGTCGCCTGCTTGCCCTTCAGCACGTCGAAGCGGATGTCCACCTCGCCCGCGATCTCGACGCCCGTGAAGCAGATCTCACCGTCGCCCATCGATGCGTGCATGTCACCGACGGCGAACATGCCGCCCGGTTGACGTACGGGAAAGAAGATTCGCGCCCCCTTGCCGTGCCAGTGGTCGTCGAGGTTTCCGCCGTGCTGCCCGGCGTGGCCGGTGCTGAGCGTTTCGTTGGCGGTCGCGACCCCGACCACGCCGACCATCGGCTTGGCCGGGAACGACACCCGCTCGTTCATCCTCACGACCCCGTCGCGCACTTCGAAGAGCCGGGTCAGCGGCGCTTGCACGCGGTCGTCGAGCTGTCCAAAACCGGGAATGAGCGTTGCGACGCCCCACTCGACGGGACGCACGTCGAGGATCTCGGCCACGAGCGAGTCGCCCGGCTCCGCGCCACGCACCGCCACCGGGCCCGTCGCACTGTTCAGCCGGCCGAAGTCGATCTCGGTGACGAGGTCGGCCTCGCTCCGAATCTGGCCTGAGAAACAGTCGTTCGTCTCGAACGTGACGACGTCACCGGGCTCGACCTCCAGCGCAGGCTGCAAGTCGGGCCCGAACGACCAGATCACCTGATCACGCGGAAGGCGATGCACCGCCACGCCTACATCACCACTGCGGATGCCGCTGCAGCTGTTGCCGTCTCGGCCTCGGCGTCCTCGGAGCTTTCCGGGGGTCGCTTGCGGGCGGTGGCCATGACAGCTGCGCCGGCGACGAGATATGCGACGAGCACGACGAGCGCGCGCGTGATCGCGTTCCCGTCGAAGTAGATGGTGTTCCGGACGGCGGTGGTGCCGGCGCCCGCAGGTAGGTAGGGGCCGATGGTGCGCCAGAAGCCGGGCAGGAACGACGCGGGCACCGAACCGCCGGCGGCCGGAGCTCCGAAGATCACGAAGACGATGATGACGACGAGGGTTCCCGGCGGGCCGAGCAGGGTCTGGAGGGCTGCGGTCGCGAGTGCGACGGCGCACATGATCAGGACGAACAGAGCCCAGAGCACGAGGAACTTCGACGTCGGGATGGCGCCGAGGATCGGCCCGGCGATCGTCGCGGTGAGAAGCGCGCCGAGCACGGCCACGACACTGAGCGCGACCGCGCGTCGCCTGGGTGTCGACGGTCCTCCGAGCGCCATCGCCATCGTCGCCGACAGGTAGCCGCCGACGACCAACGCCATCGTGAGGAGGAACGGCACAATTCCGGCAGCGTCGCCCTTCGGCAGTGGATGAACCTGGACGACCTCGATCTTCTGGTGAAAGGCGACGGCCGCGGCGCCGAAGGCGGCGCTGAGCGCAGCCGCGGCGCCCGGGCCTGCCGCGGGAACGACGAAGAGCTTCGCTCCCGCCGGACCGACGACGAGGGCGCCGACGACCTTCCGCTCGTCGATCGCGTGCAACGCAGCCGTCTCGCTCGGGTAGGCAACCGTCTTCAACGAGAAGCTCTTCCCGACCGCAGCCGGCATCGCCGGCGAGCCGACCACGCCGAGCGCAACCCCGTGAGGCGTCGGCGAATGCAGCGCACCCACGTACGAGAAGACGAACAGCGCTTGCACCGCGAGCGCAATCACCAGCCCGATGAGGAGCCGGCGATCTACCCCTGCTCTGGCGTTCGCAACGCTGTCATCCATCGTTCACTCCAAACGAGATCGACCACAGGACGCACCACGCGCGATCGTAGACCGTTCGAGTGCAATACGATGCGTGCGCCGTTGACCAAGGACCTCTCCTGACCGCGAGCGCGCTCTGAACCTCCTCTGGGCTGGGCTGGTCGTCGTAGCGGCGACCGGCGTTGCAATCGCGGTGATGCTGTTCGTCCGCCGCAGCGCTCCCGAGGGCAGTTACTTCGAGGACGGCGATCGCGCCGCCGGCGTGTTCGGAGTGCTCGCAACCGGCTTCGCGGTCCTGATCGGGTTCGTCGTCTTCCTCGCATTCGAGAGCTACGACACATCTCGGAGCGGCGCCGAGGCGGAGTCACGAACCGTCGTCCAGATGGTCGAGACCGCGCAGTTCCTGCCGCCGCCCGCTTCAGCACAGTTGACAGGCGAGTTGATCTGCTACGCCAGGAATGTCGTGCACCAGGAGTGGCCGGCGATGCAGGCCGGCACGCTCGGCGACGGATCGAACCCCTGGGGGATCGCGATGTTCCGGACCCTGAGGACGGTTCAGCCTCGTACGGCGGCCGCGCAGACTGCGTATGCGAAGTGGTTCGACCAGGTCTCGGATCGTGAGAACGCCCGAGCCGACCGCACTCACGGCGCCGAGGGTGTGATCCCCGCGCCGCTCTGGATCGTGCTCCTGCTGACCGCAGGGATCATCTTCGCGTTCATGCTCCTGTTCGCCGACAGCGGCGAGCGGGCGTTCGTGCAGGCGAGCATGATCGGTGGTGTGACGATCGTGGTGGCGTCGACCCTCCTGCTGCTCTTCTTCCTGGACAATCCGTACGAGCGGGGAATCGGCGGCCTGAAACCGGTCGCCATGCAGCGGTCCCTACGCCAGCTCACGGCGATCACCGCGATCCTGGGCAAGCCGGTCGTCCTGCCGTGCAGCCCACACGGGCTCCCGCGGACCTGAACCGACAACCCTAGGCCCAACTCTCTTGTGCTCGACCTCCGGGTATGACACGGTGGCGAGCCGTGGGGTGCCTCTTTGCCTTGATCGCCGTGCTCTCGCCGCGGTTCGCCGTCTTCCTCCTGTGGGCGTTCACCAACTACGTCGATCGCGCCTTCAATGGCTGGTTCCTCCCCCTGCTCGGGATCTTCTTCGCCCCCTGGACGACGCTGATGTACGTGCTGGTCTACGCCCCTGCGGGACCGATCCACGTCGCGGGCTGGATCCTCGTCGGGCTCGGGGTGATCCTGGACCTCAACTCGTGGGCCCAGGCGGCCGCGAATCGCAGGTCGATACCCGCGTACGGCAGCTAGCGGAGGCGGCCGGCGAGCCCCGCCGCGAGTCAGCTCGTCGCCGGCTGCGCGGCCTCTCGCAGCACGGTGCGTCGGACGACTTCGACACCGACGATCGCGAGGGCGAGCGTGACGAGCGAGGTCGCCCAGCCACGGGCAAAGAGAGGAGCGACGAGCCCGAGGATCAGCAAGCAGCCCGCAGCGATGCCGTAGCTTGCCCAGGGGTTCTGCAGGACGGGCAGTGCAGCGTGTCTTGCCTGGACTGCCCGACGAGTCCCACCGACGAACCAGACGCCGAGGAGCGTGACCAGGCCGAGCGTGATCCAGACCCACGCCCGATCGGCCAGGGCCTGCGTCAGGATGCTCCATGCGTCTCGGACCGCCGGCTTGACGCTGTCGTCCTTGGACAGATGGTCGACGAGGTAGGCGCCTCCGGCGCGGCGCACAACCAGCATCAGAAGGCCGACGACGAGCACGCCGATCGCGAGCGCACGCAGCTCGAGCCTGCGCCTTCCGCGAGCAAGCCAGATCGCGAGTGCCGCGACGGCGAGCGCGATGATCCACATCCAGTTGGCGACCGACCGCAGGATCTTCGTGATCGTCTGCGCGGTCTCCAGCTGGCTCTCGTCGACGACGGTGACTTTCCCGGCGGACTCGGGAAGTTTTTCCGCCACCTTTCCGATCACGACGACCTGATCGCCGATCTGGATGATGATCGGACGAAGATCGAGCACGACCTTGCCGCTGTCGGTCTGCACGAACTTCGTCTTGTCGTCCAGCAGTCTCACCAGCTGGCGCTGGGTCGAGGTCGTGACCGCGACCCATGCCTTCTGAACCTTGGGGCGCTCGAGCGCGGCTTCGGCGGCCCGGTACGCGCCGGAGCGCGAGAGCCCCGCCAGAACCGGGGCCAACTTCTTCTGCTCCGGAGGCAGTCGATCCGCGATGGCAGCGGCAACATCGACATTTGCGTACAACCCGTCGACCGCGCTGTTCGCAACCTGCGTCCGAATCGCGTCGTCCGCGATCATCTTCTGCGAGACCGACTTGAACCCGTCCGCGTCGAGCGCGGTGTGGGCGACGAAGTACCCGACCGTCCCGATGAACGCGAGCACGATCGCCACAACAGTCAGGGCGCGCGCGCCGATCTGACGCTTCCGAGACGGGCCTCCGCGCTTCGGGACTGTCTCCGCGTCGGTCATTCCAGCATCATCTCACCACATTCTCGGCAGCACCATCATCCACTTCGGATGACGCCCTGGGGCGTAAGCCTCGAATAGGTTGAGACTCGATTCCACGTCTCGCGCGGCCGGTCGTGTGCCGGTCGCAGTCAGAAGGAGCTCCTCATGGCATCCGACACCGATTCCGAAACGCCGGTGTTCCTCTACATCGCTGCTTACTCCGACCCCGACGCTGCCCAGGTGGACTGGGACACCATGAAAGCGCTGGCGAAGGAGAAAGTGATCGCGGTCGACGGGCTCGTGCTCGTCAGCCGGGACGCCGACGGGAAGATCCACGAGAAGGACAACGCCCACATCGTCGGCGTCGGTGCGACGATCGGCGCGGTCGGCGGTCTGCTCGTGGGCCTGATCTTTCCGCCCTCGCTGCTGATCTCAGGAGTCGTCGGGGCCGGGATCGGGGCCGGTGCCGGCGGGCTCGTCTCACACGCCGAGAAGAAGGAGATCAAGGACGCGGTCGCAGAAGACCTCCCGCCGGGCAGCTCCGGAATCGTGGTGCTGTTCGAGCCGCGCTGGGAGGCCGACGTCGAGAAGGCGCTGCCGAAGGCGACCAACGTCTCGAAGCACGAGGTCGACAAGCAAAGCGTCGAGCAGGCGAAAGCCGAGGCCGCCGGCACCACCTGAGCCGCCCGGCTGCTCCTGGAGTGCAGGACGAGAAGGGAGAGGAGCATGAGAGCCCACCGATCGTCACACCGCCGACTGAGTCGCGTGCTGCTCGTTGTGCTCGCGGCCCTGCTCGCTGCCGCCGTCACCGGCTCGAACGGCTATGGGTACACGAAGCCCGTGACCTACAACGAGGGCAACGTCGTCTTCAAGGACCGGTATCTCCAGTCCCCGCACTCGTGGATCATCGTCAAAGCGGTCGATCTCATTCGGCACGACGGCTACACGCAGGAGGCGGACGTCGCACAGAAATACCTGCTGCCGATGATGGAGGGCGTGACCTACAACGACGTCTGGGGTGATGCTGATCTCGCGGGCGGCTCGATCCTCGACTATTACATCCCGGGCTCGCCGGACACGAACTTCGGCTACGGCTGTGCCGTGATTCTGGGGATCTTCGCCTACAAGAACTGCACGGAGGACTTCCAGTCGAACGGCTTTTACGGCTACGGGAACGCAGCCGACGAGGCGCAGTACCGCTACGACTACGCGAAGAGAATCGTCCTCGGCAACTGGGGCGCCGACAGTCGCGACCGGAGCGCCGGCTGGGTGACGGACACGCTCCTCGGTCAAGACGATCCGATGGACGACAACTGGGGAACGGGGACGACGCAGATCGACTCCGGCGGCTATTCGGGAACGAGCTTCGGCTCTGGTCAGACACCGGCGAGCTCGATGCTGTACCTGCTTCAGCACGGCACCAACGCTCAGGTCGTCTTCGCGGATCAGAGCGATCCCGCGCTGTCGACGATCGACGTTCCGACGTTCGACGTGGTGGACAACCACGGCCCGGGCTGGCTCGACGACACCTTCGGCGGCGCCGACGACGTCGAGGCCTACAACGGCTACGACGGCCATGGATTTGCGGTCTACGCAAACTGGACACCGGACACGGGCAGCGGCTGCTCAGACACCTGCAACGCGGCGCCGATGGTCGTCCGCCTCCCTGTCGGCTCGACCGCGCACGCGTTCTTCAACCTCGGCTGGGCGATCCATCTGCTCGAGGACCAAACGACGCCGGTCCACACCACCAACGACAGCTTCACGACCAGAGAGGTCCACAACGACATCGAGAAACGGGCCGACGAGGTGCTCACCCCTCCCTACGTCTCCTACAACGGCCAACTGATCAAGGACGCGCTGCCGGCGCTCACTCTGTCGGACTTCCAGAGCCTCTACTCGTTCCCGCCCTCGAACTGTGCGGACAAGGCTCACGACCCAGCACCGGATTTCAAGTCCCGCTGGTACGCGAACACGCTGTCGCGGCCGGGCGAAGGTGTCGCTCATGCCTACGTTCGACAGACCGCCGAGACCACCACCGCCCACATGCCGTACATCGAGTGCATCAACACGGAGGACAACAGCTCCTGGAGCGACGTGGGCTACTTCACGAGTTACGGGCTCGACCTGGGCATCAAGTCGGCAGCAGGGCTCATTCGTCAGTTCATCGAGGACGTCGACCACACGGCGCCTACCGTCGCGATCGTCCAGCCTGCTGCGACGGCGTACCCGCACAGCGCGACCATCGCGCTCAACTACTCGGCCACCGATGACCTGAGCGGCGTCAAGTCGCTGACTGCAACGCTCGACGGGCAGACGATGGTGGGAATGCCCGCCCATGGGCTCTCGAGCGGCGAGAAGATCGTTCTGTTGACCGAGGTGCCGACGCTCGGCCCCCACACGTTCACGGTCACCGCGATCGACAATGCCGGAAACACCACTTCACGCTCGGTGACGTTCACGATCAACGTCACCCCGAGCAGCATCCAGGACGACGTCGGTTACTTCGTCTCGACCGGCGCGATCACCCCGAGCGAGGGGTTCCTGCTGCTCCAGAGGTTGAGAGCGGCGGCCGCCTTGCGTGCGATCGGCGGCTGCACGGCCGCGAACTTGCTCCGCTCGAAAGCAACGTACCAAGCGTTCATCAACGAGGTGAACGCGCAGACGGGCAAGACGATCAGCGCGGCCGCAGCGGCAATTCTGATCACCGACGCTCACTACCTGATGGCGCAGTGCCCTTGACGGTGTGACTACGCGGGTCGGAAGACCCAGTACCGCTCTTCGCGCTCCGCCTCGAGCTTCGCCAGCTGCTCGCGGTGGATCTCCCGAACTCGAGCTGGAGTGATGGCCTCGTCGAGGCTCACTTCCTCGATCGTCAGGCTCGTCTTGTCCTCGTAGAGATGCTCGCCGGCGAGACGAGCCGTGTTGTCGTACGGCCAGATGAACGACTGCCGGCTCGAGGCGTGGTAGAGCGCATCCGGATCGTCGACCTCGTAGCCGATCGCCTGCAGGTCGGCGCCACGGGCCAGCTGATGAAACGTGAGCTCGTCGCAGATTCCCCAGTCGGCGACGGCGAGACGGTCGTCGGAATGCCAGAGGACGGAGTCACCGACGCTGTTGTAGAAGGCGAGCACGCCTTCCTTGCCGGTGATCACGGCGGGGCTTGCGCCCCAGGTCACCCGGTAGACCGGCTCGTCGACCATCATGTCCGGCGCCACGATCGTCTCGAAGTCGCCCGCGCCCTCGAGGTGCACATGGCGCCAGAAGTTGAGCAGGATCGCGCGATGAAGCGGCTCGGTCGTCACCGACAGGAGCTCGGCGGTCGGGATCATGCAGTCGTAGACAGCTCTCTCGAACCTGTTCATGTCTAGTAGGCACCCTTGCGGGTGAAAACCGCGAGCGGCGTCTTGAACAGAATCGAGATGTCGAGCCAGATCGACCAGTTCTCGAGGTAGTAGAAGTCGAGACGGACGAGATCGTCAAAGGTCAGATCGGAGCGCCCGGCGATCTGCCAGAGCCCCGTCATGCCCGGGAGGACGTTGTAGCGGCGCCTGTGCCACGGCTCGAGCCGCTCGTAATCGCGCAGCGGCAGCGGGCGCGGCCCCACCAACGACATCTCTCCGCGGAGCACGTTGAGCACGTTCGGCACCTCGTCGAGCGAGAAGCGGCGCAGCGCACGCCCGACCGACGTCACCCGCGGATCGTCGCGGATCTTGAAGAGGGCGCCCGAAGCTTCGTTTGCCTCTTCCAGCGCCGTCTGCTGGCCCGCCGCTCCTTCGACCATCGTGCGGAACTTCAGCATGCGGAAGTTCTGCTCGCCGAGCCCCACGCGCACATCCGGGTAGAGGACCGGGCCGCGGGAGGTGAGCTTGATCAGGAGGGCGATGATCAGCCACAGGGGCAGCCCGACGATGAGAATCCCGAGCGCGACCAGCAGGTCGAAGACGCGTTTGACGGCCCACTGCGTTCCGGCGAAGATCGGCGGCCGGAGCTCGAACAACGGAAGCCCCTGGCCGGGCACGTACTCGCCGCGCTCGATCAGCAACTCGGTCGTCCTCGGCGCGACCCGCACCTTCACGCCCCGGCGGTGCGCGGCCTCGGCGATCTCGAGGAGACGCTGGTCGGGAAGCCCGGCGTCCGCGACGATCAGTTCGTGCAGCTGGGCGGTCGCGAGCAGTTCCTCGACCTCGGGCCCGGGTGAGACTTCGTCGACGAACTCGTAGTCGATGCCGCCCCGGCTCGCGCCCAGAGTGTCCCGGAGATGTTTCCGTAGCTCCGGGTCGCCGACGAGCGCGGCGCGCCGGGTCACTCCGGAGGCTCGGAGCAGGATCCCGGTCGCCAGCTCGTAGCTCGACCGGAAGAGGGCGATCAACAGCGACACCAGCGTCGCGGCGACGAGATAGAGACCGAACGTCGTGAAGTGCTGCCCCGTGCCGATCGCAAAGGCCAGCGCGAGCGCCGCGACGAGGAAGACGCTCGGCACCACCCGGCCGGCGCCCTCGCGAACCTCCCGCGGCGCGTAGAGGCGCGCCTGCCAGAAGACGAGGACGAGCAACAGGATCAGGAACGCGAGCCAATCGGTTTCGTGATCCCACAGCAGCCCCCAGAGAATCGGCTTCGGATCGAAGAGGAGCGAGCGAAAGGCGAGAGCTGCGTAGAGGCCGAGCACGAGCCCGGCGATATCGATGGTGACGAGCGCGACCGCGCTTCCGATGCGCCTCACGATCGTCTTCAGCGGCGTTGGCGCGAGGAAGTACGGCCGCGCGGCGCGAACGTCCTCGACGTCGTTGGGCGGGCTAGCCGTGCGCCCGCTCAGAACCGGCCTTCCCACGCGGCGATCGTATCTCCCTCAGGGCGTTGATCACCGTGTCGGCCCAATGGTCGAGCGAGTGGCCGGCGACGACGCGGGCGCGAAGCTGCTCCCCGATGCGTCCGCGCGTCGTGGCCCCGGCATCGCTCAGCGCCTTGATCGCCTCCGCCAGCGCCTCGGGATCACGGGCCGGGGCGAGCAGGGGCGGGGCCAGGCCGCCGAGCAGTGGCGCGAACGCGGGATTCGTCGACAGCACCGGTCGCCCGCACGCGGCGGCCTCGAAGACGGCCTTGTCGAGGGTCGCGCCCGAGCGCGGCTCGTTCGGGCTGACGACGACGTCGGCGGAGGAGATGAGCGCGGGGATTGCAGACCGCGGGACCGGCGGTAGGACTTCGACACGCCCGCGCAGCGAATCATCGTCCGCCACGACCCGTTCGAGCTCGAGCCGATGTGCTTGCTCGTCGTCGGTGAGCGACGGCCCCCTGATCTCGAGGCGAACGTCGGTCCCGCCGGCGACGGCGAGGGAGACGGCCCGGAGCAACGTCGCGAGCCCCTTCCAACGCGCCGTGCGCCCGAGTGCCAGAAGTCGCAACGGCCCGTCGCGGTCTTGCAGCGGGCCCGGCGAAAAGCGCTCGACGTCGATCGCATGGCCCGTCCCCCGCACCTTCGGAGTGGCGAGTGGAAAGCTCGAGCGGTCGACGCTGAAGACGACATCGACAACCCTCGTCGCTGCGCGCAGGGTGGGCCCGGCGTGCCAGTGCGTGTACCAGAGCGCGAGCGGCACGCGACGAATGCGCGCCGCCGGAGCGGCGAGCAAGGCGAACTGCGGGACCATGTGGACGAGCACTGCGTCCGCACCCCCGAGTGAAGCGTTCAGCGATCGCTCGAACTGCCAGCCGCGACCCAGCTTCCCGTGGGCGTCGAAGGTTCGAACTCCCGCGTTTGCCGGGACGCCATCCCACTCGACGTCGCGCGCCACGATCGCGAGCTCGTCGACTCGCTCTGCGAGCGCTCCGACCAGGTCGACCGTCTGCGCAAGGGCCGGGTGAGCGGGATCGAGCTCCTGCGTCACGAAGACGAGCTTCAACGCGCCTCGATCACGCGCGTCGACGAGAGCGCGGTACGCATGCGCGAAGTCGGTCACGGTCTGATCCCACTGCGCGTACGTCACGCGGGCCGCGGCACCGAGACGAACGGCGAGCTCCCGATCCTCGAGCACCCGCACGAGCGCAGCGACGAGCGCATCGGTGTCGGCTCGCGGGATCAAGATCGCGTCGACGCCGTCGGTCGCCATGTCGGGGATTCCGCCGGCGTTCGTTGCGACGACCATCCGCCCGCGCGCGAACGCCTCCAGCACGACGCGCCCAAGGCCCTCCGGGTACGACGGGAGCACGAGCGCCCGCGCAGAATCGATCCGCGCCGCGACCTCGACGGGTGGCAGCTCGAGGTGGTGCTCGACCTGTGCCGGGAGATCCGCAGCCAGCCGGTCGATCACCTCGCGCCGCGAGCCACGGCCGACGATCGTGAGAACCGCGTCGGGACATCGTTCGGCAACGCGCCGCCAGGCAGCCGCGAGGCCGTCGACGTTCTTGTACGCCTCCAGGGCGCCGACGAACACGACCCGGCGCGCCTCGGGAACGGGCACGAGGGGCGGATCGCGAAAGGCTGCCAGGTCGCTGTAGGTGGGAAAGCACACCGTTGCCGGGTGCCCGGTCACCTCGGCGACGAGCGACGACGTGAAACCGGAGAGCGCGCGGGTCGCGTCGGCATGGCGGATCCCCGATCGCGCGACGGCATCGGCCGGCGTCGAGACGAGCCGCCGGGCGGAGGACCCGTAGGCCCGCGTGAACGTCCGCGGATCACCGTGCACCTCGACGATCAGCCGTGCACGCGAGCGGGCGAGCGAGCGTCCGGTGCGCGCTGCGACACCGACGTACGGGTCGGACGCGACGATCACGTCTGCGGGGAACGTGCGCAATGAGCGCGCGACCTCGAACGGCAAGCGCGGGTAGAACGCCGCTGCGCTGTCGGGGAGCAGCCTGAAGCGCGCGTCGCCATTGCCGGTTCCCGCATTCAGCACGCGCAGGTCGAGCACCTCCGCGAGCGCATCCCATTTCTGCTGCAGCCACGGCGCCAGCGGCAGGGAGAGCCGACCGCGTCCCACGAACAGCACGCGCGGGTTCATCCGGCCGCCTCGGCAAGGATCTGCTCCAGGCGGCCGTAGATCACGTCACGGCTGATCGCGGCCACCGACGGCTTCGCGGCCGCAGCCAGACGATCCCTGAGCGCGTCGTCGTGCAGGACTGCTCGCAGGGCGCCGGCCAGGGCCGCGGGATCGTTGGGCGGGACGAGCAGGCCGTTCTCGCCGTCCCGCACGACCTCCGGAACACCGCCGACCGCGGTCGACACGACGGGCGTGCCGACGGAAAGCGCCTCGACTGCGGCATGCGGCAGGTTCTCCCAGGCGCTGGAGAGAACGGCGGCGCGCGCACCCGCGAGCCGGGCGAGCACCTGGTCTCGCGGCGAGCGCGCCGACGAAGCGGACTCGGTCTGCAAGCCCGAGTGTGTTCACCGTCGACTCGAGCGCCGCCCGGTCTGCGCCGGACCCGACGAGCTCGAGCCGGGCGCCGTCGACGGCGGCGATCGCCTCCAGCAGGACGGGCAGCGCCTTCTGATGTGTCAGCCGTCCGACGAAGACGAACGTCCCGGGCTCGAGCGGCGCCGGCTCGACATCGGCCGGCGCCGGCGCCGGGTTGACGAGCACCTCGATGCGAGCGCGGTCGAGCCCCCAGCCGCCGGCGATCTCGGCGAGGTAGCGGCTCGGCACGACGATCCGGCGCGCCCGCCGCAGTGACGTCGTGCGCAACCGCCTGAGGGCCGCCGAACGAGGGTCTCCTGCCTTCTGGAAGTCCTCGAGGGAGCCGCGGAACAGGCCATACCGCCAGGCGCGCTCATAGGCAGGGTCGGACACGAGCTTGGCGACCAGCGGCCGGCGGGCCCCGGTCGCCGCGGCGGCCGCAGCGGCATACGTCGCCGTCGCATACATGACGTCTGCCGAGCGCGCCAGCCGAAGGCCGGCCAGGGCGACCTGCGGATAGCGAATGACGAACGGCTGCCCGCGGGCGACGGTCTGCACCGGCACAGGACGCTCGGTCGGCTCGCCGTCGGCCATCGTCACGACCTGCACGTCGTGCCCGCGATCACGGAGGAAGCGCGCGAAGTCGGGACCATGCGTTGCGGGACCGCCGACGTCGGGCGGCCAGATCCCCGTGAGGAAGACGATCCGCATCGGGCTATCGTAGGGCGGCGTGGCGGATCTCCGGCAGATGAGGATCGTGCACGCGATCGCCCGCTTGAACGTCGGCGGCGCTGCGCTCTCGGTGCTCGAGCTCGCGGCGGGACAACAGCGACTCGGGCACGACGTGCTGGTCGTCGCCGGAACGATCCCGCCCGGCGAGGCGTCGATGGAGCACCTCGCGGAGCAGCTCGGCGTGCCGTATCGCCATGTCCCCGAACTGCGGCGTGAGATCTCGCCGCGGGACGATGCCTCGGCGACCCGGACGATCCACCGGCTGTTGCGCGAACGCCGGCCGCACGTCCTGCACACGCACACCGCGAAGGCCGGCACCACCGGCCGTGTGGCCGCGCTCGTTGCCGGCCGCGCGCGTCCCGGCGCAGTCGTGCACACCTACCACGGCCACGTCTTGAGTGGGTACTTCGCTCCGCGGCGCGAGCGGGCGTATCGGCTCGCGGAGCGTGCGCTCGCGTACGCGACCGACGCACTCGTCGCGGTGAGCGACGAGGTGCGCGACGACCTCGTGCGCCTCGGCATCGCGCCGCGAGCCAAGTTCGTCGTCATCCCGTACGGGTTCGACCTCGACGGACGGATCGACTCGTCGGCGCAGGCCCGCGAGACTCGACGCACCGCAGCCGGGCTCGGCGACGCGTTCGTGATCGGTTGGGCCGGGCGGTTGACCGAGATCAAGCGTCCCGGTGATCTGATTCGCGTGCTGGAGCTGCTGCCCGACGCGGTGCTCGTGCTGGCCGGAGACGGGGAGCTCCGAACCGAGGTCGAGCAGCTCGCCCACGCCCTCGGCGTCGCCGAGCGCGTTCGGTTTCTCGGCTACATCGACGACCTCGGCTCGTGGTACGCCGCGTTCGACGCGTTTCTCCTGACGTCGGCCAACGAGGGCGCTCCGGTCGTTGCGATCGAGGCGCTCGCCGCCGGCGTGCCCGTCGTCGCGACGGCGGCGGGCGGCACCGGAGCGGTGGTCGACGACGGTGAGACGGGGCTCCTGGCGCCGGTCGGCGACGTTCCGGCGCTCGCCGCGCACCTCGAGCGACTCCGGGCCGATCGCCGCTCTGCGCAAGCGCCTGGGCGCCGAAGGCGCGCTCCGGATGCGCGTTCGGTTCTCGACCGAGCGGATGGTGGACGACGTCGAGCGTCTGTACCGAAGGATCCTCGACGCGTGAAGGTGCTCCACGCCACGAAGGTGCAGGGGATCGGCGGCGCCGAGCAGCATCTGCTCACGCTGCTTCCGGCCCTGCGCGAGCGCGGCATCGATGCGCGCTTCCTCTCGCTCGACGCCGGCGGCGACGCCGAGCGGTTTCACCGGGCGCTCGACGAGCGCGCGGTGCCCTGGCGACGTGTTCCGTGCGGCCGCGATGTGTCGGCACGCCTCGCCGCGTCGTTCGTCTCGGCCGTGCGCGAGGAACGTCCCGACCTTCTGCACACGCACATGGTGCATGCAGATGTCTACGGATCGATCGCAGCGCACGCCCTGCGGACGCCCTTCTTGTCGACCCGCCACAACGACGACCGCTATCTGCTCGGACCGTTTCGCTTCGTCGACCGCGCGTTCATGAGCGGCGTCGGCGCGATCATCGCGATCTCGGATGCCGTGCGTGCGTTCCACATCCGCGCCGGCCTCCCGGCGGCGAAGCTGGTGACGATCCACTACGGCCTCGACGAGCTTCCGTCGGCGCCCTCCGAGCTGACACCGGAGGAGGCCGGCATCCCGCCCAGCGCCCCGCTGGTGCTCGCAATCGGCCGCCTGATCGAGCAGAAGGATCACGCCACCCTGCTCGAGGCCTTCGCTCTGGTGCACCGCGACCACCCCGATGTGCGGCTCGCGATCCTCGGCTGGGGGCGCCTGGAGGCTGCAACGAAAGCGCGAGTGCACGCGCTCGGCCTGGACGATGCAGTCGTCCTGCCCGGGCGGGTCGAGCCCTCGGCGTGGCTCGCGCGGGCTGAGATCTTCGCGCACAGTTCCCGCTGGGAGGGCTTCGGGATCGTGCTGCTCGAGGCGATGCTCGCGGGTCTGCCCGTCGTCGCGACGCGAGTGAGCGCGGTCCCCGAGATCGTCGTCGACGGCACCACCGGGCTGCTCGCACCTGCGGGCGATGCCGAGGCGTTCGCGGCGGCCCTGTCGGGACTGCTCGCCGACCCGCAGCGCCGTCGCGCGCTCGGCGACGCGGGGCGGCGCCGCGTCCACGACGAGTTCTCGGTTGCGCGCATGGCCGAGCGGACGATCGACGTGTACGAGGGAATCGCGCGTTGAAGGAAGTCTCCCTGCGTGAGCTCGCGTTCGGAGGCCCGGAGCCGGATCGGATCGCCCTGCTCTCGATCTGGTTCCACGGTCACAACAACCCCCGCTACGCCGAGCTGCTGCCGCGCCTCGATCGGCTCGACGCCTGCCTGCTGCGCCTGCCCGAGGCACGCGTCCCGCGCGGTGTCGGCTTCCGGGCATTCGTCGCGACGAAACCGCTGCTGCACCGCACGGTCCTCGCGGGCGCCGCACGCCGCTACCGCAACCTGCTGACGCTCGACTTCGATCAGCTGGCCCACTGGCCGAACGCGGCCGTAATGGATGCCGACGACCCGCTCTTCACACCGCGCGAAATCGAGCTGCTGCAGCGCCCCGCGCTGCGTGGATACGTCGTCACTGCCGAGCACGCCGCCCGTCGCTACGAGTCGCTCGGAGTCGAGAAGCCCTGGGTCGTGATCCCGCAGGGCGTCAACCTGTCGGCTGCGACGCCCGAGCTACGCAGCGAGGCGGCTCGCCGCAAGCAGCCGGGAGAGGTGGTGCTCGGGTGGATGGCGGCCCACCTGCTGACGAGCGGCGACCGCGACGCGGACAACCCGCTCTACAACGTGGACCACCTGCTCGAGCTGTGGGACCAGATCCACGCGAGTGTCCCGCAGGCCCGGCTCTGGCTGGTCGGCAGCCCGAGCGACCGTCTGCGGGAACGCGTCCAGGCCCGCTCCGACATCGAGCTGACCGGGCGGCTCACCCGCGCGGAGGCGCTCGCGACCGCCGCGTGCTTCGACGTCGCTCCTTACGCGCGCACGGCAGACCAGGGCATACGCGCCGCCAAGATCTCGGAGTTCATCGGCCTGGGTGTGCCGACTGTGTCGTACGACTACGAGGTCACGGCGAACCTCCGTGAGACGGGGGCCGGTGTGCTCGTCCCGGATGGGCCTTCGTTCGTCGCTGCGGTGGTGCACCTGCTCACCGACGACGCGGCGCGCAGAGAGCTCGCCGTTGCCGCCGCACGGGCGGGCCGCGAGCTCGACTGGGACGTCCTCGCGCGGCGCTACGCCGACGAGGTGCTCGACCGCTTCCTGCCGTAGGAGGGCTCGGCGAAATACAGCGTTGTGCCGCAGGGCCGCGCTGGTCGCCCCGATGCATCGTCCTCAGTCGCCCCGATAGGCCCACTATCGGGACTCCCTGCGTCCTTGCCTCGGAACGACCATCGCACCCCTGCAACGAACGGTATTCCGCCAAACCCTCCTAGGACGGGCTCGGAGAGACGGGCCGGGCGACGAACTCGCGCGTGAACTGTGCACGCTCGGACGCGGCGAGCCCGAACCGCCACAGCGCAGCGGAGCCCGTCACGGCCCAGAGCGCGCCGAGCGGCGTGAGCGCGAGGAGCGTCTGCGGGTCCCAGAGGCGCGCGATCCCGACGAGCACGACCGCAGCCACGGCGACCGCCGGGAGCACCGGCCGGAGCGCCGCTCGCAGCAGCGATGTCGTGGGCAGCTCGGCAGCCGGAGCGGCGATCCGCGGAACGATCCACGCGAGCGCGACGAGGTCCGTCACGAGCGTGGAGACCGCGACGCCCCAGATGCCCCAGGTCCAGGCGAGCGCGAAGGAGAGGGCGAGGTTCGCGACCGTGGTGGCGATCGAGACGATCGCGACCGAGCGCTGGCGGCCGACCGCGATCAGGTACTGGGTCAGGATGTAGATCGGCTGGTGGATGAGGAGAACGCCGGCGAGGATCGCCAGCACGGCGTAGCTCTGCTGGAAGCCGCCGCCGATCCAGGCGTGGATCAACAGGTCGGGGATGAGGAGCAAGGGCAGGGCGAGGAGGAGCATGAGCGCCATGCCCGCCCGCAATCCGACGAGCAGCAATCGGCGCTGACGCCCCGTGTCGCCGGAGCCTTCGAGCTGGGCGAAGGCCGGGAACATCAGAGACGTTGCCGCAGTGCCGATGCCGAAGACGAGCGCGAACAGCTTGGCCGGCACCGAGTAGACACCCGACGCGGACGACCCGAGCACGATGCCGACGACGATCACATCGGTGGAGAAGACGATCTTCTGCGCGATGTGCACGAGGAAGTTCGAGGAGCTGAAGACCGTCAGCGCCCGCAGCCGTGCGCGGTTGACGAATCGCCACGCGACGTGCAACTCGGGGAGCTCACGGCGCAACCACGCCAACGGAAGCGCGAGCCTGACGACTGTCGTCACGAGCGTGAGCGCACCGAGCAGGACGAGGCCGCCCCAGCGCGGGAGCAGCAGCACGACGAGCAGCGCGTACATCACCGTCGCAACGAAGTTGGCCAGGTTCTGGACGTCCCAGCGTTGCCGCGCGACGAGCAGGTTGTTGAAGAGGCCGAGCGGGAAGCGAACCGCCAGCGAGATGACGACGAGCAGCGTCGCGACCCGCGCGTCCCAGACCAGATCGTGCGGCGCCCCCACGGCGGTCGGCACGATCCACGCGAGCGCCAGCCCGATCGGCAGGGTGACGACGCCGATCACCGCGTACATCGCGAGGCCTGTCGAGGCCACCTCGTTGATGTCGTCGTGCGCCGAACGGCCGTGCGCCTCGGCCGCGAACCGCACGATCGACGGTCCGACGCCGAAGTCGAGCACCGACAGATAGATCGTGACCGAGCCGATGAACGACCACACCCCGAAGGCCGACTTGCCGATCGAGTGGATGACGACCGGCGTGACGACGAGGCCGGAGACGATCGCGGCCGCGTAGACCGCGTAGACGCCCAGCGTGTTCCGCCGCAGCAGGCGCACTACGGGGTCGCGACGACGTGGAAGTTCGGGATCAACGATCCCGGAACCGGGCTGCGCAGCGTCGCGCTGCGCGCGTCGAGCGCCGCGCCCGCGGTGTTGAGCAGCCAGACGGGCGGCCGCGCAAGGAAGGTCCGCCGCAGGGCGATCTCCACGAACGTGCCGAGCAGCATGGCGAGCCCGGAAGCAGTGCCGGCGCCGGGCTCGATCGCCAGGGTCGACCAGGCGGCGTTCTGCTCGAAGAGGCGGCGCAGGCCCTCGTGCGTCCAACGCCAGTAGTCGACCGGGGACGGGTGATAGACCTGCACCCCGTGCGTCGAGCAGAGGACGCGCCCGCCTGGGGCTGTGACCCGGTGGAGCTCGCGCACCGCCTGGGCCGGATCGTCGCTGTGCTCCAGCACCTGTGTGCACAGCACGATGTCGAAGCTCGCGTCTGGGACGGGCAGCGCCTCGACGGGACCGAGCAACTCGGCAGCCGGGTTCTCGACGACGTCCACTCCGATGTACTCGGAGGCGACGCCCGCGAAGTACGGGTAGTACGGCTTGACGCCGCAGCCGACGTCGAGCACGCGCACCGGCGGGCGACCTTCCCGCTCGGCCGCCTGGGCTTGCAGCCAGCCGGCGAGCGCGGCGCGCACGACCCAGGTCGGAGACGATCGAGGTGGGCTGCGGCGCTCGGCTCCGGGCCAGGTCGCGAGGGGGTCGGCCATTCCCGGGGTCAGGCTAGCTAGCGGGTCAGACGCTGGAAAGCCGCAAACGACGGCTTCTTGACGCCGCTGTACGTGATCAGGCCTGACTGCCAACCAGCGAGGTTCGGCTCGTCCTTGAGCAGGAACCAGAGCATCATGTCGATGCGCGGGTTCTTGCGCGCGATCGCGAACGCCTGCGTCAGGTAGGCGGCCTGCTTGGCCCACGAGACGCCGAAGATCGGGTCGGGCGGGTTCGTCTGGTAGCCGTACTCGGTGATCCAGATGCGCTTGTTGCCGTACAGACGGGTCACCTCGCGGATCAGGTCGCTGAGATTCCCCAGGGTGATCGCCGTCGCCGGCGCGCCCTTCGCGGTGAGCGGCTTGCTCGTCGGGGTGTCACTCGGCCCGGCGTAGTACGGATGGTGCGCCCAGGCGTCGAAGGTCTTCAGCCCGGCCAGCTTCGCCGCGCGCAGGAACGCGAGCGGCGAAACCGACGGTCTCGAGCTCGACGGGTTGTTGTTGCCGCGAGGCGCGGTACCGCCGCAGGCGACGCGCTCGTTCGCGGCGAGCGTCGCGTGCACGCCGGTGTAGATCGCGTTGCAGATCCGTGCGTAGTCGCTCGCGCTCTGGATCACCCACCGCTTGCCGGACTTGCGGTACTGCGGAGCGAGGAAGATCGGGTTGTTCGGCTCGTTCCAGGCCAGCCACTCCTTCACCGCGGGCAGGATCTTCCCGTCAGGCCCCATGTAGGTCCCGCTATAGCGCTTCGCGGCGGCGAGCGCGAAGTTCCTCAGATCGATCGCGCGCGTCGGGGCAACGTTCATCCCTTTGCCGCCGTTCGCCCATCCGGGCGTGCCGTAGACCGAGAAGAGGACGTGGACGCCGCTCTGCCCCGCGAACTCGACGGTGCGGTCGTAGAGGTCCCAGTCGTAGGCGGGATCGGCGGGGCTCGTGGCCGACGCAGGCCGGCGCTTCGCGACGCCGTACTTCCCGCCCCAGTAGAGGTTCAGCCGCACCTCCTGCACGTGCAACTGCTGGAAGAGGGCGAACGTCTTGTCGACGGGGCCGTAGAGGGTCTGCGCCTCGTCGTAGATCCCGACGCGCAGATAGCGCGATCCGTCGGCGGGCCTCGCGGTCGCAGCGACGAGAGCCGTCATCAGAACGGCGACGATGACCCCCGCGCGGCGCATGCCCTAGACGGTCGCCGGCTCCGGGCCGAGAGACTTCACCCAGCGGCGAAGCCCTTCCTCGAGGTCGATCTCGGGCGCCCAGCCGAGCACCTGGCGTGCGCGGGTGATGTCGGGGCGCCGCACCTGCGGATCATCCGTCGGCAGAGCCTCGAAAACGACCTCGCTGGTTGAGCCCGTGACACGGATCACCGTCTGTGCAAGTTCGAGCATCGTCACCTCGTGATCGGGGTTGCCGATGTTCACCGGCAGGTGCTCGTCGCTCGTTGCAAGCAGGTAGAGCCCGCGAATCAGGTCGTCGACGTAACAGAGCGACCGCGTCTGCGAACCGTCGCCGTAGACGGTGAGCGGCTTGCCCTCCAGTGCCTGGTTGAGGAAGTTGACCGACGCACGGCCGTCGTTGCGGCGCATCCGCGGCCCGTAGGTGTTGAAGATCCGCGCGATGCACGTGTCCACGCCCTGCTGGACGTGATAGGTCATCGTCAACGCCTCGGCGTAGCGCTTCGCCTCGTCGTAGACGCCGCGCGGGCCGATCGGGTTCACGTTGCCCCAGTACGTCTCCGGCTGTGGATGCACCTGCGGATCGCCGTAGACCTCGCTCGTCGAGGAGATCAGGAAGCGTGACCGCTTCCATTTCGCGAGGCCGAGCGCGTTGTGCGTGCCGTACGAGCCGACCTTCAGCGACGCGAGCGGCGCGCGCAGGTAGTCGACGGGGCTCGCCAGGGCGGCCAGGTGAAAGATGAAGTCGACCGGCCCGTCGATGTGGATCGGCTCGATCACGTTGTGGTTGAGGAACGCGAACTCCTCGGCCTTGAGGTGCGCGATGTTCTCCAGCGAGCCCGTCTCGAGGTTGTCGACGCAGATCACCCGATGCCCCGCCGCCAGCAGGTGATCGCAGAGGTGCGAGCCGAGGAACCCGGCACCACCCGTGACAACGGAAGTCGGCATGCCCCGCGATCGTACTGGGCAAAGCGGATTGTTCCGTCCGTCCTTACGAACCTTTTTCATCCGGCGGCCCGGGAAGACTGCGCTCCAACCCTTTTCCTACCGTTTCCCGCCACCAGACCCCCAGGCCAGGTCGATGATGGAGCCCAGAGAGATGCGCAAGTCGTTCGTCATCGCAGCCCTCCCCGTGCTCGCGGCCCTGCTCGCCGTGACGGCCGCGCGTGCCGCCCCAGTGACGGTGAACGCAACGGTTGCCGCCGGCGCGACCCTGTCGGTCGCCGGAAACGGGACGCCGTCATTCAGCCTGACTCTCAACGGTGACGACCAGACGACCTCCTACACCCTGCCGGTCCAGGTCGTCGATGCGCGGGGCCTCGCCGTCGGAGGCGGCTGGAACGTGACCGTGACGTCGACGCAGTTCCAGGACGTGGCCGGCCACACGTTCCCGGCCGGCGCCTCGAAGATCACCGGCGTCGCCGCGGCCTGCCACACCGGCTCGACCTGCACGCTGCCGACGAACAGCGTCGCCAACTCGAACCTCGCCGTCCCGGCGGGGGTGACCCCGCCGACCGCGGTGAAGTTCTACAACGCCGCAACGGCGACCGGCCTCGGCCGAATCGACGCGAACGCCACAGTGTCGGTCGCGATTCCGGCGAACACGATCGCCGCGACCTACACCAGCACGGTCACCGTCGCCATCGCAGCCGGGCCGTAACCTACGAGCCGTGCGCAGTCTCGCCGTCATCCTGCTTGCCTTCGCGGCGCCGTCGACCGCCGTCGCGGCGACGTTCACGTTCACGGTGAACACTACGAGCCCGGTGACGGCTCCCGGCATCACGCTGACCGGCGACGACCAGACGAAGACGTTCACCATGCAGTACACGGTCGCCTATACGAGCACCGGCAACACAGCAGGCTGGAACGTGCAAGCCTCCTCGACGACCCTCACCTCGAGCGGCAAGACGCTGCCGGCGATGAAGGTGACCGGCGTGACGAATGCCGCCTGTACCGGAAGCGGCTGCGTCAACCCGACGAACAGCATCACCTGGCCGGTGACTCTGAGCACGACCGCGACGAAGATCTACAACGCTGCCGCGAACACCGGCAAGGGCACGGTCGTGCTGACCGCGACCTACCAGGTCTCCTATCCCGCGAACGCACTGCCCGGCACCTACTCGGCTACGGTCACCCTGACCGGGGCGACGGGGCCGTGAGCCCGATGCGCCGCCTCACAGCACTTGCCTTCGTCGCACTGACCTTCGCACCCGCCGCGCATGCGGCCACCAAGGGCCCCGTCTTCGGGCTGCGGGCAGTCGGCAACAATCAGCGCGGCTACTTCGTCTTCACGCTGGCCCCGGACGCCGCCCAGACCGGCGCCGTGATCGTCTCGAACGTGGGGACCGAGCGGGGCACAGTGAAGCTCTTCACGACGGACGCGACCACCGGCCGGACGACCGGAACGGTTTACGAGACGAACAAGCAGCCAAAACGCGCGGGGTCGTGGGTCACGCTGTCCTCGACGGCGGTGACGCTCGCTCCCGGCGGGCACCAGCAGGTCGCGTTCACGGTGCACGTGCCGGCCGGCACCCCTGCAGGCGAATGGGTCGGAGGCATCGTCGCCGAGGCGGCCCGCCAATCGACGAGCTCGACGTCGCAGCAGAAGGCGAACGTCCAGATCAAGATCCGCAACCTGACGATCGTCGCGGTCGAGTCCAGAGTCCCTGGGCCGCGTGTGGTCGACTTCAGGATCGGGACGGTCACGACCGGCGGCCGGAGCGGCTTCCAGCAACTGTTCGTGCACTTCGCGAGCAAGGGCAACGTGCTCCTGAAACCGACCGGCCGCGTCTCGGTCTTCGATTCCAACAACAAGCTCGTCGAGACAGTCCCGTTCACAATGGACACGTTCCTGCCGCAGACGGCGATCGATTACCCACTTCTCCTCAAGCGGGCGCTCGGCGCAGGCGACTACCGGGCAGTAGTCACCCTGCGCATTCCCGGCGTCAAGACCTTCACGGCCACGCGGTCGTTCTCGATCTCGCAGGCGAACGTGAAACAGGTCTTCACTTCGGCGAGCCCGACGCAGCTGCCGGTCGCGTCGAGCTCGAGCAGCTCCTCGACGATCTGGGTGCTGATCGCGGCGATCGCGGTCGGAGCGCTCCTCGTCGTGTCGGTGCTCTTCTGGCGGCTCCGCCGCCGTCCGGCCTAGCCCCTCCCTCCGCCGGTTCCCGCGATTCACCCTTCCGAGGGAGGGGGGCTTGCATTTGGTGGTACCGGCTCACCCGGCACGGGGAGTGCAACGTTTCCGGGCCGGGACTGGCCCACGTCCTACTGCAGGACGAGCATGAGTGGAGTGCTGCGGCGGCTGCTCATCGCTTCGACCCTGGTCCTGGTGCCGGCCGGACACGCCGCGGCGGGCACGATCGTCGTCGGCCTGACCTTCGCTCCCGGGAAGCTGAGCGTGCAGGCGAAGCCGGTGTTGCTTGCCGCGGGCGCCCGGGTCTCGGCGCCGGTGAGGGTCGCCGACGCACGCGGTCGCGGGACCGGCTGGACACTGAGGGTCGCCGGCGCCTCGACGGTGACGATCACCTCGATCACGGCCAGATGCGCCGCCGGTTCGACCTGCACGTTGCCGTCGGCCGCCGGCAGGCCGTCGGGCCAAACGGTGCTGCGCGTGGCCAGGGGCACCGGGATGGGCGTGATCGACCTCGTGGTGACGCTCAGTTCGCCGACGAAGACCGCGGTCTCGTTCGTCGTCTCCTAAGAGCGCTGCTTCAGGGGCCGGACCGAACGGGCTCGGGCCGGCGAACGTGCGCTCGCAACGCCAGCAGGAGGAGCACGAAGAGCGCGACGAGCATGATGTTCCGCGCGAGCAGCACCCAGACGGGCCAGCCGAACGCGCGCAGCGGATGCTCGTAGACCACTTCGATCTGCGTCGTGATCAGGATCGCGAGCAGCAACGCCGAGGCGACGAGGCCGACGCGACGCGCGACGAGTGGAACGAGCGGGACGAGCCAGACCAGGAACTGCGGCGAGATGACCTTCGAGAATGCGACGAACGCGGTCACTGACGCCGCAAAGCCGACCACGAGCGCCTCGTTGCTCTCCACGGCGCGCCAGTAGGTCACGACGACGGCCGCCAGCGCGGCGAGAAATGCCAGCAGCGTCAGGACGCCGAGCGCATTCGGGAGGGTTCCGGAGAGGTCGAGCGAACCGGGCTTGCCGGGGACGATCTTCCCTGAATAGATACCGACGGCGTCGGCGGCGAGCAGGATCGAGGAGCCGAGGCTCTCGAGCTGCAGATGCCTGATCGACTGCGTGTAGACGCTGTACCAGAGCCCGCCGGGTGCGAGCGCTGCGAACGGGACGACAGTGATGAGGAAGACAGCGACGAATGTCTTCAGCGCTCCTTCGAGCGCCTTCCGCCCGAGTGATCTGTAGCACGTGCAACGTGGCGACCGGAAGGACGACGAGCGGGAAGATCTTCACCACACAGCCCAGCGCAAGCAGACCGAAGCCCAAGTCGCGGTCGGCGGGCGAGGAGAGCGACGAGTGCCAGGACGCAAAGGAGCGTGGGCCACAGGTCGTAACGGTTGAGCTCCACCGCGCCCAGCGCAGCGGGTGCGGCGACGAGGAGCCCATAGGTCGCGAACATCCGGCTGCGCTCGGCGTCGAGCAGCCGGAGTGCGACGGCACACGCCAGGATCAACCCGAGGCCGGCGAATGCGACCGTGAACTTGAACGCGAGGTTGTAGTGCGCGAGCCCGGTCAGGGCGAGCGGTGCGAGGAACGTCGGGATCGCCCCGGGCGGATACTCCATATAGAAGTCGCGGTACGGGAAGCTGGCCCTGCTGCATCAGCTGCGCGAAGTCGTGGTATCGCCCGACGTCGCCTGGATCGACGGCGCTGAAGAAGCCCCCACGCGCGGCGGCACAGGACGCGAGGAATGCGGCGCCGACGAACAGCACGACGAGCCAGTCCCGCCGGCCGAACGCGCCCGGCGGTTTCGCCGCCGGGGCCTGCGTCAGCGTGTGCACCGCGCCATCCTAGAGAGTCGGTCGGGCCGCGTCCGTACACTGCTCGCCGTGGCATCGCACGCACTCGGCCGTCTCGCCACCGAGCTCGCGACCCGCCGCAGACGCGCCTATCCGATCATCGCCGTGGCGGTCGCGCTGCCGCGCCTGGTGGTCCTGGTGGAACAGCGGGGAGCGATCCTCGTGCCGTTCACGTTCGGCGAGAAGAGCGACGACATCGCTCGCACGTACCTGGCGAGCGGCACGTTCGGCTTCATCCCGGGGCACCCGAGCGCGTACACCCAGCCGCTGTACAGCTTCTTCCTGATCCCGCTCTACTGGTCGCTCGGACGTTCGTGGGAGGTGGTCGGCGGGGCGCAGATCCTCGTGGCGATCGCGACGTCGCTGATCGTGTACGAGATCGGCCGGCGTTGGCTGCCGGCGTGGGCCGGCCTGTGCGCGGCCCTGCTCGTGAGCCTGCATCCATACTCGCTCTGGCACGACGTCCACGTCAACCGCGAGATCCTCGACGGCCTGCTCGCAGCGGGCATCTTCGTGCTCTCGCTCGCTCTGTTGGAGCGGCGCTCCGCGAAGCTCGCCGCTGGGCTCGGTGTCGTATTCGGCCTGGCGATCCTGAGCAACGTCCGGCTCACGGCGCTGCCGCTGCTCGTTGGCGGCCTCTGCCTGTGGTACTGGAAACCGAGCCGCCGGGCCTTCGCCCTCCTCGGCCTGGTGCTGGCGGTCTGCGCGGTCGTGCTCGCGCCGTGGGTGATCCGGAACAGGGTGCAGGTCGGCTGCTTCGCCCTGACCACCGACTCACGCGCCCTTTGGGAGGCCAACGACAGCCTCACGCTGAAGACGCTCCAAGCCGGCAAGTGGATCGACAACGTCCCGCTGCCGGCGGCCTATCCGCCGAGCGCGCAGGATGCCGGCCGCCTCTACCGGCGCCAGGGAAAGATCGTCAGCGTCGACGAGTGCGCGCAGGTGAGCTTCTACCAGCACAAGGTGCTGAGCTTCTGGGCGCACCACCCCGGCGAGAAGAGCAAGCTCGCCGCGCAGGCGTCGCTGATGCTCTGGAACCCCGATGGTCTCGCCGCCGCCGACGCGCAGCGACGCCGTCGGCTGGCTCACGGATCTCCGCGACACGGTCGAGCCCGTGTTCATCGGGTTCGTCTTCCTGCTCGCGTTGTACGGCGTCTTCCGCGTGCCGCGGCCCTTCGCCGCGCTGTCGCTGCTTCTGCTGGGCTACCAATGGGCGCTGGCGGTGATCTTCGTCGGCGCGACCCGGTACCGCGTCCCATGGGACTTCATCCCGTGCCTCCTCGCAGGCGCGGCCGCCGTCGACCTCGCAGGCCGGATTCAGCGCCGCCGCATCGAACGGGCACGGGCATGACGGCAATCTCCTCGTCGCTCGCCTCCTACGGCGACTACCTCCGGCGGTCGCTTCGCGACCCGCTCTTCGACGCGTTCCTCGTCACCTTGCTGATCTCGCTGATCCGCGCTCCCGACCAACCTCACCTGACCGTGAGCGCCGGCGCGACCAGCCTCTCGATCACGCCCTCCGACGTGGCGCTCGTGCTGCTCGGGATCTGGACCGTGGCGCGCGTGATCCGCCGGCGCGACCTCCCGAGACGGTCCTGGCCGGTGCTGATCACGGCGGCGGTGTTCGCCGGCTGGATCCTCGTGACGGCAGCGATCAACGGCTCGGCAGCGTTCATCGCAGCGGGGAAGTTCGTCGAGATCGGCGTGCTGATGCTCTGTGCCGTCTACGTGATCGACAGCGGCGAGCGCCTGTGGCTCGTGGTGCTCGCTCTCGTTGTGATGAACGGCGCCGCGGACGTCTGGGCCGTGAAGGAGTTCCTGCGCGACTTCGGTGCCCGGCAGCCGTCGTTCCTCGGGGAGCACGACCTCGCAGCGCTCTCGACGATGACGCTCACGATGTGGTTCGCGCATCTCTATTCGAGCGCAGGCAGGCACCGGCGACTCGCCGGGGTCGCCGCGGTCGTAGGCGTGATCGGGATCACGCTCGGAGCGGCTCTGGCGAGTCTGGTCGGCGTGTATCTCGCGATCGCGGCGCTCGCGGCCGTGGCCTGGGCACGAGGCGAGTCAGGCCCAAGGCACTCATCGTCACGGTGGTCGTCGTGGTCGCGATCACCGGCGGCGTCCTGAACCTGCGTGCCGACAACCTCGGCTTTCTGCGCTCCTGGCTGGGCGTGAACCAGAAGAACGCGCCGGCGAGCGGTGAGCCAGGCGCCTGGAGCCAGCGGCTCATCTACGCGTACATCGGTGGACGCGTCTTCCTTGCCAAGCCCATCCTCGGCACGGGTTGGTACCCGGAACTGCCGCCGAAGGAGTATGACCGCTTCCTGCCGGATGCACGGCACCGGTTCTCCGACCAGCCCGCGAACTACTTCCCGCCGGCGAACGGCCGCTTCATCCCGCAGATGGCGTACGACCAGGTCCTCTACGAGCTCGGTCTGGCCGGAGCGTTGGTGTTCGCCCTCATGCTCGGGGCCACGATCCGCGACTCAACGCGCGCCGCGCGCCGCTGGCGGCGCGACGACCCCGACCCGCTCGTCGCCTACGTCGCACCGGCCTGGACGGCGTCGCTGCTCGGCGTGCTGGCCGGCATCGCGCTGTTCGGCGGGGCGACCGTCTCGGTGCTCTTCTGGCTGACGCTCGGCACCGTCGCCGCACTCGTTGCTGTCGCACCGGCGGTCGTACGGCGGCGCGCGCTATGAGCTCTCCGACGGCGTTGCCGTCCGGTTGCGACGCTGCCGACGACGGCGATGCCGGTGCACCACAGCACGAGGACCAGCGGGAAGACGACGTAGAGGAAACGCGGATGGATGTCCGTGACCGAGTAGACGCTGTAGAAGGCTGCGGTGCAGGCGACGACGAGCCACAACAGCCACCTGCGCCACACACCTGAGACGCCCAGCGTCCCGATCGCCGCGAGCGGGAGCAGCAGGAGCAGGACCGGCGGCCGCCAGAGCAGCGAGTCGGTCCACGCGATCCGGACGTAGTGGAGAGCCAAAGGGCTTCGGCGGCAGCCCGCCGTGGGCGGCAGGCAGGCTCGTGTATCCCTTCGACCAGTACGCGAGGGCAACCGGGAGAAACGCACCGAGGCCCATGACCAGCACGATCACCCGCCGCGGCCCGAGTCGCGCCGCCGTGACGACCAGCACAACGGCAGCGATCACCGCGTTCGAGAACCGCACGACACTGGCGAAGCGAGAGCAGCACGCCCGCGACCGCGAGCGCCGTGTCGGTCGGCCGACGGTCGAGCACGAGCACGAGGGCCGTGACGACGAGCGCGGTCGAGAGCGGCTCGCTGTAGAGGTGCAGGCCGGCGTCGACGAGCCACGTGCCGTTCTCCCAGGCGCGATGTCCTCCGATCGAGGCCGGAGATGAACGGCCACAACGCATAGATCGCGGCCGCCCCGAGGCCGACGAGCGGGCGCCCGGTGACGCGCCGGCCGAGCACCGCCGTCGCGACGAGCGTCACCGCGTTCGCTGCGAGTGAAAGCGTCAGGCCAACCGCGAAGGCGAGGTTCGGGCCCGAGCGGCAGGCCGAGGGCGCGATACGGCAGCAGCGGCACACTCCACACCAGAGGCCAGCCGATCGTCGGCGCGCCGACGGCACGCATCCGGCCCGCCAGGACGGCGCCGACGAGCCCGAGACCGTAGGCCACGGCCAGCACGGCGAACGCGCGCCGGCCACTGCGCGCGAATCGAAGAGCCAGAAAGCCGGCGCACGCGACCAGGAGCACCGCCGCGAGCAGCACCGATCGGCTGACGCCACGTCGTCAGCAGTTCGCGGACGGCCGAGTAGTAGCCGTACGCATCGCCGGGCCGCGCGATTGTACACGTAGCGCGGCAGGCCGGGCAGTTGATGGCCGCGTGCCGCGAGTACCGCAAGCGGAATGGCCACGCGGACCGCGACGAGCAGGAGCAGCGCGCGGCCCCACCAGCCCGGCGCGCGTGCCGGCGCTGTCAGCGCAGGTCCTTGTTCGACTCCATGTCGAACCACATCGCGAACAGCGTGAACTGACTGCCCGAGATGAGGAGCAGCGCCACGAGCACGATCGTCGCCGGTGTGATCGCGTGTCCGCCGACCCGGCGCACCGTTTCGAAGATGCCGAGCACGAGCCCGACCGTCGTCATCACGAAGCCGAGAAAGTAGAAGAAGACGAGCGGATGGAAGTCGCGGATCATGTACTTCTCGCGCATCCGCCAGAAGAAGCCCTTCCAGAGGAGCCACGAGATCCGCGGCACGACCCGGCGGATGCGAATCCCCGAGCTCTCACCGACGCCGTAGATCGGGCGGGACTGGAAGTCGCGCACGCGCGCGTTCCAGACGTTGAGATGGACGAGCATGTCGTTCGGAAAGCCGTAGGACGTGTAGATGCGGTCGAGATCGAGCAGTTCGAGGATGCGCAACGACACGACCGTGTAACCCGCTTGCGAATCGGCGACGTGCCAGTAGCCCGAGGCGACCTTCGTGAACAGGCTCAGAATCGCATTCCCGACATAGCGGTTGCGGGGCATCAACTTCCAGGCGCTGCCCGTGAACAGGCGGTTCGCCTTCGCGTAGTCGAGCTCGTCGCGAACGACCGGCAACGTGAGGGCCTCGAGCTCGTTCGGGTCCATCTGATTGTCGCCCGCCATCACGGCGGTCGCATCCATTCCCGCAGCCAATGCGTGCTTGTAGCCCGTGACGATCGCGGCGCCGACACCGCCGTTGCGCTCGTGGACGATCACCTCGACTCGCGGGTCTCCGACCGACCGCGCGCGATCGGCCGTCGCATCCGTCGAGGCGTCGTCGACGACGAAGATCCGGTCGACGAATCCCGGGATCCCCTGCAGCGTGGCCGCGATCAGCCCCTCCTCGTCATGGGCGGGGACGACGACGGCGACGGACTTTCCTTCGAGCATCGCCGGTCATTCTCCCTTCAGAAAAAGCGGACGCGAAGCAGGACCCAGATCGCCTTGAAGCCGTCACGCCAGGTGATCTTCTTGCCTTCGGCGTAGGTGCGCCCGTAGTAGGAGATCGGAAGCTCGTAGATCCTGAGCTTCTGTCTGCAGATCCGGCCCGTGATCTCGGGCTCGATCGCGAAGTCGTTCTCACGAAGATCCAGTGACCGCAGTACCTCGGTCCGAAAGGCCTTGTAGCCCGTCTCCATGTCGGAGAGCGTGGTGTTGAAGAGCACACCGGTGACGAGGCTGAGAAAGCGGTTCCCCATCAGGTGCCAGAAGAGATAGGCGCGCTGTGGCTTGCCGCCGGCGAGCCGGGACCCGTAGACGACGTCGGCGAGGCCGCGCTCGATCGGCTCGATCAGCGACGGCACCTCCGCCGGGTCGTACTCCATGTCGGCGTCCTGGATGACGGTGATCTCTCCATCCGCGTGCGGGATCGCAGCACGGATCGCCGCCCCCTTGCCGCGATTCGGCTGGCGCAGGACGAGCACGCCGTCGTGCTCCCCGGCCAGGTCCCCCGTGCCGTCGGTCGACCCGTCGTCGACGACGATCACCTGCTTGTCGAGGTCCAGAGCGCCCACACGCTCGAGCACCTCGCCGATCGTCCGCGCCTCGTTGTACGCGGGGACGATGAACGTGACCTTCACGACTTCGGGCGAGCCCGGGTATCGGCGACGATCGCGGCGACCAGCCCGAGGATCAGCCCGATCAGCGCACCAATGATCAGCGAGGTGTTCCGCGAATGAGCGGAGGCCTTCACCGAGCGCGCGGGCACGACGACCTTCGCGCTCTCGACCTCCTGCGCGAACCTGAGCTGCTGCTGCAGCGTCTCCTGTTGCGCGATCAGGTTGCCGAGCCGTGTCTCGGCGTTGTCCTCCTGGCTGACGATCACGAGCTGTTGGAACGGATCGAGATTCTTGGCGGCCGTCTCCGAGGCCGTGATCACGGCGAGGCGCTTGTTGACCGAAGCGATCTGCGAGGTGACGTTGTCGAGCGTCGTCTGGAAGGTCCGGATCTTCAAGCCGACGTAGGAGGCCGTCGTCCGGCCGACGACGATCTTTGCGAGGGCGTTCGCTGCGGCCGCGGTGGTCGCGGGGCGCGCACCCGTGACGCTGAGCGCGATCAGCGGGGTTGCTCGCGCCGCCGCCGCTCCCGTCGCAGCCCCGACCTGCGCGACCGAGACGTGACCACGGAGCGCGGCTGCCCGCATGTCGGCACGGTTCGCCGCCTGCGCCTGCGCATCGGCCGAGCTGACGATCAGCGAGATCGCCCGCGGGTTCGTGCCGAAGCCGTTGACGAGCACGCCGCCGGGCGACGTCGGCTGGCCGAGCGAGATCAGCGCCGTCGCCTTGTAGTTCGTGCCGCCGCGGAACGAGTAGAGGACCCCGACGATCGCGCCGAGCACGAGCCCGGCCACTGGAAGCCACCAGAGCGCGACGACCGCACGCCGCCACCGGGCGAGGTCGATCTCGCGCTCTTCGTCGGATGAGCCGCTCATCGGCTCGTGAGCCTAGCGCGTTCCGACCACTGCCAGTGCTTCGCGAGACCATCCCGCAGCGGGGTGTCGGCCCGCCAACCGAGCTCGCGTTCGATCCTGCTCGTGTCGGCCTTCGTGCGGTGCATGTCGCCCGTCTGCGGCGGTCCGTACGTGACGTGCAGCGAGCGCTTCGCGACCGACTCGAGCAACGCCAGCGCCTCGCGCATCGTCGCCTCTTCGCCTCCGCCGACGTTGTAGACGCCGGGCGCAGCCTCCAACGCGAGAGCCGTGGCGGCGGCGACGTCGGCGACATAGGTGAACGAGCGCGACTGCGAGCCGTCGCCGTAGAGCTCGAACTGCTCGTCGGCGGCGAGCGCTGCGACGACGCGTGCGAACGCCATGTCGGGGCGTTGCCGTGGGCCGTAAACGGTGAAGTACCGCAGCGCCACCGCGCGAAGCCCGAAGACGCGCGCATAGGTGTCGTGCAGCTGCTCACACGCGAGCTTCGTGATCCCATAGGGATTGTTCGGCCGTGGAGTGGCGTCCTCGGGCGTCGGGTACCGCTCTGCATCGCCGTACACCGACGAGGAGCTCGCCCAGACGACCTTCACGTCGGCGGCGACGGCAGCCTCGAAGACACGCTGCGTCGCCAGCACATTGCGCCGCAGGTAGAGCGGGAAGACGTCGCCGAAGCTGCGTGCGCCCGGCTGGCCGGCGAGATGAAAGACACCGTCGGCGCCCGCGAAGTCGAGCTCCCCATCGGCCAGATCGACGCGCTGCACGTCGAGCCCGTGCGCGTTCTCCTCCTTGAGCGCCGGATCGTAGAAGTCGGTGAAGGAGTCCAGGCCGACGACCTCGTGGCCCTCGGCGATCAGAAGCTCCGTGAGGTGGGAGCCGATGAACCCGGCGGCCCCGGTGACGACGTAGCGCACCGCGGAAACCTACCGGCAGGCCTTCTGGAGCACGCCGCCCGCCCAGCGGACGTTCGCCTTGATGCCGCGCACGGCCATGTGGCAGACGTGCTCGACGACGATGTGCCCTGCGGGCGGTACGACTCCGACCCTGATCGCGAGCGGCCGCGTTCCGACCACGCGTACCTGGTGGAAGCCGGCCTGGCGCAGCGCCCGCAGCGCCGAGGTCGCGCTCAGCGTGCGCAAGGTCTTTGCGCGCGTCTCGCCGAGCCCGTAGAGCCTCGCGTTGCCGACGAGATAGAGGCGTTGTGAGTCAGCGACGACCGGTGAGTACTTCCCGTCGGGGAACGTCCAGGTGGGCGCGCCGGTCTTCGCGTCGAGCGCGTAGGTCGTCCCCTTGAGCGTCGCGAAGTACACGCGGCCGGCCACGACCGTCGGCGACCCGGAGATCGGTCCGTTGGCGGTGAACTTCCAGAGGACGTTCCCGGTGGCGGCGTCGAGGCAGAAGAACGTGTGCGAGTAGGAGCCGACGAACACACGGGCCCGCCAGACCGCCGCGGACGAGTACACGTAGCCGCCGGTCGACTGGGACCAGCGGAGCTTGCCGCTCGACGCGCCGAACGAGTAGACCTTGCCGTCGGTGGCGCCGATGTAGACGCGGCCGTAGGCGAGTGCGGGCGTCGCGTAGAAGTTGCCGGCGCTGCCGAAGCGCGGCTGCACCTTCGCCTCCCAGACGATCTTGCCCGTGGTGGCGTTGAGCGAGTAGAGGTGCCCCGAGTAGTCGCCGACGTAGAGCCGGTTCCCCGAGATCGCAACCCCGCTCTTCACCTGCGAGCGAAGCGTCGTCACCCAGCGCGGCTTGCCCGTGCGCCTGCGCAAAGCCCAGATCCGGCCGTCCCAATCGCCGACGAAGATCGTCGCACCGACGACGACCGGCGACGATTCCGAGGGGCCGATGGTGTGCCGCCAGAGCACGCGGCCGGTCCCGACCGCGAACGCGATCACCTCGCCGGTGAGCGACGCGCTCGGCTTGCGGTTGCACGGCGGCGCGTTCAGGAACGACTCGTAGACCACATGGCGGTCGAGCGCCGGCGATGCTGCGACGCAGCGATGCGAGACGTATCTCCAGGCGCGCTTTCCGTTCTTCGCCCCGATCGCAAGGACGAAGCCTGCGTTGTTCGCGAAGAAGAGTCGGCCGTATCCGATCGCCGGTGGAAACTCGACGAGGCTCTGAGCGCGGAAGATCCACTCCGTCCTGAACGGCGGTGCGAGCGACACTCCGTTGGCGAACCGTTGCCGCTCGGGGTCGTGCCCGTAGGTGGGCCACGCGATTCCGGGCTCGCGTGGCGGCGGCACGGCAGCCTCGGTCGTGACGAACTCGATCGTCGACGAGCCCTTGATGTCGCGCGCCTGCTGCTTGACGTGCAGGTAGTAGCCGACTCCCGCACCGACCAGCGCGAGGACGACCAGGGCGGCGGCCACGATCAACCAGCGCTTCACCTGCGCACGACCGCGTAGATCCTCGAGTAGCCGTGGAGCAGCAGGCGACGCCCGGAGCCGGAGACAGGAACGTATTCGCCGTGGGGGAAGTCGAGCACGACCCTGCCGCTGCGCGCATCGACCCCGACGATGCGATGCGCGAACGAGCCTGCGTAGGCGACACCGTCGACCACAGCAGCAGCACCGGAGATCGGCCCGCCCGTGCCGTGCGTCCAGAGCGTCCTCCCCGTCCGCGCCGACAGGGCGTAGAAGACGCCGTTGTACGAGCCGAAGAAGACGCGGCCGTCGGCGACCGCCGGTGACGAGTAGACGTACGACCCGGTCGAGCGGCGCCAGAGGAAACGGCCGCTCGTCGAGAACGCCGTCAGCGAGCCGCCCGTCGAGCTCGGCACGAAGACCCGGCCCGCCGAGACGGCCGGTGTGCCGTAGACGCGCCCTCCGACGCTGCGTGCGAAACGTGGCCGCCCTGTGCGGACGTCCAGGGCGACCAGGCGGCCGCAGTAGTCGCCGAGGTAGAGCGTCGTGCCGGCGAGCGCCGCCGATGACGTCACCTTGCAGCCGTCGTAGTGGCGCCAGCGCACGCGATGGGTGCGCAGGTCGAGCGCGGTGATGGTGCCGTTCCAGGCGCCGAAGACATCGACGCCGTCAACGATCACCGGCGACGACTCGACCGGCGACCCGACGGTGTAATGCCAGAGCAGACGGCCGTCGCTGCGGCGCAGGATCCAGACGTGCCCGTCCATGCCGTGCACGACCAGCTCGTCGTGCCAGACGGCGGGCGAGGCCGCCATCTTGCCGTGCGGCGTGTCGTGCTTCCAGATCACGTTGCCGTTGCGCATGTCGAGCGCGCGCACGGTCCCCTTCGCGTTCGCGATGTAGGCGACGCCGTCTTGCACCACGGCAGGGAACTCGATCAGCGTGCCGAGACCTCGCGACCAGACCACTCGGAACGGCGGGCGGACCGTGAGCTGCGGCTGAGCCTGGGATCGGGCCGGGTTCGCGCCGTACATCGCCCACTGAAGCGACCGCCGGTAGATCCGGATCGTCGACTTGGGATGTGTGCGGAACGACAAGCGCACGGAGCGCTCGGTGTAGCCCTGCTTCCCAGCGCGGGTGATGAGCGCGCTCCGGTGGCGCATCGGCACGCGCGCGACGCCGTGGCGGTCGCTGCGCGCGGAGTGACCACCGATCGTCACCCGAGCGCCGCGGATCCGGGCGTTCGTGTCGCCATCCACCACCGTCACCTGAACGGCGGGGCGTTGCACCTGGGCGACATCGGGACGGGGCGCGACGTGCCGGACCACGGTCGGTTGCGAGGCGACGGTCGTGACCGCCTCGCGCTGCGATCCGCAGGCGACGAGCAGCGCCGCTCCGAGCAGGAGCGGACAAAGTCTCACGCTTCTTCGGGCACCGCCTCCGCCTGCACTGGTTCGAGGGTGCCACCGGCGTCCTCGAGGATGACCTGCGAGAAGTACCTGGTCATCACGACGCCTGCACGGAAGTCGCCGAGCCGCGGTTCGGGCTGCTCGCCGTTTGCGAGTGCCAGCGCGAGCTCCGGATAGCGCGAGCCGGCAGCGGTCGGCAGCGGGAATCCGCCGCCGAAGCGCGGGTTGACGTCGGTCACGACCAACTCCCCGTTTGGTTCTCTGAAGCACTGCACGTTGGCAGGACCGATGATGCGGAGCGCCTCGGACACCCTGCAGCTGAACTCGATCAACTCGGGGTCCTTGATCGTCATGCCCTTGATCGATTCGCCGCCCTTCGACTCGATCATCGTCCGCGGCACGGCGGCGAGACAGTGGCCGTCGAGGTCGCAGAAGACGTCGATCGAGAACTCCGTGCCGACGCAAACCGCCTGCACCATCGAGTCGGCGGCCGTGTAGCGAAGGAAGAACTCGAGCTCGGCCCTGTTCGCCGCCCGGTAGATGTGCCGTGAGCCGAAGCCGCGCCGCGCTTTCACCAGCACCGGGAACCGCAGCTCCTCGGGCAGCGCCGTCGGGAGCCACGTCGACGGCGAGCCGATCCCCTGCTCCTCGAAGAACTGATGCGCGAGGTACTTGTCGGAGCATCGCGCGACCGTCTCCACCCCCGAGACGAGCACCAGCGCGGCGCTCAGCTCTTCGCGCGCGTCGGCGAGCACGTGATGGTCGAGATCGGTCAGTGGCACGATCAGGCGGACGTCGTGGAGCTCGACGAGGTCGCGCGAGTGCCGCGATGTAGCCGAAGTCGTCGACGCGCGGAACGAGCGCCCGGCGGTCGGCGTGGTAGAGAGCGGGCGCGAGCTGGTCGACGTCGACGGCGATCGTGGTCGCGCCGGCATCGCGAAACGCGGTGACGATGTCGACCCGCTGCCCGGCACACGTGAACAGGACGGCCGTCACGGGTCTCCAGGGTAGCGTGGCGCGTCGGACGCCTCACGGGCGACGAGCGGTGTCAACGCCGCGAGAAAGAAGATCGGGCCGGTCACGATCCGGCGGGCCGACGTCGCCAGGTGGTAGTGGAAGGGGAGCGGCGTCGTCCAATACGCGATCAGCAGACCGGCGAGCGCGAGCGTCGTACCAGCGAGCGCGAGCCAGGCCGTGGTCCCCAACTGGCGGCGTGACAGGTACGCGATCGCCAGGCAGAGCGGCAGCAAGAGAATCCACGCGCGCGGATCGAGCATCCTCCAGGCCATGTACCCGGCGGCGTAGGGCACGCGCCCCAGATGTCCGCCGAGGAGAGACGGCGAGACGAGCCGGTGCACCGTGACCTGCTCCGGGATGTGATGAACGGCGAGCCAGATCTTCCACGGGAGGAGCCCGGCGACGAGCGCTCGCCACACCGACTGCTGCGGGTAGGAGCCGCGACCGGCCGGCGCCCCTGGCGATCACGAGAGCGAGGAAGAGCGCGATCAGGAAGACCGTCCCTTCGATCTTCGTCGCGGCTGCCCCGCCGGCCAGGATCCCGGCGAGGATCAACGTCCCGAGACCGCCCTCCTCGACCCAGACGGCAGCGCACAGGCCGGCGCAAGCGAAGAACGCGGCGACAGGGATGTCAGCCTCGGCAGCAGCCAGCTGGTCGGCGACTGCCGGCGCGAACACGATCGAGAGCAAGACGGCCGCGAGCACGGTCCTCCGACCGTTCAATCGCACTGAGACCTCGACGACCGCCCCGAGGAACGCGATCAAGAAGAGCAGGGACTGGACGTCGAGCAGACGGGTCTCGAAGCCGGTGAACCGAAACGTCGCGGACTCGATCGCAGGGAGCAGGAGCGGATAGTCGCGATTGAGCAGGTCGTGCGCGCCGAACCAGCCGGCGTCGAGTCCGTTGAGCGCGTAGAGGGCGTGAGCCTTGGGAGTCCAGAAGGTCCACGAGTCATAGGCCCACAGCGGCTGGTACCAGAGATCGACCGCTACGAGCGCGAGCATCGCCGCTGCTGCCGCGAACGACCCACCACGGGAGCCCAAGCGGTCGCACCTCGACCGAGTTCCTGCGGAAAGCCCTGATGGAGCCGATTGCCAGCAACGCACAGACGCCAATGACCTCCCAGCGCGCCAGCGACGCACCCAGCACGTAGAGGAGCTGCGCAACCATGCCGAAGGCCGCTACCCCGACGAGGTAACAGCACCGAGCGACCGAGCAAGCGCCACGGCCGCCGCTCCACCAGCCGGCGAACCCGGCCACTCCGGCACCCGCAGCGAGAAAACAGACGTTCGCAACGAGCAGCCCGGCCGCGTCCATCACCGCTTCAGCCGCGCCACGAGCACCGCCGGGTACGCACCCGAAGCTGGACGGGCGACGATCACGCTACCGAGGCGACTCACGCTGTCCCGGGGAACACCCCAGGCAACGATCCATTGTGCTTCGCCGATCGGCTTCGACACGCGCGGAAAGAGGGTCTCCAGCGCGAGGGACGGAAATGCCTTTCGCGCAGTTTCGTATGGAACCCCGGGTCCGACGATCGTCGCATACGTCGCCTGCGGGGGGACGATGCCGCGCACGGGATCCAGCAGGTACGGCTGAAGGTACGCCTGAACCGGCCCCGCCACATTGCGTTCGTAAGCGGTCATCGCCGTCGTCACACGAAGGTCTTGCACGACCCTCCAGGCGAGGTACGGGGACAGAGCGATCACGATGGCGCTCGTCACGGCGGCAACTCGCTTGACCGGGTCATCGTGGCGACGACGCAGCATGCGAGCCGCGAGCCCCAAGAGCAGAGCCCCGAACAAGAGCAACGCATACCCGACCGCGCCGGGATGAGCAGGGATCCCCAGCACTCAGTCGCCGGCTTGCCAGCCGCCCCTTTGTCCCTTGTACGTTCCGCCGAAGAGGGCCAGCGGCGTTCGCAGCAGGATCAGCAGATCGGTCTTCCAGTCGTGGTGGCGGACGTACCAGAGGTCGAGCTCGATCCGCTCGGCCCACGGCAGCGTGGCGCGGCCGTGGATCTGAGCCCAGCCGGTGATGCCCGGCTTGACGTCGAGCCGGTGCAGCTGCCGTTCGTCGTACTGGTCGACCTGGTAGCGGAGCGTCGGGCGCGGCCCGATCACCGACATGTCCCCGCGCACGACATTCCAGAGCTGAGGCAGCTCGTCGACGCTGAGCCGTCGCAGGAGACGTCCCGTCCGCGTGATGCGCGAATCGCCCTTGTCGACGGCGAAGCCGGCCCCTTGCCGCTCAGCTCCGACCACCATCGTGCGCAGCTTGAGCAGCTCGAAGTCGGCGCCGTTTCGGCCGACCCGAGTCTGGCGGTAGAGCACCGGCCCGCCGTCCTGCAGCTTCACCGCCACGGCCGCGGCGGCGAGAAACGGGCTCGTGACGACGAGCCCCGTGCCGGCGATCGCGACGTCGAGCGCCCGGTTCAAACGCGCGTGCCCTCCGCGACCTCCCAGGTCGCGGGCACCCCGCGGCGCAGGTAGTTGAAGAGCGCAACCAGCGTCGCCAGCGTGACCAGTGTGTAGTAGCGGGCGATGCTCACACCGGCCGCCGCGGCGGCGAGCAGTCCCAGCTGCGCCGCCAGCACCACGGCGTAGAACCAACCGTGTGAGTACAGCGCCAGCGAGGTGACCAGCAGCACGACGTGGAGGATTCCCGAGCCGTAGCGCAAGAGACGGTGCGAGACGATCTCGAGCAGGTAGAGCGGCCCGAGCCGGCGCAACATCTTGCCGCGCAGCACGATCAGCCAACAGTGCTCGAACATGCGCACCTTGCGCCGGTACTCGGTCTCGTTCGACGGCGTCGGCTTCTCCCAGGCGTGCGCCGCGGGCTCGTACACCGCGCGACGCCCGTGTTGCACCATCAGGTACGGCAGGGAGAGATCGTGGCCGAAGCGCGGGTCGACCTCGACGTAGTCGGCTCGGCGCACCGCATAGATCGAGCCGTTGCCGCCGGTGACGGAGCCGAGCTGCGACTCGGCGGCACGCTGCTTCATCTCGTAGGCCCAGTAGACGCCTTCCTTGTTTCCGCCCTCGGCGTCGAGGATGCGCAGCTGCCCGCAGACGTACGCGACCTCCGGATCGGCGAAGGCGCGCACGAGCGTCCGCAACGAGTCCGGCGACCAGGTGCAGTTGGCGTCGGAGAACGCGACGATCTCGCTGTCCGTCTGCCGCACCGCACGGTCCTGTGCAGCGACCTTGCCACCGCGTGGATTCGAGATCACCTGCACGGCGGGAAACTGCAGTGCGATCTCCTCGGTGCCGTCTGACGATGCGTCGGAGCTGACGACGATCCGCAGCTTGTCCGCCGGGTAGTCGAGCTCGAGCAGGTTCTCGAGCCGCCGCGCGATCACCGACTCCTCGTTGTAGGCCGCGACGACGACGGTGACCGTCGGCTCGATGTCCGCCTTCTCCACCCGGTTCGGCGCGAACCGCGCCAGGAGCGCCGCGAACGCCGGGTAGAGGACGTGCGTCCACGCGAGCGCCGCGAGTGAGACCCAGAAGAGGACGAGCAGGACGGTCATCCGGGCCGATAGTACGCTGGCCCGCCGAGCGGCCAGGAGGACCGTTGGCGCCCTCCAGAGGAAAAGGCGGGCCGAGGTTCGTGGTCCGGCGAGGACGGCTGGTCTAGTGTCTCGCGGATGTTGCCGGGAGTCACCCCGTCCGGAACGTGGGAACGTCCTCGGGACGAAGCTCCTGCATGCGACTGAAACTCGCCTCTCCAGTGGCGGCCACCGTCTTGGTTGCGGTCGCGTATCTCGCTTGGGCAGGTTGGTATACCCACTTTCACCAGGTGGAGACGCTGGCGCACGTCAGCTCGCTCTTCCAGTCTCGCGCAGACACCAGCGCCCGAATCAAGCGCCTGACACCGACAGCCGGCAATCAGCTCGGCTACGACGGGCAGTTCTACGCGTTCATCGCCACGGATCCAGTCGGCGCGCGACTCTATCTCGACAACCCGGCATACCGCTACAGCCGTCCCATCTACCCGCTCTTGGCCGGTGTCGCAGCAGGCTGGAATCCGGGTGTCGTTCCCTGGACACTCCTTGCTCTTGGGATCATCGGAGTTGTAGCGGCCACCTTTGCGCTCGCGACGATTGCCGGCCACCAAGGGATCTCGCCGTGGTACGGCGCGCTTGCAGGCGCTTACCCGGGGCTCTTTCTCGCGGTGTCGCACGACCTCGCCGAAGCCCTCGCGTACGGCCTGCTGTGCCTCGGTTTGATGGCCTGGACGGTAGGTCACCGACGCGTCGTCGCCGCCTCGCTCTTATTTGGCATTGCCGGTGCAACCCGTGAGACGACACTCATCTTCCCGCTCGTCCTCATCGGCTGGCTCGCTGTCCGGGAGCGCCGGTTCCGAGAGGGAGTGCAAGTCGGTTGTCTCGCGCTTGCACCGTACATCTTGATCAAAGTCGGGCTCGCAATATGGCTCGGCTCTTGGGGATACGCTCGAGCGACTCAACTGACGCACGCGCCGTTCCTTGGCCTTGCACGTCAGTGGCCCTGGGATGCCTCCCACGTGCAGCAGATCCTCGCCGTCGTGGCGCCTGCGTTGGTCGCGGTCTTCGTGGTCTGGCATGCGACACGGCGCGCCTCAGCCGAGCTGTGGTTCCTGGTCATGAACGTCCTCGTCCTCGTAGTGTTTCTTCCCTCGCCGTCATATGTCGGTTACCTCGCCTCGGGACGAATCTCGATCGGAGTCGTCGTAGCGTTCGTGTTGTGCCTACCTGCGGTGTTGCAACGAGGGAAGGTTGCACAAGCGTGGCTCCCGATCGTGCTCTGGATGCTCCCTTGGTACACGGTGCTTCCGGTCGCTCTGAGACGCTGATTCGATCGGTCTAGCCGAAGCGACCAAGCGAAACGATGCGGCACGTGCGGTGGGTCGACACCGGTCCTCGTGGGGTGTAGATGTAGAGACCAGCATCACCGAGTGTTTCTGACAGCCGGTAGTGCGCCCGCATCGCGTTTGCGAGCGCAGTCCCGAAGTCGAGTGTCGCGAACCACCCAACGTTCGTGAGCGGGAAGTTCAACGCAATTGCCTTGAACGCTCCAGTATCGATCCGGTGCTCCAGTAGCCCGAGCGCCCGCGGGTCCTCGGTCTGGAGCCTGTGGGTGATGAACGCGTCGAGCACCACCGGCCGCTGGCCGGCCAGGATCGGGATCGACGCATCCTCGAAGAGCGCGCACGTGCCCATTCGGACGAGTTGAGGCGCCGGGTGTGTCGAGTAACGCGGATCGGGTCGACCTCGAAGCTCGTGTGCGACTGCCGCGCGAGCGTCCGGAATGAGCGTGTACCGATCTGCCGCAAGCGCAGCCGCGACGAGGCACACGACGACCGCAACACGCCCAACGCGCATCCACTCCGCCTTTGCAGGCTTGCTCCAGAGGCCCGCGACGACGAGCCCAGACAGAACCTCGAGGTCGATCAGATGGTTCTCGTAGGTGCCGAAATCGCGCATCACGACGATCACGATCGGAATCTCGAACAGCAAGCCCAGTTCGTACGGACCGACTTGACGGGTTGCGAATGACACGACCAGCACCACGCCTGCGATCGCGAGGAGCAGAGGCAGAGAACGCTCGTTCCGCAGCGCCAGTTGGTAGAAGCGATGAATTCCCTCTGCGAGCGACGAGTGGCCACTGCCGGCGAAGGTGAACTCTCGTGCCTGCCGCAGCAGGCGGCCGTCGGTGAGTGACTCGAAGAGCGCGAAGAGGAGCCCGGTCGTCACGACCAGCGCGGTCGCGAACTCGACAAACCGCCGGGTGCTCCGCCGCACGAGCCAGACAGCGATCGCGGCAGGCGCCCAGAGCGCGGACACCTTGCTTGCGACCGCGAGCGCGCACAGGATTCCGGCGAACACCGCCCGCCGCGGTGTGCTCCGCTCCGCAACGACCACCACCGCGAGGAGCTGGAGGAGGGTCGCCAGCGAGTCCCACCGGATACCGAGGAAGGTCGTCGACGCGGCAGAGCTCGCCAGAACCGTCGCAACGATCACCAGGGCGACGTTGGCAGGCGCCCCGCGTCGTCGCGCGGCGATATACACCAGCACGTAGAGCGCGACATTGACCGCGTAAATCAGCACCTTGGCCGACACGAGGTACTCGCCTCCGACCATCCGTCCAACGAGCTCGAAGAGAATCGGCAGCGGCATGTACCGCGTCCCCCGTAGAAACCGTGCGAGTAGGTCGCCGGATACCAGACCCCGGCGTGCGCTGCCGCCGTCAAGCCCATCCACACACCCGACGCCGCACCAACGCCGTAACGATCATCGACGTGGACGGCTGCGAGGGTGGCGACGACCAAGAAGGTCGCGCCTGCGAACAGCAGCAGGCCGACGGTGCTGATCCGGTCGAGCCAGCGGCTCACTCGACCCCTACGACCGGGCCGGGCCACATCGCGCAGTGTGCGAGCTCAACCGGCTTCTGACACCTCAGCATGCCGCGATGGTGCACGTTCGAAGTCGCTCGCGCCACGACGTCGTCAAAACCCCGGTTTCGACGGCGGTGACGATTGCCTCTCTTACCTCACGGAATCGCGAGGTCACCCCCTGCGGAGCCGCGGCGCTCACCGCGTCTGCACGTACACGTGCACCTGAAGTCCCGCGAAGTTGTCGACCAGGTAGTGGTTCCTGCACGGCAACCGTGCGTGCTTCGCCGAGCACCTGTCATCGTCCCATCGTGAAGCTGCGGGAACGTGGATCTGCGCTTTGTTCGGCGACTGACAGGGTGTTGATCGAGAAGACATAGGTGCGACCGCGGCCGACGCGCGCGACCAGCTTGACAGCCGGGCTGTCGGCAGCCGACTCGAACCGTCGTAGCCGAGCAGGCCCGGCTTGACCGTGGCGAGCAGGCGTTGGTCTGCTCCATCGCCTGCTGCAACGCCGGCGCGACGTCGAATGCGTGGTGATCCGGCGTCCAGGTGTGCGTGAAGTAGCCGATCCCGCGCGCGCCTCCGATCACCGCGAGCCATACCTCGGCGTTCAGCTGCGTCCGGCGACATGCGTGAACCCGCCGCAGTACGACGGCCGGATCGGCCCGGTCTCGATCCACTGGAACGTCGGCGTCGAGCCCGCCAGCTCTGACGAACGCCCGTTGGGCGTCGTACACCGCGGTGAGATCCGCCTGGCAGGCATTCAGGGGATAGAGATCGAAGCCCGGCGACGTCGGCGAGCCGCGCGAAGCCCGCGTACCGGGCAAGCGGGACCTCGTCGAGCCGTAGGGCGCGGAAGAACCGGCCTGTCGTGGTCACGAAGGTCACGAGCCCGTCGTTGTTCCCGCGCGCGGTACGGGATGGGCCTTCGCGAGCGAGGCCGGCGTCCAGCCGTTGTTGTCGGGCTCATCCGGGTAGGTCCAGCCGACGAGCCCCGCGCCGCGGGTGCGCGTGCGCTCGATCGGCAGCACCTGCGAGCCCACTGCCGCGCAGCAGCGCGAGCTGCTGGCCCGGGGCAAGCCGGGGCAGCTCTCGTTGACGAACAGATTGATCCCGAGCGGCTTTGCCGTTCGCGACATCCGACGCTGTGCACTGGTCGATCAGCATCACCGGGAAGAAAGCGGATCGGCCCGACGACCAAGCCGCGGCTCGTCACGGAAGCGTTCGCGGTCGCTCTGGATCGACGCTCCTGCGATCGCGGTGCTGAGAAATGCGGCGAGCAATACGCCGAGTGCAAGCGTGCGTGTGACCATCTGCGGGCCTCCTCGTGAATCGACGGCGGTCCGCGCCCCTGTCCCCGGCGGCCACCGTAGCGACCATCGGCTGGCAGCACGTGGTGAACCTTCGGCAGTTCTCGGCAGGCTGTAGTCCCTCGTTCGAGGGAAGCTGAGTGCTCCTTACGATCGGCCTGCGAGGGCGGCACGGTATGCCGCCACCAGCCGCTCTGCGGCCGCAACGTGCGAGAAAGCGCTCGCTTCGGCGCGTCCAGCTTCGCCCAGCTCCGCGCGCCGGCCGGGATCGCCGAGCAGCCGCTCCACCGCGCTGCGCAAGGCCGCGGCGTCGCCCGGGGGCACGAACAGGACGTGCTCCAGGTCGCGAAGGCCGCCCACCCGGGCGGCGACGACAGGACGTCCGAACGCCATCGCCTCCCTGGCCCCCAGGCCGTAGCCCTCTCGGCGTGAGGGAACGCAGACGACCGCCGCGCGCTCGTACCACGCTCCGATCTCCGACGGGGGCACGAAGCCGACTGCCTCGGGCACCTGATCGCGCAGGGGGCCGTCGCCGACGATCACCCGCTCGAGACCGTCGGTCGCCTCCAGGAACTCGAGGATCCCTTTCTCCTCGCTCAGGCGGCCCGCGAAGAGAGCGTGCGGCGGATCGGCCGGCGGGGCCACCTCCTCCGGGATCGACACGCCGAAGGGAACGACGAGAACCTCACGCGCGCCGAGCAGGCGCGCCTCGTCGGCCAGGAACGTCGACGCCGCGATCACGAGCCGTGCGCCTCTCAGCAGCGGCCGAAAGAGCGCGGGCGCCCGACGCGCGAGCTCGACGTCCGTCCCCCACACCTGCAGCACGTACGGCTTGCCGGTCGCACGCGCGGCAAACGCCGATGGGATCCAGTGCGCATGCACGAGGTCGGCATCGCGTGCCGCGCGACGAGCGGCACGCGCGTACGCGGCCATGAACGCCGGCACGAGCGCAAGCCTCCACGGCGCCGAGCGAAGGTTCTGCGCGATTCCCCCGCCGTACGCGATTCCGAAGTCGTTGAACGACGCGGGTGAGACGACGTCGACGGTGACACCGAGCGTGCGCACGCCCTCGACGGCCGACTCGACGAAGGTCCCCGCAACGTCTCCCGGGTCACGCGGGTACGACGTCGTGAGGACGACGACCCTCATTCGCTCCGCGCGAAGACGACGGGGACCGCCAGCGCAAGCGCCACGAACGCATAGAAGTAATAGAACTGCATCGTGAGGTAGAAGGCGTTGGCCGCGAGCGTCCCCACCAGTGCGGCGGTGCAGCCCCACGCGAGCGGACGCACACGCGCGGCCAGCGGATCGCGTGCTGCGGCGAGCTTGCGGCCGAGCGCCCGGGCGGCGCCGAGCCGGCGGAACACCCACCAGAGAAACGCCGCGAAGAGCGCGGTGCCGACGAGGCCCGTCTCGACGATCAGAGCGACGTAGTACGAGTGCGGTCCCCAGTTCGTCTTGCCCGTGACGAACTCGTAGTAGACGGAAAACGTGTTCAGCCCGAGCCCGAAGAGCGGATCGGCGTGGAGCACATGTGGAATGAAGCTGTAGACCTGGAAGTGCGCGTTCTCGGAGCCGCCACTCGTCTGCACCCGCGACTTGAGAACGGTCGTGAAGAAGCTCTTCCGCGAGAAGACGATCGCCAGGAGCAGCGCGAGCGCCGCGCCGACCGGGATCAGCAGGGCGGAAGACCGGAGATAATGTCGATAGGGAACGGCCAGCACGAGCGCGCCGACACCGAGGCCGAGGAGGCCGCTCCGCGACAGGGTGGCGGCTTCGACGACGAGCAGGAACCCGATCGTCACCATCAGCCATTTGCGCATCCGATGGCCCTTCTCGAGCCGCAGGTAGAGCGGGGTGAGGATCAGCAACGGCACGATCAGCATGATCCCCAGATGATTCGGGTCTCCGGTCAGGGCGTTCGGCCGGTACACGTTGGCGCCGTTGATCGCGCCGTAGACGTTGATCTGGCTCGCACCGCCGGTGATCGGCGAGAGCACCGACGCGTCGAGGTTCGCTCCACGCCGCGCGTCGAGAAGCTGCAGTACGCCATAGAAGGCGTTGACGACGATCCCGCCGCAGAACCACGCCAGCGCTCGCCAGAAATACGCCCGCCCGCGCCGCGAGAGCCAGAAGACGGCAGCGGCGAGGAACGCGAAGTGGATCACCCACTTCGTCAGGCCCTTCACCCACTGACCGAGTGCGTCGGAGTCCGACAGGTCGAAGTACCCGGCGAGGTAGACCGTCAGGAAGAGCGCGAAGAAACCGATCAGCACCGCCGTCGTCAACGGGACGCGCGGACGCTTCGTCGTGACGAGCAGCGACGCGAGAAACAGGATCGCCAGGACGTCCGAGATGCTGACGTTCCCGGCGATGTTCCAGTGCACCTTCTCGAACGTCGCGACGAAGAGCGTGGCGAGGAACAGGAAGCTCGTCAGCCGAATCACGCGATCCGCTCCAGCAACCGGGCGAGCTCTTCGACCCGGGTGCGCCGCGACACGCGACGCCGCCATTCCTCGGACAGGGGCGGCGCATCGAGCTCGCCCCGCTGCCAGTCGCGCGTACAGGTCGCCGAGTGCGGTCTTGATCCCCTCGGTGTCCTCCGGCGCCACGACGATCCCGGCGCCTGCCTCGCGGATCAACTCCGCCGCCGCGCCGTCGGGTGGGACGAGCGCGAGGATCGGCCGCTCGGCGGCGAGGTACTCGAACACCTTGCCGCTCAGCACGCCCTTGCCGCGCCCACCGGCCTCCGGGATCAGGAGCAGCAGCGCCTCCGAGTCGCGTTGGAGCTCGAGCGAGCGTCGCCGCGGTGCGTAGGAGATGAGCTCGAGCCGGTCCCCGAGCCCGAGCTGCTCCGCCCACTCGCGATCCGTCGAGCGGAAGTCACCGACGAAGCGCGCCTGGATGTCGAGCCCGCTCTCGCGCAGCGCAGTAAGGAACGGCCGCGGATCACGCTTGCCGAAGAACGATCCGGTGTGCGTGATGCGGAAACGATCGGAGGTCGTGTGCTCGAGGCCGGCGAAGTCGTCGAAATCCGACCCGTTCGCGATCATCACGACCTCGCCGCGGGGGCTGCGCTCTCGCATCTCGTCCGCGATCGCTTCGGAGACACAGACGATCGCGTCGGCCGAGCGCGTGATCAGCTTCGCGACCGCATGCTCGCCCTGCTCCTTCACGCGCACCAGCATTCGTTCGGCGTGGCGGTGCGGATGAGCGACGACGGAATCGCGCAGGTCGGCGACCCACGGAATCCCGGTGGCGCGACTGACGGCCGCGCCGACGAAGTGGACCGATGAGGGCGGCGACGTGGTGAGGACGACATCGATGCCCTCGCGTCTTGCGATCCTGATCGCGGCCGGGATCGCCGTCAGGTTCCAGCTGACGTTCTCGTCCGGGACGAGCAGCCTCCGGCCCGCGAGCTGCAGCTGCTTCGACGCGCGCTCGAGCCCGGTCGTCCCGTGCAGCTCCTCCGCGGGCTTGCGCCCTTTCGGTCCCAGGTAGCGGGCGCGGTGCACCCAGGCCAGCGTCGGCATCGCGAGGCCTTCGTCGCGGTGAATCCACTTCGGGTCGTCGGGCGCGAGCACATGCGTCTCGATCCCGAGCTCCGGCAGGTGCGTGGCGAACTTCAGTGAACGCTGTACCCCGCCGCCCCCGGCAGGCGGGAAGTACATCGTGACCAGGAGAACCTTCACTGCGGAAGACGATAGAGGCGGCCGCTGCGGATCGCCCAGGTCGCGCCGTACTTCTTGGCGACGCGCGGATCGTTCGTCAGGACCCAGTGGCGGACTGCACGGGCGCGGCCGTATGGGTCGTTGGCCTTCGTGTTCGCCACGTGGACGACCGGCGCGGCGACGAGGTAGACCGGGGCGCTCGCGGCGACGTGGTAGCTCACACCGAGCGGCGCGAGGACGACGGCGCCCTTCGGGACCTTTGTGCGCAGGTTGTGAACGAGCCGTGGCGACAGCGCACCGCGGTCGGTCTTCGGGTCCGGGCTCCAGTGCGCGATGCTGTGCACGAAGACCGGCAGCACGAACGCGCAGGCGGCGGCGAGGCCGAGCGTGTGGTGCTCGCGCAGCGGCGGGCGGCGGAGCGCCAGGAACACGACCAGCGAGAGCCCGCCTCCGACCGCAGCGATCCACGTCGCAAGCGCCGGCCCGCCGTGCCGCAGGCCGTAGTCGAAGTCACCGGGCCAGAGCCGCTGCATGACGATGCCTGCGACCAGCGCGACCGGGACCGCGAGCCTCCACCGGGCGACCAGCGCCGCGATCCCTGCGAAGGCGAACGGAAACGGGATGAACCCGGCGAGGCGGCGGGCCTGCGACAGCGATACGGCATCCGAGACGTGCACGAAGAGCCACGGGACGAGCGTCAAGGCGAGGACGATCAGCGACCCGCCGAGCGTGAACGCCGCCCAGCGTCGTCTGAGCGCCAGGCCGATCAGGGGCAGCAGGAACAGGGTCGCCACCGCCACCGAGCCGCTGCGCCCGAACACCGCAGCCGCCAGACGGAAATGGTGGTCATTGGTCACGACGAGCTGCGAGCCGTACTGCACGACGCCTCGCGCCTGCTCACCCGCGCTCGGATTGTGCGACACGGTCTCGTCGACGAGCGGTCGCAGCCAGAGCAACACGAGCCCCACGGGCACGGCAGCGACGAGCCACGTGCGCCAGTACCAGAACAGGACGGCGAGCAGCGGCACGAGCAGGAAGACGCCATAGGTGGGATGTGTCAGGGCCAACGCGCCGAAGATCGCGGCGACCGCCGCGTAGCCGCGCCAGGTGCGCGCGACGAAGAAGAGCGCAATCGCGGCGGGGACCATCAGCTGGCGTGAGGCCGTCGCGGGCAGCGCGAGCACCGCGAAGGCTCCGCCGTGCCCTTGCCCGAAACAGGCGAGCGCGAGCTGCGCGGCGAGCACTGCCGCCCCGAGCCGCCGCGAGCCGAAGACCGCCGTGCCGGCTTCGAAGACGACGACGCACGCGAGCGGCGCGAGCAGCGACGGTTCGTGGCGGACGACCTGGTCCGGATCGAGCCCCGAGAACCACGCAACGAGCGCCAGGAAGCCGTGCCAGAGCGGGAACGCATAGCCGGGGTGAAGACCGCCGTCCTTGAACTCGTCCACGGTGCGCAGGTGCAGGCTCGTCAGGTCGACGAGCTTGCGCACACGCGCTTCGTGAAACAACCCGTCGCCGACGATCGGGCTCTCGACGTGCCAGAGAAACCAGCCGAGCACGATGCCGAAGATCCAGATCGGCGCGCCGGCGACGGTCGCGACGATTTTCTCGCGCCGCCCGGCGAAGAGTGCCGCAACGGTGATCACCGCGAGCACTGCGACCGCCAGGTGGATCGAGCGGTGCAGCGAGAAGACGATCGCCCAGGCGACGAAGACACACGCGAGCGCCCAGGCGAACATCGCGGAGACCGAGCGCGTGCGCAACGCACGTGCGACGGCAACGCCGGGCAGGAGCACCACGAAGGTGCCGAAGGCGAGCCGCAGATAGTCGATCATCGGGTCACGCGAGGAGTTGCCTGGCGTTGCCGGACGAGAGGAAGCGAACGCCTGCCCGGTACTCCTCGCGCCGGAGCACGAGCGCCCGCAGCCGCAACGACCAGAGGAGGAGCCGGCGCGCGCGCTCGGCTTCCTTCAGGCTCTTGTGCTTGGCGAGGAACCGCAGCTGCCCGCGCAGGTTCTCGACGTACAGCTGTCCTCCGTGCGAGGCGCCGCCGACGTGCACGACCTCGGCACCCGGGTGGAACAGCACCTTCCAGCCGGCTCGGCGAAACCGCGTCAGCCAGTCGACCTCCTCGCTGAACATGAAGAAGTCTTCGTCGAAGAGCCCGACCGCGTCCGCCGCCTCCCGGCGCACGAGCAGCGCCGGGCCGTAGAGCCAGTCGACCTCGGCCGTCTCGTCGTGGGCGAAATCGCCGCGGTAGAGCGGATTGAGCAGTCGCGTGTGCGGCGCCAGCTTGCGGATGAAGAGATATTCGGTCGCGAGGCCCCACAATGTCGGCTCGCCGCGAGCCGAACGCTGCAACGTCCCGTCGGTGTTGAGGAGCTTCGGCCCGACGACCGCCGCCTCGGGGTGCGCATCGGCGACGCGTACCAACTCGTCCAGCCCGTCGTCGAGCACCCAGGCGTCCGAGTTGAGGAGGAAGAAGTAGCGGCCGTCGGCGATGCGCATGCCCGCGTTGTTGCCGGCGCCCATGCCCTTGTTCTCCTGTTCGATCATGCGCACTGCGGGGTGATGCTCCCGCACGAAGGCGACCGTGCCGTCGGTCGATCCGTGGTCGACGACGATCACGTCGCGTCCGCGCACGGAGTCGAGGCATTGCTCGAGCCACGGCAGCGCATTCCAGGTGACGACGACGACGGTGACGTCAGGCTGTTCCATCGGGCACCGCGGAAGAGCGTCCGACGATGTTCTCCCAGAGGATCACGACGACCCCCGGGAGCGCGAGCAGGATCGTCATCAGGAAAAACAGGAACCCGCAGGCAAACGCATCGTCCGCCGGCACGCCGAGCTTCCCGAGGAAGCTGACGAAGAACGCCTCGCGCACACCGATGCCGTTGACCGTGAACGGCACGAGCATGACGAGGAAGAGCAGCGGCCCGAGCACGACGTACGGGAGCAGCGAGAGATGGATCCCGACCGCGCGGCCGGAGGCGTAGATCGCGACGATGCGCGTCAACTGGGCTGCGGTCGTGATCAGCGCCACGCCGAACAACGTCCCGGCGTGGTCACGGTAGCCGTGGATGCCGTCGTAGACGGCACGCGCAGGCACTTCGAGCCGAAAGCGGCGTGCATGCGGCAGCATGAACGCGAGCCGGCTGCGCACGGTGCGCGAGAAGAACACGAAGCCCGCGGCGAGCGTCGCGACGACGAAGAGCACCTCGATCCAGAGGTACGGCCCGATCGGGTAACGGCCGATCGCGAGCAGCAGGCCGATGCCCGCGAGCAACAGGGTCACCGCGCCGCCGAGCGCCCGCTCGAGGAGCACCGAGCCGGTGATCGGCGTGATCTGGCCAGGATGACGGCGTGACGTCTCGAAGATCCGCGAGGCATCTCCGCCGACCGATGTCGGCAGGACCTGGCCGACCGCGTAGGAGACGAAGTAGGTGCGCGTCAACCAGAGCACCCGCTCGTGCACGCGGCGGGCCGCCAGCAGCAGCTGCCAGCGCCAGGCCATCGGAGGAACCGTGATCAACGTCAGGACGGCGGACAGAGCGATCCACCAAGGGCTCGCCGCGCGCAGGATGTCCCACGTCTTGCCGAGATCGATCTTCAACAGGATGTAGGCGACCGCGCCCCCGGTCACCAGGAGCGTTGCCGCAATGCGCAGCCGGTGCTTCATCCCGCGAGCCGCGCATGAACGCGGCGGATCGCTGCGACCGCATCGCGCACGTCGTCGTCCGAGTGCGCCGGCGAGAGCGGCAGCGACAGCACCTCGCGACCTGCGAGCTCGGTCACGGGCAGCGCCGGCTGATTCGGCGCGAGCCGGTCGCGGTACGCGCTCAGCTGGTGCACCGGCAGGAAGTGGATCGAGGTGCCGATGTTCTCGTCGGTGAGCGCGCGCTGCACCTCGTCCCGGTCGGCAAAGGTGATTCGCACGACGTAGAGATGGTTGGCGTGCACGTCGCGCTCGTCCCGCGCGACCGGCGTGATGCCGTCGAGATCCGCCAGCCCCTCGTCGTAGATCGCAACGTGGCGGCTCCGGATCTCGCCGTGCCGGGCGACCTTGTCGAGCTGCACGAGCGCGATCGACGAGAGCACGTCACTGAGATTTGCCTTGTACCCGGGCACGGCGATGTCGTAGAGCGACCCGTGACCGCGGCGCATGACGCGCAGGTCGTCGAGCGCCTCGGCGAGGTCGTCGCGGTTGGTGGAGATCAGACCGCCCTCGCCGGCAGCGATGTTCTTGGTCGCGTAGAGCGAGAAGCAGGTGAGATCGGCGATCGACCCGATCTTCCGGCCGCGGTAACGCGACTCGGCGGCGTGTGCCGCGTCCTCGACGATCGGCAGGCCGGTCTCCGCCAGCTCGGCGAGGTCGGCCGGCTGGCCGTAGAGATCGACAGGGACGATCGCCCTGGTGCGTTCGTTGATGAGCTCACGCACCCGGGCCGGGTCGATGTTGAGCGTGTCCTCGCGCACATCCGCGAAGACCGGGGTCGCGCCGCAGTGGACGATCACGTTCGCGGTCGAGGGCCACGTGATCGACGTGGTGATCACCTCGTCGCCGGGCCCCACGCCGAGCGCGACGAGCGAGAGATGGAGGGCTGCCGTGCAGGAGGAGACCGCGAGCACGTGCTTCGCCTCGAGGTAGTCGCGCATGCGCGCCTCGAGCTCGGCCGTCCGTGGCCCCGTCGTCAGCCAGCCCGACCGCAGGGTCTCTGCGACGGCGTCGATCTCCGCTTCGGAGATCGCCGGGGGCTGGAACGAGAGGAACTCAGTTCGCTTGGAGGAGAGCTCCGGCATCCGCGGTGAAGAAGCGTATGCGCTCTGCGGCCGCGTCCGCCCGGGCGACGGCGTCCTCGCGGCTTGCACCGGTGGCCAGCACGGCCCCGGCACGGTCGGAGCCGCGGCGGAGCGGGGCGAAGACGAAGCCCGGCTCGCGGTAGATCCTCGCCTCGAGCCCGTCGGGCACCTCGACCCGCTCGAGGACGCCGGGCGGAGCAACGAGGAAGCGGGTCACCGCCCCGCCGACCCGCGGAGCCGGCGCGGGAACCGTGAGCGGCTCCCCGAGCGCCGCGGCGAGCGCCAGCCCGTTCAGGTCGACTCCGACCGCGGCCCGGACGAGCTCGGCGTCGTGCCCGCCGCCGAGGCGGGCCGCCACCTCGATCACCATCGGCCCGTCCGGGCCGATGCGGAGCTGCGTGTAGGACGGGCCGTTGACGATTCCGAGAGCGGCCACGGCCCGTTCGGCCACGTCCGGGGTCAGACCCCGGACGTCGCTCGGCCAGACATGCGCCAACGCGACACCGAAGGCCGGCGGGGGCGCCGTGATCCGGTCGGTGACGGTCAGCGCCGTGAACACGCCGTCGACGGAGAACCCGACGACCGTCACCTCCGGGCCGTCGACGAGCTCCTCGACCAGCGCCAGGCCGCTGCGGGCGGCGTTGCGGGCGACCTCGATCGCCGGGCCCAGCTCTCCCGGGGACTCGACGAGCGTCAGCCCTTTCTGGCCCTGCCGGTCGGGTGCCTTGACGACGACGGGGCCGGAGATCTCCGGGGGAGCGTCGTCACCGCCGACGATCCACGAGCGCGGCTGGGGCACACCGGCCTCGCCGAGCCGCTCGCGCTGGCGCAGCTTGTTGGTCGCGAGCACCGCGGTCTGCCAGGAGATCGGGTGCGGGAGCCCGGCATGCTCGGCGATGCGCGCGGCGACACCGACCGGCCAGTCGGTGCCCGGCGCGATGATCCCGTCGATCCCGAGCGCGCCCACCAGGCGTTCGATCGCCGGCTCGTCCTCGGTCGAGAGGATGCAGCGCCGGTCGGCAAACGTGAATCCGGGCGCGCCCGGGTCGCGATCGGCCACCGCCACCCACAGACCACGCGCACGCGCGGCCTCGAGCAGCCCGAGTTGAGCAGGGCCGGCTCCTAGGACGAGAAGGCGCGGGTTTCCCGCGCGAGAATCGCTCTCCACCACACCTCATTGTCGCGATACCACGCGACGGTGCGCTCGAGACCGTCCTCGAAGGACGTGCGGGCCTGCCAGCCGAGGAGCTCCGCCGCCTTGTCGACCGAGCCGATGTGGCGGTCGACCTGACCGAGGCGCTCCGGGACGTTGCAGGTCAGCTCGCCGGGCTTGCCGAGCACGTCGAGCACCATCGCCGCGATCTCGGCAACCGAGATGTCCTGACCCGTTGCGACGTTGATCACCTCGCCCGCGATCGAGTCGATCGGAGCCTCGATCGTCCGCTCGATCGCCTCGGCGTCGTCGAGCACGTAGAGCCAGTCGCGTGATGCGTGGCCGTCTCCGTGGATCGTCAGGGGCTCGTCGGCGAGTGCCTGGGTGATGAAACGCGGGACGACCTTCTCGGGATGCTGACGCGGTCCGTAGTTGTTGAACGGTCGCACGATCACGATCGGGAGGTCGTACGTCGTCCAGTACGAATAGGCGAGCCGGTCTGCGCCCGCCTTCGTCGCGGCATACGGCGAGCGTGGGTTGAGCGGATGCTCCTCGTCCATCGGCGCCGCCTCTGCGGTGCCGTACACCTCGCTCGACGAGATGTGGATGAAGCGCTCGACCGGCGTGGCGCGGATCGCGTCGAGCAGGATCTGCGTGCCCTCGACGTTCGTCGTCACGAACTCCGACGCGCCGTGCTCGATCGACTTCTCGACATGTGACTCGGCCGCGGCGTTGACGATCACGTCGATGCCCCCCACGAGCTCGCGCACGAGCGATGCGTCACGAATGTCGCCGTGCACGAACGAGAGGCGCTCATGACTCATCACGTCAGCGAGGTTCTCGAGGTTCCCGGCGTAGGTGAGCGCGTCGAGCGTCACCACTTCATGCGGCGTGAACTCGAGCAGGTGCCGAATGAAGTTCGACGAGATGAACCCTGCTCCACCCGTGACGAGAACGCGTTTCATAGCTCCTCTTCGATCGTGTACAACGGCCTGCCCTCGACGTCCCGCTGGACACGACCGAGTGACTCTCCGATCAGTGCCAGCACGAATCCCTGGATGCCGAGCACGAGAACAATGCCTGCTCCGGCAAAGAGCGGCCCGGGGAAGTTGCTGTTGACGATCCAATAGACGATTCCGTAGACGCCCAGCGCCGCAGCAGCCAGCGAGCAGACGAGGCCCAGGGTGACCCCGAGCCATTGCACCGGCTGTGGCCAGAACCCCGCTACGACGTGCAATGCCAGCCGTACGAGCCGCAGCGGCGAGTAGCGGGAGCCCGATGTGGATGGCGCATGCGAGACGTCGACCTCCTCGACGGAGACCCCGCTCGAGAGCACGAGCGCCTTCGTGAACTTCTGCCGCCCGATCGCGCCGAGCATGGGCACGATCGCCTCACGTCGGTAGCCGTTGAAGGCGCAGCCGAAATCGGAGATCGAGACGCCCGTGAAACGGCGTAGCAACCCATTGATCATGCGACTCGGCAGCGTGCGGCCGGGCGAGTCGCGCCGCGCGATGCGACGTCCCGACGCGACGTCGGCGCGGTCGAGCGCGGCGAGCAGCTTCGGAATGTCCTCCGGCTCGTTCTGGAGGTCGCCGTCCATCGTCACGATCCGCGCCCCGCGCGCGCGAGCGAGACCTGCGTGCATCGCCGGGTGCTGGCCGAAGTTGCGCTTGAACCGCACAACACGCACACGCGGGTCGGAGTCGTGCAGCACCCGAAGGCGCGCATAGGTGTCGTCGGTCGAGCCGTCGTCGACGAAGATCGCCTCCCACTCGCTGCCGTCGAGCGTCGCAGCGATGCGCCGGTGGAGCTCGTCGACCGAGCCCTCCTCGTTCAACACGGTGACGACGACCGAGACGTCCGTCACGCGAACACCATGCGCCTCGCCGGGACGTCGAAGGACACGGCAAAACGCCGCAGGAATGCGTCCCCGACGAGACCGTCGTAACGGATGCGCTGGAACATGACCTCGGGATCGTCCTGCGACACCGAGGGCGCGCCATCGGGATGGATCGCGCCGCGCAGCGTCGTGAACCGCCGCGTGTACCGATGACCCGTCTCGTCCGTCCCGTCGACGACGCGAACCGACGGATGGTCGAGCGCCACCCCGACGCCTTCGGCGAGATCCTCGTCCAGGATCAGCGCGTCGCTGCCCATGTCGACCTCGACCCGGACCGCGCGGCCGCCCGGCAGCACGAGCGGCATGAAGACCGTCACAGCAGGCCCGTCACGTTCGACCTCCAGGTCGACGGAGACCCCGCCGTCCGGCGTTCCGAGCTGTACGACGCCGCGCGCGTAATCGACCGTGAACGCTGTCTCGTCGAAGAATGCGAGCGACAGGAACCCGTCGATCTCGGCCAGCTCCGGTGGGAAGGTGCTCAGATCGAGCACCCCGACCTCGACGCACTCGCGCCGGAGCTCGTCGAAGCGGAGCGAAGGCAGCTCGGCGAGCGGCAGCTCCACCTCCTGGCCCGACATGCGCTGTCCGGAGAAGGTTCGCGGTCCGACCTGCAGCCCCAGACGTTCCGCGAACGACGCCGAGACGAGCGACAGCCCGATCCCCGAGTCGAGGATGAAACGCGCGTCGTTCCGGTCGCCGACCTCGACCGGCACGGTCACGAGGTGATGGAGGTAGCGAAACGGCGTCCCCGACATCGCGGACGACGCTACAGCACCTCGAACAACCGCCACACACGGCGCTTACGGCGACGGCCTATGGTCGTGCGCGGAGATGTGGGCCGAGGGTGACGTGATCGTGCGCCGCGAGGTGCTGAACGACGGGCGAGCCTGGCTCGAGCTGCCGGTCGTGGTCGTACGAGACGAGCCGAAGCTGCTCGCGACCTATATCGCCGAGGGAACTCCGTTTCACTTCCCGGCCGGCGCCTGGCCGACACCGAGCGGGAGACATCCCTGGCACGGACGGACCGTCTGGGAAGGCCACGGCGTCCTCATGCTGCAGCGGCCGGGCGATGCGCACGCGATCTGGGTCTTCTGGCACGGGCCGGCGCGCGAGTTCACCGGCTGGTACGTGAACCTGCAGGAGCCGTTCCGCCGCACCGAGACCGGCTACGACACCCAGGATCTCGAGCTCGACATCTGGGTGCCGGTCGGGGGCAGCTGGGAATGGAAGGATGCGGACGTGCTCGAGGAACGCATCCGTGAAGGCCGTTACACCGCAGAGCAGGTCGAGGCGACCTGGGCCGAGGGACGGCGCGTCGTCGCCGAACTCGAGGCAGGCCGCCGCTGGTGGGACCCGTGGTGGGCGCTCTGGGAGCCTGACCCGGCCTGGGCGAGGTGGGGGTCGCGACCCGCGCAAAGCGGTCTGACGCCTCGGTGTCAGACACCGGTTCGATCCGGCGGCGATTCCTCGTGCTCGCCCGGGAGTTGCGCGACCGCCGTGGTGGCGGCGCGTCGCACCCGGCTGCGACCTACCTCCAGGCTGACTTCTATGCGGCGGCTTCGAGCGACGGCTCGAGCTCGAGCACCTCGCCCTTGGTGCGCCGCTTGATCCCGAACACGGCCAACGCGCCGAGGGCCACGACGGCGGCGCCGAGATAGACGGCGGGCGTCATGCCGTTCACGAACGCGGTGCCGCTCGTGTAACCGCCGTAGTGGGAGAACACCGACGCGAGGACCGCGACCCCGAAGACCCCGCCGAGCTCGCGCACGGCGTTGTTCGCACCGGATGCCTGCCCTTCTTCCTGACTGCGCACCGTCGAGAGGACCAGGTTCGCGATCGGAGCGAAGAAGAGCCCCATGCCGATCCCGGAGAGCGCGAACGGCGCCACCAGGTCGACGTACGGCGTCGTCGGCGTGGAGACGGTGGCGATCCACGCAAGGCCGATCGCCTGCAGCGCGAGGCCCGTGCCGATGATGCGCGCCGGCGAGATCCGATCGGACAGGGCCCCCGCGATCGGCGCGACGATCATCGGCATCGCCGTCCACGGCAGGATGCGCAGCCCGGAGCCCAGAGGCGAGTACCCCTGGACGGTCTGGAAGAACTGAGCGAGCAGGAAGATCGACCCGAACATCCCGAAGCTCATCAGCATCGACCCGACATTCGCGAGCGCGAACGTGCGGTCGCGGAAGAAGCGCATCGGCAGCATCGGATGCTCGGCCCGCAGCTCCCACGCGACGAACGCGGCGACGAACGCGAAGCCGACGACGAACGCGCCGACGATCTCCGGCGTCCCCCAGCCGACCGAGTTGCCCCGGACGAGAGCCCACACGATGCCGAAGAGACCCACGCTCACGAGCCCGACGCCAGGCAGGTCGACCCGTCCGAACGGTCCCTTGGACTCGTCCAGCCGCAGGAGCGCCAGCGGCAGGAGCACGAGCCCGAGCGGGACGTTCAGCCAGAAGATCCAGTGCCAGGAGATGCCGTTGACCACCGCGCCGCCGACCAGCGGGCCGAACGCGACCGCCAGGCCGCTGATGCCGCCCCACGCGCCGAGGAAGACGCCGCGCCGCTCGGCCGGAACGCCGGCGGAGAGGATCGTCAGGGTCAGCGGTAGCACGATCGCCGCGCCGAGCCCCTGCACTGCGCGAGCGACGTCGAGCGCAAGGATCGACGGCGCGAGCGCCGCGGCAGCGGAGGCCGCTGTGAAGATCCCGATCCCGATCGAGAACATCAGCCGGCGCCCGAACCGGTCGCCGAGGGCTGCCCCGGTGAGCAGGAGGACCGCGAAGACGAGCGTGTACGCGTTGACGGTCCATTCGAGCCCGCTGAGGCCGGCGTTCAGGTCCTCCCGAATCACGGGAATCGCCGTGGTCACGACGAGGTTGTCGAGCGTGACCATGAAGAGCGCGGCCGACGTGATTCCGAACGTCCACCAGATGTTTGCTTTGTGAGTCATCACTTACCTCCGAACGAAAAAAAAGAGAACAGTTACTGGTCGGTCTTGCAGCCCTCGACGAGCTTCGCGCCCCAGTCCTCGGTGGTCGCCTCCATCGAGGAGAGGACGTTCATGAGCATCCCGTGCGAGAAGAACGCCGCCAGCTCCTCCGACGAGCTGCCGGCGACCCGTTCGACGTAACTCACGAGGTCGCCGTAGCCGTGGCGGACGACGGCGCAGATCTCCGGGTCCTCGCAGGCGGCATAAGCCTGCATCTGGGCCCGCAGGTAGATGCGGTCGGATTGCAGCAGCTCACCATAGGCCAGGCCGATCGCGGCCAGAGCATCCTCGCCCCGCTTGCCCTCCGCCGCCCGCTGGAAGATCTCGAGCGTCTGTCGGAAGCACCGGGCGACGACGGCCATGTAGAGCTCCTTCTTCGTCCCGAAGAGGCGGAAGACATACGGCTGCGAGATCCCCGCGAGGCGGGCGATCTCGTCGGTCGAGGCGCCATGGAGGCCCTTGGCCGCGAACTCGGCGACCGCAGCATCGAGGATCTCCTCGCGCCGCTCCGCCTTCGTCTTCCGCTCCGTCAGCACCATGATTCGATGTTAGTGATGACTTACTAGTCTGTCAAGTGCCTCCGCGACCCGGTCGAGGTCGGCGTCCGTGAGGCGCGTGTGGAACGGCAGAGCCAGCGCGCGCTCGAAGACGCGGCGGGCGCCCGGGAACTCGCCCTGGTCGCGATATGCACCGAGGAGCGGCAGCGAGTAGGTGCCGATCTGCGCCTCGATCCCCTGGGCGCGCAAGCTCGGCGAGCACCCGGTCGCGATCGTCGACCTGGAGGACGTAGGCCTGCCAGCCGTGGACGTCGCCCTCGTCAGCCCGGGGCAGCAGCAGCGGCAGGTGCGCCAGACGCGAGGTGTAACCGTCGGCGATCCGCGTCCGCGCCGCGAGCAGCTCGCCGAGGCGACGCGCCTGCGGGATGCCGACCGCGCAGAGGATGTCCGAGAGGCGGTAGTTGAGCCCGGGCGCCGGCATGTCAGGCGGCGCGATGGAGCGCCAGCCGTGGTTTCGCAGCTGCCGCACGGTGTCGGCAAACGCATCGTCGGAGGTAGTGATCGCACCGCCCTCGCCAGTCGTGACGATCTTGCGCGGATGGAAGCTCAGACAGCCGGCGATGCCGAGCCCGCCGCAGGCGCGGCCGCGGTAGCGAGCGCCGAGCGCGCCGGCAGCATCTTCGAGCAGCGGCACGTCGGGCAGATCGTGCAGCGGCAACGGACGCCCGAAGAGATGCACGCCGAGCAGCAACTTCGTGCGCGGCCCGACGCGAATCTTCGCCGGATCGATGTTCATCGTCTCCGGATCAACGTCGGCGAGCACCGGCTTCAAACCGGACAGCGCGACGACGTTGGCCGTCGCCGGGAACGTGTACGCGGGCACGACCACCTCGTCGCCAGGCTCGAGCCCCGCACCGAGCACCGCGAGGTGGAGCGCCGCGGTGCCCGAGGTGACAGCCAGGGCATGCTCGACCTCGCAGAGCCGCGCGATCTCGGCCTCGAACTCGAGCACCTTCGGGCCCATCGTGAGCATGCCGCTCTCGAGGACCTCGGCCACCTCGGAGAGCTCCTGCTCGCCGAGGTCGGGCCACCCGAGACGGATGGTAGGACGGCCGTCGCTCAAATCACGCGACGGCCGACGGACGTTTCTGCCGGTACCAAGCGATCGTCTTCTCGAGCCCCTCGTCGAGCTCGACCTGCGGCTCCCACCCGAGCACCTCGCGGGCTTTCTTCACGTTGGGGATCCGCAGCTCGACGTCGGCGTAGTGAAGCGGCTGGAAGACGATCTCCCCCGACGCGCCGCTGATGCGCTTGATGCGCTGCGCGAGGTCGAAGACGGTCACGGCGCCGCGCGGGTTGCCGATGTTGAACGCCTGGCCGACTGCTGCGGGATGGTCCAGGCAGAGCAGAACACCCGAGACCATGTCGGTCACGTACGTCCACGCGCGGATCTGCGAGCCATCGCCGTGAATCGTCAGGTCGCGGTCGGCGAGCGAGGCCTCGATGAAGGCGCGGATCGCACCACCGCCGATCTGACCCGGCCCGAAGATGTTGAACGGGTGGACGGTGACCGTGGGCAGCTTCAGCTCGTCGTGGTAGGCGAACGCCATGTGCTCGCCGGCGAGCTTCGAGACCGCGTACGTCCAACGAGCCTCACCAACCGAGCCGATCGTCGAGACCTGCCCCTCCTCCACGTTCAAGGCATGCGTTCCGAACACCTCGCTCGTCGAGAAGTCGACATACCGTTCGAGCGTGTCCAGCGTGGCGAGCGCGGCCTCGAGCGCGTTGTAGGTGCCGATCACGTTCACGCGCATCACGCGGACGGGGCTTGCGAGGACCGTGTCGACGCCGGCGATCGCCGCGCAGTGGACGAAGTGCGTCGACCCTCGTGCTGCCTCCTTGAGCTGGTCCGCGTCCAGAATGTCGCCCTGGACGAGCTCGAAGTTCGGATGTTCCGCCAGCTCGAGCCCTGAGAGTGCGTCGCGATGAAGGTTGTCGTAGGCGACGACCTGGTTCTGGTCCACCAGCTCGCGCGCGAGCGTCGTGCCGATGAACCCGGCGCCGCCCGTGATGAAGATCCGCTTCCCCGCCAGCATCGGGAGAAGCCTAGATGCTCGCCCCGACCGCCCCGGCCGGCTCGGGCTCGCGAGACGAACCCCGAATCGCCGCCACGATGAACAGCGCTGTGCCCACACTAAGGCCGCCCGCGATCATGATCCACACGCCCGCGTCGCCCCAGAGCCGGTAAACGGGGCCGACGGCGAGACGGCCGACCGGACCGCCGAGCGCACTCGCGGTCATCACCGAGGTCAGCACCTTCGCGCGCAAGGCGACGGGCGGACGCGTCGTGAGCAGCCCCATCATCGGCGCGTTCACCATCGCCACGAACACACCACAGAAGACAACTGCCGCACAGGCGGCGGGCCACGAGATCGGAGCCGCGATCGCCCAGAGCGGCAGCGTGGCGAGCACGAGCGCTACGCAGGCAAGGCGCAGCGGCGGCACGCGGTCGAGCACCTTCATCGCGACGACCGACCCGATGATCGCGCCGACGCCGAAACTGGTGAACAGCCAGCCGGCGACGTGCGCGTTCTGGCCGTAACGCGTGTACGCGACGAGCGGGACCGCGACCGCGATCGCGCCGGCTGCACCGTCGAGCACGACGATCGTCAGAGTCAGCGGGCCGAGCAGGCGGTCGCGTGCGAGGTAGCGGAGCCCGGCCAGTACACCGGCGGATTCCCCTTCCTGCGGAACCCGCCGCCCGGCGCGGACCGCAACCAGCACGATGGCGAACGCGAAGAGATAGGTCGCACCGTCGATCAGCAGCACGCCGGGAGCGCCGATCCACGCGACGAGCGCGCCCGCGAGCGCCGGCCCGATCACGATGGGCAGCTGCGTCGCCGTGCCGAAGAGAGCAGAAGCCTTCGAGACGGTGACCTCGTCGTCGCCGAAGAGCTCCGGGATGATCGACCGCTGGGAGGCGATGTAGGGCGCGCTGAAGAGCCCGATCAGGAAGACGAGTGCGAGCAACAGCCCGTAGGCGAGGTGCCCCGTCCAGTAGAGCAGCGGGACGAGCGCGATCAACGGGGCACGCAGGGCGTCAGAGACGAGCATCGTCGTCCGGGCTCCGAGCCGGGCGACGACGGAGCCGCTCGGGATCCCGAAGATCGCGACCGGGACCAGCTCGACCGCAAGGACAACGCTCATGCGTGGCGCCGAGCCGGTCGTCGAGAGGACGAACCACGGCAGGGCGACGAAGGTCATGGCCGTGCCGGTGCTCGAGACGGCCTCGGCGAGCACCAGCGCGGCCAATGTGTGCGCCCTCTGCAGCATTTGGTCGAATATAGTACGTCCGTACGTTTTTGTAAAGTGGGAAGCGTGCCCAAGGTCTCCGACGCCCATCGCGAAGAGCGCCGCCGCCAGATCCTCGACGGCGCCCGCCGCGCGTTCGCCCGCCACGGCTACGAGGGCGCGACGGTCGGCCGGCTCGAAGAGGAGACGGGCCTCTCGCGCGGCGCGATCTTCAGCTACTTCCCGAACAAGTGGGAGCTCTTCTTCGCACTCGCAACGGAGGACCAGCGCAACATCGGCGCGCTCTGGCTCGAGGAGGGGTTCGAGGGCGTCGTGCGCCGGATCGGCGCGGAGGATCCCGAGTGGGCCGGCGTCTACCTCGAAGTGGCGCGCCTGCTGCGCACCAACCCGCAGCGCCGCGAGCAATGGCACGCGCGTAACCCCGACCTGCAAAAGCAGATCTCTGCCCAGCTACTGCAGCGGCGAGCGGACGGTCTCGAGCGCGACGACCTCGAGCTGGAGTCGATCGGAAGGTTCATCGGCGTCGTGCTCGACGGCCTGGCGGTGCACCTCGGAGCGGGCTATCCGATCGACATCGAGGGAACTCTCGAGCTGATGCGGTCCGCACTCGCGCCGAAGTAGCCTGCCGACGTGGACGAACGGCTAGCTGCGTGGCTCGAGGCCGGTACCGAAGATCTCGACACGGTCTGGCGCCGCGTGCTGCGCCGGCCGATCGAGCCGGACGAGCGAGCGGCGACCGAAGCGCGCCTGGCCGGCGGGATGTCGCGCGCGTCGCTCCTGCGCGAGCTCACCACTTCCGCCGAGCACGAGCAGCTCCGCCACCTGGACGACGCCGTCGCCTGGGCCGCCGCTCAGCGGGCCGCCGGCGAGCGCCCGCGCAACATCACCGCCCCGCCTGGATCCGACGAGCGGCCGATCGAGATTCCCTGGTGCCTGTCGCGGTACGCGGGGGAGCGCCGCGTGCTCGATGTCGGCTACGCGTTCGCCGAGCCTGCGTACCTCGCCGGGCTGCTCGGTCTCGGCGCGCCCGAGCTGACCGGCGTCGACCTCGTGCGCGCCGAGGTGCCCGGGCTGGCGGGCGTTCAGGCCGACCTCCGCGACCTGCCGTTCGAGGACGGTGCTTTCGACTTCGCGATCGCGATCTCGACCCTCGAGCATGTCGGGCGCGACAACACGCAGTACGGTCTCGCCGCCGAGGGAAGCGACTCCCTCGATGCGGCGCTGCGCGAGCTGTGCCGCGTGTGCGCGCGACTGCTCGTCACGGTGCCGACCGGAGCCGGCGAGCTGCTCCCCGAGCAGGCCGTTCATGCGCCGGGCGACTGGATCGACCGCTTCGAGCGGGCCGGGCTCGTCGTCTGGGAGGACGAGCTGTACGAGCTCGGCGACGACGGCTGGCGCTCGGTTCCCGCGTTGTCGCCGGGACTGCGCTACGGCGAGCGCGGACCGGGCGCTTCGGCGGTGCTGTGCGCGGAGCTCCGGCCGAAGTCGTTCTCGGCGACCGTGCGGCTCGCAGTGAGAGACCGGCGCTACCGGGACGTTCGCCGCGTCACCGGCTGACCCGGCCCCTTCCGGCAGCGAGGCCGCCGGGAAGCGGCGCAGTACCATCCCTCCGGCGTGAAGACCATTCTCTTCGTCGGCGCAGGGCGCCACCAGCGCCGGGCGATCCTCCAGGCCAAGGAGCTCGGCCTGCGGGTGGTCGCAGTCGATCGCAACCCCGAGGCGCCCGGGCTCGCCGAGGCGGACATCGCAAAAGTCGTCGACTTCGCCGACGCAGCCGCGGTGATCAAGGCCACCGCGCGGATCAACCTCGACGGCGTGATGACCGTCAGCGCCGACCGGGCCGTTCCCGTCGTCGCGGCGGTTGCCGAGGCGCGAGGGCTGCCGGGGATCGGCGTCGAGACCGCGCACCTGATGACGCACAAGATCGCGATGCGCACCCGGCTCGCGGACGCGGGTGTGCCCCAGCCGCGCTATGCCGCGGTCCGGTCGATCGCCGAGACGCGCCGGGCCGCCAACGAGGTCGGGTTTCCGTCCGTGCTCAAACCGGCCGACTCGGGTGGACAGCGCGCGGTCTTCCGTGTCGAGTCGCTCGACGAGATCCACGCGCACCTGTTGGAGGTGCTCCTGGCGTCTCCGACCGGGGAAGCGATTCTCGAAGAGTTCGTCGACGGTATCGAGATGAACGGGATCGTCGTGGCTCGAGACGGCACGTCGATTCCATTGACATTGTCAGATCGGCTGCGGCCCCCCGGCGTCGGCTTCGGCGTGGGCTGGATCCACGTGTATCCGGCAACGGCCTACGGCGAGCAGCTTGCCGAATCGGAGCGAGTGGCCGTGCACACCGTGCACGCACTCGGCCTGAGGACGGGCATCGCGTTTCCGCAGCTGATCGCGACGCGCGACGGTGGGGTGATCGTCGTCGAGTGTGCGGCTCGCATCCCCGGCGGCCAGATGGCCGACCTCGTGCGCGTCGCCACCGGCGTCGATCTGGTCGAGGTGCAGATCCGAATGGCACTCGGCGACGAGCTCCCCGACGAGCTCGTGCTGCCGAAGTTCGAGCAGCCGCTCGCCATTCGCTTCTTCACGGCCGAGCCCGGGCCGCTCCCCACCGGGCGGGTGAAGCGGGTCGGCCCACTCGACAAGGTGCTCGCGTTCCCCGGCGTCGTGCAGGCAGACGTCTATCTGCAGGTCGGCGAGACGATCCGCCCTGTGCGCGTGGACGGCGACCGCCGCGGCTACGTGATCGCGACCGCGGAAACGAACCTCGAGGCGCTCGAGCGCGCCGAGGCCGCAGCGACCCTGCTCGACGTGGAGGTCGAATGAGCGATCCGCGCACGAAGGTCGTAGGAACGGGGTACGACGCGATGATCGACACGTGGGAATCATGGGCCGCGTCGATCCATGACGATCCGCGCCGGAATTGGTGCGCCGATCTGATCGCGCGACTCAGGCCCGGCGCGCGTGTCCTCGACCTCGGCTGCGGCGGCGGGACGCGCGAGACACAGGAGCTCGCCGCGGACTTCGCCGTGACAGGCATCGACCTTTCCGAGCGTCAGCTGGAACGCGCCAGGATCCGAGTGCCGACGGCGGCATTCCGCCAGTGCGACTTCACCACGGTCGACTTCGAACCGAACTCCTTCGACGCAGTCGTTTCGTTCTATGCGTTCAACCACGTCCCACGTGAACTGCTCGCCCCGCTGCTCGCCCGCATCGCCACATGGCTCACAACCGACGGATGGTTCATGGCCGCCTTCGGGACCAGCGACCTGGAGGGATGGACCGGCGAGTTCCTCGGAGCGCCCACGTTCTTCTCGAGCTACGAACCTCGGATCAACTCCGAGCTCGTCCGTAGATCAGGCCTCTCAATCGAACGCGATGAGGTCGTGTCAATCGCCGAGCCGGCAGGCCCGGTTCGCTTTCAGTGGATACTCGCGCGTCGATGAGCTGCGACTTCTCCCTCGAGCATTACCGCGCCCTGGTGCGTGCCGCGCAGCAGGGCGGCTACCGTTTCGCCGGCTTCGACCAGGAGCCCGAGGCGGGCGTGATCATCCTGCGGCACGACGTCGACCTTTCACTCGAAGGCGCGCTGGCGGTCGCCGAGGTGGAAGCCGACGAGGGCGCCTGGTCGACCTGGTTCCTGATGACGCGCTCGGTGTTCTACAACCTCGCCTCGTCCGAGGGCGAGCGCGCGATCGAGCGCCTGCGCGAGCTCGGCCATCGCGTCGCCCATCACGCCGTGTGGCCCGACGTCGACCTGGACGACCGCTTCGATCCCGTCGTCGCGTGGCACAACCCCGACCCGGAGTACATGCAGGCGCCCGTGCCGGGTGCCGTCAACGTGATGGCTGCGCCGTTCTTCGACCCTGACCACTACCGCTCGGACTCGAACCAGCACTGGCGCCACGGGTGCCCCCACGGTGAGCTCGAGCGCGGCGAGTTCGAATGGCTGCAGCTGCTGACGCATCCGGAGATCTGGGCGTTCGAGGGGGCGACGATGCGCGAGTCGATGGAGTCGCTGCTCGACGCCGACAGAGCCGCGCGCTTCGAGCACCTCCGTCACGACAGAATCGACCTGTCATGAAGCCGATCACGGTCATGGTCACGGCGTCCGGCGCGCCGGGGACGGCTGCGCTGCTGAGGGCGCTGCGGGAGAACGGCGAGCGCGAGGTGCGGCTCGTCGGCACCGACATGAGCGAGCGGTCCGTCGGCCGGCACCTCTGCGACGCGTTCCACATCGTCCCCGGCGGAGCCGATCCCGCATTCCCGGACGCGATGCTCGCCGTGGCCGAGAGTGAGCGCGTCGACGCGATCCTGCCGCAGTCGTCGTTCGACCTCGAAGGGCTCGCGGCGCACGTCGGCCGCTTCGCGATGCCAGTGCTCGTTTCGAGCCCGGATGCGATTCATCGTTCGAACGACAAAGCGGAGACCTACGCATTCCTGCATCGGATCGGCGTGCGCGCACCGGCGTTCCTCCGCGTCAACGGCGCCCGCGAGGTCGATGCCGCAGCGCGCGAGCTCGGCTACCCCGATCGTCCCGTGTGTTTCAAGCCCGTGTTCTCGTCCGGCTCCCGCGGCTTCCGCATCCTCGACCCGACCGTCGATCGGGCGCATCAACTCCTGAACGAACGGCCCGGGTCGGTCGCGATGCGGCTCGAGGAGGCGGTCGAGCTGTTGCCCGACGAGGGCGGCCCGGACCTCCTCGTGATGGAGCTCGCGACCGGCGGCGAGCGGACGGTCGACGGGATCGGGAACGGGCGAGAGATCGTGCTCGGGCATCCGAAGACGCGAGAGGCGATGCGCGCGGGCCTGGCGATGTACTTCGTCACGCTGGAGGACGAGGAGCTGATGCGCACCGCCGACCTGATCGTGGCCGAGCTCGGAATCGAGCACTTCTTCAACATCCAGCTCGTCGGCGAGCACGTGATCGAGATCAACCCCCGGATCTCGACGATCGTCTATCAGGAAGACCTGAATCTTCCGTATCTCGGCGTGAAGCGCGCCCTCGGCGAGATCTCCGACGACGAGCTCCGGTCGTACGCGTCGCGGATCCGCCCAGGCCGAACCGCGCTCCGCTACTTCGACCAACTCGAATTCGACCAGTGAGTGTTCGAGCCAGGACGAGCCGAGGCTCGTCCCTTGGTCAGACCAAGATCGGCGTGACTGGAACGATCTCTCCACAGGCCACTGACGACCACCGCATTTCTTGCGGCATTTGCCCGATTCAGACCCGGCCCTCGGTCAGACCAAGATCGACGTGAGCGAAACAACTCGTCCACAGGGGCTGCGCGTGACGCACTGTCCCGTGAACATCGCCGGGATTCCCTGGGAGAACGTGCAGGCGCTGCGGCGGAAGGGTGTCGACGCGCGGCTCGTCGTCTTCGAGCGCGGGCAGCTGCACCACGAGGCCGACTGGTCGCTCGACCGTCGCGGGCCGCTGCCCGTCAAGCTGGCGCAACAGTTCGCGGCCTTCGCCCGGCTCGCGCCCAAGACCGACATCTTCCACTTCTACTTCGGATTGACGCTGATCCCGAAGTCGATCCAGTTCCCCCTCTTGCGCGCCCTGCGCAAGAAGAGCGTCTTCCACTATCTCGGCTCGGACATCCGCGGCAAGTCGCGCGACGTGCTCGCGTTCGGCAAGCGTGCCGACGCCGAGATCGTCGGCTCGTACGATGCAACACGCTGGGTGCCGGAGGCACACGTCATCCCGCCGGGCCTCGACCTGCGCGAGTTCACTCCGCAGCCCCCGTCGGACAGCGAGCGGCCGCTTGTCGTGCATGCCCCGTCGAACCGTGAGAAGAAAGGCACGAAGTTCGTGATCGAAGCATGCGCGCAGCTGCCGGTCGAGCTCGACATCGTCGAGGGCGTGCCGCACGAGGAGGCCAGAGCTCGTTACGCCAGAGCAGACATCGTCGTCGACCAGCTCAACGCCGGCTGGCACGGAGTCTTCGCGCTCGAGTCGATGGCGCTCGGCAAGCCCGTCGTCACCTACCTGAAGCCAGACGTGGTCGAACGGAGCGCCGCCGGGTTCGGTGTGCGGATCCCGATCGTCCCAGCCACGAAGGAGACGCTCGTGGAGGCCCTGCGCCCGCTCGTGGAACAGCCCGCGCTGCGCCGGGAGATCGGCGACCGGAGCCGTGCCTACGTCGAGCAGGTGCACGACATCGACCGCGTGGCCGACCGCCTCATCGACCTCTACCGTTCCCTCTAGTTGAGCCTCGCCTTCCAGATGCGGCGCCTCGGGCGCCACTCGGTGATCTACGGCGCCGGCGGCCTCGTGTCGCGAATCCTCGCGACGATCCTCCTGCCGCTCTACCTGCACTTTCTACCGCCGTCCGCGTACGGGCAGGTCGAGATCATCACCGCCGCGACCGCCGTGCTCGCGATCCTGCTGCAACTCGGGATCTCGAGCGCCTTCTTCCGCTTCTACTTCGACGCGAAGGAGAACGCGGCGAAGCTCACGGTGATTCGCACGTCGTTCTGGTTCACGATGGGCGCTGCGACTCTCGGGCTCGTCATCGGGCTCGCGTTCGCGCCACAGATCAGCCATCTGCTCGGCCTCGGCGATGCGCCCTGGCTCGTGCGGGCCGGCGCCGTCGGCCTGTGGGCCCAGACGAACTACCAGCAGCTGACCGCGCTCTTCCGCGTCGAGGAACGGTCGACCGCGTACGCGCTCGCCAGCATCACGAACGTGCTGGTCACCGTCGCGGCAATGGTGCTCTTCGTCGCCGTCTTCCACTGGGGCGCGATCGGGCTCGTCGTCGGCAACTTCACCGGGACGCTCGTCGTGTATCTCGCGCTGGTGCTCTACCGGACGGAACAGCTCGGGCTCGAGTTCGACCGCGACCTCTTCCGGCGCATGCAGAAGTTCGGCATGCCGCTGGTGCCGGCAGCGCTCGCGTTGTGGGTGATCAACTTCGTCGACCGTGAGTTCGTGGTCTGGTACAGGGGCCTCGGAGAGGCCGGCATCTACTCGGCCGCGGTGAAGATCGCCTCGGTGATCACGTTCGTGATGATCGCCTTCCGCACTGCTTGGCCGGCATTCGCGTACTCGATCGAAGACGACCGCGAGGCGAAACGCGCGTACGCGTTCGTGCTCACGTATCTGCTCGCGATCGCTTCGTGGGGAGCGCTTGCGCTCGGCGCACTCGCACCGTGGTGGACGAAGCTCCTCACTGCACCGAAGTACCAGAGCGCAGAGCAGGGAGTCGCGCTGCTCGCCTTCGCGGGTGTGATCTACGCCGGCTACACGGTGCTCGCGATCGGCAGCGGCCGGGCGCGCCGCACGCAGCTGAACTGGGTCGTCACGGGTGTCGGCGCCGCCGCCAACATCGCGTTGAACTTCTGGCTGATCCCGGCCTACGGGTGGGTCGGCGCGGCGATCTCGACACTCGCGGCGTACGTCGTGCTGTTCGCCGGCATGACCCTGTACGCGCAGAACGTCTACCCCGTGCCTTACCAGTGGCGGCGCGTGGCGACTGTCCTCACTGCCGCCGTGCTGCTGACCGTCGCGCCGCGCGCCGCCGGTTGGCCGCTGCTCCCGTCGCTCGTCTGCGTTGCCGTCTATCCGCTCGCGCTGGCGCTGCTCGGCTTCTACCTGCCCGCCGAGCGGGCACGGCTCAGGCGCTTAGCGGCGCCGTGAGCGCGCGTGCTTGACGCCCGCGCCGACCGCACCGGCCGCGACGAGCGCCAGTGCCAGCCCGCCGAGAACGAGCACCGGCATCGGAGCCCCGCTGCTCGAACTGGCCGCCACGGCCGCATTGGCGTTCTGCTCGCTCGGCGCCGGATCCTGCGCCGACGAGGGCGCCGGGTCGTGCGGCGCCGACTGTGCGGGTGACTTCGTGCGCGAGACCGCGAGCACGTTGTGCGGCGCAAACCCGTGGCCGACCTGCTTCGGCACGGCCTGGCCCTGCGCGTGCTGGACGCCGGCGCGCATCGCTGCGGTGATGTCCTCGCGCAGGCTCGAATAGACGTCTGCATCCGAGGGGATGTGGTGGAGCGCATCGACGTAGCACGCGTGCGGATAGGTCGAGGCGATCTTGCCGTCGGCGTACCAGTCGTTGAAGATCTTGTCGCGGCACGGGGCGGCCGCGTGCGCCTGCGCGGGGACGGCGAAGACGACGAGCAGCGACAACAGGAGCAGGCGCTTCATTCAGGCCCATGTTCCCCGGCGGGTCTCAAGATCCACCTGTGAACCGGTAAGGCTTTCGTAAAACCCGCTTTCGTACGAGCTCAGTGCGGCAGATAGCAGGCGTCGTGGCACGAGCCTGCGACCCGCACGACGTGGAGCAAGGCGCCGTGCCGGTCGAGCACCGCGAGCGTTCCGCCCGAGAGCGAGGCCGTGATCACGCGGCTCGAGCCGTACTGCACGTTGTAGGAGCCGATCGGCACGATCGTGCGGCGCAGGATGCGCCCGTCGAGGTCCTGAACGTGGAACGTTCCGGAGTCACCGCTCGTCACGTAGGCGACGCCGCGTCCGAAGGTGACGTGTTGCGGTGCGAGGTCCGCCTCCAGCACTCTTGGGCCGGCGGCGAGCTCGCGGCTTGCGCCGGAGGTGATCCAGAGGTGCCCGTCGGGCGCGTGCCCGACGTCGTGCGCGGCGAACCCGGGGGTGAGCGTCGAGACATGTCGAAGCGACCTGGCGTCGACGACCGCGACATGTTCCGACGCACTGCCCAGCCCGACCCAGAGCCGCTCGCCGAGGGGATCGATCGTCAGATGCCGGGCCCAGCCCGGCAGGCGCACGCGGCCGAGCTCGCGACCCGCGCAGCACATCGATCGCAACGACTCCACTTCGGCCCGAGTCGGTGACGAAGGCATGCCGCCCGTCGGGATGCGCCGCTGTATAGCGCGGCTCGACGAAGCCGTGGAGCACGTGTCGAACCCCACGGCGATCGACGATCGAGACGGCTCCGAGCGCGGTGTGGCAGACGACGGCGCGGTCGCCCACGAGCTCGATCGAGCGCGGGTCGGGCAGCGTCGCGATCGAGCGCGCGACGCGATACGTGTCGAGGTCGACGACCGCGAGCCGCGCCTCCGCGTCACAGGTGACGAGCGCCGAGAGCGTGCCGGCCAACGCCGATCGCAGGCCGAACGGAGCAGCGGCGGCGAGGAGAGCGAAGTCGCGGCGGTTCACCAATTGCCTACGGCCCGTCAGGGCCGTGAGGTCCCCCGCGGTAGCGTGCTCTCGTGAGCCATCCCGAGCTGACAGCCGAGCAGGCGTACGTCGACCGGGCCTACGAGCACCTCGAGCGGATGCGCGACGTCCTCGCCTCGGCGGGCGACAAGGTGGACGGCGAGGTCGCGCAGGCGGCGATGGATGCGTGGGCGGCAAAGCGCCTGCGCACGTTCGAGGACGCGGACCGAGGTCTCTGCTTCGGCCGGCTCGACTTCGAGACGACAACACGACCGCTCTATGTCGGTCGTCGCTGGGTGCACGACGAGGAGCAGCGGCAGATCGTGATCAACTGGCAGGCCCCGGCCGCACGCCCCTTCTACACGGCGACCCCCCAGGATCCGCACGGCGTCACGCTGCGCCGGCGCTTCCGCACCGACGGTCGACGGCTGCTCGACATCGCCGACGAGGCGCTCGACGGCTCGATCGTCGACGGTGCGGCCGTCGGCGACTTCCTGCTCGAGGAGCTCGAGCGTGACCGCGACGTGCACATGCGCGACATCGTTGCCACGATCCAGGCGGACCAGTACCGGCTGATCACACACGACCCGGACACACCGCTCGTGATCCAGGGTGGGCCCGGCACCGGCAAGACCGCCGTCGGGCTGCATCGCGCCTCATGGCTCCTGTACACGCAGCGAGAGTCACTGCAGCACCGCGGCGTGCTCGTGATCGGCCCGAACCGCACGTTCATGGAGTACGTCTCGCACGTCTTGCCGGCGCTCGGCGAGGACGCAGTCGAACAGCGGGCCGTCGGCGAGCTCGTCGACGGCGTCTCACCGCAGCGACGCGACCCACCCGACGTCGCGCGGCTGAAAGCTGACCTGCGGCTGGTCGAGGTGATCGAGAACGCAGCGCGGCTGCGGCTCGAGTCGGCGCCGCAGGAGCTCGTGCTGCGGCTCGAGGGGTCGTTCATCTCGGTGCGCGAGCACGAGATCGGAGAGCTGCTGGCGGCGACGCGGGCCGAGCTCGGCACGACGACGGCCGCCCGGGAGCGGTTCCGCATGAGCGTCCTGCGCCGCTTCTACGAGCGGTACGGCCGGGCGCTCGGCGCCGCAGCGATCCGCAACTTCGACGAGGTCGAGCAGGCGCTCCGGGCAAACGGCTATCTCGATCGCGTGCTCAAGGCCGCCTGGCCGGTCGTCTCCCCGGACCAGCTCGTACGGTCGCTGACCGGGTCGCGCGCCTCGCTCGCGGCGGCCGCAGAGGGGATCCTCACGGACGCGGAGCAACGGCTGCTCGTCCGCCGTGGCTCGTGGTCGGACGGCGACATCCCGCTCCTCGACGAGGCTCGGGCGCTACTCGGCACGCCGCCACGCGCCTACGGGCACGTGATCGTCGACGAGGCCCAGGATCTGACGCCGATGCAGCTCCGGATGGTCGCCCGCCGTGCCCGCGAGGGAGCGTTGACGATGCTCGGCGACGTCGCGCAGGCAACCGGCGCGGTGCGCTATCCCGGCTGGGAGGACGTGCTCCCTCATCTGCCGCACGGAGACGAGACCGACGTCGAGGAGCTGCGGCACGCCTACCGCGTGCCCCGCGAGATCATGGAGGTCGCCTTGCCGCTCCTCGACACGATCGCCCCCGACGTCGCACCTCCGATCTCGTACCGAACCGGGGCAGACCCTCCATCCGTGTACCGGGTCGAGGAGGCGCACCTGCTGACGGAGGCGTACCGGCACGCTGCCGCCGCACGCCGACGGGCTGCTCGCGGTGATCGTCCCGGACGAGCTCCTCGCCGAGCTCCCGGCCGCGGACGATCTCTGGAACGGCGTCCCGGTGTTGACACCCCGGCAGGCGAAGGGCCTCGAGTTCGACCATGTGGTTGTGGTCGAGCCGGCCCGGATCGAACTGCGCGAGCTCTACGTCGCTCTGACGCGCCCCACGAAGACGCTCGTGGTCGTTCACGCGCGTCCGCTGCCGCGCGAGCTCGCACGCACCGGAGCGGTGGGTCAGGACACGTAGTAGACGAGGAGCGTGATCCCGAGCGCGAGCCCGACGATCCCGATCAACGCCAGCACGATCCCACCGAGCACGATCGGGAGCGTCGCAGGCGCGTAACCGTCTTTGGCGATCTCCTCGAGGTGATGTTCCTCGGCGATCGCCTTCTGCACGAGAGAGGTCATGGGAACAGTGTTCCCCGATCGTGCCGAAAATCACGTCACGAGCGTAAAGGCGTTCCCCGAGGGGTCGCGGAGCTCGCCGCCCACCGCCGTAGCGATCCGGCGGCGCTCTTCGTCGTCCGGAACGACGATCGTGAAGTGGGTGAGCCGTGCCGTGCCGGGCGGCGCCGGCGCCGCGCCCCGGCTCTCCCACGTGTTCGCGCCCAGATGGTGGTGGTAGCCGCCCGCGCTCAGGAATGCGGCCTGGTCGCCGAGCTGCGCCATCAGGTCGAATCCCACCACGTCGCGGTAGAACCGGACGCTCTCCTCGACGTCGGAGACGCGCAGGTGGACATGGCCCATTCGAGTGCCCGTGGGCAGGACCGGCGCCGGCTCGGTGTTGGTGGCGAGGAGGTTGTCGACATCGAGCGGCCAGGTGCCGATGCGGTCCGTCTGCCCGTCCCAGAGACGCCGCGGCCGGTCGGCGTAGATCTCGATCCCGTGGTGGTCGGGGTCGCGCAGATAGAGCGCCTCACTGACGAAGTGATCGGACGCACCGGTCAGCTGAACGCGGTCGGCGATCGCGTGCTGCATCCACCCCGCGAGGTCGCGGCGCTGGGGCACGAGCAGGGCAAAGTGAAAGAGGCCGGTGTAGCCGTCGGCCGGACGGGCCCCGGGCTCCTCGACGAGGTGGAGGAGCTCCACGCCGTCGGCCGTGCCAAGGCCGGCCTCGCCGCCGCCCACACCGAGCACGTTGAGACCGATCGACTCGATGTAGTAGGTCAGCGACCGCGTGAGGTCTGCCACGGTGAGATGGACAGCGCCGACGGTGGTGGCAGGGGCGATCGACATCGACAAGAGCATGCCTGATTCGTTTCGAGCCCGGACTAGGCGACGACGCGGTACACCTGGAACACCTCGGCGTACTCGCGATTCACGTTGATCCCGTGTGTGCGGGCAACGCTCCAGACGTAATCCGCATTCGCGTAGCGGCGATGCTGCTGCGACGCGTACCGCTCCAGCGCGGCGACCTTCCGTTCGACATGCCGCGACTCGAGCGCGAAGTAGGCCTGATAGCTGAAGTCGAAGTTGTTCCACGGGATCTCGTAGCCGAGGATCGTCGTCCGCTTGAACGCCCTCAGCCCCTCGCTCGCGATCGTCTGGTGATCCTGGTGCACGTCGTGCACCGAGGGCATGAACACGCAGTCGGGCTGCCAGTCGCTCCAGATCTCGATCAGCAGCTCGAGGATCTCTTGCCGGCGCTCCGGGAACGTACGCACGTCGAAGTCGTGCACCGTGAGGTTGCCGGTAGGGATGCCGAGCTCGGAGGTCGCCTCGCGCACTTCGCGCGCCAGTGTGTCGGGCGCAAACCCGTCGGGCAGCGACCGTGTCGCGATCGAGAAGGCGACGTAGCGAACGTCTGCCCCGGCCTCGACGAGCCGCGCCATCGTCCCGCCGCAGCCGAACTCACCGTCATCGGTGTGCGGCGCGAGCACCAGCGCTCGCCTGACGCCGTCAATCACCGGCCGGCCTCCAGGTGCGGGCACCGACGGCGACCAGCGCCAGGAGGCCCCAGAACGACGGGTCTTCGAAGAGCGCGTTGTAGAAGACGCAGTGCACGAGGATCGCGACCAAGGCTAGTCCGAACGCGAGTCGCGCGGCGCCGTCGAAGTCGCGACCGAGGCGGCGGAAGGCGAGCGCGATCGCCGTTGCGACGAGCCAGAGGAAGAGGAGAAGGCCGGGGATGCCGGTCTCGGCCGCGACGGTGATCGGAGTCGTGTGCGACGCGGCTGCCTTGGGCTCCCGGCCGCGGAGGTGCGCCAGGTCGGCGTACGCGCGCTTGAAGCCGCCGACGCCCACGCCCGTGACCGGGTGATGGTAGGCGACCTTGAGCCCGGTGGAGACGAGCGTCGAGCGCCCGCTCGTGACGTGCGAGAGCGACGCCTTGTGGCGGATCGCGGGCGACGCCGCGAGCGCGACGCCGAGCAGCACAACGACGGCGCCGACGAGCAGCAGGCTGCGGCGGCCCCAGGCGATCACCACGGCAACGGTGATTCCGACCATCAGCGCCAGGAAGCTCGACTGTGAGAAGGACGGCAGGAGCCCCGCCCAGGTGATGACGATCGTCAGGGCAGCGGCGACCGCCCAGAGCGGGTCGCCGCGGCGGAAGAGCACGACGACGAGGCTTGCGAGGATGCCGATCACGAGGAACCGGCCGTAGATCGACGGGTCGTAGAAGACGGAGTTCACCCGATAGAACCACCCGCTCGGCGCGTACGCATTGTCGACGCGCACCTTCGGGTTCCAGAAGATGGTGCGCGTCTCGTACTGGACGATCCCGATCACCGCGAAGACGAGGGCCATCACGGCGAGCTGGACGTACAGCGTGAGCACCCAGGCTCGTGACCAGACGAGGCGGGCGAGCACGACCGCCAGCAGGCCGAACGGGAGGACGAAGAAGAGCAGCTCGATCGCGCCCTGGCGGGGATCCTTGGACCACAGCACGGACACACCGTCCCAGGCGACGAATGCGGCGACCGGCCACGCGAGCGGGCCGAGCTCACGCGAGCGATTTCGCTCGTCGCCGTAGAGCTGCCAGGCGAGCGCGAGCGCCGCGACGACGACGACGCCGTAGAGCGGCAGGAGCAGGTTCGCCTGCGTCGACCCGACGTGCACCGGAATGCGGGCGGGCACGCAGGCCAGGGTTGCGACGGCCAGGAGCCACGGCACGCGAAGTGCCGCCCACGTCCCGATCGCCGCTGCGATCGCGAGCACCACGACTGCCGCCGCCAGGAGACGGTGGTGCCCATGCGGGGCGAGATAGACGGTAAGCCCGGCGCAGCCGAGGGCCCAGGCGGCGAGCCCTGCGACGCGCAGATCACGCCGCGGCGCGATCACCAGCGCGGCGAGCCCGAGTGCCCCGATTGCACCCGCCGCCTGAGCGGCTCCGGCGCTCACCCGACGACCACGACGGAGCTCGCCGCATGGTTGCCGTAGGAGACGTACAGCCGGTAGACACCGCTCGACTTCGGCGCACGCAGGTGCAGCGTTCCCCGGGGCTGGACGCCGGACCGGCCGTTCAGCCGCCAGTGGACGAACGGTGCGTCGGTCGAGACGCGCAACGCGAAGCGCCCACCCGGCCGGACGACGATGCGCTTCCGCGCCACGATCAGATACCGAACCTGAGCGATCGCGAAGGGGAATCCCTTGGCGACGTTCCCGGCGATGTCCCGGGCCGAGACGGAGAGGACGTAGCGTCCGGGAGGGGCGCGCTTCCCGCCGTCGACGCGACCGTTCCATGTCAGCTCGCCGGTCTGCTTGCTCGTGCGGGTGAGGAGGACTTGATCGCCCCGCACCAGCAGAATCGCGTGCGCCGGTTCGTTGATCGCATAGTGGAACGTGAAGGCATCGTGGTGCCCGTCTCCGTCCGGCGAGATGATCGGGTACTGCGGATGCTTGACGACGATCTTCGGCGGGAGCGTGTCGAGCTTGATCTCGTTCGGCAGCGTGATCGTTCGGTGCGAGCGCAGGAGCTTCACCACCGGCCGGTAGACACCGTCCGGCACGAGCAGACCGGACTCGGTGACGCCGTTCCACACCAGGTCGAGCGTCGAACGAGGCTTCACGGAGCGGTTGGTGAGCAGCGTCGCGACGGTGTTGCCGTGACGGTCTTCGATCGCGACGTCGACCCGCTCTCTGGGCCGCACCCGGAAGCGGACGTGTGCGACCGGCTTGAGCTTGCCCGCCGGCGAGAAGATGGGATCGACGTGCGTGCCGTAGATCGGGGATCGCTCGAGCTTCGCCCGCTCGGTCAGCGCGAAGGCAGCGGCGCTCCCCGCGAGCAGGGCGAGGACGAACGCCGTCGACAGGACCCGGGCCACGCCCGGAGGATTCTATGCGGGGTCGTGTGCGGGGATCCGCCGTGCGCGCACCCGTCGCGTCTGCAGGCGGCGGCCCGACCAGACGAGGAGCGCGATCACGCCGAGTACGAGGCCGGCGACGATGACCGGATCCGAGTACGGCATTCGCACGATCTTGATCCCCGAGAGGATCAGCACCGCGCCGAAGGCGATCCGCAGAGCGCGCTCCGGCACGCGGATCGAGAGGTGCGAGCCGATCAGCACACCGGGAATCGATCCGACGAGGAGCCAGGCCATCGCATTCAGGTCGACATTCCCGTGCAGCAGATGGCCGGCCCCGGCGACCCACAGCAGCAGCGCGGCGTGGAGCATGTCGGTGCCGACGATCCGGCTGGCCGACAGTGGGAAGAGCAGCAGCATCGCGAGGCCGAAGAACGTGCCGGACCCGACCGACGTCAATCCGACGACGAACCCGAAGACCGCGCCGATCAGGATGGCGGCGACCTTGTCATGGCGCTGGAGGTGGAACTCGGCGTCGATCGAGTGGCCACGGATGAACGTCTTCGCGAGGAAACCGAGCCCGCCGATGATCAGTGTCGCACCGACGAGCTTGCTCATCGTCGACTGCGTGCCTTCGGAGAACGAGCTCGCGATCTGCACCCCGACGAGCGAGAGCGGCGCAGAACCGATCAGCATCCACATGGCGAGCGGTACGTGAACGTTGCCGAGCTGGCGATGGCGAATGGCGCCGAACGACTTGAAGACCGCACCGTGGAGGATGTCCGTGCCGACCGCCGTCTTGGGATCGAAGCCGAAGAGCAGGATCAGCATCGGCGTCATCAGCGAGCCGCCGCCCATCCCGGTCATGCCGACGAGCACGCCGATCAGCAGGCCCGCGAGGCTGAATTGCCAGGTCATGCGCGCGGAGGCAGCGGGCAGGAGACGAAAGGCCGGCCGCGCAGCAGGCAGCCGAGCTTGTACGCCTCACAGCCGGTGCAAAAGCCGGTGATCGCGGCGAGCAGTGCGAGGGCGGCGACGAGGATGCCCAGCCCGGCTCCGAGAATGGGGAACCCGGCGACGTACGCGACCGAGGCGGCCGTCAGCACGACGAGCCCGACGACATTCGCCGCGCGCGGCGGGCGCGAGTCCTCGAGCGCTCCCTCGCCGACGCGCGGCTGGATCACCTCGAAGTAGAGGACGCACGGCAGACAATAACGCCGCCCGAACACGAGCCCGACTGCGAGCTGTAGTGCGAGCAGCGCAAGCAGCCACCACCAGCCGGTCAAGACGGCGAGCACCGAGAAGACACCAATCACAGCCTGGTTCGTCCGGGGCGCACGCGAGTCGATCACATGCGTGTCCCGGTAGGGGTGCGCGTCCTGCGTCATGGCTGGGCTGCGATCACCATGCCCGCACCGACCGTCTCGTTCGACGATTCGTCGATCAGGATGAACGCGCCCGTGCCGCGGTTGCGAGCGTAGTCGTCCACGACGAGCGGCTCGGCCAGGCGGAACCGAACGACACCGAGGTCGTTGAGCTCCATCTTCCCAGGGCTGGGTCGGTCCTCCAGCGTGTGGATGTCGACCACGCTGACGATCTCGTCGACGCGGGCCGGGACGGTTCGCGTGGTGTGCTTGATCAGCAGCCGCGCGCGATCCTCGACAGGCCGCTCCGCCATCCAGCTGACGCGTGCAGTGAGCTCGCGTGCGACGACGGGCGCCCGCTCCGGGTCGGCGAGCAGGTCGCCGCGCGAGACGTCGACATCGTCCTCCAGCAGGATCGTCACAGACTCGCGCGGGATCGCCTCCTCGACCGGGCCCTCGGCGCTGTCGATCCCGGCGACGCGGCTTCGCAGACCTGACGGCAGCACGACGACCTCGTCGCCCGCACGCCACACTCCCCCGGCAACCCGGCCGGCGTAACCGCGGTAGTCGTGGTGCTCGTCCGCCATCGGGCGGACGACCCATTGCACCGGAAAGCGCCGGTCCTGCACGTTGCGGTCACCGTCGAGCTCGATCGTCTCGAGGTGCTCGAGCAGCGTCGGCCCCGCGTACCAGGGCATGGCGTCCGTCCTGTCGACGACGTTGTCGCCCTTCAGCGCCGACAACGGGATCACCGTCGCGTCCTTGACCTCGAGCTGCGAGCCGAGCTCGGCCAGCTCGCGCGCGATCTCGTCGAAGCGCTCCTCCGAGAAGTCGACCAGGTCCATCTTGTTCACCGCGTAGACCACGTGCGGCAGCGCGAGCATGCCGATGATGTAGGAGTGGCGGCGCGTCTGCTCGATCACGCCTTTCCGCGCGTCGACGAGGATCACAGCCACGTCGGCCGTCGACGCTCCGGTGACCATGTTGCGCGTGTACTGCACGTGGCCCGGGGCGTCGGCGAGCTGAAAGCGCCGGCGCGGCGTGACGAAGGAGCGGTAGGCGACGTCGATCGTGATTCCCTGTTCACGCTCGGCACGAAGGCCGTCGGTGAGGAGCGCCAGGTCGACGTAGTCGTGCCCCCGGCGACGCGAAGCGTCCTCGATGTGCTCGAGCTGGTCGACCAGGATCTGCTTCGTGTCGTAGAGCAGCCGGCCGATCAGCGTCGACTTGCCGTCGTCGACCGAACCGGCAGTGACCAGGCGCAGCAGATCGGTGTCGAGGAACTCCTTAGAAGTAGCCAACGCGCTTCCTGTCCTCCATCGCGGCCTCCGAGACGCGGTCGTCGGCGCGCGTCTCGCCGCGCTCGGTGACGCGCGTGGCCGCGATCTCGGTGACGACCTCGTCGATCGTCCCGGCATCACTGACGACGCCGCCCGTGCACGACATGTCGCCGACCGTGCGGAAGCGCACGGACGCCGTGAACGGCTCCTCGTCGGGATACCGCTCCACGAACTCGGAGACGGCGTAGAGCATGCCGTCGCGCCGGAACACCTCGCGGTCGTGTGCGAAGTAGATCTTCGGCAGCTCGAGGTTCTCGCGGGCGACGTACTGCCATACGTCGAGCTCCGTCCAGTTCGAGATCGGGAAGACGCGGATCTGCTCGCCCTTGCGGATCCGCGCGTTGTAGATGTCCCACAGCTCGGGCCTCTGCGCACGCGGATTCCACTGGCCGAAGTCATCACGGAAGCTGAAGATGCGCTCCTTCGCGCGAGCGCGTTCCTCGTCGCGGCGGGCACCGCCCATCGCAGCGTCGAAGCCGTGCGCCTCGAGTGCGTCGAGCAGCGTTGTCGTCTGCAGCTGGTTGCGAGAGGCCCGCGGGCCCGTCTGCTCCTGGACGCGCCCCTTGTCGATCGAGTCCTGCACGCTGGCGACGACGAGGCGCTCGCCGAGCTCCTGGACGCGGCGGTCGCGGTACTCGATCACCTCGGGGAAGTTGTGACCCGTGTCGACGTGCATGACCGGGAACGGAAACTTGGCCGGGCGAAAGGCCTTCTCGGCCAGCCGGAGCATCACGATCGAGTCCTTGCCGCCGGAGAAGAGCAGCACCGGGCGCTCGCGCTCGGCGGCGACCTCACGCATGATGTGGATCGCCTCGGCCTCGAGCTCGTCGAGATGTGAGAGCGTCTTGCGTGACGCGGTCGCGCTCACGCGACGTCCACCCCGGGAACGTGCAGGCCGCACTCGGTGCGGCCGGTGCCCGCCCAGCGTCCCTCGCGTCCGGCGCCGGGGACGGTCGAGTGGGTGTCGCCGATCGACTCGTAACCGCGGTCGTGCAGCGGGTTGTAGGGCAGCCCACGCTCACGGATGTAGGCCCAGCAGTCCTCGCTGCTCCAGTCGGCGATCGGGTTCGCCTTCCACAGCTCGTGCGCCTCGTCCCAGCCGAGCTTCGGCGCGTCCGCACGGGTCGGTGCCTGGTCACGACGGATGCCGGTGATCCAGCAGTCGAGCCCGCCGAGCGCCCGGACGAGCGGCTCGACCTTGGCGATCGCCAGGTAGAGGTCCGGCTTGCGCTCCCAGAGCTGCTCCCCGTGGGTCGCGGCGAGCTCCTCGGGGCTCGGCCCCTCGAACACCTCCACCTTCGTGTCGTATCGCCGCTCGACCTCGCGCCAGAGCTCATACGTTTCCGGGAACAGGTAGTGGGTGTCGATCGCGAAGACGCGCGCCTTCGGTTCGATCGCGAACACCATGTCGAGCAGCACGGTCTCTTCCTTCTGGAAGGAGCACGCGAGCGCGACCTTGCCGGCGAACTCGCGCAAACAGAATCCGAGGATCTCCTCGGCGCTCAGCGTCTCGACGTCAGGAGGCAGATGCACGCTGGCTGCCAAGGAGCACCTCCTTCAACGTGTCGCCGCGCAAGCCGAGCCGTAGCGTCTCGAGCGGGATCACTTCCTCGGGCGGGATGTTGCCAAGGTTGACCGACGCACCGAACTCCTTGATGAACCACGCCTGAGCAGCCTTCGTCGGCGCTTCGAAAACGATGTTCGCGGGACCGACGACGTTCGCGATCTCGCTGATCAGCTCCGTGCGCATGCCTCCCGACGAATCGAAGATGCCGGCGGTGCCACCCTCACGGGCCTCGGTGATCACCTTCCAGGCGCCCGCCTCGAGCTCCTCTTGCAGCCATTGCGTCCACTCGTCGGCCGAGTACTCGACGCTCGAGTCCTTCGACCCGACCTCGGAGAGCACAGTGAAGTCACGCGCGAAATCGGCGATCAGCTCGAGCTTGCGCTCGCGCGGGATGTCGATCGTGCCGTCGGAGATCTCGACGTGTGTGAGCCCGAGCTCGATCAGCCACTGCTTGTACTCGTCGAGTTTTCCGAGCGCGTACACGACCTCGAAGAACGTCCCGCCGATCACCACGGGCTTGTCGCGCAGCACCTCGAGCTTGCGCTCCAGATTGCTCGTGACGTACGCGGTGCCCCAGCCGAGCTTGACGATCGAGATGTGATCGCCGGCGACCTCGAGCACGTCCTCCCACGCGCGCGGGCCGAGGCCCTTGTCGATCACGTGCGTGAGGCCGACGTGCTTGCCGAGCCCGAGCTCAAAGGCGGGCATAGAGCTCCTCCAGCTTCGCCTTGGCGCGCGTCTGGACGTCGCGGTACAGCGAGTTGCCGTGCGCGTCGATGCCGACCGTGAGCGGGCCGAAGTCCTTGACGCGGAACTTCCAGAGGCATTCGGGCATCAGCTCCTCCCACTGCACGTCTTCGATCTCCTCGATCTGGGTCGTCTCGAGCGCCGCGGCGCCGCCGACGATCGCGAAATAGACCATGCCGAGCTCGTGCATCGGCTCGATCGCCTCATCGGGGAACCCGCCTTTGCCGCAGATCGCGCGCACGCCGTACTGACGGCCGAGCGGCTCGGTGAAGCGGACCATCCGCGCCGAGGTCGTGGTGCCGATGCAGATCTTCTCGTACGTGCCCTTGCCCTCCGCATCGGTGGCGACCTTGCGCACGTTCGGGGCGGTATGCAACAGGAAGGCGCCCTTCAGGTCCATCGGCGGCTCGATGCCCTGGTCGAAGATCCGGATCTGCGTGCGGTCGCGGATCCCGATGATGTGCCCCTGCACCGTGACCTCGTCGCCGGCCTGCAGCTGGAGGATCTCCTGTGGATCGGTGATCGGGAACGTGACGGTGTGGTTGGCCACTAAAACTCCCTGTCGAAGTCGACGGAACCGTCGGCGGCGACGTGCGCGGAGGCGCGGCGTGCAGCCCAGCACTGGTAGTTGACGGCAACCGGGTTGAGGGTCATGTGCGTGTCGGCGTGCTCGATATGGCACTGCAGGACGGTCACGTCGCCGCCGAGCCCCATCGGGCCGATCCCGGTCTCGTTCAGGAGGCCGTAGAGCTCGTCCTCGAGCTGCGCGACGAGCGGATCGGCGTTGCGGGTCCCGACCGGCCGCGTGATCGCCTCCTTGGCGAGATACATCGCGTAGTCGGCGGTCCCGCCGATCCCGACGCCGACGATCCCGGGTGGGCAGGGCTTGCCGCCCGCGCCGACGATCGACTCGAGCACGAACTGCTTGATCCCCTTCACACCGTCGGCGGGGATGCACATCTTGAGGAAGCTCATGTTCTCCGAGCCGGAGCCCTTCGGAATGCACTTGACGTCGAGGCCGTCCCAGTCGGGGATGAACTCCCAGTGCACGATCGGCAGGCGGTACCCGATGTTCGGGCCGGTGTTCTCGCGCGTGATCGTGTGCACGGCGTTCGAGCGCAACGGATGCTCGACGGTCGCGCGCGCCGTGCCGTCGCGCAATCCTTCATAGATCCGCGTTGGATGCAGCGGGAAGTGCTCGCCGACCCGGCAGGTGTAGACGGCGATGCCGGTGTCCTGGCAGACCAGGTTGTTGTCGCGGTCGGCGATGTTGACGTTCTTGTGGATCGTCTCGAGCACACGCTTGCCGGGGACGGACGTCTCACGGAGGCGTGCAGCAGCCAGAGCGTCGCGCAGGTCCTGCGGGATGTCCTTCAGCGCCCAGACGTACAGGTGCGCGGCGGCATCCTCGACCGCGTGCTGCAGGTCGGTGACGGTATCGATTGTCATTAGCTCCTAGCTTTCTCGAATGCATTACGACCAGCCCGCCGTCCGAACACCACGCACTCGAGCAAGCTGTTGCCCATCATGCGGTTGCGCCCATGCGTGCCGCCGGCGATCTCGCCGCACGCATAGACACCCTCGAGCGTGGTTTCGGCGTCCGTGTCGATCACGAGACCGCCGTTCTGGTAGTGGAGGACCGGATACGTGAAGATCTTCTCCTTGAGCGGATCGATGCCCGCGCCGCGGTAGCGGCGCAGCATGTACGGCAGGGACACATCGGCGTCGCTCTCCGGGATACGCGTCGTGTCGAGATAGACCGCCGGGCGGCCGTCGGGCGTCGTGACGCCGTTGCCCTTCTCGACCTCGTCGAAGATCGCCTGGCTGACGGCGTCGCGCGGGCCGAGCGAGTCGGTGAACTCCTCACCCTCGGCATTCACGAGCACGGCGCCGTACGCACGCGTCGTCTCGGGGATCGAATAGCCCTGCATGTTGGACGGCCAGGCGCCGCCGTTCGGGTGGTACTGCAGCGCATCGAGGTCGCGCGCCTCGGCGCCGAGGTCGACCGCGATCCGCGTCACCTCGCCCGTCGCATTGGGGTGGTTGGTCGACAGCTCACCGCGTCGCTCGGCCTCGGCGTAGCAGCGACCACCTGCAGCGAGCACGACGGTGCCTGCGTCGACGGTCTGCTCGCCCACTCGCGCCCGCCAGAGACCGTCGAGCTCGGTGAGCTCGTGGAGCGGCGCATTCAGGAAGCTCGTGCCGCTGCCCGCCTCCCAGCTCTCGCGCAGCTGCTTGGTGATCGCGTGCCCGGTGCGGTCGCCGACCTGGAGCAGGCGCTTCGCGCTGGAGCCACCGCACCTGGCGAGCCGATAACCGCCGTCTTCACGGGTGAACTCGACTCCGAGCTCCTCGAGCCAGCGGATCGCCGAGTGCGCGTCACCGGTCAGCACCTCGACGAGCCGCATGTCGGCCGTCTCGTGCGACGAGCGCCAAATGTCCTGCGCGTGCTGTTCGGGCGAGTCGTCCGCCCCGAACGAGGCCTGGATGCCGCCCTGGGCCTTCGACGAATTGTTCGCCTGCAGCGAGCCCTTCGTCGCAAGCGCCACCTGGGCGCCCGCGCGCTCGGCCGAGACGGCAGCGGCGAGCCCTGAGGCGCCGCTTCCGATCACGAGCACGTCGAAGCTGCGGGCCGTCTCCGTCACGACCCAGACTATACCTGTTATTAGTAGAAGTTATTCCTTGTTCACTGACTCGGTCGACAAGGGCCGGACTCAGTAGATGCCGCGGAGGAGCTCGAGGATCTCTCCGGGGGTCGCGACCCGAGGGTTCGCCTGGTTTCCCGCCCGCTGCGACGCCGCCTCCGCGACCTGGGGCAAGTCGTTCTCCGGCACACCGAAGTCGCGGAGGCGATCGAACCCGCCGAGCAACGAGAGCTCGCGAGCGCGCTCCGCCCCGTTGCCGCCGACCGCGGAGCTGAAGCGCGCGACCTCGTTCGGCGCGAACCGGCTGTTGAAGTCGAGCGCGGGCGGCAGGCAGAGAGCGTTCATCGCGCCGTGCGCGAGGCCGTACGTGCCGCCGAGTGCTTGCGCCATCGCGTGGGCGAGCGCGAGGCCGTTGAGCCCCAGCGCATGACCGGCGTGCGCTGCGCCGCGGAGGAGCTCGCCGCGCGCGTCGCGATCATGCGGAGCGGCAAGCACCTCGGGCAGCGCACCGGAGATCAGCCGGGCCCCGAGGAGGGCTTCTTCGTCACCCTCGGCACCGTGGCCTCGCACGTAGAGCGCCTCGGCGCAATGCGCCAGGCCGTTCAGCGCGGTGCCCGCGGTGACGTTCGCCGGGAGATCGATCGTCAGACCGACGTCGTAGACGATCGCCACCGGCTGCGCGCCCGCGCCGCTGCCGCGAATGATGCGGTCGGGCGAACGGATCCCGTAGTGGGTCGTCCACTCGGCACCCGAGTACGTCGTCGGTACGTGGACCACCGGCTTGCCCGACTGCGCCGAGGCGCATTTGCCGGTGTCGATCGCAGAGCCGCCGCCGACCGCGAGGATGCCGTCTGCGTCGGCCGGAACCTCCACACGATCCGAAGGGACCTCCCACCACGCAGCGACGTGCGGCAGGTCGAGTTTCCGCCAGCGCTCGCTGGTGATCAGGAACGGGCGCTGGATGCCCACCTCTGCGAGCGTCGGGCGCAGCTCCTCGAGGCTCCAGTGGACGATCACTGCAGGCGCTCGCGAGCGTAGTCGACGAATGCGCGCGCCGCGCGCGTCTCGGATCGGCCGGTCGCGCGGACGAGCAGGATCTCGCGCTCGAGCTCCAAGCCCGCCACTCGCGCCTCGACGAGGGTGCCTGCGGCCAGGTCGTTCTCGACGGAAGAGCGGGAGATGAACGTGACGCCGTAGCCGCCCCGCACCGCGCTCGTCACGGACTCCTGCAGACCGAGCTCGAGCCGCACGTCGAGGTCGCGCAGCTTCGTCCCGACGCGGCGCAGCTCGTCCTCGATCATCTGCCGCACGCCGGCGCCCTCCTGCATCACGATCAAGCGCTCGTCCTTCAGCTGCTCGAGCGTCACCGTCTGCCCGGCGAACGGGTGGCCCGGCGGGCAGGCCAGGATCACCGTGTCGCGGAAGAACGGCTCGTACTCCACGGCGCGGTAGCGCGGCGCGGCGCCGACGACGCCGAGCTCGAGCGTCCGGTCTGCGACATGCTCGACGACCGTCTGCGTGTCGAAGACGCTCAGAGCGACGTGGATCTGTGGGTGCACGGCGGCAAACTGACAGAGGAGCTGCGAGAGGACGACCCCGCCGGGCCCGGTCGAAGCGCCGATCGCGAACGTGCCTTCGAGTGCGCCGGTCGCCTCCTCGGCGAGCTCGCTCGTGATCTCCTCCTCGAGCGCGATCAGCCGCTGGGCGCCCCGGTAGAGGCGCAGTCCCGCCTCGGTCGGCTCCACGCGGCGCCCCGAGCGGTCGAGGAGCTGGAGGCCGAGCCGCTTCTCGAGCGCCCGCACCTGCAGGCTGACGGCGGGCTGCGTCACGCCCAGCCGCTCGGCCGCCTGGGAGAACGACTTCCGCTCGACCACCTCACAGAACGCACGAAGCTGGCGCGTATCCATAACGGAAGCTTATAGAGGCGGCCAAGCGGGCTCGGGCTAGGCCTGGCGGAACTCGAGCCGGTTGCCGAACGGGTCGGACGCGTGGAAGCGCCTCGCGCCCGGGATCGAGTCGTCGCCGCGCCACCTCGACGCCCGCCCCGCGGAGCCGGTCGGCGAGCTCGTCGAGGTCGGCAACGACGAAGCCCGGATGGGCCTTGCGGGCGGCCGTGAACGGGCGCTCGACGCCGACGTGCAGCTGCTGCTCGCCCACCTCGAACCAACAGCCGCCGCGGCCAAGAAGCCCTGCCGGCTTCGCCAGCTCCTCGAGGCCGAGCAGGCCGCCATAGAACGCGCGCGCCTCGGCCTCGCACCCCTCGGGTGCGGCCACCTGGACATGGTCGATTCCGAGGACGCTCACAGTCCCACGGTCTACCATCGGCCGGGTGGCATCCGCGCCGCCACCGCTCGAGGACACCCTCGTCAGCGGGTACACACGGCTTGCGTCCCAGGCCGAGCATCGTGGGATCGACCTCGAACTGCGCCTGCTCGACATCTTCTTCGCGAGCCTGTTCGGGATCCTGCTCGCGCCCGTCGCGCTGGTGATCGCCGGCGTGATGGTCGTGACGAGCGGGCGGCCCATCCTCTACCGCGGGGAGCGCGTCGGGCGCCGGGGCCGCTTCTTCCAGATGCTGAAGTTCCGCACGCTCCGACCCGGTGCCGAGGATCGCATCGGGCAGTACCTCGGCGAAGAGCTCGTTCGCCGCACCGACGCGGAGCTGACACGGCTCGGCGGTTGGCTGAAGGCCTCGCAGCTCGACGAGATCCCGCAGCTCTGGAACGTCCTCCGCGGCGACATGTCGTTCGTCGGACCTCGTCCGATCCGGCCGCGCTTCTTCGAGGAGCTCGCACACGACCTGCCCGCCTACTGGCAGCGACTCGTCGTGCGTCCCGGCCTGACGGGGTTCGCACAGGTGCGGCGCGGCTACGAGACGTCGATGGCGGAGAAGCTCGCCCACGACCTCGAATGGATCGCCGACCGGTCGGTACGGCTCTATCTGCGCACACTCTTCGTCACCGGCGTCCGGGTGCTCGCCCAGACGTTCGGACGCCGCACCTAGACTCACGGCATGTGCGGGATCTGCGGGATCGCCAGCAGCCGCGGCGCCGTCGACCCCGAGCGGCTCCGCCGTATGTCTGCGACCCTGCTCCACCGCGGCCCGGACTCCGAAGGGGCGCATCTCGACGGTCCGGTCGGGATCGCCGCACGCCGGCTCGCGATCATCGACCTGAGCGGCGGCGATCAGCCGATCGCGAACGAAGACGGCACCGTCGTCGTCGTGCAGAACGGCGAGATCTACAACTACCGCGAGTTGATGCACGAGCTCGAGCGGGCGGGTCACCGGTTCCGCAGCCGCTCCGACACAGAGGTGCTCGTGCACGGGTACGAACAGTGGGGGACGGGGCTGTGGGAGCGGCTGCGTGGAATGTTCGCCGTGGCTATCTGGGACGCGCGCGAACGGCGGCTCGTGCTCGCCCGCGACCGCTTCGGCATCAAACCGCTCGCCTACCGCGACGTCGACGGGGAGCTCTCGTTCTCGTCGGAGCTCGACGCGCTCGAACAGAGCGACGATCGACCTCGATGCACTCGAGGCGTTCCTCACCTTCAACGTCGTCCCCGCCCCGCTCTCGATCTTCAAGGACATCCGCAAGCTCCTACCGGGCCACACGCTGACCTGGCAGGCGGGCCGAACGTCGCTCGCGTGTTTTGCGCGCACCGGTCCACTGGCGCCCCGCCACGACGAGGACGAGGCGGAACTGGTGGAGGAGTGCCGCGCGCGCCTGCGCGACTCCGTGCGCGCGCATCTGATCGCCGACGTGCCGGTCGGAGTGCTCCTCTCGGGCGGCGTCGACTCCGGCGCGCTCACCGCGTTCGCGGCTGAGGAGTCGTCGGAACCGGTGCGCACGTTCTCGATCGGCTTCGAGGAATCGTCGTTCAACGAGCTCGCCGGGGCGCAAGCGGTCGCACGGCGGTACGGCACCGTCCACCGCGACCTGACGCTGCGACCGAACGCCGCGCTTCTGCTGCCCGCGCTCGCCGACGCGTTCGACGAGCCGTTCGCGGACTCGTCGGCGCTGCCGACCTACCTCGTCTCGAAGCTTGCGGCCGAAGACGTCAAGGTCGCCCTGTCCGGCGAGGGCGGCGACGAGCTGTTCGGCGGCTACTACACCTACGTCGCCGACCTCCTCGCGGAGCGCTTCGGCCCGATCGCGGCGCGTGCGCGGCCGGCCGTCGACCGGCTGCCGTCCTCGACACGCAAGGCGAGCCTCGACTACCGCCTGAAGCGATTCACGCGGGCCGCCGGCATGCCGCCGCTCGAACGCCACCAGGCCTACAAGGAGATCTTCGCCGCCGACGTGCGCGCGGAGCTGACCGGGCACCGAAGCGACTTCGATCCGCTGGACGGCTCTCGCGAGCGGTTCACCGCGACCGAGGGTCATGAGCTCCTGACCCGCCTGCAAGACGTCGACTTCGGGCTCTACCTCGTCGACGATCTGCTGACGAAGACCGACCGCGCCTCGATGGCGTGGTCACTCGAGGCACGCGTCCCGTTCATGGACACCGTCGTCTCGAACTTCGCCTTCTCGCTGCCCGTGCGACACAAGGTTCGTGGCTTCTCGAAGAAGCGGCTGCTGCGCAAGGCGATGGAGCCGCTCCTGCCGCGCGAGATCGTGCACGGCAAGAAGCGGGGCTTCTCGATCCCCGCTGCGGCCTGGCTGCGCGGCGAGCTCGAGCCGTTCGCGCGCGAGACTCTGTCGGCGGACACGCTCCGCCGGCAAGGCTTCTTGCAGCCGTCGGCGGTGACGCGCGTGATCGACGACCACGTGTCGGGACGCGAGGATCTCTCCCGGCAGCTGTGGGGGCTGCTCGCATTCACGCTCTGGTACGAGCGCCATGTCGAGGGCGTCACCCGAGACGTCTCGCTCGAGTCGGTCGTCGCTCAATGAAGGTCTGGATCGACTTCACCGCGAGCGCCCACCCGCTCGTGTTCCGGCCACTCGTGCAGTTGCTCGAAGCGCAGGGCAACGAGGTCGAGATCACCGCGCGCGAATACGCGCAGACGCTGCAGCTGATCGAGTCGCACGGGATGACCGCGACGGTGATCGGTCACCACGGTGGCCGCTCCGCGCTCGGCAAGGCGACGCAAATGCGCACGCGGTTGAAGGCGCTCCGGCGCTGGGCGAAGGGCCGCCACTTCGATCTCGCGCTCGCACACGGCTCGCACGAGCTGACCATGACGGCGCGGCGGCTCGGCATTCCGAGCTCGACGACGTTCGACTACGAATGGGCCTGGCTGCAGCACCAACTCGGCTGCCGGGCTGCGACGCGCGTCGTGGTGCCCGCGGCGATCCCGCCGGAGCGGCTGAAGACCTACGGCGCCGTGCCGCCCAAGCTGCAGCAGTATCCAGGGTTGAAGGAGGAGTACTACCTCTCCGACTTCGAGCCGGACGAGACGGTGCTGACCGACTGGTCGATCGACCCGAGCCGCGTGCTCGTGGTGCTGCGACCGCCGCCGGACGTCTCGCTGTACCACCGGCATTCGAATCCGCTCTTCCCGATGACGCTCGAACATCTCGGCCGCTCGGGCGACGTGCACGCGTTCGTGATCCCGCGTACCGAGGAACAGCGCGACTACGTCAAGTCGCTTGCCCTGCCGTCGGTGATCGTTCCCGAGCAAGCGGTCGACGCGCAGAGCTTGATCGCGCTGGCCGACCTCGTCGTCTCGGCCGGTGGCACGATGAACCGCGAGGCCGCGGCGCTCGGTGTGCCGGTGTACACGACCTACGGCGGGCGGCTGGGCGGCGTGGACGAGCAGCTGATCCGCGAGGGACGGCTCCGGCCGCTGACCGACCCGCGCGCGCTGGAGCTCGAGAAGCGCGACCGCATCACCGGCACGCGCGAGCGCCGGGATCCGCAGCTGATGCTCGACCTGCTGCTGTCGGCGCTCGACTAGGCGATCAGCGCCAGCAGATCCTCGCCGTAGCGCTCCAGCTTCGCCGGACCGACGCCCGCGATCTGCGACAGCTCACCGAGCGACGACGGACGTGCATCCGCGATTGCGTGCAGCACGCTGTCGTGGAACACGACGTACGGCGGGACATTGTCGGCCTTCGCACGCTCGAGCCGCCAGTCCCGGAGACGTTGTGCGTCCGCGGTCCATTCGCGCTTCTCGGTCGGCGCAGATCGCGCAGATACCGACGGCGCCATCTGCGTGACACCGAGCTCCTGCAGGAACCGCGAGCGCTTCCCCGACCACGTCAGCCAGAGAACATGCTTCGCGCGTGTCATGCCGACGTAGAGCAGCCGCCGCTCCTCCGCGACCTCCGCGGGAGTCCGCGCCTGCTTCGACGGCAGCTCCTTCTCCTGCAACCGCGGAATGAACACCGCCTCGAACTCCAGGCCCTTCGCCCGATGCAGGGTCAGCAGATTCACGCCGTGCGCACCGTCGCCGCCGGACGAGAAACGCCTGCGGAGATCCTCGACGAACGACGCGGCGTCACCGTCGAAGACCGACGCAAGCTGCACGAGCCGGGCGAGGTCCTGCTGGCGAACGGCCTCACGCTCACCGAGCTTGTCAGGCACGCGCTCGAGCCACCCGGCCTCGGTCGCCGCTGCGCGAACGGCTTCGGCCGCGGACGCAGAGGTGCGCTCGAGCCGCCGCGTCAACCGGCGGGCTGCATCGCGCTCGAGCAGCGATGAGCCCTGGAACGGGATGCCGGCGTCGTGCAGCAGCTCCTCGAAGTCGGTCAGTCGGGCGTTCGTGCGCGCGAGGATCGCCACTTCCTCGAGCGGACATCGAAGCGCACCGAGCTCCGCGACGATTGCGGCGCCCTCGTCCTCCGGCGAGGCGAACGGCCGCACCACCGGCTCGGCGCCGGCCGGCAGCACCGAGCGCAGCGTCTTCTCCGCGCCGCCGAGATTCGGAACGAGCCGGTTCGCGAGCGCGAGCACCTGCGGCGTCGAGCGGTAGTTCTCCTCGAGCCTCGCGATGAGCGTGTTCGGGAAACGCTTCGGCATCGCCAGCAGATAGTCGGGGCTCGCGCCGGTGAAGCCGTAGATGGCCTGGTAGTCGTCGCCGACGACGCAGAGATCGTCGCGCTCGCCGAGCCACAGGTCGAGCAGCTCCTGCTGGAGCAGGTTCACGTCCTGCACCTCGTCGACGGTGAATGCCCGGTACTGGGCACGGAACGTCTCGCGCGCCTCGGCGTTCTCCTCGAACAACCGCACGGTGAGCTCGAGCAGGTCCTCGAAGTCGACCAGACCCTCGGCGGACTTGCGCTTCTCGTACTCGCGATAGACACGCTGCATCAGGTCGAGCGGGATCGGCGGGTCGCGGCCGTCGTAGCGGTCCGGACGGGATCCGGCGGTTCTTCGCCCACTCGATCTCCGTCGCGAGGTCGCCGGCCGGCCGGAACTTGTAGGGCGCCGGCAGCGAGTTCGCGATCTGGCGGAGCGCGAGCGCCTTCGACGGCAGGATGCGCCCTACCGCGTCCGGTGCGAAGTGGCGCAGCTGGCGCAGCGCGGCGGAGTGGAAGGTCGAGGCGCGCACACCGCTGACGCCGAGCTCCGCGAGCCGCGTCTTCAGCTCGCCCGCCGCCTTGTCGGTGAACGTGACCGCCATGATCTGGTTGGGCGCAAATGCCCCCGTCGCGACCTGCTGCGCGATGCGGCGGGTGATCGTCGTCGTCTTGCCCGACCCGGCGCCCGGCGAGGATGCAAACCGGGCCGCGCACGGCCTCCGCTGCGCGGCGCTGCTCGGGATTCAGGCCGTCGAGCGGTTTCATTCGGTCACGGTACCGGCGCGATCGGCGAGAGACCGTGACGGAAGTGCAGCAACCGTGTTCAGTGCAACGTGTCTTCGAGAACCGCTTCGCGACCGGTGCGCACCGGCTGGGCGATCATCGCGCGCAACTGGGCGACGAGTGCGAGTGTGTCGCCTTCCTCGACGAGCCGTTCCAGCTGCGCAAGCGACTCCTCCAGCCAGACCGAGTCGATCTGCGGCCGGGCGGCGCGCATGATCTTCGGGTGCGAGGTCGGCCCGACGGCCTCGCCCTCGTTCCAGAGCACCTCGTGCACCTTTTCACCGGCCCGCGCGCCGGTGAAGACGATCGGGATCTGCGATTCGTCCTTGCCGGACAGGTGGATCATCTGCCGGGCGAGATCGAGGATCTTCACGGGCTCGCCCATGTCGAGCACGTAGACCTGGCCACGGCCGCCCATCGCGCCCGCCTGCACGACGAGTGACGACGCCTCGGGGATCGTCATGAAGAAGCGCGTCATCTCCGGGTCGGTCACGCGGACCGGCCCGCCGCGTTCGATCTGCTTGCGGAAGATCGGGATCACGGAGCCCGAGGAGCCGAGCACGTTGCCGAAGCGAACCGCGACGAAGCGGGTCTCGACCTCGGGGTGCAGCGCAAACGACTCGATGATCCATTCGCAAACCGCCTTCGACTGTCCCATCACGTTCTTCGGGTTCGCGGCCTTGTCGGTCGAGATCAGGACGAATCGCTCGACACCGAACTCGACCGCAACCTCGGACAGGGTGCGCGTCGCGAGCACATTGTTCAAAACCGCCTGTGACGGATTCGCCTCGAGCATCCCGACGTGCTTGTACGCGGCAGCGTGGAAGAGCACCTGCGGGCGGTAGCGCTCGAAGACCTGGCGCATCTTGGGCTTGTCGCCCGTATCGGCGAGCACCGGAATGGCGGCGGTGTAGTCCCGCTCGTCGACCAGCTCGCGCTCGATCTCGAACAACGCGGACTCACCCTTGTCGACGAGCACGAGCCGGGCAGAACCGAGCCGTGCGAGCTGGCGGCAGAGCTCCGAGCCGATCGAACCGCCTGCGCCCGTGACGAGCACCGTCTTGTCCTTGACGTACGACGCGACGAGCCCGAGATCGACCTCCACCTGCTGGCGGCCGAGGACGTCCTCGACCTGCACCGGCCGGATCTGCGCGCCGAGGTTCAGGTCACCGGCGATCAGCTCGTGCAGCCCCGGCAGCGTCTTGACCATGACGTGCTCGGCCAGGCACGTCTCGACGATCTTCTGGCGCACGCGGCCCGGCGCCGACGGGATCGCGATCAACACCTCGTCCGGCTTGTTGTCACGCAGCAGGTGCTGCAGGTCGTCGGTCGTGCCGAGCACCTTCACGCCGTTGATGCGGTCGCCGCGCTTGCGCGGATCGTCGTCGACGAAGCCGATCGGCGTGTAGTGCAGCTGCCGGTTTCGCTGCAGCTCGCGCACCATCAACTGGCCCGCGTCCCCAGCGCCGACGATCAGGACCTCCTTGCCGTGCGCGACGAGCCCGGCCGGCGGCCGTTCGATCAGCGTGCGCGCCAGTAGGCGAGTGCCTGCCACGAAGGCGAGCAGCAGCAGGTAGTCGAGGGCCGCGACGCCGCGCGGGAGGCGCGAGGTGTGCGCAGGCGGGAACGCGTAGAGCACCAGATACGTGATCGCCGAAGCGGCGGTGACACCACGAAACGCGCCCCACATGTCACGGGTGGAGACGTAGCGCCACCAGCGGTTGTAGAAGCCGAAGAGCACGAACGTCGCGAGGTTGATCGCGACGACGAGCGAGACCACCTGCCAGTCGAGCAGGTGCCGATAGAAGATCGGCGTCGTCTTGTCGAAGCGCAGGAAGAACGTCAGCCGCCACGCGGCAACGATCAGGACCGCATCGAACGCAAGCTGCCAGACCCGGTGTCTATTGACCGGGAAGCTCATCAGGACCGGACGAGGCCGGAAGCGCGCTTCAGGACGGAGACGACCTCCGTCTGCTGCTGTTCGGTGATCCCGGCCCACATCGGCAGGCAGAGATTCTCGCGGGCGGCCCGCTCGGTCTCCGGAAAGTCGCCTTCGGAGTAACCGAGATACCGGAGCGCCGGCTGCAGGTGCAGCGGCGGCTGGTAGTAGACCGAGAACCCGATGTCAGCCTCCTTCAGCGCTTCGGCAAGCCGGTCCCGCTCGGGCGACCGCACGCAGTACACGTGGTACACGTGGCCCGCGTCTTCGAGAGGCGTCTCGACGAGGCCGGACAGCAGCTCGTTGTAGAGCGCAGCCGCGTCGCGGCGCTTCTGGTTCCAGTCGTCGATGTGCCGCAGGAAGATGCGCAGGAACGCGGCCTGCATCGCGTCGAGGCGCGAGTTGTAGCCGATATAGAGAAACTCCTTCTTGGCTGCCGAGCCGTGGAAACGCAACATCCTGAGGCGCTGCGCGAGCTCGGGGTCGTTGACGGCGATCAGGCCACCGTCGCCGAGCGCGAAGAGGTTCTTGGTCGGGAAGAAGCTGAAGGTCGAGACGGCGCTGGTCGCGATGCCGGTCGCTCCGAAGGCCTGCGCTGCGTCTTCGATCACCGGCAGGCCGAAGCCGCTCAGATCGGGCGCAGGGCGGCCGAAGAGGTGCACCGGCATGATCGCCTTCGTCCGCTCGGTGATCCGGCGCTCGACATCGGCCGGGTCGAGGTTGAGCGTGATCGCGTCGATGTCTGCGAACACCGGTGTCGCGCCGCGCCGCGCGATCGACTCGGCGGTCGCGTAGAAGGTGAAGGTCGGGCAGATCACCTCGTCGCCGGGCCCGATCCCCATCGCGTCGAGAACGAGCACGAGCGCGTCGGTGCCGTTGGCACAGCTGACCGAGTCCTGGGTGCCGAGGTGCTCGGCTGCTTCGCGCTCGAACGCTTCGACCTCCGGCCCGAAGATGAACTGGCCGGACTCGAGCGTCCGAGAGAACGCCTCCTGCAGCTCCGGGATCAGCGGCGCGTACTGCGCCTTGACGTCAACCTGGGGAATCGTCATCGGCGGGGGAAATCGTAGCCGCGCGGCGCCATCGAAGGACCCAGTACGCCACGGTCGCCACGATTCCCACCACGACCAGGTACTCGACCCAGCGGAAGTCCTTGTGGAACGTGTCCCAGTTCGCGCCCAGCGCCCAGCCGATCGCCGCCAGGACGAGACACCAGATCGAGTTGCCGGCGAGCGTCAGGATGTTGTAACGGCGAAACGGGCTCCCGAAGACGCCTGCGGGGATGGAGACGAACGAGCGGGCGACCGGCGTGATTCGCCCGACGAAGACGGCCCAGTCGTTCCAACGGGTGAACCACTGCTGGGCGCGCTCGAACTTCGCCGGCGTGAGATGGAACCAGCGTCCGTGGCGAACGACGAACGGCTCACCGCCCCGGTCGCCGAGCCGCCAGCCGCCGATCGCACCGATCTGGTACCCGAGCACACCGGCGAGCACGACGGCGACATACGCGGCGAACCCGGTCGCGTGCCAGCCGAGCACGTCGAACTCGTGCGTCAGCGCCCCCGAGGCGAGCGCGCCGGCGTACACCATCACGAGCTCGCTGGCCGCGGGGAACACGGCGTCGATCATCATGAGGAAGAACACGGCGATCACGCCGTACTGCGCAAGCCACGAGGTCACCGGGCGACTCTAGCTCGCGCGCCTGAAGGAAAACTGAACGGCGAGATCCGACGTCCCGACCGAGCTCGTGACCGAGATGTGCCCGACATATGTGCCGCCGTAGGCGCGGGTTCCGTGCGGCAAGCGCCCGTCCCACACGACCGACCGGGCACCGGGCGACAGGCTCACCGGCGGCAGGTCGCGAACGACCACACCGTTGAGCGTCTCGATGCGGAGCCGCACGCTCGCCGGTCGCGAGAGCGTGAAGCGGATCGCGGCGCGGCCGCGGGCGAGCTTCGGTGCGCCGAGGCCCCGCAGGGTCGTGTCGTACCGGAACACGCGGTCGATCGTCGACACCCGCTTCAGGTCGTCGGTGGCCGTGACGTTCCAGTGCCACGTCCCTTCGGCGTCGAAGGTCGAGTACGCGAGCGAGTACAGCCCCGGGTCGTGCTGGACAGCAGCCTCGAGCACACGCGGCCGGCCGTCAGGCCCGATCAGCTGCGCGGTCACCTGCGACGGCCGCACGATCTTGTACGACAACTTCTCCTGGGCCTTCCCGGGCTCGCCGGTCAGAAGCGGGAGGGGCGGCGGCGGGGCATAGACGCCGAAGTACTCGACGAGCAGCGCTTCCTTGACTGCGCGCTCCCCGCCGGCGGCGCTCGGCCTGTTCAACAGCTGCCCGTCGAATGCGACCGTGACGTCCTGACCGGCCTCGACGCCGGATGCGGTGACAGCACCGAGCCGGGCCATGGTCTGCGCCAGCTCGAAGCTCGTGAGGCCAACGCTGTAACCCGGCTGGTTGCCGTCGACTGCGACGAGGATGATGCGGCCGTCGGCGAGCTGCCCGACCCCTGCACGCGGCGAGCGGGCTGCGACCTGGTCGTTCGTGAAGTCCTCGAGCGACCTGAACACCGGCGCCGAGTTGCGAACGAGGATTGGACCACCGCCGAGCGCGGAGACCATGTTCGTCCACGCCGGCTGGAGGATCAGCCGGGTGGCGATCGGCGTGCCGACCGGCGCTTCGGCCTGGAGCTTCGCGGCGAGCGAACCGGCGGCCTGGATGATCGCCCCGCCCGGCGGGATCGGCTCGCCTCCGTTCGCGCCGACCGCGGTGACGGCGGCGGACAGATCGACGTTGGGGGCCGTGGCTGGAAAGGACTGGAGCACGATCTCCGCCGAGCCCGAGATCGCGGGCGCCTTCGGCCCGAACGCCGGCGTGAGCAAGACGACCTGCCCCTGAGCCGGAACCTGATTGAGCCCGTTCAGCGGGCGGCGCTGCCCGGTTCCCTTCCAGGTGCCGAAGAACTTGACGCGGTCGACATGCAGCGCCCCGGAGGAGTCGACGCCGATCGACGACCGAGAGCCGAACGGCGGGTGGGCGAGCAGCCCGCCCGACATGAAGATCCCCGCCGGGTGACCGTCGGTCGCGCTGAAGAGATCCCCGTTGATGCCGGCGACGGTGGCCTGTCCCGAGACGTCCTGCTCGATCTGCGTGAGCTTCTCGCGGCCGCCGAGCATGGTCCCGCGGGCGAGCACCGACGTGAGCTGAACCAGGCCGTTCTGGTCGCCCGGCCGAGGGGCGGTGAGCACGTGCAACACCACGGCGCCGTGCGGCGTGAACTCGACCTGCCGGTCGTAGGTGAGCCCTGGGAGCAGCGCTGTGCTCTGTGCCTGAGCAGGCGCCGCGCACGCCGCCGCGAGGACCAAGAGAGTCGACAAACGGCGCAGCATCCCTCGTCCGAGGGTAGCCAAGCCATAGGAAAGCAGCGCTTTACGTGCGCTTTACCTTTCCCTTGCCGGAACCGCACGACCGGCGGACAACGTCAAACAGACCGCTCTCGATCGACTGGAGGATCTGCATGCGCAAGTTGACGTACGCCGCCGCGCTGCTCGTCGCGCTCGTCGTGACCGGCTATGCCGTAGCGAACGGGATGGAGGGCGCGAAGAGTGCGACCGCCGTAGCCGGGACGTTCGCGGCAACCGGCACGAGCACATCGAGCCGCACGTGCACCACGACCGACGGCAAGACGATCGTCGTCACGGATGGCAAGTACACGGGGGCCGCAACCGGCGACCCGGATCTGACCGGCGCGATCACCCTGCGGGCTCACAGCGTGATCAACACGACCGACAACATCGGCATCGTCAGCGGGTCGCTGAGGATCGACCAGTCCGGTCGTGATACCGACGCGGTCTACTCCGCTGTCTACGACCACGGTGCGATCGCCGGTCTGGCAGCCGGACGGGCACACAGCCCGTCTGCGAAGTTCCTGGGCAACCTGTCTGCCGGCTTCTCGGCAACGTCCGGGTTCACGGGCGGCAAGCTCGGCGGCGGCACCTCCGGCGGCTCGGCCGTCGAGGTCGGCGGCTCCTCGTGCAAGCCGTCGCATCCGACGAAGGAAAGAAGCGAGGCTCACGGGACGATCTCGGCCATTTCGGCGACCTCGATCACCGTTGCCGGCTTGACCTGCGCGATCCCGGCGGACAAGTCCGCCGACGTGAACGCCAAGTTCAAGCAGAACGACGTGGCGCAGATCCGCTGCGCGCTCGTGAGCGGCGTGAACACGCTGACCGACATCGGCGGCAAGAAGCACCACTGACGGCCCAGCGGCACACAGCGCGACGGCGATCGCCGTCGCGCTGTGTGCTATCGATCGATGACGACGCGGCCCGCCTCGACGCGAACCGTCCAGAGGCGGCCGAACGCATGGACGACGCTGAGCACGAGCCCTTCGGTCCACTCCGGCAGCTCGCCCGCCGTCGCCGCGGCCGCGCTCGGGCTGCGCGTCCCGGAGGACCTGTCCGTGGTCGGATTCGACGACATCGAGATCGCGTCGTATGTGGGCCTCACGACCGTCCGGCAGCCGCTGCTCGAGAGTGGGCGCCGCGGCGCCGCGCTGCTCCTGGCCGGGCTCTCGAAGGGCGGAGCGACTGCGTCGGAGCAGCTCGAGCTGGAGCTCGTCGCGCGGCGAACGACCGGGGCGCCCGGCAGGTAGACCCCGACGGACGCTAGGTTGCCGGTGTGAGCGCGCGCACCGAACTCGTCGAGGGGCTGATGGCGCGGTTCCCGCACATTCCACCGGAGGCCGTGCTGAAGGAGGATCTCCTGCGCACCGGCATGGCCTTCGACGACGCGGCGCTGACCGACAACCTCGACGGCGAGGTCAAGCCGAAGTCGTACTTCATCTTCTCGTTCGACCAGAAACCGCTGACGCAGCTCGGCGAGGCGGCGAGGCGGCGCCCGCCCGAGGAGATCGCGCTGACCGGAGGCCCGTATGCGCTCCGCCGCACGATCGTCTCGGTGCGCGTCAACCCCGATTCGCCGTACCGGGTCACGCGCAACGGCGAGGGAGGGCTCCTGCTGACCCTGGACGGCCGGACTGCTGCCGACGTCGGCCTGCCGCCGATGCCCGAGTACTACCGCCACGAACTGGCGAACGGCAAGACGGTGATGGAGACCGCGCCGACGATCCAGTGGGGCTACCTGATCTATCTCACCGTCCTGCGCCTCTGCCAGTACTTCGGCGCGAAAGAGGAGTGCCAGTTCTGCGACATCAACCACAACTGGCGCCAGCACAAGAAGGAGGGCCGCCCGTACACCGGCGTCAAGCCGGTCGACGACGTGCTCGAAGCCCTCGCGTTGATCGACCGCTACGACACCGCCAAGGCGTCCAAGGCGTACACCTTGACCGGCGGCTCGGTGACGAGCACGGTCGACGGGCTCGCCGAGGCGGATTTCTACGGCAGGTACGCACAGGCGATCGAGGAACGGTTCCCGAACCGGTGGATCGGCAAGGTGGTCGCGCAGGCGCTCCCCAAGGCGGACGTGCAGCGCTACAAGGATTACGGCATCACGATCTACCACCCGAACTACGAGGTGTGGGACAAGCGCCTGTTCGAGCTCATCTCTCCCGGCAAGGAGCGCTACGTCGGCCGCGAGGAGTGGCACCGCAGGATCTTCGACGCCGCCGACGTCTTCGGCGCGCGCTACGTGATCCCGAACTTCGTCGCCGGCGTCGAGATGGCGAAGCCGTTCGGCTTCGAGACGATCGACGCCGCGATCGAGTCGACGACCGAGGGCCTCGACTACTTCATGAGTCGCGGGATCACGCCACGCTTCACGACCTGGTGCCCCGAGCCGTCGACGCCACTCGGACGTGACAACCCGGACGGAGCGCCGCTCGAGTACCACATCCGCCTGCTCGAGGCCTACCGGGCATCGCTCGAAGGGCACGGCCTGAAGCCGCCGCCCGGCTACGGAGTCGCGGGGGCGGGCAACGCAGTCTTCTCGGTCAGCTCGTTCATGGACACGCTGGCGCCCGAAGAGGTCACCGTCGAGGAGGCGGTGCCTGCATGAGCCGCATCGACCTCACCGAGGCCGGCCGCCTCTGGAACGACGCCTCGGACGAGGAGTTGATGGCGCTCGCCCAGGACGTGCGGGCACGGTTCCACCGTCCCGAGCACGCCACCTACATGGTGATGCGGATCATCAACTACACGAACGTCTGTGTCGCACAGTGCGACTACTGCGCGTTCTACGTCCTGCCGAACCAGAGCGGCGGCTACGTCCTCTCACGCGAGGACGTCTTCGCAAAGATCGACGAACTGATCGAGGTTGGCGGCGACCTCGTCGCTTTCAACGGGGGCTTCAACCCGAAGCTGCCGCTCGACTACTACTGCGACCTCTTCGCGTCGGTCCGCGAACAGTACGGCGACCGCGTCGAGTTCTACGCGCTGACGATTGCCGAGTTCGTCTATCTCGCCGACCGCGCCAACCTCACGCATGCTGAAGCCGCGGCACGCCTGCGCGACGCGGGTGTGCACTGGATCACCGGCGGCGGCAGCGAGATCCTCACCGAGGATTTTCGCAAGCGGCATGCCAAGTTCAAGTACACGGTTCGCGAGTACTTCGAGGCGCAGCGCGCGATCGTCGAAGCCGGGCTGAAGACCACTGCGACGATGGTGATCGGCTTCGACGAGACGCTCGACGAGCGGCTCGAGCACCTGCAACGCACCCGCGACTTCCAGGACGAGTGCCTGCGCGACGGCTACGACGGGCTGTTCTCGTACCTCTGCTGGACCTACAAGCCGTACGGCACCGCATTCGGAGGCCGCGAGATCTCGCCCCGGGAGTACTGGCGGCACATCGCCCTCTCTCGGATCTTCCTGGACAACGTCAAACATGTGCGCACCTCGGTCCTGACGCAGAACGCCGAAGCGTTCCGCGCGCTCGAGTTCGGCGCCGACGACTTCGACCTGCCGATCGAGGACGAGGTGACGCAGAAGGCCGGCGCCACGATCGAGCTCGATCTCGAGGGGCTGCTCGCCGTGCCCCGCGCACTCGGCTACACGGTGGAGTACCGCCGGGCCGAGCGTCCTGCCGCGCTCACCGCGTAACGGTCGCGCGCGACACGATCGCGCCTTCCCGAGCCCCGAAGTCGATCGTTCCGGACGCTGCGTCGAGCGAGCCGAGCGACACGCTGCGGACTCGCTCGCCGGCAGGCAGACGAAGGCGCAGCCGCACGTGAGCCCGCGGCGGCGCCGTCACGTGGACCTCGATGCGCGAGCCGGTGCGCTCGATGGAGAACGAAACGGGCCCGAAGCTGGTGGGGGCCGCGTCGACGCTGATCGACTTGTTGCGTGCCAGCCACGCCCTCGGCGTCGAGAACGCAAGGTCGAGCCCGATCGAGGCGCCGCTCGCTCCACGCCGCTCGTGCACGAGCAGCTGGCGGAACGTCTCGAGATAGGACGCATTGGCACCGGAGTTCGGCGGCATGTACATCGAGCGGTAGTACGCGCCGTTGACCGGCACGACCGAGATCGCCTCACCGGAGACGTAGGTGCCGGGCGTCATCCCGATCGCGAGCATCCCGTAGAGGCTGAGGACGAGCTGGTCGGGATGGTCGTTGTCCGCCATGAACCGCGACATGCTCAAGCCGTACACCTCACCGAGCCCCGAGCCGTACGGCTTGTTCGAGTAGATGATGTGCGCGTCCGCGCGCGGCACACCGAGCAGGCGCGAGCCGTGCGCCAACACATAGTGGACGAGCCCGTGAGCGATGGGCGAATGCGCGGGGAAGAACCCCGACGCGAGCGCATACGGCATGACGAGGTTCCAGTACGACCCTTCGCGCGAAGTGGTCAGCTTGTCGTACGGGCCGGTATTGGGCGCGTTCAACGCATCGGGCACGAAGAGCGAGCCGTCTGGGAGGCGCCTCATCGACTTGTGGAGAGCCACGCCGAGCGCCGATCCGATGCTGAGCCCGAGCACACGAGCCTGCGCGGCGGTGCCACGATGCCCCGTGACGCTCCAGACGCGATCGATCGCGAGCAGCCCCTGCCAGGCAGCGATCGCTCCGTTGACGCTGTCGACGTCGTAGGGGAGGTCGGAGGACAGCCGCTCGGGATGCAGCCGGCCCCGCGCCGGGCCACTGCGAATCTGGCTCGATCGGATCTGGCGCACGAGCCGGTAGAGCTCCGGCGTCTCGCGTCCGATGAACGGCCGGTCGCGGGTCAGGCGATAGTAGAGAGCCGCGGTCGAGAGGAGATGTCCGGCACGGAAGGCCGTGAAGCGCTTCGGCTTCTTCCTGAGCCGGTCGAGCGAGACCTGGAGGATCGCCTTCGCGACGTTGGGAAAGCCGTACTCCACGAGGACCTCGGCGGAGTCGAGGGACTCGGCGAAGGAAAGCTCCTCGTAGGGGTTGCCGACGCTGTAGCGCCAGCCGAACGCGAGCGCCTGGGCGAGGACGCCGAGCGCAGCGTTCTGGATGGCCGGCTCGGGCACGTCGAACTGCATCCCGGATGTCAGCCGGGTCGTCCAGTAGTTGACGACGGCCTCCCGCGCGGCGTCGTAGGTCGGTTGGTCGGCGTGAAGCGCCTTCGCCTCGGACGGGCCGTTGAGCCACTCCGCGTAGACCGTCGTCTCGTCGCCCGGCGCGACGCGGTACCGAACAACACCTCCGACGAACTCTGCGCCGTCGCCGACGATCAAGCGGGCGTCGCCCTTGTAGGCGAGCCGGTCCTGCGCCGAATGAGTGAGCAACTTCCACGGCACGAGTCGGATGCTCGCGCCGGGGCTCGCCTGACGCGCGTCGACGTGCAGCTTGACGAAGCTGACGACAGACCGAGCGCCGTAGGCGCGCCCGACGAACGACTCCTGCGTGTACTTGACGCCGTTCGCGTCGACGTAGGCCGTCTGAACGATCGGCAGATAGCCCTCGGCAAGCTGAGCCGGGCGGAGCCGCCCGGTGCACGAGCCGTACCGCTCTCGCCCATTGCCCACGTAGAAGGAGAGGCTCGGACCGCCGATGTGGCGCGTGATGATCTCGCTGCCGTCGGCCACGTGGAGCGCGAACACCGCGGGGCCGTAGGGGCTGAAGCCGAACGAGAGCGGTACGTAGTAGAAGCCGGACGGAGTCAGAGGGCGCTGCCCGCGCTGGGTCGCGAGCAACAGCGGCGTGAGCCGCTCTTGGGCCCCTGCGAGCGTCGGCCCGCTCGCGCGACGCGAGCAGTTGGCTGCCCCAGAGGTCCGGACCGGAATCGATCGCACGCTGGACCGAGCCGGCATACGCCTCCGTCGCCCAGCGCGGGCCGCACGAGTTCGCCGTCCCGGGGCGGGCCACCCCGACCGTCACGGCCCCGGCGCCGAGCAGAAGCGCCGCGACGAGTTGCAGACGTGTGTGTGCTCGCACCACGCACCCGAGCCTAACCCGCGGCCGGGCCGCGTAGAATGTTCTGCCATGTGCCGCAACATCCGTGTTCTCCACAACTTCCAGCCCGGGGCCACCTCGGACGAGGTCAGCGCGGCGGCGCTCCAGTACGTGCGCAAGGTGAGTGGCATGAACAAGCCGTCGAAGGCGAACGAAGCGGCCTTCGAGCGGGCGGTTCACGAGATCGCGCACTGCACGGAGCACCTGCTCGCCGACCTGGTCACGACCGCCCCGCCGAAGGACCGCGAGGTCGAAGCGGCGCGCCGTCGGGCGCGCTCGGCCGAGCGCTTCGGCCGCGTCGCCTAGCGTGACCGTCGAGGCGATTCACCTGGGCGCCGCGGGCGTCGCGGAGCTCTGGCGGGTCGACGAGGTCCGGGCCGTCGCGGGCAAGGGCCTGGAGGGCGACCGCCACTGGCACGAGCGTGGAGCCCGCCCCGGGCAGGCGCTGACCCTCGTCTCGGCCGAGACCGTCGAGGACGTGGGCCTCGCCCCGGGCGAGACGCGAAGGCAGGTGACCGTCCGCGGGGTCGACCTGAACGGCCTGGTGGGGAAGCGATTCCGCGTCGGCGAGGTCGAGTGCCTCGGAGTGGAGCTCTGCGAGCCCTGCTCACACCTGGAAGAGATGACCCGGCCCGGCATCATCAAGGAACTCGTCCATCGCGCCGGCATCAACGCCGATGTCCTCGTCGGCGGCGTGATCCGCGTCGGTGACTCCGTTACAGCGCTTTGAAGAAGACGGTCGTGTCGCAGGGCCGCCCGTCCGGGTAGAGCGCATAGTTCGGGATCACGCCGACCCGAGCCCAGCCGAGGCGCGTATACAGGCGCTCGGCGGCATCTCCGGTCACCGTGTCGAGCACGAGCAACGTCTTGCCTTCGGCCCGAGCCTCGACCTCTGCCTGCTCCATCAGCAGTTGCCCGATGCCCTGCCTGCGGGCGGACCGGTGGACGAGCATCTTGGCGATCTCGGCGCGATGCGGCTGATTCGGCGGTACTGCGAGGATCACCTGCACGGTGCCGACGAGCCGCTCCTCGGCGAACGCCCCGAGAATCACCCGGCGCCCCTGATCCGCATCGTCCGCCCACTCGACGAACGCAGTACGGGCGTCCTCGTGTGAGAACGGCTCCAGGTAGCTGACAGACGCGCCACCGGCTACGCAGTCGGCGAGCACCGCGGCAAGTGCATCGAGCTGCCCCCGGAGCTCGTTCCCAGCGAGACGCCGAATCTCGACCATCGCGGAGCCGGGGTCAGGCGATCGCGCCGGTCGCCGCGACGTAGCGCAGCTCGGGCACCTCGGCGAGCTCGCCGACGTCTCGCGCCATCTCGAGGAACGTGTACAGACCTGCCCGTTCGCGCGGGCCGAAGCGGTAGCGGAGCTTCTCGAAGTAGCGGGCCAGGAAGCCGGCCGGGTAGCCGTAGCGGTCTGCCGACTCGTAGGCGAGCAGCTCGGGATCGGCCCGGGCGGCGCGCACCGACTCGACGAGCGCGTCCTCGAGCTCCACCAGGCCCGGATGGGTCGGCTCCGGCGCCGCCCAGACGGCGAACACCATCGGCAGCCCGGTCCGCTCGAGCCACAGCCGTCCCAGGTCGTGGTGCGGCGTCGGGTCTTCGAACGCCGACTTCAGCGCCGCGTCGCCGATCAGCAGCTTCGCTTCGGCGTCTTCTCCGAGCGGCACCTGCTCGGCGTCCGGGAACAGCACCTTGGTGAGCACGACCGACGTCGCCGACTCGGGAGTAACGGCGACCGTCCGGATTCGAGCAAGCGGCGTCTTGGAGATCAGCTGGATCGACTCGACGGCGCCTTCGCTCGACACGCAGAGACGTGGTAGCAGTCGCAACGTCTCGGCATTCCGCGCGTACTCGATCGACGAGATGGGCGCGACGTCGAGGTCGCCGCTGACGAGTCGGCGGTTCAGGTCGGTCGGCACGCCGACGATCTCCTCGACCGCGGCATCCAGGCGGAAGAAGACCGGTGCCATGTTCACGTAGCCGATCCGGCCGAGCTTGATCAGATCGGTCATCCGGCGCGGTCCACCACGGCGTACGTCAACGCTTCCAGTTCCTCCCGGTGAGCATGCGAGCCGAGGGTCGACCTCGCGCCGGCAGCGTAGTCGAGCGCGGCCCGCCGCGAACGATCGAGCGCGTCGGTTGCGCCAACTCGCACGAGCGCCCCGTCGAGCGGGCCGCCGGCCAGTGCCCTCCGGACGACCTCGTCCCGCTCGGCCGCATAGATGAGCGGCATCGTCGGCGTCCCCTCGCGCAGGTCGGTGCCGGGGATCTTTCCGGTCTCCTGCGTCTGGCCCGCGCAGTCGAGGATGTCGTCGGCGATCTGGAACGCGATGCCCAGGGCGGCCCCGTAGGCGCCGAGCGCGGCGTCGCCGCCAGAGCCGAGCAGGCACGCCGCCTCGATCAGCTTGCCGGTCTTCAGCGAGCAGCGCTCGAGATAGGCCTCGATCGGCGTCTCGGGCTCGTGCACCTGCAGCTTCTGCATGGCCTCGCCGCGCGCGAGGCACAGCGCGGCGTCCGCGAGCGTCTGGACCGCGAGCTCGTCACCGGTCTCTGCGAGCACCGCGAATGCTCGGGCATAGAGATAGTCGCCTGCCGCCTTCGCGGCGCCCGCGCCGTAGACCGACCAGGCAGCGGGAAGACCTCGGCGGAGCCGCGCCCCGTCGACGAGATCGTCGTGCACGAGCGTCGCCATGTGCACCATCTCGACGGCGACACCGGCCGGGACCGACGGCGCGCCGTCGGCCGTGAGGAAGCAGAGCAAGGGCCGCAGTCGCTTGCCGCCCGCAGAGAGCGCCTCGCCCGCCACCTCCTGCGCCAGACCGGGACGCGCGGCAACCGCGCGGGCAAGGCCCGCCTCGACCTCTGCCATGTACCCGGCGACGCCCGGGGTCGCGTGGACCTGCGCGAGCTGCTGGCTCATTCCGAGGTGCCCGTGTGGAGTGCGACGATCGAACCGGCGAGCAGGCGGAAGCGCACGTCGCCGAAGCCGCATTCGCGCAACATCTGCGCAAGTGTCTCGGCGTCCGGGAACCGCTTCACCGAGGCAGGGAGGTAGGAGTACGCAGAGCCGCCAGGGAGCACCTTCCCGAGTGCCGGGACGACGCGATCGAACCAGAGCGAGAAGAACGGACGCAGCGCGCCGCGTGGCTGGGTGATCTCGAGGATCGCGAGCCGCCCGCCGGGACGCAGGACGCGGCGAAGCTCACGCAGCCCGAGCTCGAGGTCGGCGACATTGCGCACACCGAACCCGACGGTCGCCGCGTCGAACGTCCCGTCGGCGAACGGCAATGCGAGCATGTCGCCCTCGACCCATTCGAGCGCGTCCGTCCGAGCCCCGGTCTTCCGGCGCGCGCGCGCCAGCATCGCCGCCGAGAAATCGAGCCCGGTGACCTTTGCTGCGCCTGCCTTCAGGTCGGCAAGCGCGAGATCCCCGGTGCCGCAGGCGGCATCGAGGACGCGGTCGCCGCGGCGCACCGCGGACTCGGCCGCGAACCGCCGCCAGCGAATGTCGAGGCCCGCGGTCATGACGCGGTTCATCACGTCGTAGACAGGTGCGATCCGGTCGAACATCGACCGGACCGCGTCGGGCGCCAGGGTCATGGCTGCCCCCAGCGCGGGACGAGCGCGTTGTCGAGACCGAGCTGGTCGAGCGTCCGGCCGACGATGAAGTCCACGAGGTCGTCGACGCTCTCGGCTCCGTGATAGAAGCCGGGCGCCAGGAACAGGATGGTGGCGCCCGCGCGGCGCAGCGTGAGCATGTTCTCGAGGTGGATCGTCGAGAGCGGAGTCTCACGCGGGCAGAGCACGAGCTTCCGCTCCTCCTTGAGAGCCACCGACGCAGCTCGGTGGATCAGGTTCTGCATCGCCCCCGAGGCGATCGTTCCCAACGTCCCCATCGAGCATGGGCAGATCACGTACGCGTCGACCTTCGCCGACCCGGAGGCGTACGGCGCCTGCCAGTCGTTCGGCTCGTAGACGGTGACGTTGTCGCCCGCGCCCTCGGTGAAGCGGGCGAGGGTCTCGTCCCGCGAGAGCCGCGCGTCGCCGTACAGCTCGGTGGCGAGCACTTCGATCGCAGCGCCGGAGACCGAGACGCCGATCTCGCAGTCGGCCGCCGCGAGCGACTGCAACAGCCGCCGTGCATAGGGAGCGCCGGAGGCGCCGGTGACACCGAGGAACACACGCATCGTCTGAAGAGTACGCGGCGGCTAGTTCTGCGGGCTAGTTCTGCGGGCCCTTGGAGGCCTCGAGGAAGTGGGCGAGCGCCGTCAGGTTCTGCTCGCCGAGGCCCTGGAACGACGGCATCGGCGAGCCGGGGTTCACGGCGGCCGGGTTCTTGAGATGGGCGACCTGGAAGGCGATGCCCTTGTTCTTGGCACCTTCCGCCGACAGGTTCGGCGCGCCCGGGAATGAGCCGCCGACACCGAGGTAGGTGTGGCAGTTCAGGCAGCCCGAGACCGCGAACAGCTTCGCTCCGGCGATCGCCTGCTGGTTCCCGGTGAACCCTTGGGTCTTCGCCCACGACGGGATCTTCGCGACCAACTCGGACCCGAGCGCCTCCTTCGCGGTCGCGCCCTTGTACGTGAGGATGCCCATCGAGAGCACGACGAGGATCGACGCGATGATCGCGACCGGGCGGCGTGAGAGGCGGCGCTCGGCCCGGGTGTCGATGAACGGCATCGCGAGCAGCAGCACCAGGCAGAGCGTCGGGATGCCGATCGTGCCCAGGATCACCGTGGGCGGCCACTTGAAGATGCGCAGGAGGTAGAAGAGGAAGTAGAAGTACCAGTCCGGTCTCGGGACGAAGTTGATCGTGCCCGGGTCGGCCGGCGCGTCGAGCAGCTTGCCGAGCCAGCCGGCACCGGTGCCCGTGTGATTCCCGGGGGTCGTGTACTTCCAGACGACCGCCAGCCCGATGATCACCACGACGACGACCAGCGACATGACCGTGTCGTGGAACATTGCGTACGGGAAGAACGGCTTCCCGCGTTCCTTGACGTCGGCCTTGTACTGCTGGTAGACGCGGCGCCGCTCGACGACGCGGTCGCTCGGCATCAGCGGCGTCCCCTCGTCCCGAAACGGCTCAGCCCGCGGCGGCTGCGTCGTGACCTTGCCGTTCGTCAGCGGGCCCTTGCCGGCGGCTTCCTTGGACCACGGCGGCGACGTGACGCCGAGCCGCACGACGAGATAGAGATGCAGTCCGATCAGCGCGATGATCGCGCCCGGGATCAGCAGCATGTGGATCGCGTAGAAACGCGACAACGTGTCCGCGTTGATGTACGTGCCCCCTTGCAGGAACTGGGCCAGGAAGGGGCCGAGGAACGGCGCGGTGCCGTTGATGTTGATGCCGACGACCGTCGCCCAGTACGCCGTCTGGTCCCACGGGAGCAGATAGCCGGTGAAGCCCTCGCCGAGACCGGACGCGAGGAGGAGCACGCCGATGATCCAGTTCAACTCGCGCGGATACTTGTACGCGCCGAACAGGAACACCCGCCCCATGTGCATGAACATCAGGATGATGAACACCGAAGCGCCCCAGCGATGCATGCCGCGCACGAGCCAGCCGGCGAAGATGTCGTTCGTGATGTGCTGGATCGAGCTGTACGCCTCGTTCGGGTCGGGCTTGTAGTACATCGCGAGAATCACGCCGGTCAGCGCCTGCACGATGAACGCCGTCAGTGTCGCGGCACCGAGCGTCTGGAACCAGTTCGTGTCACCGGGCACCTTCCGGAACAGGAAGTACTTGATCCCGCCGACGAGGCCGGAGCGCTCCTCGAGCCAGTCGAGCGGATACAGGATCGTCTCCTGGAGCTGCTGCCCTCGCGTGGTCTTGGTGGCGGCCATCAGTGGGGCGGCTGGATCGGATAGAGCCACGACTCGAGGCCGTTGACGTGCTCACCGGGGAACGCGAGCGTCCATTTGTGGATCTCGGCGTTCGCACCGGTGCCGTCGACGTGCGAGACGGAGAACGGCTTCCCGACGAAGAGGCGCCCGTTGCGGATCGAGAACGAATAGCGGTCGAGCGCGCGCACCGGAGGGCCGGCCGTGCGGTTCCCCTCGGTGTCGTACTGGCCGCCGTGGCACGGACAGCCGAACCCGGCGATCGAGACCGTGGGGATCAGCGTCACATCCCCGATCTGCTTGGTGTTCTTGTTGTCGAGCGGGCCGTTCGGCTGGACCGGGCAGCCGAGATGCGCGCAGTGGTTCGAGATGATCGTGTAGCTCGGCAGCTTGCCGAGCAGTCCGTTGTACCGGACGTATGCCGTGCGCCGTGAGACCTCGCCCTGGCTCCGGTCGGACATCCAGGTCGCGATCACGAATTTCCCTTCCGGGAAGTTGCGCAACGGACCGATGTCGTGGTCTTTCGACCCTTGCTTGAGGAACGGGGGCCCGACCATGAACCCGAGCACGGGCACCGTGACGAGGCCGCCGATCACCGCGCCGAGACCGAGTGTGGAGGCCTCGAGGAACTTCGACCGCGGGTAGCGCTCGGCCGGCGGAATCGCGGGCGCGCTCTCCTCGGCCGCAGCAGCAGGCGCAGCGCCTGTCTCCGGCGTCACCTCGGGAGCGTGGGCGAGCTCCGTGCCGGTGGTCAGGTCACGGACCCAGAGGAACCCGAACGCGAGCGCGATCAGCGCGCCGAGGCCGGCGATGTACCACGAGACGATGAGCCCGACCAGCAGAACGACCACGCCGACGGCGAAGCCGACGGGCCAGAGACTCGGGCCCGGCACATGCGGATGTTCGTCCTGCGGCTGCAAGGGGCTAGGTGAGATTCAATCGGTCTGAGGCCTGGCGGGTCAACGTCGTAACAGGCGGCGCGAACTCTGACGGATTTCTCCGTTCGATGCCGGGGGAACCGTACCTATCCCATACTCGTCCCACCGCCGGTCGACGAGGCCCTGTACCTCGCTCGACATCTCGATCTCGGGCGGCCACTCTCGCGTGCCCTCGAGCGGCCCTTTCGCCGTGGCGTCGATGCCGAGCTTGCCCCCGACGAACTGCAGGGTCGGCGCATGGTCGAGATGGTCGAGCGGGCCCTCGGTGATCACCACATCGCGCTTGGGATCGACGTTCGCACCGACATAGAACATCACCTGCGCGTAGTCGTGCACGTCCACGTGCTCGTCGACGACCACGATCCCCTTCGTCAGGCTGAGCATCCCGAGCCCCCAGATCGCGTGCATCACCTTGCGCGCATGGCCCGGGAATGCCTTCTTGATCGACACGATCACGAGGTTGTGGAACGCACCGGCGACCGGCAGGTCGTAGTCGACGATCTCGGGCACCGTCATCTTCACCGCCGGCAGGAAGATCCGCTCGGTCGCCTTCCCGAGCCATGCGTCCTCCTGGGGCGGCTTGCCGACGACGATCGATGGGTAGATGGCGTCGCGGCGCATCGTGATCGCGGTCACGTTGAAGACCGGAAACTGCTCCGCCGCGGTGTAGTAGCCGGTGTGGTCGCCGAACGGGCCCTCGGTCGTGAGATCGCCCTTGTCGATGTAGCCCTCGAGGACGATCTCGGCGTCGGCCGGCACCTCGAGGTCGACGGTGACGCCCTTGACCAGCTCCACCGGCTCGCCGCGCAGGAAGCCTGCGACCATCAGCTCGTCGATGTGCTTCGGAAGCGGCGCGCTCGCGGAATAGGCGGTGATCGGGTCGAGACCGAGCGCGACGGCGACCTCCATCCGGCCCTCGGTGAAGAGGTAGTCGGCTCGGCCGTCCTTGTGGATCTGCCAGTGCATCGCGGTCGAACGCGGCCCGAGCACCTGCATGCGATACATCCCCACGTTGCGCTGGCCGGTGCGCGGGTCGAGCGTGAGCACGGCGGGCAGCGTGATGAACGGCCCGGCGTCGCCCGGCCAACAGGTCTGCACCGGCAGCCGGCCGAGATCGACCTCGTCGCCCTGGAGGACGATCTCCTGGCAGGCGCCTCGCTTCACGACCTTCGGTCGCGAGTCTGCGATCGACTTCAGCATCTTCAGCCCGCGCACCTTGGCGGCGAGCCCTTCCGGCGGCTGCAGCTCGAGGATCTCCGACAGCTTGGCGGCGACGTCGTCGAGGGACTCGACGCCGAACGCGAGGCACATCCGCCGTTCCGTGCCGAACTGGTTGATGAGCAGCGGGATCGCGCTGCCCTTCGGCTGCTCGAACAGCAGCGCCGGGCCGCCTGCGCGAACGGTCCGCGCGACGATCTCCGTCACCTCGAGCTTCGGATCCACCGCCGCTGAGACGCGAACGAGCTCGCCCGATCGCTCGAGCAGGGCGATCCACTCGCGCAGGTCCCTGACCACGCGGCCGAGTCTAGTGCCGTCTAGGTGCCGTTGCCCGGCGCGTAGCGCGGGTCGTGATGTGCGGCGAGCTCGAGCAGCAGGGCGTGCAGCTGCTCCTGCTCCTTCGTGCTCAGGGGCGCGAAGAACTCGGCCTCGATGCGCTCGGAGATCGAACGTAGCTGGGCGAGGCGCTTCTTGCCCGCGGGCTTGAGGCTGACGAGATGCCGCCGCCTGTCGACCGGATCGCGCTTGCGCTCGACGAGGCCGGCCTCCTCGAGCTCGTCCAGCACGCCGACGAACCAGCTGCGGTCGTAGCCGAGCGCATCGGCGATCGTCGCCTGCGCACTGCAGGTCCCCTCGTCGAGCAGCGCCAGGACCGAGTAGTGGTACGGAGAGGCGCCCACAGCTTCGTAGGCCTCCGACGCACGGTCCTTGATCGTCCACCCGAGCCGCTTCAGCAGGAACGACGTCTTGTCGACGAGCTCGCGGGGCGGTCTCACACCGAGCTTCATCACGGGGTTGGAAATAGGGGTGCTCATTTGATCCGAAGTGTAGCTCGCCCTAGCGTGGTGTTGTGGTATCGTAGGTCATCTCCACGATCTTGAAGGGAGATAGATGAATAGTTCCTCAATTGCTCGGCAAGGCTCCAGAAACCGGTGGGCTGCGCTCGTGCTGATCGTCAGCGCACAGTTCATGGTCGTGCTCGACATGTCGATCGTGAACGTCGCGCTCGCGTCGATCAAGTCCAGCCTCGACTTTTCGCAGGCCAGTCTCCAGTGGGTGATCACCGCCTACGCGATCACCTTCGGCGGCTTCCTGTTGCTCGGCGGGCGCCTGGCAGACATTCTCGGTCGCCGGCGCGTCTTCATGACGGGGATCGCGGTGTTCACGCTCGGCTCGGTGCTGAGCGGTCTCGCGTGGTCCGCAACCTCTCTCGTCGTCTTCCGCGGCCTCCAGGGCGCGGGCGGGGCGCTCTTCGCGCCCGCCGGCCTTTCGCTGCTGATGACGGCTTACCGCGAAGGACGCGAGCGCAACGTCGCCCTTGGCGTCTGGGGCGCAGCATCCGGCAGCGGTGCCGCCGTCGGCGTGCTGCTCGGTGGAGTCTTGACCTCCTACCTGAGCTGGCCCTGGATCTTCTACATCAACGTGCCCGTCGGTCTTGCTCTGATCGCGCTGGTCCCGCGCTTCATCGCCGAAGCCAGAGGCGAGCTTGCCTCGCGTCACTTCGACGTGGCGGGCGCGACCACGATCACCGCGGCGCTCATGCTCCTCGTCTACGCGCTGACACGGGCGACGCAGGACGGCTGGGGGACGCCGACGACCGTGACGCTGCTGATCGCGTCCGGTCTGCTCGCGACCGCGTTCGTCGTCATCGAGCGGCGTGCAGAATCGCCCCTGCTGCCGTTCCAGGCCTTCCGGGGCAACACTCTTGGCATCGCGAACGTAATCACGTGCATCATCGCCGCGATCGCGTTCTCGCAGTTCTTCCTCTTGACGCTGTACCTGCAGCAGGTGCTCCACTACTCCGCAGCCGAGAGCGGGCTCGCGTTCGCCGCGATCGCCGTCACGGTTGCGCTCATGTCGAATGTCGCGCAACGGCTCGTCACGCTCTTCGGAGCCCGCCGCGTGCTGGCCGCCGGCCTCCTCTCGATGGGAGCCGCCCAGGCCCTCCTCGTGCGGCTGCCGGTCCACGGGAGCTACCTGGTCGACCTGCTGCCGTCGTTCATCCTCGTCGGCCTGGGGCTGGCCGTCTCATTCGTGGCGGTGACGATCGCGGCTCTCGAAGGAGTGCAGCCGGCAAACGCGGGCATCGCATCCGGTCTCGTCAACACGAGCCGGCAGATCGGCGGGGCGCTCGGCCTCGCCGCGATCACGACAGTCGCGACGATCTACACGACCCAGCCGTCCGCGAACCTCTCGGCAGCGGCGGGCACCACACACGGGTTCCGCGTGGCGTTCGGCGTGCTGACAGTGCTCGCCCTCGCCGGCGTGGCGCTGACGCCCACGATGCGGGCACACACTCACGAAGTCGTCGAACAGGCGCCGGAAGCCCTTCCGGCGTGGGAGGAGGCAGCATGACCAATCAAGACGCCGTCGTTCTCGACCGTCGCATCGACGACCTGCTCCTGCAGGCGCGGGGGCTCGTGCTCGTTCGCGAGGTGCTGGCCGGGCGTGGTGCGACTCCCGCAGAGCTCGACGCGCACACGCGCGAGCTCGAGCGAGTCCGGCACGAGCTCGTGGAGGCGATCGGCTAGTAGGCCGAGGGGTGCGAGCGGCGGCGCTCGGCCCGGCGATGACCGACCCAGTGGGTCAACTCGCCGAGCAGGATCACGGTGAGGAAGATGAGGCCGACGATGAGCATCCCGAGGATGACGTGCGTGCCCTCGCTCGCGGCGTCGAAAATCATGCGGCGACTCTAGCGAAGTGCAAGGCGAGTGCGCTCGCCACCTCGTCCTCGGACGGCGAGCCGCCCAGCGAGCGCGCTGCGTCGACCCAGGCGTCCCCGTCGCCATCTGCGCCGTCCGCGCGGAGGGCGGCGCAGCGCGCGATCAGGTCGGCGAGCACCGACACCGCCGGAACGCCGCCGGCTTCGGCGACTCGCACGAGGCCGTGCGCGTAGAGGTAGTCGCCGAGCAGGATCGCCTCGTCGGCGTCCGGTGCGTCGAAGAGGCGCGGCCGTCCGTAGTGCACGAGGTAGGCCTCGTAGACCGTCTCGAGTCCGAGCGCATAGCGCTCCGGAGCGAGCTCGGAGAAAACGGCCACGAGCTGGCGTTCGTGGCTCGGAAGGAGCGAGTTGGCCCAGACGGCGCTCTCCGCCTCTGCGCCTCCCGCGATCTCGATGAAGACCTCCACTACTCGTCTCTGCCGTCGTAGAACGCAGAGACGGCCTCGATCGTCCGGTCGATCTCCTCATCGCCGTGCGCGAGCGAGGGAAAGAGGCATTCGTACTGGCTGGGCGCGACGTAGATGCCGCGCTCGAGCAGCCCGCGAAAGAGCTCGCCGTACCGCTCGGCGTCGAGCTCGGCGAAGCGCTCGACCGGCGCGGAGCGACCGGCGAAGAGCGTGAGCATGGCACCCACGCCTTGCACGCGGCCGAACGGCGCCAGGCCCGCGGTGAGGCGCGCGGAGCGGCGCTCGAGCTCGCTGTAGACCTCCGGGTCGCGAAGCCGCCTCAACACCGAGAGGCCGGCAGCGGTCGCGAGCGGGTTGCCGCTCAACGTGCCCGCCTGGTAGACCGCGCCGCCCGGGGCGAGCTGGTCCATGACGTCGCTGCGGCCGCCGAAGGCTGCGAGCGGCAGGCCGCCGCCGACGATCTTGCCGAGCACGGTCAGATCCGGCGTGATCCCGAACCGCTCCTGGGCGCCGCCGCGCGCAACACGGAAGCCGCTGATCACCTCGTCGAAGACGAGCAGCGCGCCGCTCGCGTCACAGAGCAGCCGGAGCGCCTCCAGAAAGCCGGCGAGAGGCGGGACGCAGCCCATGTTCCCGGCGATCGGCTCGACGATGATCGCGGCCAGACCCTCGCCGAAGCGCTCGACCGCCGCGGCGACCCCGTCGACGTCGTTGTACTCGCAGACGATCGTGTCGGCCGTGACGCCACTCGGGACTCCGGGCGAAGCGGGGATCCCGAGCGTGGCGAGGCCGGAGCCGGCGCTCGCGAGAAACTGGTCGGAATGTCCGTGGTAGCAGCCCGAGAACTTGATCACGCGGTCGCGATGCGTGAACCCGCGTGCCAACCGCACGGCGGACATCGCCGCCTCCGTGCCAGAAGAAACGAGCCGCACCCGCTCGACCGACGGGACTGCGTCGACGATCTCCGCCGCAAGCTCGACCTCGCGCTCGGTGGGCGCGCCGAAGGTCGTCCCGTCGAGCGCCGCCTCCCGGACCGCCTCGACAGTCTCGGCGTCGGCGTGTCCGAAGATCAGTGGCCCCCACGATTGCACCCAGTCGAGGAGCGTCCGGCCGTCCGCCGTCTCGATCGACGCCCCGTCCCCTCGTTCGACGAAGAACGGCTCGTCGAGGCCGACGCTGCGCATCGCGCGCACCGGTGAGTTGACGCCGCCCGGGATCACCTTCTTCGCCCGGTGCCAGAGCGGGGAGCTGATCAGTCCCGTGCCCATTGCGCGAACTCTTTCGCCCAGTACGTGAGCACGAGGTCGGCGCCCGCACGGCGGATCGCGATCAGCGACTCGACCGCGGCCGACCGCTCATCCAGGTCGCCGGCCGCAGCGGCGGCCTTGATCATCGCGTATTCCCCCGAAACGTTGTACGCAGCCAGCGGCAGGTCGAAGCGGTCGCGCACGGCGCGCACGACGTCGAGGTAGGGAAGCGCGGGCTTCACCATCAGCATGTCCGCGCCTTCGGCAACGTCCTGCTCACATTCACGCAGCGCCTCACGCACGTTGCCGGGGTCCAGCTGATAGCCCCGCCGGTCGCCGAACGCGGGCGCCGAGTCGGCCACTTCGCGAAACGGGCCGTAGAACGAGGAGGCGTACTTCGCCGAGTAGGCGATCAGCGGTGTCTGCGGCAGCAGCTCGCGGACGGCCGCGACGCGGCCGTCCATCATGTCGCTCGGGCAGACGGCGTCCGCGCCGGCCTCGACGTGCGAGACCGCAGTGCGGGCGATCAGCTCGAGCGTCGCGTCGTTGTCGACGTCCCCGTCGGAGCCGATCACCCCGCAGTGGCCGTGGCTCGTGTACTCGCAGAGGCAGACGTCCGTCAGCAGCACGAGCTCCGGAAACCGCGGCCGCAGAGCGCGCAACGCCCGCTGCACGATGCCGTCCTCGATCCAGGCGCCGGAGCCCTCGTCGTCCTTCTCCTCCGGCAGGCCGAACAGGATCACGGACTTGAGACCGAGTGCGACGAGCTCGTCGCACTCCCGCACGACCGACTCGACCGTGTGCCGCCCCAGTCCAGGCAACCGTGGGTTCGGCAAAGCTTCAGGGGCGACGAAGAGCGGCATCACGAGGTCGTCGGCAGACAGGGTCGTCTCGCGGACGAGGTCGCGCAGTTGCCCGGTCCGGCGCAAGCGCCGCAGGCGGGTGACCGGGAACGAGCTCACGGCCGAAGCGTACGCGTCTTGGCCAACTCGACCTCGACCGGGACGTCGCTCCCCGACCATGGCTCGAGCTTGATTCGATCGGCGAAGAACTCCCAGATCGCACGGGCGACGGCGAGCAGCGGCAGGGCGATCAGCGCACCGAGCAGTCCGTACACCTCAGCGCCCGCGGCGAGGCCGAAGATCACGAGCAGCGGGTGCAGCCGCAATGCGTTGCCCATCACGTTCGGCACCACGACGTGCCCCTCGATCTGATGGATGCCGAGGAAGAGCAGCGCCACCCAGAGCGCAGAGATGGGATGAACCACGAGCGCGTAGGCCAGCGGCGGGATCGCGCCGAGCCAGGGGCCGAGATACGGAATGACCTCGGTGATGGCCACGACGACACCGAAGAGCAGTGCGTACTGCTGTGCATGCGGCAGGAGACCGAGCGCCGCCAGCACCCAGAGGCCGAACCCCGCACTCGCGCCGATGATCAGCGAGAGCAGCGCCTGGCCTCGAACGTATGAAGCGAGCGCGTGCTCCATGCTCCGCAGCAATGTGTCTTCGCCTCGTCGCGGCGGATAGCGCCGGTCGATCACGCGCCCGAGACGTTCCATGTCGAGCAGCATGTACACCGAGACGACGATCAACAGCACCAGGGAAAACAACGTCTTGCCGATCGAGATCGCCGCGCCTTCCACGAACGTGACGATCTTGTGCGTGTACTTGCCCACGTCGCGCTGCTGAATCTGGCGGACGAGCTTGTGACCGCGCTTCTCGACGTGCACCGACTGAAGGCGATGGGTGTTCAACCAGAGCTGGAGGCGGTCGACGTCGCGGTCGGCTGACGTCTGTCCGGCGGCGCCGTGAGCATTCGTGAAGTAGCCGTTGAACCTGTCGGCCGCGGTCTTGGTCTGGCCCACGACCGCGGTCGCGATCAAGACGATGACCAAAACCACCGCAGCGAAGAACGTCAGGTACACCAGGGCGACCGAGAGGCCGCGCGGCAGCCGGGCCCGCTGGAGTCCCCGGACGATCGGGTCGAGCAGCAACGCAACCAGGCCCGCGATCACGAAGAGGAAGACCACGTGACCGGCCGCGGTCGCAACCACCCAGACGAGCACCAGCAGGATGGGCAGGCCGATGAGCTGAATCCAGCGCGGAACCTCGATGCGCGGTGGGCGCCCGTCCGTGCTCACAGAGCCGATGCTACCGCCCCGGTGGGCGTCCTTCGTCCGCCGGACTGGGACTGGTCGTTCCCTCTGGACGGCGCCCTCGCGTTGAAAGCCCAGGAACCGTGCGCTACCGTGCCCTCGATGTCGCCTCCGGCGCCCAAGCGGCGTGCCCGCAGGACACGCAGCCGCCACGTCGATCGCGAGCGCCGCCGCCGCCGGCTCGCGGTCCTCGTCGTCCTCCTCGTCGTCGCCGTCGTGACGCTCCTCCTGTCGGCCTTCGGCGGCTCGGGTGCGCCCGCCCAGGTCGCAGCGGTTCCGGCGAGCGCGTCACGCCTCTTGCCGGCCGGGCCGCCTCTACCGGAGATCGTCGCCCGGATCGGCACGCTGCACCTGCAGCTGCCCGTGAGCCAGTCACGCGTGACGGCGATCGGCTTCCAGGGCGGGACCGCAGGCGCACTCGCGCTCTCGCCGCTCGGCACCCAGGCGAACGAGGGGCTCCTGAAGCGCGTGGTGCACTCGGTCGTCGGCGGTTCGTCGGGCCGTCCGCGCTGGTACCAGCTGCCGGGCGGTGTCGGCCCGGGATCGTCGTCGGTCGACATCGGGGCACCGGCAGGCACCGACGTCTACGCACCGGTCGACGGGACGATCGTCGCGATCGACGACGTCGTGCTGAACGACCGCGTCTACGGATCGAGGATCGACATCCAGCCGACCGGCGCCCCGTCACTCGTCGTCTCCGTGTCGCACATTCGGGTCGACCCGTCGCTCGTCGTCGGCTCGTCCGTGACCTCTGCCGGATCGAAGCTCGGCTCCGTCGTCGACTTCACGCACGCCGAACGCCAGGCGCTCGCGCGGTACACGAACGATTCCGGGAACCACGTCGTGATCGAGGTGCATCCCTCGGCGACGCTCTCCCTCGGCTAGAAAGGCCTCGCAGTGAACATCTTGTTCGTCGCCGACGTGTTCGGCGCGCCCGGCCGCCGGGCGATCGAATCGCGGCTGCCCGCGCTGCGCGAGGAGCTTGCCGCCGACTTCTGCATCGTCAACGGCGAAAACGCCGCCGCGGGCCGCGGGATCACAGCAAAGCTTGCCGACAAGCTGCTCGCGAGCGGCGCCGACGTCGTGACGCTCGGGAACTGGGTGTGGGGCCAGCAGGACTTCGCGCCCTACCTCTCGGGCACCGACCGCGTGCTGCGCCCGGCGAACCTGTCGCCCAAGACGCCCGGTGTGGGCCTCGCCGTGCACGACGGTGTGGCGGTGATCAATCTGCTCGGCATCTTCGCCCTGCAGCCCTTCGAGAGCCCGTTCCTCGTGGCCGACCGGCTCGTCGCCGAGGCACAGCGCGACACACCGATCATCGTCGTCGACTTCCACGCGGAAGCGACGAGCGAGAAGGTCGCCCTCGCGCGCTATCTCGACGGACGGGTCACCGCCGTTCTCGGCACGCACACTCATGTGCAGACGAGCGACGCCCGCGTGCTCGCGGGCGGGACGGCCGCGATCACCGACGCAGGCATGACCGGCCCGCACGATTCGGTGATCGGAAGCGACGAGCACAACGCGCTCAAGCGCTTTCTCACCGGCATGCCGACGCGGCTCGAGCCGGCGACCGGCGACGTGCGGATCGAAGGCGCGCTCGTCGAATGCACGGCGGACGGCCGCGCGACCTCATGCGTCGCCGTTCGCGTCGAAGTCGACTAGCTCAGCTCGCGCGCCGGCGTCGTCCGGCCGCGGAGCGGCAGGACGAGCACCCCGAGGAGCACGACGAGCAGCACGTTGCGGGCGAGCACGACCCAGGCCAGGTGGAACGAGCCCGCGTAGCTCCAGTACCGCAGCGGGAACCAGACCTGCGTGAGCACGAGCGCCAGCGTCAGCAGAATCGCGGCTGCCACGCCGCGGCGGCCGCGCACGAGAGGAACGAGCGGCACGAGCCAGATGAGGAACTGGGGTGACAGGACCTTGCCGAACGCGATGAACGCGCACACCGAACCGGCGGCGTAGCGCAGGAACCGTTCGCGCGTCGCCGGCCCACGCGCAAAGGCAATCCACAACGCCAGCAGCACGGCGAACTGCAAGACGGTGAACAGCGCCGCGATCCCGCCGTGCCCGGCGATGTTCTGCGAGCCGTGCGACGAGATCACGTGCGGACTTCCGAAGGCGGTGAAGAGCGACGCGCCGAGGCTTTCGATCTGGAGCGGCCGCGAAGCCTGCCCACGCAGGCTCGCCCAGACGCCGTGCGGTGCGAGCACGACGAAGGGCAGGAAGATGGCCGCCGCGACCACAGCACCCACGAGCGCCGACCAGCCACGTCCGCGGCGGATCGACCAGACGAGCGCGAGCGGCACGAGGACGAGCGGCCAGAGCTTCGCGGCGACCGCCGCACCGAGCAGGCCCCAGCCGAGCCTGTGCCGCTCAGCGACCAGCGCCGCGACCGCGGCGGTGGCGAGCAGCGCCGGCCACAGATCGAAGCGACTGAGGATCAGCGAGCCCACGAGCACCGGCGAGACGGCGACGAAGAACGCGGCCGCGGGACGGACGGACGCGACGACGAACACGAGCGCGACGCCGCAGGCCGCCATCACCCACGCGAACGCACCGGCGTAGTCGCCGAAGGGCGCCGCAGCGACGAAGGGCGGCAGCGCACCGGGCGGATACTCGACCGCGAAATCGCGATACGGCACCCGGCCGTGGTGGAGGATCGCGTCCCCGTAGCTGCGGTAGGTGGGCCAGTCGACGATCTGCCCGTGCGCCCAGAACCACCGGTGGACGAGCCCCCAGCAGGCGAGGAAGAGACCGGCTGCGGCAAACGCCTCAGCCGAGGGCAGGCGCGACCGCGTCAGTGTCCTCCCCTTCCTCCACCGGCACATCGCCGGGAAGCGGCGCGATCAGCGCGAGGGCGACGAAGGGGAAGAACCACGGCAGGTAGAGATAGAACCAGTGCGTCAAGACGAGCTCGAAGCCGACGAGCACGGCCGCCGTGAGCGCCGCCATGCGCAGAGGCGAGCGCCGGCGCGGCACCCAGGCGAGCGCCAGCGATCCGACGACGAGCAGCAGCTCGAGCGCACGCTGCACGAGGTGCAGGTCGGGCAGGCCCTTGGCGTGGTACTGCCTCCAGTCCCAGAGCGAGAAGGGTGAGTCGCGGCCGATCTGGAACCCGACTGTCCGGTTGTAGAAGACGCGTGCCGCGTGCCACGGGGACGGCTCGAGAAAGAGGACGAAGAAGACGAGCACCGTCGCGACCACGAACCCGAGGATCGCGAGGGATCGCCCGCGGCGCGCCTCCGGATAGCCGAGCCAGAGCGGCAGGAGCAGCAGCGAGGCGAACTTCGTCCAGCCCGACACCGCCACGGCCGCGCCGCGCGCGACCGGGCTCGTCAGAGCCAGGAAGCCCCAGATCAGGAGCGCCGGGGCGATCGCATCGTTCGTATTCGAGCTCGACGCGTACTGCGTGAAGGGCCACGCCACCCACGCGAACGCGAGCGAGGCCGCGAGTCGAGGCCCGCCGAAGCGCCGGCCGACGAGCGCCAGGCCTACGATCGCGATCAGGTCGAAGAGGATCGACGTGAAATGCACGGCGGGCAGGGAGTCCCACTGGCCGCTCCACCCGAAGATCGCGTAGCCGGGCAGGTAGGCGAGGTAGGACACCGGCCCGTAGGTGTCGCCGAGTGGGTTCGCGTTCTCGCAGCGCCCGTTCGTCTGGATCCGGTCGCGCACCTCGCCGTCCGCGTCCGCCGGGCCGCACTTCGGCCGGTCGTCCTCGACCGGGAAGTGGCCGTACGGGCTCTGACCGTGCGCGATCCGGTTCGCCCCGATGACTCCGGAGTAGCCGACGTCGATCACATTCGAGGCGCGAACGTTCAGCCCGACCCTGAAGCCGGCGACGAACACCGTGGCGGCAGCGAGCGCCCAGACGGGCCAGACGGATGCGCCGAGCGACGGGCGGTCCGAACGAGCGATCCACACACAGCGCACGAGGATCCATACGAGCGGCGGGTAGACGAGCGGCATCGCGGTGAAGACATCGCCGTGGTTGAAGTACCAGAGCGACACCGAGAACGAGAGCAGCACGAGCAGGTCGACGTTGCGCACCGAAAGCGGTCGGCGCCAATCGACGAGCCCGATCAGAAAGAGCGCGCAGAAGGAGAGCCAGACCCAGGTGCTGTTGATCTTGTCGCCGCCGAACGCACCCTTGTAGCCGCGTGCCATCTTCCACGCGACCTGCGGCCCGGTCCACGCCTCGGTGATCGCCCCGCTCGCGTCGTCGACCTTCCCGGTGGCGATCTCGCCCGCCTTGCCGGACCAGACGTTCACCGTCCAGGCTCCCTGGGCGAACGTCGCCTCGGTGAACGGGTGCGGTGGATAGCGCTTCAACCAGTCCGCGACCTTCGGGTACGCGAGGAAGAGCTGCGTCGCCTGCGCTTTCGTCGTCCGCGGCGACGTCTGGGTCGCGGGGATCTGCGGGGTCGAGATCGTGGCGGTGGTCGTCGTCGCGGGCGACGTCGCCGTGGTCGTCGCCGCGCGCACCGCCGGCGCGAGCGCGAGCGCGAGCGCGAGGACTGCGGCAAGTCTCACTTGCGAAAGGACCAGAGCTTGTTGCCCAGGAAGTTCAGCGGTGTGACCAGGATGATCGCGATCGCCTGCGAGAGCACCTTCCGCCAGTCGAGCACGTCGATGAAGAGGACGAGCCAGAGTTGGTTCACTCCAAAGGCGAGCACGGATACGACGAAGAAGCGGGCGCCCTGGGCGCCGAAGTTGCTCTTCTGGCGCGCGAACGTCCAGTGCCGGTTCCACCAGTAGTTGCTCGCGGCCGCGACCACGAACGAGATCGCCGCCGCGATATGCGCACCCCAGCTGAGCAGCGCGCTGAACACCAGCAGGTTGATGACATAGCCGCTGACGCCGACTGCGCCGAACTGGGCGAGCTGGACCCAGTTCGCCCGCCGCCTGAGCGCGGCCGTCGTGCGCGAGGAGACGGACACTCGCGCGGAGGCTAGCTGACTACGCCGCGCTCAGCGTTTCGCGAACCACGCCGTCGTCGTCGATCCACGGCTCGTGGTAGCCCGCCCGGACGAGGCTGCGAGAGTGACGGCGGTAGAACTCGAGGTCTCGCTCGTCGATCAACATCCAGGCCGAATCGATCGCGATCTGGTCCTCGCGGACCTGAGCGACCGCGTACGGCAGAAACCGGTGGACGCCGTCGCCGCAGCGCACCTCGAACCCGATCACCCGGTCCGCGCGCCCGTCGAGCAGGGCATCCGCGGGCCGGCCGAGCTGAATGCCGTGCATGCGCACAGGCAGGGCCAGCACCTCCGAAGCCCGACGACCCCCCACGTCGGTCTCTCCTGCCCCGGTGCTCAGCGCCGGAAACCGGTGACGAGTGGCACGAACCGCACCGGCGCGAGCGGTTCGACCCGGACCCGGCCGTCCGTCCGAGTGACCCGCACGAGCGAGCCGCCGAGAGGCAGGACGAGCCGTCCACCCGGGGCGAGCTGGTCGAGCAGGGCCTGCGGCAACTCGGGGGCTGCAGCTGCGACGGCGATCGCCGCGAACGGGGCTCGGGTGGAGACGCCGAGCGAGCCGTCGCCCAGCAGGACCTCGACGGCGCTGTGCCCGGTGGCGTCGAGGTTGCGACGGGCGACCTCGGCGAGCTCCGGGATCCGCTCCACGGAGACCACTCGTCCGGCGAGCTCGTCGAGCACCGCGGCCTGGTAGCCGGAGCCGGTGCCGACGTCCAGGACGAGCTCGTCGCCCTCGAGCTCGAGCGCCTGGCAGATCAGCGCGACGACGTACGGCTGCGAGATCGTCTGGCCGTAGCCGAGCGCGAGCGCCGCGTCGTCATAGGCTCGCTTCCGCGCTGCCACAGGCACGAACGATTCGCGCGGGACGGTTCGCATCGCGTCGAGCACGCGCGTGTCCCGGATGCCACGCTCGTGCAACTGGCGTTCGACCCAGTCAGGTGGCACGGCGGACCGGCACGCCGAAGTGCGCCGCGACGAGCTCCTTGATGCCCGTGATCGAGGCCGGCGGCGGCCCGAGCCCCACCGTGAGCATGGGAACCTCCGAGTCGGCCGCCTCGAGCGAGCCATGGCTGCCCCCGCCCGAATGATGACCTCCCGCGAGGTCGACGAACTCCCAGCCCGGCGCGGCCGATACGAGCACCTCTCCGGCGTTGGGATTGGCGAGCGCGGCGGCTGCGCGGACGCGCCCATCGGGCACGTCGTCGAGCACCGCGTCGTCCTCGTCTCCGTCCTTGCGCACGATCATGCGGCCGTCCTCTCGGAAGAGCACGATCCCCGCCGCCGGCTGCGCGTCGAGCCGTTCCGCCACCGCACGCGCGTCGGAGGTGTAGACCATCGCCGCGCGGTTCGAGGCAGTGACGAGGTCATCGCCCGCGTCGAGGGCCACGGCGCGCTCCACCTTCGACTGGCCGTGGTCCGAGCAGACAACGACGGCGTAGCGCTCGAGGAACGCGTCCGGGCCGCCGGCGGCATCCATCAGGGCAGCCACCGCCGCGTCGCTGCGGGCGAGCGCCTCGTGCGCGCTGTCGGGGCCGGCCGCGTGCGACGCGTAGTCGTAGTCGGGCAGGTAGTAGACGAGGAGGTCGAAGCCGTCACGGGTGACGAGCCACCGGCCGACCCACGCGGCGTAGGCGTCGATCGAGCCGAGCGCGCGGTTGCGCACGGCGATCGGGGAGCCCGTGCGGTCGCTCTCGTAGAGCGAGTACCAGAAGAACCGCTTGGGGCCGTAGACGGCCGGCACGCCCGGGATCGTCGGCAGATGGCGGGTGCGGCCGCGGTAACAGGTGATGTTGATCGCCGCCGTCGTCAGGCCGGTGTCCTCGAGCGCCTCGTAGATGGTCTCGGCGTCCTTCGAGAGATGGCGCAGGTTCAGGTCGATGATCGTGTCGCGCAGCGAACGGGCGAGGCCGGCCGCCCACACGGCGCCGAACGACGAGCCGTACTCGACGATGCGGTGCTCGGCGCGGTTCCACCAGACGAGATGCGGGATGTGGTGGACGTCGGGATGGGCGCCGGTCGCGATCGACGACAGGCAGACCGGCGTGAGCGACGGGAAGGTCGATGCCGCGCGCCGGTACTCGCCGTGCTCGGCGAGGAAGCGCAGCGCGGGAGCGGCGGCGCTCTCGAACATCGACGGCGTCAGACCGTCGATCACGACCAGGACGACGGGCTTTGCCGCCGCCATTCAGTCCCGCGCGAGCGTACGCAGACCGGCGTGGGTGTCGGGCGAACGGCGACGAAGGCGAGCGCCCACGATCGGCACCGCTACGGCCTCGAGGTAGCCGACCACGGGAATGAAGGCGAGCGCGGCACCGACGAGTGCGACGAGCCCGAGGAGGATCGACGTCCCGGCGCGCGTTCCCCCGCGCCGCAGCGTGCCCGCGACGAGCGGGCCGGAACCGAGCGCGCCGCACACCGCGCCGACGAGACCGCCGACCGCTTCTTCCCAGTCGCCGAAGACCAGGCCGAGCGCGATGCCGACCACCGCGCCGACGACCAGCCCGATCAGCGCACGGCCGGCGACGGCAGTGGCGGCGAGGCCGACCGAGGTGCCGAGCCCGACGAAGATCCCGATCGTGTACCAGCCCCCCACCTGCAGGAGTTTACGGTCCCGCCGGCCTCAGGCCTCGAGCCGGGCAATCACGGCGAGGGTGAACTGCGCCGCGCGCGCGCCGTCGACGACGCGGTGGTCGAAGGTGACGCTGACGTTTCCCATCGAGCGCACGACCACGTCGCCGTCGCGCACCACGGGCCGCGGGCCGATCCGATGGATGCCGAGGATGCCGACCTCCGGGGAGTTGACGAGCGGTGTCACGAAGAGCCCCGCGAGCTTGCCCGCGCTCGTCACGGTGAAGGTGGAACCGCGGAGCTCGGCGGCGTCGAGCTTGCCCGCGCGTGCCTTCTCGGCGAGCGCGTCGATGTCTGCGCGCAGCTCCTCGATGGGGCGCTCGGCGCAACCGCGGACGACCGGCACGACGAGCCCTTGGTCGGTCTGGACGGCGACGCCGAGGTCGTAGCGGTCGAGGAAGACGATCTCGTCACCCTCGAGGCGGGCGTTCAGCTCCGGGAACTCCTGCAGCGAGAGCGCGGTCGCCTTCAGCACGATCGGCAGCAACTGCTTGAGGTCGACCGTCGAGAAGTCGCACTCCTCGACGTAGGTCACGGCCGGCACCTCGCGGTGGGAGCGCGTCAGATGCTCGACGATCTGCCGCCGGACACCACGGACCTTTTCGCGGCGCCCCTCCGAAGGAGCTTGTAACAGACTGTTACTTGGTCCGGCAGCGGCCCGGACATCGTCCTCGGTGACCCGTCCGCCCGGGCCGGTCGGATTGACGGTCGCGAGGTCGACCCCCAGCTCTGCGGCGATCCTCCGCACGAGCGGCGTCGCCTGGACCCGGTCCGGGCGCGCCGGCGGGGCGGCCGCGGGTGCTTGTAACAGACTGTTACTTGTCTGCGGCGTCGGCTCGGCTCCTTCGCCGCCGATCACGACGAGCACGGTCCCGACGGGGACGACGTCGCCTTCGGCGACGCGGATGCTCGTCACCTTCCCGGCGGCCGGTGACGGGATCTCGACCGTCGTCTTGTCGGTCTGGATCTCGACGAGCGGCTGGTCCTCGGCGATCTCGTCGCCCTCGGCCACGAGCCACCGGGCGACCTCTCCTTCGGTCAGGCCCTCGCCGAGGTCCGGCAGCTTGAACTCGTAGGGCACGGCGTCGGAGGCTACCTGCGCGGGCGCCCGATCCAGGCGTCGGCCGGGACGATCAGGATGCGCAGGCCCTCGCCGGCGCGCCAGAGCGAGACCGCCTGCTCATCCCCGCTCAGGTCGACGGCCAGGTCGCGCGGCACGTACCCGGCCTGGAGCGTGCGCTCCTCGTTCCACACCGCGACGGCGTTCGCGTCGTGCTCGTTGTCGGGCTCCGGCACGAGCGCGACGCGCTGCCCGGGATCGAAGGACGCGTCGGCGACCGCCTCGGGGCGGAACGACACTCCGGCCACTGGCGCGACGTGGATGCGCGGGTCCTCCCACGTCACAGGCTGCCCGCTGGCTGCGTCGCGCAGGTGGTAACCGGCGCCGCGGCGGTCGCGCTCGAGCCAGAGCCTGAGCCGGTCGGTCAGAAGAACGTGCGCACGGCCGCAACGACGCGCTCGACGGAGGGCACGTAGGAGTCCTCGATCGTCCAGTACGGATACGGGACGTCGAACCCCGTCACACGCAGGACCGGCCCCTGCAGGTCGAAGATCGCGTGCTCGGCGATGATCGCCGCGAGCTCCGCGCCGAAGCCGACCGTGCGCGGGGCCTCGTGAACGATCACGACGCGACCCGTCTTCGCGACGGACTCGAGGATCGTCCGCTCGTCGAGCGGGCGGAGCGACCGTATGTCGACGACCTCGCACGACGCCTCGCCCGTGAGCTCCCCGGCGGCCCGCTCGCACACCGGCACCATCGCTCCGTAGGCGACCAGCGTCACGTCGGTGCCGGCGCGCGCGATGCGCGCCCGCCCGAGCGGCACCACATGCTCGCCCTCGGGGACCTCGCCCCGGGCCGTGCGGTAGACGAGCTTCGGCTCGAAGATCACCACGGGGTCGGGATCGCGGATCGCAGCCGCGAGCAGTCCCTTCGCATCGCTCGGAGTGGAGGGGATCGCGACCTTGATCCCCGGCGTGTGCACGTAGTAGGTCTCGGGGGAATCGTCGTGCAGCTCCGGCGCTCGGACCCCGCCGCCGTACGGCATGCGGATCGTGATCGGGAACTGCATCCGGCCGCCGGTGCGCCAGTGGTAGCGGCCGACGTGCGTGATCAGCTGGTCGAGACACGGGTAGGAGAATGCGTCGTACTGCATCTCGACGACCGGTCTCCAGCCCGCCATGCAGAGCCCGACCGCCGTACCGAGCATCCCCGCCTCGGCCAGCGGGGTGTCGACGCAACGGTCGGCGCCGAACCGGTCGCGGAGCCCTGCCGTCGCTCGGAACACACCGCCGGCCCGGCCGACGTCCTCGCCCATGACGAGGACGTTGTCGTCGCGCGCGAGCTCGGTGTGCAGCGCGTCGTTGACCGCTTCGACGAGCGTCAGCTCAGCCATGGCGCACGTTCCCCGGCGGATCCACATAGGCGTGCGTGAACATGAGCTCGGGGTCGGGCGGCGGCGCGGCCTCGGCCGCCGTGATGCCGGCGCGCACCAGGTCCTCGGCCTCCTGCCGGGTCGCCGCGACGACCGAGTCGGTCAAGAGGCCCGCATCGCGCAGGAACGCCTCGTAGCGACCGACGCACTCCCGCGCGCGCTCTTCCTCGACGCGCGCCAGATCGATGTAGGCGCGGGGATCGTCCGCCGTCGCGTGGGGTGCGGCACGGTAGTGCACTGCTTCGATCAACGTCGGGCCACCACCGGCACGCGCACGCGCGACGGCCTCGCGCGCCGCCTCGTAGACGGCGAGCACGTCGAGCCCGTCAACCCGCACGCCGGGGATGCCGTAGCCGACCGCCTTGTCGGCGAGCGTCTCGGCGCGCGTCTGCGCCTCGATCGGCGTCGAGATCGCCCACTGGTTGTTATTGCACACGAATACCGCCGGTGCGTTCATCACCGCGGCGAAGTTGACTCCCTCGTGGAACGCGCCCTCGCTCGTCGCCCCGTCACCGAAGAACGCCATGGCAACGACGTTCTCGCCGCGCAGCTTCTTCCCCCAGGCGAGGCCCGCGGCGTGCGGCACGTGAGTGGCGATCGGCACGCAGATCGAGGCGACGTTCCAGTCGGCCGGGTTCCACCAGCCGGTTGGATGGCCGCGCCACCACTGCAGGATCGTCTCGGCCGGCATCCCGCGCACGAGCCCGATCGCAGACTCGCGATACGAGGGGAAGATCCAGTCGTCGTCACCGAGCGCAAAGGTCGCTCCGGCCTGAATCGCCTCGTGGTTCCAGAAGATCGCGTAGGTACCGATCCGTCCTTGCCGGTGGTAGACGACCGAGCGCTCGTCATAGGTGCGCAGCAGCACCATGCGGCGGTACAGCTCGAGGAGCTCGCTCTCCGAAAGGCTCGTGCTGCGGTGCAGGGCGTCGGTGGAAGCCATGCCGGGCGGAAGCTACCTGAGGCCCAGCTCGGCGGCCTGCCAGCTCAGCAGATCCCGCCTGATCGGGCCGTCCACGACGTGTCCGGTGTCGTACCAGCGAACGCGGGGGTGCCCGGGTGCCGCCCGCTCGAGCGCCACGAGCTGCGCGTGCGGCACGACGGCATCTCGCGTCCCGGCCTGGAAGAAGAGGTCGGCGTGAGTGCGGCCGATCCAGTAGCGCGCGACATCGGTGCCACGACCGCCGATGATCCCGGCTGCCTTCGGCCGGTGATCGTCGCCGACCAGGATGGCCGCCGTCTGCCCGCCGAGCGAGAAGCCGACCACCCCGATTCGCTTCGGGTCGACGTCGCCGCGAGCGACGAGCGTGTCGAGTGCGCGGCGGGCGTTGACGACGAGCGGACGATAGGTCGGAGCCTCGTTCGGTTGCGAGATCGTCATCGTCACCGCTCCCCGCTGGGCGAGCAGCGCCGCCTCGAAGATCAGATCGCGGCGGTTTCCACCCGAGCCGTGCAGGAAGAGCACGCCGGGATGACGACCGCCGCTCCGCGGCACGACGAGATACGCCTGGACGCGCGATCCGCCGTCGCCGGCAAACGAGATGTTCCGGATCGTCGCCGCGCGGCTCGACGCATACACACCCGCGTCGACGACGGCGAGCGGCGCCACGGCGTTGTCGGCAAACGGATCGTGTGTCGCAGAATGCTTCGCGCCACCGCACGACGCGAGCACGAGCGCCGCACTACACCAGCACAGAAACCGCATCTCTTCTCGCCTCGAAGACGACCGTGTCGAAGTCACCGAGATCCTCGCCGTCGGCCTGGAGCGGGAGCGGCTCGTCGCACCGAACGTCGATCCGGTCGAGATCGTGCCCGGTCCTCACCCAGTCCGCGTAGCCGTTGCCGCGGACGATCCACGAGACGATGCGGGGCACGTCACGCGCCCGCACGCGCGACGGCGCGACGAAGTCGATGCCGGCCTCGAAGCTCGCCCTTGGGGCGATCCGCAGCGGGACGGAGCCGGCGTACGAGTAGGGATCGCCGTTCGCGACGAGGATGAAGGCTGCACGGCCGACTCCTTCGATCTCGAGCTGTGCCTCCCAACGGCCTCGGCGCTCGAAGATCATCTTCGTGACAGCGCGCATGAACGCCAGGTCGCCGGGCCGGGCGCCGCCGGGGGCCCGGCCCAGGGCGTCGAGCCGGCGGACGGCCTCGGCATCGAAGCCGACCCCGGCCGAGAAACAGAACCGGCGGCCGTTCACCGCTCCGAGCGAGATGCGGCGCAGCCTCGACTCGGCGATCGCGGCGCCCGCGGCCCGCGCAGCCTCGACCGGATCGCGCGGCACACCGAGCGCGCGCGGCAGGACGCTCGTTCCTCCGCCCGGCAGGAACCCGAACGGCACCTCGCCGTCCGCGCCGTTCAGCGCCTCGTTGTAGGTGCCGTCGCCGGAGAACACGAGGATCGCGTCGAGATCAGAGGCCGCCCCGGCGGCGGCGAGCTCGGTGGCATGGCCGGGACCCTGCGTGAACTCCGTCTGCAGATCGACCCGTTCGCGCAGCGCATTTTCGACGTCGGTGATCCGCGAACCGGTGACGTGCGTCGAGTAGGGATTGACGATCAGGAGCGCGCGCTTCACGCTTGCGAGCATGACACGCCGGACTGCCCTGATCGCCGCGGTGCCGGAGGCCGAGCCGGCGGTCGGCTCGATCAGGCTCGCCCACGATTCCTCCGCGGCCCGCGGAGTGCCGGCTCACATCACGATCCTCTTTCCCTTCCTGCCGCCGGACGACGTGGATGAAGAGGCGCTGCGCGAAGTCTTCACGCGCTTCTCGGCCTTCGACTTCGTGCTCGATCGCGTCGAGCGATTCGAGGACGGCCACATGTGGCTGCGACCCGACCCGGCCTGGCGCTTCGCCGACCTGACCGCGGCGGTCTGGCAACGCTGGCCCGCGTGCCCGCCCTACGAGGGCGCATTCGACGAGGTGATCCCGCACGTGACCGTCAGCGAGACCCCGCTCGACCTCGACATTGCGTTGCCGATCTCGTGCCGCGCACGGGAGATCCTGCTGATCGAGGAGGACGAGTCGAGCGGCCTGTGGAGCACCCGCTCGCAGTTCCCGCTCGGCTAATCGGGGGTCGCGTAGCCCCGCATCCCGTCCAACAGCGCGGCATACAGCCGGTCGGCGAGCTGCTCCGTGTCCGAGCCGGGCCGAAGCCAGGTGTACGCCCAGTTCGCCGCCGAGAGGAACAGCAGTGCCGCGGTGGCGACGTCGAGGTCGGTGCGCAGCTCGCTTCCTTCGACCCCTTCCCGGTAAAGGGCGCGGATTCGCTCCTCGTAGCGATGGCGCTCGGCGAGGAAGCGGTCGCGCCTTTCTCCTTCCAGGTACCGCCATTCGCGGACAAAGACGGTGGCGATGTCGAGCTGGCCGGCGACGACGGCGAGGTGCGCGCGCAGCGCGAGCCGGATTCGCTCGGTCGCGGCCGCCTCGGCAGGAAGGCCGTCGAGGCCGGCGTGGAAGGCTTCCGCCCCCTCCCAGGCGACCTCCCAGAGCAGGTCCTCCTTCGAGTCGATGTGGTGGTAGAGCGAGGGCTTCTGCATGCCGAGTGCTTCCGCCAGATCCGCCAGCGAGGTGCCCTGGTAGCCGCGTTCCGCGAAGAGCCGCGCGGCGGTTCTGGTCAGCTCCTCACGCCTCGTCGACATCTATGATGGCCAGCCTAACGATCGGTAGGGAGGCACAGCGCGTGGACGCCCGTACGCAGGAATTTCTCGCTTACGTTCAGGAAGGCGGACAGGCCGAGGCGACGGACTGGCTGCCGGACGACTATCGGCAGAAGCTGATCAAGTTCATCGAGATGCACGCCAACAGCGAGCTGATGGGCGTGCTGCCCGAGCGCGAGTGGATCCTCAAGGCGCCGACGCTGCAGCGGAAGCTCGCGCTGACCGCCAAGGTGCAGGACGAGGTCGGCCACGCGCAGCTGATCTACCGCGTCGCCGAGGATCTCGGCAAGCCGCGCGACGCGATGTTCGCCGACCTGCTCTCCGGCAAGGCGAAGTTCCACAACGTCTTCCACTACGCCACGAAGACCTGGGGCGATGTCGGCGTGATCGCGTGGCTCGTGGACGCGGCGGCGATCATCTCCCAGAAGGCGCTGCTCAAGTGCTCGTATGCGCCGTACGCGCGGATCATGAAGAAGATCTGCTGGGAGGAGTCGTTTCACATCCTCCATGGCCGGGACGTGATCCTCGCGATGATGACGGGCACCGACGAGCAGCGCGAGCTCGTCCAGGAGGCGCTGACGCGATGGTGGGGGCCGCTGATGCAGTTCCACGGCAACCCCATCCCCCGCGACGAGGATCCGATGTACGTCTGGCGGATCAAGTCCCAGGGGAACGAAGAGGCGCGGCAGCAGTTCCTCGAGGGCTACGTGCCGCAGATCCTGGAGCTCGGGCTCACCGTCCCCGACCCGAACCTGCGCCGCGGCGACGACGGCGTGTGGAGCTACTCCGAGCCGGACTGGGCCGAGCTCAAGTCCGTCGTCACCGGCCACGGGCCGCGCTCGCAGGACCGGCTCGCCTTCCGCGCCCGCTTCCTCGAGCAGGAGCAGTGGGTCCGCGACGCATTGGCGGCCTGATGGTCTTCGAGGTGTTCCGGCAGGAGCGGAAGGGCCAGCCGTTCGCGCACGCCGGCTCCGTCGAGGCCCCTGACGCCGCCTTCGCCGACGCCTGGGCGCGGGAGCAGTACGGCCGCCGCGGCGAGTCGGAGGCGTTGTGGCTCGTGCCGCGCGAGTCGATCCACGCGATCACCGAGTGGGCCGACGAGTTCGACCTGAAGTACCGGCGCGTCGACGGCTACTCGATCAAGTCCCGCCTGAAGGAGGCGCGTGAGCGCGCGCTCGGATCTGCTCCTCTCGATCGCTGACGACGAGCTGATCCTCGGTTGGCGCGATTCGGAATGGACGGGGATCGCACCGACGCTCGAAGAGGATGTCGCGTTCTCGTCGATCGCCCAGAACGAGATCGGGCACGCGCGCGCGCTGTACGAGCTCGCGGCGCGGGAGCTCGATTCCGACGCCGACGCGTTGGCGTTCGACCGGCAGCCGGACGACTACCGCTGTGCACCTCTCGTCGAGCTGCATCTGCTCGAGTGGGCGCACACGATCGCGCGCCGCTACCTCTACGAGGAGGCCGATCGGATTCGCATTGGCGTGTTGATGCGCTGCGACGACGCTGAGCTGGCGGGACTCGCCGCGAAGATCGACCGCGAGGAGACCTACCACCGCCTGCACGCGGAGCTGTGGGCGGCGCGGCTTCGTGACGAGCAGCGCTTCCAAGCGGCGGTGGAGGAACTGTGGCCGTACGCGCTCGGGCTGCTCGAGCCGGAGCTCCGCCCCGAGCTGGCGCGCCGCGTCGGGCGCGAGGTCGTCACGGCGAACGAGCGCGGTGCGCACCTCCCCGCGTTCACCGATCTCTGGGAGGTGATGACGGAGGTGCGGCGGTCGGTCCCGGGTGCCCAATGGTGACGGCCGAGGCCGTCTGGGCCGCGCTCGACGAGATCCCCGACCCCGAGATCCCGGTCATCTCGCTCGTCGACCTGGGCGTCATCCGCGCCGTGTCCGTCGACGGCGACCGAGTGCGAATCGAGTTCACGCCGACGTTCCTCGGCTGTCCCGCGCTCGAGGTGATGAAGCGCGCACTGGAGGCGAGCGTCGCAGCCCTCGGCGCCGAGCCGGAGATCGCGGTGATCCAGGACGACTCGTGGTCGACCGACCGCATCACCGCCGCGGGTCGCGAAAAGCTCCGCCAGGCAGGGCTCGCGCCACCCGCGCCGCGCAGCGCCGGCCCGACGACGCTCGTCCAGTTGCAGTCGAAGGCGTTCCGCTGCCCGTATTGCAGCTCGACCGACACGCGGCTCGAGAACATCTTCGGTCCCACGCCGTGCCGTTCGATCCGCTGGTGCGAGAGCTGCCGCCAGCCGTTCGAGCAGTTCAAGACGATCTAGGCAGCGTTCTCGTCAACACCTCACGACGTCAATCTTCAGTCGTCTCCCAGAAACCTTGGATCGTTTCGCCGTCGCCGCCGTCGCCATAGCCGATCGCGATCAGTTCGAGCCCGTCGGGACCTGATGCGAACGCTCGCGCCACGGTTGGCGGTACGCGGATCACGTCCCATTGGCTCAGCTCCAGCACCTCGTCGTCGAGCTTTGCCTGACCAGAACCGGCGATCACGATGTACACCTCTTCCTGCGTCTGGTGCCGATGCCCGGTCGCGCCGCCCAAGTTCGGGGCGCGCTTTTGATAGCTGACGCCGCCGCCCTTGATCCCGAGAGCGCTACGGCCAAGACGAAGCTCCAGATCGGGAGCGAGCCCGTGCCGCTCCGCGAAGTTCTCCACGTCGTCGCGCAGATTCAACTTCGTGTACTCGGTCAACCCGCTCTCCTCCCCCGATCAGAACACCCGTCTACATGCGAAGACCCCGAGGACGGCGGGAAAGGCAGTCACACCGCCCCGGGCCTTCGCGATCGGCGCGGTTTCCCCCGAAGCAACGCCGATAAACCGACCTTAGCCATCGACTCGAGGGCGGCCGGGTAAAGACTTCGTGAGAATCGGGAACGTCGGCCGTGCCTCGCAGTCGGCCCCGTTCATGGCTCAGCGAGCTCTACCGGAGTGACAGCGAACAGCCTTTCCCCTCAGCGAGCGCCGGCCGTCGCCGCCTCCGCGCGCGGCCGGCGGGCCGAGGCGAGCAGGACCCCGATGCCGTAGACCGCGGAGAGGCCGACGAGTCCGTAGACGATCCGGCTGGCCGCATTCGTCTCGCCGAAGTCCATGCCGAAGATCCAGGCGACCAGGTCGAACTTCGCCACGGCCACGAGACCCCAGTTGAGTCCTCCGATGAGCACCAGTGCGGCGGCTAGCAGGTCGAGCTTCCTCATTTCGTCCACCTCCTGTAGAGAGTCTGTACAGGTTGACGTTAGCGCCGATTCACACGGTTGTCAAGATTCTGTCCAGATGCTGTATATTCGCCACATGGAGGCGGCAGGCGCATTGCGGATCGGCGAGCTGAGCCGGCGCACGGGCGTCAGCCCGGAGCTGTTGCGCGCGTGGGAACGGCGGTACGGGCTGCTGCAGCCGACCCGTTCGACCGGCGGGCTCAGGCTGTACGCGCCGGCCGACCTCGCTCGTGTGCAGGCCATGCAGCAGCACCTCGCCGAGGGTTTCGCCGCTGCCGAGGCCGCCACGCTCGCCGCGCGGCCGGCACGCGACGGCGAGATCGCAACACCGGACGCAAAAGACGGCCTTGCCGCCGCGCTAGCGAGCTTCGACGACGGCGATGCCCACGCCGCGTTCGACGCGCTCCTAGCGCGGCTCTCGATCGACACGCTCCTGCGCGATGTCATCGTTCCCTACCTGCATGAGCTCGGCGAGCGCTGGGAACGCGGGGAAGCCTCGATCGCGCAGGAGCACTTCGCCTCCACGCTGCTCCGTGGGCGCCTCCTCGGACTCGCACGCGACTGGGGCCGAGGCATCGGGCCAGTCGCCGTCCTCGCCTGCGCACCGGGCGAGCAGCACGACCTCGGCCTCCTCGCCTTCGGACTTGCACTCCGCGCGCGCGGCTGGCGCATCGTCTATCTCGGCGCCGACACACCGATCACGAGCGTGGCCGACACCGTACAGGCCCTCGATCCCACATTCGTCGTCGTCAGCGCAGTCGACTCACGAGCCTTCCGCCGCCACGCCGTTGAGCTTCAACAGCTCTCGCGCGACACTTCGCTCTGCCTCGGCGGCGCCGGCGCCGCCGGCACGCATCTCGGCGACGACGTCCTTACCCTGAGCGACGACCCCGTTGCAGAAGCCGAGCGGCTGACGAAACTCACTCGACCATAGTCTGGCAGGGGTTCTTCCACGTCAGGCCCAACACACGTCTGTCGGAGCATGCTGGCCTTTGCGGTACGTGTGAAACGAAAGAGTGGTCAGTCCGGAGCGCTGGTCACGCGAGCGCTCGCCGGGCCGCCTCGTCGAAGGAGGTGAGTTCGAGCGGCAGCAGCTTTCGAATCCGCTCTTCGCGCGCGATCGTTGGATTGCGCAGTCCTTCGACGAGCGGTCGCGCGACCGACGCGTTCACCGGCGTGACGAGGTTGAGCCAGAGCGAGGAGAGGTAGGGGGTCAGGATGGGAACCTCGACGATCGCGGGTTTCCGGCCAAGCAGCAAAGCGATGCGCTCGATCATCTGCCGGTAGGTCATCACTTCCGGCCCGCCCGTGTCGTACCCCTGCCCGTACGCGGCCCCGTTACCGCAGACGCCGGCCAGGTAGCGGGCGACGTCGTCGAGCGCGATCGGCTGTGTCGGCGTCGAGACCCAACTCGGCGTCACCATGACCGGCAGCCGCTTGACCAGGCCCAGAATCGTCTCGAACGCGGCGCTCCCTCTGCCGATGATCATGGCCGCCCGCAACACGGTCACTGGGACGCCCGCCGACGCGAGCCGCTCTCCGGTCTCGCGCCGGCTGCGTAGATGGGGCGATGCGTCGGGGTCGTCGGCGCCGAGCCCGCCGAGGTAGACGATCTGCCGCACGCCCGCGTTCGCCGCTTCACGGGAGACCATCTCTGCTGCCAGGCGGTCCTGCTGCTCGAAATCGCGCGCGCCGAGCGAGTGGACGAGGTAGTAGACGACATCCGCCCGTTCCACGGCCGCGGCGACGCCGTCGCCGGTGGCCACGTCGGCGACCACCCAACCGGCGTTGTGCTCGTCACGCGCGGTGCGCGAGACCGCGGTCAACTCATGCTCGCGCAGCAGGGGCAGAAGCGCCCGCCCCACGACGCCCGTTGCTCCGAAGATGGTGACCTTCATGAGCTCCCGCTCCGTAGGAGATCAAAGAAGCGGCGGCTGACGGCCACATGGAAAGGGCTCTGGCCTTTCGCATAGAGCAATCCAGTCCAGGGAGGCGCGGCCGCGCGAGCGGCGAGCCGCGGCAGGTATCCCTCGACCGTCACGCTCAACTCTTGCTGACCGCCCTCGGGCCGCTGTGCGAGGGTGACGGAGCCGCCAGCTCTGAGCGCGAGCAATCCTCCCTGGATCGCGTGCCGGCAGCTGACGAGCCCGGCGTCGAACGAGAGCTCCGGAGGCCCGAAGGTGAGCAGCGTCGGACCGCCCAGCAGCTTCAGTTTCCCCCCGCCGCCCGTCCAGCTCGCACGAACGCCGCCGCGAGTGAAACGGTCAACCGCCTGCCAGTAGGTGACACCCAGCGTGCGAGCGCCGGCCTCGGACGCCTCGACCACGGGCTGCGCCACGAGCAGCCGCTGGCGCGACTCGAAGCCGCCGGACTCGAGCACGCGCTCCGATGTCTCCCAGCCAGTCATACCGCCACCGCCATGGGCAGAGGGTAATGGAGCCGCGAAGCACCCGGTTCGAGGGCACATCGGCTCAGGGGCACTCCACGTCACAGTTGCTCACGTCAGGAGGGGTCTACGGTTCGGTCCGCTGCGGCCCGCCAATACGCCGCAATCGCCTTCTACCTCCTCCTGCACGCCTGGAGCAATCCGACCCGGCCCGCCAGGAGCGCGGGTTGGTCGCCGCCTGAATCTCGCATTGTTCGCCCTGAGCCGTGGCGCCCGTAACTCGGACAAGCGTTAGTTCGTTAGCGCAGTTGTTGGCGGCTGGGGTCGGCAGAGGACCATTGGCGCCAAGCAGAACCGGAACTGCGCGCAGAAGCACGGCGGTTGCAACGGCACGCTCAAACACACGGAAGGGAGACACGCGATGGCTGAACTGACGAATCTCGAATCGAAGCTCGGCGAGGTGGTCGGGCTTGCAATGGCAGCCCAGGAAGCGACACAGAAAGTCGGCAGGCTCGCCAAAGAGGACGGTAAGTCGGATCTCGTTGCAACGCTCGAGCAGATGCGCGAGCAAGCCCGGGAAACCGAGGAGCGCGGCACCCAGGTCGCCGGCGGCTTCGACGGCAAGAAAACGGCGATCCTCGACGAGGCGCGAGAGGTCAAGCAGAAGGCACAGTCGATGATGAAGACCTACCTTGACGAGGCCTCCGATGCGCTAGACGGGTTCGAGTTCCTCACGATGGCTGAAGCAGGCGAGGTCGGCCACTGGGAGATCCTCGGCACCCTGAATCAAAACGCCTCAAAGGCCGCGGTCGCAGAACTCGTCGAGTGGGCTCTGCCCATCCAGCAACGGCATCTCGAGACCGTGCGGAGAGCCTCGCTCGAACTCGCCGCGGAAGAAAACCCTGACGAGGTAGCCGAATGACGATGCGTGCCTGGCTTTGGCGGCCGTCCCGTTCGAGTCGCCCGTTGGGCGCTCTGGTTCGACGGCCCGTGGGGCTGGTCAGGGGCAGGATGTGACATCAAGGCTGCTGGCGATCTACTTGAATGACCACTTTGCAGGTTCAACCGCCGGAGTTGCGCTGGCGCAACGGTGCTTGGCCAACAACGAGCGCAGCGAGCTCGGAACCTTTCTGCGGGGTCTCGTCGCTGAAATCACCGATGATCAAGCAACGCTCTCGCAACTGATGGATGAGCTTTCGATACCGCGCTCGAAAGCGAAGATCGCCGCAGCCTTGACCGCGGAAAGAATTGGACGGCTCAAGCTGAACGGGCGCCTCATTAGCTATTCCCCGTTATCCCGGCTCGTAGAGCTGGAGGGACTCTCAGTCGGAATCGAAGGCAAACGCCTGCTCTGGCTCGTGCTCGCACAGGTCGCCGCGACCGACCCGCGGCTGTCGCAACATGACTTTGAAGCGCTCGCTGACCGGGCACGGACCCAGCGCGAAAGCCTCGAGCCTCACCGGCAAGCTGCCGCGGTCGAAGCGCTAGACGCGTCGTGACCCGATTCTGTCGAGCGACGTGTGCGAGCGGATCAGCGGCGAGCGACCACAGACCAGCCGGCAAAGCCGGCCGTAAACGTCCACGAGGCCCACGGAAGCTGGAGCAACGTCCGCAGCGCCATCGTCTGCTGGCCGATCGTTGCAAGCTTCGAGTCACACTCGCCGCCACAACGCGGGCCATCCGACGGTGCGACGCGAGTTCATCGCCGCCGTAGTGGACCGGTCGGCGGGATGGGTCATTCGCCCCATGTTCGCGCGGAGGCAGTCGTTGCAGAGTCGGATGCACACGAGAGGCGTTGACCGGCCGGCCGCCGGGCGTCCGGCAACGCATCAAGGAGGAGTCATGGCGGAGTCAACCCAGGTCGCCCCGATCAAGGTCGGAGTGATCGCCGATCAGACAGGCCCGCTGTCGTTCATCGGGCTCGCGAACGCGAACGTGGCCCGGATGGTGATCGACGAGCTCAACGCCGAGGGCGGCCTGCTCGGGCGGCCCGTAGTCCTCCTGCTCGAGGACAGCGCGACCGACGACACCGTGGCCGCCGCCAAGGCAGCCAAGCTCGTCGGCCGTGATCAGGTCGACGTCGTCGTCGGCGGCATCTACAGCTCGACGAGACAGGCGATCAAAGGTCCGGCCGTCGTCGAGGGTGAGACGCTCTACATCTACCCCGAGCAATACGAGGGGCAGGAGTCCGACCCGCTGATCTTCTGCACCGGGCCGGTGCCGGCGCAGCAGGTCGATCCGTTGATTCCGTGGCTGATGCGGGAGACCGGTGCGAAGACGTTCTATCTGCCCTCGGCCGACTACATCTGGCCACACGTCCTGAACGAGCGCGTCAAAGAGGTCGTTGCGGCCAACGGTGGCTCGATCGTCGGCGAGGAGTACTTCCCGCTCGACCACACCGACTACCGCGAGACCGTCGAGAGGATCACGGCGAGCGGCGCCGACGCTGTGTTCAACACGATCGTCCCGCCCGGACTGACGCCGTTCTTCGCCGAGCTGTACGAGTCCGGCTTCACGCGACGCGGGGGACAGCTCGTCTGCACGTACTTCGACGAGAACTTCCTGAACATGGTGCCCGCCGTCCATGTCGAGGGCCTGTACGGCTGCCTCGACTACTACCAGGCCGTTCCCGACCCGTTCAGCCGCAAGCTGCTCGACCGGTACGACACGCTCTACCCGGGCGACGCCAAGTTCACGGGCGGCAGCGCGTGCTCGGGCCTCTACCGGGGCCTGCGGCTCTGGGCAGCCGCGGTCACGGAGGCCGGCTCGCTCGCACAGGAAGACGTGATCGACGCGCTCGACCACGCACGGATCGAAGCGAGCCCGGGCGGACCGGCGGCAATGGCGCCCGGCCAACATCATCTGCGCCTGAACATGTACATCGCCCAGGCTCGAAGCGGGCGCTTCGAGATCGTCGAGAACCTCGGCGCCATCGATCCGCAGGAGCGACTCGTCGAAACGCCGGCTCTCACCGGCTGACACGTCCGAACGTCAACGGCCGAGCTGGGCAGTGCAGGCAACGGGGTGGTAGCGACGCAGTCTCGTCGTTACCACCTCACGCACCGCGCGTACAGCAGGCCGGGCACCCCGCTGGCATCGGCGGCCGGGTGGTGCACCTCGACCACGCGCTCGATGCGAAGACCGACCCGCGTGAGCTCAGCGACGTAGGTACCGAGCGGGCGGTGATAGGCGTGCGTCGGGAGCCAATCCGGCGGGACCCGCTTGCGATAGCGATGGTCGACCAGGTAGTCCGTCACGACCGCGACGTGTCCGCCGTAGCACGGGTGGACGATCGAGAAGACGAACCAACCCTCCTGCCGAAGCACGCGCGCGACAGATCCAATCGTCGCAGCCAGATCGGGGATGTCCATCAGAGCCATGTGGCTGACGACCCCGTCGAAGCTCCGGTCCGCGAACGTCGCCAGATCCTGCGCGTCGCCGTGCACATACGCGATCCCGCTCCGCCCGTCGGCTTCGTGCCGACGCGCATGACGCAGCATCTCCTCGGAGAAGTCGACGCCGGTGACGGTTGCGCCGAGGTGGGCGAGCAGACGCGCATCCTGGCCCTGGCCGCACGCGAGCGAGAGCACCTCGCGCCCCGCAACGTCGCCGATCAGTTCCGTGAGCACGGGGTCGACGAGGCCGGCACCTTCAGGGTCGAGCGCGCGGCTGTATGCGTCCGCGACCTCGTCGTATGCCGCCTCAGGACCGTCGGCCATCCACAGTTCATATCAAGTGGCAAGTGACACCGAAGACTCGGCGGCCGCCACCGGCTCGACCACCGGATGCGGTAGCGTCGCACGGCTGTGGCGGCTCCTCGGATGACCTGCGGGCAACGGCGAATCGCCACCGTGGCGGCCGCGTGCTTCGTCGCTGCGCTCGCGGCTGCGACGGTCGCCGACGCCACGCAGTCGACCAGCGACCGGTCGGACGGCAAGCTGCTGAGGCTGGGAGCCGGTGACCAGATGACGATCACCGGCACGACCCTGCACTGCGCGGTGTCGGCTGCGGGCGGGCCGACGACGATCGTCTGTGGCGAGGGCAGCGGCCAGTCTCCGCGCGCGGGCAGCTATGCGTTCGCTGTCGCCAACACGACGCTGCTCGTCCTCAAGGCATCGGCATCCTCGACGCCGCAACAGGTCAAACGTGAGGTGGAGCCCTCCGGCTCCGGCGCGAACTTCCCGGGCCCCGCGACCACGGGGAAGAGCTTCCGCGCCGTGGTCGGGACCGTCGCAACCGTCACCGGCACCCACATCTTTTGCGCCGTCCAGCGTCTGCAGGCGAAGACGTATGTGACCTGCGGACCGGCCGATGGATCGGCGCGCTTCTTCCTCAAGAGCTATGTCGGCGCCGTCTCCGAGCACGACATCTTCGTCATTCGCAAGCTCGACCAGAAGCGCACGAAGACCGTCTTCCAGCACCTTCAGCCCTGACCCGAGCCCGGTCTTGACGGCTCCTCGCACGCTCGACTCCCTGCTGCGGGAAGCCCGCGCGCGGATCGAGCGCCATGAGCCCGCCGCGGCCTGGACGGCGGCGCGGGACGGTGCGCAGATCATCGATGTGCGCGCGCTGCCCGACCTGCTCGTGCCCGGTTCGCTCCACATCCCGCGCACCGTCCTCGAGTGGCGGCTCGCACCGGACAGCCAGTGGCGGAGCCCGCACGCGCCCGGGCTCGACGAGCGAGTGATCGTCCTCTGCGATCACGGCGAGTCGTCGAGCCTCGCCGCTGCAACGCTCGTCGAGCTCGGGTTCAGCCGAGCCGGTGATGTGGTGGGCGGCTTCGCGGCGTGGGTCGCGGCCGGACTGCCGGTCGTCCCCGCTCCGCCCGCGCCTCCCGGGCTCCCGGGGATGACGCCTCCGGCCGCGTGATCGCTCTGCCCTAATCTCCCCGGGCCGATGCACGACGCCGATGCGATCCGCGCAGCCGCAGCGCAGGCCTGGCCTGCGTTCGCCCTCGTAACGGGACTGCTGCTGGTCGGCGTCGTCGCCGAGCGCGACGGCCTCTTCGCCGCTGCGGGCTCACGGCTTTCTCGCCTGCCGCTCGGGCCACGGACGCTGCTCGTCGCGGCGCTCGCGCTCGTGGCGCTCGTCACGGCGGTGCTCAACCTCGACACGTCGGTCTTCTTCCTGACGCCGGTCCTGCTGCATCTCGCGCGCCACCGCGGGATCGACGAGTCGCCGTTCCTGTACGGCACTGTCTTCATGTCCAACGCGGCCTCGCTCTTCCTCCCGGGATCGAATCTCACGAACCTGATCGTGCTGCATCACGAGCGCGTTGCCGGCGCGACCTTCCTCGCACGCATGTGGCCCGCCGCGGCTGCGTCGGTCGCCACAACGACGTTGATCGTGGTGGTCGCGTTCTGGCGCACGCTCGGAGCGGCGACCACAGGAGGGCGCGAGACGGTCCGCGCGCACCTCGGCCTCGGGGTCGCAGGAGTCGCCGCATCGACGATACTCGTGCTCGCTCTCGCTTCCCCCGCGCTGCCGGTGCTGATCGTCGGTGTCGTGGTCGTCCTGCTGGCCCGCACCACCCGTGCCCGCGTGTTCGCAACGGCCGACCCGCGCGTGCTCGTCGGCCTGTTCCTGCTGGCCGTCGCCGTCGGCTCGGTCGGCCGCTGGTGGCATGGCCCGGAGCACCTCGTCAATTCGTTCGATCGCTGGCAGACCGCCGCGACCGGCGCGGTGGCTGCGATCTGCTTGAACAACCTGCCGGCATCGATGCTGCTCGCCGCCAGAGTTCCCGCTCACCCGCAGGCCCTCCTGATCGGGCTCAACCTCGGCCCGAACCTCGCCGTCACCGGCTCGCTCTCGGCCTTCCTCTGGCTTCGGGTGGCCCGCAACCACGGGGCGAGACCGAGTGCGCGCACCTACTCGCTGCTCGGCCTCGTCCTCGTGCCGGTCTCGATCGCCGCATCGCTCGCGGCGCTTTCCGTCTAGGCGGTCGGTGCTCCGGACAGGCTCGGGTAGCGGCCCGTCAGCAGGAAGAGGTATCCGTAAGTCTGCAGCTCGTAGCGCAGCATCCATGCGCTGACATCCCGCAGGCCGCGATGCATGTGGCCGGTGAAGAGGCTGTAGAACCAGCCGAGGAACGCAACGATCTGATTGACGAGCCGGAAGACGTAACAGAGGAGCAACGCGGGGATGGCGAGCAGCACGCGGAAGAACACGGTCAATCTGCTCTGCGGCGCCGCAGCGTCGACACGAAGGTCGACCGGGTACGTTCCCAGCGTCCCGCCGAACGGCGGCCACGGGTTGGCGAGAAGCAGCACATACGACGAGAGGTGCGTCAGCGCACGCAGGTAGCGCGCGATGAACTCGTGGATGCCCTCGGGCACGCGGCCGGCGAAGAGCGCGACGACCCACGCGATCAGAACCGCGACGTACGCGGCGATCCCCCAGATCACGAGCCAGATCGCCAACGGAATTGCGAGCAGCAGGCGGAAGAAGACGGTGACCCGGGTGCGCTTCAGGTCGTCGTCGACGATCAGGCCGATCGGGTGGGTCTCGAGTTGTTGATCGATCATCGCGTTCCTCTCTCGAACTGGTAGCCGCTCCCGCTTGCGATCGTCGGGTAGCGGTCGGTGAGGAGCAGGAGGTACGCGTAAGTCTGAGCCTGGTACCGGATGCAGTAGGCGCTCAGGTCGCGGAAGCCACGCGGATACCGGCCGGTGACGAGCGCATAGATGGCGCCGAGCAGCGCGACGACGATCAGCACGTAGCCGAGCACGGTGGCGAGCACGTACGCCGGCAGGACGAGCAGGATGCGAAACCCGGTCTTCCATCGTGATTGGTCGGTGACCGGGGCGACGACGAGATCGACCGGATAGGTGCCGGGCCACCCACGAAACGACGGATAGGGGTCGGCGACGAAGTAGACGTAGGCGTAGACGTGGGCCTGGTAGCGAACGAGTCGCGTCACCCACGCGTGCAGGCCTGCGGACGGCCGGCCACGCGCTAGGCCGATCACCCAGTTGACGATCACGACGGGGAGCGCGACATACGTCCAGAGCGTGAGCACGATCAGATGCGGGACGGCGAGCAGCCACCGGAGCGCCACCGTGAGCCGCCAGCGCTGCAGATCGTCGTTGACGACGAGCCGGATCGGATGCGGCCAGTCGACGTCGGCGCCGGTGAACTGCGCGTCCCGCTTCTCCAGGAAGGCGGCGACACCCTCCGTGAAGTCCGGCGTCCTCGTCAGCTCCGCCTGCGTCCTCGCCTCGAGCTCGAGCTGCTCCTCGAAGGTCGAATCCTCGGCGGCATCGAGCAGGCGCTTGGTGTGCCACACCGCGCGCGTCGGCATCGCTGCGAACAGTTCCGCCACTTCGTGCGCGCGAGCCGGCAGCTCGTCTGCCTGGACGACCTCGTTGACGAGGCCCCAGCTGCGCGCCTCCTCGGCGTCGATGCGGCGTCCGGTAGTCAGCCACTCGAAGGCGCGCGCGGCGCCGAGCAGCCGGCGGACGAGCCAGGTTCCTCCCGAGTCGGGGACGAGGCCGATCTTGATGAACGCCGGGACGAAGCTCGCCGAGTCGGCGGCGATTCGCACGTCGCAGGCGAGCGCGAGCGACATCCCCGCGCCGGCAGCCGCGCCGTTGACTGCCGCGATCACCGGCTTCTCGAGCGCACGGATCGCGAGCACGGTGCGGTGATAGTTGTCGCGCAGGTTCTGGGCGACGTCTCCTGCGCCGGTGCTGAACTCCTGCAGGTCCTGGCCGACGCAGAAGCCGCGGCCCGCTCCCGTGATCACCACTGCGCGGACCGCCGGATCCTTCGCTTCCTCGAGCCCGGCCGCGATGCCGGCATGCACGGCGCGGTTGAGCGCGTTCAGAACGTCCGGGCGGTTGAGGGTGAGCGTGAGGATCGCACCTGCACGCGTGATCTCGACCTCGGACACGCGCCAACCATAACGGGGTCTAGAGTCCTCTGACGTGGACGCGTATGCGGCCTATCCGAGCCTCGAGCTCGATCGCCCGGCGCCGCACGTGCTGCGCCTGACGCTGCGCGCAGCCGGGAAGTTGAACGCCGTCGGCGCCGACATGCACGGCGAGCTTGCAGCAGTGTGGAAGACGATCGGCGCAGACGACGAGACGCGCGCGGTGATCGTCCGCGGTGCCGACGGGGCGTTCAGCGCCGGCGGCGACCTCGACCTGGTGCTCGCGATCGCCGACGACGCCGAGACACGGATCCGGGTCTTCCACGAAGCTCGCGACCTCGTCTACAACGTGATCGACTGCCCCAAGCCGATCGTCTCTGCGATCACCGGGCCGGCGGTGGGCGCAGGCCTGGCGGTCGGGTTGCTCGCCGACATCTCGATCGCCACTCCGGCAGCACGGATCGTCGACGGCCACACCAAGCTGGGCGTCGCCGCGGGCGACCATGCCGCGATCGTCTGGCCGCTCCTCTGCGGGCTCGCGAAGGCCAAGTACCACCTGCTGCTCTGCGAGCCGCTGGACGGCGTCGAGGCCGAGCGGATCGGGCTCGTCTCGCTCTGCGTCGCCGAGGACGAGCTCGAGCCGCGCGCGCTCGAGCTCGCGACGCGCCTCGCCGAAGGCTCACAGCAGGCGATCCGCCACACGAAGCTCGCCCTCAACAACTGGCTGCGCGCCGCCGGGCCCGCCTTCGACGCCTCGCTCGCGCTCGAGTTCCTCGACATGACCGGCCCCGACGTCCACGAGGGCGTCGCGGCTGTCCGCGAGAAGCGCAAGCCGCGCTTTCCCTAGAGCGTCTCGAGCCGCGCGAACTGGACGCTGAACTTCCGGCCCATCGCCATGGCGTCCTGCCCGGTCGCTGCGAACTCGGGTGACGACACGGCCGCCTTGAACGATTCGAGGTCCGGCCATTCGAACTCGGCGTAGTACCGGTGCTGCGGCTCGCCCCTCGGCGCGCCGAAGACGGGCCCGTGACGGAAGGTCGCGTCCGGAACGGCCCTGCAGAGCTCGAGGTGCTCCTCGTAGCGGTCCGCGTCGGGCGCCTCGTCGTAGAGTACGACCACTCTGACCATCTCTGTCCCCTTCGTTGGAGTGAAAGGAGCCTAACCATGGCGGGAAAGATCGTTCATTTCGAGCTGCACGCGGCCGACGTCGATCGCGCGACCGGATTCTGGAACGGACTGTTCGGCTGGAACATCGGGGCGAGCATGTCGGAGGAGTTCGACTACCGCATGTTCCAGACCGGCGACGACCAGGGTGGTGCCGTCATGCCGTCGGAAACGCCGGGGACCGGTCCCGTCGTCTATTTCGACACCGACGACATCGATGCTTCGATCGCGAAGGTGCGAGAGCTCGGCGGCACCGCAGGCGACAAGCAGCCGGTCCCGACGCACGGCTGGTTCGCCGCTTGTAAGGACACGGAGGGCACCAACTTCAGCCTGTGGCAAGGAGACGAGAGCGCGGCGTGACCGGAGTCGCGGTCGCACTGGCCGTCCTCGCGGGGCTGGCAGGCTCCGTTCAAGTCGCCGTCATGGGGCGCTTCGGCGGCGCGGTCGGCGTCGTCGAAGCGCTCGCGTTCTCAACCGGAGTGCAGCTCGTCTTCGCTGTCGCGATCCTGCTCGCCGCCCGCGGCGGCCTGGGCGGCCTTCACCACATCGGCGCCACGCCGCCGTGGATGTGGATCGGCGGGCTGATGGGATTGACCGTCGTCGGGTCGATCACGTTCGCCCAGCCGAAGATCGGCGCGACCGCCGTGATCGGGATCCTGATCGCGGGCCAGCTCGTGATGGGCGCCGTGATCGACCGCTTCGGCTTGTTCGGGGTCCACCAGATCGCCATCTCCGTGCCGAGGGCGATCGGAATCGTGCTGCTGGGAATCGGCGCGGCGCTTTCGCTCGTTCGATAGCACGTGTCGAAGAACGCGAAGGTGTGGACCGCGCTGGTCACGGTCTACGTGATCTGGGGCTCGACGTACCTCGGCATCGCCTACGCCGGCGAGACGATCCCGCCGCTCTTCGCAGCCTCGACGCGCTTCATCACTGCGGGCGCGCTGATGGCGGTAGTCGTGACCGTACGCGGCGGGACGCTGCGCATGTCGCGCGCAGCGCTGGTGTCGTGTGTCGTCGTCGGCTGCTTGCTCCCGGGCGCGAACGCCGTGCTCTTCTTCGCCGAGCGAAACGTCCCCACCGGTCTCGCGTCGCTGATCATCGCCTCGGTGCCGCTGTGGCTCGTCGTCCTGCGACTGGCGAGTCACGAGCGGTTGCCGTGGCAGGCGCTCGCAAGTGTGGGCGTCGGGTTTGCCGGCGTCGCCGTGCTGGCGCAGCCTTCCGGCGGCGCGGAGTGGTGGGGCGTCGCCTTGTGCGTTTGCTCGGCGGTGATGTGGGCGACGGGCTCGTTTCTCTCCTCACGCCTGACGATGCCGGACGATCCGTTCGCGGCCACGTCGTTCGAGATGCTCGCGGGCGGGCTGATCATGTTCCCGTTCTCGCTCTTCACGGTGCATCACTTCTCGCCGTCGGCGGCGTCGATCGCCGGTTGGATCTACCTGGTCATCTTCGGTTCGATCATCGGCTACACCGCCTATGTCTGGCTGCTTGCGAACGCGCCGCTCGGGCTGGTCGCGACGTACGCATACGTGAACCCGGTCGTCGCGATCACGCTCGGCGTGCTCTTCCGCGGCGAACAGCTGACGTGGCGACTGCTGATCGGCGCCGCGATCGTCGTGGTCTCCGTCGCGACGGTCGTCCGACGCGAGCCGACGCGCATACCGGAGCTGGAGCGGGAGAGCGCGGTCGGCCACGGGTGAGGAGGGGTAGCGGCGCATCGCGAGCGTGCATAGCGTGCGTCCATGAGGTTCGGGCTGATCGTTCCGCAGGGCTGGCGCGAGGATCTCGACGGGCGCGACTTCGAGACGATGGCCGGCGTGGCCCGCCGTGCCGAGGAGCTCGGCTTCGACTCGATCTGGCTCTACGACCATCTGCAGACCCGGGACGGCGACCCCGACCGCGTGCTCGAATGCTGGACCTCGCTCGCAGCACTCTCGCGCGAGACCACCCGCGTCCAGCTGGGCCAGATCGTCACGTGTGCGCTCTACCGCAACCCGGGCCTCCTGGCGCAGATGGCGTCGACCGTCGATGCGGCGAGCGGCGGCCGTGTGGTCGTCGGCCTGGGCGCCGGCTGGGACGAGCGCGAGTGGCGCGAGTTCGGCTACGGCGAATGGCCCGACGTGCCCGGGCGGCTTCGCCACCTCGAGCAGACGCTCCAGGTGCTGCGTGCGCGACGCCCCGGCAGACCGATCCTGGTCGGCGGCGCCGGCGAGCAGGTGTTGCTGCGCCTGGTCGCGCGGTATGCCGATGCGTGCAACTTCACCGACTCGTTCGACCCGGCGTTCTATCGCCACAAGCTCGCTGTCCTCCGCGGTCATTGCGAGGAGATCGAACGCGACTACGACGAGATCGAGAAGACCGCGTCGTTCACGGTGCGCGCAGGCGAGGAAGTCGACTACCAGGCGCTCGCGGGCGCCGGCATCCAGCGGTTCATCCTCTACGTCGACCCGGTCTCGGATCTGGAACGGGTGTCAGACACCATCGGCCTCTGAGTCCAGGCAGATGTCGTCTGGCTTGACGGGCACGCGCGTGAGCTCTCGTCCGGTCGCTGCTCGGAGCGCCGCGACGATCGCCGCCGTCGAGACGACGGTCGGCGGCTCGCCGACGCCCTTCACCCCGTAGGGGGCGCCGGGCTCCGGATCCTCGATCAGCACCGACTCGACCGGCGGCATGTCGAGCGCCGTCGGGATCAGATAATCGGTGAAGCTCGCATTCGTGATCAGCCCATCGCGCGTCTGGATCTCCTCCATCAGGGCGAGGCCAAGGCCCTGCGCCGTGCCACCTTCGATCTGGCCTTCGACCTGCTGCGGATTGATCGCCTTGCCGACGTCCTGCGCCGCGCCGATCCAGACCACGCGGGTCAGGCCGAGATCGACGTCGACCTCGGCGACGACCTTCATCGCGCACGCGGCGAACGCGACGTGCGCGCGCTCACCCGTGATCTGGCCGGTCTCCGGATCGAGCGGCGTCGTGGGTGCATGCCGGTAGATGCGCTCGACGTCGATCTCCTCGCCCGGCCTGCGCCCCTGCTCCTCGAGCGCCGCGCGGCAGGCGTCGCGAACCGCGCCCGCCGCCATCCACGTCATCCGCGACGCCGACGCCGACCCGGCCGAGTCGACCGTCGCGGTCTGCCCGGGCGCGAGCCGCACATCCTCGACGCCGAGCTCGGTGCGCGCGACCTGCAGGATCACTCCCGTGACGCCCTGTCCGACCTCGGCCGCGGCGCAATGCACCTCGGCCGAGCCGTCCACGAGCAGCCGTACGCGCGCTGCGCAGTAGTCGTCGAACCCCTCCGAGTACGCGATGTTCTTGAAGCCGACGGCGAAACCGACTCCGCGCCGAACGCCCTCGCCGTTGGTGGTGTTGCCCGCGCCCCCGGGCAGGCGCAGCACGTCACGCGGCAACGGCTCCGCCGGAGGCGGCTCCAGCGCTGCTGCCGCGCGGATCGTCTCCGCGACGGGCATCGAGCCTGTGATCCTCTGTCCGGTCGGCAGCACGTCGCCGGGCGCGAGCGCATTCAGTAGCCGCAGCTCCACCGGGTCGATGTCGAGCGCGGCTGCAAGCTTGTCCATCTGCGCCTCGCTCGCGAAGCAGGTCTGGACTGCGCCGAAGCCGCGCATCGCTCCGCAGGGAGGGTTGTTCGTGTAGACGACCGTCGACTCGATCAGTGCGTTCGGCGACTCGTAGGGCCCGATTGCGAACGACGCGGCGTTGGAGGCGACGGCGGTCGATGACGACGCGTAGGCGCCACCGTCGAGCAGGATCCTCATCCGCACGTTGACGAGGCGACCGTCGCGCGTCGCACGATGCTCGCACCAGAGCCGTGCCGGATGACGATGCACGTGGCCGGTGAACGACTCCTCTCGGTTGTAGACGATCTTCACGGGACGGTTCGTGTGCAGCGCGAGCATTGCCCCGTGCACCTGCATCGAGAGGTCCTCCCGGCCACCGAAGGCGCCGCCGACCCCGCTCAGGTGAATCCGCACCTGCTCCAGCGGCAGGCCGAGACACGGTGCGACCTGTGAGCGGTCGACGTGCAGCCACTGGGTCGCGACGTAGATGTCGACCCCGCCCTCGCCGTCGGGGACGGCCAGACCGGACTCGGGCCCGAGGAAGGCCTGGTCCTGAATGCCCACCTCGTAGACACCGCTGACGGACACTTCGCCCGCCGACTCGACATCGCCGTGCCGGATCCGGATGTGACGCACCACGTTCGGCCGGGGGTCGTCGAAGTAGCCGTGCCCGCGGGTCGGCCGATCGGGATGGAGGTCCGCCAGCTCGGTCGCGCGCTCCATGTCGGCCACCGGCTCGAGCAGCTCGTAGTCGACGCGGATGCTCTCCGCTGCGCGCCGTGCCTGTTCGGGATGCTCCGCGGCGACGAGCGCGACCGGCTCGCCGTAATAGAGGACACGATCGATCGCGAGCACCGGTTGATCCTGGAACTCGAGGCCGTAGAGCTTCTTGCCGGGGACGTCGTCGTGCGTGAGGACGGCGTGGACGCCCGGCATCGTGAGGGCGGCCGTGATGTCGATCTCGACGATCCGCGCGTGCGCGTGCGGGCTCCGCAGTGTGTGGCCCCACAGCATCCCCGGCACGATCAGGTCGCTCGCGTACGCGAACTCGCCCTTGACCTTCGGCGGCGCGTCGACCCGAGGGACGAGCTCACCGATCTTGCCCACCTGGAGCGGCCGAACGGTCTGCGTCATGTGCCCACCGCCATGCGCACCGCGTCGAAGATCTTTGCGTAGCCCGTGCAACGGCAGAGGTTGCCCGAGAGCGCCTCGCGGATCTCGTCGTCCGACGGGTTGGCGTTTCGGCGCAGCAGATCCGCGGTCGCGACGACCAGGCCCGGTGTGCAGAAGCCGCACTGCACGGCGCCCGCGTCCGCGAACGCCTGCTGAACGGCGTGCAGCCGGTCGCCGTCGCTGAGCCCCTCGACGGTCGTCACGTCGTGACCGTCCGCCTGCGCCGCGAGCACGAGGCAGGCGCACACGAGCGTGCCGTCGAGGAGCACCGAGCAGGAGCCGCACTCACCCTGCTCACACGCGTTCTTCGCCCCGGGGAACCCGAGCTTCTCGCGCAAGGCGAAGAGCAGCGACTCGCCCTCCCAGCAATCGGCCTGGTGCTCCTCGCCGTTGATCCGCAAGGTGATCCTCATACGAGAACTCGCTTCAATGCGCGCTCGGTGAGCACGCGGAGCGCGTGGCGGCGGTAGCGCTCGCTGCCGCGCACGTCGTCGATCGGCGCGGCGGCTGCGGCGACGCGTTCCGCGAACGAGTCGGCCTCGTCCCGCGGAGCAGTGACGAGCACCGGCCGCGGCGAGGCGGAGCCGAAGGACGCACGCAGCTCGTCGCCCGCCGAGACCGCGAGCGAGACGACCGCGATCACCATCGCGTTGCGAGGGCCGATCTTCATGAACGTCTGCGGGGCGCGCGACGGGGTCAACCAGACGGCGGTGATCAGCTCGTCCGGTTCGAGGACGTTGCGCTTGACCCCGGTGACGAACTCGCCGAGCGGCACCTGCCGGGTCCCGCGCACGGAGGCGCACTCGACCTCGGCCTGCTCCACGAGCAACGGCGGCAGCGCGTCGCCTGCGGGTGACGACGTTCCCAGATTGCCGCCGATCGTGCCGCGGTTGCGAATCTGCGGCGACCCCACCGTCCGTGAGGCCTCCGCGAGGGCCGGCAACACGTCGCGAAGGAGGCCGTGCTCGAGCTCGGCGTACGTGAGGCCGGAGCCGAGGCGGAGGGCTCCGTTCTGCCGGGTGAAGCCGCGCAGCTCGTGGATCTCGTTCAGGTTCAGCAGGAACGCGGGCCGGCCGCGGTCGAAGTTGAGGGCGACCATGACGTCTGTGCCACCCTGAATCGGCCAGGCATCGTGATGCTCCGCCCGCAAGCGCAACGCTTCGGCGAGGGTGCGGGGCGTCAGGACTTCCACGAGAGCGAAGGGTACGGTTCTGTGCCAGTGGGCGCATCACTTTCACGCCGGCTGGCGGTGGCCCGTGGCGACGAGCCGGCGGACGTCGTCATCCGCGGCGGTCGTGTGCTCTCTGTGTTCACGCGCGAATGGCTCAACACGGACGTCGCCGTCGTCGACGGGTACGTCGCCGGGCTCGGCGACTACGACGGCCATGAGGTGATCGACGTCGACCGGCCGCTGGGTCGTGCCCGGCTTCATCGATGCACACATGCACCTCGAGTCGTCGAAGCTGCTCGTGGACGAGTTCGCGCGGCTCGTGCTGCCGTTCGGAACGACCTCGGTGGTCGCGGACCCGCACGAGATCGCGAATGTCCTCGGAACCGACGGCGTGCACTGGCTGATCGACGTCTGCGACGACATCCCCCTGGACGTCTACTTCATGGCGTCGTCCTGCGTGCCGGCATCGCGCTTCGAGTCGCCGCGCCGCGAACTGACGCCGGGCGACCTGGATGCGCTCCTCCGCCGCCGGCGGGTGATCGGCCTCGCGGAGATGATGAACTTCCCCGGCGTGATCAGCGGCGCGCCCTCCGAGCTCGCGAAGCTCGCGCTGGCGCGGCATGTCGACGGCCACGCTCCCGGCGTCCTCGGCCGGTCGCTCAACGCCTACGCGGCCGCCGGGATCGGCTCGGACCACGAGGCGTACACGCCGGAGGAGGGGCGGGAACGCCTGCGCGCCGGGATGTGGCTCCTGATCCGCGAGGCCACGGCTGCCCGCAACCTGCACGCGCTGTTGCCGCTGCTTGCGGAATACGGGCCTGGACGGATCGCGTTCTGCACCGACGACCGGGAGCCGGAGCACATCGCGGACGACGGACACATCAACGGCATGGTCCGCGACGCCGTCGCCTTCGGAATCCCTGCTGAGGATGCGCTGGTCTGCGCCTCGCTCAGCCCCGCGCTCTGGCACGGCCTCCAGGGGCTGGGAGCGGTCGCGCCCGGGTACCGCGCCGACGTGCTCGTCCTGCCCGACCTCGAACGGTTCGTCCCCGACCTGGTGTTGAAGAACGGGCAGCCGGTCGCGGAGTGGCCACGTGCTCAGGTGCCGGACTGGGTCCGCCACACGGTGCGCATCGGTGCGTTCGGACCGGAGATGTTCCGCGTGCCGTGGAACGGCGGCGACGCACGCGTGATCGGGATCGTGCCCGGCCAGATCGTCACCGACTCGCTGGTCGCGGCCATCCCGGCCCGTGCGGGCGAGGCGCTCGCCGATCCCGCCCAGGACCTGGCGAAGATCGCCGTCGTGGAACGGCACCTGGGGACGGGCCGCGTCGGTCACGGCTTCGTGCGCGGCTTCGGCCTGCAGCGCGGCGCGATCGCATCCTCGGTCGCGCACGACGCTCACAACATCGTGGTCGTCGGGATGAACGACGCCTCGATGGCCGCCGCAGTGCGACGGTTGGCGAACCGCGGCGGCGGCATCGTCGTCGTCGACGGAGCCGAAGTGCTTGCAGAACTGCCGTTGCCGGTCGCGGGGCTGCTCTCGGACGCTCCACTCGAGGAGGTCGTCGCGCAGTCACACGCGATCGTCGCCGCGGTCGGGCAGCTCGGGTGCACGCTCGACGCGCCGTTCCAGCATCTCTCGTTCCTCGCGCTGTCCGTGATCCCGTCGCTCAAGCTCACAGATCAGGGGCTCGTCGACGTGGACCGGTTCGAGCTCGTGCCACTGGACGTGTCGTGACCGCGTACGGCAATGCGTGGCTCGTGACCATGGACGACACTGGCACCGAGCACGAGCGCGGCTGGCTGCGGGTCGAGGACGGGCTGATCACCGACGTGCACGGCGGCCAGGCGCCGGGCGACGCCGAAGATCTCGGCGGCGCGGTCGTCACGCCCGGCTTCGTCAACACGCATCACCACCTGTACCAGACGCTCACGCGCGCACGAGCCCAGCAGGCCGATCTCTTCACGTGGTTGAAGACGCTGTACCCCGTCTGGGCGCGGATCGACGACGAGATGGAATATGCAGCGGCGAGATGCGGCCTGGCGGAGCTCGCTCTCTCCGGGTGCTCCACCGTCTTCGACCATCACTACGTTTTTCCGCGCGGCGTCACCGGCCTGGTCGAAGCGGAGATCCGTGCGGCGCAGGAGCTCGGCGTGCGCATCGTGGCGTCACGCGGCTCGATGGATCTCGGCGAGTCCGACGGCGGCCTGCCTCCCGACTCTCTCGTCGAGGACATCGACACGATCCTCGCCGACACCGAACGTCTGCACCGCCTCGCCGACGGCGCGATGGTGCAGATCGCGGTCGCACCCTGCTCGCCCTTCTCCGTCACGACACGGTTGATGGAGGAGTCGGCGGCGCTCGCACGTAGCCTGGGGCTGCAGCTGCACACACATCTCGCGGAAACGATCGAGGAGGACGCCTACTGCCGCGAGCTCTTCGACTGCACGCCGGTCGAGTACCTCGCCCGGGTCGGCTGGATCGCCGACGACGTCTGGTGTGCGCATTGCGTCCACCTGTCGGACGCCGACGTTGCGACCTTCGGGCAGGCCGGCGTCGGGGTTGCCCATTGCCCGACGTCGAACCTGCGACTCGGCGCGGGCGTAGCGCCAGTGCGCGCCATGCTCGACGCACACGTGCGGGTCGGGCTCGGAGTGGACGGGAGCGCGTCGAACGAACGCAGCGACATCTTCGTCGACGTGAAGAACGCGCTGCTCGTTGCGCGCGGGCGAGACGGCAGCGACGCTCTGACCGCCCGCGACGTGCTTCGCCTCGCGACACGGGGCGGGGCCGAGGTGCTCCGCCGTGACGACATCGGCGTCCTGGCGCCGGGCAAGCGCGCCGACTTCGCCGTCTGGCGCACCGACGGCCTCGAGTTCGGCGGCGCCGACGATCTGGTCGCGAACCTCGTCCTCAGCGGCCCTCACCACGTCGACCGGCTCGTCGTCGGCGGCGAAGACGTCGTCCGCGGAGGTGCGCTCGTGCGTGCCGACGTGCAGGAGATCGCCGTCGAGCACCGCAAACAGGCCCGGAGGTTGTGGAGAGAATGAGCCTGTCGACCCACGTGCTCGACACCGAGCGCGGCCGCCCGGCCGCCGGCGTCCGCGTCGAGCTCTACGACGGGGCCGGGGCGCTCGTCGCCGACGGCGTGACCGACACCGACGGGCGGATCCGCGAGCTCGCCGACACCACGCCGGGCAGGTACCGCATCGTCTTTCACCCCGCGTCGCCGTTCTTCAAGAGGATCGAGCTGGAGATCGAGCTGGACGAGGGTCATCACCACGTCCCGTTGCTGATCTCGTCCTACGCGTGCGCGAGCTACCGCGGCAGCTGACCGCCGAGCAGCTGGCGGAGCTGTTCGAGGGACGGACGCGTTTCGTGGTGCTGCTCGCGACCTACGAGGATCCGCTCGGCCGGGCGCGCGAGGTCGCTCTCGAGCTTTCGGAAAGCGAGCAGAAAGAGGTGCTCGACGCGCATCCGCCGATCGGCGGCACGGCCTCGTCGGAACGCTCGGCTCGCGAACAAGGGACCGACGACGATCCGCTCGTGCTCGCCCGGCTGGCCGAGCTGAACGAGGCCTACGAGGAGCGGTTCGGGTTTCGCTTCGTCGTCTTCGTGAACGGGCGGCCGCGTCGTGAGATCGTGCCCGTTCTCGAGCAGCGCCTGCAGCGCACCCGAGAGGAGGAGCTCACCACGGCGGTGGACGAGCTCGTGCAGATAGCGGTGAACAGATGGCGCACGTCGTAGCCCTCAGCGACTACTGGTGGGGCTGGGGCAACCTGCTCTTTCGCTGGCTGCACGTGATCGCGGCGATGGCGTGGATCGGCGCGTCGTTCTACTTCATCGCACTCGATAACCATCTCGAGCCACCGAAGGACCCGCACGACTCGGCTCGCGGCGTGGCCGGGGAGGCGTGGGAAGTGCACGGCGGCGGCTTCTACCGCGTCGAGAAGTTCCGGCTCGTTCCGGGGCGCCTGCCGGAGCCACTGCACTGGTTCAAGTGGGAGGCGTACACGACCTGGCTCTCCGGGTTCGCGCTCTTCATCGTCGTCTACTACGCACACGCGACGGCGTTTCTGATCGATCCGTCGGTCGCCGACCTGACCGCGTGGCAGGCGATCGCTCTGTCCGTCGGCGGGATCGTGCTGGCATGGTTCGTCTACGACGGCATCTGCCGCGCCTTCGAGCGCGACGAAGCGCTCCTCGCCGTGCTCGTGTTCGCGTTCATCTGCGCTTCGTCCTGGGCCTCGTGGAATCTCTTCGCGCCACGGGCCGCCTACCTGCAGGTCGGCGCGATGATCGGAACGATGATGGTCGGCAACGTCTTCTTCGTGATCATCCCCGCGCACTGGGAGCTGATCCGCGCCAAAGAGGCCGGACGCGAGCCCGACCCACGCTGGAACGTCCGCGCGAAGACACGGTCCGTGCACAACAACTACCTGACGCTGCCCGTCGTGTTCGCGATGCTCTCGAACCACTTCACGTTCACCTACGGGCACCGAAACGGTTGGATCGTGCTTGTCGCGCTGATGGCGATCGGGGCGCTCGTCCGTCACTACTTCAACCTGCGCCAGCGCGGCCTCAACGTGTGGCCGATCCTCGGGATCGCGGCGGCCGGGATCGTGGCGATCGCGATCGTGATTCGCTAGAGGCTTGATGTGGAATTGCGTGTTCGCGGGCCTCTGGCCGGTAAGGTCTCGCCGTGCTGGAGATCGTCGCCGCAGGCATGCAGTTCCTCGCCCGCTGGGAAGAGGACGCGGCCCCGCGGACGGTGGCCGCGTTCAAGGCCAGCCTGCCGCTCGACGACCGGATCATCCACTGCCGTTGGAGCGGTGAGTCGAACTGGATCCCGTGGGGCGATCGCGACTTCGGGATCGGCCCTGAGAACGCGACCTCGTATCCGCACCCGGGCGAGCTCGCGCTGTATCCGGGCGGCCAGAGCGAGACGGAGCTGCTCTTCCCGTACGGGTACTGCTCGTTCGCCTCGAAGGCCGGGCACCTGTGGGCGAACCACTTTGCCACCCTCGTCGAGGGACAGGAACAGCTGCGGGAACTGGGTCGCCTCACCCTGTGGGAAGGCGCGCAGCAGATCTCGTTCCGCGAGCGCTAGGACGACTTGCCCGCAACGACCTGCGGCACGGGATCCTCGGCGCTCCAGGGAAACGTGATCCACCGGTCGGTGCGGCGCCAGACGTACTCGCACTTGACCACCGAGCGCGGCTTCTCGTAGAGAACTGCGCACCGCACCTCGGCGACCTTGCCTTCGCAGAACTCCTGCACGAGCTGGAGGGTGGCGCCGGTGTCCGCGACGTCGTCGGCGATCAGCACTCGGGTCTCTGCAAAGTCGACGAGATCGGGAACCGGCGGGAGGATCATCGGCATGTCGAGCCGTTCGTCCACCCCCGTGTAGAACTCGACGTTCATCGTGAATGTGTTCTTCACGCCGAGCGCGTACCCGAGCGCACCGGCGACGAGCAGGCCACCGCGGGCGATGCCGAGCACCATGTCGGGGTGGTAGCCGTCTGCGGCGACCGCCTCCGCGAGCTCACGCGCACCGGCCCCGAGGTCGTCCCACAGCATCGTCTCCCGGTGGCTCACGAGACGAGCCTACTAAGCGCTGCCGTAAGAGCGTCGACGGCGAGTGCGATGTCCTCGTCGCTGGAAAGCTCGTCCGGATGGTGGCTGACCCCCCCGTTCAGCGACCGGACGAACAGCATCGAGCTCGGGACGCCGGCGAGCGCGAGCACCATCGCATCGTGCCCTGCCCCCGAGACGAGGCGCGGCGCGCGCGGCAGCACGGAGTCGAACGCATCGCTCAGGTGAGCCGGCTCGAGCCGGTGCTTCGGTTCGAAGCCGATCGCCTCGACCAGCGCATCGAGCTGGACCGGGTCCGACGACCGAGCGTCGACACTGACGGTGACGCGCGCTGGGACGACATTGATCGCATTCGGCTCGGCCTCGATCACGCCGACGGTCGCCACAGCTCCGTCCTTGGCACATTCGCGGACGTGCAGGATGAAGCGCGCCGCATCGACGAGCGCGTCGGCGCGAGCATCCATCGGGGTCGTTCCGGCGTGGTCGGCGCGACCGACGAAGACCTTCGCTCCGCGCGCCGCGCCCGCGATCGCGGTCACGACGCCGAGCGGCTCGCCCGCGAGCGCGAGCACGGGCCCCTGTTCGATGTGGAGCTCGAGGAACGCGTCGGGCAGCTGCTCGAGGCGCTTGCTGCCCATCGGCCCGGTCTCCTCGGCGCGAAATACGACCACGGCCAGCGGCGCGGGCGAGAGCCGCTCCGCCGCCTCGATCGCAGCCACGACGCCCAGCGCACCGTCGAAGCGCCCGCCGGTGGGGACACTGTCGAGATGCGATCCTGTCCAGACCCCGGCCTCGCCGCGTCGACCGAAGAGGTTGCCGGCCTCGTCGCGCGAGACCTCGAGGCCCGCCTCTCTCATCCAGCGGGAGGCGAGCTCGTGCGCCGCGTCCTCCTCGGCCGAGTAGCCCGGACGATGCTGTGCGATCGCGTAGATCTCGTCGAGGCGCTGCCGGACCCTCACACGCGCAATGCTCGCAGGACCCGTCGGCCGGCGAGGGGGAGCAGCGCGATCGCGGCGAAGCCGTAGCGCCACGCGGTGACGGCGACGAGCGCGCCGAACAGCGGCGGGTAGGCGGCACCGATTCCGTTCAGCACGCTCTGCTGGAGGCCGATCGCCACACCGCTCTTCGCGCGGCCGGAGACCTCCGCTGCGGCTGCGAAGGCGAGCCCGTTCCAGCTCATGGCCAGCGTCCCGGCCGCGACGAGCACCGGGATCAGAAGGATGAGCGGCGCACCCGCGACGATCGCGGTGAGCAGGGTGAGGACGGACGTGACGAACGCGATCGTCCGCATCGGCGCGATCCGGCTCGCGACCAGGTCCGACCAGCGGCCGGCGGCAATGCGACCGCCGATCCCGAGCAGCTGGATGGTCGCGAGCACGATGGCGGCGGCGCCCGCGCTCATGCCGCGGCTGTCGTGGAGGAAGACGACGGTGAATCCGACCAGGCACATCTGCGGCGCCACGAGCAACGCACTGCCGAAGGCCATCGACCACACGCGGTGGTCGCGGAACGGCGACGGCCCAACGTGCACCGCCGGATCGCGATCGGCCGGGCCGTCCCGCAGGACGAGCCCGGCGGCGACGGTCGAGCAGAGGCAGGCGGCCCCCAGGGCCACGAAGCCCGCCTGAACGCCGTGGTGGCGGACGAGCGGCGGCAGTCCGAGCGCAACGACGAAGCCGCCGATCGGGATGGCGGTTTGCCGAATGCCGAGCGCGAGCCCCCGCTGGCTGCGCGCGAACCACGCCATCACCGCGCGGCCGCTTGCCGACTGCACGCTCGCGCCGCTCATCCCCGCGACGAGCAGCCAGCCGAGGAGCGCCCAGAACCCGGTCGCGCGCGAAGCGGCGAGCAGCGCGAGGCCGCAGGCGCCCACGCCCGTGACAAGGACGACACGCTCGCCGAACCGGTCGGCGGCCATCCCCCACGGCACCAGCGTGACGACCGACCCCGCGAGCGACGCGCCGAGCAGGATCCCCGTCTCGCCGAGCGAGAGGTCGTAGCGCGCCCGAAGCGCGGGCGCCATCACGGCGACGCCGAACCAGATCGCCGAGTACGTCGCCTGCGCGAACGTGCCCGCCGCGAGCACCACCCAGCGGTAACTGCTGGTCGTCGCTACAGCCCGAACGGGTTGGTCGGTCGCGTCCCGGTGTAGGTCACGACCGACTTCGTCTCGAGGTAGAGGTCGAGTGTCTCGAGCGCGAGCTCACGACCGAAGCCCGATTGCTTGTAGCCGCCGAACGGAATGCCAGGGAACGCCGTGTACGGCATGTTGATGCCGACCGTTCCCGACTTGATCTTGGCGGCGATCCGGTGACCTTTGCCGGGATCCCCGGTCCAGACCGTCGCCAGCAGGCCGTACTTGACGTCGTTCGCGATCCGGACCGCGTCGTTTTCGTCGTCGAACGGGATCACCGTGACCACGGGACCGAAGATCTCCTCCTGCGCGACGCGCAGCTGGTTGCCGCCCGCGATCACGGTCGGTGGATAGAACGCGCCCGGCCCGTCGGCGATCGCCCCGCCCGTCGTGACCTCGGCACCCTCTGCGCGGGCGCCCTCCACGAAGCCGTGCACCTTCTCGCGATGGGACTCCGAGATCAGCGAGCCCATCTGCGTCTCGGCGTCGAGCGGGTCTCCGACCTTCAGGCGCTGTGACAGCTCCGTCACCTGAGCGACGACGTCGTCATACATCGTCTGCTCGACGAGCAACCGCGAACGCGCCTCGCACGACTGGCCGGCGGAGGCGAAGATCGCCCACACGCTGGCGGGTATCGCGTCCGCGAGGTTCGCGTCGGCGAACAGAAGATTCGGGCTCTTGCCGCCGAGCTCGAGCGTCACGCGCTTGATCGGGTCGGAGCACAGGCGCATGATCTCGCCGCCGGTCCTCGTCGAGCCGGTGAAGGCGACCTTGTCGACGCCGGGGTGCTTGACGAGATACGCGCCGGTCGTCGGACCGTCCCCCGGGACGATGTTGATCACGCCCGGCGGGAAGCCGACCTCGGCCGCCAGCTCGGCGACCCGCAGCACCGACAGCGGCGTTTGCGGGTCGGGCTTGAGCACGACGGCGCACCCGGCCGCGAGCGCCGGCGCGAGCTTCCACGTGGCCATCAGCAGCGGGTAGTTCCACGGGACGATCTGCGCCGCGACGCCGACCGGCTCCTTCTGCGAATAGAAGAGCAGCGAGCCGCCGATCGGGTTGGAGCGACCGGCGATCGTCGCGATCGCCGAGGCGTAGTAGCGGAAGTTCTCGGTCGCGCCCGCAATCTCCGCCTTCACGGACGAGATCGCCTTGCCGACGTTGCGCGACTCGAGCTCGGCGAGCTCCTTGCGATTCGCGGCGATCGCGTCGGCGAGCGCGTGCAGGAGGCGCGAGCGCTCGGTCCCCGGCGTCTTGCCCCACGCGCCGTCGAGTGTCGCTCGCGCAGCGTCGACCGCGCGGTCGATGTCGGCCTCGCCGGCCATCGCGGCGCGCGCGAGCACCTCGCCGGTGGCGGGCTCGCGCAGTTCCCGCAGCCCGCCGGCCGACGCCTCGACGGTCTCGCCGTTCACGAACAGCCCGTAGTCCCTGGTCGCCACAGACATCCCGAGGAACCTAGACGGCGGCGACCAGGTCGCCGATTCGGACGTGCTCCGTGAGCAGCCTCCGAAAGCGCCCCGGGTCTCCGCCGATGTAGGCGTTGCAGAGCTCGCGGCCCGCCGTGTAGGTGATCGCGTAGGCGCGCCAGGTGGGGTCGGTGATGAACCTCGCGCTCTGACGTGCCTGGGCGGGCGTCGTCAGGCTCCACTTCTCGAGATATGCCTCAGCCTCGGCAACCGAGGCGCCGTCTTCGTGGACCATCAGCGCAGCGTCGACCCCGACCGTGCGGAGGCCCTCGAACGCCGTGGCGATCTGCTCGACGAGCCCGGGATCGTCGAGGAAGACGCCGTGTCGACGGATGATCTCGTACGCCTCGTCCCTGGCGGCATCGTCGAGGACGACGTCGAGCCCCGACCTCGGCGATTCCTTCGCTCAGGAGCGCCTGCGGCGTCGGCACGAGCTGAATCCCCTCCTCGATCCGGCCCTGGTCGCGCATCAGCAGCTGCTCCTTGAGCGCATGCTCGGTGTGGTGGCCGGGGTAGACCTCGTGGCCGGCGAGGCGCAACAGATCCCGCCCCGAGGTCGGAATGTCGGTGTTGAGAACGACCCTGCTGTGCAGATTGCCCTGGTAGTAGTTGAACGCCCACCACGGCTCGTCCTGGACAGGGTCCAGGGTCAATTCCTCGCCGGCCGGAAGCTCGACCAGCCGGGCCGTGCAAGCACGCAGGACCGGCAGCAGGTCGTCGAGCACGGCGACCGCCTTGTCGCCGGGGCAGCGGTGAAGCTCGCGCCACGCCTGCCGCCGCTCGAAGAGGGAGCCGTCGCCCGGCAGGAGCTCGTCGAGTCTCGCATGCACTTGCTCGTAGACGGATTCCGCGACTCGCCGGGGACGAACGCCGTAGCACCCTTCCACCTCATCGCTGTACGAAATCGGGTCGCCGGCAAGCACGTGGGCATAGGTGGCGCAGCCCTGCACCTGGTCCGCGAGCCAGCCGTCGTCGAGCTCGGCGAGCAGGGCGTCCGCGTCGGCCGCGAGCTGCGCCGCCTCGATCGGTTCCTCTGCGTCGACCTGGGCTTGCAGCTCGGCCGGGCCGTAGTAGGCGTCGACGAGCCCGTCGACGTGCTTGCCGAGCCGAAGCCCGAGGACGAGGTAGCGCTCCGCCGCGCTCATCGCTCGAACAACGCCGCCTGTCCCTGGCCGACACCGACGCACATGGTGGCGACACCGTATCGCCCTCCGCGGCGACGCAGCTCGTGCAGCAGCGTCACGGTCAGGCGCGCGCCGCTCATGCCGAGCGGGTGGCCGATCGCGATCGCGCCCCCGTTGACGTTCACCTTCTCCTCGTCGAGCCCGAGCTCGCGCACGACCGCGAGCGACTGTGACGCGAACGCCTCGTTCAGCTCGATCAGGTCGAGCTGTTCCACGGTGACACCGCTGCGGTCGAGCAGCTTGCGCATCGCGGGGACCGGTCCGATCCCCATGACCCGCGGGTCGACGCCGGCCACCGCCGAGGCGACGAACGTCCCGAGCGGCTCGATGCCGAGCGCAAGTGCCTTCTCCTCTGAGGCGACGACGACCGCCGCCGCGCCGTCGTTCAGGCCCGAAGAGTTGCCCGCCGTGACGGATCCGCCTGCGCGAAAGGCGGGCTTGAGCGAACCGAGCTTCTCGGCGGACGTGTCCGGGCGCGGGTGCTCGTCGCGGTCGAGCTCGCCGACCGGCACGAGCTCGTCGTCGAAGCGCCCCGCAGCGGCCGCTGCGGCCCACCGCTGTTGCGAGCGAAGTGCGAACGCGTCCTGGTCCGCCCGCGAGACCGCCCAGCGGTCGGCGACGTTCTCGCCGGTCTCCCCCATCGTCTCGAGCGGGAAGAGGGCCTCGAGGCGAGGATTGGGAAATCGCCAGCCGAGCGTCGTGTCGAACATGACGCGATCGCCGCGCGGAAAGGCCACATCGGGCTTCGCCGTGACGAGCGGTGCGCGTGACATCGACTCGACGCCGCCGGCGACGAACAGGTCGCCGTCCCCAGCGATCACCGCGTGACACGCGCCGACGATCGCGGCGAGACCCGACGCGCACAGGCGGTTGACCGTGACGCCGCCCACCGACTCGGGCAGCCCGGCGAGCAGGACCGCCATTCGTGCCACGTCGCGGTTGTCCTCACCGGCCTGGTTGGCGCAGCCGAGCCAGACGTCTTCGATCTCGTCCGGCGGAACCCCGGCGCGGTCGACCGCGGCGCGGACTGCGACCGCAGCAAGGTCGTCGGGGCGCGTCCCCGCGAGCGCGCCGCCGTAGCGTCCGACCGGTGTGCGAACAGCGGAAAGAACGACCGCACGCGTCACGCGAACTCCGGCTCGAAGCCGAGCAACCGGCTGAGCGCCTCACGGCCGCGTGTGCCCATGTCGAGGGTCAGCTCGTTCACGTACATCGCGACGAACTCGTCCGCGGTCGACGCGTCGATTCCTCGGCCGAAGCCCATTGCATAGGCCATCGCCTCGTCGCGGTTCGCGAGCCCAACGTCGATCGCCTCGCGGATGACGAGCGAGACGTCCGCGAGCCGGTCGAGGTCGCGACGCGCCGCGACGAGCCCGAGCGGCAGCGGCAGGCCGGTCTCGTCACGCCACCAGACACCGAGGTCGAGCAGCTTGTGCAGGCCATGCTCGGCAAACGTGAGTTGCCCCTCGTGGATCAGGAGCCCGGCCTCGGCGCGGCCGGACACGACCTCGTCGAGCACTTCGTCGAAAGGCAGGTCGCGCGTGCGCACGTCGTCGCCGAGAGCGAGCTTCAGAACACGGGTCGCCGTGGTGAGCGGCCCCGGCGTCACGATCTCGACCTTCTGTGGATCGAGCTCGGTTCGGGCGACGAGGATGGGGCCGTACCCCTCGCCGAACGAGGCGCCGTGCGGCAACAGGACGTACCGGTCGACGACCGCCGGGTACGTCCCCGCCGAGAGCGCGGTCACCTCGAGCCGCCCTTCGAGCGCCCATTCGTTCAGGCTCTGGATGTCGGACGCGACCGGCTCGACCTCGAGCCCGCGCAGATCGACCTTCCCGGCCTCGAACGCCCACGCCATGAACGCGTCGTCGGGGTCAGCGCTGTGTCCCACGCGGATCGGCACGGCGGCCACGTTACCCTGGGCACCATGGCGCGGGCTGGACTGAGCGAGTCGATCCAGGACTACCTGAAGAGCGTGTACAAGCTGCAGGCCGAGCACGGCCACGTGACGATCGGAGCGCTCGCGAAGGATCAGTCGGTGTCGCCTGCGTCCGCGTCCGCGATGGTGAAGAAGCTGGCGGCGCTCGAACTACTCGAACACGAGCCGTATCGCGGTGCGCAGCTCACCGAGTCCGGCGAGCGCGTCGCGCTGGAGGTGATCCGCCACCACCGGCTGCTCGAGCTCTACCTCGCGAAGACGCTCGGCCTGCAGCTCGACGCCGTGCACGACGAGGCCGACCGGCTGGAGCACGTGATCTCCGAGGAGCTCGAGGCCCGCATCGACCACGCGCTGGGCTTCCCGACCCACGACCCGCACGGCGACCCGATTCCGGACGCCAACCTGGAGTGGCCGGCGAAGAGCTGACGCCGCCGGCCTCCGACGGGACGTCAACTGACGCCTCCGGCTCGTGGCTGGCGGCGCGCGGCCGGAGGGGACAGTGCGAATGCACGGCCCCGGAGAGCCGCGTGGCGCCAGACGCGAGAGGCGGCCGCGGAGCCGGGCTTGCCCGGCGGGAGCGGCTGCCGCCCGGTGGCGTCAGCTGCGGCCGAAGAAGAAGCGCTCGAGAGGCGCAATCAGCTCTTCGCGACGGAACGGCTTGACCTTCGCGGCACCGCCGTCGTCCTCGGAGACGACCGCGTCGTCCTCGAGCGTTCCGTTCGCGGCCTCGAGGCAGTCGTCGAGCTCATAGCCTTCCCAGACGTAGTCGTCCGCACGCGGCGACTCGCTCTCGCGATGCTGCGGGTTGACCTGGCGGCCGACCGCCCACACGGCGCCGGTGCGGCGCTCGATCCAAATCACGACCCGCTCGGGACTGCCGCCGTCGTCGCGACCTTCCACGATCCGTTCGGCGAAGCGCCCGGCTGTCGCGGGGGCCTTCACGCCCTCGACTATACAATCGCCTCCGCAGGTGGGAATCGTCGACGCAATCAAAGGGGCCTTCTCGTTCCTGTCCTCGCGTTCGCAGGGTGAAGAGCGGATGGCGCAGTACGTCATCCGCGAGCACCACCGCGGGCGTCCACTCGCGGAGATCCTGCAGGACAACTACGTGACGAACCGCTGCTCGCCCGAACAGATCCGGCGGCTCCTCGACCGGCCGGATGTGGTGCACGCACTCGGTGACGACGTCGTCGCCGACGCGAAAGCCCGCGTCGTCGCGTAGCAACTAGCGCGCGAGCTCGACGACGCGCGCAGCCGCGGCGAGATCCCACGCAGCGAGCCCGTTCGACTTGAACAGCGTGATCGCGTCCTCACCCGGACGACCTGTCAACGTGCCCGCGACGACATCCTGGAGCTCGTGCACCGCCGGCCAATCGAGGATCCCTCGGTCGACCGGCTCGATCAGGTCGCCGGCCTCGAGCTGAGCCTGGGCACGGCTGTCCGTGCACACGAAAGACGAGCGGCGTCAGCACCGCGTCGTCGAGCTCGCGCGCCGCGGGCTCGTTCGCCCCGACCGCGCAGACGAACGCACCGTCGGCGAGCCAGTCTCCGAACAGCACCGGCTCTACGGACGTGGTCGCGGTGACGACGATGTCGCACGCGCCGGCGTCGCGAGCGCAGTCGGCCTCGTCGCACCCGTGCGCCTCGCAGAACGCGCGGCGGCGCGCACTGTCGCGGCAATGAACGAGCACGCGCTCGAGCGAGGGAACGGCCGCCCGCAGGGCTGCGACGTGTGAGGCGGCCTGCCGCCCGGCGCCGATGACGCCCAGTGTCCGTGCACCCGCGCGGGCGAGGTACTTCGCGGCGACCGCCGACGCAGCGGCCGTTCGCAGCTGTCCGAGCGCATCGGCCTCGACGACGGCCTCGATCCGAGCGTGCTCGAGCGAAAACAGCACGACGAGGAACGGCGTCCCGCCGGGCAGCCACAGGAACGACTTCAGTCCCGCGTAGCCGAGCTCGTGGTCCACGCACGGCATCACCGCAAAGACGCCGCCCGGCACCTCGGCCCTGACGCGCGCCGGATTGTCGATCACCCCGCGCGCGAGCCGGTCGAAGCACTCCTCGACCGCCGCGATCACGGCGGCAGGCGTGAGCAACTCGGACACTTGCTGCTCGGTGAGATACAGCGGCATCCCCTGAGTCTAGGAGTGCGCGCACAACACAAAGAGGACGCCCGAACAACTGAGCGAGTGCGATCATCCGGTATGCGGGTCCGCGAAGGGCGCATGGAGTGGCGCGGCCATGGCACGTGGTATCGCGTCGTAGGCGAGCTCGATTCGGCTGCTCCCCAGATGCCCGTCGTCATCTGCCATGGCGGCCCAGGCGCCGGGCACGACTATTGCGAGCCGATCGCCGATTTGAGCCGGCTCGGCCGCACCTGCGTCCTCTACGACCAGCTCGGCTGCGGCAAGAGTGAGCTCCTGCCCGGTGCGCCCGCCGATTTCTGGACGCCTCGACTGTTCAAGGACGAGCTCACCGAGCTCGTCCACCACCTCGGGATCGCTGACAGATACGCGGTCGTCGGTCAATCGTGGGGCGGCATGCTCGCGATGGACTACGCCCTCGAACATCCGGCGGGGCTCCGCGCGATGGTCGTCGCCGACTCGCCGGCGAGCATGACGCTCTGGGTCTCGGAGGCGGACCGGTTGCGCGAGGCGCTGCCGCCGGACGTACAGGAGACGCTGACGCGGCACGAACGGGACGGGACGACCGACGACCCCGAGTACGAAGCCGCCGTCGCGGTCTTCTACGAGCGCCACGTCTGCCGCGTCGTGCCGATGCCCGACTGCGTCGCGCGCACCTTCGCGCAGATTGCCGCCAACCCGGCCGTCTACCACGCGATGAACGGCCCGAGCGAGTTCCACGTCGTGGGCTCGCTCAGGACGTGGGACATCACCGACCGGCTGCACGAGATCACGACGCCGACCCTTCTGGTCTCCGGCCGCCACGACGAGGCGACGCCGCTCATCGTGGGTCAGATCCACGAGCGCATTCCCAGCGCCCAGTGGGTGATCTTCGAGCAGTCGAGTCACATGCCTCACGTCGAAGAGCCCGAGGCGTTCCTGGCTGCGGTGGAGACGTTCCTCCTGAACGTCGACTGACCGGGCGACCCCCACTTCATCGCCCACCCGCCGCCGCAGAGCTTTAGTGTCTCCCCCATGAGCGTCGGCAGCATCCTCAGCGAGTCCTGGGGGCTTTACACGAAGTTCTTCAAGCGGTTCTTCGTGCTCGCGCTGATCGTCTACCTGATCGTCGACCTCCTCAACGCGCTGGTCGCAACGCTCGTCGGGCACGGCGTGGGCATTTCGCTTCTACTCGCGCTGCTCACGACAGCCGTGTCGCTCGTCGGCACGTTCTGGCTGCAGGGCGCGCTCGTCTTCGCAGTCGACGACGTGCGAGACGGCAGGATCGACACGACGATCGGACAGTTGTTCGAGCGAGTGCGTCCGTACCTCGGCATCCTGATCCTCGCCGGAATACTCGCCGGCCTGGGAATCGCAGTCGGTCTCGTCCTGTTGATCGTGCCCGGCCTGATCCTCTTGACGTGGTGGTGCTTGATCGTGCCGGTCATCGTCCTCGAGGGGAAGTCGGTCGGCGAGTCGTTCTCACGCTCGCGGGAGCTCGTGCGCGGGCACGCGTGGACGGTCTTCGGCGTCGTCGTGGTCACGGCGATCCTCTCCGCGATCGCCTCAGGGATCATCCAGGCGATCTTCTCGTTCCTCGGATCGTTTCTCCGCTACTGGCTCGGCGGCGCGATCGCGAACGCGGTCGTCGGCCCCTTCCTCGCGATCGCGCTGACGCTCATGTACTTCACGCTGCGCGGACTTGCCGAGGGTGCGGGTGCTGCGGCGGCGCCTGCCGACCCTCCGGCCGACGCCTGACGACGAATGCGCCCGGCAGGATTTGAACCTGCGACCCCCGGCTCCGCAAGCCGGTGCTCTATCCCCTGAGCTACGGGCGCGAGAGAGGCATCAGTGTAGCCGCGCGGAACGCCCGTCGACGTCGAGCGCAGCGTCGTTCGGCACCGAGACGCGGACATAGGCGAGCGCGAGCCCGGGCACCGCGCTCGTGATGCGGCCGACCTCCTTGCCGTCGTGGACGACCGGCGTTTCTGCCGCCGGCGGGTCGCCCTCCACCTCGAGCACCCGAAGCCTGCGGTTCACCTTGCCCCGGTGGTGCTGGCGTGCGACCGGCTCCTGGCCCGGGTAGCAGCCCTTGGTGAACGAGACCGCGCGCGTGTCGAGCCCGGCCTCCGCCGGCAGCACCCGGTCGTCGATCTCGCTGCCGAAGCGCGGCGTCGCCGCCTCGATGCGCAGGCGTTCGAGCTCCTCGGCGGAGAGACTCGCTGCGACGCCGGCGTCGAGCACCTCGACGGCGGGCCGGCCGTAGTCACGGTTCGGGATCCCCTCGGTCTCGCCGAAGAGGATCGTCGAGCTGTGCCGCTCGAGCTCGATCTCGCACCTGGCCGCGAACCGCATCCGCGTGAGGTGCGCGCGCACGACCTCGCCGAGCTCCGGCTCGGTGAGGATGAGCACGTCTTCAGCGCCGCGGCGCCAGACGAGGAGCGGGGCGATCACGCGCGCCTTCGCCGTGAGGAGCAGCGCGTCGACCGAGCCCTGCTCGGGAACGTCGTTGGACAGCATGCGGTCCAGATAGGAGACGGCATCGGCGCCGCGGACGGCCACATACGCCCGGGGCCGTTCTGCTGCAGCTGGCGTAACGGTTGCCATCAGAACCTAGACTAGACACCGTGTTCAGGTCGAAGGCGGAGCGCAAGGTGCAGGAGGCGGGGTACGACCCGGCCCGGCTCCCGCCCGGCCAGTACCTGACCGCGAAGTGGCCCGTGCTGCAGGCCGGCTCGGTCCCGCGCTATGACACCCTCGACGGCTGGACGCTCCGGATCTTCGGGGACGTCGCGAACGAGCTCGAGCTGACGTGGGAGCAGTTCCTCGAACTGCCCCGTACGTCGAACGTCCAGGACATCCATTGCGTGACCCGCTGGTCGAAGTTCGACACGAGCTTCGAAGGCGTCCACTGGCGTGAGCTGGCGAAGCTGGCGGAGCCGAGCCCGACCGCGCGCTTTGTGATCGCGCATGCTGAAGCGGGCTTCACCTCGAACGTGCCGCTGTCCTTCCTCGAAGACGACAGCGCACTCCTCGCAACGCACGGCGACGGCGGGCCCCTGACGCCGGACCACGGATACCCGCTGCGGCTCGTGATCCCCGGTAAGTACTTCTGGAAGAGCGCGAAGTGGCTCCGCGGCATCGAGCTGTCGTCGGTCGACAAGCCCGGCTTCTGGGAGCGCTACGGCTACAACAACGACGCCGATCCCTGGCGCGAAGAGCGCTACGCGTTCTGAGCAGAGAATCCCCCGGAAGAGGGATCGGGTCGACCCCGCCACAGTCGATACCTGGGTTACTACCCTCCCTAGTTCCCCGAAGAGCCGCCCTCCCGCGGCTCTTCTTTTTTGGTCGTTGGGCGATTGAACGACGAAGGGCGGTCGCAAGACCGCCCTTCGTCGAACCAGCTCTTCGCCAGAGGCGAAGTGCCTACATCATCCCGCCCATGTCCGGCATGCCGGCGCCCATCGAAGCGCCTGCCTTCTCCGGAGCCTCGGCGACGATCGCCTCGGTGGTGAGGATGTTCTTCGCGATCGACGCGGCGTTCTGCAACGCCGAACGGGTGACCATCGTCGGATCGGTGATGCCGGCCTTCACGAGGTCGGTCACCTCACCGGTGTCGACGTTGAGGCCCTCGCCCGGCTTCGCCGTGCGGACCTGCTGAACGACGACCGAGCCCTCGAGCCCGGCGTTCGTCGCGAGCTGGCGCAGGGGCTCTTCGAGCGACTTGATGATGATCTGCGCACCGGTGCGCTCATCACCTTCGACCGACGCGAGCACCTTCTCCTTGACTGCATCCGCCGCGTTGAGCAGCGCGACACCGCCGCCGGGAACGACGCCCTCTTCGAGAGCGGCCCGGGCGGCCTGCAGCGCGTCCTCGACGCGATGCTTGGTCTCCTTCATCTCGGTCTCGGTGGCAGCGCCGACCTTGACGACCGCCACACCGCCTGACAGCTTCGCGAGCCGCTCCTGCAGCTTCTCGCGGTCGAAGTCCGAGTCGGTGTTCTCGATCTCGCCCTTCAGCTGCTTGATGCGGCCCTTGATCGCGTCGCTCTCGCCGGCACCATCGATGATGGTGGTCGAGTCCTTGTCGACGACGACCTTGCGAGCGTGACCGAGCTGCGTGAGCTTCGTGTTCTCGAGCTTGAGGCCCATCTCCTCGGTGATCACTTCGCCGCCCGAGAGGATCGCGATGTCCTCGAGCATGCGCTTGCGGCGATCGCCGAAGCCCGGCGCCTTGACGGCGACGGCCTGGAAGGTGCCGCGCAGCTTGTTGACCACGATCGTCGCGAGCGACTCGCCCTCGACGTCCTCGGCCACGATCAGCAGCGGGCGACCCGCCTGGATGACCTGCTCGAGCACCGGCAGGAGGTCCTTGACGGCCCCGATCTTCTGGTTCGCGACCAGGATGTACGGGTCGTCGAGCACGGCCTCCATGCGCTCGGGATCGGTGATCATGTAGGGCGAGAGGTAGCCCTTGTCGAACTGCATGCCCTCGGTGAACTCGAGCTCGAGGCCGAAGGTCTGCCCCTCCTCGACGTTCACGACGCCGTCCTTGCCGACCTTCTCGATCGCTTCGGACAAGACCTCGCCGATCTCGGTCGAACGCGAGGAGACGGTCGCGACGCGCGCGATGTCTTCCTTGCCCGAGATCTCCTTGGACTGCGACTTCAGGTTCTCGACGACTGCCTCGACAGCCTGCTCGATGCCGCGCTTGAGCCCCATCGGGTTCGCGCCGGCCGACACGTTCTTGAGGCCTTCGCGAACGATCGCCTGGGCGAGCACGGTCGCGGTGGTGGTGCCGTCGCCTGCCACGTCGTTCGTGGCTGTCGCGACCTCGCGCACGAGCTGTGCGCCCTGATTCTCGAAGACGTCCTCGACCTCGATCTCGCGGGCGATCGTGACGCCGTCGTTCGTGATCGTCGGGGCGCCGAACTTCTTGTCGAGCACGACGTACCGGCCCTTCGGGCCGAGCGTCACCTTGACCGCATCGGCCAGGATGTCAACGCCACGCTGAAGCGAGCGGCGCGCATCCTCACTGAACTTGAGCTCCTTGTGAGCCATCTGGTGTCTCTCTCCTTCTCTCCTGGATCGCGGTTAGACGGCGGCGCGGTCGCCAACGACCTTCGCCAAAACGTCCGACTCGCGGAGAATCAGAACGTCGTCGGCACCGACCTTGATCTCGGTACCGCCGTACTTGCTGAAAATGATCTCGTCGCCCTCTTCCACGTCCATGGCGACGTGCTCGCCGTTCTCGTCGCGAGCGCCCGGGCCGACTGCGAGGACGTTGCCGCGCTGCGGCTTCTCCTTCGCCGTGTCCGGCAGGACGATTCCGCTGACCGTCGTCTCCTCTTCCTCGAGGACTTCGACGATCAGGCGATCGCCAAGCGGCTGTAGATTCATCTGGAAAACCTCCGACCTTGTAACAGGCTTGTGCTTACGGCTGGCACTCTAGCGGTTGGAGTGCCAGCCGTGCAAGATCGGCGGTCTTGAGCGTGATTCCGAGCCGAAAGGGACCCGCACGACCCTGGCCCGGCTCGAGGAGGACGTATGATCGGCGGCCGGTGCCGTCCTACGCGCTCAACTTCTATTCGCCGATCGTCGAAGCGCAGCTCAAGTCGAACCGCAAGACCGCGACGATCCGGCTCGGCGACAAGTCTCGGAAGTACCAGAAAGGGATGATCGTCGCCGTGCTCTGCGGCGCCCGGTTCAGCCCGCGCCAGCACGTCTTCGACGCCGTGATCGACAAGGTCGAGGTGAAGACGATCGGGGAGCTCTCACCGAACGAGATCGAGCACGACAATCCCGAGATTCGCCACGTGGACGAGCTCTGCCGCTTCCTGGGCCAGCTCTACAACCGTGAGATCGCCGAGAGCGACACGGTGACGCTGATCCGCTTCTCGGCGATCAAGCCGACGTACGGCTTTTAGCGCGACGGGACGAGAGGACTGCGCCGTGCCGTTCACGATCAGGAACATCAAGGACGATCTCGAGGACCTCGGCCCGAAGTTCGACGGCGCGCCCGACCTGGAGTTCCGTGCTGCGACCAAGGCGCTCGGGCTCGAGCAATCAGCCCTGAGCTACCAGCGGGTGCCGCCCGGCTATCGCTTTCCGTACGGCCACACGCACACGACGCAAGAGGAGGTGTACGTGGTCGTGCGCGGCAGCGGGCGGATGAAAGTCGACGACGAGATCGTCGAGCTCAAGGAATGGGACGCGGTGCGCGTTCCGCCCGGTATGTGGCGAGGCTACGAGGCCGGGCCGGAGGGACTCGAGCTCCTCGTCATCGGCGCGCCCAATCTCGGCGAGGATCCGCGCGGCGACGTCGACGGCGAGCGCGACTGGTGGGCCGAGTAGCCGCGGGCACCCGTGGCGGCGATCTAGGAGAAGCCGAACAGCGGCGGCAGGACGATGACAACCGTCGCCGCCCAGAGGGCAAAGACCGGGAGGTAGCTCGTCTGCCACCGCTCGAGACGGTTGAGCGTGCTGCGTTGCGTGACGAATCGCAGGGAGAGGAAGGCCGCGCCCGCGAGGTTGACGAGCAGGACAACGTTGAGGCCGAGTGCCGCCGTCCGGTTCGGGCTGAACCCGACGTCGCCGATCCGGGCGATCATCGAACCGAGCACCATCAGGTCGAGCAGGAGGGCGCTGCTGACGGCGACCAGCTGGATTCGATCCATCCAGTTCGGCGTTGTCGACGGATCCCGTGCCGACAGCGCGTACAGGACGAGCGCGAGGACGACCAACAACAGGGCGTCGAAGACGCTGAGGAGGTCGCGGTCGAACGCGTCGCCGAGTTCCGCCACGGCGTAGACGATTGTCGCGCAGGCCAGCATGAACGCGAACAGCGGCGTGAAGAGCATCGTCAGCACCGGCGCCATGTTCTCCACGACCTGCTGCTTCGACTCGACGAGCCACGCGGCGACGATCACTCCACCCGCGGCGCCGGCGGGCAGGACCCAGTGAGCGACCTGGTCGGCATCGACGCCCGCGGGGTTGAAGATTCCCGCGGTCAGGCCCATCAGCACTGCTCCACCGAGCGCGATCAAGACGTAGTAGATGAACCATTCGCCCGTGAAGCGGACGAAGTCCATCCGCCGCTTGTGCGATCGAAGCGTCCCGCCCATGTACGGGAAGGAGATCGCGAACCAAAGAATGACCGGCAGATGGAGCGCGACGAGGATCTCGGTGTCCGAGTTCGCGTCGTAGGGATAGAGATTGATCAGAAGCGCGGCGAACACGAAGGGCGCGGCGGCGAAGATCCAGGCGCGTGTATCCAGCTGCCGTCGGCGGGCGAAGTACCCGGCCAGGAACGGCAACACGAAGAGGCTGAGGTTCCGCCCGAACCAGGTCGGCGACTTGTCGGGAAAGCCCGCGGCGAGACGTGCAACCTCAATCACGGCGGCGGCGGCAAGGGCGAAGATCAGCGTTTCCACCCAGCCGCTCGGAGCCGGAGACGCATCCTCGCCGGGGCCGAGCAGCTGTTTCCAGAGCCGGTCGCTGTGTTCACGCGCGAACTCGCGGGAGACTGCGTCGACATCACCCATCCGCTTCACGGCGACGAGAAAAGCCTCGTCATTCGTCAGCCCGGCTGCGTTCAGCTCGGCGATCTGATCGCGAAGGTGGTCCTCGAGCTCGTCGACGTCGTGGCCGTTGACGGCCGGCGCGCCGGCGACGAACGTCCGCCACTCAGCGATCTGAGACTCGACGCTTTCCATGCTCACGCCTCGACCCGAGCCGTCATGAGCGTGCCCGCCCCCGGCCAGACACCGTTCAGAGCCCGCGTGACTGCCGCCCATTGCCGCTGGTGGTCGGCAAGCGCCGCCCGACCCTCAGCGGTGATCGCGTAGTACCTGCGGCGACGCCCCTCCACCGGCGCCCGCCACTCCGTCGTCACATAGCCGAGTCGACCAAGCCGGTGCAGGAGCGGGTAGAGCATTCCGTCGCTCCACTCGAGCTCCCCCTGCGACAACGCACGAACACGCTTGAGGATCGCGTAGCCGTAACTCTCGCCGTCAGCCAGGATCGCGAGCACCAACGGTGTCGCCGACGCCGCGACCAGGTCCTTCTCGATCCGCAACCCACCTCCAGTGGCTTGACCCACCATACATAGAACCACAAGGTATGGCCGGCCCGCAAGACCTCGCCAATCGCTCCGACGCTGGGTTGGGCCAGCGTTCGGATATGACCCTCGAGTCAAGACCGAATCAGATTCGCTCTCTGAATCTGATTCGCGAGTTTCTCGGGAGGCAGTCGACAACTCGAAACTCGTGAATCTGGTTCGGCTGCGCCGAATCAGGTTCAGTGGCGTTGGGCGACGCTCCTCGCGCCCGAACCCCGATTCACGACTCTTGCTACTTGGCGGGCTTGCGGATCCGCATCCCGAGGAGCTCGGGCTCGCGGAGCTTCCCGCCGCACTCCTCGCACTCGACCGCGAAGGTCGAGGAGAACGGAGCGCTACAGGCGGGGCAGCGGCGCAACATGGTGCCGCCGCAGGTGCACGTGTCGGGCACGCCGGCCTCGTCGTCGACGAACCAGCGCCTCGCAGCGCCACAGTCGAGGCAGAACGCCGTCCAGTGGCCGAGCACGTTGCGGCGCTCCTCCCGGAGCCAGTCGGCTGCCTTGCCCACGGCCGAACTGTAGAGGAGGATGGATGCATGTTCGCCTGGCTGAGCGCCTGCTCCGAGCAGCTCTGGGCACGGGCGGCACCGAACCGCCGTTACGATTCCACCGCCGTTTCGTCGTCTCGACCCGAGGAGTGCAGTGGCGATTGCCCGCGTAGCCGAGCCCAGCGGCTCGCTTCAGGAGGTGAAGGAGTGGGGCCTCGACCGTGAGGACCTGCTCCAGATCTACCGCAACATGCTGATCACCCGCGGCGTCGAGGAGCGCGGGCACATCCTCTATCGCCAGGGCAAGATTCCCGGCTCGTTCTACACCGGCCGCGGCAACGAGGCTTCGTCGGTGGGTGTCGCGATGGCGATGGGGACCGACGACGTCGGCACGCCCCTGCACCGCGACATGGGGGTGCACATCACGCGCGGGGTCGAGCCTTGGCGCATCTTCGCGCAGTACATGGGCCGGGCCGACGGGCCCGCACACGGCAGGGACGGCAACGTGCACATGGCGGACATGAATCTCGGGCTGGTCGCGATGGTCAGCCACTTGCCGGCGATGCTCCCGGTCGCCGTGGGCTGCGCGCTCGCGTTCCGTATCCGCGAGGAGAAGCGCGTCGCGGTCGCCTGGTCGGGCGAAGGCGCGATGGCACGCGGCGACGCGCATGAAGGAATGAACTTCGCGGGTGTCCGCCAACTGCCGGTGGTCTTCATCTGCGACAACAACCAGTGGGCGTATTCGACGCCGTCTCATCTCGAGTACGCCGTCGAGCACCTCGCCGACCGCGCCGCTGCGTACGGATTCGAAGGCGTCGTCGTCGACGGCACGGACGTGCTCGCCGTCTACCGCGAGGCCAAGCGCGCGATCGAGAAGGCCCGCGACGGTGGCGGCCCGACTCTGATCGAGAACCAGACCCTGCGCATGGAGGGCCACGCAGTGCACGACGACGCGTTCTACGTTCCCAAGGAACTGTTCGAGCGCTGGGCCGAGCGCGACCCGATCGAGCGCTACCGCACGTGGCTGCTCACGAACGCCGACCTGACTCAGGACGAGGAGGACGAGATCACCGGCTACGTCAAGAAGCTGTTGAACGACTCGCTCCAGCGCGCGGACCAGTCGCCGCAGCCGGATCCCTCGACCCTGCTCGACGGCGTGTACGCGACGCCGGAGGACCTCGACACGCCGCACCACAAGTAACGATGGCCGAGAAGACATATCTCCAAGCGATCAGCGACGGCCTCCGCGAGGAGATGCGCCGCGACAAGCGCGTCTTCGTGCTCGGCGAGGATGTCGGCGTCTACGGCGGAGCGTTCAAGGTGACGCTCGGCTTCCAGGAGGAGTTCGGTCCGTGGCGCGTTCTCGACACGCCCCTTTCGGAGACCGCGATCATGGGTGGCGCGACCGGCGCAGCGATGATGGGCCTCCGGCCGGTAGCCGAGATGCAGTTCGCCGACTTCGTGTCGTGCGCATGGGATCACCTCGTCACGGTCGCTGCCAAGCAGCGCTGGCGGGCCGGCACGCCGGTCCCGATCGTGCTGCGGCTGCCGTCGGGCGGCGGTTTCTCCGGCGGTCCGTTTCACTCGCAGAACCCCGAGTCGTCCTTCGCGCACATCCCCGGGCTCAAGTGCGTCTGCCCGGCAACGCCCGAGGACGCGAAAGGACTCATGACCGCCGCGATCGAGGACCCGAACCCCGTCCTCTTCTTCGAGCACAAGCATCTGTATCGCCGCATCAAGGGCGAGGTGCCCGACGAGCGCTACGTGACGCCGATCGGCAAGGCACGCATCCATGCCGAGGGCGAGGACGTCACCGTGATCACGTGGGGCGCGATGGTCTACACCGCCGAGGAGGCAGCGAATGCGGTCGACGCGTCGGTCGAGATCGTCGACCTGCGCACGATCATGCCGTGGGACAAGGAGGCAGTGCTCGCCTCGGCCCGCAAGACCTCGAAGGTGCTCGTGCTGCACGAGGACACGCGCACCGGCGGCTTCGGCGGCGAGATCGCCGCGACGATCGCCGAGGAGGCGTTCGAGGATCTCGACGCACCGGTGAAGCGCCTCGCCGCGCCCGACTGTCCCGTTCCCTTCTCGCCGGTGCTCGAGAAGGCGTACATCCCGCAGGTCGACGACGTCGTCCGTGCACTCAAGGAGTTGATCGACTACTGATGGCCACTGGAACCGCAGTCGACGTCGTGATGCCGCAGATGGGTGTCTCCGTCTCGGAAGGCACGGTCACGAAGTGGAACAAGCAGGTCGGCGACCAGATCGAGGCCGACGAGACGCTGCTGGAGATCTCGACCGACAAGGTCGACACGGAGGTGCCGTCGCCGGCGTCGGGGGTGGTGAGCGAGATCCTGGTCGAGGAGGGCGCAACGGTGGAGGTCGGCACGGTGCTGGCGCGCATCGGCGGCGAGGTCGGAGCAGCGGCACCTGCCGCGGCGCCTGCCGCGCCCACGCCGGAGCCCGCGACGCAGGCGGCGGCCGACGAGTCCGAAGCGGCCGCGTCGGAAGTGGCCGAGCCGCTGCCGCCGCCGGCCGCCCCGGTTGCGGCGTCGGAGAACGGCAAGTCGTTCGTCTCGCCGGTCGTCGCACGGATCGCCTCCGAGCACGGGATCGACCCGTCCCAGGTGCCGGGCACCGGCTCCGGCGGCCGGGTGACGAAGAAGGACATCCAGGCTTTCATCGAGTCCGGCCCGCCTGCCCCGCAGGCGCCTGCGCCCGCAGCGGCTCCTCAACCGCCGGCCCCGCCGGCGCCACGGGCACCCGCTCCCGCGAGCGCTTCCGGGCAGGTGCCGCCCGCTCCCGGCGAGCAGTTCGAGCCGATGAGCGCGATGCGGCGCGGGATCGCCGACCACATGCGCCGCTCGCTCGACACCTCCGCTCACGTCACCTCGGCGATCGAGGTCGACATGTCGAAGGTCGTGGCCCTGCGCGGGAAGCTGAAGAAGGAGTACGAGGCGGCCTACGGCGTCAACCCGACCTACCTGGCGTTCATCGCGCGAGCGACCGTCGAGACGCTGCGGGACTACCCGTGGGTCAACGGCGAGCTGCGCGGCGACCAGATCGTCACCAAGAGCTTCGTCAACCTCGGCTTCGCGGTCGAACTGGCCGACGGGAAGGGCCTGATCGTCCCGGTCGTCAAGAATGCCGAGACGCTCAACCTGCTCGGCATGGCCAAGGGGATCGCCGACATCGCCCGGCGCGCACGCGACAAGCAGCTGACCCCGGACGACGTCTCGGGCGGCTCGTTCACGATCACCAACCCCGGCGGCTACGGCACCTTCCACGGCACACCGGTGATCAGCCAGCCGCAGGCCGGCATCCTCGGCACCTACGCGATCGTCAAGCGGCCCTGGGTGATCACCGACGACAACGGCGCCGACGCGATCGCCATCCGCTCGATCATGAACCTGACGCTCACCTACGACCACCGCCTCGTCGACGGTGCCCTCGCCGGCCGCTTCCTACGCGACCTCCGCGAACGCCTCCAAACCTGGGGCGAGAGCGATTACTAGGCCGGCGCACCTCGTCAACCTCGGCACCGTCGACTACCGCGAAGCACTCGAGCTGCAGCGGCGGACGGCGGCCGGCGTCGGCGACGGCTCGCTGCCCGACACCGTGCTTCTCCTCGAGCACCCGCCCACGATCACACTCGGCCGGCGCACCGAGGAAGGGGAGGTGCACGTCCCCGACGGCGCACACGTCGACGTCGTCGAGGTCGACCGAGGCGGCAAGTCCACCTACCACGCGCCGGGCCAACTCGTCTGCTACCCGATCTTCGACCTGACGCGTCACGGACAGGACGTGAAGCGCTACTGCCGGGACCTCGAGTCGGCGATCACGCAAACGCTGGCGGCGTTCGGCCTGGCCGCTACGACGATCGAGGGGTTGACCGGCGTCTGGCTCGAATCCCCGCCGCGGAAGATCGCCTCGATCGGCATCCACCTCACGAGCTGGATCTCGACGCACGGCTACGCACTCAACGTCGACCTCGATCCGGCGCCGTTCACGGAGTGGATCACCGCTTGCGGGCTCGACGGGTACGCGTTCACCTCGATGGCGCGTGAGCTCGGCCGGCCGCTCACCGTGAGCGACGTCCGGCCGGCCGCCGCGCAGGCGCTGGCTGACGTGTTCGAGCTGGCCTTCGAGGACGTTCCCGTGCTCGTCGGTTCGCTCTAGCCGCTCCCGGGCTACGGCTCGGGAGGCCGCGACCACTTCGGCCGCGGACGCGACACCCGCGTCAGCCGCTCCAGCCGGTCGAGCAGCCCGTCCGCGTCCGTCGCCACCGCGATCGCCGCCAGATCGGCCTCGCGGACGAACCCCTCGGCCGTCGCGTGCCGCGCGAGCGCGATCAGCGGCAGCCAGTACTCCTCGACATCGAGCAGCCCGACCGGCTTCGCATGGAGCCCGAGCTGCGACCAGGTCAGCTGCTCCAGCAGCTCGTCGAGCGTCCCGAAGCCACCGGGCAGGGCGACGAACCCGTCCGCCAGCTCGGCCATCAGCGCCTTCCGCTCGTGGAGGGAACCGACGACGTGGAGCTCCGAGAGGCCGCCGTGCGCGAGCTCCCGGTCGACGAGCTCCTGGGGGATCACCCCGATCACCTCGCCCCCGGCCGACAGCGCCCCGTCCGCGACCGCGCCCATCAGACCGACACGCCCGCCGCCGTACACCAGACCGAGCCCGCGGCCGGCGGCCGCGACCCCGAATGCGCGTGCCGCATCGCCGTAGGACGGCAGCCGCCCGCTCGAAGCGCCGCAGAACACACAGACCCGCTTCACGGCGCGAGCGTAGCGGCGTTCTCTACCGTGGGGCGCGTGTTCGGAGGCTTCAACCGCGGGAACCAGGAGGTGCCCGATCGCCCGGCCGACCCGGCGGTGCGCCGGGCGAACCTGAAACGCATCGCGCGCCTGTTCTACCCCTACCGCCGCCGCCTCGGCGTGGTCCTCGGGCTGATCCTCATCTCGGCGGCCCTCGGAGTGGTGCCCGCGTTCCTGCTGCGCGACCTCCTCGAGGCGATCCAGACGCAGGACTCGCGAGCGCTCTCGCTGTACGCCGCCGGGATGATCGTGATCGCGATCGTCAACGGCATCCTCGGCGTGTGGCAGACGCTGCTCTCGAACCAGGTCGGACAACGCGTCATGCACGACCTGCGGGCCGCGGTCTTCCGCCACCTCCAGCGCCTGTCGCTCGCGTTCTTCACGCGCACACGGACCGGCGAGGTGCAATCGCGGATCTCGAACGACATCGGCGGGGTGCAGGGCGTTGTCACCAGCACCGCGACGTCGATCGTCGCGAGCGTCACGACGGTGCTCGCGACGATGGTCGGCATGCTGTTGCTCAGCTGGGAACTGGCGCTGTTCGCCTTTGCGCTGATCCCGGTCTTCGTGCTGCTGACGCGACGGGTCGGCGAGCAACGGCGGCGCATCGCCACGTCGACACAGGAGTCGCTCGCCGACATCTCGAGCCTCGTTCAGGAGTCGCTCTCGGTCTCCGGGATCCTGCTCGGCAAGACGATGGGGCGAACCGACGAGCTCGCCGACCGGTTCGAGGGCGAGTCTCAGACACTGGCCGATCTCGAGGTGCGCCAGCGCATGGCGGGCCGCTGGGTGATGGCGATGATCCAGACGAGCTTCGCCGTGATGCCCGCCGCGACCTACTGGTTCGGCGGCCTCGCCCTCACCCACGGGTCGCACGCGATCTCCGTGCCGACACTCGTGTCGTTCACGACCTTGCAGACACGGCTCTTCTTCCCGGTCGGCTCGCTGCTGGGGGTCGGGCTCGACGTGCAGACCTCGCTGGCGCTCTTCGACCGCATCTTCGAGTACCTCGACCAGCCGATCGACATCGCGGAGCGCCCTGACGCCCGTGCCCTCGAGGAGGCGGGTGATGTCGAGTTCGACCACGTGTGGTTTCGCTACGGCGACGGGGCGTGGACACTCGAGGACGTCTCGTTCACGGTCCCCGCCGGCACGACGACAGCGCTGGTCGGTGAGACGGGCGCCGGCAAGACCACGCTCGGCTACCTCACTGCGCGGCTGTACGACGTGAACGACGGCAGCGTGCGGATCGGCGGGGTCGACGTGCGCGACCTCACGGTCGCGTCGCTTGCCGGCCTGGTCGGCGTCGTCTCGCAGGAGACCTACCTGTTCCATGCGAGCGTGCGTGACAACCTTCGCTTCGCGAAGCCGGATGCGACGGACGAGGAGGTGGAGCGGGCCGCCGACGCCGCCCAGATCCACGATCTGGTCGCAGCCCTGCCCGAGGGCTACGACACGGTGGTCGGCGAGCGTGGCTATCGCTTCTCGGGCGGCGAGAAACAGCGGATCGCGATCGCGCGCACGATCCTCCGCAACCCGCCGATCCTCGTGCTCGACGAGGCCACGAGCTCGCTCGACACGGAAACGGAGCGTCAGGTGCAGGCGGCGCTCGACCGGCTCGCCGAGGGGCGCACGACGATCGCGATCGCTCATCGCCTCTCGACCGTGCAGAACGCAGACCAGATCGTCGTGCTGGACAACGGCCGGATCGTCGAGCGCGGGACGCACGACGAGCTGATCGACGGCAACGGCCGCTACGCCCAACTCGTGGGCCGGGCACCGGCCCTCGGCCTCTAGACTGGCCCGGATGGAGACCTCACTTCCGGTCGCCGAACGCCCGCGCCGCCCCGAGTGGATGAAGGTGCGCGCGCCGTCGGCCAACGGCAGCTACTTCGACGTCAAGAAGCTGATCCACGGCGCAGGCTTGAACACGATCTGTGAAGAGGCGCGGTGCCCGAACATCGCCGAGTGCTGGGGGCGGGGGACGGCGACCTTCCAGATCCTCGGTGAGACCTGCACCCGCGCCTGCCGGTATTGCTACGTGAACTCCGGCCGCCCGAGCGAGCCGGTCGACCCGCTCGAGCCGCTCCGCCTCGCCCAGACCGCCAAGCAGATGGGGCTCAAGCACGTCGTCGTGACGTCGGTCGACCGCGACGACGTCGAGGACAAGGGCGCGGGTCACTATGCGGCGACGATCCGCGCGCTGAAGGCGAAGGTGCCCGACGCGTCGATCGAGGTGCTGACTCCGGATTTCCTCGGGGTCGAAGAAGCGGCACTGCAGACGGTGCTCGCCGCGCGCCCGGACGTCTTCAACCACAACATCGAGACCGTTCGCCGGCTGCACCGCAAGATGCGCGGCGGCAAGGCGAGCTACGACGGAGCTCTCTGGCTGCTGCAACGCGCCAAGGAGATCGCCGACTACCCGGTGCTGACGAAGAGCGGGATCATCGTCGGGCTCGGTGAATCGAACGACGAGGTCGTCGAGACCTTGCGTGACCTGCGCGGGCACGGCGTGGACGTGGTGACGATCGGCCAGTATCTCCAGCCGAGCGCGAAGCACGCGACGATCGACCGGTGGGTGCACCCGGACGAGTTCGCGTGGTTCCGCGAGCAGGGCGAGGAGCTCGGCTTCGGCTCGGTCTTCTCGGGACCGCTCGTCCGCTCGAGCTACCGCGCCGACGAACAGCGCCACGCGGCTGCGACCGGCCGCGGCGCGGTCGCCTACTAGCCGTTACTGCCCGATCGGCTGCGGCGGCGGGCCGCACGGCTTCGGCGGCGACTTCCACGCGGCGCGGTCTCCCATCGCGCCGACTGCCACGATCGCGATCTGGTGGCACCCCGACGCCGACACGGACTTGGCGAACCGCGCGACGAACGCGCCGCGCGCGCTCGTCATGACCGCCCGAGCTCAGGTGGCCGGAACTGCCGGTCACCCTGACGGCCACGTGCTCGTGTGCCCGGAATCCGACACCGGCGACGCTCGCCGGCGAGGCGTCGACCAGGCGCACCTGGGGCCGAACGACGGCGCCCAAAGCGGCCGGCGCGATCGCCGCCACGAGCAGGATCGCGAGCATGAGCCTCATCCCGGCATCATGCCGCACCTTCGACGAAGCTGCGGCAGACGAAATGGTGATATCAGCCGGCGCGTACCCGATTGCCGAATCGATATCAACCCGTTAGAGTGTGCGGCTCGTGCCAGGGGGAGAGACGCATCGCTTTCTATTGCGCATGCCGCGGGAGCTCCGCGACCGTCTCACAGCCGCTGCGACGAAGAGCGGCTGGAGCCTGAACCGCGAGATTGTGCATCGGCTCGAACAGAGCCTTGAGGAGCCGGTCGCTACGCGCCGGCAGAAGGGGGAGACTGTGAAGAGGTTCCAGTCACGCCGGCCACTCGTGGCACTGGCGCTGATCGTCGTGACCGCCGCGGGGCTCGCGGCGCTGGGGGCGGCGCAGCACAGGGGCAACTTGCCCAACAAGCCTCGCTACCTGAAGAGCGATCCCGACGCCCGCACGCTGGCCGGGAAGGCTCACAACCTCGGCAGCCCGACCAGCCAGGCAGAACAGCAGATCGCTGCGCTCGCCTACCCGTCGAGCGCCCTGACGGCCAAGGTGCTCAACAACGCGAGCACGTTCTTCAACAACAGCGTGCGGGGCCGCAGCCACATTCACCCGAGCAAGTGGCAGCTCGTCGGCCCGACGGTCGCAACACAACCGGCCGTCCTGAACGTCTTCGACAACCAGGCCTCCGACTTCGGCGTCTCCGGGCGCGTGACCGCGCTCGCGGTCGATCCGACCTGCGGGCTCAACTCCTGCCGCGTCTGGATGGCCGCCGCCGGCGGCGGCATCTGGCGGGCCGACAACGCACTCGCCCCCAACGTCCAGTGGAAGTTCCTCTCCGACAGCTTCGGCACGAACGCCATCGGAACGCTGGTCTACGACTCGAAGACCAACACCCTGTACGCGGGCACCGGCGAGCCGAATGCCTCGGGCGACTCCGAGGCCGGCGTCGGCATCTACGCGTCACACAACAACGGAAACACCTGGACGTTGCTGCCGGGCAGCCCGGCGGCGACGAACGCCCGCTCGATCTCGTCGATCGTGGTCGATCCGCTCCACCCGGGCACGCTCTACGTGGGCACGGCCCGCGGCGTCCGCGGCGTCTCGTCGGTGACGGGCGGTTCGGTCTCGCTCGCTCCCGACGCCCCACCGTGGGGCCTCTGGAAGACGACCGACGGCGGCCAGACCTTCAACGAGGTCTGGGACGGCCACGGAAGCGCCCGGGGCATCAATCACGTCGAGATGGATCCCAACGGCACGATCTATGCCGCAGCGTTCCAGCAGGGGATCTGGCGCTCCTCGAACGGCGGCTCCACCTGGGAGCAGGTCTTCGCCACCCAGGATCCGACCGACAACGCCGCCCGCACGGAATTCGCCCTCAACACGGTCCCCGGCCGGCCGCGCAACCTGACGCGGATCTATGTCGGTGACGGCGGCACGGAGACCGACGGTGCATTCCCGCCGCACGCGAACACGGGCGTCTACCGCGCAGACGCGATCAACACGAAGACGTCGGCCCAGCTGACGAACGGCACGGCCAACCCGGGCTTCGTCTCGCTCACCGATCCGAGCCGCGGCCGCGCCGATCCGACGTACGACTACTGCGAGACCCAGTGCTGGTACGACAACTACGTCGTGTCGCCCGTCGGGCACCCGGACATCGTCTACATCGGCGGCTCGTTCGACTACAACCTGTTCGGCAACAACGTCAACAACGGCCGTGCGGTGCTGCTGTCGCGGGATGCCGGCGACACGTGGAACGATCAGCAGCGCGACAACGCCTCGCCGACGACCGGCATCCACCCCGACCAGCATGCGCTGGTGGTCGACCCCGCGAATCCACTGCTCTTCTTCGAGGGCTCCGACGGCGGCGTGGTTCGCTCGAGCGGCCAGCTGACCGACGCCTCGGCGAACTGCAACCCGGACCTCGGGCCGTACTCGGCGGCGTGCGCGGAGCTGCTGTCCGCAGTTCCGACCAAGATCACGACGCTCAACGACGGGCTGTCGACGCTCCAGTACCAGAGCGTGTCCGTGAACCCGTTCGACTCGAAGAACCTGATGGGCGGGACGCAGGACAACGGCACCTGGAACGGCACGACGAGCTCGAGCTCGTGGCCGCAGACGATCTACGGCGACGGCGGACAGTCCGGCTTCGACAGCGGCAACTCGAGCATCCGGTTCACGAACTTCTTCTCGCCGTACAGCGACGAGAACTTCGAGAACGGTGACCCGACGGCCTGGGTGATCGTCTCGGGGACCTTCTTCGACGCCGACGGAAACCCGAAGGAGGCCTCGGCCTTCTACCTGCCGGAGATCGCCGACCCGGCCGTCCCGGGCACGCAGTTCACGGGGCTCCAGCACATCTGGCGCACCCTGGACAACGGCGGCGACAAGGCGACCCTCGAGGCGAACTGCCCCGAGTTCACCACCTTCGGCGGACAGGCCGGCTGCGGTGACTTCGCCCCGCTCGGCGACCCATCCGGGAACGGCGGGCCGGGCACGTCCGGCGACCTGACCTCGGCGCTGTACGGCAGCGACCGCACAGGTGGCTATGTCGTCGCAGTCGCGAGGACGAAGTCCGACCACTCGACCCTGTGGGCGGCAACCGCCACCGGGCGCGTGTTCGTGTCGCAGAACGCCAACGCCGCGTTGGCCAAGAACGTCACGTACACGCGGATCGACAACACGTCGAGCGCCGCTCCGAACCGGTTCGTGTCCGGCATCGTGATCGACCCGACGAACGCGAACCGGGCGTGGATCACCTACACCGGTTACAACGCGAACACGCCGACGACGTCCGGCCACGTGTTCCAGGTCGACTACAACCCGTCGACGCACACCGCGACGTGGACGGACATCGACAACGGCACCGGCCCGATCGGCGATCTGCCGGTCACGGGCATCGCCCGCGACGCGGTCACCGGCACGCTCTACGTGGGCACGGACTTCGCCGTGCTCGCGGACACGCCGGCACCGAACGGAACCTTCGACGGCAACTGGCGGCCCGCGGCCGACGGAATGCCGCAGGTCGAGGTGGCAGGCGTGACGCTCGACCAGAAGTCGCGGACGCTGTTCGCCGCGACCCACGGCCGGGCGATCTGGTCCCTCTCGCTGAAATAAGTCCCTCGGCGAGAGTGAAGAGACGAAGGGCCGCCCTCGGGCGGCCCTTCGTCGTTTCCGGAGGCGGCGGTCGGCCGCTAGTCGTGCGGGTTGGCCATCTTGCGGTAGTCGAGCGCCTCGTCGAGCACCTCGTCCGAGACACCTTCCTCCCGCGCGACCTCGCGCAGCGAACGACCGGAAGCGGCAGCCTTCTTGACGATTTCCGCGCCCTTGTCGTAGCCGATGTACGGGTTGAGCGCCGTCGCCGCCGACAACGTCAGCTCGGCGTAGCTCTCGCACTGCTCGCGGTTCGCCTCGATCCCGGCGACGCACTTCTCGTCGAGCAGCCGGCTCGCGGAGGCGAGCAGCTTGATCGACTGGAGCAGGTTGCGCGCGAGCAGCGGCACGAACACGTTCAGCTCGAAGTGGCCTTGCATGCCGCCGATCGAAATTGCCAGTGTCGTTGCCGATCACCTGGGCGGCGACCTGCGTGACGACCTCGGGGATGACCGGGTTGACCTTGCCCGGCATGATCGAGGAGCCCTTCTGGAGCTCGGGCAGGAAGATCTCCGCCAGGCCGGCGCGCGGCCCCGAGCCGAGAAAGCGCAGGTCGTTCGCGACCTTCGTCAGGCTGACCGCGAGAGTCTTGAGCGCACCTGAGACCTCGACGAGGCCGTCGCGCGCCGCCTGGCTCTCGAAGGGATCCGCGGGCGCGGAGATCGTCAGACCGGTGGCGCTCGTGAGCTTGGCACGCACGCGGGCGGCGAACTCGGGATGGGTGTTCAACCCGGTGCCGACAGCCGTCCCGCCGAGCGGGATCTTGCCGAGCCGCTCGAGCGTGCCCTCGATCCGTGCCCGGCCCTCGCGCACCTGCGCGGCGTAGCCGCCGAACTCCTGGCCGAGGGTGACGGGGACCGCGTCCATCCAGTGCGTCCGGCCCGACTTGACGACGTCGGCGAACTCGGTCGCCTTCCGCTCGAGCGTCGCGCCCAGGTGGTCGAGCGCGGGCAAGAGGTCGTGCACGATCTCGTCGAGCGCCGCGAGGTGCACAGCCGACGGGAACACGTCGTTCGAGCTCTGGCCCATGTTCACGTCGTCGTTTGCATGCACGTCCTCGCCGGCGAGGGCTGCGATCACCTCGTTGGCATTCATGTTCGACGACGTGCCCGAGCCGGTCTGAAAGACGTCGATCGGGAACTGGTCGTCGAGCTCGCCGTTCGCGACGCGATCCGCGGCGGCGGAGATCCGGCGCGCCTTCTCCTCGTCGAGGAGCTCGAGCTCGCCGTTGACGAGTGCGGCGGCAGACTTGATCCGGCCGAGCCACCGCGCCACCGGGGTGGGGATCGGCTCGCCGGAGACGGGGAAGTTGGCGATCGCCTTGCGGGTCTCGCCTCCCCACAGCTCTGGAGTGGAGGCGGTGTCAGTCACATCGTGAGCGTAGCTCGCGGCGCGGAGTCCCGGTCAGTAGGAAGCCGCTCGTCGCTCCCCGGTCTCGAGCAGCTTCTCCCAGCCCGTCAGCTTGACGCGCGGACGGCCGAGCGGCTCGCCGGCTCCGCGCTCGACGGCGTCGATCGCCTGCCAGCCTGCGTAGTCGACGTAGCGGGCGCCCTTCTCCTCGAGCAGCTGGTCAAGTAGCAGACTGCTGCCGGCTCGGACGAGCCTGCCGGCGCGCGCATCCTCGAGCAGCAGCTCCACCGTCTCGGTCGCGTCCTTCTTGTTCGTCCCGATCACGCCGCTCGGCCCCCGCTTGATCCAACCAGCGACGTACGTGCGCTCGGCGCCTTCGACTCGTCCCCGGTCGTTCGGGATCGTGCCCTTGCGCTCGTCGAACGGGACGCCCGGCAGCGCCACGCCCTGGTAGCCGACGCTCCGCAGGACGAGGCCCGCGGGGATCACCTCCAGCTCGCCCGTCGGCCGGGCGACCAGGCGGCCGCCTTCCTCCACGAGCTCGTTCCGCACCACCTCGACGGCCTCGACCCGGTCGTCCCCGAGGATCGCGACCGGCGAGACGAGGAAGCGCAGCACGATCCGGCGCGGCTTGCCCGCAGGCGGCCGTTCGGCGAACTCGCCGAGCAGCTCGTAGTTGCGCCTGGCGCGCTCGCGGTCCTCCTCGAGCGCATGCTCACTGGCCGCATCGAGACGCAGCTCCTCGGGGTCGACGATCACGTCGGCGCCGGCGAGCTCGCCGAGCTCCTTCAGCTCCGGGGGAGTGAACGCGGCCTGCACCGGCCCCCTGCGGCCGAGCATCACGATCTCCTGGACGCCCGCCCCCTGGATCGACTCGATGGCTTCGTTCGTCGTGTCCGTCGGCGCGAGCTCCTCCGCGGTGAGCGCGAGCATCCGGGCGCAGTCGATCGCGACGTTTCCGTTCCCCACTACCACCGCCCGCTCGTGAGACAGGTCGAACATGCGGTCCTGGAAGTCGGGGTGGCCGTTGTACCAGGCGACGAACTCCGTGGCCGCCCAGGAGCCCGGCAGGTCCTCGCCGGGAATGCCGAGGCGGCGATCGGTCTGGGCCCCGACCGTGTAGACGACAGCGTCGTAGATACGAAGCAGCTCCTCGTGGCTGACCGTCGAGCCGACCTCGACGTTGCCGAAGAAGCGGAAGCCCGGTCTCGACGCGGTCTTCTCGAAGGCGCGCGAGACGGCCTTGATGTTCTCGTGGTCGGGCGCCACCCCGAGCCGCACGAGCCCCCAGGGCGTCGGTAGCCGATCGAGCACGTCGACCTCGACCACCGGCTCCTCGCTCTTGAGCAGAGCGTCGGCGGCGTAGAAGCCGGCCGGCCCGGAGCCGACGACCGCGACCTGGAGAGGCGAGGCGCTCACAGGGCGAGCCTAGCCCGGTCGGCGCGGAGGGCGTACGTCTTGTCGCGCGGCTGACGGTTCAGTGCGCGTGGCCGCAGCCGGAGCCACAGCCTGCAGCGCCGTCTTCGGGCTGCTCTTCGCCCTCGGCGACCTGGAAGCTGTGCCCGCAGCCGCACGCGGTGGTGACGTTCGGGTTCTCGATCTTGAACCCCGACTCCTGGAGGCCTTCGAGGAAGTCGATCGTCGAGCCCTGCAGATACGGCGCGCTGAACGGGTCGACGACGACCTTGACGCCGTGGAACTCGAGCTCCTGGTCGCCCGCCTGAGCTCCGCGATCGAACCCGAGCGCGTACTCGAACCCGCTGCAGCCGCCACCCTGGATCGCGATCCTGAGCACCTCGGCCTCACCCGCCGGCTCGGACGCCATCAGGCCCTGGACCTTCGTCGCCGCGCGCTCGGTGAGCGTCACGACAGTGGTCTCGGACTGTTCGATCGTCGCCATCGTCCACAGTGTAGCCGGAGGGTCAGCGGTGGGAACTTCGTGACACCTGCAACGCCGATGGGTACAGGCGTCGCGGCGTCGTTCGTGCTGCTAGCGTCCGCGCCGGACGACGTCCTTTTCAGGAGGCAGCAGGCTTGTTCAACGATTGGTTGCCGTTCGCGATCTACGGGCTCTTCGCCCTGATGATCCCGGCAACGATGATGATCGGGAGCTTCGTGTTCGCGACGCGGCCGCACCGCCGCGTTCGCGCCAGGACGACGCCGTTCGAGTCGGGCGTCTCGGAAGGGCCGCCGAAGCGACAGCGCTTCACCGTCAGCTTCTACCTGACGGCGATGCTCTTCATCCTCTTCGACATCGAAATCGTCTTTCTCTACCCGCTCGCAGTGATCCTCCATCAGCTCTCGTGGTTCGGGTTCATCGAGTTCCTGACCTTCCTGATCATCCTCTTCGTCGCCTACGTCTACATCTGGCGTAAGGGAGCCCTCGAATGGCGCTAGACAAGCCTCTCCGCGAATCGGGGCTGAGCTCCGAGCGGCTGCTCTGGCCGACGAAGGGGCCGTCGAAGTTCGAGGACGAGGTCGCGGATCTCGAGCAGAAGGTCGGGCTGACCACGCTGGCCAAGGCGGTCGCGTGGGCGCAGACGAACTCGATGTGGCCGGACACGTTCGGTCTCGCGTGCTGCGCGATCGAGATGATGTCGATCGTCGCGAGCCGGTACGACATCGCACGCTTCGGGATGGAGCCCTTCCGCGGCTCGCCGCGCCAGGCCGACCTGCTGATCGTCTCGGGGCGCGTGTCCCACAAGATGGCCGCACCGCTGCGCCAGATCTACGACCAGATGCTCGAGCCGAAGTGGGTGATCGCGATGGGCGCCTGCGCGTCGTCGGGCGGGATGTTCAACAACTACGCGATCGTCCAGTCGGTCGACAAGATCGTTCCCGTCGACATCTACGTGCCGGGCTGCCCCCCGCGGCCCGAACAGCTCGTCGAGGGAATCGTTCGCCTGCACGAGGCCGTGCGTGCCGGCGTACCGCCTGCGTACGACGTGCGGAGCGTCGCTTCGTGAGCGAGTTCGAGGATCTGCCGGGCCTCGTCGAGGAGATCGAGAGGCACCGGGAGACGACGCTCGTCGTCGAGCTCGCGACCGTCGTCGAAGCGGCGACGCAGCTGCGTGACGAGGCCGGCTTCAACTTCCTCTCCGACCTGACCGCGGTCGACTATCTCGGCTGGGGCGACAAGGGCGTGTCGGGCTACATCGGCACGCCGGCCGGCCGCGATCTGAACATGCCGATGACGCAGGGCTATCAGGTGGTGCCGCTCCGAAAGCCGAAGCGGTTCGCGATCAACTACCACCTGCTCTCGATCTCGGAGCGCCCCCGCCGCGTCCGGCTCCAGACGTGGGCCGACGAGGGCGACCTCGTCCCGACCGTGATCCGGGTCTGGCCGACCGCCGACTGGCACGAGCGCGAGCAGTTCGACCTGATGGGAATCGTGTTCGACGGCCACCCGAACCTGCAGCGGATCCTGCTCGACGACGACTGGGAAGGCCATCCGCTGCGCAAGGACTATCCGCTCGGCGGCGAGCCCGTTCGGTTCTCGGGAGACGCGTGACCGCGACAGCACCGACGCGCTCCCGCAGGCCGGTCTACGAAGGTTCACGGATCCCGTATCCGATCCCGACGGTGCTGAAGACGCCCGATGACATCGCCGCGACCGGCGACGTGATGATGGTCAACTTCGGGCCGAACCATCCGTCGACCCACGGCGTGCTGCGGCTCGTCGTCGATCTCTATGGCGAGGACGTGACCGGTCTCGCCGCGGTGATCGGCTATCTGCACACCGGCTTCGAGAAGAACATGGAGCACAAAACGTGGTGGAAGGCGATCCCGTACGCCCCGCGGATGGACTACGTCTCGTACCAGAACAACGAGTACGTGTTCGTCGGGGCGGTCGAGAAGATGCTCGACCTCGAGATCCCGCCGAAGGCGAATTGGATGCGCACCCTGCTGCTCGAGCTGAACCGCATTCACTCGCACCTCGTCTGGCTCGGCACGTCGGCACTCGAGCTGGGCGCGATCTCGATGTTCTGGTACGCGTTCCGCGAGCGCGAGCAGATCCTCGACCTCTTCGAGCTCGTCGCCGGCTACCGCATGCACACCCGCTACTTCCAGGTCGGCGGTCTCGCCGAGGACATCCCGCGCGGCTTCTACCCCGAGGCGCGCAAGTTCTGCGAGTGGATGCCGAAGGCGATCGACGACTACGAGACGCTCCTGACGCGCAACAAGATCTGGCTCGAGCGCACCGAGGGGCTCGGGCTGCTCTCCATCGACGACGCGATCGCGCTCGGCCAGTCCGGCCCGGTGCTGCGCGCGTCGGGGGTCGACTGGGACGTGCGCAAGGTCGAGCCGTACCTCGCCTACCATCAGGTCGACTTTCGCGTGCCCGTGTTCCCGGAGGGCGACGTGTACGCGCGCTACCGGGTGCACATGGCCGAGATGCGCGAGTCGGTGCGCATCGTCGAGCAGTGCCTCGACCGGCTCGAGCACATGGAGGGTGAGCCGTGGATCGCTGACGACCGCAAGGTCGTCCTGCCGCCCCGCCACGAACTGCACACCTCGATGGAGTCGCTGATCCACCATTTCAAGATCGTCACCGAGGGCTTCCGTGTGCCGGAGGGCGAGGTGTACTTCGCCATCGAGTCGCCACGTGGCGAGCTCGGCTGTTACATCGTCTCCGATGGTGGGCCGAGGCCGTGGCGCGTCAAGTTCCGCGCGCCGTCGTTCGTGGCGCTGCAGGCGACCGCTACCTGCATGACCGACGCGCTGATCGCCGACATGATCGCGATCGTCGGCTCGCTCGACACCGTGATGGGGGAGGTCGACAGATGAGCTCCCTCTACGACGCGATCCAAGCGGAGCGCGCGAAGTATCCGGCCGACTCGGAGAGCGCGGTGTTGCCGGCGCTCTGGCTCGCGCAGACCGAGCACGGGTGGCTCTCGCCCGACGTGATCCGCGAGGTAGCCGACGCACTCGACGAGACGCCGGCGTACGTGCACTCGATCGCCTCGTTCTACGACCAGTTCCACCTGGCACCGATCGGCGAGCATCTCGTCGAGGTGTGCACGAATGTCTCGTGCGCAGTCGTCGGCGCGCAACAGGTCGTCGAGGCATTCGAGGGTCACCTCGGCTGCAGGGCCGGCGAGACGAGCCCCGACGGCAAGGTGACCCTCCGCACGGTGGAGTGCCTCGGCGGCTGCGGCTGGGCGACGATCGTCGCGGTCGATCACCACTACCGCACCCACGTGAAGGCGGACGACGTCGCGGCGATCGTCGAGGAGCTTCGTGGCGCCTGACATCGTCCTCCGCGACGCGACGACGAAGCTCGCCGAGTACGAGGCTACCGGCGGGTACACCGCGCTCGCGAAGGCGCGCGCGATGACCCCGGAGGCCGTGACCGAGGATCTGATCACCTCGGAGCTGCGCGGACGTGGCGGCGCCTTCTTCCCCGCGGGACGCAAGTGGTCGTTCGTCCCCTCGAAGGAGCAGTTGCCGAAGCCGCACTACCTCGTCGTCAACGCAGACGAATCGGAGCCCGGCAGCTTCAAGGACAACGAGATCCTGTCGCGAGTCCCGCACCGGTTCATCGAGGGCTGCCTGATCACGGCGCACGCGATCGACTGCAACAAGGTGTTCGTCTACATCCGCGGCGAGTACTTGGGGCCGTACGAGATCCTCGTCGGCGCGCTCGAGGAGCTGAAGGACCGGCCCGATCTGCGCGGGGACGTGACGATCGTCGTCCACCGCGGCGCAGGCGCATACATCTGCGGCGAGGAGACGGCGCTGCTCGAATCGCTCGAGGGCAAGCGCGGCCAACCGCGTTCGAAGCCGCCGTTCCCGGCAATCTCGGGCCTCTACGCGTCGCCGACCGTCGTCAACAACGTCGAGACGATCACGACCGTGCCGCCGGTGATCGCGATGGGCGGCGCCGAGTACGCGAAGCTCGGGGTCCCGAACACGCGCGGCTCGCGGGTCGTCTCGGTCTCCGGCAACGTCGTGAACGGCGGCAACTTCGAGATCGACGCGGGCACGTCGCTGCGCGAGATCATCTACGACCTCGCCGGAGGCATTCCCGACGGCCGCGAGCTCAAGGCCGTCGTGCCGGGCGGGTCGTCGACGGTGATCCTCACCAAGGACGAGATCGACGTCGGCTACGACTTCGACTCGCTCGCGCAGTTGCGCACGGCGATGGGCTCGGCAGGGATCGTCGTGCTCGACGACCGGTGCTGCATCGTGCAGCTCGGCATCCGATTCTCGGAGTTCTACGAACACGAGTCGTGCGGCAAGTGCACGCCGTGCCGGGAGGGCACCCGCTGGCTCACCGCGATCCTGCGCAAGCTGGAGGACGGGCGCGCGACGCAGGGCGACCTCGATCTGCTGCTCGACGTCTGCGACCGGATCAACGGCAAGTGCCTCTGCCCGCTCGGCGACTCGGACGCGATCATCATTGCGAGCTACGTCGCGAAGTTCCGCGACGAGTTCCAGGCGCACATCACGGAGGGCGGCTGCCCGTTCCACGGCCGCTCGTCGCTCGACCACGTGCTCGCGCCGATCCAGATGCACACGCATGCCCCGGTCGCGGAGGTGCCGGCATGACCTCCCGGCCATCGTCCGTGCAGGCCGTGTCACGTGGTCAGACCAGGGTTGGCGAAGCGCAACGGACAATCCACAGCGGCGGGCAAGTCGAGAGCGTTACCCGCTCTTCGCTCCGTGCCGAGACGGCTAGGCCAGACATGTCACGTGGTCAGACCAAGGGTTTCCGAACTGCCACAGACGCTCCACAGGCTTCGGTGGGTGGGTTGCATGAGCACGGCTGAGCTCGTGACCGTCACGATCGACGAACGGACCGTGCAGGTTCCGAAGGGGACCGGCATGGTCGAGACGGCCGCGACGGCCGGGATCGAGATCCCCGTCTTCTGTTACGAGCCGCGGCTCGGGCCGCCTGTCGGCGCCTGCCGCATGTGCCTCGTCGAAGTGGTGGGGATGCCGAAGCTCCAGGCGGGCTGCACGCTCTCGGCGCAGGACGGCATGGTCGTGAAGACCGCCCGCACGTCGGCCCAGGCCGCCGAGGGCCAGAACTCGACGCTCGAGTTCATCCTCGTCAACCACCCGCTCGATTGCCCGGTCTGCGACAAGGGCGGCGAGTGCCCTCTGCAGGACCTGACGTTCCGCTACGGGCCCGGGAACACCCGGATGACGTTCCCGAAGAGGACGTTCGAAAAGCCGATCCCGATCTCGCCCCTGATCGCCCTCGACCGGGAGCGCTGCATCCTCTGTTACCGCTGCACCCGGTTCTCCGAATCGGTTGCCGAGGACGGACAGCTCGTCGCGATCAACCGCGGCTCGCAGTCGGTGATCGCGACGTTCGAGGACGAGCCATACGTCGGGCACTTCTCGGGCAACGTGACGGAGCTCTGCCCGGTCGGCGCCCTCACCTCCACGCAGTACCGGTTCGAAGCACGGCCGTGGGAGATCCAGAACGTGCCGACGGTGTGCGGGCTCTGTCCGGTCGGCTGCAACATCACCGCGACGACGCGCGAGGGCAAGGTCAAGCGGATCCTCTCGCGCAACCATCCCGAGGTCGACGAGGGCTGGCTGTGCGACAAAGGCCGCTTCGCCTTCTCGCACCTCGACGCTCTCGACCGCATCACGACACCACTGGCGAAAGCAGGCCCGCGCCGGTTCGAGCAGCTCTCCTGGGACGACGCGCTCGACCGCGCCGAGCAATTGCTGCGCGACGGAGGCGCCTCCACGGTGACGGCGCTCTCCGGCGGCGAATCGGTCGAGGAGGCGTACGCGCTCGGACGGCTGCTGCGCGAGGGGCTGGGCGCGAACGCCGCCGTCCTGCCGGAGGAGGTGCCCGACTGGGGCGACGCCTTCCGCGCTTCGCTCTCGGCGCTGCGCGATGCCAAGACGATCGCAGTCGTGTGCGACGAACCGGTCGCCGAACGCGCCCCGGTCGTCGAACTCTGGCTGAAGGCGGCCCGGCGCAAGGGAGCGACGATCACCTACGGCGCGCCCGAAGGGCCGGTCGACGCTCTCGTCACCGACGACGCGGCCACGACGGTCGAGGCAGGGAACGTCTACTACCTCCCGCGCACCCCGAACGGCCGCGGTGTCGCCGACGCGTGGAGCGCAGCGGGCGACGGCGAGCCGATCGACGACAAGCCGCGCCTCATCGTCATCTCGGGCGACGAAGCCGCCGCCGATCCCGCGGTGCGCGCGATGGCCGCCGAAGCCGAGCTCGTGATCGGGATCGGGATGTTCGAGGAGAGCTTCCGCGGTCTCGCGGACCTCGTACTTCCGTCGACGAGTTACCTCGAGCGCGACGGCACCACCATCAACCTCGAAGGCAGGTTGCAACGACAGCGCCGCACAGTGCCGGCGCCGGTGCCGGACGTGCTCGCCTGGATCGCCAAGCTCGCCGAGCGCTTCGAGGTCGAGGTCTCACCGCACGCGCCCGTCGTCTTCGACGAGATCTCCGAGCGCTGCTTCGGCGGCATCACGTTCGGCGAGGTCGGCGAGCGGGCCTCGCTGCCGCCGCGCGCGGAGCGTGCAGGAACGCCGCCGCCGGCTCAGCCCAAGCCCGCGATCAAGGGACTGCGGCTCGTCGCCTACCGGCCGCTCTTCTCCGGCGCCGCCGTCGACCGCACGCCCGAGCTGGAGTTCCAGCGCCCGACGGGCGAGGTACAACTCTCGCGCGAGGACGCGAACGCACGCAAGATCCGCAACGGCCAGACGGTGACCGTGTCGTCGAACGGCACCGCGATCGAGCTGCGCGCACGCATCGCGCGCGACCTCGCCGCCGGGGCCGTGCGGATCGCCCAGGCCGACGCCGGAGATCTCCACGCGACGGTGGAGGTGCGGGCGTAGTGGAAGAGCCCTGGTGGATCACGATCATCAAGGCGCTGATCGTGGTCAACGTCGTGATGGTGTTCTTCGCGCTGACCACATGGCTCGAACGCAAGCTGCTCGGACGGATGCAGAACCGCTACGGGCCGAACCGGGCCGGGCCCAAAGGGCTCCTGGTGCCGATCGCCGACCTGCTGAAGCTGATCCGCAAAGAGGCGTTCGCGCCGATGGCGGCCAAGGAGCCGCTCTACATCATCGCCCCGGTCCTCACCATGTTCACGGCGCTGCTCGCGTTCAGCGTGCTGCCGTTCGGAGCAGGCTGGACGCTCTGGGGCTACCGGATCAACGGCGCCGTCGTCAACGTGCCGATCTCGCTGATCCTGATCTTCGCGCTCGGCTCGATCGGCATCTACGGCTTCATCGTCGGCGGCTGGGCCTCCGAGTCGAAGTACTCGATCCTCGGGTCGATGCGCACCTGCGCACAGCTCGTCTCGTATGAAGTGTCGCTCGCGCTGTCCGTGCTCGGCGTCGTGATGATGGGCCAGTCGCTGAACCTGCAGTCGATCGTCGACAAGCAGCAGGCGACGATCTGGTTCTTCATTCCACAATTCGTCGGGCTCTGTGTGTTCCTGCTCGGCGGCGTGGCGGAAACGTCGCGACCTCCGTTCGACCTGCCCGAGGCGGACACCGAGCTCGTCGCCGGCTATCACACCGAGTATTCCGGCATGCGCTGGGGGATCTTCCAGGCGGCCGAGTACATCAACATGCTGGTGCTCTCCGGCCTCTGCGTGACGCTCTTCTTCGACGGCTACCACTTCCCCTGGGTGCCCTCGCTCGACAAGTTCGGGCCGATCTGGTTCGTGCTGAAGCTGTTCACCTTCGTCATCCTCTTCATCTGGCTGCGCGCCTCTCAACCGCGCCTGCGCTACGACCAGCTGATGCGGTTCGGCTGGAAGATCCTGCTGCCGGTGGCGACCGTCAACGCGCTCGTCACGGCGTTCCTGGTGGTCGCTGTCTCATGAGCTTCGTCGTCCCGAACACGCTCAAGGGCTTCGGCGTCACGCTGAAGCAGGTCTTCAAGAAGCCGATCACGCAGCAGTACCCGGAATACAAGCGCCCCGTGTATCCGCGCTACCGGGGCCGGCACCGCCTCAACCTGCACGAGAACGGCCTCGAGAAGTGCGTGGGCTGCTCCCTGTGCGCGGCCGCCTGCCCCGCCGACTGCATCCGCGTCGTGCCGGCGGAGAACACGGCCGAAAATCGTGTCTCGGCCGGCGAGCGCTACGCGCGCATCTACGAGATCAACATGTCGCGCTGCATCTTCTGCGGCTACTGCGAGCTTGCCTGCCCGTTCGACGCGATCACGCTCGGCAACGACTTCGAGATCTCCGAGTACAACCGCGACGACCTGATCTACACCAAGGACATGCTGCTCGCTCCGCCGATCAAGCGCGTTCCGGTCGCGGACGCAGACCTCTACGACACGCCCATTCCCTACTACGAGGACCACAGCTAGTGGCGAACTTCCTGGTCTGGGTCGTCTGGTGCGTCGCTGCGTTCGCCTGTCTGGCGAGCGCCCTTGCCGTCGTCAGCTTCTCGAACCCCTTCTACTCGGCGCTCTCGCTGATCGGAAACCTCGCATCGCTCGCCGTCCTCTTCCTGCTCCTCTCCGGCGAGTTCGTCGCGGCCGGCCAACTCCTCGTCTACGGCGGCGCGGTGATGGTGATGTTCCTGTTCGTGATCGCCTATCTCGGCGACCGCACCGACGAATCACCGTGGTCGGGAGGGCCGTCGTGGCAGATCGTCGGGGCCGTCCTCGCGGGAGGCGCGATCCTCGCCGAGGTGTGCGTCGTCGTCGGGCTCGAGGCGGGGGGCTTCCTCACCGAGCCGAAGCACATCGATCGTTCGTTCGGATCACCCGCCTCGATCGGGCGACTGTTCCTGACCGACCACCTGATCGCCTTCGAGGTGACGTCGATCGTGCTCCTCGTCGCTGCCGTCGGCGGTGTCGTGCTCGGCTCGCACGCACGCAGGATCGAGGGCGATGCACGGACCTGACATCCAGTGGTACGTGCTCCTCTCGGCGCTGCTCTTCTCGATCGGCGCGGTCGGCGTGATGCTGCGGCGGAACCCGCTGATCATCCTGCTCTCGGTCGAGATCATGCTCAACTCGGCGAACCTGCTGCTGATTGCGTTCTCGCGCCTGCACGGGCGGGAGGACGGACAGGTCTTCGCGATCTCGGTGATGGCGGTCGCCGCGTCCGAGGTCGTCGTCGGGCTCGGACTGATCGTCGCGATGGGGCGCCGTCACGTCGAGCTCGACGTCGACAAGCTCAGGACACTGCGCGGATAGATGGCGACCGCCGCCTGGATCTGCCTGCTGCTCCCGCTTGCCTCGACGCTCGCGATCACGCTGGCCGGGACGAACATCTCGCGCCGTACAGCCGCCTACATCTCGACCTTGACGACCATGGGGTCGTTCGTCGCGGCCCTCGTCGCCTTCGTGGAGATGTGGGGCAAGACCCCGGCCGCCCGCGGCAGCATCACGACGTCGTGGACGTGGCTCAGCGCCGGCCCGTACACGTTCGGCTTCTCCCTGCTCGTCGATCAGTTGTCGATCGTGATGATGTTGATCGTCGCCGGCGTCGGCTCGCTGATCGTCGCCTACTCGGTCGGCTACATGGACGGCGAGGACGAAGAGCGGCGCTACTTCGCCTACATCTCACTCTTCGTCTTCTCGATGCTGCTGCTGGTCGAGAGCGGCAACCTGCTGCTGCTGCTCGCAGGCTGGGGCATGGTCGGGCTGTCCAGCTACCTGCTGATCGGCTTCTACCAGGACCGCCCGTCCGCGGTCGCCGCGGCAAAGAAAGCGTTCATCATGAACGCGTTCGGCGACGCGACGATGGCGCTCGCGCTCTTCCTGCTGATCGAGCACACGGGCAGCCTCGACTACGCGAGCGTCTTCGCGTCTTCGCCGGCCGGAGGCACGGTGGCGAACCTGATCGCGCTCGGCCTGCTCGGAGGAGCGCTGGCGAAATCGGCGCAACTGCCGCTGCACACGTGGCTCCCGGACGCGATGGAAGGCCCGACACCGGTCAGCGCCCTCATCCATGCGGCGACGATGGTCACGGCAGGGCGTGTACCTGATCGTGCGCTGCCATCCGCTCTTCGAGAACGCCTACGTGATCCAGGATCTCGCCGCCGGGCTCGGGGCGGCGACGCTTCTGATGGCAGGCCTGATCGCGCTCGTGCAGACCGACATCAAGCGCGTGATCGCGTATTCGACGATGTCGCAGATCGGCTACATGTTCGTCGGCGCGGGCCTCGGCGCCTATCCGAGCGCGATGTTCCATCTGATGATGCACGCGTTCTTCAAGGCGCTGCTCTTCCTCGCCGCCGGGATCGCGATCCACGCCATCACGAACGAGCAGGACATCCGCAAATTGGCCGGCATCGGCAAGTTGATGCCGTTCACGAAGATCGTCTTCCTGATCGGCTCGCTCGCGCTCGTCGGCATCCCACCGTTCGCGGGGTTCTTCTCGAAGGACCCGATCATCTCCGCAGCGCTCGGCCACGGCGGCTGGTACGGCGGCCTGCTCTATGCAGCCTGCCTGATCGGGGCGTTCCTCACCGGCATCTACGCGTTCCGGCTCTACTTCATCGTCTTCACCGGTGAGCCGACCGCGTTCGCGCGCGAGCACTTCCACGCGCACCACGGCCAGGAGGGGCCGCTCTCGATGCGCTGGACGGTGGCAGTGCTGGCCGTGCTTTCGACCGTGGGCGGGTTCCTGCAATTCGCTCCGCTCTGGACGCCGTTCTCGACCTGGCTCGATCCGGTCGCCGCAGCGATCGTCGAGCCGACGAACACCCAGGAGTACGTGACGATGGTCGTGTCCGTCGCAATCGGCCTCGCCGGCATCTTCGTGGCCTGGACGATCTACGCCGCGAAGCGCGCCAAGGCGCCGCGCGCGGTGAAGCTGTTCGAGCGGAAGTTCTATTGGGACGAGCTCTACGACGTGGTCTGGTACCGCGGCTCCGACCTCCTGGCCCGCGGTCTCTACGCGTTCGTCGAACGCCCCCTGATCGCCGGCTCGATGAGTGCCGTCGCGGGCGCCGTCGGACTGGGCTCGCGTGAGCTCTCCCTCGCCGAGACCGGGCTCGTGCGCTCGTATGTCCTGGCGCTCGCGGGCGGGCTCGCGATCCTCGCGGTCGTCTTCCTGGCGGTCCGCTGATGGACAGCTGGCTGACGACGATCCTCATCCTGTTGCCGTTCGCCGGCGCGCTGCTCGTGGCGGTCGCACCGCTCACGTCGTACTGGCTCGGATCGCTCGCCGCGCTCATCTCCCTGGTCGAGGTGGGCTTCTGGATCACAAGCGCGTCGAAGTTCGACTTCAACTCACCGGCGCTCCAGTTCGCACAGAACCGCCCGTGGTTCAGCGACCTCGGGGTCAGCTACCACATCGGCCAGTACGCCTTCTCGCTCTGGTTCGTGGGGATGACCGTCGTCGTGCTCGCGGCGTGCACCATCTACGGGTGGTGGGTCGGACGTGACCGCGGTCGTGCCTATTTCGCACTGATGCTGTTCCTCACCGGCGCGATCGTCGGTGTGTTCACCGCCCAGGACCTGCTCCTGTTCTACGCCTTCTTCGAGGCGATGCTGATCCCGCTGTACATCCTGATCGGCGTCTGGGGCGGGCCGAACCGCATGCGTGCGACGATCACCTTCGTCGTCTACACGGTCGTCGGCTCGCTGCTGATGCTCGCCGCGATCATCGTCCTGGGGCTGCAGCAGGGGACGTTCGACCTGACCAAGATGGGCACGAGCTCGTCGACGTGGCTGTTCCTCGGGTTCGTCGTCGCGTTCGCGATCAAGTCGCCGCTCTTCCCTTTCCACGGCTGGCTCCCGATCACCTATCGCGAGTCACCGCCCGAGGTGGCGGCGGTGCTGTCCGGCGTGGTCGGCAAGGCCGGCCTGTACGGACTGCTGCGCATCGCGATTCCGAAGTTCCCCACGGTCGCGCACGACTGGCGCTACGTCCTGCTCACGCTCGCGTCGATCTCACTCGTGTACGGATCCCTGCTGGCGTTCCGCGCGCCCGACTTCCGCGGCGTGATCATGTATTCGTCGCTCGCCCAGGCCGGTTTGATCGTCCTCGGTCTTTTCGCCTTCAACGATCTCGGCTTCGACGGCGCCGTGCTGCAGATCGTCAACCACGCGCTGATCTCGGCAGCGCTGTTCCTGCTCGCGGGCATGGTCGAGCGGCGCACGTCGACCGGCGAGTTCTCGCGGCTCGGTGGCATGGCGCGTGGTCGCCCTGCGCTCGCGACGCTGGTCATGACGACCGGGATCATCGCGCTCGCCGTGCCACTCTCGACATCGTTCGCGGGCGAGTTCCTCATTCTGGCGGGCGTGTTCCAGCAAGGTTGGGTGTGGGGGGTGATCGGCGCCAGCGGAATCGTGCTGGCGGCGATGTACGTGCTGCGCGCGATCTCCGGCGTGCTGCACCAGGAGCCGGGGCCGGCGGTCACCGACGCGGCTCTCGACCTCCGCCTCGGCGAGCTCGCCATCGTCGTGCCGCTCGTCGTGTGCCTGCTCGGTCTCTCCGCGTGGCCCAACCTCATCTCCGGCCACGCGTTCGGGGGCAACCAGGCCAAGGCGACGATCGAGCAGGGGCTCGGCAAGTGATCGCCAAGCCCCACGTCGACTGGTTCGCCATCTCGCCGTCACTGGCGCTGCTCGTCGCGGTGGCGCTGCTGCTGATGATCGCCGTGTTCGTCCCCGCCGGGCCGCGGCGCGCCGTCGCGGCATTCACCGGCTTCGCGGGGTTCGTGGCCGCGTTCGTGCTCGCCGTGCTCGTGGACGTGCGAAGCCCGGTCGCGACGACCATCGTCGACGACTCGCTCTACCGCGACCGTTGGGCGGCGCTCGCCCAGGTGCTGATCGCCGGTGCCGGTGCCGTTGCCGTGCTGATCGCCTACCGGGAGCGGATGCGCGACGAGCACATCGCCGAGTACTTCGCGCTCCTCGCGGCCGCCGGCGCAGGCATGGCGTTCTTCGTGCAGGCGGCGAACCTGATGACGCTCTTCCTCGGCCTCGAATGGTTCTCGATCGGGCTCTATGTCTTGACTGCGATCGACATCGACCTGATCGGATCGCTCGAGGCCGGCCTCAAGTACCTGGTCGTGGGCGCGGTCGGCTCGGCGACGCTGCTCTTCGGCTCGGCGCTCGTCTACGGCCAGTCGGGGCAACTCTCGTTCGACAAGATCGGCGCCTACGGACACGGCCACGACTCGATGCTCGTCGTCGGGCTCGCGATGATCATTGCCGGGCTGGCCTTCAAGGTCTCCGCCGCCCCGTTCCACATGTGGACCCCGGACGCCTACCAGGGCGCGCCGACCCCGGTGACGGCGTTCATGGCGTCGGCGACGAAGATCGCCGCGCTCGCCGTCACCTACCGCGTGCTCGTGACCGCGTTCCCTCAGGACGAGCATCTCTGGCGCTACGCGATCGCAGTGATTGCGTGCATCTCGCTCGCCTGGGGCAACATCGCGGCGCTCGTGCAGGTGAACGTGAAGCGGATCCTTGCGTACTCGTCGATCTCGCAAGCCGGTTTCATGCTGATCGGGATCGCCGCGGCGACCCCGTTCGGCGCGCGGGCGCTGATGTTCTACTTGATCCCGTATTCGGCGATGTCGCTCGGTGCATTCGCGGTCGTCGCAGCACGCGAGCGCGAGCTCGGCGTACCGGTGACGCTGCAGAACCTCGCGGGCTTCGGCTGGGAGCGGCCGTTCCTCGGCGTCTCGATGTGGGTGTTCCTGCTCGGGATGCTCGGCTTCCCGCTCACCGGCGGCTTCATCGCCAAGTTCTACGTCTTCGCCGCCGCCTACGACAGCGGGTTCTGGTGGCTGATCGTCGCCGGCGTGATCGCCACGATGATCTCCGCGTACTACTACCTCGGGATCGTGCGGGCCATGTACTTCCGGGACGCCGCCGAGCTGCAACTCGCACCGGCCGGTGGCTCGCCGCCGCGGGAGCTCCTACTCGGCCTCGGCGTCGCGATTTGCGTCGCGGTCACGGTCGGCTCGTTCTTCGCCGTCCAGCCGCTGATCGACGTCGCACATTCCGCGGCGGCCGCGCTGCCGTTCTGAACCTGGTTTCCGGCTTCGCCGGCAACCAGGTTACGGCTTTGCGGGGTGCAGTGACAGGCGCCGCAGGTGCGGAGCCGCCGCCAGCAGGAGCTTGATCCCGAACACGACGAGGCAGGCGGCGAGCGCCGAGGCGCCGAGCGGCGGGAGCGTCTGGGTCTCGGCAGCAGGCGAGCGCGCGGCACACGAGAGAACGAGGAACGCGAGCGCGAGGCCCCACAGCAGCGACTGGAGGCCGCCCAGCGAGCCCGCGCGATGCTCGAGGTACTCGCCGAAGCAGATGAGTGCCGTGACCGCGGTGAACGGGACCGCCGCCAGCAGCGCATCGAATGCGAGGCCGTGAGCGCCACGGGCGTCGGCCGCCGCTGCGATGACCGCCAGGAGAGCAGGAAGTGCTCGACGTCCCACGAGCACCTAGCTTCGCCCTCGGGGCGGACGGTCCTTCTATGCTCATCCCGTCCGTAATCCCGGCGAAAAGGAACGTGACGATGGCAACTTTGACATGGCTGGGGCACGCATCGTTCCGGCTCGACACCGACGGGGGCAAGCGCATCTACGTCGACCCGTGGCTCAGCGGTCCGACCTGCCCCGAATCCGAGCGCACTCCAGAGCGCGCTGACGTGATCGCGGTCACGCATGGTCACGGCGATCACGCCGGGGACGTGATCGCACTGCAGCAGAAGCTCGGTTGCAAGGTGGTCGGGATGGTCGAGCTGATGGGGTGGTTCGCGGCGAACGGTGCAGCGGAGGACGCGGTCGTTGCGTTCAACAAAGGCGGCACCGTGGACATCGACGGAGTCGGGTTCACGCTCACGAATGCCTTCCACTCGAGCTCAGCGCCGGACGGCTCGTACGCGGGTGAGCCCGCGGGGTTCGTCGTTCGGGCAGACGGAACCTCGGTCTACTTCGCCGGCGACACGTGCGTCTTCGGCGACATGCAGCTGATCGAGCGCCTCTACCACCCGCAGGTGGCGGTGCTCCCGATCGGCGACCACTACACGATGGGGCCGGAGGAGGCAGCGGTCGCACTGGAACTGCTCGGCAACCCACGCTGCGTGCCCTGCCACTGGGGCACCTTCCCACTCCTGACAGGGACTGCGGACGCGCTCGCGAAGCTCACCCGGTCACAGGTCGATCGCATCGAGCCCGGGGACACGGTCGAACTGTGAGGGACCGCTGGTTCGGCGCGACCGGACGGCGGGTTCCCGAGATCGCGCTCGACGGGGAACTGGAGCTCGACGATGCCCTCGTGCTGGACACCGTCGAGGTGGAGGCTCTGCGGGCGGCGCACGAGTTGGGCCGGCCGGTCGTGATCCGGGCCCGCACGCCCGAGGAGGTCAAGGCGGCGCTGTCCCGGCCCGAAGTGGCGTGCGCGCTCGTCACGGATCCGGCACTGCTCGAGCTCGACCTGACCGAGCTGACGTATGGCTAGCGGCGGCCGCCGTCTCGTCGCGACCTACTCGATCGCGGCCTGCGACCTCGACGCGGGCCACTGGGGCGTGGCGACGCAGTCGAAGTTCCTCGCCGTCGGCTCGGTCGTCCCGTGGGCGGAGCCTGGCGTCGGAGCGATCGCGACGCAGGCGTACGCCAACCCGCAGTACGGGCCGGACGGGCTGGCGCTGCTGCGGGCCGGCGCGAGCGCCCAGGACGTGGTCGACCGGCTGACTGCAGCCGACGCCGACCGCGCTCACCGTCAGATCGGCGTGGTCGACGGACGCGGCGGCAGCGCGACCTACACGGGTGCGGAATGCATGGACTGGGCGGGCGGCGTCACCGGGCCGTGCTTCGCGGCACAAGGGAACATCCTCGTCGGCGAGCAGACCGTCAAGGCCCTGGCGTCGACGTTCGCCGCTACGGCAGGCCGCCCACTGACCGAGCGGCTGCTCGAGTGTCTCGCAGCGGCGCAGGCAGCCGGCGGAGACCGTCGAGGCCAGCAGTCCGCGGCGCTGCTGGTCGTCGAGCAGGACGGCGGCTACGCAGGCCTGAGTGACCTGCTCGTCGATCTGCGCGTCGACGACCACGAGCAGCCGGTCGCCGAGCTCGCACGGCTGCACGACCTTCATTCACTGCTGTTCGGCCGGACGCCGGACGCGCAATGGGTGACGGTCGACGACACACTACGAGCGGAGCTCGTCGAGCGCCTGCGCGTTCTGGGCTACGACGGCGAGCTGGACACCGCGTTCGGGAACTGGGCCGGCACCGAGAACCTCGAGGAGCGCGTCAACGGCGTCGAGCGGATCGATCCCATCGTCCTGTCGGAGCTGAGGGCGCGGTGAGCGGCGTCGGCTCGAAGGAGCAGACCAAGAGCGGCTACGAGATTCTCGGGCTCGACGACCTCGACCGGCTGCGGTCGACCGACGGGACGCTCCTTCTGCGGCCGTTGCGTCGCCGCGTCGGTTTCCAGCCCTTCGGAATCAACGCCTGGGAGGCCGAGCAGGCGGGTGATCAGCTGATCGAACCGCACCGCGAGGAGAGCGGGACCGAGGAGCTGTACGTCGTGGTGCGCGGCGCGGCGCGCTTCACGCTCGGCGAGGAGACGTTCGACGCACCAACGGGCACGCTCGTCCACGCGGTCCCCGGAAGATTTCGCTCGGCGACGGCCGCCGAGCCCGGAACGATCGTGCTCGCATGCGGTGCCGAAGCCGGCAAGGCGTTCACGCCTTCGGGCTGGGAGGACTTCTACGTCGCGTTCGCGCTGCTGCGGGACGGCGAGACCGAACGGGCGCGCGCGACGATGCACGAAGCACTCGCTCGGGAGCCCGATGCGTGGCAGGGCCAGTACAACGCCGCGTGCTTCGAAGCGCTCGCGGGCGAAGCCGATGTCGCCTTCGATCACCTGCAGCGCGCAGTCGCGATGAATCGCGACGTTGTCGAGTACGCCGCCGGCGACGACGATCTCGCTTCGCTGCGGGCCGACCCCCGCTACGCAGAGGTCGTCCAATGAGCTGGACGCACGTCGACGAGCTCGAGCGCATCGAGATGCCCGACGGCTTCGTCTGGCGCCCGATCCGGCGCCGCTTCGACATCCGCGCCTTCGGCGTCAACGCCTACAACGCCCTCGAGGTCGGCTCACCGATCGTCGAGACCCACACCGAGCGTCAGCTCGGCCACGAGGAGATCTACTTCGTCCTCCGCGGGCGCGCGATCTTCACGATCGACGGCAACGAGCACGAGCTCGGGGCCGGAGAGCTCGTGTTCGTGCGCGATCCCTCGCTGAAGCGTGGTGCCATCGCGGTGGACGCGGACACGGTCGTGCTGGCGTTCGGCGGCAAGCCGGGTGCGGCGCACGAGGTGTCGGCCTGGGAGGCGATGTTCGCGGCCGTGCCGGCCGCGAATCGCGAGGACTGGGACGAGGCGATCCGCATCCACGAGGAGGCGCTCGCCGAGAGCCCGGAGCATCCCGCGCTCCTCTACAACCTCGCCTGCATGGAGGCGCGCGGCGGCCGACATGTGGATGCGCTCCTGCACCTGCAGCGGGCAGTCTCGCTCGAGTCGAAATGGGCCGAAGTCGCACGGCGCGACTCCGACTTCGCCGCGATCCGCGGCGAGCCCGGCTTCCCGTAGGGCGCCCAGCCTTAGGACACCGGGCCCCGCCGGTCACCCGGCAGCCGCGCCCCCGCTGCCAGGTCTCGGAACGCGGGCACCGGATCGGCTTCCGGCCGTGCCACGAGCAGCACGGCGCCGAAGCCCGAGCCCGGATCGAGCGCGTCGACGAGGAGCTGGAGCCCGACGGCGACAGCGAACGACTTGTGCGCCTGAGCGCCGCCGAACGGGACGAGCTCCTCCGGCTGCGCCCGCCCGGCGAGCACATCGCCGTGTGTGACTGCGCCCATGGAGACGTCCGTCACGACCGGCCTGCCGTCACTCGACGGGATCGCGACCGTCAGCGGGTTCGTGCCGGTCAAGGCGGGGCCGCCCGCCGGAGCGGACAGGCGACGCGGCGAGGTGGCCGTCAGCAACGCCACGAGTCCGCCGTCCGCGAGCTGCCGTGCCCAGTAGCCGAGCGTCCCGGTTGGAAAGGTCCTCGAGCAGACGACGAGGCGGGCACGCGCCGGCGGCGACTCGAGCTGAGCGGCAACAACCGCGGCGAGCGTCAGGTAGCCGAGCGCGCCGGCACCGTCCCACCGCTCGTACTCAGGCTCTGCAACGACACGTTCGGGGCGCGCCGCCACGTCGAGCTCGGGCCACGACTCGAGCCATTCGATGCGCGCGAGCCCGTGGCTCGCCTGGCCGCGCTCTTCGGCTGCGAGAAAGTGGGCGGCAAGCGTCTCGACGTCGTTCGGACGGAAGCCGAGCCGCGCCAGGCGCGGGCGGGCCTCCTCAGGACGCAAAGCTCAGCACCGCCATTCCAGCCAGAGCCTACGAGACGAGCGGCAGGGTGCTCGTGAAGCCGCCGGCGCGGCTCGCGTCGATCGCGTGCGCCAGCTCGAGGATCGCCTGGGCGGCGTCGCACTCCGGGTCGCTCGTGACCAGCGGCTCCCCGGCATCGGCGGCTTCGCGCAAACGGACATCGAGCGGGACGTTGCCGAGCATCGGCACGCCGAGCTCGGCGGCCAGCTGCGCGCCGCCGCCCGAGCCGAACATCTCCGAGGTCATGTTCTCGATCACCCCGACCACGCGCATACCGGTCTTCTGCGCCATCACCGCGGCGCGGGACGCGACCTCCTGCGCGAGCGGCTGCGGCGTCGTCACGATGATCGCCTCGGCGCGCGGCAGCAGCTGCCCGAGCGAGATCGAGACGTCACCGGTGCCGGGTGGCATGTCGACGACCAGCACATCGAGCTCGCCCCAGTGCACGTCCTGCAAGAACTGCTCGAGTGCGCGGTGCAGCATCGGCCCGCGCCACATCACGGGCTGATTGTCGTCGAGGAAGAACCCGATCGACATCAACCGGAGATCGTGCGCGACCGGCGGGACGATCATCTTGTCGACCACCATCGGCTTCTGAGTCACGCCGAGCATGTGCGGGATCGAGTGCCCGTAGATGTCTGCATCGAGGAGCCCGACCTCGCGCCCCATCGCTGCCAGCGCAGCGGCGATGTTCACCGAGAGCGACGACTTGCCGACCCCGCCCTTCCCCGAGGCGACAGCGAGGACGCGCGTCTTCGGCGAGAGCCGAATCCCCTTCGTCTCGGCTCCGCCACGCAGCTTCGTCGTCAGCGCCGCGCGCTCGTCCGGGGACATCACGTCGAACTGCAGCGTCACCTGCGAGACACCGGCCAACGTGCCGACGTGCTCGGCGACCTGATCCTCGAAGCTCGAGCGGAGCGGACACCCGGCCACCGTCAACGCGATCGTGACCGAGACCTCGGAACCGTCGATCACGATCTCCCGGACCATGTCGAGCTCGGTCACCGGACGCCGCAGCTCCGGGTCGATCACCCGGCCGAGCGCGGCGAGGATCTGCTCCTGCGTGGCCACGGTTCGAGGGTACCGCCTCAGCCGAGGAGGGCAGCCGACAGCCGCGCGCAGAGCTCGTCGTTCAGGGCTGCGGTGACTCTCGACCGTGCGACGAGGTCGAGTGGCGCCGTTCCGAACGGGGGCGCCTCCGGGAGCTCGATGGCGAGGCCGCGTTCGCGCACGAGCAACTGCGCTGCAGCGATGTCGACCGAGCGTGCGCCCTTGAGCGAGACGACGCCGTCGACCCGGCCCGCGGCGAGGTGGCAGAGCGTGATCGCGAGCGAGCCCATGATCCTCAGCCGGTGTGCCACGCCGTCGAATCGCGCAGCGTTCTCGGAGACGTAGGCGGTCGTCGTCGCCTCGAACGAGAGGATCTCCAGTTCGTCCTTCGGCAGCTCCGTCAGCGGCTGCTCGTTCAGGAAGGCGCCGGCGCCGCGTGTGGCCGTCCACTCCTCGCCGGTGCCGAAGTCGTAGACGTAACCAAAGATGACGTCGTCCATCGTGCCGCCTTCGGCCACGGCGATCGAGATCGAGAAGAACGGTATGCCGCGCTTGGCGTTCAGCGAGCCGTCGATCGGGTCGACCACGACGGTGAAACGTCCGTTGCCGAGCACGCCGACTTCTTCGCTGACGAGCGTCACGTCCTCGCCTCGGAAACGATCGAGGATCACCTCCTCGGCGGCGGCGTCGATCGCCGTCGTGTCGTCGCCGCCCTCACCGCGCCCGACCACAGGCTCGCGCTCGGCGCGCCCCGGCAGCGCTTCGAGCACGCCCCGGACGTCGTCCCGCGCTCCACGGCAAAGCTGGAGCCAGTCTTCAGCCAACGGGATAGAAGAGCAGTCCGGAGGTGAGCTTCGGATAGAAGAAGGTCGACTTCTGCGGCATCGTCTCGCCGGCCTGCGCGAAGCGCGCGACCTGGTCGACGGTGACCGGCTGCAGCAGAAACGCCGCTGCCGCTTCGCCGCGGTCGACCGTGGCGATCGCTTCGTCGGCATACGGCGTGTACGAGACACCCTGAGGTGCGAACGACTCCACGATCCGTGGGCCGAAGTCGTCGTCGGTCGCGACCCGCGTAAAAGTGCCGTCGCGGTAGAGCGTCACACCGGCGTCCGGTGCGGCGACCTGCTCGCCGGGCACATCGCCGACCTGCTGGACGAGGCGATGGGTGGGGAAGATCTCGAGGCCGGGTGCACGCGACGAGACCAGGATCGCGAAGGTGTGCGTCGCCTCGGGGTGCTCCTGCCGGTAGGCGACCGCGGTCTCGTACCGGTGATGGCCGTCCGCGATCAGAAGTGGCGTTCCCAGCTCGAGCGCGCCCGCCCCGACGGGCCAGATCCGAGTCCGCACCCCGCCTTCCGTGACGTCCGCGGCCGGCTCGCCACCCGGCCGCTCGAACAACGGCTCGGCGTCGTAGAGCAAGAAGATCGGCTCGAGCTGCGTTCGCGTGGCACGCAGCAGCCGCAGGCGCCCTTCCTTCGGACCGGCGTGGGTGCGCTCGTGCGGGAGGACGACCCCGTCCTCGTACGGAACGGCGGGGACCGAGGCCGCGACCCCTTCGCGCGTGCGTGCGACTCCGTCGGGACCGGTGGAATCCTGCGCCACCCACCAGTAGCCCTCCGGGGCCTCGGCGAGCACACCCCGCTCACGCCAATCGGCCAGGTCCTGAGCTGCCCGCTCCTCCGAGTCGGGCAACGTCAGATGCACGACGTTGTAGGGGCTGCGCGCCAGGTATTCGAGCCGCTGCGCGTCCGAGATCACGTCGTAGGGCGGCGCGACGAGGTCCTCCAAGGGGCCCGCGACCGCCGGGTCGTAGCGCAGGGCGCGAAATGGCCTGACCGTGGGCACTCCTGCAGACTAGAGACGTGGTGTGCACGCTGGAGGAGGCAGCGGCCTTCGTCGACGACGTCGGCCTGGCGCTGCTCCTGCCGAAGGCCGATGTCGTCTTGCCGTCGCTCTGGGAGCAGGTGAACGGCAGCCCTGAGCGCACCTGGGCGGTCCGCGAGCCGGATGGGACGTTCGTTCGCTGGAGCGAGGAGATGGGGTTTCTCTGGGGCGCGAAGGACGACCTCCCCGCCGCCGGGCTCGTCTGCGTCGGCAAGCACGTCGCCAGGGTGGTGGCCTGTGTCGCGCCACGGCTCGTGCCGGTACTCGTCGCGGCGAACGGGGCCGCACCCGAAGGGACTGCACTCCAGGTCGCCGAGACAGTGCGTGACGCAGGCCCGCTGACGGGACCGGAGCTCCGCGAGGCGACCGGGCTCCCGAAGAAGGACGTCGACAAGGCAATCGCCGCGTTGCACCACGGTGTCGTGCTCACGAGCTCGCACCTGGTGGAGCAGGACGGGCCGTGGGGCGCACTCGCGCATGACCTCGTCGAGCGCAAATGGCCGCTGCCGGAGCACCTGCCCTCGCGCGAGGACGCGCGGCGCGAGCTGGCCTGCCTCGTCCTCGAGCGAACCGGCGAGCTCACCGCCGCCGACCTCGGCGGTGCGCTCGGTTGGCGGCGCAAGGAGGCCGCAGCCGTGCTCGAGACGGTCGGCGAAGGCCGCGACGAGGAAGGGTTCCGCATCTGGACACGCCGCTAGGCTCCCGCCATGACGATCGCCGAGCTGACGGAGGACCGCGTCGTCGAGGCCGTCTACGCCGTGCGGTTGAAGCGCAAGCTGCGGACCAAGTCAGGCGCCTCGTATCTCGCACTCGAGCTCGTCGATGCCACCGGAGCGATCGAGGCGCGGGTGTGGAAGGACGTCGAGCTGCTCGACGGCCGCTTCGGAGAAGGGGATGCGGTGCGGGTGCTCGGCCGCGTCGAGAAGTTCCGCGACCGCCTACAGCTCGATGTGCGGTCGCTCGAAGCGTCCGATGTCGATCCGGCGTCCCTGACGCCGTCGATGCGACGCGACGCGGACGAGCTCTCCGGGTTCCTCGAGTTTCTCGTCGCCGAGGTCACGCATCCGGGCCTGACGAGGACCGTTCGGGCAGTGCTGGCGGACTGCGAGCTCGCCGCGTATCCCGCCACCGCCGACGAGCACCATTCGTATGCCGGTGGTCTCCTCGAGCATACGGTCGGCGTCGCCACCCTGTGCCGCGAGACAGCGCAACTTCATCCCCGCCTTCGGCCCGACCTGCTCCTGGCAGCTGCGCTCCTTCACGACACCGGCCGCACGGTCGAGCTGGGCCGCGGGCCTGCATTTGCTCCGAGCGACGAGGGTAGGCTGCTCGGCCACGTGCATCTCGGCCTGCGGCTGATCGAGGATCATGCCAAGGATCTCACCGCAGGCCAGCTCGCAGAGCTCCTCCACTGCGTGGCGGTGCACCACGACCTGCGCGCCGCCCGCACGGCGGAGGCCGCCGTGCTGTACCACGCGAACCAGCTCGACGCGGTCGCACAGACCCGCCGGGTCGATTGAGCCCCCTCCTGCTCGCGCTCGGCGCGAGCCTCGCGTGGGGCGTCGCCGACTTCGTCGGTCCTCTGTTCAGCCGCACGCTCGGCATCCTGCGCGTCCTCTTCTGGGGGCAGGTCGGCGGCGTGCTCGCGATCGGGCTCGCGGTGGCGATCCGCGGCGCAGGGCCCTGCGGGCTGGGCGGTCCTGTTCGCGATCTGCGCGGCGCTCGGCGGAATGCTCGGGCTCGTCGCCTACTACCGCGGCATGGAGATCGGCGTGATGAGCGTCGTTGCGCCGATTGCAGGCGTCTCCGCGGTGATCCCGGTCGTCTTCGGGATCGCGACCGGCGACAGCCCGTCACCCGCGCAGGTCGCCGGGATCGTCTGTGCACTGCTCGGCGTCGGGCTCGCGTCGGTCGAGCACAGCGACGGCCGGCGACGCATCGCCGCCGGCGTCGGGCTCGCGCTGCTCGCTGCGCTCGGATTCGGGTTCTACTTCCCGTGGATGCACGCCGCCGGAAAGGTCGACTTCTGGTGGGCGTCGCTCGTCTTCCGGACGACCGCCCTCCTGATCGTCGCCACCGCAGTCGCGGTGCAGCGCCCTTCGCTTCGACTCGGCCCGCGCGACTTCGCGATCGTCATCGCGGTCGGCATCGGCGACACGATCGGCAACGCACTGTTCGCGGCATCATCCGGTCAAGGGCTCGTCAGCCTGACCGCGGTGCTCGCGTCGCTCTATCCGGTCGTGACCGTCCTTCTCGCGGCAGCGGTGCTGCACGAGCGAGTCGCGCCGATGCAGCGCGCAGGAATCGTCCTGACGCTCACCGGCGTCGCGCTGATCGCGGTCTGAGGCCTACTCGAACGGCGGCGGGTCGTGCTTTCCCTGGAACCCCGGAGAGCCCCAGGCACCGTAACGGTCGCTCGCCAGGTTGTCCGCCGCGATGTCCTCCATGCTCTCCGACGCGAAGCGGCGTTCGTCGGGGCTCATCTCCTCCAGCTCTTCTTCGTGCTGCTTGGCCGTGTCCCCGCTGCCGATCAACTTGCCCCACAGGTTGCGTAGCATCGGCCGAGTCTAGCTCACCTGAAGCGTAGATTTGTCCGGTGTTCACAGGCCCCGAGGCATACGACCGGTTCATGGGCCGCTACTCGGCGCCGCTCGCGCCGCTGCTCGCCGATTTCGCGGAGGTGGCGCAGGGACAGCGCGTGCTGGACGTCGGCTGCGGCCCGGGAGCGCTGACCGCGGAGCTCGCCGCGCGCCTCGGAGCCGCGGCCGTATCGGCCGTCGACCCGTCGGAGCCGTTCGTCGCCGCAACCAGGGCCCGTCATCCCGGCGTCGACGTCCGCTGCGCGACGGCCGAAGACCTGCCGTTCTCAGACGGCGAATTCGACGCTTCACTCGCGCAGCTCGTCGTGCATTTCATGACCAGCCCGAGCGACGGCCTCGCCGAGATGGCCCGGGTGACGCGCGGCGGCGGCGTTGTCGCGGCCTGCGTGTGGGACTTCACGGAGGGCGGCGGGCCGCTCGTTCGCTTCTGGGACGCGGCCCGTTCGTTCGACCCGGACGTCGAGGACGAGTCGTTGCGGGCGGGCACACGACGGGGACACCTGGCCGAGCTGCTCGGTGAGGCAGGTTTGCTGAGGGTCGAGGAGACGGCCCTCACGGTTCACGTCGAACACGCGGGCTTCGACGAGTGGTGGGATCCGTTCACCCTCGGCGTCGGCCCGGCGGGTGCCTATCTCAAGGGGCTCGACGCGGCGCGGCGCGAACAGCTGCGGGAGCGCTGCGCAGAAGACTTTCCCGCGGGCGGGTTCACCGTCAGCGCCCGTGCCTGGGCCGCCCGCGGCGTCGTCTGATCACGAGCGGCAGCGATGATTTCACCGTCGCTGCAGAGTCTGGTGGATGACGGTTCCGGCAGAGCGAGGAGGTAGGCGATGAACGAGTCACCCGAGGGTCAGGCAACCGGGGGCGGAGCGTGGCCCGGCGGGATCGCTGCGATCACGCTGTTCGTGGAAGACCTCGAAGAGGCGAGGCGCTTCTACGGCGACGTCTTCGGATTGCCGGTGACGTTCGAGGACGAGAACTCGGCGGTGTTCACGTTCGGCGAGACGCTCGTCAACCTGTTGCAGGTGACCGAGGCACCGGGCCTCGTCGGGCCGGCGACGGTCGCGTCTCGCGACGACGGGGTCCGGTTTCAGTTCACTCTGGCCGTGGAGGACGTCGACGCGATGTGCGCAAACCTCGAGAGCCGTGGTGTCGAGCTACTGAACGGGCCGATCGACCGGCCGTGGGGCATCCGCACTGCGAGCTTCCGCGATCCCGGGGGGCACATCTGGGAGGTGGCTCACTAGGAGACGGTCGCCTCGGCGACGGCTTGCCGGATCCGTGCCGCGCCGTCGACGGGGATCAGCTCTCCGTGCGGGATGATCACCCGCTCGATCGGGAGGTCGGCGAGCGCCTCCAGAGCAGGGAGGAGCGACTCTGCGTCTGCCTCGTCGACGAACACGTGGAGCCTCCCGCCGGTCCCGCTGAGCACGTCGCCGGTCACGAGCGTCGCATGTTCGGGGATGAAGAACACGACCTGCTGCGGTTCGCCGTCGAGCTCGATCGCCGTGACGCCGTCGGGCAGCGCGGCCGTCGTCGCCGGGCTCGGACGGCGTCTCCACTCCGCACGGGGCGGGACCCACACCGACGCCCCGAAGCGTTCGACGAAGTCCGCGGTGCCGCGGTAGTGCGCCGGCTGCGTGAGCAGTACGCGCACGGACTTCCCGTGCGGGTCGAAGCTGTCATCCGGCGGGATGAAGGGGTCGATCAACACGACCTCGCCGTCGGTCTCCAACTGCACGACGGGCACCTCCGGATCCCAATCCTCCCCCGGCTCCCACGCAGGGTGAGGCGAAAACCACCACGTCAGGTCGCTCATGTCGGTGAACGATACGAGACCGAACGATTCGAGGCTTCGGCGGCCGGGGAAAGGCCTTGAACGTGGTTGGGCTTCGAGGTACCCCCTGATGCCGATCGGTCTGCTGGTCTCCGTTCTCCTGGTGGGCTGGGCCACCGCCTGCGCCCTTACCTCCTGGCGCCGGCTCGGCGCAGCCGCGTGGGTCCCAGCGTTGGTGGTCAATGAGCTGCCGTTCGTTGCCGGCTACCTGCTGATCGCATCGACCGCCCTTGCACTGGCCCAAGGTGACCTCGATTCCTTGGGCGGCGTCATCGTCGCAGCCGCGGCGCTCGTCGTGCTCCTCGGGCTTGTGGTGATCGTCCGGCGCGCGCTTCGGGCCGACGCCGCGCTCGACAACCCGACGCCTGCGCGCCGGCCGTGGCGGCGGATACTGACTGCGCCGCTCCCGGCGTTCCGGCGCGACGTGGTGCGGGTCCGCAACCTCTCGTACGGCGAAGGCCCGCGCCGCAACCTCGACATCTACCACCGCCGTGACCGGCCGGCAGGCGCACCGGTGGTGCTGCACTTCCACGGCGGTCGCTTCCGCTCGGGCAACAAGCGCCGCGAGGCGCGACCGCTGATCGGACATCTGGCCAGTCAGGGCATGGTCTGCGCGAGCGCCAACTACCGGCTGCGCCCGCAGGTCGGCTACGACGAACAGATTGCCGACGGTCTGGCCGCGATCGAGTGGCTACGCTCGCATGCCCGCGAATACGGCGGCGATCCAAATCGGATCTTTCTGGTCGGCAGCTCGGCCGGCGCCTACCTGTCGGTCGATGCGGTCAACGCCGGCGCGAACGGGATCGCCGGCATCGTCGGCCGGTACGGCTACTACGGCGGCCTCATGCCGGAGCGGCCGCAGCCACCGATTCTCGTCATCCACGGGCAGAACGACCTGCTGGTCCCACCGTCGGACGCCAGAGCATTCGTCGAGCGAATGCGTGTTGGCTCGCAGCACCCGGTCGAGTACGTCGAGCTACCCGGGGGCCACCACGTCTTCGATCTGTTCGAGTCGATCCGCTCGAATGCGGTCAGCATCGCGGTCGAGCGGTTCATCAAGAGCCGCCCTTGACAACCTCTGGCCCAGGCGCCGGTGCGGCACGATTCGTCCATCATGCCCCAGCGGACCCTGCACACCCCGCGCCTTACGCTGGTGCCACTCGCCGACGAGCACCTCGAGTGGGAAGTACGACTCGACTCGGATCCCGAGGTGATGCGCTTCCTCGGCGGTCGTGCGCTCACACGCGAAGAGGTTGACGCCGACCACGCGCGACGGATGGCGGTCGCGCACAAGGTTGACGGACTCGGCTTCTGGGTTGGCCTTGTCGACCATGAGTTCGTCGGTTGGTGGACCCTTCAGCCCGCCCACGGCCCCGACCAGCCCGATGATCGAGGCGTGGCCGACCTGGGCTACCGGCTGCTGCAGCGTGAGTGGCGCAAGGGCCTGGCCACAGCGGGGGCGCGGGAACTGGTGCGCTATGGCTTCGATGATGTCGGGCTCGACAGGATCATCGCCCAAACCTTGAGTGTCAACGCGGGCTCGCGGGCTGTGATGGAAAGGGTCGGCCTCACCTACGTGCGGACCTTCCCCACCTCCATGACCGCCCACGTGGAAGGCATCGAGCAGGGCGAGGTGGAGTACGGGATGACCCGCGAGCAGTGGCGATTTCGCCGAGAGTCCCCACCGCGCGAGCGGAAGGGAGGCCACGCTCCCTGCGCAGGGTGAGGCTTTGTTCGGCTAACGCGAGCGTTGAGCGGCTTCAGCTATGCGAAGAGCGATCAGTTTCTTGACGAGGAGCTTCGGCAGAGGCCGGTCGACGGCGAAATGCAGCGCGCTCTTGGTCATCGTGTATCCGGCGAGTTCGTCTGCGAGCGGCGGAAGGACGGATCCGCTGAAGGGCAGATAGCTGAGGTGCTCCTTGAAAGCCGCGAAGCCGGCGATGGTGCTGCCACCGACGCGAAATGCAGGCACACCGTAGGAAATCATCTCTTCGGCGTCTGGGATGATCTCGAGGATGGTGCGCCGCAGCGTCTGAAGCGTGCTGCGCTTTGGCTCCTCGATGCCGCTCAGATAATCGTCGACTTCCTTGACGGACACTCCTGGAGAAGTCTAGGACGCCTGAGAAGGACGTTGCCGACGGCCGGACTTTGCTTGGCTCTAATCTGCGCGGAGGGCGAGCGTGAGTGCCTCCTCGAGCGTAAGTGCGCGTCCCTCCGCGTGGAGGGCTGCAAAGGCATCCTCGCCGAGGCTTGCGCGTAGAGCTGCCTTCGCCTCGTCGCGGACGCGAGCCTCGAGCGGGTCGAGGTCGGAGGCCGTTTCCTCGCACAGCGCGTCCGCGCGGCCGAGCAGGCGCGCGGCCAGAGCCGGGTCATCGCGTGCGTACGCCGTCCCGAGACTGGCGAATCCATACATGAACCCCTCTACCTGCCCCAGTTCGCGTGCCGCACTGAGACCATCGCGCAGAAGCGGACGCGCGTCCCGAGCATCGTCGAGCAAGAGCATCGTGAAGCCGAGATTCAACGATGTGCGGGCGATGATGTCTTGGTTGCCCAGCTCCCGGCCGGCAGCCAGGCTCTCTTGGAAGAGCTCGAGCGCGCGTTCGTACTCGCCGCGACTCAGCTCGACGTTGCCGATGTTGTTCACGCAGTGGGCTACCAGCGCCGAGTCGCCCAGCTCGCGCGCGAGTCCCGCCGCCTCTTTGTGCAGCTGCACGTCCTCATCCGGGTCGTCGGTGACGATCCCTGCGATCAGCAGGCCGTCGAACCGCGTCCGCTTGGAGCCAATCTCCGTGGCGAGGGCGAGAAGCTCCTCCGACACGGCGCGGCCCCGCTCGACGTCCCCCTGCCAAACCGCGAGCAGGCCGGCGCCCGGAAGCGCGTCGGCGCGTAGGCGCGGATCGTCGCATCCGGCGAGAGCCGGCTCGAGCCAGCGGCGGCCCTCGCTCCAGTAGCCCCGCGCGAACCAAAACTCGAAGGCCGCGGCGCCGAGCCGCAATGCGACGTCGGAGCGGCCGTGCTCGAGCGCGTCGGCGAGCACAGCACGGATGTTGTCGTGCTCCGCTTCGAACCGGTCGAACCAGACCGACGAGCTCCAGTCCCGCAGCTCCGGCTTCGCGAGCTCGCCGAGCTCGAGAAAGTACTCGGCGTACCGCCGCCGGAGATCCTCGGCCCCACTGGAATCTCCGAGCAGCTCGAGCGCAAGCTCGCGGATCGTCTCCAGCATCCAGAAGCGCTCGTCCGTATGGCGCAGCAGGCTCCTGTCGACGAGCGACTGCAGCGCGTCCAGGTCGGCGTCGCAGACGCTCTCGGCCGCTTCCAGCGTGCAGCCGCCGGCGAACACGGAGAGCGCGGCGAAGAGCCGCTTCTCCTCCTCGGTGAGGAGTTCGTAACTCCACTCGATCGTGGCCCGCAGCGTCCGCTGGCGCGCGTCGGCGTCGCGGCCACCCCTGAGCAGATCGAGCCGCTGCGAGAGTCGTTCCAGGATCTGGCGCGGGCTGAGCACGCTCGTTCGCGCCGCAGCCAGCTCGACGGCCAGGGGCAGATCGTCCAGGCGGGCGCAGAGCTCTGCGATCTCCTCGCTCGGCTCCAGACGGGAGCGGGTACAGAAGAGCTCGACCGCCTCGGAGCCGGCCAACGGCGGCACCGGGTAGTCGACCTCGCCGCGGATCCGCAACAGCTCCCTGCTCGTCACCAAGAGGCGAAGGTTTGGGCAGGACTCGAGCAGCGAGCCGAGCCCGGGCGCGGCTTCCACCACCTGCTCGAAGTTGTCCAGCAGCAGGAGCAGCTCGCGTTCGCCGATGTGCTCGGCCAGGCCGTCCTTGGCGCCCAGCGTCTGGGCGACGGTCTCGGCGACGAGCGCCGGGTCGCGCAGGGCGGCCAGACCGACCCAGAAGACGCCGTTCCGGAATTCCGGCACCAGCTCGGCCGCCGATTCGACTGCGAGTCGTGTCTTCCCCGAGCCGCCGGGGCCGGACAGCGTCACGAGTCGCGCACCATCCTGCAGCAACTCGACCACGTCTGCCACCTCCCGCTCGCGGCCCACGAACGACGACACCGGCCGCGGCAAGTTCGAGTTCGAAATCGTCTTCAGCGGTGGGAACCGCTCCTCGCCCAGCTGGAAGATCCACACCGGCTCCGCGAAGTCCTTCAGCCGGTGCTCGCCGAGGTCCGCCAGTTCCGCCGTCAACGAGCACGCGCGTCGCCCTGGAGACAAGCACCTGGCCGCCGTGACCTGCGGCGGCGATCCGCGCCGCCAGGTGCACGTCCTCACCGACGTAGCCCTCCCTGCCGACAAGGGGCTGCCCTGTATGCATGCCCATGCGCACGCGGACCGGCCCTCCCGAAAACGCTCGCTGCGCCTCACGCGCCGCAGCGACCGCCGCTGCAGCGACCGAAAACACGTAGAAGAACGAGTCCCCCTCGGTCCCGACCTCCACCCCACCGCGCCCGTCGAACACATCCCTCATCACCCGCCGGTGCTCGACAAGCGCCCGCTGATACACCTCCGCGCCCAACTCCCTCAACAGACGGGTAGAGCCTTCGATGTCCGTGAAGACCAAGGTGACGATGCCGGACGGAAGCTCGCGATCCACGAGCCATGATCATCCACCCCGCAGAGATCCTCCGTCCACCACCCCCAACGCCGGAGGAGCACGCTCTCGCATGGGCCAGCGTTCGGATATGACCCTCGAGCCAAGACCGAATCAGATTCGCTCTGTGAATCTGATTCGCGAGTTTCTCGGGAGGCAGTCGACAACTCGAAACTCGTGAATCTGGTTCGGCTGCGCCGAATCAGGTTCAGTGGCGTGGGCGAGCGCCCTTACGCCCGCAGAGAACGTCTAGACGTTGAAGCGGATGTTCAGCACGTCGCCGTCCTTGACCACATAGGTCTTCCCCTCGAGGCCCTGCTTGCCGTGCTTGGCCACCTCGGCGTGCGAACCGAGCTCGACCAGGTCGTGCCAGTTGACGACCTCGCAGCGGATGAAGCCGCGGGCGATGTCCGTGTGGATCGCACCGGCCGCGTCGAGCGCGGTCTGACCGTTGCGCAAGGTCCAGGCCCGCGTGTCCTGTTCACCCGCCGTGAAGAAGGTGATCAGATCGAGGGCGTTCGCCAGGCGGCCGGCGATCTCGTCGAGCGCCGACTCGCTGCCGTCGCGAAACGCCTCGGCCTCCTCGTCCGGGAGCTCTGCAAGCTCCGCCTCGAGCTTCAGGTCGATCCCGGCCGGACCGTTGACGATCGCGATCAGCGGCTTCGTGGTCAGCGGCTCGAGCTCACCCGGCAGCTCACCCTCGTAGTCCGCGAGCTCGCCGCCGGCATCGACGTGGGCGAGGACCTTCCTCAGCTCCTCGAGCTCGCCGCGGATCTTCGAGTCGCCCGACTTAGCCTGCTTCTCGACCCGCTCGAGCCGCCGCTCCACATGGTCCCGGTCGGCGACCAGCAGCTCCAGCTTGAACGTCTCGAGATCGTCGTCCGGCGTCGCGTCCGATCCGAAGCCGCGCAGCACGACCAGCAGCGCGTCGACCTGGCGCAGGTTGCCGAGCTGCGCGGCACCCGAGCCGGGGACGTCCTGGACGCGGATCGTCGCCGGGGTGATCTTGCGTGCCTTGACGACCTCCGCGAGCGCTCCGAGGCGCTCGTCGGCGATCGGCGCCATGCCGACGTTCGTCTTCCCGTATTCGCCGCCGCCCGTCTTGGTGAGCGCGGTGAAGAGCGCTGTCTTCCCGCCGCCCGACGGGCCGACGATGCCGACCTCGAGTGCCATCGGCCGTGGAGGGTAGCTACGTCGCTGCCTCGCGCTCCTCGATCTGCTTCTGCAGCGAGACGAGGGCGCGATGCTGAAGCGACTTGATCGCCCCCTCGGTCTTGCCGAGGATCGTCGCCGCCTCGGCGTTCGCGAAGTTGAAGACGAACTTCAGCGTCAGCACCTGCTGCTGCTCGTGCGAGAGATCGTCGATCAGCTCGAGCAGCGACTTCCGGCCGATCGACTCCAGAGCCCCCGCCTCCGCAGAGGTCGTCTCGTCGGGCTCGGGCTCCGGGACCTCCTCTTCGGGCTGCCAGCGCTTGCTCGCGCGAAAGTGGTCCATCGCGAGATTGTGGGCGATGCGGAAGAGCCAGGCCGAGAACGGGGCCGACTGCCAGCGGAACTTCCCGATCGACTCGAGCATCTTCAGAAACGTCTGCGTCGTCAGGTCTTCGGCGTCGTGGCGGTTACCGACGGTGACGTGCAGGTAGCCGTAGATCCGGTCGAAATGGATCAGATAGAGCTCTTCGAGCGCGCCACGGTCGCCCTGCTGGGCGCGCTCGACGAGGGCGCGTACGCGCTTTGCCTCGCTCTCCTTCCTCGTCGCCTGGGCCTCGCTCATCGCTGAGCGTTCTGGTGCCCCGGCAAGAGGTGCACGTAACCCTTTACGCGACGGCCCCGAAGCCGACGCGGCTTTCGCGAGCAAAGCGCTTGACGTAGACGACGCGCCGGAGCAGGACGGTATAGCGGCCGTCTTCGGCTTCGAAGGAGTAGGCGGAGTCGGGCTCGCCGGCCAGGGCACGGTCGAGATCGTCGGCCGTCTGGGCCGGAACGAGCACCGACAGGACCTGCTGGCCGTCGAGGGCGATCTCGATACGGATGCGGTCAGTTGGAGTCATCACCGACGAACTCTGCCAGAACGCCGCCCGCCGCCTCGGGATGGACGAACGCGACCTGCAGTCCGTAGAGGCCGTCCCGGGGCGCTTCGTCGATCAGCTGCACCCCGTCGGCGCGCAGGCGGTCGAGCTCCCCGGCGAGATCGGCGACCTCGAATGCGACGTGATGGAGGCCCGGCCCGCGCTTCGTGAGGAATCGCCCCACCGGCGTCTCGGGGCCGAGCGGCCGGAGCAGCTCGACCCGCGAGGAGCCCACTCGAAGCGACGCGGCCTCCACGCCCTGCTCCTCGACGGTTTCCCGCTGCTCGACCGTGGCGCCGAAGAGCGCGCCATACCGCTCGATCGACTCGTCGAGATCGACGACGGCGATCCCGATGTGGTGGACACTCAACGCCATCGTCGCGTTACGGGGACAGCCCGGCGGTGGCCTCGTCCACCGTCGCGAACCGCACGCCGCCTTCGCGCCAGGCAACGAGACACGCCGCCGTGCGCTCCTCGTCGAGCCCCCGCGATGCCTCCTCGACGAATGTCACCGCCCGCCCGCGCGCCAACAGTCCGCGAATCGCGGCAGCGTTGCAGACATCCGTCGCGACACCGAAGACGATCACCTCGTCGGGGTCGAGCAGTCCGAGCAGGCGATCGGTGTTCGGGTTGGTGAAGACGTCGAAGTGCTTCTTCAACAGAAGAAACTCGCGCCCACGCAACCAGTGCTCCGGCACGTCGGTGAGTGCAAGCGGCACCGGGTCGTCCTGTTTGGTCTCTGCGATCTTTTCGGCGCCATGCGTGCCGCGAAGGCAATGGGGCGGATAGGTGAGCGTGTAGTCCGGCGTCTCCGAGATCTCGGCGTCGGTCAGCTCGTGGTCGTCAGCGGAAGCAACGTGCGGAATGCCTGCGGTCCGCGCAGCGGCCACGAGCCGAGCCATCGCAGGCACTGCCGCCGGAGCATCGGGGACGGCGAGTTTGCCGTCGGTGTCGACGAAGTCGACCTGAGTGTCGACGTCCCAGAGGACCCGCCTCATGCGACAAGCTCGAGCCGCGGGTTCGGATGCAGACCACGCCCGAACTTCGCGGACGGCTGCCCGTCGGTCAGCACGATGTCGCCCGTGAAGTCGTTGGAACCGCGAATCAGCGACGACCCGACGCCGTAGGCGTCGACGGGCACTCCGCTCGCCTCGAACTCCTGGATCTTGTCGACGGTGAAGCCGCCGGAGACGACGATGCGCACCTCCTCGAAACCCGCACCGTCGAGCGCGTTCCGCACCTTCCACACGAGCCGCGGGTTGACGCCGGTCGGCTTGAAGTCGCCCAGCTCGCTCCAGAGCGAGCGGTCGACGAGCGACTCCGAGGTGTCGAGCCGCACGCCCCAGAGGCGCGGGCCGAGTGCATGCGCGACGTCCAGTGCGGTCCGCACCGAGTCGTTCTCGAAGTCGACGAGCACCGTCACGTTCATGTCGGCCGGCGCCCAGTCGGCGAAGTGCTTCGCCGCTGCGACGGTGTCGCCGCCATACGATGCGATCAGTGCGTGTGGAACGGTGCCGAGACCCGTACCGCCCCACCACGATGCCTGCTCGTCGGTCGTCACGCCCACCGGTGTGCCGACGATCTGCCCGGCAACGTACGCAGCGTAGCCGTCGCCCGTCTGCACACGATGATGGTCGTGGCGCGCCGGCATGAAGATCACGGGCTTGCCGCTCGCGGCCCGCAACACGTTGACGACGTTCGTGGTGATCAGGGTGCGCCGGGCGAGCGTCCCGAGGTACACGGTCTCGAGATGCGCGAAGGTCGTGTAGTCGCCCTCGATCGTCAACACCGTCTCGTACGGCGCTATCGCATCGCCGTCGAAGAGCGCGTGCACGGTGAGCGCGTCGTAGTCGTCGGCGCACAGCTTGAGAATCGCGAGCGCCTCGTCCATCCCGCCGAGGTAGGAATGGTGCTTCTGAAAGACCTGCATCAGCACCCGCGGCTTGCGGCCGTCGTAGCGCAACGCCTCACGGGTGTGGTTGAAGTACGCGTCGGTGTACCAGCCGGCGCGCATCTTCTCCACCGGCAGGTCGAAGACCGTCGGGTCGAGCCGCTTACGCGTCGTGATCATGTTCGAGTTCCAGACAAGCCCGGAGAGCGGCGTCGGCCACCTCGAGTTGCGCGGCGCTCGGCTCGCGGGTGCCGAGCCGATGCTGGAGCTCGTGGCCGGGCTTGGCCAGTGCGCGCGCAACCGGATGGGCCGGGTGGCGCGTCATCCAGCCGAAGATCTCGACCGACGCTGCGAGAGCGCCGAACGTGCCTGCCGTCCGAGCGACCGAGCGGTAACGCTCGGGAACCTGGTCGGAAGCGACGTTGCTCAACGCGGTCGTGAGGAGCAGCGGCCCGATCAGATGCGAACCGCAGCGCTCGTGCTCCTTCGGCCGCGAGGCGCCGTGCTCGTAGGTCCCGATCGAGATGTGCTCTGCGCCGTGGTACTCGGCAAGCTCGCCGCCGCGCAGGGCGAGGGCGGCCGGGGCGAGCGAGAGAACGCTCGAGAGCAGTTCGCGGGCGACGGGCGTCAGCCCCGAGCGCTTGACGGCCCTGAGGACGAGCGCGCTACCGGCCATCGACGCGAGCACGCCCGGACGTTCCATCGGGAGTCGCGCCTCGGGCAAGGCCCGCTTCACCTGCGGCAGGAGAGCGAATGTCTCCGCAAGCCGTGCGGGGCCGCGTAGCAGCGGACTGCGGATCGACGCCGCACGCAGGCGCTTGCGCCGTGCGACGACCTTCAACTCGCCCCCGTCGGTCCGCACTGCGCAGGCCCAGGCCCGGGGGCCGTGCACGAGGACGCCGTTCGCAAGCGCCATTCCTCCGAGCCGGATGGGATCGCTCACCCCTGGGAGCGTAGCCGCAGAGCAGCCTGCAGCCGCGCCGCAGCCGGCCCGGGAACGCCGTCTCCCACACGCTTGCCGTCGAGCGCGACGACCGGCATCACCTCGCGAATGGAGGAGGTGATGAACGCCTCGTCCGCCTCCTCCAGGTCAGTGAGCGGAAATACGCCCTCCGTTGCAGGCTCGAGCTCCAGCACGAGCTCACGGGTGACGCCCGGCAGGACCCCCGGGCGAGCGGCCGGTGTCCGCAGCTCGTCGCCGCTGCGCCACCAGATGTTGGCGGTCGCAGCCTCCAGCACGAGCCCGCCGGCAACCAGCAGGGCCTCGTCTGCCCCCTCCCGCTCCGCGAGCCGCCTGGCTGCAAAGGCCTCGCCGTAGCTCGTCGTCTTCGCGCCGGCAAGCAACGGCGCAGGCGCGCCGATGTCGACCGAGCGCAGCGCCAACCCGCGGCGACGCAGGTCCTCGAGCTCGTCCGGCAGGCCGGCAACTGTCGCGACCAGCTGCTGGTCGGTGCGATACAGCCGCAGTACGTGATCGGGTGGAGCGACGCCGATCACGAGCTCGACCAGCTCTTCGACGCCGTCCGCGGCGGGCAACGCGAGTGCGTCGATCGAGAAGTTGAAGCGGCGAAGGTGGCGATCGAGCAGAAACGGCGCGCCTCGATACGTGCGCACCGTCTCGAACGCCACGCTGCCGCGCAGCAGCGCCTCGTCGTCTGCGCGGAAGACCGCCGCCTCGGGATCGACGAGCCCCCGCCCGGCAACAGCCACGAGGAGCAGCGTCACGCCGCGACCTTGGTGCCGACAGCGGCGAGCAGCGGACGGGCCTTCACCCACGACTCCTCGATCTCTGCCTCGGGCTCCGAGTCCCAGACGATCCCGCCGCCGACCCAGAGGTGGATCCGGCCTTCGGCGACGGCGAAGGTGCGAATCGTCAGCGCGAGCTCGAAGTCGCCGTTCGCGTGGATCGTGCCGAGCGCGCCCATCGCCGCACCGCGCCCGACGGGCTCGAGCCTGGCGATGTGGTCGATCGCTGCGATCTTCGGTGCGCCGGTGATCGAACCGCCCGGGAACGTGGCGCGCAGGATCTCGGCGAGCCCGACGCCCGGCAGCAGGCGTCCCTCGACGGTCGAGACGAGATGCGTCACGCCGGCGAGCTCCCGCTGGACCATCAGCTCGGGCCAGCGCACCGACCCGACCCGGCAGACGCGAGAGAGATCGTTGCGCTCGAGATCGACGATCATCACGTGCTCGGCAGCGTCCTTGGCGTCGTCGACGTCCTCACCGATCGGGCGCGTGCCTTTGATCGGCATCGTCCAGAGCCGTTCCCCGCGGCGCGCGAGGAAGAGCTCCGGCGATGCGGAGACGATCGCCCAGCCCTCGCCGGCGAGCGGGCGCGGATGCAGCGGGCGAAGGGGCGACAATGCTGCCGCGAGCCCGGCCGGGTCACCCTCGAAGCTCGCGGAGAGGTGTTGCACGAGGTTGACCTGGTAGACGTCGCCGCGGGCGATCGCGGCGCGAACCTCGCCGACGGCCGCCGCGTAGTCCTCCGGCGACCAGGTCGGCTCCCAGTCGCCGACCCGGAAGGACGCTTGCAACAGACTGTTACTTGCGTTCGCCGGGCGGATCCGGGCCGCGGCGACGGGCAGCGGGCACGGCTCTGAAGGTGACGGCCAGGGCTCTCTGCGCAGTGTCTCGGCCAGCCCATAGCCGAGGTAGACGTCGGCGACGAGCCCTGCCCGCAGCTCGCCGGCGAGATACTGCTCGAGCGCTTCGAGTGCGCCCTCCGGCTGGTGCAGCTCAAGCACAGACGGTCTGCGCCGCATGACGCAGGAAGCGCACGCCGAGCTCGAGATCGGTCACCGGCACGCGCTCGTTGGCCGAGTGGATCAGCCGTGCCGCAGTCTCGGCGTCCAGCGTTCGCGCCGGAAAGAAACCGTAGGCGACGGTTCCGAACGCCTGCCGCAGCCAATGCGAGTCCGTGAAGCCGGCGACGCAGATCGGCGCGGCGATGGCTCCCGGCTCCTCGGCCTCGACGAACGATTGGACAGCGTCCCACAGCGGCCCGCCGATCGCGGACCGTGTGCCGCCCTCCGCCTCGGTATTGACCAGCTCGTAGTCGCCCGGTCCGAGCCAGGAGCGCAGCACGGCCTTGGCGTCACCCGGGGTCTGGCCCGGCAGCAGTCGAACGTCGACCGTGATCTCGCAGAGAGCGGGGATCACGTTGCGCTTCTCCGAGGCGTGCGCCTTGGTCGGCGAGACGGTCATGCCGAGCAGCGGCTCGATCAGCTCGCCGGCGAGCGGCGCAACGGCGCGCGCCGCAGCCAGAGCGTCAGCCGCGGCCGGAACCGTGCCGAGCAAGGCGGACAGAAACCCGTCGACCTCGGGGATCACCTGGGGCTCGACCGCGAACTCACCCAGCCGGGCGACGAGCGGCGCGGCCTTGACGAGCGCGTTGTCCGCGATCGACGGCATCGAGGCATGCCCACTGCGGCCGTGCACGCGCAGCAAGAAGGGCGAGCTCATCTTCTCGGCGGTCGAGCAGAGATAGAGCACCTTGTCGCCGAGCTCGACGCGGTCACCCGCTCCCTCGTTGACCGAGAAGTCGGCGCGCACTGCGTCGGGATGGGACTCGACGAGCCACCGCAGACCGAAGCCGTCGCCGACCTCCTCGTCTGCGGCCGCAATGAAGATCAGGTCGCCCGATCCGCGCCAGCCTTCGCGAGCGAGCGTCGCGAGCGCAACGGCGGATGCCGCCACCTCACCTTTCATGTCGAGCGCCCCGCGCCCCCATACCTCGCCACCGACGACCTCGCCGCCGAACGGCTCGTGCTCCCACTCGTTCGCGTCGGCGAGCACGACGTCGGTGTGGGAGAGCAGCGCGAGCGACGGGCCGTCGCCGCGGCCTCGAATGCGGGCGACGAGGTTGGCGCGTTCGGGCGTGCGCGCATACAGCTCGCACTCCACGCCGGCCGCCTCGAGGTAGTCGCGCAACACCTCGGCTGCGAGCGTCTCGTTGCCGGGCGGATTCGTCGTGTCGAGGCGGATCAGCTCCTGTAAGAGCTGAACGACTTCGCCACTCACTTGCGGCGACCGAGCACGAGCAGGTAGCGCCTGGGCGCGCGGATCCCGCCGTCCTCGGTCCGGTAGCCCTCGTACAGATGCACGAACGCCTCGTGGAACTCCTCCCGCTGCGTGGGGTCGAGGCGCCCGAGCAGCGCGACCACCGGCGGCGCCGACTCGGAGAAGAGCTTCCAGATCTCCTCTCCGGACTCGGCCTCGAGCCAGAGCGTGCCGTCGACGAACTCGAGCTCGAAGTCGTCGCCCAGCATGTCCTCGACGTGGTCCTCGCGGCCCCACTCATAGGCTTCGCGACCCTCGATCGGCTCTTCGGTGAAGCGGCGGTAGAGCTCGGCGAGCTTGGAGTTCGGCTTCCAGGCCGTGAAGCCGAGGCGGGCGCCTGCGCCGGCGACGCGAGCGAGCTCCGAGGCGACGTTCGCGTGGTCCGGCGCAAACACGACCCCGAAGTTGGACAGGAGCACGTCGAAGCTCCCGTCGTCGTACGGGAGATACTCGACGTCGCCGAGCTCGAACGAGATCTGCAGACCCTCGTCCGTCGCGCTGGTGCGCGCCTTCTCGATCATCGGCCCCGCGATGTCGATCGCGGACACCGTGGCTCCGAGACGTGCGGCGCGGCGAGCCACTTCGCCGGTCCCCGTCGCCAGGTCGAGCACACGGTCGCCCGCTTGAATGCGGAGGCGCTCCACCAAGTCGTCCTGAACCGGTGCGAACCGCGCCGCCAGCCGCTCGTACGTCCCGGTGCCCCAGACCTCGCTCATGCCTTCGAGAGCATACTTCTGCCCGTGGGAGACCTCTTCAGCGAGGCGGCCGGCCGCAGGCTCGACGCGTCTGCTCCGCTCGCCCAGCGCCTCCGGCCGCTGACGCTCGACGACTTCGCAGGCCAGGAGCAGGTGATCGGCCAGGGTCGCGCGCTCCGGCTGGCGATCGAGCAGGACCGGGTGCCGTCGATGATCCTCTACGGCCCGCCCGGCTCCGGCAAGACCACGCTGGCCCGCATCGTCGCCCAGACGACGGGTGCCGACTTCGAAGAGCTCTCCGCGGTCTCGGCGACCGTCTCCAACGTGCGTGAGGTGCTGGCTCGCGCCCGCGAGCGTCTCGGCGCGAGCGGCCGCCGGACGATTCTCTTCCTCGACGAGATCCACCGGTTCAACAAGGCTCAGCAGGACGCGCTGCTCCCGGGGGTCGAGGAAGGGCTCTTGACGCTGATCGGGGCCACGACCGAGAACCCCTACTTCGAGGTCAACTCGGCACTGCTCTCGCGCGCCCAGATCTACGAGCTCGGCGCGCATTCGGTCGACACGCTGCGGGAGGTCGTACGGCGCGGCGCTGCTGCGCTCGAGGTGGACGTCTCGCCGGAAGTGGAAGAGCTGATCGCGACCCGGGCCGGCGGAGACGCGCGCAATGCGCTGAACATCCTCGAGCTGTCGGTGGAGACGGCACGCGCAGAGGGCGGCGTGCTCGAGGTGCGCCACATCGACGACGCCGCACGCAAACGACCGCTCTCGTACGACAAGGGAGGCGACAAGCACTACGACTTCATCTCGGCGTGGATCAAGTCGACGCGCGCGGGCGACGTGCAAGCGTCTGTCTACTACCTCGCCGCAATGCTCGAGGGAGGCGAGGACGCGCGCTTCATCGCGCGGCGGATGATCATCCTTGCGTCCGAGGACATCGGCAACGCCGACCCGCAAGCGCTCGTGGTCGCTGTTGCGGCCGCACATGCCGTGGAGCACGTGGGCTTGCCGGAGGCACGCCTCAACCTTGCGCAGGCAGCGGTCTACCTGGCGCGCGCACCGAAGTCGAACGCGTCGTACCTCGCGATCAACAAGGCGACGCAGGTCGTGCGCGAACGCGGGCACCTGTTGCCGCCGGCCGCGCTCCGCTCGGCAGCGTATGCCGGGGCGAAGAAGCTCGGCCGTGGCGAGGGCTACATCTATCCCCATGCCGACGCGGCGGGGTTCGAGGTCGACTGCCTGCCCGACGAGCTGAAGGGAACCGTGTTCTACGAGCCGTCCGGGAACGGCGGCGAGATCTAGAGGATCCGAGCGCCGAGCGCGCTCGCGGCCAGCTCGACCGCGAGCTCGCCCGTGCGGTTCTCGCGATCCAGCACCGGATTCACCTCGACGATGTCGAGGGAGTCCAGCAGTCCCGACTCGGCGACGAGCTCGAGCGCAAGGTGCGCCTCACGGTAGGAGAGACCTCCGCGAACGGGCGTGCCGACGCCCGGGGCGAACATCGGATCGACAGCGTCGAGATCGAGGCTGACGTGGACGAAGGGGGCACCGCCGAGAAACTCGAGCGCCTCGCCCAGCGCCTGTTCGACGCCGTGGCGGTCGATCTCGCTCATCGTGAACACCTTGATGTCGAGCTCACGGATCAGCTCGCGCTCGCCTGGATCGAGCGAGCGGATTCCAAAGAGTGCGGCGCGGGTCACGGACGGCGTCGGGAACGCCTCGCACGCGAACCCGGCGCCGGCAACGCCGAATGCGGCTGCGAGCGGCATGCCGTGGACGTTGCCGCTCGGGGAGGTGCCGGGCCGGTTGAGGTCACCGTGCGCGTCGATCCAGAGCGTCGCGCCGGGCCCTCGGGCTTTCGCCATCCCTCCGAGCGTGCCCATTGCGATCGAGTGGTCGCCGCCGAGCACGAGCGGCACGAGCGCCTGGTCGGCCGCTTCGCTGACCAGTCCGGCCACGCGCTCGCACGCCTGCATGATCGGCACGAGGTAGCGGGCAGACGGATCGCCCACGTCGGTCGCCTCGGGCACCGGCGAGCGGATGTCACCCCAGTCGCCCACCTCGTGACCGAGGTCCCGGATCCGCGCCTCGAGCTCCGCGTAGCGAATCGCCGACGGGCCCATGTCGACCCCGCGGCGCCCGGCCCCAAGATCGAGCCCGGCCCCGATGATCGCAATCCGCCGCTTCTCTTCGCTGCTCACAGCGCAGGGAATCTACGCCACCGACCCGCCGGCCGCCGAGACCGACCTGAGCGAGCCCGGCGCAGAAGCACTCCGTGTTGAGGTGGCGAGGGCCGGACTTGAACCGGCGACACCACGGTTTTCAGCCGTGTGCTCTACCAACTGAGCTACCTCGCCCTGCGGGTCGCAAGTGTAGCCGCACGAAAAGAGACGTCCGGACCGGTGCTACCGCGTCGCGAACGTCTCTGTGACCCGCACTTTATGCGACTTCGTCCTTGCGGGCAAGCAGCGCGAGCCCCGGTCCGGACGCAAAATCCGCAACGTGGGCGAACCCGCGTTGTTCGAGCCGGGCACGCACGGTCGGCAGGGGCACCCAGATCGGCGTCCGGTCGCCCATGCTGAAGGCGATCGCCACGAGGCCGCCGGGCTTCGTCACCCGCTCGAGCTCGTCGAAGAACGGGATCATGTTGTTGAGCGTCACAAGGTCGAAGCTCGCATCCTCGAACGGAAGTCCGGACGCATCTGCGACCTCATAGCGTTCCCGGCCCAGGCGACGCGCCTCGGCGATCATTCCCGCCGAGGCGTCGACTCCGATCACCTCGGCATCAGGCCACAGCTCCGCCATGAGCCGCGCAACCGCTCCGGTCCCGGTGCCGACGTCCAGCGCGCGGTCGGGAGCGTCGGGAAGCGACTCCAGCGCGGCCACCATCGGCGCGAGCCGCTCACGGCTCACCCGGGTCGCGTCCCACTCCGGTGCGAGCCGGTCGAAGTTGCGCGTCAGCGGCGCGCGAAAGACCCGCCAGAGAAAGGGCACGCGGACGACCACGTTCGTGACGAGCCGCGCGAAGCGCTGTCCGGGCGTCACGTGACGGCGATCCGCAACTCGTCTCCCGGTGCGGCACCGGTCAGACGCGCGGCGTCACCGTTGCTGATCGCAAGCGTGACGAGCCCGTAGGAGTCCTCGTAGAGGATCAGCTCACCCGGCTCCGCGTCTGCGAAGGTGCCTGCGACGACGGCGTAGTACCGATCGAGGGCGATCCGCACCTCGACGCGGTCACCGTTCGCGAGGCCGAGCGCCTCGATGTGCGGACGACGAACGTTCGTCGCGACGTTCCCGAACCGGTCGACCGAGAGGACGGTCGCCGAGATCTGCGACTTGCCGACCCCGGGCTCCGTCACGTCGATCCGCACGAGGTCTGCGGTGTCGACCGCCGGCCCAAGCTCCCCGATCGCGACGCCGGCGGCCAGGTGCGCGGCCGCCGGCGCGAACACGTCGCGCGCGTGGAAGGTGCGCGAGACCTCCGGCAGGCGGTACCGCTCGTTCGCGAGCTCGTGCGCGGTTGTGACGCCGAGCTCCTCCGCCGCGAGCATCAACAGACCGTTGTCCGGTCCGACGAACATTCGGCCGTCGGCTGTCGCCAGGGCGATCGCGCGCCGGTCTCCACCGACTCCGGGATCGACGACGGCGAGGTGCACACCCACCGGGAGGTAGGGCATCGTGTTCCGAAGCACGAGCGCGCCCTGGAGCACCGCCTGCGGCTCGATGCCGTGCGTCACGTCGATCACGCGCGCGTCGGGAGCGATGCCGGCGATCACGCCGTGGCACGTTCCGACGAAGTCGTCCTGCAGGCCGAAGTCGGTGAGGAACGTGATGACCGTCACGATGCGGACTTCATCAGATCCAGCACCGCCGCGACGAGCCCAGCGAGGTCGTGCGTCACTGCCTCGCCCACCACCTCGAGCCCTGCCGCTCGGGCAACGCGTGTCGTCTCGGGGCCGATCGTGACGGCGGGTGCAGTACCTCCGATCCTGGAATAGGCACGGGCTGCCGACCCGGACGCGAGCACGACAACGTCTCCCTCGGGCGGTTCCGGCTCGAGCAGCCGCGTGCGATACAGCGGGACGAAGTCGGCGCCGAGCGCGTCGATCGGACCGCGACGGGCCCCCTCTGCGGCCGCGAAGAGCACGCGGCCCGCCGGCCGCGGGAACTCGCGCAGCAAGCCGTCCTGCGACGACTCGACCGGCACGAAGGCGGGCTCGATCCCGTGCGACCGCAGCGCCTCCGCGGTGCCGGGGCCGACGGCTGCGACGGCCGGCAGGTTGCGGCCGCGGGCCGCGATCTCGTCGGCGCCGTTCGGGCTCGTGACGATCAGCCAGTCGTAGCCGTCGGCGTCAACCGGTTCATCCGAGGTCCGCTCGATCACGATCAAGGGACACTCGACCACGTCCGCGCCGAGTGCCTCGAGGGCGGCGACAAGCTGACGCGCCTGGGCGCGCGGCCGGGTCACGATCACCTTCATCGCGTGGCCGCGAGACCCACCAGTTCCTCGGCAAGCGCGACCGGGTCGTCGCCGGAACGCTGTTCGATCCAGGCTCCGTCCTCGGCTGCGATCAAGGCACGCAGAGTGAAGCCGTCGTGATGCGCTGCGACCGGCGCGAGGCAGCCGCCGCCGATCGCTGCGACGCAACGGCGCTCGGGCTCGACGCGCCGCCGCGTTTCGGAGTGGTCGGCGCGGTCGACCAGCGACTCTTCGCCGGCGCGCACCTGGAGCGCCAGGGCGCCCTGCGCCGCCTCCGGGAGCATGACGTCCGGCTCGAGCCTGACGCCGATCTCGGCGGCGAGGCCGAGCCGGTCGAGGCCGCACGCCGCGAGCACGATCGCGTCGAGGCCCCGTTCGCGCTGCTTGCGGATGCGCGTCTCGACGTTGCCGCGCAGCGGCTCGATCGAGAGCGTCGGCTCCTGCGCCAGCAGTTGCGCGCGGCGTCGTGCCGAGGCAGTCCCGATGCGCATCCCCGGCCGAATCGCCGACGCCCCGATCAGAGCGTCACGTGGATCGTCGCGCTCGAGATAGGCACCGACGCTGAGGCCTTCGGTATCGGTCGAGGTCATGTCCTTGGCGGAATGCACGGCCACGTCGATCCGGCCGCCGAGGAGCGCCTCCTCGATCTCCTTGACGAACACCCCGCGCTCGCCGATCTGCCCGAACGGCAATGTGCGGTCGCGGTCGCCGGCGGTGGTGATCGGGACGAAGGCGATCTCGAGGCCGGGACGGCGGAGCGCCTCAGCCGCCTGCTCGGCCTGTGTGAGCGCGAGCCTAGAGCCGCGGGACCCGATGCGGACGAGCACAGACAGCCCTCCTTCCACGCGTCGAGCGCCCGCACGTCGGCCGGGCGAGCTTGACGCGCAGGAACGCAGACGGAACGACCGCCGGCAGCGGGCGAATGCGGCGCCTGGCGCTCATTCGTCCTCGAGGCCGAACAGATGGCGCACCGCATTCGCATACGCGGCTCCGTCGGGGCTGACCGCTGCTTCCTTCATGCGGATCGTCGGCAGATGCAGCAGCTTGTTCAGGATCTGCGAGGTCACGGACTCGATCGTGCGCCGCTCGTCGTCCGAGACGCGCCCCTTCAGCTTCGCGAGCTCGGCGTTGCGGATCTCCTCGGCGCGCGCCCGCAGAGAGGTGATCGCAGGCACGACGTCGAGCGACGCGCGCCAGGTGTGGAAGCGCTCGGCTTCTTCCGCCACCAGCTCCTCCGCGCGTTCGGCCTCTGCCCGGCGGCCGGCGAGCGTCTCCGCCACGACCGCCTCGAGGTCGTCGATGTCGTAGAGAAAACAGCCGTCGAGCCGGCCGATCTCCGAGTCGAGGTCGCGCGGGACCGCGATGTCGATGAAGAAGAGCGGCGTCCGCCGCTTCGCCGGCACGTCGGAAGCGTGCAGCACGGGACCGGGCGCGCTCGTCGAGGAGACGACGACGTCGACCTCGCCGAGCCGCACGGCGATCTCGTCCAGCGTCAGTGCCTGCCCGCCGAAGCGCTGCGCCAGTTCACGCGCGGTGTCGAGAGTGCGGTTCGCGACGAAGGCGATCTCGGCGCCGCGCGACGCGAGGTTCGACGCGGCGAGCTCGCCGATGCGGCCTGCACCGATGAGCAGAACGCGACGACCGCGCAGGTCGCCGAACACCTGTGCCGCGAGTGCCGCCGCCGCCGAGGAGACCGACGCAGGGCTCTCGCCGATCGCGGTCTCGGTGCGAACACGCTTCCCGACCGCGAGGGCTTGTCGGAAAACGTGATCGACGAGCGGGCCGGGCTCGACGGATTCGTAGGCGGCTCTGACCTGACCGAGGATCTCGCCCTCTCCGGGGACGAGCGAGTCGAGCCCGGCGGCGACCCTGAAGAGGTGCAGCGCCGCCGCGTCCTCGTGCAGGCGGTACACGACGCCGTCGAGCGGCTCACCCGCCAGCTGCTCGAGAGTCGCCAGTACGGCGCGCTCGTCGATCCCGTCGACGTAGAGCTCGGTGCGGTTGCAGGTCGAGAGGCAGACCGCGTCGCCGAGCGAGCGGGCGAGCGCGGCCGCGGCTGCGAGATCGAGCGTGACCCGTTCGCGCAACTCGACCGGCGCGACGTGGTGTGACAATCCGACCAGCGTGAGCGTCACGTGAAGTGGCTCCCCGCAAGCACGAGGCGCGCGACGATCACGAGGGCGAATCCGCCCAGCGCGAGATATGCCGCCCGGCGGCCGGTCGGCCGAAGAGCGAGGAATCCTCCGTAGACGAGCCAGGTGACGAGCGTCACGGCCTCCAGTGCGTCGAGCGAGCCACCACGCTCACGCTGCCGGATGATCCCGGCCGCGAGACCGAGCGTCAAGAGCGGCAGCGAGACTGCGATCGTCCGCCAGGTGAGCCGTTCGAGTGAGGCGAGCGGCGGTAGGCGGAGACGCAGGATGTCCGCAGCACGTCGTTTCAAGCGCCCTTCTTCCCAGAGGTAGAGGGCGGCCAGTGCGGCGGCGAGCGTGAACCCGGCGAACGCTGCGAGGACGAGCCCGACGTGGAGAACGAGGAACACGCTCCCGTACCCCGACTTGACGCCCGCGTTCGTGCCGCCGCCGATGCGGGCGACGAGAAAGAGCGCCGCGGCGAGCGGCATGACAGCCAGGCCGAGCAGGCGGAACCGCGGCCGGCAGCCCCAGATCAGGTACGCGCCGACGACGAACCAGACGAAGAGGTTGAGCGAGCCCGCCCAGCTCGACCACGGGAAGCCGTCGGCCCCGGCCGCCTGGGCCGCGAGCAGCGCCGTCTGCGCGAGCCAGCCGAGACGCACACCCCACGTCGCGGCGCGAGAGGTGCGCGCGGACGCGTAGGCGAAGGCTGCTTCGCCGTAGCCGAGCAGTGCCGGCCAGAAGAGCGCCTCAACCACGCTCGCGGGCCCTTTCCACGAGCTCGCCGAGTTGTCTCTGCAACCGCTCGAGCTTCGCCGCGATCAGCGCGACCCACGCGAGCACGGTGACGAAGACGACGAGGTAGGCGGCGGCCACGTACTGCCACTCCGACGGAGGGCTGGGGCTCATGTCAGAAGCTCGCGCAGCTCACGCACATGCGCGTCGAGACGCTTGCCCGCAAGCTCCACCTGGTAGAGCGTGGCGAAGAGCGTCAGTACCGCCACCAGCGAGACGCAGAACACGAAGAACTGCGAGCCGGCCATCTGCGGCCCGTGCGAGTTGAACACAACCGGGTGAATGAACTTCTGTGAGAGACGAATCGCGAGAAACGAGATCGGGATGAGCACGACACCGAAGAGCGCGTACACCGCACTCATGTTGGCGCGGGCCGCGCCCGGTTCGACCGAGAAGCGCAGCATGAAGTACGCGCAGTAGAAGAGGAACAGCACCAGAAACAGAACGAGCTGGTTCTCGCTCCACGACCACCAGACCCCCCAGGACGCCTTCGCCCAGATCGACCCGGTGATGAGCGTCAACGCGCCGAAGATCACGCCCTGGTGAATCGCGACGTAACTCTCGAGGTCGGCGCGCTCATCGCGCGTGCGCAGGTACCGCAGCGCCTTCCAGGCGCCCCAGCCGAAGCACACGTACGAGGTCAGTGCGATCGGCACGTGGAAGTAGAAGATCCGTTGCGAGAAGCCCTGATCGCCGTCGGTCGGCGCGTAGAAGAAGATCAGGCCGAGTGCGAGCCCGATCAGACCGGTACAGAACAGAGAGAGGGCGGGCAGTCTCAGGTGCATCTTCACGACGTCTGCATCGTAGTCCGAGGCTTCTAGGTCTCCGACACGACGTATTCGAAGGCGGCCCAGCTGAGCAGCACGAAGATTGCGTCGTACAGCACGAGGAACCACAGATACCCACCGACGCCGCCGACCACGATCGGGATCGCCATCGGCAGGAAGAGGACCGGCAACAGAAGCTCGCGGGCGCGCCCGGCGACCGCCATGGCACCGAACAAGGTGCCAACGGAGGCGATCCCGATGTCCGCCAGCGCGACGGCCGCGACCGTGCGGCCGTCGATCCCGGAGAAGAACGCGGCGAACGCCGGCAGTGCGACGACCTCTGCGGCCACGAGGAACGCGAGCACCGCAAGCGCCTTCCCGAGCCAGATCGCACTACGGTCGCACGGAGCAAGGACGAGTGCGTCGAACATTCCCTGTTCGCGCTCGGGGACGAACGCGCGCGTCAGTCCCAGCAGCGCCGTGAAGATCAACGCTGCCCAGAGGAGACCGAGCGCCGCAGCATGGCTCGTGCCGTGGGGCAGCGCGAAGTGGAAGATGGTCAGCGCTGCGACCACGAAGAGCAGCATCGAAGGCAACGTCTCCTTCGCCCGCAGCTCCAACAAGAGATCCTTGCGCGCGAGCGCACCGACATCCGCGACGTAGGTCATGCGAAGGCCAACCGCTCGGTCGCTCGACGCTCGACGCGTTGCGGCTCGTGCGTCGCGACGATCCAGGTTCGCGGCTCATCGAGGATGCCGTCCAGCAACTCTGCGCCTTGCGCGTCGAGTGCGTTGTACGGCTCGTCGAGCAAGAGCAGTGACGGGTCGTGCAACAGCACACGGCACAGCCCGAGCCGTTGCTGCATCCCACGCGAGAACGTGGAGACGCGCTCGTGACGGACCTCCCAGAGACCGAAGCGCTCCAGCAGCATCCCGATGCGCTCGCCCCGCTCCGGGATCCGGTAGAGCCGGCCGAACAGCGTCAGGTTCTCGAGCGGGGACAGCTCGCGATAGACGAGAGGGTCGTGACCCAGGTACCCGACGGTCTGACGTTCGGGCAGCTGCAGCTCACCGGAGGTTGGCGCTGCGAGTCCCGCGAGCACTCGTAGCAGCGTCGTCTTGCCCGAGCCGTTCGGCCCCGTGACGAGCAGGAATCCGCCGGCTGCGAGGTCGAGGTCGACGCCGGCGAAGACGCGCCGCTCGCCGTACCGCTTCGCGAGGCCGCGCGCGCTGATCACGAGCGATACACCTGTGCGGCGGCGCGGTGGAAGCCCTCCGGCTGGCCGGCTGCGCCGAACGTGTCGGCAATCTCCTCCATCTCCCCTACCCAGCGCCAGCCCTTCGTCGCGGCCGCACGCTCCGCACGCGGCAACTGTTCGACGAGCTCGGGCGCGGCGAGGCCCCATTCCTCCTCGACGTCGAAGGTCCGAGCGACCTCACGAATGGCGAGCAGCATGGCGGTCGTGCCCTTCGACCAGGCCGCGTAGGCCATCTTGACGGCCGAGGCATTGGCAACGACGCGCGGCTCGAGCGTCGAGCCGGCGAACAGTGCGGCGACCTCGGACGCGCCCGAGCCCGAGAGATACAGCTTCGTGCCCGGCTCGCGAGGAGGACCGCCGACGATGCCACCGTCGACGAAGCGTGGATGCAGAGCTGCAATCTCCAGCGCGTGTGCCGGCGAGATCGCGTTGGCGTCGACATAGATCCCGTCGAAGCCGTTCAGCGCGCGCGCCACGTCGAGGGCGGCATGCGGTGGACAGATCGAGAGGATCAACTCCGCCTCGCCGGCGAGCGAGCGAACCGTGCCGGCGTCGCGAAACGACTCAGCGCGGGAGCGCGTCGCCTCGCTGCGGCCCTCGGACGCCCACAACACATCGTGGCCGCCGGTCTGCAGCACGCGCCCGACCGCCGAGCCCATCTCCCCCGGATGCAGCAGGCCGACGATCACAGGACATCGGCGAGCACGAAGACGAAGAACGCGAGCGAGATCACTCCGTTCATCGTGAAGAACGCCGCGTCGAGCCGACGCAGGTCGCCGGGTCGCACGAGCGAATGCTCGTAGACGAGGAGTGCTGCGACGCAGCCCACTCCGATCCAGTAGAGAGGGCCGACGTCGAGCCCGAGACCCGCGGCCGTGAAGAAGACGATCGTCGCCAGGTGGAGCACGCGAGCCCCTGCGAAGGCGCCGCGCTCACCGAAACGGGTCGCCCAGGAGTGCAGCCCCTGCTCTCGATCGATGTCGATGTCGAACAGCGCATAGAAGAGGTCGAAGCCGGTCACCCACGTGGCCACACCGGCGCCGAGCGCCCAGGCCTGCCACGGCAGATCGCCCTTGATCGCGGCCCACGCGCCGACAGGGGCAAGACCATCGATCGCGCCGAGCCAGAAGTGACAGAGCCAGGTGAACCGCTTCAAGTAGGGATAGATGACGAACGCCGCCACGGGAATCGGGGAGAGCCAGCGCACGAACGGATTGAGCTGCCAGACCGCGAAGAGGTAGACGACCAGTGAAATCAGGCAGAACGCAATCACCGCGACGCCGGTAAGGGCGCCCGACGGCAACTCGCGTCCCGCAGTGCGGGGATTCGCGGCATCGATCCGTGCGTCGATCAGGCGGTTCAGCGCCATGGCGAGCGACCGCGCCCCGATCATTGCGACGGTGATCCAGATCAGATCGTGTGCGGACGGCACGCCGCCCACAGCGAGGAACGCGCCGACGTAGGCAAACGGCAGCGCGAAGATGGTGTGCTCGAACTTGATGAGCCGGTAGTAGAGGCGGGCTGCTCTCACGCTACGTCTGCCGGTGCGAGCTGACCTGGTCGGCGAGCAGGGAGACCGCATGGTCGAGCGCGGGCCGCAGGACGGCATACCCGTCGCGGCAGCCGCCGGTCGATCCCGGGAGGTTGACGACGAGTGAGCGACCGACGACGCCCGCCACCCCTCGTGAGAGGAGACCGTGCGGCGTCTTCGCAATCGAATCTGCGCGGAGCGCCTCGGCGATCCCGGGCGCTTCGCGCTGCAGGACGGTACGGGTCGCCTCGGGCGTGACATCACGCGGCGCGAGCCCCGTGCCGCCGGTCGTGAGCACGAGCCCTGCGGAGGCCGCCAGCTCCTCGATCGCCGCCGCGATCTCATCGGCCTCATCGGGAACGACGCGCCGCTCGACGTCGTGGCCGTCAGCGCGCAGCAGTTCCTCGAGCACGTCACCACTCGTGTCGTCGGCCTCCCCGCGCGAGACGCGGTCCGACACGGTCAGCACAGCCGACCTCAATCCTTCACCTTCTCGACCAGTTCGACCGCGAAGGTCATGTGCTTGTCGATCGCCTTCGCCATGTCGTACACCGTCAGAGCAGCCACGGACGCGCCGGTGAGCGCCTCCATCTCGACCCCGGTCTGAGCAGTCGTCTCGGCCGAAGCGATGATCTCCACGCCGTCGTCGAGCACGCGGAGCTCGACCGCGACGTGCGAGAGGGGCAGTGGATGGCAGAGCGGGATCAAATCCGCCGTTCGCTTCGCCGCCATGATGCCGGCGAGCTGCGCGGTCGCCAACGCGTCGCCCTTCGGCAAACGGCCCAGCCGCAACGCGGTCTCGGGCGCCATCCGCACAATCGCGCGCGCAACGGCTCGACGTCGCTGCGAGGGCTTCCCGCCGACGTCGACCATCTTCACCGCGCCGCTCTCGTCGATGTGGGACAGCTCGCTCATGCGGACTGCAATTCGTCCGTAGCGGCAACAGCCATGGCGGAAGGTTACGCCGCCGGCGGCTACAGGTCGGGGAGCAGGCCCGCGATCCACGCCGAGAGGTCGCTCTCCCGCACCTGGGCGCGGAGGCCATCGGCCCGGCGGCGCCGCTCGTCCGGCGCCATCGCGAGCGCCTCGTGCAGCGCTTCCGCCTGACCCCAGACGTCGAACGGGTTGACCCCGATCGCCCAGTCCGCGAGCTCCGCGTAGGCGCCCGCGTTCTCCGAGAGGACGAGCACACCGTCGCGCTCGTTGACGAGGGGCCCCTCCTTGGCCACCAGGTTCAAGCCGTCGGACACCGCGTTGACGAGAAGGACGTCGTACTGCTTGTACGCCGCGACCGAACGCGGGAAGTTGTCTGCGACCTGCACGTCGATCACCGGTCCGAACCGATCGTTCACCTCGCGGACCGCCCGCTCGATGTCGGCCACGTACTCCACGTACTCGGGGATGGCCTGGCGCGACGGATCGAGCAGCGCGAGCATCGTGACGCGCCCACGCCACTCTGCATGCTCCTCCAGCAGAAGTGCAAAAGCGTGGAAGCCGCGCACGATGTTCTTCGAGGGATCGGTCCGGTCGACTCGGACGATCAGCTTCTCCGGGCGCGGCAACGTTGCTTCGGCGGCGCGGACAGCGGCGCTCTCCCGCAGCTGCTCGAACTCGTCCACGTCCACCGACAGCGGATGGTGGGTGACCTTTGCGCCGCCGGTCCCGCCGACCACGTCCTCGCAGCTCCTCGTGAAGTTCTGCGCCCACCGCTTCGTGTGGAAGGCAACCACGTCATTGGCCAGCAGGCCTTCGTGGACAGCACGCCGCATCTGCTCTGGCAGGACCGACCAGTCGGTCGGCCAGGGGATGTGGACGAACTGAACCAGACGGGCACTCGGCCTCGCAGCGCGCACGAACGCCGGCGCGAGGTACAGGTGGTAGTCGTGGAAGAAGACGGTCGCTCCCGGGTTGTCGTCGAGTGTTGCCACGACGGCGTCCGCGAACGCCCGGTTGACGCGTTCGTACCCTTCGTGCCACGCGTCGCGGAATGCACGTCCGAGCTCGGGTCGCGATGCGTGGTCCCACAGCGAGTGCTGGATGAACCACAACATCGGGTTGGCGACGACGTTGTAGTAACCGTCGTAGGCCGCGGGATCGTGCGCGACCAGCACGACCTCGCCGCCACCCTCCTCGCGCGCGACCACTCGGTCCTCGTCGGTCATCGCGCTCGCGATCCAGATCAGGTGGTGCTGCTCTCGTACTCCCCGCAGCGCGGTGACGAGCCCCCCACCGCCGCGGCGCTCGATGCGTCGTCCGTCGACGTTGTCGTACGTGACGGGACCTCGGTTCGAGACGATGATCAGCGTTGCCCGATCAGACAACCGTGATTTCGCTCCCGCCCGTGTCGTTCCCGACGAGCTTGTTGAACAGGACCAGCCAGTCTCTGAGGAGACGCGGCGTCAGGAAGTGCCTGCGCACGTGCTCCTTGCCCTTCAGCGCGCGTCTCCGCGCCTCGTTCGGGTCGCGCAGGATCTCGATGCACGCCGCGGCGCACTCTTCGACCGAATCGACGAGCCATCCGGTCTCTCCGTCTTCAATCTGGGCAACAATGCCCCCGACTCGCCCCGCGACCATCGGTCTCGCTTTCCAGAGCGCCTCTGTGACGGTGAGCCCGAAGCCCTCTTTCGTCGACTTCTGGATCAGCGCGCGCGAATGGACCTGGAACGCGTTGACCTCGACCGCGCCGACGTTGTTCATGTTGCTGAGGATGTAGATGTCGTTGTCCCCGGCGGCGTGCTCGGCGGTGCGCTTGTAGTAGTCCCAGCCCTCCGGATCGTCGTGGGCCATCGAGCCGACCAGCGCGAGCTGCACCTCGGGGAAGCGCTCCTTGACCTGTCGATAGGCGTCGATGACGCCGAGCGGGTCCTTCCAGGGATCGAAGCGCGACACCTGGGTGAGCAGCGGACGATCGACGTCGATGCCGAACTGATCGACGATGTACGCAGCGTCCTCCGCTGACAGCGCCATGTTCTTCGGCATCAGCGGATCGATCGCGGGCGGCCAGACGACTGCGAGCGGCAGGTCGGCATGCGGCACGTATTCGCGCATGTGGAAGATCGACGCGTCGTAGCGACAGATCGACGGCAACAAGACGTCGAAGACCTGTTCGTTCGGCGTCGAGAAGTCGATGTGGCCGCGCCAGATCCATTTCGCACGCCGCTCGGGAAACGAGTCGATCATCGCCACCGGCTGTGGGTCATGGATGATCACGTAGTCGTAGTCGGACTCCGAGAACTCCGCCGCGTTCTCGGCGTTGAAGCGGGCAAAGATCGCCTGCTCCTCATCGCTCAGCGTGCGCGCAGCGCCCTGCAGTCCGTTGTGGATCGCCTTCGTGACGTTGAAGAACTCGTCCTCGCCGTGGATGATCCGCCACTCGACGTCGAGGCCCGCGTCCGCCATCAGCGGCACGAGCGTGTAGTTGATCTCCGCGACGCCACCGCCGAACGCGGTGGCCGACACGTGCACGACGCGTTTGCCCTGCAGCGGCTCGGCCAGCCGCTGGATCTCGTTCATCAACCCGCGCGAGACCAGCGTGGCGTAATCGCCCAGCGCCTTGTGGCCGACGTTGACGAGTGGCAGCAAACCTAGAGCAGCTTGACGAAGCGCAGGGACGACCCGCCCTGCTCGCGCTCCCGGATCTCGAGCTCGTCGGCGAGCGCCTCGATGATCGCGATCCCGAGGCCGCCTTCGCTGAGCTCGTGCCCGTCGAACGCCTCGCTGGGCTGGGACGGCGGCTCGAAGCCCTCGCCGTCGTCGGTCACCTCGACGACCAGCCGGTCGGAATGCAGCTCGTAGAGGATCTGCACGCTCCCCTGCCCGCCGGCGTACGCGTGGCGGACGGAGTTCGTGCAGGCCTCCGTGAGCGCGAGCTTGAGGTCGCCCAGGACCTCCTGCGAAAGGGGCTCGGGGCGCAGCCGGACGAGCCCGGTCAGGGCGAGCCGGCCGAGCGTGATGTATTCCGGCTTGGCCGGAATCGTCAGTCGAATTGCCTGGGTGCGCCCGTTCCCGTCCACCAACGCCGGTCATTCCCCTTGGATTCGCTAGATAAACCTCGGAGATTCTGCCGAAACTTGTGCGAACTGGATTCGGCCTACAGTGCAGATTCCCTCTCGAGGGCTTTCCTAACCCGTTTTCGCGGTTCGTTCGCCGAGCGTCACCCGGACGACCCGCTGCTGCCCGCCGCGCACGATCGTGAACGGCACCGTCTCGCCGGGAAGGAGGCGCTCGGAGACGATCCGCACGACATCCTCGGCATTCGTGACGGGCACTCCGTCGATCGCGACGACGGCGTCGCCGCCGACCTTGAGCGCCTGGCCCTCGAAGACGGCGTCGTTCGCACCGGCCTCGAGGCCCGCGCGGGCCGCCGCACTGCCCTTCGTGACGGCGTCGATCAGCGCACCGCGTTTGGCGGCGTACCCGAACTTCTTCGCGATCGAGGGGGTCAAGTCCTCCGTCGTGATCCCCACATAGGCGTAGCGGACGGTGCCGGCCGACAGGAGCTGCGCCATCGAACGGCGCGCGGAGTCGATCGGGACGGCGAAGCCGACGCCCTCGAAGCCTGAGCCGGTGCCGCTGGAGCGGATCTGGGCGTTGATCCCGATCGCACGGCCGCGCGCATCGAAGAGCGGGCCGCCGGAGTTGCCGTGATTGATCGGCGCGTCGGTCTGGATCGCGTCGACCAGGTTGTAGCGGCTGGTCAGCGAGGGGATCGAGCGCCTGATCGCGGAGACGACGCCGACGGAGAGCGAATCGGTATTCCCGAACGGGCTGCCGATCGCGGCCACGGGCTGGCCGACGACGACACGGCTCGAGTCGCCGAGCGGCACCGGATCGAGGGAGTGGAGGGCGGGATCGACGCGGATCACGCCGACGTCGTCGTAGAGGTCGTAGCCGACGACGGTCGCGGGCACCCGGTCGCCGTCCGAGAACTCGACGTAGACGGTGTGCGCCGGCGACGCCTTGCCCAGTGCGACCTGCGGCTGGCCCGCGTTGGTGATCACGTGGGCATTCGTCAGGATCACGCCCTGCGGGCTGACCACGAACCCGGATCCCTGGCCTGCGCTGGCATCGGGGACGTTGCCGGAGTTGAAGTATGAGACGATCGTCACGACCCCCGCCGAGCGCGAGCGGAAGATCTGCGCGGGCGCGAACCCGTTCCCGGTCAGCGGCTTCGCCACCACCACGGGCGCGGCGTCGCCGCCCCGCGCCGGCTGCGTGACCACGACCGTCTTGGTGGTCGTGCCGCCGAGCCAGCCCGCCGCCTTCCCGACGACGAGCACCGCGGCGCCGCCGATCACGGCAGCGACGAGGGCGAGGGCAGCAGCAGAGCTCGGGCGCACCGGCGGCCCACTGTAGCCGTGGCGCCGCCCTTCGCGCGAATTTGGCTCCAGAAGGGCGTTTGCGCCGTTTTCACATTTTTCAGCCGGCCCGCCAGGGCAGCTAGACGAGATCCACGGCCGGCTCGCGGTCCGGGACGTCGGCGCTCAGGACGAGGGTGAACCGCGTCCAGCCGTCCCGGGAGTCGAGCTCGATCCGGCCGCCCATCACCTCGGCCAGCTCGCGGGCGATCGCGAGGCCCAGGCCGCTCCCGGAGGCGCGCCCGCCGTCGAGCCGGTAGAAGCGCTCGAAGACCCGCTCCTGTGCCTCGGCCGGGATCCCCGGGCCGTCGTTGGCCACGGTCAGGGTCGCGCGGCCGCCGTCGACCGCGGTCGAGATCCGCACCGCCGTCCCTGCCGGTGTGTGCACGAGAGCGTTCTCGACCAGGACGCGGCCGATCTGCAAAACACGCCCGGCGTCCCCCCGGGCCGGGACGCCCGGCTCCTCCGGCGCCTCGAGGCGCTGCCCGGCAGCGGCGGCCCGCGGGCCGAACTCCGCCGCCAGCTCGCCGGCGAGCTCCGAGAGGTCGAGCGGCTCGCGGGCGACCGTCAGCCGCCCCGCGTCGAGGCGCGAGAGATCGAGCAGGTTGGTTGCGAGCTTGGTCAAGCGGGCGACCTGCTCGCGCATCTGGCCCACGAACTCGTCCCGGGTGGCGTCGTCGAGATCCGGGTCGTCGAGCAGCTCCAGAAAGCCGCCGAGCGAGAACAGCGGCGTGCGGAGCTCGTGCGAGGCATTGGCGATGAACTCCCCGCGGGCGCGGTCGAGGTTCGCCAGGCGCAACCGCATGCGCTCGAAGGTGCGCGCCAGCTGGCCGACCTCGTCCGAGCCGTGATCGACCACGGGCTGATCGAAGACCCCCTCGGCGATCCGCTCGGCCGCGGTCTCGAGCCGGCGGATCCGGCGGGTGATCAGGCTGGCGCCTGCGTACCCGAAGAGCACCGCGAACGCCATCGCCAGTGCGCCCGCGACGAACACGCGCCTGCGCACGAGCGCGACCGCCTGCAGCTGGTCGTGCAGCGACGCCGAGAGCATGACCGCCCGGTCGCCGACGGGATACGCGACCTCGGCGTAGGTCTGGCCCTGGCGGCGGACGGTCCCGCGGGCGACCCGGTGGTGCAGGACCGCGGTCAGCGCGATCGGATCGTTCTGAAGCTCGGTCGAATCGCGTTCGGTGGCCGAATCCGCGAACGCCTCGAGCAGGGCCGGGGTCTCGCTCGTCAGCGAGAAGACGACCGCGCGGGCGTTGGTGCTCTGGGCCACGGTCTCCACGAACTGCTGCTGGAGATACGACTCGACCGGAAAATGCGGGAGCGCCACCTTCTGCAGCGACGACTGAAGCCCCTTCAGCTCGGTGTTCTCGAGCGACGTCTGGTACGACGGGACGACGATCAGGTAGACGATCGCGAGCACGCCGGCCACCACGAGCAGGAGCGCGAGCGCCAGCTTGCCGCGCACGCTCGTGAGCGGGCTCACCGGTCGCGGAAGCGGTAGCCGACGCCCCGCACCGTCAGGATGTACTCGGGCGTCCGCGGCTCGGCCTCGAGCTTCTCGCGGAGATGGCGCACGTGGACGTCGATCGTGCGCGGATCCCGATAGTCGGCGCTCTTCCACAGCGCCTCGAGCAGCATCCGCCGGCTGAAGACCCGGCCCGGGTGCGACGCGAGGGCGCGCAACAGCTCGAACTCGACGTAGGTGAGCTGCACCGGCTCGCCCCGCACCTCGACCACGCGGCGGGGGACGTCGATGACGAGACCGTCGTGCTCGATCAGCTCCTCCCGGCTCTCGCCCGGCGCATGGGGAGCGCGTGCACGGCGGAGCAGGGCACGCACGCGGGAGCGGAACTCTCGGATCGAGAACGGCTTCGTGATGTAGTCGTCGGCGCCGAGCTCGAGGCCGATCACCTTGTCGAGCTCGTCGTCGCGGGCGGTCAGCATGATGATCGGGACGGTGCTGGTGGAGCGGAGCCGCTTGCAGACCTCGAGCCCGTCGAGCCGTGGAAGCATGATGTCGAGCACCACCAGGTCGATCGCGGTGTCCGAGAAGCGGCGCAGCGCCTCCTCGCCGTCGGCCGCCTGGACGACCGTGTACCCGTCCTTCTCGAGCGGGAACGCGAGCACCTTGCGGACGGCGTCCTCATCGTCGACGAGCAGGATCGTGGGAGTCGATTCGGGCATGGGGGTCGGCCTGCTGCCAGGATAGCCCTCGCTATGGCGATGGCCCGGACCCCCACACGCCGTCGCCGCGCGCGCCGCGGCTCGCTCGAGCGTCCCATCAACGCACGCCTCTACCGCAGCTCGCTCCTCGTTCTCTCGCTGCCGCTCCTGATCCTCGCCTTCAGCATCACGCGGCCGGGTGCGCTGCCTGCGCCGCTGCTGCCGCCGAACTTCGACGGGGAGGCGACACGGCAGCTGGCGACGGACTTCTCGAGCCACTTCCCGGACCGGGTCCCGGGCGGGCCGGGCTCGCTGACCGCCGGGCAGTGGTTCCGAGACCAGCTCGCACCGTACGGCCTGCCGGTCACGACCGACAGCTGGCAGGAGGATGTGCCGGGCCTCGGACGGGTGCGCCTCCGCAATCTCTGGGCCGTCGCGGGCGGGCAGTCGACCGATGCGATCGTCGTGATGGCACACCGCGACGACACAGGCGCAGGCCCAGGGGCGAACGACGACGCGAGCGGCACGGCCGCGCTGGTCGAGCTCGCACGCGGATACGCCCAGGCCGGCACCCCGGTCGCACAGCGCGTCCGCTCCGCGCACACGATCGTCTTTCTCTCCACCGACGGCGGCTCGTTCGGCGGGCTCGGGGCGCTGCGGTTCGCGAAGAGCTCGCCGTTCCACGTCGTCGCGACGATCAACCTCGATGCGATTGCCGGCCGCGGGCCGCCACGGATCGTGATCGCGGGGGACAGCCCGCGTTCTCCGGCCGCCTCCCTCGTCGAGACCGCCGCCAAGCGCGTGCTCGAGCAGACCGGGATCCGAACGCGGCGCGCCGGGCTCCTGGGGCAGCTGATCGACCTGGGCTTCCCGTTCACGCTCCACGAGCAGGGCCCGTTCGTCGCCCGCGGCATTCCGGCGGTCACGCTGACAACGGCAGGCGAGCGGCCGCCCGCGGCGTTCACCGATCGGGCGAAGACGCTCGACACGGCCCGGCTGAGCGAGCTGGGCCGCGCCACGCAGGAGCTGATCGGCTCGCTCGACCAGGGCCTCGAGCTGGCCCACGGCACGACGAGCTTCGTGTGGCTGGGCGACCGAATCGTCCGAGGTTGGGCGATCGAGCTCCTGCTGTTCGGCCTGCTGATCCCCTACATGGTCGCCGTCGTCGACCTCTTCGCGCACTGCCGGCGGCGCGGGATCGCGCTCCTCCCCGCCGCGCGCAGCCTGCGGAGCCGCCTCGCCTTCTGGCTCTTCGTCGGGCTCGTCTTCGCTGCGTTTCGCGTGCTCGGCGCCTGGCCGGGAGGCGTTCCGCGCCCACCGAACCCGGCTGTTGTCACATCAGGCGACTGGCCGTTGTTCGCACTGCTCGCGTTCGGCCTCGTCGGTCTCGCCGGCTGGATCGTCGCGCGGCACAGGCTCGTCCCGCGGCGTGCGGTCGGCCCGGACGAGCAGCTCGCGGGCTCGACGGCGGGGCTGCTCGGGCTCGGCATCGTTGCGTTGCTCGTTCTGGCAACGAACCCGTTCGCGTTGATCTTCTTCCTGCCCGCGCTCCACGCCTGGCTCTGGCTGCCCCAGGTGCAGAGCGGGCCGGCGCTGAAACGGGCTCTGCTCTTCCTCGTCGGACTGACAGGCCCGCTGCTGATCGTCGGCTCGCTCGCAGTTCGCTTCGGCCTCGGCTTCGACGCGCCGTGGTATCTGCTCGAGCTCGTGGCGGTCGGCTATGTGCACGTGCCGGCCGTCGTGATCACACTCTGCGGCACTGCGTGTGCGGCGCAACTCGCCGTCGTGGCGGCCGGCCGCTATGCGCCCTACCCCCCGGCGGGCGAACGGCCCGAACGAGGGCCGCTGCGGGAGCTCGTGCGCCACAGCGTGCTCGCGGTGCGTGCCCGCAGACGCGACACGCAGGAGCGCCGCCGCGCGGTCGGGTGACGCTCAGACCGGCAGGTAGCGGACCTCGGCGCCCTCAGGCAGCTCGCCCTCGCCGCGCGGGATGAACACGAGAGCATTGGCAGCGGCGGCATGCACGATCATGTGCGACTCCTGTCCGCTGAGCGGCTCGAGCTGATCGCCGGCGCGATGCGCGCGTGCGAGCTCGTCCCGCTCGGGGGTGCGACGCACCGCACGCGCGAGGCGGCCGGTGAGAAAGTCGGGCTCGGGAGACCGCGCCCCCTGGAGCGCCCGCAGGGCGGGACGGACGAACAGCTCGAACCCGACCAGGACCGAGACGGGATTTCCAGGCAGCCCGAACACGAGCGTGTCGCCCCGGACCGCGAAGGCGATCGGCTTGCCGGGCTTGACCGCGACGCGCCAGAACACCTCCTCCGCGCCGAGCTCCGCGAGGGTCGCACGCACGAGGTCGTGCGGGCCGACCGACACGCCGCCGGACGTGATGAGCATGTCGAGCTCGAGCGCGTCGAGGAGCGCCGCCCGCGTCGCGGCCTCGTCGTCCGCCACGACAGGGAAGACCGTCGCCTCGGCGCCCGCCGCCGCGAGCTGCGCCGCCAGCAGGAGGGAGTTCGATTCGTAGATCTCGCCGAGCGCCAGCGGCTCGCCGGGTGCGCGCAGTTCGGTCCCCGTGGCGAGGACGGCCACACGCGGCCGCCGACCGCAACGCACCGTGGCGACCCCGGCCGCAGCGAGTGCCGAGACCTGCGCCGGCCCGAGTAGGCTCCCCGCCGACACCACGATGTCGCCGGCGCGGGCATCGCCTCCGCGCGGTCGCACGTTGTCTCCTTCGGCAACGCCTTCGACCGTCACCTCCCCCGAAGTCCGCTCCACCGGGACGACCGCATCCGCGCCTGCCGGGACGACGGCTCCGGTCGAGATCACGACTGCCTCACCCGGCCCGACCGGTCTCTGTTCGGGACGGCCCGCTGCGGAGTGACCCACCACGTTCAGGTGCCCGGGAGTGTCGGCGGAACGAACCGCGTACCCGTCCATGGCGGAGCTGTCGAACGGCGGCAGGTCGGTGGCAGCGTGCGCAGCCACCCCGAGCACACGCCCGGCGGCCGCCTCGACGGGCACGTCTTCGAGCGCGAGCGGATGGACGCGCGCGAGCACGAGCGCCAGTGCTTCGTCGATCCCGAGGAGGTCGCTCACCGTGGATCACGATAATCCCGCAGAGATGACAGGGGAGACGATCGCGGGCCGCTACCGGCTGCTCGAACCACTCGGCCGCGGCGCGATGAGCGCCGTCTGGCTCGCCCACGACGACGAGCTCGAACGCCGGGTCGCCGTCAAGATGCTCGCGCCGAGCGCCGACCGGGCCCGCTTCGAACGTGAGGCTCGAGCGGTCGCAGCGCTTTCGCATCCGAACATCTGCGCGCTCTACGACTACGGCGAGGCCGACGGCCGGCCGTACATGGTGCTCGAATACCTGCCGAACGGCTCGTTGGAAGACCGCCTTCGCGACGGACGGCAGCTGGACGACGCCGAGACGCTGCGCGTCGCGACCGAGATGGCGGCCGGTCTCGCGCACGCGCACGAGCGCGGCCTCGTGCACCGCGACCTGAAGCCCGCGAACGTCCTCTTCGACGGCGAGGAGCGCGTCAAGATCGCCGACTTCGGGATCGCGCGGATGGGCAACGCCGGCACTCTGACCGAGGCGGGCACGGTGCTCGGAACCGCGTCGTACATCTCGCCGGAGCAGGCCGGCGGACTGCCTGCCGGGCCCGCGAGTGACGTCTACTCGTTCGGCGTGATCCTCTTCCGGATGCTCACGGGCGCGTTCCCGTTCGTCTCGGCGAATGCGATGGAGCTCGTGCGCATGCATCGCGACGATCAGCCACTGTCGGTCGCCGAGGTCCGCCCGGACGCACCTGCGTCGCTCGAGCGCCTGGTCGCCGCGGCCCTGGCGAAAGATCCAGCAGCCCGGCCGGCCGACGGGACCGCCTTGCTCCGCGAGCTCCAGGGCGGCGGCGAGACGGCGACACTGCTCGTTGTCCCCGGCACGCAGGCAGCGACCGCAGCGGCGACCCAGGTGCTCCGCCGACCACCGGCCAGAAACGCAGCAGTGGCCGGTCGTCCCGATTGCGGCCGTCGCGGCGCTCCTCCTCGTCGCCGGCGGCGCACTCGCGATCGTCCTCACCCACGGCGGCTCGGACGGCGGCGCCCCGCCGCCTGCGGGACTGACGCTGCCGACCGTCACGAACGTCGACTCGACCACCGCGGCGACGACCACGGCGCCGACCACCACCGCTCCGCCGACCACGGTCGCGACGACGACGGCGCCGACGACCACTGCCCCGGCGGCGACCACGGCCACCACCACACCGACGACCACGACGGCGCCGACGACCACTGCCCCGCCGACCACGACGGCTGCGCCTACCACCACGACCGCGCCGCCGACGACGACCACCGCCGTCACGACGACCGACACGACACCGACGACGACGACCGACCAGGGCACGACCCCGACGACCGTCCCGTGAGGGCGCTCTACTTCGGCACGTACGACCGCGCGCATCCGAGGAACGTCAATGCGATCGCAGCTCTGCGCGCCGCGGGAGTCGAGGTCGACGAGCGTCAGGTCCCCGTGCGCGGGCGGAGGGCTCCTCGGCGCGCTGAACGTCTTCGCTGCCGAGTGGCGGCTGCTCGCCCCGCGGAAACGCGACTTCGACGTCGTGATCGTCGGCTACCCCGGTCACTTCGACGTGCCGCGAGCGCGGCGATTTGCCGGCAGGCGGCCGCTCGTCTTCGATGCGGTGCTGTCGCTCGAGAACGAGCTCGTCGACGTGCGCCGGCACTTCCACGATCGCTCGACGGCGGCCACCGTTCTGCGCGTCGTCGACTTTCGCGCCTTCCGCCTGCCGAACCTCGTCGTCTGCGGCACCGACGCGGAGGCGCGCTACCTCTCGCAGCTCGGGGCCAAGCAGACGGCGGCGGTCTTTCTCGGGGCCGACGAGGACGTCTTCTGCGAGACGTGGTCGCCGACGTATCCGTTCACGGCGTTGCAGATCGCCGATGCGTCGACGGGCGTCGTGCAGGACGCGGTCCCGATCGCCGAGACACCGGTGCGGATCGCCGAGCCGGGCGAGATCGGCCTGGACGAGCGCGGGCTCGCGCTCGCGCACGCCGGAGTCGTGCTCGGCGGCTTTCGCGACTCGCGAGCGATCCCGGCTGTCGTCTTCGAGGCGCTCGCGACCGGCGCGCCGGTGATCACCGCGGACACCGAAGCCGCGCGCGAACTGCTCGCCGACGGAGACTCAGCGCTGCTGGTCGAACCGGAGAGCCCGGCAGCACTGGCGAAGGCGATCGACGTGCTCGCTGCTGACGAGCCGCTGCGCCGGCGCATCGCGGCACGGGGCCGGGAGGTCTTCGTGCAACGGGCGAGTCGCGGTGTGCTCGGCGAGCGCTGGCGCGAGCTGTTACGTCAGACGCTGGGGGAGGAGATACGCGCATAACCCGAGCGAGAGCAGCGTTGCGGCATCGTCATCGTCCCAGGCGGCCAGTGCGAGCGGCCAGATCACGTACCACGCAATCAGGTACGGCAACGCGAGCAGCAGCAAGCCGAAAGCGAGGCCGAGCCGAGCGCGGCCCCGTGCAGCCTCGCGCAGCAGCCACACATAGGCGACGCCGTAGGCGGCGAGAAACACCCATGGCGGCACGCCGAAGCGGTCCGGCAGCGCGTAGTGGGTCTGCCGGCGGGCGTCGTGCGTCAACGGCGTCACTGCGTGCAGCCAGTGGAACTGCCAGAGCAGTGTCGCGAGTCCGAGCGTCGCGACAACGGCGACCGCGAACCCGAGATGGCCGACACGGCGCCCAGTCGCGCGGGCCTCGAGCGCGCGCAGCGGCAACAGGAGCAGGGGCACCCACTTGATCAGAATGGCGAGCGCCCAGGCCGCACCGGCAGCCTGAATATGCTTGCGCTCACCGAGCGCGAGCGCCGCCGCGACGAGCGCCATCATCAGCGCGTCGTTGTGGCCGCCACCCGCGAAGTGCATCGCGACCAGCGGGTTCCAGCCGACGAGCGCAGCCGCAAATGCGCGGCGCCGCGCAACGAGCCACGTGGTCGCGAGCACAGACAACGCTGCGCCCGCGCGAAAGAGCCACGCCGCGAGCCGCGGAGACGTCGTCAGCCCCACCGGGCGGCTGGCGAGCGACCACGCCGGGCCGTAGGCGGAGGTTTCGTGCAGGTACGCGGTCCCCGCGTAGCGCGCGGCGACTCGATCGTCCGACGGCGTGTTGGTGTACGGGTCGTGCACGCGCGCGTAGCTCCAGTACGTCCAGGCATCCGACGAGAGGAACACCGGACCGGCCAGTGGAACGAGTTGGATGGCGCACGCGAGGATGAAGACGTGAGTGAACCGCGCTCCTCGGCGCCGCACGAGATAGAGCGCGCCGAGATACACCGCGAACGCCGTCGCGAAGAGCGCCAGAAAGAAGCCCGCTCCGGCTGTGAGGTGGCCGCCGGGAAGCGGCACGACCGACGACCCTGCGCTCGACTCGACGACAACGAGCGCGACGACCAGCGCGAGCGTCAGTACGCCCGCGGCGAGCGCGCTACGGGACTTGGCCAGGGGAGGGTGGTGGCGCCGCTGTCGTCGTCGGTGGCGGAGGCGGCGGCGCCGGAGGCGTCGGGGGTTGAACCGGCGGGGTCGCGATCGTGGTGTGAGCCGGCGGCTTCGTCACGACCGTCGTGTGGGCCGGGCTCTTCGGCGGCGCTGCGGTCGTCGTCGTCGTGGTTGTCGTCGTCGTATAGGTCCTGGTCGGGTAGTAACCGAAGCTGCCGTAGTTGCCGTGCGTCAGGTAGTGCCAGGTCGGATAGCGGTTCGGCAGCTCGAAGCCGAGCACCTTGTGGTGCCAGAGCGCCGCAGCCATGTACTCGTGCCAGATCGGCACGGGGAACGTGGCGCCGGCGACCTCCTCACCGTGCACGTCCAGCATCGGGATCTCGCCCTTGGGATAGCCCATCCAGACGACGGTGGCGAGCTGCCGGGTGTAGCCGTCGAACCACGCGTCGGCATGATTCTCGGTCGTCCCCGTCTTGCCCGCGTTGACGTGGATGCCGTCACCCGACCCGGCGCCGGTTCCGTAGAGCGCGTTCTGGCGCAGCACGTCGTTCACCTTCCACGCGACGGCCTGCGAGACAGCTCGCTTCGTCTGCGGCTTGCCCCAGCCGGAGCTCGTGTCGACGTGGTCTCCCGGCAGGATCACCTTCGTGATCGCCATCGGCTTCGCATAGATGCCCATCGCCGGGAAGGTCGCGTACGCGGCGGCCATGTCGAGCGGTGAGACCGCCAGCGAGCCGAGACCGATCGATGCCACCGGCTTGTCGGGCGACATGTGAACGCCGAGCCGATGCGCCATCTGCCACACATACCGTGGGCCTACGTCCAGGGTCAGCTGCGCGTAGACCGTGTTGTCCGACTGGAGCGTTGCGCGCGTCACCGACTCGGACCCCGAGTAGTCGTTCCCGTAGGTGTGCACCTCCCACGGGGTCTGGCACCACGGCCCGATCGAGCACGTGAACGGGGCCGACGTGTAGTACGTCGAGTCGGGATCGATGCCCCGCTCGATCGCGGACGCGAGCACGAACGTCTTGAACGTCGAGCCCGCCTGGCGTGCGGACTGCGCGACGAGGTTGAACTGGTTGCCGGTACTGCGCACGACAGCGGTCATCGCGCGGATCGCCCCGGTCCCCGGTTCGACGGAGACGATCGCCGCCGCGGGATCCGTCTTGTACGGGAGGACGTCGCGGATCGCCTTGTTGGCGAGCCGCTGCAGGCGCGGGTCGATCGTCGTGTAGACCTTCAAGCCACCCTCGCGCACCGTGTTCGCGCCGTACTGCCGCTCCAGCTCGTCGATCACGTACGAGAAGAAGTACGGCTGCTTGATCCGCGTGTAGATGCGCCCCGGCTTGAGCCCGAGTGAGGTCGAACGGATCGCTCTGTTGTACTGCGCGACCGTGATGTCGTCGTTCGCGAGCAGCGCCCGCAGAACCTCGTCGCGCCGGTCGAGCGCCGCCTGCGGGTTGTGGAACGGGTCGTAGACCGACGGCGCCTGGGGCAGCCCGGCCAGCAATGCCGACTGGAGCAGCGTCAGCTGGCTGGCGTGCTTCGAGAAGTACGTCTGAGAGGCAGCTTCCACGCCGTAGGCGTGGTTGCCGTAATAAACGGTGTTGAGGTACTCGTTGAGGATCTTCGGCTTCGGCCACTTGCTCGCCAGCTTGATCGCGAGACACGCCTCCTTGATCTTGCGCGTGAACGTCTTCTCCTGGCCCACATAGAGATTGCGGACGAGCTGCTGGGTGATCGTCGAGCCGCCCTCGACGACCTTCCCCGCGGTGACGTCCTTCCAGGCCGCGCGCGCGATGCCGACGTAGTCGACGCCGCCGTGCTGCCAGAACCGGCGGTCCTCGATCGCGGTCGTCGACCTCGGCAGCCAGGGCGACATGTTCCTGGTCGTGACCGGCTCACGGTTCCGCTCGGCCGGGATCGAGCCGAGCAGCGAGCCGTCGTACGCATAGACGAAGGAGTTCTGGCCGATCTCGACGGGCCGAAGCGTGTTGAGATTGCAGCTCGCGGAGAGCGCGGTGCCGGCGCCGAGGGTCACCGTCGCGACCACGACCACCAGACCGACCACGATCGCCGCTGCGACGATTCCGGCGCGGCGGCGGCGCCTGATGCGATCGGCCCGCTTTCGCTTGCGGCCGCGCTGCGCCAGGATCAGCTCGAGGTCGTCGCCCCGGCGGCGCCGGGGCGTCATGTCGGTTCGCCCGCCAGTCGTTCGGCGATCTTCAGGCGCAGATCGCTCGCGGCCCGCTCGACCGCGCCTTCGCCGGAGACCCGCTTTCGCACCACGATCGTCGCCTTGTCACCCGCCAGGTCGGTCACGTGCACCTCGTCGCCGTCGGACCCGAGCGACTTTCACCACCTCGCGTAGCTTCGCATCCGCCGGCACCTGGACGGAGGCCTCGGCAAACATGGTCGAGCTGCGAATGGTCGAGTTCCGAATCGTCTGGGAGGCGAGCCGCTCGTTCGGGACGACGAGACGGTCGTTGTCGCGGGTACGGATCCAGGTGTAGGTGAGACCGATCTCCTCGACGATCCCCCTCGTGCCTTCCACCTCGACCTCGTCGCCGAGGCGCAGCGGCTGGCTGATCGCGATCAGGATCCCGGCGACGAAGTTGCCGATCGTACGCTGGCTCGCGAAGCCGATCACCAGGGCGAGCACCGCCCCCGACGCGAGCACGCCGCCCGCGATCGCACGCACCTGGGGGATCACGAGCAGCGCGGACATGACCCCGAGGAAGACGATCACGATGAAGATCGTGCGGCGCAGCACCCGGTAGCGCGTGACCACGTCCGGCGGAAGATCGCGGCGCGAGATCCGCCAGTCGACGAACTTCGCCACGAGCCACGTGATCGCAATCACGGCGGCGGCGATCAGGACGTGCTGCCAGAACTCGGACATCAGGCCCTATTCGTCCCAGTCGATCGGTTTCCGGCCCGCGAAGCCCTCGGCGGGGCCGTGCCACGTCGTCACGGAGTCCTCCCCGACGTGCCAGCAGAGCAGCACCTCTTCTCCGGCGCGCTCCGACGGGAAGTCGAGCAGGCCGAGATCGAGGTCCTTGAGCAGCACGCCCAGCTCTTCGAGTCGTTCGACACACGCGACCGCCGCCTCCGCGAGGCCGGTCAGCTCCGCCTGGGCGGCGTTCAGGTCGCTCGCCGCGTAGCCGCCGCCGTTCCCGCCGATCGCCGTCACGAGCTCGCCCTGCGACCGTTCGAGCTCACGCATGCGGGCGCGAACGGCCACGAGCCGTTCGGCGACAGGGCGCACCTCGGTCAAGGGCGCTGTTAGCCTCGGCGGGAGTGAAGGAGCGATCGGGCACGGCGCCGCCGTATCGTAGGGACGACGACCGGCGGCTCGCGTTGTGGCTGGCCCTGGTCGTCGCACTCGCCGCGCTCGGCTACGGCACGCGAGCCTCGGCGGGCAAGCCGGACCCGCAGGTCCTGTACGAGTGGTCGACGGCGATCGGGGGCCTGATCCAGGACGCGATCCTGCTCCTGATCGTGCTCGCGATCGCGGGCTTCAGCACCCGGCTCCTCGCGCTGCGCCGGCCCGACTCGCTCTGGGTGGCCGCGCGGCTGATCGCCACCTGGCTCGTGCTCGTTCTGATCTTCGAGAGTGTCTACGCGCGGATCGTCCACGTGGGCAACGAGCAAGGTCTGACGCCGAGTCACTGGGAACCGCACCACGCGGCGGCGTACGTCGTCAACGCGATCGTCATCTGCACCTGGGTGCCGTTCGTCGAGGAGCTGACCTACCGCGGTCTCGGATACTCGCTGCTCGAGCGGTTCGGTCGCTGGCCGGCGATCATCTCCGTGGGGCTCCTGTTCGGGCTGGCGCACGGGCTGGTCGAGTCGCTGCCAGTGCTCGCCTTCTTCGGAGCCGTCCTCGCGTGGATCCGCTCGCGAACGGGGAGCGTCTATCCCGGCATGATCCTGCACGCGCTCTTCAACCTGCTCGCGCTGATCGTGGCGGTCACGCTCTAGGGTCGGGCAGGCCGGCGTGGAGCTGAGCTACTCGTCCTCGGCTTCGTCTTCGCTGTCTGCGAGGTCGTCCACCTCGACCTCGGCTTCGGCGAAGTCCTCCGCCGAGACCTTGTCGAGGAAGCGCTTGAACTCGTCGACGATCTCTTCCTCGTTGACTTCGTCGCCTTCCATCTCGATCGCCGACTCCTCGATGACGTCGTCCGCGGCGAAGATCGGCGCGTGCGCCCGAACCGCCACCGCGATCGCGTCGGAGGAGCGAGAGTCGATCTCAACCTCGTTGCCGTTCTGGGCGACGGTAATGGAGGCGTGGAACGTGCTCTCGCGCAACTCGGTGACCGTGACGCGCACGATCTCGACGTCGAGCTCGCCGAGGATGTTCACGAGCAGGTCGTGGGTCAGGGGACGCGGCGCGCTCGCGCCCTGCAGCTTCATCAGGATCGCGGCGGCTTCGGGGTGGCCGATCCAGATCGGCAGGTAGCGGTTCCCGTCCGCGGTCTTCAGCAGGACGATCGGCTGCTTGCCGACCAGGTCGAACGAGACTCCGTAGATCGTCATCTCGACCATCACGTCCTAGATTACCCCCGGCCTATGGGGCAAACGCGCACGCCGCTATCATGCGCCCGCGCGGGCGATTAGCTCAGTTGGTTAGAGCGCCGCTCTGATAAGGCGGAGGTCCCTGGTTCGAATCCAGGATCGCCCACTCTGCGCGCCGGCGCACGGTGCCTGGCGCGGTTCAGCGAAGGACATCAGTGCACTGCGCGGGTGCGGCGCACGTAGTCCTCGACGGCGTGCAGGAAGCTCTCGTCCTGTGCCAGCTCCGACAGCGTGTCCTTCGTCTCGGCGTCCAGGTCGCGGTCGCGCTCGAGCTCGCGCAGAAACGGCTGCAGACGTCCGTGCTGCGACAGGCGCGCCATGCGCAGGAACAACTCGCGCGTGTCGTCGTCTCTCGAGATGGCCTCGAGCGATTCGATGTCCTGGAGCCAAAGTCCGACCACGAAGGTGGAACGGCCCGCAGCTGAGCGCGGTTACGGGGTGCCGAGCCGCTCGAGGGCCTCGGCGAGCTCCTCGAGCTGAACATCGCCGTCGACCGGCACCTGCAGGCCGGCGGCACCGACCTTCGCCTCGAACCCCGTCAGCAGCCGGAAGGCGTCCTTGACCCGCGCTGCGAGCGCGGGGTCGACGGCGGACACGCGCCGCTCCTTCGTCCGCGCTCCGGCCCAGCGGGCGGCCCGCTCCGCGGCCCGGACGGAGAGCCCTTCCTTCACGATCCGCTTGGCGAGCCGGCGCCGACCGTCCTGGTCCGGAACGGCGAGCACGGCGCGAGCATGTCCTTCGGTGAGCTCCTGCCGCGCGATCATTCCCAGCACATCTTCCGGCAGCTCGAGCAGGCGGATCCGGTTCGAGACCGTCGGCTTCGAGCGGCCCACCCGTTCGGCGACCTCGCCGAGCGCGAAGCCGAACTCGTCGATCAGAACGGCGAAAGCACGGGCCTCTTCGATCGGCGTCAGATCCTCGCGAGCGACGTTCTCGACGAGACCGAGGAGCAGGGTGTCGCGGTCGTCGGCCTCGCGGACGACCGCGGGGACCGTGGTGATCCCTGCCTCGCGCGCCGCACGCCAGCGGCGCTCGCCGGCGATCAGTTCGTAGCCGCCCTCGAGCCGCGGGCGGAGCAGGACCGGCTGGATCAATCCCTGCGCCTTGATCGACTCGGCGAGGCCGGTCACGCCTTCGCTCTCGAACCGCTTGCGCGGCTGGTTCGGGTTGGGGTGGATCTGGTCGACGGCGACCTCCGCCAGCTCCGGCGCGGCGCCGCCGATCAGCACCTCGAAGCCGCGGCCGAGGCCCCGTCTAGGCACGCTCGACAAGTTCCATCGCCACCTTCCAGTAGGCCTCGGCGCCACGCGAGCGCCGGTCGTAGTGGGTCACGGGCAATCCGTGGCTGGGCGCCTCCGCGACGCGAACGGATCGAGGCACGACCGCGTTGAACACGAGCGCGCCGAAGTGCTTGCGCACCTCCGCCTCGACGTCCGCGGACAGTCGCGTGCGGCCGTCGGTCATCGTCAACAGCACCCCCGCGATCTCGAGCCTTGGGTTGAGACGCGCCTTGATCAAGTTGATCGACTGCACGAGCTGAGCCAAGCCCTCCAGCGCGTAGTACTCGGTCTGCACCGGCACGATCACGCGGTCGGATGCGGCCAGCGCGTTCACGGTCAGGGGGCCGAGCGACGGCGGACAGTCGAGCAGGACGAAGTCGAACCCATCGGCGTGCTGGAGCGCCTCCGCGAGATAGCGCTCGCCGTCGTCGCGCTGCGACAGTTCCACCGCCGCACCGGCGAGCTCCGGCTTGGACGGGACGAGAAAGAGATTCGGGAACTGCGTCGCCTTTGCCAGCGAGGCGAGCGGGGCGCCGTCGAGCAAGTCGTAGGTCGACGTGCCGTTCGCGCGCATGCCGAGACCCGACGTCGCGTTCGCCTGGGGGTCGAGATCGACGACGAGCGCGCGCTCTCCCGCCTCGGCGAGGCAGGCGGCGAGGTTGATCGCCGTGGTCGTCTTCCCGACGCCGCCCTTCTGATTCGCGAACGCGTAGACCTTGCTCACCTGGCCAATCTAGCGGCCAAGTCGGATGCCGAAAACCGCTTGCAGAAAGGCTTCCCGCGCTCGTTGCGGGCCGCCCGCTAGGCCAGAGGCCGCTTCTTCGCCACGCCGGTTCGCCGGGGAAAGCCGGCCGGCGTCGGGCCGGTCTTGTGAATCACGGCGAAGCCGGCAGGCGATGCTTCGTCGAGCACTCCCGCGATCCGTTCGGCAACAGCCGCGAGCCGGGCGCGGTCGACGGACGGGCCGACCCAGAGCACGACCGCCCCGCCTTCGCGCACGAGCGGCAGGCACCACTCGGCGGCCGTCGGCGGCGGCGCGAGCGCCTTCGCGACTGCGACGCCGGCCCAGTCGGTTTCCTGCTCCTCCGCGCGGCCCCAGACGACACGCGCGTTCTCCGGTGCGACCGACTCGAGAAAGTCGCATTTGCGCCGCTCGGCTTCGAGCAGAACCACATCACGCTCGGGAAAGACGTGGGCGAGTGGGATGCCCGGCGCGCCGCCGCCGCTGCCGACGTCCACGATCGCGCCGCCGAAGCGGCGAACGATGTCGGTTCCCGCGAGCGAGTCGTCGAGGAGCATCCTGCGTGCCTCCGCGAGGTCGCGGATCGCAGTCAGCCCCGGCGTTGCGACGACCGCGGCAAGCCAGCCCTCAAGCGGGGAGGACGACGACGTACCGATTCGGTTCCGTCCCCTCGCTCGCCGTCTCCACGCCCGGAAACTCCTTCAGGCGCTCGTGCACCACCTTCCGCTCGACCGGGCTCATCGGCTCGAGCAGCACGCGCTCACCGAGGGCCGCGCGCTCTGCGGTACGGACAGCGATCCCTTCCAGCGTCTGGCGCCGGCGGTCCCGGTAACCCGCTGCGTCGACGGTCACCGACTTGTGGACGCCCGATCGGTAGACCGCGGCATTCGCAACGGTCTGCAGTGCATCGATCGTCTGGCCGTGCTTGCCGATCAGCAGGCCGAGCTCGTCGCCGCTGCAAGTCACGAGCAGTTCGTCGCCGGTCTCGCGCACCTCGACGCGAGCGAGGATCCCCATCGCGCCGACAACGCGTTCGACGAGCTCGCGCAGGTGCAACTCGACGTCGGTCTCGTCGTCGCGCGGAGCCGTCGGGGGCCCGGGCGATCCGGCGGCCGTGGTCGCGATCACCCGGGCAGGCGCGTAGCCGACCCCGAGCAGCCCACGTTCGCCTTCCGAGACGATCTGGAACTCGACCGACGCCTTGTCGAGGCCGGGCGCCAGCCGCTCGAGGTCGCGGAGCGCTTTCCACTTCGCTTCGCCGACGGTCTCACCCGTGGCCTCGACACTGACCTGCGCAGTGCCGTCGTCGGTCACCGCTTCGCTCTGCCTTTCTTCTTGACTCGGCGCGGCTGAGCGGGCGGCTGCTTCGGTGTCGTGGCTGCCGCCTTGGCGCCGTTGGCGACCGCCGGTTCCTCCTTGGGCGGATTGCGCGACGTCCGTTTCGGGCCGGCGGGCACAGCGGGCAGGCTGCCCGGCTTCGGGACGAGCCGGCGCGTGACGAGACCCTGTCCGACCGTCCACAGGTTGGTCGTCATCCAGTAGAGGATCAGGCCGGTGGGGAACCTCGAGACGACCGTCAGGAAGACCAGCGGCAGGAACATCATGATCGTGCGCTGCGTCTTGTCCATCGTCGCGCCCATGAAGTACGTCGACGCGATCTGGGAGCCCGCGTAGATCGCGAGCAGCACGAAGCCCGACCAGTGCGCGGTCGCCTTGTCCGAGATGTTCGGGACGACGTGCAGCCACGACCCGGTGATGTGCTTCGTGTTGTTCTTCAGCGTGAAGTACAGCGCGATGAAGACCGGGAACTGCGCCAACAGCGGCAGGCATGACGCGGCCGGGTTGATGTTGTTCTCCTTGTAGAACTTCATCAGCTCTTCGTTGAGCTTCGCGCGGTCGCCCTTGTACTTCTGTTGGATCGCCTTCATCTCCGGCGCGTGCGCCTGGAGAGACTGCATCGAGTGGATCTGCCGCACCGTGAGCGGCACGAGGACGATCCTCGTGAGGATCGTCAGCGCCACGATCGACCACGCCCACGGCAGCCCGGCGGTGCTGTGGAAGAAGTCGAGGATCGACTTCATGACGTTCTCGAGCGGCGCGAGGACCGAGAAGACGATCATGGGTAATCGACTCCGCCATGCGACCAGGGGTTACAGCGGAGGAGCCGCCAGCCGGCGAGCGGCAGCCCGCGCAGGACACCGTGCTTGCGGATCGCGAGCGCCGCGTACTCCGAGCAGCTCGGGTGGTACTTGCACGTGTTCGCCGGGACGAACGGCGAGATGAGCTTCTGGTAGAGACGGATCGGGAGGATCGCGACGGTGCGGACGGCGTTGGTCATGCAGCCGCCTTTCCGAGCACCTCGTCGACGCGTGCGGTCAGCCAGTCGTGGCCGTTGACCTCGGCGGCTTCAGGCAGGCCCTGGCGCACGACGAGGACGTAGTCGTTCGTCACCGGCACCGCCTCGAGGCGGGCGCGCACGATGTCCCGCAACTGTCGCTTGATTCGATTTCGCACGACCGCGTTCCCGACGGCCTTCGGCACAGCGAACCCGAGACGCGGCGCGCCGATCGACTCGTCGCGCTGAAACCAGTACAGCGTCAGGAAGCGCGTGGAGACAGAGCGGCCCTGGCGATAGACGGCATCGAAGTCGCGCGAGCGGGAGAGACGGTTGCGACGCTGCACCGTCGGCACTACGCCGACAGGCGCTTGCGGCCCTTCGAACGGCGCCGCTTGAGAATCTGCTGGCCGGCGCGCGTCGACATGCGGGCACGGAAGCCGTGCTTCCGCTTCCGCTTGCGCACATTCGGCTGATAGGTCCGTTTCATCTCGTCCGAAAAGAAGAACTGGGCCAGCGGGTGCCGGCCGCGGGCGAGTATAGCCGGACCGGTTCGCCGGCCGGTTGTCCACAGGCCCGTCGTGACGGAAAAGCCGTGGAAAGGGGGCATACGGCGGCGCCGCGGCGCAGACTTTCCACACCTGTGGAGAGTCGTGTGCAACCGGAGAAACTCCCTGCAAATAGCCTAATTGTCAGTTGTGGACGAGTCGTGAAATCCTCATTGAGACGGCTCCGGGACGCTGCTATGCTCGCCACCCCCAGGGGTCGACCGAAGGAGTGCTGAACCGGGTGGAAGGGCAAATCGAGCTGACGGCGGAAGACCTCTGGAACGACGTATCCGTCCGGCTTCGAGAAGCCCTCAACGATACGACGTACTCGACCTGGTTCGGGGAGGTCGGCGGCGCCGAGCTCGACGACGACACGTTCGCCGTCGCGGTCCCCAACGACTTCACACGCGAATGGATCGAGGGTCACTTCCTCGACCTGATCCGCGCGGCCGTCAAGGACGCCGGCGGCTCAGACCGGCGGGTACAGCTGCGCGTGGTCGAGGAGCCTGCGGCGCCCATTGCCGCCGCATCGGCGGCACCGAGCGTCGTTCCGAGCGCGGTCCGGCCGCTCCCCGCCGAGGTCACCGCGGTCCGCACCGATGTTGCCGGCATCAACCCGAGGTACACGTTCGACTCGTTCGTGATCGGTTCGTCGAACCGGTTTGCCCACGCAGCCGCGCTGGCCGTGGCCGAGGCGCCCGCGCAGGCGTACAACCCACTGTTCATCTACGGGCACACAGGCCTCGGGAAGACGCACCTCCTCCATGCCGTGGCGAACTTCGTCACCGACCACGGCGGCGGCCTCACGTGCCGCTACGTCACGTCCGAGACGTTCATGAACGACTTCATCAACAGCCTCCGGGACAAGCGGATCGAAGGGTTCAAGCAGCGCTACCGCACCTACGACGTGCTGCTGATCGACGACGTGCAGTTCTTCGAGCACAAGGAGCGGATCCAGGAGGAGTTCTTCCACACCTTCAACTCGCTCTACGAAGCCGGTCGCCAGATCGTGATGTCGTCGGACCGGCCGCCGCGGGACATCTCGACGCTCGAGGAGCGGCTGCGCTCGCGCTTCGAGTGGGGCTTGATCACCGACATCCAGCCGCCCGATCTCGAGACACGCATCGCGATCCTCCGGAAGAAGGTGAAGAACGACCAGATCGAGATTCGGGACCCGGAGCTCCTGACATTCATCGCCTCACGTGTCTCGACGAACATCCGTGAGCTCGAGGGTGCGCTCACGCGCGTCGTCGCGTTCTCGTCGCTCACCGGCCGGCCCCTCTCCGTCGACCTGGCGCAGGACGTGTTGAAGGACGTCTTCCCGCAGGGTGAGAGCGCGCAGATCTCGATCGAGCGGATCCAGGAGCTCGTCTGCGAGCGGTTCAGCGTCACGATGCAGGAGCTGACAGGAGACCGCCGCTCACAGAACATCGTCTACCCGCGTCAGGTCGCGATGTACCTGTCACGCGAGCTCACGGACTCCTCGCTCCCCAAGATCGGCAAGGAGTTCGGTGGTCGCGACCACACGACGGTGATCCACGCCACCTCCAAGATCGCCCGGTTGATTCGTGAGGACAGATCTGTGTACAACCTTGTCCAAGAGCTCACAGCCCGCGTGCGTCAAGCGCGGTGAGCAACGACCCTGTGCAAGAGCGCGACTTGTCCCCCGTCCGCCCCCACAGCAAAAATGGCTCCTGCAGAGGGACCGAGGGACTTCTCCCCGGACCCACAGGGCTTATGACTACAACGAGGTTTCATTTAAATGATTGACTCAGAAACAGTGGTGGGCACCGGGTTGAGGATTACCGTCGCCAAGGACGAGCTCGCGGCCAAGCTCGCCGTCGTTGCGCGCGGCGTGTCGAGCCGCACGACAGTGCTCGTGCTGGGCGGGATTCAGCTCCGCGCGGAGGGCAGCCAGTTGCATCTGGCGGCAACCGACATGGAGGTTTCGCTGCGCGCAACCGTTGACGCGCAGATCTCCGACGAAGGAACGGTTGTCGTGCCGGGCCGGCTGCTGCTCGACATCGCCCGGTCGCTCTCGGACGGCGAGGTTTCGATCGAGCACCACCCGGACGAGGCAGTGGTCGTCGTCGCGGCCGGCGGCGCGACCTACCGGCTGCACACGTACTCGAGCGAGGACTTCCCGCGACTGCCGGAAGTCGACATGGGCGCGCTGCACACGATCGACCGCGACGCGCTCGTCGAGACGGTGGCGCGGGTGGGACGAAGCGCGTCGCGTGACGAGAGCCGGCCCGTCCTCACCGGGATCCTCGTTCGCTTCGAGCCGGGGAAGATCGTGATGGCCGCTACCGACTCGTATCGCCTGGCCGTCAAGGAGACCCCCGTTGCCGGGACGCTGCCCGAGCTCGAGGCGATCATCCCGGCGCGCGCGCTGCAGGAGCTCGCACGCATTGCGACCGGCGCCGACGAGATCCAACTCGGCATGCAGGAGAACCACGTCGTCTTCGGAGCCGAGGGGACGTGGCTGACCACACGCCGCATCGACGGGCAGTTCCCGAACTACCGGCAGTTGCTGCCGGAGCAGTTCGAGTACGAGCTGCCGCTGCCGCGCGAAGAAGTGCTCGAGGTCGTCCGGCGCGTGTCGCTGATGGCCCAGCGCAACTCCCCACTCCGGCTGCGCTTCGCCGAGGGCGAGCTGACGGTGTCGGCGATCACCCAGGACGTCGGCGAGGCACGCGAGTCGTTGCCCGCGCCGTTCACCGGCGACGCCATGGAGATCGGGTTCAACGCGGAGTTCCTGCGCGACGGGCTCGAGTCGGTGGACTCCGACACGATCAAGTTCAAGTTGATCAGCCCGCTGCGGCCGGCTGTGCTCGAAGGCGACGCCGACGACTACGTGTACCTGATCATGCCGATCAGGCTCGCAGGCTGAGTTACGCGCGCGTCCAGCTCCGCCAGTACCGCTCATACGCGTCGCTCGACCTCGCACTCGATCCGGGGATCGTCCTGGTCGTCGGTCGCAACGGCGTCGGCAAGACGAACCTGCTCGAGTCGCTGCATGTAGTGACGCAGGGCTTCTCCCCTCGGACGCGCCAGGACGCGCAGTTGATCCGCTTCGGCGAGACGGCCGCGCGCGTGCTCGTCGAGGGCGTTCGAAATGGAGCGCCGCTCGAGCTCGCGGTGACCCTGCGCCAGGGCCAGGCGAAGGAGGCACGCGTGAACGGCGCGAAGCTGCCGTCCGCCGAGTCGCTCCGCCGCGAGGTTGCGACGCTCGTCTTCACCCCGGACCGCCTCACCGTCGTCAAGGGCGGGCCGGCCGCTCGCCGCGCGTACTTCGATCGGGCCGTCGGGCGCCTCTTCCCCGCCCGCGCGGCGGTGCCGCAGGACTACCTCGCCGCGCTCGCGCAACGCAACGCGGCGCTCCGCCGCGTGCAGCTCGGCCTCTCCGGACGCGACGCGATCGAGCCCTGGACGGAGCAGGTCGCAACACTCGGCGCGGACCTCGTCGAGCGGCGCAGGGAAACACTCGCCGCTCTTGCGCCCGCGTTCGCGCAACGCGCAGGGGAGCTCGGGCTGACGTCGGCGCGCCTCGGGTACGACGCGGCGGCGCCCACCCGCGAGGCGCTCGAGAGCCGGCTCGCCCGCGATCTCGAGCGCGGGGTCACGGGGCTCGGTCCCCACCTCGACGACGTGCTGATCGCGAGCGGCGACCGCGATCTGCGCCAGTACGGCTCACAGGGAGAGCAACGGCTTGCGGTGCTGTCGCTGTTGCTGGCGGAAGCAGAGCTGCTGCCGACGCCGCCGTTGCTGCTCCTCGACGACGTGCTCTCGGAGCTCGATCCCGGCCGGCGCCAGGTGCTCGCAGAGCGCGTTGCGGGCATGGGGCAGACGATGATCACCGCCACCCACCGTTCCGCGCTGCCGATCGAGCCCGCGCAGATCGTGGAGGTCGAAGCTGGATCCGCTCGGTAGGCAGATCCGCTCCGAGCTGTCGCGCTTCGGGCCACAGGCCGGAATGGCCGAGCTCGTCGAGCGGTGGCCGCTGATCGTGGGCGACGGGATCGCCCGCAACGCCTGGCCCGCGCGCATCGCGCGCGACGGCACGGTGCACGTGAACACGGCGGATTCGGTGTGGTCGTTCGAGCTCGGGCACCGCGCCGCGGAGATCGCCGGCAAGCTCGGCGTGCCCAAGGTGCGCTTCGCGCCCGGGCCCCTTCCGGAACCGGATGCCGTGCCCGTCGAGAACCGCGTCGAGGTGAGCCCGGAGGACGACGAGCGGGCTCGCGCGATCGCCTCCACGATCGCCGACGAAAACCTGCGCGAAAGTGTGCAAAAAGCGGTCTCTTTGAGCCTCGCTCGGGGGCGGGGCAACCGCCAGATCTGATACACTTTCAGTGCCTCGCAAAACCGTCGTTTTGCAGGCATTTCTTCATTATGGCGAAGACCCAGGCAAAGGCCGGATACTCGGCCAAGGACATCACCGTGCTCGAAGGCCTCGAGCCGGTCCGTCTGCGGCCGGGCATGTACATCGGCTCGACCGGCCTCCGGGGCCTCCATCACCTCGTCGAGGAGATCGTCGTCAACTCGGTCGACGAGGCTCTCGCCGGTTACAACGACTCGATCGAGATCACGATTCACCCGGACAACTCGGTCACCGTGCGCGACCGGGGCCGGGGGATCCCCGTCGACGAAGTCGAGGGCACAGGCACCTCGGCGCTCGAGGTGATCATGACCAAGCTGCACGCCGGCGGGAAGTTCGGCGGCGACGGCTACAAGGTCTCCGGCGGCCTGCACGGCGTCGGTGCCTCCGTGGTCAACGCGCTGTCCGAATGGCTCGTCGTCGAGGTCTCGCGCGACTCCAAGGTCTACCGCCAGGAGTTCGACCGCGGCGTGCCGAGAGGGCCGATGCAGGTCGTCGGCGAGTCGACCGAGAACGGGACGACCACCACATTCCTGGCCGACGCCGACATCTTCGACGAGACGGTGTACGACGCGACCACGATCGTCTCGCGCTTCCGCGAGATGGCGTTCCTGACGCGAGGCCTGAGGATCACGTTCACCGACGAGCGCGCAGGCGCCGAGCCGCCGGTCGAGTTCCATTACGAGGGCGGCATCAAGGATTACGTGTCCTACATCAACGAGTCGAAGGACGCCGTGCACCGGCACGTCGTCTACTTCTCGACCGGCAACGACCAGGGTGAGGTCGAGGTCGCGATGCAGTGGAACACGTCGTACCAGGAGTCGGTCTTCTCATTCGCCAACAACGTCAACACGCATGAGGGCGGCTCGCATCTCTCGGGCTTCCGCTCAGCACTGACGTCGACGATCAACAAGTACGCGCGCGACAAGGGCCTGCTGAAGGAGAAAGAGGACAACCTCGAGGGCGAAGACGTGCGCGAGGGTCTGGCCGCGGTCATCTCGGTGAAGCTGCAGGACCCGCAGTTCGAGGGACAGACCAAGACGAAGCTCGGGAACCCGTGGGTCACCGGTCTCGTCTCGACCGCGGTCAACCAGAAGCTCTCGGAGTACTTCGAGGAGAACCCCACCGACGCCCGCCAGATCGTCAACAAGGCGATCTCCGCCCAGCGCGCCCGTCAGGCGGCGCGCAAGGCCCGTGAATTGACGCGGCGCAAGTCGGCGCTCGAGTCGATGTCGCTGCCCGGCAAGCTCGCAGACTGCTCGATCAAGGACCCGGAAGCGGCGGAGCTCTTCATCGTCGAGGGCGACAGCGCCGGCGGCTCGGCCAAGATGGGCCGCGACCGCACCTACCAGGCGATCCTGCCGCTGCGTGGGAAGATCATCAACTCCGAGAAGAACCGCATCAACAAGGTTCTGTCGAACAACGAGATCCAGGCGATGATCACGGCGATCGGCACGTCGATCGGCGAGGAGTTCGACCTCGAGAAGCTGCGCTACCACCGCATCATCGTGATGACCGACGCCGACGTCGACGGCTCGCACATCCGAACGCTCATCCTGACGTTCCTCTACCGGCAGATGTCGGAGCTGATCGATCAGGGGCACGTGTACATCGCGGTGCCGCCGCTCTACAAGGTCAAGCTCGGGAGCCAGGAGTTCTACTTCGAGAAGGACGCGCAGCTCGAGGAGCTGCTTGCGCGCGAGCGGATCCCGAATGTGGAGATCACGTCACGCGACGGGGAGAGCCTGAAGCTGACCGAGGCGAAGTGGAGCCGGTTCGTCAAGGACCTGCAGCAGTACGAGGGCTACTACGCCCGGCTGCGCTCCGACTTCGGCGCCGCCGCGACCGAGCTGATGATCCTCCATCGTCTCGTCGAGCACGACATCGAAGGCCCCGGGGATCTCGCCGGCGCGCTGGCCGCGATCGCCGAGAACGGGTACGCCCTCTCGATGCTCGAGCACGGGGCCGACGAGTTCCGTGTGCGCGTTGTCGAGACCGAGACCTCGGCAGGTCGCAACATCACCGTCCCGGTGGAGCTGCTCGCATCGCCGATGTACCACGGTCTGCGCGCCGCGTATCAGAAGCTCGTCGCGCAACTCGGGCAGCCGCCGTTCACCGTCCGGGTCGGCAAGGAGCTCGTGGTGGCCGAGACGTTCGATCTGCTGCGCGAGCACGTGCTCGATGCGGCGAAGCAGGGGATCCAGGTCTCGCGCTTCAAGGGCCTTGGCGAGATGAACGCGGAGCAGCTCTGGGAGACCACGATGGACCCGGCGAAGCGCTTGCTCATGCGCGTCGATGTCGAGGACGCGTCGGCCGCCGACCGCGCCTTTTCGATGCTGATGGGCGACCAGGTCGAACCGCGCCGGCAGTTCATCGAGCAGAACGCGAAGGACGTCAAGTTCCTCGACGTGTAGCTCACGCTAAGCGTCGCGAAAGAGCAAACAGATGAGTGAGCTAGAGACAGGGGCACTGGGACCGGGCAGGATCGAGTCGCGCGAGCTCGAGCAGGAGATGCGCTCGAGCTTCCTCGGCTACGCCATGCACGTGATCGTCTCGCGTGCGCTGCCCGACGTGCGCGACGGACTGAAGCCCGTGCACCGCCGCGTCCTCTACTCGATGTGGACGAACGGCAATCGGCCGGGTCGTCCGTATGTCAAGTGCGCGAACATCGTCGGCTATGTGATGGGGAACCATCACCCGCACGGCGACCAGTCGATCTACGACACGCTCGTTCGGCTCGCCCAGCCCTTCTCGCTTCGCTACCCGCTCGTCGACGGCCAGGGCAACTTCGGCTCCATCGACGACGACCCGCCGGCCGCGATGCGCTATACCGAGGCGCGGCTCGCGAAGCTCGCCGAGGAGATGCTGAGCGAGCTCGACTCCGACACGGTCGACTTCGGCCCGAACTACGACGAGTCGAAGCGAGAGCCGCTCGTGCTCCCCGCGCGCTTCCCGAACCTCCTCGTCAACGGCAGCGCCGGGATCGCCGTCGGCATGGCGACGAACATCCCGCCACACAACCTGACCGAGGTGATCGGCGCGATCGTGACGCTGATCGACAAGCCCGACGCGAGCGTCGAGGATCTCATGAAGCACGTGAAGGGCCCCGACTTTCCGACGGGCGCGATCATCGTCGGCCGCTCGGGCATTCGCGATGCCTACCGCACGGGCCGCGGACGCGTCGTCATGCGCGCGCGCGCCCACATCGAGGAGCTGCGCGGCGGCAAGAGCGCGATCATCATCAGCGAGCTTCCGTACGGCGTGAAGAAGGGTGGCGACGGCGGCGTGATCGCGAAGATCGCCGAGCTCGTGAACGACAAGGTGTTGACGGAGATCTCCGACCTACAGGATCACTCCGACCGCACCGGCATGCGCATCCAGGTCGAGCTGAAGCGCGACGCGGTCCCCCAGGTCGCTCTCAACAAGCTCTTCAAGCACACACCGCTGCAGTCGACGTTCGGCGTCAACACCGTCGCTCTCGTCAACGGCGTGCCGCGGACGCTGTCGCTGCTCGAGCTGCTGACGCACTACCTCGACTTCCAGCGTGAGATCGTCACGCGGCGGTCGAAGCACGAGTTGCGCCAGCTCGAGAAGCGGACGCACATCCTCGAGGGCTACCTGATCGCGCTCGACAATCTCGACGCCGTGATCTCGCTCATTCGCGCGGCGGACGACACCGAGGCGGCGAAGACCGGACTGATGGAGAAGTTCGAGCTCTCGGAGCTGCAGGCGCTCGCGATCCTCGAGCTGCGCCTCCGTGCGCTGACTGCGCTCGAGCGCAAGGGCGTCGAGGAGGAGTACCGCGACAAGAAGGAACGGATCGGCGAGCTGCGTCTTCTGCTTTCCGACGAGACCAAGATCGACACGCTGATCAAGGACGAGCTGCTGGAGCTGCAGGGCATCTACGCCCGCCACGACGACCGGCGCACCGAGATCGTCGCTGCCGAGGAGGAGCTCGAGCTCGAGGACATGATCGCGGAAGAGGACATGGTGATCGCGATCACGCAGTCCGGCTACATCAAGCGCCTGCCGGTGACGGCGTACCGCGAACAGCGTCGCGGTGGGATCGGCGTGATGGGGATGGACCTGAAGGACGAGGACTACATCGAGCACCTGTTCGTCGCCTCGACCCACGACTACATCCTGTTCTTCACGAGCGTCGGCAAGGTCTACCGGCTCAAGGTGCACGAGCTGCCGCTCGGCTCCCGCCAGTCGAAGGGCCGCGCGATCGTCAACCTGCTGCCGTTCCGCCAGGGCGAGACGGTGCGCGCGGTGATCCAGACGCGGAACTTCGAGGAGGCCAAGTTCCTCCTGTTCGCGACGAAGAACGGCGTCGTCAAGAAGACGGTGCTCGGCGCCTACAACACGAACCTGAAGGCGGACGGGATCATCGCGATCAAGATGCGCGAAGGCGACGAGCTCGTCGGTGTGCGGCACAGCTCGGGCGCCGACGACGTTCTGATGGTGTCGCGCCTCGGCCAGGCCATCCGCTTCTCCGAGCAGGACGTGCGCGCGATGGGCCGCGACGCCTCGGGCGTGCAGGGGATGCGCCTCCGTGGCGACGACGAGGTCATCTCGGTCGCGATCGCTGCCGACGACTCGGACCTGCTCGTCGTGACCGAGAACGGCTACGGCAAGCGCACTCGGGTCTCCGAGTACCCGAAGAAGGGTCGTGGCGGAATGGGTGTGAAGACCGTCCAGCTCACCGCTGCACGAGGCCACCTCGCCGGCGCGCGCGTCGTGCGGGACGGCTATCAGGTGATGCTGATCTCGACCGGCGGCACCGTGATCAAGATGCCCGTCGAGGACGTGAAGCGCCTCGGCCGTTCGACGCAGGGCGTGATCGTGATGCGGCTGCGTGAAGGCGAGCTCGTCTCGTCGCTCGCGCCGGTCGTCGAATCGGGCGATGACGAGCCCGGTGAAGACGGCACGGCCGAGCTCGGCGTCGTTCCCACCGACGACTGAAAGGCCTCCTGCGCGGCCGGCTCGTCAGCGGCCGGTGTGGTTTGCGCGCCTCTACTTCACTTTTGCAAGCGGTGGTGGTAGAAGTAACAACCGAGGGTCGAGACCACGCCGACAAAAGGAAGCGCTAGATGGCGTACAGCAAGCAGGTCGACCTGCTCGAGCCGATCGACATGGCGGAGCACCTGGACAAGATGGAGCTCTACCTCGGCCAGGTGTGTGCGATCGCGGGAATCTCGAAGATGCAGCTCGACTACTGGACGAACAAGGCGCAGATACCCACCAAGGGAAAGAAGCAGCGGATCTACGACATGGACGCCATCGAGACGGTGATGTTGATCAAGCAGGCAAAGGACAAGGGCCTGAACCTCGGCGCCGCCATCGATGCGGCCCGCCGCTTCCGCGCGCAGAAGACAGCGCTCGTCTAGCGGCGCAAAGCCACGGCAGCGTCTTCGGGCGCGACGGAGTCGATGTAGACACCGGCACCGAGCTCGAGACCGGCCAGCTTCGTCGTGCGCGGGAAGAGCTCCAGGTGCCAGTGCGGACCGTCGTGGAGCCACGCGTTGAGCGGCACGAGCTCCTCGCGGCGGACGCGCTGAAGCCGCCGTACGAGCTCCGCGAGCAGGCGGAGCGCCGGCGCGAGCAGGTCGCTCTCGAGCGCGTGCGACTCGGAACGGGTCGGCGCGATCACGACCTCGTAGGGGACGCGGCTCGCGACCGGGCAGCCGGCGGTCACCCCGTCCCGCTGGACGACCTCGATCACGGCCGGCAGTCCGCGCTCGGCGACGACGAGCGGCGCGGGCGCGGGCAGCCAGGCGAGCTGCGAGTGCGAGTGGGGAAGCGACGCTCCGGCCTCGTGGCCCTCGTTGATCAGTGGGAAGCAGTGACCGCCCACCTCGCGCGCCCGTCGTTGCCACGCCTCGGCGACCAGGTCGATCGTCGCATCGTCCAGCTCTCCGAACGAGTGCACGTGGGTGGGGCCGTGGATCACGACCTCCTGCCGCTCGAGCGCCGGGTAGAGGTTCGGCACCACTCGCACCCGCCATCCGGTCGGGCCGTCACCGAGCCGTAGCGTCTCCGGCGGAGTCTGGTCCTCGTGGCCGGCGCAGAACGGGCACGTCGCGGGATCGTCGCTCGCGACCCGCTCGGCCCCGGGCCGCTCGGCCCGCGCCGGCGCGATCGCCACCCAGCGACCGGTCTGCGCGTCGTGCCGGAGATCGGCCAGCGCCTAGCCCGTCAGGAAGCGGGCGGGTTGCCGACCGCGGTGAAGGCCCGCAGCATCTCGATCGGAATCGGGAAGGCGATCGTCGTCGACGGAGTCGCACCCAGCTCGAGCAGGGTCTGCAGGTAGCGGAGCTGGAGCGCGATCGGGTGCTCCTCGATCACCTGCGCCGCGTCCTTCAGGCGCTCCGAGGCCTGGTATTCGCCTTCGGCGTTGATCACCTTCGCGCGCCGCTCCCGCTCGGCCTCTGCCTGGCGGGCCATCGCGCGCTGCATGCCCTGTGGGATCTCGACGTCCTTCACCTCGACGATCGACACCTTGATCCCCCAGGGCGCCGTCTGCTCGTCGATGATTCCCTGCAGGATCGCGTTGATCTTCTCGCGCTCCGACAACAGCTCGTCGAGCTGATGCTGGCCGAGCACGGAACGCAGCGTCGTCTGCGCGATCTGCGAGGTGGCGACCATGAAGTTCTCGACCTGGACGATCGCGTCCTCCGGCTTGACGATCCGGAAGTACGCGACCGCGTTCACACGGACCGGGACGTTGTCCTTCGTGATCACTTCCTGCGGTGGGATGTTGAGCGTGATCGTCCGGAGGTCGACTCGGACCATGCGGTCGACGACCGGGATCAGGATGAAGAGGCCCGGCCCCTTCGGGTGGGGCAGCAGGCGGCCGAGCCGGAAGACGATTCCGCGCTCGTACTCCCGCGCCACCTTGATCGCCGCGAACGCGAAGAGCAGCAGCAGGAAGACGACAACTGCGAAGACGATCAGCGCGGCGTCCATCTCGACAGCCTAGAGCTAGATGGGCCGAACGCGCAGCGAGAGGCCGTCGAGCGCCTCGACCTGCACCTGATCGCCCTCGCGCAGCGGCCGATCGGACTCCGCTTGCCAGAGCTCGCCCCGGACGAACACCAGGCCGCCCGTCCGGACGACACCCTCCATACCGACGATCTCCTGGGGGCCGACTCGCGGCGCTCGGCGCCTGACGGCCAGCGCCTTCGAGATCGCGAAGGCCCACAGCCCCCCAAGCAGCACGGTGATCGTGATCACGAGTGTCTCAGAGGTGTGGTACGGCGCCGGCAGGTTGTGAAAGAGCGTGATCATCCCGATCGACATCGCAACGAGCCCGGAGAGCGTCAGCGCACCGTGCGTGGGGACGTTCAGGTCGATCACGAGCAGTGCAACACCGAGCAGGACCAGCCCGAGGCCGGCCCACGAGAGCGGTAGGACGGAGAAGCCGAAGAGCGCCGTCACCATGCAGATCGCTCCGAAGGCGCCCGGGATCACGGCGCCCGGATGGAAGAGCTCGAACCCGAGTCCCGCCAGGCCCGCGAGGAAGAGCAGCGAGACGATGTTCGGGTCGATCAGTGTCGAGAGAAAGCGTGTCAGGAAGCCCTGGTGCTCGTCGACGATGACGGCATTTGCCGTGTGCAGCGTGAAGTGGCGCGGTGTCGTGACCCGACCGTCGATCGTGTTCAGCAGTGCAGGCAGCGTCGGCGAGACCACGTCGATCACGTTCATCTGCAACGCCTCCTCCGCTGTCAGATTGGACGCCTTGCGGACTGCAGCGTCCGCCCACTCTGCGTTGCGGCCGTGCGTTTTCGCGAGCCCGCGCAGGGAGGCCGCGGCGTCGTTCACGACCTTGCGCCGGAGATCGCTGCCGATGTTCGAGCCGCTGCCGTTGATCGGGGTCGAGGAGCCGATGTTCGTCTGCGGCGCCATCGCCAGGAGGTCGGCTGCCTGGGAGATCCAGACGCCGGCCGACGCCGCTCGGGCTCCCTCGGGCGCGACATAGACGATCACCGGGATCTTCAGCGAGAGCTCCCGCGCGACGATCTTGCGCATCGACTCCTGGAGCCCGCCGGGCGTATCGAGGACGATCACGGCAGCCGAATACCCCTGCGCCGCCGCCTGTCCGAGCTCGTGGTTCAGCCAGTCCTGGGTGACCGGGTTCACGTCGGCGGTGAAGTGGATCGCCATGACGCGCGGCTGAGCGGGTGCGCCGCCTGCTGCCGCGCCCGTAGGGAGCGCGAGGACGAGCAAGAACGCGGCCAGGAGCAGGCGTTTCACGGGCACGGGCAGTGTACGCCGTGCCGTCAGGCAGACGCCCAGGCGGTATAGCCGCCCTCGAGCCGCTCGAGCACGTCGACGAGCAGCTCCAGACGATCGCGCTCGACGAAGCCCGCCGCCGGCCACGCCGTAGAACCGACGTTGATCCCGATGCCGAGCACGACCCGCTCGCTCGCCTCCGCCAGGATCCCGGCGACCTTCCGGCCGTCGAGCAGGACGTCGTTCGGATGCTTGATCGTCGTCTCGGGTCCGATTGCCCCGGCCACGGCGTTCGCCGCCAGCAGCGTCAGCTCCGGCCAGCGGGCCACCGGCGCCGGTGGATAGAGCGCGACCGAGAACATGAGAGCCGAGTCGGCCCAGGCCCGCCCGAGCCGTCCCCGGCCCGCGGTCTGATGCTCGGCGAGCGCGACGGCACCGTGCCCAGCGTCCGCCGGCAGCATCCGCTGGGTCGTCTCGGTCTCGCGCGCGTAGTGATATTCGCGCCCATATGACCCGCGCAGCGCGGGCAGCACGTCCGCAGGGGTCAGGCCCATGGCCATTAGAGTAGGCGCGTGCAACCTTCCGTCGGCCGCCCGCGTCGAATCAAGCGTGACCTGCGGCCGGACGGGCCGCTCGTGTACGAGAGGCTCTCGGACCCCATCCTGGTGCGTCGCTCAAAAGACGGAGACAAGCTCGCGCTGGCCACGCTCTGCGAGCGGCACGCTCCTCGGGTGGAGCGGATCGCCCTGCATGTCCTGCCCGACCCCGAGGACGCGCGCGATGCCGCCCAGGAATCGCTCGTGAAGCTCGTGCAGCGCGTCGGTCAGTTCAAAGGCGAGGCCCAGTTCTCCACCTGGCTGCACCGCCTTGTCGTCAACACCTGCAAGGACGTCGCGCAGGCCCGGTGGGCTTCCGAGCGCCGCACCGAGCCGCTCTACGAGGACTCGCGGGTCGCCCCCGACGGTGACCCGGCTCGCGCCCTCGCCGAATCGGAGGCACGCCTCGAGCTCGGCCGCTGCCTCGCCGAGCTGCCCGCCGCACAGGCGCGCGTCGTCGTCCTGCAGGACGCCTTCGATGTTCCGTTCGATGAGATCTCGGCTGCGACCGGGCTGCCCGTCGGCACCGCCAAGTGCTACGCCCACCGCGGGCGCAACGGCCTGCGGGAGCGTTTGACGGCTTGACTCAGGTGCTCCTGGACAAGGCGGCGATCGAGGAGATCCTGCCGCACCGCGATCCGATGCTGTTGATCGACGAAGTGATCGAGCTCGTTCCGGGGGAGCGCGTCGTCGCGCGCAAGACCGTCACCGAAGCGGACTGCGCGGGCCACTTCCCGGGGAATCCGATCATGCCGGGCGTGAAGATGGTCGAGGCACTCGCCCAATGCGGCGCAGTCGCCGTGCTCTCGCAGGAGGAGAACCGCGGCAAACTCGCGCTCTTCGCCGGGATCGACGACGTGCGCTTCAAGCGTGTCGTGCGTCCGGGCGACGTGCTGACACTCGAGTGCGTGGTCGAGACCGTGCGCGGCCCGGTCGGCCGCGGAAAGGCGAAGGCGACGGTCGATGGCCAGGTCGCGGTCCGCGGAACGCTCACCTTCGCGGTCGGAGCAGCAAACAGCGGCGTAGGCTCGACGGAGCCGCCCAGCAGCGGAGGCCCCGGCTTCGCCGGCGCTGGAGCGGGAAATTGATCGGCAGGACGAACGGCCAGCCGATCTCGATCACGGGGCTCGGCGTCCATGTGCCGGAACGCGTCCTGACGAACAGCGACCTGTCGAAGCTCGTCGACACGAACGACGAATGGATCCTCGAGCGCACAGGGATCAGTGAGCGGCGCATCGCCGCAGAAGACGAGGCGCTCACCGACATCTGCCTCCCTGCTGCACGCCGCGCGCTCGAGATGGCCGCGGCCGATCCGAAGTCGATCGACCTGCTCGTCGTCGCGACCGTCACACCCGATATGGCCTTCCCGTCGTCGAGCGCTCTGCTCGCCGACACGCTCGGCATGCCCGACGCGGCGGCCTACGACCTGTCGGCCGGCTGCACCGGTTTCGTCTACGCGATCGCGCAGGCGCACGCGATGCTCGCCGCAGGGCTGTCGAAGCGCGCGCTCGTCGTCGGGGGAGACGTGCTCTCGAAGATCCTCGACTGGACAGACCGCTCGACGATCGTGCTCTTCGGGGACGGCGCCGGCGCCGTCGTGATGGAACGCGTCGACGCGGGGGGCTTTCTCGGGTTCGAGCTCGGCGCCGACGGCGGTGGTGGTGCCAACCTCTGGCTGCCCGGTTCCGGCTCGCGGAAGTTCGACGATCCCGACAAGTACGTCAAGATGAACGGACGTGAGGTCTTCAAGTTCGCCACGCGGGTGATGGTCAGCTCTGCGGAGGCGATTCTGGACGAGTGCGAGAAGACCGTGGAGGACGTCGACGTGTACGTCCCGCACCAGGCAAACGTCCGGATTATCGATCACGCTGCCAGGAAGCTCGGCTTCCCGCAGGAGAAGACGATCGTCAACGTGAACAAGTACGGCAACACCTCGTCTGGCTCGATCCCGCTCGCGCTCGCCGATGCCGCGGACGAAGGTCGGCTCGAACCAGGCAAACTGGTGCTTCTGACAGGCATGGGGGCGGGGTTGACCTGGGGGTCGGCGTTGATCGAATGGACACACCAAACGACTGGAGCAGCAGCATGACCAAGATCGCCTTCATGTTTCCCGGCCAGGGCTCGATGGAAGCCGGTATGGGCAAGGACGTCGCGGCAGCCGTGCCCGAGGCGATGGCCGTGTACGACGCCGGGAGCGAGGCTTCCGGGATGGACCTCAAGGAGCTCTGCTTCGAGCGGCCGGTCGAGGACCTGGTCGACACCGAGGTGCAGCAGCCGACTCTGGTCGCCACGTGCCTGGCCTTCGACGCCGCCCTGCGCTCGCGCGGGATCCACCCCGACGTGGTCGTCGGCCACTCCGTCGGCGAGTTCTCGGCCCTCGGGTCGGCCCAGTCGATGTCGGTGAGCGACGCGATCGCCCTCGTGCGCGAGCGCGGCGCTGCCATGGCCGCTGCCGCGAAGGCGCATCCCGGCTCGATGGCCGCGATCCTCGGTCTCGCCGACGAGGCGGTAGAAGCGCTTTGCCACAAGATCACGAATGTCTGGCCCGCGAACTACAACTGCCCCGGCCAGCTCGTCATCTCCGGCGAGACCCCTTCGGTCGACGAGGCCTGCGAGGAGGCGACTCGTGAAGGCGCCGGCCGGGCGATCAAGCTGCGCGTCTCCGGCGCGTTTCACTCACCGCTCGTCGCGAAGGCCGCCGACCGGTTGCGCCCCGCGGTGGAGCGCGTCCACATCGGCGAGGGCGTCTCCGAGTTCATGTCCACGGTGACGGCGAAGGTCGAGGACGCTCAGCGCTATCGCGAGCTGCTGATCGACCAGCTGACGGCGCCCGTGAGGTTCACACAGGCTGCACGCGGGATGATCGCGGACGGCGTCACCACCTTCGTCGAGGTTGGGCCCGGCAACGTGCTGGGCGGTTTACTGAAGAGGATCGACAGATCGGTGCGCATCCTCTCGGTCAACGACCTGAAGTCGCTCGACGAGGTCACCAACGCACTTGGCTAGCAGCCCCCAGTTCGCCACCCTCGAAGGAAAGCTCGCGCTCGTCACCGGCGCCTCGCGCGGGATCGGCCGCGCAATCGCGGTGGCGCTCGCCGCTGCGGGCGCAGACGTCGTCATCGGCTATCGGTCAGGCAAGAGCGAAGCGGAGCAACTCGCGGCCGAGCTCGGCGCGCGGGCGGTCCAGGCCGACGTCTCGTCGCCCGAGGACGCGAAGCGTCTCGTCGAGGAGGCAGGCGACGTCGACGTGCTCGTCAACAACGCCGGCTTGACCCGAGACGGATTGCTCGCTCGCATGTCGGACGACGACTGGCGCACCGTGATCGACACGAACCTGAGCTCCGTCTTCTACACGTGCCGCGCGGTCACGCGGCCGATGATGAAAAAGCGTGGCGGGTCGATCGTCAACATCAGCTCGGTCGTCGGTGTGCACGGCAACTGGGGCCAGACGAACTACGCAGCTTCGAAGGCCGGGATCATCGGCTTCACCAAGTCGCTCGCACGCGAGCTCGGTTCGAGGAACATTCGCGCGAACGTCGTTGCGCCGGGCTACGTGAAGACGCAGCTCACCGACGTCCTGCCGGAGGAGGCGACCGCGGCGATGATCCAGAACACCCCGCTCGGGCGGGTCGCCGAGCCGGAGGAGGTCGCAGGCGCGGTACGCTTCCTCGCCTCCGACGACGCCTCGTTCATCACCGGCGAGGTGCTGCTCGTCGACGGCGGGTTGGGAATGTGATGGACAGAAGAGTCGTGATCACCGGCCTGGGCCTGGTCAGCCCGCTCGGCAACGACGTGCAGTCGTCGTGGTCGCGGTTGCTGGCGGGCGAGGCGGGCGCCGCCGAGATCACCGCGTTCGATCACGCGGACTACAACGTCCACTTCGCCTGTGAGCTCAAGGACTTCGATCCCACCGTCTGGGTCGACCGGAAGGCGTCGAGGAGGATGGACCGTTTCGCGCAGATGATCCTGGCGGCCGCGCGCCAGGCAGAGGCCGACTCGGGCGTCGACGTCGCGACCGCGCCCGACCGGTTCGGCGCGTCGATCGCGACCGGCATCGGGGGCCTGCAGAGCTACCAGGACTGCTACCACATCCTCCTGACTCGCGGCCCTGACCGCGTCAGCCCCTTCTCGATCCCGTCGATCATCCCGAACATGGGCGCCGGCTGGGTGTCGATCGAGCTGGGCACGAAGGGCCCGCTGATGAGCGAGTGCACTGCCTGCGCGGCGTCGAACATGGCAATCGGCGATGCGATGGACGAGATCCGCATCGGTCGCGCGGACGTGATGTTCGCGGGCGGAACGGAAGCTCCGATCACCCAGGTCGGCATCGCCGGCTTCGACGCGATGCGCGCGCTCTCGCGCCGCAACGACCATCCGGAACAGGCGTCGCGCCCATTCGACAAGGAGCGCGACGGTCTCGTCATGGGCGAGGCGGCCGCGGTGCTGGTGCTGGAGGAGCTCGAACACGCGAAGTCGCGCGGGGCGAAGATCTACGCCGAGCTGATCGGGTACGGCATCTCGTCGGACGCCTCGCACATGACAGAGCCCGATCCGACGGGCGAGAGCCCGGCACGCGCGATGACGATGGCTCTACGCGACGCAGGCGTCGAGCCCACCGAGGTCGGCTATGTGAACGCCCATGCGACGTCGACGCCGCTCGGCGACGCGGCGGAGACGAAGGTGATCAAGATCGCATTCGGCGAAGAGCACGCGAAGACGAAGCTCGCGGTCTCCTCGACGAAGGGCGCCACAGGGCATTGCTTCGGCGCGGCGGGTGCGGTCGAGGCCGTGTTCACGACGCTGGCAGTCGTCGACCGGAAGGCGCCACCGACGATCAACTACGCCGATCCCGATCCCGATTGCGATCTCGACTATGTGCCGAACGACGCGCGCGATCTCCCCGATCTTCGCGTCGCGGTGTCGAACTCGTTCGGTTTTGGCGGGCACAACGCGTCAATCGTCGTCCGCGCCTTCGAGGAGTAGTCACAGGAAACAACCGGCCTGGGCGCGAATCAGGCGCGCATGGCCCGCACAGACGTTGTCGTCCGAGGCGACTCTTACCGTCCTGTCATGCGCCTCGTCGACGTGGGCGGCCGCCTGGTCGAGTTGCACATACGCCGTTCGAAGCGCGTCAACGGGCACCGTCTCTACGTGCGTCAGGGAATGCCGCCCGAGCTCGTCGTCCGGCCTCGCGCGTCGGATGCGTACATCGACGACGCAATCGCGCTGCACAAGACGTGGCTCGAGCGGCAGCTCGCCAACGTTCCCGAGGCGTGTCTGGGGCTCGAGCGCCTGCAGCTCACCGAGCAGCAGGGCCGGCGGGAGGCCCACGCGCGGATCCTGCTGATCGCGCAGTCTGAGGCGGCTGCGCTCGGCGTCGCCTACACGCGACTGACCCTTCGCGATCAGCGCAGCCGTTGGGGATCGTGCTCGAGCAAGGGAGCGCTGAGCTTCAATTGGCGGCTCGTGTTGGCACCCCACGACGTGCTCGACTACGTCGTCGTGCACGAGGTCTGCCATCTTGCCGAGCATCACCACGGCCCAGCTTTCTGGCAGCTCGTCGAGCGGCGCAGGCCGAAGTACGTCGAGTCGAAGGACTGGCTCGATGCGCACGGGTGGGAACTGCTCGCGTATCGCCCGCCACTCGAGGCCGCTGCCTAAGATTGCACGGTGGAGCGCTGGGCGAGCTTCGACTGCTATGGGACGTTGATCGACTGGGACGGCGGCGTGCGCGTCGAGCTCGGCCGTGTGTTCGGCGACGACCAGGCCGACGAGCTCCTCGCGCGCTACCACGAGCTCGAGCCCGAGCTGCAGCGAGACGGGGCGTTGAGCTATCGCGAGGTCCTGACGGAGTCGATGCGACAGCTGGGCGCTCCCGCCGGCAGTGAGCACGGCCTGGCCGAGTCCCTGCCGGGCTGGCGCGCGTTCCCCGAGGTGCACAGCGCGCTTGCCGAGCTGCGGAGCCGCGGCTGGAAGCTGGCGATCCTGTCCAACACCGACGACGACTTCATCGCGGCATCGCAGGTGCACATCGGCGTCCCGTTCGACGAGATCGTCGTCGCCCAGGAGATCGGTTCCTACAAGCCCGCACACCGTCACTGGGACGAGCTCTTCGCACGCACGCGCGCCCCCCGCGAGGGCCATGTGCACGTTGCCGCCTCGCTGTTCCACGACATCGTTCCCTCGAACGAGCTCGGGCTGCGCAGCGTGTGGATCAACCGCAACGACGAGATGGCGCTGCCTGATGCCCAGCCCACTCGTGAGCTGCCCGACTTGCTCGCCTTGCCGGAGACGCTCGACGAGCTCGTCGCTGCGTAGGGCCCCGAGGATCTGTGAGCGCTCTCCGCGCCAAGTGCCCCGATTGCCGGACGCTGACGGCGGTCGCGATCGGTCCCGAGTATCAATGCCACTCCTGCGGCCGCGAGTTCGCGGCGGGGCTCGTGCGTGTGCCGCGCGCCTGGGGGGCCGGCGGGGACGCGATGGCGGCAGCGGCCGCACTCGCGCTGCCGTGGCCCGAAGCAGCGACGATCGACGAGCCGACACTCGACGAGCAGATCGCCGCGCTCGCGCGCGAGTTGCCGGCCAGGCCGCTCGTGCTCGGAGGCTGCTGCTGCGCGCACATCGGCGCAGTGCGCGAGCTCGCGCGACGCCACGGCCGCCTCGGCGTCGTCTGGATCGATGCTCACGGCGATCTGAACACTCCCGAGAGCTCGCCGTCGGGAAACGCCTGGGGGATGCCGTTGCGGATGTTGATCGACGATGGTGTCGTGGCTGCACGCGACGTCACGTTGCTCGGGGCTCGGAATCTCGATCCGCCCGAGGCGGACTTCATCCGGCGGGCCGGGATCCGCGAGGAGCTCGGGGAGCTGCCGGAACGGGTCTACGTCGCGCTGGACTGCGACGTGTTCGAGCCGGGACACCTCGACGTCTTCATGCCCGAGCCGGGCGGCCCGAGCCCGGAGAGCCTGGAGCCGGTCCTCGCGTCGATCCCGGCGCCGGCCGGCGCCGGGCTCACCGGCCTCGTCTGGTCGGAGCGAAACGAAGCGATCCTGCCCCGGCTCGCGCGTGCCCTCGGCTTCTGAGCGGCGGACGTGTAACCGGTTGGCAACGGGCTGGGGTCTAAGCTCTCGACATGTCCGAGGCCCGGATCGACGTCCAGGTCGAGCACAAGAACGCTCCACCCCCCGACGAGAGCAAGCACCCGAACACCTGCCCCAGGTGCGGGTCGCACTACCGCGACGATGAACTGGCGGCCGCGTTGTGGGTGTGCAGCCACTGCGACCACCACTTTCCGATGGGCGCGCGGGCGCGGATCGACTGGTACGCCGATCCCGGGTCGTTCGTCGAGGAGGCGGCGGACGTCCGGTCGGAGGACCCGCTCGACTTCTTCGACCTGCGCCCGTACGCCGAGCGGCTCGCTGAGGCGGAACTGAACACCGGTCTGGGCGAGGCTGCGGTGATCGGCCAGGCGACGTTGGACGGGTATCCCGCCGAGCTCCTGGTCATGGACTTCACGTTCATGGGTGGCTCGATGGGGAGCGCGGTGGGTGAGAAGTTCTCGCGCGCCTGCGACTCGGCGATCGAACGCGGTGTGCCGCTCGTTTCCGTGACCAGTTCGGGCGGCGCTCGGATGCAGGAGGGAATCCTCTCGTTGATGCAGCTCCCGAAGACCGTTTGCTCGGTCGAGGACCTGCACGACGCGCACATCCCGATGTTCATCGTGATGGCGCATCCGACGACAGCCGGGGTGCTTGCGTCATTCGCGTCGCTCGGTGACGTCACGATCGCTGAACCGGGGGCGCTGATCGCGTTCACCGGGCCGCGCGTCGTCCAGCAGACCACGCGCGAGAAGCTGCCGGAGGACTTCGGGCTCGCTGAGCAGAACCTGCGTTTCGGCCACCTCGACGCGATCGTCCCGCGTGCGGAGCAGCGCGAGCATCTGGTGAGACTGCTGAGGCTCTTCGCGTGACCGAGCAGGATCAGGAGCTGAACCTGCGGCGGCGGCTCTCGGGCCTCTCGCGGTTGCCGCTCCTACGGGGCGCGCGCGTGTCGGGCGAGGCGGAACGGCTCGAGAAGCAGCTGGAGCGCCTGCAAGGCGGACACCAGCGACGAGGCGATCTGGCGCTCGGTCGAGCTCGCCCGGCATCCCGACCGTCCGTACACGATGGACTACGTCGAGCGCTTCGTCGACGACTGGGTCGAGCTGCACGGCGACCGCGGCCGGGCCGACGACGGCGCGCTCGTCACGGGGCTCGGCTCACTCGACGGTCGCACGATCGTGCTGATCGGCCACCAGAAGGGCCGCGACGTGAAGGAGCGGCTCGACCGTCAGTTCGGTATGGCGTATCCGGAGGGGTACGGCAAGGCAATGCGCGTGATGGAGATCGCCGAGCGGTTCAGCTTTCCGGTGATCTCGCTCGTCGACACGCCGGGCGCGTATCCAGGCGTCGCCGCCGAGCAGCACGGGCAAGGGGGAGCGATCGCTCGCTCACAGGCCGAGATGGCGCGGCTGACCGTACCGACGATCGCCTGTGTGATCGGCGAAGGGGGCTCGGGCGGCGCGGTGGCGATCGCCGTCTCCGACCGGGTGCTGATGCAGGAGAACGCGATCTACTCGGTGATCACGCCCGAGGGGTGCGCCGCGATCCTCTGGCGCGACGCGGGCGAGGCGAAGAAGGCCGCTGCGGCCTTCAAGCCGGACGCCCTGCATTGCCTGGAGCTGGGCGTGATCGACGGCATCGTCGCCGAGCCTGTCGGTGGGGCGCACTCCGACCACGACGAGGCCGCCCGCCTCCTCCGCGCGGCCCTCGTCGAGTCACTGGAGGAGCTCGAGGACACGCCCGGCGAGGAGCTGCGGCGGCGCCGGCGCGCCAAGTTCCGCGGCATGGGCGTCTATGCGTGACGTTTGCCACGCAATCCAGGGATTTTCCACATCATCCACAGGGTTTTCAACGGGCATGAACGCCCTCTGAAACGCGTCGAGGCCCGCCAAGCAGCGGGCCTCGTGCGCCTAACCCCCCGTCAGGAACCAGAAGTCAAGCCCGGTCATTTCCGTCCGGAGCAGAGCTAAACCTCGCCGCTTGTGGAAAACGACACGCCGAGCTCCGAGCCCAAGCCGGCCCGGAAGCGCAAAGCTTCGCCGGTGAGCCTCTCCGAATACCGCCGCAAGCGGGACCCGAAGAAGACGGGCGAGCCGTTCCCCGCCGGCGCGGAGCCGAGCTCGCAGCAACCGATCTTCGTCGTCCAGCGGCACGACGCACGCGCGCTCCACTACGACTTCCGGCTCGAGCGCAACGGGGCGCTCGCGTCGTGGGCGGTGCCGAAGGGCGTGCCGCTCGAGCCTGGCGGCCGGGCGCTCGCCGTCCACGTCGAGGATCACCCGCTCGAGTACGCGTCCTTCCACGGAGAGATCCCGCGGGGCCAGTACGGCGCAGGCACGGTCGAGGTCTGGGACAGCGGCACCTACGAGCTGCTCGAGGAGAAACCGGACGGCCGGTTGACGGTCGAGCTGCGCGGGTCCCGGTTGCGCGGCCGCTGGTCGCTCGTGCCGGCACACCTCGACGGGAAAGAGCAGAACTGGCTGCTGATCAAAGGCCACGACGACGAGGAACGCACGGTCCCAGCGCGGGCCTATCGGCCGATGCTCGCCACGCTCGCCGAGGTGCTCCCGCGCGGCGAGGCCTGGGCCTTCGAGGTGAAGTTCGACGGCTACCGCGCGCTTGCCTATGTGCGCGGGGGCGACTGCACCTTGCTCTCGCGGAACGACAACGACCTCACCCCCCGTTTCTCGGAGGTGGCGAAGGCGATCGCGAAGGCGGTGAAATCGCCGAACGCGGTCGTCGACGGTGAGGTGGCCCGGATCGACGCGTCCGGGCGGACGAGCTTCTCGGAGCTCCAGCAGGGCACCGGCGCGCTCGTCTTCTACGCGTTCGACCTGCTCGAGCTGGACGGCGAGCCGAAGGTCGACCTGCCGTTGCGCGAGCGAAAGCGGCAGCTGCGCGAGCTGCTCGACGCCCGCGTCAAGAACGTCGCCTATTCGGAGAGCTTCGACGACGGCGATGCGCTGTTCGGGGCCGCCAAGGAGCGGGGCCTCGAGGGGGTGGTCGCCAAGCGCCTCGACAGCGTCTACAGGGAAGGGCGACGGACTCGCGACTGGCTCAAGGTCAAGACGGAGAACAACGAGGAGTTCGTCGTCGCCGGCTACACGCGTGGGAGTGGACGGCGAGCCGGGACGTTCGGCGCGCTCGTGCTCGCCGTCAACGAGGGCGGCGCTCTGCGGTACGTCGGGAACGTCGGCACCGGCTTCGACGACGCCGAGATCCGAAAGCTGCTGCAGGCGCTCGAGCCGCTACGTCGTGCGTCGTCACCGTTCGCCGTCGAGCCGAAGCTCCCTCGCGTGCGCAAGGGCGATGTGCAATGGGTGGAGCCGCGGCTCGTCGCGCAGGTGCGCTTCGGAGAGTGGACCCACGACGGACATCTCCGCCATCCGTCCTACCTGGGCCTGCGGGACGACAAGAGCGCCGACGAGGTGCAGCTGGACGAGCCGCTGCCCGAGGTGATCCGCAAGGGCAAGCGCGAGCTGCGGCTGTCGAACCTCGACAAGCCGTTCTGGCCGGACGAGGGGATCACGAAGGGCGATCTGCTCCGCTACTACCAGGCGGTCGCCCCGGTGCTCGTGCCGCACCTGCGCGACCGCCCGTTCACGATGCGCCGGTATCCCGACGGCGCGTACGGCAAGGCCTTCTTTCAAAAGGCCGCGCCGTCGCACATGCCGGACTGGATCCCGACCTATCGCGCGCTCGTCTCGACGCGCGAGGGATCGCGGGCGAAGAAGTGGGTCGACTTCCCGCTGGTGAACGACGAGCTGGCGATCCTCTGGATGGTGAACATGGGCTGCATCGACATGAACTCGTGGTACTCCCGGGTCGACAAGCCCGACCGGCCGGACTTCGTTCTCTTCGACCTCGATCCGACACCCGACGTGCCGTGGACGCAGACGGTCGAGGTCGCGCTCATCCTGAGAGAGCTGCTCGAAGCACTGGGGCTCGAGTCGTTCCCGAAGACCAGCGGCGGCAAGGGCTTCCACGTCCTCGTCCCGATCGACCGGCGCTCGACGTTCGACGACACCCGAGCCTTCGCGGAGCACGTCGCCGGCGCGATCGCGCGCACGCATCCGAAGCTCGCGACGACCGAGTGGTCGAAGGCACGGCGTCGCGGTGTCCTGATCGACTCGAACCAGAACGGCGAGGGCAAGACGATCGCATCCGTCTACTCGGTGCGACCGAGGCCGCACGCGCCCGTGTCGACCCCGCTCACCTGGGACGAGGTGAACGACAAGCTGAACCCGGCGATCTACACGATGGCTGTGGTCCTCGACCGCGTGCGGACGAAAGGCGACCTCTACGAGGGCGTGCTGACGACACGGCAATCGCTGACGAAAGCGCTCAAGCGCCTGGCTTGACCGGGTGGGTGTGCGCCGCCTCCTTCGCGACCGTGAGCTCTTTCCCGTCGATCACCGCGTAGCGCAGCGCGATCGCGCTCAGTTCGTCCGAGGCCTCCTTCGCTGCGTGCCCGAGCTTCACGTCGAGTGTCTCCGGGTCGTCGAGGTAGAGCAGGCGCGTCCAGAACGTCGTCAGGACGATCGAGACCCACGGCATGAAGATTGCGTTCCGCTCGAGCGCCGCGGACGGCCTCTGGACGAAGAACGCGACGAAGATCCCGACCGTCAGGCCGGCGAGCCCGATCGCTGCCGCCGCCTGGCCGATCGTTCCCGCGGTGAGGCCCTTCACGAACGCGGCGGCGATCGCAGCGACGCCGAACACCATCATCGCCACGTAGCCGACGAACACCACCCGGTACGAGCGCCGGAGATACGCGGTCGTGCGCGCGAGAGTCTGCACGTCGTCGTGCAGGATGGACGCCGCGAGCTCGCGCAGCTCAGCCGTCGTCTCGTGGGGATCCCCGTGCCGCGGGCGGGGCAGCCGCACAGTCATGGCATGCCCTCCTTTGTCCACCAGCGTTTGCGGGGAGCCTACTAGGCGCCGAAGAGGTGCAGCAAGCCGTCGAGGCCGACCACTTCGACCGGCACGGGTGAGCTGAAGCGCTCGCGTGCGAGCTCGAGGTTGTCGTGTGTGACCGGAATCCCGCGGGGGCTCACCGTGGCGACCCCGGTGTGCTCATAGCCGAACTTGCGCGAGACGCCGAGCGACTGTCGGTTGCCCTCGATCGCCCCGGAGCGGGCGTGCTCAGCGCCGAGCCCGGCGAATGCGAGCGTCAGCACGGCGGCGCGCATCTCGGTGCCGAGCCCCTGCCCCTGGAATGCCCGGCCGAGCCAGGAACCGGTGGCCACCGTCCGGTCGGCGGCGAACGCCTTCGCCAGCACCGCCTGCACGCCGATCGGGCGGCCGTCGTGGAAAGCCACCAGACCGAGCTCCCAGCTCTCGGGGCTGAACGCTGCCACGTTCGCGGCGTGGTAGGCGAGGAAATCCGGCTCGTTCAGATCATCCGTCCAGGCGGCTTCGAAGGGCATGAAACCCGGGTCGTGGATACCGGCGGCGGCGACCTGATAGAGCTGCCGCAGCTCGAAGACGGTGGGAAGCCGCAGCTCGAGGCGCGGCGTGCGCAGCCGCAGACGGGTCAACGGATGCGGGAACTTCGTCAGGAAGTCACGCCGGTCGACAGCGTCGAACCCGAGCTTGGCGTAGAGCCGGCGCGGCCAGTCGTCGGCGAGCGCCTCGAGGAAGACCACGTCATGACCGCGGCGTGCCTCGTCGAGCGCGTGCTGCACGATCGCGCGGCCGAGACCACGGCCGCGGTACGCGCGAACCGCCTCGACGTCTTCGATCTGTGCGGTGCGCCCGTCGCTGCGCACCTCGCAGTATGCGGCAACGCGATCGTCGACGATCGCTGCGAAGAAGCGTGTCGGGACGACGCGCATGATCAGCCGTTTCGCGTCGTTCAGCTGCGTCGCGATGTCGTCGTCGCCCCATGGTTCCGCAATCGTCGCTGCCGTTCGGGCCGGAACGAGGCGTTCGAACTCCACCTCGTGGACCATCGAGGTGTCGACGCGCCGGTCCGGCTCGCGCGCATGTGCGAGCACGAGGTGAGTCGAGCGCACGTATCCGAGGTCACCGAGGGCCGCCGCCGCCTCGTCGTCGCCCCGTTCGAGGATCACGCGGCGATGGTGGAAGCGCTCCATCACCCCGTCCGTCTCCGCGGCGAGCTCGCCCGCGTCGACAGGGGGATCCTCGACCGTCAGATAGTTCGCGTCGTAGACGTTCGGTGCGGAGTCCGCGAAGAGGCCGATTCCGTGTGCCGTCGGCACCTGGCGCTCGGCGGCGCCGCGTTCCACGCGGCGACGGAAAGCTCTGATGCGTTCGATGCTCACCGCCGTATCTTGGCGGTTACAACGTCGCGAGCTTCCGTTCGAGGAACCGCCGCTCGTGCTCCGCGTGTGCGAGCTCGAGCGCACGCGTGTAGGCGATGCGCGCCTCGCCGGCGCGGTCGAGCCGTCGCAGCAGCTCGGCCCTGGCCGCGTGCAGGTAGTGGTAGTTGTCGAGCTCGAGCCGGTCGATGATCTCCAGGCCGGCGAGCGGCCCATCGGCTTCCGCCACGGCGACCGCCCGGTTCAGCTCGACGACCGGCGACTCGGTCAGGCGGAAGAGCTCACCGTAGAGGGCTGCGATCTCTCCCCAGTCGACCGGATCCTCCGTGTGGAGGGCGGCGATCGCCGCCTGGACGACGTACGGGCCGCGACCCTGCAGCGCGAGGGCGCGGTCGAGCGCGAGCCGGCCCTCCTCGATCTGCCGGCGGTTCCAGAGCGCCCGGTCCTGGTCTCGGAGCAGCACGAGCTCGCCGTCGCGCAGGCGCGCTTCCCGGCGCGCGTCGTGGAGGAGCATCAGAGCGAGCAGCCCGCGCGCTTCCGGCTCGTCCGGCATCAGGTCGGCCAGCGCGCGGCCCAGCCTGATCGCCTCGGCCGCGAGCTCGCCGCGGCCGCCGTAGCCCTCGTTGAAGATCAGGTACACGACCGCCAGCACGGCGGCGAGGCGCTCGGGCAGCAGGTGCGCCGGCGGCACGCGAAACGGGATCCCGGCCGCGGAGATCTTTCGCTTCGCCCGGACGAGCCGCTGCGCCATCGTCGGCTCCGGGACCAGAAACGCGCGCGCGATCTCGTCCGTGGCCAGCCCGCCGAGCGTGCGCAACGTCAACGCCACCTGCGCGTCGATCGCGAGCGCAGGGTGACAGCACGTGAAGATGAGCTCGAGGCGCTCGTCGGCGAAGGTCGTCTCCTCCATGTCGTCGTCAGCCGGTTCCGGCACGTCGAGCAGTTGGGTCTTCACGGCGAGTGTGCGGTCGCGCCTGATGCGGTCGATGGCACGGTTGCGCGCCGTCGTCTGCAGCCAGGCGCCCGGGTTGTCCGGGACACCGTCGCGCGGCCAGCGCTCGGCGGCGATCGCGAACGCCTCCTGGGCGGCCTCCTCGGCGAGATCGAAGTCGCCGAGGAAGCCGATCAGCGAGGCGAGCACGCGGCCCCACTCGTCGCGGAAGACCTGCTCGAGCAGTGTCAGCGCTCCACGAGCGGCCGGACCTCGACGCTGCCGCCCATGCGGGCCGCGGGCACACGCGCAGCGATCTCGAGCGCCGCATCAAGGTCGTCAGCCTCGATCAGATAGAAGCCGCCGAGCGCCTCCTTGGTCTCCGCGAAGGGGCCGTCGGTGGTCAGGGTGCTCCCGCCGTCGACGCGCACCGTCGTCGCCGTCGCGGACGGCTGCAGCTGCGCTCCATTCAAGGTTGCGGGCAGCTCCGAGATCGCGAAGTACTCGCTCATGATCGCGTTCTGCTCGGCTTCGGAGAGCTTGGAGTAGGCATCGGGGGCTTCGTCCGAGTAGATCAGCAATGCGTATTTCACGTTCGCCTCCTTCGGTGTGGTCGCTTCTACGACGAACGGGAGGTCGGGAAATCGACAACGGTAGGGCCTCAGCGCAGCCGCTCGAGAAACGTGAGCGCGCCGTGCTTGTCGAGGAGATCGTTGAGGTTGCCGCACTTGGGGCTCTGGACGCAGGACGGGCAGCCGTCGTGGCACGGGCACCCGCTGATCAGCGCGGCGGTGTCGCGCGCCCAGCCCTCGAACTGGTCGAAGCCGCGTTCGGTGATCCCGATGCCGCCTGGATGGCCGTCGTAGACGAAGACCGTCGGCCGTCCGGTCTGCGGGTGGATGTTCGTCGAGAGGCCGCCGATGTCCCAGCGGTCACACATCGCCCAGAGCGGCAGCAACGCGATCAGCGCGTGCTCGGCCGCGTGCAGCGTGCCGAGGAGCTTCGGCATCTCGTCGAGCTCTGCGAGCTGGTGCGGCTCGGGCAGGAACCAGATCGCCTCGGTCGAGAACGTCGTCGCCGGTAGCTCGAGCGCGACCAACTCGATCCGCTCCTGGCCGGAAATCGTCTTGCGCTCGTACCCGACGACCTGCTCGGTCACCTCGATCTCGCCGAAGGCGAGCTCGAGCCCGAGCCGCCACTCGACGCGTCGCGGCTCGACGATCTGGGTCATCGTCTCCTTCTTCGCCTGCGTGTACCAGCTCCCGGTGAACGGCTCGACCACCGCGTGCAGCGTCGTCAGATCGAGCTCGCGGACGAGGAACGACTCACCGCGATGCAGGTAGACGGCGCCCTCGTGGACGGTCGTGTACGCACGGCTGCGCTCGACGAGACCGAGCACCGAGCCGGATGTGCCGTCGACGATCGTGAATGCATCGGGGTCCGTCGAACGGAGCGGGACGCGGGACGCCGGATGATCCTTGCCGGCCCAGACGATCCCGGCCGGTGTCTCCTTGAGCGCCGGGTCGGCGCCGGCGGCCGCGACCGCCTCGGGGCCGAGCGTCGCCGCGTCGTCGCCGGTGATCGGCGCCTCGTAGGCGGCGGCTCGGACGTGGCCGGCGAGCACGCGCGGGTTCGTGTGGTCGAGGATCGCCGCCTCGACGCGCCTGCCGAGCAGCTTGTCCGGCTCGCGCATGAAGAACTGGTCGAGCGCGTCCTCGGTGGCGACGAGCACTGCGAGCCCGTTGCCGCGGCGACCCGCGCGGCCCCACTGCTGACGCAGGGATGCAATCGTCCCGGGGAAGCCGACGGAGATCACCGCGTCCAGCAGGCCGATGTCAATACCGAGCTCGAGTGCATTCGTGGCGGAGACCCCGAGCAGCTCCCCGTCGGTGAGCCGCCGCTCGATCTCTCGTCGCTCGTGTGCGGTATAGCCGGCGCGATACGGCGAGAGGCAGCTGTCGTCGCCGAGCCGTTCGGCGGTGAAACGGTGGATCAGCTCGGCCGCCTTGCGGCTTTTCGCGAACGTCAGCGTGCGCAGGCCTCGATCGACGAACATCGCCTGCAGCCGCGCTGCTTCGGCGAGCGCGGAGGCCCGTAGGCCGAGCTCGCCGTCGAGCAGCGGTGGATTCCAGAGCACGATCGTGCGCTCGGTCCGCGGCGCCGCGTCGTCGCCGATCACCGTCACCGGCTCGCCCAGGAGCGCGGCGCCGAGCTCGCCGGGGTTCGAGATGGTCGCCGACGCGAGCACGAACTGCGGGTCGGCGCCGTAGACCCGCGCGAGCCGTCGTAGGCGGCGTAGGACGTTCGCGACATGGGAACCGAAGACGCCGCGGTAGACGTGCGCCTCGTCGACGATCACGTAGCGGAGGTTCGAGAGCACGTCCCCCCACCGGTCGTGATTCGGGAGGAGCCCCACGTGGATCATGTCCGGGTTGGTCAGGATCACATTCGCCCACTTGCGGATCTGCAGGCGCTGTTCGGCCGGGGTGTCGCCGTCGTAGATCGCGGGCTTGAGCCGCGGGACCTGGAGGGCCGACAGCGAGCGGAACTGGTCCTGCGCCAGCGCCTTGGTCGGGTAGAGATAGAGCGCGCGGCTCTTGGGCTGCCGCGCCAGCTCGTCGAGCACCGGGAGGTTGAACGCGAGCGTCTTCCCCGACGCAGTGCCGGTCGTCACGAGCACGTGCTCGCCGCGACGCGACGCATCCCACACCGCCCGCTGGTGCTCGTAGAGCCGCGGCACGCCGACCGCCGTCCGGACGCGGGGGTCGAGCTCGGCAGGCAGCTCCGCGTACCGCGCCTCGCGCTCCGGCTCGGTGGCGAGGTGCGCCAGCTCCTCGCCCTCCAGCAGCCCCTCCCAGCGCAGGACGTCGACGCTCACACCGCCGATGCTAGCCTCGGGCCACCGGGGTGCCCCGCGTGGGGCTGAGAACACACCCGTTGAACCTGATCCGGTTAGGACCGGCGAAGGGAGGCTGTTGGTTCCAAGAGCATTGACGATCGCCGGCTCCGACAGCGGCGGCGGCGCAGGCATCCAGGCCGACCTGAAGGCGTTCGCCGCCGCAGGCGCGCACGGCATGTCGGCGATCGTGGCGCTGACCGCACAGAACACGACCGGTGTGGCAGCCGTGCACGAGGTGCCCGCGGAGTTCGTCGTCGCACAGCTCGACGCGGTGTACTCGGACCTCGGCGTCGATGCCGCCAAGACCGGGATGCTCTACTCCCGGCGTGTGATCGAGACCGTCGCCGCGTTCCTCGCCGCCCATCCGACCCCGCTCGTCGTCGATCCGGTGCTGGTCGCCTCGTCGGGCGCGAAGCTGCTCGAGGACGACGCGGTCGCTGCGCTCGTCGCGTTGCTCTTCCCGCTCGCCACGGTCGTCACGCCCAACCTGCTCGAGGCGCGCGCCCTCGCGGGCGAGGGCACCCGGGCGGAGCTCGCGGAGCGGCTCGTCGAGCTCGGTGCGCCTGCGGCCCTCGTCACCGGCGGTCACGGCGACGACGCCGTCGATCACCTCTTCGACGGTCGCAGTCATCTGGCGATCCCGGTGGAACGGCTCGCCGTCGCGGCGACGCACGGGGCCGGTTGCACGCACTCCGCAACGCTCGCCGCGCTCCTCGCCCGTGGCCTGCCGCTCGCGGACGCCGCCCGGGGAGCTGCTCGTGCGGCGACGGAAGCGGTGCGAAACGGGTTGGCGGAGCTCGGAGCGGGCGACGGCCCTGTCGACGTCCTCAACGTGAAAGGAATGCATGCAGACGGGTGACTCCCTGAGACGGCTCCGTGACGCGAAGCCGCTCGTCCACCAGATCACGAACTACGTCGTGATGAACGAGACCGCCAATGCGACGCTGGCACTCGGTGCGTTGCCGGTGATGGCGCACGCGCGCGAGGAGGTCGAGGAGATGGTTGCGCTCGCCGGCGCGCTGGTCCTGAACATCGGCACGCTCTCACCGAACTGGGTGGAGGCGATGGTGCTCGCGGGGCGAGCCGCCAACGAGCTCGGCGTGCCGGTCGTCCTCGATCCGGTCGGTGCCGGGGCGACGAGGTATCGCACCGAAACGGCGCAGCGCCTGCTCGGCGAGGTGCGGGTCACCGTGCTGCGCGGGAACGCAGGCGAGATCGCCACGCTGGTCGGCGTCGCAGCAGAGGTGCGCGGCGTCGAGTCGATCGGCGCGGGCGACGACGCAGCCGAGCTCGCGCGCGCGGCCGGAGCCCAGCTCGGCCTGGTTGCCTCGGTCACCGGCCCCGTCGATCACGTCTCGGATGGAGAGACCGTCGTGTCGATCGCGAACGGCGATCCGCTGCTGGCGGCGATCACCGGCACCGGCTGCATGTCCTCCGCGCTCACCGGCTGCTTCCTCGCCGTCAACCGCGATCGTCCACTCGAAGCGGCCGCCGAGGCGCTCGTCGCCTTCGGTGTGGCCGGCGAGGATGCGGCGCGCGGCGCGAGCGGGCCGGGCTCGTTCCATGTGGCGCTCTACGACTCGCTCGCCGCGCTCGATCCGGCGACCCTCGATGCGAGGGCACGCACGTCGTGAAGGTGCACGCGCTCGTGGCCGACCTCGAGACGGCACGGCGAGCCGTCGCAGCCGGAGCCACCGTTGTGCAGTTGCGCGTCAAGGGGTCGACCGCGGACGTTGTCGCGCGGGGAGCCGGCTTCGCCGAACTCGGTGTGACCTTCGTCGTCAACGACGACGTCGCCGCGGCGGTTGCACTCGGTGCAGACGGCGTCCATCTCGGCCAGGACGATCCAGGCGCTGAGGGAGCGCGCGACCACGGGCTGATGCTCGGCCGGTCGGTCGGCACACCCGAGGAGGCCCTGGCCGCGGACGCCGACTATCTCGGCGCAGGGCCGGTGTGGGCGACGCCGTCGAAGACGGACGCGGCGCCGCCGATCGGCGTCGAGGGTCTCCGCGCGATCTGCGTCGTCTCGCGCGTACCGGTGGTCGCGATCGGAGGCATCGACGCAGGGAACGCTCCTGACTGCATCGCTGCCGGCGCCGTCGGCGTGGCGACGATCCGTGCGGCTCTCGATCCCGACGTGAGGAGGGCGGTCGATGCGGCTCTCGGAGAGCGGTGAGCTCGGTCTTCTGGCGGAGCTCGAGCGTCGCGGCCTGATCGTCGGCGTCGAGCACGACGCGGCATTGCTCGGAACGGATCTCGTGGTCACGCAGGACGCGCTCGTCGAGGGTGTGCACTTCCGCTTCGACTGGATCGACTGGCGCGAGCTCGGCTTCCGCGCCGCCGCCGTCAACCTGAGCGACCTGGCCGCCTCGGGGGCGATGCCGGAGGCACTGCTCGTGACCCTGGCGGTGCCGGCGCGAACGGAGACCGCGGACGTGGTCGCGCTCTACGAGGGAATTGCCGAGACGGGTGTCCCGGTCGTCGGTGGCGACACGACGGCGGCCGAGACCGCCGTCATCTCCGTGACCGCGCTCGGGCGGAGCGAGCGTGTCCCCGGGCGCGCGGGTGCCCGTCCGGGTGACCTGCTCGTCGTCACGGGACCACTCGGCGCCGCGGGGGCTGCGTTCCGCGCAGGTGCGTACGTGCGTCCACCGTTGCGGGTGGACGAAGGACGCCTCCTCGCCCGTCGAGCGCATGCGCTGCTCGACATCTCCGACGGGCTCGCCGTCGACGCCGGGCACATCGCGCGCCGGTCGGGGGTCCGGGTCGTCCTCGAGCTCGAGGACGTGCCGCTCGCGTCCGGCGCGACCGTCGCCGACCTCGGCTTCGGCGAGGACTTCGAGCTGCTGGCGGCCGTTGCCGACGCGCAGGGCCTGCCGGTGGTCGGCCGCGTCCTCGCCGGCGAGGGCGTCGGCCTGCTCCGCGCGGGCGAGCCGTACGAGCTCGCCGGCTGGGAGCATTTCGTGGCTCAGAAGTAGGGCTCGAACTTCTTCTGGAAGTGCTTCTTCGATCGCGCACCGTAGACGGTCTCGCGTGCCTCGCCGTCCCGGAAGAGCATCACGGTCGGCAGCGACAGCACGCCGAACCGATCGGCAGTGCGCCGGTTCGCGTCGATGTCGAGCTTCACGAACTCGACGCTGCTGTTTGCGGCGGCGAGCTCGTCGAGTGACGGCTCGATCGCCTTGCAAGGCCCGCACCATGGCGCCCAGAAGTCGACGACGACCGGCTTCGCTGCACCCAGGACCTCGGCCTCGAATGTGTCGTCGGTGACGCTGCGCACCCGACCCAGGCTACCCGCGCAGGCGCAGGAGAGGAACGGCCCAGACCGCCTCCAACACGATCGCCTTGCTCATCTTCGAGTGGCCCGCGGTGCGGTCGTTGAAGGTGATCGGGATCTCGACCACGCGGAAGCCTGCCCGCTTGGCCCGGTAGGTGGTCTCGATCTGGAAGGCATATCCGCGCGGCGTGATGGCGTCGAGGTCGAGCTCCTCGAGGACGCGCCGGCGAAAGCACTTGAACCCGCCGGTCGGATCGCGCACGCCCATCTGCAGAAAGAGCGCCGTGTAGAGCGATGCGCTGCGGGAGATTGCCCGCCGAAGCAGCCCCCAGTTTCCGACGTGGCCTCCTTGCACGTAGCGCGAGCCGAGCACGAGGTCGGCGCCCTCCTCGGCGGCCGCGATCAGGCGCGGAACGTCCCGAGGGTTGTGCGAGAAGTCGCAGTCCATCTCGAGGATCAGCTCGGCGCCTTCTGCCAGCGCACGGCGGAAGCCGGCGAGGTACGCAGGCCCCAGCCCTTCCTTTCGCTCACGGTGCAGGACGTCGACGAAGTCGAGCTCCGAGGCGAGACGGTCAGCAGTCTCACCGGTGCCGTCAGGGGAGCTGTCGTCGATCACGAGCACGCGGTCGCCCTCGCGCAGGACCTCACGAAGCGCGAGCAGCATCGGCTCGAGATTCACCTGCTCGTTGTAGGTCGGAAGGCAGACGGTCGCGCGCATCGGCGCGCCTATGATCGCTGCGTGGCCGAACTTCCGCGGAATGAACCGCTTGCAGAACAGTTCGATTTGCTCGCCGATCTGATGGAGCTCGAAGGGGCAGACGGTTTCCGGATCGGCGCCTACCGCAGGGCGGCCGCGCGGATCCGCGAGACACCGTCATCGGTCGCGCAGCTCGCGCTCGACGGCAAGGCGAAACAGCTGCAGGGGATCGGGAAGACGATCGAGGGCAAGATCGTCGAGGTGGTCGAGGACGGCGAGATCCACGCGTTGACCAAGAAGAAAGCCGAGGTGCCGGCCGAGGTCGCCGTCTTCATGCGGCTCCCGGGCCTCGGGCCGAAGACCGCGAGGCGCATCTGGCAGGAGCTTGGCATCACGACCGTCGCCGACCTGCAGGCGGCCGCCGAGGCGAATCAGCTGCGCGGCCACGCCGGCATCGGCCCCGGCACGGAGGAGAAGATCTTGACGGCGCTCGCTCAGCCGAAGGCAACCGAAGGCCCGCGGCGCGCACTGCTCGGGACGACGCTGCCGAAGCTGCGCGCAGTCGTCGAGGTGCTACGCGAGCACCCGGCGAGCGTCGAGGTTTCGCTCGCCGGCTCGGCGCGCCGGATGCGCGAGACGGTCCGCGACCTCGACATCATCGCCACCGCCACCGATCCGGCGGCGCTCGTCGACTACTTCTGCTCGCTGCGTTGGGTCGTCGACGTCGCCGCCAGAGGCCCGACGAAGGCGACGGTCGTGTCCCACGACGGTTCGCGTTTCGACCTTCGCGTCGTGCCGCCTGAGAGCTACGGCAACCTGCTCCAGCACTTCACCGGCTCGAAGAACCACAACGTCGCGCTGCGCGAGGACGCGGTGCGCCGCGGCTATTCCGTTTCCGAGTATTCGGTCACCGAGGTCGAGTCGGGCGAGGAGCACCACTTTGCGCGTGAGGAGGACGTCTATCGCTTCCTCGGCTACGACTGGATCCCACCTGAGCTGCGCGAGGACGGTGGGGAGCTCGCCGCGGCGCGCGCGGGCACGCTGCCGAAGCTCGTCGAGCTGACGGACCTCCGCGGCGATCTCCACACGCATACGACGTGGTCCGACGGCAAGGACACGCTCGAGGACATGGTCGCGGCTGCGCAAGCGCGCGGGTATGCGTACTACGCGATCTGCGATCACTCGCAGCGTCTTCGCGGCGACCTGCTGCGCCGGCAGTCGGAGGCGATCGACGCGCTCAACGAGGTCGTCGCACCGTTCCGCATTCTCAAGGGCATCGAGGTCAACATTCGGCCCGACGGCTCCCTCGACGTCGACGACGCGGACCTCGCGACTCGCGACTGGGTGGTCGCCTCGTCGCATTCGCGGTTCGATCACAACCCGACGGAGCGGATCCTGGCGGCGATGGAGAGCCCCTATGTCGACTGCATCGGCCACCCGACCGGCCGCAGGATCGGCAAGCGCCCACCGTCGCCGATCGATCTCGAGCGGGTGATCGAGAAGGCGCTCGAGACCCGGACCTTCATCGAGGTGAACTCGCAGCCCGACCGGCTCGACCTGAGCGACGTGCACGCGCGCGCCGCCCGTGAGGCGGGCCTGCAGGTCGTGATCGACTCCGACGGCCACCAGATCGCAGCCCTCGACTACGTCGAGCTCGGCGTCGGCCAAGCCCGCCGCGCGTGGCTGACGAAGGGCGACGTGTTGAACACGCGGACGTGGAAGCAGATCGAGAAGCTGCGCAAGCAACGATGACCTTCCGCGACGACCTGAACCTGGCCGCCGACTGGGCCGATGCGTACCTCCAGCGTGTCGGCGAGCTGCCGGTCGCCGCCCGGGTCGAGCCCGGTGCCGTCCGCGCCCGGCTGCCCGAGTCTCCTCCGGAACAAGGCGAGCCGTTCGAGGCGCTCCTGCGCGACCTGGACGAGGTGATCCTCCCAGGGCTCACGCACTGGAACCACCCGCGCTTCTTCGCGTGGTTCGCCAACACGGGCTCGGAGCCGGGGATCCTCGCCGAGCTCCTGATCGCGGCGCTGAACGTGAACAACATGACCTGGCTCGCGTCCCCCGCCGCGACGGAGCTCGAGGTGACGGTCCTGGACTGGCTCGCGCAGCTGCTCGGCCTGCCGCGTGGGTGGCACGGGCACCTGGAGGACACGGCGTCGACCGCGACCGTCGCCGCGCTCGCCGCTGCGCGCACACGGAAGCCGGGCGGAGTCGTGTACGCGTCGGAGCAGGCGAACTTCAGCGTCGAGAAAGCCGCCCGGCTCGTCGGCCTCGAGTATCGCAAGGTCGCGGTCGACGACGACTTCCGCATGCGACCGGATTTCCCACTCGACGACGCGACTGCCGTTGTCGCGACCGTCGGCACGACCGGCACGACGGCGGTCGACCCCGTGCCCGAGCTCGCCCATCGCTGCGAGCAGGCCGACGTCTGGTTGCACGTCGACGCTGCCTACGCGGGGTCGGCCGCGATCTGCCCCGAGCTTCGCTGGTGCCTGGACGGCGTCGATCGCGCCGATTCGGTCGTCGTCAATCCGCATAAATGGCTGTTCACTCCGATGGACTGCTCGGCGCTCTGGACGCGCAGGCCGGAGGCGTTCCACGAGGCATTCGCCCTCGTGCCGGACTACCTCGCGGCGACCGAGGCGGCAGTCGATCTGAAGGACTACGGTCCTGCGCTCGGGCGCCGGTTCCGCGCGCTCAAGTTGTGGGCCGTGCTGCGCTGGTACGGCGCCGAAGGCTTGCGTGGGTTGATCCGAGAGCATGTGCGGCTCGCTCAGCTCTTCGCAGCGCTCGTGGAGGCGGAGCCCGGCTGGGAGGTGGTCGCGCCGCACCCGTTCTCGACCGTGTGCTTCAGGTACGCCGAGGCGGACAACTTCGCGCTCGCGCGCGCCGCGACCGCAACGGGCGAGCTCTTCGTCGCCGCTACGAGACTGCGCGGCCAGGACGTGATCCGCCTGGCGATCGGAAACGCGCGGACGACCGAGGCGGACGTCCGCCGTTCCTGGGAGGTGCTGCGCAGTTGCGTCCCAAAGCCGTGATCTTCGACCTCTGGGAGACGCTGATCGATTGGGATCGCGACGCTGCGGAGGCGCTCGGGAACGAGGTCGCCGCGATCGTCGGCGGAGACTTCGGCGAGCGCTGGAGCCACTCGACGACCCGGTACAACGCGCCGATCCGGGTCGCGCTCGCCGAGGCCGGCGTGCCGGCCGATCTGCACGACGAGATCTGCGCGCTGCGGCTTCGCCATCACCGCCGTTCGCTCGTGCCGCGCGCGGGCGCGGTGGAGACTCTGCGCAGGCTGCGCGACGACGGCTACCTCCTCGGGCTGATCACGGTGTGCAGCGAGGACATCGAGACTCTCTGGCCGGAGTCGGAGTTCGCGGGGCTCTTCGACGCCGAGGTGTTCTCTTCGCGTGTCGGGATGTCGAAGCCGGACCCGGAGATCTACCTCCATTGCTGCGAGCTGCTCGGTATCGAGCCGCGCGAAGCGGTGTTCGTCGGCGACGGCGCGAACGACGAGCTCGCCGGCGCGCGCCGGGTCGGCATGGAGGCGATCCTCATCCACCGTGACGGCGAGGATCCGCTGTGGCCCGGCCTCGACGACTGGGACGGGCCGCGCGTCACGTCGATCCCGGGCGTGCTCGACGTGCTCGAGTGACCGTCTCGATCCGCGGGTCGGGACGTGACGAGGCAGAGACGCACCTCGCCCTGCAGCGCGCCGCGTCACTGGCCGGGGTCGCCCACGTGTTCCCGCCGGAGCTCTACCCGTTCCCGGACGACGCGATCCGGGCGCGGTGGCGCGAGTTCACCGGCTCGACACTGGTCGCGGAGCGTGGCGGGCGACCGGTCGGGATGGCGGCGTTCGAAGCGTGCTGGCTGCACGGGCTCTACGTCGTCCCGGAGGAGTGGGGCAGCGGCGTCGCCGTCGCGTTGCACGACGCGGCGGTCGCGGCGATGCCGGATTGCCCCGAGCTGCGTCTGTGGACGCTGGAGGAGAACCACCGCGCGCGGCGCTTCTACGAGCGCCGCGGTTGGCGGCTGAACGGCGAGACGCGAGTCGTCCCGTACCCGCCGAACCCGCTGGACGTCGGCTATCTGCTCGTGCGCGAAGAGCCGTAGGCGACCTCTGAGCTTCCTCTGAGCTTCCTCTGAGCTCCTCTGAGCTGCCTCAGACGCCGGGCTGCCGGCGGAGCGCCTCGAGCGCCGCGTCGTGGAGAGCGACCCGGTAGCGCCAGAGCGCGTGGCCGGTCTCGAGCAGTCGCTCCCGCAGCGGGCCTGCAAGCTCAGCGAGCGTGCCCCAGCGCGCGCCCGCGATCTCGTCTGCGTCGCGCGGCTCGAGCTCCGTGCCGTGCGTGCGGGCGAGGAAGACGTGCGTCGACCAGGCGACAGTCTCCCCCGCGTAGACGAACGAAGCGCGCGTTGCCACCAGATAGCGCTCGAGCCAGACCGCGAGGCCGGTCTCTTCGAGCGCCTCGCGCTCTGCGCCGAGGACGAAGTCCTCGGCCGGCTTGATCCCGCCTCCGGGCGGCCGCCAGATCCCGGCGGCGAAGTGCGGCTTGCGGATCAGCGCGATCCGGTCCGTCCGGATCGAGGATGAAGAGCGTCACGTCGTGCGTGCGATTCGGGTTGTAGGTCGCCAGCGCGTGCTCCCGCTCGGTGATCTCGCCCGGTCCACTCGAGGTCGATCGGGGCGCCGTACCGGGCCCGCAGGGGCGCGAGGACTTCGTCCGTCACGTGCACAATCCGGATCATGCCCCGCGTGCGCAGGCCCAGGCGCCAGGCGCCGGCGCTCGAATTGCTCGCAGCGACCCTGCCCGAGCTTCGGCGCGGCTTGACCGAGTCTGCCGCCCGCACCCTCGCCTACGAGCTCTTCGAGAAGCTCGGCTTCGGCGCGGTCGCGGTCACGGACACCCACGAGGTGCTCGCGTTCGTCGGCGCGGGAGCCGACCACCACGCAGCCGGCGACCAACCGATCCGCCCCGTCTACGAGGCGCTCGCCCAGCGGCGCCCGTTGCTCGCGCCGCTCGGGATCCGCACCGAGTGCCTGCATCCCGCGTGCCCGCTCGGTGCGGCCGCCGTCGTGCCCCTGAACCTGACCGACGGCCCTGCGGGCGCAGTTGTCGCCTATGCCACGGCCGGGTCACCGCTCGGCGAGACGGCTGTCGAGACGCTCGACCTGCTCGGGACGCAACTCTCGGCGCAGCTGCAGCTCTCCGAGCTCCACTCCGCGACGACGACCGCCCTGCAGGCGCAGATGGAGCCGCATTTCGTCTTCAACGCGTTGAACACGATCGCGGCGTTCATCCGGACGGAACCCGAGCGGGCGCGTCGCCTCGTGCTCGCCTTCGCCGACCACCTGCGCAGCCGTCTCGCCCGCCCCGGCGAGTTCATCACGCTCGAGGAGGAGCTGCGGCACGTGCGCAGCTACCTCGAGCTCGAGCAGGCGCGCTTCGGCGCCCAGCTCGCGGTGACGATCGACGCCGCGCCGGACGCGCTCGCGGTCCGGCTGCCGCCGCTCCTCGTCCAGCCGCTCGTCGAGAACGCGATCAAGCACGGCAAGACCGACCGGCCGTTGAACCTGCTCGTGCGCGCCCGGGTCCGCCGCGGGCGGCTGCGAGTCACGGTGCGCGACGACGGTCGCGGCATCGCCCGCGAGGTGATCGACCGCGTCCTGGAGCCCGGAGTGGGCCAGGGAGACGGCACGGGTCTCGGCCTCGCCAACGTCAACCAGCGGCTGATCGCCCACTACGGCGAGAGCGTCCGGTTGCGCTCGTTCCCGTTCGGGACGGTCGTGCGGCTCGAGGTGCCCGGCGAGGTAGAGCGGGGGGCCGCATGATCAGGGCCCTCGCTGGTCGACGACGAGGCGCCGGCCCGGTCGGAGCTGCGCTTCCTCCTGGCCGAGCACGCCGGTGTGCAGGTCGTCGGCGAGGCCGGCGGGGCGCCCGAAGCGCTCGAGCTCGCGCGCGACCTGGCTCCGGACGTCGTCTTCCTCGACGTCGAGATGCCCGGTTTGAGCGGCGTCGCGGCGGCCCCGCTCGTGCGCGAGCGCACCGACCCGCCCGCCGTGGTCTTCGTGACGGCGCACGAGCGGTACGCCGTCGAGGCGTTCGCGGTCGAGGCGTTCGACTACCTGCTGAAGCCGGTCGACCCGGACCGGCTCGCCCGCGTCGTGGAGCGCCTCCAGGAACGCTCCGTCGAGAACGTCCTGCCCGTCGAGAAGGTCGCCGTCGTCGTCCGGCGCCGGCACCGAGCTGCTCGACTACGACCAGGTGCACTACGCACAGGCCGACGGCGACTACAGCCGCGTCCACACCTATGACCGCTCGTACCTCTGCACCGCATCGCTCGGAGAGCTCGAGGAGAAGCTGCCGCCGGGCCGCTTCGCGCGCATCCACCGCTCGTATCTCGTCAACCTGAGCAAGGTGGCCGGAGTGCGCCGGGTCTCGACGGACCGGCTGTGCCTGCAGCTCGCAGACGCCGGGCAGACCGAGCTCGACGTCGCCCGCCGCCAGGCTCGGCAGCTCCGAGAACGGCTCGGCTTCTAGCCCTACAGCTGCTTCAGCAGCTCGAGGAATGCTTCGGGCGAGCCGACGATCAGGTCGGCCCGCTCACCGAGCGCCGACGGTCCCTCCGGCCGAGGCGACCGCGACCCGCACTGCGGCCTCCAAACCGTCCAACGCGGCGAAGCCGTCGAGATCGGTGGTGTCGTCCCCGCCGTACAGCGCACGTTTCAGCCCGCTCTCCTCGAGCAGGTGGCGCACCGCGGTGCCCTTCGTCGCGTCCACCGGCGGGAGCACCTCGAGCACCATCCTGCCCCAGCGCGGCCGCAGTCCCGCGGCGAGCGCCGCTGTTGCGACTGCTTCCAGCTCGGTCCGGGCTGCCGCCTCGTCCGGGGCGAGCCGGTAGTGATAGGCGGCGGTCAGCGGTTTTATCTCCTGCCAGGGCCACGGCCACTCGCGGGCGAACGCGTGCACGCTGTCGGCCCACGTCGCGGCGTCGGGCTCGAGCTCCAGGCCGTGCTGGCCGGCGTAGCGCAGGCTCCCGACTCCGACGATCTCGCGCGCGACCTCGCTCGTTCGCCCCGTGATGCACGCGACGAGCGCGTAGCGGTCGGCCAGGCGCTCGAGCTCACGGCGGGTCGCGGGTGGGACCGACGAATCCTCGGGCCGCGGCACGATCGGCGCCAGCACCCCGTCGACGTCGAGGAAGAGCGCGGCGCGTTCCGGTTCGGCGGTGAGCAGGGTGAGCGGATCCACCCCGCGTAGAGTACGAGACGTGCTGAAGCTGCTTGCGATCGGCCTTGTCGCAGGCTTCTTCGGCGCGATCTTCGGCGTCGGCGGCGGGATCGTGATCGTTCCGCTGCTCGTGCTGCTGTTCGCGTTCGACCAGCGCCGTGCCGCCGCGACGTCACTCGCCGCGATCCTCGTCTCGTCGGTGGCGGGCGCGATCACCTACGGGTTTCACGGTGAGGTCAAGGTCGGCGCGGCTGCGCTCGTCGGCATCCCGGCGGTCTTCGGCGTGATCGTCGGGACGACGTTGCAGCAGCGCATTCCCGTGCAGCGGCTCTCCTACGGATTCGCGCTGCTGCTGGCCGTCGTCGGAGTGCGGCTGCTCGTATGACGATCGTCCTCGTCGTCGTGATCGGTGCACTCGGCGGCGTGCTGGCGGGCCTCTTCGGCGTGGGTGGCGGCATTCTCTTCGTGCCGACACTCGTGCTCGTGCTCGGGCTGACGCAGCTGCATGCGGAAGCCTCGTCGCTGCTCGCGATCCTGCCGACGGCGATCGTCGGGACGTGGCGCCAGAGGCGTTACGGCAACGTCGACGTGCGCGCTGCCGCCCTGATCGGCGCGGCATCGATCGTTGGTGTCCAGGGCGGGGTGATCGTCGCCGAGTCCCTGGCGGACAGTACGCTGCGCCGGCTCTTCGGCGTGCTCCTCCTGGCCACCTCGGGGCACATTGTCTGGCGGTTGCGGCGCGGATCGTGAACACTTCAGCCTGATGAGCGAGCAGGATTACCCCATCTGGATCCCGCTCGTCGACGAGCCGATCGGCTCGATCGTCGCGCAGCTGCAGTCGGAGCATCCCGAGATCGACGGGCTGGTCGCCGGGCCGCACAAGATCCTCGCCTTCCGGACGTTCGCCTACATTCGCGTCGGCCTGGTGCTCGGGCAGTTGCTCGTCGAGCACGACGTGCCCGAATACGACGGCACGGAGACGTGGATCGAGGCGCTCCTGCGGGATCCCGCGCACAAGGAAGCGGTCGTGCGCGAGCTGCGCGCGGTCGCGGAGGAGGTCGCTGCCGATCCGCGCTACGCGGACGAGGAGCCGATCGGGCCTGACGACGAGGCTCGCGAACGGTTTCGCGAGTTCGCGCGGAAACAGCTCGGCTAACCCGGCCGCTGAGGAATTCCCGATCCCTGGCAGAATCAGGGATGGTGCGCCGCCGCTTCGCACTGCTTCTGCCCCTCGCGCTGCTCGCCTTCGGGTCGGCCGGCGCTGAGGGACCGGCGCACGCCCCGGGCGCCTCCGCGACGGCCTGGGCGATCAAGGTCTCGGTGCCCGGAGCCGCTGCGGTGAGCACTCCTGCGGTCGTCTCTCCGCCGGACGCCGCTCCGGCGGCCGGCAACGCGTTCGCGTACCCCGCCGACGGCTCGATCGTCTCGGCGCAGTCGACGACGGCGAGCGCCACCACTGCCGTCGTCACGAATGCGGCGGCGAACTCCCAGAGCGTCGTGACGGCGCTCTCGCTGTTCAACGGGGAGATCACGGCCGACGCAGTCACCGCACGCGCCTCTGCCGGCACGGGCTACTCCGGTGCGGGGGGCAACGCGAACGGAAGCGGCGTCTCGAACCTGAAGGTCGAGGGCCAGCCGGTCGTCCCTGACGGGTCGAAGATCGCACTCGGCGACTGGGGTCAGCTGACGATCGGCACCCAGGTCACCGATCGCACCTCACCGGCGGGCACGCGAGGCTACAGAGGCTTCATCACCGAGCTCGACGTGCGTCTGACGGCGGACCACGGCGGCCTGCCCGCGTCGAGCGAGATCCAGATCGGCTACGCCGAAGCCGCCGCACAGACCGCGCCCCCGCGCGGCGGCGACGGTCACGATCCCGAGCACGACGACCGAGACCGTCCCGGCGACCGGCGACGACCCATCCGCCGGTGACGCGCCGCGGCTGCGCCCCAAAGGAGACGGCGGCTCGACGCTCCACTCCGCTCAAGCTGCACCCGAAGCTCACCGCGGGCCGCTACGTCTTCCCGGTCTACGGCGCGACGTCGTACATCGACACGTACGGCGCCGCACGCTCCGACGTGACGTATCACCACGGCGACGACATCTTCGGCCAGCTCGGCCAGCCGCTCGTGGCCGTCGCCGACGGGACGGTCTTCTCGGTGGGCTGGAACAAGGTCGGCGGCAACCGTCTCTGGATCCTCGACCAGCAGGGAAACCAGTTCTACTACGCCCACCTCTCCGCGTTCTCGACCGCAGCGACGAACGGCGCGCACGTGAAGGCCGGCCAGGTCGTCGGTTTCATGGGGAACACGGGCGACGCCGAGGGAACGCCCTACCACCTCCACTTCGAGGTGCACCCGGTGTCGCTCCTCTATCTCGGCTACGACGGCGCGGTCGACCCGACGCCCTACCTCGATGCCTGGAAGCACCAGCAGGACCTGCCGTTCCCGATCGCGGCCGGTTGGGCGCCGGCGGTCCCCGGCGGCCCGGCTGCGCCCGAGCCCGGCGCGATCCTGCTCGGCATGAACGACATCTCCACCGCCGACGGGCTCGATCCGGCCTCACTCGAGCGCGCGCTGACGCCACTGAAGGCGTCAGCGCTGATGCAGACGCTCGTCCCGACCGTGCCCGCGCCGACGGCCGATCTCGGTCGCGGGTAGCCGGGACGCGCGCTCGTCTCTAGGTCGAGCTGCCGCCGTTCGAGGACGGGAAGTCGCCGCCGAACTCGTCCTCTCCGCCGCCGAGCATGTCCTTGACCCACCTGCGCGTCTCGGGCCCGGTGACGGGATTGAAGAGGATGCCGAGCGCAATGCCGGCGATCAGCAGCGTCGTGTTGCGTCCGCTGTGCGACTTCCTGCCCTGCAGCCGGTCGGCCGCGTTCCTGAGATCGTCGACGGCGGCACTGAGCTTCTCGCGGATGTCGTCGTCGGTGGCGACCCGTGTCGCAAGGGTGACCGCGCCGCGCGGCCCGATCAACTCGGTGTAGAGATCCTTTGCCGTCGCGAACGCGCTCATCACGTCCTGGCGCAGCTTCTCGTCGTTCATAGCTCGTTCGACGTAGGGTTTGACGTTCTCCGCTGCGCCGTAGACCTTGTCCTTTGTCTTGGCCATGCTTGCTGGATCCTTTCGCCTCGATACCTCGCGCCTCATACCCCGAGTCCTCCGAGGCAAACAGACGCTCCTTGTGGCTGCCCTCATCCTCGCAGGCTGCGGCGGTTCGGGCGAGCCGAAGGCGCAATCTCAGGTCGTCAAGGGCCGCGGCTTCAGCTTCGGGGCTCCCGTGGGCTGGCGGGTCCAGCACTCGGTCCGGGGTGCCGCCGCCTCGCACGACTCCGAGCTCGTCCAGGTCTCGACCTTCCCGCTCGTCCGGCCGTACACGGAGCCCCTGTTCGAGCGCGTGGGCAACGAGCTGGCGCTGCGGATGAAGACGATCGCCCAGGAGACCGGCGGGACCCTGACCGGCAGGAGCACGGTCACCGCGGGCGGAGTGAAGTCGCACCGCTTCGACGTGGAGGTCGACGGGCACGTCGATCAGTACACCTTCGTCCTGATCGGGAAGCGGGAGTACCAGTTGCTCTGCCGCGTGCGCACGTCGTCGGACGACGCGTTCTGCTCAGAGCTGCTTACGAGCTTCCGGCCGGCATAGCGGCCTGGCGTTCGATCGCCTGGGCGGCACGAGGGCGCGCGCGGCGTTTGCCGTCGAACGCGGCCGCGAAGACATCCTCGATCGTGTCGGCCGGGACGAACTCGATCGCGGCGCGGGTCTCGGGCGGCAGGTCGTCGAGATCAGGCTCGTTCTCGCGCGGAAAGATCACCCGCTTGAGCCCGGCACGTTGCGCGGCAAGCGACTTCTCGCGCAGGCCGCCGATCGGCAGGACCTGGCCGGTCAGCGTGATCTCGCCGGTCATGCCGACGTCGTCCGCCACAGGCTCGCCTCGCACGAGCGACGCGATCGCCGTCGCCATGGTCACGCCCGCTGAAGGCCCGTCCTTCGGCACCGCGCCTGCCGGAACGTGGATGTGGAGGTCGTGCGTCGAGAACCAGTCGTCGGCGAGCCCCAGCTCGGCCGTATGCGACCGCACCCAGGAGAGCGCCGCCTGCGCCGACTCCTGCATCACCTCGCCGAGCTGGCCGGTGATCGTCAACTTCCCCTTGCCGGTGTAGGCCGTCGCCTCGATGAAGAGCACGTCGCCGCCCACGGCCGTGTAGGCGAGGCCGGTGGCCACGCCCGGGGCGGAGGTGCGCTTGCGCACCTCGCCGGAGAAGCGGCGCGCGCCGAGCCACTCGCGCAGCCGGGCATCGTCGACGCGGATCTTCTGGGCCCGCCCTTTCGCCACCTGGGTCGCCGCCTTGCGGCAGACGTCGGCGAGCCTGCGCTCGAGATTGCGCACTCCCGCCTCGCGCGTGTACTCGCGGATCACGGAGCGCAGCACCTTGTCGGACAGGGTGAGCTGCGCGCGCTGAAGACCATGCAGCCGCAACTGCTTCGGCAGCAGGTAGCGCTTGGCGATGCCGAGCTTCTCGTCCTCGGTGTACCCCGACAGCTGGATCACGTCCATGCGGTCGAGCAACGGACCGGGGATCGTGTCGAGGGTGTTGGCGGTGCAGATGAACAGCACCTTCGACAGGTCGAACGCCAGGTCGAGGTAGTGGTCGCGGAAGGTGCGGTTCTGCTCCGGGTCGAGCACCTCGAGCATCGCGCTCGCGGGGTCGCCGCGCCAGTCGTTGCCCATCTTGTCGATCTCGTCGATCAGGATCAGCGGGTTCGCCGACTCCGCATCGCGCAGCGAGCGGACGATCGAGCCCGGCATCGAGCCGATGTACGTGCGCCGGTGGCCGCGGATCTCCGACTCGTCACGGACACCGCCCACCGAGAGCCGCACGAACTTGCGTCCGAGCGCGTTCGCGATCGAGTGGCCGAGCGACGTCTTGCCGACGCCCGGCGGTCCGGCGAAGCAGAGGATCTGGCCGGACACCTCGTTCCGCAGCTTCGCGACGGCGAGGTGCTCGATGATCCGGTCCTTGACCTTCTCGAGGTCGAAGTGGTCGGTGTCGAGCACCTTCCGCGCGTGCTCGAGATCGAGGTTGTCCTCGGTGTACGTCGACCAGGGGACGGTGAGGATCCACTCGAGATACGTGCGGATGACGCCGTATTCCGCCGCGGCCGACGGGAGCTTCTCGAGTCGTTGCAGCTCACGGTCGGCGGCCTTGCGCACCTCCTCCGGCAGCTCGCCGAGCGCGTCGAGCCGCTCGCGCAGCTCCGCGACCTCCGCCTTGTCCGGGTCGTCCTCGCCGAGCTCCTGCTGGATCGCTTTCAGCTGCTGGCGCAGGAAGTACTCACGCTGGCCCTTCTCCATCTCCGACTGGACCTGCGACTGGATCTTCGATCCCAGCTCGAACACCTCGAGCTCACGACTCAGGATCGCCGAGACCGTGCGCAGGCGCTGCTCGACGTTCACCTCCTCGAGGATCTCCTGGCGCTCCTCGGTCCTGATCGTGCGGAGCGTGGAAGCGACGAGGTGGCAGAGCGCGCTCGGGTCGTCGACATTCGCCGCGGCAAGCTGCAGCTCCTCCGGCAGGTAGGGAGCGAGGCCGATGATCCGCGCGAACAGGCCCTGCACGTTCCGGGTCAGGGCCTCGAGCTCCGGCGTCTCCTCGAGCACGTCGGGGAGCGCGCTGAACTCGCCGAGCAGATAGGGGTCGACGTCGAGCCGGTGGTCGAGGTGCACGCGCTCGATGCCCTGCACGAGGATGCGCAGCGTCCCGTCAGGGACCTTGATCATCTTGTGCACGAGCGCGATCGTCCCGACCTCGTAGATGTCGTCCCAGCCCGGCGCCTCGACCGAGCCGTCCTTCGTTGTGATGAGGGCGAGCAGCCGGTCGCCTGCGACGACATCGTCGATCAACTGCACCGATCGCTCCTGTCCGATCGCAAGCGGCGACATCGACTGCGGGAACACGACCGTCTCCTTCAGCGGCAGCACCGGCAACGCCGCCGGAAATTCCAGTTGTTGCTCTTCCGCCTCGGCCGCGTCGAAACCGATCTCGGTCATACCCGCTCCACCGTGATCCGGAAGCGGCCGGCCGGCGGCGCCTGCTCGACCACCGGGAGCTCGATCGTGAGCACTCCGTGCTCGAAGCGCGCTCGCGCGCGCTCGGGATCGACGTCCTCGACCAGCCGGACCTGCCGCTGAAACGGGCCGTACTCGATCTCCACCTGCTGGTAGACGCGCCCCGGTGCCTGCGGGCGTCTCCGCTCGCCTGCGATCACGAGCAGCCGCTCGCCCGCGACGACGCGAACCGATTGCGCATCCACGCCGGGCAGCTCGACGACCACGGTCAGGGCGTGCGGCTCGTCCGTGTGGAAGCAGTCGACGTTGGGCCGGAACCCGAGGCGCAGCCCGGAGAAGCGCGGGACCTGCCACAGGTCCGCGAACAGCTCCTCGATCTCTTCCTGCAGCTTGTCCACGTCCCGGCGGGTCATCCAAGGCAAACGGTACCCCGTCCGGGCGCGCAGGCCCGCGCCTGTCCGTCCGATGCCCGGCAGACGATGCGCCCGTGGACGTCGTGCATCCGCGCTGGTCGGCCTGGAGCTTCCTCGTCTACGCGGGTGGGCTCACGGTCCTCGGTGCGACCGGGAGCTGGTTCGTGTATCTCGGAGCCACCTCGGGGGATGCCGGCTACGCGGGCTGGACGCTGCTCGTGTTCGCGATCCTGGGGGTGGTCGCGACCGGCTTCCGCGGGACCGCTCACCCGGTCACGGCCGGTGTCTTCGCTTTCGTCGCCGTGATCGCGTACGTGGCCTTCCTGAGCGCGCTCTGGACGTGGTTCGGGTGGGATTCGCCTTCGGGCTCCTCCAGCTTCAGCGGTTTCCACTTCGCACAACTGCTGCTCGAGCTGCTCTGGCTGGTGGCGGCCCTCGTCGCTCTCCGGCGCTTCCACTTCCCGCTGCTCGCAGCCCAGGCTGTGCTCGCAGGCTGGATCCTCGTCACCGACGTGATCTCGAACGGCGGTTGGTGGTCCGCCGTCGTGACGCTCTTCGTCGGGCTCTTCTACCTCGTCGTCGCGCTTGCCCTCGACGCCGGCCCCGGGCGGCCGTACGGCTTCTGGCTCCACCTGGGCGCCGGCCTCCTGATCGGCGGCAGCTTGCTCTGGTTCTGGCACGGCGGGTCGATCGAGTGGACGCTGATCGCGATTGCCTCGGTCCTCTACGTGTTCTTCTCGCAGGCCGTCGGCCGTTCCAGCTGGGCGGTGCTCGGAACACTCGGCCTGTTGCTCGCTTCCGTCCACTTCGCACTCGACTGGACTCACGTTCGGGTGGTCTTCTTCTCCGGCGGCAGCGACTCGTCGCGCCCGTGGGTGGCGCCGCTCGTCTTCACCTGCCTGGGCTTCCTGCTGGTGGCGCTCGGCCTCGCGACCGGCCGCCGCAGCTCGAGCGCCCCTGTCGAGGTGTAGTTCGTCCTCGGTGGGCGGCGCAGTCGAAACCGTCCGCGGCTCCGTCGACCTCATCGACCTCGGCCCGACGCTGATGCACGAGCACGTGTTCGTGCTCGACCCGGAGGCGCTCATCAACTTCGGCCACGTCTGGGGCCCGCGCTACTGGGACGAGGAGGTGCGGGTTGCCGACGCGATCGCGAAGCTGCAGAGGCTGCGCGACAGCGGCATCCAGACTCTCGTCGACCCCACGGCGCTCGGCCTCGGCCGGAACATCCCGCGCATCCAGCGGATCAACGCCGAGGTCGACCTCCACGTCGTGGTCGCAACCGGGGTCTACGCCTTCCTCGAGCTGCCGAGCTTCCTGGCCTATCGGTCGAACGATGCGATCGTCGAGCTCTTCGTGCGGGAGCTGCGCGAAGGTATCGATGACACGGGCGTCAAGGCGGCGTTCCTGAAATGCGCAGTGGAGGTGCACGGGCTCGTCGGTGACGTGCCGCGAATCCTGGCGGCGGTTGCCGAAGCGAGCGTCGAGACAGGCGCTCCTGTGATGGTCCACACCAACGCAGTGGCGAAAACGGGCCTGCCGGCCCTCGACGTGCTGACGAAGGCCGGGGTCGATCCCGGCAGGATCGTGATCGCCCACGCCGGCGACAGCAACGACCTGGAGTACCTGCGGGCGATCGCGGACACGGGTGCGGCGCTCGGCTGCGACCGCTTCAACATCGCGCACTTCAACCCCGACGAAAACCGCATCGACACGCTCGTGGCGCTGGTCGCGGAGGGCTACACCGACCGCGTGCACCTCGGCCACGATGCGGCGTGCTTCAACGACTTCATGATCGGCAATCCGTTCTTCGTGGACGAGAAGCCCGACTACCTTCATCTCTCGACGAACGTCCTGCCTGCGCTCAGCTCAGCCGGAGTGACGCAGGAGCAGATCGATCAGATGCTCGTCGGGAACCCGCAGCGCTTTTTCACACGGGGCCGGGGAGGCCGAGGCAGGGGGTTGACCTACGGTGCGGGTGGGAGCCGCGCGAGAATCGCCGCGGCCATCCGCCGATTCGCCTCGTCGACCATCTCGCCGTCGAGCTTCGCGACGCCGTCGACTGCGAGGATCCGGCGGGCACGCTCGATCTCGGCGGGCGTCGGCGCGTAGACCTCGTTGCAGATCTCGATCTGAGCCGGGTGGATGCACCACTTGCCGTCGTACCCGAGAGCGCGCGAACGGAGTGCCGAAGCGCGCAGCCCAGCCTCGTCCGCGAGCACCACGAACGGCCCATCGACTGCGGCGACACCGAACGCGCGCGCGGCGACCACGATGCGCGCGAGCGCGTAGTCGACGTGTGCTCCTGCTCCGATCGTCAGCTCCGGCACCCCGAGCGACGCAGCGAGGTCTCCGGGGCCGAGCACGAGCGCCTCGAGCCCGGGCGCGGCTGCGATCCGCTCGCACTCGACGAGCCCGCGCGCCGACTCGATCTGTGCCTCGGCCGGGACGGGCAGGCCCGCGAGCTCCTCTGCCGACTCGACCTTCGGCAGGACGACGACGTCGGGCCGCGCCGCGCGCACGAGCTCGAGATCGTCGAGCGAGCCGCGATTCACGCGCACGGCGACCGTCGCCGCTCGCCAGTCGCGGTCGTGGAGGGCGCGTGCCACCGTCTCGCGGGCGAGCTCTTTGCGGTCGGCGGCGACGGCGTCCTCGAGGTCCAGAATCACTTCGTCGACGTCGAGCTCGGCCGCCTTCGCGAGTTTCCCTTCATCGTCGCCCGGGACGGTCAGGCACGATCGACGCCGGCGCGCGGGCATGTGGCGAAGCTAACGAATTCCGAACCGGCGCGACACGAAAGCCGCATCGGGTGCCCCGAGCATGAGCACATGCGTTATCTCGCAGCCTCGATGGGGCTCCTCACGACCCTCGTTCTGATCGCACCCTTCCACTAACGTCCGACGGTGCACGCGGCTCCCGTCCTGCGTGGCGGGCGTGCCGCGCGTGCGGTCTGGCTCGTCGCCGGCCTCTTCTTCTGCGCCTGCGGCATCGTTGCGTTCCTCGAGTCGCGCCTTGGGCTGCCGCCGTGGGACGTGCTGCACCAGGGGATCGCGAACCACACACCACTCTCGTTCGGGCTGGCGAACGAGTTGGTCGCCGTGGTCGTGCTCTTCCTCGCCTGGTCGCTCGGCTCGAGGCCCGGCCCCGGCACGCTCGCGAACGCTGCTCTGATCGGCCTCTTCGTCGTCCTCGTGCAGCCGCTCGGGTTCGTCCAGGACCTCGAGTCGTGGCCGCTCGCCGCGCGCGCCGGGCTCCTGGCTGCGGGACTCGTTCTCTTCGGCGTCGGGACGGCGTTCTACATCGGCGCGGCCTTCGGCGCGGGACCGCGTGACTCGTTGATGCTCGTCGGCGCATTCCGCTCGCACGTCCGCATCGGCGTAGTGCGCGCGGTGCTCGAAGGGACGGTGCTGCTTGCAGGGTTTGCATTGGGCGGCCGAGTGGGCATCGGTACGTTGGTCTTCGCGCTGTTGATCGGCCCGGCGGTCGAGGGGTCGTTCTGGTTGATCTCGCGCACCCAACTCGTGACATGACGTTCTTCGCCCGACTCTTCCGGCTCGTCTGGGGCGGCGATGTCGACCGCGCGCTGCGGCCGGTGCTCGCCGTCAGCCTCGTCGGCTCGATCGCCGGCGCCTCTGCGTACCCGTTCCTCGGCATCTGGGCGATCAAGGAGCTCCACGCGCCGCAGTCCACACTCGCGGTCGCCTATCTCGTCGGCGCGGTGCTCGCGGGCGTCAGCGGCTACATCGGCGGTCATCTCTCGGACCGGGTCGGGCGGCGCCCGCTGATTCTCCTGGGTTGGGGCTTCCAGGCGCTCGTGCCGCTGCTGCTGCTCTCGGTCGGCGACCACGTCTACTGGGGCCTCGCTCTCCTCGCGCTGCTGCCCGTCTTCGGCTCGCTGGGCGGCGCCGCGGACCAGGCGATGGTCGCCGACCTCGTCGCGCCCGAACGCCAGGAGGCCGCCTACGCGGCGGTCCGTGTCGCGGCGAATCTCGGCGTCACGATCGGCCCGGTGGTCGGCGGGCTGCTGCTGATCGGCGGGCACTGGTCGCACCTCTGGCTCGGAACGCTCGTGCTGTCGGCGGCGGGCTTCGTGATCGCGTTCCGGTACATCCCGCGCGGGGGCGCGTATGCACCGGCCGGGCCACCGCAGCGTGGCTCGTTCGGCGTGATCATCCGCGACACGCCGTTCCTGCTCTTCATGCTCTCGTCGGTCTTCGCGACGATGACCTACGTCGCCACCGAGACACTGCTGCCGATCTCGGTGACGACGAGCCACCATCTCGCTCCGGCCGCCTGGGGCTTCTTGATGATCGCCAATCCGCTGCTCGTCACCGTGTTCCAGCTGCGGTTGACGCGCTGGACGGCGTCCGTCCCCTCGTCGCTGAAGCTGGCGATCGCAATGCCGATGATGGGCGCCCCGTTCCTGCTCCTGAACGTCAACGGCTCGGCCGCGGTGATCTCCCTCGTGATCGTCATCTTCGTCGTCGGCGAGATGCTCTGGGTGCCGACCTCACAGGCAGTGGTCGCTGCACTGGCACCGGCCGACATCAGGGGCGCATACATGGGCGCCTTCAGCGGCACGTGGTCGGTGGGCTGGGCGGCGACACCGTTCCTCGGCCTGCAGGTGCGGAGCGCGTACGGCGACGCGACGATGTGGGTGTGCGTCGCGATCGTCGGTGGGATCGCCGGCCTGACGGGATTCGTCGCCGCCCGCGGCCATGACGCGGACCCCGCTGCCGTAGGATCGCCCGCATGAAGGGCCTCATCTGCGCCGGCGGCACCGCGACCAGGCTCGAGGAGCTGACGCGCGTCACGAACAAGCACCTGCTGCCGGTCGGGCGCTGGCCGATGGTCTATTACCCGCTGCAGCTCCTGGAGCGGCTCGGCGTCCGGGAGGTCCTGCTCGTCACCGGCCAGCAGCACGCGGGCCAGTTCATCGACCTGCTCGGCAACGGCCACGTTCGCTCACGCTCGGGCGACGATCCGCTCTTCGACCTCGACCTGTCGTACAAAGTGCAGGTCGAAGCGGGCGGGATCGCACAGGTGGTCGGCATGGCTCGCGACTTCGCGGCCGGCGACCAGCTCGTCGTGTGCCTCGGCGACAACATCTTCGAGCACGCGCATGCCGACGCGGTCGGTTCGTGGCATGGAGGTGCGATGGTGTTCGTGAAGGAGGTCCCGGACCCGGAGAACTTCGGCGTCGTGGCCTACGACGAGGCGGGAGGCGTCTTGGACATCGTCGAGAAGGCCGGCCGCGTCGACACGCGATACGCAACGCCGCCGTCGGACGACGCGGTCGTCGGGCTCTACTGCTACCCGCCCGACGTGTTCGAGATCATCGAGGGGCTCGCGCCGTCCAGTCGCGGGGAGCTGGAGATCACCGACGTCAACCGCGTCTACGCGCAGCGAGGAGACCTCGAGGTTCGCCGCGTCGAAGGCTGGTGGCACGACGGCGGCAAGCACTGGGCCGATCTCGCGGAGCTCGGCCGCCTGATCGAAGAGACGGGAGCGAACAAGTAGTGGTCACGCGCATCCCACTGACGAGGCACGAGGACGACCGGGGCTGGTTCCAGGAGCTGATGCGGGCGAGCGCTCTGCCGAGGCCCGTGCGCCAGGCGAATCTCGCCCGCTCGCGCCGGGGTGTGATCCGTGCGCTGCACTATCACGAGCGCGGCCAGGACGACCTCTTCGTCTGCCTCGAGGGAATGGTGCGCGTCGTCGTCCTCAACCGGGAGACGGGCGAGACGTTCACGGAGGACATCGGGGACGACAATCCGGTCGCGCTCTACGTCGAAGGGCGGAACGCGCACGGTTACGAGGCGCTGACGGACTGTCTCTTCTGTTACTTCGTGACCGAGGAGTACGACCCCGCGAGCCCCGACGAGCACGGCGTCGCGTGGAACGATCCGCGCGTCGCCGACCTGTGGAGCACCCGATCGCCGATCTTGTCGGAGCGGGACCAGCGCGCCGCGCCGTGATCACCGGCGCCGGTGGCCAACTCGGTCACGCGCTGGCCGAGGCGTTCCCCGACGCCGTCGCTCTGACGCGTGCGGACTGGGACGTCACGTATCCGCCGCCGCCCGGGCTCGACGCCGACCTCGTTCTGCACACCGCCGCGTGGACCGATGTCGACGGCGCCGAAGACGACCCGCAGGGTGCGGCAGCGGTCAACGTCGGCGGGGTGCAGCATGCTGCGGAACTCGATGCGCCGGTCGTCGTCTGGTCCTCCGACTACGTCTTCGACGGAGCGAAGCGTGAGCCGTACCTCGAATCCGACACGCCGGCACCACTCGGCGTCTATGGGCGCACGAAGCTGCACGGGGAGGCGGCGGCGGGTGACCGCGCCTGGATCGTGCGCTCCTCCTGGTTGTTCGGCTGGACCTCGAAGAACTTCGTGCGCACCATGTTGCGGCTCGGAGCGGAACAGGACGAAGTCGCGGTCGTCGACGATCAGCGCGGCGCTCCCACGTATGTGGGTCATCTCGCGGAGGCGACCAAGGACGTGCTCCGTCTGCCGTTCGGCGTCTATCACGTGGCCGCCGGCGGAGACTGCACCTGGGCCGATTTCGCCGAGGCGATCTTCGACGAGGCCGGACTCGGCACACGCGTGCGCAGGATCACGAGCGCCGAGCTGGGCCTGCGGGCACCCCGTCCGGCCTACTCCGTGCTGCGCAGCGAACGCGGCGCGCCGGAGTTGCCGCACTGGCGCGACGGCCTGCGCGAATGCCTGCTGCGGCTGTGAGTACCCTGTAGCGATGCGCGTTCTCGTCACCGGCGGTGCGGGCTTCATCGGCTCGCACTTCGCCCGGCGCCTGGCCGGTCGCGGCGAGCACGTCGTCGTGCTCGACAAGCTCACCTACGCGGGCAACCGGGCGAATCTGGAAGGCGTCGAGCACGAGTTCCATCAGGGCGACATCGCGGACCCGGCTGCGGTCGCGCGGGCCGCGCAAGGGTGTGATGCGATCGTCAATTTCGCCGCGGAGACGCACGTCGACCGCTCGATCCTCGGACCGGCAGAGTTCATCCTCACCGACGTACTGGGCACGCAGGTGCTGCTCGACCACGCGCGCCACGCCCAGCTGCGCCTCGTGCACGTCTCGACCGACGAGGTGTACGGCGACGTCCCGCTCGATGCTCCGGCCTGCAGCGAAGACGCGCCGCTCCGCACCTCGAGCCCGTACTCCGCCTCCAAGGCGGGCGGGGAGCTGCAGGTGTTCGCATACGTGCGCACCTTCGACGTCGACGCTCTGGTCACGCGCGGGGCGAATACGTACGGCCCGCGCCAGTATCCCGAGAAGTTCCTCCCGCTCTTCATCACCAACGCGCTCGACGGCGAGCACCTGCCGGTGTACGGCGACGGCAAGCAGCGCCGCGAATGGCTGCACGTCGAGGACCATTGCGACGGCATCGAGCGGGCGTTGCGACACGGCGTTGCGGGCGAGGCCTACAACATCAGCGGGCAGGAGCGAGAGAACATGGAGGTCGTGAAGCGCATCCTCGAGCTCACGGGCGCCGATCCGGATCTCGTCAGGCACGTGGCCGACCGCCCGGGTCACGACCGGCGCTATGCCGTCGATTCGTCCAAGCTGCGCGGCCTCGGGTGGGCCCCGGTTCACTCGTTCGATGCAGGTGGGCTGGAGGAGACGGTCGAGTGGTACCGCGACCACCGCGAGTGGTGGGAGCCGATCAAGTCGGGCGAGTACCGCCGCTACTACGACGCGCAGTACGCCGCCCGCCTCGGCTGATCAGCGACAGCCCTTCCGCGCGTCGTGGCGCAGCCGGCTGATCTCCGGCCGGTGCCCCTGAATCGACTCCGACCGGTCCAGCAGGCTGAGCACGTCCGAGCAGTGGCCGAGCGCGAGTGTCGTATAGGCAAGGTTGTAGTCGGCATACGCTTCGTTGATCGAGCCCGTCCCGCGCAGCTCCAGCACCGCCCGCTGGAGCAGCGGCAACGCTCCGCCGTAGTCCCCGGCTCGCATCTTCGCGAAGCCGGAGTTGTTCAGGGTCGCGCCGCTCGGCCCCGATGCCCCGGCGACCGGCCTCGTCGGCGCAGCAGCGGTGACCGTCTGCTGCACCGTCACGCCCGGGCCGGTGACGGTGCGCACGACGGTGCGCGCCCGCGTCGTGCCCCCGCCCCCGCGTCCGACGAGCACCGCGGTGAGGATCCCGGCCGCCAGGAGCACTGCCAGGAGACCTGCGGGCAGCCATCTGCCGCGCCGACGCGCAGGAGCGACGGGTGTCGCAGCTGCCGGGCGAGCGCGCGGCTCGATCCAGGTGTCGCCCCCGTCATCATGGAGTGCGCGCCGTAGGTCCCCGACGAGCTCGGCCGCCGTCGCATGGCGCACGGCGGGCTCCTTTGCCAGAGCCCGCTCGAAGATCGGGTCGAAGCCGGGCGGCAGTGCAGGATTCGCGTTGTACACCGACGGGACCGGTGCGTTCACGTGCGCCGCGGCTTCCGCCGTCGGTGACGAGGACTCGAACGGCCTGTGCCCGGTAAGGAGCTCCCACGCGACGACGGCGAGCCCGTACAGGTCGCTCGCCGCGGTGGCCCGCTCGCCTTTCGCCTGCTCCGGCGAGAGGTAGCCCGCCGTGCCCAGGATCGTTCCCGCTCTGGTGAACGAGTCGAGTCCCGCCGCGCTGGCGATCCCGAAATCCGCGACGAACACGTGGCCCCGGCCGTCCAGGAGGAGGTTCGCGGGCTTGACGTCCCGATGAACGATCCCGGCAGCGTGTGCGGCGTCGAGGGCTGCGGACGTCTCCTCCAGCCAGTCGAGCGCCTGTCCGGTGGGGCACGGCTTGCGCGTGGCGACCCGCTCTGCCAGCGACCCGCCGGGGAAGTACTCCATCACGATCAGCGGCCGGCCGTTGTGCTCGCCGACGTCGAAGATCGTGACGATGTTCGGCGTTCCGGAGAGCCGGGCCGCCGCCAGCGCCTCGCGCCGGAAGCGCGCTCGCGAGTCCGGATCGGCGGCGAACCGCTCCGCGAGCAGCTTGATCGCCACGTCGCGGCGCAATTCGCGGTCGGTCGCACGGAAGATCTCGCCCATGCCGCCGCGCGCGATCGGGCGCACGTCCTCGTAGCGCGGCGGCAGAAGTGTGTCGAGAGCGGCAGGCATGCCAGGACGGGCAACGAAAGAAGTCGCCGTAGAGCGGCTTCTAGCCGCTCGCTGCGGTATGGAAACGTTCGGTAAAGCCTCCCAGGCCCGGCTGCGACCTCGGCTACCGTGACCCCCGTGGGTCGCTCCGCCCTCCGGCTCGGCGTTGCTTCGCTGCTCCTGGCCGGCGGCTTCGTGCTCTCGGTGCTCGCCGCGGGGCCGGCGTTCGGGCTCGGGTCGGCCACGACGTCCACGTCGACGTCGACGACCACGACGAACGTGACGACGAGCCCGGCACAGGCCGTGCTGGTCCTCGACGGGCACGGCTGGGGGCACGGTCTGGGGCTGAGCCAGTGGGGCGCGTACGGCTATGCGAAGCACGGTTGGAGCTACGACCGCATCCTCGCGCACTACTACCCGGGGACGTCGCTCGGTCCCGCGAAGCTCGCGGCCGTCCGGGTCCTGCTCGTCTCGGCGAAGAAGACGACGCTGAGCTCGAACGTGCCCTGGACGGTGATCGATGCCACGGGGCACCGTGCGCAACTGGCGCCCAGCGCGGTCGTGCTCAAAGGCACACCGGCGCTCGCCGGCCGCCCGGCCTTTCAGCCACCCTTCACCTTCTCTGCGGCGCAGCCGATCTCGGTCAACGGCGCGGCCTATCGCGGCAAGCTCGTCGTGTCCGGCGACGGGAAGCTCGTCCAGGTGGTCGACTCGCTCGGGCTCGAGCAGTACGTCAAGGCCGTCGTGCCGGCGGAGGTGCCGTCGAACTGGCCGGCCGAGGTGCTGAAGGCGCAGGCCGTAGCGGCGCGCTCGTACGCGCTCGCCAACCTGGCGAAGAGCCGCCCATTCGATCTCTACAGCGACACGCGCAGCCAGGTGTACGGCGGCGTCAAGGTCGAGTCGCCGGCGACGAGCGCCGCGGCCGCCGCGACCAGAGGCGAAGTCGTCCTCTACCACGGCAAGGTCGCCGACACGTTGTTCTCGTCGACCTCGGGCGGGCGCACGGTGTCGGCACTCGAGGCGACCGGCACTGCCGTGCCGTACCTCGTGACGGTCGCCGACCCATACGACACGCTGTCTCCCTACCACGACTGGGGCCCCGTGGTCATGGACGCGACGAAGGTCGCCAAGGCGCTGAAACTCTCGGCGCCGATCACCGACCTTCAGACGGCGGCCGGGCCTTCCGGCCGGGTGCAAACGGTGACCGTCGTCTCCGCGGACGATTCGCAGGTGACGCTGACGGGCAACCAGGTGCGCGCCGCGCTGAATCTTCGTTCGACCTGGTTCACGCCTGCTCTGCTGGCGCTGTCCCCTGTCGCGAAGACCATGACCTACGGGGGTGCCGTTGCGCTCTCCGGGGTGGCGCATGGCGCCGACACGGTGTCGCTCGAGTCGAAGACCGCCGCGCTGCCGATCTGGGCCTCAGCAGGCCCGGTCGCGCTCGGCCCGGACGGTTCGTTCTCGACGATCGTCCGGCCGCAGGTGACCACGCAGTTCCGGCTCGTCTGGGGCGACGTGCGCGCAGGTCTCGCGAAGATCGCGGTTGCGCCCAGGGTCGACGCAGCCGTCGGCCCGGCCGCCGTGAGCGGATCGGTCCGGCCGGTGGTCGAGAGTGCGGCGGTTCAGCTGCAACGGCAAACCGGCACGACCTGGACGACGGTCTCGTCGACGGTCACCGATGCAGGCGGGGCCTGGAGTTTCTCGGGCGCGCCGGCGGCGGGCACCTATCGCGTCCGATGCGCGCCTGGGCGGGGCCTGGCGCCCGGCGTTTCCGCGACGCTGCTCGTGCCGTGAGACGCAGCGCTCTGGTTGCGATCGCGATCGCCGCACTCGTGCTGCCCGCAGTGGCGGCGGCGTTCGACAACCTCGAGCCACTCGCGGCCCAGCAGTGGTACCTCACGAACGATCGCGCCTGGACGTACTGGCCGACCAGCCAGCCGCAGCTCTTTCCGATCAGCGTCGCGGTGATCGACTCGGGCATCGACGGGACGCATCCCGAGTTCACGGGACGAGTCGTGGCGGCGAAGTCGTTCGTCGGAGGATCGCCGTACCGAGACGACCAGGGGCACGGCACGTTCGTCGCCGGGGAGATCGCAGCGAACCCGACCAACAACCAGGGCATCGCCGGCATGGCGTTCAACGCGCGGTTGATGATCGCCAAGGTGGTCGAACCGGACGGCGAGGTGTCGCTCAAAGCCGAGGTCGCGGCGATCCGGTGGGCGGTCGACAACGGCGCGCGCGTGATCAATCTCAGCCTGGGCGGCGTGCGCGACCCACTCGACTCGACCCTCGACACGTACTCGCCGCTCGAGCAGGCGGCGGTCGAGTACGCCTACTCGAAAGGGGCCGTCGTCGTCGCAGCGGTCGGCAACGGACCGCAGTCCCCTGCGACTCCGTGGGGCTTTGCGCACTATCCGGCGTCGCTGCCTCACGTGATCGGGGTCAGCGCGGTGCGACAGGACGGCTCGGTCCCCGCCTACTCGAATCGCGATGTCGTCTACAACGATCTCGCGGCGCCCGGCGACTCGATCTTCTCGACGATCCCGACCAACCTCGTCGAGGCGAAGACGGGCTGCACCGACGCGCCGTACTCCGACTGCGGGCCGTTCGAGTTTCGCGACGCGATCGGCACGTCGTTCGCGGCTCCGCAAGTCTCCGCCGCTGCAGCGCTCCTGCTCGGCCAGGATCCGACCCTTCGCCCCGAGCAGGTCGCGTGGCTGCTCGAGCGCAGCGCGGACGACGCCAACGCCTCGACCGGCTGCTCCATGTGCCCGGTCGGCCGCGACTCGTTCACGGGCTGGGGGACGCTCGACGTCGAGAACGCGCTCGCCCGGTTGGCGCACGGGCCGCTCCCGCCCGTCGACCACTACGAGCCGAATGACAACGCCGGGCCCTGGGCACACGCGCTCCCGCCTCTCCCGCACACGATCGAGGCGACGCTCGACTACTGGGACGACAACCTCGACGTTTATCGCGTCTACCTGCAGAAGGGCCGCACGCTGTTCGCTCGAGCGACGCCCGTGGGGGGCGGCACCGCCCGGACGAGCATGAGCGTGTGGGCGCCGGGCACCCTGCGCGTCGACGGCCTCGACGCGCAACGCTCGCTCGTCGCGCAATCTCGGTTGGTCGGGGTGCAGTCGCGTGTCGCCTACCGGGCAACCCGCACCGGCACCTACTACCTCGAGCTCAGGCTCGGGCGTCCGATGCGCAATCCGCTGGCCTATCGGCTCGCGGTCGCACACAGCTGACGGCCTGCGCGTATCGTCTCTCGTATGGCGGCGACACTCCTCCGTCCTCCGGGCGAACGGCCTTTCCGGCCGTCATCGCAGCGAGCTCCCCTCGTGCCGGCAGATTCGAGGCGACCGGCGCAACGCGGGCCGCGGGGCGCAAGCGAGGCCGGGCGCGGTGAGGCCGGTGCTGGGCGCGTGCTCGTCGTCGACGACGAGCCGACGATCCGGTTGCTCTGCAGCGTCAACCTCGGCCTGGCGGGATTCGAGGTGATCGAGGCCGAGAGCGGCCAGGCCGCGCTCGAGCTGATTCGTTCCCAGCCGTTCGATCTCGTGCTCCTCGACGTGATGCTGCCCGATATCGGCGGGCACGAGGTGCTGCGGACGGTCTCGGCCGAGCGGTCTCTGCCGGTCGCGTTCTTCTCGGCACGAGCCGGCCGCGCGGACGTGCTCGCCGGGCTCGAGCTCGGCGCGGTCGACTACATCGTCAAGCCGTTCGATCCGGTCGGTCTCGCCGGACGCGTCGCCGAGATCCTCGAACGCGTCGCCCGGGGAGAGAGCGAGGCGTTTCGGCAGGCGCGAATCACGGAGCTCGGCGAGTAGAACGCATGGCTTGGGGGCGGCGGCGCGACCCTGCACTTGCGGCCCGAGGAAGAACACGGGTCGCCCTCGCCACGATGCTGCTCCTGCTCGCGCTGCTCGCCGCGACTGCGATCTTCGCTGCCGATCGTCTCTACCGGACGAGCCAGAGCCGTTACATCGAAGAGGCGTTTCCGTTGCGCGAACGAGCACGCGACGTCGTGCTCCAGATGCTGAACGAGGAAACGGGCGTCCGCGGTTACCTGATCACCGCCAACCGGCGCAGTCTCCAGCCGTACACGACCGCCCGGCCCCAGGTTCGGTCCGACCTGCAGGCGCTGACGAAGCTCACTGCGCGGCGTCCGGAGATCGCTGCCGACGTGCGCGAGCTTCGCTCCTCGGTCGCCGCGCTCGACCAATACTTCGCGGCACAAATCGCCCTCGTCCGGCAGGGTACCTCCGGCCAGCTGCGCGCACAGCTCGACGTGCTCACCGGCAAGCGCCAGTTCGACCGGTTTCGGAGCCACGCGGACCGGCTGCTCGTGCGCTCCGATGCGATCGTTGCGAGCGCGAAGCAGAGCCAACGACGCACCTTCCGGCGGACGCTCGCGCTCGTGGTCGCCGTCGGCCTGGCGATCGCAGGGATCGGACTCGCCCTGCTCATCTACCTGCCGGAGCACCTGAAGGCGCTTTACGACCGCGAACGGCAGGCGCGTCGGCTGGCCGAGCGCGGCGACCGGGCCTCACGCGCATTGACGCACGTCGCGGACGCCGTCGTCCTCATCGACGGAGAGGAGGTCGTCCGCTACTGGAACCCGGCCGCTGTCAGGTTGACGGGCCTGCCGGAGGAGGCCGCACTCAACCGCCCTGCCCATGACGTGCTGCCCGACCTGGCGGCGATCGACGCCGCGCTCGCGGGCGGCGCGGGCGCCATCGTGCCGCTCCGCGGCGGGGGACATGAGTCGCTGGCTCGCCGCCCGCGAGGCGCGGTTCGCCGAAGGCCGCGTGCTCGTATTGCGCGACGTGACCGGCGAGCACCAGCTCGAGCGCGCGCGCAGCGAGTTCCTCGCGACCGCCTCGCATGAGCTGCGAACACCGCTGGCAGCGGTCTACGGCGCGGTGCGGACGCTGAGGCGACCGGACCGCCCCGACGATCCCGAGCTGTCCGCCCGCCTCCTGCTCGTCATCGAGGAGGAGGCCGAGCGGCTCGCCGGGATCGTCGAGCAGATCCTCGTCTCCGCCCAGCTCGACCGCGACGAGGTGCGTCTGAACAGGCGCATCTCGGATGTGAGCGAGCTCTGCGAGAGCGTCGTGGCGTCGGCGAGGCTGCGCACCTCGAGCGACACGGCGATCGAGCTCGATGCGCCTGACGGGGTGCTCGTCGACTGCGATCCGGACCGGCTTCGCCAAGTCCTCGTCAACCTGGTCGACAACGCGGTCAAGTACTCACCAGCGGGCGGCAATGTTCGCGTCCGGCTGGCCGAGCGCAACGGCGCCATTCGAATCGAGGTGGCCGACGAGGGCGTCGGCATCGCTCGCGAGGCCCAGGACAGCATCTTCGAGAAGTTCTACCGGGTCGATCCCGACATGCTGGCCGGCGTCGGCGGCAGTGGTCTCGGGCTCTACATCAGCCGCGAGTTGATTCGTCGAATGGACGGCACGATTGCCGTGCGCTCCAGCCTCGGGTCGGGCTCGACGTTCGTCGTCGAGCTGCCGCGCAGCCTTGCGCAGATCTAGCCGCCGTTCTCTCGCAGTTCGGCCGGATCGACGTCGCGCAAGATCCGCGCGGGTGAACCGACGACGACCTTGCGCGCCGGCACATCCTTCGTCACGACTGCGCCGGCGCCGACGAACGCCTCCTCGCCGATTTCGACGGCGGGGCAGAGGATCGCGCCGCCGCCGACCCGGGCGCCGCGCCTGATCGTCGGGACCTCTCATCAGCGCCTTGCGCCGGTCGGTGCGGCCCATGAAGTTGTCGTTGGTGGTGACGACGCACGGCGCGATGAACACGTCCTCCTCGAGGGTCGAGTACGCGGTCACGTACGCCTCGGCCTGGATCCGCGTGCCGGCACCGACGGTCGTGTCGTTCTCGATCAGCGAGCCGCGGCCGAGAATGCAGTCGTCTGCCATCTGCACGCGTTCACGGATGCACGACTGATCGCCGACGATGCAGTTGGCGCCGATGGTCGAACCGGCGAAGACGATCGCACCGGTGGAGATGATCGTGCCGTCGCCGATCCTCGTCGGCTGCAGCGCCTCGCGGTTCGCGGTCGAGGTCGCGCTGAGCGACGGCTGCTTGCCGACGACCGCGTTCTCGAGGACGCGCACGCCTTCGCCGAGCACAGTGCCGGGATAGACGATCGCGGAGGGATGGACGTCGGTCATGTGGGGGCTCAGCTGTGCAACGAGTTCGTGAGCATCTCCAGCGCACGCACGACGCGCGCGCCGTCGCGGGCGACCTTGCCGCGGTCGTGCTGCCCGTCGATCAGTTCGAGGAAGAAGGTGCACTCGAGGCGCAGAGGCTCGGCGGTCGAGATCTTGGGGATGGAGATGTCTCCTGATCGCGTCTGCCACTCGCCATACGTCTCGGCGCGCTTCCACGGCGACTTCTCGTAGATCGTCACCTTGCGTTCGAGCTCCATGTCGTCGAACACCACCATCTTCTCGCGGCCGACGACGGTCATCTTGCGCATCTTGTGGGGGTCGAGCCACGACAGGTGCATGTGCGCGATCTTGCCGCTGGGGAAGCGCAGGTAACAGAACACGACGTCCTCCACGCCGGGCGTGAGGAAGTCGCGGCCCTGTGCGACAGCGATCTCCGGATCCTCGTCGAGCAGGTAGAGGATCACCGAGAGATCGTGCACGCCGAGCGACCACAGCGCGTTCTCGTTGGTGCGGACGATGCCGAGGTTCTGTCGGTTGCCGTAGACGCACAGGACCTCACCGAGCTCGCCCGCATCGATCAGTTCCTTCAGCTTCAACACACCCGGGTGGTAGAGGAGCAGGTGGCCCGGCATCAACACGCGGTCACGTTCGGCCGCCAGGGAGACGAGCTCGTCCATCTCGACCGCGCGCATCGACGGCGGCTTCTCGACCAGAACGTGCTTGCCGGCCTCGAGTGCGCGTTTCGCGAGCGCATGGTGGGTCGGGACCGGGGTGGCGACGACGACGGCGTCGACGGATTCGTCGTTCAGGGCCTCGTCGAGCTCGCCGGTGACCCGGGCGTTCGGGTAACGGGCGGCGAAGCGCTCGCGCAGTTCCGGGTCGAGGTCGACGAGCCAGGCGAGCTCGGCGAGCTCGTCGAAGTTGCGCACGAGGTTCGGGCCCCAGTAGCCGAGACCGGCCACTGCGACTCTGGTCACAGCTTCCAGACCTTGCCGTCGACCTCGTGCCCCTTGGTGGCGTTCCGGAAGTCGACGATCACCTTCCCGCGGCGGACGAGGTCGCCGTAGTCGATCTGCGAGTGGTTCGTCACGATCGCGATGCAGTCGTAGGCCTCCGGCTCCAGCGCGACAGACGTCATGCCGTCGAACTCGGGCACGAACGGATCGTGGTAGGCGACGTCGGCGCCGGCCGTGCGCAGCAGGTGAATCAACTTCTCGGCCGGCGTCTCGCGCCAGTCCCCGATGTCGGGCTTGTACGCGACACCGATGATCAGGATCTTCGAGCCGCTCACGGACATGTTCGCGCCGTGGTTCAGGGCCTGGGAGATGAGCGACCGGCAGAAGTAGGGCATGTTGTTGTTGACCTCGCCCGCCAGTTCGATGAAGCGTGTCGAGAAGTCGAACTCACGCGCCTTCCAGGTGAGGTAGAACGGGTCGATCGGGATGCAATGGCCGCCGAGGCCCGGTCCAGGCTTGAACGACGCGAACCCGAACGGCTTGGTCGCCGCCGCGTCGATCACCTCCCAGACGTCGATCTCCATCCGGTCGCACAGCTGCGCGAGCTCGTTGACCAGCGCGATGTTGACGGCGCGATAGATGTTCTCCAGCAGCTTCGTCAGCTCCGCAGCGTCCGGTGTCGAGACCTCGTGCACCGTGTCGATCGCTGCGCGGTATACGTCCGCGGCGGCCGTCGTGCACTCGGGGGTGATCCCGCCGACGACCTTCGGCGTGGTCTTCGTCGTCCAGTCTTCGCGTCCCGGGTCGACCCGCTCGGGCGACATTGCGAGGTGGAAGTCGACGCCGGCCTTCAGTCCCGACCCGGCCTCGAGGATCGGCTGGAGGATCTCGCGCGTCGTGCCAGGCCAGGTGGTCGATTCGAGCACGACGACCTGGCCGCGCTGGATGACCGGAGCCAGACTCTGCGCCGCGCGCTCGATGTACGAGAGGTCCGGCTCCCGCTGGCGCGAGAGCGGCGTCGGCAATGCGATCAACACGGCGTGTGCGTGCTTCACCTGTTCGTAGTCCGTGCTCGCAACGACGAGGCCGTTCTCGACGAGCCCTGCAAGGCGCTCCGAGGTCACGTCTTCGATGTGGCTCGTCCCGCTGTTGAGCGCGTCGACGACGCGTGTTTGCACGTCGATCACGAGCACCCGCCCGCCTCGCTCCGCGAACGTGACCGCGAGTGGCAAACCGACGTAGCCCGCGCCGATGACGGCGACGTCGTAGAGGGTCGGCTCGGCCACGGCGCTCAAGCGTACAGGGCGGCTGCAATGCGTTCGGAGGCATGCCCGTCGCCGTAGAGCGGCGGTGCATCGTCCGGAAAGCGTGCGCCGGCGAGCGCGGTGGCGAGCTCGGCAGGCTCGGTCAGACGATTCGCCCCGGCGGCGACCGTGTCGACCCACTCGGTGGTGGTGCGCAACGTGACGCAGGGCACGCGGAGCCAGTACGCCTCCTTCTGCAGGCCGCCCGAGTCGGTGACGACGGCCGTGGCGCCGGCGACGAGCGCCAGCAGCTCGAGGTAGCCGAGTGGGTCGATCGCTTCGACATTGGCGGCGAGGTGGAGACCGTGCTCCTCGAGCGCGTGTCGCGTTCGCGGATGCACCGGGAAGACGAACCTGCGCTCGAGCGCATTGACCGCCTCGACGATCGCCTGCAGGCGATCGCGCTCGGTGTTCGCCTCGCGGTGGATCGTGAGCACCGTGTACGGGGGCTCGTAGGGGAGCGTCACGCGCAGCGCCGCGGGCTCGAACAGCCTGGTCGCGTCGCCCATCACGTCGCCGACCACCTCGCGACGGCCCGGGACACGCTCCGACTCGAGCTGCGCTGCCGAGCGCTCGTCGGGGCAGAAGAGCAGCGCCGACAGCCGATCGACCTCGATCCGGTTCCGTTCTTCCGGCATTGTCAGGTCGAAGCTGCGCAGCCCGGCCTCGACGTGCGCGACCGGCACCTCCTCGCCTGCAGCGTGCGCTCCGGCCAGCGTCGAGTTCGTGTCGCCGAAGACGAGCACCCAGTCCGGCCGCTCTGCCTCGATCACCTCCCGGATCGGCGGGGTCATCACGACCGGGTCGGAGGTGCGCAGGTCGAGCCGGTGCGCCGGCTCAGGGAGGCCGAGCTCGTCGAAGAAGACCTGCGACATGTCGGCATCCCAGTGCTGGCCGGTATGCAGCACGACCTCGTCGATCCCGGCGTCGCGAAGGGCGACTGAAAGCGGCGCCGACTTGATGAACTGCGGCCGGTTTCCGACGATGGAAAGGACTTTCGTCACCGTCGCTACCATACGCGGCGCTTCCCGGGCCGTTAGCTCAGCTGGTAGAGCAGGGGACTCTTAATCCCAAGGTCGAAGGTTCGATCCCTTCACGGCCCATTCGCAATGCACGACCACCCGCGGTGGCGAGGTGTTGTCACGACCGGTATCGGGATCTAGCCTCCTAGCAGTGCTGGTTTGTGCGAGCTGTGGGCACGACAACCGGCAGGACGCCAAGTTCTGCGAGGAGTGCGGGCTCTCGTTGGCCGCGACGCCTGGCCCGGCCAAGGAACACCGCAAGACGGTCTCCGTCCTGTTCTGCGACCTCACCGGTTCGACCGCTCTCGGCGAGGCGCTCGATCCGGAGCAGCTCCGGGCAGTGCTCGCGGGCTACTTCGAACGGATGAAGACGATCGTCGAGAGGCATGGAGGCAGCGTGGAGAAGTTCATCGGCGATGCCGTCATGGCCGTGTTCGGCGTCCCAGTGCTGCACGAGGACGACGCGCTGCGGGCGTGCGCGCGGCGGTCGAAATGCGCGACGCGCTGCCCGAGCTCGGACTCCAGGGACGCATCGGGGTCACCACCGGCGAGGTCGTGACGGGGACCGAAGAGCGTCTCGCGACGGGCGACGCGGTCAACGTCGCGTCACGGCTCGAACAAGCCGCGCAGCCGGGCGAGGTGCTCATCGGGCAGCCGACGCTCGCCCTCGTCGAAGGTGCCGTCGACGTCGATCGGATCGAGCCGCTCCTGCTCAAAGGGAAGGCAGAGCCGGTCACCGTCTACCGGCTTCTGCGGGTACGCGACGCGCCCGAGCGCCGTCACGAGACGCAGTTCGTCGGACGCCGACAGGAACTGGCGACCGTGCAGGCGGCCTGGGCGCGTGTGCAGGCCGCCAAGAGTTGCGAGCTGCTGACCCTCGTCGGCGACGCGGGCGTCGGCAAGTCCAGGCTCGCTGCCGAGCTGCTCGCGTCGGTTGACGCGAGGGTCGTGCGGGGACGCTGTTTGCCCTACGGCGAAGGGATCACCTACTGGCCCGTGGTCGAGGTGCTGAAGCAGCTCGCCGTTCTGCCGACCGACGACGCTGCTGCCGCGCCGATTCGCTCGCTCCTCGGCGAGACCGATGCGCCGACCTCCTCGGAGGAGCTCGCCTGGGCGTTCCGCAAGACTCTCGAGCAGGCTGCAGCCGACCAGCCGCTGCTCGTCGTCTTCGACGACATCCAGTGGGGCGCCGAGACATTCCTCGACCTGATCGAGCACGTGGCTCTCCTGTCCTCGGGCGCCGCGATCCTGCTCCTGTGCATCGCACGGCCCGATCTCGCCGTCCGGCGGCCGGCGTGGCCGCTCACCCTGCGGCTCGAGCCCCTCGGCAGTGACGACGTCGCCGAGCTGATCCCTGAGCGCATCCCGGCGGAACTGCGCGCGAAGATCGAGCGCGCGGCGGGCGGGAATCCGCTCTTCATCGAGGAGATGGTGGCGATGGCGCGAGAGTCGACCGGCGAGGTGCTTGTCGCTCCCACCCTGCAGGCGCTCCTTGCGGCACGCCTCGACCAGCTCGACCCGTTCGAGCGAGGCGTGCTCGAATGCGGCGCGATCGAGGGCGAGATCTTCCACCGCGGCGCCGTGCAGGCTCTGTCGCCCGACGAGACGTACGTGACTCCACGCCTGGCTGCGCTCGTCCGTCAGCAACTCGTCCGGCCGGAGAAAAGTCGGCTTCCCGGCGAGGACGCCTTCCGGTTCCGCCACATCCTGTTCAGGGATGCGACGTACGACGGACTGCCGAAGGCGGTTCGGGCGCAGCTCCATGAACGCTTTGCGGACTGGCTCGAAGAGCACGGTACGGCGCTCGTCGAGCAGGAGGAGCTGCTCGGCTACCACCTGGAGCAGGCCGCTCGATACAAGCACGAGCTCGGCCGGCCCGACCAGATCCTGGCCGAGCTCGCGGGCGAACGGCTCGCGGCCGCCGGCCACGGCGCTGCCTCACGAGGCGATAACCGCACCGCAGCCGGGCTCTTCGAGCGGGCGCTGGTGCTGACGCGGCCGGCGCGCACCGACATCATGCTCGAGCTCGACCTCGCCGAGGCGCTCAGCGAACGGGACGGTCCGCGCGCCGCAATGCTCGCCGACAGGCTGCGGAACGCGCCAGGGCCTCGGGGGATGGAACCGGCGAACTGCTCGCGCGGGTCGGAGCCGCGCTACTACCGATTGCCGCTGCTCGCCGACCCGGACGTCGAAGCAGTGGAGGCAGCTCGCGCGGCGCGCCCTGCCCCTGCTCGAGCAGGCAGAGAATCACGCCGCCCTCGCCTATGTCTGGCTGATCCTCGGTTTCGGCGTCGCGAATGCCCGGGGTCGTTTCGCAGACTGGGCGCACGCGGCAGAGCAGGCGCTCCGCCACGCTCAACTCGCAGGGTGGCGCACCACCGATGTGTTCTCGCTCGGTGACGCGCTCGCGCTCGGGCCGCAGCCGGCGGGTGAGGCTCTACGCACCCTCGACGCGCTTCTGCCCGAAAACCCGCATCCGTGGCCGCTGCTGTGCCGGGCCTGGCTGCTCACCATGCTCGCCCGATTCGACGAGGCGGCCGAGGTCGCGCGCGAGGCCGGAGACCGCTTCCACGACCTGACCGGCGATGCACGGGCCGACGCCTTGCTCGGCCTGATCGCGGCGCGAGGCCGGTCGCCACGAGGCGGCGATCGATCACCTCCGTCGCAACTGTGATCAGCTCGAGGCCCGCGGCCAACGCGGCTATCTCGCGGCCTTCGCGCCGCTGCTCGGCCGCTCGCTTTGCATGGTGGGCCGCTACGACGAGGCCGAACCGCTCGCTCAACTGGCCCGCGAGCTTGTCGGCGACGAGAACGACCCGTCGGGGCAGATGCCCTGGAGGCAGGTGCTTGCACTCGTGGAGGCCCACCGGGGCAATTACGCCGAGGCTGAGCGACTCGCGCGTGAAGCCGCCGCAATCGCCGACAGCACCGACGGGCTGAACATGCAGGGCGACGGCGCTCTGCGATCTGGGGGAGGTCCTCCACGCCGCCGGGCGGGCCGACGAGGCCGAGGCGGCGTTCGCCCAGGCGCTCGAGCGCTTCGAGAGCAAGGAGAACTTCGCCAAGGTTGCGCAGGTCCGCGACCGACTTGCCGAGCTCGACAGCGCGCCAGGACTCAGGCAGACAACAGGGCCGCCCTCTCCCAAGCGGCCCCGCTGACTGCCACAGAGGATGGCTGCAGGAACCGGTCTAAGCCGTTCGCGCCACCCCGACGGTCCCACCCCACTGGAACCCCTGCGCACTAGACGGAGCGGCGGGCAGAAATCTTCCCGGGGCTCGAGAGACGGGATCGTGGGAGACTTCACTGCGCCGCCAGACGGCGAACCCCACCGAAGGAGCCTGCTCGTGTATGCCACCGTACGCACGTACTCAGCCAGCCCGGAGCTCGCCGGCGCGCTCGTCGGAAAGGCGGACGAGGTCAAGCGCCTGATCGGCGAGATCGACGGATTCAAGGCGTACTACCTCGTCCGCACGGCCGACGGCGCGGTCTCGGTCAGCGTCTACGAGGACGAGGCAGGCGTCGAGGAGTCGACGAAGGCCGCGGCGGCATTCATCCGGGAGAATCTGCCCGACCTCGGCGGAGTGGCCCCGCAGGTCTCGGCCGGCGAAGTCGTCATCGACATCTGAGCGCGCAAGCGTTCGGGCCGGTCGGCGGCATAGACTCGGCCTCGGTGGAGCGGTCGTTCCGGATGATCCTGCGCGTGCTCGGAATCAGCGCGCTCGTCGCGGGCGGGTTGGCGATCGCGATCGCGGTTTTCCTCGTGGTCGTCCTGGTCGGTCCGCTCATCTTCTGGCTCGCGTGGAACGTGCTCGACTTCGCGGCGGCGGTCGGCCTGCCGGAGCTCGGATTCTGGGGGATCGTGCTCGCGACGCTGTTCCTGGTCGCCGGCTGGGGCGGCAAGGTTCTGATCGCAGGCATCGTCTTCCTCGTTGATCCCTCCTGGTTCGACGGCTCCGCCCGGGTGCGTTGGCCCGAACCGACCTTCCGCAACTTCGTTGCGGTCGTCCTGCTCGCGCTGCTCGCCTCGCGCCCACACACCCGGGCGCGAGAACGCACGCGCTACTAGCGCGGTGCCGCTGCAAAACCGGGTCACACCGCTCGGCGACCTGATCGCCGACCCGGCGCGTGGGCTCGTCTACGGCAACCGAGGGTGCCTGCACGATTCGCACCGAACCATCGTGCGTCGATTTCAGGTCAAGCGCTGGATCGCCTGCAGGCTCGAGTTCAAGGATCGTCGCCGCGTCGAGAAGCAGCAGCCGGGGCGCTACACGGAGCTCTTCTTCCTCGACGAAGCGACCGCTTTCGCCGCCGGTCACCGGCCGTGCGCCGAGTGCCGCCGCGACGACTACAGCCGCTTCCTGGAGATCGTCGGCGAGACGCGTGCCGCCACTCTCGACGAGCGCTTGCACGAGGAGCGGCTCGGGCCTCGTCACGAGAGGCCCGTGGGACAGCTGCCCGACGGTTCGTTCGTGCTCCGCGACGGCGAGCCCTGGCTCGTTCACGGCGCCGCGCTCCTGCGCTGGACACCGGCCGGCTACACCGAGCGCCGCCCGCGCTCTTCGGGCCGCCTGCCGGTTGTGACGCCTCCGACGCTCGTCGAGGTGCTGCGAGCGGGCTGGGGCGGCGGCTCTGTGCCGTTCCTGCACCCGTCCGCGGGCTGAGCCGCGGACGGGTCACCGGTCGGGCTAGAAGTTGGTCCCGCGGCCGCGCTTGTCCCACGCGACGCGGATCAGGTCGGCCGCTTCCTCGACGAGCCCGAGGTCCGGGCGTGGATCGCCCGAGGAACGCTTGCGGTTCAGGCGCCGTGGCGCCGTCGAATCCCAAGAGAGACGGTTCATGCGTGCACCCCCTGTGTGCTGTCGGAGGGCGCCGGGGCCCTCGTGATCCTGATGTCGCCGCTGACGGTCTTGGCGCGAATCTCGACGAGCGGGCCGTCGCCTGCGGGCACGTCGCCCGAGAGCTCGAGATCCGACCGTGTGTCGCCGCTCACGGTGTTGCAGTCGAGGAAGACCTTGGAGCCGCGGCGGACTCCGATCGAGACGTCGCCGGAGACGGTGTGCGCGGAAACGGCTCCCCGCATGACCGCGCCGTGGTCCTGGTCGCCGCTGACGGTGTTGACGTTGACGTTGTCGTAGGCCTCGGCGATCGTCACGTCGCCCGAGGCGGAGTTGACGTTGATCGGGCCGCGCACGACCTCGATGTCGACGTCGCCTGAGGCGCTCTGGACGTTGACGCCGTCGCCGGCCTCGCGAAGGTTGAGATCGCCGCTCGCGCTCTTGACGTTGACTCCGCCCGTCACCCGGTCGGCCTCGACGTCGCCGGATGCGGTCTGCACGTTGAGCCCGCCGAGGACACCGCGAGCGACCACGTCGGCCGACTTGGTCTTCGCGCTCAGGCCGGACCCTTGCGGGCAGCGGACACGGCACGTGATTCCCTGACGGCTGAACATCTGGCCGAGGTTGAAGCCGCGCTTGTTCGGCACGTCGACGATCACCTGCGGCCGGCCGGCCTGCTCGCGCAGCTCGACCGTGGCGTCGTCGACCAGCCGCTGCGACTCCTCGTCGTGCGCGATCAGCTCGACCTCGACGTGGCCTTCGGCTCCGGCGTCGACCGTGATGTCTCCGGAGGCAAGCCGGATCTCCAGCTCGACCGGTCCCGCAACCTCGAATGTCTTCTGCATGTCGCTCCTTCCTAGCTCTGGGCGTAGCCCGAGAGGCGCTTGCCGCTGACCTGGACGGGGCGCGACTCCGCTGCGCGCGCGATCGCACGCACGAGCCACGCGTTCGTCGAGACTCCCTCGCGGTCGGCCGCCTTCTCGACGGCACCCTTGAGGGACTCGGGGAGGCGCAGGCTGATCCGCGCCGACAGCTCTTCGCCCGCCATGCCCGCGGCCTCGCCGGGGACATCGACGAACACGAGCTCGGGCTCCTGGCCGGCGAGGCGAACCTCGATGTGGCCGGAGGGGAGCTTCGAAGACAGCTCCACCGCCGCCTGCGAGAACAGGTCGAGCAGCTTCAGCCGCAGGCTGGAGCCGAGTGCCTCGGTCAGCCGCTGCGCCACCTGCGCAGACCGCTCGTCGCCGAGCTCGCCGAGGTTCTGGAGATCCTGCTGGAGGCCTTCGAGCACAATGGTCAAGTTCATGATGATGTCACTATGACATCACACACGACATCTGTCAAGCGTCAGATAGATGCGGGAGCGCTGTTGGGATGACTCACGTCCGGTTTTCGAGCCAGCGAGTACGCTGAACGCGTTCGTGGGGCCAACCCTGGAGCAGTCTGCGTCCGCGCTCGCGGCCTCCCGCGAGCTCTTCGAGACGGTCCTGCGCCACCTGCGGGACGGTGTGATCGTCTCGGACGCCGGCGGCCGGCGCGTGTATGCGAACGAGCAGGCGGCCCTCCTGACCGGCTACGCCTCGGTCGAGGAGCTGCTCGCGGCGCCCGGCGACGAGCCGCGCGAGCGGTTCGAGCTCTTCGACGAGCACGGTGCTCCCCTCGATCCTGCGGCTGCTGCCGGGCCGCCGGGCTGCGGCAGGCGAGCAGCCCGCGCCGATGCTGGTGGGGTTCCGGCGGCTGCCCGACGGCATCCTGCAGTCCTCGGAGGTGACGGCGGTCGCGGTGCGCGACGAGCGCGGCTCGTTGCAGCACGTGATCTCGTTCTTTCGCGAGGTGACAGCCCAGCGGAGCCTGATCGAAGAGCAACAGACGCTCTACGAAGAGGCGCAGCGAACGACCGCGCTCCTCGACGCCCTCTACGGGAGCGCTCCCGTCGGCCTCGGCTTCTGGGACCGCGAGCTCCGCTACGTCCGGGTCAACGACGCCCTCGCGGCGATCAACGACCTCGCGCCGGAGGCACATGTCGGCAGGACGTTCGCCGACGTCGTCCCCCAGATCGCCCACGTGATCGAGCCGATGGCGCGGCGCGTGCTCGAGCGGCGCGAGCCGGTGATCGGGCTCGAGCACACCTCGGGGACGCCTGGACGACCCGACGAGCTGCGTCACTGGCTCGTGAGCTACTACCCCGTGTCGGACCGGACGGCCAGGCGATCGGCGTCGGATCGGTCGTCGAGGAGATCACGGAGCGGCGTCGAGCCGAGCAGCGGACCGAGCTGCAGCACTCGGTCACGGCCGTGCTCGGCAGTGCGGAGACCGTCGGGGAAGCGGTGCCGCGCCTGCTGGGAGCGATCGTCGAGACCCTCGGCTGGGACGTTGCATTCTTCTGGTCGATCGAGCCCGACGAGCCCCGGGCCGTCTGGGTGCGACCGGGCCTGCAGCTCGACGGTTTTCTCGCGATGACGGAGCGCCTGACCCTCTCGCCCGAGATGCTCCCCGGTCGCGTGGCGGCCTCGGGCACGTCGGAGTGGCTCGAGGAGCTCGAGCCGGCGCGGTTCGCTCGCGCCTCTGTCGCGGCGGCCGAGGGGCTTCGCTCCGGAGTCGCGTTCCCGGTGCTGATCGAGAGCGAGGTGATCGGGGTGCTCGAGACCTTCAGCACGGCCCGGCGGCCGCGCGATCTGGAGCTCGAGCGCACCCTGACCGCGATCGGCGCACAGCTCGGCCAGTTCGTGCGGCGCAAGCGCGCGGAGGAGGAGCGAACGCAGCTTCTGCAGCGCGAGCGGCAGGCGCGCGCAACTGCGGAAGCGGCAGCCGCGACGCTGCGGAAGCTCGGACGCGTCTCGGAGGCCGCGCTCGAGCACCTCTCGCTGAGCGACCTCTTGAACGCGCTGCTGGAACGGATCGTCGAGGTGCTGCAGGCGGACACCGCGGCGATCCTGCTCGTCGGCGCCGACGGGCACCTGCACGTGCGGGCGACGGTCGGGCTGGAGCAGGAGATCGTGCGGGCGATCCCGGTCCCGATCGGCGTCGGCATGGCGGGCCGCGTGGCCGCCACCCGCCGACCGATGCTCGATCCCCGACCTGTCGAAGATCGAGCTCGTGAGCCCGGTGCTGCGGGAGCGTGGCATCAACTCGGTCGTCGCGATCCCGCTCATCGTCGAGGACCGCGTGATCGGCGTCGTCCACGCGGGCTCGGAGGCGTTCGCGCAGTTCGTCGAGGAGGATGCGCGCCTGCTCGAGCTGATCGCCGACCGGATCGCGCTCGCGATCAACCAGGCTTCGCTGTACGAGGCCGAGCGGGCCGCGCAGCAGCGGCTGCAGTTCCTGGCGAGGCGAGTGCGTTGCTCGGGGCGTCGCTCGACATCGAGCGGACGCTCGAGCAGCTGGGCCGGCTCGTCGCCGGCCGCTTCGCCGACTGGTGCGCCATCCACCTCGCCTCGGAGCCGACGAGCTGCGACTCGCTGGCCTCGCCCATGCCGATCCCGAGCGGCGGGCCTCCCTCGCGAGCGCCGAATTCGGCGTCGCCGGGGTGATCCGCGGCGGCAGCCCCGAGTTGCCGAGCGAGCTCCCCGCCGAGCTCGTTGCCGCCGGCATCGCTCGTGCCTGATCGTCCCGCTGCAGGCACGGGGACGAACGTTCGGCGCCATGACCCTCGCCTGGGCCGAGACGGAGCGAAGCTACGACGAGCGAGACGTCGAGTTCGCCCTCGACGTCGCCGGCCGCGCAGCCGTGGCGCTCGACAACGCCCAGCTCTATCGCGCTGCAGAGGAGCGGGCGCAGGCGGCGCGGGTTCTCGCCTCTGTCGGTGACGGTGTGTTCCTCGTCGACCGGCACGGGAACGTGCGCACCTGGAATCGCGCGGCGTCGGCGGCGACCGGACTGCAGGCTGCGGATGTCATCGATCGCCGAGCGGACGAGGCGATCCCGGGCTGGAGCTCGATCGCAGCGCGCATCCCGATCGTCGCCGCGGGCAGTGGCCCGCCGCGCGCCGAGTCGCTGCCCCTCGATCTCGGCGATCGCGAGCTCTGGCTCTCCATCCACGGCGTGGTCGTGCCGGACGGGATCGTCTACGCGTTCCGCGATCTGACCGAGGAGCGCGCGCTCGAGACAATGCGCACGGAGTTCGTCTCGACCGTGTCGCACGAGCTGCGCACGCCGCTCGCCGCCATCTACGGCGCGGCGATGACGCTGCGCCGAAGCGACGTCGTGCTCGACGAGGAGCAGCGGGCGATCCTGCTCGACGTCGTCTCCGGTGAGGCCGACCGTCTCGCGCGAACCGTCAACGACATTCTCTGGGCGAGCCGGCTCGACACCGACTCCCTGCACGTCACGATCCAGAACTGCGATCCGATCGCGCTCGCAGCGGACATCGTGCAGGCGCAGCTCGCGCACCTCGACGGCGGTCACGAGCTCGTGCTGACGGCGGAAGCCGGTCTGCCACATCTCTCGGGCGACCCCGACAAGGTCGGGCGCGTCCTGATCAACCTCGTCGACAACGGCGTCAAGTACTCACCCGACGGCGGCCTGGTCGAGCTCACGGTGCGCGCTGTCGGCTCGCAGGTGCGTTTCTCGGTCTCCGACCAGGGGATCGGGATCCCCCGCGCCGAGCAGCGCCGCATCTTCGAGAAGTTCTATCGCCTCGATCCGAACATGACCCGCGGGGTGGGCGGCACCGGGCTCGGCCTCTACATCTGCCGCGAGCTCGTGCGCCGGATGGACGGCCGCATCTGGGTCGAGTCCGAGCGGCCTGGGCCGCGGTTCGGTCTTCCATGTCGAACTGCCGGTAGCCGGGTCGTACTAGCGAAACGGCGACCCGAGGGCCGCCGCTTCGCGCGAGCTTCGTTCAGGCTTCCTAGACGCCGGGGGGCGGTGCGTCCTCGACGTACGGTGGTCGTCCGCCGCCGAGCGCCTGCGGCACCGACGCCGCCCCAGCTCGACCAGAACATGAGCGACAGGACGAGGCCGACCGCCCCGACCACCATCAGGATGACGCCGACCGCGTTGATGTCCAGCCCGGAGACGGTCGCATTGACCGCCCAGGTCAGGATCGCACCGGCGGCGATCAGGATCAGGCTGACTCCGATACCCATTGCTCAGACCTCCTAGTTCGTGCTTCCGACGTAGGTTGGTTTCGCGCCGATGGAACGGCGGAGCGGGCAAAACGGTTACGGCTCATCCGGGTTCTCGTTGCACTAGGCTTCGCGCGGGTGCGCAGGGGCTCGATCATTCAGCTCACCGCGATCGGGCTGGTCGCTGGTGCGATCTGCACCGCGGTCGCGCTGGCGATCCCCTGGCTGCCCGTGGCCGGCGGCGAGGAGGCGCGGCGCATCCACTTCGTCTACTGGTTCACGACCGTCATCTGCATCTGCGTCTTCTCGGTCGTCGCGGCGGTGCTCATCTACTCGGTCTGGAAGTTCCGGGTCGGCCCCGACGACGAATCCGATGGGCCGCCGACCCACGGCCACACGCAGCTCGAGATCGTCTGGACGGCGATCCCGGCCGTGCTCGTCACCGCGATCTCGATCGTCAGCGCGATCGTGCTGGCCCAGAACGGCAATGCCGGCACGAACCCGCTCGTCATCAAGGTCGAGGCCCAGTCAGTTCGCGTGGAAGTTCACCTACCCGAACGGCAAGACCTACGGCTCCCTGACCGTGCCTCAGGGCCGGCATGTCGAAGCTCGACATCACCGCTAACGACGTCATCCACTCGTTCTGGGTGCCGCAGCTCTCGCAGAAGCAGGACGCCGTCCCCGGCCAGCACAACTACGCTCGTGATCACGCCGACTCACATCGGCACCTATCCCGTGATCTGCACCGAGCTGTGCGGCCTCGGGCATGCGCTGATGCGGAGCCACGTCGACATCCTCTCTGCCGCCGACTATTCGACGTGGGTGCAGAGAGGCGGTGCGGCGAGCGCCGGACCGCCCGGGCTCGCGGTCTTCCAGCAGAACGGTTGCGCGAGCTGTCACACCTTCAAGCCGGCGGCCGCGACCGGCAACGATCGGCCCCGACCTCGACAACCTGACGCAGGAGGCACACGAAGGCGAACCGCGGCGCGCTCGACGCGTTCATCGAGGAGTCGATCGTGAAGCCCGAGGCCTACATCGCGCCGGGCTTCACGGATGCGATGCCGCACATCTTCGGAACCCAGATCCCGCCGGACAAGTTGAAGCAGCTCGTGCAGTATCTGGCGCAGGGACGGTAGACCGATGACCGACGTCGCACACGCCCACGAGCACCACGCCGCACCGCCACCGGCCCGACCGGCTGGCACCGCCTGACCGCGCCCGGCTGGCTGCGCGTCCTGTGGGTGACGCCGATCTTCTTCGGGATCGGCATCGCGCTGCCGGTGCTGCTCCGCTGGGCCGCGGGCTGGGACCCGTTCTGGAAGGGCTCGGTGATCGTCACCGTCGAGCTCGTCACGACGCCGCTCGGTTTCCTCGTCGGGATCGGCGGGTTCGACTACTGGGCGCACTACGCCTCCGGCCGCCCAACCCGGCCCGAGGACCACTCCGGCCACGGCGCGCGCTCGTGGCGCGACTACTTCCGCATCAACACCGACCACAAGGTGATCGGGATCCAGTACGTCGTCACGACGATCATCTTCTTCTGCATCGGCGGCCTGCTCGCGATGCTCTTCCGCGCCGAGCTCGCGCAGCCGGGCGACCAGTACTTCAACCCGCAGACGTTCAACGTCCTCATCTCGAACCACGCGGCGCTGATGATCTTCCTGTTCATCATCCCGGCGTTCGCCGGGCTCGGGAACTACGTGATCCCGCTGATGATCGGCGCGGCCGACATGGCGTTCCCGCGCCTGAACGCGCTGTCGTTCTGGCTGCTGCCGATCGCCGGCATGATGCTCCTCGTCGGCATGGTCACTCCCGGCGGCGGGCCGTCGGCGGGCTGGACGTGCTACGCGCCGCTCTGCTCGCACCAGCCGTTCGGACAGGTGTTCTTCAACATGGGCGTCCAGTGGGCGGGCGCGAGCTCGATCATGACCGCGCTCAACTTCCTGGTCACGATCATCACGATGCGCGCGCCGGGCATGACGTTCTGGCGCATGCCGCTCCTCGTCTGGGCGAACTTCACGACGTCGCTGCTCGTCGTGATCGCGACGCCGTTCATCGCCGGCTCGCAGTTCTTCGTGATGTTCGACCGCGTGCTGCACATGAACTTCTTCGAGCCTGCGGGCGGCGGGTACGTGCTCGGCTACCAGCACATCTTCTGGTTCTACTCGCATCCGGCGGTCTACATCATGATGCTGCCCGGCTTCGGGATCATCAGCGAGGTGATCGCGGTGATGAGCCGCAAGCCGGTCTTCGGCTACCGGCTGATGGCGCTCGTCGCTGATGGCGATCCTCGTGCTCGGCTTCTCGGTCTGGGCGCACCACATGTTCGTCGCGGGCATGGCGGGCTGGCTGCGCGTGCCGATGATGGTCACGTCGATGGTGATCGCCGTGCCGACCGGGATCAAGATCTTCTCGTGGCTCGCCACGATGTGGGAAGGGCGAATCCACTTCACGACGCCGATGCTGTTCGCGCTCGGCTTCCTGTCGATGTTCGTGATCGGCGGCCTCTCGGGCATCTACCTCGCGTCGGTGCCGATCGACATCCACGCCTCCGACACGTACTTCATCGTCGCGCACATCCACTACGTGCTCTTCGGCGGCTCGGTGTTCACGATCTTCGCCGGGATCTACTACTGGTTCCCGAAGATGACCGGCCGGATGTACGACGAGCGGCTCGGCAAGCTGCATTTCTGGCTGACGTTCATCGGCTTCAACCTGACGTTCTTCCCGATGCACTACATCGGCCTGCAGGGGATGCCGCGCCGCGTCGCCGACTACGCGCCACGGTTCGCCGACATCAACCTCTTCATCTCGATCGCCTCGTTCGGGCTCGGTGCGTCGACGCTCGTCTTCCTCTACAACATGGTCAGCTCGTGGGCGCACGGGCCAGCTGCCCCGGCCAACCCGTGGCGCGCGCTGACGCTCGAATGGCAGGTCAGCTCGCCGCCGCCGATCTTCAACTTCGACGAGATCCCGCAGGTCGTCGGCAACCCGTACGAGTACGGCGTCCCGGGGCGCGAAGCACGCGATCTTCGGCGTCCCGAGCCCCGTCCCCGCCGAGCCCGTCGGGGCCGACTGATGGCGCACATCCTGGTGATCGCGAACGAGACGGCCGCGTCGCAGACGCTGCTCGACGCGGTGCGCGCCGAGGCCGGCGGCGAGGACCGGGTCACGGTGATCGCGCCGGTCAACGAGCCGAGCCAGGGCTATGTCGTCTACGAGGACACGCGCCGCGCGTCGGCGGGCCGGCGGCTCGAGAAGACGCTGAAGGCGCTGCGCGAGGCCGGCCTCGGCAGCGCAGGGCTTCGTCGTCGAGACCGGGCCGGTGCAGGCCGTCAAGGACGCGCTCGCGCAGCTCGAGCCGAAGATCGACGAGATCGTCGTCTCGACGCACGGCGCCGAGCGCTCCGGCTGGATGCGGCGCGACGTCGTCGAGCGACATCGAGCGGGTCGCGGGCGTGATCCCGGTCAAGCACGTCGTCGTCGAACCGGCCGATGACGGCGAGACGAACGTGCTCGTGATCGCGAACCAGACCGTGGTCTCGGACGAGCTGCTCGAGCGGATCCGCAAGCGCGCCGCGCAGAGAGCCCTGCGAGCTTCCTGATCGTCGCCCCGCAGAGCGACGAGGAGGAGCACGACGATGCCGACCGGCGTCTGCGCCGCGCGCTGACGCGAGCTGCGCGGCGAGGGCATCGACGCGCACGGGCAGGTCGTGCACCCCGACCCGTACACCGCGGCGCAGGCAGGCCGTGAACGACGAGCGCGTCGACGAGATCATCGTCTCGACGTTCCCGGGCGAGCGCAGCGGCTGGCTGCGCCGCGACCTCGTCGCAGCGGCTGCGCAAGGACACGGGCCTTCCCGTCGAGCACGTCATCTCCGCCGACATGACCGTCCGCCGCACGACAGCCGTCGACGAACGAGCACCACGGCCCGCCGCCGATCCACTACAGCTCGCGGGTCTCGCCGCGGTGCTCGGCATGTTCCTCTTCATCGCGTCGGAGATCATGCTCTTCGGCTCGTTCTTCACCGTCTACTTCTTCGACCGCGTCGTCAACAACGGCGTCGACGGGCGTCTGGCCGCCCGCCGGCTTCCACCGGCCGGCGTTCGTCGCGGGCATCAACACGCTGATCCTCGTCACGTCGAGCTTCACGATGCACTGGGCCGACACGTCGATCAAGAAGGGCAACCGCGCGGGCTCTGCAGGCCGGGCTCGTGCTGACCTTCCTGCTCGGCCTCGACGTTCCTGCTCACGCAGGTGATCGAGTACACCGCATCGGCTTCAACACCAGCGACACCTCGTTCGCCGCGACGTTCTTCGGGCTCACGGGCCTGCACGGCGCGCACGTGTTCGTCGGCCTGACGATCCTCGCTGTCATGACGATCCGGGCGTTCCGCGGGCAATTCTCACCCGAGCACCATCACGGCGTCGAGATCGGCGGGATCTACTGGCACTTCGTCGACGTCATGTGGATCGTCGTCTACGTGACCGTCTACCTCCTCTAGCGCCGTGCGGAACCCCATCCGGAGCGAAGGCAGATGCGTTCCGGTTCGTCCTGGCTGACGATCGGCTACTTCGCGCTGATCGTGATCGGCTCGCTGATCAACTCGTGGGTCGGGCTGTCGCCGTGTTCGTCGTCCTGACCGGCGTCGCGGTCTGGTGGCGTCTTCCGCCGCCGCGAGCCGGAGGCGCCGGTGCGGCAGGCGCCGGCCGCGAGCCCGGCGGGCGAGCACCGCATCCTCGTCGTCGCGAACGAGACGGTCGGCGGCGCGGAGCTCCTCTCAGAGATCCGCGAGCGATCGCGGGCCGGCAGGCGCGCGCGTGCTCGTCGTCTGCCCCGCGCTCAACTCGCCGCTCCGCCACTGGGTCTCCGACGAGGACGACGCGCGCGCGCGGCGCAGGCGCGGCTCGACGCGAGCCTGGCTGCGATGCGCGGCGTCGGCCTCGACGCGACCGGGCGAGATCGGCGACGGCGACCCGATCCAGGCGATCGAGGACGCGCGTGCGCACGTTCCGGCCCGACGAGCTGATCATCTCGACGCATCCGCTCGGGCGCTCGCACTGGCTCGAGCGCGGCGTGGTCGAGAAGGCGCGCGAGCGGTTCGACCTGCCCGTCACCCACGTCGTCGTCGATCTCGATGCCTGAGCGCCCGTGCTGACGATCGACAGCGTCGACCCACTGCCGCTTGCGGCCGAGCTGCGCGAGGTGCACCGCGCCGCGCTCGGCGCGGGCGCGCTGTCCGACGACTGGGCGGCGACCCGGCTGCCCGCGCACCGGAGCGCGACGACTTCGTCTTCCTCGTCGCGCGCGACGGCGGCGAGGTCGCCGGCTTCGGCTACGGCTACACGGGCGCGTACGGCCAGTGGTGGACCGAGCGCGTCGCGCGGGCGCTGACCGCGGCCCAGCGCGCGCGAGTGGCTCGACCCGCCGCACTTCGAGATCGTCGAGCTGCACGTGCGGCCGTCCTGCCAGCGCCGCGGCGTCGGCAGCGCGCTGCTCGCGCAGCTGCTGACGCGGCAGCCGCACGACCGCGCGCTGCTCTCGACGCAGACCGGGTCGACGGAAGGCGCGCGGCTTCTATGCGAAGAACGGCTGGACGGAGCTCGCGAGCGTCGACTTCGGCGCGGGCTACCCGCCGTACCTCGTCCTCGGGAAAGAACCTGGTTGCCCGCGCAGCGGGAACCAGGTTGCCGCTACTTGCCGGCGACGCTCGAGACGTACTTCGCGACGGCCTGGATCTGCGCCGGGGTCAGCTGGCCCTTGAACGCGGGCATCGCGCCGCCGCCGTCCTCGACCTGGTGGTCGACGGTCGCCTCCGACGGCTTCAGCTGGTCGAGGTTCGGGCCGACGTTGCCGGTCGAGCCTGCGTCCTTCAGCGTGTGGCAGCCGCCGCAGCCGGCCGTGGCGAAGACCTGCTTGCCGGCCGCGGTCGGCGCCGCCGCCCGTCGTCGTCGTCGGGGCCGTGGTGGTCGGCGTGGGAGGAGTCGTGCTCGCTGCGGTGACGCCGCAGCGCGGGTTGCCGGCGCACTTCGCGACGTAGAGCGCGACGTCGTCGGCGTCGGTGCCCTCGTACGAGGTTCGCCGGCATCGGCGCCTTCGCGGGTAGGCGATCTGGCCGCGCACGACGTCCGCCATCGTCTGCTCGTGAGAAGCCCTGCTGCCTTGTCGGACGAGAACGCGTCGTCGAGGTTCGGCCCGACCGTGCCCTTCGACTTGGCGTCCGCGAGCGTGTGGCACGAGGCGCACGCTGGACAGCGCCTTGCTCTGACTCGGTCGCCCGAAGAGCTGCTTGCCGTGCGCCGCGTCGCCGCTCGTGACGCGCGCCGACGGCGCCGCAGCCCGACGCGAGGAGCGCGACGCGCGAGCAGGGCAGCTCGGTGCGGAGTGCGGACTCAGGGCTACGAGAAGGTTGGGAGACGCCGTCGAGCTTCGAGATCGCCTCTTCGCGCGTCCCGTAGATCGCAAAGACGCGGTCGAGGCCGGTGATCTCGAAGATCTTGGTGATGTTGCGGTCGCTGCAGACGAGCGAGAGCTGGCCGTCGTTCGTGCGCAGGCGCTTGACGCCGCCGACGAGCACGCCGAGCGTCGTCGAGTCGATGAACGTGGTCGACGAGAAGTCGACGATCACCTGCTTGCCGCCCTGGCCGATCACCTCGAGCAGCTGCTGTTTGAACTCCGGCGCCGTGTAGAGGTCGACCTCGCCGGCGAGCGAGATCACGTAGGCGTCGTCGGAGAGCTGCTCGGTCTTGATGTCGAAGTTCATGCTGTCTCCCCCGGATCGTCAGTGGCGCGCCGACTGCGGCGTGAGTCTAACCGCCGGTCGACGTCGAGGCGCCGGCAGCCGCCTGTGCCTGGAGCGCTTCAGCGCCTGCTTGACCTGGGGCGCGAGCGGATCGGTCGGCGCGAGCTTGAGGAACTCCTTGAATGCCGCGATCGCGGTCGTCGTGTCGCTGGCGGCCTGCGCGGCCTGGCCGAGCTGGATCTGCGTCGTCGCGTCGTTCGGGTTCAGGCCGACGAGCTGCTGGTACGCGTCCTCGGCGTTCTGCTGCGCGCTCTGGTAGTTCGAGTAGGCCGTCTGCTGCTTCGCGCGGCGAGCGTCTGCGACCGCGGCCGCGATCGGGTCCTGCAGCGCGGTCGGGTCGGCGAACGCCTTGCCGAACGGGGTCGTCGAAGGCGGGCGCGAAGGCCGCGGCGGGCGACGCCTGCTCGGCCTCTGCTGCTGGGCGTTCTGCGTAGTCGGTCGCGTAGTTCGTCGCGAGCGTCCCGTACTGGGAGGCGAGCTCGGCGAGCGCGCCCTGGTCCTTCGGGCGCAGCGCCGTGTAGCGCTCGAGCGCGTTGACGGCCTCCTGCGTGCGCTGCTTCTGCTCGAGCGCGGTCGCGAGGTCGCGCCACGCCGTCGCGTCGCTCGGGTGCTTGTCGGCCTTCTTCTGGAGCTTCGAGATCGACGTGCCGCCGCTCGTGCCGAAGTTGAAGGCGTTCTGGAGCGCGTCGCTGATGCCGGTCGAGCCGGAGCCGACGCCGAAGAAGACGAACCCGAGCGCGAAGACGACCGCGAGCAGCACGAACGCCCACTTCGCGTGCACGCGAAGCCGCTGGAAGAAGAGCTCCTCCTGCCACTGCGGCGGCTTCTGCTTGTGCGGGGCGCTGCTACGGCAGCGGCGCGAGCATTCTGCGTCGGGCGGCGCTTGCGGTGCTGCGTACCTCTTGCCACTGGTATTCCTCTTCTTCCTTCCGGTAGCGGGTCTCGCCGTCGACGACCGTTTCGAGCACTCGTTCCGGCGAGCCGCCGAAGACGACTGCCGCGGCGGGGTCCTCGACCGGATGGTAGGGGCTTCCCGCGAGCGACACGACCGCCAGGTCGGCGCGCTTGCCGGGCGTCAGGGTACCCACCTGGTCGCTCGAGTCGCAGGGCGCGGGCCGCATCGAGCGTCGCCAGCCGCAGTGCGTCCGTCGGCCAGCAGCGCCTCCGGGCGCCGTTCGCGCGCCCGCGCGGCGTAGATCGCCGTGCGCATCTCCTCGAAGATGTCGAACGACGGTGTCGAGGCCGGCGAGTCCGTCCCGAGGCCGACGACCGACGCCTGCCGCCCGCAGCTCGGTGACCGGCGCGATGCCGCAGCCGAGGAGCGCGTTCGAGCGCGGGCAGTGCGCGACGGGGACGCCGCGCTCGGCGAGCAGCGCGATCTCGCCCTCGCGACCTCGACGCAGTGCGCGCAGAGCAGGTCGGGGCCGAGCACCGGCTCGAGCGAGGCGACGGCGCGCTTGCCGGTCGGCGGGACGAGGATCGGCGATCCCGGCGAGCGGGCCGCGTGCCGTGCTCGAGCCACTCGTTCTCGTTCGCGCTCTCCGCGAGATGCGTGCCGACCGGGATGCCGAGCGACAGGCACCAGCGGTAGGTGTCGAGCGAGCAGGTGTACGGCGCGTGCGGCGAGACGCCGATCCGCACGAGCGGCGTCTCCTCGACGAGCTCGCGCTTCTCCTCGAACTGCCGCTCGTGCGTCCTCGGGTCGCTCGGCGAACACCTCGAGGTAGACGATCGCGCGCAGGCCGAGCTCGGCGGCGGCGGTCGCGCTCGCGCCCGAGAAGCTGTAGTCGGCCGTCGTCGTGATCCCGGGGCGGAGCGAGTCGGCGACGCCGAGGCGGGCGATCGCGAGCATGTCCTCCGGCTCGAGGCGGCGCTTGCGCTCGACATGCGTCCTCGATCCAGGGCCCGAACGGCTCGCCGTCGCCGAAGCCGGCGTAGACCGCGTACTCGAGGTGCGAGTGCGCGTTGACGAAGCCGGGCACGATCGCCGCGTCGGCGTGGTGGCGCTCGGCGCGGCCCGGCGCCACCTCGACGATCCGGCCGCCCTCGAAGCGCACGAGCCCGCCCTCGATCGGCGGCCCGTCGACGGGCAGCACCCAGTCGGCCGAGACTCCTCAGTTCACGTGCTGGCCGCTCACGTCGTGCCGGCGGCGGCTGTGGCGCGCGCGGCGCGCCGGTCGAGCAGCACCGAGAGCCAGATCGACAGCCTCGTAGAGGAGGATCAGCGGGATCGTCTCGAAGAAGGTCGTCACCGGGTCGACGCCCGGCAGCGCGACGCCGATGCAGGCGACGATGAAGTAGCCGATGCGCCGGTTCCGGCGGAGCTTGCGCGGTGCTGACGATGCCCGAGGCGGGTCAGCCCGACGACGAACAGCGGCAGCTCGAAGACGATCGCCATCGCGACGAGCACCTTCGTCGCGAACGAGATGTACGGCTTGCGCCTGGATCTGGACGTTGTAGAGCGACGAGTCGTAGTTCGTGAGGAACTTGCGCCGCGGCCGGCAGCGCGACGTAGTAGCCGAACAGGACGCCGGCGACCATCAGCGCGGTCGCGAGGAAGACGAACGCCTTCAGCATCCGCTCGTGTGCCGGTCTCGAACGCCGGGATGAAGAACGCCCAGGCCTGCCAGAGGATGATCGGGAGCGCGAGCAGGAAGCCGAGGTAGAGGCTCACCCACATCGACGTCATGAACGGCTCGCCGATCGCCGAGCGTCAGGAGCTGGCGGTGCTGCGGCGGCAGTTGATCGGTCAGTGCACGAATGACGCGGTCGTGGAAGATGAACGCGGCGATCCATGCCGACGACGACCGCGCCGATGCAGACGAAGAGCCGCTGACGCAGCTCCTCGAGATGCTCGACGAGCGTCGCCTCCTCGCCGTGGTCGAGGCGGCGCGGCGGGCGCCAGAACCGCACCCGCATGCTCGGCTAGTGAACGGTTTCGTTCTCGCGCGGCGGCGCAGGTGTGCTGCGTGTCCTGCGTCCCCACCGGGAGCTGCGTCGTCTGGACCGGCTCGGGCTTGTCGTTCCCCGTCACCGAGTCCTTGAACTCGCGCATCCCGGTGCCGAGGGAGCGTCCGATCTCCGGCAGCCGCTTGGCCCCGAAGAGGAGGAGGGCGAGGAGGAGCAGGCCGACGATCTCGAGCGGACCAATGTTGGCCATGGGGCCAGCGTATCAGCGTTTCGGTCTCCGCCCGGGCGGAAAACCAAGGATTAACCTCGGCCTGCGGCGCCCACTGGGCTACGATGGCCGTGAACGCGAACGAGCCGTACGGGCTCGTTCAGGAACGCCCTTCTAGGACTCGGAGCACCATGGCCAACGCTGGAGCTGAAGAATCTGCACGTCGCGCTGGAGGACGGCACCGAGATCGTCAAGGGTGTCGATCTCGACGGTCTCCTCCGGCGAGGTGCACGCGATCATGGGGCCGAACGGCTCCGGCAAGTCGACCCTCGCCTACGCGATCGCCGGCCATCCGGCCTACGAGATCACCGAGGGGCAGATCCTGCTCGACGGCGAGGACATCACCGAGGCCGGCGCCGACGAGCGCGCCCAGGCCGGGCTGTTCCTCGCCTTCCAGTACCCGCACGCGATCCCGGGCGTCACCGTCACGAACTTCCTGCGGCAGGCGATGAACGCCGTGCGCAAGGCCCGAAACGGCGGCGTCGACGATCCGATGCCGGTGCCCGAGTTCCGCAAGCTCTTCCTCGCGAAGATGGACGACCTGAAGGTCAGCCGCGAGCTCGCCTCGCGCTATCTGAACGACGGGTTCTCCGGCGGCGAGAAGAAGCGGGTCGAGATCCTGCAGATGGCGATGCTCCAGCCGAAGATCGCGGTGCTCGACGAGACCGACTCGGGGCTCGACATCGACGCGCTGAAGGTCGTCGCGGAAGGCGTGCAGCAGCTCGTCGGCCCCGACATGGGCGCGCTCGTCATCACGCACTACCAGCGCATCTTGAACTACATCAAGCCCGACTTCGTGCACGTCTTCGTCGACGGCAAGATCGTCGAGGAGGGCGGCGCCGAGCTGGCAGAGAAGCTCGAGGTCTCCGGCTATGACCAGTGGGAGAAACCGAAGGAAGAGGCAGCAGCCTGATGGCACAGACCGAGACCGAGATCGTCCAGGGGATCGGTTCCGACTACGGCACGAAGTACGGCTTCTCGAATCCCGATGAGGCGAAGGACTACTTCTTCAAGAGCGGACGCGGCCTCTCGCACGAGCTCGTCGACGCGATCTCCGCGCACAAGGACGAGCCGGAGTGGATGCGCAAGTTCCGCCACAAGTCGCTCGACTACTTCCTCGCGCGGCCGATGCCCACGTGGGGCGGGATGCCGTCGCTGGCCGAGATCGACTTCGAGAACATCTTCTACTACATCAAGCCGACCGAGAACCAGGCCGAGTCGTGGGAGGACCTGCCCGCGGACATCAAGGACACCTGGGACAAGCTCGGCATCCCCGAGGCGGAGAAGAAGTATCTCGCCGGCGTCGGCGCCCAGTACGAGAGCGAGGTCGTCTACCACAAGCTGCAGGAGCACCTGACGGCGCAGGGCGTGATCTTCCTCGACACGGACACCGCGCTCCGCGAGCACGAGGATCTGTTCAAGCAGTACTTCGGGACGATCATCCCGCAGAACGACAACAAGTTCGCGGCGCTGAACAGCGCGGTCTGGTCGGGCGGGTCGTTCATCTACGTGCCGAAGGGCGTGCGGATCGAGCTGCCGCTCCAGGCCTACTTCCGCATCAACGCGGAGAACATGGGCCAGTTCGAGCGCACGCTGATCCTCGTCGACGAGGACGCGTACGTGCACTACGTCGAAGGTTGCACCGCGCCGATCTACTCGACCGACTCGCTGCACAGCGCCGTGGTCGAGATCGTCGTCAAGAAGGGCGGCCGCTGCCGCTACACGACGATCCAGAACTGGTCGAACAACGTCTACAACCTCGTCACGAAGCGCGCCATCGCCGAGGAGAACGCGACGATGGAATGGGTCGACGGGAACCTCGGTTCGAAGCTGACGATGAAGTACCCGGCGATCTGGCTCACCGGCAAGGGCGCGCACGGCGAGGTGCTGTCGATCGCGTTCGCCGGCAAGGGCCAGCATCAGGACGCGGGCGGCAAGTGCGTCCACATCGCGCCGAAGACGACCAGCGTGATCACGTCGAAGTCGATCTCGAAGAACGGCGGCCGTGCCGGCTATCGCGGGCTGCTCGAGGTCGCAAGGGGCGCGACCGGCGCGCAGTCGAAGGTCGTCTGCGACGCGCTGATCCTCGACGACGAGTCGCGCTCCGACACGTATCCGTACATCCGGATCGACGAGAACGACGTCGACATCGGTCACGAAGCGACGGTGTCGAAGATCGGCGAGGAGCAGCTCTTCTATCTCATGTCGCGCGGGCTCTCCGAGTCGGACGCGTCGGCGATGGTGGTCAGCGGCTTCGTCGAGCCGATCACGAAGGAGCTGCCGCTCGAGTACGCGGTCGAGATGAACCGCCTGATCCAGCTCCAGATGGAGGGCTCGGTCGGTTAAGGATGACGCAGCTTGATCGTCGAGCGCGTCGACTTCATCTCGGTGCCGGTCACCGACATGGAGCGGTCGAAGGTCTTCTACGGCGAGACGCTCGGCCTCGACCTCGTCGTCCACGGCGAGGACCGGGCTTCCCTGAGTATCAGCTCGGCGAGAACGTCAGCCTCTATCTGCTCGACATGAAGAACGTCGGCTCCGAGTTCACCGCGCCCCACACAGCGTCGATCGCGTTCCGCGTGCCCGATGTCGAGGAGGCGCGGCGTGAGCTCGAGGCGAAGGGCGTGACCTTCGACGCCGACACGCTCGACACATCGGTTTGCCACATGGCGTTCTTCCGCGATCCCGACGGGAACGCGCTCATGCTGCACCGCCGTTACGCGCCCACCGCATGACCACGCTGACACGCGAGCAGGCCGCGAAGCGGTTCGCAGAGCTGTCGCTGCCGTCGACGAAGGACGAGCACTGGCGCTTCACCGACCTGCGCGGCTTCGACCCCCAAGAGGTGTCAGACACCGTTCCTGTGTCCGACACCAAGCCGGCCCTCGACCTCGACGTCGCCGGCCGCGCGCTCGTCACCGAGAGCGGGATCGAGATCCTGTCCGCGCCGCCCGAGGGCGTCCGCTTCGAGCTCCTGCCGCGCGACTACGCGGCCACGCTGATCCCCGATGACGACAGGTTCGCCGCCGAGAATCTCGCGCACTGGGAGCACGGCCTGCTCGTCCACGTCGCCAAGGGCGTCGAGCTCGAGAAGCCCCTGTACGTGCAGGTCACCTCCGGCGGCGGCACCCTCTTCTGGCGCATGGTCGTGATCGCCGAGGAAGGCGCCCGCTTCTCGCTGATCGAGGACCTGTCCTCGAGCACGCCGGAGACCGAGGCCTACACGAATGCGGTCGTCGAGCTGTTCGTCCATCCCGCCGCGAAGATCGAGTACGTCTCGCTGCAGAACCTCTCGCGCGAGACCTGGCACTTCGGCCGCTACAAGGCGTGGCTCGAGCGCGACTGCGAGCTCGACTGGGTGATCGGCGGCTTCGGCTCGAAGCGCGGCAAGGTCTGGATCGAGAACGACCTCGCCGGCCCGGGCGCCACCTCGCGCGTCACGGGCGCGTATTTCGCCGACGGCGACCAGCATCTCGACTACGACACGTTCCAGGAGCACATTGCGCCGAACACCGAGAGCGACTTCGCCTTCAAGGGCGCGCTGCGAGAGAACGCGAGCGCGGTGTGGCGCGGAATGATCCGGGTCGAGGAGCAGGCGCAGAAGACGAACGCCTACCAGGAGAACCGGAACCTGCTGCTCTCCGACAAGGCCCACGCCGACTCGATCCCGGGCCTCGAGATCATGGCCAACGACGTGCGCTGCACCCATGGCGCGACGCTCGGCCGGATCGACCGCGAAGAGCTCTTCTACCTGATGGCGCGCGGGCTCTGCCGTGCGGAGGCGGAGCGCCTGATCGTGCGCGGCTTCTTCCAGGACGTGCTCGACCGCATCGAGCTGGAGCCCGTGCGCGCAGCGCTCGGCGCCGCGCTCGAAGCCCGCATCCCTCAGGCCTGAACGCCGGAGACTGGCGCCCGCCCGGGCGATCTGTCAGCATTCGGTCTTCCACGAGCAAAGGAGAGGTTCATGCTCGGTCGCAGAGTCGCGTTTCTCGTCGCCTTCATCGCCGCCGTCGGGTTCAGCAGCGGGGCCGCCGTCGCCGCGACCCACCAGAGCGCGCACAAGCTGCAGACTCCCAAGCTCCTGCCGATGAAGCAGCCGGCGGTCACGAACTGGCACGTGACGCACCATTACTGCCACGAGGACGGCCGGATCTCCGCGTCGCTCTAGCGCTCGTCGAGCCGCCGTTCGAGCTCCGCCAGCCGGTCTTCGACCTGCGCGAGCCGCTGCTCGAGCGTCGTCCGCCTCGGTCTGCGGCGCCGGAACTGTCTGAGCTCCGCTCCTCGGCCAGCAGGTGCGCCCACCGTTCCTCTCGCTGTCCCGGCTGGCGGGGCAGGAGCCGAACGAGCTCCTTCTCGTCGAGCCGGGCGAGCACCGAAGCGACGTCGTCGGTCGAGGCGAAGTGATGCAACCGCTCGGTGCGCGCCTTCAGCTCCGCGACCGTCTGCGCGCCCCGCAGCATCAGCACCGCCAGGATCGACACCTCCGACGGCAGCAGATCGAGCGCCTCGGAGAAGAGCTGCCGGTACTTCGCCGTGCGCGAGCCCGGCCCGGTCGCGAGCCGTGCCCAGCCGAGCGTGCCGAGGCTCTGCGCAGCACTGCGCACCTCGGACTCGTCGAGCTCCAGCACCGGGTCGCGGTTCGTCGCCTGGTTACAGGCGAGGCGTAGCGCGTTCAGCGTCAGCGGGTACTGCTCCGGCGTCGTGCGCTGTTTCTCGATCAGGCAGCCGAGGACGCGCAGCTGGACCGGATCGAGCTGATGCGTCAAGCCCGGACGAGTGGTTTGTACTTGATCCGGTGCGGCTCGAGGGCCTCGGGCCCGCGCGTCTCGCGCACCCAGTCTGCGTACTCGGCCCAGTCGCCCTCGAACCAGGTCACTTCGCTGTTCCCCTCGAAAGCCAGGATGTGCGTCGCGACGCGATCGAGGAACCAGCGATCGTGCGTGATCACCACGGCGCAGCCGGCGAAATCGAGGAGCGCGTCCTCGAGCGCCCGCAGCGTGTCGACGTCGAGATCGTTCGTCGGTTCGTCGAGGAGCAGGACGTTGCCGCCGCTCTTCAGCATCTTCGCGAGGTGCACACGGTTGCGCTCGCCCCCGGAGAGCTTGCCGACGGGCTTCTGCTGGTCGCCGCCGCGAAAGTTGAACCACGAGGTGTATTGGCGCGAGTTGATCTCCTTCTTGCCGAGCAGCACGATGTCCTGGCCGCCGGAGATCTCCTTCCAGACGGTGCTCTTCGGATCGAGGCTTGCGCGTGACTGGTCGACGTAGCCGAGCTGCACGGTGTCGCCGATCCGCAGCTCACCCGTGTCCGGTGTCTCCTCACCGGCGATCATGCGAAAGAGCGTCGTCTTGCCGGCCCCGTTCGGCCCGATCACTCCGACGATCCCGGCCGGGGGCAGCGAGAACTCCAGGTCTTCGAAGAGGAGGCGGTCGCCGAAGCCCTTCGAGACGCCCTTCGCCTCGATCACGACGTCGCCGAGCCGCGGGCCGGGCGGAATGTGGATCTCGACCTTGTCGAGGCGCACGGCGTCCTCGTCGGCGAGCAGCTTCTCGTAGGCGCCAAGGCGCGCCTTCGACTTGGCGTGCCGTGCCTTCGGTGCCAGGCGCACCCATTCCAGCTCGCGGGCGAGTGTGCGCTGGCGCGCCGAGGACTGCTTCTCCTCGATCTGCAACCGGACCTGCTTCTGCTCGAGCCAGCCCGAGTAGTTCCCCTCGTACGGAATGCCGCGGCCGCGGTCGAGCTCGAGGATCCAGCCCGCGACGTTGTCGAGGAAGTACCGGTCGTGGGTGACGGCGACGACGGTGCCCTTGTACTCGGCGAGAAAGCGCTCGAGCCAGAAGACCGACTCCGCGTCGAGGTGGTTCGTGGGCTCGTCGAGGAGCAGGAGGTCCGGTGCGCTGAGCAGCAGCCGGCAGAGCGCGACGCGCCGGCGCTCCCCGCCCGAGAGCGAGGTGACGTCGCGATCGCCCTCCGGGAGGCGCAGCGCATCCATCGCGTGATCGAGCTGCTCTTCGAGCTGCCATGCCCCGCGACGGTCGACCTGGTCCTGCACCTTGGCCTGCTCGGCGAGCAGCGTGTCGAAGTCCGCGTCGGGCTCGGAGAACTGCGTGGAGATCTCGTTGAACCGGTCGAGCAGGTCACGCAGCTCCCGGACGCCGTCCTCGACGTTCTCGCGCACGGTCTTCGCGGGGTCGAGCTCGGGCTCCTGCTCGAGCAGGCCGACGGTTGCGTTGGGAGCCAGCTCGGCGACCCCGGACGACGGCTCTTCCTTGCCGGCCATGATCCGCAGCACCGTCGACTTGCCCGCCCCGTTCGGGCCGAGCACGCCGATCTTCGCGCCGGGAAAGAACGACAGCGAGATGTTCGCCAGCACCTGCCGGTCGGCGCCGTAGAACTTGTCGACCTTGTACATCGTGTAGATGTATTCGCTGCTCACAGGTTGGCCACGATACCTTCATGGTTCGCTGACCCCGCCGCCCTACGGTTCGCGTGTGAGGACGCTGCTCGTGGTCTTGCTGTTGCTGACGGTCGCGCTGCCGGCGTCGGCCGCATCGCCGCCCGCGCTTGCGACCGTGGACGCTTGGCCCGTTTGGTCGCCCGACGGCCGCGCGATTGCCTTCACGCGCATCCACCCCGGCCGAAGCCTGGATGAGCTGGAAGTCCTCGACCTGCGCACGCACCGCGTCACCAAGCTCGCGCAGAACCTGTTTCAGCTCCAGCCCAGCTGGTCGCCCGACGGGAAGTCGATCGCCTACCAGGCGGGCGGAGACGTCTGGGTGACCACGCTCGCCGGGGCGAAGCGGCGCATCGGCAAAGGCGGTTCGCCGGCGCTCGGCGATGCGATCGCACGGGTCGTGAACGGATCACTCGTCGTCGGCAGGACGGTCTGGGCCGAGCACGTGGTCGGCCGGCCCGACTGGTCACCGGACCGGGAGACGATCGCGTTCCGGCGCGACGACGGCGTGTACACCGCCGCCGGGCCGGGTGGCGGCGCACTCCTCGTCGGTGGGCCGAGTCCCGGCGACCCGGCGTGGGCGCCCGACGGCTCACAGCTCGCGTTCACGCTCGGCGAGGAGGTCTGGGTTGCCGGCCGTGGCGTCGTCCCGGCGCACGCGATCGCGCGCGCGAAGCCCGGCGCGACGACTCCGAGCTGGCTGCCCGACGGGAGCGGCGTCGTCTACAGCTGGCGCGGGGGCGTGACCCGAACCGCTCTGACGGGACGCTCCGTGCTCCTGCAGCAAGCTGCGGGGCTCGGTGCCGCCGTCTCGTCGTCCGGCACGATTGCCTTCGCAAGTGCGCGCCCCGGCTGTCCGGGGCACATCGGATTGAGCACACGCACAGGGCCGTTGACCGGCAGCTGCCTGGTCGCCGGGACCGCGAGGGCCGACGTCATCCAGGGCACGCCGCTCTGGGGCGACGTGATCCTCGCCGGAGCGGGCAACGACCGGATCCATGCGAACGATCGACACACCGACAGGGTCGACTGCGGCCCGGGGCGGGACATCGTCTGGGCCGACCGAAGCGACCGGCTCAGAAGCTGCGAGATCGTCCATCGCTGACGCCTAGCTACTCTCTAGGAGTGGCCGTGACCGCTTCCCAAAAGCTCGACGCGCAGAAGCTGCGCGCCGACTTCGCCGTCTTCGAAGAGCTGACCAACGGAAAGCCGGTCGCCTATCTCGACTCGGCCTCGTCGACCCAGAAGCCGCGTCAGGTGCTCGACGCAATGCGCGAGTTCTACGAGCACTCGTACGCCAACGTGCACCGCGGCGTCTACACGCTGGCCGAGCGGGCGACGGCCGGCTACGAAGGTGCGCGCGAGAAGGTGCGGGCCTACATCAACGCGCCGTCGAATCGCGAGGTGATCTTCACCCGCAGCTCGACCGAGGCCCTGAATCTGATCGCCTACGCCTGGGGGCTCGAGAACCTCGGGCCCGGCGACGTCGTCGTGATCACCGAGCTGGAGCATCACGCCAACTTCGTCCCCTGGCAGTTCATGGCGAAGAAGACCGGGGCGCAGTTCGCGCACATCCCGATCGACGACTACGGCGAGTTGCAGCTCGACACGCTCGACGAGATCGCGAGCCGCGGCAACATCAAGGTGGTCGCGAACAACCTCGTCTCGAACACGCTCGGCACGATCAACCCGGTCGAGAGACTCGCGGCCTGGGCGCACGAGCAGGGCGCGATCATGGTCGTCGACGCAGCGCAGGCGGCTCCGCACAAGCACATCGACGTGCAGGCGCTCGGTTGCGACTTCCTCGTCTTCTCGTCGCACAAGCTGTGCGGCCCGTCCGGCGCCGGTGCCCTGTGGGGCCGCCGCGAGCTGCTGGAAGAGATGCAGCCGTTCAACTTCGGCGGGGAGATGATCCGCTCGGTGGCGCTCGACCGTACGAGCTGGAACGAGCTGCCCTACAAGTTCGAGGCGGGGACGCCTGCGATCGCCGAGGCGTACGGCTTCGGGATCGCGCTCGACTACGTCTCCGAGATCGGCCTCCCTGCGATCGAGGCGCACGAGCACGAGCTCGTCGTCAGCGCGATGGAGCAGCTCTCCGAGATTCCCGGTCTGCGCATCTTCGGGCCGCCTGCCGACCGTCGAACCGGAATCGTCAGCTTCGAGCTCGAGAACGTGCATCCGCACGACGTCGCGCAGATCCTCAACTGGGAAGGCGTTGCCGTGCGCGCGGGTCACCACTGCACGCAGCCGCTGATGACGCGCCTCGGCGTCGCCGCGACCACGCGCGCGAGCTTCTATCTCTACTCGATCGAAGAGGACGTCGACCGTCTGATCGCCGGGCTGCTCAAGGTGAAGGAGACCTTCGAGTGAGCGAGCTCGAACAGATGTACAGAGAGGTGATCCTGGACCACTACAAGTCGCCGCGCGGTCATGGGCTGCTCGAGCACCCCGACGCGCAGGCCGAGGGCCAGAACCCGCTCTGCGGCGACGAGGTGACGATCACCGTGCGCTTCGGCGAGGACGGCGAGACGATCGAGTCCGTCGGGTTCGACGGCCGCGGCTGCGCGATCTCGCAGGCCGCAACCTCGATGCTCACGGAGCTCGTCACGGGCCGCACGGCGACGGATGTCGCAGCCCTGCCCAAGGAGGAGCTGCTCGAGGAGATCGGGATCCCGTTGACGCCGATCCGCCTCAAGTGCGCGATCCTCGGGCTCGGCGTGCTCAAGGTCGCCCTGCACAAGGCGAAGGGGACGCCGCTCCCCGCGGAGTGGCAGAACCTGGGCGACGACTTGCAGTTCGACTAGTGGCGAAGGTCGACGTCGCGCCGCTCGCGGAGTTCGGCCCGGGCTCCGCCAAGATCGTCACCCTCGGCTGGACGTCGATCGGCGTCTACAACTGCAACGGTCGGCTCTACGCGCTCGAGGACCGCTGCTCGCACGACGACGGCCCGCTCTGCGAGGGCGAATGGGACCAGGATCTCTGCCGTGTGATCTGCCCCCGGCACGGCTCGGCGTTCGACCTCGAGACCGGCTCGCCCCTCTCGCTGCCCGCCTACCTGCCGGTCGAGACGTACCCGGTGGTCGTCGAGGACGGCGTCGTCAAGGTGGAAGTCACATAGAGCGCTGCTGGGACTCGGCCGACGAGCGGTACAACGCCTACCACGACGAGGAATGGGGGCGCCCCGTCCGCGACGAGCGCGGTCTCTACGAGCGGCTTTGCCTCGAAGGGTTCCAGTCGGGCCTCTCGTGGCTGACGATCCTGCGCAAGCGCGAGGGCTTCCGGGCCGCATTCGAAGGCTTCGAGCCCGCGCGGGTCGCCGCGTTCGGCGAGCGCGACATCACCCGGCTGCTGGCAGACGCCTCGATCGTGCGCCACCGAGGCAAGATCGAGGCCACGATCGCGAATGCCCGGGCCACGGTCGCCCTGCGCGAGACGGAGCCGCTGGACGAGCTCTTCTGGTCGTTTGCGCCGGAACGGCACGACGTGCCCGCGAGCCCGGCGGACTGGGCCGCCTCGACCCCGGAGTCGACCGCCCTCTCCAAGCGGCTGAAGCAGGCCGGTTTCCGGTTCGTCGGGCCGACCACGGTCTACGCCGCCATGCAGGCTTGTGGCGTTGTCAACGATCATCTGGCCGGCTGCTGGGTCCGCGAAGCCGTCGAGGCCGAGCGATCTCGACATCCGTCCTGACCGATCCGGTAGATTTCCGGCTAACCGCGGAAAGGAGGTGGTCCGGCGTTGGAGACTTCAAGTACGGGCAGTGGAGGTACCAGCTCGTAGAGGTGTGTCCCCGGGACCTGACGGGGAATCGCCTAGCCAGCGTGGGGGACTCGCGTTAACGCGCCGCCGTGATCGGCCGGAAGCGCCTCTACGAAGTCCAAGCTGGTATTCGGACCGAAGGGCCCCGCAAGGGGCCCTTCGTCTGTCCGCTCACGGCCTGATGCGCCAGATGTCGTGGCCCTTCCAGCTCGGCACCCAGGCCTCGCCTCCGATCTGCGTGACCACGAATGGACCGCTCCCGGCTTTCACCGTCTGCACGACCGTGTTCGTCGCCGGATCGACCACCGCGAGGGCGTTCCTGCGGATCTGCGGCACCCAGACCTTGCCTCCGACGACATCGGGATCGCCGAGAGCGGGTGCCCCCGCGACCGGGATCGACGCCGAAACGGCGTTCGTCTGGGGGTCGATCCGGGCCAGCCCCGTGGAGGTCGTCACCCAGACGGAGTCGGCCGAGGCGGCCGTCCAGCCGGCCGCCGCTGCCGGAGATCGTCGCGACGACCTTGTTCGTCGTCGGGTCGACCCTGATCACCCCGCTGGGCCCCGCCGCCCAGATCGCGCCGAACGCCGCGACGACGCCCGTTGCCTGTTCGAGCGGCCAGCGGGCGACGATGCGGTTCCGGGCGGGATCGATGCGCTCGAGCTCGCCCTTGCCGTTTGCGGTCGTCCAGGCTGCGCCGGAGGCGAAGGTGGCGTCGTAGGGCGTGCTGCCGACCGGGATCGCCTTCAGACGCTTGCCGGTTGCGACGGAGACGCGGCTGATCGTCGAGGAGCTCGTGTCCTCCACCCACATCGAGCCAGCGCCGTAGGCGAGCCCACAGGAGCCGAAGCCGATGCGTGTCTTGCCGACGACCTTGTTGGTCTTCGGATTGATCCGCACCAGATAGGGCGACCCGTATTCGCTGACCCACACGAAGCGACCGCCGGCAGCGGCTGCGCAGGGCGCAGCGGAGACGGCGACCGGGATCTTCGCAACAACACTGGCGGTGGCGGCAATCGACGTCGCGGCGGCGACGAGAGCGAAAAGGATGCGCACCCGCCGAAGATACTCCGAACACGGAGGAAATACTACGGAGCCGGATTAACCGTTCGTTAACGCCTGCTCGAACGCAGCGCCGAGAGCGATCAACGCGGCCCGCATCTCCGCCTCGTCGACGCTCGCGTCCAGTACTGCGTTGATCCGCTGGAGCGCACCCCACCCGCGGCGCCACTCGCGGTCGCCGCGCGCCGTCAGCTCGAAGAGAAAGGACCTACCGTCCTCGGGATTGGGACGCCGCCGAACGTGACTCCGGCCCTCGAGCCTGCGGACCACGTCCGAGGCAGTTGTGAGCGGCATGCCGAGCTGCCCGGCAAGCTCGGTGAGCCGCATCGTTCCTCGAGCCCCGATCAGGCTCAGTACGGCGTAACCATTCGACTCGACGCCGTCCGCTGCGAGCTCGCGTTCGACCACCTGCGCCATTCGCTGGTGTGCGGCGACGAGCAGCAGGAGGAGCGAGAGCCGCCCCTCAGGCGGAGCGGCGGATCTGCTCTTCGAGCGGGACGAGCGGGAGTTGGAAGGTGTCGGCGGCATCGGTGTTCGAAACGACATTGTCCGCGCCCTGGAGCATCGTCACCTGGTCGACGTGCAGCGGAGCGCCCGGGAGCCACTGTGTCAGCAGTGCGCCCGTGCGGGCAACGCCGATCGGAACGTGCACGAGGCGCCGGTGCTTTCCGAGCACCTTGGCAATCAACCCGTAGAGGTCGTTCCAGTCGACCGTGTCGGGGCCGCCCAGCTCGAAGATCCTGTTGGCGGCGTTCGGCGCTGCGATCGCGCGCACGAAGTGCTCGGCGACGTCATCGATCCAGATCGGCTGCGAGCGTTGCAGCCCGGGGCCGATCACCGTCACGACCGGCGAGTAGCGGACCTGCTTCATGAACGTCGACAACGCGCCGCCGTCCCGGCCGAACACGAAGCTCGGCCGGAAGATCACGTGCTCGAGCCCCGACTCGATGACGGCCTGCTCCTCCGTCCACTTCGCGGCGTAGTACGGGACGGTGCCCTCCGACGGTTCCCTCGTTCCGAGTGCGCTCATCAGGACGAACCGCTCGACGCCGGCCTCCTGCGCGGCCGAGACGAGATCCCTCGTCCCCTGGGTCATGACGCGCTGGAAGTCCTCGTCGCTGCCGTTGAGGATCGCGACCAGATGGATCACGTGGGTGCAGCCGGCCACGGCCGCGCGCAGGCTCGCCGGGTCAGTCATGTCACCCGCCACGAGCTCGACCCCGAGTGCGCGGAGATGTGCTGCCCGCTCGGGCCGGCGCACGAGCGCGCGCACGTCGAGCGCCTGTGCGCGCAGCGCATGCACGATCCTGCTCCCGACGAACCCCGTGCCGCCCGTGACGAGAACCGTCACGGCTGCGGAAAGTTCTGCCAGTAGCGGGACGGTGTCGGACCGCGTTGGCCCTGGTACTTCGAGCCGAGCGCGGAGCTGCCGTACGGCGATGCCGCCGGCTCGGTCATCTGCATGAACGAGATCTGGCCGATCTTCATCGCGTGGTAGATCGTGATCGGCAGGTTCGCGACATTCGACAGCTCGAGTGTGACGTGGCCGTCCCAGCCGGGGTCGATGAAGCCGGCGGTCGAGTGGATCAGGAGCCCCAGCCGGCCCAGGCTCGACTTTCCCTCGAGGCGGGCGACGAGGTCGTCCGGCAGGGTGACGCGCTCGAGCGTCGAGCCGAGCACGAACTCACCGGGATGCAGGATGAACGGCTCGTCATCGCCGATCTCGACCGCTTCGGTGAGTGCCTCCTGCGGCTGCTTTACGTCGATGAACGGGTACCGCGCGTTGTGAAAGACGCGGAAGTACCGGTCGACCCGCACATCCACGCTCGAAGGTTGTAGGAGCGACGGCTCATACGGATCGATCTTGATCCGGCCTTCGTCGATGAACCTTTCGATGGTGCGATCGGAGAGGACCACAGCCTGATTCTTCCATCAGCGCCTCGCCGAGCGCGCGTAGTCCCTTCAGGAAGGCAGCGCGCTCGGCCTCGTCGAGTCCGGCCAGCGTCTGCTCGAGCGGTTTGTTGCGCTGCGCCAGCCAGTCTCGCACGGCCGGCGCCGTGCCCTCGTGCAGCTGCACGACGGTGCGGCGGCGGTCGGCGGGATCCTCGTGGCGCTCGATCAGTCCGTGCTCCTCGAGCTCGCGCGTCAGCTTGCTCACCGCGGGCAGCGAGAGCCCCAGGGCGCGAGCGAGCTCGGAGACCGTCTGCTCGCCTTCGGTGCCGATGTGCGCGAGCAGCGCGACGTGCCTCCGGCCGAGCGGGGGGTCGCCGTCGACGAGCGCGAGCAGCTCCGCGGTCGGGCGGCGGCGGGCCCACAGGCCCCGCATCACGCGCCTGAGCGATTCGCGGAGCTCGGCCAGCTGCTGCTCTTTGGTTATCATCGAATAACTATTATCGAAAGTGAACGAGAGGAGGTGAGCGTACATGTGTGGAGGACACCATCACCGCCGCGGCCACCGCGGCTACCCGAACCGGGAGCAGTGGGTGGAGCGGCTTCAGTCGTACCGCGAGCATCTCGAGGGCGAGCTGAAGAACGTCCAGGAGCTGATCGAGCGGCTCGGCCCCGCTTCGGCGGGCGACGCAGCCGAGCCGACGCAGTCGGCGTAGGAGCCGAGCTCGGCTACCTGCCGGCGCGCGCACGCGACGCCGGCAGGTAGTACCGCTCGGCGTACTCGATCACGGCCCGCTGCATCGAGAAGAGCGGGGCAAGTCGCGCGATCGACGTCTTCATGAGCTCGACCCACGCAGCGCGGTCCTGGAAGCGCGGCACGACGTTCGCCTCGAGGAGGCGATAGAGCTCGGCGGCATCGGCCTCGTCCGACTCGCCCGCGAGCGCCCAGCCGACCGACGGGTCGTAGGCCTCGGCCCACCAGCCGTCGAGCACCGACAGGTTGGGGACGCCGTTGACCGCGGCCTTCATGCCGCTCGTTCCCGACGCTTCGTACGGTCTGCGCGGCGTGTTCAGCCAGATGTCGCAGCCGGGGATGATCGCCTGGGCAAGCTCGATGTTGTAGTTCTCCAGAAACACGACGCGGCCGGCGACCGCGGGGTCCCGCGAGAGCTCGACGATGTTCTGCATGACGTCCTTGCCGGGCGCATCCTGGGGGTGCGCCTTACCGGCGACGACGATCTGAACGGGCAGCGCGAGCAGCCGCTCGAGATCGGAGTAAACGAGCCCCGCGCGCTTGTACGTGGCAAAGCGGCGCGCGAAGCCGATCGTGAGGCGGTCGGGATCGATCTCGCTCAGTCCGGCGAGCCGCTCCTTGAGCAGGGCGTGCACGGACCACAGGGCGTCGGGGTCGAGACCGAGCACGGCGTCCCAGCCGCCGTCCGCGGGCGGTGCCTCGGGGCGCACGCCGACCGACCGCAGGAGCTCGACGAGCTCGGGCGCGAGCCACGTGCCGAGATGCACTCCGTTCGTGATGTGGCCGATCGGCGGGTCGGCGCCCGGCCACAGCCCCGCCCACATCTCGCGGGCCACCTCGCCGTGCAGCTCCGAGACGCCGTTGGCGTAGGCCGAGAGCCGGAGTGCCAGCGGTGTCAGGCCGAAGCCGTCCGTCTGCCCGCTGCGCCCGAGCCCGAGCAGCGTCTCGCCGGAGATGCCGGCCTCCGTCGCGAGCCCGCCGGCGTAACGGAGGACCAGCTCGTCGCCGAACACCTCGTTCCCGGCCGGGACCGGTGTGTGCGTCGTGAAGACCGTCGAGCGCCGGATCTGCTCGAGCGCGTCGCCACTCGACAGGCCCGTTCGCAACGAGGATGCGCGCTCGCTCGAGCGCGAGGAACGCCGAATGTCCCTCGTTCACGTGGAAGACCGTGGGCTCGAGTCCGAGCGCGGCGAGGGCGCGCACGCCGCCGACTCCCAGGAGCAGCTCCTGGCGAATCCGGTGCTCGCGGTCGCCGGAGTACAGCGCGTCGGTGACGAGGTCGACGTCGAGCAGGTAGAGCGGCACGGTGGTCGCCGACCCCGCCCCGACGTCGTAACGCCACACGTCCGCGGTCACCGTCTCGCCCGCGAGGTCGACCTCGACGGTCACCGGCTCGCGCTGCAGGCCGAGTGCCTCCGGGTCGATCGCCGTGTAGGTCTCGGTCTGACGACCCGCCTCGCTCAGCCCTTGCGTGAAATACCCACCGCGATAGAGCAGTCCGATCCCGACCAGGGGCAGCCCGAGCTCGGCCGCCGCCTTCAGGTGGTCTCCCGCGAGGATGCCGAGGCCACCCGAGTAGATCGGCAGGCGCACGTCGACGCCGAACTCCATGCTGAAGTAGGCGACGAGCACGTCGTCGTCCTCGTAGGCCTGCGACCACCACGTCTCCGCGGTGCCCGTCGTCTGTTCGATCGTGTTCAAGACCGCGACGAGGCTAGCGAAACCCGGCTCACCCGTTCGCCACGAACGTCGCGACGCTCGACACGGACACGCTCCCGTCGAGCGCGCGCGCCACGGCCACGGCGTCGAGCCGCTCGTGCTTCGGGTAGCGAGCCGGGTCGACGAACGCGCGATATGGAGCCGAATCGTCGATCGCCAGGCGCTGCCAGCTGCCGCCCTTGCGGCGGAGCGCGAAGGTGACGCTCACCGGTCCGCCGGGCACGGTGGCGGTGAGCAGGTCGTAGGAGGTGAGCGGGTCCGGCGAGGCCTTCAGCTTCGGCGCCGCGGGCGCCGTCTTTGGGATGGCGGCCGCGGGCACCGCGACGAGCGCGGACACCGGTGGGATCGTCAGCGACAGGTTCGTGCCCTGCTCGCCGGCCGTGCCGCTGCCGAACGCGAGCTGCCAGTTGGTGTTCGGCGTCGCGACCGGGACGGTCACGTGCGCCGGCGCGGTGCCGTTGTTGAACGCCGTCACGACCTCGTGACCCGTTGCGAAATCGATCCGGGAGACGACGAGCACCGCGTCGGTCGCGCGACGCACGACCGACGCTCCGGTCGCGAGTGCGGGGAACGCGTCGCGGACGGCCGAGAGTCGAACGAGCTGCGCTTCGATCGGATTGGTGGTGACGTCGAACGACGAGCCCTTCCCGATCGGCGGCGAGCCCACCCGGGTCTCCGTCTGCCAGTCGCTCACCTGGGTCGGGAACATGTCCTCGCGCGCGGCCTGGTCTCCGCCCGACCCGATCATCCCCACCTCGTCGCCGTAGAGCACCGTCGGGGCGCCGCGAAGGAGGTAGAGGAGGTCGTAGCCGAGCAGGACGTGCTGGACGAGCGCGCTCCCGGTCAGCCCCGGGGCCTGCGAGAGGATCTGCTGCGCCCCGCGGCCCATGTCGTGATTGCCCAGGAACGTCGTGAAGGCGGGGTCGATGCCGTTCGGCAGGCGGAAGTAGTCGTCGTCCTGAAGGCGGAAGCCGAGGCCCTTTGCGCCCGACGCGCCTGATGCGTAGGCGGTCGCGACCTGCTGGAACGGGAAGTCGAGGACCTGCGGCAGACCGCGGTCGCGGACGAAGGCCGAGAGGTCGACAGCGTCGTTCAACGTCACCTCGCCGAAGACGGGGAAGTCGGCAATGCCGACCGACCGGGCGGCCGCGCGGATCTTCGGAACCCAGAGCTTGAAGAACGCAGCATTGACGTGCTTCGCGGTGTCGACGCGAAAGCCGTCGACGTGGAACCGCGTGATCCACGACGAGTAGATCTGAGCGAGGCCGTTCATGACGTTCGGCTTCTCGGTGAACAGGTCATCGAGGCCGAAGAAGTCGCCTTGCTCGAAGCACTGCTGGCTGCACGAGCCGAAGTCGATGTTGCCGCGGTCGTGGTAGTTGAGCGGATCGTTCAGCCAGTCGGGCTTCTTCAGGTGGCTGTCCGCCTTCAGGAGCAGCGGCACCTCGGGCATCGTCGACCCCTTCAGGCACGGAAAATGCTTCGACGTGACGTAGTTCGCCGGACTGAACCGCTTGCCGTGGCAGTCGCGATACGGCACCTCGCTGTAGGACGATCCGTTCGTCAGCTGAACCACGTCCGCGGTGTGGTTGACGACGACGTCGAGATAGACCTTGAGACCGAGCCCGTGCGCCGAGGCGACGAAGCTTGTGAAGTCCTGGTCCGTGCCGAGGTGTGGATCGACCGTGGTGAAGTCGAGGCCCCAGTAGCCGTGATAGGCGGCGGTCCCGTTCTCGACCGGGTCCTGCTTGAGCACCGGCGTGACCCAGATCGCAGTGAAGCCGAGATCTTTGATCCGCTGCAGGTGCGACGTGAGGCCCTTCAGGTCGCCACCGTGGTAGTAGCCGGTGCTCGACGGGTCGAGCCCGGTGACGCCCGTCGGGCCGCTCAGCCCCCCGGTGTCGTTCGCCGTGTCGCCGTTCGCGTACCGGTCCGGCATGACGAAGTAGATCCGCTGGGACGCCAACGAGCTCTGCGTCGGCGGCTGCGAGAGCGCTGCCAGCACAGCTCCGGTGGGCGGCCCCGAGGCGCTCGCTGCGCCTGCTGCGGTGACGAGCGCAATCGCAAGAGCGATTGCGCTAGCGAAGCGGAGCGCCGGACGCTTCATCGAAGAAATGGAGATTTCGCGTGTCGACGGCGATCGGCACCTCGTCGCGAAGCCTCAGCTGAACATGCGGCGGGAACGACGCGACCAGGTTCGGCCGCGACCCCACGACGACGTCAGGCGTGTCGTCGGCCGCGAGAACGTCTTCCTCTTCTGCGGTCTCGCTCTTGATGTGCCGTGCGTCGACCCGGAAGTAGGCCATCGACTCGCCGCCGAGGGATTCGACGATCTCGACCGTGGCATGGATCTGCGGCAGGTCGTCCCGGCCCTGCGCCGGGTGCAGGTCGCCGGCGCGCAGCCCGACGATCACCGGACGGCCTCCGTACTCGCGGAGGCGCGGATACTGCTGCAACGCCTCGGGCGCAATCGGCAGCACGTTCCCGCCGAGATTGATGGACACGCCGCCGTTGACGATCGTGGTCGCCTCGAGCAGGTTCATCGGAGGCGTGCCCATGAAGCCTGCGACGAACAGGTTCTCCGGCCGGTCATACAGCCGCTGCGGTGCGTCGACCTGTTGGAGCACACCGTTCGCCATCACCGCGACGCGGTCGCCCATCGTCATCGCTTCGACCTGGTCGTGGGTCACGTAGACGGTCGTCGTCTGCAGTTCCTTCTGGAGGTGCGCGATGTCGGCGCGCATCTGCACGCGGAGCTTCGCATCGAGGTTCGAAAGCGGCTCGTCCATCAGGAAGACCTGCGGCTTACGGACGATCGCGCGCCCCATCGCGACGCGCTGCCGCTGGCCGCCCGAGAGCTCCTTCGGCTTGCGGTCGAGGTAGGGAGTCAGGTCGAGCAGCTTTGCCGCCCAGGCGACGCGTTCGTAGATCACGTCCTTGGGCTCTTTCCGCAGGCGCAGGCCGAAGGCGATGTTCTCGCCGACGCTCAGGTGCGGGTAGAGCGCGTAGTTCTGGAAGACCATCGCGATGTCGCGGTCTTTCGGCGAGACGTCGTTGACGACGCGCCCGCCGATCGACACCGTGCCGTCGGAGATGTCCTCGAGGCCAGCGACCATCCGCAGAGCGGTCGTCTTGCCGCACCCGGATGGGCCGACGAGGACCAGGAACTCCGCGTCGTGGATGTCGAGTGTCAGGCCGAAGACGGCCTGGACGCCGTTGTCGTAGATCTTGTCCACGTCGTTGAACGCGACGTCAGCCATGGGTCACCGAATCCTCCAGATATGGAACGCAGGTCCGTCGGCGGGGAGGACGCCGTTCGAAGCGTCTTCGCCGTACAGGGTTTCGAGCAGGTGGAACGGGGTCTCGATCGGCGTGTGCGCGGCGCGTGACGCCAGAACGAGCAGCTGCTCGTCGCGCGTCTCGCGCACGAAGGCGATCGCGTCAGCGGACACGTGCACGTAGCGGATGCCGCCGCGTGCGAGGGCGCTGCTCGTACGGCGGAGCGCGGCCAGGGCGCGGACGTGCTCGAGGAAGGTCGTGTCCCACAGCTGCTCCGAGCCCCACGGCATGGTGCGGCGGGCGTCCTCGCCCCAGGCGCCTTCGAGCCCGAGCTCGTCGCCTGCGAAGAGCATGGGCACGCCTGGCAGCGACATCTGCAGGCCGACGCCGACCAGGTGCCGCTCGCCGGTTCCGGCGATCGTCCGGAAGCGGGCGGTGTCGTGGCTGTCGAGCAGGTTCCATGAGTGGACGACGGACTCCCACGGCACGCCGGCGCGGAACCGCTGCAACGCCGCGACAGACGGCTCGCCGTCGAGGCTCGGCACGCCGACCGGGATGCCCCAGAACTGCTCCTGCTGCTCGGGGTCGGGATCGTCGCGGAGCAACCACGTCCAGAGGGGCCGCAGGAAGCCCGAGTAGTTCATGACGCCGTGCCAGCCGCGCGCGCCCAGGTCGGGCCGGAAGTCGTGCCCGTGCTCGGCGATCAGGAGAGCGTCGCCGATCTGCCCGCGCGCCCACATCGAGACCTCGCGATTCAGGTCGAGGTCGCGGTAGCGGCCGACCATGTTCGCCACGTCGATCCGCCAGCCGTCCAGGCCGAGCTCCAGGTAGCGGCGCAGCACGGCTCCGAACCGGTCGTGGAGCTCCGCGCTGCGCCAGTCGAGCTTCGGCAGTGTCGGGTGGCCGAGCCACGATTCGTACCCGTGCGGTAAGGCGTCGTCGAAGTAGTAGAAGGCGCGCTCCGGCGCGCTCGGGCTCGCCTGGGCAGCCAGGAACCACTCGTGCCGGTGACCCGTGTGGTTCAGGGTCAGGTCGCCGACGATCCTGATGCCGCGCGCATGCGCCGCCGCGGCGAGGGAGACGAGTGCATCGTCGCCGCCGAGCAGTGGGTCGACGTGGGCGAACGTGGTCGCGTCGTAGCGGTGTGACGAGCTCGCCGGGAAGAACGGCGTCAGGTAGATGACGTTCGCCCCGAGCGACTCGATGTGATCGAGGTGCTGCTCGATGCCCGCGAGGTCGCCGCCGAAGACCTCGAACGGCGTCGGCCGACCGCGGCCCGTCGGGAGCTCGTCCCAGGCCCTGGTGATCGCCCAGTCCGGCCGCTCGGCAGCTCGCCCGGACGACGCGAAACGGTCGGGGAAGATCTCGTAGACGACCGACTCCAGATGCCAGGCAGGCCCCCACTGTCCGACGGCGATCGCGAAGTCGTCCGCGTCCGCCACCTCGTGCGCGGTCGTGCCGAGGGCGTTCACCCAGGCGTAGCCGACGTCGCCGCCCGAAAGCAGGAAGCGATAGCGCGAGATCGGGTTCGCGACCGGGAAGGAGGCCCGCCACCAGACGTCGGTCTCCGTCTCCTCGTCGATGAACGCCTCGGCATTGCGCGGCTCGCCGTCACGCTCGTAGCGAAGGACGACGCGGTCCGCGGTCGCCGCGCGCGGGACGCGGAGGCGCACGACGGCCTCGTCGCCGAGCCGCGCGGGCCGCTCGAGCACGTACAGGTCCGAGCCGTCGTGATGCGGCTGGTCGAGGAGCGCGCCCACCTCTTGCTCCTGGAGCGTCATCCCTTGACGGAGCCCGCTGTCAGACCGCTGACGATGAACGGCTGCAGGAGCAGGAAGAGCGCCGCGACCGGAAGAGCCGCGAGCAGCGCGCCGGCCGTGAACGGCCCCCAGACCTTGTCGTAGGAGCCGCTGACGAAGAGTTGCATCCCGACCGGCAACGTCTTGTGGCTCGTCGTCTGCAGGATCGCGGAGGCGATTATGAACTCGTTCAGCGTGAAGACGAAGGAGATCAGTGCGACGACGGCGAGCACCGGCGCGGCGAGCGGCAGCACGACGCCCCAGAAGATCTGGGACGCAGTTGCCCCGTCGACCTTGGCGGACTCGTCGAGCTCCGTCGGGATCGTGTCGAAGTAGCCCTTCATCAGCCACGCCTGGACGCCCAGCGCCCCGCCCAGGTAGACGATCACCACCGCGGCCTGCTTGTCGAGGCCGATCTGCGGGAAGACCTCGCCGACGTTCAGGATGATCAGGTAGATCGCGGCGACCGCCACGAACGACGGGAACATCTGGATCAGCAGCAGTCCCAGCATCCCGCCACGTCGGCCTCTGAAGCGGAAGCGGCTGAACGCGTACGCTGCAAGCGCACCGAGCACTGTCGTCGCGATGGCGGTCATCAGGGCGATCAGCATCGAGTTGAGGAACCAGTGCAGGTAAGGCGCGTCTTGCTTCGCGCCGGTGTTGCCCTTGACGGTGTTGTGCAGCAGGTTCCCGAAGTTGTGCAGCGTCACCTGTGAGGGAATCACCTGCGCGCTCTGCAGCGAGCTATTGGCATTGAAGGCCGACGACACGATGTAGACGACGGGGAAGAGCGCCGCGCAGATAGCGATCACGCCGACGAGATGCCGCCACCAGGCGTCCCTGAACTTCAGCCGCGTGCGGGGTCGCTTCACGGCGGCCTTCGTCACCGGCAAGGTCGTCGGCGCAAGTTCGGATGTGCTCATCTCACGTTCTCCAGTGACTTGGTCTTCCAGAACGAGATCGCCGAGATGCCGGCGACGAGGAAGAAGATGATGATCGCAACCGCGCTTGCCAGGCCATAGTCGGATCCCTTTCCGGAGGCGATTGCCAGCTTGTAGGTGTAGCTGATCAGGATGTCCGTGTTGCCCGCGATCGAAGAGGCCCCGTTGTATGGCCCGCCGCCGGTCAGCAGGTACACGTTGTTGAAATTGTTGAAGTTGAACGCGAACGACGCGATCATCAGCGGCGCGACGGCGACGAGGAGCAGTGGCAGCGTCACGCGCCGGAAGACCTGCCACGCACCGCCGCCGTCGACGCGTGCGGCCTCCGTGAGCTCGCTCGGGATCGACTGCAGGGAGCCCATCGAGACGAGGAAGAAATACGGCGTCGTCAGCCACACGCTGACGAGGATGACAGCGATGCGCGGCCAGCTGATGAACGGCAGCCACGAGAAGACGTTGCCGCCGAACAACCACGGCACGTGGATGCCGAACAGCTTGTTGACGACGCCGAAATCGTCGTTCAGGAGCCCCGCCCACACGAGCAGCGAGAGGAAGCCGGGAATCGCCCACGGGATCACGAGCACGGAGCGGTAGAGCCGCTGGAAGCGCAGGCCGCGCTTGTCGAGCGCGATCGCGAGGAACAGGCCGACCGCGAAGGAGAAGAAGACCGTCGACGCTGCGAAGACGAACGTCCACAGGAAGATCGTGAGAAACGGCTTGCGGACGAGGGGGTTGTTAATGATCTGGCTGAAGTTGCGGAAGCCGACGTGCGTCTTCCACCCCGGCTCCAGCTCCTCCGACCCGTTGACGAACGATCCGAGCCCGTTGTCGTGGAACACCTTGCCGTCCGTGATCCGCACGAACACGTTGCGCTTCGAGTCGTAGCGCAACGTCGGCCTGAGCTCGACGCCGATCGCCGTGCCCTGGGGCTGGATCGCCGAGTCGCCGGTTGTCGGCACCTTGTAGTCGCGGAGTTGCTGGTCGAGTGCGAAGAGCTCTGCTCCCTTGATGAGCGTGTAGCCCTTCGCGGCGGTCGGCTGTCCCGTCTCGCCGACCGTGACCTCGCTCTTCGACAGCTCGGTCAGGCCCTTCGTCGTGCCGACGTATACCTTGCCCCCGGTTTCGTCGCGCATCAGCAGGACGAGGTTCCCGGAGGAGTCGCGCGCGGGAGCGATGTCGTACTGGCGGCCGTTCGCGGGCGGCTCCAGCGAATTGATCTTGATCGCGTCGATCGCCTGTCCCTGCGTGAGGATGTGGCCGGTCGAGTAGTTCGAGAACGCGACGTTGATCGTGAAGAGGATCGGGATGATCTGGAAACCGATCAGGAAGACCATCCCGGGGATCAAGAACTTCAGCGGCAGCGTCTTGCGACGCGGCGCGAGGTACACCAGGTCGATCAGGAACGTCGCCACGGTGAGCACGACAACGGCCGGCCAGCGGCTGTGCGTGATCAGGACGTAGATCGCCCAGATAGCGAGTGCGTTCGAAGCGCACAGAAGCGCGATCTTGATCGCGAAGCCCACGCTGCCGGAGAAGAAGGCGATTCCCCGGGCGATCAGGCTTGGACGGAAGGGCGGCGGTTCGCCGGAGAGGGTGGGCGTGGTGGCGGTGCTCACTGGGCCAGGTCAGGTGAGAATACGCCGGGTGGGCGCCCGAAAGCGCCCACCCGGCTTTACGTGCTTCGAGCTAGCCGATCTTGTACGAGATCGCGCGAGCAGCACCCTTGAAGGAGCGCGCGGCCGGCATTGCGCCTGCGCCCTTCGTCGAGCGGACCCACGCCTGGCCGAGATCGCTCCAGACACTGTTCATCTGGGGGATGTTCGGCATCGGGACGCCGCCCTTGCTGGCCTTGCCGAACTGCGCCAGGATCGGGTCGGTCGCCTTCGCCTTGAGGTTCGCCGGTGCACGGCCACCTGCAGCTGCGAGCTGCGTCTGGGCCGAAGGCGTCGTGAAGTAGTTCACGACGAGGTCCTTCGCAGCCGAGTCGACATTGTGCGTCGATGCGAACTTGGTGACCATCATGCCGTTCACGCCGAGGAACGGCACGGACGCCTTGTTGATCGCCGGCACCTGGACGACCTTGAACGACACGCCGGCCTTCTGAACGTCGGCGACGGCCCAAGGACCGGTGATCCAGAACGGCGTCTGCGACTTCGTGAACGCCGTGTCACAGACCGCATAGTCGGTCTTCGAGTTGATCAGGCCTTCCTTGTTCCACTTGTCGATCAGCTTCGAGTTCTTGATGAACGTCGGGTTTGCAACGCCGACGTCCTTCGGGTTGAGGTTCCCGGCCTTGTTGGTGCCGAAGACGTAACCGCCGAGACCCGAGAAGAACGGGTACATGTGGTACGCGTCTCCGCCGGAGCCCTGCTGGACGCAGATGCCGAACGACAGGTGCGCCTTCTTCTTGGCAGCGAGCGCCTCACTCTCGAGCTGGGAGAAGGTCGTCGGGACCTTCGCGAGCTTCGTGTTGACGAGCAGCCCGATGTTCTCGATCTGGACCGGGACGCCGTAGAGCTTCTTCACGGCGGTCCCGTAGGAGAACGCATCGAGGGTGTACTTCGGGAACTGCGCGAGGACAGCCTTGCTCGGATAGAGCGGCTCGACGAGACCGTTCGCGGCCAGCTGGCCGGTCCAGTCATGTGCCGCCACAACGACATCCGGGGCGTCCGCCGTGGCGACGGTGCCGAGCGCCGTCTCGATCGAGCCGAAGTCCTTGGTCACGACCTGGATCGAGGCGCCGTTCTTCGAGGCCCAGGCGTTCGCGACCTTGCTGACGGAAGCCGTGCGATTCGCATCCGTCCAGATGACGATCGTCGGTCCGGCCTTGTGAGACGCTATTGCGGACGTGGCGGCCACGGCGCCGATCGCCGCAACCACGCCAAGCAGCGCCCACATGCGCTTGAGCGAGCTATGCATCAGAATTTGCCCTTCTAGTCTTGGGGATGGAGCTATGACACGGGCCGGCTGGGGGCAGGCACCTGGGGGAAGTGTAGAGCGCCTTTGCCAAGACCGGCAATGCGCCACTTGGGTCATCCGCATGGATGAATGACTACTAACTATTCAGCCATGCAGGGGCGTGTTTCCTCCGCTACTCTCGGCCCGTGGCCACCACCCGCGCGATCGTCCTGCAGACCGAAATTCCGGGCCCCCGCTCGCGCGAGGTGCTGGACCGCCTGGCGGCGAGCGTCGCCTCTCCGCTCGCGATCACCTTCCCCGTCGTCGCCGCCGACGCGCGTGGCGCCACGATCACCGACCTCGACGGGAACACGTTCATCGATTTCGCAGGCGGGGTCGGCTGCCTGAACGTCGGCCATTCGCATCCTCATGTCGTCCAGGCGGCGCAGGAGCAGCTGGAGCATTTCAGCCACACCGACTTCACTGTCGTGCCGTACGAGAATTACGCGTCCCTCGCTGAGCGCCTCCTCGCACGGCTGCCGATCAGCGGGCCGGTCAAGGCGGCTTTCTTCAACGCCGGCACCGAGGCGGTGGAGAACGCGGTCAAGTTCGCGCGCGCCTTCACCGGCCGTCACGCGGTGATCGGGTTCGAGGGCGCCTTCCACGGCCTGGACCTACTTGTCGCTTGCGCTGACGTCGAAGACGCACCCCTACAAGCAAGGGCTCGGCCCATTTGCGCCCGAGGTCTATCGCGTGCCGTTCCCGAACGCGTTCCGCGGCCCGAGCGCAGAAGAGGCACTGGCGGCGTTGCGCCGGGCGTTCACCACGCTCGTTGCCGCCGAGGACGTCGCGGCGATCGTCTTCGAGCCCGTTCAGGGCGAGGGCGGCTTCATCCCCGCATCGCGCGAGTTCGTGCAGGGCCTACGCGAGATCTGCGACGAGCACGGCATCGTGCTCGTCTGCGACGAGGTCCAGAGCGGTTTCGCGCGCACCGGCCGGTTCTTCGCGATCGAGCATTTCGGTGTCGAACCGGACCTGATCACCGTCGCCAAGTCGATCGCGATGGGCCTGCCGCTTTCCGGGGTCCTCGGTCGGGCGGAGATCATGGACGCGCCTGCGGAGGGCGGCGTCGGCGGCACCTATGTCGGCAACCCGGTCGCGATCGCGGCGGCGCTCGCCGTGCTCGACGTGATCGAGGAGGAGGGCCTGGTCACCCGATCGGCCGCGCTCGGCGAGACGATGAAGGCCCGCCTCGAGTCGTGGCAGGGCCGCTGGCCACAGATCGGCGACGTCCGCGGCCTCGGCGGCATGCTCGCGATCGAGCTTGTCGAGGAGGGCGGCAGCGATCCCGCGACCGAGCTCGCGTCGGAGGTCGTCGAGCAGGCGCTCGCGCGTGGCCTGCTCCTGCTGAAGTCCGGCGTGGCGGGCAACTGCATCCGGGTGCTCGTGCCCCTCGTGATCTCGGACGCGGAGCTCGACGAAGCGCTCGACGTCTGGGAAGCGGCCCTGGAAGCTGCGCTTTAAGCACACAGACGGGGGGTAGGGTCACCCCGCAATGGTCGGCGAGGTTCTCTCAGACCGATACGAGCTCGAGGAGCTCGTCGGCATCGGCGGCATGTCGAGCGTCTATCGGGCGCATGACCGGCTGCTCGACCGCAAGGTCGCACTGAAGGTGCTCCACCGGCAGTTCACCGACGACGCAGAGCACGTCGGTCGTTTTCGCTATGAGGCGCGGGCTGTGGCGACGCTGTCGCATCCGAACATCGTCACGGTGATCGATCGTGGTGAGCACGACGGCCGCCAGTTCATCGTCTTCGAGTACGTCGAAGGCGAGAACCTCAAGCAGTTGATCCAGCGGCGCGGCCCGCTTCCGGTCGAGACGGCGCTCGAGCTGGCGATTCAGGTCTCACAAGGGCTCGCGTTCGCTCATCAGGAAGGCCTCGTGCATCGCGACGTCAAGCCGCAGAACGTGCTCCTGAACGGTGACGGGCGGGCGAAGGTGACCGACTTCGGCATCGCGCGTTCGCTCGACGTCCAACACGGCATGACCCAGACCGGGACCGTCCTCGGCACGTCGGACTACATCGCGCCGGAGCAGGCACAGGGCCAGCGGGTCGACGAGCACACCGACGTGTACTCGCTCGGCGTCGTCCTGTACGAGTTGCTGACGAGCGAGGTGCCCTTCCCCGGCGAGAACTTCGTCACCATCGCGATGCGCCACATCAACGAGCCGCCGCCGGCGATCCGCGACAAGCGTCCTGACGTGTCGCCTCGTCTCGAGGCGGCGGTGCAGAGGGCGATGGCGAAGGATCCCGGCGACCGGTTCCCCACGATGGCCGGCTTCTGCGGTGAGCTCGAGGCGTGCCTGGCCGAGGAGCAGGGCGCGACGCAGGTGACCGCCCCCGAGCATTCCGTGCGCCCACGGCGGCGGAAGAGCGGCGTCTCGCCGTGGCCGCTGGTCCTCGTGCTCGCGGCGTTGATCGCAATCGGCGCGGTGATCGCGGCCCTCGTCCTGGACAGCGGCACGGGTGTTTTCTCGATCCATCGTTCGTCGTCCGGGAGTACGGGCGACGGCCCCCCGGTCCGGCTCAGCGCCGTCACGGCGTACGACCCGTACGGCTCGCCGCCGGGCGAGGAGCACAACGCCGACGCGCACTTCGCGACCGACAACAACGCCGGCACCTACTGGGAGACGGAGCGGTATCACGCGAGCTTCGCCGAGATCGGCAAGCGGGGCGTGGGGCTCGTCCTCGATGCGAAGCGCCCGGTGCAGCTCCACGTGCTCGGAATCGCCACCGCGACGCCGGGCTTCACGGCCGTCATCCGGGCAGGCGATGCGCTCGGCCTGTTCCCCGAGACGGTCTCCTCGTCGCAGACCGTGTCGAGCGGGACGCAGTTCACGATCACCGGCGGGAAGCACCGCTACTACCTGATCTGGATCACGAGCCTTCCGCCCGGCGGTTCGACGGTTCGGATCAACGAGGTCAAGGCAGCCTGAGCGCGTTCCGCAGGGCCACCCTGCGCACCGACTCGCCGCTTGCGTGGCCCCGGGTCTGGTCCTTGAACGGAAAGTCACCGGGCTCGATCGTGAGCCGTGCGCGCGGGCGCACGGGAACGAGGCTGATCAGCTCCCTGCTTCCCGGCGTCGGCGTGAACGTCTCACGCGGCAGGACGTAGACCGTCCCGGCCGTCCATGAGGCCGGATCGCGCGGGTCGCTGCCGATCGAGAACAGGTACCGGGACGCGCCGGGAACGTGCTCGCACCAGTTGATCAGGCTCTGCGGGCGTTTGACGACGGCGAAGTAGAGCGGCCAGACCGCATCGTCGGTTGCGAAGACCGCGTCGACGCGGTTCGTGTTGTGCGCGTCGAAGTTCGCGCGCGTGCGGAACTCGTCGACCTCGTTCTCGTTTGACCCGTGCAGCAGGTAGCCACTGGTCACGAGGTGATGCAGGAACCACCACTTCGGTTGCGGCAGGTCGTAGTCGACGGTCTCTCCCGGCGAGGTCCGTGCCAGGAGGGCGGCGAAGGCTTCGGCGTGCGGTCCGAGCTCCGGGTTCCGCAGGACGAGCAGGCGCCACCAGTTCAAAAGCGGAGCTGCCTCCGGCGTTCGAACCGCTCGACCGCGAGATCGGCCAGGCGCTGCAGGAGCTCGCCGTAACCGATGCCGGAAGCGTCGAACAGCCGCGCGTAGACGCTCGTCGACGTGAAGCCCGGGATTGTGTTCAGCTCGTTCACGAGCACCTCGCCGTCGTCGCGGACGAACAGGTCGGCCCGCGCCATCCCCTCGCAGTCCGTCGCGACGAACGCGTTCACCGCGAGCTCCTGGGCGCGGCGGATCTGCTCGTCGGTGACGCGGGCGGGGACGATGAGATCCATCTCGCCTTCGTCGTACTTCGCCTCGAAGTCGTACCACTCGTTGTGCGTGACGACGATCTCGCCCGGCAGGGAGGCGATCGGCTTCTGGTTCCCGAGCACGCCGACCTCGACCTCGATCCCCGAGACGAAGCGTTCGACGAGCACCTTCTCGTCGTGCTCGAACGCGAGCGCAACACCGCGACGCAGCTCATCGTCGTCGTGCGCCTTCGTGATCCCGACGCTCGACCCCAACCTCGCCGGCTTCACGAACACCGGATAGCCGAACGGGTTGCGCGCTTCGTCGCCGAGGCGCAGCGTGATGTTCTCGGTCACCGGCACGCCGCGGTCGCGGAGCACCGCCTTGAACACGTCCTTGTCCATGCAGAGCGCCGAGCCGAGCACGCCGGCCCCGACGTACGGGACGTTGGCCAGCTCGAGCAGGCCTTGCACCGTTCCGTCCTCGCCGAACGGTCCATGGAGAACCGGAAAGACGACGTCGACGTCCGCGAGGGTGGTCGCGACCTCCTTGCCGGGCAAACGGTCTCCGCGCTCCAATGCCTTCCTTCCGGCGCCGAGCTCCCAGCGGCCCTCACGGTCGATCTGCACCGTCACGACGTCGTTCCCGGCCTCCTCGAGCCCGGCGATCACGCTGGCGGCGGAGGCGATCGAGATCGGGTTCTCACTCGACCGGCCGCCGAGGATGACCGCGATCCGGCGGCTCATCCCGTGGTCGTGGTTGTCGTCGTGGTCGTGTCGGTCCCGTTCCCGTTCCCGTTCCCGTTGCCGTCACCAGGGACGCCGTTCTGGAGCTGGCCGACGTGAATCACCACGACCTCGCCCGCCTTCGCATCCGAGCCCGGCGGTGGATCCGTGGATTGGACGATCCCGTCCTGGCTCGGGTCGGTGACCGGATCGAGGATCACGGCGGGCGTCAGCCCGGCGCCGGTCAGGATCGCCTCGGCCGCCGCCTGGTTCTGGCCGGTCACATCGGGCACCTGCGTGGTCGCCGGTCCCTTCGAGACCGAGAGGGTGACCTTCGAGCCTGACGCGACGGAGGTGCCCGCGGGCGGATCCTCGGCCACGACGGTTCCCTGGGGGAGGTCCGATTGGATGTCGACCCGTCCCACGACGAAGCCCTGCCCGTTGAGCGCCGACTTCGCGTTCGCGAAGGGTTGCGAGGTCACGTCGGGGACGGTCACCGGCTTTGCGCCGCGTGAGACGTTGATGTGCACGACCGTCCCCTTGTCGACCTTGTCGCCGGCGTGCGGCTGCTGTGCAGTGACCGTGTCCTGCTGCGCGCCCGAGTAGATGCGCGTGATCTTGGGGTTGAGGCCCAGTTGGGCCAGTGTCGCCACGGCACTCGTCGCGTCCAGTCCGACGACGCTCGGAATCACCACCTGCGGCTTGCCGCTCGAGACGGTCAAGGCGATCGTCGAGCCCTTGCCGACCTTCGAGCCGCCGCCCGGGTTCTGGCCCGAGACCTGGCCTTTGGCCACCGTGTCGCTGGTCGCGGTGATCACGACCGGGACCAGCCCGGCCTCCTCGATCTTCTGCACCGCGAGCGGCCGCGCCATCAGCATCACGTCGGGCACGGCGATCGGCTTGTTGTTGTTCAGCTGGTCCTGGATCTTCATGTAGAGGAACCAGCCGCCGGCCGCGCCCGCGACGATCAGGCCGACGGCGAGCAGCCAGGGCCAGATCGAGCGCCTGCCGGGCGGCTCCTCGTAGTCGTAGTAGCCGGGCGAGCGGTAGACCGGCGGCACGGGTGGAGGAGTCACAGAGGTTCGCGGCCGCTGCACCATGGTCTGCGCGGTCGCGACGCCTGCGCCCGAGAGCACCTGCGTCATCGCATCCTCGGTCTCACGTGAGACGGACACACCGCGCGCGACACGCGCCAGGTCGGCGTCCATCTCCTCGGCGGAGTCGTAGCGCTGCTCGGGTGCCTTCGCCAGCGCGCGCATGACGACCGCGTCGAGGTCGTGCGGAACGTCGTGCCGCAGCGCCGACGGCGGCTCGGGGACCTGAGAGAGGTGCTTCATCGCGATCTCGACCGGCGTGTCGCCGGTGAACGGCACCGCACCGGTCAGCATCTCGTAGAGCACGATCCCGAGCGAATAGAGATCGGAGCGGGGATCGACGGGCGCGCCGCGCGCCTGCTCCGGCGAGAGGTACTGCGCGGTGCCGACGATCGACCCCGCCTCGGTCATCTGTGACGTGCCGGAGCGGGCGATCCCGAAGTCCGTCACCTTCAACCGGCCGTCGCTGCCGACGATGATGTTGTGGGGCTTGATATCGCGGTGGACGATGCCGTTGCGATGTGCGAAGGAGAGCGCGCCGAGGATCTGGCGCGCATAGTCGATCGCGATCGGGATCGGGGTCGGGCCGTTGCGGACGAGTAGCTCCTTGAGCGTCCGTCCGTCCAGGTACTCCATCGCGATGTAGTAGGTCCCGGCGGCGTGGCCGCGGTCGAAGATCGACACGATGTTCGGATGATTCAGCCCGGCCGCGCTCTGCGCCTCGCGTCGGAACCGCTCGACGAACTGCTCGTCGGACGCGTGGCGGTCGTCGAGCAGCTTCAGTGCGACCAGCCGGCCGAGCTCCTGGTCCTCGGCGAGGTAGACGATCGCCATTCCGCCCGAGCCGAGCTTGCGCTTGATCACATAGCGCTTGTCGAAGGTGCGGCCGATCATGGTGTCTGACGAGGTCATACGAATCCGGCTTTAGTGCTTCGACGTCGGGGTCAGGATCGCCTGCATCAGCTCTTTGGCGATCGGGGCGGCGATCGCGCCGCCGAAGCCGTTCAACTGGTGCTCGACGGCGATAGCGCCCGCGACCTGGGGGTCGTCGGCGGGAGCGAAGAAGATGAACCAGGCGGTGTAGACGTTCCGCTCGCTCGTCTCGGCAGTTCCGGTCTTGCCGGCGACCTTGACCCCGGGGATCTGGGCGGCCTGACCCGTGCCGGACTGGACGACGCCCTGCATCATCTCGTTGATCGCGGCGGCCGTGGACGGCTTCATCGCGTGCTTCCAGACCTGTGGACGGACTTTGACGACGGTGCCGCCGCTCGGGCTCGTGACCCGGTTGATCAGGTGCGGCTGCATGATCGTGCCCTTGTTCGCGACGCCGGCCGCGACGAGCGCCATCTGCAGCGGCGTCACGAGCAGCTTGTCCTGCCCGAACGCCATTCGCCCCGGATCGAGCAGGTGGACGTTGTCGATCAGGCGGTGATGCACGAAGTCGTAGGGGCCGCTCGCCGCCACCTCGCTCCGTGGCAGCTCGATCGGTGGCTGCGAGTAGAAGCCGAAGTCGCGCGCCTTGTCGAGCACCGTCTTCGCACCCAGCTTGATCCCGAGGTCGCAGAAGACGGCGTTGATCGAGTGGATGAACGCCTGGTTCAGATCGACGTTGCCGAACTGCTCCGGACCGTTCTGGTCGAGCGCGTTGTGCACCTGCACGCCGTACTCCGTGCAGTAGCCGGGGTCGTAGAACTGCGAGTCCGGCGTGTACTTTCCGGAGTCGAGCGCGGCCGCCGCCGTGACCGTCTTGAACGTCGAGCCGGGCGCATACAGGCCTTGCGTCGCGCGGTTGTACAGCGCCGACGACGAGCCCGGGCACGCACTCGGCGAGTTGATGATGCTCGCATACCCGGCCGAGGATTCGATCTTGTTCGGGTCGTAGCCCGGCGACGAGGCCATCACGTACACCTGGCCCGTCTTCGGGTTCAGCACCACCGCAGCGCCGCACTTGCCGCGGAGGGCCTTCTGCGCGAGGTACTGGGCGCCCGGACGGATGTTCAGGACGAGGTTGTTCCCCTTGACCGTCGTGCCCTTCAGCCGCTCGGAGAGCTTGTCGAAGATCGTGCCGAGATTGGCGTTCGAGGCGGTCAGGTAGGCGTTCTCCTCGCGCTCGATCCCTGCGCGCGACCGGCCCTGCGTCGAGTACCCGATCACCTGGGAGGCGAGGTTGTGGAGCGGATAGCGCCTGAAGTACAGCGTGCCGCCCGTTGCGTTCTTGGCGACGTTGGTCGCGAACAGCGTCTTGCCGTTCGCTGCGTAGATCAGCCCGCGCTTGATGCGGAACTGCGCGACCCGCTGGATCGCGTTGTCCTGCTTCGCAGCAAGGGTCGGCGCCTCCCACGACTGCCAGTACGTGGTCGCGACGATCAGCGCCGCGAGCAGCAACAGGGCGACCATCGCGACCCGTGAGATCTGCTGGTTCATCGCGTCGAGTTCGCCCGGTCGGAGACGAGCAACAGGCCCGCGAGGAGGAGGAAGTTCGCGACGACGGATGAGCCTCCGTACGAGACGAACGGAAGCGTGATCCCGGTGAGCGGGATGATCCGCAGCACGCCGCCGACGATGATGAACGTCTGCAGCGCGAACCCGAAGGTGAGGCCCGCTGCGAGCAGCTTCGAGAAGCCGTCGTCGGCCTGAAGCGCGATCTTCATCCCGCGTGCGACGAAGAGCATGAAGACGAGGAGCAACGCGGCGGCGCCGACGAGCCCGAGCTCCTGCGCGAGCGCCGAGTAGATGAAGTCGCTGTTGATGAAGGGGATCAGTTGATGGCCGTCCGTGGTCGCGAACGTCCCCTTGCCGAGCCCGGCTCCGCCGAAGCCACCGTTCCCGATCGAGTAGAGCGACTTGACGAGTTGGTAGCTCTGGCAGTCCTGCCTCAGCGAGAGACCGCCGGTCGACGGGCAGTAGACCTTCTGCGTCGTCCACGGATGCAGCCAGATCGTCACGCGTTCGTGGACGTGCCCGATCCTCTGGTAGGCGGCGAAGCCGCCGGCGACGAAGAGAACGATGCCGGCGACGACGAAGGAGAGGCGCGCCGTCGCGATGTAGAGCATCGCCAGGAAGATCCCGAAGTAGAGGAGGCCGGAACCGAGGTCGTTCGACGAGACCAGCACCAGCATGCAGGCGCCCCAGATCACGAGCAGCGGGCCTACATCCTTGAGCCGCGCCTGCGCCAGCACCTCGCGCTTTTCGCGCAGGTAGGCGGCGAGGAAGACGATCAGGAAGATCTTCGAGAACTCGCCCGGCTGGAAGGTGAAGCTGCCGACGTGCACCCAGAGCCGGGCTCCGTTGACGGTCGTGCCGATGCCGGGCACCCGCGGCAGGAAGAGCAGCACGATCGCTCCGATCCCGAACAGGTACTTGTACTGCTCGAGGACCCGGTAGTCGCGTCGCAGGCCCCAGAGCGCGAGCGCGAAGAGCGCGACCCCAACCACGATCCACAGCCCTTGCTTGAAGGCGTCGCTGACCCCGAGCCGGTAGATCTCGGTCACGCCGATGGCGGTCAGGAGCCCCGCCATCGGCAGGAGGTACGGGTCGGCGTTCGGGACCGTCAGGCGCGTGACGATGTGCGCTGCGATGTAGAGCGCGAAGAAGAAGACGGCGTAGCCGAGGGAGCCCCAGCTGACGAGTGACTGGCGGGCGATGTAGACCGACGCGAAGCCGATCGCCGTGAGGACGCCGACGACAGCGAGGTAGACGAGCTCTCTGTTGCGGTAACTGAGGGTCAGCGCGCGAGCCCCCACCAGACGAGCGCGACGATCACGGCGATCAGGACCGCGATCACGGCGAGTGCCAGAAGGCGCCTGCCGATGCCTGCCTGCGGTGGCTCGGGGCTCTGGGCCGCGATCGCCGCCTGGAGATCCGCGGCGGCCACGACCATGGTGTCGGCGGGCGCAGGCGGCTCAGCGGCTGCCGGCGGTGGAGGCGCGACGCCGTCCTCCGGGTGGAGCGTGTCCTCGTCGTCGAGCGGGAGCACGAGCTCCCGCGTCCGCTCGTCCGGCTCGGTCGGCTCGCCGTCGACCAGCTCGAAGAGCACCGCGGTGATGTTGTCCTCGCCGCCGGCACGGTTCGCCGCCTGGACGAGCGCCTTCGCGGCAGCGTCGAGGTCGTCGCGATGCGTCTTCACGATCGCCTCGATCTGCTCGCCGTCGACCATGTCCGACAGCCCGTCGGAGCAGATCAGGAAGATGTCACCCGCCTGGGCGGCGACGGAGAACGTGTCGACGTCGACATCGGGGTCCGTGCCGAGAGCCCGCGTGATCACGGAGCGCTGCGGATGAACCTCTGCAGCCTGCGGTGAGAGCTCGCCGCGCCGCACGAGCTCCGCGACGAGCGAATGATCGTCGGTCAGCTGCTCGAGCCGGTCGCCGCGCAGGAGGTATGCGCGCGAGTCACCGACGTGGCCCATCGTCACGGTGCCGTCGCTTTCGACCAGGGCGACGGTGATCGTCGTGCCCATCCCGGAGGTCTCCGCGTCGGTCGAGGCGCGCTCGTGCACGCGGCGGTTCGCTTCCTGAATCAGCTCGACGACGTGCGCCTCACCGCCGCGGCCGGCTCCCGACTCCTCGAGTGCGCTGGCGGCGAGTGCCGACGCGACCTCGCCTGCACGCGCGCCTCCCATGCCGTCGGCGATCGCGAAGAGCGGCGGCCGGCTGACATACGAGTCCTCGTTGCCACGGCGCTTCCGCCCCGGGTCGGTCCGGGCTGCATACCGCCCCAGTTTCATGGCTCGAACCTCAGATCTGTCTCGCCGATGCGCACGACGTCGCCGGGCACGAGCCGGCGCTCCCGCGTCAGCCGGATCCCGTTCACGAAGGTCCCGTTCGTGGAGCCGATGTCCTCGATCCAGACGCCGTCGCGCCGCGGCTCGAGCCGGGCATGGCGCGTCGACGAATACTCGTCCTCCGGCAGCGACACGTCGTTCGTCCCGCCACGTCCGATCGTGATCGGATGCGAGTCGAGCCCGACGCTGTCACCCTCGTCGAGCGCGGGGCTCTGCAGGACGATCAGCCGCCCGGTCTCACGCGCGGCGGGCTGGGCGAGCAGCCCCGCTGCAGCGGCCTGCTGCGGGGCGAGGATCATCGACTCCTGAGGCAGGCGCAGGTCGCGCGCCGCGGAGCGAACGATGCGCCAGATGAACAGATAGAGGAGGACGAGAAAGGCGATCTTCAGGGCGAGCAGCGTGGTCTCGACCTGGGCGGAGGCAAGCACCGTTACTGCAGCTCCCGGGCAAATTCGAGCTCCGTCGAGCCGATCGTGAATCGCGTGCCCTCTTCGAGCTTCAGCCGCCTCACGCGCTTGCCCTTTACCTCGACTCCGTTCGTCGAGTCGAGGTCGACGATCCAGTACGTGGCCCCCTCCTGGCGCAATTCGGCGTGCCGGCGCGAGACGTTCGGGTCGGCCACCTGAATGTCTGCGTCTTTCGAGCGTCCGATCACCTCCCGGCGCTTCGTGACCTCGTGGCGCTGCCCGTCCCACGTGAGGACCGCGATCTCGCGCTGGACGCCGAGCTCGACGGCCGATGCGGCCTCGGTGGGCTGAAGCACGGGCGGCGCTGCGGCGGGCTTGTAGAGCATGGTCGCGCCGGCCTCCGCCGCAGCCGGCTCCCCTTTCGGCCCGGCCTGCACCATCCGGGTCGCGATGCCGAACACGCCGACGTCGAGATCCTCGTCGGTCTCGAGCTGAACTTGCGGCGGCGAGAGCAGTGCGTACCCCTCGCGTCGTGCGTGCTCCGCGAGGTAGTCGGCGAGCTCATCCTGGAGCTGCTGCTGGTAGCTCTCGAACTGGTCGCGGTCGCCGGGCGAAAGATAGATCGTGTACTCGTTCGGCACATAGACGCGCGACACCGAGACGTTGCGGTGGTCGTCCATCTCCTTCACGAGCTTGCGTGCCAACTCGACCGGCTGCACGTTGGTGCGAAATGCGCGGCCGAAGACGCCCTCGAAGAGCGACTCGAGCTTGGATTCGATGTTGCGCAGAACTGACATGGGAGGGCGGGGGCACCTGCCCCCGACGACAGAGTTTATGTCCGAGGCTCGAACGCCAGGGCGGTGGCGGTCAGCCAGGCAGCGGCGATGAGCGGGAGAACGGCTGCCCCTGGGGCGAGCAGAGCAGTGCCGGCGAGCAGGGCGGCGCCGAAGATCGCGGCGGGCCACGGGCCGCGCCGACGGGCCCGCGGCAGGAGCGCTGCGGCGGCCGCGAGGACGAGCGCCTCGCCGACCAGGACGGGGTGGGCGGCCAGCTGCGCCCAGAGCGCATGCGCGACCGCGCTCGGGCGCCCCGAACCGGCGATCCCGAGCCCCAGCGGGGGCGCAGACCCGTCGAAGGGCACCGAAGCATGCCGCAGGCCGGCGACGAGCGCGGCGAGCAGCACTGCGCAGCCGGCCTGAGCCGCCCGCCGTGGACGGCCGCGCGCGAACTGGGCGGCCAGCGGGAGCAGGGCGAGGGCGGCGATCGGGGCGAGCAGCGGCCCGGCGGCGAGCAGCAGGCCGGCGCGCGCGTCCCGCCAGCTCAGGGCGAGCCACGCGGCGGCGATCGCGGCGTAGACGATCGCCAGCCCGAGCGAGATGTTCGCGAGCGGGAAGAAGGCGACGGCGAGCGCGTAGAGCAGGCCCAGGCGCGGGGCGGCGAAGCCGAGGGCAGCCCCGACCGCGGCGATCCCCGCCGGCCAACCGGCCGGGTAGAAGGGAAGAGCGGCGGCGACCCAGCCGGAGGCGACTCCCGTGAGCACGCCTGGGACGAGCCGTTCCGACGCGAGGGCCCGGAACGACGGCGGAGGCGACGACGGTTTCGAGCCGCCCTGCTTGGAGCGGCGGCGCTTCGGCAGCGAGCGGAGCTCCTCCGCCAGGCGCCCGGCCGACGGGCGGCGCTGTGGGTTGACGACGAGGGCGCTGCCGACGGTCTCCAGCACGTGCCCGGGGAGGTCGGGACGCAGGCGCGCAAGCGGGTCGGCGCCGTGCTGGATCTTCCGCGACGTCTCAGCCATGTCGCCGCCCCAGAAGGGATGCTCACCGGCGAGCGCCTCCCAGAGGAGCACACCGACTCCCCACACATCCGCGGCGGTAGTGGCCGTCAGGCCCTGCAGCCGCTCCGGCGAGATGTAGGCGAGCGTGCCCGGGATGTCCCCGAGGGCGGTCAGCGTGTCGAACTCAGCCATCTGCGCGAGGCCGAAGTCCAGGAGACGCACGTCGACCGTCCCGGGCTCCGCGTCCAGATGCTGGGCGAGCAGGACGTTCGACGGCTTCACGTCCCGGTGCACGATGCCCTTCCCGTGTGCGTGCGCGAGTGCCTCGGAGATCTGTGCGGCCACCTCGATCGCGGCCCGGTCGTCGAGCTCACCCGCCCGCATCGCCTCTCGCAGCGTGCGGCCCGGGATGTACTCGTAGGTGATGTAGACGTGCGACGGGTCGCGCGCCAGCGAGAGGATCCGCTGGCAGCGCGGGTGGCGCAGCGAGGCGGCGGCGCGGGCCTCACGCTCGGCGCGGTGGCCCGACTTCCCCTCGCGGGCGACGATCTTCAGAGCGACGTCGAGACCGCTCCGTTCATCGCGGGCAAGCCACACATGGCCCATCCCCCCAGCGCCCAAAGGCCGAAGCGGCCGGTACCGGCCAAGGAAGAGGTCGTGCTCGAGCGGGGCCGAAGACACCATGCGCTTCTACGGTGCTGCCAGGACATTTCCTTTACGGAGCGAACGAACGCGGTAGATTCGGCCTGCATATGGACCCCCGCGACGACGACATCGACTTCGACTTCTTCGAAGACGAGGCTGCCACCACCGAGCAAGCCTCACCGCAGAGTCGCGTCCGCCTGCCTCGGCGCGGGGGCCGCGGCACCGGTACGCGCCGACCGGCGGGGCCGCCTCGCGGTTTGACGCCTCTGCTCCGGCTGCTGGCGCTGGTCGCGCTCGTCATCGCGGTGCTGGTGTTCTTCGGGCTCGTGCTCCAGTCCTGCGCAGCGACGTCGACCCACGACCGCTACCAGCACTACATGACGGATGTCTCGACGATCGCGCACAGCTCCCAGGACGACGGCGCCGCCGTCGCGAATGCGCTCACCACTCCCGGCACGAAGGTCAGCGGCCTGACCACCAAGCTCGCAGGGATCGCCGAACAGGAGCGCCAGAACGTCGCGGCTGCGCAGCGCCTGAATCCGCCCGGCGCTCTGCGTGACGAGAATCGCGCGATCATCCAGGCGCTCCAGCTCCGTGTCAGCGGCGTCGCGGGCCTCGCGACGACGTTCGCGACGACGGCGACCTCCAAAGCGGCCGAAGATGCCGCGATCCTCGCCTCGCAGGCCGAGCGACTGCTCGCGAGCGACGTCGTCTGGGACGACTTCTTCAGGATCCCGTCGACGGCCGTGATGAAGGACAAGGGCATCAGCGGCGTCGTCGCGCCGGATTCCAACTTCGTCGCGAACCAGGACTTCATCACCGAGCACTCGATGGGCCTCGTGCTGCAGCGGCTCCGCGGCGCCTCGACCAGTGGGACGCCCACCGGCGTGCACGGCACGAACATCGTCTCCACGAAGGCGGATCCCGGCGGCCAGGTCCTGTCGGAGACGAACGAGAACACCGTCACGGCGAGCACCGACCTGGCCTTCGTGGTCACGGTCCACGACGGCGGCGACTCGCAGGAGGTCGGCATCAAGGTGACGCTGACGATCGACAAGACTCCCACGCCGATCGTGCTCACGAAGACGATCAAGGTGATCAACCCCGGGGCGAACGCGACGGTCACCTTCTCGGATCTCGGAGGTGTGCCGTTCGCACGCAAGACCTTCGTCCACGTGGACGTTGCGCGGGTCCCGTCCGAGTCGGACCCGACCAACAACAAGGCGAGCTACCCGGTCATCTTCTCGCTGGGCTAGATCGGCTAGCCTCGGCGTCGTGCACGTCACGGCGACCACTGCACTGATCGTCGCCCTCGTCGGCGTCGGCGTCGGCCTGATCGGCATCGGGATCGCCTGGTGGGCCTGGATCAAGGTGCGGCGGGTGCGCGAGGCGCAACGGTCGCTGCTCGGCGGCGGCCGCAAGGATCTCGTCGAGTTCGCCGTCTCGCTGCAGGGCCGGATCGACGACCTCCATCGAGCGGTCGACGAGGTCGCCGGCGGCCTCGCGCGGGTCGACCGGCGCATCGACGGCACCGTCACGAACATGGCGATCGTCCGCTACGACGCCTATGAGGACACGGGCGGGCACCAGTCGGCCTCGCTCGCGCTGCTCGATTCGGCGCGGACCGGCCTGATCGTCACGGCGATCCAGGGGCGCGACTACGCCCGGATCTACATGAAGGAGGTCGAGCGCGGGCGCGCCTCGATCGCCCTCTCCCCCGAGGAGCAGGAAGCGGTCGAACGCGCCATGGGGCGTTAGACGGCGCTCTCGCTGGGCGCGGGCACGTGCACCCCCGGCTTCTTGGGTACATTGCGCCCAGGGTGCAGCAAGTACTCGTCCTCAATGCGAGCTACGAGCCGCTGAACGTGTGCTCTCTGCGCCGCGCCCACGTACTGGTGTTCAAGGGCAAGGCAGAGGTGGTCGAGGAGCTCGACCGACCACTTCGCTCGGCCACGGACACGTTCCAGTGGCCGCATGTGATTCGACTCGTCCACTACGTGCGCGTCCCGCGGATCGTCCAGCGGAAGATCTCGCGCCGGGCGCTCTTCGCTCGTGACAACTGGCGCTGCGTCTACTGCGGGACGGCCGGAGGCCGGTTGACCCTCGACCACGTGATCCCGCGCTCCAAGGGTGGCGACTCGACGTGGGAGAACGTCGTCACCTCGTGTGCGCCGTGCAATCTGCGCAAGGGAAACCGGCTGCCCCACGAGGTGCACATGGTCCTGCCGGCCCGCCCCCGCCCGCCCGCTCCGGTGCTCTTCATCCGCCTGGCAACGCCCAAGATCCCGCAGCGCTGGGAGCAGTACCTCGGGCCGTTCGCGACCTCTACTGCGACCGCGACCGCGGCTTAGGCCTCCACCGGGCCCGAGCGCTCGACCGGCAGCGCCGGATCCTGCTCCCACTCCGACCACGAGCCCGGGTAGAGGCGGCCGGATCGGCCCGCGAGGTGGAGGCGATGCAAGGTGACGCACGCCGTGACGCCGGAGCCGCAGTACGCGACCAGCTCCCCCTCGGGCAGCGGCGCCTCTTCGTCGTTCCACGGCACGTTGATCGAGCCCGGGATGCGGCCCGGCACGCGGTCGACGGCGTTCGCTTCGCCCCGCCAGCGGGAAGGGACGCGCGCGTCGACGACGACCAACTCGCCGAGCCGCCGCTCGAGCTCGTGGCGTTCGACCGTGTCGTCGGCCCGCTCGACCGGCGTGAACTCCACCGGCTCGACGGTCTCCTCGCCGGCCTGGAGCGGTCCGCGCCAGCCCTCGAGCTCGAGCACGGCGCACTCGTCGTGGCCGAAATGCCGCAGCAGCCACCACAGCCGCTCGGCCCCGCCCACGGTGCCGTAGGCAACGACGAACGTGCCTGGGCCGATGCCCGCGCGTCCGGCGGCGGCCGCGAACCCGTCGCGGCTCGGGAGCGGGTGGCGCCCACCGGGACCCGGCGCCGAGGAGAGGTCCTGCTCGACGTCGAGGAACGTTGCGCCCGGGATGTGGCCCTCGAGGTAGGCGCGCCGCCCGGCACCTGGGTCGTCGAGCGACCAGCGGCAGTCGACGAAGCGGTACTGCATCTGTGACAGGAAAGCAGAGCGGCGGCGTATCACGTGCATGAGACGCCTATTGACACTCACACTCGCCGCGGCCGCTGTTGTCGCAGTCGCGGCCTTCGCCGGAGTCGGCCGGCCCGAAGCGGCGCGCGGAGACGTTGCATCGCCCGACACGGTGACGACGACCGGGCACGGCGTCGTGACGGTGGTACCCGACGAAGCGTCGGTCTCGGCCGGCGTGCACACGCAGGCGGCGTCGGCAGCGGCGGCTCTGGCGCAGAACGCGCAGCTGATGAGCGCCGTCGTCGCCGCCCTCAAGGCCGCCGGCGGCTCGGATCTGCAGACGCAGCAGGTCTCGCTCTACCCGCAGACGAACGATCAGAACCAGGTAACCGGGTACGTCGCGGACAACTCCGTCTCCGCGAAGACGAAAATCGCCCGAGCAGGCGCACTGATCGACGCGGCCGTCGCGGCGGGCGCGAACACCGTCAACGGCCCGACTCTCGACGTCTCCGATCGCGACGCGCGCTACCGCGATGCGCTCGGCAAGGCGGTCGAGGACGCGCGTGCCAAGGCCGCGGCGCTCGCGCGGGCCGGCGGCTTCGGGGTCGGCCAGGTCTCGTCCGTGACCGAGCAGGCGGCGAGTGGCGCCCCGGTGCCGGTCTACGAGGCCGCCGCTGCGAAGAGCAGCGCGACGCCGATCGAGCCCGGCACCCAGGACGTCACCGCCGACGTGACCGTCACCTTCCGGATCAACTGACCCGGAGCTGCAGGCGCAGGGGCCGTTCGCAGCGTGCGCAAACGCTGCGGGCGGCGCCCTTGCGCTCTGCGAGGTGCACCGGCAGGGGCTTCTCGCAGTTGCACCACAACGGGGTCGGTTCGGTTGTGTGGCTCATGACCACTCCCTTCGTCTTCGACGTGTGTCCCGCGAGGGGAAAGCAGCTAGCCGGCGACGGCGGGGTGGACGAAAGCGCCGGCTAGCACACGTTGAAGCGCGCGACGATGGCCGCCGTGAGGGCGACTTGCTTGGCGAGCATCATCGTCGGCGACGTGGTCATGCCTTCTCAGTATGCGAGCGCTGTCAAATCCGGACATGTCCCGGGGACTGTCCCCGGGACATGTCCGTTCGAGCTAGGCCGCGACTTCCTCGGCCATCAGGTCGGCCGCGTCGGCGCTGTCGGTCGGCACCGTCTCGATCGTCTGGAGGATCCGGCCGGCGATCCGGTACGGGTCGCCGAGTGAGTTCGGGCGGCGATCCTCCAGATAGCCGCGATAGCCGTTGCCGACGAAGCTGTGCGGGATGCGGATCGACGCGCCGCGGTTGGCGACCCCGAAGGTGAACTCGTCCATGGCGGCGGTCTCGTGCAGCCCCGTCAGGCGCATGTGGTTGTCGGGGCCGTAGACGGCGATGTGATCGTCCTTGACCCCGTCGAACGCGGCCATGAGCGCCTCGAAGTACTCCTCGCCGCCGACCTCACGGAGGTACCGGGTCGAGAAGTTCGTGTGCATCCCGGAGCCGTTCCAGTCGTGCTCGATGCCGAGCGGCTTGGGATGGAAGTTCACGTCGACGCGATAGCGTTCGCACAGCCGGAGGAGGAGGTAGCGGGCAAGCCAGACCTCGTCGGCGGCTCGCTTCGAGCCCTTGCCGAAGATCTGGAACTCCCACTGGCCCTTGGCCACCTCGGCGTTGATCCCCTCGAGGTTGATGCCTGCTTCGAGGCAGAGATCGATGTGGGCGTCCACGATCTCGCGGGCGACGTCCCCGACGTTCTTGTAGCCGACGCCGGTGTAGTACTCCCCCTGTGGGGCGGGGAAGCCCTCGCGTGGGAAGCCGAGCGGAACGCCGTCCTGGTAGAGGAAGTACTCCTGCTCGAAGCCGAACCAGGTGCCCGGGTCGTCCGGGATCGTCGCGCGGCTGTTGGACGGGTGCGGTGTCCCGTCGGGGAGCAGCACCTCGCACATCACGAGGAGGCCGCTCCGGCGGCCCGGGTCCGGGAAGACGGCGACGGGCTGCAGCACGCAGTCCGAGCTCGAGCCTTCCGCCTGGCGGGTCGAGCTGCCGTCGAAGTTCCAGATGGGGAGCTCCTCGAGGACCGGCTCGCCGTCGAACTCCACGATCTTCGTCTTGCTGCGGAGGTTCGGGACGGGCTCATAGCCGTCGAGCCAGATGTATTCGAGCTTGTACTTGGACATCCCTGCACTCCTTGGTTTGTGGTGGAGAACGAAAAAAGGCCCCGCCACTCCAGTGAGTGACGAGGCCTCGTTGCCTCCGCGCGCGCCGTCGACGGCGCTGCACGTGAGCGCAATCTAGCGGTCCTCGCGGCTGTTTCGCAAGGGCTCGATCGAGAGCAGGCGGTCGGATGTGTGCTCGACCTGCAGCGTCGTGTGGTCGATCCCGTATCGGTCACCGAGCTCGCGCTCGAGCTCGCGACGGATGCGGTGGCAGTCCTCGCCCCGCTCGACGAGAACGTGGGCGGACAGTGCCGGGAATCCCGAGCTGATCTCCCACACGTGCAGGTCGTGGACGTCGGTGACTCCCTCGTGCGACCGCAGGAGCGCCGCGACCTCGCCGGGATCGATCCCCTCGGGCGCCGCTTCGAGCAGCACGCGCCCCGATGCGCGCAGCAGCGGCCAGGCCGCCGCGAGCATCGACGCTGCGACGGCGAGCGACGCGATCGGGTCGGCCCGCTCGAAGCCCGTCGTCCAGACGACGATGCCGGCCAGGGCCGTGCCCGCGAACGCATAGAGGTCCGTGAGCAGGTGGCGGTAGCTGCCTTCGACATTCAGGTTGGCGCGGTTCGCGCGCGCCACCTGACGCAGCGCGATCACATTGACGAGCGCGCCGACGACGGCGGTCGCGACGACGATCGGCGCCCGGACGTCGGGCGGGGTGATCAGTCGCTGCACCGCTTCGACGACGATCAGCAGGCCGAGGATCAGCAGCGTCGCCCCGTTCACCTGCGCCGAGAGGATCTCGGCGCGGCGGAAGCCGAAGGTCAGGCGGCCGCCGGGCGGCCTGAGCGCGAGCCGCGCGGCCCAGACGCTCAGTCCGAGCGCGACGGCGTCGACCAGCATGTGGGCCGCGTCCGAGAGCAGGGCGAGCGAGTCGGCGACGATGCCGAGCACCACCTCGGCGGCCATGAACGCGAGGATCAGAGCCAGGGCGATCGCGAGCGGCCGGGCATCCGTCTCTGCGCCCACGCCGTGGTCGTGACCGTGGTGGTGCGCCATCGTCATAGTCTTACCGTGATGGACGGCGTTGTCTTCGTGGAGATACCCAGCGGCTCGCGCAACAAGTACGAGTGGGACGAGGAGCTCGGCGGGATCACCCTCGACCGGCGTCTCTTCACGTCGATGAGCTACCCGGCCGACTACGGGTTCGTCGAAGGGACCCTGGCCGAGGACGGCGACCCCCTCGATGCGCTCGTGCTCGTCGGCGAGCCGACGTTCCCCGGCTGCCGGATGCGCGTCCGCGCCGTGGGCGTGTTCCACATGGCCGACGAGAAGGGGCCGGACGAGAAGCTGATCTGCGTGCCGCTCAACGACCCGTCGTGGAGCGCCATCTCCGACATCCACGACGTTCCGGCCCAGTTGCGCAACGAGATCGAGCACTTCTTCCAGGTCTACAAGGACCTGGAAGCAGGACAGACGGAGACGAGCGGGTTCGGCAACCGTGCCGAGGCGCAGGCGATCATCGCGGCCTGCCGGCTGCGCGCCGGCTGATCGCTGGAATTACGGGATTTCATTTGCGGTCGCGGGCGACTTCGCCTACCCTTGCGAGCAGCCATGTCCGGGATCACCAACGCAGACGTCACACGCCGCCGCTTCTAGCGGCGTCAGTGCGTCTTCGTTCGGTTCTTCTCCTCCCGCGATCCCAAGGAGCATGGCTTGTCTTCTTCATCCGCAGTCGTCGTACGTGATCTCTCCAAGGCATTCAAGCGCCGCAAGGGCGTGCACCGGCGCAGCCGCGCCGCGCTGAGCCACGTCAGCTTCTCGATGGAGCGCGGTGAGTGCATCGCGATCCTCGGTCAGAACGGCTCGGGCAAGTCGACGCTCGTGCGCCTCCTCTCGACGCTGCTCCTGCCGGACAGCGGGACGGCGCACGTCTACGGCCACGACGTGTTCAAGGAGCCGCGCAAGGTGCAGCGGCTCGTCAACCGGGTCTCGGTCGAGGCCAGCTTCTTCAAGAAGATGAGCCCGGCGGAGAACCTCGCCTACGCGGCGCGGTTCTACGGGATGGGCCCGCGCGAGACCCACACCAAGATCCCGGCGATTCTCGAGCGGGTCGGCTTCCCGTCGGCACGCCGCGGCGAGCCGATGGAGAACCTGTCGCGCGGCATGCAGCAGAAGGTCGCGCTGGCGCGCGCGCTGCTCACGGCACCCGTGCTCCTGCTGCTGGACGAGCCGACCACCGGCCTCGACCCCCGCTCCAAGCAGGAGGTGCAGGAGTTCATCCGCGAGATCCGGCGCGCGCACGACTCGACGATCCTGCTCTGTACGCACGACATGAAGGAGGCCGAGGAGCTTGCCGACCGGATCGGCCTGCTCGACCGCGGCGAGCTCCTGTTCCTCGAGCCGGTCGAGGACGTCAAGGACCGGCATGGCGTCGAGACGCTCGAGGAGGCGTTCTTCGCCGCGACGGGCCGCACGTTCGAGGACGAGAAGACCGAAGACGACGAGGAGAGAGAGGTGTTCGCGTAATGGCGACCGTCGACACGACCTTCACACGCCGCAGGATCGTGCGAAACGAGCTCGTCGGCCTCTACGGAGTCGTCGAGCGCAACCTGTACCTGACCAGGCGGTATTTCCTCTGGGACCTCGCGTTCCTGCTCTGGACGACCGCAAACACGCTGACGATCGTGTTCATCTCGCGCGGCGTCGCGCTCGGCCCGGTCCGGGAGAACGTGCTCGCGGCGCAGCTGCTCGTCGGCGGCGTGATCTGGGCGTTCCTCGGGATCATCTTCGAGATCGTCACGGAGACGGTCGCCTGGGAACGCTGGGAGGGCACGATCGAATACACGTTCATGGCGCCGATCTCGCGTTCGGTCCATCTGATCGGCATGGGCGTCTACGCCGTGATCTACGGCCTCATCCGGGCCGCGGCGATCTTCGTCGTCGTCGTGGCGTTCATCCACATCCATGTTCCGCTCGCGAACTACGGCGCCGCCCTTGCCCTTCTGGCGATCGCCTCGGTGTCGTTCATCGGCGTCGGGATGATGACGGCGGTCCTGCCACTCATCTCTCCCGAGAAGGGAGCGCAGCTCGGCTTCGTCGCGCAGGGGCTGATGCTCGTCGTGTCGGGCGTCTACTACCCGGTCAGCGTCCTGCCCGAGTGGATGCAGTGGATCGCGAAGTTCTCCCCCGCCACGTACGCGCTGCGCGGGTGCCGGCACTCGATCCTCCTCGGCACCGGATTGCGCTGGGTCGACGTCTGGCCGCTGCTCGTGATCGGCGTGTTCTCGATCCCGATCGGCCTGATGGTGTTCAAGGCAGGTGAGCGCTACGCGAAGAAGCAGGGCAAGCTCAAGCGGTCCGGATGATCGAGCTCCGCGTCGTCGAGGACGCGGAGCTCGGCCTCTGGGCCGACCTGAAGACCCGCGTCGTCCCGAACGAGCCCGTCACCGAGGAGCAGCTGCGCGCCGCGGACGAGCCGGACCGGCTGCTCCTGCTCGCGGAGCTCGACGGCGCGCTCGCCGGCTGCGGGATCGCCGACCGCTCGAACTTCGGCGGCCGGGCGTTCATCGCCGCCCGCGTCCTGCCCGAGCTGCGCCGCCGGGGCGTCGGGTCCGCGCTGGTCGGTGCTCTGGCCCGCCACGCCCGCACGCTCGGGCTGAGCGGCGTGAACGCCTTCGTCTACGCGAATGAGCCGCATTCGATCGCCTTCGCCGAGTCATATCGCCTCGCCGAGGCCGACTATCAGCTCGGGCAGGTCCGGGTGATCGGCGCCGAGGCACGACCGGAGCCCCCGGGCGGGATCGAGCTGGTCGCGCTCGCCGGCCGCCGCGAGGAACTGCTGCGGGCGGCGTGGCCGGTCGCGCTCGAGGGCTACGACGACCTGCCCTTGCCGGGCGAGGTCACCTACCGGCTCGAGACCTGGCTGCGGGACGAGGCGACGCGCCCCGAGGGCTCGTTCGTCGCGCTCGACGGCTCGGACGTGGTCGGCTTCGCCGGACTGAGCGAGCACGCCGGCGGTCCTGGAGACCGCCGAGCACGGCTTGACGGTGGTTCGCCGCGACCGGCGCCGCCGCGGGATCGCCCGCGCGTTGAAGGAGGCGCAGCTCGACTGGGCTGCGCGGGCCGGCGTCACACGCCTCGTCACGTGGACTCAGAAGGGCAACGAGGCGATGCAGGCGTTGAACCGCAGCCTCGGGTACGTCGACGAGTCGAAGGTGATCACCTTCCAGGGGCCGCTGCCGGAGTGATACGACTGGGGCCTCTTTCGTTTTCCCCTCGAGAGGAGCTGGCGGAATGGCAATGATCGAGAGCAAGGACCGGGCGACTTCCGATCCCAAGGCCCGTAAGGCTGTGCTCGACGAGGTGAAGAAAGAGGGCGTCGAGTACGTCCTCTTCTGGTTCACGGACATCGAAGGGCACCTGAAGAGCTTTGCGATCACGCCTTCCGAGATCGAGGGCGCCCTGGACGACGGCATGGGGTTCGACGGGTCGTCGATCACCGGCTTCAACGCGATCGAGGAGTCGGACATGATCGCGATCCCCGATCCCGCCACCTGGCGCCTGATGCCGACCCGTGAGGGCGAGGCCAAGGTCGGTCGCCTCATCTGCGACGTCGTCAAGCCCGACGGCCAGCCGTACGAGGGCGATCCGCGTTACGTCATGCGCCGTGCGCTCGGGCGCATGGAGGCAATGGGCTTCGACACGTTCAACATCGGCCCGGAGCTCGAGTACTTCCTGTTCAAGGACAAGGGCGGCACCGAGACCCTCGACGAGGGCGGCTACTTCGCGATGACGGCGCTCGACGCCGCGACCGAGCTGCGCAACGAGACGATCCGCGCGCTCGAGTCGATGGGGATCGGCATCGAGTACCACCATCACGAAGTCGCGCCGTCGCAGCACGAGATCGACATGCGCTACGCCTCGGCGCTCGACATGGCCGACCAGACGATCACGTACCGGCTGATCGTCAAGGAGGTCGCGGCGAAGCACGGCGTGTACGCGACGTTCATGCCGAAGCCGCTCTTCGGTGAGAACGGGTCGGGGATGCACACGCACATGTCACTGTTCAAGGAGGGCCGGAACCAGTTCTTCGACGGGAGCGATCAGTACAACCTCTCGGTGACCGGCAAGCAGTTCATCGCAGGCCTGCTCCGCCACGCGCGGGAGCTGTCCGGGGTCTTCGCCCAGTGGGTCAACTCGTACAAGCGGCTCGTGCCGGGCTTCGAGGCGCCGGTCTACGTCGCCTGGTCACAGCGCAACCGGTCTGCCCTGATCCGGATCCCGCTCTACAAGCCGGGCTCGGAGCAGGCGACCCGTGCCGAGATCCGCTGTCCCGATCCGGCGTGCAACCCGTACCTCACCTTCGCGGCGCTGTTGCACGCGGGCCTCGACGGGATCGAGCAGGGCTACGAGCTCGAGGCCCCGATGGAGACGAACCTCTATCACCTGACGGCGGAGGAACGGCGCGACCAGGGGATCATCTCGCTGCCGGAGACGCTCGGCGAGGCGATCGACGAGTTCGCTGCGTCCGACCTGATGCGGCGTGCCTTCGGCGACCACATCTTCACGGCCTACGTCACGCTGAAGCGCAAGGAGTGGGACGAGTACCGCGTGCAGCTGACGCAGTGGGAGCTCGACCGCTATCTCGGAGTGCTCTAGCGGAGGCGAATGGGTGTCTGACACCTTCGGGTGTCAGACACCTGCTTTAGAGAAACGTGCGAATCGACTCGCGCTCGACGCGCAGGCCGATCACCTTGGAGCCGTCGTCGATCTGCTCGATCGACTCGGCGGGCACCAGGCGGCGCCGTCTCGCGAGCCAGCCCGAGCGAACCGACAGGGCGTCGGGTGTCTCGGGGCTCGTGCCGTACATCGGGCACTCGACCGTCCCGACCACGCGGCCCTTGGCATCTGCCACGAGGAAGCCTGCGGTGCCACGGAGATCGATCGCGAGGGCGCTCACTGCGCTGAACCTATTCCCCGTTTGCGAGGAGTTTCCCCCTCTTGGCGTAAACGTTTTGTTAGCCCCATTTGCCCGACATCGCGAGCCAGGCGACGGCGAGCAGGACGAGGTACAGGGAGGAGAGCGCGGCGACGAGCCGGCCCGCGAGGGGCTTGCCGCCGCGCAGCCACCAGTAGGCGGAGCCGATGCTTGCGAGCAGCAAGAGGAGGCCCGCGTCGGAGACAGCGAATCCGATGCCGATCCAGGTGGGGTCGTTGTGGCCGCTGAAGCCTTCCTTCGAGTAGATCCACTGGGCTCCCACGCGGAGGACGACGTAGTCCGGAATCCCCGAGAGGAGCGCCCAGAAGGTCGCCTTGCGGAGGTAGGCGTGGTCGGGTGCGCGCCAGGCGGCTGCCGAGAGGATCACTGCGGCGAGGATGGCCCCGAACAGGGTCATCGCGCCGAGCACGTGCAGGAAGAGGGGCCAGAACGGGCGGCTGTAGGCGAGCACCATCACGCGCCCGGCTTCCAGATCATCAGGATGAGGATCCCGACGGTGGCGAGCCCGGCGAGCCAGGACAGCGCATTTCCCTTCGGGTCGCGCAGCAGCTCGCGCAGCTCGGTGGTGGTCGTGTCGCCTGCGGCGGCCAGCTGCTCGGCGAGCTTCCGCGCGCGCTCCTGGTGGCGGCCGCCGATCCCACCGAGCGCGTTGGCGATCACCCAGAGCACGAGCGACGCCCAGATCCACCACGCGTCGAGGCCGTAGTCCAGCTCGTGCCAGAGCCAGATGCCGAAGATGAGCGTGCCGGCGACCCCGATGCCGATGATCGGAAGCGTGACGCGGACGAGGCGCAGCAGGGAGGCCGTCTCGCTCGGCCGCTCCGCGCGGACGGCCAGCGTGTTGAGGATGGCCGCTGCGACCGAGCCGCCCACGAAGAAGAACGCTGCCGAGATGTGCAGCATCAGCAGCCACTGAACCGTGGTCACGGGGCGAGCGTACGCTTCGCCACGGATGGATACCCGCGAGCGTCATCTGCGTCTCCTGACCGAGACGATCGAGGCTGTCAACTCGACTCTCGACCTGCAGGAGGTGATGGAGCTGGTCGCCTCAAAGGTTGCGATGGCGCTCGTCGCGGACGCCTGTTTCGTCTACCTCTACGACGAGCGAGCCGATGAGCTCGTCCTGCGCGCGACGCACGGCACGTCGATCGACGAGATGTCCCGTCGCCCGCGGATGCGGCCCGGCGAGGGGATCACCGGATCGGCTGCGGCCGCCCGGGCGGCAGTGATGCTCGAGTCCCAGGCGCATCTCGACCCGCGCTTCAAGAACTTCCCGAACCTGCCCGAGGACGAGTACGAGTCGATCCTCGCAGTACCGATTCTCACCCGCGACGGCACGCTCGAAGGGGCGTTGAACGTCCGGACGCGCGATCCACGGGTCTTCTCGGACGACGAGGTCGAGCTGCTGCTCGCGATCGCTGCCCAGGTCGCGCAGTCGATCGAGCACGCGAAGCTCTACTCCGAGGCGCAACGCCGTGTGCACGAGCTGGAGGCGCTGGCGCGCATCTCGGAGGCCGTCTCCGACTCGCTCTACCTCGAGGAATCGCTCGAGGCGATCGTCAAGACGACGATGGACGCACTCGACGCGACGGGCGCCGCGCTCGTGCTCGACGACGGCCGGATCGCCTGGCCGGAGGGGGTCGCGTCGAGCCATGCGATCCGCCAGCCGCTGCGCTGGCGGGGTCGTCAGATCGGCGAGCTCGTCGCAGACCGCGAGCGGGCGTTCACCGATCCGGATCGAGAGCTGCTCGCGTCGATCGCGACCCATGCCGCAGTCGCGCTCGAGCACGGGCGGGCGGTGCTCCGCGGTGTGCTCGCACAAGAGATCCACCATCGGGTGAAGAACAACCTTCAGACGGTTGCGTCCCTGCTCCGGCTGCAGGCTCGGTCCGCAGACACGATCGATCCACGCGAGGCGCTCGAGCACTCCGTCAATCGCATCCTGGCGATCGCCGCCGTGCACGAGCTGCTCACCGAGCGCCGTGACGAGGACGTGGAGCTCGCCGACCTGATCGACCGCCTGCGCGCGATGCTCGTTCAGGGCGTCGGGGGCGGCAAGGAGGTGACGGCGGAGCTCGAGCCGGTGTCGCTTCCGAGCGCCCGCGCGACGGCGCTCGCCCTGGTGTTCTCCGAGCTCCTGCAGAACGCGCTCGAGCACGGGGGCGACCGCATCACGGTCGAGCTCGCGCGGCGGGACGGCGAGATCGTCCTCGCGATCGCCGACGACGGGTCGGGAGTCGACGCAGTCGTTGCCGGCACCGGGCTGTCGATCGTTCAGGCGCTCGTTCGGGACGAGCTGCGCGGGGCGCTCGACATGACCTCGGTCGGCGGCACGCGCGCCGAAGTCGTCTTCCCCGCCTAGAGCGCGTCCTGGACACGGCGGCCGCGCGCGGTCGGGCGGTAGAGCGTCGTGGGCGGTCTCGTCGCGACGACCTCGCGTCGGATCAGCCTGGCCGCTTCGAGGTCCTGGAGTGCGAGTGCGAGCGCGCGCGGGGAGACCTCGAGCGCTCGCGCGCAGCTCGGAGAAGCGCCGCTCTTCGCCGAGTTCGGCGAGCACCGGGACCGACCACTTGCGCAGGAGGATCGCCGGGTCTCCGGCGGCGAGCACCCGGCCCGCGAGCTCCGCCGGTCGGCGGCCGGCCGGCGCCAGGACGTACTCGGGGCGGAGCGGGTGGCCGTAGCCGGGGTTGCGGCGCACGTACCCGAGGTCAACGAGGGCGTCGATCGCGCGGTGCAGCGAGTCGCGGCCGACGTCGAGCTTGCGCTGCAGCTCGACGAACCGCACACCCCCGCGCTCGCCCGAGCAACGCGAGCGCGGGAGGCGCCCAGCGATGATGAAAGAGCTCGATCAGATCGGTGGTTGACATGAAACAGTAGGAAGTATAAAAACAGCACATGACGATCCAATACAACCCAGAGAACTGCGTCATCTCGGTCGGCGTCACCGACTACGACCGGTCGCTCGCCTGGTACCGGGACGTGCTCGGCTTCGAGCTCGTCTACGAGCTCAAGGACTACGGCTGGTGCGAGCTCTCGACGCCGTTCGGCTTCAACATCGGGCTCGGCCAGAACGAGACCGTCACCCCCGGCAACGTCACACCGACGTTCGGCGTGCACGACATCGACGGCGCGATCGCACATCTCCGTGGCCACGATGTGACGGTCGAGGACTGGCACGAGGTCCCGGACATGGTCCGGCTCTCGACGTTCTACGACCCGGACGGCACGTCGTGGATGCTCGCGCAGACGCTCGCTCCCAAGAGCGAGTTCGCCTAGCTGGGCTCTGACAGCCGGCCGCGGACGCGGCGGCGCGAGTCGCGCCGCCGCGGTTCGCGACCAGTCCGTTCCACCACACCGCCGCGGCCGGCTGCGGGCAGGCGTCCGAAGCGTACGACTCCGGCGACCGAACGCGGGTCGAAATTCCACTTTCGATTCACACGCGTGCGCGGTTCGTTCGGGTGTCTGCCACCGGACTTGTCTGAACTGGACCCGGCCGAACCGGAGGGGGTCGGTGACGTGGGCGCGACGCAAGTGCGTCCGCTTGGACGCGCGTCGGGGGCTACTCGGGGTGCTTGGACTGCTCGGACTGCTCTTCGAACGAGAAGTGGAAGTGATCGTCGTGAGCGTGCACGCCGAGGACCTGGTCGTCGAGCACCTCGGCCGCGGCCGGGTCGAGGAACACGCGGACCTCGCCGCGCTCGATCACCTCGTCGCCGTCGCTCGGCTCGGACGCCTCCTCGATCGAGATCTCAACCTCACCGTCGACTTCCTCGGCCGAGATGCGGATCGTTCCGATCTGGGCGAGCGCGGCGACGGCTTCGTCGTCGATCTGCAGCATCGTGCGATTCTATTGCGAATGAGGATCCTGATCGCCGAGGACGAGACAATCATCCGACTCGACCTGCGTGACCTGCTCGAGCGGAGCGGCCACGAAGTCGTTGCCGAAGCGCGGGACGGCGAGGAGGCGGTCGCGCTCGCCCGCGAGCACGAGCCCGAGCTGGCGATCATGGACGTCAAGATGCCGAAGCTCGATGGGATCGAGGCCGCGAAGCAGATCCTCGACGAGCGACCGATCCCGATCGTGATGTTGACCGCATACGGCCAGGAGGAGCTCGTGAGCCGAGCAGTCGAGGCCGGCGTCTTCGGCTACCTCGTCAAGCCGTTCCGGGAGCAGGATCTCGTCCCGGCGATCGCAACCGCGCGCGCCCGCCACGAGGAGCTCGCCGCCGTGCGGGAGGAGGCCGAGTCGCTGGCGGACGCTCTCTCGGCGCGCAAGGCGATCGAGCGTGCGAAGGGCCTGCTGATGGAGCGGGACGGCCTCTCGGAGGAAGCAGCGTTCGCGCGCCTGCGCAAGGCGAGCCAGGTTTCGGGCCGGCCGCTGAAGGTGATCGCAGAAGCGGTGATCGCTACGCTCGGGCCTGAATGACCCAGACGCTGACACCTCCCAGGACCCGGCCGCGGCGGTCGAGCGGCTCCGGTGTCGGAGATGCGTGGCGCGTGATCGTGCGAAACGACGACCACAACACCTTCGAAGGCGTGGCGTTCGCGCTCGCGCAGACGATTCCCGGGGTCGACTACGACAAGGGCATGGCGCTCGCGAACAAGATCCACTCGACCGGCCAGGCGATCGTGTGGTCCGGCCACCGTGAGCTCGCCGAGCTCTACCACTCCCAGCTCGAGGCCTACGGGCTGACACTCGCGCCGCTTGAACGCTGAAGCTCTGGCGGGGATCGATCGTGTCTTCGCCGCGTTCAGCGGCGGCGACCCGCGCGCGCTCTTCGAGGTGATCGCACCCGACGCGACCTGGATCGTCAACGGGAACGTGCCGGTGGCGCAGGAGTACGTCGGGCGGGAGCGGATCTTCGACCTGTTCCGCGAGACGCGGCGGCTCACCGACGGGACGTACCTGAGCACCCTGCGGTGGTCGCTCGCAGACGACGAGCACGCGGTCGCCGTCTATCGCGCGCAGGGCAGGCGGCTCGGCCGCGAGCTCGACATCGACCAGGTGCTCGTGATCGAGCACGAGCTCGGCGTCTGGCAGCGGATCACCGCGATCCCGGCCGACCCGCCTGCGTTCGAAGCGTTCTGGGCGGAGACGTGAAGGTCGGGGTCCAGCTGCCGGAGGTCGAGCGGGTCGTCCGCCGTGACGAGCTGGCGGCCATGGCGCGCGCGGTAGAGGAGCACGGCTTCGACTCGATCTGGGTCGGCGACCACCTGCTCTACCGTGGGAACGGCCGGAGCGAGCGCGGGCCGTGGGACTGCTGGACGACGCTGGCCTGGCTCGCCGGGATCACCGATCGCGTCGAGCTGGGGCCGCTCGTCGCGTGCACGGCGTTCCACCCACCCGGGATCCTGGCTCGGCAAGCAGCGGCGATCGACGAGCTGAGCGGCGGCCGGTTCGTGACCGCGCTCGGCGCGGGCTGGAACCAGGAGGAGTTCCGTGCCTTCGGGATCCCGTTCGAGCACCACGTCTCCCGCTTCGAGGAGGCGTTCACGATCGTCCGGCGGCTGCTGGCCGGGGAGCGCGTCACGGTCGAAGGCCGCTTCCACTCGGTGCAGGACGCAGTGCTGCTGCCACCGCCCGAGCCGGCGGCCGAAGCTGATGATCGGCGCGAACGCGCCCAGGATGCTCTCGATCGCGCTACCGCACGTCGACGCTTGGAACACGTGGTACACGCCCTACGGCAACACAGCCGAGGGGTTCGCCCGCAAGAACGCCGAGGTCACGGACGCCGCCGAGCGCGCCGGGCGAGACCCGACAGAGATCGAGCGCAGCGCCTGCGTGCTCGTCGAGGTGGAGCCGGTGGGCGAACGGCCGCGCGACGTCGACGCAGTGCCGGTCGACCGGCTCGAGGATCACCTGCACGCGCTCGGCGAGGCCGGGGCGGACGAGGCGATCCTCGTCCTCGACCCGATCACGGAGTCGTCGATCCGGACGCTTCGAACAGCGCTTCCCAGCGGCTGAGCAGTGCTTCGAGATCCTCGCGTGCCTCGCGGTGGGCGGCGAGCAGGTCGGCGTCACCCCAATCGGCCGCGAGCTTCTGCTCGAGGTCGGTGACGCGGGCCTCGGCGCGCGCGACCTCCTGTTCGACGAGCTCGAGCGCGGTCGGCTTCGCCTTCGCAGGGCGCTTCGGCTTCTCACGCTTCGGCTTGGGTGTCGCCGTGGGCGCAGTCTCGGCTTCCTGCGCACGCGCGTAGTCCGCCCAGCCACCGGGGTACGACGCGATTCGCTGGTCCTCCACCGCGAGCATGCGCCCGGCCACGGCGTCGAGGAGCGCACGATCGTGCGAGACGAGGAGAACCGTGCCCGGAAACGCCTCCAGAGCAGCTTCGAGCGCTTCTCGCGATTCGAGGTCGAGGTGGTTCGTCGGCTCGTCCAGCACCAGCAGATTGGCGCCCGACGCGACCGCGATCGCGAGCGCGAGCCGGCGGCGCTCTCCTCCGGACAGCACCGCCGCGGGCTTCTCGTGCTCGTCCCAGCCCGAGAAGAGGAACTTGCCGAGCAGCGACTGGGCCTCCGGCCGCTTGAGACCGGTGCCGGACATCGCAGCGTCGAGCACGGAGCCGCGCTCGTCGAGCTCGGCCTCGTGCTGCGAGAAGTAGGCGGCCTCGACGCCGTGACCGAGCCGGATCGTGCCGCTCGCCGCGGTGCGCAGGCCCAACATCGTCTCGAGCAGCGTCGTCTTGCCCGAGCCGTTCGGGCCGACGAGCGCGACGTGCTCACCGCGCTCGATCGCGAACGACGCTCCGTTCAGGAGCTCCTTCTCGCCCGCCCGCAGTGAGAGGTTCTCGACGACCACCACGTCGCGCCCCGACCGGGCCGGCTTCAGAAACTCGAAGCCGAGCGTCCGCCGTTTGTCGTCCGGCGCGTGCACCCGGACGGCCTCCAGCTTCTTGATCTGCTTGATCTTCATCTGCGCCTGGCGGGCCTTGCTCGCCTTGTAACGGAAGCGCTCGACAAAGCGTTCGAGGCGTTCGATCTGCTCGGCCTGGCGCACGGCGGTCTTCGTCTGGTGGATCTGGCGCGCCGCCTGCTCGCGCCGCCACACGTGCCAGGCGCCCGGGAAGTAGACGGACTTGCCGCCCTCCAGCTCCAGCACCGCTGTCGTCACCGCCTCGAGGAACCACCGGTCGTGCGCGACGAGGATGACAGCAGCGTCGAGCGTCTCCAGCAGCTTCTCCAGCCACTCGAGCGACTCGATGTCGAGGTGGTTCGTCGGCTCGTCGAGCAGCAGGAGGTCTGGCTGCGACGCCAGCGCTCGCGCGAGCGACGCGCGCGTCAGCTCGCCTCCCGAGAAGGTCGAAAGCGGCCGGTTCAGGTCGTCATCCGTGAAGCCGAGGCCGCGTACGAACGACGCAGCCCGGTCGCGCCAGTCGTAACCGCCCGCGTGCTCGAGCTTCGCCTGCGCCGCGGAGTACCGGCGCATCGTCGCCGGATCATGCGTGCCCGAGGCCATCGACTCCTCGAGCGTGCGCAGCTGCGCCTCGACGGCAGCGAGGTCGGCAGTGCCCGCGAGGGCGTAGTCGCGCAACAGCTGACTGCTCTGAGCCGGCGGGCGCTGGTCGTGCAACGCGATCCGGGTTCCCTTGGTGAGCGCGAGCTCTCCGCCCTCGAGCGACACCTCGCCGGCCAGCGCCCGCAGCAGCGTCGTCTTGCCGGCGCCGTTCGGGCCCGCCAGTGCCAGCCGGTCGCGCCGCTCGACCTTGAACGAGACACCGTCGAAGAGGACGCTGCCTGAGAGCTCCTTGCGGAGGGACGATGCGATGACGACCGCCATGGCCTGAAACTATCTAGACGTGCGCCTCGGCCTGACAGCCCAGATCCTGATCGGCGGCGTATTCGTCGCCGTCATCTTCCTGATTCAGTTCGCGCTGACCACCAACTCGTTCAGGTCGATCCGCCACGACACCCAGCAGGAGCAGCACGCCGACGCCTCGGTCGTCGCGGCGCTGGACCTCAAAAACTCGATCCTCGGCCTTCAGACAGGACTGCGCGGGTACGTGCTCACCTCGGACCAGCGGTTCCTGCAGCCCTACGTCCGGGCCCGGCGGGACCTGCCGGCCCAGTCGAGGCTGCTGATGACGCTCGCACCGGGCGCGCTCTCGACGGAGCTCGACCGCGAGTGGCGAGCTTATGTCCATGACTGGGCGGCGCCATTGATCGCTCTGGCGGCGCGCTCCCCGGCCCGGGCGAGGTCGAAGATCCAGAGCGGCCAGGGAGTGCGGCGCGTCGATCGGATGCAGGCTCTGATCGATCCGTTCGACGCCCGCATGGACGCGATCGTCGAACGGGACCGCTCACGCGTCGCGCATGCGGTCGATTCCGGGGTGAACATCGGGATTCTCGGCGCTGCGATCCGAGCGCTCGTCTTCGCCGCGATCATCGCCTATCTCCTCCGCTTCGCGGTCGCGCCGATCCGCCGGATCGCGGCCGCGACGCAGCGAGTCGCGGGCGGCGACCTCGACGTGACGGTGCCGGAGCAAGGCCCGGGTGAGATCGGTCAGCTCGCACGCTCGTTCAACGAGATGGCTCAGTCGCTCGTTCGCCAGCGGCGCGACCTCGCAACCCAGAACCTCGACCTCGAGCGACTCGCCAACGTGTTGCGTGCCGTGCTCGACTCGACGGTCGACGGAATCCTCCTCTCCGACGCCGAGGGCAACGTGCAGCTTGCGAACAGGCGCCTGCTCACTCTGACGGGCGAGCTCGGGATGAGCTACGAGGGACCTGGTGGTCGACCGGTTGCTCTCGGTCGAGCATCGGATCAAGGATCGGGACCACTACCGCGCGGCGATGGAGCGGCTGCGCACCAATCCCGACGAGGAGACCTTCGACGAGTTCGAAGACTCGGTCAGCGGGCGCGTGTTCCAGGGCTTCACTGCACCGGTCCGGGACGACCGCGGAGGATCTCTCGGCCGCGTCTGGACCTTGCGCGAGGTGACGGAGCAGCGCGAGCTCGACCGGCTGAAGGACGATTTCGTCGCCACGGTCTCGCATGAGCTCCGCACGCCGCTGACGTCGATGATGGGCTTCCTCGAGATGCTTCGGGAAGGGGAGGCGGGCCAGCTCACCGATGAGCAGAAGCGCTTCCTGGCCATCGTCTACCGCAGCTCCGAGCGGCTGCAGCGCCTGGTCGGCGACCTGCTCTTCGTCGCACGCCTCGATGCGAGCGGACTGCAGCTCCACTTCGCGCCGGTGCGCCTCGACGAGATCGGCCGCGAGCTGGTCGAGTCCTCTGCCGCGCTCGCGCGCGCACGCGAGCTGGCACTCGAGTCGGACCTCGCCGAGGTGGCGCCGGTTCGCGGCGACCACGAGCGACTCGTCCAGCTCGCCGGCAATCTCCTCTCCAACGCGATCAAGTTCACGCCCGCCGGCGGGACCGTCACCGTGCGGACGTTCGTCGACGGCGGCAAGGTCGTGCTCGAGGTCGCCGACACGGGCATCGGCATTCCGGAGGGCGAGCAGGACCGTCTGTTCCAGCGCTTCTTCCGCTCGTCGACCGCCACCGAGCAGGCGATTCCGGGCACCGGGCTCGGCCTGGTGATCTCCCGCGCGATCGTCGAGGCGCACGGCGGGACGATCGGCGTCACCTCGCGGGCCGGAGCCGGCACGTGCTTTCGTGTCGAGTTGCCGATCGCTCCCCCAGAGGCGGTGACCTGAGCCAGATGAGAGTCGTCGCGCTGGACGTCGGCTCGTCGTCGGTTCGGGCCGTCGCGTACGACGAGGACGGACTTGCAGAGCCCGGCGATGCGCGGCTCGCGCACCCCGGCTCCGACGCAGACGAGCTCGTCGCCGCCTGCCGAGCGGTACTCGCGCAGGTCGGCGAGGGGGACGAGCTCGCGATCAGCTGTTTCTGGCATTCGCTCGTTCCGGTGGACGGCCGCGACCGGCCGTTGACCCCGGTGCTCACGTGGCGCGATCTCGGCGTCCCGGCTCGGCTGCCCGACCCGGAGGACTACCACCGCCGAACCGGCTGCTTCGACCATCCTGCCTACTGGCCGGCCAAGCTCCGCCGCCTGCAGGACGAGGGCATTCGGGCTGCCCGCTTCCTGTCGTTCGGCGATTACCTGCTGCTTCGCCTGGCGGGCGAGGCGCGCTCGAGCGTCTCGACGGCGAGTGGAACGGGCCTCTTCGATCCGAATCGGCTCGACTGGGACGACGAGACGCTTGCTGCGCTCGAGGTCGACCGTGCCCAGCTCCCGCCCGTGTCGGACGAGCCGGTCGCCGGCGTCCGTCCGGCTCTCGGCGACGGCGCCTGCTCGAACGTCGGCGCAGGGTGCACGACCCGGACGCGGGCCGCGCTGATGATCGGGACCTCGGCGGCGCTTCGCGTCGTCTACGGCGCCGGCTCGGCCGACCCCCGCCCGGGGCTCTTCCTCTACCGCCTCGACAAGGGACGCTTCTGCGAGGGCGGCGCACTGTCGGACGGCGGCAACCTGCACGCCTGGCTCCGGCAGGTCCTGCGCGACGTGCCCGCTGCCGGTCTCGCCGAGCGTCCACCGGCGGCTCACGGGCTCGTCTTCTCACCGTTTCTCGGCGGTGAGCGGTCACTCGGCTGGAACGCCGACCGGCGCGGGTCGATCCGTGGGCTCTCGTTCGCGACGAGCGCTGCGGACATTGCGCAGGCCGCGCTCGAGGGCGTCTGCTACCAGCTCGCGGATGTGCTGGACGCACTCGGCGGCGTCGAGTCGGTCGTCGTCACAGGCGGCGCGCTGCTCGCGAACCCCTATTGGGTCCAGGTCCTCGCCGAGGTGCTCGGTCGCACGCTCGAGGTTTCCGGTGTCGGCGAGGGCTCGGCACGGGGTGCTGCGATGATGGCGCTCGAGCGGGCCGGCCTGCCGGTCCCGCCTGCGCCGATCGCGCGCACCGTGGAGCCGCGCGCGGGCGTGCACGAAATCCATCTGGCTGCGAGGGCGGAACAACGAGAAACAATGTCGAAGGAGCGCACATGATCGAGATCATTGGAGGCGGCCTCGCGGCGGCCAAGCTCGTCGAGGCCTACCGCGAAGGCGGTGGTGAAGACGCGATCACCATCTGGTCGCAGGACCCGCACGGTCCGTACCACCGTCCACCGCTCTCCAAGCGTCTGCTGCGCGGGGAGTCGCAACCGCAGGACGCACTCGTGCATCCGGTCGACTGGTACGCCGAGCACGGCGTCGAGCTCCGGCTCGGCGACACGCTGGCGTCGCTCGACGACGTGCAGGCGGAGACGGTCGTGATCGCCACCGGAGCCCGGCCGCGCAAGCTCGATGGAACGGTGGGCCTGCGCACCCTCGACGACTCGCTCGAACTGCGGCGCCTGGCCGGAGACGCTCGGACGGCGACGGTGATCGGCGGCGGCTTCATCGGATGCGAAGTGACCGCTTCGCTCACGCAGCTCGGCTTGCAGGTGACGCAGATCGTCCGCGAACCGATGGTCTTCGCGCCGCTGCAGGCTCCGCCGCTCTCGGAGGCCCTCCACGACCGGTACCGGGCACACGGGGTCGACCTGAGGCTGGAGGCCACGGAGATCCCGCCGGCCGACCTCGTCGTCGCCGGTGTCGGGGTCGAGCCGAACGTCGAGCTCGCTCGCGCCGCAGGCCTCGAGGTCCGAAGCGGTGTCGTCGTCGATGAACGGTTTCAGACCGCCCGCCCAGGCACCTACGCGATCGGCGACGTGGCCGAGTTCTACGATCCGCTCTACCGGCGCCACCGCCGGATCGAGCACTGGTCGAACGCGGCGTATCACGGCACGACTCTCGGCAGGATCCTGGCCGGTGAGGATGCCCGCTACGACATCGTGTCGGCCTTCTTCTCGGAGGAGTTCGGCAAGAGCTTCAAGTCGTTCGGCGACGCGGCGGGCCACGACTCGACGGTGCTCGAGGGGGACTTCGCCGGTGATTCGGCAGTGCTCCGCTTTCGCAAGGACGGCCAGGTGGTCGCCGCCGTTCTGACCGGCCTGGACGAGGCGGGCGAGAATGACCTGAAGGCGGAGATCAGAGCCGGCGCGGCAGCCGTCGAATAGTCGTTACGCTCGCAGGGAAGGCGACCCTGCGAGGAGGAACGTTGGCCAACTCGGAGATCGAACAGCTCTCCATCGACACGATCCGGACCCTGTCGATGGACGCGGTGCAGCAGGCGAACGCCGGCCATCCCGGCACGGCGATGGCTCTCGCGCCGCTCGCTTATCTCCTCTACACCGAGGTCCTCCGGCACAACCCCGCAAGCCCGCACTGGCCGAACCGGGACCGGTTCATCCTGAGCGCCGGCCATGCGTGTGTGCTGCAGTACTCGGCGCTGCACCTGTCCGGCTACAACCTCTCCCTCGAGGAGCTGAAGCGGTTCCGCCAGTGGCAGTCGGCCACTCCGGGCCACCCCGAGTTCCGCCACACCGAAGGCGTCGAGGTGACGACCGGACCGCTCGGACAAGGGTTCGCGAACGGCGTCGGGATGGGCTTCGCAGAGCGCTTCCTGGCCGGCACGTTCAATCGACCTCATCAGGAGATCGTCGATCACCGCGTGTACGTGATCTGCTCGGACGGCGACCTGATGGAAGGTGTGTCGTCCGAGGCGGGCTCGCTGGCCGGAACGAACGGGCTCGGCAAACTCATCTATTTCTACGACGACAACCACATCACGATCGACGGAACGACCTCGATCTCCTTCACGGAGGACCGAGCCAAGCGCTTCGAGGCACTTGGCTGGCACGTGCAGTACGTCGCCGATGCGAACGACCTTGGCGCGTTGCGCAAGTCGATCAAGAAGGCGCAACACGAGACGGCGCGGCCGTCGATGATCATCGTGCGCTCGCACATCGCCTACGGCGCACCCAATGCCGTCGACACCGCGAAGGCCCACGGCTCGCCGCTCGGCGCGGAAGAGGTTGCTGCCGCGAAGAGAGCGCTCGGGTGGGATCCCGACCAGCGCTTCCATGTGCCCGAAGCGGTGTATGCGCACATGAACGGGATCGAGCGTGGCAACGAGCTCGAGTCGCAGTGGCAGCAGTCCTTCTCGAACTGGTCGCAGGCGTTCCCGGTCGAGCGTGAGCGTTGGGACGCTGCCTGGGACGGGCGAATCGGGCCATGGAGCCTGCCCGAGTTCGAGGCGGGCGAAGAGATCGCCACCCGTGACGCCGGCAAACAGGTCATGCAGGCGTTCAAGGACGCCGTCCCGACGATGATCGGGGGAGCAGCAGACCTCGTCGAGTCGACGAAGACCGAGTTCGAAGGCGGCGGCCTCTTCTCGGATCGCTGGGTCGGCCGCAACATCGCGTTCGGCATTCGTGAGCACGCCATGGGATCGATCGTCAATGGGATCGCGGTGCACGGCGGGTGCGTGAAGCCGTACGGGTCGACCTTCCTGATCTTCAGCGATTACATGCGGCCCGCTGTTCGCCTCTCCGCGTTGATGGGCCTGCCGGTCGTCTGGGCCTGGACGCACGACTCGGTCGGGCTCGGCGAGGACGGACCGACACATCAGCCCGTCGAGACGTACGCCGCGCTGCGTGCGATCCCGAACCTCTGGTTCGTGCGACCGGCCGACGCGAACGAGACCGTGTATGCGTGGAAGCTCGCGCTCGAGCGGTCCGACGGGCCGGTCGCCCTGTCACTCTCGCGCCAGAAGGTGCCGACGCTCGATCGCAGTGAGCTCGCTCCGGCCTCCGGCCTCGAGCGCGGGGCCTACACCCTGTGGGAGTCCTCACCGGCGCCCGAGTTGATTCTGATCTCCACCGGCGCGGAAGTGGGGCTGACCCTCGAGGCGGGGCGCAAGCTGGCTGCCGAGGGCACCGCGGTGCGCGTCGTCTCGATGCCCTGCTGGGAGCTCTTCGCCGACCAGCCCTCCGAGTATCGCGATGAAGTGCTGCCGCCTGACGTGCGCGCGCGGTTGTCGGTCGAACCTGGGGTCGAGCTCGGCTGGAGCAGATGGGTCGGGGACCACGGCGACTCGATCTCGATCGAGCATTTCGGAGCGTCGGCGCCCGGTCCGACCGTGCTGGCCGAGTTCGGCTACAACCTCGAAAATGTCGTCGCGCGTGCGACTGCGTTGCTGGCGCGGGTCGCCGTATGAAGCAGGCCGACGCGATCAAGGCGTTCCTGGAGCTCGTCTCGCCCGGGTTCTGCATGGAGGGAGAGCTGCCGGCGGTGCACGTCGAAGGGATCGAGGTCCTGCACGACGGACATGCGTTGGCGATGGTGCAAGCAGACGGTCGCACGTTGCCGCTCCGATTCACGTTCGACGAGGGCAAGATCGCCCGCGTCGAGGTTCTATGAGCGGCCGCGAGAATCGATTGAAGGTCGCCGCCGCCTTCGATCACCGGGGGGTGCACCTGCGCGCTGCCGTGCTCGAGGCGCTGACCGGGAACGACATCCTCGATCTCGGAACCGACACCGATGCCGTGCGGCTCGACTACCCCGACAAGGCGCGTGAGGTGGGCGAGGCGATCCAGCGCGGCGAGGTCGAGCGCGGGATCCTCGTCTGCGGCTCCGGGGTCGGCGCCGCAGTCGCCGCCTGCAAGATGACCGGCATACGGGCTGCGATCTGCCACGACTCCTACAGCGCGCATCAGGGGGTCGAGCACGACGACATGAACGTGCTCTGTCTCGGCTCGGAGGTCGTCGGCCCGTCGCTGGCGCGCGAGCTCGTTGACGCATTCTTGAACGCGACGTTCAACGGCGGCGAGCGTTATGTCGCGCGCCTGGCGATGGTCGCAGAGATGGAAAGGACGATGAAGGATGGCTAAGGCAACGTCACGGCTCCACGAGCTCACAGCGCGCGGGCAGTCCGTGTGGTTCGACACTCTCTCGCGCGACCTCATCCATTCCGGGGAGTTGAAGCGGATGATGGACGAGGATGCCGTCACCGGCGTCACGTCGAATCCGACGATCTTCCAGAAGGCGCTCTCCGAGGGCGACGCGTACGACGAGGACCTCAAGCAGCTGCTCGTCGAGACCGACGACCCGACGAAGATCTTCTTCTCGCTCGCGCTGCAGGACATTCGCGACGCCTGCGACGTGCTCAAGCCGGCGTACGACGCATCGAACGGAATCGACGGGTACGTCTCGATGGAGGTCGAGCCCGGCATCGCCTACGACACCGAGAAGACGTTCCAACAGGCCCGGTGGATCGCCACCGAGGTCGACCGTCCGAACCTCTACGTCAAGATCCCGGCGACCGAGCCCGGTCTGCCGGCGATCGAGGACTGCACGGCGCATGGCACCTCGATCAACATCACGCTGATCTTCTCGCTCGACCGCTACAAGGCGGTTGTCGAGGCATACCTGCGCGGCCTCGAACGGCTCGTCGCCGGCGGCGGCGATCCGTCGAAAGTCGTGTCCGTTGCGTCGTTCTTCGTCTCGCGGGTCGACACGGAGGCCGACAAGCGCCTCGATGCGGTCGGCCACCCCGAGTTGAAGGGGAAGCTCGCCGTCGCCAACGCGAAGCTCGCCTACCAGCACTATCTCGAGCAGTTCTCCGGGCCGCGCTGGGAGTACCTGGCCGGCAAAGGCGCGAACAAACAGCGCTGTCTCTGGGCGTCCACGTCGACCAAGAACCCCGACTACCGCGACGTGATCTACGTCGAGGAGCTGATCGGTCCCGACACGGTGAACACCATGCCACTCGAGACGATCCGTGCGTTCCAGGACCACGGCGAAGTGCGCGGGGACACGGTGCTGAAAGGCGTCAAGAAGGCAGGCGACCTGCTCGCCAAGCTCGCCGAAGCCGGCGTCGACTACGACGACGTGACCCTCACGCTCGAGCAAGAAGGCGTGCAGAAGTTCGGCACGTCGTTCGACGAGATCGTCGAGAGCATCCGCGCCAAGCGCGCCTCTCTGGCCGCTGCATGAACCCGCAGGAGCTCGTGGAGCGAATCTGGGCGCGCGACGCATCCGTCTGGACCGGGTCGGGTGAGGAGCAATGGCTCGGGTGGCTGAACGAGCCGTGGCGAATGTACGAGGACGTCGACCTGCTGCTGCAGTATGCGGACTCGCTCGTCGGCCGAATCGACTCGATCGTCCTGCTCGGCATGGGCGGCTCGTCACTCGCCCCCGAGGTGATCCGGCGCACGTTCGGACAGGAGGCGCTCCACGTCCTCGACACGACGCATCCGCAGGCGATTCGAGACTTGGAGGCGCAGCTCGACATCGCGCGCACGCTGTTCATCGTCGCCTCGAAGTCCGGCTCGACCCTGGAGACCCGCTCCCACGCTGACTACTTCTGGCAGCGGAGCGCAGAGGGCGAGCTCTGGGCCGCGATCACCGACCCGGGCTCTGCGCTCGAGGAGCTCGCGCTGGAACGGAGCTTTGGTGCGATTTTCGCCGGCGAGCCGACGATCGGTGGCCGCTACTCGGCGCTCTCGGCGTTCGGGATGGTGCCGGCTGTGCTGATGGGGATCGATGTGACGCGGTTTCTGCAGCGGGCACAGGAGATGGCCGAGGCCTGCCGGCTCCCCGACGGCAACCCGGGCCTCGAGCTCGGGCTCTCGCTCGGAGAGGGGTGGCAGGCGGGCCGGGACAAGATCTGCATCGAGCCGACCGAGGGCGACTTCGGCCTGTGGGCCGAACAGCTGCTCGCGGAATCGACCGGGAAGCTCGGCAAGGGGCTGATCCCCGCGCCAGGCGAGCTGCCCGACGGGCCGGACCGGCAGGCGCAGGAGGTTCGCGTCACCGACCCGTACGAGCTCGGCCAGGAGTTCTTCCGCTGGGAGTTCGCGACCGCGGTGGCCGGCTCGATCCTCGGCATCAACCCCTTCGACCAGCCGGACGTGCAGGCGGCCAAGGACAAGACGGCGCAGATCCTTGCCTCCGGCGTCGAGCCGCACGTCGAGCCGGTCGGTTCGCCCGAGGAGCTCTTCGCGCAGGCGAACGAAGGCGACTACGTCTGCATCCAGGCGTACGTCAACCCGACGCCGCACGCCGACGCGAGACTCGCCGCGCTGGCGGAGCGGGCGCGGGTAGAGACGGGCTGCGTCGTCACCCACGGCTTCGGTCCGCGTTACCTGCACTCGACCGGGCAGCTGCACAAGGGTGGCCCGGCGACCGGCCTTTATCTGCAGGTGGTCGACGACACCGGCGCCGAGCTCGAGATCCCCGGTCAGCCGTTCGGGTTCGGGAAGCTGATCCGCGCGCAGGCCGCGGGCGATTTCGCGCTGTTGCAGGAGCGCGGCCGCAGGGTCGCGCGGATCAGATTGGAGGACGCGTAGTGCAACTCGGAATGATCGGCCTCGGCCGCATGGGCGGCAACATGACGAAGCGCCTCGAGGAGCGCGGGCACGACATGAAGACGTACGACCCGGGGGTCGACTCGACCGCGAAGACGCTCGAGGAGCTGCGCGACCAACTTGCGGCACCGCGGTCGTTCTGGATGATGGTCCCGGCCGGCAAGGTGACCGAGGACACGTTCGAGACGCTGCTCGGGCTCGCCGCTCCCGGCGACGTGATCGTCGACGGCGGCAATTCGAACTTCCACGACTCGCAGCGCCGCTACGCCACGGCGAAGGAGCAGGGGATCAAGTTCGTCGACGCAGGTGTCTCCGGCGGCGTCTGGGGGCTGGCGAACGGGTACTGCCTGATGGTCGGCGGGGACGACGACGCCGTCGCCCAGGTGGAGCCCGTCTTCATCGACCTTGCACCCGACGACGGCTACGCCCACGTCGGGCCCGCCGGCGCGGGGCACTTCGTGAAGATGGTCCACAACGGGATCGAATACGGGCTGATGCAGGCCTATGCGGAGGGCTTCGAGGTGATGAAGTCCTCGGAGTTCGACCTCGATCTGCACGAGATCGCCGGCATCTGGCGGTACGGCTCGGTCGTCCGTTCATGGCTGCTGGAGCTACTGCATGCGGCGTTCGAGCAGGACGGCTCGCAGCTCGAGCAGATCCGCGGTTACGTCGAGGACTCAGGCGAGGGGCGCTGGACGATCGCGGAGGCGATCGCCGAGGATGTCCCCGTGCCGGTGATCACGGCAGCATTGTTCGCGCGCTTTGCGTCGCGTCAGGACGAGTCGTTCGCGGCCAAGGTGAACGCGGCGCTGCGCAACCAGTTCGGCGGCCATGCCGTCGAAGCCGCGAAGGCTGAGTGATGTCGGAGCAGGACCACAACCCGCTCACGGACGGGCTCCGTCTGCGCCGGCGCCCGGACGGCTGCATTCTGGTCATCTTCGGGGCGTCTGGCGACCTGACGTCGAAGAAGCTGATGCCCGCGGTGTACTCGCTCGCGGTCCGTCAGCTGCTTCCGGAGCACTTCGGGATCGTCGGTGCGGCGCGCTCCGAGGAGAGCGACGACGGGTTCCGCGAGCGGATGAAGCAGGCGGTGCAGGAGCACTCGCGGGACGAGTTCGACCAGGAGGTGTGGGACGACCTCGCCGCCGGAATGCACTACATCACGCTCGACTTCGCAGACGACAAGGGCGAGGACGAACTGCGCGACGTCCTCACGAAGCTCGACGACGAGCGCGGGACCGGTGGCAACCGCGTCTACTACTTCGCAGTCCCGCCGAGCGCAATCGGCACGATCGTGGACGAGATCGCCGCGCGTCGCGCCGCCGAGGGGTGGATCCGGCTGATCATCGAGAAGCCCTTCGGTCACGACCTCCAGTCCGCGCGCGAGCTGAACGCCCAGCTTCAGGAGCATTTCGCCGAGGAAGAGGTGTTCCGGATCGACCACTACCTCGGCAAGGAGACGGTTCAGAACATGCTGGCGCTGCGGTTCGCGAACGGCATCTTCGAGCCGATCTGGAACAGGCAGTTCATCGACCACGTCCAGATCACCGTCGCCGAGTCGATCGGCATCGAGGGGCGCGCCGGCTATTACGAGCAAGCCGGCGCCATCCGCGACATCTTCCAGAACCACCTCCTCCAGCTCGTCGCGATCACGGCAATGGAGCCGCCGATCGACTTCACGGCCGACTCGGTGCGCAACGAGAAGGTGAAGGTGCTGAAGGCGATGCACACTCCCGGGCCGAAACACGTCATCCGCGGGCAGTACGGGGCGGGCTACGTCGAAGGCGAGCTCGTGCGCGGGTACCGCGAGGAGGACGGCGTCGCGCCGGATTCGATGACCGAGACGTTCGTCGCCGCCAAGCTGTTCGTCGACAACTGGCGGTGGGCGGACACGCCGTTCTACGTGCGGATGGGCAAGCGGCTCGCTCGCCGCGAGACGACGATCGCGGTCCAGTTCAAGCGTGCGCCGCATCCGCCGTTCGAGGATGCGGCCGCGGAGGGCCTGCGTCCCAACGTACTGCTCATCCACGTGCAGCCGAATGAAGGCGTCTCGCTGGCGATCGGCGCCAAGGTTCCCGGGCAGGGCATGACGATCCGCACGGTGCACATGGACTTCCTCTACGGCGGGGCTTTCCGCGAAGGGCTGCCGGAGGCGTACGAACGGCTGATCCTCGACGCGATGCTCGGAGACGCGACGCTGTTCACGCGGTCGGACGAGACCGAGGAGCAGTGGGCGCTGGTCGATGCGATCGTCGCCTTCTGGCAGCGTGACCGGCCGTCGTTCCCGAACTACGCCTCCGGAACGTGGGGCCCTGCCGCGGCCGACGAGCTTCTGCACCGGGATGGGCGATCGTGGCGCAGAATTAGTGACGGCAACGGCTATGAGCACGCCTCTCCTCACTGATCGAGAACGACTGGACGGGCGAGGACGTCTCGATCGCCCAGATCGAACGCGAGTTGGCGCGTCTGCGCTCCGAGTCTGCGAAGGAGGGAGCTCAGCCGAATCTGCGCACGTCGGTGATGACACACATCGCGTGGGCGCCGCCCGAATGGCAGAGCGCGGCCGAGGAGACGCTCGCTGGCATGGCCGAGCGCCATCCGTCGCGGACGCTGCTGCTCGTTCCCCGGCCGGCTGATCCCGACGGGCTCGACGCGCTGTTGTCGCTGCGCTGTTTTCCGATCGGCGACCGTGCCGTCTGTGGCGAGGTGATCGAGTTGGCGTTGCGGGGCAACCGCGCGTCCGCGCCCGCGTCGATCGCGCTGCCGCTCCTCATCTCGGACTTACCGGTGTTCTGCCGTTGGCGTGGTCAGCCCGACTGGGACTCGACGGAGTTCGAGCAGTTGATCGGGATCGTCGACCGGCTGATCGTCGACTCGACGGAATGGCCGGACCTGCCCGCCGCCTATGGCCGGCTGGCGGAGCTCTTCTCGGAGGTGGTCGTCTCGGACATCGCGTGGGAGCGCACCGAACGGTGGCGGTCTCTGCTCGCATCGCTCTGGCCCGAGGTCGCCGAGGTGCGCGCGATCCGCGTCCAGGGGACGCGCGCGCAGGGGCATCTGCTCGCGGGGTGGCTGCGTTCGCGGCTGGGACACGGCGTCGAGGCGGAGGTCGACGAACGTGAGCGGCTCGAAGGCATCGACCTCGACGGGCGCCCGGCGCCCTTCCCGCCCGGGCAGCCGCCGAATGCGAGCGACGTGCTCTCAGCCCAGCTCGACCGCTTCGCCCGCGACCCGATCTACGAGGCGGCCGTGCGCGCCGCCGCGGCGTAGCACCGCCGGACCGCGTCTGAGCCGGCTCAGACGCGGCTCAGAGCAAGCTCAGAGCATTGTCTGAGCTTCTGCGCCAATTGTGCGCCGACTTCGAAACGGACACTGGCGTCGCCGGGGCGACGTTCGCATCCTTGGTCTGTGAGCAACACGTATCGCATCGAGATCGCCGGCGGGGTGTACCACGTCAACACAAAGGCGATCGCCGGCATCAAGGCATTCCCCGACTTTCGCCACCGACAGAAGTTCATGGACCTCGTCGGCGAGGAGATCGAACGGAGTTGCTGGACCTGTTTCGGGTACGCCGTGGTCGAGACGCACTACCACTTGGTGATCCGAATCGAGAAACTGACGCTGAGCAGCGGTTTTCAACGGCTCAACAGTCGTTACGCGAGGTGGTTCAACCTCAACCACGATCGGCGAGGCGCGTTCTGGCAGCGCCGGTTCCACGACACGCTCGTCGAGTCGGATTCACATCTGCTCGAGTTGCAGCGTTACCTCGCCTACAACGCGCCGCGCGCGAAACTCTCCGCGACACCGGAGGACTGGCCGTACTGCAACTACGGTTCCCTGATCGGCCTTCACGGCCCCGATCCATACGTCGAAGAAGGCGAGGTCCTGGCGTTGATGGCGCGCAATCCGCGTCGTGCGCGCCAGCTGTTTCGCGAGTTCGTCGAGGAACGCGATCCCAGGGTACGGCGTCAGACGTTGCTCAGACGCCGCTCAGACGCGGAGCAGTGAGACCAGCTCGTCGTGCAGCAGCCCGTTCGTCGAGATGAAGCTCGCATCGACGGCTGGGGGGCCGCCGTCGTAGGTCGTGCAGCGGCCGCCGGCCTCCTCGACGAGCAGTTGCACGGCGGCGTAGTCCCAGAGCTTCAGCACCGAGTCGCACGCGACGTCGAGCGCGCCCTCCGCGACGAGGCAGTGCTGCCAGAAATCTCCCAGCCCACGGTTCGACCACGCGCGGTCGACGACGGTGCCCCAGCCACGCGGCATGCCGCGCGCGGACGTCGTCGACACGGTGCCGTCCTCGAGGCGAGCGACAGCGGAGACGCGACACGGTTCGCCGTTCGCAAATGCCCCTTCGCCGCGGATCGCCCACCACCGCCGCCCGAGCGCGGGAGCGGAGACGAGGCTGAGCACGACCTCTCCCTGGCGTTGCAGCGCGAGCAACGTCGCCCACACGGGGACGCCGCGCACGTAGTTCTTCGTCCCGTCGATCGGATCGACGATCCACTTGACGTCACCGCCGTCATCGCCGAGCTCCTCGCCGAGCACTCCCTCGCCTCGTCCGGACGCCGCGACGAGCCCGCGCACCGCCTCTTCAGCGTCGCGATCGGCTTCCGACACGGGCGTGAGGTCCGGTTTCGTCTCGACGCGCAGATCCAGCGCTCGGAACCGACCGATCGTGATCGCGTCGGCGGCGTCCGCCAGGACCTGCGCGAACTCGAGATCGCCGCTCACCGGGCCGACGCTACTCGACACCGCTCTGCAGCCGCCGCTCCAGCGCGAGGCCTGCGGCGAGGACGAGGGCATCGTCACCCGGACGCCCGACCACCTGGATCGACGAGCCCTGGGCCGGCAACGCGAGCGCGGGCCACCCCAGGGCGTTGAACGGGAACGTGAACAGGGTCAGCGCAGCGCGAACGTCGACCTCGACCACGTCGGCGGCCGGCGGCTCGATGCTCAGTGTGGGTGCGATCAGGAGGTCGTGGCCGTCGAGCGCCGCGAGGGCACGCTCGGCAAGCTCCCCGCGAGCGCGGACCGCCCCGGCGTATTCGGCGTCACCGACCGCGATGCACCGCTCGATCTTGCCGCGGATGTTCTCGCCGTAGAGCTCGGAGCTCTCCGCGTAGAGCTCGCGATGGACGTCCCCGACCTCGCGCATGAACGCCGGCACGACGGCCTCCGCGGTCGGGAACTCGATCGCCGTTCCCTGGACCGGCACGACGCCCCACGTGACTGCGATCGAGAGATCGTCGAGCGAGACCTCGCCGACCGTGAGGTCTGGAACGAGCACCGTCATCAGCTCGATGCAGCCTGCGACGTCGCGTGCCATCGGCCCCGCGTGGTCGAACGACGGCGCCAGCGGGAACACCCCGTCGATCGACACGAGCCCGTAGCTCGGCTTGAGGCCGGTGATGCCGCAGCACGCCGCCGGGATGCGAATCGACCCTCCTGTGTCCGTGCCGAGTGCGCCGTCGGCCAGGTCGAGGACGAGCGCCGCAGCGGAGCCGCCGGACGAGCCGCCCGGCGTTCGCTCCGGGAACGCCGGGTTCGGAACGCTCCCGTAGTGGAGGTTCTGCGATGTCGTGCCGTACGCGAACTCGTGCAGGTTCGTCTTCCCGACGTTCGTCCATCCGGCGCGCTCGAGCAGCTGCACGGCCTCGGCGGAACGGCCGGGGACGTGATCGCCGAACACCGTCGACCCGTACGTCGTGCGAATCCCGGCCGTGTCGAAGAGATCCTTGACGGCCAGGCGCCGCCCTGCCGCCCCGCCGCCGAGGTGGGTGATCCAGACGCCCTCTATGAAAGCCAGAGGTAGATCAGCCCGACGAGGAAGACGCCGCCGAAGAGCACGCAAAAGACGCCGAAGAGCGCCCAGCCCCAGAGCATGTTCTTGCGGGCGATCTCGGCGTCAGTGAGCGGCTCTTCCATCTAGATCACCGTGTCGAGGGCCATCGCGACGAAGAGCAACGCGAGATAGAGCAGCGAATAGTGGAACAGCTTGGCGGCGCCGCCGCGGTCGAGCGTGCGGCGCAGTTCGACGGCGAGCCACAAGAAGAGCGCGCCGAGCACGAACGCAGAGATGCCGTAGACGAGGCCAAAGGTTCCGAGCGCAACTGGCGCAAGCGTGACCAGGATCAGCAGCACCGTGTAGCGCACGATCTGCTTCGCGGTCTCCGTCTCTCCCCGCAGGACCGGCAGCATCGGCACGTTCGCGCGCGCGTAGTGCTCCTTGATCATCAGCGCGAGCGCCCAGAAGTGGGGCGGTGTCCAGACGAAGACGATGACGAACATCACGAGCGCCGCGAAGCCGAGGTGGCCGGCTGCGCCGGCGTAGCCGACGAGCGGCGGTACGGCACCTGCCGCGCCGCCGATGACGATGTTCTGCGGCGTCGACCGCTTCAGCCAGCGCGTGTAGACAAGGACATAGAAGAGGTTCCCGGCGAGCGCCAGCAACGCGGTCGGGAGGTTGACCAGCGAGTCGAGCAGCGCGAACGAGCAGGCCGACAGCGCGAGGCCGAACTCGAGTGCGCGCTCCGGTGGCACCCGCCCGGAAGCGACGGGCCGTTGCTCCGTGCGCGAGCCCATCAGCTTGTCGATGTCTCGGTCGAGGTAGTGGTTCAGCGCCGACGCCCCGCCGCACGCGAGCGCCAGCCCCGCCATCGTCGCTGCGAACACGCCGGCTGCGGGCACCCCGCCGGCGCCGACGAACAGGCCGGCTGCGCCCGTCAGCAGCAGCAGCGACATGATGCGCGGCTTCGTCAATGTCAGGTAGTCGCGCAGCGGGCCTTGCTCGACGTGGCCGCGGAAGGTCAATGCCGCGACGTACGCGGTCGAGGCAAAGGCAAGCGACGCTGCGATCAGGTGGACGGTCGGGCCGGTGAGGAGCGCCGCGAGGCCGAACAGCACCAGCGACGTCAGGGCCGCGGGCAGCAGTCGGCGCGCGCTCACCCAGGCGGTCGCGACGAGTGCGGCCAGCGGCGGCAGTGCGAGCGCGGCGAGCAGGCGATGAGCGGTGTCCCACCCGGCGGCGCCGGAGATGACGGCGAGCCCGGTCCCTGCCACCGCAGCGAGCGCCGTGAGACGCGCCCAGTTGCCCATCAGAAGCCCCTCGTCTCTTCGAGGCGGCGACGTAGGTCGCGCAGCGGCCGCGCACTCGTGACGTAGGGCACCTGGTCGAAGTTCCAGGCAGGCGGCGGCGAGGTCGTGTACCACTCGAGCGTGTCGGCGAGCCACGGATCGTTTCCGGCGCGCGGGCCCGTGCGCGCGGTCTTCACGACGTTGACGACGAAGACGAGCATCCCGATCGCCATCACGAACGAGCCGATCGACGACGCCATGTTGTAGACCTCCCAGAGCCCGTGCTCCTGGTAGGTGTAGATGCGCCGCGGCATGCCGAGCAGTCCGAGCATGTGCTGCGGGAAGAACGTCAGGTTGAAGCCGACGAAGACGAGCCAGAACTGCAGCTTTCCCAGGCTCTCGTCGAGGATCCGCCCGAACATCTTGGGCCACCAGTAGAACAGCCCGGCGAAGACCCCGAAGATCGAGCCGCCGAACAACACGTAGTGCAGGTGCGCGACGACGAAGTAGGTGTCGGTCACCTGCCAGTCGATCGGGAAGGCGGCCAGGAAGATCCCGGAGAGGCCGCCGATCGTGAAGACGCCGATGAAGCCGAGGGCCCACAGCATCGGAGTGTCGAACGAGATGTTCCCGCGCCAGATCGTCGCGAGCCAGTTGAAGATCTTCACGCCGGTCGGGATCGCGATGATCATCGAGCTGAGCATGAAGAAGATGTCGAGCCCGACCGGCAGCCCCACCGCGAACATGTGATGGGCCCAGACGAGCAGCGAGTAGAACGCGATGCCGGCCGTCGAGATCGCGACCGCCTTGTAGCCGAAGATCGGCTTGCGCGAGAAGACCGGGAGGACCTCCGAGATGATCCCCATCGCCGGCAGGATCATGATGTAGACCTCGGGGTGACCGAAGAACCAGAACACGTGCTGGTACAGGATCGGGCTGCCGCCGTGCGCCGGATCGAAGAAGTGCGTTCCGGCCTGCCGGTCGAGGAGCATCATCGTCAGACCCGCTGAGAGCGCCGGGAGCACGATCACGAGCAGCCATGCGTAGGTCACGATCGCCCAGACGAAGAGCGGGATGCGCATCCACGACATCCCGGGCGCGCGCATGTTGTGCACCGTCACGACGAGGTTGATCGCACCGACGAGCGACGAGATCGAGAGGATGTGCAGGCCGAGGATCCACAGGTCCTGGCCGTTGCCGGGCTCGTGCAGCGTGGACAGCGGCACGTACGACGTCCACCCGGCCTGGGCAGGCCCGTGCTTTGCGAAGAAGCTGAGCAGGATCACGATGCCGCCGAGCAGGTACAGCCAGTACGACAACGCGTTCAGACGCGGGAACGCCATGTCGCGCGCGCCGATCATCAGCGGGACGAGGAAGTTCCCGAACCCCGCCAGGATCGGGACGATGACGAGGAAGATCATCGTGGTGCCGTGGATCGTCAGCACCGCGTTGTACGAGCCTTTCGTGAGGATGTGCTCGTTCGGCGTCGCGAGCTGCGTGCGCATGACCAGCGCGAGGATCCCGCCGAATGCGAAGAAGATGAGCGACGTCCAGATGTACATCAGCCCGATGCGCTTGTGGTCGACGGTCGTCAACCACGACGCGAACCGGCCTCGCCGCCAATCGGCGCGATACGGCTGGACGCTGTCGACGTTGACGGCCACCTAGGAGCCGCCTCCCTTCGGCAGGTGCTTGGTGTACGCGACGAGCGCCTCGATCTGGTCGTTGGTCCAGTTCCTGCCGACCGCCGGCATCTGCCCCTGACCGTTGCGGAGCAAGGTCGTCAGGCCGTTCACGTCGCTGAGCAACGGGTTGCCGCCGAGCGCCGGCCCGATGTAGGCGTGGTCGAGCCGGTGGCACGACTGACAGGCCGACCACTCCTCCTGGCCGAGCTCGGGCCCGGTCGAGTTCGCGTGGCGGTGTGCGATGAATGCGTCGTACTGCGCACGCGGCACGACGCGCACGGTGCCGTCCATATGGGCGTGTTGGATCCCGCACAGCTCGGCGCAGCGCGCGACGTAGTCGCCGACCGGCGCCTTGAACCACGTCTTGTTCACGCGGCCCGGGATCGCGTCCAGCTTGCCGCCCAGGTCGGGCACCCACCAGGAGTGAATGACGTCGAAGTCCAGGCCCTTCACCCGCTCGTTCACGACCTGGTCGGCGGGCGCCACCATCGTGTTCACCGAGACGGCGCCGTTCGGATAGCGGAACAGCCAGTAGTACTGATGTCCTTCCACCGTGATCGTCGTCTGCTCCGCCGCTGCGGCCTGTGGCGCATCCGCGATCCCGGGCAGCTCCCAGAAGACGAAGGCCCCGATCATCGCCAGGATCACGACCGGTACGACCGTCCACAGCACCTCCAGGCGTGTCGAGCCGTGGATCTGCGGGCCTTCGGCGGTGCGCGCGCGCTTCCCGCGCCGGTACTTGATGATGAAGACGATCAGGGCGCCCTCGACGATCACGAAGATCACGCCGGTGAAGATCGAGACGAAGATGAAGGCGCTGTCGATCCGGTGCGCATTCGGGGAGTGAGCTTCACCGGGCAGGAAGCCGCCGTTTCCGGCGTAGGCGATTCCCGTCGCGACCAGTGCGATCAAGCTCGTACCAAGAGTGGCAAAGGCGGTCCGGCGCACGCCGAGTGGCATCGTATAGAGCGTGGAAGCGCGGAGCCATGTAGAGCTGCCCCCCGAGGTCGGTGACGTCTTCGACGTGTTCGTCAACGGCGTCCCTCAGCAAGCTGGCGTCGATTTCGACCAGGTCGGGCGGGCGCTCGTCTTCCGCGAAGCGCTGGCGGCGGAAGGCAGGCTCGGCTTCTGGCGCTGGGCGAGCCTCTTCTTCGGAGTTGCCGGCACGTATCGCCGGAACGACGTGGTGGACGTCGTGTACGCGGAGGGCGGCAGGCGGACCGTGCTCAGTCTCCGGCCCACACTGCCTGCCTGAGCGGGCTGGTAGCTTCGCGGCCGTGGCCAGCGTCCAGCTCGCACACCCGCGGCGGGCCGTGCTGTCCCACCGGGTTGCCGTCCCTGCTTTCCTGATCGTGCTCACGGCGCTCTCGGCGTACGTGCGGACGCGCGAGCTGGACGGCGGGTTCTGGATCGACGAGGGCCTGTCGGTCGGGATCGCGCACCATCACTGGTCGTCGATTCCCGGGCTTCTGCCCCAGGATGGATCTCCACCGGGCTACTACCTGCTGCTCGGTCTGTGGATCCGGCTCTTCGGCGACGGAGAGCGCGCTACGCACACACTCTCGCTGCTGTTCGGGCTGGGGTGCATTCCGGTCGGGTACGCAGCGGCTCGCGCCGTCTTCGACCGCAAGACCGGCCTGATCTGCGCGACCCTCGCCGCGTTCGACCCGTTCCTCACGTACTACGCGCAGGAGACGCGCATGTACGAGGTCGAGGCGCTGCTCTCGATCGTCGTCGCGTATGCGTATGTCCAGGGCGTCCTGCGCGGCCGCACGCCTTGGGCCGTTGCGCTCGTGCCCGCGCTCGCGGCGATGGTCTACGTGCACAACTGGGCGCTCTTCCTCTGTGTCGGGCTGACTGCTGCGACCCTGCTCTGCGCGCGACAGCGGATCAGGCGGTTCGCGCTCGTCGCCGTCGGCGTGGCTGTGCTCTACCTGCCGTGGGTGCCGACCGTGCTCTCGCAGGTGCGGCACACCGGCGCGCCGTGGTCGACGTCTCCAGGCTTTCGCGATCTGGTGCTCGCGCCTGGCGCCGTGGTCAATGGAGACGCGGTGCTGGTGGCGCTCGTGCTCGTCGGCGGCGCCGGCCTGCTCGCGCTCGCCGGCCGCCGGGACGACGACGAGCACACGATCGTGCTGGCGCTTGCCACGGTGATCGGGGTGACCGTCGCCCTCGCGTGGCTCTCGTCGCAGTTCTCGCCCGCGTGGACGACGCGCTACTTCGCCGTTGTGCTCGGCCCGGTGCTGCTGATCGGCGCACGCGGGCTCGCGCGTGCGGACCGTCGGGGGCTCGCCGCTCTCGCCGTGATCCTCTTTCTCTGGGCTGGCTACTCCGTCCGCGATGACAAGGAGAACGCGCGGCAGATCACGGGCGGAGTGGCGAGGTTCATGCATCCCGGCGAGCTCGTCGTCTCGACGCATCCCGAGCAGGTGCCGGTGCTCCGCTACTACCTCGGCGGCGGCTACCGGTGGGCGACGACGATGGGGCCGGTCCCGGACGACCGGATCTTCGACTGGCGCGACGCCGTCGATCGTCTACAGGCCTCGAGCACGCAGGCTCGGATCGACCAGACGGTTGCCGCGGTGCGGCCGGGGGCCGAGTTCGTGGTCGTCGCACCCGTGTTTCGTGACTATCGCTCCTGGAGTGCCACCTGGACGCATCTCGTCTGGCTGAAGTCGATTGCCTATACCTCCGCGCTCCAGAGTGACCCGCGCTTGCGCCTACTCCACCACGTGACGACGGACGAGATCGGGACCCGGCACAACTACTTCAAGCTGTTGCAGGCCTTCGTCTATCGCCGAGTCGGCTAGATTTGGCGGTCGCGGCCCCGTGGCGCGGCCGATCTCATGACGCATGACACCTCCCAGACGACGCTCGTCCTCGGTGGCGGCCCGGCCGGCTTGACCGCGGGCTACCTGCTGGGGCAGGCGAATCGGAGCGCGCTCGTCTTCGAGGCCGACGACCAGGTGGGCGGGATCGCCAAGACGGTCGAGCGTGACGGCTACCGGTTCGATCTCGGGGGTCATCGCTTCTTCACGAAGTCGATCGAGGTGGACACGCTCTGGCACGAGGTGCTCGGCGACGAGTTCCTGCGCCGCCCGCGAATGTCCCGGATCTACTGGAACAACCGTTACCTCGATTACCCGCTGCGAGGTCCCGACGTGATTCGCAAGCTCGGCCCGGTCGAGCTCGCGCGCTGCATGGGGTCCTACGCCCGCGCCGCGGTTCGTCGCAACAAGGTCGACGACTCCCTGGAGGACTGGGTCTCGAATCGTTTCGGCCGGCGTCTCTTCGAGCTCTTCTTCAAGTCGTACACCGAAAAGGTCTGGGGGGTCCCGACGACCGAGATCCGCGCGGAGTGGGCTGCGCAGCGGATCAAAGGCCTCTCGTTCTTCTCCGCCGCGAGAGCCGCGTTCTTCGGGAACAAGGACGACAAGGTCAAGAGCCTCATCTCGGAGTTCAACTACCCGCGCTTCGGGCCCGGACAGATGTGGGAGGCGATGCGCGCCGCGATCGAGGAGCAGGGCGGCGAGGTGCGTCTCGACGCGCGCGTCGACAGCATGGAGCTGGAGGGCGGCCGGATCACGAGCGTCGTCGTCGCCGGGGAGGCGTACGAGAGCCCGGAGGCTGTCATCTCGTCGCTTCCGCTGCGCGAAGTGGTGGAGATGATCAGTCCTGCCGCCCCTCAAGAGGTGATCGACGCCGCACGTGGACTTCGCTACCGCGACTTCCTGACCGTCGCGATCGTGCTGGACGGTGCCGATCCGTTCCCCGACAACTGGATCTACATCCACGAGCCGGGCGTGCGCGTCGGACGCATCCAGAACTTCCGCTCCTGGTCGCCGTGGATGGTCCCGGATCCGGACAAGGCGTGTGTCGGGCTCGAATACTTCTGCTTCGCCGGTGACGACCTGTGGACGATGGACGACGACGCGCTGGTTGTGCTCGCTGCGCAGGAGCTCGAGCAACTTCGCCTCGCCTCCGCATCGCGCGTCGACCGTGGGTTCGCGATCCGCGTCCCGAAGGCGTACCCGATCTATGACGCCGACTACGCCGAGCGTGTGGCGACGATCCGCAACTGGCTCGACGGGATCGAGAACCTGCAGCAGGTGGGACGCAACGGCCTGCATCGTTACAACAACTCGGATCACTCGATGCTGACGGCGATGCGCGCGGTCGACAACCTCCTCACCGGGGCGCACCACGACATCTGGGCGGTCAACGCGGAGAGCGTCTACCACGAGACCGACGTGGCCGATGAGCATCCGTATCGCACCGCGCCCGAGACGCCTGAGATGCAGGTGCTCGCGACCTCCCACACTGAGTAGGCGGCTCCTTCTCCCTGCCTCGATCGTCGGGGCCGCGGGCCTGCTGACCTGGCTCGCGCTGCCGACGGTCTGGTGGTCGCCGCTGAATGTGGACGAGGAGCTGACGCTCAGGCTCGGCGACTTCTCGTTCCGCCACATCTTCCACATCGTCTCGACGCAGCGCGGCGGCGGGCCTTTGCACTTCTGGCTCGAGCACTTCCTGCTCGGCTGGTGGCCCGGGCTACCGGCGCTCCGCGTGCCGTCGCTCGTCTTCCTGTGCCTGGCGCTGCCCGCGGTTGCGCTCATCGTGCGCCGCCTGCTCAACGACGACGGTGCGGCAGCCGCTGTCGTGCTCCTGACCGCAGCCTCGCCGATCCCCGTGCTCTACGCGACGTTCGGCCGGCCGCACACGATGCTGTTCGCGTGGCTCATGTGGTCGACGGTGGTCGCCCTGAAGGCCGCGGTCGACGGCAGCCGTCGCCTGTGGATCGTCGCCGGGGCGCTGCTCGGGCTCTCGGTCTTCATCCACCCAACGGCCCCGCTCTATGCGCTCACCGCGTTCGCCGCCGCGCTGGTGTTTGCGCCGCGTCCCCCACGGGCGGTCGCGCGCGAGGCGTGGCCGGGCGTCGTCGCGCTCCTCGTCACCTTCGTTCCGTACTACGTCCGAACGCTGCACGTGCTCAGTGACCGTTACGGCGTCGGCTCCGGGCAGGCGCAGGGGCGGACGTTCTCGGGCCGTCCCGTCTGGGAGGACGGGTTGCACTTCGTCGCGCCCGGCCGCCACGATCTGAACTACTTCACGGTGCTGGCGCTGATCGGCGTCGTTGCGTTGCTCGTGCGCCGCGCTCACCGGACCCTGGCGTTCTGTGCACTGACCGTCGCCGCTCCCGTGCTCTTCTTCTCGTTCGTGCCGGCGAGCGGGGACTCGGCGCTGTTCTTCGACCGGTACATGATCCCCGTCACGCCTGCGTTCCTCACGATCGTGCTCGCCGGCTGCCTTGCGATCGCGCGCTGGGCGGGCCGCTGGAGCTTCGTCGTGCTCGTGCTCCTGGTCGCCGGGCTGCTGGCCGTGGAGATTCGCTACGACGTGCACCACCGAGACGCCGTGCACCGGATCGGTGTCGATGCCGTGACGCAGGCCGTCGCTCGCGAGCCCAAGGGCTCGGTTCTCTTCGGGTCGACCGGAACCTCGGGCGCGCTGTTCTCGTCGTTCGACTACGGACATCCGGCGAACATCCTCGACCACCTCGTGGCGCTCCGCGTGTCCTCGGTTCAGCTCGTGGACGACGACTCGTGCGAGCGCGCGGAGCCGTTCCTGCACGGCCCGTCCGGCAAGCGGTTCGGTGTGTGGTTGTTCTACGCGGCGTCGCGCGGGGAAGCGACGGCGGGCGCGCGTGCGCTCGGTGTCGCGCCGGTCGGCGGCCACTACTTCGTCGTGCGGTCGGCCCGGCCGGAGTCGCCGCGCGGCCTGATCCGGGAAGGTCTCCTCCTGCGCGGGCGGTGGAAGCGCGCCGTGCCGTTCAACCAGCGGGTGGACGAGCTGTTGACGAGCGACCGCCAGCTGCTTGCGGGCACATGCGTCCCGTACGGTGAGCTCGGCGATCCTGACATCTCGCCGCACTGGCCGCCCGTGGTGACCAGCCACCAGTAGGAAAGCGGTGTGAGCCTGCGCTCGCGCGCGCTCCTACCGGATCGAGGGATCACTCGAACGGGCGCGACCGGCGATGGTGTGACCATGAGCGAAACGGTCCTCGTTGTGGACGACCAGGAGATCGTCCGTGATGTGATCCGGCTGGCCCTGGAGGCCGCCGGTTACACCGTGATCGCAGCGAGCTCGCCGAGTCATGCGATCGAGCTGGCACGTGACGACGCGAACATCGACCTGCTCGTCACCGATGTGGTCATGCCGGAGATGGACGCCTTCGAGCTCGCCGACCGGATCACGTCGAAGTTGCCGGGACTGCGCATTCTCTTCACGTCCGGTTACACGGACGCTGGCGCGGAAGGCCCGTTCATCCAGAAGCCCTTCACCCCGGCCCAGCTCGTCGCGAAGGTGGAAACCGTCCTCGCCCCGTAGGTCCGAACGACGCGGTAGTGTCGAGCACGGCCGTGACGCGCGTTCTCATCTTTACCGCGACCGTTGGTGAAGGCCACGACCTGCCCGCTCGGACGCTCGCCGACCAGTTGCGCGAGGAGTCGCCCGAGTCGGAGGTCGTGACCGAGGACGGCCTGCGCGCGATGGGCCGAGGGTTCGTGCTCGTGAACCAAAGAGCCGCCGAGGTCGTGTTCTTCCGGCTTCGGTTGCAATGGCTGTGGGATGCGGCGTTCTGGGTGTGCGTCAGGTTCGCCCCGACGCGGCGGTTGACGCAGGCGGCGGTGCATGCGTTCGGGTCACGGGGCGTGCTCAGGCTCGTGCGGCGGGTGCGTCCTGACGTGATCGTCTCTGTGTATCCGATGACCACCGAGGTGCTCGGCAAGCTGCGCCGGACCGGCAGGCTCGACATCCCGGTCGTGGCGGCGATCACCGACCTTGCGGCGATGCACTACTGGGCCGCGCCGGGAATCGACCTGCACCTCGTGATTCATCCGGAGTCGATCGAGGAGGTACGCGAGGTCGCTGGTGCGGACACGGACGTTCGCGCCGTGCACGGTCTGACGAGGCCGGAGTTCGCGAGGCCGTGCGATCCCTTCGTTGCGCGCGCTGCGCTCGGGCTGCCGCGCGAGGGGAAGGTCGTGCTCGTCTCCGGTGGAGGTTGGGGCGTCGGCGATCTCGAGAGCGCGGTCGACGCTGCCCTCGGCTTGAACATCGCCGTCGTCGCGTGTCTGTGCGGCCGCAACGAAGACCTCTATGCGAGGTTGCTTGCGCGCTATGCCGGTGAAGACCGGGTGCGCGTCGTCGGTTTCACCGACCAGATGAACGAATGGCTCACGGCCGGGAACGCGCTCGTCCACTCGACGGGCGGGCTGACGGTGCTCGAGGCGTACGTGCGCGGCTGCCCGACGATCTCGTACGGCTGGGGGCGTGGGCACATCCGCCTGAACAACGCCGCGTTTCGCCGCTACGGGATCGCCGAGGTCGTGGAGAACGAGAGCGATCTCGAGGGCGCGCTGCGCGGCGCGCTCGCCGCGCCGAGCTCACCCGGACTCGTGCTCGCCGGGCTGCCGTCCGCGGCCTCGCTCGTGCTCGCGCTCGTCGCGTGATCTGGTTCACACCCGCGCTGGCGGCGCACGCGCCGGCTCTTGCCAATCGGTTGCAACTCGACCGGCGCGTCGACCGCGCAGTCGTCGCGGTCACCTTCGACGACGGGCCCCATCCTCAGGGCACTCCTGCGGTGCTCGAGGAGCTTGCGCGGCGCGGAGCGACCGCCACGTTCTTCCTCGTCGGTGAGCAGGTCGTGCAACGGCCTTCGCTCGCGCGCGAGATCGTCGCCGCCGGCCACGAGGTCGCCGTCCACGGCTTCCGGCACACGCTGCTCCTGCGGCGCAGGGTCGCCGCCGTCGCTGACGACCTCGACCGCGCGGTCGATGCGATCGGCGAGGCGACCGGCGTGCGACCGACCCTCTACCGGCCTCCTTACGGCATCCTGAGCTCGGGCGCGCTCGGCCACGTGCGCGAGCGCGGTTGGCGCACGCTTCTCTGGTCGACGTGGGGGCGCGACTGGGAGCGGCGCGCAACACCGCAGTCGATCGCGCGGCGGGCGACGCGGGGGCTACGCCAGGGCGACGTCGTGCTGCTGCACGACTCGGACGCCTACAGCTCGGCGGACTCTTGGCGAAGGACGGCCGCTGCGCTGCCGTCGGTGCTCGAAGCGGTGGCCACTCTCGGCATCCCGGCCTCGTCGGTCACCCAGTCGACGTAGCGCTGAACGCCTTCGGCGAACGTCGTCGTGGGCTCCCAGCCGAGCTCGACGGCAGCGCGTTCGCCCGAGATGTTGCCGCCCTTGAGATCGGCGGCCCGGCCTTCGATGTGGACGATCGGAACGTCGCCTACGACATCACGGACGGTGCGCGCGATCGAGCGGACGCTCGTGTTCTCGCGGCCGACCAGGTTGTAGATGCGGTTGGCGGCGGCCGGAACGAGCGAGTCCGCCACGCCGTCGGCGAGATCCTCCACGTAGACGAACCGCCGTGACTGCGTTCCGTCACCGGCGATCGTCAGCGGCTGGCCCGCGAGCGCCTTCGCGGTGAAGGCGGCGACCACCGCCGTCGGCCGCGAGCGCGGGCCGTACGGGATGCCGAAGCGGAGGATCGTGTGCTCGAGGCCGTAGAGCTCGGTGTAGGCCGATGTGTACATCTCGCCTGCGATCTTCGTGGCGGTGTAGAAGTGCTTCGGCAGATCCAGAGGCGCGTCCTCGTCGACCGCCTCGGGGCCGGCCGCGTCGCCGTAGACCCAGATCGTGCTCGCGTAGATGAAGCGGCCGATCTCGAGCTCGCGCGCCCCGTCGAGCAATGTCTGTGTGCCGCGGACGTTGACGAGGTCGGCGCGCGCCGGGTCCTTCGTGACCTCGTCGACGTCGGCGAGCGCCGCCAGGTGAACGACCGCATCGCAGCCGTCGAGTGCCTTGACGACGGCAGCTGGATCGCAGAGGTCGCCGAGCACGGTGTCGACGTCGCCGGTTCGGCGGTGGGGGGACGGAACGAGATCGAAGATCCGCGGCTCCACCCCTCTCGCCTGCAACCGGTCGACCACGTGTGAGCCGATGAACCCGGATCCTCCCGTCACGAGCACCTTCATTGCACCGCCTCCACTCGGGATTCCGGCCGGTAATAGAGCGGCACGCACCAGTGGTTCTGTGCCACCCAGTCCGAGTTCGGCAGGTCCACGGCTTGCCCGAGGACCCGGTGGCAGGGCTCGTCGTAGACCTTGCCGGTGGAACGCTCGATGGGCTCGAAGACGATGTACTTGTAGAGCCCGGATGTCATCCCGTCCGGCAGCAGGAGGCGAGCGCCGTAGAGGGGGTCGAGATGCGTTCGCGCCGCCTCGTTCTTCCAGGCCGTGATCTCGTCGAGCCGCGTTGTCTGTACGAGCCCGATCGCCGCCGTGAACTCGTTGAGCCGGAAGTTCAGGCCGTGCACCGCATAGTCCGGCTTGCCGTAGTTGCGGAACGCGCGCGCGAACTCGATCACCTCGGCGTTCTCGGAGACGAGCATGCCGCCCTCGCCGGTGGAGATCGTCTTCGTCGGCGCAAACGACCAGATCCCGGCGTCGCCCCAGCTGCCGGCGCGGCGACCGTTCCATTCGGCGCCGTGCGCGTGAGCACAGTCCTCGAGCAGGATGATCCCTTCGCTCCGGCAGAGCTCGGCGATCTGGTCGGACTGGAACGCCAGGTGGCCGCCGATGTGCACGAGAAAGACGGCGCGCGGCTTGTGCTGGAGCACCTTGCGTTCGAGGTCCTCGAACGACATGCACAGGTCGTCGCGGTTGCAGTCGACGAACTCGACCTTCGCGCCGGCGCTGATCGCGGCGAGCGGTGTCGCCATGAATGTGTTCGACGGGCAGAGCACCGTCTCGCCGCGGACACCGGCCCACTCGAGCGCGGCGAGCGCCGCGCCCGTCCAGCCGTTGAACGCGACCGCGTCGAGGCGGTTCCAGATCGACCACTCCCGCTCGAACTCGGTGGTGAGCTCGCCTTCCGACCAGCGCTCGGAATCGAGCACCCGGTCCCAGAGTTGATGCAGCAGCGCGCGGTCGCGATGGTCGAAGCCGATCGCAAAGCGCGAAAGTTCGGTGGAGACGTCGGGAGCCAACATAGCGCCCTACCCTATATCGGGGGCCTGCGGGCCTTGCTCAACATGAACGAAGTCTGAACTGAGCAACGGTCGCGTTCGCCGCCGTCACGCGGCTCAACCGCTGAGGCCGGCCTCTCGCAACGGCCTGCGGCCCCACGCGTAACTGGTTGCGTACCAACCGTCGAACGGGAGCAGCGTCACGCCCTCCCCGCTCGACTGGATGAACCAGCCGTTGCCGAGATACAGCGCCGTGTGGTCGACCTCGTTCGGGCTCGAGCGCCGCCCGTGAGCGCCGAAGAACATCACGTCCGCAGGCTGGAGCTTCGTCGCCGGGATCAGGTCGCGGTGCGGAACCTCACCGCTCATTTGATAGGTCGTGCGGCCTCGCAGGACCCCTGCGAGCCCGCGCTCGCCGGGGTACGGGGTGAGCTTGTACGCGCGCCAGACGAACCCCGAGCAGTCGAAGCCGCCCGCGGAGTGGACGCCGAACAGCGTCTCGGCCGTCGGGCTCGTGCCGCCCCAGACGTACGGATAACCGACGTAGTGCACTGCCGTGGTGAGGATCCGGCGCTGCCACGGCGTGAAGTCGGGCAGGGTGAACGCGTCGGCCGTCCGCCGGACGGCGTCGAGCGACGAGTCGTCGAGCTGGAGGAGCTTGGCGAACGAGAAAGCGGCCTCGGCGCGCGTGGCGGCCTGGTACGGGAGCAGCTCCAGGTCGTCCTGCGCCGCGGGATGGTTGAGCCGCAGATCGAGCATCCGCGCGACCGCCTCAGTGCCCGTGTTCGCCGGCGGCCGGAGCCCGGCGCGCTGCAGCGTTCCCTGAATCTCCCGGGCGGCAGCTCCCAGCCCGAGGTAGCCGACGAGGGCGGCGTCGAGCTGTTTCATGGACACCGGCCGAGCGGGGAACACCGCGCGGTAGAGCGCATGCTGCACTGTCGGCTGCGCCGGCGCGGCAGGCGCGGCCGGGAGAGATGACTTGGCGACCGGCACGGCGACCGGTGCGCCGGGTGCGACCGGAGCCGCGCCCGCCACATTGGAGACGGTGACCTGCCACACGGCGATCGCATAGCCCCCGCCGACGAAGGCGACGTTGACGGCCAGCTGATGCGTGCCGTCCGCGAGCCGCGTGGCGTCGAGCTCGAATTCGTACGGGGCGTCGAGCGCGGTGCCCGTCTCCGTGCCGTCGACGGCGAGGTCGACGTGGTCGATCGACCGGTTCGGCGCCTGGATCTCGAGCGGCACGGTGCCGCCGCCGACGATCGCGTCCGCGCCGACGGTCGAGAGGATCGTGACCGGGCTCGGCGGGGACGGCGCCGGCAGCGTCGGTTGCTGGAGTGCAGCGGTTGACCGCACCGCCTCGGCGAGCGCCGCCTGGGTCAGTGGCGCCTGGGGTGCGAAGGTCGCGGGCGAGGTGCCGAGGACACCGGCCTTGGTCACCGCCTGAATCTGGGGGGCAGCCCAGTTGCGGCCCGTCGCGCCGGCGGCGGTGCATGTGAAGACGGCCGCGAGCGCGACCAGGAGCGTGCTGCGAAGCAGAACCGCCATGACCTCTTCAGGTGTCGTCCAGATCCACGAAGAATCGCATCCCCCGAAAGGTGAACCGGCAAGCCGGGCCGCAGTGGCCGCCCGGCCTACCGGTCGGGGCCGCGTGTCAGGGCCAGTAGGTGGGGAAGTCCGCGCCGAGCAGGGACGTGACGATCAGGGCCGCGGCGACGGCAAACGGGATGATCCGGCTCATGTTGGGCTGTCTCCTTCGTCGTGGATTGACAGCCCCCGGGGGCGCGGGTCCATTCTCGCCCGCCGGGGGCGGGAAACCAACGCGTCGTGTCAACATCCTTGACCACAGGCAACTAGACTGCGCCCATGCCCCGGTCCTTGACGACCCACATCGACTCGCCCCGCGAGGTCGGAATTCGTCTGAAGACAGCGCGCGAGCGCGCGGGCCTGTCGCAGCGCCAGCTCTCGTTCCCCGGCTGCACGGCCGCCTATATCTCCCGGATCGAGGCGGGCGCGCGCGTGCCTTCGCTCCAGATGATCAACCAGCTCGCCTTGCGTGTCGACGTGTCCGGCCAGTGGCTGGCGACCGGCGTCGAGTTGGAGCCGCTGGAGCCGCTCCAGTTGATCGAGGCCGAAGTCGCGCTGCGGCTGGGTGAGGTCGACGAGGCCGAGCGGCTCTATCGCGTTCATCTGCAGCCGGGCGATCCGGCGCGCCCGACGGCGCTGGCGGGCCTTGGTCAGATCGCATTTCGCGCCGAACGAGTCGAGCAGGCAATCGAGCTGCTCGAACAGGCGCTCGAGGCGCGCAAGGGGAGCACGCTCGCCGACCCGGGCGCGGTCGACACCCTCGGGCGGGCCTATGCGATCGCAGGCGCCCTGGAATCGTCGATCGCGCTCTTCGAGCGTGCGCTCGCCGACGCGTCAGAGGCGCAGGCTCCGCTCGAGCAGCTTCGGTTCTCCGTCCTGCTCGCGAACGCGCTGATCGACGTCGGTGCCTTCGGGCGGGCGGAGCGGGCGCTCGCGGACGTGATTCGAATCGCAGAGGGGAGCGCCGATCCCGTGACGTCGGCGCGCATCTTCTGGTCGCAGTCGCGATTGCACTCCATGCGCGGCGAGCCGGCGCTTGCGGGGCGGTATGCCCGTCGCGCCCTGGCGATCCTCGAGCGCACGGAGAACAACGCCTACGTCGGAATGGCCTACCACCTGGCTGCGTACGCCGAGATCGAGTCGGGAAACTGCCAGGAAGCGCTCGTCCTGCTCGGGCGCGGACGCGAGTTGTTCGGAGACGAGATCGGCAAGCGCGACGACGCGCGCTTCTCGATCGAGGAAGCCCGCGCGCTCGTCGGTCTCGAACGGCACGCCGAGGCAGCGCGCGCGGCCTCGCGGGCGCTGGAGCTGCTCGAGACGATGCAGCCGGCCGATCGCGGCCGCGCGTTCATCACACTCGCGGACGTCTTTCTCGCCTCCGGCGACCAGGTACGCGGACGCATGCTGCTGGAGCAAGGCCTCGACAATCTGATCGAGCATGGAAACCGCTTTGCGCTCGACGCAGGCCGGCGCCTCGCCGATCTGCTCGAGGCCGAGGGCGACACCGCCGGTGCGTTCGAGGTGCTGAAGCGTGCGACGAGTGCGGTGGCCGCAGCGCCGGCGGCCTCGAACGTCACTGCGTAGGCGACCGCCGGTTCACGAAGACGCTCTCGAGGGCGCTGTTCAGACCGACGGCGAGCGCGCCGGTCAGCACGGCTCCGTCACCAAGACTCGAGGTCTCGACTTGCGGCGGAGCAGGAAGCCACCCGTCGAGGAGTGCGCGGATCGCGCCGAGGTCGGTGTTCGCGCCGATGCCGCCGCCGAGGACGACCAGCCCGACGTCGGTGACCGCCGCGATCGGCGCCAGATGCAGCGCGATCCGGCGGGCCGCCTCCGCGACAACCTGCTGCGCGATCGCATTGCCGGCTCGTGCGGCGGCGAAGACGGCGCGCGGGTCATGAGGCGCCGGCATGCCCAGATGGTCGGCATACGCCATCAAGGCTCCGGCGCAGGGATCGATGTCGTCGGTCATGCCGACGCGAAGGTAGTCGAGCTCGCCCGCCGCTCCTGCGTGGCCGCGATGCAGTTCGCCGCGTAACACGAGCCCTGCTCCGAGGCCCGTGCCGATCGAGATGAAGACGAAGTCGTCGACTCCGCGGGCGACTCCCCGCCAGCGCTCACCGAGCGCCGCGAGGTTGATGTCGTTCTCGAGCGACACGGGCAGATCGAGCCGTTCCGACAGCACGCCGCCGAAGTCACCGTCCTCCAGGCCGGTCACGTTCATCGCGAGCTTGATCGTCGAGCCCTGCACCGCGCCGGGGACTCCGAGCACGACGTTGTGGACGGCGCTCGACTCGACACCGCTCGCGTCGAGCAGCGATCCGGCGAGCTGCTCGATCGTGTCCAACGCCGCGGCCGCGTCTGCCTCGGCCAGTTCGACGTCCTGGCGCGCGCGCACCTCGCCGCGGACGTCGCAGAGGGCACCGCGGACGAACCGGGCGCCCAGGTCGAGGCCGAGGACGAACGCGGCCTCGGCAACCGGCTCGAAGAACGTGGCGCCGTAACTCGGTCCTCCGCCGTCGTGCGCCGTCTCCCGCACGAGCCCGGCCTGGAGCAGCGACTGGAGCGCCAGGGAGACGGTCGGCTTCGAGATCCCCACCCGGCGTGAGATCTCGGCCCGCGAGATCGGCGCAGCAGCCCGAATCGCCTCCAAGACCGTGCGCTCGTTGAGATCCTTGAGCAGCGGGGGTGTGGCGTGTCCCGTGGTCATTGAGTAAGCAACGTTAACGAGAATGGACGTCGTTGTCACTTGACAGCGGCAAAACGACCGGAATAGTCTCCATTCTCGTTCGGAACCTTTACCAACTCGGAACCCTTTACCAACTGAGCCAGCGAGGAGGTCGCATGAGCAAGCGCTACGTCGCGGCAGTGGGATTCCTGATCGTTGCGCTGGTGGTCGCCGCGGCCGCCACCGCCGGGGGTGCGCATCGCGCGTCTCCCACGAAGCTGACGATCTGGGTCGGCTGGAGCGCCGGACACGAGCTGACGACCTTCAAGAAGGTCGCGGCCCAGTACGACGCCCAGCACTCCGACGTGACCGTCAACGTGGTCGGAGGGATCGACGACAACAAGATCGTCGCGGCGATTCGCTCCGGCACGGCACCGGACGTCGTCAGTTCGTTCAACTCCTACAACGTCGGCAACTACTGCGGCTCGGGAGGTTGGATCGACCTGGCGCCGTACCTGAAGAAAGACCACCTCGACGCATCGATGTTCCCGCCGGCGCCGCGGTACTACACGCAGTACGCAGGCAAGCGGTGCGCTCTCCCACTCCTCGCCGACGACTACGGCCTCTACTACAACAAGGCGTTGTTCAAAGCGGCCGGGATCGCGCATCCTCCCAAGACGATCTCGGAGCTGACTGCCGACGCGAAGAAGCTGACCGTTCGCAACAAGGACGGTTCGATCAAGGTCGCCGGCCTCGATCCGATCATCGGCTTCTACGAGAACGTTCCCGAGCGCTGGATCACATCGTTCGGCGGCAAGTGGAACGATGCCAAGGGCCACGCGATCCTCGGCAAGGATCCCGCCTGGGCGAAGTGGGCCAAGTGGCAGAAGAGCCTCGTCGACTGGTACGGCTACAAGAACCTGATCAGGTTCCAGGCCGGCCTGGGCGACGAGTTCTCCGCCTCGCAGGCCTTCGAGAAGGGCAAGCTCGCGATGAACCTCGACGGTGAGTGGCGTGTCGCGTTCATCCAGAACGAGCACCCCGACCTCAACTACGGCACTGCGCCGATGGCGGTCGACGATGCCCATCCCGAGTTGTACGGGTCGGGCTACATCAACGGCACGATCATCGGCATCCCGCGTGGCGGGGACCACGTCGACCAGGCATGGGCGCTCGTCAAGTACCTCACCACGAACAACCATGCGCTCGCAGTCCTGTCGAACGGCCTGCGCAACGTGCCGACGACCAGCGCGTCGCTGCACTCTCCGGAGTTGACGCCGGATGCGCACTTCGCGACGTTCCTGAAGATCTTCGGGAACCCCAAGTCGAGCACCTCACCGATCATGGCCTCCGGTGTCGCTTACACGAACCTGGCGCAGAACTTCTTCACGAAGTGGCAGGCAGGCAGCGTGAAGGACCTCACCGGCGGGTTGAACAAGCTCGACACGCAACTCGACGCCCAGGTCGCCCAGGCCAAGGGCGGCGGGGTGCCGTGAACGATGGTGTAGCGGCGAACGCGGCCGGGGCCCACGCCCCGGCCGCCCCGCTGCGCACGCGCGCACGGCGGCGCAGCGACTGGCGGCGGCGCCGTCTCGTGCTGCTGCTGATGTCGCCGTGGATCATCGGCTTCTCGGTGTTCTTCGGCTATCCGCTCGTGATGAGCGCGTACCTGTCGTTCACGCACTACGACCTGCTCTCGCCGCCGCGGTGGGTGGGGCTTGCGAACTACCGGTACATGTTCAACGTCGATCCCCAGTTCTGGATCTCGGTGAAGAACACGCTGATCTGGATGGTCGGGATCGCGGTGCCGCTACAGGTGCTGTTCGCGTTCGGAGTCGCGACGATCGTCGCCCGCATCAAGTCGGGCTCCGGCACCTTTCGGACGATCTTCTACCTGCCGGCGCTCGCACCCCCGGTTGCCGCGACGCTGGGCTTCGTCTACATCCTCAATCCCGCGACCGGGCCGGTGAACACGATCCTCGCCCACCTCGGGATCACCGGTCCGCTCTGGTTCCAGGACCCGGCCTGGTCCAAGCCGTCGCTGATCATGCTCGGCATGTGGGGCATCGGCAACACGATGGTCATCTTCCTCGCTGCCGTGCTCGACGTCCCGCGGCATCTCTACGAGTCGGCTGAGCTCGACGGCGCAGGGGCATTCCAGCGACTGAGGTGGGTGACATTGCCGACCATCAGCCCGGTCCTGCTGTTCGCCGTCGTCCTCGGAGTCATCCAGGGCCTGCAGTACTTCACGCAGGCGTATGTCGCGGCGGGCGTCGCCGCGGGGCAGGCCTCGCAGGCTGCCGACGTCACGTCCGTCAACCTCGGCTACCCGCTCGACTCGACGCTCTTCTATCCCATCCTGCTCTACGAGCATGGGTTCAGCGAGTTCCAGATGGGCTACGCATCGGCGCTCGCGATGCTTTTGCTCGCAGTCTCGTTCGCGGTCACGCTCGTGATCGTCCTGAACTCGCGCCGGTGGGTGCACCAGGCGGTGCCCAGGTGACGAGCGTCCCGGCGCCGGGCTCAGAGCTGACGAACCGCCAGGTGACGACCCGGGCCACACTCGTCCGGCGCAAGCCGCCCGCGCGCGTTCGCCGCCGCCGCCTGGTCAATACGGTTGCCACGCACGCCGTGTTGATCGCCCTGGCCCTCGCCTTCCTGCTGCCGTTCGTCTTCATCACGCTCACGGCATTGATGACCAACGAGCAGGCGCTCTCGTCTCAGCTCTGGCCACATCCGTTTCGTTTCCGGAACTTCATCGACGTCTTCACGACGGCGCCGCTGCTTCGGTGGACGTTCAACACGATGGTGTATTCCTGCCTCGCGACGCTCGGCGTGCTGGTCTCGTCGGTCCCGGTCGCGTACGCGCTGGCGCGGATCCGCTGGCGCGGACGCGACCTGGCGTTCGTGGTCGTGTTGGTCGCGCTGATGCTGCCGCCGCAGGTGACGGTCGTCCCGCTGTACGTCATGTGGGCGAAGCTGCACCTGGTCGGCACGCTCTGGCCGGTGATCTTGCCGAACTGGTTCGGCGACGCATTCTCGATCTTCCTGCTCCGGCAGTTCTTTCTGACGATTCCCGAGGAGTACCTCGACGCGGCGCGCGTCGACGGCTGCGGGGAGCTGCGCATCCTGTTCACCGTCGTGACGCGGCTCGCCAAGCCGGCACTCGCCGCCGTCGCGCTGTTCTCGTTCCTGTTCACGTTCAACGACTTCTTCCTGCCGCTGCTCTACGTCGGCGAGAACTCGCACAACTGGGTCCTGTCGATCGGTCTCGCTCAGTTCAGGTCGTTCCACCAGGTTCAGTGGAACCTGACGATGGCCGCGACGCTGCTCGTGATGGCGCCGGTGATCATCCTCTTCTTCCTCGCCCAGCGCGCATTCGTCGAGGGTGTCACCCTCACTGGGGTCAAGGGATGAAGATCGCGGTGATCGGCGGCGGCTCGACGTACACACCCGAGCTCGTCTCAGGGCTCTCGCGGCTCGACGTCACCGAGTTCGTTCTGCACGACATCGACCCTGAACGGCGGGAGGTCGTCGGCGGACTCGCGCAGCGGATGCTCGACCGACAGGGATACGCCGGCGCGTTCGCCGTCTCCGCCGACCTCGACCGCGCTGTCGCAGGCGCCGACTTCGTGCTGGTGCAGATCCGCGTCGGCGGACAGGCTGCTCGCCTGGCCGACGAGACCATGCCCCTCGCGTGCGGTTGCATCGGCCAGGAGACGACGGGGGCGGGAGGGCTGGCGAAGGCGCTGCGCACCGTTCCGGTGGTGCTCGAGATCGCGCAGCGCGTACGCGCGCACTCGGACGCGTGGATCGTCGATTTCACGAACCCGGTCGGCATCGTCACACGCGCGCTGCTCGACGACGGCCACCGCGCGATCGGCCTCTGCAACGTTGCAATCGGTTTCCAGCGCCGCTGGGCGGCGTGGCTCGGCGTCGAACCCGGGCGAATCGTCGTCGACCAGGTCGGTCTCAATCATCTGACGTGGGTCCGTCGCGTCCTGCTGGACGGGCAGGACGTGCTGCCGGACCTGCTCGCAGCGCATGCGGACGAGATCGCAGCCGACCTGGAGCTCCCGACGCGACTGCTCGATGAGCTCGGCGCAGTGCCCTCGTACTACCTCCGTTACTTCTATGCGCACGACGAGGTGCTGCGCGAGCAGCTCGACGGAGTACCACGAGCCCAGGTCGTGGCGGAGATCGAGCGCAACCTGCTCGAGCTCTATCGCGACCCTCAACTCGTTACGAAGCCGGCGCTGCTCGAGCAACGCGGCGGCGCCTTCTACAGCGAGGCGGCGCTCGGGCTCGTCTCGTCGCTCGTCTCCGGCGATGGGGCGGTGCACGAGGTCGACGTGCGGAACGCCGGCACAATCGCCGGGCTCGCCGCCGACGACGTCGTCGAGGTCCCCGCCCGCGTGACCCGGGTCGGCGCTCAGCCTTTGACACAGAGCCCACTGGCACCCGAGCTGCTCGGCCTGGTGCAGCATGTTGCCGCCTACGAGCGCCTGGCACTCACCGCTGCGCGCACGCGAGCTGAGGTCGACGTCAAGAAGGCACTGCTCGCGCACCCGTTGATCGCGCAGTACGCCGTCGCCGAGCAGTTGCTCGAGCGACTCGCGGCAGAGGTGCTCGCATGATCCTCGCGGTCGACGGGGGAAACTCGAAGACCGATGTGGCGCTGATCGCCGACGACGGCACGCTGCTTGCTCACGTCCGGGGCGCGCTCAGCTCACCGCACCATCTCGGGCTTGCAGGCTGCGTCGACACGCTCCAGGATCTGATCGACCAGGTCGGGCTCGACGGCAGCGCCGGCCTCGCGCAGATCATGCTCGCCGGGCTCGACTTCCCGGAGGAGGAGGACGTGGCGCGCGCGGCGTTCGAGACGTGCGGCTGGGCGGAGAGGACGCGCGTCGGGAACGACACATTCGCCGTGCTGCGAGCAGGTACCGAGCGCGGCTGGGGCATCGCCGTCACCTGTGGCGCCGGCATGAACTGTGTCGGCGTGTCGCCGGACGGACGGCACGTGCGGTTTCCCGCGCTCGGAGACATCACCGGCGACTGGGGCGGCGGGTACGACGTCGGCCTCGCCGCGATCGGCGCCGCCACCCGGAGCCAGGACGGCCGTGGGCCGTCGACCGTGCTCGAGCAGTCCGTGCCCGCATATTTCGACCTCGCCACGCCGCTCGACCTCGCCCGTGCGATCCACGAGGGACGAATCTCGCGGCGCCGGGCGACTGAGCTCGCGCCGATCGTGATGACTGCGGCAGCCGTCGACGAGACCGCGCGCGACATCGTCGAGCGGTTGGCCTCGGAGGTCGTCGCGTTCGCCCGGGCGGCCGCGAACCGGCTCGACCTCCACGAGACCGAGGTCGTGGTCGGCGGCGGTCTCATGCGAGCGGCGGACGGCGCTCTCCTCGCTCGGATCTCGGCGGAGCTCCCGCCCGGTCTGACGGTGCGCCGCACGAGCGCGCCCCCGATCGTCGGCGCGGCGCTGCTCGCCTTCGACGACCTCGGCGCTGACCCGGCCGTGCACGCGCGCGTGCGGGAGCAACTCATCGATGCCGTCGAGCAGCTCGAAGAAGCCGGAGCACGCTGATGGCGACCGTCACGTTCGAGCAGGCCACGCGGATCTACGGCGGCACCGACGTGGCTGCGGTCGACGCGCTCGACCTGGCGATCGCCGACGGCGAGTTCCTCGTCCTGGTCGGCCCGTCTGGCTCCGGCAAGACCACGGCGCTGCGTATGCTCGCCGGCCTCGAGGAGGTCGATGCGGGGACGATCTGGATCGGTGACCGCGACGTCACCGATCTGCAGCCGAAACAGCGCGACGTCGCCATGGTGTTTCAGAACTACGCTCTCTATCCGTACCTCACCGTGGCCGCGAACATCGCGTTCCCCTTGCGGGTCGCGCATGTGCCGAAGGCCGAACGCGAGCAGCGCACACGCGCGGTCGCGGAACTGCTCGACCTGACGCCGTACCTGGAGCGCAAGCCGGGCCAACTCTCCGGTGGCCAGCGACAGCGGGTCGCCATGGGCCGCGCGATCATCCGGGAACCGAGCGTCTTCCTGATGGACGAGCCGCTCTCGAATCTGGACGCGAAGCTTCGGGTGCAGATGCGCGCCGAGATCGCAGCACTGCAGTCGCGACTCGGGGTGACCACCGCGTACGTCACGCACGACCAGTCGGAGGCGATGACTCTCGGCGACCGTGTCGCCGTGCTCGCGGAAGGCCATTTGCAGCAGTGCGACACGCCGCGGGTCCTCTACGAGCGGCCGGCGAACGTGTTCGTCGCGGGCTTCATCGGATCGCCCGCGATGAATCTCGTCCGTGCTCAGTGCGTGGACGGATCGATTGCGCTCGGCGGTGCCGAAGTCACGGTTCCCGCCGGCACGCACTCCGGCGAGGTGATCGTGGGACTTCGGCCGGAGTCGCTCGACCTCGCTGACGACGGCATCCCGTGCGAGGTGGAGGTCGTCGAGGAGATCGGGGCCGACGCCTATGTCTTCGCCGCCGCCGAGGTCGGGAAGCTCGTGGCGCGCGTCGACGCAAAGCGTGCCCCCGACCGTGGCTCGCGGATCGCTCTGCGTCCGAACGGCGATGAAGCTCACCTCTTCGACCCGACAACGGGAGACCGGATCTCAGGCTAGGCTCCGCCATGGCCGAAGCAGCGCTGCGCGTGAAGCCGAAGCTTCGTGGTGTGTTCCACGAGCTCGCGTTCTTCGCCGCCGTCGGGATCGGAATCCCGCTCGTGCTCACCGCGACGCCCGGGAAGGCCCGCCTGTCCGCGATCGTGTTCGCGTCCTGCGTGGCTGCCTGCTTCGGTGCGAGCGCGCTCTATCATCGCCCGACCTGGCAGCCGCGTGCGCGCTCGTGGTTCGCGCGACTCGATCACGCCGGGATCTACCTGCTGATCGCCGGGACGTACACCCCGTTCTGCCTGTTGGTGCTCTCCCGCGGCTGGGCCGTTCCCGTGCTGACGATCATCTGGACGGGCGCAACCGCGGCCATCCTCCTGAAGCTTTTCTGGCCGGGACTGCCGAAGCGTGCCTCGGCTGCGATCGGCCTCGCACTCGGCTGGGTCGCGGTGGTCGCGTTCACGCAGCTCCTCAAGCTGCCCACGGCAGGGCTCCTGCTCCTGCTCGGCGGCGGTCTTGCCTACACCCTCGGCGCCGTCACCTATGCGCGCCGCCGGCCCGATCCGTTCCCGCGCGTGCTGGGCTATCACGAGGTTTTTCACGGGCTGACGATCGTCGCCGCGGGGTGCCAGTACGCCGCAATCGCCTTCTACGTCCTGCCCCGCGCCTAAACGAGGGCCTCAGCCCGCTACACTCGCGGATGCAGTTTGAGCGAGTGCTAGATGGTGCCGGCTTGCACCCTTCTTGCCCGTTCAGTGAAGTTGGCAAGGAGGTGAAAGACAGATATGGCAACCGGAACCGTCAAGTGGTTCAACGCGGACAAGGGCTACGGCTTCATCACTCCCGATGAAGGCGGCAAGGACCTGTTCGTCCATTTCAGCGCCATCCAGGGCAGTGGATATCGCTCGCTCGCGGAAGGTGCGAAGGTGGAGTACGAGGCCCAGCAGGGTGACAAAGGCCCTCAGGCCGCAAACGTGAACCTACTCGCGTAGGCATGGGGCGGCGGGCGGTCTTCCGCCCGCCGCCAACTCTCCCCCCAGGAACGAGAAAGGAGGCAACCATCGCTCAAAAAGAAGACAAGGTCGAGATGACCGGTGAGATCGTCGAGGCACTGCGGAACGGCATGTTCCGGATCCAGCTCGACAACGGTCACGAGACTCTCGGGTACACGGCCGGCAAGATGCGCCGGTTCCGCATTCGCATGAACCCGGGTGACCGCGTTCGGATCGAGCTGTCGGCATACGACCTCGACCGCGGTCGCATCGTCTACCGGCTCCGGCCGGGCGACGAACGCCCCGAGTAGCGTCGTGGCGGCCCGCTCCGCCTAGACTGGCGCGTTATGGACGCTGCGGCGCTCGCTGCGCTCGAGCTGCCGGCGATCGTCGATCGTCTCGCAACCTTCGCTTCGACCGATTACGGCGGGACCCTCGCACGCGAGCTCGCACCGTCGGCCGACCCCGTGACGGTGGAGCAGCGCCAGGAGCTGACCGCGGCGGCCGTCGCCCTTCTGGCGGGGGACGCTGCGCCGGAGCTCGCCGGGATCCGTGATGTGCGCTCCGCGGCGGAGCGGTCGAGCCGCGGCGGGCTCCTCCGCCCCGACGAGCTGCGGGCGATCGCGGTCTCGGTTCGCGTCGCTCTCGAGGCGAAGCGCGTCTTGCGCGAACCGGTGCTCGCTGCGCTCCTCGAGCTCGTCGATCCAAGCCTCGGCCGCCTCGCAGACGAGATCGACCGGCGGATCGAGGAGGACGGGTCGGACGTGCGTGACAACGCGTCGCCGCTGCTACGCAAACTCCGCACAGAGCTGCGAAACGGCGGCGCACGTGTCCGCGAGGAGCTCGCACGCGTCGCTCGTTCCTCCGATGTGCAGGACGCACTCCAGGAGTCGTTCCTCGCCGAGCGAGGAGGCAGGCCCGTGCTCGCCGTTCGCGCGTCCGCTCGTTCGAAGGTGCCTGGGGTGGTGCACGACGCGTCGAGCACGGGACAGACCCTCTTCGTCGAGCCGTTCGCCGTCGTCGAGTTGAACAACCGCCTGGCGGAGGCGGCGGCGGACGCGCGCGAAGAGGTGGAGCGCATTCTCGGCGAGCTCTCGTCGGCCGTCGCGTCGCAGGCCGAGGCGTTGCACGTGCTCGTCGAGTCGACGGGCGCGCTCGATCTTGCGCTCGCTCGTGGCGGCCTGTCGCAGGCCTGGGGCGGCGCGCCAGTTGTGATCTCGGACGACGTGCGACTCGTCCGTGCCCGTCATCCACTGCTCGGCGCGGCGACCGCGGTTCCCATCGACCTCGAGCTCGGGGCCGTCCGCGCGCTCGTGATCAGCGGTCCGAACACCGGCGGCAAGACGGTCGCGCTGAAGACGATCGGACTGGCGGCGCTGCTCCACCAGTCGGGGCTGCGGCCGCCCGCAGACGCGGCGGCGCTCCCGGTCTTCGATCAGGTGCTGGCGGACATCGGTGATCGCCAGTCGATCGAGATGAGCCTGTCGACGTTCTCCGCCCATCTCAGCGCGCTCGTCTCGATCCTCGAGTCGGCAAGCGGCCGGTCGCTGGTGTTGCTCGACGAGCTCGCAGCAGGGACCGATCCCGAAGAGGGCTCTGCGCTCGCGCAGGCGCTGCTCGCACGGCTCGTGCGCCAGGCGCGGCTGACGGTCGTGACGACGCACTACGCCGAGCTCAAGGAATGGGCGAGCGCGAACGACGACGTCGTCAACGGCGCGACAGGCTTCGACCCGGAGACCGACGAGCCGCTCTATCGCATTGCGCTCGGCCGGCCGGGCACCTCTCACGCACTGCGCATCGCGGAGCGGCTCGGACTCGACCGCGAAGTCGTCGCCGATGCCCGTGCGCGTGTCATGCCGGAGCGCCTGCGCACGGCGGAGCTGCTGGCCGAGGCAGAGGTGGCCGAGCGGGAAGCCGTCTCCGTGCGGGAGGAGCTGGACGAGGCGCTCCGCGATGCGCGGACGCGCGAGGTGGAGCTCCGGCGTGAGCGAGACAAGGTGCAGGCGTCCGCGGAGCGCGCGCAGCAGGAGGCGGTGGCCGAGACCGATCGTGAGCTGGCCGAGGCCCGGAGCGAACTGCGCGCGCTGCGCGACGAGCTGCGCAGAGCGCGCCGGCACAAACGCGAGCCCGAGCAGGACCGGCTACTGGGCTCGGCCACAGAGCGCGCGGCGCGCGCCGAACGCTCGCTGCGCGACCTCAGCGGCCCGCTGCCGCCGACGGGGACGCTCGCCGAAGGCGATCCCGTCGAGGCGCCGGATGTGGGTGTCCGCGGCACGATCGCTTCCATTCGCGGTGACGACGCCGAGGTGATCGGCGCGACGGGCCAGCGCGTGCGCATACCGCTCGCCCGGCTCCGTCCCTCGCGCGAGCGCGTGCCCGAGGATCGAACGCCCGCCGTTCAGGTTCGGACCTCCGCGCGCAGCGACGTGTCCGATCAACTGGACGTGCGCGGGCTGCCGGGACAGGATGCGCGAGAGCAGGTGCGGCGTCTCGTCGACGACGCCGCTCTCGCCGGACTACACGAGGTCCGCATCGTCCACGGCCGCGGCACGGGCGCGCTCCGCTCGGCCGTCCGTGACGAGTTGACCGCGCATCCGCTCGTGGAACGTCACGGTGCCGACGCCGACGACGGCGCCACGATCGCGACGCTCGGCTAGGCGGGCTAGAGCACGGTCTCCGGGACCGCCTCGCCGCGCGACTGCAGCAGGACCGCGCCGAGGACGATCAGGCCGCCGGCGAGCGTCGCGGCACTCGGGCCTTCCGAGAGGAACAGCCAGACCCACAACGGGCCGAGCACGATCTCGAGCAACGTGATCAGCGCCACCTCGCCCGCCGGGATGAGGCGGGCGCCGATCGTCAGGAAGATGAAGCCCAGGCCGATCTGGGCGATGCCGAGGACGGCAAAGAGCGTGACGTCGAGCGCTCCGACATCGGCCAGGGTTGCGAAAGGCGCTGCGAGCACGAAGACCGCGACCTGGGAAAGGCACATCGCCGGTGCCATCGAAACGTCGCGACGATGGCGCGTGAGCACGAGCGTCACCGCGAACGAGACCGACATCAGAAGCGACAGCGTCAGCCCCAGTGGGCTCGGGCGTCCCGGGCCGCCGACCATCAGCGACACGCCGGCCAGCGCGACCGCCATCGCGACCCACGTCCGTCGCGGCACCCGGTCGCCGATCATCGTGCCGAGCACGGCTGCGATGATCGGAGCGAGCGCCTGCATGAAGAGCACGTTCGCCACGGAGGCGTAGTTGAGCGCCACGAAGAACGACGACGAGGAGATCGCGAGGAGCGCGGCGATCACGACGCCGTCCCGTCCGATCGCGCGAAATGCGTGGAGCACCTGGCCGCGTTCGGTGACGAGGATGTAACCGCCGACTCCGAGCACTGCGAAGAACGATCGGCCCGCGAGTTGCGTGGGCACATCGACGGTCAGCTCGCGTTGGAGGAGACCGGCCGTCGACCAGGCGATCGCCGCCAGCGCGACGAACAGCCGGCCGCGCCGCTGCTGCGCTGCGGGATCGAGCATCCCCAGGAGTCTCGCCGGTAGCCTCGCTGCGATGCTGCCGGAACGGAGCGAGGCCGTGGTGATCGGGGGCGGGGTGATGGGCGCCGCGGCGCTGCACTACCTCGTCGAGCTGGGCTGTGGCGCGCCGGTGCTGCTCGAGCGCGACACGCTCGCCTCGGGCTCGACCGGCCACTGCGCGGGAGGCGTGCGCACGTTGTTCTCCGACGAGCTCAACGTGCAGATCGGCGTCGAGTCGATCGGAAGGCTCGCACGGTTCGAGGCAGAGGTGGGGCAGGAGCTCGACCTCCGTCTCTGGGGCTACCTCTTCCTGCTCGACGACCCGCAAGACGTGGCTCGCTTCGAGTCCGATCTCGAGCTCCAGCAGCGGTTTGGTCTCGACGCGCGCATGCTCACGCCGCAGAAGGCGCGCGATGTCGTGCCGCAGCTCGAGGTGGACGACCTGCTCGCGGCCGTGCTCTGTCGGCCGGCGGGCTACGTGACCCCCGACCTCGTCGTCCAGGGCTATGCTCGCCGCGCTGCCGAGCGAGGCGCGCACATCGAACAGTCGTGCGCTGTCGAACGCATCCTCGTCGAGGACGGTTGCGTCGCCGGTGTCGAGACGGCCCGTGGGACGATCCGCACGGAGCGCGTCATCCTGACCGCCGGAGTGTGGTCACGCGAGCTCGCTGCGACCGCCGGCCTCGACCTCCCCGTCACGCCCGAGCGCCGCTTCATGTTCTTCACGGAGCCGGCGCCGTCGTTCCCGCCGGAGCTGCCGCTGACCATCGACTTCTCGACCGGGTTCTATTTCCACCGCGAGGGGCCGGGACTCGCGTTCGGCGGACGCGAGCAGTCGCTCGAGGAGCTCGCGCCGATCGCGGCACGGCGACTGCCCGCACTCGAGGAGCTCGGTGTGCGCTCGAGCTGGTGGGGCTACTACGAGCTGAGCCCCGATCACAATGCCCTCGTCGGCGCGGCTTCGAGCCCGGCGGGCCTCGCCTACGCGACGGGCTTCTCCGGGCACGGCTTTCAGCAGGGCCCGGTGGTCGGGGAGCACCTCGCCGAGCTCACGCTCGGGCGCGTACCGACGTTCGACCTCTCGTCGTTCTCAGTCGAGCGATTCGCCGGTGGAGACGTCCGCGTCGAGCTGAACGTCGTCTAGCGGCGCCTCGCCCTCGGTCGACTCGGTCGTCTCGTCGGTCACGGGCGCTTCGCCGAGCGCGCGGGCGTCTTTCTTCGCCTGCTTGCGCTCGCGCTTCTCACGCCGAGCTTGTTCCTTCTCGCGCTTCGCGATCGTCTCGGGTCTGCGGCCTGCCATGGCCTAGCCCCTTCTCCGGGCGCGTGCGCGTCCACCGGACGCATCGTCGACGACCGTGACCTTGATCGCGTGCGCGTCGCCGCTGCCGTTGAGCTCCTCGCGCTCGAAGGCGAGATGTGTGCCCGCGCACCGGTCGCCCAGCAGGTGCCCCGGCTCGAAGCCGGCCTCCTCGACGCGCAAACGCTCGCCGTCTTCGGTGCGGATGAACCCGTGACGTTTCTCGGGGTTGAACCAGATCAGCCGGCCGCGCATGCGACTCCCTCCTGCGCTATGTGCGCGCGTCGAAGTGGAAGAGCGGGTGCGGGGGCCTGCGCCCCCGCACACCGAATGTCGGCGCTAGGCCGAGACGAGCGAGACGTTCTGTGCCTCGGGGCCCTTGGCGCCCTCGGCTGCGTCGAACTGCACCTTTGCGTTCTCGTCGAGAGACTTGTAGCCCTCGCCGGTGATCGCACTGTGGTGGACGAACAGATCCTTGCCGCCTTCGTCAGGGGTGATGAAGCCATACCCCTTGTCGGCGTTGAACCACTTGACGGTTCCTGTTGCCATTTACTTACACCTCCCTCTACCTTGAAAGAACGGGCAGAGGAGGCGCAAGAAGGCGCATCCGTACTCGCTCGAAGTGCATGGAGCGTAGCAGGGATGGCGATTTTCTCGGGGTCAGCCGAGCCCGCTGGACTTCTTCGCAGCCGCGGCGCGCTTCTCGCTCCGCTTTTCCTTGAGCGAGCGCTGCGGGGCTTTCTTCTGGGGCTTCTTCGGCTTGTCCGAGCCCTTCATGCCGACCTCCTGACCGGGTGTGCTTGGGATTTCACCCTACCGGGACGGGCGGGCGGTGTTATGCTCGTGTCATACCCCCTGGAGGTATTTTCGATGCCGCCCACGACCCACATCGAGCTTCCGATCGAAGGGATGACCTGCGCGTCATGCGCGGCGCGGGTCGAGCGCACCCTGAACCGGCTCGACGGCGTGAGCGCCTCGGTCAACTATGCGACCGAGCGGGCGGTGGTCGACTTCGACCCCGATCACGTCTCGCCCGCATTGCTCGTCGACGCGGTCGAGGATGTCGGGTACTCGGCCCGTCTGCCGCAGCTTGAGCCCGCTCGGGTCGAGACCGACCGGACGCCGGATCTCCGCCGCCGGCTGATCGTCGCGGCGGTTCTTTCCCCGCCGGTGCTCCTACTGGCGGCGGTTCCCGCATTCCAGTTCACGTACTGGCAGTGGCTCGCCCTCGCGCTCGCGACACCGGTCGTGCTGTGGGCGGGGTGGCCCTTCCACGTCGCCGCCTGGAAGAACCTTCGCCACGGCGCCGCGACGATGGACACGCTGATCTCGGTCGGCACACTCGCGGCCTGGGGCTGGTCGGTCGTCGCGTTGTTCCTGCTCGACGCGGGTGCGGCCGGCCTGCGGATGCCTTTCCGGCTGCTGCCTGCCCGCTCCTCCGCCACCGATCAGATCTACCTCGAGGTCGCCGCCGTTGTCGTGGCGTTCCAGCTCGCGGGCCGGTATTTCGAGGCGGGGGCGAAGCGCCGCGCAGGCGCGGCCCTGCGCGCGCTGGCCGAGCTCGGCGCGCAGGAGGCGGCGGTCGTCGGTGACGATGGGTCGGAGCGCCTCGTCCCGATCGACGAGCTCGCGGTCGGAGAGCTGTTCGTGGTTCGCCCCGGCGAGAAGGTCGCCACCGACGGCGTGGTCGTCGAGGGCCGCTCCGCGCTCGACCAGTCGCTGCTCACCGGTGAGAGCGTTCCGGTCGAAGTTGCCGCAGGCGATCGAGTGGCCGGCGCCACGGTCAACCTCGGCGGCCGGCTACTCGTCCGGGCGGAGCGGGTCGGTGCAGATACGGCGCTGGCCCAGATCGCGGACCTCGTGCGTGCGGCCCAGACCGGGAAGGCCCCGGTACAGCGTCTCGTCGACCGCATCTCGGCGATCTTCGTCCCGGTCGTGCTGGCGCTCTCGTTGGCGACGTTCGCCTACTGGTACGCCACCGGCTCCGGCTGGACATTCGCGTTCTCCGCTGCGGTTGCCGTCCTGATCGTCGCGTGCCCGTGCGCGCTCGGCCTCGCGACGCCCACCGCGCTGCTCGTCGGGACCGGTCGCGGAGCACAGCTGGGGATCCTGATCAGAGGCCCGGAGGTGCTCGAGTCGACGCAACGGGTCGACACGATCGTCCTCGACAAGACGGGCACGGTCACTGAGGGCAGGCTCAAACTGGTCGAGGTCGTCACGCTCGAGGGCGTCGCGCGTGGCGAAGCACTGCGGCTCGTCGGCGCGCTCGAGCACGCCTCCGAGCATCCGATCGGGCGCGCGATCGCAGGCGCCGCACAAGCAGTCGGCGAGCTGCCGTCAGTCGCGTCGTTCGCAAGCCGCGACGGGCTCGGCGTCGAGGGAACCGTGGAGGGGCGGGCCGTCGTCGCGGGGCGGCCCGCGTTCGCCGTCCGCGGGCTCGAGCTGGACGAACGCCTCGTCGAGGCGATCGGGTCGGCGCAGAGGGCCGGCCGGACGGCGATCGTCGCCGGCTGGGACGGCGCGGCCCGCGCCGTCTTCATCGTCTCCGACACCGTCAAGCCGTCCACGCCGGAGGCGGTGCGCGCACTGAGACGGCTCGGTCTCCGACCGGTGCTGCTCACGGGTGACAACGAGAGCGCCGCGCGCGCCGTCGCCGCTGAGATCGGCATCGACGATGTGATTGCCGATGTCCTCCCGGTCGGCAAAGCCGCGTACATCCGTCGACTCCAGGCCGGCGGCGCGGTCGTCGCGATGGTGGGTGACGGCGTCAACGACGCCCCGGCGCTCGCGCAGGCGGATCTCGGGCTCGCGATCGGCACCGGCACCGACGTGGCGATCGAGGCGAGCGACCTGACGCTCGTCTCCGGCGACCTGCGTGGCGCCGCGGACGCGATTCGCCTTGCGCGGCGGACGCTGTCGACGATCAAGGGAAACCTCTTCTGGGCCTTCGCGTACAACGTCGCCGCGCTGCCGCTCGCCATGCTCGGATATCTGAGCCCTTTGATCGCCGGCGCGGCGATGGCGTTCTCCAGCGTGTTCGTCGTGTCGAACTCGCTGCGGCTCCGCCGGTTCGCGGCCCGCCGCGAAGACGCCTAGCGCGTCTTCGCGAAACGCTGCACGGCGTCGAGCAGTTCCGCCGCCTTCGCGTTCGCATCGGTCTCGTCGCCCGAGGCGAGCGCTGCAGCGACGCAATGCTGGACGTGCTCTTCGAGCACCTTGATCGCCACCGCCTCGAGCGCGGTGCTCACGGCCCCGAGCTGCGTGAGGACGTCGATGCAATAGCGATCGTCCTCGATCATCCGCGACACGCCGCGGACCTGGCCCTCGATGCGGGCCAGTCGCTTGACGAGCTTCTCCTTGTCCGCGGTGTAGCCGGGCGCGGCCTGTCCGGTCGTCGGCACGGGCAGATCCTACCATACCCCTACCCCGTATCCATCTCGTTACCCCACCGTCGTCCCGACCGCGAGCCGCTGCGCGGCGAGGTCGTGCGCGGACCTGTGGGCGCCGGGGTGGCCGGTGAGCGTGACGAGGAACGTCTCGCGCTCCAGTGCGTAGAGGTGGACGTCCGACCGGGCCGTGACCGTCGCCGTCCTCCGCACATCGTGGAGGAGGGCGATCTCGCCGAAGCCGTCGCCGCGCCCCAGGGTCGCGACCTTGCGCCCCGACGCGACGACGTCGACCTCACCCGAGGCGATCACGTAGAAGAGGTCACCTTCCTCACCCTGGCGAATCACGTCGGTGCCGGCTGACATCGTCAGCGGCTCGAGTGCGCGCGCGAGCGACTCGAGCGCCGGAGGCGGGAGTGCCGCGAACAGGGGCATCGAGCGGAGCAACGCGATCTCGACCACGGGGACGGTGGCGTGGCGGTCGATGTCGAGCAGGCGGCGCCCCGTGAGCGCCGCGACGAGGGGCAGGATCGCTCCGACGCCGAGAAACGCCGTAGGAGCGCCACCGAGCGCGACCAGAGCCGGGGCGAGCAGCGAGCCGACCGCGTAGCCCGCCATCTGGAACCCCTCGAGCAGCCCGAACACACCTGCGAGGGCGTCGGCTCGCGACACGCGCTGGAGCAACGTCCGGCCCGTGACGTCGAACGTTTTCTCCGCGCAGCCCGCGATCAACAGCAGGACGAGCGCCGCTCCCACACCGGGCACCGCAGCGAGCCCGAGAAAGGCCACCGACCACACGGCGATCGAGGCGGCGAGCGGCCCGGCGAGCCGCGGTCGACCGACGAAACGCGCTGTGACCGCCACCGCCAGCACACCGCCGGCCCCGACGGCGCCGCAGAGATAGCCCGCCCAGTCGCCGCCGCGGTGGAGCACGCCCTGGGCGAGCTCGACGTAGAGAACGTCGAGTGCGCCGAGCGCGACGCACTGCGCGCCGAGCAGCATCACGAGCATGCGCGACTGTGGGTCGCGCCTGATCAGCGCAGGTCCTTCGCCGAAGAGCGACCCCCGCTCATCCGGATCGGCGGCCTCCGCGGTGGGGACGACGTTGCGGAGGGGCAGGACGAGCAGTGCGCCCAGGGCGCAGCCCACGGCGGACAGGGCGAAGACCGTCGCCGGCGAGCCGAGGCCGAGGACGACCCCCGCGAGCACCGGGGCGACAAGCACACTGATGCCCTCGACCGTGCCCGAGACGACGTTCGTCGCCGCGAGCTCGCGCGGCGTGTGTGCGAGCCCCGGCGCGAAGGCAGCCTGGGTCGGTCTCGTCATCGTGAACGCGACCGCCGCCACGGCGAACGCCCCGTAGGCGGCGAGTGCCGGAGCGCCGGCGTACAGCGCGGCGGCTGCCGCAAGGCAGGACGTGGCCTGGAGCCCGTAGCCCGCCAACAACGCCTGGCCCGGTGGGATGCGCTCACCGAGTGCTGCGACGACGGGCGCGAGCAGGGCAGCAGGAGCGAGCATTCCGGCTGCGACCAGCCCGCTCTCGGTGACACCGCCCCGCGAGTAGGCGTAGACGAGCATCGCGATCCACGTCGCCCACTCGCCGCTGTTGAACGTGGCGAATGCCAGCTCCACGCGGCGCAGCTCGCGGTTGCGGGCAACGACGCCGACGACATCCAGCACCGACCTCATTCGGCGGGCGAGCCGATCGACCGAGCCCCGTCGACGCTCACGAGAGAATCATGTCACCTGTGCCAGAGGCGTAGTACGTTGGCGACCCGTGGACGACGTGACGACCGCCCAATTCCTCTTTGCGTTTCTCGTTGCTGCCGCCGTCGGGACCGCCGTGTTCTTTCACGCGGAGCGCAACAAGATCCGGCACCCGTCGGCCTGGGCGAGCTTCGTCTTCCTGTTCCTGATCGTCGGCCTTCCGGCGTACCTCTTGCACGTGCGCCGCGTGCGAATCGGCCGCCGCTGACCGCCGTCCGCTCTAGGCGGCGGTCGACGCCTTGGTGCGTTGCTGATCCGTGAGCTGCCGGGTGACCTCGTCCGCAGGCGTTGGGTGGGCGAAGAGGTAGCCCTGCGCGAGGTCGCAGCCGAGCTCGTCGATCGAGGTCAACTGACCGACGGATTCGACGCCTTCGGCGAGGGCGAGCACGCCGATCGCGTGCGCGAGGTTGACGGTGTGGGTGGTGATCGCCTCGTCTCTCGGGTCGTGCTCGAGGCCCTGCACGAAGGAGCGGTCGACCTTGATCATGTCGACGGGGAAACGGCGGAGCTGTGCGAGCGACGAGAACCCGGTGCCGAAGTCGTCGATCGCAATCCGCACGCCTTGCGTGTGGAGCTCTTGCAGCTCGAGCATCGCCCGGTCCCCGGCTGCGCCTTCGGCAACGATCGTCGTCTCCGTCACCTCGAGGCCGAGCTGGGCCGGCTGGAGCGCTGCGGCCGAGAGCGCGCTGCGAACGAGCTTCCCGATTCCGCCGGCGGTGAGTTGCTTCGCGGACACGTTGACCCAGACGACGAAGGAGTCGGGCAACAGGTCCTCGTCGACCCAACGCGCAGTCTGACTGCAGGCTTCGCGGAGCACGAACTCGCCGAGCGGCTCGATCAGCCCGGTCGACTCGGCGACGGGAATGAACTGGCTCGGTGGGACGGGGCCGCGGGTGGGCGAGTGCCAGCGGAGCAGGGCCTCGACGCCGACGATCTCGCGGCTCTCGAGTGAGATCTGCGGCTGGTAGTGGACGCTGAACTCGCCGCGCTGCAGGCCGAGGCGGAGCTCGTGCTCGATCCCGAAGAGATCGCCCAGCTCGCGGCCCATCTCGTGATGAAACACCGCGTAGCGGCCGCGGCCACCCTTCTTCGCTGCGTACATCGCCAGGTCTGCGTGCCGCATCAACTCTTCGCTCTGGCCCGGGCCGCCGTTGTGAACCACGACGCCGACGCTCGCTCCGAGCGACATCTCGCGCCCGGCGAGCACGAGCTCCTTCGACAGGCGTTCGAGCAACCGCTCCGCCACGATCACCGACAGCGCCTCGTCTGCCTCATGGAGCAGGAGCGCGAACTCGTCGCCGCCGAGCCGCGCCAGCGTGTCGCTCGGCCGGATCGCCGAGTCGAAGCGCTTCGCGACCTCCTCGAGCAGTTGGTCGCCGGCGTCGTGGCCGAGCGTGTCGTTCACCTGCTTGAAACCGTCGAGATCGACGAACAACACGGCGAGCAGTTCGCCGGTGCGGGCGGAACGTGAGAGCGACTGGTCGAGCCGGTCGCGGAAGAGGGCGCGATTGGCGAGGCCCGTCAGGTCGTCGTGGAGGGCCTGGTGGGTGAGCTCTTTTTCGAGCCGGTCGCGCTCGGTGACGTCGCGGGCGTTCAGAACGATGCCGCGGATGTAGCGGTCGGCCCGCAGGTCGCTGACGTGGGCTTCGAGTTGGCGCCACTCGCCGAACTTGTTCTGGAGCCGGAACACGACTTCGTGTGCCTGGCCGTTGGCGCAGGCCTCCTCGAATGCCTCCCGGTCCTCGGGGTGCACGAAGCCGATGAACCCGGTGCCGAGCACCTCCGGCTCGGCCCGTCCCAGCATCTCCGTGACGGAGCCGCTGACGTAGCTGCAGCCGGCCTTCCCGAAGGCCGCGACGAGGTCGGTCGAGGACATCACGAGGCTGCGGAAATGCGCCGTCTGACGTCGAGTTGCATGCATGAGGCCCCAGCCGAGCAGCAATGACGCCGCGAGGCCGGCGATCCCGAGCACGACCTGGAGCGTGATCAGGTCCCTGATGTTGCGGTCGGCCCGACTGGCGATCGTGTGGGCGGCGTTGAGCGAGACGTTCGAGGTCAACGCTGCCAAGATCTGCATGCGCTGCACCGGGTTCCGGGCCGCGATGCGCTCGTGAGCCGTCAGGCGAACTGCACCGACCGGCCGGTGCCGGAGCAACGCGGTGCCGGTGGCCGTCAGATCGTGCACCAGGCGCTTTTCCTGTAGCAGCTGCGCGCGCACGGTCCGCCCGCGAGCGGCCGAGAGGGTGGTCTCGTCGTCGTCTCCGTTCACGGCGGGAGCGATGCCGCCGTCGAGCAGAGCCTTGACGCTGCGGCTCAGGATGGCGGCGGTGTAGTACGGGTCGGCCTGCCGCCGCTCACGTACGAGCAGGACTGCCTTGACGTATCGCTCGGCCAGCGTTCGCTGGCGTGCAGCAACCTCGACGACCGCCGCGTTGTGGCGCGAGCCCGAGGTCGAACGGATCGAAAGGCTGACGCTCAACGCCGAGAAGAGCGCGAAGACGACCAGGATCGCAGCGATCGGGCTGCGGCTGCGCGCCGCGAACGGGTTGAGAGCCGCTGCCTGCCCAGAAGCGCGAACCGACCTCATCGTCAATGCACGACCAAGGTGGTCCGCATGCCCGCCATGAAGTGCCCCGACATGTTGCAGAAGAGGACGTAACGGCCGGGCTTGAGATGCAGCCGGAGCTTGCGTACGGTGCCCGGCCCTACGGGCTCGAGGGCGACCGCGGTGATCGGGTCGAGCCGTTCCTCGTTTGCGGTCAACCCGTCCGAGCGCAAGGGCAAACGCGCGGTCGTCGCGCGGACGATGATCAGCTCGTGATCGTCCGGCCCCTTGTTGTCCACCGTGACGACGAGGTTGCCGGTCGCGACCTGCTTGGGCGCGGAGATGCGAAAGTCGCGTTCGGTGACACGCAGCGCAGTGGTCCGCGGCGTGGCGTGGGCGTGCACCGCGAACAGCGCGCCCGAGAGGATTACAGCGAGGACCAACAGGCTCCCTCGCCGGAACGCCAGCAACCGCATTCGCCCAGGATCGGCCTCCTGGGCCGAAACCTTTAGGTGTCCGCGCCCGCCTGCGGGGTCAGGTACCGACGACCCTGGAGGTGCCCAGAATCCTGCCGTGCGCGTCGAGCGCGCGGACCGCGACGGCCGCGGCCGTGCCGTCGAGCGCGATCGTGGCCTCGAGCCCCGACCAGGCGACGGTCGCGGCTGGTGTCAGATGGGCCGCGTCAGGGCCTGTGAGCACCTGCCAGCGGGCGATTCCCGTTGCCCCATTCCAGCTCGCGTAGAGCGTCGTTCCGTCGACCGCGACCGCGGGACGCGTCGCCGGTCGCCCCGCCCAGCCGGCGAGGAAGGCCCTGTACGTGTCGCCGTAGGGCAGCTTCAGTTGCAGCACGAGGCGCCCGTCGGCCGCGAACTCGCTCACCTGGCGGATCCCGCCCCAGCCGACGAGCGCGCTGCCGTCCGGTTGGAGGTCGAGGTTTCCTTCGTAGGGCGAGGCGATCTTCTTCGGCGGCTGGAAGGTGCGGACGATCACCGCCCGCCGCGCGGGGACGTCGAGCCGGAGCACGAGCGGCCGTGAGAAGGGCTCGACCCTGGGGATGCCTCCGTTGTCGAACAGGCTGAGCAGATTCCCGTGCAGGCGCGCGTTGTGCTGGAAGGCGAACCGGACGGCAGCCTTCGGCGCGAAGTCACTCTGCGTGCCGCCGAGGCGCCAGACGATGTGCCCGTCGCGCGCCAGCAGATAGATGGTGGACACATTTCGTCCCGAGATCAGGATCGTCCCGCCGGGGCCGTCCGCCACCGAGTTGACGTGGAAGTAGTCGAGCGGCCGCTTCTTGGTGGCGTGGCGCGCGGGCTCGCGGTTCGCCTGGGTCGAGTCGGAGAACGGCACGTGGTCGATGCTGTGCCACTCGAAGACGACGTGGCCGGTCGCGACGTCGATCTCCTGGACGACGCTGTCGCTCGCGTAGCCCTGCTTCGGCCCGCCGATGCCGCTCAGGTCGGCCGCGACCTCTCGGTATGCGGTGATGAACGCCGTGCCGCGCGGCGTGAGCTGGAACTCGTGCAGGTCACCGCTGAGACCGTTCCCCGCTCGCACCGTCGCGACGTGCCGGTAGGACAGGTCGTAGATCTCGTATGACCCCTTGCCGACTCCGGCGATGCTCTCGAGCCCCTGCCACCAGGTGAGCACCGGCTTGCCGCGGTAGCGCTGGACGCGGAAGTCGGTCGCCTGGAGGGGCGGGGCGATCTGGTGGTACCAGACGACGCGCCCGTGCGAGTCGACGATCATCGGGCCGCCGGTCTTGCCGCCCTGTTTCTCGGCGACGAAGATGTAGCCGCCCTTCACGCCGGCTGCGCGGCTGAGCACCTGGATCACCGGCAGGCGCGCGCCCGGCACGGTGTGGAGCGCAACCGTCGTCGGCGCTCCGCCGGCGCTCGAAGCGGTCCCGAACATCGCGGCGCAGGCGACGGCGGCCACCACGCCGGCTGCCGCCTGCCAGGCTCTCGATCGAGCGTGCATCCCGGAGAGCATGCCGGTTCCAGCCTGCGCGGCGCAACGGGGTGCGGGTCAACCGTGTGCTCAACCGGCACCGTCCGCGGACCTCCGCGGGCGGTGCCATGCCGCTCTAGGATGACGGCTTGGCCGTGACGCCTGATCTGGGACGTTGGGAGGCGCTGCTCGCCGAACGGGCACGGGGTGAGGCAGACGACGGAATCGCGACCGTGCTCGGGCTCCTCACGGTCCCCGGACTGATCTCTTTCGCCGGCGGTTTCCCCGATCCCCAGACGTTCCCGCGTGAGCGCGTCTCGGCCCTCTTCCAGGAGTTCGCCGTGACGGGGGAGTCGACGGCGTATCAATACGCGCCGACCCGCGGCCTGGCCGGCCCGCTCGACGCGCTCGCGGGGCGGCTCGAGACACTGCAGGGCAGACGCCCCGCCGAGGATGAGTTGCTGATCACGAGCGGCGCGATCGAGGCACTGGAGCTGATCACGAAGTCGTTCGTCGACCGCGGCGACGTCGTGGTCGTCGAAGGCCCGACGTATCTCGGCGCGATCCAGGCGTTCCGCAGTTACGAGGCGAACCTCGTGGCCGTCCCGCTCGATGAGGATGGGCTCGACGTCGGAGACCTGGAGCGGCAGCTCCGGAGCGGGCTGCGGCCCAAGCTCCTCTACACGATCCCCGACCACCAGAACCCCGCCGGGGTCAGCCTCACGCTGGGTCGGCGCACGCAACTCGTTGAGCTCGCGCGGCCGTTACGGATTTCTGATCGTCGAGGACGTCGCCTACCGCGAGCTCGGCTTCTTCGACGAGACGTTGCCGAGCCTGTGGAGCCTCGCTCCCGATGTCGTCGTCCAGACCGGCACGACGTCCAAGACGTTGTTCCCCGGTGTGCGGCTCGGCTGGGCTGTCGGTCCGGCCGACATCTCCACCCGGCTCGTCTCTGCGAAGCAGAACACCGACCAGTGCGCGGGCGCCCTCGGCCAGCGGCTTTTCGAGGAGTCGGTGCGCCGCGGTTGGATGGACGACCAGGTGGTGCGCTCGCGGGCGCTCTATCGGAGCAAGTGCGACCGTCTGCTCGCGGCACTCGAGCGGTCGTTGCCGGAGGGCTCTGCCTGGACCCGGCCGCAAGGCGGCTTCTTCACGTGGCTGACGCTGCCCGGCGCCGACTCGGTGCAGATCGCCAGGCGCGCGGCCGAGCAAGGTGTCGGGGTCGTTCCGGGGACGCTGTTCTTCCCGGACGGCCGCGGTGCCGACACGATGCGGCTCGCGTACAGCATGGTCGACATCGCCCAGATCGACGAGGGAATCGCTCGGCTCGGATCGCTTCTCTGAGCCGCTAGGCGGATCCCTCGATCGAGGGATGCGAGCGGACCGATCCCTAAGAAGAGTTCAGATGGTGGTTGCGCGGGGTCTCGCCGTCTTGGCGGCAATCGTCTTCGTGGTCGCACCTGTGTCGGCGTTCGGCATGCCCGGTGCCGCGACGAAGGTCCAGTTGGGCCTCCTCGGCGACCCGCACCGGTTCGCGAGCCAGACCGACCAGCGCTCGTCGACGCGGCTGATGATCGTCGGCTGGGGGCAGGGATCGACGCCGGCGTACTTCACGCGCCTGCTCTCGACGATGCTCGACGAGCCGATGATCGGTCTCAGCACCAGTCGGAGGGGAGTGCCCGAGGCGATCACCCCGGCCGAGATCGCGCATGGTCAGGGTGACGCGTTCCTCCTCGCGCTCAACGGCGCCCTCGCGAGTTGGGGCAAGCCGGCCTTCGTGCGTCCGCTCGCGGAGATGAATGGTCACTGGAATGCGTACTCCGCCTACGATGCAAACGGCTCGTCGCGCGGCCCCGACCACTCGACCGCGATGTTCAAGAAGGCATTCGCGCGCATCTATCTGATCGTGCACGGAGGCCCCGATGTGAACGACAGGCTCAGGTCGCTCGGACTGCCCCCGGTCACACGGCAGCCGGACGCCGTGCCGAATGTGCAGGTGATCTGGAATCCGCAGGGGTTCGGCTCGCCCGACCTGCGGGGCAACTCGGCGCAGGCGTACTACCCCGGTGACGCCTATGTCGACGTCGTCGGCGACGACCTCTACGACATCGGCGGCAGGGCTGCCTGGTCGGCCGCTGCGGCCCTCTATGCGGCGCATCCAAGCAAGCCGTTCGCAATCGGCGAATGGGGGCTGTGGGGCGTCGACGATGCGCGGTTCGTCAGCCGGATGGCGGCGTTCATTCGCCGGCACCCGCGGCTGGTCGTCGCGAACTACTACTCCGGCAAGTCGGGATCGGTGTTCGACCTCGGCTCGAAGCCGAGCTCGCTGGCGGCCTACCGGGCGCTGATCACACCGCTTTCCCGCTAGGTCAGGACGATCGCGGAGCCTTCGGCGGCGATCCTGCGGGTGCGCTCGGCGACGATGCGAACCTCGTCGACCGCCGCGTCGGCGGACGCCTCACCGCTGATCCGCTTGCGCAAGAGCGCCGTCTCCTCGCGCAGCCGGTGCGCCTCGAGCCGGTCGCGCTCGCGCAACTCGGCCGCCACCTCTTCGTACACCGCACCGCCGACCAGCAGGTGCGAGAGTTTCATCACGAGGGCGACGAGGTCGAGACAGACGAAGAGCCCCAGCACGAACAGGACGTACCTGGACACCTCCGGGTGCTGCCGCTCGATCGTCGCGAGTGCCTGCGCGCGGGCGAGCAGGTCCTGGTCGTGGGAGATGGCGTCGACCCGTGTGCGCGTCTCGGTCGCCTCGCTCTGCTGCCAGTCCCCGATCTTCGCCCTGAGCGCCGCGATCTTGGTCCGGTCGACGATCCGGTTGCGCTCCAGCGTGGCGCGCGCGGTGCTCGCCTGCCTCGCGTAGTACTGGCACCAGTGCCCACACCCGGTCCGATGCGTATGCGAGCAGGAGGGTTCGTTGTTCTCGCAGCCCGACAGGCGCGTGAATTTGCTGATCCGGTTCTCGAGCGTCGTCTCGCCGGCCTGGATCGCAGCGATCTGTTCCGTCGCCTGCTTGATCTTCGGGTCGTAGAAGGTGAGCGCGGCCCGGCGTGCGTCCTTCTGCTCGACGGCGCTGGTCTGCGTCAACTGATTCGAGATCGACGGCTTGAAGATGAACTGCACCATCGGCAGGCCGAGCACAAGGGCGAGCATCAGCGAAAGCGCGGCGCGCGGAACGGCGAGCACGAGATTCGCCCGGCGACTTGTGCCGAAGCTCTTGTAGATCAGGCGATCGACGATGCAGATGACGATCGTCCACACGACTCCGAGCCACAGGATGTTCGTGATCGGCACGTTCCACCAGCCGCTGCCGGCGACTGCGACCGCGAAACCCGTGACACAGGCCATCGCGACGATGACGAGCCCCTGCGCGTCGAGAAAGCTCCGCTCGCTCGGAACGAGCTCCAGAACGCGCGTGTCGGCACCGGCGAACCAGGCCCAGCCGAGCCTGCGTCGACCGTGCCCGTGCCTTCTCTTGCCTCCGGTGGGAGCGTTCCCCGCCGGCGTGACCGTCTCTGCGCTGCTCATCTCGCTCCCGCGTCCTTCGTGAGCGGCCCGTGCCGCCCGCCGGCCAACGGCCGACTCGTCCTTTCTAACGCGCGGCCCGCACTTCTCCACTGACGCAGATGGGTCATTCGCGCCGTGCTACCTGTGAGCCGCCTAAGTAATCGTCAGGTCCGCGAACGACACGGACGTCCCGCCAAAGATGCAATTCTCGCAGGCGTCCCAGCGCCGATCCTCAACTTCTCGGTGAGTCGCGCCGATACCTCAGGTCCACCCCCTCGTGCACTGGAGGTTCAAGATGACTGCGGCAACCTCGTTCGAACGACTGCTCTCGGCAGACGCACAGCTCACGGACGCGCTGGTCAACAAGCTCGACGAACAAACGCTGTCGGCGTTGCTGGTCGCGCGTTTTCAGTCTCTCGTCGGTCGCGGCTTCGGCGTCACCGAGGCTCTCTTCGCGGCCGTGCGCGATTCCGAGAGCCTGTCTTACTGAGCTTCCGCTCCCGGGCGGCTTGTGGGGATTGACACAACGCCCGGGAGGTGCGAACGTGAGAGCTCGGCAGCGAGGGAAGGGGACACGTGTCCGTCCGTCCTGTGGTCGTTGCTGCGGCGCTGGTCGGGGCATTTTTCGTTGCCTCTCTGGTTGCGGCGCTCGCGTTTGCCTCTGGAGGCCGTGTTTCGGCCGACGTGACCTTGCAGATCGCCCCACGCGGCCTTGGCACGGTCACCGCGACACCGGCGGACAAGAACGGCTTCAGCGTGTGCTCGGACAACACCGATGGTCAGTCCTGCCCGTTCACCTACAACCGCGGTGACCATGTGAAGCTCGCGGCGAGCAGTGACGACGGCCGGGTGTTGGCGTCCTGGAGCACTCCCGATTGTCCGGCCACCGCGGATTGCATGGTGACCTTGGACGACGACACCACGTCGATCGTCGCGGTGTTCAATCCGTTGCGGCTCGGAGTGCAGTTGTCGTCGGATGGTGCCGGCACGGTGACGGCGGATCCGGCCGGCAAGGACTGCCCCCCGAACCAGCGACCAAACGACGCTGTGTACTGCTTCGAGTACGCCCCCGGCACGACGGTCAAGCTGACCGTGAAGGACGCGGCAAAAACGTTCGACCGCTGGAATCCTGGTTGCGAGCCCACGAACGCGAGGACCTGCACGATCACCGTGAACGACGAGACGACCTGGGCCGGAGCGCACTTCGTCGGCGACGACCCCGATCTGCCGCAATTGCCGACGTCGATCAAGGTCCAGTTCCGGCTCAAGCGAGCGGGATCGGGGAGCGGACGAGTGAGCGCAAACGACCTCGACTGCGGGACGGTCTGTTCGCGTCAGTACGACTACGGCAATCCGGTGACGCTCACCGCGGTGCCCGACCAGGGGTCGGTGTTCTCCGGTTGGAACGGCGTCTGTGCGAAGACCGAGACCAAGTGCACCTTCCCGGTCGGGCCGATCACGGCGATCAAGGCGGTCTTCGATCGCGACACGAGCCCGCCGAGCAGTCCGGGCGGCTTGAAGCTGATCGCCGCGACGCGCGGGAACATCCAGATCGGCTGGTCGGCGGCGACCGACAACGTTGGCGTCGCCGGTTACCGGCTCTACCTGAACGACGCGACTGCCGGTGACACGACCGACACGACGTACGCCTTCGCCAACCTGGTCTGCGGCCATCGCTACACGCTGGCGGTCGACGCGGCCGACGCGGTGGGCAATCGGTCGGCGCGAGCGTCGATCACCGCATCGACACAACCGTGCCCGCTGGCCGCGCGGGTCGCCGGGGTGGGCATCGTCCGCAGCGGTCACGCCCGTAGGCTCGTCGTCAAGCTGCGCGTCAACAGACCGACCTCCGCGCTGCTGGTGCTGGCAACTCAGCGGGCCGTCGTCGCGCGTGGCCGGTACCCCGTCATCGTCGGCACCAATAACCTCCGGCTCACGGTCGCGCGGAGGCTGAAGGGCGGTCCGTACCGGTTGAGGATCACCCTCGTCAATCCTGACGGCGGGATCCTGGCCCTGCCGACCCGGGCGATCCTGCTCCCGAGGCCGAAGTGACCACCGACAACGCCGCCGACGGGCAGGCGCCGCCGGCGAAGAGAAAATTCTCCTTGCGCCGGCCCTCGGTCGGGCAGGCTTCGGCTCTCGTCGGGCTGATCGGCGGCGTTGTCGCTCTGGTGTTCATCTTCAAGCCGGGTTGGAAGCCACAGGCGCCGTCGAACGCGTCGAAGGCGACGATCACCGACAAGCGCGTCTTCCAGCCGGTCACCTTCAAGCGCTACCTGCAGCGCCAGCAGCTGCCGATCCCTGCGGGGCTCAGCCGCACCTATCTCAATCGGCCGGGCGTGATGGTCAGCTTTCACTACGAGATCGTCGGGTTACGCCACAAGAAACTGCCGTTGCGCTGGGAGCTCTCGGATGCTGCCAGCAACGACCTCGTAGCGTCGGAGAACAGTGCCTACACGATCATCCCGGCGAACGACGATGACGCCGGCGACTGGTCGGTCTGGGTCCCGGCGCCGAAAAAGGGCCGCGCCTACTACGCCACGGTGACGATCTACCAGCCGCAGGGGCCGCCCTACGAGCTGAAGCACTTCGACTCGCCGCAGTTTCAGGGCCTCGGACGCTGACCTTGATCACTCGCGCGCGCGGGTGAGCTCGACGACGAGCAGGAGCCCGACGCCGACCCCGATCGTTCCTCCGAACTGTCTCGCGTGGTCGAGCCCGAGCGCGTGGAGAGCTCCCCACGCGCACAGGTACGTCCAGCCGGCGATCGCTGCGCCGTAGACCAGCGTCAAGCCCGCATCGCGATCGACCGGCAGCACGCCGAACAGACGCAGAGCGCTGGTCGGACGGTCGGTGAACAGGCCGCCGGTCCCTCCGTCGTCGTCGAGCGACATCAGGCCGAGCTCGCGTTCGAGCTTTTGCGCGCGCCTGAGGCCGTAGTGATAGAGCTGGGTATTGCGCAGTTCGTAGAGCAGCACTCCGATCGTGGCGATCAGGCCGATCAGGCCGACGCCCAGCAGAACTGCGGTCGAGCTCGGACGACCGAGCACCGCGACCGCGGCGCCGCTGAGCGTGGGGACCAGCGCGAGCAGTTTGAAGCGGACGTCGTTGATCGCGCCCAGCAGGCCGGTCGTCTGCTGGTAGTCGAGTCGTAGACGGTCGGCTTGCTCTGCGGTTCGTGCTGCCGGCGGCTCGGCGGATTCGCTCACTCTCGTCCTTCGGTCGAGCCGCAGTCCTGCGTGTCGTAGGAAGCGTACGCCCTGCCCGGGCATCCCGGCAAGACCCCGAGCTAGCTGCCGGTCCTTCGCTCCGGGAACCGCTCAAGCCCGTCGTCGGGGACGGGCTCCCACGGAGCCGCGAACGCGACGAACTGCCGGTACGACGGGCGGACCCCGGGATCGCCGTCGATCGCGCCGAGCCGGACGCCGATCACCTCGTGGTCGACCGGATGCCGGCTCCAGAGCGCCGAGCCGCAGGCGGAGCAGAAGAACTTCGCATACCCCTCGCCACCGGGTTCGTAGGCGGCGAGCAACTCTGCCCCCTCGGTGACGCGGAGAGAGCCCGGCTCGGTCCGTCCTGAGCAGGAAGCTGCGGTCCCGGTTCGCCGCTGGCAGCGCGTGCAATGGCAGTAGCCGGCCGACAGAAGTGGCCGATCGATCTCGAAGCGGACGGCACCGCACATACAGCCTCCGGTGAGCACGGAGACGAGAGTAGTCGGGCCGCGGTTGGAGGCGTTGGCCGGACCGTTAGCCTCAGCCGCAGTGGCAACGCCCGTCTCCATTGCCCGCGGCCCCCGCGTGCTCGCGGTTCTCGCTCTCCTCGCCGCCTCCGCCCTCTGCGTCGCGACGCTCGAGATTCGGATGGAGCGGACGGGCGACTCGTTCTACCAGTTCCTCGTCTGGAACCTGTTCCTCGCGTGGGTGCCGCTCATCTGCGCGGCAGCTGCGTTCGCACGCGCCCGGCGGGGGATCGACGCAGTCGTGATCGCGCTCCTCTTGCTCTGGCTCCTGTTCTTCCCGAACGCGCCATACATGTTGACCGACTTCATCCACGTCGGAGAAAGCCCGTCGGTGCCGCTCTGGTACGACGCGCTGATGTTGTCGTCGTTTGCGTGGACGGCGCTCCTCCTGGGATTTGCGTCGCTCTATCTCGTGCAAATCGTCGTACGCGGTGTAGTTGGAGCTGCCTGGTCGTGGGTCGTCGTCGCTGCTGCGCTCGCACTCTCGAGCTTCGGGGTCTATCTCGGGCGCTTCGTGCGCTTCAACAGCTGGGATGCGCTCCTGCGCCCGGGGCGGGTAGCGCAGGTCATCAGCAACCAGCTCGAAAACCCACTTCACCACCCTCGAATGGTTGCCGTGCTCGTGGTCCTCACTGCCTTCCTGCTCGTGGGGTACGTCGTTCTGTATGCGTTCGTCGAGCTGGGGATCGAGCTCCGGCAGGCAGGTCGGCGCATGCGCCGCTGACTGCCGCACGGCGCCCGCTGGGTACGATGCGTCATGGCCACCGGCGCTTCCGTTCGCATCGAATACTGCGTTCCCTGAAGCGCCCTGCCGAATGCCGTCGGTCTGGCGGCACGGATTCTCGAAGAGCTTGCCGCCGACCTGAGCGTCGTCGAGCTCGTGCCGGGGCGCGGTGGCATCTTCGACGTGCACGTCGACGGTGAGCTCGTCTTCACCAAGTCGATGCTCGGCCGCTATCCCGATCCCGAGGACGTGCTGCCGCTGCTCCGAGCGCACATCGGCACCTGACCCTCACTCACGTTTCCTCCTCGTTCGGACGACGGCCCGTCCGGTGAGGCCGACAGCGATGACGCTCACACCGGCGATGATCGACGATCCCGGCAGAGACGCGACGAGCACGATGCATGCGACGCAGCCAACGACGTTCAGTCCTCTCGGCCAGCGGCGGTGCGCCGGTGACTGCGTGAAGGCCGACGCGTTCGCAACCGCGTAGTAGACGAGCACACCGAACGACGAGAAGCCGATCGCGCCTCGCAGGTCGGTCGCGAGCACGAGTGCGATCACGACAGCACCCAGAACAAGCTCGGCGTGGTCGGGAACGCTTCGCCGTGCGTCGATCGACGCGAGCCGGCGTGGCAGGTCGCCGTTCCTGGCCATCGCGAGTGTCGTGCGGCCGACGCCCGCGATCAGGGCAAGCAGCGCACCGAGGCTTGCGACGGCGGCGCCGGCGCGGACGACGGGCTGCGCCCAGGCGGCGCCGACCGCGTCCACGGCCGTGGTCAGCGGCGCCGAGCTGGCCGCGAGCTGCTCGGGCCCCGCGGCGGCCAGCGCAGCCGCTCCGACGACCAGATAGAGCACGACGACGATCCCGAGTGCGACGGGGATCGCCCGCGGAATCGTCCGCTGCGGATCTCGCACCTCCTCGCCGAGCGTTGCGATCCGTGCGTAGCCGGCGAATGCGAAGAAGAGCAGCGCGGCAGACTGGAGCAGGCCGTGGACGCCGCCGGGCTCGAGCGATCCGAGGCCCGCGAAGCCGTCGCTCGAGGCGTTGCCGCTGAACAGGATCGCCCCGACGATCACGCCGAGGGCGACGATCGACAGCGCGACAAGGATGCGCGCGAGCGCGGCGGTGCGCGTGATCCCGCGCAGGTTCGCAAAGGTCAACACGGCCACTGCCGCTGCGGCGGCGGCGCGGCGGCCCCACTCGGAGCCCGGAACCGCGTACGAGGCGAAGGTCAGCGCCATCGCGGCGCACGAGGCGGTCTTGCCGATCACGAATCCCCAGCCGGCGAGGAAGCCCCACCATTCACCGAGCCGCTCGCGGCCGTAGACGTACGTGCCGCCCGAGGTGGGGTACTGAGCCGCGAGCTGCGCCGATGCAACCGCGTTGCAGTACGCAACGGCCGCCGCCAGCGCGAGCCCGATCAGCAAGCTCGCGCCGGCCGCGGCCGCCGCGGGGCCGAAGGCCGAGAACACCCCGGCGCCGATCATCGAGCCGAGCCCGATCACGACCGCGTCGCCGGTTCCGAGCCGCCGGGCGAGGTGCGCGGCGTTGCTCGTCACATCGCGGCTGCGACGCGTTTCGCGGCGTCGGCGAGCTCCGCGTCGGGCACGTTCGGCAGCACGTCCTCCCAGAGCGGCAACATCATCCCCTGCGCCTCGACCATGCCGAGCGGCCTGGGCAGGAACCAGACGTGGAAGTGCGCTCCACCGTCGCCCCAGCGGTAGAGGTGAACACGTCCGACGTCGCCGAGCGTCAGAATCGCACGCTCGACGCGAGCGACAACGCGGCCGAACTCCTCCTGCAGCGGCTCGGGTAGATCCGAGAACGAATCGGCATGGACACGGCTCGCCAGCCAGACCGCGCCGGGAATGCTCCCGCCGACGGGCGGATGGAGCGTCCAGTTCTCATCCGACCACACCGCCGAGGTCGTCTGTCCGCCGCAGATGCCGCACGGTGGGCCACCGGGCTCACCGCGCCTGGGCGGCTCGGGGATCTGACGCTCGCCCGGTTCGATCGGGACGAGTGGCTCCTGATACGGGAGCTTCATCGTTGCTCCTTTCGTCGTTTCTGGACTGCTGTTCGCGGCAGGTCGCCGACGCCGTTCAGGACGACGCCGACGACGAGCGTGCGCGCTCGCTCGAGGGGCCAGTCGTGCCGTCCCCGGAGATGCACGAACGGCCACGCGACGGCGTTGAAGGCAAGGTCGGCGGCGAGGACGATGTCGTCGCCCGGGTCGAGCGATCCGTCTGCTGCCGCGTCGCGCATGAACGTGATGAACGGATGCAGATAGTCAGGAGGCTGCCCCGGAGCCGGCGCCTGATGGAACGCCTCGTCGCTCGCGAGCATGAGCGGCAGATGACGGTCGAGGAGGTTGCAGAGCTCCGTCAGGCCCCGTTCGAGACGCTCCCGCCCCGTTCCCGCCGAGGTGAGGATCGGGTACATCGAAGCTTGGAAGTCGACTGCAAGCTCGCCGACGAGCGCACCGATCAGCACCTCTCGGGTGAGGCCCTGCCGCCAGAGCGTCGACCGGGCGCGTCCGGCCACCTCGGCGACACGTTCGAGCGTCAGTCCGGGAAACCCCCGCTCGCGGAGAACTGCGATCGTGGCCAGGCGAAGCTGCTCGTCCACGATCGGACCCTGAATCGGTGACGATGCGCTCATGCAACATCACTGTTGCATAGCTGCAACAGAAGCGCAAGCCCGAACTCGACCGGGCGGCCTGTCCTACCGGGGTGCGGGCTACCAGTCGGTGGGGCGATAGTCCTTGAAGAACTGACCCCACACGTGGGTGCCGCTGTTGAAGCCGTCGATGATCGGGTCGACGATGCGTGCCGCACCGTCGACGATGTCGAGCGGCGGCCGGAAGCGATGTTCGACGGCCTTGCGTTCCGCGACATGAACCGGGTCCTCGTCGCTGACCCAGCCGGTGTCGACGCTGTTCATGTGGATGCCGTCGTGCTGGTAATCGGCGGCTGACGTGCGCGTCATCATGTTCAGAGCCGCTTTCGCCATGTTCGTGTGCGGGTGGCGGGTCGTCTTGAACCGGCGGTAGAACTGCCCTTCGACGGCAGAGACGTTGACGATGTGCTTGTCACGCTCCGGCGTCGTGAGCAGCAGGGGCTTGAGGCGGGCGTTGAGGAGGAACGGTGCGATCGCGTTGACGAGCTGCGTCTCCAGGAGCTCGACCGTGCTCACCTCCGCGAGGAGCAGCCGCCATGAGTTGCGGTCGCGCAGATCGACCTGCTGCAGGTCGTGGTCGAGGACGCCTTCGGGAAACAGATCTCCACGGCCGAGGACCTCGTCCGGCAGCAGCGGCACCTGCGACAGCTCGGCCGCGCTCGTCAGACCGACCAGCGCGGGCGACGGACGATCCGGCGCTGCAGCGGGAAGCATGTCGTAGCGACGGAGGCCTTCGTAGTCGCCGAGCAATCCGCGTACATGGTCGGGCATCCGCTGAAGCGACGCTGTCTCCAGCTCGAGCATGTGCCGATAGAACTCCGGCGGACGGCGGACGGTCTGACACGCGTTGTTGACGATGAAGTCGAGGCGGTCCCGGCTCGCACCGAGGTGGCGGCAGAAAGCCTCGACGCTCGGCGTGTGCCGCAAGTCGAGCCCGAAGATCTCGAGGCGCTCTCCCCACTCCTCGAAGTCGCGTTCCTGGGCGTATCGCGCTGCCGCGTCGCGCGGGAAGCGCGTCGTGACGATCAGCTCTGCACCCGCTCGCAGGAGTTTGATCCCCGCCTGGTAGCCGATCTTGACCCGCCCTCCTGTCAACAGAGCGACGCGGCCGCTCAGGTCAGTCGTCTCGCCGCGCTTGGCGTAGTTGAAGTCGCCGCACGACGGGCAAAGCTGGTCGTAGAAGTGATGGATCGTGAGATAGCGCTGCTTGCACACATAACAGTGCTGAAGCTCGACGACCTCACGGAACTCGGGATCGTCCTCGACCTCGGTCTGCGCTGAGACGGCAGGCCGCGGGGGATCGGGCGTCGTGAACACGGGCTTGTTTCTCAGCAACCGGATGCCGGCATCGGCGAGAACTTCCTCATCGCGCCTCAGCTTCTCCGCCTTCTCGCGTCGCCGCGAGGCCTTCGACCAGCGCCGTCGCTGCTCAGCGTCCGGGTTGTAGACGTCCGCCGCTGCGGTCAGCAGTCTGGTCCGCTCCTCCACCGAGAGCGCTCCCAGGAGCCCGCGATCCTGCACGATCGACTCGAGCGTCTCGGTGACCGCTCGGAGCCGCTCGGCCACGCTGTCTGCCTCTCGCTCCTCGATCGACACGTCTGGACGGTAGCGCGCATGCAAGTATGAGCGGCGATGCCGCAGCGTGAGATTCGCTCCTGGCTGATGGACATGGACGGTGTCCTCGTTCACGAGGAGCACGCCATACCCGGGGCGGCCCAGTTCATCGACAGGCTCCGGGAGCTCGAGCTGCCGTTTCTCGTCTTGACGAACAACTCGATGTACACGCGGCGCGACCTGTCGGCCAGGCTCAGCCGCGGCGGTCTCGATGTTCAGGAGGACGCGATCTGGACCTCGGCGTTGGCCACCTCTCGGTTCCTCGAGAATCAACGGCCGGGAGGGTCGGCGTTCGTGATCGGCGAGGCCGGTCTGACGACTGCGCTTCACTCGGCCGGCTACACGCTGAGCGAGCGCGACCCTGACTACGTCGTGCTCGGCGAGACTCGGACGTACAGCTTCGAGCGCATTGCGCAGGCGATCCGGTTGATCGCCGCGGGCGCTCGCTTCATCGCCACCAATCCTGATGCGACCGGGCCGACCCCGGATGGTCCACTACCCGCCACCGGGTCGGTGGCGGCGCTGATCAGCCGTGCGACCGGCGTCGAGCCGTATTTCGTCGGGAAGCCGAACCCGCTGATGATGCGCTCGGCCCTCAACGCCATCGACGCGCATTCGGAGACGACGGCGATGGTCGGCGATCGCATGGACACCGACGTCGTTTCGGGTCTCGAGGCCGGGATGCACACCGTGCTCGTGCTCACCGGCTCGACCAGCCGTGACGAAGCCGAGCGGTTCCCGTACAGGCCCTCGCGAATCGTCGACTCGATCGCCGATCTGATCGACGAGCTCGGCTGAGCGTCGCCACCCCGATGAGTTTCCGTTCGCGCAGCTGTCTAAGAGACAAATCTCGACGAACAGGAGGCTCAACATGCCGAACGTGGCAGCCAAGCTCAATCTCTCGCAGGTCGGCCGGGTCTGCGTCACCGTTGCCGACACCGATCGTGCGATCGACTTCTACGTCGGCACACTCGGCTTCGAGAAGGTCGTCGACGTGCCGATGGGCGAGGCGATGCGGTGGGTCGAGGTCGGGCTCGCCGGAACGCCGACGACGATCGCCCTCGCTCCGCCGCCGCAGGGCCAGGAGGCCGGCGGCAGCCAGACGGGCATCTGCCTCGACACCTCGGACGTCGATGCCGACCACGCCGCGCTCAAGGACAGTGGCGCAGACGTGGACGAAGAGGTCACCCGCTGGGGCGGCCCTGTACCGCCGATGTTCTGGTTGCGCGACCCGGACGGGAACTCGCTGATCATCGTTCAGCCTTCCGCTTAGTCGCGCTTTCAAGGCGCTCGAAAAGAGGCCGGACCGCCCAGCTGGTGAGGGGCAGTCCGGCCTCTCGAATACGGCGACCAGCGAGCGGCGGATTCCGGGCGACCGCAGATCGGACTCGGTCGCCCAGCTCGAGTCAACGTGACGGGGACCCGACGCGAATCTCGTTGTCGTACAGGTCGAACATCGTGAACGCGCGCATGCCGTAGTTGGTGAAGATGAGCGGCGTGAAACGAGCCGTGGAGTCGGCGTTCGACTTCCAGAGCGCGTAGACACTGTCGATGTCGTCCGCGTAGATGAAGCAGCTCCCTGGGCTCCGTTCTCCCGTCGAGGGACCGACGAAGTGGAGCTCACCGCCGTCGTGTTCGATGATCAGGTAGTCCCACTCCTCCGGTGGGGCGCCCTTGTTCGTGAATCCGAGCCGCTGGTAGAACGCGGCCGTGGCCCGGAGGTCGCCGCTGGTGAGAAGAGGCAATGCCCGATTCACGTGGTCGACTATAGGGGCGAGTGGCGGACCGTCGGCGGGGCGACCGGTGGACTCGGCCTCCCGACCAGAGTCGAATGTGTCCCTCAGTAGGATGGTGATGTGACCGGTGCGAAGCACTACCGTTGGGACGAGCTACCGCGGGAAGAGCTGAACCCGACAATCGGGCGACGGCTGATCACGGGCGACTCCCTGATGATCGCGCATGTCTACCTTGCGAAAGGCGCGATCGTGCCGAAGCACGCGCACCACAACGAGCAGCTCACGTACATCCTTGAAGGCGTGCTGCGTTTTCGGCTCGGCGACGACGAGTCGCAGGTCGTCGAAGTTCACGCCGGCGAGGTGCTGACCATTCCGCCGCATGTCCCGCACACGGCGGAGGCGCTCGAGGACACGCTCGATGTCGACGTCTTCACACCGCCGCGCGAAGACTGGCTCGACGGCAGCGACGCCTACCTACGGCGCTGATCATGATTCGGGGCGGCCGACTGCGACGAGCGAGTCGAGTTGTCTCGGTGTCAATTGGTCGAGCGGGTGAGTGTGCGACTGCGCTCATGCGGGCACGGGGGTGGGTGTGGTGTCGATGAATTCGCCGGCGAGTGCGTTGATGAGGTCGCGGAGCTCCGGGTGCTGTTCGGGTTGCCAGCCGGTTGAGAGCTCGTCAAGCCTCTCGCGTCCGGAGCTCAGGAGGATCTCGATTGTCTGCTTGCCGGCTTCGGTCAGCTCCCGCGAGGCGTGCGTGCCAGGGTGGTCTGCGACCGTGACGAAGCCCTTGCTTTGGAGGACCGCGAGCGCGTTTTCGAGCCGTGATTCCTCGACGGCGTAGGACGCGGCGAGCTGCTGGAGATCGAGGTCGGGGTCGCGGTTGAGGCGTCCGAGCAGCCAGGTCTCGGCGGGGTCGAGGTCGACGTGAGCGCGGGCTGCGAGCCGCTCGAGGATGCGCCGGCCCTGTTCGCGGCGAGTGAGGATGCTGAGCTCGCGGGCGAGCTCGGCGAGCGGGTCGGTGTCCTTGGGGACCGCGAACGCTTCGCCGACTCCGGCGGTGGCGACGGTGTCGCGGAGCGGAAGCTCCTTGATGAACCAGGAACAGACGAATGCCGCGACGCCGATGGAGGCCGCGACGAGGAAGACGACGTTGAGGGAGTCGGTGAACGCGTGGACGTAGGCGTCGTGCACTGCCGGCGGCAGCTGCGCAAGGACGGCGGGGTTGAGTCGGCCGCCACCGCCGGACGGTTGGCCGGGGAGAGCCTCGGTGAGGTTGTGGGTGAGCTGGTTGGCGAAGACGGCGCCGAGCACGGAGGCGCCGAAGGAGCCGCCGATCGAGCGGAACAGCGTCGCGCCCGAGGTCGCCACTCCGAGCTCGCTGTAGGGCACGGCGTTCTGGACGGCGAGGACGAGCACCTGCATGACGAGCCCGAGGCCGAGACCGAGCACGAACATGTAGGCGGAGGCGGTGGCAACGCTCGTGCCGGCATTCATCAGCGAGAGGAGGTAGAGCCCGACGACCATGACCGCCGTGCCGACGATCGGGTAGATCTTGTAGCGGCCCGTGCGTGTGATCAGCTGGCCGGAGCCGATCGAGGCGATCAACAAGCCTCCCATCACCGGCAGCAGCTGCAGGCCGGAAGCGGTCGGGCTGGCACCGTTCACGACCTGGAGAAAGAGCGGCAGATAGGTGACCGAGCCGAACAGCGCAAACCCGACGATCAGACCGACGAGACTGGTCGTCGCAAAGACGCTGTTGCGGAACAGCGAAAGCGGCAACACGGGCTCGGCCGCGCGCCGCTCCGCGAGCACGAAGCCGCACAGGAACACCACGCCGGCCACCCCGAGAGCGACGATCGTCGGCGATCCCCAGGCATAGGTCGTTCCGCCGAGCGTCGTCAACAACACGATCGAGCTCAGCCCCGCTGCGAGCAGCCCCGTGCCGAGATAGTCGATCGCGTGGCTCACCCGGTTCGTGCGCGACGGCAGCGTGAACGCGAGCACGACAAACGCCGCGATCCCGAGCGGGATGTTGATGTAGAAGATCCAACGCCAGGACAGATGAGTCGTGAAGAACCCGCCGATCAGCGGCCCCGCCACGCTCGACAAGCCGAACACCGCGCCGAAGATCCCTTGATAGCGGCCGCGGTCACGCGGCGGCACGACATCACCGATCGCCGCCTGCGCCGACACCATCAAGCCTCCGCCACCCAGGCCCTGTACCGCACGGAAGGCAATCAGCTCGGGCAGATTCTGGGCGAGGCCGCACAGGATCGAGCCGATCAGAAAGACAACCAGGCCGATCTGGAGCACGATCTTGCGGCCGTACTGGTCACCCAGCTTCCCGTACAGCGGCGTCACGATCGTCTGCGCCAAGAGATAGGCCGTCACGACCCACGAGAGATGGTCGAAGCCGCCGAGATCGCCGACGATCGTCGGCAGCGCCGTCGAGACGATCGTGCTGTCCAACGCGGCCAACAGCATCACGAGCACAAGGCCGGCGAACACCAGATAGATGTGCCGCGAGCTCGAGTCGCGTTCCGGAGCCGCAACGCCGGGCAGACCGCTCACGCTTTCTGCCCCCGACACCTCAGCATCCTACGTCTCGACCGGTGAGATCCGCCGTCGAACACAGCGCAGAACCCGGATAGCGACAGGCTTCGAGTAACTGCATACTCGGCTCTGTGCGGCGGCGAATCCGGTGGCAGGCAAGGGCGCGATGACCGCGCCGGCCGAGCTGCGGGCGTTCGTGGGCCAGGGCGACGCCCTGAAGCCCTATGTCCCGCGTCTGCTGATCGAGTGGGTGCACAACTCGCCTGAGATCCCGTATCGCCAGGTCGAGGGTTCCCTCGCGTTCGTCGATATCTCCGGGTTCACCGCCCTCACCGAGCGGCTGGCTCGCCGTGGGAAGGTCGGGGCCGAAATCCTGCGCGACACGATGGATGGCGTTTTCAACGCTCTGCTCGACGAGGCGTACCTGTGGGGAGCCGGACTGATCAAGTGGGGTGGAGACGCTCTGCTGCTCCTCTTCGACGGCCCTGGTCACGACGCTCGTGCGGCGCGGGCCGCGTGGGAGATGCAGCGGACGATCGAACGGGTCGGGCGGCTTCGCGTCGGCAGCGACACGGTGACGCTTCGGATGTCGATCGGAGTCACGACCGGGCCGATCGACTTCTTCACGGCTGGGAGCGTCCACCGAGAGCTGCTCGTCGTCGGGCCGATCGCGACCGAGACGGCCGAGATCGAGGCCGTCGCAGACGCCGGCGAGATCGGTCTCAGTCAACTGCTCGCTCGTCACCTCGATCCGTCATGTGTCGGGCCGCCGAAGGGCGGCGCTCAGCTGCTCGTTGCGCCCCCGGACGCCGAGCAGCGGCCGGCGCCGGACGTCGGGTCGGTGAGCGGTCTCGAGGTGGCCTCGTGCATTCCGATCGCGTCGCGTGCCCACGTGATGCTCGAACGGAGCGAGCCGGAGCATCGCACGATCACGGCGGCGTTCATCGATCTGATGGAGACGGACGCTCTGCTCGCCCGGCTCGGCCCGATCGAGTTCGCAGGGGCGATCGACGAGCGCATCAGCTCGATTCAGGAGGCCGCGCTTCGCTACGAGGTCCCCTTCAACCTGACGGACATCTCCAAGGGCAGCGTCAAAACGCTGCTCACGGCAGGGGCGCCGTCGAGCACTGGTCACGACGAGGAGCAGATGCTCCGCGCGCTGCGTGAGGTGATGGACGAGCCGGGTGTCGTCCCCATGCGGGTCGGCGTCAACACCGGCAGGGTCTTCACCGGGGATTTCGGTCCCAGCTACCGGCGTGCGTACAGCGTCTTCGGCGATGCGGTCAATACGGCCGCGCGCGTGATGGCCAGGGCGGAGCCCGGGCAGATCCTGTCGACCGAGATCGTGCTCGCACGCTCGCGCACGACGTTCGCGACAACGCCGATCGAGCCGTTCCAGGTCAAGGGCAAGGCCGAGCCCCTCGAAGCGTCGATCGTCGGTCCGATCGTGGGGCGAAAGGGCGAGCGCAGCGCGGAGACTCCGTTCGTCGGACGTGATGCGGAGCTCAACACCTTGGCCTCCGTCGTCGACGAGGTCCGGCAAGGGAACGGTTGGATCATCGAGATCGGCGGCGCCGCCGGTGCCGGCAGGTCGCGGCTCGTCCAGGAACTGGTCGACCGTTCTCCTGACCTGAGGGTGCTGCACGCGCGGTGCGAGGAGTACGAAGCATCCACACCATATTTCGCCCTGCGCGCGCCGATGCGGGCGGCGTTGGGACTCGAGCCGGGGGCGGATGCGGATGCCGCCGAGCTGCGCTTGCGCGAGGTCGTCGCCCGGATCGACGAGGAGCTCGTTCCTTGGGTGCCGCTGCTCGGCATCCTGCTCGGGCTCGACTTGCCGCCTACACCCGAGTCGAGCAGTATCGATGAGCGCTTCTTGCGCGACACGCTCGCCGACGTCGCGCTCCGTTTCCTGGTCGACACGCTTGGCGGCACCGCGACGATGTTGGCCGTCGAAGACGTTCAGTTCATGGACGAGGCGAGCGCCGACCTCCTCGTGCGCCTGTCGCGGGCGGCCGGCTCGCTGCGGTACGTCCTCGTCGTCACACACTCCGATCCGGCGACCACGTGGGCTCCGGTGGGCGACGAGGAACTGCGTTGTCTCGCATTCACGCTGCGGCCGCTGACCGATCTGCAGGCGGCCGAGATCATCCAGATCGCGACCGACGAGCGCCCACTGCCACCGCACGTCGTCGAGGAGATTGCGCGCCGCTCCGGCGGCAATGTGTTGTTTCTCTTCGAGTTGCTCGACCTGGCCCGCACGACCGGGACGACGGCAGCCCTACCGGATTCCGTGGAGGCGGTGATCGCAGCCGACATCGACCGGCTCGCTCCGCCGGACCGGATGGTGTTGCGCTCTGCCTCGGTACTCGGGGCGAGCTTCGACCGCGGGTTGCTGGTTGCGGCGTTGGCAGGAGAGGCGGAGATCGACGACCGGCTTTGGCAGCGTCTGCACGGCATCGTCGATCCCGACTCGACGGGCCGCATGCGCTTCCGGAACACGCTCGTGCGCGACGCGGCCTACGAGGGCCTGCCGTTTCGCCGACGCAGCGAATTGCACGCCCGCGTCGCGGAGGCGATCGAGTCGGTCGCCGCGTCTCCGGACGAAGAGGCGCCGACACTCGCCCTGCACTTCTTCGAGGCCCAGCGACACGACAAGGCCTGGCACTACGGCCGCGTGGCCGGCGACCGTGCCCGGGCGGTCGCTGCGCCCGTCGAGGCGGCGCGGTTCTACGAGCTGGCGCTCGGCGCCGGCCGGTACGTGCGCGGCGTCACGTCGCGTGAGCGCGCGGACGTGCTCGTCGCCCTGGGGACGGTGCGCCAGAGCGCCGGTCTGTTCGACAAATCCTTCGATGCTTTCCGGCGCGCGACACTGCTCATGGCGGACGACCCCATCGGGCGCGCACGTGTGTTCGCGGACCGCACGCGTGCGCGCGTACGCACCGGCCCGTGGACGCTTGCGCTCAGGGAGAGTGCCTCAGGGCTTCGCCTCGTGGAGGATCGCGAGGAGCCGGCCGCGGTTGCGGCGCGAGCATGGCTGCTCGCGCTGCGCAGTGAGATCCGCATGTTGCAGGGGCGTGCACGCGAAGCGATTTCGCTGGCGCTGAAGGCCGCCGCCGAAGCAGAACGCGTGCAGGAGCTCGGAGCGCTCGCGCGCGCATACGCCGCGCTCGACGGCTCGTACCAGATGCTCGGCGAGCCGGATAAGGCAGTGCACGAGCGGATGTCGATCGAGATCTATACCGCTCTTGGCGACCTCCGGGCGCGCGGGATCGCAGAGGCGAACCTCGGCGTCCAGGCCTACGCCGACGGCCGGTGGGCCGAGGCGGCCGACCTCTATCTCCGCGCTCAGGAGGATTGCGTGCAGGCGGGCGATCGTCAGCACGCTGCCATGACCGCGGCGAATCTGGGCGAGCTGCTCGTCAGCCAGGGGCGCTACGAGGAGGCGGAATCGCTGCTCCGTGACGCCCGACGCGTGCTGCGCGCCGCGGGCTTCACCCCGTTCGCGATCTTCGCCGAGATCCAGCTTGCCCGCTCGGCGCTCAACCGCGGCGATGCGCATCATGCGCTCGAGTCGCTGACCCGTATCGGCGCCGAGGCGGCGAGTGTGGACTACGCAGCACTCGTGCTCGAAGCGGGCATCTACCTCGCCCAGGCGCAGGCACAGGCCGGCGCGCCGGAGGTCGGGCTCGAGGTTCTCGATGCAGCGGTCGCCGTCGCGGGTGAGGACGCAGCGCTCTATGCAGCGGCGGTCGATCGGGCTCGGGCCGCCTGCCTCGTTGCGCTCGACCGGCTGCAGGAGGCCCGTGAACACCTCGACCGTGCAGTCGAGGCGGCCCGGGCACAGGGTCTGGTGTACGAGGAGCTGCTCGTCCGGCGTGCGAGGGCGCCCCTCTGCCAGCCGGGCGCCGAGGCCGAGGAGGAGCTGCGCGAGATCGATCGTCTCGCGCAGCTCCTCGAGCTCGCCTGACGATCAGCCCGGCTGCCGGAGCCCGTCGACGTCCGAGTAGACCTCGGCGACGAGCGACCCGCCGGAGGCCACGGTCCCGGAGGGCGTGAGGGTGATCACGCACGACGTCGCCGTGCCCGGGAGCACCTCACCCGCGTTGTTCGGGTCCATGTATCTCGCCGAGAGCTGCGTGGGATCGGAACTGTCCCGCGGGTCGACCTTGCAGGACGGCATCGTCTGCAGGGCTCCCGTGAAGGGGAACGGGTCCGTGTACACGAGGTGCGTGTACTTGAGCGTCCCGTCCGCATTCAGCGCGTCCGGGAAGTTGATGTGCTCGAGCAGCGGGACCTTCGCTCCGTTGGCGTCGCCGGTCCAGACGCTGACGAACGGCGTGCCGTTCTGCAGGCCCGAGTCGACGACGAACCCGGTGTGCGCCTTCGAGCCGCCCGTGGAGCAGCTCGAGGGCGGAATGTTGACGTCGTAGGCCCCGGGGTTCGGCGAAGGAACGGATCCGTCGGGATTGCACGTCACGGCCGCGACGTTCCCGAAGTCCTTGCCGGTGATCGTGTCGCCGACCGACTGAGGCTGGAACTGCAGGCCCTTCAGCAGCTCGTTCGGCACTCCCGAAGCTCCGTTCCCGTTCTTGTTCGGACCGCAGACGGTCGTGGTCGAGGGCAGGGGCACGTCCTGGGCCCAGGTGCCGCTCGGCGGCGTCTCGCACAGCGTGTAGGTCGTCGACGTCGAGAAGGCCACGTTGATCTTGTACGAGCCGTTCGCGTTCGGACGTCGTCGACAGCGGCTGAGCTCCGCCGTAGAGCGTGACCGTCCAGCCCGAAAGCGGCGAGCCGTCATCGTTGGCCAGGTTCTGGTTCGCGTCGTTGTAGACCGTGCCTGCGACCGAGCCGAGCGGCCGGAACCCGAAGTAGTTCGTGGTCGAGCCGGTCGAAGGGACCGGGTAGCTGTAGCCGGTCAGACCGCCGGGGCAGGCTGCTCCCGATGTCGGGGCGGACTGCGCGTAGCCGGAGCCGGGTGAGGCGGAGCACACCGTGTACGAGTCGCCCACGGGCTGCTGGGACGAGAAGGTCCCGTTGGCCGCCGTCGTGACCGTCGTCTGACCATGAGTTGTGTTGTCGACGATCGTGACAGCCACTCCGTTGATGCCGCTCTGCCCGGCCGGCGAGCCGGTGCCGTTCGCGTCGGTGAACACGGCGCCGGAGATCGCGGCGAGGACGCGGTAGCAAACGGTCGTCTGGCTGATGCTGTACCACTGGGACGGGTTCTCCACGCCACCGCTCACCGTGTACTTGGACGCAGGTGCGTGCAGGTTCCCGTCCATCGGGACCCAGCCGGTAGCGACCCCGGGCGTGTAGCTGAGCCCCGTGTAGTCGTACGCCGCCGACTCTGCCCCGCCCTTGACGCCGATGCCGGCGATTGCTGCCTTGGTCGAGCTGATCTGCATCACCTGCGACTTGCTCGAGCCGGTCACCGAGGTGCTGAAGGTGACCCCGTCTCCGTTGCCGGACGGGAGCCCGGTGGCATTCCCTGGGTTGACGTTGTCGTACTCGTGAAGGTTCGGCAGGCTCGACACCCTGGAGGTGAACAGGTTCGAGCACGTGCCGTTCCCTCCGAGGGGCACGTCGACCGGAACCAGGCCCGACGGAACGGCCGCCGGTGGTATGCGGTCGCCCGAATTCGACGCCAGCGCCGGCAGTACGACGAACAATGTCAATCCCGCCATGGTCACGAGAGCGGCCGCCAACCCGGCCACCGACCGCTTGCTCCGCAGAACGTTCATTCCGATCTCCTCCCGTTGCCCCAGTTCTCACCCACCAGGAGGAGAGACTCTCTCCCGGCCACAGACGTCGGAGAGTACAGACGTTCCTGGCTTTTGCCTAGATATCGGCAGGTTTTCGGTGAGGATTTCTTGCGCTCGCCGCGACTCTGTGCTGGGGTGGTGCGTCCATGAACGGGCTCCGGGAGCAAATCGCCAACTCGACACGCTCCCTCCGCGACGTCTTCCGCAACGCCGGGCTTCGCCGGTTGCAGCTCGCCTTCGCGGGCTCGATCGTCGGTGACTGGGCCTACGCGGTCGCAGTTGCGGTCTACGCGTACGAACGCGGCGGCCCCACCGCGGTCGGCGTGCTCGGTGTGATCAGGTACGTCTCCCTGGCGGTCGTCACGCCGTTCGCCGCGACCCTCGGCGACCGGTACTCCCGGCGACTCGTCATGGTCTCGTCGGATCTGACCCGCGGGGTGCTCGTGTTCTGCGGCGCGGTGCTGATCGCGTCAGGCGCCCCCTCGCTCAGCGTCTACGCGCTCGCGGTCGTCACCTCGCTCTGCGGTTCTCCGTTCCGTTCGGCCCAGGCATCTCTGATCCCCGACCTCGCCGACAATGCGGGCGAGCTTGCCGCCTCGAACGTTGCGTCGTCGACGATCGAGAGCGTCGGCTTCTTCGCCGGGCCGGCTCTGGCCGGCCTGTTCCTCGCCTTCACGAGCCTGTCGGTCGTCTACGTCTTCGACGGGCTGACGTTCATCTGGTCGGCGGCGCTCGTGCTCGGGATCCACCCGTCCGCGCGCGAGCGCGAGGCGGCGGAGGCGGCGTCGACACCGTCGAGCGAAGAGCCGAGCGCCGGCTTCATGAACGAGGTCACGGCCGGCTATCGGACGATCCTCGGCTCGCGCGAGCTCAGGCTCCTGATCGGCCTCTACTGCGCCCAGACCGTCGTGGCGGGCGCCTCGCTCGTCTTCGACGTCGCGATCGCGCTCAGCCTGCTCGACCTCGGCCACTCCGGCGTCGGCTACCTGAACGCGATGCTCGGGATCGGTGGTTTTATCGGCGGCTTCGTCGCGCTCCTGCTCGCGCAGGGCGGCCGGCTTGCGCGCAACTTCGGCATCGGTGTGCTCTTCTGGGCGGCACCCTTGCTCCTCGTCGCGGCGTGGCCGACAGTCGGCGCCGCCGTCGCCGTGATGATCATGCTCGGGCTCGCGAACTCGGTCGTCGACGTCAACGCCTACACGATCCTGCAGCGCGTCACTCCCGAGGCCGTGATGTCCCGCGTGTTCGGGGCAATGGAGAGCGCGGTCATCGGCGGGATGGCGGTCGGAGCGTTGCTGATGCCGATCCTGATCGGGACGATCGGTCTTCGCTGGGGGCTCGTGGTCGTGGGCACCGGGGTGAGCGTTCTCGTGTTGCTCGGGATGCCTGGACTGCGCAGGATCGACCTCACGACCTTCGCGCCGCCGGAGCTCGACCTCCTGCGCAGGGTGTCGCTGCTCTCGCTGCTGCCCGAGCCGACGCTCGAGGCACTTGCGCGTGCGCTCACACGGGTCGAGGTGCCGGCGGGCGAGGCCTTCATCCGCGAAGGCGACCACGGCGACGTCTTCTACGTGATCGAGTCCGGCACGGTCGAGGTGACGAAGGAAGGTCGCCATGTCGCAAACCTCGGGCCGGGCGACTACGTCGGCGAAATCGCGCTCCTGCGCGACGTGCCGCGCACCGCAACCGTCACGGCAACCAGTGCATCCGTCCTACAGGCACTCGACCGCGAACACTTCATCCCGGCGGTCACCGGGCAGGGCGAATTCCGCGACGCGGCCGACGCAGCGATCGCCACCCGCCTGGCAATGCTCTAGGTGATGGTGAAGCCGGCCGTTCTCGTCCAACTCACCGACTCGCACATCGGAGCGATCTGGTCCGAGGGCGACCCGATCGTCGGCCTCAGGGCCGCGATCGCAGCCATCGGGCAGCTGGACGTGGAACCCGACGCGATCTTGGTCTCGGGCGATCTCACCGAAAATGGTGCGGTGGCCGAGTACGAGCTCGTGCAGGAGTCGTTGCAGGGGCTCGGTGTGCCGATCCATGTTCTGCCGGGAAACCATGACAACAGAGCTGAGCTGCGCAGGTGTTTCGGTCTGGCCGGAGCAGCCGACGCACCGATCCAGCACAGCGCGGATGTCGGGGCGCTACGCCTCTTGCTATTGGACAGCACTCGGCCGGGCGAGGATCGTGGCGACCTCGACTCCCCCCGGATCGAGTGGCTTGACGGAGAGTTGGCAGCTGCGCCGGAGCGACCCACCTTGCTTGCGATGCACCATCCGCCGATCGTGACCGGGAGCCCGGCCTGGGACGCGATCGGGCTGCCTGACCAGGCACGTTCGGCCCTCGCCGAAGTCGTGGCGCGATACCCGCAAGTGCTGGGGATCGTGGCGGGGCATCACCACCAGATGATCGTCGCCGACCTCGGCTCGCGACCGGTCCTGGTGATCCCGAGCACCTACGGTCAGGCAAAGGTGGGTTTCGGAGCGAGCAAGATCGTCTTCAGCCAGGCCGTGTCGGCGTTCGCGGTGCACGTGCTCTCCGACGGCGGGCTTGCTTCGTCCGTGCAGTTCGTGGCCTACCGCTAGCGACGCCCCGGCGCTTCGAGGCCGAGATTCACGGCCGTCCACTGTGTGGCACGAAGCCAACTCGCTTGTGCTTTTCAGGATTGCTGGTGCACGACGAGCACGGAAGTTGTCGAGTGCGCGACGACGGCGGCGGCCACGCTGCCGGTCAGGTGCCCGACGAGTCCAGTGCGGCGGTGGGAACCGATGACGATGAGGCCGGCGTTGTGCTCCTGCGCGGTCTCGACGATCCCTTTCCAGGTCGGTGCCGCCTTGACTGCCAGGATCTGCGACGCGAACCCTGCTCTGTCTGCCAGTACCGCTCCGTGTGCGGCGGTCTGCTCCGCGGCTTTCTGCACCTCGACGGCGTTCTGGGTGTCGAAGTGCTGCTCGTCGACTGGGAGGAATCCGACGTCTGCGGGTTGCCAGACGCAGAGGACCAGTCCCGCGCGTCCCGGTGCGAGCTGCCGGCCGGCTTGCTCGATCGCGAGTTGGGCCAGCTCGGAGCCGTCGTAGGCGAAGAGGACCGGCCGCGCGTCTGGGCTGTTCGATGTCGCTGCCATGTCAGTCGGCGCTTTCGGCCGCGACCTGGGCCTTGGTCATACGTCCGCGGACTCGTGCCAGTAGTCGCGGTGAATACCAGGCGGGGCTCTCACCGGCGAGGAAGCGTTCGAGATTCGGGGCCTGTGGGCGGGCGCCGCCGAGCGCGTAGAGCGCCACCCCGACAAGTGCGCCGATGACGGCGAGCGCGAAGCCGATCCAGAGCGCGATTTGCGTTCCGACCTCGCTGCTGCTGCCGAGGTTCGCGGCGAGATACACGAAGATCGGCGCGACCATGAACGCCGCCACCGCACGCAGCAGCTCGACGATCGCGAACACTCGCTGGAGGTTTGCCGACGGCAACGAGAAGCCGGCCACGAACAGCGCGGGCGCGACCGTCGCGCCGAGCCCGATGCCGGTCAGACCGGAGCCGAGCAGGGTCGCCGCCTGGCTGGCGGGAACGTTGATCGCGAAGACCAGGATCCCGGCGGCGAGAAAGACCATGCCGGCGAGTGGGAGGTAATGCATCGCGCGCTTTCTGATCACGAGGCCGAGCACGATGGCGGTGATCACAGCACCCGCGACCTCGGGCAGATAGAGGACGCCGATCCGGAGTGGGCTGTAGTGCCCGGTCAGTGCCGCGGCCGTGAGGACGGTGGCCGAGACCGACGCGGCCGCAGCAAACAGCGCGACGGTGATCCCCGCGACGGGCATCGTGCTCGTGAGCATCGTGCGAATCGTCAAGAGCGGGCGCTTGGCGCGGTACTGGTAGACGACCAAGATGACGATCGCTGCCAGGCCGCCGAGCAAGGGCACGATCACCACGGGATCGAGGAACCGATGGCTCGTGAGCTGCGAGGCGCCGAAGAACGCGGCGACGCAGCCGACGGTTGCCAACGCGATCGCCGGTAGGTCACGAGGCGAGTCGGGATTGGCGGCCGGCGCGTCCTCGAACGTCAGCACGGCCAGGATCAAGGCCCCGAGAGAGATCGCAGCGACGATCCAGAACAACGGCCGCCACCCGTTCGCCTGGGCTTGGAGCCCGCCGATGAACGGCCCGAGGGCCACGGCGCCGAAGATGCACATGTTCATGATGACTGCCGTGTCGCGCAACCTGTGCGCGGGATAGCCGATCGCGAGCGGCGGCACCGCTGCGATCAGCAAAAGGCTTGTGCACAGGCCCTGGATCACACGGCCCGCGGTGTACATGCCGGGGTCTTGAGCCGACGCCGCGAGGACGGAGCCGATCACGAGCAGCGCTGCGTAGCCGAGCAACATCCTGCGCTGCGGGAGGTGTTGGGCGAACGCTACGGCCAGCACGGTGCCGACGGCATAGGCGGCGTTCGACAAGCCCGAGCTCAGACTGAGCGTCTGATCGCTCATGTGCAGGTCGTTCCCGATGATCGGTGTCAGCGGGCCGAGCGCCGCCGAGAGCGCGAGGTACGGGATCAGGGCGAGCATCACCATGGCTGCGACCGCGGGGTAGCGGCCGGCGAGCGGTCCCTGGCGCATTACTCGCCCTCGACGAACTTGGCGGGGCGCTCTGCCCAGGACGTTCGGTCAGCCTTCTCCATGACATTCCTTTCACGGGCGACTTGCGGTAAAGTGGAGGTACCCTCCGAAACATCCGGAGTGCACCTCCGGATAATATATGGAGGAGACCTCCGTTTGTCAAATCGAATGAGCCAGGCCGAGACCCCACCACTCCGTCAACTTCGCGCCGACGCGCGCGTCAACCACGACAAGCTCGTCGCGGCCGCGCGTGCGCTGTTCACCGAAAAGAGCACCTCTGCTCCACTCGAGGAGGTGGCCGAGCGGGCCGGCGTCGGGATCGGGACGCTCTACCGGCACTTCCCGACCCGCCAGGCACTGCTCGAGGCCGTCTACATCGACGAGGTCGAGGCAATGGCGCGCTCGGCAGCCGATCTCGCCCAGTTGCCTCCCTGGGAAGCCCTGTCCGAGTGGCTGCACCAGTACGTCGGCTTCGCTGCAACCAAGCGAGCACTCAACGAAGCGCTGATGGAGGCCGACCCGGGCTCCGACGTGCTGCTCACTTGTCGCACCGCCCTCGCCAGCGCCGGCACTGCATTGGTCGAACGCGCTCAACGCGAAGGCGTCGTCCGCAAGGACACTCAGTTCGCGGACGTCGTGCGGATGGTCGGCGCGATCGCAATGGTTCCGACGGAAGACCCCGAACAGAAGACACGGCTGCTCGAGCTCGCCCTCGACGGGCTCCGCTACCGCTCGGAGGACACGTCATCCTGAGCGGTCAGTTCTGAGATCAGCTCGTCGAGCTCCGGCACATGCTCCTGGAGGCTCGAGAGATTGACGACGATGCCTTCCTGTGTGCTCCGAGCGAGCACCACGACGGCCTCCTCATCGAGTGAGGGGTTCTCCTCGCGGTGGGGAACGAACGGCGGGACGTAGACGTAGTCGCCGGGGCCGGTCTCGATCCGCCGCTCCACGCCGTCCTCGAGGAACACGAAGACGGGGTGTCCCGAAACGACATAGATGCCGGTCTCGGCCTCGCCGTGGTGGTGATCGGCCGAGACGAGCCCCGGTCCGACATGGTTCTTGCCCATCCAGATCTTCCGCGAGCCGGTGCGTTTGCCCGAGATCGCCTCGAAGCGGCGCATGCCGGGCGTCTGGGCGGTGTCCTCGCTCAGCGCGTCGTGCTGCGTGTGATGCAGCATCACGTGCCAGGCCGCCGTCGCGGGATCGTGCTCTTCGCGTTGCTCGTCGTCGCTCATAGGTGTCCGTGGAGATGATCGATCACGTCACGTGCATCGTCCTCGATGCCGTGGATGAACGTGGAGTTGCGCCGCCGCAGCACGGGTAGGCCCAGCGCGTACAGCCCGGGGCTTTCGACGACGCCGCCGTCGTGGCGGAGGTGACCCTTCGGGTCGACGACCGGCACGTCGAGCCACCGGTAGTCGGGCCGGAACCCGGTAGCCCAGATGATCGAACGGATCTCGCCGCTTCCGAGGTCGAGCTCGAGCCTCGCCGACCGCGGAATCTCGGTCGGCGCGAAGCGCTCGGGGGCGCCTTCGGTCTCCGTCCCGGTCGCACGAGCCCAGTCGTCGAAGAGGTCCAACAGCCGTTCCAGCTTCAGGTCTGCCAGCGAGCACACGTTGCGCAGCCCGCCCGAGAAGAGCGCCCTGCTCTCCCGGACCGCCGACCAGCGGCCTACCAGCTCGACGCCCTGCGCCGTCAGCGCGTTGAGGTCGAGCGTCGTCCGTTCCGGGGTACCGACGAGCTGTGGCGACGGCAGCCGGCGTGCGCGTGTGAGGTCGTCGACCTCGTCGTAGCGCTGACGCCACAGGCCGGATGCGTCCATCCACCACAGAATGTCGCGGCCGCGATAGGTCCGCGGGAGCCGCACGTGCTCCCCGACGGCGAGGACCACCGGCCGTCCCGACTGTTGCAGTTCGGCCGCCAGTTGCACCCCGGTGGCCGACGCGCCCACCACGAGCACGCCGCCGTCCGGGAGTTGGGTTGGCGTGCGGTACTCGAACGGGGTCAGTTGTTCGAGGTGCGGCGGGAGCGCTTGGGCGAGTGCCGGCACCGAGGGCTGGTTGCAGGCTCCGCTCGCGATGACGACCGCACGCGACCGGATCTCGCCTTGGCTCGTCGTGACGAGGTAGCCGTCCTCTGTCAGCCGCACCGAGGTGACGTCCGTGCCCGGCCGGACGGGAGCACGGGCCTGCACGGCGAATCGATCGATGAGCTCGGCCACCTCGACAGCGCTCAGGTAGCCGTCGGGATCGGCGCCGTCGTAAGGGAAGCCCGGGAGCCGACTCTGCCAGTTCGGGGTCAGCAGCGTCATGGAGTCCCAGCGCTCGCAACGCCACGAGTTCGCCACCTCGCCGCGCTCGAGCACGACGTGGTCGAGCGACCGCTCAGTGAGGAAGTGACTCGCAGTGAGGCCGGCGTGGCCGGCGCCTATGACGACCGTGCTGAAGTGCTCGATGGGGAGTGCCCTCAGGCGACCTCGACGGTGACCTCCGTCGGGTTCGTCAGGGCGTCGAAGACGGCCGAGCGCTTCTGGGACTGGGCGACCAGCGCCTCGATCTCCTGCCTGGACGCGTCGGCATCGATCGCGAACGTCACCTTGATGTCGTTGAAGCCGTTCCGAACGTCACTGTCGACGCCGAGGATCCCGCGGATGTCGTGGCCGCCTTCGACCGTCGACTCGACCGAGCGCAGCTGGATCCCGCGATTCTGTGCCACCGACGCCACGCCTGCCGTCAGGCAGCTGGCGAGCCCGACCAAGAGGTACTCGATCGGCGTGATCCCGTTGTCCTGGGCTGCGAAGACCTCCGGGTGGTCGGCGTCGAACACGGCCTCGGTCTTGTGGCTCTGCTCTTCGCCGAGGCCGAAGAAATTCTTGATCGTGGTCGTGCTGTGAACGCCGTTCTCCCACCTGGATGACGCGCGCCACGTGAACTGGGCGGCCTCCGGTGCCCCGGCGAGAACCTCGCGCGCGTCGAGCAGTGCCTGTACGTTGACTCCATTGTCGATGGTTGTCATCGCGCCTCACTCCTCTCTGTCGTGATCTCGCTTTCCAAAGTAAAGAAATCAGGATAATACACGGCGATGGCTGCAGCGAGAACGAGCTGAGCGTGCCCGCAACGACAGACTCGCCGCCCACTGCCGGCTCCGTTGGAACGGTCGAGACGCAGTATCTCGACCTGCCGAGCGCGGTGCAATTGGACTCTGGCCGGGAGCTTCATTCGGTCCGGGTGGCATACGAGACCTACGGGGCGCTCTCACCCCGGCGGGACAACGTGATCCTGGTCTGCCACGCCCTGAGTGGTGATGCGCATGCGGCCGGCTTCTCGCCCGAGGCGGCGGCACAAAGCACCCGCGACGGATTCGGGGCCGACGACCGCGACGGCTCGGCCGGCAAGGGGCTCGGCTGGTGGGACGGCATGATCGGCCCTGGCAAGGCGTTCGACACCGACCGGTACTTCGTCGTCTCCACGAACCTGCTCGGCGGCTGCCGCGGCACGACCGGGCCGTCGTCGATCGACCCGGCAACGGGCACGCCGTACGGCTCGGACTTCCCGGTGATCACCGTCGCGGACATGGTGCGAACCGAGCGGGCGTTCCTGGACGAGCTTGGGATCGAGCGGCTCGCCGCCGCGGCCGGAGGCTCGCTCGGGGGCATGCAGGCGTTCGAGTGGGCGATCAGGTACCCGGACCAGATCGACGCCGTGGTGGCGATCGCCAGCACCCACGCGCTCCATCCGCAGGGGATGGCGTGGAACGCGATCGCGCGAGAGGCGATCATGCGCGACCCGGCGTGGCGCGGTGGTGACTATTACGGAACGGGAGCTGAACCGAACGCCGGCATGGGCGTTGCCCGGATGATCGGCCACATCACGTATCTCTCGGCGATCGGGCTCAGCGACAAGTTCGGCCGGCGCCTGCAGTCCGCCGACGACATCCGCTACACGGTCACCGAGCCGGAGTTCGAGATCGAGAGCTATCTGCGGCACCAGGCCGACTCGTTCGTCAAGCGATTCGACGCCAATACCTACCTCTACACGTCGCGGGCCCTGACGTACTTCGACCTTGCGCGGCAGTACGGCGACGGCTCGCTCGCGCAGGCGCTCGAAGGAGTCAGCGCACGAACGTTGCTGATCGCCTTCAGCTCGGACTGGCTCTACCCGCCGTCGGGATCACAGGAGATCGAAGAAGCGCTTCGTGGACTCGATAAGCCGGTCGAGCTCCACGTGATCGACGCGCCCTACGGCCACGACTGCTTCCTCCTCGAGGAGGCGCGGCAGACGCCGATCATCCGTCGTTTTCTCGGGGCGCCGTCATGACGGACGGACGCGACCTGCCCGAGGCTGACCGCTCGTTCGGGTTCGAGACACGCCAGCTCCACGCCGGACAGCGGCCCGACCCCAACACGGGAGCTCGTGCGGTGCCGATCTTCCAGACGACGAGCTACGTGTTCGAGGACCCGGAATCGGCCGGGGCGTACTTCAACCTCCAGGAGTACGGGAACACGTACTCGAGGATCATGAACCCGACCGTCGCCGTCTTCGAGGAGCGCGTGGCGAACCTCGAGGGTGGGGCCGGCGCAGTGGCGTTCGCCAGCGGGATCGCCGCTCAGGCAGCTGCACTGTTCACCCTGCTCGAGCCGGGCGATCACGTCGTCTCGTCGTCTGCGTTGTACGGCGGGACGGTCAATCAGTTCAAGCACCTTTTGCGCAAGTTGAACGTCGAGTTGACGTGGGTCGATACCGACGATCCGGACGCGTGGCGGAAGGCCGTGCGCGCGAACACGAAGGCGTTCTTCGGGGAGACGATCGGCAATCCGGCGGGCAACGTGCTCGATATCGAGACCATGGCGTCGGTCGCACACGAGCACGAGCTGCCGCTGATCGTGGACAACACTTTTGCAACGCCGTATCTGTGCCGGCCGATCGAGTGGGGTGCCGACATCGTGATCCATTCGGCGACCAAGTTCATCGGAGGGCACGGGACGAGTATCGGCGGCGTGGTTGTCGAGGCCGGCACGTTCAATTGGTCGAACGGACGGTTCCCAGTCGTCGCGGATCCGTCGCCCGCCTACCACGGCCTGCAGTTCCACGAGACGTTCGGGACGTACGGCTACCTGATGAAGCTCCGGGCCGAGACGCTGCGCGATCTCGGCGCAGCGCTCGCGCCGCTCAACGCGTTCCTGTTCCTGCAGGGGCTCGAGACGCTGTCGTTGAGGATGGAACGACACGTCGAGAACGCCCACGCCGTCGCAGCGTTCCTCGATTCGCACGAGCTCGCCTCGAACGTCACCTACCCCGGGCTGCCGGAGAGCAGCTACCGGGAGCTCGTCGAGAAGTACCTGCCGCTCGGAGCGGGCGCGGTGTTCTCGTTCGACTGCGCCGGTGGGCGGGAGGGCGGGCAGGACCTGATCCGCGGCGTGACGCTGTGGTCGCACCTCGCCAATGTCGGCGATTCGAAGAGCCTGATCATCCACCCTGCCAGCACCACACATCGTCAACTCGGCGACGCTGAGCTGGCGGCCGCCGGTGTCGGGCCGGGAACGATCAGGCTGTCCGTCGGCACCGAATCCGTCGGCGACCTGATCTGGGACCTGGAGCAGGCGTTCGCCCGCGTGAGATGACCGTGCCCGTGCCCGAGCTCCAGCGGTACCAGGATCCCCTGACGATCCAGCGCCTGCTCAACACCGCGAGCACGATCGCTGTCGTCGGGCTGTCTCGCAACGAGCTGCGCGCGAGCAACTTCGTCGGCTACTACCTGAGGCGGCATGGTTACCGGGTGATCCCGGTGAACCCCAACGAGGCCGAGATCCTCGGGGAGGCGAGCTACCCGTCTCTGCTGGATGTGCCCGTGCCGGTCGACATCGTGAACGTCTTCCGCGCGCCCGACGCCGTGCCGGCAATCGCACGGGAGGCGGTGGAGATCAACGCCGGCGCGCTCTGGTGCCAGTTCGGCGTGATCAACGAGGAGGCGGCGCGGATCGCCGAGGATGGCGGCCTGGCAGTCGTCATGGACCGCTGCCTCAAAGTCGAGCACGCGCGCTACGTGGGCAGGATGCACTGGCTCGGCTTCAACACGGGCCGGATCACCTCCGTCCGCGGCGGTGTTCAGTGAGGAAATCTCGACGCGAGCGGACAGAGACCGACCGCGCGAACTCCACCCATCCGCGAAGATCAGTGCCCCGGACAAGAATCGAACTTGTGCACGCGGTTTAGGAAGCACCGGTCAGAGCTAGGGGCCGGTGATCGAAAGGGGCTACGCTGGCTCGCGCCGCGCTCGCATCGGTCATGCGCCACCCTGCCGTCTTCCAAAGGAGCAACACGGATGAGCACACTGACGCCAACGGTCCCGTTCTCGGTTCATGCAGGCGAGGAAGAAGCGATCTGGTTCTTCGGCTCGCTGGTCACGATCAAGGCTTCAAGCGACGCGACCGGCGGACGCATCGCTGTGCTCGAACACCTCTCACCGCGAGGGAGCGGCTCGCCGCTGCACGTCCACCACAACGAAGACGAAATGTTCTACGTCATCGACGGAGAACTCACCCTCTGGGTCAACGGGCAGACCACCGTCGCGCCAGCGGGATCCTTCGCTTACGGCCCGCGCGACGTCCCGCATACCTTCACGGTCACCTCTGACCAGGCGCGGTTCCTGCTCATCGCCCAGCCTGCGGGCTTCGACGACTTCGTCCGCGCCATCGGCGAGCCCGCCCAGCAACTCGTCATCCCACCCCCGGCGACCGAGCCGCCCGACATGGCAGCGCTCGCGGCGATCGCTGCCCAACACGGCATAGAGCTCCTCGGCCCTCCCGGCATCCCCGACTGACAGCCGCAGCACGCTGGCCCACCGCCCGCGGGAAGGGCTGGATTCGCCTTACGGCCGCCGCGGTCGGCCAGGGGTAGTCGCGTAATCCAGCGGCCCCACAGCGCGGCGGGTCTGGCGGTGACCTCCTGTGACCTCGCGTGACCTCGGTATGGAGGTCAAACGGTTTAGATGGGTCAACAGCGGCCCGTGCGGCAAGGATCGGTAAGAGCTGATTTGCGCGGTGGCTGAGCCCACGACGGCTCTACCTGATGGGATGCCCCCGACAAGAATCGAACTTGTGCACGCGGTTTAGGAAGTCGACCGGGCCAACGACGTGCTGTGCGTTTGCGTTCGGTGACTTCGCCGACTCCGGTTCCGAGGCCCATCGAGTCCTGTTGATGCGCTGCGGTGCCGCTGCGTCCGGCTACTCCCGGTAGACGGCGGGTAGACGGAGCGCGCTCAGGCGGCAGGACACTGACACAGGGACGCTTGATAGCGCCGGACGATCGCGGTGTTCGACTTCGTAGGGATGACTCTCCTTTTCGATCATGCCTATAACAGGCGATCGGACACTCCCGCGCGTGACGCCTACGGGACGGGCCGTGCCGTGCTGTCGGCCGGGCAGCGACAGGCCCCAAGTCGGGCATAGACACAGATGTCACGTTCGTGGTATGCCTGGTGTCTGGTTGGCCGACCGGCTGACTTTCGGAGGGTAGATCAATGAGCGCAGGCTGTGGGGGAGCGATCCGAGCTTTTCGGTCACGTGTAGCTGATGGCGCGGACTTGGATGGCCGGCGGCTTTCAATGGAGCAGCGCGAGATAAGGAGTCCCCAATGCCAAGAGAGGGCATCGACTACGCCTGGCATCACGCGCTGAACGTTGACGCTTTCCGCGCGCACGGAGCGACTTTTGTCCTTCGGTACTTGTCGAATGACGCGACGAAGAATCTGACAGCAAGCGAGGCGATCATGCTGAGCGACGGTGGGCTAGACGTCGCCGTGGTCTGGGAGGCGGCGGCCCGGCGCCCGCTTGCCGGCAAGGCCGCTGGCGCGACCGACGCAAAGAAGGCGGCCGCCCAGGCGAAGGACTGCGGGATGCCCGCTAATCGACCGATTTACTTCGGAGTCGACTTTGACGCAACAGATGGGGACAAGCCGAAGATTGCCGAGTATCTGAAAGGCGCCGCCAGCGTGCTTGGCACAAAACGTGTCGGGGTCTATGGCGGGTACTACGTCGTGAAATACTGCTTCGATCATTCGGTTGTCGGCTTCGGCTGGCAGACCACTGCCTGGTCGGGCGGGCAACGAGATCAGCGAGCCCAGCTCTACCAGCACGGATATGGGGTCAGTATCGGTGGCGTCGACTGCGACATCGACACTGCGTACGCCCCCGACTTCGGTCAGTGGCGCATCGGGGCCGCCAAAGCCCCGCCGTTCCCCTATCCCGCGGACAACTACCTCGGGACAGCCCGACCCGACCCGCGTTGTCATTCCGGCGCTGACGCAATCGAGCGGCAGAACATTGCGCGGTGGCAAAAGAAGATGGCGGAACGAGGTTGGAACATCCAGGCGAACGGCATGTTCTCCAAGCAATCGACACGGATCTGCCGCGATTTTCAAGCCGAAAAGGGCATCGACGCGGACGGTCAAGTCCATCCCGACACGTGGAAGAAAACTTGGACCGCCCCGGTGACGTAAAGAGCTTTCCGGCCGACAAGCCCGAACGTGCAGCCGGCTGACGGTTCGAATCGTCGCCCTCGCGACGACCGGCATCGTTGATTCCAAGACCTGGGAGCTGCTCGGGAAGACGACACCAGAAGGCAATACGCCGGCTCGGCCAGCCGTGATTGACAAGGGTCAATGATGGGCGTACGCTCGCTCGTTCGGCAACAAGAGGAGCGTTCGTGCCAGAGGCCGAGCTCGCTGTTGCTGCGGCAAATGGGCTGCCCGAAGATCGGCAGCGGGGGTACCCGCAGGCCGCCAAGCCAGTCGCATGGGGCGACGCAAGGCTGCATGCGCATTGGGGCCTGAACTCCGAGTCGTCTCGCCGCGGACACCCGTCGATCACGGCCACAGGCTCGAAGCCCAGATCGGTAGTCGTGGGCTCCGCGCCCCCTGACGTCCGTCTGTGGCCGGGAACGTGTTGGACGTGAGCTGCCGTTGGCCGCAGACGCTGAGTTTCGCCGGCCGCTCGCCCAAGAGCAGGTTGCGGTTGGTGATCGCTCGAGACTTGCGAGGGAGGTCATAGCGACATGGAACCAATTGTCAAAATCACACTCTGGGTGCCAGGGCAGCAAGCGTTGAATGACGTGCTAGCGAGTGCGGATGTATCGATCGACTGCGGCGCTCCGAAGAGGGATATCGACGGCAATTACGTCGTCACGCTGTACGCCTCACCGAGCGAGGCGGCGAAGATCACCGCCCTGCCCTACAGGTACGAGGCCGACGACAACTACGGAGCCGTGCTCGCCGAACGGCAGAAAGAGGTCTCGAAGAGAGACCGGTTCAAGGGCGGAAAAGTCAAGCCTGAAGGTCTCGGGGAGAAGAGGTAGTTCATGCCGTACATGAATGTCACCGAAGTCGAGTCGGCGCTAATTGGGCTCGCGGCTGCCCATCCCGCAACCTGCGAACTGATCACCCTTCCGAACCTCACGGTGGAGGGCCGAACCACGCATGCGGTTCGCATCGGTACCCAGTCGGCGAATAGCGTCGATGCGTACTACCTGACGGGAGGGGTGCACGCGCGGGAATGGGGAAGTTGCGAGATCCTCGTCAATCTCGCCACGGATCTCTGCGACGCATACGCGGCCGGAACCGGCATCGGGTACGGCCACAAGTATTACTCCGCCGCCGAGGTGAAGGCGCTTGTCGAACAAGCGAACGTGATCATCTTTCCGTGCGTCAATCCGGATGGACGCTACTACTCACAGAACAGCGCCGCGCTCTGGCGCAAGAACCGCAACCCCGCTGACAGCGGCGGCGTCGCGTCCAAGGTCGGAATCGACATCAACCGAAACCAGGACTTCCTCTGGGACTTCAATACCGCGTTTGACCCGGGTGCGATCAATGTCTATCTCGGCTCGAGCGATCCCACGCAAGAGACATACCACGGCCACGCGCCGCACAGCGAGGCCGAGACGAAGAACATCAACTACATCCACGACACCTACACGCGGATCCGCTGGTACGTCGACGTTCACAGCTACTCGGAAGACATCCTCTACATCTGGGGCGACGACGAGTCGCAGGTCAGCGATACCAGCAAGAACTTTCAGAACCCGGCCTTCAACCACAAGCGCGGACTGCTCGGCGACGACTACAAGGAATACCTCCCCGACGGCGATCTCTCCGAGCTAACACAGCTCGCGAACGCTTTCACGCACTCGCTCGGCGAGGTGCGCGGTAAGTACTACGTCGCGAAGCCAGGATTCTCGCTCTACCCGACCTCCGGCACCAACGACGATTACGCGTACAGCCGCCACCTCGTTGATTCCTCGAAATCGAAGGCCTTAGCGTTCACGGTCGAGTGGGGAACCGAATTCCAGCCGGCCTGGGCGGAGATGCAGGAGATCATCAAGGACGTCTCCGCCGGCCTCATCGGCATGGGGCTCGAAGCGCTCGGCATCGACGACTTCATCGTCACAAACCGCGACACCTTCTCGTCCTACGAAGTCGAAACCACCGCCTCCTACGACAACGCCTTCTACGTCACCTACGACGGCTTCGCCCCCACCGCGCTGGGACTTCCGGGCGCCGCGCCCGCGATCACCTTCCACGACGCCGCCAGCGGCTCGGCGATCGGCTCGATGTCTGCCAGCATGACCTCGGTCGAGTTGGAAGACGCCGGGGCAATGGGCACGCCTCAGCGGGTCTCCTTTACCTTCCGTGTCACCTTCGCCAACGGCAGCGCCTTCACGGCCGAGACTCGCGACATCTACGTGCAAGCGGCGTTTGCCGGGATGACAGACGTCGCGCTCATGCGCCTGATCAAACAACCGAACCCGTACATGGTCGACGGCCCGGTCAGCTGGCTGAGCACCGACGTTCGCGTCTTCCAACTCCGCCCCGGCCACAAGGCCAATTCGTCCAGTTCAGTCACGCTCGCGGATCCAAACGCGGTCGCCAACGCACCTTTCGACTACATCCAGGGCCTGCTCACCGAGCTCCGCGGCTACGGCAACGCGCCGGCACCGCCGTTCGAGAACATCTCTCAGGACGAGCAGACAAGTCAGCTCGAGCTCTCTCGCACCGTGGGCGGCGTTCGGGTACTCAACTTCGCCGTCGCCAAGGTCCGTTTTCGCGCCAACACCCAGGACGCAACTGACGTTCGCGTCTTCTTTCGCACCTTCAACACGATGGTCTCCGACCTCAGTTACACAAACAGCGTCACCGCAGACATGGAGAACTATCGGCGCACCAGCGACGGCAAGACGCCGCTTCTGGGGATCAACCGCTTCTTCAGCGGCGCAGGCAACCAAGTCGTCTCGATCCCGTACTTCGCCGAGGGACGCATCAACTCCGCGAGCCAAAGCATGGCAACCCAACCCGACGACTGGAACAAACACACAATCGTCCATGCAGGTGGAACAGAGGCCGTCCAGTACTTCGGTTGCTGGCTTGACTTCAACCAAACCGAGGCTCAGTTCCCGGTCAATGTGCCAACCGGGAACGACGGCCCCTTCGCAAGCCGCGTCCCGATCATTCAACTGGTGCGGGGCATCCATCAGTGCTTGGTGGCAGAGGTTCGCTTCCAGCCCGGTGCGCTCGATCCGATCTCCAACGGTGCGACGCCGTCCTCCAGCGATCGGCTCTCCCAGCGCAACCTCGCCATCGTTGAGTCAGACAACCCGGGCGACGAGTCCACACACCGGGTGCAGCACACGCTGCTCTTGAAGCCGTCGTCGGTCGCTCTCCGCCGCGACCTCGCCATCTCAAGCAGTGGCGCCGAAGAGTCTTCGCACTACGACGAGCTGGTTATTCGATGGAACAACCTGCCCCGAGATACGCAAGCGAGCCTCTACTTGCCGGACTGGAACGCGGACGAAGTGATCGCTCTCGCCGCCGCTCTCCGACCGGGGCCGCAGTTTCTCTCGCGAGTCGATAGCAACACCGTCGCTTGCAGCGTCGAGGACATCACCTACATCCCGCTTCCGAGCCTGATTCAGGCCGCCGTGCCCGCCCTCCTGACACTGGAACTGCCTCAGAGCGTTCGAACGGGCGAGCAGTTCGAGATCGACGTACAACAACACTCGGGGCCAACGTTCCGCATCGAACAGCCGCAGCGATCGGCAAACAAAAAGAACAGTCAGGCTGAACTCAACGTGTCACGCCGGAAGGTACTCGGCGCCTTCCGCCTCACCGTCGCTGTGAAAAGCGGATCGCCCCTGCTTGAAAGGCTCGTGCGCAACCTCGCAGTTCTGCGCTACATCTTCCAAGCGATCCCAACCACCGACAGCTGGCACCCCGTCTTCACCCGGTACATCGCCCAGCTCAGCGATCAAATCGCCGGACTCGGCATCGACCCAACCCAGATCCCGCCCTCGGCAGACGACCCTGGCGTGCCGGGCCACAAGAAACCACCAGGGCACGACCACATGACCGGAAAGGTCTGCGAAGTCATCTTTGACTGCTTCGGAGATCTAGAAGGCTTCGTGCTCGAGACCTGCTCACACAGACATCGCTTCAAGACGACCGAGGCAGGCCTCGAGGAGCTCCTTCTCCGCGCCTGTCACGAGCGTCTGACAATCTCGGTCGAGGTCGGCGAAGCATGTGAGAGCGTAAAGCAGATCATCGTTCGTGCTTGAGACGATGACGGCAACACAACAACCTGGCGCGGGCGACGTCACGGATCTCGATTCGACCGTAAAGTCACTCACGTCATACGACCAGGCCCTTTGACCAATGGGCTTCGAAGGAGAGCCGGTACTGGTTTGTCTGCAACGGCTGCGGCTTGCGCCCTCTGCCAGGGGGTCGATCTGCGATGCCGGTCGGCAGCGGCCTGAAAGCGCTATCGCGAACCGAAGGACACCCGAAGGCGAGTGGTCAAGATGACTGCTTCTCCGGATCAGGAGAGCCGCGTCTATTTCTCCGAGGTCGCCCGTGCTCATTGGCGTTGGGATCGCGCGGCCGACGGGGAGAGCGACGGCAGCGAATCGCGGTCGCTCAAAGACGAGTTCGAGTGCACGGTTGCCGCCTTCGAGAAGACAGTCGACCGGCGCGAGGACGCCGAGGCACGGGTCATAGACAGCTACTGGTGTCAAAAACAAGCCTCCGGCGTAGCGCTCGTCGAACTCAAATCAACGAGGCCGCACGGGCCGCTGCGCACAGTCGCGAAACGGATGGGTCTCTGGCATCCGATCCCCGAGTACCGCCTCTACCGCGAAAGCGACTGGGTCACAGTCGAATACGCCAAACTCGCGAACCTCCTCCACGAGTGCGACGTGCTCGCGATCAAAGCCCGGTGGGGGCTCGAAGGGCTTCACGAGGCTGTCGTGATGCCCTGGCTGATGGCAGTTGAAGAACACGTCTTGGGATTCATCGAACGAGACTGGCGCCGCAGGACACAATCGCAGGAGCCGAATAAGTCTGTAAGTCAGGACGTAGAAGGCGAAGGCGGCGAGGCCGAGCGCACCCGCTTCTACAACGAGGTCTTACACGAGCTGAATCGGATCGAGGACTACTACCAGCAAGCCGGAGAAAAACGCGCACGGCTGCACTTCGTGTCCTCGATGGTCACCTTCGGAATCCTGATCGTTGCCTTACTCGGTCTCGTGTCGGCCGGCGTACTTGCACTGTTCGGTCTGCTTGATCGGCACGACCCCGATGTCCGCAGGTTCTACGCCTCGATGGTCGCCGGCGCGATCGGCGCGATCGTCAGCGTCCTTATGCGAATGTCCAAGGTGCACGGAAGCGCCTTCCAGATTGACCACGAACTCGGCTCCGACGGCGTCAGGAGCCTCGGCGCCTTCAGACCGCTCGTCGGCGCCGTCTCAGGCGTCGTCGTCGCACTGCTGGTGCAGACAACGCTCGTTGCTAGTCAAAGCGCAACACCAACAACAGCCTTCTTCGCGGTCGTGGCATTCCTCGCCGGATTCAGCGAACGCTGGACCAAGGTGATGCTCGACGGCGCAATGCGAACGGTCGACCAAGAAGGCAACGACAACAAGCAACCCACCACACCGGCCCAGCCTCTACCAAAACACAAAACCGGAAACACCTAAACGCCGCGACCGTCAGCCTCGCTGATCATTCCATCGGAAGGCTCCTCTCAGAAGCGGTCATGTACCAAGCCGTCGCGATTCGTGTCGTCACGTCTTCCGTGTCTCAGCGCTACAAAGCAGAGAGGTAGGTGTTCAGCTTCTCGATGTCGAACCCATGCAGGCCGGTCCCGTCGCTGCGCAGCTCTTCCGGCGTGATGTACGCCCAAGCCTCATCGTTGTACTGCTCGTAGAACGCCTTGGTGAAGAACTGTCGCTTCGCCCAGGTGATTGCCGAAGCCTGGTCTGGAGCGTGGAGCGACCCGACGACGGGCACGTAGTGGCCGCCCTCGATCTTCGCACCCTCAACAAAGTCCCAGGGCTCGCCGGCATGGAACTGCTGCATTGCAGTGTCGGGGAACTCGAAGCCGATCCCACCGCGCCGAAGATGTAGGCGGCCTGCTCCAGGTGCTGCCAGTTCTTCGGATCGAGCGACACATACGCCCCGATCGTGTGCCGCTTGCCCTCCGCGTCGACGATGCCTGTCTTACGCCGGTAGCCGAGCGCGTCGTGGACGTTGGTGCCTTTGTCGGAGCTGGGATCGTTTCGATCAAAGCCCGTCGCCGCCGCATAGTCGCCCAGTACGGTGTCGTCGTCGAACGCCACGTCTACCTTCTGAACGACCTTGTTCAGGAGCATGTGCTCGTGTGCTGCCCCCGCCCAAACGCAATCACCGTAGAGATCGTTGCCTAACATCTTCCAGTCGTCGTAGGCGTTCCCATGGCCGAAACGCGACGGCACGGACGGCAGACTGATAGCCGCCGCGAACTCCGCGAACTTGAAGTCCGTCGGTTGCGGCGCGGCCGGCAACTTGCCCAGCCTCAACTCTGGCATGTTCCCTCCCTTTCGCTCATGGCGCCTCTCTCACGCGAACAGCCGGCAGACGACTCGGCGAGACAAGCCAATGATCAGTTCCGCAGGGTTCTCCGCCGACTCTCCTCCTCATCTCGAGGCTCGGGGCGGCGATCGCGCCACCGCAGAAAACCTACGACGTGGCGCCGCTCAAACTGGATCCGCTACCGATCATCCCGCGGCCGCCGACGGCCGTCAAGGGGTGGCGTTGCGTCTGGGTAAGCGCCGACGATGCTCCCGCCCCGACCGGCGAACCGCAGTCGGATTTTCGGTAGATGCTGTCGGTGAAAAACAACTACGACCGGTCATGGCTTTTTGTGCAGTGCTCGTTCGTTGAGGATCGTTTGGCGGGCTTCGAGGAACTCTTCTTGGAAGTCGGTGAGGTGTTGGGGTGCTGCGAGGATTCCTTCGGCGGTCGGCAGGATCGCGTGCATTGCGAGCTTCTCGCCCCAGGCCTTGGTCTTGGTCGATCAGCGTTTGGTAGTCGCTGCGCGGGTATCTGCGGGCGCGCGGTCGTTTCGGTGAGGAGGCCGCCCAAATGTGCGGCTGCACGGACGCGGGCGCCCATGTCGGGGACGGTGCCGTCGGGTTTGCGGCAGAAGCGGGCGAGGATCGTCTTGATGATCGAGGTGTGATCGAACACCGTTTTCGCGACTTGCTGTTTTGCGACCCAGGGTGAGACGACGATCGCCGGCACCCGCGGGCCGAGCTGACGCAGCGTCGGTGTGTCGTCTTTGGCTGCTGGGGGTGGGACGTGGTCGTAGAAGCCGCCGTGCTCGTCGTAGGTGATCAGCAGCAAGGTCTTGTTCCAGGCTGGGCTCTGGGCGATCGCGTCGAACAGCTCCAGGACGAGCTTCTGGCCGGCGTGGAGGTCGGAGGGTGGGTGGTCGTCGTTGGAGCCGGCCGGTCCGAAGGTAAGGTCGATGAAGTTCGGGTCGATCCAGGAGACGGCCGGTAGGTCGCCGGCGGCGGCCCGGTCGAGGAAGCTGCGGTGCCCGAAGACGTCCTTGCGGTCGAAGTAGGCGGGGATCGCTTCGTCGGAGAGGCCGTACTCGGGATCGATCAGCCAGAGCATCGGGACGTAGTCATGCGAGTACCACCGCCACGAGACCTTGGCGTCGTCGAGGTGGCGGCAGAAGGATTTCAGGTTGTAGGGCTGTGGCGGCCGCAGGGCATCGATATGCCCCCCGGAGGTGCCCGCGACGGCGTAGCAGCGGTTCGGCATCGTCTCCCCAGGAACCGAGCAGAACCAGTGATCACAGACACAGAACTGGTCAGCCAGGTAGGCGTAGGTCGGGAGCTGTTTGGCGGTGTGGTAGGCCATCACAACACCGGGTGAGTCGCCGCGGTAGGGCGGGTGCGGTCGGGTGGCGACGTAGTTCTGCGCGAACCCGGTCATCTTCCCGCCGGCGATCTGGGCTGCGACGCTCTGACTGCCGTGGCTCGGATCCTGCGCCTTCACAAGCTGCGTGCTCGTCGCCGGATGAATCGGATAGCTGACCGCGCCGACCTTGTTTGAGTAGCCCGGCGCTCAGCCCCTCGACGTCGGTGCGTCCCTCGTCAATCGTTAGGAAGCCGAGCATGTGGTCGAACGACCGGTTCTCCATCATCAAAACGACGATGTGGTCGACCTTCGACTCGAGGTTCTTCAGCGCATCGTCGTTCGCGACGACCGTCTTTGCAGCAGCCATAAGTTGCCTCCCAATATCGGAGCTCGTTCTGCCGCAGACGAAGACCCCGACCCTTCCAGCGAACGCCGCCACTGTCAAGCACGAACGGCTCTCGCCGATCACCGCGATTCGAGGCTGGCGACGATTGAACAGCCGACGATCGCGCTGCAGACGGTGCTTCAGCGTCCGTGGCCTTGTCGATGTCCGCCGCCAGCTTCGCCTGCTGGCTGATCGGCAGGCGGGTCGAGGCGATGTCGGTGCGGCCACTTTCGCTCGCACCGACAGCCAACTCACAGTGATTCGGATACGGCTTAGCCTTGCGGCTATTGTCGGCGGAATGCCCCGCGAACCCGCTTCCCAAGCGGCTTTGCCGGCATTCGGGGCCTCGAAGCGTGTGCTGCGTAGAAGCAGCGTAGAACGTGCGTACCACCAGGCCGCGCCTCGAAAAGTAACTCGGGTTGTCAGTTAAGACAACGAACTGCTCAAGAGCCTCTCCCGGGCGAAGAGGTGGAGGGCAGAAACAGCCACGGCAATAACGCTACGGATCGCGGTGGTAGCGCCCGAGGGCTACGGCATCTCCGGAGACCGCGACTTCCGGCGATCGATGAAGTTATCGATGCCCATGAGAGCTGGCCAAACGCATTCGTCACGTCGGCGCGCAAGGCCTGGTGGCGGCTTCGGCCGCGGACTTGCTTTTCACCTCACTTCATTATGTATAGTCGCGGTGGGAGGCGGTCGTCGAAGACCGTGACCCAGGGCATTGTGGCCCCGCGCGCTCGGTCGAAGAGCGTGTGGGGCCTTTTTCGTTCTTTGGGGCGGCAGAGAGGTGCGGAATGGCGACGGCGACACGGATGACACCCACCGCGGCGGACCGCTCACCGATCGCTGCGTACCTCGACGCGCTACTCGAACGTCACGCTCACCTCGTGGGAGGGGAGGTGGCGAGTTACATCCCTGAGTTGGCCTCTGTCGACCCCGATCAGTTCGGCATTTGCCTGACGACCGTCGACGGGGCCGTCTACGAAGCTGGCGACACGCGAAAGGCGTTCACCGTCCAGTCGATGTCCAAGCCGCTCACGTACGGACTCGCTCTCGAACGGTGGGGAGAGCAGGTGGTGCGGTCGCGGGTGGGCGTCGAGCCGAGCGGGGACGCGTTTAACGAGATCAGCCTGGCGCCTGCAACCGGTGCGCCGCTGAATCCGATGATCAACGCGGGCGCGATCGCCTGTGCGGGATTGGTGGCGGGTAACGATCCCTTCGCGACGATCGTCGAGACGTATTCGCGGTACGCGGGCCGGCCGCTCGTCCTGGACGAGGCGGTCTACCGGTCGGAGAGCGAGACGGGGCATCGCAACCGTGCGATCGTTCATCTGCTGCGGAACTTCGGGGTCGTATCGGGAAACCCCGAGCACGCCGTCGACCTCTACTTCCGTCAATGCGCGATCGCGGTCGACTGCCGTGACCTGGCGGGAATCGCGGCGACCTTGGCCAACGGTGGTGTCAATCCGGTCACCGGCGAGCGGGCGGTGAGCGAGGAGGTCGTACGTGGAGTTCTGAGTGTGATGACGACCTGCGGGATGTACGACTCGGCAGGTGAGTGGCTCGTGTCGGTTGGCCTGCCGGCGAAGAGCGGAGTCTCGGGCGGGGTGATCGCCGTGCTTCCGGGCAGTCTCGGCATCGGCGTCTTTTCGCCGAGACTCGACGGGCGAGGGAACAGTGTCCGCGGCATTGCGGTGTGCCGCGACCTCTCACACGATCTCTCGCTGCACCTGATTTCACCTGGGAGCCAATTCGCTCCCCCGATTCGGTCGTCGTACGGCGTCGGCGAGATCAGCTCGAAGCGTGTGCGCCACGCGGACGAGCGTTCAAGGCTTCTCGAAGCGTCCGATCGGACGGCGGTGTTCGAGTTGCAGGGAGAGCTCAACTTCATGAGCGTCGAGGCGGTCTCGCGGCTCGTGACCGAGCGCGACCCCTGCCCGGAGCTCGTTCTGCTCGACCTGCGCAGGGTGAGCCGCGTCGATCGGAGCGGCGCGGACTTCAGTTCCGCGCTCGCGTCCTTCCTCGATCAGCGCGGCGGGCAGCTCGTGTTCTCGGGCGCGGACCTGCTCGGGGCGCCGCTCAGGCCGGCAATCGGCTTCCCCGACCTCGACGCCGCGCTCGAGTGGTGCGAGGAGGAGCTGCTGTTCCGGGTTCGCGGCGAGGGCGGCGCAGGGGCCGTACCCCTCTCAGCACACGAATTGCTGCACGATCTGAGCCCGGACGAGCTCGCGCGTCTGGGCTCCAGGCTCGGGACGGTCCGGGCGCGGGCCGGCACGCTCGTCGTCCGCGCGGGCGACCCGGCGGCCGAGATCTTCCTCGTCACGAGCGGCTCGTTGAGTGTGTTCCTCAGATCCGAGAACCAGCCGGAGCTTCGCCTCTCGACCCTGACCGCGGGCATGACCTTCGGCGAGATTGCATACATCGAGCGCTCCGTCCGCACAGCCGACGTTCGCGCCGACTCGGACGTTGAGTGCCGATCGCTTACCTTCGACGCGCTCGACTCGCTCGTGGCAACAGATTCGCAGTTGCACGCGAAACTGGTCCGCAATCTCATGCGCGTCGTCGTGTCTCGGCTGCATTCGTCGAACGCAGCGATCGCCGAATTGAACCGCTAACTGACAATGCCCCCGACAAGAATCGAACTTGTGCACGCGGTTTAGGAAACCGCTGCTCTATCCACTGAGCTACGGGGGCGTTATGGCTCAACCATGCGGGTTTGCACGATTGAGTGTTCTCTCCACTGTAACGCTGCGCAGTGACGCCTCTTCCTCGCCTTCGAGCACTCCAGCGTCCGCGTCGTCACCAACAGGCACTAAGGCTGCGACCATCGAAGCGTTGTGAATGTTCGGAGAGCGCTCCCGCGTCTCGATATGAGGTGGGGAGGGCGCAGAGCGCCCTCCCCGGTCACTCAAGCTAGAGCCCGACGCACTGGCCGGTTTCGGGGCCGGTCACCTGGTTCGGACTGCCGCCGGAGTCGCCCGATTGTGGCGGGGGAGTGTTCCCGACGCAGTTCAGGCCTCCGTGAATCACATTCGTCTGGATTTCGTTTCCGTCGGGATCGACGAGCGTGTTGTTGTTGTAGTTCACGCCGCCGTTCACGGTATTGCGGAAGAAGCCCATCCAGAAACCGTTGTAGCCGTCGATCGTGACGCCGCCGTTGATGCGGCTGTCCTCGATCGTGTTGAACGCGACCTCGAACGGGCCGCCGAATGGCCCCACTCCTCCGTGCTCTTCGACGCCGCCGTTGATCGTCGCGAAGTGGATCTGCACGTTCATGGCGTTCGTTGCGTGCACGCCTCCGTTGATGCTGCCGTTGTTACCCGGCGTCTCTTCGTTCCCGAGCACGAACGTGCCGCCCTGGTTGATCCACAGGCCGCCGTTGATCTTGATGGGACCGTCGCTCAGGCAGACGCCGCCTGCGGGGACGACGACCGTGTGATACGAGCCGGCTGCGAGGACGCCGTTGCATGTCGTCGCTCCGCCTGCCGTCGCGTTTATGGACAGGACGAGCGCTGCGGCGATAGCTCCCCCGGCTACGAGCGCGCGAATTGCTCTAGTCATTACCGCTGACCTCCTCGAACAGTTGTACGCCTGCGCAGTGCTTGCGCCGTTCCCCCGGGACCCTATAAAACGCGAGCCGCTAGCGGCGGTGGCTTATGTCGAGACCGCTCGCCACGACGATCGCGAGGCCAACGGCCGGGAGCTTGCCGCCGTTCGATGCGGAGAGAACATGCGTGCCGTGGGCGTCGGTGATGCACCGCCAGGCAACGGCCCCGGTGGGGGTGTCCCCGCCGAAGACCTTGTTGCCGTCGACCTGGAACGTCTTTGTCCGCGTCGCCCACTGGTCGCACGTCTTACCGGCCGGGAGCTTGCGCACCTGCCAGAGGAAGCTCTGTCCGGTCCAGCGCCAGAGCCCCTTGCGAACCCGCACTCGATTCGTGAACGGAACGCTCAGCATGCCGTTCGTGACCTTCGCTCCACCGCGGTAGCGATAGAAGAGCGGCGTGCGGGCAGGCAGGAACAGGCTTCCCCCCTGCTGCTTCGCGAGCTGTGCGCGGTTGGCGGCCGGGAGGTAGCTCCAGGCCGGCGTGAAGAGCGAGCGGGCAACGCCCGCGAACGCACCCGCGGCCACCAGGCACGCGAGCGAGATCCCGACAAGCTTGATCCGGCGAGCGCTCATTCGCCGCGGACTGTAGGGCCGCGGTATTCGCGACATGTCAGGGAACTGTTCTGGCAGTGCAAGACGGTGGGACGTTTCGCCGCCGCCGCCGCGTTCTCCTCTTCGTGAGGCAACTCGGGGTCACGCGCGGTGCGGCGCTGTACGTCGGAGCGCTGATCGGCCCGGGCCTCCTGCTCGTGCCTGCGCTCGCGGTCCAGGCCGCCGGCGCCGCGTCGATCGTCGCGTGGGGAGCGCTGCTCGTCCTGTCGGCGCCGCTTGCGATCACCTTTGCGGCGCTCGGCGTGCGCCACCCCGTCGCTGGTGGCGTCTCGACCTACGTCCGGGAAGGGCTCGGCGAAGACGCGGCGGCGATCACGGGCGGTTGGTTCCTCGCCGCCGTTGTGCTCGGCGCGCCGGCGGTCTCCGTGATCGGGGGCTACTACGTCGCCGACCTCACGGGCTCGGGCACGGCGGTCGCCGCAGCCGTCGGCCTCGCGATGTTCGCGGCGGTCATGACGGCCAATCTGTTCGGTCTGCGCATCTCCTCCGGTTTCCAGCTCGGGCTCTCGTCGGTCCTGATCGTGGTGATGGCCGTCGCGATCTCCGTTGCGCTGCCGACGCGTGGCGGCCGCAACTGGACGCCGTTCGCGCCGCATGGAGTCTGGGCGATCGGCACTGCGGCCAACATCCTCGTCTGGCTGTTCGTCGGGTGGGAGGCCGTGGCGCAGTTGGCGGGAGAATTCCGCCGGCCCGAGCACGACTTGCCGCGCGCGATGGCGGTCGCCTTCGGCCTCGTCACCGTCCTCTACGTGGGGCTCGCCGTCGCGACGATCGGCGTCACCGCGGGAACACGGTCGCGCGTTCCCCTGGCCGACCTGATCGCCGTCGGTTTCGGTCGCGCGGGCCGGGACGCAACCGCTGTGCTCGCCGTCGCGCTGACGATGGGAACGATGAACGTCTACGTGGGCGGCCTCGCGAAGCTCGCGTCGTCGCTGGCCGCCGAGGGTGCATTGCCGCCGTGGTTCGCGGGCGATGCACAGCGGAGCATCCCACGCCGGCCGCTCTACGTCTATGCGCCGATCGTCGTCCTCGTGATTGCGGCCGTGCTCGCGGGCGTAGGCTCGACCGCGAGCCTCGTCCGCGCTACCTCGGCGTGCTTCATCGCCGTGTATGTCCTCGCTCTGTGGTCGGCGGTCAAGATCCTCGACGGCCGCGTTCGGATCGCGGCGGCCTGCTCGCTCGTCCTGTCGAGCGTTCTCGCCGTCTTCTCTGCGGGCTATCTCGTGGTTCCGGTCGTGGCCGGCGTGCTCGCCGTCGTCCTGCGTCGCAGCCTGCGGCCGGCCCAGCCGGCGGGCTCGACCGCGACCGACTGATCCTCCGAACGGGGGACACGGACGGCCGCCCGCGCGCCGATCACCTTCCTGTGCGGCGCCCTTCGGCCTTGATTGCTCTCGCGGTTCTTCCGCTCGCGCTGGTTGCGTGCACGGGCGCCGACGCCCAGAAGGCGCAGGACCTGCTCACGCAGTCCCAGACTGCGGCCCAGTCCGTTCGCTCCGAAGCGTTCACGATGAAGATGCACCTCGATTCCGGCAGCAACACTGTCGGCATCGGCGTGCAGGGCGGGATGATCCTGAAGGGCCGGCACGCGGGCGACTTCTACGCCACGATGAACGGCGACGCCGCGACCGCAGCCCCCGTCGACATCGTGATGGTCAAGCGCGGTGCGGCGATCCAGATGCGGATCAACGGCTCGACACAATCCGTCTCGCTCCCGGCCGGAACCAAGCCCGCGGCTGCAGCGGGCTTCGACCTGAACGCGATCACCCCGTATGTGAAGGACGTCTCGGTGTCGACGGTCGACGTCAACGGCCGCACCGAGGACAACGTGACCGGCACGATCGACGGGAACGAGCTGCTCGAGAATCTTCCCGGGGTGTCCGCCGGGTTGGTGTCGAAGCTCGGCGGCTCGCTCAGCGACATCAAGGTGTCGCTGCTCATTCCGCGAGACTCGCACCTGGTCGAGACGGCGCTCATCGACATGACGATGCACGTCGCGAAGCAGAGCATGCACATGACGCTCTCCTACGTCGTGACGAGCGTCAACCAGCCGCTCACGTTCCCGTCGTAGCGGGCTCCAGCACCACCACCGGGATGCGACGCGCGGTTCGACGCTCGTAGCCCAGATAGCCCGGCGCGATGCTCGTCACTTCGGTCCAGAGCCGCGCGCGCTCGTCGCCTTCTGCCTCGCGCGCGACCACGTTCCGCGTCGCGCTTCCGATCCGCACGGTCGCCCGAGGCTCGCGCTGCAGGTTCAGCCACCACGCGGGCGCGCGGTCGAGACCGCCGTACGACCCGATCACCACGAAGCTCTCTCCCTTGCGCAGCGAGCACAGCGGAACCGTCCGCTGCCGACCAGACACGCGGCCGGTCGTCGTCAGGAGCACGATCGGCAAGCCCCAGATGTGCGAGCCGATCCTCCCGCCGCTCAGGCGATAGAGAACACGGTGGAGCGCGCCGAGATAGTGGGTGGCCAGGCGAACGAGCAGCGGGCGCATGCCCGCCGAGGCTAGACGGCGACGCGGACTTCGCCGCCGACGAGCACGCGCTCGATCTCGAGGCCCTCGTTCAGCACGACGAGGTCGGCCGGCAGCCCGACGTCGATTCGGCCGAGGTTCGGCTCGCCGAGCACACGCGCCGGCGTCGACGTCGCCGCTGCGACGGCTTCCTCGAACGGCACGCCCAACGCGTGCAGGTTGCGGACGGCCTCGTCCATCGTCAAGACACTCCCGGCGAGGACGCCGTCAGGACCGCGCACGGTGCCTTCGTGCACGCGCACGTCGAGATTGCCGAGGCTGTACGAACCGTCGGCCACGCCCGCCCCCGTGATCGCGTCGGTGACGAGCGCAAGCTGCTCTCGCGCTGCGCGCCACGTCACGCGCACCGTCTCGGGTGCCAGGTGAATGCCGTCCACGATGATCCCCACGATGACGTCGTCGCGGGCGAGCGCTGCACCGACGATGCCCGGATCGCGGTGCAAGAACGGTCTCATGGCGTTGTAGAGATGCGTGACGCTGCGGGCCCCGCGGTCGAACGCCGCGTTCGCCTGTTCCGCAGTCGCATCCGTGTGCCCGAGCGACACGGCGACGCCGCGCTCGAGCAGGCGGTCGATCAGCTCCGTCGCTCCCGGCAGTTCCGGCGCCAGCGTCATCAGCCGCACCGGCCCCGAATCGAGCAGCCGGTCGAGCAGCGCAAGATCCGGATCGCGGCGTGACGACGCCTCGTGCGTGCCGAGCCTGTTCGGGGAGAGGAACGGGCCCTCCAGGTGCATGCCGAGGATCCGCGGGCGGGCCTCGCTGACCGGCACCTCGCTCATCGCGGCGAGGATCTGCTGCTCCGGGCTCGTGATCAGTGTGGGGAGATACGCGGTCACGCCGGTTTCGAGCAGCGCCTCGCCCGCCCGGCGGTAGCCGTCGGCATCGGCGTCGAGGAAGTCGACGCCGCCGAAGCCGTTCACCTGCAGATCGACGAAGCCGGGGACGGCGATCCCATGACCGGTGCGGGACGCGAGGCCGACCGACGAGATCCGCCCGTCGAGCACCTCGACGTCGCCCTTTACGAGCAGGCCGTCGACGAGCGCCGCTGCGACTCCGAGCTTCATCCACCGCAGTCTAGAAGTGGTCCTATGGTTTGGTCAATACCAGTTGTCAACTTTTCGGTCAGAAGGGCTTGTGTCCTGGCGATTTGGTCTATACCATCGCCTCGTGGCGGCGATCCGGCTCGACCAGGTGGTGAAGACCTTCGGCGCGGTGCGGGCCGTGGATGATGTCTCACTCGAGATCGCCGACGGTGAGTTTCTCGTCCTCGTCGGACCATCGGGATGCGGCAAGTCGACCCTCCTGCGCATGATCGCCGGTCTCGAGGACGTGAGCGGAGGAGAGATCTGGATCGGCGATCGCGACGTCACCGAGCTCGCTCCGCGGAGCCGCGACATCGCCATGGTCTTCCAGACCTACGCCCTTTATCCACACATGACGGTACGACAGAACATGGGCTACGGGCTCAAGGCGCGCCGGACGCCGAAGCCCGAGATCGCGCGCCGGGTCGCCGAGGTCGCAGACCTGCTCGGTCTTGCAGACCTGCTCGAGCGGCGGCCCGCACAGCTCTCCGGTGGCCAGCGGCAACGGGTCGCGATGGGCCGGGCGATCGTGCGCCAGCCGCAGGCGTTCCTGCTCGACGAGCCGCTCTCGAACCTCGACGCGAAGCTGCGCGTCGGCATGCGGGCGTCGCTCGCGCAGCTGCACCAGCGGCTCGGCGTCACGACGGTGTACGTGACGCATGATCAAACCGAGGCGATGACACTCGGGCAGCGCGTGGCGGTGATGCGCGACGGCCGCATCCTGCAATGCGACCGTCCGCAGGTGCTCTATCGCAGGCCGAACAACCTCTTCATCGCGGCGTTCATCGGTTCGCCTGCGATGAACCTCGTCGCGGGCTCGGTCGACGGTGACGGTGTGCGCTTCGGGCAGTACCGCATACCGGTCGCGGCACCGCCCGGGCTGGAACGTGTCGTCGTCGGCATCCGCCCCGAGAGCTTCGAGGACGCTGCCTTCGCACCCGGGATGCCGACCATCCGGGTGCAGGTCGAGGTGCTCGAGGAGCTCGGTTCGGACGCCCATGTCTTCTTCCAGGTCGACGCCCCGCCGATGACCGCGGAAGTGCTGGAAACGGCTTCAGAAGAGGGATTGCTGCCCGCCGACCGGGCGCTCTTCACGGCCCGGGTCGATGCCCGAACGGCTGCGCGCGTCGGCGGGGAGCTCGACCTCGCGGTCGACCCGGCGAGTTTCCTCTTCTTCGACCCTGACAGTGGCGCGCGGCTCGAGACGGCCGGTGCACCGGCGCTGGCCGCGCATTGACAAAGCAACGCGAGACCCGCGAGCGCGTGCTCGAACTGGTCGAGCCGCTGAGCGTCGGCGACGCGATCCCGTCAGAGCGACAGCTCGGGATCGACCTCGGCGTCTCCCGGTTGACCGTGCGCGCGGCGCTCGACGAGCTCGTGCGCGAGGGATATCTCGTGCGCCGGCGCGGCGCCGGTACGTTCGTCGCCGAGCCGAAGGTCGCCAAGGGCATCGACATCACGTCCTTCAGCGACGACATGCGCACACGGGGCCTCACGCCCGGTAGCCGCACGCTCGACCTCCGCGAGATCCCCGCCGGCGCCCGTCTCGGCCGCATCCTTCACGTCTCACCGTCCGAGGCAGTCGTCGCCGTCAAGCGCCTGCGCCTCGCCGATGGCGACCCGATGGCGATCGAGCTCCTCCACGTCCGTTCGTCGCTCGTGCCGGGCATCACGGCCCGCGACCTCGAGGAGCATTCGTTCTACGACCTGCTGGCGGGGCGCTACGACGTCTCGATCGTCAGCGGAACGCAGACCGTCGAGCCGACCGTGACGAACGAGGAGGAGTCGTCGACCCTCGGTGTGCCGCTTCATTCGCCGGCCCTGCTCTTCGAACGGGTCACTCGCTCGTCCGACGGGGACGTGATCGAGTACACGAGCTCGACCTACCGCGGGGACCGCTACCGGCTCGTGACCGAGATCGGCCTGGGCGGGCGGCCCGTACAGGCATTGGTCGCCGGAGTGGACCAATTCTGAAAATTGGTATTGACTTCTTGGTGAGCGTTGTGAAACTATCCGGCGAGATGGTAAGTGGTCTGTACCAAAAGCGCGGCGCCGAGACTCGCAGTGAGCGACAGGGCCGCCTGACTCTGGAGGTCTCCAGATGAAGAGACGCAGCATCGTCGCTCTCTGTTTCGTCGCAGTCCTCGCCGCCGCGGTCACCACCGCGACGACGCTCGGTGCGACCAAGAAGGCGACGGCCAACAGCATCACCGTGTGGCTGCAGATCGACGCACAGTCCGGCTGGCCGGGCGTCGTCGCTGCCGCCAACCAGCAGTTCCAGTCCGACCATCCGGGCACGACCGTCAACGTCCAGTATCAGAGCTGGACGGATCACCTGCAGAAGTTCGACGCGACCCTCGCGGGCGGCGGCGGCCCTGACGTGATCGAGATGGGCAACACCGAGATGACGAAGTACATGGCGGCCGGAGCGTTCGCTCCGCTCACCAAGTCGTCCTTCGAGAACTCCACGTCGTGGCTCAAGGGCCTCGCCGCGTCCGGTGCGTTCGGTGGGAAGACGTACGGCGTCCCGTACTACGCGGGCTCGCGCGTCGTCACCTACCGCAAGGACCTGTTCCAGAAGGCAGGCATCTCGAAGCTGCCTTCGACGACGGCGGAGTACGTGGCCGACGCGAAGAAGCTCCTCGCCAAGAACCCGAAGAAGGGCTTCTCCCCGGTGTACATCGCCGGCGAGGACTGGTACGTCGGAATGGCGTTCGTCTTCGACTACGGCGGCGGGATCGCCCAGCAGGTCAGTGGCCAGTGGAAGGGTCTGCTGGCCTCGCCGAAGTCGATCGCCGGCCTGACGGCGTTCAAGAACTTCTATCTGGCAACGTCGCGGGCACCGAAGACCAACGACGGAACGAAGCCGAACCCCTATGACGTCTATGCGCAGGGCCAGGCGGCCTCGATGGTCGGCCCGAGTTGGTACACCTGCTGTGTCGGGAAGGCCTACACGGCCTCGACCGCGCAGTTCGTGATGCCGGGCCACGCCAAGGGCCAGGCCATGCCGGGCTTCCTCGGCGGCTCCGACCTGGCCGTCCCGGTGACGAGCTCGAACAAGGCGCTCGCCGCCGACTGGATCAAGGACTTCACGGACACGAGCTCCGAGAAGGGCCTCCAGGCGAAGGGCAACATCCCGAACGCGACCAACCTGCTCGGCGGGAGCGTGAACGAGCGGGCTGCTTCCCGGAGCTGGTTCGTTCCGACGGCGAAGCACTGGGTCGACGTCGAGAACGGCAACATCCTCCGCAACATGCTGGGGCAGATCCTCACCGGCCACTTGACCGTCAAGCAGGCGGCTCAGTCGGCCAGCGACAACATCGCATCGGTGCTGAACCAGCCGTAACCGGTGCACGAGAGTAGTCCAACGGCACCCGCCGCCGAGACCTTGCATCAGGGGTCTCGGCGGCGACGCCGTTTCTGGACTCGAACCGGGCGTGGGGCAGTGCCGTACGGCCTGATCGCCCCGATCGCGGTCGTGATCGCGGTCATCCTCGGCTATCCGCTCTACTGGCTCGTCAAGCTCTCGCTGCAGCGCTACGGCCTGTTCGACCTGATCCGGCACCAGGGCGTCTACATCGGGCTCGAGAACTACCGCTCCGTCCTGAGCGACCCGGTCTTCTGGCACACACTCGTCCGCACGATCATCTTCACGACGGTCAACGTCGTGATGACGATGGGGATCGGCATGTTGCTCGCGCTGTTGCTCGTCCGCGTCAGCACCGCGGTGCGTCTGCTACTCAGTTCTGGGCTCGTGCTCGTCTGGTCGATGCCGGTCGTCGTCGCCGTGCAGATCTGGTACTGGATGACGAACTACCAGAACGGGGTCGTCAACTACGTCCTGACGAAGCTCGGCGTCGGCGACTTCTTCCAGCACGACTGGTACGCGACGACCCTCTCGCAGTTGAGCATGTCCACGTTGCTGATCGTCTGGGGCGCGCTGCCGTTCGTCGTGATCACGCTCTACGCCGGCCTGGCACAGGTGCCGCACGATCTGGTCGAGGCGGCGGAGGTCGACGGCGCTCGCAAGTGGCGCGTTTTCCGCGACATCACGCTGCCGATCCTGAAGCCGATCCTGCTGATCCTGACCAGCCTCTCGATCATCTGGGACTTCGGCGTGTTCACGCAGCCCTACCTGCTGATCGGCCAGTCGAAGATCACCTCGGGCAACTATCTGATGAGCATCTACCTCTTCGAGGAGGGCTACCTCAAGGCCGACTTCGGCCGCGGGGCCGCGATTTCGATCCTGATGCTCCTGATCGTCGCGGCGCTGAGCGTCGTGTACGTCCGCAGGATGGTGCGCATCGGAGCGGAGCAATGAGCGCGCGCCGCCGCAGACGGCGCCTGCGCCAGACCGGCTGGAACCTGCTCGGCATCGCGATCTTCGTCGTGATGGTGTTCCCCGTCTTCTGGATGATCTCCACGGCGTTCAAATCGAACGAGGAGATCGTCAGCCTCAATCCCACCTGGTTCCCGTTTCCGCCGACGCTGCAGCACTTCCGCGACGCGATGCACACGCCGTTCTTCTGGGTCGATGTCAGGAACAGCCTGATCGTCGTCACGGTCACGGTTGCGATTTCGATCGTGCTCGCCTTCCTGGCGGCGATCGCGCTGGCGCGCTACCGCTTCGACGGCCGCAAGCTGTTCATCGTGCTCGTGATCGGGATCCAGATGCTGCCGCAGGCGGGCCTGATCATCCCGCTGTACGTCGTGCTCGCGGACTACCACCAGGTGAACGCGCTGAGCGGAGTGATCCTCACGTACATGACGTTCGTGCTCCCGTTCTGCGTCTGGACCTTGCGAGGCTTCCTGCTCAACATCCCGAAGGAGCTCGAGGAGGCCGCCATGGTGGACGGCTCGACCCGGCTCGGTGTGTTCATGAAGATCCTGCTGCCGCTGATGGGGCCGGGTCTCGTCGCGACGTCGGTGTTCGCGTTCATCACGACCTGGAACGAGTACATCTTCGCCCGCGTGCTCCTGAATGACCAGTCGAAGCAGACGGTCACGGTCTGGCTCTCGTACTTCCTCGGCTCGAGCCGCAATACGGACTGGGGCGCGCTGATGGCCGCCTCGACCCTGACGGCGGTCCCGGTCGTCATCTTCTTCCTGCTCATTCAGCGGCGAATCGCCTTTGGACTGACAGCCGGGGCGGTGCGCGGGTGAGCGATCTGGAGCGGCTCGCCTCCGCCTGCATCTTCCCGAGCTTTCCCGGCGATGCTCCGCCGGACTGGGTGCATCGCTTCCTCGCGGACGGCGGCGGTGGGATCGTGCTCTTCGCCTACAACGTGCCGTCTCGTGAGCGGCTGGAGGCTTTGTGCGCCGGCCTGCGCGCCGAGCGCCCTGACGTCCTGCTCGCGATCGACGAAGAGGGCGGGGACGTCACGCGGCTCGAGTGGGACACCGGCAGCTCGTATCCCGGCGGCGCTGCACTTGGACTGGTCGACGACCCTGCGTTGACGGAGAATGTGGCTGCTTCGATCGCAGCCGAGCTCGCGGCGGTCGGCGTGAACTGGAACCTCGCTCCGGTAGCGGACGTGAACGTCCCGGCGAACCCGGTGATCGGGACGCGTGCGTTCGGCTCCGATGCGCACCTCGCGGCACGACACGTCGCCGCCTGGATCACCGGCTTGCAGAGCAGAGGCGTCGCGGCCTGCGCGAAGCACTGGCCGGGTCACGGATCGACCAAGGAGGACTCGCATCTCGAGCTGCCGGTGCTCGTCGGCGATCTCGAAGCAGGGCTCGAGCCGTTTCGCGCGGCAATCTCCGCGGGCGTGAAGTCGATCATGACCGCGCACATCCGGGTGCACGACTTGCCCGCGACGATCGACCCCGCGCTCGTGCAGGGCCTGCTCCGCGACCAGCTCGGCTTCGACGGTGTCGTGATGGCGGATGCGCTGGAGATGAAGGCCGTCTCTGCGACGTACGGAGTCGAGAGCTCCGCCGTCCGAGCGCTTGCCGCAGGTGTCGACGCCCTGTGCGTCGGCCACGATCTCGGCGAGGACGCTGTCGACCGGATCCGCGCAGCCCTCGTGGCCGAGGTGGACGAAAGCCGTCTGCGTGAGGCCGCGGGGCGGATTGCGACGCTCGCGGATTGGGCGAAGCCGGTCGCCGACGGCGCCGACCGAGCGTCTGCCGCCACCGGAGCAGCCCGGGCGCTCCTGGTCGAAGGCGACGTCACGCTGTCGGGCAGGGCGGCGATCGTCGAGCTGCGCCCCCAGGCGAACATCGCCGCCGGCGAGGCCGAGCACGTGTTGGGCAACGCGATCGTCGTCCGTGAGGGAGAGCTGGTCCCGCCCGCAGATGTGTACGTCGTGCGTGACGCGCACCGGTTCCCCTGGATGCGGCATGCGGCAGATGTGCCCGGCGCGATCGTCGTCGAGACGGGGCTCCCCGTCTGGCGGCCGGTCCTGGCGCGCGGTTACGTTGCGACGTATGGGGGCGGCCGCGTCTCGCTCGAGGCGGCCGAGGGCGCATTGGGCCTATGACGAGTCACCTCGAGTCGGAGCTTCGCGACCAGCCCGCCGCACTCGCACGTCTGATCGAGAAGCAGCTGGCCTACGCCGAGGAGATCGCCGACCTCTTCCGCCGAGACGATGTGCAGTACGTTCTCATCGCCTCGCGGGGAAGCTCGTCGAACGCCGCGCGCTACGCGCAGTACCTGCTCGGCCGCGCACATCGCGTGCCGGTCGCGTTCGCAACGCCCTCTCTCTTCACGCTCTACGAGCAGCCGCCGCGGCTCGACGGCGCCCTCGTGGTCGGGATCTCGCAGTCCGGCGAGTCGCCGGACGTCGTCGAGGTCGTGCTCGAGGCGAAGCGCCAGGGCCGCCCGTCGATCGCCATCACGAACTCACCGTCGTCGCCGCTCGGCCTTGCCGCCGACGCGGTGGTGAAGTTGGAGGCGGGCAAGGAGCAGGCCGTTGCCGCGACGAAGACGTATGTCAACTCGCTCGGCGCTGTCGCGTTGATCTTCGCGACGACGACCGGCGACAGCCAGGCGCTCGCCGAGCTGAGACGCGTTCCCTCCCAGATCCAGGCGCAGATCGAACGCTCGTGGCAGGACGTCGCGGCGCTCGACGTGCTTGGCCCCGTCGACGGTGGCACCGTGATCGCGCGCGGAATCAACTACTGCACGTCGTACGAGGTCGCGCTGAAGATCCGCGAGCTTTCCGGGCTCCTGTTCGAGGCGTACTCGGCCGCCGATCTGATGCACGGCCCGGTGGCAGCGATCGGGCAAGGGTGGCCGGTCTTCGCGCTCGCTCCGTCCGGCCCGGCGCTCGAGGCGATGGAGGCCGCCGTCGAAGATGTCGCGCGCCGCGGCGCTCGGCTGATCGTCGTCTCCGATCAGCCCCGCCTGCTCCAGCACGGCGAGGTCGCGCTGCCGCTCGTCGACGGCGTGCCCGAGTGGCTGAGCCCACTCGTTGCGGTCGTCCCGGGTCAGCTGGCTGCACTGCGGCTGGCCCAACTCCGCGGCGTGGACCTCGACAACCCGCTCGGGCTCTCGAAGATCACTCTGACCCGCTAGAGCTCCTCGACCTCGACGTGCCGCTCGGCGACGCACTGGCGCGCCCAGTACACGGCACGCTCGAGAATGCGCTTCTCCAGCGCGCGGCGGCCGACGTCGTCGGACGGCACCCCGCGTGAGAGCTCGATCCGAACCTGATGCACCGATGCCTCGACTTCGGCGTCGATCTCGTGGCGCTCCTCCGAGATGATCGAGACGTCGCCGACCTCGTCGAGCAACCATTGTGCGAGCCGGTCGATCTCCGCGCCCGTCGCGGCTCGGCCGGCGTACATGCCGAAATTGACCCGCACTTCGAGCGCAGGTTGGTCGTGCTTGCGCACGGCAAAGGCCATGGTGGGGTCCATCAAGGGTGTAACGCACAGGAGCTCCAGACGGGTTCGGTCAGCTGTCGCGCGGCTGCCAGCTGAAACGGCGCAGAGCGAAAATCAGGCCGATCGCGCCCCAGCCCAGCACGACCGCGAGTGCCTCGGTCTCGGACCAGATGTGGTGGTGAAGCACCATGACATCGCGCGTCAGCTTCGTGAAGTAGGTGAGCGGCAGCAGGTTCGCGATCGCACGCAGGAAGCCGGGGTAGTCCTTCGGTGTGAAGAACGTGCCGGAGATGATCGCCATCGGCAGGTACACGAAGTTCACGACCGCGGACGATCCTTCGGCCGAGCGGATGAAGCCGGTGAGTCCGAGCCCCATCGCGGCGAACGCCGCCGCGCCGACCACGAGCACAAGGAAGAGCGAGAACGGCCTGGCCGGCAACGCGACCGAGAACAGCAGGCGGCCGAGCACGATCAGGATGCTGGCCTCGATCAGAAAGGTGATGAAGGTCGACACGAGCACGGCGACCAGGTACGTCGACGCCGGCAGGGGAGTAGCGCGGATGCGTTTGAGCACGCCGCTCTCGCGGCGGATCACCATCGTGATCGCGAGGCCGGCGAACGCCGTCGATGCGACGCCGTAGCCGATCATCCCCGCCTGGAGGAACGGCGCCGCCTTGATGTGCTCCTTCGTGATCACGCTCTTGCCGTAGATCGAGCCGAAGACGAGGAAGAAGATCACAGGCAGGAGGAAGGTGAAGAACGCGGCTTCGCGGTTCCGCCAGAAGAGCACCTGCTCGGTTCTCAGCTCGTGCCAGAAGAGCCTCATTCTCCGGTCAGCTCCAAATACACGTCCTCGAGCGTGGGGCGGCGGACCTCGAGCTCGACAAGCTCCTCACCACGCGCGAGCGCTTCGGTGGTCAACTCGTGCAGCCGCCGGGTCGGATCCTTCGTGTGCTCGATGAATTCACGGCCGTCGCGCTTGAAGCGGATCTGCGTCTCGACGACGCCGCCCGTGAGGTCGGCGGGTGAGCCTTCGCGGATGATCACACCGTCACGCAGGACGGCGACGCGGTCGGCAAGCTGCTCGGCCTCGTCCAGGTAGTGCGTCGTGAGCAGGATCGTCTTCCCGAGCGCGCGCAGGTTGCGAATCGTCTCCCAGGCCGTGCGCCGGGCACCGGGGTCGAAGCCGGTGGTCGGCTCGTCCAGGAACACGAGCTCCGGGTCTCCGACCAGGGCGAGCCCGAGGTCGAGGCGCCGCTGCTGGCCGCCCGAGAGCGTGCGTACCCGCGAGCCCGCCTTCTCGGCGAGCCCGACGATCTCGATCACCTCGTCGACGTCCCGCGGCTTGGCGTAGTAGCCGGCAAACACCGTGAGGCTCTCGCGCGCGGTCAGGTTGGGGTAGAGCGACGAGGACTGGAGCATCACGCCGATCCGCTGGCGCCACGGTCTGCCGCTCCGCTGCGGATCGACGCCGAGCACCTCGACCGTGCCGGCATCGCGAACTCGGTAGCCCTCCAGGATCTCGACCGTCGTCGTCTTGCCGGCGCCGTTCGGGCCGAGCAGGCCGAACACCTCGCCGACTTCGATCGAGAAGTCGATGCCGCGCAGCGCCTCGTGCTCGCCATAGGCCTTGCGCAGGCCCGTCACTGCGACCGCGTTCACAGTTCGACGACGGCCACCGCGCCGGGCGCGAAGGGGCGGCCCTCGCCGGTGAGATCCAGGTAGATCTCGCTGCAGTCCGGTTGGTGTCCCACAACAACGACGGTCTCGCCGCGTCCGGCGATCGCCTCACGGATCTCGTCTACCGTCGCGCCGGGTGCCAGCCGCTCGTCGACCTCGGCGGCGAGGTTCGCGGCGCGTGCGATCTGGTCGGCCGTTTCGCGCGCGCGCAGCAGTGGGCTGCACAACACGGCGTCGGGGTGGTCTGCGGCGAGTTGATCCGCGAGCGAGCGGGCGACCGCACGACCGGCTGGGGTCAAGGGCCGCAGCGCGTCCGGTTCGCCGGGCGCTGCCTCGGCGTGGCGGACGAGGAAGAGACGCACGCGCCTAGCCTAGTTGGGCTGCGACGAGGCCCAGCACGTTGACCATTGCGACGTCTTCGTGCGCGATGTGCTGGAGCATCACGCGATCGACGCCCGCCTGTTCGTACTCGCGTATGCGGTTGACGACCTCGTCGACGGTGCCGGAGATTGCGGGCGCCTCGCTGCCTGTGACCGCTTTGAATGCCGCCAGGCGCTCTCGGAGATCGGCGTTGTCGTCGGCCACGACGCAGCTCGTCATCATCGAGAAGCGCAGAGGTTCGCGGCCGGCCGCGGCGGCTGCGTCGTCGAGAGCCCGCTTCCGCTCGCGTGCCTCCTCGACCGTCGGCCAGACCGTGTTGTACTCGTCGGCGTAAGCGACGGCGGCGCGGACAGTGCGCGGCTTGGCGGTGCCGCCGACGATGATCGGGGGATGGGGCCGCTGGAGCGGCTTGGGCTGGATCTCCGGAGCGGCGTCCCAGTGGCGGACGATCTCGCCGAGCTGCCGGTCGAGCTCGTCCATGCGCTCGCGCAGCGGAGGGAAGTTGAAGCCGTACGCCTCGTGCTCGGCCTCGAACCAGCCCGCGCCGAGACCGAGCTCGACTCGGCCACCGGAGATGTGGTCGACGGTCGTGACCAGCTTCGCGAGCACCGGGACGCGGCGGAACGTGACGGGCGAGACCAGTGTGCCGAGCCTGATCCGGGTCGTCACCGCGGCGAGGCCGGCGAGCGTGGCCCACGCATCGAGCGCACCGGCCGGCTCCCCACGGACGATCGAGCGGTAGTGGTCGGAGCGGAACAGTCCGTCGAGGTTCGCCTCCTCGGTCGCGCGGGCCAGCGCGGTCCACTGCTCCCAGGAGACGCCCTCCTGCCCTTCGATCATCAAGCAGACGCGCACTACTCGGGCGTCACGTAGGCCGCGGTCAAGCCGCCGTCGACCAGGAACGTCGATCCCGTGACGTACGACGAGTCGTCAGAGGCCAGGAACAGCGCGCCGTTGACGACTTCGCGGGGCTTGGCGAGCCGCCCGGTCGGCCAGTGCACGCGCCGGCGCTCGAGCGCCGCCGGGTCGTCGCCGAAGATGTTCAGGAGGAGCGGCGTCTCGACGGGGCCGGGACACAGCGCGTTGACGCGCACGTTCTCGCGCGCGAACTGCACCGCGAGCTCGCGGCTCATCGACAGGACGGCCCCTTTCGACGCGCTGTAGGAGATCTGGCTCGTCGCGGCGCCCACGATGGCGACGAAGCTTGCGACGTTGATCACGCTGCCGCCGCCGCGTTCGAGTAGATGGGGAATGCCGTGCTTGCAGCAGAGGAAGACACCTCTGGTGTTGACGGCCTGGACTCGATCCCAGGCCTCGACACTCGTATCGAGAATCGATGCGTCGTCGTCCGGCGAGATGCCGGCGTTGTTGTAGAGGACGTCGATGCCGCCGTAGCGCGCGACTGTGGCGGCCATCATCTCTCTGACGCTCGTCTCGTCCGCGACGTCGACCCGATGGGCGAACGCGTCACGCGCCTGGGCCGCCGTCTCCTGCGCCGCCTCGAGGTTGACGTCGGCGGCGCAGACCTGTGCTCCCTCCTCGCTGAACAGAATGGTCGCGTCGCGGCCCATTCCGCCTCCGGCGCCGGTGATCACGCAGACCTTGCCTTCGAGGCGCCCCATCAGTCCTCCGTCGAGTAGTAGACGTTTTTCACTTCGGAGTAGCCGTCCAGCCCGTGCATGCCGAGCTCACGGCCGAAGCCCGACTGCTTGAACCCGCCGAAGGGCGTCGACACGCGCACCGAGCTGTTCGAGTTGATGCTGAGGACGCCGGTGTCGAGCGCGCGGGCGACGCGCAGCGCGCGGCTGCCGTTCTGCGTCCAGATCGAGCCGGAGAGGCCGTAGGGCGTGTCGTTCGCGATGCGGATCGCATCCGCCTCGTCCTCGAACGGGATCAGCGCCGCGACCGGCCCGAAGACCTCCTCTCGCGCGATCCGGTCCTCGTTCGTCGCCTCGACGATCGTGCACGGGTACCAGAAGCCCTTGCCCTCGGGTGTGCCGCCCGTATAGAGCGTCTCGCCGGCGACGAAGCCTGCGACGGTCTCGCGATGTTGCGCGGAGATGAGTGGGCCCATCTCGGTCGAGTCGTCGCTCGGATCGCCGACCTTCACGCCGCGTGTCGCCGCGACGAGAAGTTCGGCGAAGCGGTCGTAGGCGCTGCGCTCGACGAGGATGCGCGAGCGTGCGCAGCAGTCCTGTCCCGCGTTGTCGAAGACGGCGTACGGCGCAGCGGCCGCGGCCTTCTCGAGGTCCGCGTCGGCGAAGACGACGTTCGCGGACTTGCCGCCCAGCTCGAGTGTGACGCGCTTGATCGTCGCAGCGGCGCCTTCCATCACGGAACGGCCGACCTCGGTCGAGCCGGTGAAGCCGATCTTTGCGACGTCGGGATGCTCGACGAGCCGCTGGCCGACGATCGAGCCCTTGCCGACGACGACGTTGAGGACGCCCTCGGGGATGCCGGCCTCGAGCGCCAACTCGGCGAGCCGAACGGCGGAGAGCGGTGTCAGCTCGGCCGGCTTGAGCACGACCGTGTTGCCGCAGGCGAGCGCCGGGCCGAGCTTCCACGACGAGATGTTGAGCGGGAAGTTCCAGGGAACGATCAGCCCGACGACGCCGAGCGGCTCGCGGAACGTCATGTCGATGCCGCCGGCGACGGGAATCGTCTCGCCGTGCTTCTTGTCGACGGCGCCGGCGTAGAAGTGGAAGACGTCGGCGACCATGCCGACCTCGCCTCGGGCGCCGGCGATCGGCTTGCCGACGTTCTGCGATTCGATCCTCGAGAGCTCTTCGTGGTGCTCCTCGACGATCGTCGCGAGCCGGCGAAGCAGCCGGCCGCGGTCGGCGGGGGAGACCGCCCGCCAAGCGGGAAACGCCGCCCGAGCGCGCGCCACGGCAGCGTCGGTCTCCTCGACGCCGGCCTGTTCGAGGGTGGCAATCGCCTCCTCGGTCGCCGGGTTCAGGACGGTGAGACTCACGCCCCCGATCTAATCACGTCGAACCTCGTCGTTTGGCGACTGGCCTTGGTCGCGATCGGCCAGTCGTTCGTGGACGAGATGCCGGTAGGCAGCTCGAGCGGCTTCGGGTCGAGGGCTGATCAGTTCGAGAAGCGCCGATGGCGTATGGAAGGGACGCGGGTGCTCGAGCCCGATCGTTGCGCTGTAGCCGCACCACACCGTCTCTTCGGGGGTCTCTCGTCAGATGCGCCGCGGACGCGTTGAGATCGACGTAGCAACACGCGACCAGGACGTCTGCTTCGGTCGAGAGCTCGCGCGCGAAGAACGCGTGTCTGAAGAGGTGGCCCTGGCGAGTCTGCCCGTAGAGCGCATGAATCCACCGTGAATAGCCACCATGGAGCTCCCTCATTCCTTCCGACAGGCCACCGCCCGTCAGCCGGATGACGAAATGATGATGGTTCTCCATCAAGGCCCACGAGGGCGTCTCCCAGCCGTACTTTCGAGCACTGCGCATGTACATGCGAAGAAAGACTTCGTGCTGTGCATGCGTGTCGAAGAGCGTTCGTCCGTAACAACCTCGAGAGCTCACGTGGTAGTACCCGGTGGGGTTGATCGGGGGCCGGCGTGGCACACGGCGAACGTAAAGGAACCCGCGTCCACCGCGCATCGTCTGTGGATGACTTGTTTCTCTTTCGTTACGTCGTTTGGCGAAGAGACTGGTCTCGCCGAAGCGCTGTCCGAAGGAGAGGGGCGTTATTGCTTCGCGGCTCGGTACGCGGTTGCTTCTTCGACCAGCGCGTCGAAGAGGGTGGCGTCGTCGCCCGCTTCCGGATGCCAGAGGACACCCAGCGCGAAGCGCCGGGCCGGGTCCTCGAGCGCCTCGATCGTCCCGTCCGGTGCCCGGGCGGATTCGCGGAGGCCCTCGCCCAGCTCGCCGAAGCCCTGGTGATGGTGCGACTTCACATCGTGCCGCTCGCCGAGGAGCGATTCGAGGTGCGTGCCGGGCACCACGTCCACGTTGTGCTCGGCGAAGACACCCGGTGTCTCCTTGTGCACGTCGTTCCCGACGCGATCAGGCACGTGCTGTTCGATCCCGCCGCCGAGCGCCACGTTGAGCACCTGCGACCCGCGACAGATCGCGAGCATCGGCACGTCGCGCTCGAGCGCCGCCTGCATCAGCCCGAGCTCGAAGTCGTCGCGCTCCCGCACGATGCCGTTCGTCTCGGGATGCGCTGCCTCGCCGTACAGCTCCGGGTCGAGGTCGGATCCACCCGTGAAGATCAGGCCGTCGACGACGGCCAGCGTCGCTTCCGCGTCTGCGCCGGGGGGCACGAGGAGCGGCGTGCCGCCCGAACGTTCGACCGCACGCACGTAGTCCGACGGCACGAGCGCCGCCTCCATGTCCCAGGCGCCCCACGTAGCTCGCGTCAGGTAGGTCGTGATGCCGATGACGGGCTTACCCACGCTCGTACAGACGCTCCCGCTCCCAGTTGGTCACGACGCGATCGAACAGCTCCTGCTCGGTGCGGGCGTAGTTGAGGTAGTGATCGACGACATCGTCGCCCAACGCACTACGGGCGATCGAGCCCGCTTCGAGTGTCGCGATCGCCTCGCGCAGCGTCGACGGGAACCGCTCGGCCTCGGAGACATATGCGTTTCCCTCGAGCGGGGGCGGCAAGCTCGAGCCCGTTCTCGATCCCGTGCAGCCCGGCCGCGATCGTCGCAGCGAAGGCGAGATACGGGTTCACGTCGCCTCCCGGAATGCGTGACTCGACACGCATCGCCGAGCCTGAGCCGACGATGCGAAACCCGCACGTGCGGTTGTCGCGTCCCCAGGCAAGCGTCGTCGGCGCCCACGAGCCGGCGGCGAAACGCTTGTACGAGTTCACGTTCGGCGCGTAGAAGACCGCCAGCTCGCGTGCGCAGGCGATCTGCCCGGCGAGGTACTGCTTGAACGTGTCGCTCTCACCGTTGAACGCACTTTCGCCGCTCCGCCAGAGCGACGAGTGGATGTGGCACGACGAGCCGATCCAGGTGTGATCCGGCTTCGCCATGAACGTGATCGAGCACCCGTTCAGGTGTGCGATCTCCTTGGCGCCGTTCTTGTACACGACGTGGTTGTCGGCCATCGTCAGCGCGGTGTCGTAGCGGAAGTTGATCTCCTGCTGCCCGGGCCACGCCTCGCCCTTCGACGTCTCGACTCGGATCCCGGCGCCGTGCATCCCGTTGCGGATCTGCCGCAGGAGCGGCTCGTCGTAGGTAGCGGCGAGGATGTGGTAGTCGAGGATGTACGGCACCGACGGCGTCAGGTCGTCGTAGTGCTTCCGATGCGCCTCCTCGTACGTCTCGCGCAGCAAGTAGAACTCGAGCTCCGAGCCGACCATGACGTCGAAGCCGAGCGCGCTCGCGCGCTCGACCTGCGCGCGCAGCACCTGCCGTGGCGAGGGCCGCACCGGCGAGCCGTCGGTCCACGCGACGTCGCAGAGGACCAACGCCGTCGCCTCGAGCCACGGGATCCGCCGCAGCGTCGCGAGATCCGGTGCGAGCTCGAAGTCGCCGTAGCCCCGCTCCCACGACGCGAGCTCGTAGCCCGGCGTCGGTTCCATCTCCATGTCCAGCGCGAGGAGGTAATTGCAGCCCTCCGTGCCGTGGCCGTGGTCGACCTGCTCGAAGAAGAAATCCCGGTGCAGACGCTTGCCGAGCAGCCGGCCCTGCATGTCGGTGAACGCCATGATCACGGTGTCGATCGACGGGTCCTCCCGCAGCTCTTCGAGCGTCAGCACGAAATTCTCCCTCCTTCGGTCACGTCGGAGACTCTACGGTGCTCCACCTCGGCCGTGTTGGCAGGCTTGACACACGCCGCTGTGGTGGGTGTGAATACGTCACCCCACAGGAGGCAGAAGAATGAGCGCAGGCACGACTTCCGACCCCCATCTGACCGAGGACGAGCGGCTCCTGCACAAACTGGGCTACGCGCAGGAGCTCTTCCGGGCCATGGGCGGCTTTCAGAACTTCGCGATCTCCTTCACGATCATCTCGATCCTGGCCGGCTGTCTCACGTCGTACTACATCGCGTTCGAGAGCGGCGGTCCGATCGCCGTGACGTGGGGCTGGCTGATCGTCGGTGTGTTCTCGACCATCATCTCCCTCGCAATGGCGGAGATCGCGTCGTCGTTCCCGACGGCAGGCGGCCTGTACTACTGGGCGTCGAAGCTCGGCAGCCCCGGCTGGGGCTGGGCGACCGGGTGGTTCAACCTGATCGGGCAGATCGCCGTTACGGCTGCGATCGGGTACGGCCTCTCGACGTTCGCCGTCGTGCTCTTCGACGACCTGTTCTCGTTCGAGACGCACCTGAACAATTGGTTCGGATTCTCGTACAACGAGACGGTCTATGCGCTGTACGCGGTGTTCCTGCTCGCTGCGTGCTTGATCAACGTCTTCGACGTCCGGATCACGTCGATGCTCAACACCGTGTCGGCGTACTGGCACATGGCAGGCGTCGCCGTGATCGTGATCGTGCTGATCGTCGTTCCCAATCATCATCAGTCGGCCTCGTACGTCTTCACCGGCACCGCGAACGCGACCGGGTACGGCGGCACGGTTACCGGGTTCCATCACGCTGCCTTCTGGCTCGTCTTCGGCCTCGGTTTGCTGATGGCGCAGTACACGATCACCGGATTCGATGCCTCTGCGCACATGGCGGAGGAGACGCAGCAGGCGTCTCGCACCGCGGCGATCGGCATGTACATGTCCGTCATCGTCTCGGTCATCTTCGGGTTCATCCTGCTCGTAGCCGTGACCTTCGCTGTGCCGAGCACAAGCGGTGCATTGACGAACATCGGGACGGTCGTGCCGTGGATCTGGTCGACGTCGATGAGCGAGAACTGGTCCGATGCGCTGCTCTTCATCTGCATCGTCGCGCAGTTCTTCTGCGTCACCGCTTCGACGACGTCGGCGTCGCGCATGATGTTCGCCTTCTCGCGGGACGGCGCGGTGCCCGGCCACTCGTACTGGCGCCGTGTTTCCAAGCGTCGTGTGCCGGTTCACGCCGTGTTCGCGATCGGCGTCCTCGCGGGAGTGCTCATGATTCCGGCGATCTGGAACTACCTCGTCGGCTATGCAGCAGGAACGGCGATCGCCGTGATCGGGCTCTACATCGCATTCGTCCTGCCGGTGTTCCTCCGCCTACGGCTCGGTGACCGCTTCGAGCGGGGCGCGTGGAGCCTCGGGAAGCACTACAAGTGGATCGACGTCATCGCGCTGGCGTGGGTCGCTTTCATCGCAGTCCTGTTCAGCCTGCCGCTTTTCAAGGCGGGACTGCCCTGGGACCCGAATTTCTCCTGGTCGCTGACGAACTACACGATTCTCTGGTTCGCGGGCATCGGACTGTTCTTCGGGGGCTGGTGGGTTCTCTCGGCGAAGAACTGGTTCAAGGGCCCGGTCCGCATGGGGACCGAGGCCGAGCTCGAGCAGATCGAGCGCGGCGGAGCTGTCGAGCTCGGCAGCGCTCCCGGCACCGTTTAAGGCGAGCTCACAGCAGGGGTGGACGGAGGGCGCCGCCAGGCGCCCTCCGTCTAGGCTTGGACTCATGCGCCGCTTCCGCTACGTGGTGTGCGACGTCTTCACCGACGTGCCGCTCGCCGGGAACCAGCTTGCCGTCTTCACGGACGCCCGCGACCTCGACGAGCTGACGATGCAGGCGCTCGCAAAGGAGACGAACCTGTCCGAGTCCGTCTTCGTGCTGCCGCCGTCGAGCGACGACGCCGACGTGCGGATCAGGATCTTCACGCCGGCGCGAGAGCTGCCGTTCGCGGGCCATCCGACGCTCGGGGCGGCGTTCGTGCTCGGCGGCCCGCTCTCGAAGGTCGTGATCCGGCTCGAGACCGGCGCCGGCGTCGTGCCGGTCGAGCTCGAGCGGGACGGCCCGCGGATCGTCTTCGGTCTGATGGACCAGCCGATTCCGGCCTGGGAGCCCGTTCGGGATCCGGCGGCGATCCTGGCCGCCCTCGGGGTCGCGGCCTCGAGGCTGCCGGTCGAGCGCTACGACCTCGGGCCGGGGCATGTCTACTTCGAGCTCGAGTCGCCGGAGGCCGTCGCGGCGCTTGCACCGAACGTCGCCGCGCTGGCGCGTGCCACCCCGGACGGTGCCAATTGCTTCGCGCGCGACGGCGCGCGCTGGAAGACCCGGATGTTCGCCCCGAATCACGGCGTCGTCGAGGATCCGGCGACCGGGTCGGCCGCCGGCCCGCTCGCGGTGCATCTGGCCCGGCACGGGCGCATTGCCTTCGGCGAGCGGATCGAGATCTCCCAGGGCACCGAGATCGGCCGTCCTTCGACGCTCTACGCGACCGCCTACGGCGACGGAGAGATGATCGAACGCGTCACCGTCGGCGGGTCGGCGGTTGTCGTTGCCCGGGGCGAGTTCAGCTTCTAGCGGTCAGGCGATGCGCACGGAGCGCGTCATGACCAGCGTCCGGCCGGGCGCGGTGACGCGCAGACGCAGCACGTAACGGCCGGCGCTCAATCTGTGCGCCGGCCGCAGCGTGAGCTTCGCGGCGCCGTGCACGCGCGCCGCGAGGTGCGCGACCCGCTTGCCGTGCCGGTCGAGGAGATCTGCGGTCGCCCGTCCTGCGCGGTTCACGCTCACGGTGATCGAGACCCGCGACCGCGTGGCCTTGACCTTCGTCACCCGCGCCGTCAGCTTCGCGGCCTGTGGAGTCGCGGTCGTCGAGGTCGTTCGAGCGGTCGTCGTCGTTGCCGTGGTGGTCGTCGTGACCGGTGCGGTCGATCCCGGGCTCGTGGTGGTGGCCGGGTTCGTCGTCGTGGCCGTGGTCGTGCCTGTCGTCGTGGTCGCCGGCGCCGTCGTCGTCATCGGCGCCGTCGTCGTGCCGCCGCCCGAGCCGACCGTGAAGTCACCGTGCAGCATCGTCGGGTGGGCGTCGCACTGGAAGTGGTAGGAGCCTGCCGAGAGTGTCACCGTCCACGTGGCGGAGCTGGTGGTCGCGACATCGGTCGCCTGGTCGACCCCCGGGCCGCTGAGGTGGAAGTTGTGCAGAGTCGACATGTCGGAGACATTCACCGTGTAGGTGCCCGGCGGGAGTGTCGACACGGCCGAGCCGCCCATGGTGAGCGAGATCGAGAACCCAGGCCCGACGGCCGCCGACAGCGTTCCGTCGGTCGCCCTGGCCGATCCGCCGCGCGCGGCGAACGCCGCTGCTGTGAGGCCCAGAGCGAACAGAGCGACGAGTGCCCACCAACGCATGCCCGAACTACGCCGCGAGCGGCGAGCTGGATTTGTAAAACCGGCCTACTGCGGCTGCGGCACGATCCTGATGTAGGGCTTCGGCTCTTCCCAGTCTCCGAAGACTTCCTTCGCCTCGTCGTTCGAGACCGAGCCTGCGATCACCACGTCGTCGCCCGGCTGCCACTGAGCCGGCGTCGCGACGCGATGCTTCGCGGTCAGCTGTAGCGAGTCGATGACGCGGAGGACCTCGTCGAAGTTCCGGCCCGTGGTCATCGGGTAGATCAAGATCAGCTTCACCTTCTTGTCCGGCCCGATCACGAAGACGTTGCGCACGGTCTGGTTGTCCGCGGGCGTGCGCGGCGCCGAGTCGCCCGACGTGTCTTCGGGCAGCATCCCGTAGAGCTTCGAGACCTCGAAGTCGTCGTCGCTGATGATCGGATAGTTGGGGGCGTGGCCCTGCGTCTCCTCGATGTCGGTCGCCCAGTTGGAGTGGCGATCGAGGGAATCGACCGAGAGGCCGATCACCTTGACGCCACGGCGGTCGAACTCGGGCTTGATGCTGGCCATGTACCCCAGCTCGGTCGTGCAGATCGGTGTGAAGTCCTTCGGATGTGAGAACAGTACGGCCCACGAATCGCCGATCCAGTCGTGAAACTTGATCGGTCCGTCAGTCGTCTGGGCCTCGAAGTCGGGTGCTGTATCGCCGAGCCGCAACGCCATGCGTCGTCTCCTTCTCGTGAACGGGGGAACGAAAGCCTATGTTGAAAGAACGCAGGCGGGCTGCGTCAGCTTCCCGGGAACCCCACGGCCACGATCTCCGGGAGCTCCACCGCGAGCGAGCTCCAGAAGACGCCGCCGTTCCGCGAGAGGAAGAGGCGGTTCCGGGCCGCGTAGACGATCAGGTCGGGATCGTCGCCCGAGATCGCGACGGCGCGTCCCGCCGGCAGGCCACGGCCCGATTCGCGCCAGGTCGAGCCTGTGTCGTAGGACACGAGGAGTGGTGGCTTGGCGTCGACGACCGCGACCACCGTGGCGCCGGCGGCAGCGGCGGCGAGGACGCGGGGCAGGTTGAGGACCGGGGCCGCCACCGGGTCGAAATCGCCGTCCCATGGCTCGACCTCGTCGGTCTCGAGGTCGACCGAGAACACGCCGGCGACGGTGGAGATGAGCACCTTCATGGTACGAGCAGTGATGCGACGACGGCGGTCGCCCGGCGCGCCGCGCCGGCGGGGGCAAATCCCGCGTTGCGGGCGACCACGTAGGCCGTGGCGAACACATCTCCTGCGCCCGTCGGATCGCCCGGGAGCGCGCGCGCCGGGACCGGCTCCGCATGTCCGCCGCAGTACACGGTCGACCCGCGGGAGCCATGGGTGACGACCACCTCGCGCACGCCGAGCTCGGCCGGGTCGCCGAGCACCTCGGCTTCCTCATCTGCCAGCTTCAGGATCCAGACGTGCCGCAACAGGTCGCGGTCGAATTCGTCGTCGAGCCGCAGCGGCCCGACCTCCGGGACGCGCACCAGCCCCTGACCGTCGAGCGAGACGCGGCGCCGCTTGGCGAGCGCGGCAATCGTCTCGAGTGGAAACTCGTGCCGGGCGAGCGGCGCTACATGCACCCACCGCCCTGACGGCAGGTCGGGCAGGTCGGTCGGAGCCCAGCTGTCGCCCAGCGCGTCGATCGTCATCGTGCGCGCGTCGCCTTCGTAGGAGAAGGAGAAGGTGGCTGTCGACCCGCCGTGGACGTAGCGGACCGGTGTGCCGAGACGGATCACCGGCGGCACGAGTGTCTCCCGATCCTCGGCGGCGCAGCGCACCACGATCCGCGCGGGAACCCGCAGGCGCTGGAGTGCGCGTGCGCCGTGATATGAGCCGCCGCCGACCCGGGGCGCCGCCCCTGGCAACAGGTCACGTGAGAGATTTCCGATCAGCGCGATCACGCGCCCGCCAGTATGGGCCTCCTCGCAACGACGCGGGCGAGTGCGGCGAGCGCGAACGCGAGAGCGAAGCTCGGGAGCGACGCGCCGCCCCACGGCAGGGCGTGTGGATGGGCGTGCGCGACGATCCCGGTCCACCACCCTGGGCCTTGCGGATAGAGCCACTGGTAGAGGACGAACCCGGCCAGCCACGCTCCGATCATCTCGAGTCGAACTTCCGGTGCGTGAAAGACGTCGTCGCGCGAATAGTGGCGGCCCGACAGGAGCCAGTCGGCGAGCAGCACCGCGAAGAGGGGGACGAAGAACGATCCGAGGAGGTACAGGAAGGGTTGGTAGTTGCGCAGGTCGATCACCAGCGCACCGACGGTGGCCACCAGGGCCACCCCGCCGACGAGCGCCCGCTGAGGCACGCGCGGAAGCAGGTTCTGCAGGCTGACCGCTCCGGAGTAGACATTCGCGAACGCCTCATCGCTCTCGTCCACGGTCAGCGCGAGCAGGGCCAACACGCTGGCGGCGCCGCCCGCGGCGACTGCGGTCAGCAAGGCCGGTGCGTCGCTGATGTTGCGGGACAAGGCGATCACCGCGCCAAGTGCGAACAACGGGATCGTCGGCACGAAGTAACCGAGCCCGGCGCTCCAGAAGCCGCCCGCCCGGGAGCGCGAGAACCGCGTGTAGTCGGCCACGAGCGGCGTCCAGCTGATCACCGAGGCGAGGACGAGGTCGAAGCCCGGCCAGAAAGCGTGCGCACCTCCGCGCTGCCAGAGCTGCACGGGGTGCTGACCGTGCAGCGACCACCACGAGAGGTAGAGCAGCGAAGAGATCACGACCCACACGGCGAACTTGCGCACGTACTTGCGCACGAATCCGACCGGACCGAGGAACGCCAGGGCCATGGCGACGATCCCGAACGCGATCTTCCAGAGCGAGACGTCGCCGAAGCCGAGCACCTGCTTCGAGAGGGCGCTCGCACCGGTCGCGATGATGATCAGCTCGAACACCGACCACCCGAGGCACTGCAGGATGTTCAATCCGGTCGGAAGGTAGGAGCCGCGCCGGCCCAGCGGGGCGCGCAGGAGCACCATGTTCGGCACGCGCGCGTCGGCGCCGATCAGCCCCCCGAGCCCCAGCAGGACGTTCCCGACCACCGCCGCGGCGACGATCGCGCCGAGCGCCTCGGGCAGAGAGAGCGCGAGCCCGAACTGGTCGGCCGGGAGGACGAGGAAGGCGCCCGCCACGATCACGAGCAGCGACACCGAGAGGTTCGCCCAGAGCAGGAACCCGTCGAACGTGCCCAGCACCCGCAGCCGCTCGGGAACCGGCTCGATCCCCCAGGAAGGCGTTTCGATTTCGGTCATACGACTCTCCCTTCGCCGGCATGACCCGGATCAGGTTCGACGGGTGTGATCTCAGCCCCACCTGGGGCACCCCGGTGGGCGGAGACTAGCGAGAGCCGGCCGGTCGGCTGGCTCAGGTCGCGAGCAGCTTGCGCAGGACGTACGGGAGGATCCCGCCGTGCTGCAGGTACTCGCGTTCGCGTGGCGTGTCGAGGCGCACGCGGGCGTGGAACTCGACCTCGCCGGCCCGAACCGCGACCCGGTCAGCCTCGCCGTTCGCCACACCGGTGATCGAGAAGCGCTCACGGCCGGTGAGCCCGAGCGACTCCGGCGACTCGCCGTCCTCGAATTGCAACGGGAGGATCCCCATCATCAGGAGGTTCGAGCGGTGGATGCGTTCGTACGATTCCGCGATCACCGCCCGCACACCGAGCAGATTCGGCCCCTTCGCGGCCCAGTCGCGCGACGAGCCCGAGCCGTACTCCTTCCCGGCGAGCACGATCAGCGGCATGCCTTCCGAGAGGTACCGCGTCGAGGCGTCGAAGATGGTCATCTCCTCGCCCGAAGGCACGTGCACCGTCCACGTCCCTTCCGAACCGGGAACGAGCTTGTTGCGGAGGCGCACGTTCGCGAACGTTCCGCGCACCATCACCTCGTGGTTGCCGCGTCGGGCGCCGTACGAGTTGAAGTCCTTGCGCGAGACGCCGTGCTCGACGAGATACGTCCCGGCCGGCGAGCCCTCCTTGATCGACCCTGCCGGTGAGATGTGATCGGTCGTCACCGAGTCGCCGAGCCACACGAGGACGCACGCATCGGCGATGTCGGAGACGGTGCCGGGCTGACGTGACATTCCCTCGAAGTACGGGGGCTGTCGCACGTAGGTCGAGTCCGGCTCCCACCTGAAGAGCTGTCCCTCGGGCACGGGGAGCGCCCGCCAGGCGTCGTCGCCGGTGAAGACGTCGTCGTAGGTCTCGGCGAACTGCTCGGCTCGAACAGACGTCGCGATCGTCTCGCCGATCTCGCGCGTGCTCGGCCAGATGTCGCGCAGGTACACATCGCTGCCGTCGTTCGCAGCACCGATCGGCTCGGTCTCGAAGTCGATATCCATTCGTCCCGCGAGCGCGTAAGCAACGACGAGCGGCGGCGAGGCCAGGTAGTTCGCCTTCACCTCCGGGTGGATGCGCGCCTCGAAGTTGCGGTTGCCCGAGAGCACCGAGCAGACGACGAGGTCGCCTTCGTTGATCGCAGTGGAGATCTCGTCGGCGAGCGGCCCCGAGTTGCCGATGCACGTCGTGCACCCGTACCCGACGGTGTTGAAACCGAGCTGGTCGAGATACGTCTGCAGTCCCGCTTGCTCGTAGTAACGCGTCACGACCTTCGACCCCGGCGCGAGCGACGACTTGACCCACGGCTTGCGCTGCAGCCCGCGCTCGATCGCATTGCGAGCGAGCAGCCCGGCGGCGACCATCACCTGCGGGTTCGACGTGTTCGTGCACGAGGTGATCGCCGTGATCACGACCGAGCCGTGGTCGAGCTCATAGTCGGCGCCCTCCACCGGCACGCGGTGGTGGCCCTCGTGCGCTGCCGTGAGCACGGGCGCATCGTCGGGCAGCGGCTCGCCTGCCGGCTGCTGTTCGGTCGTCGGGTCGGAGGCCGGGAAGGTGTCGACGAGCGCCCGGTCGTGGGAGCCGTTCTGGTAGCCGACGCCGAAGGAGCCGAGCGTCTCGATGAACGATTGCTTCGCCACCGCGAGCGGCACGCGGTCCTGTGGGCGACGCGGGCCTGCGAGCGATGGCTCGACGTCACCCAGGTCGAGCTCGACGACCTCCGAGTAGGTCGCGTGCTCCGACGGGTCGTGCCAGAGCAGGTTCTCCTTGCAGTACGCCTCGACGAGCGCGATGCGCTCCGGGCTTCGCCCGGTCAACGCGAGGTAGTCGAGCGTGATCTGGTCGACCGGGAAGAAGCCGCACGTCGCGCCGTACTCCGGTGACATGTTCCCGAGGGTCGCCCGGTCGGCGAGCGACAGGGACGGGACCCCCGCGCCGAAGTACTCCACGAACTTGCCGACGACGCCGGCCTTGCGCAGGATCTCGGTCACCGTCAGCACCAGGTCGGTGGCGGTCGCACCTTCGGACAGTGCGCCGCTCAGCTTGAAGCCGACGACCTGCGGCACGAGCATCGAGAGCGGCTGGCCGAGCATCGCGGCCTCCGCCTCGATCCCGCCGACGCCCCAGCCGAGGACACCGAGCCCGTTGACCATCGTCGTGTGCGAGTCAGTCCCGACCAGAGTGTCCGGGAACGCGACGCCGTTGCGGTCCTCGACGACACGCGCGAGGTACTCGAGGTTGACCTGATGGCAGATGCCGGTCCCCGGCGGCACGACCTTGAAGCCGGTGAACGACTCCTGGCCCCAGCGCAGGAAGAGGTAGCGCTCGTGGTTGCGCTCGAACTCCAGCTCGACGTTACGGCCGAAGGCCGCGCGCGAAGCGAATGCGTCGACCTGGACCGAGTGGTCGATCACGAGCTCGGCCGGGATCAACGGGTTGATCTTCGCCGGGTCGCCGCCGAGGTCGGCCATCGCGTCACGCATCGCAGCGAGATCGACGACGGCCGGCACGCCGGTCAGGTCCTGGAGGAGGACGCGCGACGGCGCGAACGAGATCTCGTTCGACGGCTCGGCCGTCGCATCCCACCGCGCAACCGCGTCGATATCCGCCTCGTCGCCGTTGCGCAGCACGTTCTCGAGCAGCACCCGCAACGTGTAGGGCAGGCGCGCGACGTCGTAGGAGGCCTGCAGAGCGTCGAGCCGGAAGATCTCGTAGGAACGGTCTCCGACTTTCAGCTGCGACGACGAGGCCATTGCACCGATTGAAGCAGACGCGCTGGAACAGCTGCCATGTCAAACTCGTCCGGTGGCGGCAGAGCGGCACATCGTCGGCCTCGGGGGAGGGGGCGACACGGAGGACCAGACGCGACGGCTCTACGAGTACGTGCTCGGTCTGACCGGGAAGCAGAAGCCGAAGCTGCTCTACGTCCCGACGGCCGCCGCGGAATCGAACGGGGCGATCGTCGGCTTCTACGAGCTGTTCCGAGGACGCGCCGAACGCGACCATCTGCGGACGTTCCCCTGGCCGCCGGAGGACCTGCGCGGCCTGATCTTCTCGCAGGACGCGATCTGTGTCGGCGGCGGCAATACCGCGAACATGCTCGCGATCTGGAAGGTGCACGGCATCGATGTGCTGCTGCGCGAGGCCTGGGAGAACGGCATCGTGCTCTGGGGCGCGAGCGCCGGGATGATCTGCTGGTTCGAAGCCGGAGTGACCGACTCGTTCGGGCCGCAACTGGAAGGACTGGACTGCCTCGGCCTCCTGCCGGGCAGCGCCTGTCCGCACTACGACGGCGAGGAAGAGCGCCGGCCGCGCTACCGCGCCCTCGTCGACGGGGGGTTCCCGGAGGGGATCGCCGCCGACGACGGGGTCGCACTCCACTACGCCGGCACGGAGCTGGTCGAGATCGTCACGTGCCGCCCCGGAGCGGCCGCCTACCGCGTCACGCGCCAGGGCGAGGAGCCGCTGCCGGCCCGCGAGCTCGACTAGCCGAACCCTTGCTGGGCCTCGAATACGGCGGGAGGGCGGGTGCCGCACGAGCCGTGGGCTCCTTGATCACTCTTAACTGGCTTTTAATCGCCGGTCACAGACATTGAACTTCCTGCGGTTATAACGGGACTCGTGGCTCGTAGCCGCTTCCTCTCGGTTCGCGTGGTCGAACTGCTCGCCGTCGCCGTCATCGGCGGCGCGCTGGCGCTCGCCGGCGCCGCCGCATTCGGGAAGCTCGGCAGCAAGACGACCGTTCAGCAGGTGACTCAGACCTCGACGGGCATCCCGACGACCTCGCAGACGCCGGCCAGCGGTAAGGCGCTGACGGCGGAGCAGATCTATCGGCGAGACGCCCCGGGGGTCGTGCAGATCACCGCGACGTCGGTCTCCCAGAGCTCGACCGACCCGTTCAACCTGTTGCCGAACTCACCCCAGACGAGCCAATCGCTCGGCTCCGGGTTCGTGATCGACAAGGCCGGTCACATCGTCACGAACTACCACGTGATCCAGGGCGCCAAGAAGGTGCAGGTCTCCTTCTCCGGGCAGGACGAGATCACCGCCACCGTCGTCGGCAAGGACCCGTCCACCGACGTCGCCATTCTCAAGATCGACGCGCATGCGCGCGCACTCAACCCGCTCGAGCTCGGCAATTCGGATGCCGTCGTCGTCGGTGACTCCGTCGACGCGATCGGCAATCCCTTCGGCTTTACGCGCACGCTGACCACCGGCGTCGTCAGCGCCGTGCAGCGCCAGATCGAGGCTCCGAACTCGTTGCCGATCGACCATGCGATCCAGACTGATGCCGCGATCAATCACGGCAATTCGGGCGGCCCCCTGATCGATGCGCAGGGCCGCGTGATCGGCGTCACGTCGCAGATCTCCACCGGGTCGACGGGCCAACAGGGCAGTGTCGGGATCGGTTTCGCAATCCCGATCAACACCGTGCGCAGCGTCGCGGCGCAGATCATCTCGAGCGGCAAGGCGCAACACGCCTTCCTGGGCCTCGATGCCGCTCCGGTGACGCCACAGCTCGCGAAGCTCTTCCACCTGCCTTCGAACACCGGTCTCCTGATCCAGGACGTGCAGGCCGGGAGCGGCGCCGACAAGGCGGGGCTCAAGGCGGGGAAGACGGCTGTCGTCGTCCAGGGCGAGAGCTACCAGGTGGGCGGCGACATGATCGTGGCGATCGACGGCAACCCCGTCACCACCTACCAGCAGCTCCGGGATGCCATTGCCAGCCGCAAGCCCGGCGACAAGATGAAGCTCGAGATCTACCGCAACGGCTCGAAGCAGACGGTCACCGCCACGCTCGGCCAGCGAGGCTGACGCAGATTCGGCTCTAGTCCTAGGGCCGAAAAGAGAGACCGGTCGCGAGCCCGACTGCCTGCCCGGGCCGCGGCCGGTCTTCTTGTGCCGTTCCCCCGCTACCTTGTCCTCGATGGAGCGCGGGCAGATCGTCCTCGAGCACACTGTTGTCGAGGGTGAAGAAGAGCTCTGGCAAGAGGACGGCGGCGACTACGACGGGTGGTTCTGTGTGCGCACGGACCCGTTCCCGTGCCCGGCGTCCGGCTGCTCGTTCGTCGCCGAGTTCATGACGGCGGCCCACCTGATCCTCGTCTGGCAGGAACTGGACGACATCAACCTGCTCCGACATGCCGCCCGGGCCCGGGACGTCGGCCGCAACCCGCGCGTCACCGGATATCGCTCCGCGTTCGGCCCCAGCGCCTCGTACTACGCCTGGGTGGCCGCCGGCCGCCCGGTGCACGGCGTCAAGGCTCACACCCAGCCGTGATCGAAGACCAGCGGTTCGGCGAAAGTGCGCCGTTCTCGCTCGGCGTGGAGGAGGAGCTGATGATCCTCGACGTGGCGACCTTCGGCCAGGTCGCCGCCGTCGACCGGATCCTGCGCGGCGTCGAGGGCCTCGACCTGCCCGGCTCGCTGAAGACCGAGCTGTTCGCATCGGTCTTCGAGATCAACACGAATGTCTGCACGACGGCCGTCGAGGTCGACGAGGCGCTGCCGGTGCTGCGACGTGCCGCCGCAGCCGTGGCCGCAGCCGAGGGTCTCGCGATCGCGGCAGCGGCCACCCACCCGTTCGCCCGCCCGGAGGCGCAGCCGATCGTCAAGGAAGAGCGTTACGTGACGTTCGTCGGCTACGGCGGGATCTCGGTGCGCCGCCAGGGCGTGCAAGGGCTGCACGTGCACGTCGGGATGCCGTCGGGCGACGAGTGCTGGCGCTGCCTCGAGGCGATCGTCCCGTGGCTTCCGGTCGTGCTTGCGATGTCCGCGAACTCTCCATGGTTCGCGGGCGTCCGGAACGGGATGGCCTCGAACCGCGCGCCCATCCTCGCCGAGCTGCCCCGGGCCGGGGCACCACCGGCGTTCGCGTCGTACGGCGAGTGGGAAACCTGGGTCGAACGGCTCACCGCGCTCGGTGTCGCCGAGGACTACACGCGGATCTGGTGGGACGTCCGTCCGCATCCGAAGCTCGGCACGCTCGAGGTGCGCGTCCCCGACCAGCCGACGGACGTGCATCGCTCCGCGGCGTTCGCAGCGCTGCTGCAGGCCCTCTGCGCGACCGCGCTCGCGGGCGGACTGGCAAGTAACAGACTGTTACTTGCCGATCGCGGGCGGGCGGACTACAGCCAGAACCGCTGGTCGGCAGCGCGGTTCGGGCCTCGCGCCAAGCTGATTCATCCGGACGGGTCGAGCTATGTGCCCGCCGCCACGCTCGGGGCAGAGCTGCTCGAGCTCGTCCTGCCCGCGGCGCGCGCTCTCGGTGGCGACGGCATGCTCGCCCGCCTCGACCCCGCCGCGTGCGAAGCCGACCTACAGCTCGCGCAGGAAACACCGCAGGCTGCGGCTGCGGATCTCGTCACCCGCTCGCTAGGCTGAGAACGTGCCTTCGGTCTCGGAGACGATTCAGGTCAGTGGGATTCGGTGCGAGAAGTGCGTCATGCGGCTCGCGAAGACGCTCGAGGGCACCGAGGGGCTCGAGTCCGCCAACGCGAACCTGATGGGCCAGGTGACTCTCACCTATGACGACGAACAGATCTCGCGGGATGCGATCCTCGAGGCGATGGCGCGCGGCGGATTCCGCGAGCAGCAATTCGTCTGAATCGGAGGGGAATCCGGAGCAGCTGGTGAGCGTTTATGCCCCTGCTAGGGTGGCCGCCGGATGAGCGAGAGCGCACCGTCAGCTGCCGACAGCCGTAGGCTCGCTCAGGAAGCGAGGGACCGAGTTCGCTTCGAAGAGGAGGCGCTGGAGTTGAGTGACCAGGTCTACCGCGTTGCCCGCCGCCTGGTGGGCTCCCGTGAGGAGGCCGACGACCTCGTGCAGCAGACGTACGAACGCGCTTTTCGTTCGTGGCGCCAGTACACGCCCGGCACGAACCTGCGCGCATGGCTCCTGCGGATCCTCACGAACCTGAACATCGACCGCGGGCGGCGCCAGCAGCGAACTCCGCAGACGACGTCAATCGACAACGAGGCGGGCGACTACTTCCTCTACAACAAGCTCGAGTCGCAGGTGCCCGACGAGAATCCGGACGAAGAGCGCGTCCTCGAGCGGCTCAGCCAGGATTCGATCGTCGAGGCCCTCGCCGACGTGCCGCACGACTTCCGGGACGCGATCGTGCTGGTCGACATCGGCGAGTTCTCCTACGCCGACGCCGCACAGATCCTCGACATCCCGATCGGGACCGTCATGTCCCGTCTCCACCGCGGCAGGCGCATCCTGAAGAAGAATCTCGCCGATCGGTCTATAGCAGCATGATCGACTGGTGCGACAAGTGCGAGGAGATGATGCAGCCGTTCCTCGACGGGACGCTCTCCGATCACGAGGTCGCCGAGGCGGAGAGTCATCTCGAGAAGTGCAGTTGGTGCGCGAAGCGCTACCACTTCGAAGAGCAGCTGCGGCACTACGTGCGCGTCGCAGTGACCGAGCCGATGCCGCCCGAGCTGAAGGCCAAGCTTGCGGCACTGCGCACGCCGCTCGACGCCTAGCGCGGCTCGTCGACGTCGCCGGGCGGCTGCAGGTCTGAGCAATCCACCAGGACCGGGTCGAGCGCACGGCCGCCCTCGTCGGGAACCGTGGCCCAGGCGCTGCGCATGATCGCGACCGGGTGGCTGCGCGTGCCGTCGTAACTGGCGGCCGCGACCGGCTCCTCGCTGGCGAGCACGCGCTCGACCGCGCGTGGGTCGAGGTCAGGCCCGTCGGCGAGCACGATCAGGGCCCGATCGACGTCGGCGCCGAGCGCCGCCAGGCCGCACCGGAGCGAGACGCCCGGGCCGCGGTCCCACTCGGGGCATGGGACGACTCGGACGCCGGGAAGCTCGAGCGAGTGTGCGCCTTCGACGACGACGATCTCCGTCACGCTCGTCTGTCCCAAGGCCGCGAGCACCGCCGGCAGAAACTCGCGCTGCTTCACCCCGCCGTAGCGCGTCGAGGCGCCGGCGGCCAACACGATCGCGCTAGCGGACGTGGACCGTCGCCTTCTCGATCACGACGTTCTCGAGCGGTGTCCCTGCGTTGCCCGACGCGGGATCGCCGAGCTTGCCGATCGATTTCACGACCGGCAGGCCCTGGCTGACCTTCCCGAGGATGGCGTAGTCGGGCGGCAGCTGCGCGTCGGGCGCGGTGACGATGAAGAACTGGCTGCCGGCTGCGCCGCGCGGCTCGCCCACGCTTTTCGCCATCGCCGCGACGCCGAGGGTGTAGCGAGCCGAGTCGGGGGGCCTGTCGACCGTCGTGTAGCCGGGGCCGCCGGCGCCCGATCCCGTGGGGTCGCCGCCCTGGATCACGAAGCCGGGGACGATGCGATGGAAGACCGTCTGGTCGAAGAACCCCTTCCCCGCAAGGCTGACGAACGAGGCCGTCGCCTTCGGTGAGGTCTTCGTTGCGAGCCTGATCGTGAAGGTGCCGCAGTTCGTGCGCAACGTGACGTCGTAGGTCTTCGACGGGACGAGCCGGGCCGTCGGCCGCGCCTCGCGCTTGCGACTCGGGGCCGGGGTCTTGACCGGGACGCAGCCGTTCGCGTCAGGGGTCGTCGACGCCGACTTCGACCCACCGCCGCACGCAGCCAGGAGGAGCGCGAGCGCCGCGATGGCCGGCAGCCGGAAGAGCCTGCTCGGAACCGGAATCACGAGCTCTCGCCGAGCTCCGCGACGGCCCGCTTGACGAGCGCTCGCGCGACGTCCACCTTGTAGGCGTTCCGCGGCAGCGGCGTGGCCTCGTCGAGGCCGCTCCCCTCGAGCAGCCACGGAACCGGGGCGACGCCGGCGAGCGCGATCCGGGTCTCGCCGTCCGTGCGCGCGGCGGCGACGCCGACCAGCGGAAAGGCCCAGCGCTTGCGCTCCATCGCCTTGAGGTACACCGACCGGTCGGGCGGCGGCACCTCGACCGAGAGCAGCAGCTCGCCCGGCTCGAGCGTCGTCGTTCGCCGGTCGTCCTCGGTGGGGAGGCGGAAGAGCTCGCCGACCGCCAGCTCGCGCCGGGACGTGCGCAGCGTCGCGCCGAGCGCGACGAGCGCTGCCGCCACGTCGGATGGATGCGCCGAGGCGCAGAAGCCGTTGGCGAAGATCGCGTGCTCGCGGTGCTCGCCTTCCTGCGCGAAGCACTCAGCGCCGCCGTGGAGCCGGCAGGGCCACTTGAGGCGCCAGTACCAGCAGCGTGTGGACTGCAGCAGGTTCCCGCCGAGGGAGCCCACGTTTCGCAGCTGGGGGCTCGCCGCGAGCCGGCACGCCTCGCGCAGGGCAGCCGGGATCTGCGGATCGCATTCCAGCTCTGCGAGCGTCGTTCCCGCGCCGATCGTCGGGCCTTCGATCCCGCGTGGAACCACGCCCCGGATGTCGACGAGGCTCTCCGCGTGCACGATCCCGCTGCGCAGAAGCGGCACGAGCTCGGTCCCGCCGTGCAGCGCCGTCCCGCCGTCGAGCTCGAGGCTAGACGCCCGCCGGAGCTCCAACCCTCTCCTTCGCCGCGGCCTCGCGCAGCGCGCGCAGCATCTCCTCGCGGGAGATCGGCAGCTCGTGCACCTCGGCGCCGGTCGCGTCACGGATCGCGTTCGAGATCGCCGCGGCCGTCGGGATGATCGGGGGCTCGCCCAGGCCCTTCGACCCGAGGTTCGTCAGCTGAGTGTCCGGCTCGTCGATCAGCTCGCTGATGATCTCGGGCACGTCGGCGAACGTCGGGAGCTTGTACGAATCGAGGCTCGTCGTGAGGATCTGTCCGGTCCGCGGGTCGTGCAGCCGGTGCTCGGAGAGCGTGTGGCCGATCCCCTGGATGATGCCGCCTTCGATCTGGCTCGAGGCGCCGAGCGGGTTGATCACGCGTCCGATGTCGTGCACGGCCGCGATGCGGTCGACCCAAACCTCGCCGGTCTCGATGTCGACCGCGACCTCGGCCACCTGCACACCGAAGGTCAGCACCTGCATCCCCGTGGGGTTCGGACCGCGTCCCCCTTTGCCGAGGATCTGGGCGTCCTCCAGCAGTCCGACGATCTCTTCGAGCGGCGCATCCGGCGTCCCGCGCTGCTCCGCGATCTCCTCGATCTGCCGCCGGGCGTCTGCGGCCGCCGCGCGGACGGCAGGCCCCATCGACGGCGTCGTCGACGAGCCGGCCGAGATGGATGCGAACGGGCCGCGGGCCGAATCGCCGAGCGAGACGGTGACGTGGGCGAGCGGGATGCCGAGCTCCTCGGCCGCGATCTGCGCCATCGCAGTGCGTGTCCCCGTGCCGATGTCCTGCATGGCAGTGACGACGGTCGCGCGTCCGTCCGAACCGACGCGCACCCACGCGTAGCTCGGCGGGCCGCCGCCGCCGTACCAGATCTGCGACGCCATGCCGACGCCGCGCTTGACCGTCTCCGTGGAGCGAGCGCGCACCTCGTGCCGCCGCTCCCAGTGAGGCTCCGCGCGCCGATAGCACTCCAACAGGTTCTTGCCGCTGTACGGGCGGTCATCGGCTGCGTCGTGATCCGCATAGTTGAGCCGGCGGAGCTCGAGCGGATCGAGGTCGAGCTTGGCGGCGAGCACATCGAGGAGCGACTCGAGCCCGAAGGTCCCCTCGACGAACCCCGGCGCGCGGAACGCTTTCATCGGCGGGTGGTTGATCTTCGCGCCCGACGTCGTGGTGCTCACGTTCTCGCAGGCGTAGAGCATCTGCATCGGGCCCTCGACCGGTGACGACCAGCCGCTCCAACCGGTCGCGTTGACGTAGTCGCCGCGGAGCGCAGTCAGCGTGCCGTCGCTGCGCGCACCGATCGTCAGCCTCTGGATCGTCGCGTTGCGGTTGCCCGTCGCGAGGTTCTCCTCGCGACGCGTGAGCGCGCAGCGAACCGGCCGGTTCGTGCGCTTCGCGAGCTCGATCGCGATGAACGTGTAGTCGTCCGGGCTGTTCTTCGAGCCGAAGCCGCCGCCCATGTAGTTGCAGACGACCCGTACCTTGTCGGCGGGCATGCCGAGGCTCGATGCGACCTCGTCCCGGATCCCCCAGATGTACTGCGTCGAGATGTAGATCTCGAGCGTGTCTCCCAGCCACTGCACGACTGCCTGGTGGGTCTCCATCGAGTTGTGCAGGACGACCTGTGTGCGGTACTCCCCGGTGACGATCACGTCTGCTTCTGCGAGGCCTTGCTCGAGGTCGCCGCGTTCCCGCACCCGGGGCTCACCGACCAGCTGTCCGCGTGCGACAGCCTCGTCGGGGTCGATCAGCACCTCCAGCTGTTCGAAGTCGACCTCGATCGCCGAAACGGCAGCGCGCGCCTGCGCATAGGTGTCCGCGCAGACGGCCGCGATCGCGGCGCCCTGAAAGCCGCATTCCTCGACGAGCACGTCGAGCTCGCCCGGCCCTACCGCCGCATGTACCCCCGGCATCGCGAGCGCCGGAGCGAGATCGACGCGCGCGGCTCGTGCGTGCGCGTGCGGAGAGCGCAGAACGGCGGTGTGCAGCATCCCGGGCAGCTTCAGGTCTGCGGTGTACACGGCCTCGCCGCGCGCCCGCTCGAGCCCGTCGATGCGAGTGGCCGGCCGACCGACGATCTCGCGAGGGCCGGCGGGCCACTGGTCGAGCGTGTCCTCTTCGACGACGAGCCAGACCTCCTCGTACCGGCCTTCGACTTCCTTCTCGGTGCGGATCAGTCTTGCCACGTGCGAATCGCCTCCTCGATCTTCGGGTACGCGCCGCAGCGGCAGATGTTGCCTGCCATCGCGTGTCGGATTTCATCGGTGGTCGGCTTCGGCCTTGCGTCGACGAGCGCGACGGCGCTGACGACCTGCCCCGGCGTGCAGAAGCCACACTGGAGCGCGTCCTCGCGCACGAACGCGTGCACCATCGGATGGTCTCGCAGACCTTCGATCGTCGTCACCTTCGCGCTCCCGACGCTGTGCACGAGGGTGATGCAGGACAGCGTCGGGACGCCGTCGACGAGCACCGTGCAGGCCCCGCAATGCCCTTCGCCGCAGGCGATCTTCGTGCCGGTGAGCGAGAGCTCGTCGCGCAGCGTCTCTGCGAGAGTCGTGCCGACCTCTCCGTGCACCTCGTAGCGGTGGTCGTTGACGTCGAGCTCAGGCAGCGGTGACCGCCTCGATGTCGGCGATGTGGATCAGGCGATGGGTCAGCCGGATCAGCTGGAGCTGCTCGACGTCGTCCTCGAGCGAGGGGATCGACAGCCAGAGATCGCGCGCGGCTTCGAGCAGCTCGCGGATGCGGTCGACGTCGTCGGCGTGGCCGTTGCGCTCGGCGCAGGTGTTGATCGCGAGACCCAGGACGCCGATCGTGTCCGGTTGCCGCGTCCAGAGCAGCGGCGTGGCCATCGAGAGGTACTGGTGGATGCGCGCGAGCTGCATCGGTTGGGTGAACAGCTCGCTCCCGACGGGCGTCGTCGGCTCCGGCAGGTCGTGGCCGTTCGCGAGCGCGTTGCCCGTACCGCCGAGCATGGCGCGCACCTGGTCATCGTCGTACCCTGCGAAGCGCGCGGTCTTGAGCGCGATCAGAAGTGACGAGGGCTGCTGCCCGTACGGATAGTCGCTCGCGTAGACGACCTGCTCCGGCGGCACCTGGCGATAAAAGTCGAGCAGGTCGATCGGGCTCCAGGTCGAGGTGTCGAACAACACCCCCTTGCGGCCCGCCATGCAGCGGGCGAGCTCCGCGAGGTCGGCGATCCCCGCATGGGCGATGATCAGGGTCGCCTCGGGATAGCGGTCGACGAGCGCCCTCAGACCGGCGGCGATCGGCGGCAGCCCCCGGCCGCCGTGGATCAGGATCGGCACGCGCTCCTGGGCGGCAAGCTCGAAGACGGGGCCTAGGCGTTTGTCCGCGGCCGTGAACTTCTGCGCCCGTGGATGCAGCTTGATCCCTCGGGCCCCTGCGTCGAGGCAGCGGCGAGCCTCCTCGATCGGTGTCTCGTTCAGGTCGAGCCGCACGAACGGGATCAGGCGTCCCTCGCTGCGGGCCGCGAACGCCAGGGTGCGGTCGTTCGCAGCGCGGAAGGCGGGGTGATGGTCTGCCTCGTCCAGGCAGAACATGAAGGCGCGCGAAATGCCGTACTTGGCCATCAGCGCCTCCAGCTGGTCGTAGTCGCCCACCATGCCGTCGATGTCACGGCCGAGGTGGAGATGGGCGTCGAAGATGTCCGCCCCGGAGGGCAGCAGCTCGCGCAGTCCGACGTCGTAGCGCTCGACCAGTGCTTGTGCTCTGTCGCGCGGCTCCACCGTCTGGATCCTAGTTAGAGTCAGGCGCATGCCCGACGTACTGATGTTCGCCGACACCTTTCGCTCGCCCGAGCTGCGCCATGAGGTGCCCATCGGAATCCCTGATCCCTTCCTCTACGTCGAGCGGGACGGCGTGAAGCACATCCAGATCAGCTCGATGGAAGTGCCGCGCCTCGCTGCGCTGGGGCTGTTCGAGCTGCACCCCTCGGAGGAGTACGGCGTCGACGAGCTGATCGCCTCGGGCCTCTCGTATCCTGAGCTCCGTACCGAGCTGGCTCGGCGCGCGGTCAAGAACCTCGGCGTGACGAAGGCCGTCGTGCCGGAGACGTTTCCGCTCTGGCTCGCCGACCGGCTGCGCGCCGACGGCATCGAGCTGACAGTCGACGGCGAGTTCTTCGACGACCGCCGGCGCATCAAGTCCGAAGCGGAGCTCGCCGGCATGCGCCGGGCGCAGCGCGCGGCCGAGGCCGGAATGGACACCGTGCGCGACCTGCTGCGGCGCGCCACCTCGAACGGGGACGGGCTCGAGCTCGACGGCGCGCCGCTGACCGTCGAGCGCGTGAAGTCCGCGATGTCGCAGACCTTTGCAGCGCACGGCACGACCGCCGACGAGTTCATCGTCGCACCGGGGCCGCAGGGAGCGGTCGGCCACGACATGGGCTCCGGGCCGATCAGCCCCGGGGTGCCGATCGTCGTCGACATCTGGCCGCGCGACAACGAGTCGTTCATCTACTGCGACATGACCCGCACGTTCGTCGTCGGCGACGTCCCCGAGGACGTGCGTGAATGGCACCGCCTCTGCAAGGCGGCCCTCGACCGCGCGATCTCGGAGATCAAGGACGGAGCGGACGGCCGCGCGATCTTCGACGGCACGTGTGAGATCTTCGAGGCGGCCGGCGAGCCGACCCAGCGCACGAAGGCGCAGGGCACGGCGCTCGTCGACGGCTTCTTCCACGGCCTCGGTCACGGCGTCGGGCTGGAGGTGCACGAGGAGCCCGGGCTGGGCATGGCCGCGAAGCTCCCGCTCACGGCCGGGGACGTCGTCACGGTCGAGCCCGGCTGCTACCGGCAGGGCTACGGCGGCGTGCGGCTCGAGGACCTCGTGCTCGTGACCGCGGCCGGGGCCGAGAACCTGACGCAGTACCCCTACGACCTCGAACCGTGACCACGGCAAAGGACATCGACAACCTGTTCCTCGAGGAGCGGCGCTACCCGCCGCCGCCCGAGTTCGCGGCGCAGGCGAACGCTCAGCCCGGGATCTACGACGAGGACTTCGACGAGTTCTGGGAGCGCGAAGGACGCGAGCGGGTCGCATGGTTCGAACCGTTCACGAAGCTGTACGAGTGGGAGCCGCCGTACGCCAAGTGGTACCTCGGCGGCAAGCTCAACGTGGCCTGGAACTGCCTCGACAAGCACGTCGAAGCAGGGCGCGGCGACTCGGTCGCCTATTACTGGGAAGGCGAGCCCCAGGGCGACCGCCGGGAGCTGACCTACGCCCAGCTCCTGGCTGAGGTGACGAAGCTCGCGAACGGGCTCAAGGAGCTGGGCGTCGGCAAGGGCACGCCGGTGGGGATCTACCTGGGGATGGTCCCGGAGGCGCCCATCGCGATGCTCGCGTGCGCACGGCTGGGTGCGCCGCACACGGTCGTCTTCGGCGGCTTCTCGGCCGATTCGCTCTCGGGGCGCCTGCAGGACATGGGCTGCGAGGTGCTGATCACCCAGGACGAGGCGTGGCGTCGCGGTACCACGGTGCCGCTGAAACGCACCGCAGACGAGGCGGTCGCCGCGTCGCCGACCGTCAAGAGCGTGGTCGTCCTCCAGCGCACGGGCAACGATGTGCCGATGACAGCGGGGCGCGACCACTGGTGGCACGAGCTTGCGGTCGACGGGTCGGTTTGTCCGGCCGAGCCGATGGATCCCGAGGATCTCCTCTACCTGCTCTACACCTCGGGCACGACCGCGAAGCCAAAGGGGATCGTGCACACGACCGCCGGCTACCTCGTCGGCGTCGCGACGACCCACCACTACATCTTCGATCTGAAGCGCGAGACAGACGTGTACTGGTGCGCGGCCGACGTCGGCTGGGTGACAGGCCACAGCTACATCGTCTACGGGCCGCTCTGCAACGGCGCCACGTCGGTGATGTACGAGGGCACACCCGATTTCCCGGACAAGGACCGTTGGTGGGACATCGTGGAGCGGTACGGCGTGACGATCCTCTACACGGCACCGACCGCGATCCGCTCCCACATGAAGTGGGGCCCCGAGCATGCGGCCAACCACGATCTCTCGACGTTGCGGCTGCTCGGGTCCGTGGGCGAGCCGATCAACCCGGAGGCGTGGGTCTGGTACCACGAGCACATCGGCGGCGAGCGCTGCCCGATCGTCGACACGTGGTGGCAGACGGAGACGGGGATGATCCTGATCACGCCGCTCCCGGGCATCACCACGACAAAGCCGGGCGCTGCGACGCGACCGTTCCCCGGCATCGACGCGGCGATCTACAACGAGGCCGGCGAGGAGGTCGGGCCGGGCGGCGGCGGCTACCTCGTGCTGCGCCGGCCGTGGCCGGCGATGCTGCGCGGTCTTTACCAGGAGCACGACCGCTACGTCGACACGTACTGGTCGCGCTACAGCGATGTCTACTTCGCCGGTGACGGCGCGCGCATCGACGAGGACGGTGACTTCTGGCTGCTCGGCCGCGTCGACGACGTGATGAACGTCTCCGGTCACCGCATCTCGACGATCGAGGTCGAGTCGGCGCTCGTCGACCACCACGACGTTGCCGAGGCCGCCGTCGCGGCGAGAAACGACGCCACGACCGGCCAGGCGATCGTCGCTTTCGTGACCCTCAAGAGCGGTGTCGAGCCGTCCGTCGCGAAGCTCGACGAGCTTCGCGACCACGTCGCGAAGAAGATCGGGCCGATCGCGAAGCCCGCCAACATCGTCTTCACGCCCGAGTTGCCGAAGACCCGCAGCGGGAAGATCATGCGGCGCTTGCTCCGCGACGTCGCGGAGAACCGGCCGCTCGGAGACACCACCACACTCGCCGACCCGACCGTCGTCGCGGAGCTGCAGTCGCGCAGCGACGACGAGCAGTCGAAAGAGGACTAGGCCCCGCGCTACCCTGCGGCGAGTGCTGACCGCCCTCGCTACGGCTCTCGTCCTCGCGACTGTGCCCGCGCAGACTGCGACCGTTCGCGTCGCGGTGGCGAACGTCTGGGAGGCTCCGAACGCGGGCCACCTCCCGCTCGACCCTCACGTCTGGCCGACCCCCGCGATCACCGTCGGCGAACGGCGGGCACTCGTGGGGCACATGCCCACCCAGGTGCTCTACGGCGAGACGGTTCGCGTGCTCGCCCGTCGTCCCGGCTGGACGGAGATCGCCGTGCCCGACCAGCCGAGCCCGCTCGACGCGCGCGGGTATCCCGGCTGGGTGCGGTCGTGGCAGCTGGGGCCGGCGTTCGCCGCGCCGCTGGTTGTGACGGTGCGCAGCGCGAAGCTCGCAAACGGCACCCAGGTCGGCTTCGCGACGCAGGTGCCGCGCGGCGCGCTGCCGGCGGCCGCGACGAGGCGCCTGCCGCGGACGCGGGCCGACCTCGTGCGCAGCGCCGAGCAGTTCCTCGGGCTCCACTACCTCTGGGGCGGGCTCTCGGCCTGGGGGTATGACTGCTCGGGCCTGACATGGGCCGTCTACCGCGCCCACGGAATCACCATCCCACGCGACGCCGATGCGCAGTTCGCGGCGGGAACGCCGGTCTCGCTCGCCAAGCTGCGTCCCGGTGACCTCCTCTTCTACGAGCATCCCGTGGTCGGTCACGTCACCATGTACATCGGCGGGGGGAAGATGATCGAAGCACCGAACTCGGCCAGCGAGGTGCGCATCGTCCCCGTGCGGACGAACGACTTTCGCGGCGCGCGCAGGTTCTTCGGTGTCTGACACCTAGGTGTCAGACACCTTTTCGAGGCTCGCTCTCGCAGGGACCGTCGCCATCCTGCTCTTTGCGACGATCGGCCAGCTGTCGCACGACCACCACGTCTCGCTCAGCGGGTATGCGTCAGACGCGCTGCCGCTGCTCGTTGCGTGGCTCGTGCTCGCACGCGTGACCGGCCGGTTCCTGCCGACGTGGCTCGGCGGTGTGACGATCGGCGTCGGCATCCGCATGGTCGTGCTCGGCCACTACCACTGGAACGAGCTCGTGTTCCTTGCGGTCGCGCTGGCGTTCATCGGCGCAATCGCGTGGCCGACCTGGAAGCTGATCGGCCGATGAGCGACGACAAGTAGCCGGAGCGTTGCGCCCCCGTAACACTTGGTCTGACCAAGGGACTGGTCTGGAAACGACAGACTCCCGTGCCGAGATCTCGTGCGGGCGCAAGTGCATTTGGCTCCTGGGGAAAGAGCGTCTCAGTTCCGTCCCACTTGGTCTGACCACGGGACTGGGCTCCAGCGGCCATCTCCGAATCGGACGCTAGAGAATCGGACGCTAGAGCAGCGCCGCGAACTTCGCTTCGTCGTCGAACGGGCCGATCACGGCGAGGCGCATCCCCTGGCTGCCGATCACGTCCTGCGCGACTCGCAACACGTCGTCGGCGGTGACGGCGTCGAGGCCCGCCAGCACCTCCGTCGGCTCGGCCGCGCGCCCTTCGAGCACCTCTCGGCGCAGCCCGAACATGATCAGCCCGTTCGGGCTCTCGGTCTGCAGGACGAACCGCCCCTTGGCCAGTGCGCGCGCCTTCTCGAGCTCCTCCGCCGGCACGGCCTCCTCCGCGAGCTTCCGAAACTCGGTCGCGATCACCTCGACCGCTTCCTCGGCACGGTGCAGGTCGACGCCCGCCTGTGAGAAGAGCGTGCCGGCGTCGGTGAACGAGGCGTTGAACGCGTAGACGTAGTACGCGAGGCCGCGCCGCTCGCGCACCTCGAGAAACAGGCGCGACGACATGCCGGTGCCGAGCACGGTGCCGAGCAACTGCAGGGCGTACCGGTCGGGATGGTCGACCGGGTAGCTCGGGACGCCGAGACAGACGTTCGCCTGATCGGAGTCCTTGCGGTGCACGTGCACCTTGGGCTCGGACGAACTCTCGACCTGCGCGGGGACCGGCGCGCCGGAACCGTTTCCCGACATGTCGCCGAGCAGACCCTCGAGCGTCGGCAGGAGGTCGTCGCCGATCATTCCCGAGACGCCGACGACGATGCGCTGCGGCGTGTACCAATGACCGAGGTAGTCGAGGAACGTCTGGCGCGTCGCCGCCTTGATCGTCTCCTTCGTGCCGAGCGTCTCCCAGCCGAGCGGGTTCGAGCCGAAGAGCAGCTCCTCGTAGACCGACGAGATGTAGTCGCGCGGCGTGTCCACGTACATGTTCATCTCTTCGATGATCACGCCCTTCTCGCGCTCGACCTCGTCGGAATCGAACTTCGAGTTGCGCAGCATGTCCACGAGCACGTCGAGCGCGACGTCGCGCTGCTCGCCCGCGCAGCGGATGTAGTAGCCGGTGTACTCCTTCGAGGTGAACGCGTTGAACTCGCCCCCGATCTTGTCGACCTCCATCGACAGGTCGCGCGCAGTCGGGCGCTTCTCCGTCCCCTTGAAGAACATGTGCTCCGCGAAATGCGCGATGCCGCGGTTTCCCGCGTCCTCGTAGCGTGAGCCCGCGGCCAGCATGATGTAGCAGGCGACCGACTGGGCATGGGGCAGCGGTGCGGTCAGCACGCGCAGGCCGTTCGACAGGGTGTGGCGCTCGTACACGGCGGTCATTCTTGGAGTCTCCTTCGTTGGTTCGCAGTCAGCGGCACCGACGTGCCCGCCTCGTAGTCGTAGCCGACGAGCACGCTCTTCGCGTCGGCCACCAGTCGTTCGCCGGACCAGATCTGATGCTCGAGCTCGAAGCTCTTCGTCCCGACGCGCGAGCAGCGGCTCCGCACCTCGACGTCGCCACCCGACCGTAGTTCGGCCCTGAAGTCGATCTCGACGCGGGCCAGGATGAACGGCTCGAGGTCGCCGAGGATCCCGATCCTGGCCTGCTCGAGGTAGGTCGAATAGACGGCATTGTTGACGTGGCCCATCGCATCGCAATCTCGGAAACGAACGCGTTCGCGTTGGATCCAGGGGTACTCGGACACCGGCGCGATGGTATAGAGACGGGTATATGGCGGGCGAGACGAGGCAGGCGGTCTTTGCGCAGCCCGAGTGGTTGCGGGGCGTGCCGACCAACAGGCAGCTGCCGCCCGATGCGCGCGTCGTCTTCACCGGCTGCGGCACGTCGTTCCACGCGGCCCAGACCGGCGGCGTTGCGATCCAGGCCCTGGAGGCAGCGGTCAGCCCGCCGAGCGCGGACATCATGGTCTGCGTCTCCCACGAGGGTGAGACCGCGTTGACGATCGAGGCGGAGCGCTGGTTCGGCGGCGACGTCTGGCTCGTCACGGGGAAGTCGATGTCGACGCTTGCCGAGACCGCGGACGAGGTGATCGTCTGCACGCCTGATGTCGAGCGGTCGTGGTGCCACACCGCGAGCTACACCTGCGCGGTCGCGGCGATCGCCGCGCTGAACGGCGACGACATCGGTTGGCTCCCGGACGCGGTCGAGGAGGCGCTCCACCTCGAGGTCGAAGCGCCGGCCCAGGACAAGATTCTCGTCGCCGGGGCAGGACGGGACTGGCCGACGGCTCAGGAGGCAGTGCTCAAGCTGCGCGAAGGCGCCCACGTCGCGGCGGAGGCGCACCAGGTGGAGCAACTGCTGCATGGGCATCTCGCGGCCATCGACGACTCGACGCGTGCGTTCGTGCTCGAAGGGGAGGGGCGAATCGCCGAACGTGCTCAGGATGCCGTGACGGCGCTGGAGAAGCTCGGCTGCGAGGCGACGCTCGTGCCGACCGTGCATCCTGTCGTCGACATCGTGCGCTTCCATCTGCTGACGCTCGCGATTGCCGACGCGCTCGGGATCGACCCGGATCCGATCAGGCGCGAGCCCGGTTCGCGTTGGGCCGATGCGGCCGGCGAGCCGTACCCGTACTAGGGGCTCCGGGAGCAGCGAGCCGATGACGAGCCCTGCCGATGCCGGCGTCGTCGAAGCGATCGCGCTCCTCGCGCGGAGGGACGCTTCGTCGCGTGAGCTCGTCGAGTCCTGCCTCGCGCGGATTCGCGAGCGGGACGGAGCGCACAGCCACGAGGGTGACGTGGGGTCGATCAACGCCTGGGTGCGCGTGTACGAGGACGACGCGCTCGCCGCAGCCGACCGGGCGGATGCGTGGCTCGCAACCGGCGACGCGCCGGCGCTTTGTGGCATTCCCATCGGGCTCAAGGACCTCTATGCGGTTGCGGGGAAGCCGCTCACGGCGTCCAGTCGCCTGCTCGACGAGGTGCCGGGGCGTTCGTGCGAGGCGTGGATCCGGCTCGAGGCCGCTGGGATGGTGCTGCTCGGCCACCTGCACACGCACGAGTTCGCTGCGGGCGGGACGACCGACCAGGTGGGCAATCCCTGGGCCCTCGACCGCTCGGCCGGCGGCTCGAGCGGCGGCTCGGCCGCAGCGCTCGCAGCGCGCATGGTCCCCGCCGCAACGGGCACGGACACGGCCGGTTCTCTGCGCATCCCCTCGGCGCTCTGCGGCACCTCGACGATCAAGCCGACCCGCGGAACGGTGCCGACCCGGGGGATCGTTCCGCTCGGCCCGACCTTCGACCATGCCGGGCCGATGGCGCGGAGCCTCGAGGACTGCGCACCGCTGCTCGCGGCGCTGGCGGATGGGAATCAGCTACAGCGGCGTGCGCCGGTCCGGCGCATCGCGGTCTCCCCGCGGCTCGGGTTGGTCGACCTCGACGCTGACGTTGCCGACGGCTTCGACACGGCCCTGGGCGCCTGTCGGAGCCTCGGACTGGAGGTGGTCGATGTTCCGGCGCCGGACGTCTCGCTCGAGCTCGGGCTGACGTTTCTCGATCTCGTCTGCGCGGAGATGCTCGTCTATCACCGTCGCTTCGACGACCGGCGTGGGCTCTACCGCCCGTCGATCCGCGGCTTCATCGACTACGGCGAGCACCGCGCGCTGAGCGCGGAGTCATATGTCGCCGCGCAGGGTCAGCGAGCCGAGGCCACCTGGAGGTGGGTCGACTGGTTCGCCGAGCACCGAGTCGACGCGCTGATCGAGCCGACCGTGCCGATCGTCGCGCAGCCTCGCGGGCACGGCTACGACGAGGCGTTCACCGACGTCGCTGAGATCTCGCTCACGCACTACTGGAACTGGACGGGCCTGCCGGTCGTCGCGCTGCCTTCGGGTGTCGGCGGCCGCAGCGGCCTGCCGGTCGGCGTATCGCTGATCGGGGCGCCTGGATCCGACTGGGATCTCCTCGCCACAGGCGTTTCGCTGCAAGCCTCTCTCGGCATCGCCGGCCTCTGAGGTCAGGCCAAGCGGGACAGCTCGTCGAGCAGCCGGTCGACCTCGTCTGCCGTGTTGTAGTGGACGATGCCGATGCGAACGGCCCCGTCCGGCAAGCCGAGGCGGTTCATGATCTCGACGGCGTAGTAGTTGCCGTCCCACACGGCGAAGCCGCGCTCGCCGAGCCGCAGCGCGGCGGCCCGTGGCGAGATCGATTGGTGATTCACCGCGAACGTGGGCACGCGACCCTCCATCGTCGGCGGCCCGTGGAGCACCCAGCTGTCGGGCAACCCATCGAGGAAACGTTGGCCCAGCGCGCTTTCGTGCTCCTGGATGAAGTCCCAGCCGACGTCCCGAAGGTACTCGACGGCCGCGACGAAGCCCGCCAGGAGCTCGTGCGCGAGCGTTCCGGTCTCGAAGCGCCCCGCGACCGGCTCGTCGGGAGCGGGACGCACCTTGTAGGGGCGCCAGCTTTCGGCGAGCTCCCTGCGGACGTACGCGAGGCCGAGGTGCGGCCCGTAGAACTTGTAGGGCGAGCAGAGCAGCACGTCGGCGCCGGCTGCCTCGACGTCGATCGGCCCGTGCGGCCCGTAGTGCACGGCGTCGATCCAGGCGAGTGCGCCCGCGTCGTGCGCGAGCTGTGCGATCTCCGGGACGGGCGTCACCGTTCCGACACCGTTGGAGGCCCACGGAAAGGCGACGACGCGCGTCCGGTCGGAGAGCAGGGACCGCAAATGGCCGAGGTCGAGGCGGCACTCGTCGTCCACCTCGCAGAAGCGCACGATCAGGTCCTGGTCGTGCGCGAGCTCGAGCCACGGCGAGACGTTGCCGTCATGGTCGAGCCTCGTGCAGACGATCTCGTCGCCTGCCCGCCACTCGCGCGAGGCGGTGCGCGAGAGCGCGAAGTTCAGCGTCGTCATGTTGGCTCCGAATGCGACCTCCTCGCTGGTCGCGCCGAGGAGCCCTGCTGCGGCCGATCGCGCGTCGGCGATCAGCGCGTCCGATCGGCGTGAGGTCTCGAACGCGCCGCCGAGATTCGCATTGGCGTCGCGCAGGTAGCCGGCGATCGCGTCGATCACCGAGTCGGGCACCTGCGTCCCGCCGGGGCCGTCGAAGAACGCGAGCGGCCGCTGGAGAGCGGTGAAGCGAGCCCGGACGGATTCGATCGAGGTCACGACACGTGCCACTGGTACTCCGGTGTGACCGTCAGTGACGCGCCGACGAAGCAGTCGCGCTCGGCCCTCGCGATCAGTTCATCGGGCTCACTCGTCCGCGGCGTCAGCTGTGCATCGATCTGCACAGCGATCGCCACGAAGCGATAGCGGTCGTCCTCGCCGCTCTTCGTGACCGAACCTTGCGCGGATCCGGACGCTTGCACCTCGTGTTCTGCGTGACGTGCGTGGTAGGCGAAGCTTTCGATCGAACAGCGGACGAGCGCGGCGAGCAGCAGGTGATCTGCCGACCAGCCCTCGGGTAGGACGAGTTGGCTGCCGCCCGGAATCGTGAAGCGACCGCCACGGTCCAGCTCGACGGCGTACTCGAGGATCTTGGCCTGCGCCGACATGGGGAGACCGTATCTGTGTCGTCCGGTCCGGGTCCTAGGGTGGCGGGCATGAGGCTCAGGACACTCACCGAAGCCGAGTGCTACGCGCGGATCTATGGCGGGCACAGCGACGAACGGGTGAGCTTCGTGCGGCTCCTGCCCCGGCGTGGCAAGCGCGATCTGACGGCGGGAGAGCACCTGCGTGGAAGGTTCGAGGAGCGTCTGGACGTGCGTGGCCCCGAGGCGGAGGCAGCATGACGCGCACCTGCAGGACGTGGAACGCCCGGCGGCTGCCCAAGCAGGTCTCGGCCGGTCGTCGTCCCGCTCCGCCGCTCCCGAGCTCGTGGGTGTGCACGGCCACCTGGACGCAGCACGTGCCACGCTGTAAGCCGCGTGGCAAGCACAGCTGACTCCTCCTCGACCCCGAGCTCCGTCCCCGACGTTCTGGCACCGGGGCTGACCTGCGTCTTCTGCGGGATCAACCCGGGACGCGTCTCGGACGCGGCGGCCGCGCACTTCGCGAATCCCCGCAACGATTTCTGGCGGCTGCTGCACGACGCGGGCTTCACGCCTCGCCGCTACGACCCGCAGGAGCAGTTCTCGCTGCTCGAGCTCGGCTACGGGCTCACCAACGCCGCGTATCGGACGACTCCCGGGTCGGGCGACCTGCGACGCGCTGACTTCGACCGTGTCGCGTTCGAACGGCGTATCCGCGAGCACGCCCCACGAGCCGTCGCGTTCATCGGCAAGGAGGCGTACCGCGGCCTCTATGCCGAGCGGCCGGAGCTCGGTCCGCAGGTGCGGAGCATCGGCTCTTCGGCGCTCTACGTCCTTCCCTCGACGTCCCCCGCGAATGCCGCTGTGCCGTACGCCGATCGGCTGCGGCAGTTCCGACAGCTCGCCGACTGGCTCGAGCCCGTCCAGCGACAGGCCGTGCGCGGTCTCGTGCTCGACGCCGAGAGCCGCGTGCTGCTCGTCCGCTTCGAGCATCCCGTGAGCGGCGACAGCTGGTGGGCGACGACCGGCGGAGGCGTCGACCCCGGCGAGACGGACGAGGAGGCGCTGCGCCGTGAGCTCTTCGAAGAGGCCGGGCTCGACGGGTTCGAGCTCGGGCCGATGATTCACACGCGCGAGCACACGTTTCCGTGGGATGCGCGGATCATCCACCAGAGCGAGCGGTTCTACGTGGTGCGGGTCGACCGGCACGACCCCGTGCCGACGATCGACGTTGCCGCGGAGGGTGTCACCGAGGTGCGTTGGTGGAGCCTGGCGGAGCTCGACGCGACCGGCGAGCGGATCATCCCGTCCGAGCTCGCGCAGCTCGTGCGTAGTCTGGCGCCGTGACCGCGGTCCTCGTCACCGTGCACCTGCTGGCTGCGGGCATCTGGTTCGGCGGCTCGACCGCTCTCGTCTTCGTCGGCGTGCCGGCGATCCGGACGCTCGACGGCGAGCCACGGGGACGTGCGATGAAGGAGCTCGGACTGCGGTGGCGGCCGCTCGGCTATGGCGCGCTGATCGTGGCGGCGCTGACGGGCGTCGTGCTCGCCTCGCGTGACTGGCAGCACAGCACCGCGTTCCAGGTCGTGCTGTGGACGAAGGTCGTGCTCTTCGCCTGCCTGCTCGTGGTCTCGTATCTGCACAACTTCGTCCTCGGGCCGCGGCTGCAGGCGGAGATTCGTGACGGTCTCGAGCAGCGCACGCGTCCGCGGCTCGTCCTCGTCGGCTGGTTGAGCTACTCGCTGACGATGGCGCTACCGATCCTCGGCGTCGTGCTCGCGCGTCTCGTCGACTGAGGCGAGAGTCGCGCCGTTCGCGACGAGCCGTAACGCACGGCGTCTGAGCCGGCTCAGACGCCGCTCAGAGCCGGCTCAGAGGAAGCTCAGAGGAAGTCGCTTGAAAGTGCGCCAGTTGTGGGAAAAGAGTGTGACGCCGCTCAGCTCCGCCAGTGGTTGGTGATCGGCGTGCGGCGGTCGCGGCCGAAGGCTTTCGGACGCAGCTTCACGCCCGGCGGTGCCTGGCGGCGCTTGTACTCGGCGCGGTCGATCATGGCGACGGCGCGATCGACCACGTCGGCGTCGAAGCCGTCCTGTGAGAGCTCCTCGCGCGAGCGGTCGAGCTCGACGTACGCCTCGAGCACCCGGTCGAGCGCCGGGTAGGGCGGCAGCGAGTCTTCGTCGAGCTGATCGGCGCGGAGCTCGGCGCTCGGTGCCCGCTCGATGATCGATGCAGGAATCAGCTCGCGACCGGCCCGCTCGTTCAGCCACCGCGACAGGCGGAAGACGTCGGTCTTGTACACGTCCTTGATCAGCGCGAAGCCGCCGGCCAGGTCGCCGTAGAGCGTCGAGTAGCCGACCGACAGCTCCGACTTGTTCCCGGTCGCGATCACCAGCCAGCCGAACTTGTTCGAGAGCGCCATCAGGAGCGTCCCGCGAATGCGTGCCTGGAGGTTCTCCTCGGTGAGATCGCTCTCGCGTCCCACGAAGTGCTCGTGCAGCGCGCCGGTGTACGCCTCGACCATCGGCTCGATCGCGATCTCACGGAAGTCGATGCCGAGCGACTCGGCCAGCCGTGCGGCATCGCCGCGCGTGGCGTCCGACGAATAGCGCGACGGCATCGATACACCATGGACGCGTTCGGCGCCCAGCGCCTCGACACACAGCGCCGCCGTCAGGGCCGAGTCGATGCCCCCCGACAGACCGAACACGACGTCCCCGAAGCCGTTCTTCTGCACGTAGTCGTGGAGCCCCAGCTCGAGTGCGAGACGCATCTGCTCGAGGTCGTCGAGCTGGGGGACGATCCGCGCCGGCCTCGCATCGAGCTGGTCGCGCGGCGGCGCGAAGTCGAACTCGGCCAGTTCGACCGTGACCCGCTCGCGCGCGAGGGCGCGCCGCCGCACATCCCGCAGCCGGCGGCCGACTGCCGCGGCGGGATCGATGTCGACGACGAGGAGCTCCTCGACGAACCCCGCGGCCCGCGCGAGCACCTGTCCCTCGTCGTCGAGCACGACCGAGTGCCCGTCGAAGATCAGCTCGTCCTGTCCGCCGACCGCATTGCAGAGGGCGACGAAACACGAATTGTCGAGCGCCCGCACGCGGAGCATCTCCTCGCGCTCTCGGTCCTTGCCGACGTGGAACGGCGACGCCGAGATGTTCGCGATCAGTTGCGCGCCGCCCAGCGCGAGGTCGGTCGCCGGCGGCCCCGGCTGCCAGATGTCCTCGCAGATCGTCGGGCCGATGCGCACGTCGCCGAAGCGCAGGAGAAAGAGGTCGTCGCCCGGCGCGAAGTAGCGGTCTTCGTCGAAGACGCCGTAGTTCGGCAGGTAGCGCTTGCGGTAGATACACCGCACCTCGCCGTGCTCGAGCACGTAGCACGCGTTGTAGAGGTCGGCATCGAGATACGGCGCGCCGACGAGCACGGTGACGCCGTGCGTTGCCTTCGCGATCTCGTCCACCGCCCGGCGTGCGGCGCGCACGAAACCGGGGCGGAGCAGCAGGTCCTCGGGCGGGTAGCCGGTGACCACGAGCTCGGGAAAGAGGACCAGGTCGGCGTTCGCGTCCCGGGCCTTCTGCAGCCAATCGACGATGCGGGCCGCGTTGCCGTCGATGTCGCCGACGACGCTATTGATCTGGGCGAGTGCGAGTCTCATCAGTTTTCGCCTCTCGGTCGAAAACTTTACCACGGCGCTCCCGCAGGGCGGCGCGGCGCCAGCTGAAGTACAGGACGACCGCACAGAGGAAGACCGCGAAGCTGAGCCAGCCGAGGAACGGCGAGTCTGACTTGTTGCCGATCACACTGACGACCGCGGCGAGCACGAGCGCGCCGATCAGGTAGACGCGGAGAGACTTGGCCGGCATCAGGCGCTCAGTATGGCGGCCGCGCGCACCGAACCGGCGACGGTGAACCACAGGCCGGCGTCGTGCAGGCGCAACTCGACGATGTCACCGAGGTCGAGCGGCTGCCGGTACTCGAGCGTGGCTCGATGCGGACGGCGCAGCGTCGCGGCGAGGTGCTCCTCGACGGGCGCCCAATAGGCGGCGTTGTTCACGTGGCGGAGGCGATCGATATCGGTCGTGCGCAGCCGCCACTCGACCTGATCGGCGCCGTCCGGCGGGCCCGGCAGCACGAGGCGGGTCGATGCGCGGCGGCCCGCCGCCGATTCGCCGTAGACCGACAGGAACCGCTCGCCGAGGCGTTGCGGCTGCAGGTCCGGCCCGAGGTGGATCCAGGTCATCTCGGCGTCGATGCGACCACCGCGATCGCCGGTCACCGAGGTGCAGCGCAGGGCTGCCGAGGCGGCGGTTCCGGCACACCACGTCGTCAACTCGACCAGCGTGTCCTCGAGCAACGGCTGCACGACATCGAGCACGGTTCGGCGCACGACCCAGATGTGCTCGTCCGGCGTCCAGCCCGCGTCGAGCACGTCGTCCGCCGCGACGTCCTGGAGGTACCGCGCGACCGCATCGAGCCGCAGCCGGCCGTGCTCGTCGGTGTCGGACAGGCGGATCGGCCGTTGTGCGCTGTAGCGGCGCGGGCTCACGCGAGCAGACGGCGGACGCGCGCTTCCACCGCCGACGCGACCGCGGCATGAGCTGCCGCGTCGAGATGCTCGACGTCGTCTTCGAGCTCGACGAACGACGCGACGCCGTCGAGGTCGAGCAGCTCGCAGCCCAGCTCGCTGCACACCTCTGCGTAGTGAGACCCGAGGCGGTGCCCGTCGAACGGCGGCGGGCAGACGACGAGGATCTCGGGCGCCTCGCCGTCCGGACCGGCCTCGGCCGATCGCGCCAGCTTGACGAGCCGGCCGACCGACCTCGCCACGTCGCGCTCTGGCAGCCTGAACCGCTCGCCGACGTCGTTCGTGCCGAGGAAGATGACGAGAAGATCGATCGGCGCGTGCGAGTGCAGGCACGGCACGAGGTACGGGAGCCCGTTCCGGCCCTCGGCGACCGGGCTGTCCATCGTCGCGGTGCGCCCGTTCAGCCCTTCGGCGATCACCTCCCACTCCTCGCCCAGCGCGAGCTGGAGGCGCATGGGCCACCGAACCTCGCGGGGGAACCGCCGCCCGTTGCTGCCCGGGACGTAGCCCCACGTGTTGGAGTCGCCGAAGCAGAGAACCGTGCGCATCAGCGCCGCAGACGGATCGCGTTCAGGTCCTGCGCGCGCACCTCGTCGATCCGCGCCAGCAGGTCGTCGACGTCGTCGTGCTCGGCGTGGATGTAGCGGCCGGCGAGCTCGTCGTAGCGGCCGGTCGCCAGCTTGCGGACGAGCTCGGGGGCGAGCTCCGGGGGTGTCCACGGCGCGTCCGCCGGGACGTGGCTCTCGGTCATCGCGGTCCGGACGAGGCCCGGGCTGAACACGAACACCGGGATCTCGAGCGCGTTGTTCAGCGTCTCGGCGTAGCGGCACACCGCCGCCTTCGAAGCCGTGTACGACGTGTTGCTCGCGCCCGGCAGGTAGGCAGCACCGCTGCCGGTGATCACGATGCGGGCCGCGCCCGCCGCGAGCGCTGCCTCGCAGCAGAGATGCACGCCGAGGACATTCACCTCGAAGGTGTGCCACCAGTCGGCGTCGTTCCCGACGCCGGCGTTTGCGACGAGCAGATCGACCGGGCCGATTTCCTCGAAGCCGTGCTCGACCGACTCGCGTGACGCGACGTCCATGACGACGGCACGTCCTCCGGTCTCGGCTGCGACGGCGTCGATCTCAGCGCGTGACCGGGCGGTGACCACCACCGACCAGCCGTCTGTCGCGAGCGAGCGCGCGATGTTGGCGCCGATGCCGCGGCCGCCGCCTGTGACGAGTGCAATTCCTTCAGCCAACTGCTGCTCCGATCTGGTCGAGTGACTCCGGATTCTCGAGCGCGGACAGGTCGCCGGGATCGGCGCCGAGCGCGCTCGCTTTGACCGCACGCCGCACGATCTTCGCGGAACGGGTCTTCGGGAGAGCATCCACGAAGAAGACGCGGTCGGGTTTGAACGCCTTGCCGAGCTCCGCCGCAACGTGCGCGGCGACGTCGGCCTCGGTCGCCTCCGCGCCCGGTAGCAGGCAGCAGAAGATCCAGGCGGTCTCTCCCTTCACCTCGTGCGGCACACCGATCGCGGCAGCCTCGCGCACCGCTGGGTGGCCGACTGCAGCGGATTCGAGCTCGGCGGGTCCGATGCGCTTGCCGGCGATGTTCAGCGTGTCGTCGGAGCGGCCGTGCAGGAACCAGTAGCCGTCCTCGTCGACGGAGGCCCAGTCGCCGTGCACCCAGACGCCCGGGATCCGCGCCCAGTACGTCTCGAGGTACTTCTCCGGGTCACGCCAGAAGCCGCGCGTCATGCCGGGGAACGGCTTGCGGCAGACGAGCTCGCCGACCTCGCCGGTCCCGATCAGCGAGTTGCCGTCGTCGTCGACGACGTCCATTGCCATGCCGAGCGCGGGACCGCCCACCGAGCATTCTTTGATCGGGCCGACGGGAGTCGGCGAGAGAAAGCACGCGCCGACCTCCGTGCCGCCCGAGCAGTTGATGATCGGCACACGCGAACCGCCGACGTTCTCGGCGAGCCACCGGTACGGACCGGGGTTCCACGGTTCCCCGGTCGTCACGAACGTGCGCAGCGACGAGAGGTCCGCCGCCGGATCGCCGTGCGGGAGCAGCGCCCGGACGAGTGTGGGGGAGAGCCCCAGCGACGTCACGCCCTCGTCCTCGACCGTCGTCCAGAGCCGATGGGGGTGCGGCCAGTCGGGGGCGCCCTCCGCGAACACGATCGTGCCGCCGAGCGCGCCGACGCCGGCCACCGTCCACGGGCCCATGATCCAGCCCATGTCGGTGGCGAAATGCATCACATCGCCCTCGTGGACGTCGGCCTGGTAGGCGACTTCGCGCGCCACCGAGACCAGGAAGCCACCCTGCACGTGCAGCACGCCCTTGGGCTTGCCCGTCGTCCCGGAGGTATAGGTCAGCAGGTACGGGGCCTCGGAGTCGACCTCGAGCGGCGGCAGGTCTCCTGGCCGGTCGTCGAGCTCGAAGGGCGCGACAACGAGCTGGGCCGCGGAGCCGGACCCGCGGATCGCTTCCTCGACGATCTCGAGCATCGGCACGCTGCGACCGCGGCGCGAGGATTCGCGCTGCGTGATCACGACCTTCGCCTCGCTCGCCTCGAGCCGCTGGGCGACTGCCGGAGCTGCGAAGCCGGAGAAGATCGGCACCTGGACGGCGCCGATGTGCGCGACTGCGTTCGATGCAAGGGCGACCTCGGGCGACATCGCCAGGAAGATCGCCACGCGATCGCCCGCTTCGACGCCGAGCGCGACGAGCTCCTCGGCGAGCCTGGTCACGTCGCGGGAGAGCTCGGCGAACGTGAGCGTGCTGCGCGAGCCGTCCTCGCCGAGCCCGACGGCGGCGACGCCCTCGGGACGCCGCTCGGCCCAGCGATGCACGCAGTTGCGGGCGACATTGAGCTTCCCGCCGACGAACCAGGTCGTCCATTCGGGGCCGCGCGAGCTGTCGAGCACTGCGTCCCAGGGCGTCGAGAACTCGATCCCAAGGTCGTCGACGCAGAGGGGCCAGAACCAGGCCGGATCGTCCTGCGAGCGGCGGACGAGCTCGTCGTAGTCCGCGGCTCCCGCCGTGCGCACGAGCCGGCGTCGCGTTCGCGTGCTCGACCGTCGCCTCGTCGGGCGTCCAAACCACGTCCGTCACCCGCGCAACCCTACTTGCGGCCCTGAGTTAGCGTCTGCTAACTTAGCGGGCGCTAACTTCAGTGGGGGTATCCGAGGATGAAGCGTTTCGTGACGCCGGAGAACAAGAAGTGGTGGACGCTCGGGGCCGTGTCGGTCGGGCTGTTCATGATCATGCTCGACAACACGGTCGTCAACGTCGCGCTGCCGTCGATTCGCAGCTCGCTCGGCATGAGCATCGAGGGCCTCGAGTGGGTGGTCGCCGGCTACGCGCTGACGTTCGCCGCGTTCATGCTCGTCGGCGGCAAGCTCGCGGACTTCCTCGGCCGCCGGCTGATCTTCATGGTCGGCCTCGCCGTCTTCACCGGCGCGTCCCTTGCCTGCGGCCTCGCGCCGAACGGCGGCTTCCTGATCGGCGCCCGCGTCGTGCAGGGCCTGGGCGGTGCGCTGATGAACCCCGCGACTCTTTCGATCATCACGGCGACGTTCGCGGCGCGTGAGCGCGGCAAGGCGATCGGCATCTGGGCCGGCGTCTCGGCGATGGCGCTCGCGATCGGGCCTCTGGTCGGCGGGCTCCTCACCGAGCACGTGAACTGGAACTGGATCTTCTTCATCAACGTCCCCATCGGGATCGTCGGCCTCTTCGCGACGCCGATCTTCATTGCCGAGACACGCGACGAGTCGGCCGTGCAGTCGCTCGACATTCCCGGCCTCGCGGCGTCGGCCATCGGCCTGTTCTCGCTCACATATGCGTTCATCGAGGCGAGCAACTACGGCTGGACCTCCGCTCGCATTCTCGGCGCGTTCGCGATTGCGGCGGTCGCACTCGTCTCGTTCGCGCTCCTCGAGCTGCACCAGCGAGCGCCGATGCTCGATCTGTCGCTGTTCCGCAACCGCACGTTCAGCGGCGCGAACGCCGCGATGCTCTTCGTCGGCCTGGCGATGTTCGGCACGTTCTTCTTCGTCTCGCTCTACATGCAGAACGTGCTCGGCTACTCGCCGGTGCAGGCCGGAGCGAGCTTCCTGCCCATGACGATCCTGATCATCCTGATCGCACCGCGTGCGGGTGCGCTCACCGACCGTGTCGGCTCGCGCTGGCTCGTCGGCGGTGGGATGACGTTGCTCTCGGGGATGCTCTTCTACTACACGACCCTCGGAGCTCAGGAGAGCTTCTGGGCGCTCCTGCCCGGCCTCTTGCTCGGCGGCGTGGGCATGGGGATGACGATGACCCCGGTGACGGCGGCCGCGATGAGCGCCGTTCCGGTCGACAAGGCGGGCATCGGCTCGGCCGTGCTCAATTCAGCACGACAGGTGGGCGGCTCGCTCGGGATCGCCGTGATGGGCTCGATCGTCGCGAGCGCCAGCAGCTATCTCGTCGGCTTCCACGACGCGCTGCGTGTAGGTGCGCTGCTCTGCCTCGTCGGAGCCGCAGTCGCGGTGACCGCGATCCGCAAGGTCGAGCACCCGCGCGAGGAGCCGGCCCGTGACGCGGCGCTCGTCGAGGCGGCGTGACGCAGACCAAGCAGCGGCTGACCGCGGAGGCGCGGCGCCAGGCGGTGCTCGACACGGCCGGGCGCGTCTTCTCGCGCTCGAGCTACCGCGGTGCGACCACCGCCGAGATCGCCCGTGAAGCGGGCATCTCCGAGCCGATCCTCTACCGGCATTTCGGGTCGAAGCGCGATCTCTATCTCGCGTGCCTCGACGAGGCATGGGCGAGCTTCCGCGCCGGTTCCGAGCGTGCGATCGCCGAGGACCCGCTCAAATGCCTCGGCGCGATCGCCGACGCCTACATGTCGAAAGGCAAGAAGATCCGCCTCATCGACCTCTGGATCCAGGCGCTGACGGTCTCGGCCGAGGACAAGGTGATCGCGGCCGCCCTGCGCCGCCAGGTCCGCGAGGTGCACGATTTCTTCGCGGAGCTGATCCGCGACGGCCAGCACCGCGGCGCACTCCACGCAGACCGGGACCCCGAGGCCGAGGCCTGGATCTTCGTCGCCGGCGGTCTGCTCGCCACGATGGACGCCCGGCTCGGCGGGCTGCTCGGCGACGATCTCCAGCGCGTGCGGGCCGAGCGCCACCGCTGGATGGCCGCCGACCCCACCGGCTAGTCAACCGCCCCGGCCCAGAAAATGGAAGAGCCCCGGCTGCGGCACCCGGGGCTCTTCCTTGGTCAGGCGGGGCGCCGGTTGGGCGTCTCCGAATGGCAATGGCTCTGCGGCCCAGCCGTACCTCCGGATTGTCGCCTCTGGCGCTCCCCCTGCACTGGCCTGGCGTCCGGCCGTGGTGCAAGGTGGGCTCACTCTACGAGCCATGTCCGACTCTGTCAAGTGACTCGGTCAAGTGATTCCAGGATTGGCTGGTTGACAGGGAAAAGCCAGCAAATATCCCCCTTTTGGGGGACTGTCCCCTTCAGGGGATTGCAATCTGGTCAAGTGTTCGGCATGCTGAGCCGGCGTATGACTCCTCGCGCCGCACGAGCGAGTACCACGACGAGGGCGCCCCGCGCGCCTCGCCTTGGTGAGCGCCTGCGCCAGCTCCGCGTGGCCGCAGGGCTCACGCAGACCGGGCTCGCCGGCGAGCGCTTCTCCAAGGAGTACATCTCCCAGATCGAGCGTGGCAAGACCCGCCCCACGGCGGAGACGGTCGAATGGCTCGCGCTCCGACTGGGGGTCGACGCGGGCTTCCTGGCGAGCGGTGTCTCGACGGACGATCGCGCCAAGGCCGAGGCGATCCTCGCGCGCGCCGACTCGCTGCTCCAGGACCACGAGCTCGCAGCGGCGATCGACGAGTACACGCGGGCGCTGCCGGCCGTGCTCGGGACGGGCGCGCCGGAACTGCACGTGCGCGCGCTGAACGGCGAGGCGATGGCTCGCGCCGAGAACGGCGACATCAAGGGCGGTCTCGCCCTGCTCGCCGAGTCGCGCGTGCTCGTCGAGGGCGAAGGATTCTCCGACATCGACCGCGCCGAGGTGCTCTACCGGCTGGGGGTATGCCGGTACTTGCTGGCGAGCATCTCGTCGGCGGTCGGGCTGTTCAACGAGTCGCTCGCTCTGGTCGAGCGCTCGGAGCTTCCGTCCGACAGGTTGCGCCTGAACATCTTCGCGTGGCGCTCTCGGTGCTATCGCCGCCAGCGCGACTACGAGGCTTCGCGTGAGGACGTCGAGCGCGCGCTCGAGCTTGCCGAGTCCCTTCAGGACGCGAGGGCGCTCGGTGCCGCGTACTTCCAGGCCTCACTGCTCGCCGAGCGAGACGGTCACTACGTCCTCGCGCGCACCTATGCCGAGCAGGCGAAGGCGCAGTACGAAGAGCTTGCCGACCGGGCGAACGTGGGCCGGCTGATGAACAACCTCGGCGCGGTCGAGTTCCTGCTCGGCAAGCCCGAGGTCGCGGTCGAGCACTTCAAGCAGGCCTTCTCGGTCGCGCTCGAGCTCGGGCGCGACGAAGAGGCCGCCAAGGCGGTCTCTTCGCTGGCGCAGGTGCATCTCCGCACCGGCGACATCAAGAAGGCCGAGGAACAGGCTCGTCACGCGCTCGAGATCATCGCCGAGCGCGAGGACATGCTCGACGAGGTCGGGAACGCACGACTCGTGCTCGGCCGCGCGCTGCTCGAGCAGGGCCGCTTCGACGAGGCCGAGGTCGCCTTCGCCGCGTCGGAGGATGCTTTTGCGAGGTTGACCTCGACGTCGCACCGGGCCGCCGCGTGGGTGGCCCAGGGAGATCTTGCAACCAAGCGTGGAGACGAACGGCGTGCTGCGGTGCTCTACCGCCGTGCCGCCGAGGCGCTCCAAGACTTCAGGTTCTGATGAAGGGAGGTGTTCACTGTGGCAAACCTGTTTGCAACGCTCGTTCGGCGTCGTGCGGTAGTTCTGCTGGCGTCGGTAGTCGTTGCGGTCGTGCTCGGCAAGTTCGGGGCAAACTGGCATCCGGGTCTGTGGGACGGTCCAGCTTAAGCTTCTGACCAAGGCCCTCCGAGGCGCGCTTCTCATTGGGGAGCCGGCGCGCGCTTCATATCTCGGACTGGGCTAGGTCTTCGCCGCCGACTTGCGCATCAGGATTCGCAGGTCGTGCAAAACATCTTTGGCGTGAACCTGACCTCCGTAGAGGACGCGCTCCTTGCCGGAAGGGTCGACCAGCGCGGTGTATGCGACATGGTCCACGAGCTGGGCCGACCGCCGGACGCTGAGCACGTTCCAGGCGGCCCAGGCGCGCCGCAACTCTGCCCTGGAGCCGATCAGGTAGCGGAACTGCGGCAGGAGCCGCAGCCGCTTCGCATACGCGCGCACCGCCGCCGGGGTATCGCCCTTCGGGTCGACGCTCACCGCCAGCACCCGCACGCCGCTCGCCGGGCCGAGAGTTCGCAGCGCGGTATTGAGGTTCTGGGCGATCAGCGGGCAGACGTCCGGGCAGTGCGTGTAGAGAAACGTCACGAGCACAAACCGGCCACGCTCCGCGGCAAGCGTGACGGGCCGGCCGGTCGCGTCGTGCAAACGGATGGGCGGTGCAGGACGCGGCGGCGACACCTCGCCCCCGGCGAACGTCCGCGGCGGTGTCACCGGCACGCTGATCCTGGCGGCTGAGCTCCCACAACCGGCGAGCACTGCGACCAGAAGAGCGAGCAGGGCGAGGCGCTGCATGCGGGAGGAACGCTAGCGCTTAGCCGACGCCCTCCGACGAACCGACGCGTTCGACGACCACCTGCGGGATCCGGGCGCGCGGCGAGAGGCGCAGGCACATGCGCACGATCTCGGCACAGTCCTCGGGCTGGATCATCTCGACCGGGTCGATCCCGGACCACTCGGCCATCGCCGTGTCGACGAAGCCAGGGCAGATCGCGATCGCCCGGACACCGTCGCCGTCGAGCTCGGCGTTCTGGGAGCGCGTCAGCGCGATCACCGCCGCCTTCGTCGCGCCGTACACGGTCAGGCCTGGCGTCGGTGTCGTTCCGGCGATCGACGCGAGGTTGACGATCCAGCCTCTCGTCTGCCTGAGCAGCGGGATCGCTTCCCGGCTCACGAGCAGCAGGCCGCGGAGATTGATGTTCAGCTGCAGGTCGATGTGCTTCCCCTGCAGGGACTCGACCGTGCCGGCGATCCCGATCCCCGCCGAGTTGACGAGCAGGTCCAGGCCGCCGAAGCGTTCTCGGTGCTCTGCGACGACGCGGATGCAGTCTTCTTCCTTGCTCACGTCGGCGGTGACGGCGAACGCCTGGAGCTCGGCGGCGGCCGCCTCGATCTTCGCGGCGGTCCGCGAGGCGAGTGTCAACTCGAAGCCTTCGTCGCGCAACATGCGCGCGATCGCGAGCCCGATGCCCGACGAGCCGCCGGTGACGAGTGCGCTCGGCATCGTCCGACCTTAAAGGACACGGGGCGGCGCACGCGAATCGGAGCGGCAGCACCACGTTTCCTCTCCCCTGACGACGGCGGCTCCCCGGCCGCCGTTGTCGCGTTACGGTGCGGGAGTGAAGCTCACCGACCTCGCGACGGCCGGAGGCTGCGCGGCCAAGTACTCGGCCTCACGCCTTGAAGAACTGCTGCGCGGGTTCGTCCCCGCCGAGGCGGAGAACCTGCTCGTCGGGCTCGACCCCGCGGATGACGCGGCGGTGTACAAGCTCGACGACGAGCGTGCGCTCGTCTTCACGATCGACTTCTTCCCGCCGATCGTCGACGACCCGGACGACTTCGGAGCGATCGCCGCCACGAATGCGCTCAACGACGTGTTCGCGATGGGCGGTGTGCCGCTGCTCGCCCTCTCGGTCGCGGCCCTCCCCGAGGAGCTGCCCACAGAGGTCGTCCGGGCGATCTTCGACGGTGCCGACCGTCAGGTTCGCGCTGCGGGCGCGATCCTCGCCGGCGGCCACACGATCCGGGACACCGAGCCGAAGTACGGGCTCGCCGTGGTCGGCACCGTGTCGCTCGACGGGATCTGGCCGAAGTCCGGCGCCAAGCCCGGCGACGCGCTGTATCTGACGAAGCCGCTCGGCACGGCGCTCGTCCTCGGCGGCGCCAAGCGCGGGCTCGCCGACATTGCGGTCGCCGTGGCCTGGATGCGAACGCTGAACCGCGAGGCGGCCGATGTCCTGCGGTCTTTCTCACCGAACGCCGTGACGGACGTCACCGGCTTCGGGCTCGCCGGCCACGCGCACGAGATGGCGGACCGCAGCGGCGTGCGCATCGTTCTCGCGGCGGAGCGGCTGCCGGCGCTCGACGGCGCGCTCGACGCGGCGCGTGCGGGTGTCTCGACCGTCGGCACGCGCAACAACCGCGACTTCGCGGGGCTCGAGGTGGGAGACGCCGCGCCCGAGCTCGTGGAGCTGGCCCACGACCCCCAGACCGCGGGAGGTCTTCTCGTCGCGCTGCCGCGTGAGCAGGGGATGGCGCTGGAGGCGGAGTTCGCGCGAGCGGGCCTCTTCCTCGCCCGCGTCGGCGCGGTCGAAGCGGGTGCAGGCGTCGCGCTCGCCTGATGCGGGATCTGCCCGAGGGCATCGAGAGCGGCGCGGTCGTCGACGCTCTACGCCGACGCTGGAAGGTCGACGTGGACGTGGCCGAGTACGCCGCCCTCGGCGGCGGCAGCTACCACTGGGAGATCGCCGACCGCTCCGGCAGGCGGTGGTTTGCCACCGTCGACGATCTCGACCACAAGGCCTGGCTCGGCGATCGCGCACCGTTGTCTTCGAGGGGCTGCGTCACGCCTTCGACACCTCGGTCGCTCTTCGCGAGCGTGGCCTGAACTTCGTCCTCGCGCCGATCCTCACATCCGCCGGCGAGTCTCTCTTGCAGCTCGATGAGCGGTACACGATCGCGCTGTTCCCGTTCGTCGACGGGAAGCCAGGGACATTCGGCCGCTACGACGACGACGAGGACCGGCTGGGCGTCCTCGCACTGATCGCGCAGCTGCACCTGGCGGCGCCGGTTCCGGCGACGGCCACCGTCGGCTTCGAGCTGCCCGGCCGGCACCACCTCGAGGCCGCGCTCCGCGAGGTGGACGAGCCCTGGAGCGGTGGCCCTCTGTCGGAGCAGGCGCGGCAGGCCGTGCGGGAGTGCCGGTCTGAGCTGGCCGAGCTGCTCGCGTTGGCCGATCGGCTGTCCGCTGTGGCGCAAGCGAACGACGAGGGCTGGGTCCTCACGCACGGCGAGCCTCATGGCGGCAATGTCATGCGAACGAACGAGGGTCGTCTCCTGGTGGACTGGGACACCGTGGCGGTCGCGCCGCCCGAGCGGGACCTCTGGATGCTCGTCCACGACGGTGACGAGGGACATCTCTACACCGAGGCGACGGGCCGGCGGATCGACGAAGCGGCGCTCGACTTCTTTCGTCTCACGTGGGACCTCAAGGACTTCGCCGAGTACCTGAACGTGCTTCGGTCACCACATCAGGAGAACGACGACACCGTGCGGCAATGTGGAGCTCTGGGCAACTGCGCGGCAATCAGGGAAACCTGGGCCGCGCTGCTCGGCTGAGCGTCAAGCGAGGTCGCGGCGACGGCGCAGGACGCGCTTGCGCCGCTCGGCCAGCTCGGCTTCGAGCTCCTGCAGCGCAGACAATCGGCGACGGACGAGTGTCAGCTGCGTCTCGATGTGCGGTAGCGCTTCGTCGAGCAGGGCGAGCTGTTCCTCGCGCGAGTCGGACTCCTGGAAACGGCGACGGATCTCAGCGCGAACGTCCTCCGCAGCGATCATCGAGCGCAGTTCGTCGAGCGACAGGCCGAGCAGGTCGCGCAGGCGCGTCAGCTCCGAGATGCGCTCCGCGTCGACTTCCGTGTACACGCGGTGCTTGCCCTGCTCGCGCTCGGAGCGCGGCAGGAGCCCCAGCTCCTCGTAGTAGCGAATCGTGCGCGGCGTGACTCCGCTCCGTTCCGCCAGCTCGCCGATCCGCAGCGTCACGCCGCACGCTCGAGGACGGACTCGGCCGGGAGCTCACGCACGTGCGCCGGGCGGAGCAATGAGATGGCCGCGCCGAGCAGCGAGATTCCTGCGAGCACCCACATCGCCAGGTGCAGATTCGAGATGAACGGCTGCAGCTGCTCCGGAGAGAGCCCGGATGTGAGACCCGAGAAGATCTTGAACAGCACATCCTTGGGGACGGCAGCGGTGACGATCGCCATCACGAAGGCAATCGAGATCACCGCTCCGGTGTTCTGCAACATCACCCGTGCGCCGGCGGCCACGCCGCGGCGATGCATCGGGACGGCGCCCATCATCGCGGCCGTGTTGGGACTGTTGAACATGCCCGACCCGATGCCGACGAGCGCGAGCCAGAAGGCGCTCCAGGCGTACGGGGTGTTCGCCTGCAGGGTCGTCATCCCCGCGAGGGCGAACGCGGAGAGCAGCATTCCACCGGCGGCGAGCGCGCGCGAGCCGTGCCGGTCCGCAATCGCGCCCGCGATCGGTGAGGCGACGAGCATGCCAAGTGCCAGCGGCGCGAGCTCGAGCCCGGCCATGATCGGCGACTGGCCCTGCGGCCCCTGGAAGTAGAAGACGAAGAGGAACAGCAGGGCGAAGCGAGAGAGGCCGTTCAGGAATGCCGCCGCGGATGCGGCGCTGAAGAGCCGGTCGTGGAACAGCTCGAGATCGAGCATCGGCGAGCGCGCGTGCTGCTCGATCACGACGAACAGCGGCAGCAGGATCACCGCTGCAGTGAGGCCGCCGATCACGAGCCAGTTGTCCCAACCGCTGAGCCCGCCCTTCGACAGTGCGAGCACGAGGCCGGTCAGGCCGACGACGAACGTCGTCACGCCGAGCAGGTCGAGCCCGCGCTCCTTGCTGCGTCCGGAACGCTCCTCCAGCACGAGGGCGCCCCAGATGCAGCCGATCAGGCCGAGCGGGACGTTGAACCAGAAGACCCACGGCCAGTCGATCGCGACGAGCGCGCCGCCGAGCACCGGGCCGATCACCAGTCCGACCGCCGCGACCATCGTGTTCGTTCCCATCGCAAGGCCCAGTTCACGGCGCGGGAACGCGTCGGTGACGAGAGCCGCGGCGTTCGCAAAGAGGAACGCGCCTCCGACGCCCTGCAGGACGCGCCAGAGGATCAGCTCCGTGCCACTGCCTGCGAAGCCGGCGCCGAGCGAGGCCGCGGAGAAGACGAGGAAGCCGAGGACGTAGGCCGTCTTGCGGCCGAAGAGGTCGGAGAGCCGTCCCGCCGTGAGCACGAGCACGGTCGAGACGATCATGTAGGACAGGATCACCCAGACGAGCTGCAGCAGGGTGGTGTGCAGGCTGCGCTCGAGATCGGGCAACGCGATGATCAGCGTGCCGGAGTTGACCGTGGCGAGCAGCATGCCGAGGCTCGTGCACGAGAGCACCCACCACTTGTAGTGGGGCGAATGACGGCGGCTGGACAGGAATCTCATCTTTACGTCAACGTCAGTTTAGCACGGCCTGCTGCCGCTACAGTGCGCGCGAGATGGAAGCCGGCGCCCAGCCGCTCGCCCGCGTGCGCGCCTTCGCGCTGTCGCCCACGGCCTTCCGCCGGCTCGCGCTGGCGAACGCCGCGATGCTCGTCCTGATCGTCGCCACCGGTGCGACGGTGCGCCTGACCGGCTCCGGTCTCGGTTGCGAGCACTGGCCCGGCTGCGAGCAGCACCACTTCGAGCCGAAGAGCTACCACAGCTACATCGAGTTCTCGAACCGCGTGATCGCGTTCTTCACGATCCTCGTCACGCTTGCGACGTGGCTGCTCGCGCCCCGGCTGCGCCGGCTCGCCTTCCTCATCTTCTTCGGGACACTGCTGCAGGCGCCGCTCGGCGCGCTGACGGTGCACTTTCACCTCAACCCGTGGCTCGTGCTGTCGCACTTCCTGCTCTCGGTGGTCGTCCTGACGCTCGGTGTCGTGCTCGCGATCGAAACTCGCGCTCGCGAACGGACCTCACTGCCGGCCTGGGTGCCACGGCTCGGGCTGCTCGTCGGGGCGGCCGCAATGGTGCTGATCGTCAGCGGCACCCTCGCCACCGCGTCGGGGCCGCATCCGGGCAGCGCGGTCGTTCGACGCCTCTGGTCCTTCCAGCCGGCCGTCTACTGGCATGTTCGCGCGACCGCGGTCTTCGGCATCTCGTTCGCCTTGCTGCTCGTGTGGCTGGTTCGAAACCAGGCGCCGCAGGTACGGGGCGCGTTCGTGCTGCTCGGCCTCCTCGCCGTGCAGATGGTGATCGGCGAGACGCAGTACCGCACGCATCTGCCGTGGTGGCTCGTGCTCGCGCACGTCACGGTCGCCGCGACGGTGTGGGTGGCGGTCACCGCGTTCGTCTACAGCCTGTGGCGCCCGCGTAGGATAAGTGGATGACGGAGCTGCGCATGGACTCGCGGCCGGAGCTCCTTCGGCCGGTGCTGATCGCGGCGTTCCGCGGGTGGAACGACGGTGGGCAGGGCGCGTCGCTGGCCGGTGCGTATCTCGCGCGCGCCTGGGCCGGTCAGGAGTTCGCGTCGATCGACCCGGAGAACTTCTACGACTTTCAGGCGACGCGGCCGATGGTGTCCCTGGTCGACGGCTATACGCGCCAGATCGACTGGCCGGAGAACACGTTCATGCACGCCGCGCTGCCCGGCGCCGGACGCGACGCGATCATCTTGCTCGGCGTCGAACCGAACCTGCGCTGGCGCACGTTCTCCGAGCTGATCACCGGGGTGGCGAAGGACTTCAAGGTCGAGCTCGTGATCACGCTGGGCTCGCTGCTCGCCGACGTGCCGCATACCCGTCCCTCGCCCGTCACCGGCAGCGCCACCGACCCCGACCTGATCGACCAGCTCGGCCTCCAGGCCTCGCGCTACGAGGGACCGACCGGGATGGTCGGCGTGCTGCACGACGCGTGCGCCAGCGCCGGCCTCAAGTCGGCCAGCCTTTGGGCGGCGGTCCCGCACTACGTCTCGTTGACGCCTTCGCCCCGGGCGGCCAAGGCGCTCGTCGACCGGCTCGGCGACCTGCTCGGCGCCCAGGTCGACACCGCCGAGCTCGACGAGGCCGCCGACGCGTACGCGCAACAGGTGAGCGAGGCCGTCGCGACCGACGAGGAGACCTCGGCCTACGTTCAGGATCTCGAGCGGCGGGTCGACGAGCTCGCCGACGAGGCGGATCTGCCGTCGGGCGAATCGATCGCGGCCGAGCTGACACGCTTCCTGCGTGAGCGCGAGAACGACGACGGCGATGACGACGTCGCCCGCGAGTACTGACCGCTAGCCGAAGGTGAACGAATACGCCTGGATGCCGGGCGTGAAGCGCAGCTCCAGGAGCGCCGATTCGAACGTGCTCGAGGACCGAACGGTGTAGAGGCGCTGCGCATCGACCTTGATCGTGCCGGCCGGCTTCCCGTTGATCAGGGCGTGGACCGTGCCGTGTCCGCCGAGGACGATGTAGACGTTCTTCGCCTGGAAACGGAGCCGCAGGCGGGCGTTCGGCCCGGCAACGATCTGCTGGGCACCGACGCGCCACCGGCCGTCGTACGAGAGCGTGTTCTGCGGGATGTCCGGCGCGAAGTGGTAGGCATGGTCGACGTTCGGGACCGGGTTCGTCCCGACGTAGTTCGACAATCGTGCATACCCGAGGTAGCTCTCGGCGGTCAGCAGACCGGTCGGCGTCGTGTCCGCCAGTTGCCGGGCGTGCGAGCCGTTGTCGCCGAGCAGCCTGCGGATCAGCGCCTCTGTCTGCGGATATTCGCCTTCGCCGAAGTGCGTATGGCGAACGTGGCCTTGTCTGTCGATCAAGTACTCCGCCGGCCAGTACTGGTTCGCGTAGTTGTCCCAGGTCTTGTAGTCGTTGTCCTGCATCACCGGGTAGGCGATCCCGAGCCGCTTCACCGCGGCCTGGACGTTCGAGGTGACGTGCTCGAACGCGAACTCCGGCGTGTGGACGCCGATGATCACGAGCCCCTTGTCGTGGTAGGCCGCGTACCAGGCCTTGAGGTGCGGCAGGGTGCGCAGGCAGTTGATGCACGAGTAGGTCCAGAAATCGACGAGCACGACCTTGCCGCGCAGTTGCGCGAGCGTCAGCGGCTTGGAGTTGATCCAGGCGCCGTCGACATGCAGGGACGGCGCGACGCCGTAGTTGGGGAGGCTTCCCGTGGGCGTCTTCCCCACCGCCGCGAGCGCCTGGCCCCCGCCGCGCACCTTCGACAACTCGCGCTTGGCCGTCGAGTTGTTCTCGAGCTTGTTCTGCAGGAACGTGGTGTAGCCGGGTGTGAGCGTTGCGAGGTTGTCGTCGAGATGGAAGACGAGACCGAGCGCGACGGCCGCCATCAGCGCGCCGGAAACGACCCGCACCGTCTCGGCGTGCCGGCGTAGCCGGCCCGAGGCCGCGGCACCCCCGCGCGCGATCAGGAGCATCGGCAGCGCGGCGCCGGCGGCGTACGCGAGCGTGAGGAGGATGGCGCGCAGTCCGACGGAGTTGTTCGCTGCGACGACGGTGACCGTCGCGAGCACCGGGCCTGCGCAGGGCACGAAGACGAGCCCAAGCGTCGCGCCGAAGAAGAAGCCGCCGCCGACGCCGGTCGGCCGGAAGCGCGAGAAGACCGCGAGCGGCCGTTCGATCAGCAGCCCCGCGCGCGGAACGAGCAGCGTCACGGCCATCACGAGGAGGAGGACGATCGCCGCGTTGCGGAGGAAGTCGTCGGGAAGGTCGAGCTGGTCGAGCAGCCACGCCGCGAAGAGCGTGAAGACGCTGAAGCTCACGACGAGCCCGGCGACGATGCGCAGCGGTTTGCGCCCGGATGCTCCACCGGCGAGCAGGATCGGGAGCACGGGCAGCACGCACGGCGACACGGCGGTCACCACCCCCGCGAGGAAGCCGATGGCGAGCAAGATGAGCATCCGTTACAGAACCAGTCTGCCGGTGATTCGTTACGGCGCCGGGATCGGTTTCGGCCCTGCCTCGATCAGCCGTGTCCGGGGTCAGACCCGCGGCCGTGGCCGAAACTACGCGGCGTCTTCGGTGGGCACGGCCCGTTCGGCCGGTGCCGCTGCCTGTTCCGGCGCCTGCGGGGCGGCCGTGGCGGGAGCTGGAGCCTCGGGTGCGGCGCCGTTCGGGGACGCGGCCTCCACGCCGGTCCCCGCCTCGGGCGGCTTCCTGCGCCTGCGGCGGCGTTTTTTCGCCGGAGCCGGCTCGCCCTCGCCGCCGCCCTCGGCGGGCGGGGCTCCGGCCGCTGCGACCTGCGTCGCGCCGCCCGTCCCTTCGGTGCCCGTCTTCTTCTTGCGCCTGCGGCGGCGCCGTGCCCGCGACGGTCCCGTCTTCGGCTGCGGCAGGTTGTCCGCGATCCAGCCCGCGACCTCCTGAATCGTCCCGAGCCGCTCTCGCGCCGCGTCGAGCAGCTGCGTCGACCGTGGTGTGTAACCCTCTGCCGAGGCGAGCAGTGCGGCGCCGACCTCGCGCGGCATCTCGAGCGCAGCGTTGACGAGCTTGGCCGCGTTCTCCTCGTGCCGGTGCCCGCGCGAGTTCGCAAGCGCGCCGAGCAGTCGCTTTGCATCCGGGTACTCCTGCGAGGCCTTGCGGTCGAGTTGCTTTCGCACCGCGCGCGAGAGCTTCCACGTCCAGCGCGCGAGAATCTGGTCCGGTGCGTCGGCTTTCCCGTCCGCAATCGCGCGCAGCATCGTCCGGACGCCCGCCGCGCGGTCCTTCTCCCACGGGGGAGCCTGCGTGACCAGGGTGACGAGATCGTCGAAGTCGGCACGCTCGACCTTCATCGATACGCGATCGGCGAGCGCGATCAGCCGCAAGCGGCGGTTGGGATTCTGGGCTGCGCAGGTCGACAGGAACTTCTCCATCGCGCGCTTCGAGGCGCCGCGCGCGGTCAGCTTCTCGACGAAGGCCGCGCGCTCGTCGAAGCGCAGCTGGCGGCCGGCGATCTCGCCCCAGAACTCCTGCTCGTCCTCGTCGAGGAACTTCGGATCGACGCGCTGCCACTCGCGGGCGATCACGACCTTGCGGCGCAGGACGTCGGGCGTCACCGGAACGAGCCACGAGGCGGGTGTCAGCTTGCGCCGTGCTCGACGCTGCGTCCGGCGGCGGGGGGCGGGGGTCACGCGCGCACCTTCGCGGTAGAAGTCCGCGTCGAGTAGCGAGTGCAGCGACACGACACGTTCGTTGTGTGTTGCGGCCTTCGGGGTGAAGTCGACGACGATGCCCGCTTCCTTGCGGGGATGGATGCGCATGATGCGGCCGATCCGCTGCTGGTAGACGCGCTTCGACGCGGTCGGCGCGAGATGCATGACGATCGTCGCGCGTGGCGAGTTCCAGCCCTCGGCGAGCAGCATCGCGTTGATCAGTACGTCGATCTCGGCGCGCTCGTAGGCCGCCAGGATCTCGGCGAGCTTGACCGGCGGGGTTCGGCCCGAGACGGCCTCGGCCTTGATGCCGGCAGCGCGGAACGCGGTCGCGAGGTTGTACGCGTGGTCGACGCCGGCGGCGTAGACGATCCCCGGCGTGTCGCCGAACCGCTCGCGGTAGAGCGTCGCCGCGGCCATGTTCAGGGCTTCGTGGTCGAGGGCCTGTGCCAGGGCGCGCTCCTCGAAGTCGCCGCCGACGATCGGCACCTGGTTGATCGCCGCGACGGGCGGGACGCGCAGACAGCGCAACGGTGCGATCAGGCCGCGGCGCGCGGCGTCGGCGAGCGGCAGATCGTCGACCGAGGCGGGGAAGACGTCCGACACCTGCTTCGCGATCAGCTCTTCCGTCGCCGTCATGCCGATGTAGATGGGCTCGCTCAGTGAGCGAATCGCCGTCGACGTTTTTTCGCCGAGGGCCGTGTGCGCCTCGTCGCAGATGACGAGCTCGTATGCGTCGCGCGCGATCTCGTCGACGTGCCGTGCGAACCACGCGTAGGTCTGAATCGTGATCGGGTTCGACGGGCGCGGTGCGGTGTGCCCCGTGAGCACCGCGTCGTGGAAGCGCGCGCCGTAGCCGTGCTCGGTCAGCTCGCGCCGGAACTGGTCGACGAGCAGGCGGCGGTGCGTCAGGATCAACACGCCTTCGGTGCGGGCCGCCTCGACGAAGCCGGAAGCCGCGATCGTCTTGCCGGATGCGGTCGGATGCCGGAAGCGGTAGCGGCGGACCGCGCCCGGGTCGGCTTCCACCGGCAGCGGCTCGACGTCGTCGTCGGTCTCGGCCTCCGGGTCGAGCTCGAGCTCGTCGTCCGGGTCGTCTTCCTCCTCCGGCTCGTCGTGCCCGTTGCCGTTCTCGCCCTTCTGGGCGGCGGCGATCAGCTCGGTGAGCATTCCGGCGAGCGCGTCCACCTGATGGCGGCGGAGCTCGGTGCCGGAGGCGAGGTGCGGCGGTTTCTCCGACAGGACGCGCTCCAGCCCGAGCAGGAGGGCGTAGCGCACCTTCCACTCGGTCGAGGGCTCGTCACGTCCCGCGTCCAGCTCCGCGAGCCCATCGTCGAGGGCGCGGCGTCGTGCGGTCCCCGGCGCCAGCACGACGTCCGGATCCTCATCTGGACGAAGGAAGGGCTCGCCGGCCCATGCCTCGGCTCGGAGAGCGTCGGCCCGAATGGCCAACGCGTCCCCCGATTCTCTCGGAGAGTGCGTAATGGTTTCTGCCAATGCCTGCGGCACATCCGACATGCCGCCTCCTCAAAGGGTTGCGCCCGCGGGTTCAAGCCCCGTTTCGCGTAGCGCAAGCGCAGAATAGCCGATGTACCGGACGTCCGTCGGCCGGTCGCGCCCAGCCTGAATACTGGAGTGGTGGAGCCGGAAACCTGGAATCGGCCGTCCCCGAGGCTGCGCCACGTCCGCCATGTGGAGGCGCTCGTTCCGACAGCGGCCGCGACGATCGCCGTCGCCGTCCTCCTCGCCCTGAAACTCGACGCCGTGGCGGCCGTCGCCGGTGCCCTCGCTGTGCTCGCCGGCGGGGCCGTGCTCGACGTGCTGCTCCAGCGTCGGGTCGGTCGGTGGGGCTATCTGGAGCGCGAGGACGATCTACTGGTCCGGAGGGGCGTGCTGGTCCGCAGGCTCTCGGTCGTGCCGTACGGGCGCATGCAGTTCGTCGACGTGACGGCGGGACCGGTCGAGCGGTCGTTCGGCCTTGCGACGGTCCGGCTCCACACGGCGGCCGCCGCCAGCGACGCGCGGATACCGGGGCTCGAGGCTGCTGAGGCGGCGCGCTTACGCGATCAGCTCGCGGCCCTGGGCGAGGCGAACGCCGCCGGTCTGTGAACGGCTGGCAGCGCCTGCATCCGCTCTCGCCGGCGGTGCGCGCGGGCCGGGCATTGATCGCGATCGGCGTCATCTTTCTGCCGACGCTCGTCTCTGGCGGAACGAACAGGTGGGACGTGGCGTGGCACGTGGTCGCGGTCGTGGCCTTGATCGTGCTCGGTTTCGTGTCGTGGCTCGTCACGCGCTGGCGGATCGACGGCAACGATCTGCGGATCGAGACCGGCCTGCTGCGCCGAAGCTCGAAGCGCTACCCGCTCTCCCAGGTCCAGGCGATCGACACGGTGCGACCCGGGCTGGCCCGGGCGCTGGGCCTCGCCGAGCTGCGGCTGCGCATGGGCGGCACCGGAGGCGCGGCGCGGCTCGCCTACCTGCCGGTCGTGCAGGCGAACGCGTTGCGGGCTCGGCTGCTCGCGCTGTCGCAGGGCGCTCACGAAGAGACTCCCGAGCCGACCGATCGTCAGCTCGTGCGCATCCCGCCTGGTCGAGTCGTGGCCTCGCTCGCGCTCAGCGGTCCTGCGGTCGTGCTGGTCGTCTACCTCGGTGCGCTCGCCGCCGCGACGTCGGCCGGCAAGCACGGGCTCCTCGGGCCGACACTGCCGCTCCTGCTCGGTGACGCGATCGTGATCTGGCGGCGGTTCAACCGTTCCTTCCACGCCACCGTCGCCGAGGCGCCCGAAGGCTTGCGTGTTCGCTCCGGCCTCGTCGAGACGACGGCCGAGACGATCCCGCGCGGAAGGGTGCAGGCGGTTCACCTGGTCGAGCCGCTGCTGTGGCGGCCCTTCGGCTGGTGTCGGCTGGAGGTCGACGTCGCAGGCCGGGTCCGTGACCGCTCCGACGCCGAACGAGGCAAGCGGCGGCTGCGCACGCTCCTGCCGGTCGGTGCGCACGCCGAGGCGGCCCAGCTGCTGGCGCTCCTCGTGCCCGGGGCGCCGCAACCGGAGCGGAGGCCGCCGCGGCGCGCCCGCTGGAAGTCGCCGCTGCTCTACCGCCGCCTGTCCTTCGCCTTCGACGAGCGCTACGCCGTGACGACGGCGGGACGGGTTGCACGCTCGGCGTCGTGGGTGCCGTTGACGAAGGTGCAGAGCCTGCGTCGGCTCGAGGGGCCGGCCCAGCGGCGGCTGCGGCTCGCAACGGTCTACGTCGACACGGCGGGCAAGAACTTCGGGGCGGCGTTTCGTGACCTGGACGGTGACGACGCGCGGGCCCTGCTCGACCGCCTGACCGAGCTCGCGCGCGCGGCGAGGCGCTCGTGAGCAGGCGTCCCTAGGCCGCCGCAGCGACGAGTGACTCGAGCCGGCCGATCAACCACGGCAGCTCGCTGCGCTCCGCCTCGAGCACATCGCCGTGGAACTGGATCAACATCGCCCCGTCGGGCGACAGATGGTCGCCTGCGCCGGCGATCAGGCGCCGGTAGTGATCGAGCCCGTCGCCGCTCGAATAGACCGCGGCCGGTGGTTCGTCCTCGTAGCCCGGCGTACCGGGTGCGAGATAGGGCAGGTTCGCGACGATCAGGTCGAGGTCGCGCGGCAGTCCATCGAGGAGGTCGCCCTGCACCAGATGCACGCGGGCACCCAGCCGGTCGGCATTCAGCGACGCGACGTCGAGGGCGCGGGCGCAGGTGTCGCTCGCCCAGATCTCGATCTGCGGCGCGCGCAGCGCCAGGGTGATCGCGACGACGCCCGAGCCCGTGCCGACGTCGGCGACGCGCGCCGGTTCGTCTGCGATCCGCTCGAGGGCCGCGTCGACGAGGTGCTCACTCGTGACCCGCGGCAAGAAGACACGCCCGGGGTCGGTGACGAACGTCAATCCGTGGAAGCGCGTCGTCATCTCCTCTAGTACAACGTAGCCGGATGAACTGGATTCCCTTCGCGGAGGAGAAACAGTCCCGCTACGGGCATCCGCACGGGGATCTGGACGAGCGCGGGCTCGTCCGTCAGGGGAACGCCGCCTATGCCGCAGGGCTCGGGCTGCTGATGGCGGACGACCCGGCCGCCGCAGAGTGGTTCCGCCGGGCCGCCGCGCGCTGGCGCGAGAGCTGGGATGCCGCCGACGGCCGTGAGTCCTGGGGACGCCCGATCGGGACGCTCAAGGCTTCGGTGCTCGCCGGTGGCGACGACGCGGTCGCCGGGTACGCCCGCTGGACGCTGGAGCTCGGCTGCACGACCGCGGAATCGCCGATCGGCCGGTACGCCGCGACGCTCGCGCTGCTCGCTCTAGGTCGCTGGGCCGAGGCACGTCACCTCGCCGAGTCGTTGCGGAACCGCGACGACTTCCCACACGACGTCGCCGATGCACTCGCGTCGATCGCAGCGCACGACGTGATCGGCTACTGCGAGGCAGTCGAATCCGTCGTCTCGTCCTTCGAAGCGCGAGAGGACTTCCTCGAGGAGGCCGCTGTCGCCGACACGGCGCTCGTGCTCGCGGCGCTCGCCCACCGGCGCGACATCGACGAGCCGCTTCCCGCCTCGCCGCTGCTCCCCCCGCAACTCCAGGAGGGCTAGTTGTCGGTGTCGCCCTGCGCGATCGTGGGGTGGAACGCCACCGTGATCGTCTGCTGCGGATGGGAATCGTCCTCGAGGTCGGTCAGCTTCTGGACGAGCTCGTTCAGGAGCTTGCGCACCGTCTCGGCGTCGAGTTTCGTGTGCACCTGCGCACTCCGGAATTCCCCGGCCTCCGCATAGAGATCGAAACCCCGTTGGAGCTCGCGCAGCTGAGCGGCCTGGACCTCACTCGCCAGACCGGCGGCGCGGATCTCCGGACCGATCTTGAAATGCTTCGCAATCGGCCGATAGGGCTTCTCGCGACCGTCCGAGGCTGCCAGCTCGATCAGGCCGGCACGGTGGAGCATCCGTACGTGGAAGTGCAGGTGCCCGGGGTCGACCGACAGCTGTGCCGCGAGCTCGCGATTCGTCAGGGGCCGGTCGGCGTCGCCGAGCACCTGGAGCACCTTGAGTCGAAGCGGGTGGCCGAGCGCTTTGAGCTGCTCGGGCCGCTCGATCTCCAGGACGTCCTGTGGCGACGGGTTCGGGACGGGGGTGCTCATCTGCTCTCCAGTCTGGACGCTGCAGCCGGGTCGAGGAAGACCTCGACCGGGACCGATGCGAGCCGAGCCAGGCTCGCAGGTGCCTCCCGGCTGATCTCGCCGCCGAAGGCGCGTGCCACGGCTTCGGCCTTCCCTTCGCCCGTGACCAGAAAGACGATGCGCGCCGCAGATTGGATCGCCGGCAGCGTCAGCGTGACGCGGTCGACGAATGGCTCGAGGCCGGCGGGCCCCCAGGTCACGCGGCGGTCCACGACGTCGAGCTGGGGCGAGCCTGCAAAGAGCGACGCCATGTGGCTGTCACCGCCGAGCCCGAGCAGCAGCAGCTGCAACTCGACGCCGTCGAGCAGAGCGTCGTATTCGTCGGCGGCAGCTGCGGGTTCGAGCTCGCCACGGATGCGGTGCACCGCCGCCGGCACTTCGAGCCGGTCGAGGAGCGTCTCCTTCGCGAGCCGGTAGTTCGAGCGTTCGTCGTCGGGAGGGACGCAGCGCTCGTCGCCCCACCAGAGCGTGATCTTGCTCCAGTCTGGCTGGAGCCGTGCGGCATGTTCGTAGGCGTCGCCGACCGACGCGCCGCCGGTGAGCACGATCGAGCCGCCTCGGCCCGCCTGCGCAGCAATCAGTTCGGCGACAGGCGCAACGGGATCGTCGACAACGTGGAGATCAGGCCGCTGCGACATCTGGCAAGGGTATGAAACCACGGCTGAAGCCTGCGAGCAGATAGACGCTGGCGAGCCCGGCCCACTCGCCGTAGGGCTCGAGCAGCACGTCGGCCTCCTCCGGCTCGGCCCACCGTCCCCAGAGCGCGGAGGCGAGCTTCGCGAGGCCGAGATCGCGCGCGAGCCCATGCTCGTAGCGGCCCAGTCCCTCGATACAGACGACACCCACCGACCACGGCCCGAGACCGCGCTCTCGCCCGAGGCGCGCGGCGACGGCGTTCGACGGCTGGTCCTTCAGCCGCTCGAGGTCGAAGGAGCGGCAGAGCCGAACCAGACAGGCGGCGCGTCGGGCGCCGAGACCAAGCCGGCCGAGCTGCGCCGGTGAGAACCGCGCCAGTTCGGCGGAGGTCGGCGGCGCGTGCAGGCCGCCGTGCTCCGGCGTCGCGGCGCGGATGATCGTGCGCTCGATCTGCCGCGCGCGGCTCGCCTGGATCAACTGCCCCGCAACCGCTCGAAGCAACGCCTGCGCGACGGTGCCGGTGCGCATCGGCCTGAGCCCGCGCAGCCGACGCAGCGTCTCGCCCAGCAGCGGGTCGCTGTCGAACCGGCGCAGGAACTCCGAATGGTCGTCGTCGAGCCCGAGCGCGAAGCGCACGTGTTCGATCCCGGCCTCGCTCTCCGCCGCGACGACGATCGTCCCGTCGGTGCGTTGCACTGCGTGCACGCGCTCGAGCCGGTCCTCGACCCGCACGGTGGCCCGGTACGTGCCGTCGGCGACGACGCGCGTCGCATCCGACGCGTGCCGGCCGGAGAGGCGAAGGGAGTACGGCCCCTGCGGGCGGAGCTCGGCGCGAACGGGCATCCGCCGAGTCTAGGGATACGCTCAGCCGATGCTGCGCCGGGTCGCGTCGCGGGTGTCCATGCGGAGCCGCCGGCGAAAGCTCGACCTCCTGCTCGAGCTGCTACAGCCCGGGCCGGAGACGTCGGTGGTCGACGTGGGTGTCACCGACGCACCGTTTGGCGACGGCTCCTCCGACAACTTCTTCGAAGCTCTCTACCCGTGGCCCGACCGGATCACCGCCGTCGGGCACACCGAGCTCGACCGGTTCGCCGCGGCCTTTCCGCAGGTGCGCGCCGTGCGCGCGGACGGGCGCGACCTGCCATTCGCCGACGGCGAGTTCGATCTCGGCTTCTCGAACGCTGTGGTCGAGCACATCGCCGGTGGGCGGGAGGGCCAGCGGCGTTTCGTGCACGAGCTTTGCAGGGTCTCGAACAGCGTCTTTCTGACGACTCCGAATCGCTGGTTCCCGGTCGAGGTGCACACGCTTTTGCCGTTCGTCCACTGGCTTCCGGCAGAGGCGCGCGCCCGTGTGATCCCGTTCGACGACGTGCTCGATCCGCTCGGGCCCAAGGACCTGGCCTCGCTCTTTCCTTACAGCGTGCGGGTAATCAACACCGGGATGACGCTGATCGCCGTGAGTCGCAAATGAGACGGTCGGTTGTCGCGCTGCAAGTCCTGATCGTCGGACTGGCGCTGCACAACGTCGTGATGGCGCTGCTCTGGCGCGCCGGCCTCCGCGGTGCCGCGCTCACGGCCGTCGCCGCGTGGAAGGACGTGCTGCTGCTCGTCGCGCTCGTGCTCGTCGTGCGGGAACGGCGGCGGCTGCCGTTCGACGGTCGCCTCACGGACTGGCTCGCGCTTGCATTCGGTGCGCTCGTCGTGCTCTACGGGCTGCTGCCGCAGTCGTGGCTCGGAGGCGGCGCGACGCACAGGGGCGTGCTGTATGCAGCCCGGCACGACCTGCTGCCGGTCGGGGCGTACTTCCTCGGTCGTGGGCTCCACCTGACCGATCGCGAGCGCAGCCGGCTCTGCCACACGGTGCTGGCGACCGCGGCGTTCGTGGCCGCCTTCGGGCTGATCGACGTCTACGCGGTCCCGCTCTCGTTCTGGCGGCCTGTGGCCGGGTGGTTCCACGACCAGCTCGGGCTCCGGTACACCGGCCTCTCCGGTCTGCCGGAGAACTTCGTCTACAACGCCGGGAACGGCGTCGTCTTCCGGCGTCTGACCTCGACGTTCCTCTCGCCGCTCGCCACGTCGTACCTGCTCGTGGTTGCGCTCTTCTTCATTCCGATGCGGCGCCGGTGGGGCCCGCCGCTCGGTCTGTTGATCTTCGCCGCGCTCCTGTGGACGCACACGCGTTCCGCGTTGCTCGCGCTCGTCGTCGTGCTCGCGTTGCGCGCGATCGTCCGCCGGCGCGTGCGCCCCCTGATCTGGGTCGCGGTCGTGGCGGTGATCGGGGTCGCGTTCGTGAAGGGTTACGACCACTTCGGCCCGCGCACGCACTTCACCGCGAGCGAGTTGCAGGTGCAGGAGCGGATCGCGCGCGAGCATCCGCAGGCTTCGAACGACGCGACGAGCGCGAACGAGTCGTCGACCAGCGAGCATCTCGCGTCGCTGCGGGACGGAGGGCGCACGGTGCTGCACCATCCGTGGGGATTCGGGCTCGGCAACGCGGGTGTGACTGCGGCGCGCACCCGGGTGACCGTGCAGGCGGGTGAGTCGACCTACACCGAGCTCGGCGTCGAGACCGGCATCCTCGGCATGCTCGTCTTCGTCGCGTGGTCGCTTGCGCTCTTGCGCGCGACGATGCGCAATCGCCTCTGGGTCGGCGCGGCGTTCGCCGCAGTGCTCTTCATCGGTTTGCAGACCGATGTGATCGGCGTCCCGTGGATCGCGGTCACCGTCTGGGCGTTCGCCGGCGACTCGGCGTGATTGCAACAACTTCGTAACGGTCACGAACGGACACTTGCCGTTGCAGGTGCGATTCGTACCGTTGACGGAATGCGTGTCTCACCCGTCGAGATCGGCCTGCTGGCCGGCGCGGCTGTCGTCGTGGCCGTCGCGCTCCCACGCTGCTCGAGCGGCGCGAAGACCACCGTCGTGCGCGCGAGCTGGGCGCTCACCCCGGGCGCGCTCAACCCGGCTGTGACGCAGGCGACGATCCGGACGACGATCTGCACGCGCGGCTGGACGCGCACGATCCGGCCGCCGGTCTCCTATACGAATGCGCTCAAGGCACGGCAGCTCGCGCAGTACCGGCTGCGCGGGCCGCTGTCGGCGTTCCAGGAGGACCACCTGATCAGCCTCGAGCTGGGCGGCAACCCCACCGATCCACGCAACCTCTGGCCGGAGCCGTACCCCCGCGCGGCCGCGGTCGACCGGATCGAGAACGAGCTCAACGACCGTGTCTGCTCGGGGTCGCTCACGCTGGCAGACGCACAGCGCCGCGAGTCGGCGCTGAAGCACGCGTCCGGCTAGGCCCTCCTAGGTGGAGAGCGTGTCGGTCATGCGTGCGAGCAGCGTCAAGAGCTGCTCACGGTCCGCGGGCGCGAGCGCCGCGACCGCCGGCCCGAAGGCCTTGGACGCGCGCGCCTTGCGCCCGTCGATCAGGCGGCGCCCGGCGTGCGTCAGCTCGATCCGCACCGCCCGGCGGTCGTCGGGGTCGGGCGTGCGCGTGACGAGCCCGAGCTCGTCCAGGACGTCGACGGTGCGGCTCGCCGTGGGGGCGCTCGTCCCCATCCGGGCGGCGAGATCGTTCAGGCGCAGCGGCGCAGCGTCGGCGATCTCGACGAGCGCGATCCGCTGCGTCGCGGTCATCGCGGGGCCGTCGAGGTCGGCGCCGCCGGCCAGGCGGGTCAGTTCCCTGAGCAGCTTCCCGAGCTGGTCCAGGATCGCCGTGGTGTCGTGGGCGGCGCTCATCGTGTCCTAATAGTTGCACACCGCAATAGTTTCATCTTGTTGGTAGTATCCCGGGGTGACGGACGCAGCCCCGCAGCCCCAGCCGCGCGTCCGCGCGATCTTCCTGGCGCTGATGCTCGTGCTGCTCCTGGCCGCGCTCGACCAGACGATCGTCTCGACCGCGCTGCCGACGATCGTCGGCGACCTCGGCGGCATCTCGCACCTCTCCTGGGTGGTCACGGCATATCTGCTCACCGCCACCGTCTCGGGGCCGCTGTACGGAAAGCTCGGCGACCTGTACGGCCGCAAGCGCGTGCTGCAGGCCGCGATCGTCATCTTCCTGATCGGCTCGGTGCTGTGCGGTCTGTCCCAATCGATGGCGCAGCTGATCGGGTTCCGCGCGCTCCAAGGCCTCGGCGCCGGCGGTTTGATGGTGGTCACCCTCGCTGTCGTGGGCGACATCATCCCGCCCCGCGAACGCGGCAAGTACCAGGGCTACTTCGGCGCCGTGTTCGGCGTCGCCACGGTGATCGGGCCGCTGCTCGGCGGGTTCTTCGTCGACAACCTCTCCTGGCGGTGGATCTTCTACGTGAACCTCCCCATCGGCGCGATCGCGCTGACGGTGATCGCGGTCACCTTCCATGCGCAAGCGGTCACGCGCCGCCACACAATGGACTATCTGGGCGCCGCGCTGCTCGCGGCCAGCCTCGGGGCGATCGTGCTCTTCACGAGTCTCGGCGGGACGACCTGGGGGTGGAGCTCACCGCCGGTGATCGGCCTGATCATCGCGAGCGTGATCCTCGTACCGGCCTTCCTCTGGCAGGAGAGCCGCGCCGCCGAGCCGATCCTCCCGCTCGGGCTCTTCCGCAACCACACCTTTGCCGTGACGAGCGCCGTCGGCTTCATCGTCGGCTTCGCGCTCTTCGGCGCCATCACCTACCTGCCGCTCTATCTCCAGGTGACCAAGGGATCGAGCCCGACGCGCTCCGGCCTGCAGCTGACGCCGCTGATGGCCGGTGTGCTCGTCACGTCGATCGTGAGCGGGCAGGTGATCTCGAGGATCGGGCGCTATCGGTTCTTCCCGATCGCGGGCACGGCGATCATGGCGGTCGCGATGGTGCTGCTCGCCCAACTGCACGCCGGCACGAGCACGTGGGTCGCTGCGGTGTTCGCGTGCGTGCTCGGGCTCGGCCTCGGCATGGTCATGCAGGTACTGGTGCTCGCGGTTCAGAACTCGGTCGACCCGTCGATGATGGGCGTCGCCACGAGCGGCTCGACGCTCTTCCGCCAGATCGGCGGCTCGATCGGTGTCGCGTTGTTCGGGACGATCTTCGCGAACCGCGTGCGCGTCGAGCTCGCTGCTCGGCTGCCGGCGGGATCGCACATTCCGAAGACGATCAATCCCGCGGGCATCCAGAAGTTGCCGCCCGCCGCCCACGCAGCGTTCGCCGATGCGTTTGCCGCCGCGCTGCATCCCGTGTTCATCGTGGCCGCCGGCGTCTCCGTGCTCGCGTTTGCCCTGACGTGGCTCCTGCGGGAGGTGCCGCTGCGCACCAAGGCCAAGTCGGGCGAGGCGATCTCGCCGCCCGGGGAGCTCGAAGCCGCGTAACACCGAGGGCCGCTGGTGCCATCTCCTTCCATGACCGCGATCATGGAGGGGACTGGATGAGATCAGATGCCGCACTCATGCGCGCGGCGCGCAAGGACCCGGCCGCGTTCCGCGAGCTGTACGAGCGTTATGCGGCGCGCATCTTCGCGTTCAACGTTGCGCGCACCGCCGACGCGGACGCCGCGTTCGACCTGACCGCCGAGACGTTCGCGCAGGCGTGGCTCGTGCGCCGCCGCTTCCGCGATGAGGCGAACGGCTCAGCCGCCCCGTGGCTCTTCGGGATCGCGCGGCATCTCGTCGCGCAGTCCGTCCGGAGCAGGCGGATCGAGTCGCGGGCCGTCGAGCGGCTCGGGATTCGCGACCGGCTCGACGAGGTGCCCGCGACCGTCGAACCGACGGTCGCGTGGCTCGAGGGCCTCGACGAGGCGTTCGCCGATCTGCCGGCCGGCCAGCGTGCCGCCGTCGAACTGCGTGTGATCGAGGGGCTCGGCTACGACGACGTGGCCGCCGGTCTCGGCACGACTCCGGCCGCCGCCCGCGTGCGCGTCGCGCGCGGTCTCGGCCAGCTCCGTCACCGACTCTTGGGAACCGAAAGAGAGGCAGTCTGATGACCGACCTGAACTCACGGCTCGCCCGGCTCGGCAGTGCGTTGGAGCAGAGCGCCGCCGGCGACCTCCGCGTTGCCCGCCGTCCGCGCCGCCGGCTCGCGGTCGCGGCCGTCGCGCTCGCGATCCTGATCCCCGGCGCCGCCTTCGCAGCCGAGCACCTGATCTCGAACGACGAGGTCGCGGCGAGCATGCCGGCCGGCGCGCTCGTGCTCCAGGGCACCCACCCCGCCTGCACCACCGTCAAGGAAGGGGTCGAGTACCACTGCGTGCTCGCGAGCGCGCCGGGCCTCGAGATCTCCGATTACAAGGGCACCGTCTACCAGACGGTCGACAAGACGCAGCACGTGAACGGCGGCTGCCGGTCGCTGACGAGCGCCGGCACCGAGTGGGAGTGCTACATCGGCCAGGCGGCCGTCGACCAGCAGATCATCAGCCAGGGTTTTCTCGGCCAGGTCGAGACGACTCCCGGAGTCGGCTAGCGGGCCTGCCAGGGACGCGGGGCGGCTGACGCCGCCTCGCGTCGTTGTTCGATCGGACCGGTCGTGAACGCCTCGCGAGCTTGACGCGAGCGCATCGTGCTGTACGCTTTATCTAGCTAACTAGATAAAGAGGTTTGGATGATCGAGTTTCACCTGGACGCCCGGTCGGGGGTCCCTACGTATCTCCAACTGGTGCAGCAGGTGACGCAGGCGCTCCGGCTCGGCATCCTGCAGCCGGGCGATCAACTGCCGACCGTGAAGGAGGTCGTCGGCAGCCTGGCGATCAACCCGAACACGGTCCTGAAGGCCTACCGCGAGCTCGACCTGGGCGGTCTCGTCGAAGGGCGCCGTGGTCAGGGCACATTCATCTCGAGTCACGTGCCGCCGGTACCTCCGGACGATGTCAAGGCGCTCCGAACGACGTTGCAGCGGTGGATCGAACGCGCGCGGGCCGCGGGTCTCGACGACGAGAACCTGGCGACGCTCTTCCACGACACGCTGCGGCCGCCGGCCGTCTCGAGGGTCGCATGATCGGAGCTGCGGTCGTCACCGAGGGGCTCGGCAAGCGGTACGGGGCGAACTGGGCGCTGCGCGACTGCACGCTCGAGGTGCCGGTCGGCTCGGTCACCGCGCTCGTCGGGCCGAACGGCGCGGGCAAGACGACGCTGCTTCAGCTGGCGATCGGGCTCAGCATTCCGTCTGCCGGCGAGATCCGTGTGTTCGGCCACCTGCCGCGCGGGGATGCCGGGTCCGTGCTGCCGCGCGTGGGCTTCCTCGCGCAGGACCATCCGCTCTACAGGGGCTTCACGATCGCCGAGACGCTGACGTTCGGCCGCAAGCTGAATCCGTCCTGGGACGATGCGTTCGCGCGTGCGCGCCTCGAGCAGCTCGGGCTGCCGCTCCGGCAGAAGGTCGGCAAGCTCTCGGGTGGCCAGCAGGCGCAGGTCGCGCTCACACTCGCTCTGGCGAAGCGGCCCGAGTTGCTGCTGCTCGACGAGCCGGTTGCCTCGCTCGACCCGCTCGCGCGTCGTGAGTTCCTGCAGACGGTGATGGAGGTGGTCGCAGAGAGCGGTATGACCGTGATCCTGTCGTCGCACATCGTCGCCGACCTCGAGCGTGTCTGCGACCACCTCGTGATCCTCTCGAAGGCGCAGGTGCAACTGGCCGGCCCGATCGACGAGATCGTCGGTGGCCATCGACTGCTCACCGCGCAGCGCACCGATCCGGCGGCGGTCGCGCGAATGCACAACGTGATCCGAGAGAGCCACACCGAGCGTCAGACCACGCTCCTCGTGCGGGCCAACGGCCACGTGTACGACTCGACCTGGGAGCTGCATGAGGTCGACCTCGAAGAGATCGTGCTTGCCTATCTCGGACACGGTTCGAACGGCGCGGGCCGGTCGCTGCGTGAGGCGGTGGGCTCGTGATCTGGGCTGCGTGGCGCCAGCAACGCACGGAGACGCTGATCGCCGTGGCGATCCTCGGCCTGCTGGCGGCGCTGCTCGTGCCGACGGGCATCCAGATGGCGTCCGCCTATCACCACGACGGCCTGTCGGCGTGCGTCGGCCAGACGAGCTCCGAGAGCTGTGGCAATGCGATCGACTCGTTCCTTTCGCGCTTCAGCTCGATCGGCGACCTTGCGGCGTGGTTCACGCTCGTGCCGGGCCTGATCGGGGCGCTGCTCGCGGCACCGTTCCTGCTCGACTTGGAGAACGGCACGTACCGGCTGGCGTGGACGCAGAGCATCACACGCCGGCGGTGGATCTTGACGAAGGTCGGGCTCATCGTCGGTGCCGCGATCGTCGGCTCGGTGGCACTGACCCTCCTCGCGACCTGGTGGCGCGCGCCGCTCGTCCACATCAACGGGCGGATGGAGAACGCGGCGTTCGACTCCGAGGGCACGGTCATGATCGGCTACACGCTTTTTGCGGTCGGCGTCGCGCTTGCGGTGGGAGTCATCTGGCGTCGTGCCGTCCCAGCGCTCGTGGTGGCGTTCGCCAGTTACGTGGCGGCACGGATCTTCGTCGACACGTGGCTGCGGCAGCGGTACCTGTCGCCGCTCAGTGCGACGTGGCGCGTGAGACTCTCGAGTGTCCCCGGGCTGCCGAAGCCGGAGCAGGTCGGTCACGCTCCGGCGAACCTCCATCACGCCTGGGTCATCGACCAGTATCCGAGTGACAGGCTCGGACACCACGTCGCGATGCTCAGCGGTCCATGTGTGCGCGGCGTCGGCTCGGCTGTGAAGTGCGCCGCTCCTCAAGGAGCCCTCTACACGCACGCGGTCTACCAGTCGGCGAATCGCTTCTGGGTGTTCCAGGGCATCGAGACGGCGCTGTTCGGCGGTGTCGCGGTCGCGCTGATCGTGTTCGCGTCCTGGTGGACGCATCGTCGAACCTCTTAGGGATTCCACAGGGCACCGTGGTTTTCTCTGAGCAGTGTTCTATCTGCGCTACCTGAGAAACGAGCTCGTTCGCCGTCGCGCTCGCACGATCCTCACGGCACTCGGGCTCGGCCTCGGCGTTGCGCTCGTGATCGTGATCGCCGGCGTCTCGAGCGGCCTCGATCAGGCGCAGAAGAAGACGCTGAATCCCCTGGCCGGGATCGGCACCGACCTGACGGTGACGCTCACCCCGGCCCAACAGGACACGGGCGGGTTCCAGGGCGGTCCGGGCGGCGGCGGTGGCGCCAACCGGGACCTGATCCAGTCCAATCTGTCGGTCGTCACCGATCTCTCGAAGCTCGGCAAGCCGGGCACGCACTTCGTTCACGACTTCTTCCTGCCGGGCACGCAGCTGACGTTCAAGCAGAGCGCCGCCGAATCAGATCTCGTCGATCGCCGGTGTCGCCCAGGTGACGCAGGGCTTGACGCTGCTCGCAGAGCACCAGGAAGGTGTCGTGCCGAAGATCGTGGCGACGTTGAAGACGGCGGCGAAGACCTTCAACGTGCAGCGGAACATCCCGCGTCCGACGGCGGCGCAGTTCGCGCAGATGCAGGCCTGCTTCGCGAAGCAGGCGGCAAAGAATGGCGGGAGCACGACTCCGAGCCAGGGGGGCGGCTTCGGCGGCGGAGGAGGAAGGGGAGGCGGAGGCTTCGGTGGCGGCAACCGTGCCGCGTTCGCCAAGTGCTTGCCCGCGTCGTTGCAGCGGATCCGCGCGCGCTTCACCTCGCCCAGCCAGACGCTGCGCCAGGTGCTGAATCCGCCGCAGACGAACATCACGACCAGCGCGTACACGATCGGCGGCGTCGATCAGACGCATCCCACAATGGGCGTCGTCACCACGTCGCAGGTGACGAAGGGCCGCTATCTCTCGCCCGCCGGTGGACGCGAGGCGCTCATCTCGCAGACGTATGCGGCAAAGCATTCGCTGAAGGTCGGTTCGACACTCGACCTGAACGGCACGAAGTTCGTCGTCGTCGGCCTCGTCAGCCCGCCGCTCGGCGGTCAGAGCGCCGACGTCTACCTACCGCTGAAGCAGCTGCAAACGCTCGCAAACGAGAAAGGGATGGCGAACGTCGTGCTGGTCCGCGCCACGAGCGGCAAGGACGTCGCGCAGGTGAAGCAGGCGATTCAGACGGCGCTGCCGCAGGCGCAGGTGGCGAGCTCGAAGGACGTCGCGGACAAGATCACCGGCTCGCTGGTCGATGCGTCGAACCTCTCTCACGATCTCGGCTTCGTGCTCTCGATCATCGCAGCCGTTGCTGCATTCATGCTCGCTGCTCTGCTCACTCTGTCGTCGGTCGGCAAGCGTGTCCGCGAGCTCGGGACGCTCAAAGCTCTCGGGTGGACTCAGCGCATGGTCGTCCGCCAGATCGCCGGTGAGTCGCTGGCGCAAGCGTTGATCGGCGGGATCTTCGGCATCGTCCTGGGCGTCGTGGTGTGCGTTGCCATCGGCGCCTTCGGGCCGTCGCTCTCTGCGAGCTCGCCGACGGGCGGCGGCAATCTCCTCGGCCTGGGGGCTGAGACGGCACGCACGGCGACCAGTTCGATCTCGCTGAGCGCGCCAGTCGGCGTCTCCATCCTCGCGATCGGGTTCGGACTTGCCCTCCTGGGTGGCCTGGTCGCGGGGATGGCAGGCGCTCTGCGCGCGGCGCGCCTGCGCCCCGCCGATGCGCTGAGGACGGTCGAATAGTGGAACCGCTCTACACGTTGCGCGGCGTCACGAAGTTCTTTCAACGCGGACCGACCACGGTGCGCGCCCTCGACGGGATCGACCTCGAGATCCTGGCCGGGGAATTCGTCGCGCTCGAAGGGCCGAGCGGCTCCGGCAAGACGACGCTGTTGCAGCTGCTCGGCGCGCTCGACCGTCCGAGTGGCGGCGACGTGTGGTTCGAGGGCGCCGACCTCGTCGGCCTGCCCGACCACGAGCTGGCCGAGCTGCGTTGCGTTCGTTCGGCTTCGTGTTCCAGCAGTTCAACCTGATCCCAACGCTGACCGCGGTCGAGAACGTCGAAGTCAAGCTCGTTCCGGCCGGCGGCGATCGCGCCCGCGCGCTGCAACTGCTCAGCGAGGTTGGGCTCGCCGAGCGCGCCGATCACCTGCCTGCACATCTTTCCGGCGGCGAGCAGCAGCGGGTCGCGATCGCACGGGCGCTCTCGGTCGAGCCGCGAGTGGTGCTCGCCGATGAGCCGACCGGCAACCTCGACTCGGCGACCGGGGGCGAGATCATCGACCTGCTCTCGAACTTGGCCGCCGAGCACGGCTCCACGGTGATCGTCGCGACGCACGATTCCGACCTGGCGGCCCGGGCTCCGCAGCGCCTGGTCATGCGGGATGGGCGCTTGGTGGGAAACCCCGCCCCTGCGGCCGCGTAACCCGCTGCTATAACGGTCCGGTAGTGGCCAAGCCGGTCGAGCAGCTGGAATCGGTCGTCATCCGCTTCGCGGGTGACTCCGGCGACGGGATGCAGTTGACCGGCGGGCGCTTCACCTCCGAGACGGCGCTCACCGGCAACGACCTGGCGACGTTCCCGGACTATCCCGCTGAGATCCGCGCGCCGGCCGGCTCCCTGCCCGGCGTGTCGGGCTTTCAGCTGCATTTCGCCGACCACGACATCCTGACGCCGGGCGACCGGCCGGATGTGCTCGTGGCGATGAACCCGGCGGCGCTGAAGACGAACCTGGCCGACCTGCCGAAAGGCGGGACGCTGATCGTCGACCTGGACGCGTTCACCGACCGCAACCTGAAGAAGGCGGGGTACGCGTCCAACCCGATCGAGGACGGCTCGCTCGCGGACTACCAGGTGCACGCGGTGCAGCTGACCGGGATGACGGTCGGCGCGCTGAAGGAGATCGAGGGCGTGACCGCCCGCGAGGCCGAGCGGGCAAAGAACATGTTCGCGCTCGGGTTGATGTCGTGGCTGTACGGCCGCCCGACCGAGTCGACGACGACCTTCATCGAGAAGAAGTTCGCGAAACGGCCCGAGATCGCGGAGGCGAACCTGAAGGCGTTCAAGACGGGGTATGCGTTCGGCGAGACGTCCGAGGGTTTTGCAGTCCAGTACGAGGTGAAGGCCGCGAAGCTCCCCCGGGGAAGTACCGGCAGATCACCGGCAACACGGCGCTCTCCTGGGGGCTGCTCGCCGCGTCGAAGCTCTCGAAGCTGCCGCTCTTTCTCGGCGCGTACCCGATCACGCCGGCGTCGTCGATTCTCGAGGAGCTTGCGAAGCACAAGTCGTTCGGCGTGCGCACCTTTCAGGCGGAAGACGAGATCGCCGCCGTCGGGGCCGCACTGGGCGCGTCCTTCGGTGGCGCGCTCGGCGTCACGACCTCCGCCGGTCCAGGCGTCGTCCTGAAGTCGGAGACGGTCGGCCTTGCGATCACGCTCGAGTTGCCGCTCCTGATCGTCGACGTTCAGCGCGCGGGTCCGTCGACCGGCATGCCGACGAAACCCGAGCAGGCCGATCTCCTGATGGTGCTCTTCGGGCGCAACGGCGAGTCACCGGTGCCGGTGCTCGCGTGCGCGACACCCGGCGAGTGCTTCTTCGCGGCGATCGAGGCGGCACGCATCGCGATCACCTACCGGACGCCCGTCTACCTCCTGAGTGACGCATATCTCGCCAACGGCGCCGAGCCGTGGCTCGTGCCGGATATCGGCTCGCTCGCGCCGATCGACGTCGAGTTCGCAGCGGCGGACGGCGAGGAGTTCCTGGCCTACAAGCGCGATCCCGACACGCTCGCGCGGCCGTGGGCGATCCCCGGCACGCCCGGGCTCGAGCATCGCATCGGCGGTCTCGAGAAGGCCAACATCACGGGCGCCATCTCCTACGATCCCGACAACCACGATCTGATGACGCAACTGCGCGCGCAGAAGGTTGCGGGCATCAAGGTGCCGGACCTCGAGGTCGACCACCAGGAGGGCGCCGACATGCTCGTGCTCTCGTGGGGCGGCACGTACGGCCCGGTGCATGCCGGCGTGCGGCGTGTGCGTGCGAACGGCGGCAAGGCGGCGCATGCTCATCTGCGCTGGCTCAATCCGTTCCCGGCGAATCTCGGCGACGTGCTCAAGAGCTACGACCGCGTGCTGATCCCGGAGATGAACCTGGGGCAGCTCCTGCAGTTGATCCGCGCGAGGTACCTCGTCGACGCGGTCGGCTACAACCGCGTGACGGGCCAGCCGTTCAAGGCCGGCGAGATCGCAGACGCGGTGGAGGCACTGCTATGACGACTCTCTTCGAACCTGATTCGGCGCAGCCGAACCAGATTCGCGAGTTCAACGTTGGAGCCGCAATTGGCATCTGAGCTGAAGCTCACCGCCAAGGACTTCAAATCGGACCAGGAGGTCCGCTGGTGCCCGGGCTGCGGGGACTACGCGATCCTGGCCGCGGTGCAGAGCTTCATGCCCGACCTCGGGCTCGAGCGCGACAAGATCGTCTTCGTCTCGGGCATCGGCTGTGCGGCTCGGTTCCCGTACTACATGCAGACCTATGGGATGCACTCGATCCACGGCCGGGCGCCGGCGATCGCGACGGGCCTCGCGGTGTCGCGCCCGGACCTCTCGGTCTGGGTCGTCTCCGGCGACGGGGATGCGCTCTCGATCGGCGGCAACCACCTGATTCACGCGCTGCGCCGCAACGTGAACATCAAGATCCTGATGCTGAACAACCAGATCTACGGCCTGACAAAAGGCCAGTACTCGCCGACGAGCGAGCAGGGGAAGGTCACCGGCTCGACGCCGATGGGCAGCGTCGACTACCCGTTCAACCCGCTCAGCCTCGCGCTCGGCGCGGAGGCGACGTTCGTCGCGCGGGCGATGGACATCGACAAGCCCGGGCTGACCAGCGTGCTGCGCAGAGCCGCCGCTCACAAGGGCGCCGCGTTCGTCGAGATCTACCAGAACTGCAACATCTACAACGACGGCGCCTTCGACTTCGTTCGCGAGGAGAAGGAGAACCGCCTCTACATCGAGCACGGCAAGCCGGCGGGCGACACCGGCATCACGCACGACGAGACCGACTTCGCCACGGCGTTCGCACTCTCACGGATCAACTACGCGCAGCACGGCGTCGTCCCGCTCGGCGTCTTCAGAGACGTTCCGCGCGACAGCTACGACCAACTCGTGCAGGCGCAGCTCGACAATGCCAAGGGAGACGGCGACCTGCAGGCCCTCGTCGCGTCCGGCGACACCTGGTCGATCCAGTAAGCGCGCGCTGAGCGGGCTCAGGCGGCGAGCGACTTCGAAGCCTGGCGCTCGCGCGGAATGCGCACGACCTTCCAGGCCAATCCGAGCTTCTCGAGCCCGGTGATCACCCAGCCGCCGGGATCGAGGGCAGCCTCGAAGCGCTGCATCCCGTGGAACGCGGAGGACGGGAATGCGTGGTGATTGTTGTGCCACGACTCGCCGAACGAGATCAGGCTCATCAGCCAGACGTTGCGGCTGTGGTCCGGCGTCTTGAAGCGCCGGCGGCCCCAGAAGTGGCAGACGGAGTTGATCGAGAAGGTGACGTGGTGGAGCAGGAAGATGCGGATCGCGCCACCCCAGAGGAGCGCGGTCAGCGCGCCCTGCCACGTGCCGGAGATCGCGTAGCCGATCGCAGCCGGCACGACGAGTGACACGACGAGCCACATCCAGAAGAGCTTCGAGATCTGCTTCATGCCGCGCTCGCTGAGCATGTCCGGCACGTACTTCGTCAGCTCCGCCCGACCCTCGGCGACGAACAGCCAGCCCATGTGCGCGTGGAAGAGATTCTTCACCGCAGCGACGAATCCGTTGCCGGAGCCGGTGTGCGGACTGTGCGGATCGCCTTCGACATCGGAGAACTGGTGGTGCTTGCGGTGGTCGGCGACCCAGACCAGCACGGGCCCCTCGACGGCCATCGAGCCGAGGATCGCGAACGTCCAGCGCATCCACTGCTTCGTCTGGAATGCGCGATGTGTGAACAGGCGGTGGTAGCCGACCGTGATCCCCACACCGGTCAGGACGTAGCCAACGGCGAGCAGCGCGAGGTCGGTCCAGCTCACCCACGTGTTCCACAGAAGGCCGATCGCGGCAACCAGTCCGACGAACGGGAGCACGACTCCCAGGAGGTTCGCGAACTTGTGCGCGCGCGTCATCTCCGAAGGACGGTAGCTTCTCCCAGCGTGGGCGGGGTGATCTTTCAGGTCTACATTCGGTCCTTTGCCGACTCGAATGGCGACGGAATCGGTGATCTCGCAGGGATTGCGGCGCACCTCGACTACTTAACACAACTCGGTGTCGACGTCCTCTGGCTGAGCCCCGTGCACCCTTCGCCGAACGTCGACTGGGGCTACGACGTCGCGGACTACCGTGCTGTCCATCCCGACTACGGGACGCTCGACGACCTCGACGCGTTGATCGCGGCCGCGGGCGCGCGCGGCATCGACATCTGGCTCGACCTCGTTCCGAACCACACCTCCGACCGGCACCCGTGGTTCAGCGACCGGCCCGAGTACTACGTCTGGTCGGAGGAGATTCCGAACGACTGGACGTCGATCTTCACGGGCGAGAGCGCCTGGCAGTACGAGGCAACGCGGCGGCAGTACTACCTGCACCAGTTCGCGCCGGAGCAGCCCGATCTCGACTGGTGGAACGCCGAGGTCCGCAACGAGTTCGACGACATTCTCCGCTTCTGGTTCAACCGCGGCGTGAGCGGTTTCCGCATCGACGTGGCGCACGGGCTGATCAAGGACCGGCGGCTCCGGAACGGCGAGAAGTACCTGCGGCAACGGCCGGAGGTGCACGAGATCTACCGCCGCTGGCAGGAGATCGCGGGCGAGTACATCCCGAAGCCGACCCTGATGGGCGAGACCTACGTTCTGCTCGACAAGCTCTTCGACTACTACGCGCACCTCGACCTCGCGCAGAACTTTCCATTCCTGCGCGCCGAGTTCGACCTCGACGAGTTGCGGCCGATCGTCGAGACGACGATGAAGAAGCTGCCGAAAGGACGCGAGCCGGTCTGGTTCGGGTCGAACCACGACCACTCGCGGATGGCGACTCGCTGGGCCGGTGGCGACGAGCGCAAGCACAAGGCCGCGCTCTTTCTGCTCCTCACGCTTCCGGGCAGCGCGATCCTCTACCAGGGCGACGAGCTCGGCCTGGAGGACGGCCACGTCCCGCCCGACCGCATTCTCGACCTGGCCGACCCGCCGCGCGATCCGGAGCGGACGCCGTTCCCGTGGACGCGCGCCGGCGAGGAATGGCGGAGCCCCTGGCTCCCGCTGACCGACACCTCACGCAACGCCGAGGACAGCACGATCCTCCCGTACGCCCGCGAGTTGATCGGGCGACGCAGGGAGCTCGGCGACGGCTACCGCACCCTCGAGAGCGACCAGGGCGTGTGGGCCTACGCGCGCGGCGACAAGACGTGCGTGCTGAACATGACCGGCGACACGGTCCGTCACGGAGGCGCCATACTCGAGCCCTGGCAGGGCCTCATCCTGCCGTCCTAGGGAAAGGATGCAGAGGTGAAGGATTTCAAGGAGTTTCTCCTCCGCGGAAATCTCGTCGACATGGCTGTCGGCATCGTGATCGGCCTTGCCTTTGCAGCGGTGATCACGGCGCTGGTCGCGGATCTCGTCACGCCGCTGATCGCTGCCATCGGTGGCAACCCGGACTTCAGCACGCTCAGCTTCACGATCAACAAGAGCCACTTTCTCTACGGCGCATTCATCAACGCACTGATCACGTTCATCGTGATCGCCGCCGTCATCTTCTTCCTCGTCGTCAAGCCCGTGAACGCCCTGATGGCTCGCCGTCGCGTCGAGCCTCCGGTCGACGCGGACGTCCGGGCGTGCCCGGAGTGCCTGAGCGAGATCCCGAAGGCCGCCAGGCGGTGCGCGTTCTGCACTGCCGAGGTAGCGCCCGTCTGAATATGCCGGAGGACCACTTCGGCGAGGGAGTCGCAGCCCGCTACGACGATGACCCCGAGATGTTCGACCCGGCGGTCGTCGAGCCCACGGTCGACTTCCTTGCCAGGCTGGCCGGCGACGGCGCCGCGCTCGAACTGGGGATCGGTACGGGCCGCATCGCGTTGCCGCTCGCTCGGCGCGGCGTACCCGTCCACGGCATCGACCTGTCGACGGCGATGGTCGCGCGCCTCAAGGCGAAGCCGGGCGGCGAGGAGATCGCGGTCGCGATCGGCGACTTTACGGCCACGACGGTCGCCGGCAGCTTCACGCTCGCCTATCTCGTCTTCAACACGATCATGAACCTGACGACGCAGGACGAGCAGGTCGCCTGCTTCCAAAACGTCGCCGCGCACCTCGAGCCCGGTGGGTGCTTCGTGATCGAGGTGATGATCCCGGGTCTGCAGCGGCTCCCGCCGGGCGAGGTCTTTCAGCCGTTCACGGTCACCCCGACGAGGCTCGGCTTCGACGAGTACGACGTCGCAGCGCAAGGCCTCGTGTCCCACCACTACTCGGTGGTCGACGGCACCTTCGCGGTCAACTCCGTGCCGTTCCGCTACGTATGGCCGTCGGAGCTCGACCTGATGGCGCGGATCGCGGGGATGACGCTCCGCGAGCGCTGGAGCGGCTGGAAGCGCGAGCCGTTCACGGGTGAGAGCACCCGGCACGTATCGGTCTGGGAGAAGCCCGGCTAGCCGAGTCGCGTGGCCCCGTCGTCGTCGATCGTCCAGTGCGGGTTGTGGGCGACCTCCCACGGATGACCGTCGGGATCGACGAACACGCCCGAGTAGCCACCCCAGAACGTCTCCGCTCCAGCCCGGGCGATCCGGGCGCCGGCGGTGCGCGCCTCGTCGATCACCGCGTCGACCTCGGCCGGCGAGCGCACGTTCAGCGCGAGCGTGACGCCACCCCAGCCGCCCGCGTCGTCGACGCCACTGTCCTCCGCGAGCTGCCCGCGACCCCAGAGCGCGACGATCATCCCGCCGGTCTGGAAGAAGACGACGTCGTCGTCCGGCCCGGCGCGTGTCACCCAGCCGAGGCTCTCGTAGAACGTCCGCGCACGCACGAGATCGGCCACGCCGAGTGTGACGAGGCTGAGCCGCTGCTCCATCAGCGCGGCGGATGTCCGAACTCGCGCATCAGCGCGTCGAACTGCTCCCACTCGAGCGACCAGGTGCGCTTCGCCTTGCCTGGCTTCCAGTCCACGGAACCGCGGCTCGCCTTCAGCACTCCGAGCCGCTCGCCGTCCTGCTCCACGATCACCTTGATGTCGACGTTCCCGACCGGCAGCTCGTGGTCGATCTTCAACCCGACTGAGTGTGCCATCGGGCGAGTCTATGTCCTACACCTACGCCGCCTGAAGCTTCAGACGGCGTAGCAGCGCGAGCGAAGCCGTGTTGCCGGGCGCGATGTCCGCGCGGAACGACACGATCCCGGCCGCCCGCGCGTCCGCGCCGAGCCGTTCCACCAACAGCGTGCCGATCCCGCGGTGCTGCCAGTCGTCGGCCACTGCGAATGCGACCTCGCCGACCTGGCCGTCGCGCACGAGCCGCGCGATCCCGACCGGCTCGCCGTCGACGTACGCGACGAGCGCATGGTGGTTCGCGTCGACCCGGGTCAGTGCCTCCAGGTCGGACGGCAGGAGCACGTTCTTCGCACCGCCGAAGCGGAGCCGCCGAGACGCCGGTCCGAGCCGGTCGAAGACGGCCTGGACAGCTGCACCGTCGCCCCGCCGGAGCGGCCGAATCGTGACACCGTCGATGCACTCCGACTGCATATGGGCCATGCTGCCGACGGGCCATGGCCTGCCGCATCGGCGCGACGGGCCATCTTTCCGAGATGGCCCGTCCGGGCCACTACGCTTCGCTCGATGGAGCAGGAGATTCGCTACCTCGACTTCGAGGGGCGGCGCCTCGCCTACTCGACCTACGGCGAAGGTCCGCCGATCGTCGTCGGTCCGCGTTGGGTCTCGCACCTCGAAGAGGAATGGGCCGACGCCGACCAGCGGCCGTTCTACGCCGAGCTTGCGCGGACGCACCGAGTGGTGCGCTTCGACCGGATCGGCTGCGGGCTCTCCTCTCGAGAGCTCGATCCGCGTCCGACCGTCGAGTCGGAGAGCCGGCAGCTCGAAGCAGTGATCGACGCGGTCGGCGGGAGTGCTGTCGTCTTGGCCTCGTCGTGTTGCTGCCTCGCCGCTTCGCAACTCGCCGTTCGGCGGCCGGGGGCGACGGACAAGATCGTCTACTTCGGCGGCTACGCCACCCGCCACGACATCCCGGAGGCGACGAAGGCGTCGCTGATCGCGTTCATCGGCTCGAACTGGCGGCTGGGCGCGCAGATGCTCGCCGGCCTGTTCGACCCACATGCGTCGGGTGACGAGATCGCCCGCTACACCCGCATGCAACGCGCTGCCGCGAGCGCCGAGGCGGCGTCGATCTTCCTCGAGCTCGACCTGGGAGCGGACCTCCGCGACCTGCTGCCGCGCGTCGCGGTGCCGGCGCTCGTGCTGCATCGCCGTGGCGACCGCACCGTTCCGATCGGGCGCGGCCGCGAGCTCGCATCGCTGCTGCCGAACGCACGCTTCGTCCCGCTCACCGGCGACTCGCACCTGCCATGGCGCGACGACCAGCGTGAGCTCTTCCGCGCACTCGCCGGCTTCCTGCACGGCGAGGCTCCGCCCGAGCTGGTGGGGCCCTCGCCGCTCACGTCGCGCGAGACCGAGGTGCTGCGGCTCGTCTCGACCGGCATGTCGAATCGCGAGATCGCCTCGACGCTCGTGCTCAGCGAGCACACCGTCCACCGGCACATCGCGAACATCCTCCGCAAGCTGTCGCAGTCGACGCGCGCGAGTGCCGCGACGCACGCTACGCGCGTCGGGTTGATCTAGGTCAGGGTGCGACGGCGGAGACCGGCGGCGCCGCAGGGCCGTCGCCCTCCGCGGTCGCACGAATCGGACTATGCACCGCCCGCGTAGGAGTTACGAGTGCGAACCCGTATGAATCTCGTCAGCCGTCGAAGGCAGCAATCCGCCGTCCGATCGTCTCGCCCTGGTCTTCCTGGAGGAAATGGCCGGCGCCGAGCACCGGCGGATCGAGCCGGGCGTTCGGGAGGAGCTCCGCCAGCACCTCGGCGGCGCGACGGGGAAAGATCGGGTCGCTGTCGGAGAAGAGGATGAGTGACGGCCGGTCGAACGAACGGAGCTCCTCCCGCACCTCGAGCATCCGCGCGGCGTTCGGGTGCTCCGGCGAGGTGGGGACGAGCTCCGGGAACTGCACGATCCCGACCCGGGACTCCGGGCACCGGGAACGGCGCGTCGTAGGCCGCGATCACGTGGTCGGTCACCGGCTGCACGAGCGCGAGCCGGAGGAGCTGCCCCGCGACGATGTCGGTGCCGACGCGGCGCATGAACGCCTGAAAGCGCAGCCACTCGTCGTTCGGCGCCCTGGCGCCGATGCCGGTGTTCAGCACCACGAGGCGCGCGATCCGCTCCGGGTTCTCGACCGCGAAGCGAAAGCCGATCGGGCCGCCCCAGTCCTGCACGACGAGCGTGATCGAGCGAAGATCGAGCTCCGCCACGAGTCGCGCGATCGACTCGACATGACGGTCGTAGGTGTAGAAGCCCGGTTCGGTCGGCTTGTCGGAGCGGCCGAAGCCGAAGTAGTCGGGCGCGACACAGCGGGCCGAGCCGACGAGCTCCGGGATGATCTTCCGGTAGAGGAATGCCCACGTCGGTTCTCCATGGAGGAGCAGGACGGGGTTGCCGGCGCCCTCGTCGACGTAGTGCATCCGCAGGCCGTCCTGCTCCAGGTACCGCGGCTCGTAGGCGTAACCGGGCAGATCGCCGAAGCGCTCGTCGGGCGTGCGATACACGCTCACGGGCGCCACCTTATCCGCGGGTGATCGGCTCGAGCGCCGGCAAGGCGTACAGTCTGAAGAATGCGCCCGCTCGACCCGAGGCTCGTGCGGGAGGTGCCTGCCGTGCGTCGGTACCTCGGAGCGTGTGGGGCACTCGCCCTGCTGTCGGCGGCGGTGATCGTCGCGCAGGCAGCGCTGCTCGGACGGATCGTCTCGGGCGCGTTTCTGGGGCATGAAGGCCTCGATACGCTCACCCGCCCGCTCATCGCCCTCGCCGCGGTCTCCGTCGCCCGCGGCGTGCTCGGGTGGGCGTTCGAGAGTGGTGGAGCGTTCACCGCCGCGACGACGCTCGCGACCTTGCGCGGACGCGTGCTCGCGCAGTTGGTGCGCGCGCGGCCAGGCGGGCTCGGCGCGATGCAGGCCGGCGAGGTCGCGGGCGCCGTGCTGGACGGCGCGGACTCGCTCGAGCCGTACTTCGCGCGGTTCCTGCCGCAACTCGCGCTCGCGACGGTGATCCCGCCGGTGCTCCTCGTCTGGATCGCCCTGCACGACCTGACCTCCGCGATCGTGCTGGCCTGCACCGTGCCGCTGATCCCGATCTTCGGAATCCTGATCGGGAAGGCAACAGGGCGCTCGACGATGCGCCGGTGGCGGGCGCTCTCGATGCTCTCGACGCATTTCGTGGACGTCGTCCGCGGCCTGCCGACCCTGCGGGCCTACCGGCGCGGCAAGGCGCAGACCGAGTCGATCGCGACGTACACCGACGAGTACCGCCGCGCGACGATGGCGACGTTGCGGGTCGCGTTCCTGTCGGCCTTCGCGCTCGAGCTCGCAGCGTCGCTCGGGACTGCGGTCGTCGCCGTCGAGCTCGGGATCCGGCTCGTGCACGGCACCGTGGCACTCTCGCCGGCGTTTGCGATTCTCGTGCTCGCTCCCGAGCTCTACGCGCCGCTCCGTACGGCGTCGGCGCAGTTTCACGCGAGCGCTGACGGGCTCGCCGCAGCCGGACGCCTCTTCGAGCTGATCGATCTCGAGGCGCCGGCGCCGGTGACCGGCGCAGCGCCCGAGCCCGGCGTGCTCCGGCTCGAGCACGTCGGCGTCTCCTACCCGGAGCGCGGCCGGGTGCTGGACGACCTCGAGCTCGAGCTGCAGCCCGGCGAGCGCGTTGCGATCGTCGGGCCGAGCGGCGCCGGCAAGTCGACGCTGCTGGCATTGCTCCTCCGCTTCGTGGATGCGGACGCAGGCTGCGTCATGGTCGCCGGCGTCGATCTCGCCGGCGTGAGTCCCTCAGCCTGGCGCCGGCAGCTGGCGTGGGTGCCACAGCGACCACTGGTCGAGCCGGGAAGCGTCGCCGACGCGGTGCGGCTCGGCGCCCGCTCGGCTGCCGACTCGGAGGTGACGGCCGCGCTCGCTGCCGCCGGGCTCGCCGTGGGGCTCGACGCGGACGTGCAGGCGCTCTCGGCGGGCGAGCAGCGGCGCGTCGCGTTCGCGCGCGCACTGTTGCGACGCGCTCCGCTCCTGCTGCTCGACGAGCCGACGGCGCACCTCGACGCGGCGTCGGCCGACACGATCGTCGACGTGCTCGCGGCGCTGCCGCGCACGCGAACGGTGCTCGTCGCCACGCATGACGCGCGAGTGTTGCGGGCGGCCGACCGGGTGCTCGAGCTCCGAGGCGGACGCCTCTCGGTTCTCGAGCCGGCGGAGGCCGCGTGACCCGCCGCTTTGCAGCCGCGATCGCGCTCTCGACGCTGACGCTCGCCGCCGGCGCGGCGCTGCTCGCCACGTCGGGATATCTGATCTCGCGAGCGGCACTGCAGCCGGACATCCTCTCGCTGACGGTCGTGATCGTCGGCGTCCGCTTCTTCGCACTCTCGCGCGCGGTGCTGCGCTACCTCGAACGGCTGGTCTCGCACGACGCGTCCTTCCGCTACCTCTCCGAGGTACGCGTGCGGTTCTTCAGTCGCCTGGAGCCGCTCGTGCCGAACGAGGTCGGCGGCGCGCGGACGGGTGACCTGCTCAGCCGGTTCGTCGCAGACGTCGACGCACTCCAGCACCTCCTCGTGCGCGTGATCGCGCCGCCGGTCGCAGCGCTCGTCGTCGGCGTGGGCGCGGTCGCCGTCGCAGCTGTGCTCGCGCCTCAGGCGGGGGTTGCGCTGGCGGTGTCGCTCGTCGTCGGCGCCGTCCTCGTTCCGCTCGGCGTCGTCGGTCTCGCGCGTGCCGCGACGCGTCGTCGGCCGGCGGAGCGCGCGGTCGTCGCGACCAGGGTGGTCGAGCTCGTGAACGCGCTGCCGGAGCTCGTCGCCTACGACGTGGCCGACGACCGCCTCCGTGAACTGGCGGAGGCCGAGCGTCGAGTGCGGCGGTCGGCGCTCCGTCAGGCGCTCGCGACCGGCGCCGGCGACGGCGCTGTGCTCGCGCTCGGCGGGGTCGCGGCCGCAGCCGTGCTCGCCGCCGCCGTGCCCGTCGTGCGTGCGGGCTCGCTCGACGGCGTCATGCTCGGGCTGCTCGCCCTGCTGACACTCGCCGTGTTCGAAGGCGTTCGCGCTCTGCCGCCTGCGGCCGAGCAGTATGTCGCGACCCGGGCGGCTGCCGGCAGGCTCGTCGAGCTGACCGCGCGGACGCCGGCGGTCGTCGATCCGCCCGCTCCGCGTCCGCTGGAGGGTGCCCCGGTGCTCCAGCTCGAGCACGTTCGTGTCCGCTACGGGCCCGACGAGCCATGGGTGCTGAACGGCGTCGACCTGACCCTGTCACCCGGACGGCGCGTCGCGTTGCTCGGTCCGAGCGGGGAGGGCAAGACGACGCTCGCTCACCTGCTCGTGCGCTTCCGCGATCCGGACGCCGGGCGCGTCACCCTGGCCGGGCACGACCTGCGCGAGTATGCGCAGGACGACGTCCGCCGCGCCGTCGTGCTGGCCGGTCAGGACGCGCATCTCTTTGCGACGACGATTCGCGAGAACGTCCAGCTGGCGAAGCCCGGGGCCGCCGAGGACGAGCTCGTCGCCGCGCTCCGCCGAGCCCGGGTCTGGGAGTGGGTCGACTCGCTGCCCGACGGGCTCGACACACAGGTCGGGGACGAGGGCTCACTCGTCTCGGGCGGAGAGCGCCAGCGGATCGCGCTCGCGCGCGCGTTCCTCTCCGGCGCGCCGCTGCTCGTGCTCGACGAGCCGACCGCGCATCTCGACGACGAGACCGCGGCGGAGCTGCTCGACGACCTCCTCGACGAGGCCGGAGCCGACGGGCTGCTGCTGATCACGCACTCGCCGCTTCGACTCGAGCGCTTCGACACGGTGGTCGAGCTCGCCGACGGCCGTCTCTCTCAGCTCGCGCCGGGATCCTCGAGCACGATGCGCTCGGGCCGGCGCGTGGGCAGCTCCGAGTCGACGTAGGAGCGGACCGCCTCGTCGATCCCGACGTCCTTGCCCGCTTGCTCGGAGAGGAACCAGCGGTGCTCGAGCACCTGGTGGAAGACCTCGGCCGCAGGGAGCGCCGCCCAGAGCTGCTCGGGCACGGCTGCCACGGTCGGCTCGAACACCTCGTCCCGCCACCGCGCCGCGACCACCGACTCGGGCAGGCTCCGCTTCTCGGTTCGTTCAAGCGACTCGCGGAAGCGTGCGAGGTCGTTCAGCATGCGGCGCGCCTGGTTCTCCTGGGCGTCGAGCCCGGTCAGCCGCAACAGGCGGTGACGGTGGTGGCCCGGCTCGACGACATGCGGATCGAGCCGCAGCCGGTAGCCGCCCGGTGTTGCTTCCAGCTGGATCTCCTCGACGTCGAAGCCGAGCTCGTTCAGGCGTTCGAGCCGCTCGTCGACCCGGTAACGCTCGTCGGCGCCGAAGACCTCCTCCCGCATCAGCTCGTCCCAGAGCGTTGCGTAGCGCCTGCCGATCTCCGCGCCGGTCTCGTCGGGGTCGAGGTCGGGCGGCAAGCCGACCTCCGCGTCGACATCGAGCAGTTCGCCGACGATGTTCATCTGTGCGATGTCGAGGTCGTAGGTGCGTTGTCCTTCCGACAGCGCGCCGTGCAGCTCTCCCGTCTCGGCATCGACGAGGTAGGCCGCGAGCGCGCCCGCATCACGGCGGAAGAGCGCATTCGAGAGCGAGCAGTCGCCCCAGAAGAACCCGCGCAGATGCAAGCGGGTGAGCAATTCCGCGAGTGCGTTCAGCAGATGCGTCCGCAGATCGGGGATCGCCGCGCCGGCGAAGAGGGTCCGGTACGGGAGGGAGTACTCGAGGTGCTTCGTGATCAGGATCGCGTCGAGATCGCCGGTTCGGCCGGTGGCGAGCCCGACCGCTTCGACGACCGGCAATCCCTGGCCTTCGAGCCGGCGCAGGAGCGTCCACTCGCGGCGGGCGGGGCGCTCCGGCAGTTCCTTGAGCGCATAGAGGGCGCCGTCGTACTCGACGAATCGGACCACGTGGCGGCTGATCCCGCGGATCAGATTGACGATGCGCGGCGACGTCCACTCCTCGAGCGGCGTCTCCCAGGGCAGGTCGAGGAAGCTCGGGTGGCCCGTGCGCTCGGTCAACTGAAATGCGGCAGGCATTAGTCGCGCGCGATCGTGGAGTTGTCGAGCGCCTGCACGCCGCCGGGGCTCGCAATCACGGTGTTGTGAGCGACGGTGGCTTCGGAGTAGAAGTAGGACTCGATCGCGACCCCGTGGCGGCTCGGGTTGGCTGTCCCGTCCACTTGCGCGCCCGTGATCGTGTTGTGCTTGATCTCGCACACCGAGTGGTCCAGGCAGATGATGCCGATCCCGCGAGCGCTCTCGACCTGGTTGCCGCTCGCCATGTCCATCGACATCTCCGCGAGCGAGATGGCGCGTTCTGTCGTCCCGATCACATGGTTGTCCATCACGTCGACCATCGACGAGTGCGTGGCGATTCCCTCGCGCACGCCGACGATCGTGCAGTTGGAGACCATGCTCATCGGGCGTCCCATCGAGTACGAGATCAGGATGCCCGTGGTGAGCGGTCCGCTCGGGGCCGTGACGGAGCAGTGATCGATCATCACGCCGGCATCCAGAGCGCGAATCGCATCGAGGTTGAAATGCAGAACGCGAACGTGGTCGAGCATGACGTGTTGTGCATGCTCGATGTCGACGCCGTACTCGCCGCCGACGACTGTCACGTTCCGCAACGTGACGTGATCTGCGCGGATGCGGATTCCGCCCTCCACGACGCCGCCGACAAGCGTCTCCGCGTGGCGGATCACGAGCGGGCCTTGCACGGTGCCGTGCAGGTGAACGGTCGGTGGCCGAACCGCGTAGGCGCCACCGAGGCCGCCGACGACCACGATCACGACCGCCGCTGCCGTGAGCGCGCCGGCCCGGCCCGGCTCCCCGCCCGCTTCCGCGTACTCCAGCCGTAGGCGTGGCAGGAGCCCGTGGGCGAAGACTTGCGCGGAGAGCCAGCCGACGGCATAGAGCAGCAGCGCAAGCCGCAGCGGCGCGGCAATGCCGAGATAGCGCATCGCGGGGTAGATGATCGCCAGCTCGAGCACGCCGAGCGGCACCGCCAGCCAGGCCGGCTGGTATGAGAGCGCGCGGTCGTAGATTCCGGCATCGAGGAGCAGACCGACCGCGAGCATCAACGCGACGAGCTCGATCGCCCACCAGCGGTGCAGGGCGAGTGCAAGCAGCAGTGCCGGGAAGCATCGCGACGACGCGCGACTGGATGCGGCCGGTCAGCGTGTACGACATAGGCGGCGTAGGAAGGCGCGGGCGGCGAACTTCGCGCCCGCGATCGTGTCGGCTGCGGGGAACGCCCACTGCGCTGCGACGCCGGCGAGCGCGAGCGTGCGCGTGTCGTCGGTGAGCGTCGCGATCGTCGAATCGGGGTCGAGCACGATCCAGTGCTCGTGGGTCGGGAGCTCGTGCGAATCGACCAGGTCCGAAAGCAGCGGATCGTGGCGGTAGCCCTTGCGGAACCCGGTCGCGCAAATCACCTGCAAATCGGGGGGCCACGTCTGAGCCTCCTCTGAGCGGCGTCTGAGGATGGTCAGACGCCCCTCAGACGCAGCACTGACCAGAGGCCTGTCCCAGTCGGGCCCGGGCGGAAAGGACGGAGACGCCAGCTCGTGAAGCTTCGTCGCACGATCGTTGTCGTTCAGCGCATGGAATGACGCGAGACCTCGCTTCGAGAAGTACGGTCGCGGGACGTTGAGCGGCCGGCGCAGCGGCTCGCGGCGGCGGATCGAGATCACCTCGGCACCGGCGGCCAGCGCGTTCAGCCACTCCGTCGCCGCCGCCATTCCGGCGCCGACGATCGCGACACGTGACGCGTACTCGTGCGGCTCGTACGCGTGCACGGCGTTGGGGATCCGCGCGAGCCCGGGGTGGCCCGTCGCGACGAGCACGTGTTCGAACGGCCCTTCGCCGTCGAGCTCGAACCCGCCGTCGACGGCGCGGATCCGCTCGATCCGACGCTGCACGAAGCTCCGCTCCCAACCGCTCTCGCCGACGACGCGGTCGGTGTGCCGGACGAAGTCCTCGACGAGCGGGTGGTAGCGGTTCGTCGCGGTCTGGAGCATCGGCTTCAGCGTCCCCTCGCGCAACGTCTCGCGCACGGCGAGCCCCGGGAACGACGCGGGCGCCACGTGCCCGTCGGACTCCGAGCGCATCCGGCGCTGCCTGATCGCAGCGGCCCGCTCCCGCCAGGCGGCGGTCGGGTCCTCGTGCGTCCCGAACACCGTCAGCTCTTCCGGGTGGATCCCTCCGTGCCGAAGCGTCGCGTAGCCCGCAATCGCAGCGAGGCCACTTCCGACGATGGCGCAGCGCACGGCGGCCTACTTGACCGAGCCCGCGAGCAGCCCTTGCACGAAGTACCGCTGGAACGCGAAGAAGACGGCGAGCGGAACGATCAGCGAGATGAACGATGCGGGCGCGATCACGTCGATGCTCGTGCCGAATTCGCGCAGCTGGCCGAAGATCCACACCGTGATCGGCTGCACGTTCTGTCCGAACGTCAGCGCGACGATCAGGTCGTTCCACGTCCAGAGGAACTGAAAGATGGCGAGCGACGCGATCGCCGGCAGGCCGAGCGGCAGGATCAACTTGACGAAGATGCGAAGCTCGGATGCGCCGTCGATGCGGGCCGACTCGAGGATGTCCTTCGGGAGCCCGATGAAGAAGTTACGGAGCAGGAAGATCGCGAACGGCAGCCCGAACGCGGTGTGAAACAGGATGATGCCGAACACGGTGTCGAAGAGCCCGAACGTGTCGTACAGCCTGAACATCGGGATCAGCGCCATCTGCAGCGGCACGACCAGCAGCGCGATGTTGCCGAGGAAGATCCAGTCGCGGCCCGGGAACTCGAGCCACGCAAGCGCGTACCCGGCCAGCGCGCCGAGGATGACGACGAGCACCGTGTTGCCGACCGCGATCTCGGCCGTGGTCTTCAACGCGGTCAGCAGGCCGTGGTTGTGGAAGAGCGCGTCGTAGTTCGACCAGGTCGCGAGGCTCGGCTTGGTGAAGATCTTCCACCACCCCTCCGACGCGAGCTGTGACGCGGGCAGGATCGACGTGATGAAGAGGGCGAGGGTCGGGATCAACCAGAGCGTGCCGAGCACGATGAGGATGATCTGCGCGGGTGTCTTCGCGACGAAGCGCAGGATCCGAGCCGCGGTCGCGTCCGACGGTTTGGGGATGACGATCGGCGCGGTTGCGGTTGCCACCTAGGCCTCCTTCTTGAAGCGCCTGATGTTCAGGGCGAGAACGGGGATGACGAGGATGAAGAGGAACACCGCGATCGCGGAGCCCGTGCCGAAGTCGTTCACGCCGCTGAAGGCCGTGCGCCACATCGCGAGCGCGATCACGTTCGCGTTTGCCTGCACCGACTCGGGTGCGAGCGCGAGCACGATGTCGAACACCTTCAAGACGTTGATGAACATCGTCACCAGCACGACCGTGATCACCGGCCAGAGGAGCGGGATCGTGACGCGGCGGAACGTCTGCCACTCGGTTGCACCGTCGGTCCGCGCTGCCTCCAGCACTTCTCGAGGCATCGCGGCGAGGCCGGCGGCGATCACGACCATCGCGAACCCTGCCCAGATCCAGATGTAGGCGATCAAAAGCGACGGGATGATCAGGCTCGGCCCGAGCCATGCGTAGCCGGCCCACGGCTTCGCGAACGTGGACGCACCAACTCCGGTCTGGTACGTCCCCGGCTTCACGTTCGTGAACGCGAACACGCCGTTGGCGTCGGTCGTCGTCTTCTGCACCGACTTGCCGTTCTGGTCGAGCTCGACGCTGACACCTGGCAGGCCGAGCTCGGCCTGCTCGACCTTGCCGGGCACGCCGCCGCCGGGCTTGAAGTCGCGCCAGACCGTGCCGACGATGTCGCCCGGCCTCGGCTTCGGCGCGACGGCCTGCTTCGCGCCGCTCGGCACCGCGGTCGGCGGGATCGCGGTCAGCCCGATCAGTGCGACTCCGCCCGGATGGAGCGGCGTCTTCAGGATCAGGCCACCGTGGTTCGGGATCACGCCGGGTGTCGACGGGGCGGCGCTCGAGAGCACGCCGGCGGGGGTGAAGACGTTCTTCGCCGCCTTGCCGAGCGCGTTGATCGCGCCGAGGTTCGGGTCCTGTTGGTACATGATTCGCCACGTGACGCCGGTCGCGAACGCGGAGATCGCCATCGGCAGGAAGATCACGGTCTTGAACGCGACCGACCAGCGCACCTGCTCGGTGAGCACGGCGAAGATGAGGCCGAACGCGGTCACGAACGCCGGCACGACCGCGACCCAGATCGCGTTGTTCCGGATCGCGATCAGCAGCTCGTGCGTCGTGAAGATCCGCTTGTAGTTCGCGAAGCCGACCCAGGTGCCGAGGTAGCCCTGCTGGCCGAAGAAGCTGCGGACGATCGTGTAGACGGCCGGATAGATGATCCAGACGGTCAGGACGAACGCGGCGGGGAGGAGGAACAACCCGCCCGTCACGTACCGGCCGTACCTTCTCGGTCCGGCGGAGGGTGGAGCCGCCGTGACGGGCGGCTCCACCGCGATCCCTCCGTCAGCCAATCGCTACTTGCCCTTCTTGTACGCCGCCGTGGCGGCCTTCTCGAGCTGGCTCTGGATCCCGCTGACGTTCTTCGGGTTCCGCAGGAACGTCTGGAAGATGCCCCATTCGCCCTGGCCCGTCGTCGCTCCGAACGACGCGGGCTGCTCGTCGGACATGTCGAACACCACTGCCTTCGCGCTGCCGACCGCCTTCTGGTTCGACCGGTCGATCGCGTTCGGGAGGGCGCTCGGGTTCAGGTTGTGGTTACCCGTCGCGAAGCCGCCGTGCTTGGCCCACGCCTCGGCCGCCTTGGCCGTGGCGAGGAACTTCACGAACGCCTCGATCGCCGGGTTGTCGCGGAACGTGACGAAGAGGTCGCCCGAGATCTCGACCGCCCCGGCGTCGGCGCCGGGCGTGATCGACGGGAACGGGGCGACGTTGAACCCGCTGTTCGCCTTCGCCTTGGTCGAGCTGAGGATGACGCCGGCGACGAAGTCGCCTTCGAGAACGATCGCCGCCTTCGGCGGGCTCGCGAATGCGTTCGTGACGGAGTCGTTGAAGTTGTACTGCAGGGCCCCGCTCGAGCCGCCTGCGAGGTTCGCCGAATTGCCGACGATCTGCCCCATGTAGGTCAGGGCCTTCTTGACGGACGGATCGGTCCACTTGATCTTGTGCGCTGCGAGGGCGTCGTACTTCGCGACGCCGTAGGTGCGGAGATAGATGTTCTCGAACAGATCCGTGAGCGTCCAGCCGTCCGCGCCGCCGACCGAGAACGCCGGCGTGCCGGAGGCCTTGAGCGTGTTCGCGTCCTTGATCAGCTGTGCCCAGGTCTTCGGCGCAGTAACGCCGGCGGCCTTGAAGGCGGGCACGTTGTACCAGAGCAGCGACTTGTTGCTCGCCTTGAAGGGAAGCGCGTACATCTTCCCGCTGAACGTGCCGAGCTGCCGCCACGACGCGCCGAAGTTCGACGCAATCGCCGAGTTGGCGTATGAGATCGGCTTCAGGTGACCCTGCTGGACGAGCTGCTTCACGTAGCCCGGCTGCGCGATGTCGGCCATGTCCGGCGGGTGGCCGCCCGTGATCGCCGTCGCGAGGACGGTCGGCAGGTTGTTGCCGAGGGAGTGGTAGTTCACGTGCACCTTCGGATAGACCTTGTTGAACGCTTTGATCACGTCACCGAAGGCCGTTGCCTCCGAGCCCGTCCAGATGCCGTCGAACGAGACGGTGCCCGAGACGGCGTTCGTGGACGATGTCGAGCTGCTCGAAGCCGAGCCCCTGCTCGCATAGGCTGCGCCCGCTGCGAGCGCCGCGACGATCACGGCGATCCCGAACCATTTCCGCTTCATCAGTCTCCTTTCGGGGAGTCGTAGATGCCCTTGCCTGATGCCTGGTCGAAGAAGTGGAGGGCGCGCGTGTCGACCACGGCATGCACTTGCTCGCCTTCTTTCACCCGCGAACGCGCTCCGAAGCGGCCGACGATGACGGCTTCGCCCTCGTCGGCGCCGACCTGCGGCGTCGTGTCGGCTGCGCCGGCATCCTCGGCGAGCTCACGCATCTCATCCGACTCGGCGTGCGCTGCCTTGATCGCGAAGTGGGCCATGATCTCCGACCCGAGCGCCTCGCGAAGCTCCAGGCGGCCTTCGAGAATGCGGTCGGCGGGTGCGCCCGTCTCGAGCGCCGCGTCCTCGAGATCCTCCGGCCGGATCCCGATGATCACCGACTTCCCGACGTAGCTCGCGAAGCGCAGGGCGGGCGTCCAGGGTCTCGGCCCCGAGCGCAAGCGTCTGCGTGCCGATCTTGGCCGAGAGCGACCCGTTCGAGGCTTCGATCGTCGCGTCCAGCAGGTTCATCGCGGGGCTGCCGATGAAGCCGCCGACGAACAGGTTCAGGGGCCGGTCGTAGAGCGTCTGCGGATCGGCGACCTGCTGGAGCTCGCCCTTCCGCATCACCGCGACGCGGTCTCCCATCGTCATCGCCTCGATCTGGTCGTGCGTCACGTAGATCGTGGTCACGTCGAGGTCGGACTGCAGCTTCGCGATCTCCGCGCGCGTCTGGACGCGCAGCTTGGCATCGAGGTTCGAGAGTGGCTCGTCCATCAGGAATGCGGCCGGCTCGCGCACGATCGCGCGGCCCATCGCCACGCGCTGGCGCTGGCCGCCGGAGAGCGCGCGCGGCTTGCGCTTCAGGAGGTCCTCGAGCCCGAGCAGCGACGCGGCCCGCTGGACGCGCGCGTCGATCTCCGACTTGGGCATCTTCTTGAGGCGCAGGCCGAACGCGATGTTCTCGTACACCGACAGATGCGGGTAGAGCGCATAGCTCTGGAACACCATCGCGATGTCACGGTCGCGAGACGGGACGTAGTTCACGATCCGATCTCCGATCGTCAGCGTCCCCTCGGAGATCTCCTCGAGCCCGGCGACCATCCTGAGCGCCGTCGTCTTGCCGCACCCGGACGGGCCGACGAGGACCATGAACTCGCCGTCTTCGATCTCGAGAGTGATGTCGTTGACCGCCCGAGTCCCGTCGGGGTAGATCTTGCTGACCCGGTCGAAAGCAACTTGCGCCATCCCTACGGCGCAATTTGTCCATTCGGAGAACGGCCGAAACGCGGTTCGGGTTACGCCGCGAGCTGCTCGGTCGCCGGCTCGGCCTGGAGGCGGGCCGGAGCGGGCCGTGACGGCAGCTTCACCGCGGCGGCGCCGAGCGCGGTCATCGCGAGGGCGCTGGCACCGCCGACGAAGAACGCCAGCTCGGTGCCGCCGCGGTCGCACATGAAGCCGACGAGCAGGGCGCCGAAGGGCGCCAGCCCGTTCCACGCGTAGTAGTAGAGCCCGAGGACGCGGCCGCGGATGTAGTCGGGGCTCGCGAGCTGGATGGCCGTGTTCGAGTTGGCGGAGTAGCTCGTGAAGAAGACGCCGCAGACGAACAGCACGACGCCCGCCAGCGCGATCGAGTGCAGCGGTGCGAGCAGGAGCTCGCAGAGCCCGAAGCCGGCCGCGCCGATGAACATCACGCGCCACCGGGTGGTCGCCATCATCGCCGCGGAGAGCGCGCCGAGGAGCGCACCCGCACCGAAGCACGCGGAGATGATCCCGAACGTGCGCGGGCCCCGCGTCCAGCGTGTTCTTGGCGAGCAGTGGCAGCACGATGTTGAAGTTGAAACAGAACGCCGAGAACACGGCCATCATCGAGATGATCACGAGGACGGTTCGATTGCGCCGCGCATAGACGAATCCTTCGCGCGTGCCGCGCCAGAAGGTCGGGTGGCGGCGGTCGAGCAGCGGATACAGCTCGGACTTGCGCATCGCGAGCAACCCGGCGAGCACGGCGACGAAGCTGACGGTGTTGATCGCAAACGCCCAGCCGGCGCCCCACGCCGCGATGATGAGCCCGGCGAGCGCGGGGCCGAAGATGCGCGCCGTGTTGAACAGGCTCGAATTGAGCGCGATCGCGTTCGGCAGTTCGTCGCGCCCGACCATCTGGAAGGTCAGGTTCTGGCGCGACGGCGCATCGAAGACGAGGGCCGTCCCGGAGAGCGCCGCGATCGCGTAGACCTCCCAGAGCTGCACGTGCCCGAGCAGCGTGATCGTCGCCAGCACGGCGGAGAACAACATCTGCACGGATTGGGTCGCGATCACGACGCGGCGATTGTCGAGCCGGTCGGTCACCACTCCGGCGAACAGACCGAGGAGCGTGAAAGGGCCGAAGCGGCAGATCGCGAGCACGCCGACCGCAAGCCCACGCGAGTGCGGTGCGAGCTGGACGACGAGCCAGGCCAGCGCGATGTTCTGCATCCACGTGCCGGCGACCGACGTCAGCTGGCCGGCGAAGAAGAGTCGATAGTTCCGGTGTCGCCGCAGTGACGCAAAGGTGCGGCGAGACGCAATTCTGAGCAGGGCCACTACTCGTCGCCCAGCAACTTCTCCAGCGCGTCGATCGACCCTTCGATGCTCTCCCGTTCTTCCGGCTCGAGGCGCTCGAGGCGCTCGACGAGCCACGCCGTCCGCTTCTTGCGCACCGACTTCAGCACCTTCTCGCCCTCGGGCGTCAGGGAGAGGCCGATGCGGCGGCGGTCCGAGGCGCGGGTGCGCTCGATCAGCTGCGCCGCCTCGAGGCGGACGAGATGCCCGGACATTCCAGGTGCCGAGACGCGCTCGCGCTCGGCGAGCTCGCTGGCCGTGATGCCCGGCTCCTTCTGGATCGCCGAAAGGAGCGAGACCTGGCCGCCCGTGACGCCGAGGGAGTGGATCTCCCGGCGGAGCTCCCGCGCGAGGCGGAGCAGCACGGGCCGGAGCCGGCCGGCAATTGTCATCGGATCGTTAACCACGCAAATCATTAACCTGATTAACGATCATAGCTCAAAACCGCCAGGCTCCGTCGACCACGAGCGGCACCCGGCGGCCCCGCTGCGTGACTCCGAAGGCATTGAGCGCAGGCGTCCCGATCATCACGTCGATGTGCGTCGTCGAGCGGTTGACACCGAAACGCTGCCGCCCGATCGGGACGGTGCGCGTCTTCGCGAAGCCCGAGCCGAACGCCATGTGTGCGGCGGCGTTCTCGTCCAGGAGGCCGTTGTAGTAGATGCGACCGGTCTGGCCGATCCGGGACGACGCGTCGACCAGCGCAATCTCTCCGAGGCGGTCGGCATTCGGGGTCGCCGCGAGATACCGCGCGAGCCAGTCGCGATCGGTCTCGCGCTTCGCCTCGAGCCGTACGAGCCTGCCCCCGCGGAACTCACCCGCGAGCCCCTCGAACATCCGGCCGCCGAAGCTGCGCGGGCGAGAGCAGCGAAACGTCCCCTCGGTCGCGGCGGCGTCGGGCGAGATGAAGCATTCCTCCGTCGGGACGTTCATCGCGATCTTGCGGCCCCAGTGGTCCTCCTCGCCGCCGCCGCGCCAGATCGAGAACGGCGCGATCTTCAGGCGCAGGTCGGTGCCGTCGTCGACGACCTGCACCTCCTTCAGGTCGAGCCTGGTCAGCCGTGCGGCCCGCCGGCGCAACGCCGCGAGGTGCTGCGTCCAGCCCTTGTGGCCGGCCGGGTCGTCGGGACCGATCCGGCAGAACCAGAGGAGCTCCTGCGCGAGCTTTCGCTTGGCCTTCGCCGGGCTCAGGTTCGGAAAGACGCGCGTCGCCCAGGCGTCGGTCGGCCAGGCGCAGATCGTGCCGCGCAGGCGGGCCTCGCGCCGAATCCGCGCGAACTGCAGGTTGCGGCGGCCGTTGTCGGCGGCAACGCGCTCGGGCGCGAGGTCCGCGACCACGTCGAGCTCGTATTCGCCCATCACCTGGACGATCGCGACACTCTCTTCGCCGAACGCACGTGACTGCGTCTTCCTCCATGCGGTCCGGTGGCCGAGGGCTCGCTGCGGCGCGTGCTCGATCTTCGCGGCGTAGATCCGGTTGTCCTCGTACTCCACCTCGACGGCCAGCGCGCCCGCTCGATAGGCGGACTCGGCGATCGCAACCGCGAGATCGCGATGGCCGAGACTGACCATCTCCACCAACGTGTCGTCGCGCCGAAACGCGATGCAGCCACGGACGATCAGCTCCGCATAGCGCCGGAGCTCCTCCGGCTTCATCGGTCCCGACGGCATCCCCCCGGGACGCTAAACGCTACCGTCAGGCAATGCCGAATCCCCTGGACTCCCTCAAGGCCCTGGGCGACCAGCTTCGCGCGCAGATCGGGGAGGAGCTGGATCTCGACGTGCTGCGCCGCCAGGAGCCGGCGCGCCCGCTGGAGGAGCTGCTCGCAGAGCTCGACGCTCTCCCGGGCCTCGAATCGGTCAAGGAGCAAGTGCGGGCGCTGGTTGCGTTCCTGCGCGTGCAGGCGCGACGCCAGGAGGCCGGGCTCGCCGAGGTGGCGACGACGCAGCATCTTGTCTTCCTGGGCAATCCGGGAACCGGCAAGACGACGGTCGCACGCCTGCTCGCTCAGATGTATCGCTCCATGGGCCTCCTGAAGCGCGGGCAGCTCGTCGAGGTGGATCGAGCCGGGCTCGTCGGGCAGTACGTCGGCTTGACGGCGGTCAAGACCGAGCGGGTGGTGCGCAAGGCGCTCGACGGCGTGCTCTTCGTGGACGAGGCATACGCGCTCGCCCGCGACAGCGAGCGGCTCGACTTCGGCGACGAGGCGATCGAGACGCTGCTCAAGCGGATGGAGGACAACCGACACCGTCTGGTGGTGATCGTCGCCGGCTATCCGCGCCTGATGCGCCGGTTCCTCGAGTCGAACCCCGGGCTGCGCTCGCGGTTCTCGCGCGAGATCGACTTTCCGGACTACTCGACCGACGAGCTGATCGCGATCTTCGGGCGCTTTGCGGCCGACGCGGAGTACACGCTGGGCGAAGGAACGACCGACGCATTGCGCTCGATCTTCGGCGGCGCCGAGCGCGACGAGCGGTTCGGCAACGCGCGCTTCGCGCGCACCCTGTTCGAGCAGGCGTTGAACGCTCAGGCGCTCCGCCTCGGGGCAGGCAACGTGGAGCAACTCGGCTACGAGGACCTGATGTCGCTCACGCCCCCGGATCTCGTCGCCGGAGCGCGCGCGCTCGGCGAGGAGCCGGTCGCTCCTCGGGGCGGCTGGTTCGGCCGCCGCCGCTAGGACGCGTACTGTCTGCGCGTGGATCGGCCGCTGAATGTCTGGGACTACGAGCTCGTGGCCGCGGAGCGGCTCGACGCCGGTGCGCACGGCTACTACGCCGGGGGCGCCGGCGACGAACTGACGCTGCGCGACAACGTCGCGGCGTTCCAGCGCTGGCAGCTGCGCCCACGAGTGCTCGTCGACGTGGCCGCCTGCACGACCGAGACGACGGTCCTCGGCCACGAGCTCTCGATGCCGGTTGTGATCGCGCCCGTCGCATTCCAGCGTGTCGCGCATCCTGATGGAGAAGTGGGAATGGCGCGCGCCGCCCAGGCCGCCGGGACGGCGATCTGCCTGTCGACGCTCGCCACCTCGACCGTCGAGCAGATCGCCGCGACCGGAGCGCAGCGCTGGTTCCAGCTCTACGTCTTCCGCGACGAGCACCTGACCGCTGAGCTCGTTGCCCGTGCGCGCGCCTCGGATTTCACCGCACTCGTGCTCACCGTCGACACGCCCGTGCTCGGGCGGCGGGAGCGCGACCGGCGCACCGGCTTCACGATCCCGTCCGACGTCATGGTCGCCTCGCTCGGGCAGGGCGGTGTGACACCTGCCGATGCGTTCGCACAGATGTCGCCGTCGGTCTCCTGGCACGACGTCGAACGACTCGCGTCCGAGGCCGGTCTGCCCGTGGTCGTCAAGGGCGTGTTGACCGCCGAGGATGCGCGCCTCGCCTGCGAGCACGGCGCCGCGGGCCTGGTCGTCTCGAACCACGGCGGGCGCCAGCTCGACGGCGTCGCAGCGACGATCGACGCGCTGTCGGAAGTGGTGGACGCGGTCGACGGACGGATCGAGGTGCTGCTCGACGGCGGCATCCGCCGCGGCGTCGACGTGGTGAAGGCTCTCGCGCTCGGCGCTCGCGCCGTCCTGGCGGGCCGGGCGCCGCTCTGGGGGCTCGCGGTCGGCGGTGAAGCCGGTGCACGCGCGGTGCTCGAGCTGCTGCGCGAAGAGATCCTCGTCGCCCTACAGCTGATCGGGTGCACCTCGCCAACTGATGTGCCGCGCGACCGCGTGCAACCGCGGACCGCCCAACTACCCTGATTCGGATGAAGAGGCCCCTTGCGCTGATCGCCGGTCTGGCGGCGGCGCTCGCACTCGGGAGCCCGCACGGTCACGCCGAGGCGGCCGGCGGTTGCGGACTGCCGGCGAGTGGCCCACTCTGGATCGACTACGCGGGCCATAGCGCGCCGATCGTCCCGAAGCCGGGCCTCGTGCTTGCGCTCTCGTCGGGCACCGTCGTGCCGGCGGAGCTACGCGCTGCCGGTGCCGCGACGATCTTCTTCGATCTCCACCTGAACGACCGCGTGGGAACGCCGAGCAAACCCGCCGATCCGTCGACGATCGCGGGCAAGGCACAGAAGGAGTTCGACTTCGCCGTACAGGTGACGGGCTGCAGCACGCCGCTGATCGCGGAGAACGAGCTCTTCGGCGCGCAGACGCCGACACCGTGGACCGCGACGACCGCGCAGTACCGAGCCAACGTGCTCGCGTTGCTGCAGGCGTTGAATGCGCTCGGAGCGACGACCGCGATCACGATCGCGAACCCGCCCTACGTCGACGGTGACGCCGCCGAGTGGTGGCGCGAGGCGGCGAGGGCCTCGATCCTCGTGCGCCAGGTCTACTTCACCTCGCCACGGCCGAAGGGCCTCTATGCGCTCGGGCCGGCGCGTGCGAGCCGTTCGATGCGACAGGGCATGCGGTCGCTCGTCGCGCACCTCGGGCGGATCGGGATCCCGGCGAGCCGCGTCGCGCTCGAGCTGCAGTTTCAGTCCGCCCCAGGCCAGGGAGGCCGGCAGGGCCTGCAGCCGACCTCGGCCTGGCTGGAGTTCGTGAAGCTCGAGGCGCTCGCGGCGAAGCAGGTGGCGAGTGAGCTGCCGATCCAGGGCATCTGGTCGTGGGGCTGGCCGTCGTTCTCCGTCGCCGGCAACGATCCCGACAAGCCGGCCGCGGCCTGTGTCTACCTCTGGGCCCGTGATCCGCGGTTCTGCGACGGGCCGGCGCTTGCCGGACCGAGCTTCGACGCCTCGCGCACCGAGGGTCAGCTGGCCCTCCCTGCCGGTGTGCGCTGCACGCTCGGCACCGGACGGATCCTGAAAAGCAACGTCGGGCGCACCGCCGCTTTGACCGGCGACCGCGAGTCTGCAGCGACCGCCCTGCTCGAACGAGCCGTCCTACGCGCCGAGGAGCCGATCGACCCGCAGACGGTGCTGGCCGCCGAGCGGGCGATCGTCCGCGACCGCTTCGGCCGCAGCGCCGCGCGCTATCGGGCGGCGCTGAACGTGGCCGGGCTGACACTCGGAGACGCCCGTGCGATCATCGCCGACCGCCTCGCCCGTGACCGGGTCGAGGAGCGCTTCCGTCCCCGACCGGCAGCCTCTGCCCAGATCGCAGAGTTCCTCGCCACCTACGCCGCGACCCGCGTTCGGCTCGTGTCGGTCGAACCGGAGGCGCCGTGGCTCGGCGATGCGTTCCGCGGCTATGCCGTCGAGACGATCGCGCCGATCCAGGTGTTCGCGCTGCCGCAGGCACGCAGGTCGCTGATCGACACCGTCGACGGCCGCTTTGCGGTGCGACCACTCGGACCGCCGGTGCCGCTGCTCGGGCTGCCGCCGACTGCGGCGCGCGGCGTCGCCCGCGCCGTGCTGGGCCGGTTCGCCAGAGCTGACGTCTACGAACGGTGGCTCAGTTCCAGGCAGGGCGAGCTGCTCGCGACTGCCGTCTGTGCCCGCGACGCGCTGCCGGTCAAGGGCGATGTCGACCTGACCCTGTGGGCGCCGTTCCTCGGTGACTGACCGCTGGCACAGTGGCCCCGTGCGTTTCGTCGGCCTCTGCATGTGTGTGGCTGCGCTCGCGTTCCCCGCCGCCGGCCTCGCCGACGGCGATCCGGCGAGCGACTATCTGATCGTCGCCGATGCGTACCTGCCCTATCCGCCACCGCCGGCCGCAGCTCGCACGGAACTGTCCGCAGCACTGGCGTCGGTGCGCAAGACGCACGGGAGGGTAAAGGTCGCCGTGATCGCCACTCCATCCGATCTCGGGGCCATTCCCAGCCTGTTCGGACGGCCCTCCGACTACGCGAAGTTTCTCGGGCAAGAGATCGCGTACTCCTACGACGCAGCATTGCTCGTCGTGATGCCCGCCGGCTACGGCTTCTACGAGGACGGGAAGCTCACGCCGGCAGCCGACGCAACGCTGAGAGCTCTGTCGATCGGCGACAAGTCGCCCGAAGGGTTGACGAACGCCGCCGCCCAGGCTGTCGCCGCGTTGGCGCGCCAGGGCGCGCTCGCCTACACGGACACGCGGAAACCGTCGGCCGTGCCGCGCGTCGAGAACGCGCGCGCGGGCCGCCCGCTCAAGCTGCTGTACCAGGCCTCCGACGACAGCGGTCGTGCAGCCGTCGTTCTCACGGTGTTCGACGGCAGCCGGCGGATTGCGTTGTTCGCCCTGCCTGAGCGGACGGCGGCGCCGGGCATCATGTACTCGGTCACCTGGCACGTGCCGGCCACGGTCGCCCATCGCGTACTCACGTACTGCGCACGTGCGAGCGATGCCGGCGGCAACCGCAGTGCGACGACCTGCGCGAAGTTGACGGTCCGGTAGCGTGCGCAGCATGCGCTCGCCGTTGCGAGGCAGGCTCCCAGCCGGCAGCGGCCTGCTGTTGATCCCTGCGGCATCGCTCGTCGTCCATCAGCTGCGCTACACGCTCGCCTACGGCGCCCGCGCGAATACTGAGCTCGCGGCGCAGGGGCATTCGTATCTCTACTCGCTCACGCCGTGGTTCGTGTTCGCGCTCGGCATCGGGCTGGCGCTGTTTCTCCGGCGGACCGCTCACGCACTGCGCACGGGCGACGCCGGCGCCTTCACGCGCCTCTCCGCGCTGACGGTCTGGTTGCTTGCGTGGGCGGGCCTGCTGGCGATCTACGCGACTCAGGAACTGCTGGAGGAGCTCCTCGCCTCCGGGCATCCTGGTGGGGTCGGGGGCGTGGTCGGGCACGGCGGTCTGTGGGCCGTCCCGGTTGCGGCGGTCGTCGCCGGCGTCGTCACGCTGTTCTTGCGCGTCGCGCGCGCAGTCCTCCGCGTTGCCGCAGAGACGCATCCGCGTCTCAGAACCGTGCTGCTTCGGCTCGCTGTTCCCGCCGGAAGCGTGCTCGTCGCTCCAGCCCCACTCGCCCGCGCCTACGCGGGCCGTGCGCCTCCGCTCTCGCTGCCGTCCCGGTAGTCGAAGGCCCGCGGGCTGCCTGCCCGTGGAGCACAGGAGGTTCGAGTGAGCAAGCGATTGGTCGCGCCGTTCTTGGCGCTCGTCACGCTCGCGGTTCCCGCGAGCGCTTCGGCGCACCCGAAGTCGGCGACCGTCGCCCTCGACTACCGGCTCGTGCTCGACCGCGCCACACGTGCGCTTCCCGGCGTCGCGGTGCGGATCCTCGACGGCGACCGCGCGGTGCACATCACCGTCCGCCGCGGCCGGCTGACCGTGCTCGGCGACCTCGGGGAGCAGATGCTCCGCGTCGACGCGAGCGGGACGTGGGTGAATCAGGCGTCGGTGACCGCCCAGGCGGCCCGGCTCACCGGCAGCGGCACCGGCTGGCGGCGCATCGGGGGCTCGACGTTCGCCTGGCACGACCATCGGCTCGCACCGCCACCGTACGACGGCGACCGAACCGGGACCGTCGCCCGGTTCGTGATCCCCGCGACACTGAACGGGAATCGCGTGACGCTCGGCGGTGCGTTCGTTCGCTATCGCCGCCCGTCGCCGTGGGCGTGGCTCGCCGGTGTCGCGTTCATCGTGGCTTCGGCCCTCGCCGTGACGAGGTTCGTGCCGGCAGCCCGCTCACCGATGGGGCTCGCGCTCGGGATCCTCGCCGGGGCAGCGGCGCTGACGGCGTTCGTCACGTTCGGCATGGCGGATGCACCGACCGGGCAGGCGGCCTGGGTGCAGATCGGGCTCGGGCTCGCCCTGGCTGCGGCGGTCGCGATCGCGCTCGTTCGACTCCAGGGCGAACGCCGGGTCGTGCTCGCGGGCCTGGTCGGTGCCGCCGCAGCGGCCGCGAGCCTCGGCTCGCTCGGCGTGTTTCGACACGGGGTGATCGTCTCGGTGCTTCCGGACGCAGCGAGCCGAAGCGTCTGTGCGCTCGCTGTCGCCGCGGGGATCGCCTCGGCGGTAACGGTCTTTGCGGGCCACCGGAGACCGTCGTGATCGCAGCGCCGCCACCCGTGTACCCGTGGCCGATCGGGATCGGCCCCCGCTACCACCCGACGGCCTACAACGCGACGGTCGGCGCCGGCCGGCCTGTCGGCGGCCTGCGCTGCACGAGCGGCGGCGCGAGCTTCGCAGTGCATGTCGAGCTCTTCGCCCGGCGGCGGGTGGTGATCGTCCCGCCCGCGATCGGGCTCGGCCCACGGGGCTGCACCTACCCGCTGCGCACAACCGCGCCGACCGGAGTGGTGCACGTCGCCCGGCGCGGCTTGACGCTCGGCGACCTGTTCCTCATCTGGGGCCGGCGGCTCACGCGGTTGGGACTGCTGTCGTTCCGGGGACACGTCTCGGTCTTCGTCGGGGGCCGGCGCGTGCTCGGTGAACCGCGCGCTGTCCGGTTGACGAACCACGCACAGATCGTGCTCGAGGTCGGCGGCTACGTCGCGCCTCATGCCAGCTACCTCTTTCCGAAAGGAGACGGATGACCCGGCGCATGCTGCTCGCCTCGCTGGCGCTCGTGCTGGTCACTGCGGGTTGCGGCGGCTCGTCGAAGTCGACCTTCCCGACGATCGCTCCGGCGCACACCTACGCGCTCACCGGTTTCCAGCCGTCGGCTCCTGTTGCCGCGGGCAAGCCCACACAGGTCTCGTTCACGATCACCCAGCCGAACGGCAAGCCGCTCACGGACTTCAAGACCGGTCCCGGTCCTCATACAGGCGTGCACCTGATCATCGTGCGGCGCGATCTCAACTCGATCGTGCACGTGCATCCGCCGATCTCCCCCGACGGGAAGATCAGCACGACGCTCACGTTCACGAAGCCCGGCCCGTACCGCGTCGTCGTCGACGCATATCCGAACACGACCGGTCCTCAGCCGAACTTCCAGCTGTTCAGCTCTTTGCGTGTCTCCGGACGCTACGTCCCGCAGAGACTGCCGGCCTTCGCCTCGACCGTCGTGGTCGACGACGGCTATCGCATCACGATGCACGGACGCCCATCCCTGCATGCGATCCAGGCGGGGTCGTTGACGATCACGGTCACCGACCCGAACGGGAAGCCGGCCGAGTTCACGCCGTGGTTCGGCGCGCTCGCGCACGCGATCTTCTTCCGGAAGGGAACGCTGGACTACTTCCATACGCATGTCTGCGCGCCCGGCGCGTCGGGCTGTACGAGCTTCCTGGGCGCGACGAAGGTGACCGGCAGCTCGTCGACGCCCGGAAAGCTGACCGTCGGGGTGCTCGTCCCGGTCGCCGGCGTGTGGCGTCTCTTCCTTCAGTGCAAGGTGGACGGTCACATCCTGACCGCGCCGTTCACCCTGGTCGTCAAGCCATGAACAAGGAGCCATCACCGTGAAGAAGCTGTTCATCCTCGCCGCACTGGCTGCGCTCGCGCTGCCCGGTGCGGCGTTCGCACATGCGAGAGTCAGCCCCGCTGTCGGCGTGGCCAAGACCCTCGAGCTCTACACGCTCGCCGTGCCCACCGAGAAGGAGGGGGCGACGACGACACAGATCGAGTTCTCTCCGCCGTCGGGTTTCAGCATCGACTCGTTCGTTCCGTCACCCGGCTGGACGCGCAAGGTGCAACAGACCGGCGCCGGCGAGGATGCCGTGATCACGAAGGTGACGTGGAGCGGCGGCAAGGTGCCGACGGGTGAAGACGCGACGTTCGCGTTCCTCGCTCAGCCGTCGGAGTCGAAGACCTACACCTTCGGCGTTCGCCAGACCTACTCCGACGGCTCGGTCGTCGACTGGTCCGGCCCCGAATCGTCGGACAACCCTGCGCCGACGATCGAGGTTCGGTCCTCGCTCGGTGGAGGCAGCAGCTCCACCCTCGCGCTGATCGCGCTCATCGTCGGGGCCGTCGGGGTGCTCCTCGGAGCGCTCGCGCTCTTCTCGGGCGGGAGCCGCACGATCGCGTGAGGCGGATCGCCCTGATCGTCGCGGTCGCGGGAGCGCTGACGCTGCCGGCGACCGCGTGGGCTCACGCGGCGTTGCTCCGCACGGTCCCGCAGGCGAGCGGCACGGTGAACACACCGCCGCGCCAGGTCGCGCTCACGTACAGCGAGGCGGTCGAGCCGCGCTTCGCGATCGTCTCGGTCACGGACGCCGCCGGTACCCAGGAGACGACGGGGCCGCCGCGGCGTTCACCGGCGGACCCCGACACGCTGCTGGTGCCGCTGCGCGTGATTCCGGAGGGGTGGTACCTCGTCTACTGGCGGGCGATCTCCGTCGATGGGCACCCCGTACGAGGAGCGTTCACCTTTGCCGTCGGCCCCAACCCGGGCCCCGCGCCGCAGTTCGTGATCCCGTCCACCTCCGAGACTGCCGCGACACCCAGACTGGTCACCGCGCGGTGGGTGGTCTTCATCTCGATGATGGTCGCGATCGGCCTGGCGGCGTTGCGACTTGCGATCGCTCGTCCCGTCGTGCGGCTCGTCGGCGGCACCAGCCTTCGCTCCATCACCGTCGCGTTCGCAGTCAGCTCCGCCGTCGCGCTCGTGGCGATCCCGGTCTACCTGCTCGCGGCGACGGCGGACTTCGCACTGCGCTCGGTGTTCGCAGTGGATGCGCTCGTCCCGCTCGTGCGTGTCTCGGCGTTCGGGCGCGGGTTCGTCGATCTGTGGATCGTGTTCGCGCTTTTCGTCGCCGCGGCCGGGCTCGCGATCCGCATCGACCGGCCCGAACGCGAACGGCGGTCGCTGGCGGAGCTGCTGGCGGGAATCGGCGCTGTGCTCGCCGCGGGCTCTGCGCTGCTCATTCCCGGCGCAGCCGGGCATGCCGCGCAGACCGCGCCCCGCGGCTGGTCGCTGCTCTTCGACTGGCTGCACCTCGTTTCCGGCTCGATCTGGATCGGCGGGCTCGTGGGCCTGCTCGTGCTCTGGCGGAGTCTTCCAGGCGGCTCGCGCGTCGCGGGGCTTGCGGTCGTTGTGCCGCGTTTTTCGAGCGTGGCGTTCGTCTCGGTCGTGACGCTCGTGGTCTCCGGGACGCTCGCGGCGTACATCCACCTGCCGACGGTGGCGTCGTTGTGGCAGACGTCGTACGGTCAGGCTCTGCTTGTGAAGATCGGGCTGCTGATCGCGGCACTGGCGCTCGCGGCGGTCAACCTGCTGCGGACGAGGCCACGGCTGGCGCGCGCGGAGACCGGCACCGGGGCCGCACGACTGCTCCGGCGGCTCGTGACCGGGGAGACGCTGCTGGTCGTTGCCGCGGTGTTCGCAGCGGCCGTGCTGTCGTCCCTGCCGCCGCCGTCGAAGGCTCTCGCCGCGGTCGGCGGTGCGAGTGCGCACGTCGGGCCGGGGCCGGTCACGAAGGTCGTGCGCAAGAACGGCTACACGATGGCCTTCGACGTCGCGCCGAACAAGGCTGCGGTGCCGAACACGTTTCGTGTGCGGATCTCACACGGCGGCAAGCCGGTGCAGGGCGCCGACGTGGTCGCGTCGTTCCTCATGCTGGACATGGAGATGGGGACCCAGGCCTATCGCCTCGCCGAGACCGCCCCGGGCACGTACGAGCACGCCGCTCCTGCGCTCGTGATGGTCGGGCACTGGGGGCTGTCGTTCGACATCACGCCCCCCGGCGGCGCCCCGTTCAACGTCCTGCTCGTCGACAAGGCAAACGGATGAGCGTGCGCGTGCGCTTGTTCGCCGCGCTGCTGGCGCTTGCCTGCGGAGCTGTCGCTGTCACGATCGTCGTCATGCTCGTGAGGTCGGTCTTTGGTTAAGCGCATCACCCTGCTCGCACTCGTCGTCACGCTGACGGCCGTGCCGCTCGCGCGGGCGGACGGGGACCCGGCCAGCGACTACCTGCTCACACGGTCGACCTTCGTGCCGCCCGATCTCGGTGTCTCTGCGGCCGATGCTGCCCGGCTCTCGGCGACCGTCGCGCTCGCCCAGGCCCGCGGCTATCCGATCCACGTCGCGCTGATCGGAAGTGCCTACGACCTCGGCTCGGTCAGCTCCCTCGATCGCAAGCCGAAGGAGTACGCGCGCTTCCTCGGACAGGAACTGACGCTCATCTACCACGGCCGGTTGCTCGTCGTGATGCCGAACGGCTTCGGTGTGTCCCGCGCCGGCAAGGCAATGCCGGCGGCGCAGCGGGTCGTGGATCGTCTACCGGCGCCCGGCACCGGTGGGCCGCAGCTGGTGCAGGCCGGCATCGACGGTGTGCGCGCCCTCGCCGCCGCCGCGGGCGTGCGCGTCCCGGCGCCACAGCCCGCGTCCGGCCAGAGCGGGGGATCCGGGACGCTCGTCTGGGGCCTCGCGGGCGGCGGGGCAGCAGTGGCGCTGGTGCTGATCGCCGCAGGCCTGCTGGTCGTCCGTCGGCGCCGACAGATCGACCGAAAAGGGGAGTGAACCCAGCCGACGGACGTGGGATGATCGGCGTTCGTTCCAGTTGGCTCTCGATCTGGAAGGGACGTGCAATGGATTTCTCCAAGCTCTCTCTCGGCTCAAAGGTCGTCGCCGGCGCCGGGATACTTCTCCTGATCGACTCGTTCCTGCACTGGCAGGAGGTGAACTTCGGGCCGGTCTCCGCGGGCGCCTCGATGTGGCACGGCTGGGGCGTCTTGATCGGGATCACCCTGCTGGCGATCCTCGCCTGGGAGGCAGCACAGCTTGCCGACACGAAGATTGCCGTCGGCCCGCTCAGTCCGAGCATGGTGACCATGCTCCTGTCGGCGCTGCTCGTGCTGTTCACGCTGATCAAGGTGCTCTCGAACGACTACGTGGCGAGCTGGGCCTGGGTCGGGCTCGTGCTCTCCATCGTGATCGGCGTCGGCGCGTGGATGAACATGCAGGCTGCCGGAGAGTCGCTCGGCGACATCAAGTCGTCCTTCTCGGGCACGCCGGCGGCAGCCGCGCCCGCGCCCGCGCAGCCCGCCGCACCCGCCGCGCCTGCGGCGGCGGACCCGCCGGAGTCCAGTTCCGGCCCGGCCGACGCAGCGACGTGACGGGTGGCCCCGGAGCCGAAAAACCCCCCGGTTTCCGGGGCCTTCCTGTGCTAGCTTCGCTCGCGTCGTTCCGAAGGGGAGAGGTTTGAAGAGAACGCGTACAGGTGCGCTCGCATGGGCTTTCATGCTCGTGCTCGTCGTCGCGGCGAGCACCGGTTCCGCTGCGTCCGGGCTCGGCTCGCAGCTCGGCCCGCAGCTCGGCTCGGCGCGTACGGCGAAGCACGTGTGCGCCGCGCAGATCCTGCACCGAGCGAACTGCGGCGCACTGGTCGTCGCCGATTCGGCCGGGTCGCCCCTCGCCGGAGGAGCGCCCCCCGCCGGCGCGCTCAGCCCCGCGCAGTTCCATTCGGCCTACAACCTCCCGACGACCGGATCCGGCGGTGCGACGCTCGCGATCGTCGACGCCTTCGACGACCCGGCGGCGGAGGCGGACCTTGCCGCCTACAACGCTGCCTTCAACCTGCCGGCGTGCACGACGGCAAACGGCTGCTTCCGCAAGGTCAGCCAGACAGGCGGTACGAACTATCCGGCGGTCGACGCAGGCTGGGCGCTCGAGATCTCCCTCGACGTCCAGATCGCACACGCGATCTGCCAGGACTGCAAGATCTTGCTCGTCGAGGCCAACTCGGCACAGCTCAGCGATCTCGGCAAGGCGGTGAACGAGGCGGTCGCGCTCGGCGCGAACGCGATCTCCAACTCCTGGGGCTCCCGCGAGTACTCGAACGAGGTCGTCGACGAGCAGACCTACTTCCGTCACCCGGGCGTGGCGATCACGGCCTCGACCGGCGACAACGGTTACGGCGTCGAGTTTCCGGCGTCCTCACGCTATGTGACGGCGGTCGGCGGCACGACCCTCTCGCTCGCCTCGAACGGCAGCTACCTCGGTGAGAAGGCGTGGAGCGGGGCCGGGTCCGGCTGCTCTCAGTACGTGCAGAAGCCGGCCTGGAAGACCGACAGCGGCTGTGTTCGCCGTTCCCTCGCAGACGTTTCTGCGGACGCGGACCCCAACACGGGCGCAGCCGTCTTCGACTCCGTTCCTTACAGCGGCCAGACGGGGTGGTTCCAGATCGGTGGGACGAGCCTTGCCTCACCGCTGATCGCAGCGGCCTACGCGCTGGCCGGGAACACCGCGGCCTACCAGGACCCGTCCGGCCTCTACAGCCGCGCCTCGTCCCTCCACGACGTCACGTCGGGCTCGAACGGCTTCTGCTCCGGGAGCTACCTCTGCACGGCCCGCGTGGGTTACGACGGGCCGACGGGTCTCGGCACACCGAACGGCCTCGGCGCCTTCGGAGCCGGCTCCTCCGGTCCGCCGCCGGCGCAGGACTTCTCGCTCGCCTCGAGCCCGGCCGCGCAGACGGTGATCGCCGGGACCGGCGCGAGCTACACGATCGGCGTCTCGAGGACCGGCGGGTTCCCCGGAACCGTTGCACTCTCGCTCGCCGGTCTGCCGACGGGCGCGTCGTCTTCGTTCGCACCGGTCCAGGTGGACGCCAGCACTCCGAGCTCGAACCTCACCGTGGGGACCACCGCGGGCGTCACACCGGGCAGCTACCTCCTGACGGTCACGGGCACGAGCGGTTCGGTCACCCACAGCGCGACCGTGACCCTCGTCGTCCAACCGGCCACCGCCAGTGACTTCGCCGTGGGCGTTTCGCCCGCGAGCCAGAGCGTGACCGCCGGCGGAGCCACCACCTACGCCGTCAGCCTCACCCGGACCGGTGGGTTCTCGGCCAGCGTCGATCTCGCGACGAGCGGACTGCCCGGCGGCGTCTCGGCAAGCTTCAGCCCGTCGTCGGTCTCCGGAGCCTCGTCCACGTTGACGCTGACGACTGGAGCACTCACCGCCGCCGGCTCGTATCCGTTCACGATCACCGGCACGAGCGGCTCGCTCGTGCGCTCCACGGCTGCGACGCTCGTCGTGCAGCAAGCTGCCTCGGCCGACTTCTCGATCAGCGTCTCGCCTTCATCTGCGTCCGTTCCGTCCACCGGCACGGCAACGTTCGTCGTCACCGTCACTCCGAGCGGCGGCTTCTCCGGCCAGGTGACGCTGACGACCAGCGCACCGCCTCGGGGCATGTCGTTCTCATTCGCGCCGAACCCGACGGCGTCGACCTCGACGCTGACGCTGACGACCTCCGCGGTCGGCCACACCCGTGCTCCGACTCGCATCACGATCACGGGCACGAGCGGCGCCAAGTCGCACACCGCGACACTCAGCATCTCCGTCTGAGCCTCGGTTTCGCCGCCGTTTGGCCCGCCGGAACGGTTCTCGGCGGCCCAGCCGACCGGCGGGGCTAAAATCTGCTCCCAGCATCGTGCGCTTCCCCACCTCAGCCCGCCGGGCCGCGTTCGTCGTGGCTTTCGTCTCGGCCGGCCTCCTCGCCGCGTATGCGGCGACCGCACCTGGCCCGGTTGCTGCGGCGACCAAGACGGGCGACTGCACGCCCGGCTCGTCGTGGCCCGCAGCGAACGGCAGCCTGGCGTCGCAGGTGATGTCGCTGATCAACCAGCACCGCGCCTCACTCGGCCTCGGGCAACTGGTGACCTCGCCGACGCTCACGGCCTCCGCGGTCTGGAAGGCGCGGCACATGGCCGCGTTCGGTTACTTCGACCACAACGACCTCGGGCCGCCCGCCACGACGACTCCGGCCCGCAGCGCTGCCGATCGCGTCGCGACGTGCGGCTACGGCGCCTCCTGGGGGGAGAACATCGCCGAGGGATTCCCAGACGCGCAGTCGGTGGTGACCGCCTGGCTCAACTCCGCCGGCCACAAGGCGAACATCGAGAACGGCTCGTTCGTCGCCACCGGGCTGGGCGCCGCGGCGACGAGCAACGGCGTGATCTTCTGGGTGCAGGACTTCGGGGTGGTTGCCGACGGTGGGAGCCCGCCGCCTCCGCCGACGACCACGGCGCCCGCGACCACGAGCACGCCGACCTCGACCAGCACCCCGACGACGACCACCACGCATACGACAACGGCGACGACGACAACCACGCCCGCCACGACGACCACCAGGCAGAGCGCAACGACGACGACCACACCGCAGGGCACCAAGGTGACGCTCCGCCTCGCGGTCTTTCATACCGCTCTCCACTCGAGACGGCTTGCGCTCACGACCCAGGTCCACTCGTCGACCGCGACCACCTCCAGCCCGGTGAGCGTGAAGTGCGTTGCCCGGGTCGGGCTGCGAAACCTGCGGGTCCTCGTGAACGTCTATCGCGCAGGCTTCGCGCACTGCTCGTGGCGCCTGCCGCAGAGTCTCCCGGCGGGCACGCGGGCGCAGGGCTGGGTCAAGGTGACCCAGGGCCCGCTGCACGTTCGCCGCGTGTTCAAGCTCAAGCTCGCCTGAGCGCTCGTGGGTGCCGCCGCCGGCGGCACCGGATCACTTCTTCTTGACGGTCGGCGCTTTCTTGGCCGGCGCGGCAGTCTGCAACGAGACGATCCACGCGGTCACGCCCTTGGCACCTGCGCCGTCGTGCGACGAGAGGGTCGCCTTCGTCTTCATGCGCTTGACCGCCTTCAGCAGCTTCAACCCGGTGGGCGTCAGCTTGGCGGTGAAGGTGCCGGTCTTCCCGAAGTGAACGGAGTAGGCGCCGCTCGCGATGCGCATCGTCTTGATCACCGTCTTCTTCTTGACCTTCGTCGGCACGCCGATCTCGAAGATCGCGGTTCCGATGCAGGTGCGGATCACGATCGAGGGGCACGCGATCTTGAACGGCGCGCGGCCCTTCGCATCGACATGACTCGTGCCGGTCAGCATCTGCACGAGCACGAAGTGCGTCCCCTTGTTCGGGGGCTGGCTCGTGGGCTGAGGAGTCGGCTTGGGCTGGGGCAGCGTCGTCTTCGACGTCAGCACCGGGGGCAGAGTCTTCGTCGCGACGTCGTTGAGGATCGTGACCGTGCCTGACGCGACGCCGATCGCGGCACCGCCGGTAGCGTTCGACAGGTTGACGGTGAAGTCGCGGTTCGGCTCGACGATCTCGTTCGAGATGATCGGGATGTTGATCGTTCTCGAGGTCGTGCCCGGCGCGAAGGTGAGCGTGCCGTTCGTCGCGGAGTAGTTCGTGCCAGCCTTGGCAGCGTTCGCGTCCGTGCCGTTCGCGGTCGCATAGTCCACCGTCACGGGGCTCCCCGACGCCGGGGTCATGTTGACGACCACCGGCACCGACCCTGCGTGCTTCGGGACCGAGGTGTCCCCGATCGAGATGAACGGCACCGTGGAGCCGGCCGGGACGATCGTGATCGTGGCCGTGCCGCCGCCGACGAAGGTGGCGCTCGTGGAGGTGAATGCGACCTTGAACGTGATCGGCGCGGTCGTTGCCGGGTCGGGATTGATCGCGAGCGTCACCGGCGTCGGGTTCGCCCCGTTCGTCCCGGCGGGCCAGGTGATGTCCCCGGAGGCTGCCGTGTAGTCGGTGGGAGCGGTCGCGCTTCCGTCCTGCGTCGTCCAGTGCACCGACACGGGCTGCGGGTTCGCCGGCAGTGGGTTGGGCAGGGAGAGCGAGAGCTTGACGGTGGCCGGAACGGAGCCGCTGGTCGGCTGCGTGACCGGCGCCGGGTCGGTGATGGTGATCGACCCCTGGCCTCCGCCGCCGCCACCGGTCGTGCTGTGGATCGTGCACGACGCGGAGCTGCTGCTCAGCCTGACGTTCTGCGGGTTGGAGAGCTGAATGTGGAACGAACGGTCGCCGACGGGCGGATTCACGTCGGTCTGCACCTTGACGTCGAACTCGCGCTGGCCGACCGGGATCACCGCTGTGCCCGAGGTCGGCTCGTAGTCCTTGGGCACCGTCGAGTCGTCGACCGTCGTGTAGTCGATCGACGCCGGCAGTGTCGTTGCAGGGTGCGCGCCCGCGAGCAGGATCGGGAAGCTCGCCACGCCACCGGCGTTCACCGGCGAGCCGGTGCAGTCGGAGATGCCCATCAGCGGTGGGGCGTCGGTCTCGGTGATCGTGCCGGTCGCCTGTTCGTTCGCTCCGCTGACGAAGGTGGCTCCGTGCGGGTTCGAGAAGGTGACGGTGAAGGACCGGTTGTTGCCGAAGAGCCCGTCACCCTTGGCCTTGACCTGCACGTCGACGCTGTTCGAGCCCGGGGCGAACGTAAGCGTCCCGGAGGCCACCCCGGCCGGGTTCGACACGGTGTAGTCGCGGCCGTTCTGGGCGGAGCCGTCGGCGACCGCGTAGTCGACGGTGATCGCGTGGGTCGCGGGCGCGTTGCCCGAAGCCAGCGACGCAGTGAAGTCGATCGTCCCGCCGCTCTCGGGCACGCTCGCGTTGCCGGGCGCCGTGGCGATCGAGCCGATCTGCCAGTCGTCGTCGACGATCGCCCCGGTCCCCGTGGCCGTGCCGATCCCGCCCGTCGTCGCGTCGGAGCTCGCATCGTCCGGAATGTCGACGGGCGTCTGCAGCGTGACGGTGAACGACCGGTCGTCTTCCGGGGTCGAGTTGGAGTTCGTCGGCACGGAGATGTTCGGCTCGGTCGTGTCACCCGTGTGCACGTCGAACGAGCCGTTGTTTCCCTCGCTCGTCGTCCACGGCACGCGATAGTCGGCGGTCGCCGCCTGGTCGATCGTGATTGGGAAGCTCGCCGGCTGTCCCTCGACGACCGCGCCGGTCGCGTTCCCGATCGACACGGTGGAGGTGATGGTGCCGTCGGCGATGCGGGCGCCGCCGCCCACGGCCGACACGAGCACGACGGTCATCGCGATCGCGGCGGCGAGCCCGACCCGCAGACCTCGACGGACCTTTCCCTGCATCGACCCTCATCTCCCCTACTGTCGGTTCCACTCGCTGCGAGTGCCCGTCCCCCGGGCCGCGAGTCCTGAATAGTGCACCCTTTTACGCCTAGCCGGGGGGCTAGGTTTTTAGGGCTGTTCGTTTCGGCCTCCTGGGTGTATTCTCCCAATCGGTCCTCGTCATGACAAGGGGACAGGCGTGCCGAACGATGGTCGCCGAAACTAGGGGTCGCGACTGCCTAGGGAGCAGCCGCGAGATGGTGGGGAGGAGTAGTGCGGTGGCCCAGAGGCTCCAGTTGAGCCGATTCGAGTGCTCTTTCGCGGCGCGGTTCGCCGTCGTCGTCGCCATGCTGGTCGGCGTCGGCGTCGCTGCGTACCCTGCTGCCGCAGACACGGGCACGACACCGCCGGCCGCAACCGCCGGTTCCGACACCACGACGACGTCCACCGACACGACGACGTCGACGACGGGAGACCCCACGTCGACAGGCACGCCCGCCGACACGTCGACGAGCGCGGATCCGGGCACCACGGCCACCGACACCACGTCGGCGCCACCGGTCGACGGCACGTCGACCGGCACGACCACGACCGATCCGCAGGGAACGGGCACGACCGCGACGGGCGGCACGGCAGCCGGCTGCGCGACGGCGGCCACGGGCGACGCCACGACTGCGACCGGCGCCACTGCGACGGCGACCGACGCAGGCTGCGCGTCGGGATCGACCGCGACCTCGACCGACACTTCGTCGCCCCCACCGGCGGCGCCCGCGCCCGTCACCTCCACCGCGACGTCGAGCCCCGATTCCGGTAGTAGCGCAGCGCCGGTTGCCGCGGCAACATCGGATCAGCAGAGCATCACGCTGTCCGTCCCCACCTCTACGAGCGATTCGAGCGCCGGCGCGGCCGTCGACACGACCAACGGGCCGACGACTCCCGCGTTGCCGGTTGCACCGGTGGTCGCGGCGCAGAGCACAGTGAAGGTTCCGGTGCTCCCGGTGGTCCACCTCGTGCCGGCAACCAGCTTCGTCAATCCCGGACTTTCGGCACTCGGCGCTCGCAAGCTCGGTGCACCTTTGGCCGGTGTCGCAAGCGCAGGCAACGCGTTCACCGTTTCGATCGTCGGGACGTCGTCAGCGGCCGATTACGTGAAGATCGTCTCGCCCGCCGGCGGCGGCGGCGACCGTAGCTCGGAGTCGTCGGGGCCCCGCCGCATGATGCCTCCGCATGGGCCGCTCGTTCCGCCTGCCGATCCAAGTACTCCACGCTCGTCGTTCGGAAGCACGAGCACCGGCAGTTGGGGCGGCACCGGATTCGTCGTTGCCGCGCTCGTCGGCCTGCTCGTGCTCGTTCTGTCGAACTTCACCTCGCGCATCGCACTGCTCGTGGAAGCGCCTCTCGCCTACCGGCGGGCGCTTTCCCTCGAGTGCCCTGGCTAAGCCCGTTTCGGCCTGACAAGGGGTCGAACTGCGTCCACGCGCAGCTCGACATGACCTGCGGACGAAACAAGGGAACCAAGGGAGAGTGGGAGCATGAGAGGGAACAACGGAAGAGAGGCCGCTACGGCGGTCGTGATCGACTCGAATCAGCTGCGGCAGCAGCGGACCAAGCGGCTGCTGTATCTGCAGGGAATTGAGGTTGTCGGCATGTCGTCGGTCGTCGAGCGGGCTGCTGAGTTCGCGGACATCCACGGCTGCGACCTGCTGATCGTTGCGCTCGGCGAAGAGATCAGCGCGGGCACGGTCTTCAGCGTGCTGCGCAAGGCTCATCGGCGCTGCGCCGAGCTCGTCAGCGTGGCGCTCGTCGAGAACGACGATCCGGGCATGGTCGAGGCGGCGCTCGCTGCCGGGGCCTTCGCGGCCGTCGATCGGTCGACGAGTGTCGAGGAGGTCGCACGGCTCGCCGAGCGGGCTCTGGCCGAGCGGTGGGCGGAGGACCCGCAGGACGCGGGGATGCTCACCCGGGCCCGGCTCACGCGCCGCGAGATCGAGATCCTGCGGCTCGTCGCCGAAGGGCGGTCGAACCGCGAGGTCGCGATGCACCTCTGGGTGACCGACCAGACGGTCAAGTTCCACCTGGCGAACACCTACCGCAAGCTCGGCGTCCGGAACCGGTTCGAGGCCAGCCAGTGGGCCCTCGCCCGTGGGCTCGTCCGGGGCGTGGCGGCACCGACGACGATGGCGCGCGTGGCCAAGTCGAGCATGCTCAACTCGAGGCAGGGAGGAGGTGCCGTCCCGGCGACGCCGTGACGGCACCTCGCTCGCCTAGCGCGAGAAGATGGCGTTCGCGGTGAGCTCGTAGCGCTTGCGGTTCACGGAACCGCAACGCACGTTGACGACGTAGGTGCCGCCCTTCCGGATCGTCGCCGACAGCGTGTGAACGGTTCGCTCGGCCGCCAGGTCGACGTAGAGCGTCCCGCCGATGCGGACGCTCATCGTGCAGTCCTGGGCGGCGGGGCCGAACAGCTGCAGCACGAGCTGGCCCGGGCTGAGCGGGAGCCGGATCACCTCGGTGCGGCGGACGGAGCCCGTGCTGACGAGCACCTGCGGCGAGACGACCGCCGGTGTCGCGACGGGCGTCGGCGGGGGCGGAGGATTCTCTGGGACGAGGCCGAGGTAGTGCGCGGCCGCCCAGGCATCGACGCGGCCGCCTGCGATACCGCTCACCGGGTGCGCCGTGGCCTTGAGCGCAGCAACGATCTGGTACATCGTCAGCCCCGGCTTCAGCGACAGCAGCAGGCCTGCGATGCCCGTCACGGCGGGTGGCCCGAAGGACGATCCGCAGGCGGACGCGGGGCCGACCCACGGGTCGAGGAACTCGGCGCAGCCGGGAGCGCTCAACGCGACCGACGGGCCGCGTGAGGCCCAGCTGTAGAGCTGGTCGTTCTCGTCGGTTCCTGCGACGGAGAGGACATTGGGGAGGGTCATGCCATCCGCGGCCGGGTAGAGCAAGTTCGTGTTGCCGCCGTTCCCGGCTGATGCGACGACCAGGACACCGTGGTCGAGCGCGTATTCGACCGCGCCGTACTCGTTGATGTCGGCCTGATTGCTGGCCAGGCTGACGTTCACGATCCGGGCGCCGTGGTCGACCGCCCAGCGGATCCCGGCGCCGATGTTGCCGCCCACCGCGCCCTCATGGCCCGCCGCCACGCGCACCGGCATGATCGAACAGGCCCAGCAGTACCCGGCGATCCCGACGCCGTTGTCCCCTTGCGCGCCGATGATGGTCGAAATCCAGGTGCCGTGCCCGAAGCCGTCCCCCGTGTTGCTGTCCCCTCCGACGATGTCCCAGCCCGGCACGACGTGGGTCATGTCCGGCTGGGGCGTGGCCGAGAGCCCGGTGTCGACGACCGCGATCACGATGCTCGGATCTCCCGTCGTGTACTGCCAGAGATCGGACGTGCGGGTCAGGCTCGGCCCCCACTCGAAGGACCAAAACGGGTCGTTCGGCTCCGAGCCGGCCCCACTGGCTCCAGCGGCTCCCAGCAGGAAAAAGACGAGCAGAATCAGGCCGAGGCGCCGCACGAGGGCGAACTGTAGACGCCTCTTGACGAAATCGCCCCCTGCGCCCCGGTGGTATTTTGCGCGAAGCGCCCTCCGCGGCGAGGTCAGAAGCCGAAACCTCCTGCTGAGGGTAGGTTTCGACCCCCAAAAGCCTACCCGGGCCGCCCTTGATTCACGCCGCCCCGGCGTTTAGAACTCCCAGTGAGCCCGCACGGCGCTCTCGTCGGTATGCGGGGATTGGGAGAAGAAGGGGGTGCAGCGCGATTTGGATCTTTCTGTGGCGTTCGCCACAGGTGGTCTTCTTTTCATGCGTTTCATCTGGTTCTTGAACTAGGAAGAAGGGGAGGGTTCAATGCGTTTCCGCGTTTTCGGGACGCTCGCAGTTCTTGTTGCAGCGGTCGGTGTGCTCGCTACTGGAGTCAGCACCGCCGCGGCCAAGAGCTCGACGGTCGTCAACCCGTACTACAACTACGCGGCCGACCCGCAGACCACGAACATTCCGTGGGTTGCTTGGGCCGGCGAGACGGTGAAGGTGGCTCGGTGCTTCGGCCTCGGCGACAGCCAGGTCAGCTCCGATGCCTTCGCCGCTTCTTCGTTCAACCACGGCTCGCCGGTGATCGGTGAGTTCGACAAGTCCGACTGGAGCGGCGCGGTCGATCAGCCGCCGTTCTTCCAGATCGGTACTGGAGACCAGACGTCCCGCCAGGTCCAGCCGACCTGGAATGCAAACGGCGGCGTCTGCTTCTCGACCAATGTCACGTCGGAGAAGGCCGGGCTCGAGAGAATCAAGTTCTCGATCTCGACCGACCTGGGCAAGTACCTGAACTTCATCCTTGGCCAGGACGTCATCTTCCAGCAGGACCTGTACGTCATCTGGATGTGGGACTCGAATCCGGTCCTCACTGAATCCGATACGACGGGTGCCTATCAGGTCGGCGACCCGGGCGGGAACGGTTCGTTCTCCCCGATCGCGGCCGCAAACGGCTGGAAGTCTCTGCAGCCTGGGCTCGTGAAGGTGCAGGTCACCGGTACGTTCCCGATGGGGAACGACTTCGCCGGCTATGACTTCACCGGCACGGCGCTCGCCAACGGCACGATCACGTTGCCGACCGACTGGCCCTGGCTGGCCAACCACTTCGCGGAGGACTTCACGCTGGGAAGCACGTTCCCGGGGTCCACGCCGATGCGTTGGGACATCCACGATGGTCAGGACAACTCCGAAGGCCATGTCGTCGCGAGCAACTGCTCCGACAAGATTGGCCGCGACGGAGTCCGTCGACAACTGCAACGGCTCGTCGCCTGATCCGGACCTCGGTCCGTTCTCGTCGATCTTCGGTCTCGTTGGGACCAGCAACGACGCGTACGGCCCGTTCGACCCGATCCGGTCGTTCGAGACGCTGCTTTCCGACGGCAACCTGAACGCCGACGACGCGCCGATGCCGGCGCTCCGCGTCGACGTCAGCCTGACGAACGCGGGCGCTGATCACTCCGTCGGCACGCTCTCGAAGGCCGACAAGAGCTCGATCGACAACCGCAATCCGGCTGCGTACGGCGGGAACACCACCGATCTCGGTGACCCGCATCAGCTGTATGCACCGTTCTACAAGGCGTACGTGCCTGCAGTCGTGCCGATCATCGACGCCAACACCACGTCCGGCGTCGAAGGCTCGATCGGTGGCAACTACGGCAACTGGCTCACGTCAGGCGCCTACGGCGTGCCCACCACGGAGGAAGACCAGTTCATCTACGACTACTGGGATACCTTCACCCTCGCCAGCTCGCGCGGGAACAACAACTGCTACGGAGTCGACGGCTATGCGATCAGCAAGCCTTACGGCGCCACGGAAGTTGCTGTCTACACCGACGAGCATGGCCAGGCGTACGTGCAGTTCAACCCGGCGAACAGCCGCGACGGCGAGGGCATCGTGCTCACGCCTGACGGCAACGGGCGCTGCGACGTGTACACGGGCTCGCTCGTCGGTACGGCGACGATCCAGGCCGAGTCGGTCTACCCGGCTCAGCAGCCTGCTGATCCCGCCAACTCTGGCAAGCCGAAGCTGTCGTCTGTCATCACGAAGACAGTGAACTTCACCCCGAACAAGGTCCTGACCTGTATCCCCAAGGGGAACAACGAGGCGTACTGCGTCGAGACGGTCACCGACTTCGAGGGCAACCCGATCAAGGCGCGGGTTGAGTTCACGCTTCAGTCGGCACAGGGCGGGAACCCGACCAGCTGGGGTCCCGACTCGAACGCGTTCGGCGGTTTCGACCCGTCGGGTCAGACCGTTCAGACGGTTGACTCGGACTTCGTCGACCTGACCACGAGTCCCACCACCGGTCAGGCAGCGATCTTCGTGCACTCGTCGATCGATTCGTGCATCGACGTCACGGTTGAGAACCTCGGCACCCGCAACGGTGGCGCTGGCATCACCCGCGACTTCGACTTCAACCCGCACACCCGCACCACCTGTGGCACGAACGACGGCACAGGCGGCACGGGCGGTAACGGCGACAACGGTGGTAGCACTCCGCCTGCAAGCGGCGGTACACACGGTTACGGCCGTGACGACGGCAGCTCCGGTTGCTGTCAGCTCGGCAGCCCCGACGGTCACCAAGGTGACCGCCAAGGTCGCCAAGGTCGCCAAGATGACGCTCGTTTCGGCGCGTGTCGTCTCGACCAGGTCGGGTCGCTTCTTGAACGCCCGCGTGAACAGCACGGCGAAGTCCGCCAAGCTGCGCATCACGCTGGTCAACAAGAACGGCACGAGCCGCGTTGTGCTTCGGACGGTCGCCACGAACCATGTGGTTCGTGTCGCCAACCTGAAGCTCGCTCCGTCTGTCAAGACGGTGCGTGTGGCAATCGCGTAACGGGCTCGCCCGCTACGTAAGCCGAATGACACGAAGGGCCCGCTCCGGCGGGCCCTTCGTCGTTTCCTAGGTCGGTCGGTCGCTCGCTCGTGGCTCAGTTCGTGACGAACTGCTGGAGGAGGTGCAGGGCGTCGACGCGGCCGCTGCCTACGACGGAGCGGGCTGGGGCTTGGCCGTGCGGTCGAGTGCTGCCGTGAGCTCAGTGTCGTACGAAGGGCCCGCTGTGTGACCGAGCGGCGGGCCCTTCGTCGTTTCTCGGGTCGCTCGTGTGGCTCAGTTCGTGACGAACTGCTGCAGGAGCTGCAGGGCGTCGACGCGGCCGCTTCCGACCGAGCCGGGCAGGGGCTTGGCCGTCCGTTCAAGTGCCGCCTCGAGCGCCGCCTCCGACGAGGCGCCCGCTGCGTAGCCGAGCGCGGCGAGGCCGGCAACCACGGGAGCCGCCGCAGAGGTGCCGCAGAAGGAGGCGAAGCCCCCGCCGAGTGCCGTCGTCATCGAGCAGCCGGGCGCCGCGAGGGTCACCCACGAGCCGTAGGAGGACCAGGGATAGAGGTGATCCGCGTCGTCGGTCGCCGCCACCGAGACCACCATCGGGTAGGCGGCCGGGTAGGTGGCGGCGCTGCTCCCCGCGTTTCCCGCGGCGGCGACGACGATCGCGCCCTGGCCATGGGCGTAGGCGATCGCGGCCTCGACGCCCGCGTCAGGCCCGCTGAGGACGAAGCTGAGGTTGATCACGTTGGCGCCGTGGTCGGCCGCCCAGCGGATGCCGTCGGCGACGCTCGCCGATGTGCCGACGCCGTTGGCGTCGAGCACCTTGATCGGCATGACGAGGCACGCCCAGCACACGCCGGCAACACCCTGGTTGTTGTTGCCGCGGGCGGCGATCACCCCGGCGACCATGGTGCCGTGGCCGTACTGGTCAGCCGTGCTCCCGGTCGAATCTGCGAAGTCGGCGCCCGGGACGAGCGCGCCCTGCAGATCCGGCTGCGCCGGGTCAACGCCGCTGTCCACGACGGCCACGACGACCGGGCGCAAGGCTCCCGGGACGAGCGCCCAGGCCGCGGGTGCCCCGACCTGGCGAAGACTCCACTGCTGCGACCAATCCGGGTCGTTCGGCAGGACCGTCAACGGTGCGGCCGGCGTCGCCACGGCCGTCGGTTGAGGTGGCTTCTGGGGCCGCACCCGCGAGACCTTCTTGGCCGGCTGGGCCCCGACGTGCCGGAGCAGCGGCAGGATCCGGAGCTGCGACCGGTGCGTCCGCGCGCGCAGCTTGGCACCGTCCCGCGAGGCGTGCGACACGTGCAGTTTCGCGTGGGAGATCCGCGTCGCGGCGGCGGAGGTTCGAGAGGTCGTCTCCCAGGCCTTCGCGCTCGGGACTCTCGCTGCGAATGCTGTGACCAGCGCAACGCAGATGATCGCTCCGAAGGCGGAACTGCGGCTCACCCATGTTCTATCGGCACCTTGAGCCGGGCCTTGAGGGCTTGTTGCCGAAGAGCTCGCGGCCCGGCGGGCTTTGGCTCAGAAAGGGGGTTTTCGGGGGAGGTCGGCCCGGGCTGAAGCTACTGCACGGACTCGCGGGAGACGATCTTGCCCTTGGCGTTGTAGCCGACCACAGTCCGGACCCACTTGGCGCAGTTCCCCGGCGCCGGGCAGCCCCAGAGATAGCCGTTGTCGGGCGTCAGCGGGATCGTCTTGCTCTTCGACCCACCGGTGAAGACGAGCTTCTTCACGTCGTTCTGAGCGACCCCGCCGATCAGTCCGCTCGTAGCGGAGGAGGTCTTGCGGGTCGGATCGAAGAGCAGGGTGACCGGCTTGCACTGAGAGGTGTAACCCTTCCCCTGGATCAGCACGATGCAGGCCGTCTTGTCCTTCATCTGGGTGATGTAGACGTAGTAGGCGTGCTTCTTCGCGTCGACGGCGGTCGCGACCCTGCGCGAGATGACGACGTCCGGCGCGAGCTCCTTCGCCGCGGGCGGCAGTACGTCGTACGCGTGGTGGGCACGCTTGAAGGTCTTCAGACCGTTGGCGAGGTTGGGCGGTCCAGCCGCCACCGCAACTGCCGCGCCGAGAAGCGCTACTCCGAGACCGACCGCAATGAAGCGAAGCACGGGCGGAATAGTAGCCGCATCCGAGCGCGATGGTGTCGCCTTGCACGGCGGCACGAACTGAACCAGGGGAGGCCGCCACTCGGCGGCCTCCCCTGCACCTTGAAATCGTCTAGGAGATCTTCAGCCGGCCCGCGGCAGTCTCTCCGCGCACCTGGAGCCACACTGCATACGAGCCCGGGTGCTTCGGGTTGACGAGGCCTGCGGCCTTCGTGAACCGGACGGTGACGCGCGACGGGCCGATCGAGTCGCACATCACCCCTTGCGGCGGCGGCATCGTCACGTGCACGGTGTGCTGCGACGTCCGCACGGTTGCCGCGTGGACGCCGTTCACGACGACGGCCGTCGCCGGGATCGAACGTACCCCCATCGCAGACGGCAGCCCGACGATCACCGAGCTGGCGTGACCGCACTGCAACTCGAGCGTCGCCTGCAACGTGAGGGTGGACGGGTGCGCAGCGTGGTGTGCCGGCACCACGTTGACCGCCAGCGTGGACGGTGTGCCGACGGCGGCCACGAGCGATGCGAGGGCTGTGAGGACGCCCGTCACGGCAGCAGCGTAGCGCCTTCCCGGCCGTGCGATCACGACGTCCTTCGGGCCTTTGCGGCTCAAGTGATCGAGCACCGCTGTCGATACGTCGTGCCATGAAACTGCTGACGTATGGACTCACCGCGTCGTTGTTGGCGTATGCAACGGCGGTTTGGGCTGTGATGCGGCCCAGCCGAGCATCAGCCGTCTGAGCCGACGTCGCTGCCAGAGCGACAACAGCGCCCCACCGGCTGCGGGTTCGCATAGCCACGTCTCGGGGCACACTGGCTTGAGTGCTTGTCGCCTCCGACCTCGCCGCGATCATCATCGTGGTCATCTCGACCGTCTTCGTCGTGGTCGTCGTCCTCGGGCTGCACATCTGGGGTGCAATCCAGGACGGGCGCGAGGAGAAAGCAATGTGGAGCTGGAGACATCGCCAGTGAGGCCGGACTGAGAACGCAAGTGGCCCACCCGAGGGTGGGCCACTCGTTGCTGAGCCGGGTGACGGCTTACGGGGCAGGCTGGAAGTAGCGGTCGAGCTCCCAGTCGGCGACGTTGTTGCCGAGCTCCTCGCCTTGCTTGACGGAGTTGCGGAAGTGGAAGCCGAGCCAAACGCGCGCGTCGACGACCTGCTTCTGTATGTCGTTGACGGTGCCGAAGTGCTGGCTCGTGGTGAGCAGCGGGCTGCCGTTCTCGCCTCCCATCATCGTCACGTTGAGGTGGTTCGTATGCAGTGCGGCGGCGAGCGCGTCGCTGAACGCGGCGGTGAAGCAGCCGTGCTGGGACGGGTACTCGGGGTGGCCCGGCACCACCAGTAGCGCCTGCCAGGTCGGGTCGGCCGTGGTGTCCGGGTTGCCGTCCTTGTCGGCGTTCCGGATCGCGGTGATCGGCCGCCAGAACTGGTAGTAGAACTTGGAGTCGAAGCAGGCGATCCCGGCGTCGGTGGTGACGATCTCGCCCATCGCGAGCAGGTGCGCGGCGTCGACGAGATCCATCCTGTGCTGGGCGACGACGCTCTGCATCGCGAGGTTGTACTGGTTGATGTTGTTCCCGACCCAGAAGAACGCGATCGCCTTCTGCTCCGGGGTGCGAACCGAGCTGTTCAGCGCGCCGTATGCCTCAGTCTCGTTCAGGTCCTTCGCGTACTGCGTGCTCGTCAGCGCGGGCGGCGGCTGCGCCCGGAACTGCGAGGGCCGGTCGAGCAGGAACGGGCGGAACGTGGCGAGCCACGGCGTCTGCACGGCCTGGTTCGGTTGCAGCTGCCACTGGCCGGGCAGGATCGGCCCGATCTGGCCGTAGCTCGGCGTCGCCGCGTTGAGTCCGTCGCCCGTGCGAAGGGCGATGATGTCGTTGGCGGCCGCCTCGCCCAGCGACTCGCCGTCGGCGACGTCGCCCGTGAGCGTTGCGAGATAGGCGTTGTACTCGGCGTCGACGGTCGGCTGCTGATCCTGCAGGTAGGTGTCGAGGACCGTCTTCGTCGCCGCCGCCACTGCCGCCTGCACCGACGCGTTCGGGACGACCGTGAACGTGAAGTCGTGGTACGGCTGATAGCGGCCTTCGAGCTTCGTCACCGCGTCGTAGACCGCGGCCTGCACGTACGACATGTAGACCATGCCGTCGGTCTGCACCTTCGTTGGTGTCGACGCGCGCACCGCATTCACCGCGTACGTGTTCCACGTCAGCACTGCGTCCGGTGGCACCGCCGCGGCCTTCCGTGTTGTTGCCGACGCCATCGACAGCGACGTGGTCGCGGCCACTGCAAGCATGCCCACGAGGGTGAGCAAGATCGTGAGTTGAATCGTCTTTCTTGTCATCTCTCCTCCTTTGCGGTTACCGGGCCGCCGACCGTTTTCGCCGGACTTGCGTCTGCCGCGTTGATCCCGTTGAACGCCACCGCGGCGCGCTCGGCGGCCTCGTGCACTGCGCCGGCCGAGTTGGCCTGGTACAGGTAGAAACACGCATCGCTCTCCGGAACGAAGATGGAGCGCAGGAAGCGCACCGGGATGCCCTCGGCCTGCATCTGCTCGCTCGCCTGTCTGGCGTGTCTGGTCAGCTGCGCGAGCTGACCCCAACCGCCGGCGGGGCGCGAGAGCTCGAGGGTGTAGTAGGCGAGCGTTTCCATGCCGATGACGCTAGGCCTCGGCGGTTGCCCCATTCAATTGTGGGAATCCACAGAGATTCGAGCGACGGGAGAGCTGCGCCGGCGCCGGTTATGCGTTTCCGGGCCGGTCGAGCCGGCCGGCGAGCTCGGTGCGTGAGCGCACCTCGAGCTTGGCGTACACCTTGGTAAGAGTCGCCTCCACTGTGCGCAGGCTGACGAACAGGCGCGTGGCGACCTCCTTGTTGGCAAGGCCACCGGCGACGAGCTCCGCGATCTCACGCTCGCGCGTCGTCAATTCGTGCGCGTCAGCCGGTCGCCGGCCGGGAAGTCGGGCGAGGTCGGCTGCGGTCCTCTCCGCCCAGCTGCCGGCCCCGAGCGCATCGAAGCGCTCCAGCGCATCAACGAGCACGGCTCGGGCCGCGCCCCAGTTACGCGCGCTGCGCTCGAGGCGGCCGCTGAGCTGAAGCGTGCGGGCGTGCTCGAACGGCTCCGGGAGCTCGCTGTGCGCCTGCAGCGCCGCCTCGATCGCGAGCCGCGCGCCGGCATGGTCGCCGCGGGCGGAGGCGGCGAGCGCGGTGCAGCGCCTCGCCATCGCCTGGCACCAGGGGCGCTCTCCGACCGGAGAGGAGAGGAGGGTCTCGGCCACCGCCAGGGCGTCGTCGAGGCGTCCGACCGCCACGAGCGCTTCACCCAGCACCTGGGCAACGGGGAAAATCGAGAGGTCGCCGAGGCCGCGCTCGAGCATCAACGACCAGGCCGGCTCGAGCACCTCGACGGCACCCTCGGGGTCGTCCTCGGCGAGCGCCACCAGGCCGAGCACCGCCCGATTGTTGACCGTGTGCCAGAAGTCGTCGGTCGCCTCGGCTGCAGCGAGCGCCTCCGTAGCACGCGCCCGGGCACCTTCGTGGTGTCCCAGCAGGGCCTCGGCCATCGCGAGCGCATACGACACGCCGGTGACGATCTGCGCGTCGGCCGCCTGGCGCGCGTGCTCGACAGCGAGTCGTGCATTGGAAAGTGCCGCCGACCACCGTCCCGCGCGCAGCTGCGTCTCGGCAAGGTGACATCGGGCGATCACCTCCACGGCCTCGAGGCCGCGCTGCTCGGCCATCGCGATCTCCTCCCGATACAGCCTCTCCGCTTCGGCGAACTCGGTGGCGTAGATGCACACCTCGGCGAGCGACATGCGTGGCGAGTAGGCGATGGACGAGCCGATTGACTCGTCCCACAGCGCGAGACCGCGACGCGCCGAGTCGGCCGTGTCTCGGCCGAGCAGGCATCCGAAGAGTCCGACGTATCCGAGCGCCACGGCTTGGACGGCGGGCGCCCCGGCGCGCTCGGCGAGCTCGATCGCTGTCTGAAGATGGCGAAGGGACTGCTCGAGGCGACCCATGCCGGCGCGGATCTCCGCCATCTCGACGTGCAGCTGTGCGCTCGTCCCGTCGTCGTCCGTGGCGTCCTCGAGCGCCAGGGCAAGCTCGCCCAGTCCCTCTTCATACGACATGCCCGAACCGACCGTGCACGATTCGAGAGTCCACCTGGCTCGTGCTCGAGCGACGCCCGGTGGAAGCCGCGCGACCAGGCTCCGGGCGAGCGCCGCCGCCGCCTCGACGTCCCCGGCCAGTTCGAGCTCCGCCGCGGCTCGGACCTGCCGCAGCTGCACCGGTTCGCCGGTCGGATCGAGGGAGAGCTCCGCAGCGCGGACCAGGAACTCGGCCGCAGCGGCATGGTCACCGAGGCTTGCCGCCGCCTCCGCGGCATCGTCGAGGCTCTGGGCCGCGGCCTCGTCCGGGTTGACGGCCGAGCGCGAGACATGATGGCCGCGCTCCACGGGGTCCAGGCTCGCCGCGGCAAGCCGCGCATGGATCCCGCGACGCTCGTCGGGCAACAGCAGCTCATACGCAGCCGCACCGAGCAACGGATGCGCGAACGACAAGCGCTCGCCGTCGACCTCCAGGATTCGCGACGCGAGCGCCGACCGGAGCTCCGTCCGCCTGACTCCGGCCCGGAGCAGGAGATCGGCGGACGGCCGCAGCGCCGCGGCGGCGACGGTCAGCGCCGCGCGCGTGTCCGAATCCAGGGTCCGCAGCCGTTTCTCCAGGGCCAACGGCAGCGTTCGCGAACGGCCTACCGCTCTCGCCGAGTCGGCCTGGCGTGCGAGCTCGAGCGCGAACATCGGATTTCCCCCGACGCACGCCGAAGCGCCTCCAGACGCGGCCGCGGCAGCTGCGCTCCCAGACGCCCCGCCAGCAGCACACCCAGCTCGGTCGTCGAAAGCGCGCCCACCTCGACCCGGCGCACATCGTCCCAGTCGACCAGCCCGAACGGGAGCTCCGCGCGGCTCCCACCCGTGCGCATCGCGACCAGCAACCGAACCGGCAGCGAGCCCATGCGCCGCAGCGCGAACGTCAGCGCCGCGACGGTCGGCCGATCCAACCACTGGACGTCGTCCACAACCATCACGAGGTTCCCCGACGCGCCCTCGAACCGAAGCAGTTCCAGCACCGCACGCGAAAGGGCATGCGAGTCGACCACCGCCCCTGACCCCCCTCGAACCAGCGCCGCCTCGATCGCGTACCGCTGGGCACCCGGTAGCTCCGCCAGGAAGTCCCTCCTTACGGTCGCCAGCAGATCGGAGAGACCGGCATACGGAAGCTCAGCCTCACCCGCAGCCGGCCGGGCCGCGAACACACGTAAACCGTCCGCGGCGGCCCGTTCAAGGGCCGCACGAACGATCGTCGTCTTGCCCATCCCAGCCTCGCCCTCGAGCACGAGCGCAGCAGGCCCTCTCCCCGCCTCGCCGATGAACGCGTCGACCAGCGCGAGGTCGTTCTCCCTGCCGATGAGCTCGAGCCCCATCCCTCTCATCAGATCGTGTCAAGAGGCGGTTGCGGAGGCAACCTCCGGCGATGCCGGCTCGATCAGGTGACCTACGAGGCGGTTGCCGGTCCGGTTCCGTTCCGCGCGAGGTTGCCGCGTCCCGTCGGCCACGGCAGGCAGTTCGTCCCGGAGCCCGGGACGTGGAACACGTCGATTCCGTGGTCGAACGTCGTCAGGACGATCTCCAGCGAACCGTCGCCGTCGAGGTCGCCGATCGACGGTGCCGCGGGGACGCCGATGCCGTTTCCGTCGCGTCCCTGGTGCGGGAGCCGGATGTCGTAGAGCAGCTTTCCTGCGCTCGTGAGCACCACCAGGCGGCCTGAGCCCGCGGTGAGGCTGTACGTCCCGAACACGAGCTCCGGCTTCCCGTCGCGGTTCAGGTCCGCGGCGACCACCTCGGACGCGAAGGACTTGGGCGCTCCGTGCGCGTAGTCGAAGCGCCACAGGCGCTTGCCGGTCGGCCCGATCGCGTAGACGGAGCCGTCGGGCACTGCAGCGACGATCTCCGGACGCGCGTCGTCCGAGATGTTCGCGACGGTCGGGGCGGGGATCCCGCTCGGCGGATACCAGTCGCCGTCCGGGCGAAACGCCGGCTTCGACGAGAGCGGGAGGCCGACGAAGCCCGCGTGGCGCATCCCCGAGCGCGCGCCGCCGTGCTGGGCACCGTCGAGGACCATGAACGCGTACGCCTGCGTGACATACGGCTCGCCGCGCTCGACGTTGGGCAGACCGATCACCTCGTTCTTGCCGTCGCCGTCGAGGTCGGCGACGGCCGGCGGCGACGCGGTCCACTGGAGCCAAGGAGTCTTCCGCACGTCTGGCCACGAGCCGACGTGCCGGTGGTACTGGTTGTTCTCGACCGTCGGGTTGAGCCAGCGGATGAACTGTCCCCAGCCGAGCCGCCGACCGGCGTAGCCGGACTCGCGGTTGGTGAACCATGGCGCGGCCAGAACCGACGTCCCGTCATCGTTGAAGACGTTGATCTGGTGGTTGTCGAAGGTGACGACGATCTCGAGCTGCGGATCGTCGTCGACGTTCCCGATCGCCACGTTCTCACCGTATGCGCCGTACCCGTGGTTGCCGGCCCCGTTGAACTTCGCGTCGTTTCCTGCGCCCGGCAGTCGGTTGTAGCGCGGCCACGAGGTCGTCGGTGCGCCCTTCGGGTGCCACAGGCGGCCGTTGGCGCCGAAGACGAACACCTGCGACCCGGTCGATGACGTGTTGGTCGTCGTGACGACGACCTCGCTCTTGCCGTCACCGTCGAGGTCTGCCGCCGCCATGCCGCGGGCCTCAGGGCACTGTCCGCCGCTGCACGTGGATGCCGGCCAACCGCGCTTGAGCCGCAGCTTGCCGCCGACAAAGTCGTAGGCCGCGACGGTGCCCTCGTTGCCGCCCACGACGAGCTCGGGGACCTTGTCGCCGTCGAGGTCGGCGACGACGCCGGGCGCGTAGACGCGGCCCTTTGTCGCTGTCCCCTTCCCGAGCAGGTGTCCTTTCGCGTCGAAGACGAAGGTCGAGTAGAACGGGGCGACGATCTCGAGCTTCCCGTCGCCGTTCAGGTCGACGAGGCTCGGCGATGCGAACCAGCCTGTCTCGCCGGTCGGGATGTTGCGCACGAACTGCGGTGCCTTCACGCTCGACATCCCACCCGCCGGAGCGCAATCGGCGGCGGACGTCTTGGCGTGTGTCGCACCGGCGAGCGTCAAGGACAGTCCGGCAAGCAGCACGACCGCGGCGGCGGGGCGCGTCATGAAGCCTGGCATCGTAGTCTCGATCCCGGCTAGCGACCCCATCGGTAAAGGAGGCGCTCCAAGACCTCGATAGAAACGGCCTGACCAGGCTTGCCTGCCTGCCACGCGGACGGGATGCTGTGCCCCATGACGCAGCAGCCCACGGGGACGGTGACGCTGTTGTTCACCGACATCGAGGGGTCGACGCAGCTCTTGGCGCGGCTAGGCCCAGAGCGCTACGGCGCGGCGCTCGAATTGCATCGAGGAATTCTTCGCGCTGCGTTCGACTGTCATCACGGCTATGAGGTGGATCATGAGGGCGACGCGTTCTTCGTTGCGTTCCGTCGGGCCGCAGACGCTGTTGCCGCAGCGGCGCAGGTCCAGCTGGCCCTGGCGGCGGCGGAATGGCCTGACGGGCAGCCTCTTCGGGTGCGGATGGGCATTCACACCGGTGAGCCCTTAGCTGCACCTCCGAAGTACGTCGGCCTCGATGTCCATAAGGCTGCTCGGATCATGGCCGCGGGCCACGGCGGCCAGGTGCTCCTCTCTTCAGCGACGTACCGGCTCCTCGACGGTACGTTCGAGGCGGTGCCTCTGGGTGAACATCGGTTGAAGGACCTTGTGCAGCCAGAACCTCTGTACCAGCTCCATGCCGACGGTCTCGAGACCACGTTCCCCGCACTGAAGACGCTCGGCAACCGGCCGACGAACCTGCCGGTGCAGTCGACCCCACTGATCGGGCGTGAGCGGGGGATCGCCGACGTGATCGAGCTCCTCCGCTTCCCGGAGACGCGACTCCTGACCCTCACCGGGCCCGGCGGGATCGGAAAGACCCGGCTCGCGCTCCAGGCGGCGGGGGAGGTGGTGGAGGAATTCGCGAGCGGGGTCTTCTTCGTTGCGCTTGCTCCGGTCGGCGACCCCAACCTCGTCGTCCCGATGATCGCGCGGACGCTCGCGTTGCGAGAGCGGCGTGACGAGGAGCCGTCCGAGACGGTTGCCCAGTACCTCGAGCAGAAGCAACTCTTGTTGGTGCTCGACAACTTCGAACAGGTCGTCGATGCGGCCGGCGACGTCATGCGAATCCTCCAGCGGTGCCCGGAAGTCAAGGTGATGGTGACGAGTCGTGAACGGCTGCGGGTGCAAACCGAAAGGACATACGTTGTGCCCCCGCTCGGACTCGTCGAATTGGGAGCCGATGTGAGCGACGTCCTCGCAAGCGAGTCCGTTGTGCTCTTCGCCAGCCGAGCGGCGGGCGCAGCTGGCGGGCTGGTCGTGGACGCGGCGACGGCACCGGTCGTCGCCCAGATCTGCGCCCGGTTGGACGGCCTCCCGCTCGCAATCGAGTTGGCTGCGGCGCGGACGGCCACGTTGAGCGTGCATGGGCTCCTGCAGCGGCTCGACCGGCGGCTCGTGCTATTGACCGGCGGCGGCCGCGACGTCGACGAACGCCAGCGCACCCTGCAGGCGACGGTCGCCTGGAGTTACGACCTGCTCACCGAGCCGGAGCAGACGCTGTTCGCACGCCTCGCGGTTTTCGTCGACGGCTGTCGGCTCGATGCCGCGCACGCGGTTTGCGGCCGAGATCGATTCTCCGAGCTCGACCTGCTCGACGTGCTGACGTCACTGATCGAGAAGAACCTCGTCCGGCAGCGCCTCGACCCCGACGGCGAGCCGCGGTTCTGGATGCTCGAGACGATCCGCGAGTTCGCGGGCGACCGGCTGGCGGTCGCCGGAGCGGCCGAGTCGGAGGAGACGCGCTTCGCCCACGCGGTGTACTACGCGAGACTCGTGTCGAGGTGCGAGGCGGATCTGTACGGCCCCCGACAGAGCGCGACCCTTCAACTCCTGAACGTGGAAATGCCCAACATCCGCGCGGCGCTCGATCGGCTCCACGAGGACGAGGATCCACGGTCGGAGGCGGCTCTCGCCGCCGACTGCTCCTACTACTGGTACCTGAGTGGCCAGTTCCGGGACGGCCATCGCCTCGTCTCGGCTGCCTACGACCGCATGAGGGACCGGGACGCACCCGAGCGCGGCCGGATCGCGAACGCGTTGGCCCTGATGTCGTTTTACTTGGGCGAGACCCGACAGACCGTTGCACTCGCGGACGAAGCCTTCCTCTTCTGCCAACGGTACGGCGACACCCGGGGGATCCTGCGGGCTCTTGTCGCCAAGGCGCCGGGTGATGACTATGCCGGATCTCGCTCGGTCTTCAACGAGATGGTCACGCTCGCGCGCGAGGCAGGCGAGCAGTGGTATCTGGCGCTCGCGCTCGGGAATCTCGGTGTCTGCGAGCGCGAGCTCGGGAATCTCGACTACGCGTCAGCACTGATGCGCGAGTCACTGGCCGTCGGCGAGCCGCTCGGGGACCGACATGTCCGTGCTGGGATGCTGTGCAACCTGGGCCACGTCGAGCGTCTGATGGGCGAGCTCGAATCCGCGCGGGACGACTTTCTCGAAGCGCTCGCGTTGTTCGACCACGACCTGCTGCCCGAGCTCGTCATCTGGTGTCTGGATGGCCTGGCTTCGATCCCGGCTGGAACCAGCGAAGCAGAGGCTGCCGCGGTCTTCCTCGGCGCGGCGGAGGCTCTCGCGGCGAAGACGGGTTATCAGCATCCCCAGACAGACACCGAGCTCCGGCATACCCGGGACGCCCTCATCGACACCCTCGGGCAAGAACGGTTCGAGGAGTTGCGGGACGAGGGAGCGAACTCACGTCTCTCAACCGTGATCGAGTTGGCGCTCGACTCGTCTTCTCGACATGAAGGGACCGCCTGCGCGACCCCTTCGCTCACTGAGTTGATCCTTGAACGGGAGCGACGGGACTCGAACCCGCGACCTCCGGCGTGACAGGCCGGCGTTCTAACCAACTGAACTACGCCCCCGGTTCGGGCGCCAGTGTAGCGGTCGCCCGCTCGGGCGAGCCTCGCAGGATCGACCGGAGGGGCGACTAACGTGGCCCGGTGGCCCGTGTCGACTGGATTGCTCTGGCAATCGCTGCCCTCTCGGCGCTCGCCGGTCTCAAGCGCGGCCTGATCGCGACGGCACTCTCACTCGGCGGGCTCGTCGTCGGCGCGATGATCGGCGCACGGCTCGCGCCGCACTTCCTGCACAACGGTGCGAGCTCGCCGTACACGCCGCTCGCCGGTCTCGCCGGCGCGCTCGTCGGTGCGGCACTGCTGCAGAGCGTCGCCTCCGTCGCCGGCTCGTTCGCGCGCGGCAGCCTCTCGGTGATCCCGCCGCTGCGCGTGCTCGACTCGATCGGAGGCTTCGTGGCCGGCGCGGCGTTGGGTCTCGCCGTGGTCTGGGTCGCGGGCGCGGTGCTGCTGCAGCTCCCCGGGCAGACGAAGGTGCGCGACGAGGTTCGCGGCTCGGTGATCCTCCAGCAGCTGAACACGATCGTGCCGCCACGCACGGTCCTGCGGGCGTTCGCACGGGTCGACCCGTTCCCGTCGATCGCAGGACCGGCGCCACCGTCGACGCCGCCCGACACACGTGCGCTCTCGTCGGCCGCCGTGCGACGCGCGCACCCGAGCGTCGTTCGCATCACGGCGACCGCATGCGGGCTCGGCGTTGAGGGCTCGGGGTGGGTCGTACGGCCGCACCTCGTCGTGACCGCGGCCCACGTCGTGGAGGGCGCGTCGGGCATCGAGGCGGGCGGCCACGCGGCCCAGGCACTGGTCGTCGATCGGAAACAGGATGTCGCCGTCCTCCGCGTCCCCGGTTTGCGCGCGGCCCCGCTGCCGTTCGTCGACGCGCACTCGGGCGACTCCGTGGCGATCCTCGGTTACCCCGAGAACGGTCCATTCGACGCGCGACCCGGGCGGATCGGCACGACTGCCGACGTGTTGGTGAGCGGCTCTCTGCGCGAGGTGACTGCGATCAGCGGGCTCGTGCGTCACGGCAACTCCGGCGGTCCCGCCGTCAACGAAGCCGGACAGGTCGAGGCGACCGTCTTCGCCGCCCGGATCGGCGCACGCGCCGGGTACGGCGTTCCCGCTGCCCCGGTGCGCTCGGCGCTCTCCCACGCCAAGCAGCGCGTCTCCACCGGACGCTGCTAGAGAGCCCTAGATCGTCTCCAGCAGGTCGAGCACGCCGAGGGGCCGGCGGAACGGCGCGACGACGTAGATGCCCGCCGCGAGCTCGCGTGCCTGCACCACCAGCTCGCGCACGAGCTCCGCGCCGACTGCGGGGGCGTCCGCGCCGGCCGCTCGGTAGCGGGCCTGGACGTGGTCCGGCACGACGATCCCGGGCGTCTCGTTGTGCACCCGGACCGCCAGCTCGAGCGAGCGAATCGGCCACACGCCGACCAGCAGCGGGATCGGAGAGCCGCCGATCCGGTCGAGAAACGACTCCAGGAACGACATGTCGAAGACGACCTGCGTCATCCCCCAGCGTGCGCCCGCCTCGATCTTGCGGGCAAACCGTTCGGCCTCCAGCTCCAGGTCGTCGGCGGTCGGGTTGACGGCGACTCCGGGAAAGAAGGAGGTCGGCCCGTCGATCGCGCGCCCGTGGAAGTCGGTGCCTTCGTTCAGGCGCGTCATCAGCTCGACCAGCCCGATCGCGTCGACGTCGTAGACGGAGCCCGTGCCTGGATAGTCACCGACGTCGGGTGCATCGCCCGTCACGGCGAGAACGTTCCGCACGCCTTCGGCGTGAGCTCCGAGGAGCGTCGACTCGAGCCCGGTCAACGTCGAGTCGCGAGGCGTCAGGTGCGGGATCACCTCGATCCCGGCCAGGCGCTGGATGGCGACCGACGCCATCATCCCGCTCATCCGCGCCCTGGCACGTGGGTTGTCGTTGACGTCGACGAACCCCGCGAGCCCCGAGTCCTTGATCTGGCGTGCGGCATCGATCAGACCGTCGGCGTTGCCGCCCAGCGGCGGGTCGAGCTGCACCGACACCACGAACTCGCGTGCAGCCAGTTGCCGTTCCAGCTCGGTCGGCTGCTCTGCGGTCTCCGGCCGGGCGTCGTGTCGCTGCTCGCGGGCCCGCGGCGCGGGCCGCGAGGCGCGGTTCTCGTCGATCGCGGCGCGGATCGCAGCGATCTGCGCAGGAGTCGTGCCGCAACAGCCCCCGATCAGCTGCGCGCCGAGCGCACGTGCGCGGGCGGCAAACTCTGCGAAGTACTCGGGCGTCGCGTGCGGAAACGAAACTCGTGAGCCGGTGATCGTCGCGAGCCCGACGTTCGGCAACGCCGCGAGCACCGCGCCCTCGCCTGCCATGTCGGTGAGTGCGTTGAGCGCCGCGGCCGGCCCTCGTCCGTGGTTGGCCCCGAACGCGGCCAGGTCGAGCTTGCGGAGCCGCGCGCCGGCGTCGCGCGCGGTAACTCCTGCCAACGTCACTGCGTCGCTGTCGAAGCTCATCAGCGCGACGATCGGCAAGCTCGAGACGGATCGAACCGCCTCGACCGCGAGCTCCAGCTCGAGCAGGTTGTAGAACGTCTCGAGCATCACGACATCGACGCCACGGCCCTCGAGGATGCGCGCCTGCTCTGCGTAGGCCGAGCTGTCGTGTTCGCCGGCAGGTCCGATCGAGCCGCCGATGAACACCTCGCGCCCGGTGATCTCTCGGGCGTCGCGGGCGAGTTTCACGCCGGCCGAGTTGATCCGCTCGAAGTCGTCCTCCAGGAAGTGCTGCGCCAGCTTGTGCCGGTTGGCGCCGAACGTGTTCGTCTCGATCAGCTCGGCGCCGGCGTTGATGAAACTCACATGCACCGCTGCGACGGCGTCGGGCGCGCGGAGGTTGGCTTCCTCGGGACAGCGCAGTCCGGGCACGGCCTCGGAGAGCACGACGCCCATGCCGCCGTCGGCGACGACTGGCGGCCCGGCGCGCAGGCGGTCGGCAAAGCTCCCGGCCATTCGGCGGAGCGTAGTCAAGTGGGGCGGTCAACTACGAAATGGGGGATGGATCAAAGAGACCCGATCGCTCAGTGTGCGGGAGACACACCTGCTGGGGCCCGTTGCGGCGGGGCCTCGTGGGGATGACAACTCAGCTCGAAGGACGGCGTCAGCGGCGACGCCGTCCTTTCTGTTTTCAGTGCCGCTCGACCTACCGGAGCTTCAGCCGTCCGACGTAGATGACCCAGCCCTTCGCGGTCGCCACGTTGACGGTCATCCCGCCCTGGCGGGTCGCGCGCCACGTGATCTCCCGCCCGCTGGTCACCGTGCGCACCTGGATGCCGGCGACGGCGACACGCACGCGGGTCGGGAGGAACTTCAACTCGATGCGCACGGTGGAGCCCCGTGGCGCCGTTGCCGTCCGGGTCGAGGCTGAGATCGGCGCGCCGCAGCGCGCGCCCCAGCACCATGAGGAGACGGCGAGCGGCACACGATTTGCCCCGACGCTGACATAGGCGGGCGGTGGGCGCGAGACGCCGAGCACGAGTGCGACGAGTGCGACCACGCCCGGAGGTTAGCCCGTGCGAAGGAGGAGTTTGCGATCCGGTGACAAATTCGTTCCTCTTCGGTGCATTCCTGATGTAGCATCAGCGCGGTCAGAGGGTGAGCCGGTGAGGATGAGGGAAGTGAAGCGTCCGGCTCCAGGTGTGTTGGTAGGTCCCCCCGTCAACCCACGCTATAGCCGGAGGTCATGCTCTCGTGCTCACTGTCGACATTGCTCCGCCCGACGTCGAAGAACTCCAGAAGCTGGTCGCGACGGGTCAGGAGAAAGGGTTCCTCACCTACGACGAGATCGTCAAAGGGATCGAGGAAGTCGAGCTCACCAAGGAGCAGGTCGAAGATTTCACGACCTATCTGATCGATCACGGAGTCGAGCTGGTCGAAGGCGAAGAGCACAAGCGCCTGCCGCACGAGCAGCCGCTGGTCGAGGAAGAGGTCAAGAGCGCACCGAAGCTCGATCTGACCGTCGAGCCGTCGCTCGACTCGCTGCGGCTCTACCTGCGGGAGATCGGCAAGGTGCCGCTGCTCACCGCCGACCAGGAGGTCTATCTGGCCAAGCGGATCGAGCGTGGCGACATGAGCGCGAAGACCCAGATGATCGAGGCAAACCTCCGCCTCGTCGTCTCGATCGCCAAGGGCTATCTCGGGCGCGGCTTGAGCTTCCTGGATCTGATCCAGGAAGGCTCGCTGGGCCTCATTCGCGCGGTGGAGAAGTTCGACTACCGCAAGGGCTACAAGTTCTCCACGTACGCGACCTGGTGGATCCGTCAGGCGGTCACCCGGGCGATCGCCGACAAGGCGCGCACGATCCGCATTCCCGTCCACATGGTCGAGAAGCTCAACAAGGTCGTGCACATCGAGCGCCAGCTCGTGCAGCGTCTCGGCCGAGAGCCGAAGCCGGAGGAGATCGCCGAAGAGCTGGAGATGACGACCGAAGAGGTGCGGGAGATCCTGCGCATGGCGCAGCATCCGGTGTCGCTCGAGAAGCCGATCGGCGAGGAGGAGGACTCCGAGCTCGGAGACTTCGTCGAGGACGAGAACACGGAGACACCCGACGAAGCAGCGTCGTTGACGCTGCGCCGCTCCGACATCGAGACTGCGCTCGCGTCGCTGCCAGAGCGCGAGCGTCAGGTGATCGAGCTTCGCTTCGGCCTGACCGGCGGCCAGCCCTGCACGCTCGAGGAGGTCGGCAAGGCCTTCGGCGTGACGCGCGAGCGCATCCGCCAGATCGAGAACAACACGCTCAAGAAGCTCGAGAGCCTGCCAGAAGCACAAGCGCTGCGCGACTGCGTCTGAGGCGGCGACCGAATCTGATTCGGCCGCACGCCGAACCAGATTCGCGAGTCAATCGGTTGCGGTGCCGCGCTCTACGGCTTGATCCGCGCTGCCGGGACGAACAGGCGGCAGTGCGGGCACTTGAAGCCGCGATAACGCTCGGCCGACCCGTCCATGAGGTTGGCACTGAACGTCTTCTTGCAGTGCGGGCAGACGATGTCGTCGGCGCGCTCCTCCGGTGCGAGGTCGCCGTTCATCGTCAGGCGAGCGAGACGGACTCGATGCGCACGTCGTCGCGCGGCCGGTCGCCCGGGCCGGTCTCGACCTGTTCGATCGCGCTCACGACGTCCATGCCCGAGGTGACCCGGCCGAACACCGTGTGCTTGCCGTCGAGCCACGGGCAGGCGTCTGCGGTGACGATGAAGAACTGTGAGCCGTTCGTGTTCGGGCCTGCGTTCGCCATCGCGAGCGCGCCCTTCTCGACCTTGTGGTCGTTGAACTCGTCCTCGAACTGATAGCCCGGGCCGCCTGAGCCCGTGCCCGTCGGGTCGCCCCCCTGGATCATGAAATCGCTGATCACACGGTGGAAGATCACGCCGTCGTAGAAGCCGTCCTGCGCGAGCTTCTTGAAATTTTCGACAGTCTTCGGCGCGTCCTCATCGAAGAGCTCGATGTCGATGGCGCCATGGTTTGTCTGCAGCGTTGCATTGGTCATGCGAACACCATAACCGCGGCGTAGATTCAGCCGGGTGGAGATCCGCCGTGGCGGTGCTGTGCTCGCGGTGCTCGCGCTCGTAGGGTGCGGTGCGGGCCAACAGCGGGCTCCCGCGACCGAGTGGCCGACCGGGGCGGCGGTGGTGATCCAGCAGTTGCGCGGCGACGTTCTCGCCGTCGTCGGCGCCGATCGCATCCCGGCTGCCCGAACCGCCCTGACGGACGAATCGCAGCTCTACGGACTGCTGATCGCGTTCAGTGACGTAGCAGGCTGCCGCCACATGGTCGCATCGCTCGGCGTGCGGCCCGCTCGGTTCGTCACCGCGAATCGGCTGCTCGACCAGGCCTGCGGCCCGCTGCGGCGCGCCGCCGCGTTGTTCACGAGCGCCACGACTCGGAGCGACCCGCGTACGCTCGTTGCGGCAGTTCGCCAGGCCGTTGCCGCCCTGGCCACACTCGACCGAGCCAGGTTGGCGCTCGCCCGGTCGCGTGCGGGCTAGCGCTTCCTGATCGCGCCCAACGCGTAGCCGCCCTCGAGCATCGCGGGCGCACGCTTGGTGAGCGAGTCCCACGTCGGCACGTCCCAGCCGAACGAGTCGGCCAGCCGGACGATCATGTTGAAGAACGCACAGACCGCAGCCGCGTCGCGCAGCGCCTGGTCGGACACTCCGGCGGCGCGCACCGCGTCGGCGTGCGCGGGCGTCAGCTCGTCCGGGCGAAGCGTCAGCTGCTCGAGGAAGCTGAGCGTGGCGGCGAGCTCGGGACGAAGCGGCGCCGTGCGCCAGTCGTCGACAACCGCCTGCCAAACTTCCTCACCGAGCGCGTACGACGCAACTGCGCCGTGGGAGCCCGTTCAGAACGGGCATTGGTTCAGTAACGAGGTGAACCCGGCGAAGAGCTCACGCTCGCCCGCGCTCCAATCCGACGGGCCACGCATCACCTGATCGAGCGCGTCGGAGAACGGCAGGCCGAAGAGCTCGGGCCGGTAGAGCAGTGTCTTGACGACGCCGAGCGGCTCGCGGCCGCTCTGCTCGCGGATCTCCGCGAGGAATGCCGCCTCGTCCGGCGCGTGCCCGTGGTCGACGACGTCGAGCCTCACCCGATCACGTCCATCGCCTTGTCGAGCCGGCGCAGCCCTTGACCGATCGCGGCTGCGACGGTCTGCTCGAAGATCTCGTCCTCGGTGAGCCCCGCGGCCTTCAGCGCCTCGACGTCGGAGTCGGTGACCGTGTAGGCACGTTCCCGCACCTTGGCGAGATAGGGAGCCATCGTGTCGGGAGCCGGCGGTGTCGCGGCCACGACCGCACGCAACTGGTCGATCGACTCGTTCACGGCGAACAGCTTACTGACTAGATGGGCGAGCTCACGAGCGCCGGGTTGCGCGCCTCCAACAGGTACCCGCGGCCGTCGAGCCAGAACATGATGCCGCCGAGCGCTCGGTCTGCCACCCACTCCTCGACCGTGCGCAACAGGGCAGCGAGGTCGTTGTAGCGGGCGGGGGAGAGATAGACGCTGACGGAGGTGGTGTTCGACTCACGGTAGGCGTGACACGCCCATGAGTTGTCGAGCCGCGAGACGAGGTCGCGGGCTTGGGTCAGGGAGGGGACGTCGAAGACGACGACGTCGGTGAGTTCCGCGTTCTGCATGACTCCAGGGTCGCGGGTACGGGCGCCGGTCGCCTGACGCAGATATGTCATTCGAGCTTTCCCGCGGGAAGCTCTAGGAGTGCGCGGCGTTCGGGCCTGGAGCAGGCGCGCCCGAGCCGAACCGGCGCCGTCCGAGCCCGTAGGCGACGAGCCCGACGGGCAGAGGGAGCCAGTACGAGACGAGCCGATAGGCAAGCGTCGCAGCGGCAGCATCGCCTGCGCTGACGCCGGCGAGGACCAGCAGTCCCGTCAACCCAGCCTCGACGAACCCCAGGCCGCCGGGCGTGAGCGGGATCAACGCCAGCAGCGACGCTGCGGCATAGGCGAGGAGGACGAGCGCCGGGTCGGCGTGGGTGTCGAGCCCCTGCAGCACGCAGAGGAGCGCGAGGTAGTCGAAGCCCCATCTCCCGAGCGCGGCCAGGCCGGCCACGAACGGGTGCGCGGTCACCGCCCTGCGGACGCCGTCGCGCTGGATCAGGAGATGCGCCGGGAGATCCTCGAACCGCTCGCGCTTCCCTACCCAGCCGGCCATCGCGCGAGCTACCCGTCCGACCGCGAGCAGCGGAGCATCCCACGCCACCGCCGAAACGATCGCGACACCGAGCAGGATGAACGCAGCGCCTCCGATGTAGGCGACCTTGCGCAGTCCCTCGGGTGCGGCCACATCCCCGAGGCCCGCGAGCAGCGCGACGACCGGCAGCGCGAACACGGCTGCTGTCGTCGCGGCGGTGCTCGCGGTCAGGCCCGAAGCCACCCGCTGGCCGGGAACGCCGGAGCGCACGAGCATCCCGTACTGGACTGCGCCCGCAGCCGCACCACCGCCGGGAACGATGCTGCCGGCGGCGTTCGCCGCGAGCTGCGACGTGCCGATGGCAAACCAGCTGCGCGTCCCCACCGCGATCCGCTGCAACGTCCAGAGAGCGACGAACGCCAGCGCCTCGAAGCACAGGGCGAGGCCGAGCCAGAGCGGATCGATCCCTCGCAGCTCCGGCCAGGAGGAGAAGACGTCGAGGATCTTCGGCAGGAGCAGGTACAGCGAAACCGCCGCGACGAGCAGCAGGATCACGCGGGTCACGATCTGCCGCGTCATGCGGGGGAGCTCGCGGCTAGCCGGTGAGGGAGGTGCACGAGGACGCCTGCGAGAAGGCGTCTCCCAGCTCGCCCTTCGCATCGAGCGCCTTGAGCTGATCGAAGGCCGTCTTGATCTGCGTCTGTGCGGTGGCGAGCGCGCCGCTCGCCTTGGAGATGCCGGCGAGCACACTGGACTCGGTCGAGGACTGAACCGCGCTCACGTCGGCTTCGAGCTGGGACGAGAGCGTGTCCATCGTCGCCTTCGCCTGCGCGCCGGCGCTGGTGTCGGGCTTCCCGAGATCCTTCGTCGTCGAGACGAACGTGTCGGTCGCGGTCTTCGCCTCGTCCACGGCATTTTGCAGGCCCGATTTCGAGATGTTCCCGGTCAAGGCGTTCACGGTGTCCGTGAGCGAGTTCTTGTAGGTCGTCACTGCGCTGCAGACGCCGTTCGCCCAGTCGGCGGTGCTGGTCGTGGTGGTCGTCTCGGCGTTCTTGTTGGACCCACAGCCTGCGGCGAGGAGCGCGGTGGCCAGCACGATTCCGGCGCCGAGGACGCGCAGGTTCAGCAGTCTGGTCATGAGGTCGCTCCGGCCGGCGGCGGCGACGGTGGCAGCACGGGCACGGTCGTGCTCGGGAACTCGACGAGCGTCTGCCGCCGGAGCGCCACGACCCCGGCCGCCAGGAGCGCGCCGAAGAAGACGATTCCGAGCGGTGTGCGCAACGCGTGCGTCCCGCCCCAGAGAACGAGCAGCAGATAGGCGAAGCCGACGATCGCCCAGGCGAGTCCTTGGTTGTCGTTGAGGACCGGCGCGATCCGGGAGCGAACCGCGACGGCGGCACGCGTCGGGCCGGCGAGCACCGCCGCAAGCACGCCGACGATGCCGTAGAGGATCACCGCCCAGCCGATGTCACGGAGCTGTGAGGTGTAGATCAGCCACACCTGGTGGGCCGGATGGCGGTACTGGAACGGGACAACGCCGTTGACCACGTAATTCCCACCCACGTGGCGGATGACGAGGGCGACCAGGCCCATCAACACGAACGCCCAGCCGATGTTTCGCAACGTCGTTCGTCGTTCCCCCGCGGCGAGGTACAGCGCCCCGGCGAACATGAGGAGAACCAGTACGAACACCCAGACGCTCACACCCTTCACCGCCTTCACCGCCTTCTGCGCCAATCCGAGCTGGTCGGAGCGCATGACCGTGATCCTGCCCGTGTCCGATGGGATCCTGGCCACTGCCGCCGCCGGAAGGCCGAGCTGCGGCGCAATGCTCCTGAGCAGCGCGCCGAGGTCGACGGTGACCTCCCCGTTGCCGGTCGAGATGCCCTCGCGCGTCTTGTTCTCGAGCACCGCGATCAGGCGCTGATGCGTCACCCTCATCGAGTCCACCCAGAGCTTCTGCACGCGGGGACGCGTGAGCAGCAACTTCACCCCGTCCGTCGCCGGCTGGCGGAGGGCAGCGGCCGCCGGGGCCGCGAACGGCTTCAGGCCGGGCGGGAGCTTCTGGGCGATCGCGGCGGGAACGTCGACGTTCTCGTAGAGGCTGTTCACGAGATACACCGAGAGGGCGCTCTGCACGGCCGGCTCCTGGATCAGCTGCGTGCTCGCCTTGTCCCAGGTGTTGTCGTCGAACATCTGACGGTTGACCCACGTGGCGAGGAGCACGATCAGGCCGAGCAGCGACGCCAGCGTGATCAGCGCCCAGATCGCGATCTTCCTGCCGCGGGTCGGGTGGGTCGCGGGCTCCGGAGGTGCCGGCTGGGACATGGCTCCATCGAATCGCGGCTCCGGCCGGGCGGCATCGTCCGAATGGGACGAAAGACCCCGTGGGGGTGATGCCGACACCGGAACGACATTTGTGTCAGATCAGTGGATTCGCTTATGGTAATCGGGCCATCACCCTGAAAGGGTGAAGGCTGCTCCTGACCCCCGAGCGAAAGGAATCGATGTCGCTGTCCGGCCGGGCCGGCGCGAAAGCCGTCCTCATCGAAGCGGACGACCGTGGCCTCCCGTTCGGCGTCGTCGCGGCGAAGATCCGCCCGCCGATCCTGAGGCCGGGCGTGGTCTCGAGGACTGCGCTCGTCAACCGGCTGCGCGCGGGCCGCTGCGCACGGGCGGTCTCGGTGGTCGCGCCAGGCGGCTACGGCAAGACGACCCTCCTCGCCCAGTGGGCCACGCGCGACGATCGCCCCTTCGCCTGGATCTCGCTCGACCGGCGCGACAACGACCCCGTCGTGCTCTTGCGGCATGTCGCCGCAGCGATCAACGAGATCATCCCGGTCGACCCACGGCTCCTCGACGCTCTCGCTGCTCCGGGCGGCTCGATCTGGACGACCGTCGTTCCCCGTGTCGCCGCTCTCGTTGCGGCCGCAGACGACTGTGTGCTCGTGCTCGACGACACGCACGAGGTGCGCGAGCCCGATTCCGCGGAGCTGCTGGCCATGCTGGCCGACCACGTGCCCGACGGCTCCAGCCTCGTTCTCTCGAGCCGGGTCGAGTCCGTGCTCGTGACCAAGCTGCGCAGCGCGACCACGCTGCTCGAGATCGGGGCCGCCGACCTCGCGCTCACGCGCCGCGAGGCCGAGCTCCTGCTCCGCGGCGCCGGCGCACGCCTGTCCGACGCGGCCTTCGCCGACCTGGTCGAGAGGACCGAGGGGTGGGCCGGCGCGCTGTACCTCGCGACCCTGTCGATGAAGAAGCCCAGCAACGGCGGCGCTCGCCCGGTAGGCGGCGGTACGGAGCGAGCCGAGGGCGACGTCCGCTACGTCACGGACTACTTCCACTCCGAGTACATGGCGGGGCTCACGCCCGAGCGGTTGACCTTCCTGCGCCGCACGGCCGTGCTCGAGAAGATGTGCGGTGCGCTCTGCGACGCGACGCTCGAGACCAGCGACGCGTTCGACCAGCTCGAGTCGCTCAGGCACTCGAATCTCTTCCTCGTCCCGCTGGACGAGGACGGCCTCTGGTTCCGCTATCACCATCTCTTCCGTGATCTCTTGCGGCGAGAGCTCTTCGAGACGGAGCCGGAGCTGGCGAAGGAGCTGGGCGGACGCGCCGCGGATTGGTTCGAGCGGCATGACGATCCGGAGTCGGCGCTCGAGCACGCGCTCGAAGTCGGCGACCTCGATCGCGCGGCGCGGATCTTCGCGGAGATCGCCCTGCCGACGTATTGCAGCGGCCGCGCGGCGACGGTCGAGCTCTGGCTCGGCCAGTTCGACGCCGATGCACTGTCCCGCTATCCGACGCTCGCAGTCCAAGGCGCGCGGATCCATGCGTTGCGCGGATCGTCGGACGAAGCCGAGCGCTGGCTCGACCTCGCGGCGCGCTCGAGCAGCGAGGATCCCGAGGTCTCTGCGCAGATCGCGGTGATGCGGGCCTCGTTCTGTCGCAACGGAGTCGGGACGATGCTCTCCGACGCCGGATCAGCGGTCGACTCGCTGCCGGAGTCCAGCGACTGGAAGGGTCTCGCGCTCCTGGTCTATGCCGTCGCCCACTCGCTGCTCGGCGACAACGAGCGCGCGAACCAGCTCTTCGGCGAGTCGATCACGCACGCGAGACGCGGCGGGCTCAGCGAGACACAGGTGATCGCCACGGGCGAGCGGATGCTGCTCGCCGAAGCGGCGCATGACCATGCCGCCTCGGACCGGCAGGCTGCCGAGCTCTCCCAGCTGCTCGCGAGCGGCATGCTCGACGCGTCTGTTCCGGCTGCTGTCGCATTTTCGGCGGCGGCTCGGTCGCAGCTGCGCCACGGTCACTGGGACCACGCGCGCGCGCTGCTCAACCATGCGCTCAGGCTCACCCCGTTCCTCACCGACGCGATTCCCTGGCTTGCCGTGCAGACGCGGCTGGAGCTGGCGCGCACGTTCCTGGCTCTGCGTGACATCACCCTGGCCAAGACACTGCTGGCCGAGATCGACGACATCTTCGACCGGCGGCCCGACCTGGGTGTGCTCGCGGAGCAGACCGAGGCGTTGCGGACGGCGATCGACACCATGCCGATGCTGGACTACGGAAAGGGCTCCAACCTGACCGCTGCGGAGATGCGGTTGATGCCGTTCCTGCCGACTCATCTCTCGTTCCGGGAGATCGGGGACCGGCTGCATCTGTCACGCAACACGATCAAGACGCAGGCGATCTCGATCTACCGGAAGCTCGGCGTCTCCACGCGCGGCGAGGCGATCGACGAGGCGGTACGGCTGGGGCTCGTCGCCGAGAGCGGGCCGGCCAGGGAGATCGTCGCTCTGGGCTGACCGGCGCGCCGCTGCTAGGCGTGCAGCGGAGTCGGCGGCGGTAACGGAGGTTCCGTCTCCGACCGGACCTCGACGTCCACGCGGGCAGCGCTGAGCTCGCGCATGATGTGCACGGCCGCCGAGGTGAGCGGCGCAGCGAGGACGAGCCCGATCATTCCGACGAGGCAGCCGGCCGCGATGGTGACGACCAGCACCACCAGAGGACTGAGATCGAGCGCCGATCCCATGGCGAACGGCTGCAGGATGTTCTGGAGCAGGCCGTTCGCGAGGATGACGATCACGAGCATGATCAGCGCCGTGGAGGTCCCCTGCGAGCCGAGTGCGATCACGACGGCGAACGTACCGGCAACGAACGCGCCGACAAACGGAACATATGCGGTGACGAAGGTGACGATGCCGATCGTGCCTGCGAGCGGCACGTCGAGCACGAGCGCGCCCAGCGTGACGACCGCCGCATTGAAGCCCGCGACGATCGTCACGCCCCGGAAGTAGCCGCGCAGCGACCGGATGACGCCGCCGGTGATCGTCTGGGCAACCAGCTGTGGCACCCCCAGATGCCGATCGACCCACCTACGCATCGACGGGCCGTCCTTGAGCAGGAAGAAGGTGCTGAGCCAGGCGAGCGAGAGCCCGAAGACGACCGACGTGAGCCCCTGCAGGCCGTGGATCGTGCCCTGGAGGAGGGTCGCGATGATCTTCGGGACGTCCCGCGAGACCGCCGACGACGTACTCGACGCGCCGGCTTGATCGACGCCCGCGCTCTCGAGCCAGGACTGCGCGTGCGAGAGGGCTGCCTTGGCCTCTTTCGCGATGTCGCCCTGTTGTGACGTGATCCCGCCGATCACGAGCACGACGATCACTCCGGCGATCACGCCCAACGCCACCAGGACGAGCGCCGCGCCTGCAACCCGATTTATGCGATGCCGCTGCAGCCAGGCCACGGACGGCATGGCGACCGTCGCGATGATCGTCGCGGCGATGAGCGGACCGACGATCGTGTTGGCGGTGGCCAGCAGCCAGACAACCGCAGTGAGGAGCGCGAGGAAACCGAGCAGGAACCACGAGGTCAATCCGAGGTCGCGCAGCCACCCCGGCGCCGCGAAGGAGACACTCGCCGGTTCTGGGCGCATGCCCGAATCTTCGGTATTCATCCCGCCGAGCAAATCCGTGGAGCGCGTGCTGTTCATCGCCCTGATGGGATGAAGCGGTGGCGACCGGAACGGAGGACGATCAGGTGGGATGTTCCTGCGTGACCGGTACGCGGCCGAAGGCATCGTCGAGTAGGTGGCGAGCGCGAACCTCATCGCCGTCGCCTACGACACGGCGGAGCTGGCCGAGTCCGCGCTGCAGGCTGTTCACGATCTGAGCGACGACCATGCGCTCGTGATCCACGACGCAGCGGTCGTGATCAAGCATGACGACGGCCGCGTCGAGCTTCAGCAGAGCCGCGAGCTCGCCGGCGGGGAAGGGCTCGTCAGCGGCGGGGCGATCGGCCTGCTGCTGGGCCTGGCGCTGGCAGTTCCGGTCGCCGGGGCGGTCGTCGGCTTCGCAGGAGGCCTCGGGTTTGCGGCGATCGACAGGGGGATCTCGAACGAGCACATGCGGAAGCTCGGCGCGACGATCGCGAGCGGGCACGCGGTCCTCTTCGCGCTCGTCGGCGAGGTCGACTGGGCGAAGTTGAAGGATGGTCTCGCTCCCTACGGCGGGGAGCTGATCGCCACCGAGATTGCCGACGACGTCCTGCCTCTGCTCGGGGCGACGCCGCCGCCGGCGGCGGCGTAGCGCCGCGGCACAGGCGTGTCGGCTTCCTAGAGGCCCGTTCGCACCACGATCCGGTTCTCCCGGGCGGCTGTCTGGAGTGCTGCGTAGTCCCGCTCGTTGAGGTCCGCGTAGCCCACGGCGAAGTCGGCGACCGCGAGGTCGAAGACGTCCGACTTCCCGAGGTACGAGGCGATGGCGATGCGATCGCCCGAGCGCGCGTGTGCCCGTGCGAGCGTCCAGCCGCAGGCGTGTGCGTAGAGCTCGAGCCCCTGCGGCTTGATGATGTCGAGGTCGACCGAGGCCTTCCAGTCCCAGAGCTGGCGAACGTAGAAATCGCGCGCCGCGCCGTCGAGCGTGACCTCGGTGCGGATCCACCCGAGGAAGATGTCGCTCGCGGCCTGCATGAGCCGTTGCCCCTCCACGATGCGCTGGCCGCCGTTCGCGAAGCCGCTCCTGCCGAGCTCCGACTCCAGCACGGACGCTCCCGCCTCCTTGATCTGCAGGAACAGCGGATCGCCGTCGTCGCGGCCGAGCAGCAGCACGATCCAACAGCGTGTCCCGACGCTGCCCACGCCGACGACCTTGCGGGCCATGTCGACGTAGCGGTAGTTCTCGAGCAGGTGTCGCCGGTCTCCTTGCAACGTGCGGCGGTACGTCCGCACCAGCTGTTGCGTCGCGTCCGCGATCGCATGTTGGTCGAGGCCATGCTCGAAATCACGCAGCGGGACGACGAGCGGTGGGTCCGAGACGATGCGGCGTTCGCCGTCGACCACCTCGGTCAGGCGCGAGAAGGCCTTCATGCTGTCCTTCGTGCGCGCCTTCGCTTCGGTGCGCGACACGACCTTCGCCTGCTTGGCTCCGCGCCGGGCGCGGAGCTCCGCCTCGAGGGCGGCCGAGTCCAGCCGCGCGTACCAGACGTCGAGGGTGCTCATCGCGGCGAAGTCGCGCATCGCCTCGCGGTAGGCGCGGGCAGCGCGGAGCACGGCCGCCCGACGCTGAGCGTCGGTGAAGCCACGGTCGCGCCCGGCGACTTCGAAGCTCGCGGTGAGACGCTTCACATCCCATTCGAACGGGCCGGGGAGTGTCTCGTCGAAGTCGTTGAGATCGAAGACGAATGTGCGTTCGGGCGACGCAAAGCCGCCGAAGTTCGACAGGTGCGCGTCGCCGCAGAGCTGCGCGGTCAGACCGGAGCGCGGGGCCGAGGCGAGGTCGTTTGCCATCAGGTTCGCAGCGCCGCGGAAGAACGTGAAGGGCGATACGAGCATGCGTCCGTAGCGGATCGGCAGCAGTTCTTGCACGCGCGAGACGCCCTGCTCCTCGAGGAGCGCGACGGCGTCGCGGTCCTGGCCCGAGACGACTGCCGACTGGCCGGTCCGCGGCGCCTGCTCGCGCGCAGCCCGGCCGCGCGCCGCGCGGTCGTCGGCTGCGAGGTGAGGCACCTTCTTCGGTGGCGGCGTCTCCGTGGTCACGGCGGCTCCCCTCGTGGGTTGGCGACTGTGAAACGTAGCTTGCGGCCCGTGGTCAACGGTCATCCGAAGAGGATGAATCCGACCGCGGTGTCAGGCGCCGATCGAAGTCCAGGCGCCGGGAGCAAGCACACGAACCTCGACGTCGGGGCTGCGTTCCTGCACGAGCCGCCGGAACACCTCAGGCGGCTCACGGAGGAAGGTCCGGTGCGACATGCCGAGCGGATAGAGGCTGCCCCAGTGGATGGGTATGACGGTCCGCGGCCGGAGCAGGCTGACCGCCTCTGCCGCCCGCTCCGGGTCGAGATGGCCTTCGCCGAGCGTCGGGCCCCAGCCCCAGATGGGGAGGAGGGCGACATCGAGCGGGTCGGCGAGCCCCTCGAGCCCGGGGAAGAGGTCGGTGTCGCCCGCGAAGTAGACCGTCTTGCTGCCTCGGACGAGAAAGCCGACGGCCGAGCCGGGGCGGCCGTGCTGCGCGGGGGTCGCCTGCACCGTGACGTGCCCGATCGTGCGCTCGTCGCCTACGTCGACGGTCTCGACCGGTCGCAGATAGCCGCGGCGGCGCAAAGACCGGGCGGCCGCGCGGCCAGCGACGACCGTCGGACCGTGGCCGAGCTTGCGGAGCGAGAGGACATCGAGATGGTCACGATGGGCGTGCGACAGGAGCACGGCGTCGATCGGGCCGAGCTCCTTGCGGCCGGGAGGTGGGCGCAGCGTTCGTAGGTGCGCGACCCGGCTGCGCAGGATGGGGTCGGTCAGGAGACGCGTTCCGTCCAGGTCGAGCAGCACCGTTGCATGACCGACCCACGTGATCCGCAGCGGCGGACTTGGCTCGGCCCCGGGCTCAGGCGTGCTCGGCCTCGCCTGCAGCCTTCGCTTCCTTCTTCGCCTGGTGTGCGGCTTTCCGCTTGGCCTGCTCGTCCTTGGCCTGGCCGTACGACGTCTCGACGAGCTGCTTGCCGCCCGACCAGCCGAAGGCCCAGGTCATCAGGACGATCGCGAGGACGAGGTTCCAGGCGGTCGTGATCAGCTGCTGAGCGACCGAGTAGGCGGTCGCGTTCGCGGCGCTCGTGACGCCGTTCAGCGAGGCGACGTTGAACGCCTGGGTGACGCCCGCGCCGCCCGGGGTGACCGAAGTGACGTTCGCGATCGAGTTGCCGGCCAGGATCCGCATCAGCGTGTGGAACGAGACCGGGATGTTGTACGCGTTCAGGAAGATCGCCATCACGCACAGACTGGCGATCCACGACACGGCTTCAGGCGTCACCACGCGCAGGAAGTACGCGCTGGGGTGCGAGAGGATCTGGCCGCCCTCCTTCGCCTGGTCCCACCACTTGACGACGCGCGGCCACAGCATCCGGACGAGCAGCGCGATCAAGATCGCGCCTCCGATCAGGATCACCACCACGGACCACGGGTGGTCCTTGATGAACTTGAACTGGATGTCGAACGAGCCGCCGACCGTGAAGAACAGATACAGGTACGGGAACGCACCGATCACGACGAAAAAGATCTTCTGCACTGCGTAGACGGCGAGGATGCCGGCGAACGTCGCACCCGGGATGATCAGCGTCAGCATGATCAGCATCACCGCCGTGCCCAGGTTGGCGGGCAGGATCGAGTTCAACCCGACCGAGGTCGCGTAGGCAGCGAAGATCTCCAGCCAACGCACGCGGCCCGGGTACGCGAAGCGGAGGATCGAGTAGTAGGCAAACGCGGCAGCCCCCGTCTGCACCGTCTTCAGTGTGAGCGCACCGAGCAGGGCGGCCAGCGAGATGCTCGTCATCGTGTCCCACAGGTCCGAGAACCAGCCCCTGATGTCCCAGCCGCAGCAGAGTCGCCACTGCCCCGATCACCACGACGACGAGCGCGAACACCAGCCAGCGCATCCAGTGGAAATGCCCCCCCGTTGTGACGGGTGCAGCCGGGGCTGCCGTGGTGGTCATGCGTGCACCTCGGTCCGAGTCGGGGACGGTCCGTTTGAAACGGCGGGGTCATTGTCGTTCAGCAGGCGGCGCCAGGTCACGAGCACATCATGGACGCTCGCCGCCCCGACGATCGGATCATCTGTCAGCGGCAGCCGGTCCGGGAAGAGCAGGAAGGGGCGCGTTTGCGGGCCGCCGATGCCGCCGTGGAAGGAGATGAGCTCCTCGAAGGCGCAGCCAGATTCGAGCGCAGGGTCGTAGAAGCTGCCGACCATGATGTCCGCGACGTGTGCGAACCCGTCGGTTCGCAAGAGGTGCTGTGGGACGTTCGGCGAGAACGGTGCGAGCGGATCCTCGCCCTCGAGCCGCCCCTCGGCGAGATAGCGCGTGCCGCGTGCGCCGAGGGCGACCGCCCCGTGTCGATCGGAGTGGACGAGCAGCCAGCCGACATGCGGGTGCCCACGCAGCGCGTCGAGAAGCCGGGGGTGCAGGGCCTGGATCTCCTCGAGCGAGAGCCGCCGCCGTTCCTCCATCAGGTAGACGAGCCCGAGGTTGCCGGAGCCGAGCACGATCACGTCCTGGTCGGAGACGTCGTTCTTCGGGCGCTTCTTCCTCTTCTGCCCACTTGCCTCGGAGAGCGCGTGGCCGACCATGGCGTTCTGCTCGTCGCCTCCTTGGACGTGCGTGACGCTGCCGTGCTCGAGGTTGCGCTCGACGAGCTCCTGGAGGCCGTAGCCGTTGCGCTGCTTGAACGTGGCGCCTTGCGTTTGCCCGTGATCCGAGAGCACCACGATCTCGTACGGGCGCGCTGCGTAGCGGCGGGCTCGTTCGATCCGGCTGAACGCCTGGTCGAGCTTGCGGAGCGCCTCCAGGGTGTCGGCGCGCTCGAGGCCGGAGTGATGAGCCACCTCGTCATAGCTCGAGAACGTCGCGTATACGGCGGGCCGTCCCTTCATCATGTCGGTGAGCACTCCGTAGACGATCAGGTCTCGCACGATCACGCACATCGTCGCGCGCAACAGCGGGATAGATCCCGCCGCGGTGACCGCGGGGCCGGATGTCGCGTCGCTTCGCCCGCGACGACGCCGACACCTCGAGGATCACCTCCCAGCCGAACAGGACGAGCGCGCGCATCACGTTGAAGCCGTTGGCGAAAAACGCCCGGTAGCCGGGATTGGCCCGCTTTTCGGCGTCCAGGCGGCTGACGGTGAGGATCATGTGGTCGGCCTCTCCCGACAGGAGGTTGCCGCGGCTCGCTCCGCCGTCGATCAGCAATCCGCGCCCGGATGCCAACCGCCGCTCGATCTCTGCGCAATCCTCCGGCCCGGAGCACGCGCGCAACGTCGCCGTTTCCTTCTCGACCCAGCGGAACGCCGGCACGTCGTCGTTCGACCCGAGCAGGATCCCCGCCTGCGAGGCGCCTGTCTGCGACGAGAGGTCGGTCTCCCATTCGACGAGCCGGTATGAGCCGTCCACCAACCAGCGCGCCATCGTCGGCGCGCTGCCGTCGCGCATCGCGTGGTGCAGCACCGGCAGGGCCAGGCCGTCGATCTCGAGGAACACGATCCCGGGCGCATCCGTGATCGTCTGGTCGCCGGAGCGCCGGGCAATCCGTTGGATCACCTGGTACGCATAGGTGTCGTCGTCGTCCGTGCCGAAGAGCACGTCGAGTGCGACGCTGACCGCCGAAGCCACGAACGCGACCGCGAGCGCCGACCAGAACGAGTCCATCGTGAAGCCTCCGCTCGTCACCGCATCGGCAGCGAGCAGCATCAGCGCATCGAGCACGAGCACGAGCACGAAGCCGAGGAGCAGCGTCAGGGGCAGCCGCAGGGCGGCAACGAGGGGCGGCAACAGTGCATTCAAGGTCGCGATCACGACCGCAGCGACCAGCGCCCCCCCGAAGTCGGTCACATGCGCACCGGGAACGATCCACGCCGCGATGAACAGCGCGAACGTGACCGTCAGCAAAACGAGAATCAGTCGTGCCGCGCCGAGGCGAGGCCGTGCCGGGCTCCAGGCCGGCCGCTCGCCAAAGCTGGGCGCTTCGATCCCCGGGTTGTCAGCCACCGGACCAATCGAATCCAGTCGGGGCACGGCGGCCATCGTCCGCATCGGATGAAAGGCCGTCGTCGGGCGTGCTCAGGCCGCGGAGGTGGCTGTGCGTGGCTCTGGGGCCTTCGCCGGGGCGAGCCTCGCCGACGTGACGTACGCGACGACGACCGAGACGATGATCAGCGGCATCAGCGCGACCGCGTCGGCCTGCAGGAACACGCTCGCCAGCAGAACGGACGTCAACGGCAGGTTCAGCATGGCGACGCTCATCGCTCCCACGCCCATGCCGACCCCCGCGATCATCGGCAGGCCCGGGGCGTGGGACAGCGCGATGCCGCCGGCGGCACCGAGGAAGAGCGCCGGAAACACCGGGCCGCCTCGGAAGCAACTCAGGGAAAGCCCGTAGGCGATTCCCTTGCAGGCGAAGAGCAGCACCAGCGCCCCGACCGACCAGCCCCCGGCGGTCTGGATGAGGGAGGGGAGCTGATCCTGACCCGAGAAGAGCACCTCTGCCGAGCTGCGGTCCGTTACCTCGGCGAACAGGACCGCCAGCCCTCCGACCGCCAGGCCGACGACCGGGGTCAGGGCAACCGACCTCTGCTCGATGACCGGTTGGAGGAACAGTCCGATGCGCCGGATCGCAGCGCCGAGCACGGCTGCGGCGACCCCGATCCCGACGGCCCATAAGAACTCAGGCCCGTCGGGGCGTCCGAAGGTGGGAATGTCCGGGACCGCGAGCGAGAACGTCCCGAAGCCGGTCCAGGAGTCGAGGCCGATGAAGATGAGCGAGCCCACCCCGGCGGCCAGCAGCCCGGGGACGAGCACGACGCCCAGCATCGGCCCACCCAGCCCAGCCGCCTCCATGAGCAGGAACGCCCCGACCAGGGGAGAGCCCAGGAGCGTGCTGATCGCGGCGAAGCTGCCCGCCGCTCCGATCACGGCGATCGCCTGCGCCGGCGCGTCTTTCTTGACCAGGCGGACGGCGAGGACGCCGAGGCCGCTGCCGATCGCGATCAGCGGCGCCTCAGGCCCGAGCACGACCCCGAAGCACAGCGTCGCGAGCGAGGCGAACACGATGCCGGGCAGTTCGATCGGCAGCACAGGGCCGCCCGTCTTGAACCCTTCCGCCGGCTTGTGGCCGGCAGCTGCCCGGCAGGTAGCGAATCGTCAGAGCGACGAGCAGACCCGCGAGCGCCGGCCAAGGGAGCGGCCACCAGACGGGCGCACTGGCGAAGCCGAGCTCCTTCGGCAGCGTCGAGAAGACGTACGTCTGTGCTTCGGAGACGCCTTTGAGAAAGAAGTAGGCAGCGAAGGCGACCCCGACGCCCACGATGACTCCGAACCCGAGCAGGACCAGGTAGCTGCGACTGCGGAGCAGCTCCGCCGGATCGGTCGGCGCGGCGGCCGGCGCTGGACTGGTCTCGGGATCGCTCATACCGCCCTCAGTCTCTCGTTTTTCATCACGCCACTCGTCGACTAACCTCGCAGCGATTCGCCGGCTTGGACTCACCCGATCGGGATGACCGGATCCAGGCCGGCTCGTCACCGGCCAGCGGTCTCGCCCGACGGGATGAGCGCAGAATTGACCCGGATGGGCTAGAGCGCCGGTCGCCCTGCCGGGCAACACTGGACGCATGCTCATTCAGCTCGATCCCAGTGTCGTGAAGAAAGCTCAGGGCGGAGACGAAGAGTCGTTTTCGACCATCGTCCGCGCCTATCACCTGCCGATCTTCAACTACGTGCTCCGCTCGGTCGGAGACCGCGAGCTCGCCGAGGACCTGACGCAAGAGGTGTTCCTGCGGGTCTGGCGGGCTCTGCCGAGGTACGCGTTTCGCGCCAAGCTGACAACCTGGATCTTCCAGGTGGCGAAGAACGTCGTCCTCGACGACATCCGTTCCCGGAAGAACCGGCTGCAGCCGATCGAGCTCGTTCCGGAGCTCTCGCCGGCCCTGCCCGAGCCCCCGATCGAGCAGGCCGAGACGATCCGTGCGCTCTGGGTCGCGGTCGAGGAGCTCAACATCGACCTGAAGACCGCGCTGTTGCTGCGCGACGTCGTCGGGCTCTCGTACAACGAGATCGCCTCGACGCTCGACATTCCCCTCGCCACCGTCAAGTGGCGGATCTACAGCGCGCGCAACGAGGTGCAGGGCGCCCTGGCGGAGGCGGGCATCACGCTCGCCGCCACCGACGAGTCGGTCGCCGAGTCGGCCTGAGGGCGGGCCCGAGCGCCCGCCGCGCCCGTCAGGAGTCGCGTGCGAACGCGCCGGCCACCTCCTTCTCGAGATCGACCCAGGGCTCGCCGGCGACGTCGACGATGACCTGGTGGATCGTTCCGCCGGTGAACGCCCAGGGCGACGTGCCGGGGTAGTCGTCGGTGACGGGCTCGGCGCCTTCCTTGCCGACGTTGAGCCCTTCGCCGGCGAGCGAGAACTTGCCCGGGCTGGGTCTTGATCTTCGCCTCGCCGACCTTCTCCTCGTCGATGTAGAGGCGTGAGCGTCCCTTCGGTCGGCATCGCGTCGCCCTCCTTCTCGAAGGAGGCCGACAGCACGCACTCGCCGGTCGGGACGGGCTTGGTCGACTCGACGATCTGCTCGAACTCGCCGACCCAGTTGTAGACGTACTTGAGCTTGCCGTCCTTGATGTAGAGGGCATGGCCGCCGAAGCGGGAGCCCTGCGAGAAGAGGACCCGCTCGCGTCGGTCGTGTCGATCGTGCACCTCGGCCGCGATCGCGTAGGAGCGGTTGCGGATGTTCACCGTGACCGACTCGGGCACCTCCGCGCAGTCCGGGTAGTAGACGTAGCGGTCGCGCGGCTTGGAGAGCTGCGGCCGCGCCGCGAGCAGGATGTCCGAGCGCGTCGCGGGACTCGAGCGGCAGAGCGCCGTACTTGCCCGCCTCCGCCCACCAGAGCGCGACCAGCTCCTGCAGCTTCTCCGGGTGCTGCTCGGCGAGGTCGTGGCACTCGCTCGGGTCGGCCTCGGTGTTGAAGAGCTCCCAGCGCTGGTCGCGAAGTCGGCCCAGGCGCTCGGGTGCGGCCGGCGTCACGGATGCGGCCTTCCAGCCGTCGTGGTAGATGCCGCGCGTGCCGAGCATCGAGTAGAACTGCGTCTGCTTGGCCCTTGGCGTCCGCGTCGTGCAGGCTCGCCGCGAAGCTCTCGCCCTCGAGCGGATGCTGCGTGAAGCCCGTTGACGACCTCGGGCATCTCGACCCCGAGCAGCTCGTAGATCGTCGGCACGATGTCGATCGCGTGCGTGTACTGCGTGCGGATGCCCGCCTTCTTGATCTGCGCCGGCCAGGAGACGATCATCGGGTCGGCCGTGCCGCCCTGGTAGTTGGCGTAGCGCTTCCACATCTTGAACGGTGTGTTGAAGGCCCACGCCCAGCCGGTCGGATAGTGGTTGTAGGTCTTCGGGCTGCCGAGCTCGTCGACGTACTTGAGGGTCTCCTCGATCGTGTCGGGGAGGCCGTTGAAGAACTTGTTCTCGTTGACCGAGCCGTTCGGGCCGCCCTCGCCGGAGGCGCCGTTGTCGGAGACGAGCACGATCAGCGTGTTGTCGAGCTGGCCGCTCTCCTCGAGGTAGTCGAGCATCCGCCCGAGCTGGTCGTCGGCGTGGCTGAGGAAGCCGGCGTAGACCTCGGCCATCCGCGCGAACAGCTGCTTCTCGTCGTCGGTGAGCGAGTCCCACGGGCCGCACGACGTCGAGCGCGCCCCAGTCCTGGCCCTGTCGGGCCTTTCAGGTCGGTGTACGGGTTGATCGGCGAGAGCTCGGCGTGCTCGGGGATGATCCCGAGCTTCTTCTGGTTGGCGAAGACGAGCTCGCGGTAGGCCTCGTAGCCCATGTCGAACTTGCCCTTGTACTTGTCCGCCCACTCCTTCGGCACGTGGTGCGGGCGTGGGCGGCGCCGAAGGCGTAGTAGAGGAAGAACGGCTTGTTCGGGAGCGACCGCCTTGGCGTCCCGGATGAACGAGATCGCCTTGTCGGTGATGTCGACCGAGAAGTGGTAGCCCTCCTCCGGCGTCTTCGGCTGGTCGACCGGGTGGTTGTCGTAGACGAGGTCGGGATACCACTGGTTCGTCTCGGCGCCGAGGAAGCCGTAGAAGCGCTCGAAGCCGCGCCCGAGCGGCCAGTCCTGCTTCGTCGAGGCCATGTTCATCTCGTCCTCGGGGCAGAGGTGCCACTTGCCGACCATGAACGTGTTCCAGCCGCGCTCGCCGAGCACCTCGGGGATCATCGCGCACTCACCGGGGATGTGCCCGTTCGCGTTCGGGAAGCCCGACGACGCCTCGGTGATGCAGGCCATCCCGTTCGTCGTGTGGTTGCGGCCGGTCAGGAGACAGGAGCGCGTCGGCGAGCAGAGCGCCGTGGTGTGGAAGTTCGTGTACAGCAGGCCGCGATCGGCGATCCGCTTGATGTTCGGCGTCTCGATCAGCCCGCCGAACGACTCCAGCGCCGAGAAGCCGACGTCGTCGAGGACGACGTAGAGCACGTTCGGCGCGTCCGTCCGGAGGCACCGGCTGCGCGTACGGCTCCCAGTCGGGGATCGAATCCTTGATGTCGATGTTGATCGTGCCCTTGAACGGCTTGCTCATGCAGAGATCCTCCTAAAAATAAAAAAAAAACAAAAATAACAACAAACACAAAACTAACACAAAACAAAAAAAAAAAAAAAAAAAAAAAAACAAAAAAAAACAAAAAAAACAAAACAGGGAGGATCATCCGGTCGGGATGATTCGCCGCCTCCGGCTTGGCTCACAATCGGCCTGTGACCTCTGGTCTCACTTCGCTCGGTGGGGATGTCGAAGGGGCGCTCGAGTCGATCAGCGTCCCGAGCTACGTCGTCGATCCGACCGGGATCATCCGCTGGCTGAACCCGGCCGCGCGCCGGCTCGTCGGGGACGTTCGCGGTCGGCAGTTCACTTCGGTCGTCGCGCCGGAGGAGACCCGGCGGTCACGGGAGGTCTTCGCGCGGAACCTCGCCCGGCCGGGGGAGGCGCACGACAGCCAGGTCGTCGTGATCGGAGCTGACGGCGAGCGGATCGGGATCGAGGTGAGCGCGGTCACGCTCGTCGAGGGTCACCACGTCATCGGCGTGTTCGGACAGGTCGCCGACATCGACGAGACACCGCCGCGGCCGGCCCATCCGCACCTGACGCCGCGCCAGGCCGAAGTGCTCCGGTTGCTCGAGCACGGCCGGGCGACGCACGAGATCGCGCGGGAGCTGCATCTGAGCATCGAGACCGTGCGCAACCACATTCGCCACATCCTCCGCGCGCTCGGCGTGCATTCCCGGCTCGAGGCGGTCGCGCTCGCGCATCGGGAGCACCTGCTCTCGAATTCGTGATCTAACCGCCGGGCGCGTCCGGGCGGACGGCCTGCGAGCTGATGTTGCCGCTCCCGTCGACCGAGAGCACCGTGTGCTCGTCGCCTCGCCGCAGGACGGCCGTCGAGCCCGTCTGGCTCACCGGGGCCCAGCCCTGCGCGACCCACGCGGCAACGGCGTCGGCGAGCGCCCGCCGACGCGCGTCGGGCGAGATGTCCTTGTGCCGGCTCGCGAGCCACGCGATCAATGCGACGAGCACGACGATCGCGACTCCGATCAGCACGAGCGCCCAGGTCTCGGTGCCGCTCGAGGTGTCCTCGGTCGCCGTGGACACCACCACCGTTCTCGGTTGCTTCGTGACCACGTGGGTGTTCGTGACCGTTTGCTGAACGGTGGTCTCCTGCAAAGTGGTCTCTTGGACGCTTGTCTGCTCCACCGTGGTGGCCTGTTCGTCCGTCGTCGTTGCGGCCGCCGCCGTGGTTGTGAGCGCGCCGATCTCGCCGGCCGCCGTCCCACTGGCGAACGCAGCCACCAGACCCGCGCAGAAGAGCGCGGCGAGTGATGCCCAGAGCACGAGCCTGGCTCTCGTCACGCGGGTGCCTGGCTGGGGCTCGTTCGGCGGGGGCGGCGCAGGCCGCGGACGGAAACGGGCGCGAGTGAGCGGCCGAAGGCGTCGATGAAGAGCGAGCACGGACCGCCGGTGGCGGGGAGCGTCCCGTTGAGCACGTCGACCCTGTAGGTCAGATCGCCGTCGGACAGCCGTGGCTCGTGCAGCACGACGACCACGTCGGTGAGTGCCTCGGCCGGCTCGTCGAGGAAGGACAGGACCGCGTGCGGCGGCTCGACGATGAAGCTTGCCGAGGGCCCGTCCCAGAGCTCGAGGAAGCGCTCCGAGGGCATGTGCCCCGCTTCGCGCCGCGGTCGGTCGGTGAAGTAGACCGTCGCAACGGCGAGCCCGTGCAGGGTGATCTCGCCATCCTTCGCACTGAATGCCGAGCCGGTCTGGATGAAGAGCGCATCCATCGGGGCGGGCTGCTTCCGCGCGTTGGCCATCAGCGGTCCGCCCGGGCGAGCGCGGGCTCTGGGGCTGCGCCGTGGCAGTGCTTCCACTTGCGGCCGCTGCCGCAGGTGCACGGCTCGTTGCGGCCGCGACGCGCGTCCTCGGCCGCGTAGAGCTGGACGATCTCGGACGGGGCGCGGTTCTGGCTCGAGCAGCTCGCGCCATCGATCCGCATCGGCCGGTCGACGTGATGGAAGAAGTCCTTGAAGCCGGCGCACAGGAAGTTCAGTCCCGGGTCGCCCGTCGGCGTCTCGATGAAGCGGTCCTTCGGACAGCCGCCGTGACAGGCGAAGCGCACGTCGCAGTCGAGGCAGTACTGCGGCAGCTTGTCGCGCTTGTCGAGCCCGAACTGCACCTGCTGCTGCGATGACACGAGCTCGAGCATGTGGCGTCTCCTTGATATTGCCGAGCAGGTAACCGCGGCTCGACGAAGTGATCGCAGGAATAGAGGTCGCCGGTGTGCTCGAGCGCGAGTGCGAGCCGCACGTCTCGGAGTGGACGCAGAGGCCAGGCGGCTCGCCGACCCAGTTCGCGAGCGCGACGTCGAACATCTGCACGTACACGTCGCCGACGTCGCGCCTGACCCATTCCTCGAAGACATCGATGAGGAACCGTCCATACTGCTTCGCGGTCACCGAACGATCGGTGACGTACGTAGCCTTCCTGGACGTACAGCGGCCGGTCGCGCCACGAGGTCCACGGCGCTGTGCCGTCCTGTGTCGTCCTCCGTGGCCCGTTCGATGATCGGGATGAACTGGATGAACCTCGCATCGCAGCTCGTCCCGGAGGAAGCGATAGACCTCGAGGCCGCGGTCGCCGTTCAGCGGCGTGCACGGTGGTCAGGACGTTCCAGTCGACTCCCGCGGAGCGGAGGTGGCCGAGCCCGCGCATCACGTCGTCGAAGGAGCCCTTGCCGCCCTTGTTCACCCGGTAGCCGTCGTGGATCTCGCGCGGCCCGTCGATCGAGATCCCGACGAGGCACGTCGTTCTCCTTGAAGAACGTCGCCCACTCCTCGTCGAGCAGCGTGCCGTTCGTCTGGATCGTGATCACCGCCCGCTGCCCGGGCTTCAGGTGGCGTTCGGTCAGCTCGACCGACCGGCGGAAGAAGTCCAGGCCCATGAGCGTGGGCTCGCCGCCCTGCCAGGCGATCGTCACCTCAGGGACGCCGCGCGTGCGCTTCGATCAGCTGCTGCAGGTACGTCTCGAGCAGCTCGTCGGCCATCCGGAACCGCGAGCCCGGATAGAGCATCTCCTTCGAGAGGAAGAAGCAGTACGAGCAGTCGAGGTTGCAGACGGCGCCCGTCGGCTTTGCCAGCAGATGAAACGCCGATGGAAAGCCGACCGCCATCGTGGCTGGGAGCTTTGCCCCTGGCGCGCAGCCTGGCATCATCCCAACCGGATGACCGACGAGACGACCGATGCCCTTCGCCGCACGCGTCTGGCGAACGAGCGGACCTATCTGGCGTGGTGGCGGAGCGCGCTGACCGCCCTCGCGGTCGGGATCGGTACCGGCCGAATCGCCCCGGGGCTCACGACCGGGGCTTCGTGGCCCTACCGCGTACTCGGCGCGGCGTTCTGTGTGCTCGGAGTCGCGTTTGCCTGCTGTGCCTTCGCTCGTCACCGCAACGTCGAGCGCGCGCTCGGGTCAGGCGACTACGCGGCGCTGGACGATCGCGTTGCCGCGGTGCTGGCGGCCAGTACCGTCGTGCTCGGGGTGGCCACCGTCGTGCTCGTGATCGCCGGCAGCTGACGTTCATCCGGGACGACGCTCATCCCAACCGGACGATGTGTCGGCGGCCCGGCTCCTGTTTGCTCTCGGTGCGACCGTTCTTCGGTTGCCGATTCACCGACTCAGAGAGGAATGTGCCATGAGCACTGCAGCGCAGCCGAGGACCGCCGGGGACGAAGGCTACGACGACGCCTCCAGTCGGGGAGCCGGCTGGGCGATGTTCGCGGCGATCCTGTTGTTCCTCGCAGGCACGTGGAACGTGATCGACGGCGTTCTCGCCATGTCGAGGTCGCACGTCTACACGGCCGACGCCCACTACGTGTTCAGCGACCTCAAGACGTGGGGCTGGATCGTCGTGCTGCTCGGGGTCATCCAGCTCTGCGCGGGCGTGGGGGTGGTCAGCGGCAGCAGCTGGGCCGTCTGGTTTGCGATCGCCGTGACCGTCGTGAACGCGATCGGGCAGCTGATGTTCGTGCCTGCCTATCCGTTCTGGGCGCTGGCGATGTTCACGCTCGACGTCCTGATCATCTTCGGGCTCGCCACGTACAACAGCACGATCAAGTCTCTCAAGGCCTAGTGGACCGCGGATGCGCCGGGGCAATCCACCCCGGCGCTTCTCAGGTATCACTTGAGGAGGCACGCCGACGAACGGAGGCCCCGAATGCAGACCCTCGCCCATCCAGAGGTCTTTGTCGCCCTCGCGATCGGCGCAGTCCTGATGATGGCCCAGCTGGGGCTGTCGAAAGGACTGCTTGCGTCGAAGCGGGCCCGACGGCCGTGCCCGTCCTGCGGCCGCATCCGGCAGCGGTCGGTCTGCGAATGGTGCGGGCACCGTCGGCATCACCGCAGATGAGCGCTCAGCTGCGAACGATGCCGACCACGCCAACGACGAGCAGCGCAGCCGCGAGCAGCGCGACCGCGAACGGGAGGACGACGCCGAGGTAGCTGTCGAGTGCGCCGCGGGTCAGCTCGAGGAGCCGCTCGGAGCGGGGGCCTGCCAGCATGCGGACGGCGAGGATCGCGAGCAGCGGCAGGACGAACGCGACGTTGAAGAGCGCCACGAGCGCGAACTGGACCGCGAGCGTCGCGCTCGAGCCGACGATCGCGGCGAGCGCCGCGAAGTAGGGAACCGCGGTCGGCAGTTCGGCCAGGATGATCCCCGCGCCGAGACCGGCAGCTCCCCGGGCGCCACCGGGCGGTTCGCGCGATATGCCGCTCGCCACTCGGCCGCGCTGGATCCACAGGATCCAGGCCAGGAGCGCCAGCGCCACCCCGGCGCCGATCTCGAGCAGGTGCTTGGTATTCGGTCCGACGTGAGGAACGAGGTCGAGCAGCGCACGTCCCGGCCCGACGACCACGAGGATGCCGGCCGCCAGCGAGGGAACGAACACTCCCAGGGTGAACAGCCCGACGAGCAGCACGCCGCGCTGTCTGACCGCGAGCACCAGGGCGGGCGCGATCGTGGACGGGTTCAGCCCGTCGACGAGGGCGATTCCGAGCACGAGCAGGACGAGCGCCTTCATTCGTCGGCACCGTGCCTGCGTGCCCGTCGGGGACATTCATCCGGTTTGGGTGAACTCGGAGGCTGCGCCGGGGGTTAGAACGAACGTCATGAGCGACGAGAGCCCGGAAAACGAGGCCCAGGGGCCGGTGATCGTCGGTTACGACGGTCGCGAGGAGTCCGAACGGGCGCTCGAGTATGCGCTCGAGGAGGCGGCGTCACGCGAGACCTCGGTGATCGTGGTCGTCGTCGCCCCGATGCCGTACGAGTGGGTGGATCCGTATGGGCCAGGCGTGCCGGGCGTGGCAGGGCCGATCACGCCGATTCCGAAGGAAGGCCCGCTCGAGGTGCAGCCGTTGCTCGAGCACGCCCGTCGGCGGCTCGAAGAGACCGGCAGCTCAGGCGAGGCGGTGTGGGGGCTCGGGGATCCGGTCTCGGAGATCCTCCGCGTTGCCGACGACCGAAAGGCCGGCGCGATCGTGGTCGGCACGCACCACCACTCGGCACTGGGGCGGCTCTTCGGCACCGACACCGCAGCAGATCTCGTCAGCGAGGCGCACTGCGATGTCCTCGTCGCCCGCTGATCGTTCGACCGTCACCTTCCGAGACCTGAACGGGAACGGCCTCCTCGATCCATACGAGGATCCGTCGCGCCCCGTCGAGGAGCGCGTGGCGGATCTCCTGACGCAGATGACGCTCGAGGAGAAGGCCGGGCTGATGTTCCACCCGCCGATCCTCATGAACGGTGACGGCACGCTGATCCAGGACGGCAGCGACTTCTTACGCCGCAATACAGACGAGCTCGTCGTCAATCGGCACCTCAACCACTTCAACATCTACTACGCGCCCGAGCCGCGCCTGCATGCCGAGTGGCAGAACCGGATGCAACGACCTCGCCGAGTCGTCCCGGCTCGGCATCCCGGTCACGATCTCGTCGGATCCCCGTCACAGCTTCGCCGAGAACCTCGGGGCGAGCTGGTCGGCCGGTGGTTTCTCGCACTGGCCCGAGCCGATCGGCTTCGGGGCGCTGCGCGACGAGGAGACGATGCGCGAGTTCGGCGACATCGCGCGGCGCGAGTACCGCGCGGTCGGGATCCATGTCGCACTCCATCCGATGGCCGACCTCGCGACCGAGCCGCGCTGGGCGCGGAGCATGCACACGTTCGGAGAGGACGCGGAGCTCGCCGCCGGCCTGGTCGCCGCCTACATCCGCGGCTTCCAGGGCGAGCAGCTCGGGCCGCAGTCCGTCGCGTGCATGACCAAGCATTTCCCCGGCGGCGGCCCGCAGAAGGACGGTGAGGATCCGCACTTCCCGTACGGCAAGGATCAGGTCTATCCCGGCGGCATGTTCGACTACCACCTGCGTGTGTTCGAAGCCGCCTTCGAGGCCGGAACGGCGCAGATCATGCCGTACTACGGGCGGCCGCTCGGAACGCCGCTCGAAGAGGTCGGGTTCGGCTTCAACCACGACGTGATCACGGGCCTCTTGCGCGAGCGCTACGGCTTCGACGGCGTCGTCTGCACCGACTGGGGCCTCATCACGGACGCACCGATGCCCGACGGCTCGGTCTTCGCCGCGAAGTGCTGGGGCGTCGAGGAGCTGAGCACCGAGGACCGTCTGGTGAAGATCATCGAGGCGGGCTGCGACCAGCTCGGAGGTGAGGCACTGCCGGAGGTGCTCGTCGAGCTCGTTCGGGCGGGGCGGATCCCGGAGTCGCGCATCGACGAGTCGGTTCGCCGGCTGCTGCGCGACAAGTTCCGGCTGGGTCTGTTCGACGATCCGTACGTCGACCCGGATGCAGGCCGAGCGGCTCTGCGGCTCCCGCGAGTTTCGCTCGGCCGGCGAACGGGCGCAGCGGCGTTCCGCGGTGCTCGTCACGAACGACGGCACGCTGCCGCTCGCGGGCCGGCCGCGCCTCTACCTCGACGGTCTCTCGGCCGAGGCCGCGGGTGCATTCGGCGATGTCGTCGAGCTGCCCGAGGATGCCGACGTCGCCCTCGTGCGGCGGAACGCGCCGTTCGAACCGCGCACCGGAACGGCTTTATCGAGAGCGTCTTCCACGCCGGCGACCTCGACTTCAAGGAGCCGGAACTGAAGCCGCTGCTCGAGCTCGCTGCCCGCGTCCCGACCGTCCTCGTGCTCCATCTCGAGCGCGCGGCCGTGATTCCCGAGCTCCTCGAGGCGTGCGCGGCGGTTGTTGCCGTCTTCGGTTCCTCGGACGAGGCGGTGCTCGACGTGCTGTTCGCCCGCTCGGAGCCGGAAGGTCGCCTGCCGTTCCAGCTCCCGTCGTCGATGGCTGCCGTCCGGGCGCAGAAACCGGACGTGCCCGGAGACTCGCAGGACGCCCTCTTCGGGTTCGGGCACGGCCTTTCGTACGGTTAGCGGCGATTCACAGACGATCCACAGGCATCCGCTCCGGCTTCTCAGGAGAATCCCAGGAACGGGAGTCACCGTGGAGACATGACAACCACAGCTCACAGCGCACCGGGCCGCATCCTCGTGGTCGACGACGAGCCGTCGATCACCGATGCGGTCGCCACGGCCCTTCGCTACGAGGGCTACGAGGTCGAGGAGGCCGCGACCGGCAGAGATGCGCTCGCGGCAGTCACACGGCAAGGAACCGGACCTGGTCGTCCTCGACTGGATGTTGCCGGACATCTCAGGCATCGAGGTAGGACGCCGCCTGCGCGAGCGCGGCTTCAAGACCGCAATCCTCTTCTTGACCGCAAAGGACGCCGTCGAGGACAAAGTGGAGGCCCTGCGAGCCGGCGGAGACGACTACGTCACGAAGCCGTTCTCGCTCGCCGAGATCGTCGCCCGCGTTCAGGCAGTGTTGCGCCGGACGAACGGCGACCTCCCGGGAGATGTTCTGCGCTTCGCCGACGTGACGCTCGACGAGAGCCGGCACGAGGTGTTCCGTGGCGACACTCCGATCGAGCTGACGGCCACCGAGTTCAACCTGCTTCGGTTCTTCATGCTCAACCCGCGGCGCGTCCTCTCGAAGCCCCAGATCCTGCAGAACGTCTGGCACTACGACTTCGGTGGCAGCCGCAACGTGGTTGAGACCTACGTCAGCTACCTCCGCCGCAAGCTCGATGCCGCCGGGCCGCCGCTCATTCGAACGGTGCGGCAGTTCGGCTACATGCTCGAAGCGGAGAAGTAGGTGGGCCGGCGGCTCTCGCTGCGCGCTCGACTCATCCTCGGTGTGATCGCCCTCGCGGGCATCGGACTCGTCGCCGCAGACGTGGTCACGTACACCTCGCTGCACAGCTTTCTCATCTCCCGCACCGATGACTTCCTCGATACGGCGCACTCCTCCGCGGAGAGCGCGCTGCAAGGCCCGAGTCGGGGACACCCGCGTGGAGGAGAGCCACCGTCGTCCTCGGCTCAGGACCCGGACATCGGGCGGCTCGAGGCGAGAGTCCCCGGGCTGTTCGTCCAGGTTCGGCGTCCGACCGGGACGATCGTCGCGACCGGAGCCGCTCCGCAGTTCCCCGGCACGAAGCAGGCAGCGCCACCCCGTCTCCCCGCCACGATCGTGCCGACGACGCGCCGCGGCGCCGATCGCGTCACGTATTTCACGGTCGGCGCGACCAAAGGAGGCGAGCGCTACCGCGTTCGTGCCTCGATCGACCCGAACAGTGACGGGTACACGCTGATCGTCGCCACCTCGCTGACCAGCGTCGACAGCACACTTCACCGGCTCGTCCTGGTGGAGCTGCTCGTCACCTTGGCGGTTCTCGCAGGTGTTGCGATTCTCGGGCTCTGGGTGATCCGTGTCGGCCTCCGTCCGCTGACGGAGATCGGCGCGACCGCTGCGACGATCGCCGCCGGTGATCTTTCGCACCGCGTCGCCCGTGAGGACGACCGCACGGAGGTCGGACGGCTCGGGCGGGCGCTGAATGCGATGCTCGCCCAGATCGAGTCGGCGTTCAACGCTCGCGAGGCGTCCGAACGAAAGCTACGGCGATTCGTCGCCGACGCTTCGCACGAGCTCCGCACTCCGCTCGCAGCGGTGCGGGCCTATGCCGAGTTGTTCTCGCGCGGAGCCGCGCAGCGGCCGGCCGACCTCGAGCGCTCGATGGCGGGGATCACGCGCGAATCCGAGCGAATGAGCGTTCTCGTCGAGGATCTGCTCCTGCTCGCCCGCCTCGACGAGGGCCGGCCGCTCGAGCGCGAGCGGGTCGAGCTTCACGACGTCGTGGCCGAGTCGGTGGAGACCGCCAGAATGCTCGAGCCGGAGCGTGTGATCGCCTGCCGCCTCGATCAGGCAACCGTGGTCGGCGATCGAGACCGCCTGCGGCAGGTGGTCGACAATCTCTTCTCGAACGTGCGCGCGCATGCCGGCGCGGCTGCGTCCGTCGACGTGCTCTTGGAACGTGCAGACGGGGTCGCTCGCCTGACCGTCACCGACAGCGGTCCAGGTCTTGCGCCCGACCAGGTCCGAGCACGTCTTCGAGCGCTTCTACCGTGCCGATCCCTCGCGGGCGCGCGCAGCCGGCGGTGCCGGTCTCGGCCTTTCGATCGTGGCGGCCGTGACGGAGGCCCAGGGCGGTCGCGCGACCGCGTCCGCAGCGCCCCATGGCGGTGCAGCGTTCACGATCGAGCTTCCGCTTGCGACGAGGCCTTAGGCCGCTCCGCCTGTTCGGCCACTTGTGCGGCCGCTTCTGCGCCTGCGCCGAAGCGGAGGATCCGACCGCCGAAAGCGATCGAACAGACCGCAAACCAGGCCCAACCGAGTGCCAGACCGGCGAGCACGTCCGTCAGCCAATGGACGTCGAGCAGCACGCGGCTCGCTGCGACCGCCACTGCGATTCCCGCCGCGAGCCCGATCAGCGCAGCTCGCTGAGGGCGGGGCCGGCGACGCCCGATCACCAGCGCGGCTGTGGCGTAGAACGCGGCCGCCGTCGCCGAATGGCCGCTCGGAAACGACGGCCCGAGCGTTGCCGCTACGGGATTGAACGTGGGTCGCACGCGGTCGACCAACTGCTTCACGGTCAGTTGAAGGATCTCCTCGCCCACCATCACCGTGGCGATGAAGGCTGCGATCCAGGCGCTCCGCTCCACCACGGTCTCGACTACGGCCAGGACGACGCACAGCACGACGACGACGTCGATATTGCCGAGTTGCGTGATTGCGTTTAGACCGTGCGTCGAGAGCGTCGATGCGTTCGCGTTGCCCCACTTGGCGACGCTCCGGTCGATGCCCAGCAGGTGTGAGTTCGTGCGCACAAAGTACGCCAGCACCCCGAAGAGCACTCCTCCGCCGATCGCGAGCAGCAATGCGAGCGTCAGGGCGAACCCGGTCGCCACCTCGGGGTCGAGTCGGCGGTCGAGCGCAGTCCGCAGGGTCGGATGTTCGGCGACCGTCGCGCCGACCTTGCGCGCGGCAGCCGGGGCGGGGTCGGCGGCACGCGGATACTTCCACGCGAGAACACCGACCAAGAGGGCCGTGATCAGAGCGAGGATGAAGAGGAGCAGGAGTGGCATGTGATGGTCGGAAGATTCGAGAACCGCAGGCCGGGCATATGCCCTCATCGCCGCTGTCAAAACTGAACCGGGAATCCTGGGCAGCCCCAACCATGCCCCGTCAGCGCACTCGGAGGAGCAGGGCCGCGTCGCCGTGCTCTGCGCGCGCCCCGACGGCCCAGCCGACCGGCTCGGCCGCCGGCTTGGCGGGAACCCGGTAGTCGTGTTCATGATCACGATGTTGGCCGGACTGCTGGCGCTCACGGCAATCTCGATCGTGGCGGGCCTGCTGGTCACGCGGGTGGTCGAGCCCGCGTGGGGCATCGGGGCGGCAGACGAGCGGGTGAACGTCTGGCTCGCCGCACATCGCACGCCGGCGCGGACGCACGCATCGCTGATCGGATCGATCGCTGCGGGCGGTGTGGTCCTCCCGATTCTCGTTGGCGTGGTCGCCTTGGTCTGCGCGATCTTCCGGAAATGGCGGATCGCGGCCTTCGTCGTCTTTGCCCTCGCCGTCGAATCGGCCACCTACAGGCTCACGACCCTCGTCATCCACGCGCACCGGCCCCGCGTAGCCCGGCTCGAGGACCTGCCCGTCAACGCCAGCTACCCCTCGGGTCACACGGCGGCGTCGGTCGCGGTCTACGGCGGGCTTGCGCTGCTCATCACGTCCAGGCTCGAGAGCGTCGCTGCACGGGTGGTCGTGTGGACTCTTGCCTGCGCGATGGTCGTCTTCGTCGCGATGTCGCGGATGTATCGCGGCATGCATCATCCGCTCGACGTCGGAGGCGGACTGCTGATCGGTGTCGGGGCGTTGCTCGTGCTCGTGTTCGCGTGCCGCGTTGCCGGCGCGGCCTACGAGAAACGGCACGGCGCCGGAGCATGAAGGTCGCGGTCGTCGCGCACGCCGGCAAGACGCTCGGTGGCGGCCTGCCGGAGCTCCGTCGCGTGCTGGAGGCCGAGGGTGTGGCCGAGCCGTTCTGGTGCGAGGTGCCGAAGAGCCGTAAAGCGCCGGCGCAGGTCAAGCGCGCGGTGGCCGAAGGCGCGCGGCTCATCTTCGTCTGGGGAGGCGACGGGATGGTCCAGCGCTCCGTGGACGTCCTTGCCGGCTCGGATGTGACGCTGGCGATCGTCCCTGCCGGGACCGCAAACCTGTTCGCCACCAGCCTCGGGATTCCCAAGCATGTGGGACGGGCCGTCGCGATCGGCCTGCGAGGCGCCGACCGCAAGCTCGACGTGGGGCGCTTCAACGGCGAACGGTTCTCGGTCATGGCAGGCGCGGGCTTCGACGCTGCGATGATCCGCGACGCCGGGAGCGGCGGCCTCAAGGACCGGCTCGGTCGCGTCGCCTACGTCTGGACGGGCTCGAAGAACCTGCGGTCGAAGCCCTTCCGTGCGAGGATCGACGTCGACGGCGTCCGCTGGTACAAGGGAAAGGCCAGCTGCATTCTGTTCGGCAACACCGGCGAGCTGTTCGGCGGCGTCAGTGCCTTCGAGGACGCGCGTCCCGACGACGGACAGCTCGAGCTCGGTGTCGTCACGGCCGAGGGCCTCGTGGAGTGGGGGCGCCTGATGGCGCGGGCCGCGGTCGGGTCGGCGAGCAAGTCGCCGTTCGCGCGGACGACGAAGGCGCGCTCCGTGCAGGTCGAGCTGAACAGGAAGGTCCTGTACGAGCTCGACGGCGGCGATCGCTCGAAGGTGAAGGCGTTCAAGGTCAAGGTCGAGCCTGCCGCGATCACCGTGCGCGTACCCGAAGGCGCCCCTGAGCCGTTGTCTCTCCATGAATGACCTACGAGCCAGTGGACGGGTCGGCGCCGTGGAGGACGCCGGCGAGAGCTTCGTCCAGACACCGGCGTTCGAGTGGCTCTCGCGGGCCGGGTTCGTCGCGCGCGGAGTGGTCTACGCGATCATCGGGATCCTCGCTTTCAAGCTTGCGATCGGTCATGGCGGCAAGCTGGCGAGCCAGCAGGGCGCGATGCGCACGCTCGCCCATCAGCCGTTCGGCAAGTACCTGCTGACGCTCCTCGCGATCGGCCTGGCCGGCTACGCGCTCTGGCGGCTGATCCGCGCTTCCCTCGGGCGCGGGCCTGAAGGCTCGGATCAGGGCTTCGACCGACTGGCAGCGCTGGGTAGCGGCCTCGCCTACGGCGCGATGTCCGTGCTCGCCGTCGAGATCCTGCTCGGCGCCCGCACTTCGAGCAGCGCATCGCCCAAGAAGTCCGCGGCCGGCGTCCTCGGTTGGCCCGCCGGCGCCTGGATCGTCGGGATCGTGGGGGCCGGGCTGATCGGGATCGCCCTCTACCAGGGGTACCGCGGCGTCTCGCAGAAGTTCTTCGACGACTCGAAGGTCGAAGAGATGTCGCCCGCGGTGAAGACGTGGATCGGTCGCGTCGGGACGGTCGGGCACCTGGCGCGCATGGTCGTGTTCGGCCTGGTGGGCATCTTCCTCGTCAAGGCTGCAGTCGACTTCGACCCGAACAAGGCGGTCGGTCTCGACGGCGCGCTGGCGAAGCTCGAGCAGAACTCCTACGGTCCTTACCTGCTCGGCATTGTCGCCGCCGGGCTGATCGCGTTCGCGATCTTCTCCTTCAGCGACGCTCGCTACCGCAGGATCTGATGCACGAACGGCTCGACCGCGTCCGGCGTGCGCTGCATCCGGTCGAATGCTGGTGCGGGCAGTTCGTCTCGGACCAGATCTGCCGCCACCATCGCAGGCGGCTCGAACGGATCGGGTGGGGCCGCGCCCTCGACCCTCCGGCCGCCGCGTGGGCTGCCGGAGACTTCCCGCCTCGGCAGGGCAATGCGGTCGACGTTCTCATCGACGGCGCGGCGGCGCTGCCGTCGATGGTCGACGCGCTGCGCAGCGCGCAGTCGCACGTCCATATCACCGGCTGGTACTTCACGCCCTCGTTCGCGCTCGAGCGCGGCGACGGCGATCCGCTCGTCCTGCGCAACCTGCTTGCCGAGCTGGCGGAGCGCCTCGACGTGCGGGTGCTCACCTGGGCGGGTGCGCCGCTGCCGTTGTTCCGGCCTTCACGAGCCGATGTCCGCCAGATGCGCGAGCAGTTGATCCGAAACACGAAGATCCAGTGCGCGCTCGACGCGATGGAGCGCCCGATGCATTGCCATCACGAGAAGACGATCGTGATCGACGACCGCATCGCGTTCGTCGGCGGCATCGATCTGACCTCGGAGTCGGGCGACCGCTACGACTCGAACGCCCACCCTGCGCGCTCCGATGTCGGTTGGCACGACGCCAGCGCCCGCATCGAAGGCCCCGCGGTCGGCGATGTCGCCGAGCATTTCCGTGTGCGCTGGCACGAGGTGACCGGCGAGCAGCTCGCCGCCGTCGTTCCGCCGGAGACCGCTGGTGACGTCGAGCTTCAGGTCGTCCGCACCGTGCCCGAGCGGATCTACACGGCGATCCCGCGTGGCGATTTCACCATCCTCGAGTCGTACGTGCGCGCGCTCGAGTCTGCCGAGCGCTTCATCTACATCGAGAACCAGTTCCTCTGGTCGCCCGAGATCGAGGCCGTGCTGCACGCGAAGATCGTCGATCCTCCGCATCCTGACTTTCGGCTGGTGCTGCTGCTCCCCTCGAAGCCGAACAGCGGCGCCGACGACACACGCGGCGTGCTCGGCCACTTGATCGATGCCGACGACGACGCCGGACGTGTGCTCGCCTGCTCGCTCTTCGCCCGCGCGGGGGACATCGCCGATCCCATCTACATCCACGCGAAGATCGCGATCATCGACGACGACTGGTTCACGCTGGGCTCTGCGAACCTGAACGAGCACTCGCTGTTCAACGACACCGAGATGAACATCGTCGTCCACGATCAGGGGCTCGCGCGGCGGACCCGCCTGCGCCTCTGGTCAGAGCATCTCGAAGTGAGCGAGACGGAAATCCCGAGCGATCCGGTGGAGGCGGTCGACGAGCTGTGGAAGCCGATCAGCAAGGAGCAGCTCGAACGGCGCAACGCGGGGCTGCCGCTCACCCATCGTCTCGTCCGCCTCCCGCACGTCTCCAAGCGCTCGGCGCGGGCACTCGGCCCGGTGTCGGGCCTGCTCGTCGACGGGTGACCAGGCCCTGGGCTCCGTCGGCGGCGCTAGAGACCTGGGTGAGCGCGTTCCTCGTCGGCCGTCAGCTCGGCCGCCGGGAGCACCTCGAGCCGGCCGTCCGGGATCGGCTGCCCACTCTCGACCGAGAGGCCGTACGTCCCGGAGGCCAGCCGCGCCTCGGCGCGCTCGACGGCCTGGAGCTGGCGCCGCAGATCGTCCGCGAAGGTCTCGTCCAGCTCGTCCTGGTAGAGGTCGGTCGCGAGGTTCGCCGGGTCGTACTCGTCGGCGGGCTCGCTGTCGTCCTCGCGCGCGACCCGGGCCAGCGCGTTCTCGATGCGCTCGCGCTCGGCGCGGAGAAGCTCGCGTGCGCGGTCGGGCTCCATCAGAGAACCGTAACGTTTTCGAGGTCCTGCGTCGACGGTACGAAGTAGTAGGCGCCGGTGAGCGGCCGCGTGTAGCGCGTGAGCGCATCGCGGACGCCGTCGTTCAACCCCAGCATGCTCTCGAGCATCGCGGTCTGCGGACCCTGTTCTGCACTCAGTCCGACGAACATCGTCCCATGGTCGGTGACGGATCCGTACGGCGTGTTCCGTCGAAAGATGTCGCCGAACCGCTCCTGATCGGTCCGTGCGACATGCGAGTCAGGCGGCTGCTCGGCGAGCTCGATGCTCTCGTCCTTCGTCCGCCCGATCACTCGCTCCTGGTCGCCGGTCGCCAGGGACTCCCACGCGGAGACGTCGTGGCTCCACTTCTGCAGCAGGAGGACGGAACCGCCGGCGCCCGGCTTTCCTTCCGGGACGAGCGCAAGCTCTGCTGCTTCGTTGAGGCTCGGGTTCTCGCTGCCGTCGATGAAGCCGGTGAGGTCGCGGTCGTGGCGATAGGGCCAGCTCGAGGTCTCGTCGGTCACGGACCCGACTGCAGCGAGCTCCTTGATCGCAGCGCGGGCGACGTCGAAGACGATGTCGTAGGCGCTCCCCGACAGCCAGAGCAGGGCGTCGTGCTGCGTCGCCGGCATCCGGAATCCGTCCGGGCCGACGAGATCGCTGTTGAAGCCTTCGAGGTCGGTCGGCGCCCGGTCCTCGACCACCGTCCGCCAGAGCTCCGGCCGGAAGCCGACGACCAGATTGACGCCGCCCGTCGTCGTGCGCGGCTCGCGGAGCGACGCGATCGCGTGCAGCAGATCGGGGGCGGTCTCGGCACGGTCGGCGTCGAACTCGAGGTAGGCCGTCGACCCCGTGCCGAGCGCGAAGATCCCACTCTGCGGCGTGCTCATCGCTCGATCATGAACCGTCGGTGGCGGGCTCGCGCTGCTCTGGTTGGCTAGTCGTTGTGGTGCTGCTGCTCGCGGAGCTCGGCCTGGTAACGCTCGGCTTCCTCGAACTCCTGCTCGTTCCGGCGGCGGTCGGCATCGGTCTCGCCGGCCGGATGCTCGCCTGCGTTGGTGGAGCGCCGTACCGCGAGAAATGCCATCACGACCAGCGGGATCGCGACGACCACGAGGATGATGACCGGCAGCACGCCGCCAGCCTACGCCCTGGCGGCGGCCGGCGGAACAGTTCTGCTCGATCGGAGCTAGTCGACCGGCGCTCAGTCCACCGGCGCGGAGGCCGGCTCGTCCCGCCGGCGCCGTGAACGCGGCGGCCGCTCGCCGGGCGGTTCGATCGTGACGTCCGGCAGCACGCGATCGAGCCAGCCGGGAATCCACCACGAACGCTCGCGGAGCAGCGTCAGCAAGGCAGGCACGAGCGTCATTCGCATCAGGAGCGCGTCGGTGAGGATCGCCACACCGAGCAGCAGTCCGAACTCCTTGGAGACGCGGTCAGGAGAGAGCAGGAACGAGAAGAACACCGAGGCCATGATCAGCGAGGCCGCGACGATGACACGGCCGACGCCGGCGATGCCGTCCCTGACCGCCTGCACCGTCTCCGCGCCGTGCACGTGCTCCTCTCGGATCCGGCTCATCAGGAACACCTCGTAGTCCATCGAGAGCCCGAACAGGATCGCGAACGCGATCGGCGGCACGAAGCTCTCGATCGGGCCTGTGCGGTCGAGGCCGATCAAGCCCAGGCCGACTCCCTTCTGGACCACGAGAGTGAGGACGCCGAAGCCGACGAGCGCCGACAGGAGGGTCGTCAGGGCGGCCTTGAATGCGATCACGGCGGACCGGAAGGCCATCGCCAGCACGAGGAACGTGATGCCGATGATGTAGAGCAGGAACACCGGGACGCGCGAGAAGATCTGGTGGCCGATGTCGGTGAACGCTGCATTGGTCCCCGACACATAGGCGTGTGCGCTCGATCCAGCGAGAGCCGCCGGGATCACGGTATGCCGGAGCTGCGCGACGAGATCGTCGGTCTTCGAGTCCTGAGGCGCGTACCGCGCGTAGCTGTTGAGGATCGCAACCGACGCCTTCTGTGCGGTCTTGGCGTTGTAGATCGGGTTGCCGACCGACTTCAGTCCGGGCACGTGCTCGAGCGCGGTCTTGATCTTGGTCGCGGCCGCGTGATCCGACTGCAGGTCGACCACGACCGGGATCGGTTCCGTGAAGCCAGGCCCGAAGCCCTTCGTCAACAGGTCATACGCCTTGCGCGTCGTCTGGTCCTTCGGCGCGGTTCCTGCATCCGCCAGACCGAGGCGCGCGACGAGCACGGGCGAGGCGAGCAGCAGCAGGACGGCGATGACGATCGGCAGCACGACCTTCGCATGGCTCGTGACGAACCGCCCCCAGGCCGCAACGGGTGTCCGTTGCTGCCCCTCGCGGGACTCGTCGACGGGCGGCAGGCCAAACCGGCCTCGGTCGACCTTCGGTCCGAGCAGCGACAGCACGGCGGGGAGGAGGGAGTTCGCCAGCAGGACCGCCGTCAGGACGCCGAGGGCGCTGCCGATTCCGAGCTTCGTGATGAAGTCGAGGCCGATCAACGCCAGCCCGGTGATCGAGATCGCAACCGTCACGCCCGCGAAGATCACCGCGCGTCCGGCGGTCGCGCCCGCGGCTGCTGCCGCTTCCTGAGGCGTCAGGCCGTCGTGCAGGAGCTGTCGGAACCGGGTCACGATCAGGAGCGTGTAGTCGATGCCCACGCCGAGGCCGATCATCGGCACGAGGATCTCCGTCACCGTGTTGAAGTGGGTCAGGCGCGCGGCGAGGAACAGGATCAAGAACGCCCCGAGGACGGCGACGATCGCAAAGAGCAGTGGGATCGCCGTCGGCACCAGGGCGCGGAAGAGGACGAGCAGGATCACGAAGGCCGCGAACAGGCCGATCAGGTCGCTCAGGCCCTGCGTCGGCGGCGCGCTCTCGGCCTCCCCGGTGAACTCGACCTGGATTCCTGCCGGATTTCCGATCGCGCGTAGCCGGTCCTCGACCGACACGATCCCCGAGCGCGGCAACTCGAAGCCGGTGCGGTCGTACTGGATGTCGAAGAACGCGACCCGGCCGTCGTCGGACAGCTGGTTCTTGTCCGAGAGGGGGTTCGTGATCGCCTGCGAGTCCTTGGTGTTCTCGGCCAGGTCCTGCTGCGACGCCTTGCCGGCGGCCAACATCCGGCCGACGACGGCTGCGCGAGCGGGCGAGTCGAGCCGGTTGTTCGACGAGAGGACGACCCGCAGGGCAGCGCCCTTTTCGCCCCCGAACTTCGCCTCGATCAGGTCGGTCGCCTTCTGGGTGTCCGAGCCCGGGATCTTGAAGTCGTTGATGAGCTTCCCGTGGAACGCCGCGTTCAGGGCGATGAGCACCACGAAGATCCCGACCCAGGTCGAGACGACACGCCAGGGGTGACGCGCACAGCGGCCCGCCCACCGGGCAAGTGCTCCCTCGTGCGCGATCCGTTGTTCATCCGCGAGCCGGTGTTGGTCCACCGTCCCGCGTCCGTCTTCCCCTGACACCGGTTCTCCTCCCCGGTCGACGTCAGCGACCCCCCATCAGCATGCCGGATCTGTCCCGGCCCGCGCGAGCCTAGGTGATTCGAGGCGTCCCGACGGCGATCATCAGGTGATTTCCAGGGACATGATCACCCGAGATCTGCCAGAACTCGGCGGCCTACGTCGACGATCAGGGCGGCGCCGGCGTGGCCTCGGCCGTGCGCAGCGACTCGAGTGACTGGCGAATCTCGTTGGCCAGGATCGCGTACATGGTCGGCTCGATGATCTCGAGTGCCGCCGAGATCGCCGCATCCGCTTCGGCGGTCCGGCCCTGGGCAGCCCGGACGAGCCCGGCGGCGTGCAGGAGCGACGCGTGCGTCCAGACATCTTCGCGGCCGACCCGGCGCTGTGCGGCAGCGACGACCCGGTCGGCTTCATCGGTCTTGCCCTGCCTGACGAGCACCTCGGCCAGTCGCCGTTCCGCCTCGGCGAGGTACCCCTGTTCGTGTGTCGCCCGCAGGCCGCTGACGGCGTCCCGGAAGGTCTTCTCGGCGAGGGCGATGTCGCCGCGCTGTTCGTAGACCGCACCGAGATTGGAGAGCGTCCAGCCGTAGCGGCCCGCACCGCCGGTCTCGCGGAACATCTCCAGCGCCTGGAGCAGGTACTTCTCGGCCTCGTCGGATTCCGCCTCGCCGAACCGGCGTCCATGCACGGCGAGCGCGAACGCCATCGCATCGCGGTTGCCACTCGACTCGGCCAGCTCCTCGGCGCGCTCCAGCAGCTCGAGCGACTGCTGGGCCTCGCCCTGCACGCCGGCCACACTGGCAAGTTGCGTGAGGGCCAGGCTCTCGAGCTCCGGCCGGCCGGCCTGATGTGCGAGGTCGAGCATCGCCTGGCCGTGTCGCGTTGCGCCCTCGGCCTCGCCGCGCCACCAGAAGATCGTCGCGATCAGTGCATTCGCGTCGTAGAGACCGACCGCCTCGTCCGCCGGCAGGATCGCCAACGCCTCGTCCGCCAGGTCATGGGCGCGAACGACGTCGCTGTCCGCGTGCAGGGCCAGGTCGGCGAGGAGCACGAGCGACCGGCCCTCGATGGCCGGGAGATCTGCCGCCCGGGCTTCCGCCAGCGCCACGTCGGCTTCTTCACGCACGGAGGGAACGTCCGACAGCCGCCACGCCGCGTGCGCGGCGAGATAGCGGCGCTCCGGGCTCGGCTCGAGCTCGACGGAGCGCAGCAACGTTCGCCGGGCGGCGACGAAGGCGCCGCGCTGCAAGGCCCGGCGGCCGGCTTGCTCGAGTGCCGCAGCGGCGTCGTGCGCCAGTTCGTCGGAAACCGCGCCGCCGAGCTCCACGAGCAGTTGAGCCGCGTGATCGAGGTGGTAGGCCCGGATCCCTGCGAGCTCGTCGCGGGCGTGTTCATCGACCCAGTCCGCAAACGCCCTGTGCTCCTGCGCTCGCAGCGCCTTGCTCATCCCGCTGTAGGCGACGTCGCGGATCAGCACATGCTTGAAGCGGAACGCGCGATCGCCGGAGATGGTCGAGAGCTCTTCGGGGACGACGAACTCACGGTCGAGCAACCCGTCGAGGAGCGAGTCGACGTCGAGGTCGGGCACCAGCCGGTCGAGCGCGCCGCGCCAGAACACCCTGCCGATCAGCGCGGCGCTCTGGAGGACGCGCTTCTCACCTGCTCTCAGCCGGTCGATCCGTGCGGCGATCGACGCCTGCACGCTGTCGGGGATGCGGTCGAGCTCTTCGTCCTCCCGGAGCATGCGCGCGATCTCCTCGAGAAACAGCGGGTTGCCCTCCGCTCGTTCGAGCACGAGCGCCCGCTGGGCCGGCGGGACCTCGGCCCGCGCGAGCAGGGCGTCCGCGAGCTCCTCGCTCTCAGCCGCGTCGAGTGGTGCCAGCTCGATCGCGCTCGCGCGCCGAATGCCGCCTCCCCAGGAGGGCCGATTGTCGAGCAGGTCCGGGCGGGTGACGGCGACGATCAGTACCGGGACATTGCGCAGCGACCGCGCGAGGTGCTCGATCAGATCGAGGAGCGGCTCCTCCGCCCAGTGGACGTCCTCGAAGACGAGGACGAGCGGTTGCAGGTCGGCGAGCTGTTCGGCCCAGCGCAGTGCTGCCCAGGTCAGCTCTGCAGAGGTGTGTTCACCCTCGGCCGCGCCGAGCACCCCGAGAGCGACTGCGAGCAGGTCTGCGACCGCCTCGCTCTCGCAGCTCATGCGCAGCTTCTCGAAGGCGTCGTTCGCCGGATCGTCGTCGGTGATGCCGGCGCTCGCCTTGATCATCGAGGCGAGCGGCCAGTAGGTCACGCCCTCGCCGTAGGGCAGCGTTCGACCGGACAACGTCGTGACGCGCTCCAGCGAATCGGTGAACTCGGTGACGAGGCGCGTCTTGCCGAGCCCCGGATCGCCGAACACGGTCACGAGCTGCACCGTGCGATTCCGCACAGCCCGTTCGAACGAGTTCTCGAGCAGTTGCAGCTCCGCGCCGCGGCCGACGAGCGGGGCCGCGGGGAGACGCGACGGGTCGTGGACCCGCAGCGCCCGCCACGTCCAGAGCGGCTCCGTCCGGCCCTTGATCTCGAGCGGGCCCGCGCTCTCGACCTCGACCGCCCCGGCCGCCAGCCGTCGCGCGCCCTGCCCGAGCAGGACCTGCCCCGGCTCCGCCGCCTGTTGCAGGCGCACGGCGAGATTGACCGCCTCGCCGGTCGCGAAGGTCGACTCGGCATCCTCGACGACGACCTCGCCCGATTCGACTCCGATCCGTGCTGCAAGTCCGAGCGCCTCGACCTTGGGCACGATCTCGAGCGCCGCCCTCAGCGCGCGCTCTGCGTCGTCCTCATGCGTGACCGGCACGCCGAACGCCGCCATGACGGCGTCGCCCGCGAACTTCTCGACCGTGCCGCCGTGTTTCTCGATCGTCCCGGAGACCTGCTGGAAGTAGTCGTTGACACGCTGGCGCACGACCTCCGGATCCGCTCCTGCGACCAGCGCGGTCGAGCCCACCAGATCGACGAAAACAACCGTCGCAACCTTGCGTTCCACTGTCCGACTTTACCGGCAGAGGCCGGTGCCACAGCGGGCCGTTGCAACCACCGCCGCGATTGCAGCGGCCGCGGCCTCAGGCGACGAGTGCCTGGAAGCGTGCGTCGTCCCGAAGCGGTTCGAGATCGTCGTCGGAGGCGGCCAGCTCCTTGAACACGGGCGACGCGGCCAGCGACGCGCCGAGCGGTTCGAGGGCCTCTTCCGGGCGGCCGAGCCGGCTCTCGAGGCAGGCGATGTTGTAGAGGATCAGCGGGTTGCCCGGATGCGCCTCCAGTGCCTCGCGGCAGACGGACAGCGCGCCCTCGTAGTCCTCGTTCCGGTAGAGGCGGAAGAATGGTGCCAACGCCTCACCGGGACTCGGCTCGAAGGCCTCTCCGGGACGACCGCCGACGACGAGGACGGTCGTCTCGTCTTCGGTCGCCACCGCCGAGCGCTTCACGGCCGTGTCGCCGACGAAGAGTGCGGTGCCGCGCGGCGCCTCCACTTCTTCGCCGTCCACCGTGAAGGCGCAACCTCCGGCGACGACGACGTACAGCTCCTCGTGGCCGCCCGCTCCCGGCCCGAGCTCGTCGTGCTCGCCGATCACGATCTCACCACTCGTCGCCTGGTAGAACGCGTTCACCCCGAAGGACCCGATGTCGAGATCCCGGCGGACGAACACGCGTCCGCGGCCGGCATCCTGGGAGGTCCCGAGACCGAAGCCCCGCTTCGCCGCGGCCGGCGCAGCCTCGTCGAGCGAGATCAGGGAGTACGACGTCGGATTCGTGGCCATGGGTGCCTCCTGGAACTGGACGAAGAATATAGTTTGACCTCAAACTACTTTCGGGCACGCTAACAGGCCGATCTTTTGACGTCAAGACACTCACGGTGGAGACTTGTCGCGTGGCCAGGCCCCGCGAGCGCGACCACGTCGACCGTTTCCTCGAGGAGATCCGCGACGAGCTTCCGAAGGCCATGGACTTCGTCGTCGAGGGGATCGTCGATCGGATCCATGGGATCAACTGGCGTCTACGGAAGATGCTCGACGAGACGCTGGAGCCGTACGGCCTGGGAAGCGGCGACTGGAAGGTGCTGAGCACGCTGCGCTGGGCAGGCAAGCCGTACCGGCGTTCCGCCGGCGAGCTCGCCCGCAGCTCCGATCTGTCCAGTGGGGCGATGACGAACCGGCTCGATCAGCTCGAAAAGGCAGGCTTCGTCGAGCGCGTCCGGGACCCTGACGACGGCCGCGGTGTTCTCGTCCAGTTGACGCCGAAGGGCCTGCGCCTCCACCGTGAGGCGATCGGTGTGCAGGCCGAGAAGGAGGCCCTCCTCGCCGAGGCGCTGACCGAGCGCGAGAAGGCGCAGCTGGAAGCACTGCTGCGCCGGCTGATGCTCACCCTGGAGAAGCGCGCTCCGAAGAACTGAGCCGCGCCGTCCGCCCGGCCGCCGGCCCATAGCCGGGCGATACAGTGACATGCGACGACTGTCGAGCGGGAGGTGACGGCAAAGTGAGCGGAGCAACAGAGTCGGCGATCCTGGCCGGTGGGTGCTTTTGGGGCATGCAGGATCTGATCCGGAAGCGGCCGGGGGTTCTCTCGACGAGGGTGGGCTACACGGGAGGCGACGTCCCGAACGCGACGTACCGGAACCACGGAACGCATGCCGAGGCGATCGAGATCACGTTCGACCCTGAGCAGACCAGCTATCGCGACCTGCTCGAGTTCTTCTTCCAGATCCATGATCCGACGACGCGGGACCGGCAGGGCAACGACCGCGGGAAGAGCTATCGCTCGGCGATCTTCTATCTCGACGACGAACAGCGCCGCGTCGCCGAAGACACGATCGCCGACGTCGAGGCGTCGGGCCTGTGGCCCGGGAAGGTCGTCACCGAGGTGACGCCGGCCGGCCCGTTCTGGGAAGCCGAGCCGGAGCACCAGGACTACCTGGAGCGTTATCCGAATGGGTACACGTGCCACTTCCCGCGCCCCGGCTGGGTCCTCCCGCGGCGAACCGAGACCGTCGCCCGCTAAGCCGGTCGCACGGCGCGTTCAGCGGTCGGCCGCGAACACGTCTGCGCACAGCCGGACCGCGCGGGCCGCGAACGACCGGGCGGCCGTCAGGGCAGAGCCTGGGAGCTTCACGAATCCCGTTCCTCCGCCCGCAGGGATGATCGTGCAGGTGAACGTGTTCTTCCGCGCGTCGACGACCGACGGCAATCGACCGCCCTGGTAGCCCCACTTCGCCTGCCCACCGGCTACCGCGAGCGCGCGGAACTTGCCATAGGGGTGGTCGCCGCGGTGCTTCCACAGCGTCTGGTCGCCGTCGTCGATCCGGAGAAACACCTGGACGCCTCCGAACGCATTGCCGCCGCGCGGAAAGAACGCACAGTCGCTCGACCCGCCGAGCTGGATCGGCGCAACCGGAGCGGCGAAGAGCGCCCGAACGTGCTGGACGCCGATCGCTCGACAGAGCTTCCGATACGTGGCCTCGGTCGGAGGGGCAGACGTTGAACGCTCGGCCGCCGCGAGCACTGCGCCGGCTGCGACCAACGCGAGTAGGCCACACATGACCGCGCAGAGTGCAACCTCGCCACTCCGAGCACGGTACCGCCGTCGACCGGCGAAGGGCATGCGCGCGACTCTAGTGGTCTCGTGTCGAAGCGATGATCCGAAACTTCGATCGGTGGGCGAGCGACACGAGCACCGGCGATAACGCCGACGTGATCCGAAAGGTGTCTGACACCGAGGGTGTCAGACACCCGTCGATATCGGCTGGTCGCGAAGGCGGCGCAGCTGCTCCTCCAACTCGGCTCTCCGGGCGTCGACGGCGGCTCGTTTGGCCGCAAGTTCGCGTTCCTGTCGCTTGTTGACGACGTTCGGGAACCACGCAGCGGCTTCGATTTTACGCTCGTGGCGTCGTTTGAGCTCGCCGGCGCGACGCTCGAGATGCACAGCCTCGCGTAACAGCTCATTCAAGTGTTGGTCGAGTAGTTCGGCGCCCATGGGCACATCATGCTCGTCAAGGGCGTTGATCCGTCCTAGCGGAACGATTAGGCGGACCCGGCCATCAGTCCAGCCGTTCACGACTCCGGCGGACGGGCTAGTTCGTGGCGTCCCTGCGGTTGCCGGAGAGGTCGTACGCCGTGACCGACCAATGATGTAGCCCCGGGCGCAAGGTTGCCGCGAGAACAGTCGTGGTTGTGCTGAGCATCGACACGTTTCCGTCCAGGGTGAACTGGTAGCCCTCGAGCTCGGGGTCGCGGGCTGGACTCCAGGTGAATCTGACTCGAGTCGGGTTGCGCAGTCGGAACGCCGAGGGTGCGCCGGATGCACGGAAGGGGCTCGGCATGCTCGTGTCCGGTTGTCCGAGTGCTGTCAGCGCGCCTGATGCGCAGAGGAGCCCGTTTGCCTCGACTTTGTCCTGCAGTGGAACGTCGTGGTTGGCGCCCGCAATGATCGCCCGCCGGACCTGCGCTGCGCTTGCTTGTGGGTCGGCGGCAAACAGAAGCGCGGCCACGCCGGAGACAGTCGCCGCCGCGGCCGACGAGCCGCCGACGTAGCCCCCGTTCGGGGTGCCTGGGTAATCGCCCCAGAGGTCGGAGCCGAGCGATGCGATCTGGACGTGCCGGGCTCCGTAGTTCGAGTCGTCTGCGAGTGCGTTTCGGTCGGTGAAGTCAGCGACCGTCAGCGAATTCGCCAGACCGTAACCATCAGGGAACTCCGTATGCCTTCCGCCATCAAGGTTGGCGCCGTCGTTTCCAGCCGCAATCACCACGAGTGCTCCAGCGGTTCGCGCGTCCCGGAGAGCGCGGCCGATTCCGGGGATGGGTGCGTCAAGGCCGCCGAGTGAGAGGTTCAGAACCTTGGCCCCCCGGCGAAGCGCATACTCGATTCCCTGCACGACTGCCTGGTCGGACCACGTGTCGCCGCCCGGGCCGCCCATGACTTTGATCGGGAGGATCTTCGCGTCCGGGGCGATGCCGACGTAGCCGCCGTTCCCACGGGCAGCCGCGATGATCGACGCGATGACGGTCCCGTGCCCGTCGCCGTCGGAGGTGTCGCTGTTTCCGTCGTAGAAGTTCCAGCCCTGAAGCAGGTTTGGCGCCAGGTCAGCACTCGTCGTGTCGATGCCCGTGTCGATCACCGCGACGGTCACTCCGGCTCCGCGTGTCTGTTGCCAGACGGGCAGCACGTCGAGTCCAGGAACAAGAGTCTGCTTCAGATGGGGCTGCCGGCTGCCTCCGAGCGGGAAGCTCTTCAACAGCCAGAACGCGCACGTTTCACCGTTCGCCTGGCTGTCGTTGCTCCCCGTGTCGACCAGTCCGAGCGGGCAGTAGTACCAGTAGGAACTGTCGGCGACGTCTGCCGCTCGCGGCCCGGGCTTGACCGGCTCGGTCGGTGCAGCACGCGCGACGAGTGCGAAGACCAGCAGCACGAGGAACGCGATGAGCCAGCGAGTCGGCACGCGATCTGGGACTGTATGCGACCCCGTTCCCAGGGGCTGTGGGAACGATCGGCGACTCGCGGCGACACACGAGGTCGGTAGTGGTCACAGGTCGGCGCGGCGCTGGTGCGACGCCGACGCCGACGCCGACGCCGCAGAGTGGTGTTCAAGCCCCGGCCGATGATGGCCGGAGCTTCAGCATCACCCTACGAAGCTGCGATGCAATACACGTAGACCTTCAGGCTGTCCGTGTTTCCCGAGGACTGCGTGACCGTCCAAGCGGTGGTGCCGGTTGGGTTCCCTGTCGAGTTGCTGCGGTACGACTCGGTCACAGACCCCTGCGCCGAGAAGCCACCGGAGATCGCGAAGTGATTCGCCGGACATGAGACCGTGGTCGTCTTCTGGCCGCTCGTGCCGTCCTGCTCGACCGTCACGATCGACGACCCGTTCAGGCCGGCCGCACCTGCAGGCCCCTGGGGGCCCGCCGGTCCAGCTGGGCCTTGAGGACCGACAGCTCCGGTCGCCCCGGTCGACCCGGTCGACCCGGTATCTCCGGTCGCACCCTTCGGGCCTGCTGGGCCGGCAGGGCCTGTCGCGCCCGTGTCGCCCTTGGGGCCGGCCGGGCCTGCGGCACCATTGGCGCCCGTCGCACCGGTTGCGCCCTGCGGGCCGGCAGCCCCGGTCTCGCCAGTCGCTCCGGTGTCGCCCTTTGCGCCCGGATCGCCCTTGGCCCCAGGGGCGCCCGTCTCACCGGTTGCGCCCTGCGGGCCGGTAGTTCCGGTCTCCCCGGTTGTGCCCGTTGCTCCGGTGTCGCCCTTCGCGCCCGTTGCTCCGGTGTCGCCCTTCGCGCCCGTTGCTCCGTCGCCTGGTCGCCCCTCGCCCTTGGCGCCTTGATCGCCCTTGGCCCCGGCAGTGCCTGCCGGCCCGGTCGGGCCGACCGCGCCGCCGTCGCCCTTTGGACCCTTGGTCACGTTGATCGCAACGCCAAGACGGCGCACCTCTCCTTTGCGGCACTTCCCCGTTCTCATCAACGCGACTGACCGAACCACGCCGGTCTTCAGGTTGATGCAGAACGGCCCTGTCAACCGTCTTCCTTGATCGCTCGAGTGCGCCCCCGCAACACCGACCACGGTGAGCAGCGCCGCGGCTGCAAGCAGCAGTAGCTTCCGCATAGCCCTTCCCCTTTCGTGCCTCGCCGCAAGGCCACCCTCCCTGGGCTTCCTCTGCGAGATCGGTTTCGAGTACTCATGTTGGGAGGGACAGCGCGGCCAATCGCCGGACGAAAGTCCTGACGCACGCTTCAGTTCGATGTGCCTCGTTCGAGGGAGCACGGATCGAGGCAAGGCGCTCCAGACGGACTTTCAGGGCCTTCTTCGAAACGAGAGGGGCCGGGTTGCCCCGGCCCCTCTTTCTGCCCGTTTGAGCTCGGAGAGCTATTTGGTCTTTGCCGTCTGCGAGACGCACTTGCCGAAGGCGTTGCGTCCCGTGCCGTACTTGGTCGCGAATGCCGTTGCATCGGCCTTCAAAGCCGCTTTGCAAGTCTTCGCGGCCGATGCCGAGGCCGCTGCTTCGGTTTTCACGGACTGCTGCACCTGCTGAGAGACGCATTTGCCGTAGGCGTTACGATCGGCGCCCTTGCCCTTCGAGCTGTTCGAGCCGTAGAACTGGTCGAACGACTTGCCGCCGTGCGAACCGGCGAAGTTCGGATCGGCCTGTTGGGCCTTGCAGCTCTTCGCCGCGTTCGAGACATCCTGCCGGCCCTGAGAGGCACTCTGGGAAACACACTTCCCAAAGGTGGCGTAAGTCTGCTTGAACGTCGCGGCACCCATCGACTGCAATTTCGCCTTGCACGACGCGTTCGCCGTGCTCGCGGGCGTCGGCGCAGTCGAATCCGCGAGCGCCGCAACCGGCCCGACGACAGCGACCAGCGCGAGAATCAGGATCATCTTCCGCATTTTCAGTCCTCCAGAAACCGCATGGGAGTTGTTGATTCGGTGGACCTGAGTGTGTCCGTCTAGGTCACGCTCCGATCACGGTCATGTAAGCGTGACGTAAACCCCGACGACAGCGAGGGTGTTGAAGGGGACATGGGCTGTCCCCTCGCGCCGTTTACGTTCGTAGTACGAGGGAGAACACGCGACCAAGGAGGCCAACATGAAGTACCTGCTCCAGAACTACCCGGGCAGCGCGACGGACGTCGTACGAGCGGCTTTCGGCGGATGAGCAGCAGGCGATCGTGGACGAGTATCTCGCGCTCCGGCGGCTGCCAGGGATCGTCAGCGGCGAGCAGCTGCAGCCGATCGAGACCGCGACGACCGTGCGTGTTCAGAATGGACAGACGCTGCTCACCGACGGTCCTTCGTCGACGCGAAGGAGCACGTGGGCGGCTTCATCGTGGTCGAGGTGGAGGATCTCGATGCGGCCCTCGCGATCGCTGCCAGGATTCCGGCCGCGCGGATGGGTGGCGCGGTCGAGGTGCGGCCGTTGGTGGAGAGATAGGGAGGTAGGCGCTGCTCGAGGAGGTCTTCCGCGACGAGTGGAGCCGCGTCCTCGCGAGCTTGGTCGGCTTCTTCGGCGACTTCGACCTCGCCGAGGAGGCCGCTCAGGAGGCGTTCGCGGTCGCCGCGGAGCGGTGGCCCCGCGACGGCGTGCCGCCCAATCCGGGTGCCTGGCTGACGATCACCGCCCGCAACCGCGCGATCGACCGCCTGCGCCGCGACCGCACGCTCGTCGAGAAGACGCGCCTGCTCGACACCCCCCGCGCCGTGGAGGACGAGATGGACGAGACCGACGTTCCCCGACGAGCGGCTGGAGCTGATCTTCACGTGCTGCCATCCGGCGCTCGGTCTGGAGGCGCAGGTTGCGCTGACGTTGCGCGCGCTCGGCGGGCTGCGTACCGAGGAGATCGCCCGCGCGTTCCTCGTTCCCGAGGAGACGATGAAGCGACGGCTCTCGCGGGCGAAGCTGAAGATCAAGGATGCGGGCATTCCCTTCCGCGTACCCGCCGACGATCTGCTGCCGGAGCGGCTGTCGGCGGTGCTCGCGGTCGTCTACCTGATCTTCAACGAAGGGCTATGGCGGCCGCGGTGATCTGGCGGCGGAAGCGCTCCGACTCGGCGCGGCACTCGGCGAGCTGATGCCGGACGAGCCAGAGGTACATGGGCTCCAGGCGCTGATGCTGCTCAACGACGCACGCCGCGAAGCACGGTTCCACGGGGGCGAGCTGGTGTTGCTCGCAGACCAGGACCGGTCGCTCTGGAACGCCGCCCAGGTCGTCAGCGGGCGCGACGCGCTTGCTCGGGCCTTCGCGCTGCAAGGCCGCGGCGCGTACGTCATCCAGGCGGCGATCGCGTCGCTCCACATGGAGGAGCCGCTCGACTGGCCGCAGATCGCCGCCCTCTACGGCGAGCTCGTCGTGCTGACCGGGTCCACCGTCGTGGAGCTGAACCGCGCGATCGCGATGGCCGAGGCGGAAGGGACCGAGGCGGGGCTTGCCGTCGTCGAAGGGCTCGACCTCGACGGCTATCAGTACTTCCATTCGACCCGTGCCGACCTGTTGCGCCGGCTGGGCCGAACAGACGAGGCGCAGACCGAGTACGAGCGCGCCCTCGAGCTCGCGCACACCGAGCCCGAGCGCCGCTTCCTGCGCCGGCGCGTCGCCGAAGTCAGCGCGTAGCTGTCCCCTCCCGTCGGTCCCGTTCGTCGCCGTGACGACCGACGAAAGGAGAGGACATGCGTGTGTTCGTCACAGGCGCGAGCGGCGCGATCGGCAGCCGGCTCGTATCCGCAGTTGATCGATGCCGGGCACGAAGTGATCGGCACCCACAACTCGCCGTCGAGCGCGGAGCTGTTGCGGACGCTCGGCGCGAAGCCCGTCAGGCTCGACTTGCTCGACGAGCGTGCGGTGCGCAAGGCGGTGCTCGAGACCGAGCCCGACGCGATCGTCCACGAAGCGACCGCGCTGGCGAAGGTGAAGTTCAGCCGGAACATGGACAAGGTGACGGCCAAGACCAACGAGTTGCGGACGAACGGGACGGACGCGCTACTGGCCGCCGCGCGCGAGGCCGGCGTACGTCGCTTCGTCGCGCAAAGCGTGGCGTCTTTCACCCGGTACGCCCGCGAGGGCGGGCCGGTGAAGACCGAGGACGATCCGCTCGACCCGACACCGCCGAAGCACTTCCACCGGGGCGCCGCTGCGATGGCGTATCTCGAACAGGCGGTCACGGACTTCGGTGGGATCGCGCTGCGCTACGGCGCGTTCTACGGCGCCGCCAACGACGGCACGATCGAGCCGGTCCGCAAGCGGCAGTTTCCGATCGTCGGTGACGGCGGCGGCATCTGGTCCTGGATTCAGCTCGACGACGCCGCTGCCGCAACCGTTCTCGCACTGGACCACGACGGCCCTGCCATCTACAACATCGTCGACGACGAGCCCGCCGCGGTGCGCGAATGGTTGCCGGTGCTCGCTCAGTCCCTCGGAGCGAAGCCTCCGCGGCACTTCCCGACCTGGCTCGCGCGGCTGCTTGCAGGTGAGCCCGTGACCGTGATGTCGACCGAGGCGCGAGGCGCCTCGAACGCGAAGGCCAAGCGCGAGCTCGGCTGGACGCCGCGCTACCCGACGTGGCGCACGGGGTTCAGAGCGGTCTACGCAGCGCTACCCGCCGCCGACCGGGCGGAGCCTCGCCGGGCTCCCCGGACGAGCCACTCGTCCAGCTAGCGGCACGCAGTAAACAACCACTCACGAAGGAGAACGATCATGCAAGCACGGATCAATAGCCCGGCGCTTACCGTTTCCGGCGCCCTGGAGGCTCTGCAGGGGCTGGCCAATGCGGTTAAGCACTCCGGTATCCCCGAAACGACGCTCTACCTCGTCGAGCTGCGCGCGAGCCAGATCAACGGCTGCAGCATTTGCGTGGACATCCACTCTCGTCAGCTCAAGCTCGCCGGCGAAAGCGACGCACGCATCTTCTCCGTTTCCGCGTGGCGTGAATCGCCCTACTACAGTGACGAGGAACGTGCCGCGTTGGCGCTGACCGAGGCCGCCACCCGCTTGGCAGACCGCCCCGATGCGGTTTCCGACGAGCTCTGGGACGAGCTCGCCCGGCACTACGACGAACAGCAGTTGGCAGGGCTCGTGCTGGGGATCGCCTCGATCAACACGTGGAACCGGCTCAACGCCGTCACGAGGCAGATCTCGGGCGAATGGGTCGGACAGTGGCTCGCCGGGAGCACGACAGCGAGCGAGGCTGCCTGACCACTGGCAAAGCCGACACGACGGAGGTCACAACGACCTCCGTCGTGTCGGAGGCGCCCTGTTCGTCGGCTGTCCCCTCGGGCTCCGCCGGTTCGTCGCTTGGACGAAACGAATCGTTCAAGGAGGAATCGATGAGAACGAACAGCCCTCCCAACTCGGAGCGGAGGCGTTGGCTGGTCCTCGCGGTGACGGTTGCCGCGCAGTTCATGGTCATCGTCGACGTCGCGGTCGTCAACGTCGCACTGCCGGCGATCAAGCACGACCTTCAGTTTTCTCAAGAGAGCCTGCAATGGGTGATCACCGCCTACTCGATCCTGTTCGGCGGGACGCTGCTCCTGGGCGGACGCCTTGCCGATCTGCTCGGACGCAGGCGACTCTTCATGTCGGGCGTCGCAGTGTTCACGGTCGGCTCGTTGCTCTCCGGGCTCGCCTGGTCGGAAGGCGCGCTGATCGTCACGCGCGCGCTGCAGGGTCTGGGCGGCGCACTGCTCGCCCCGGCAGCGCTCTCGATCGTCGTCACCACCTTCCGCGAGGGGCGTGAGCGGAACATCGCCCTCGGCGTTTGGGGCGCTGCCTCCGGCGCCGGAGGTGCCGTCGGCGTGCTGCTCGGCGGCGTGCTCACGTCGTACCTGAGCTGGTCATGGATCTTCTTCGTCAACCTGCCGGTCGGCGTAGCTGTCATCGCGGTCACCCCGTGGCTGATCGGCGAGAGCCGGGCCGCCCTCGCACACCGGCACTTCGACGTGGCGGGCGGCGCCTCGATCACCGCCGGGCTGATGGTGCTGGTCTACGCGATCACGCGGGCGATCCAGCACGGCTGGAGCAACGGCGTGACGCTCGGGCTGCTCGCGGCCGCCGCCGCGCTGATCGCGGCGTTCGTCGGGATCGAGGCGCGCTCCCCGGCGCCGCTGCTGCCGCTGCGGATCTTCCGCCTGCGTACGCTCGCCGCGGCCAACGTTGCGATGCTGACGATCGGCGCCACCGCGTTCGCGCAGTTCTTCCTCCTGACGCTGTACCTGCAGGAGGTACTGGGGTACTCGGCGATCAAGACCGGTGTCGCCTTCGTCGCGATCACTGTCACGATCGTCGTCTTCTCGAGCATCAGCCAGGCGCTGACGACCCGGCACGGCGCACGTCCGGTGCTGACCGCCGGCTTGTTGCTGACCGCGGCCGGAGCCGTGCTGTACGCACAGATGCCCGCCGATGGCCACTACTTCTGGGATGTGTTCCCCGGACTGATCCTGAGCGGGATCGGGCTCGCGTTCTCGTTCGTGCCGGTGACGATCGCGAGCCTGACCGGCGTGCAGCCGGCCGATGCCGGCGTCGCCTCCGGACTGATCAACACCAGTCGGCAGATCGGCGGCTCGGTCGGGTTGGCCGCGGTGACGACGATAGCCGCTACCGCGACGAGCCACTACGCCGACAGCCACGCGGTGCTCGCCGTAAGTGGCCCGGCGCTCACCCACGGCTTCCAGGTCGCGTTCTACACTCTGGCCGGCCTGGCGCTCGCGGGCGGGGCACTCGCTGCCGCCTTCGTGGAGTCAACGCCGAAGGCAGTTCCGGAGGCGAATCTGGTCGAGATCGAGGTCGCGCTCGAGAAGGCTGCGTGATCGCAGCGGGGTGCCGGACAGTGGTGCCCGGCACCCCGCGCTTGCGTCTTAGCTCGACCCTGACTGACAGACGCCCTTCGGGAACCCATACGCCTTCGTCTTCGCGCTCGCGCGGGCGAAGAGCGTGAACCCCCGCTGCGCGTCGGTGAGGGCTTGCGTGTAGTGGTGGATGAGTGCAGCCTCGTGACGTTGCTCTCGATCCGCGGCGATGAGTCGAACAGCGACGTGGTCGCAAAGGCAGCGTTGACGGGCTCCGCGGCGCACTAAGACGTAAGCGTCATGTTGTGACGGCAACAGCGCTAATCTGCGGCGACATCAGGCGAGTCAGGGGGGAATGATTTGCGCAGGCAAGTGATGACCGTCGCAGCGACGGCTGTGGTTGGCGTCGTGCTCGTCGCGATGGCAGGCGCGGCGACCGGAGCGGGATCGACGGGTGTCGGATCGGTCTTCGCGTCGAACCCGGTCCAGGAGCTCGGGCTCGAGGGTTTGACCGATCAGAAGGATGCGGACTCCGCTGTGCCGGCGGCGGCGTATCACGGCGTCCAGCTGACGAACCTCGACGGCAGCGGCCACCTCTGTGGCACATACGCGTGTGTTCGCAGCTCGACGGGGAGTCTGGCGTTCTCGTCGACGAACACGTTTCGGTACACACGCCATCAGGACGAGTTCGAGCAGGTAATGGCCTACTACTGGATCACCGAGGCTCAGAAGTACGTCCATAGCCTCGGCTTCGGTGAATCACTGCGCGGCGTCGACAACGTGTCGCAGCCGGTGCGGATCGATCAGTGGGGAGCCGACAACTCCTTCACCACCGACCATCCGACGAACGAGATCCGCTACGGCAAAGGCGGTGTCGACGACGCCGAGGATGCCGAGGTGATCCTGCATGAGTACGGACACGCCCTGCACCAGGGGCAGAACTTCTCGTTCGCCTCCGATCAGGCAGGGGCGATCAGCGAGGGATTCGCCGACTACTGGGCGGTGACGGTGACCGACGTGGTCGCCAATCGGATGGGCTGGGCCGAGCGCGAGCCGCTGCCGTGCGTCGCCGACTGGGACTCGACCTCCTACACGTCGACCGTTCCGCACTGCCTGCGGCGCATCGACCTCGACCTGCACTACCCGACGGACCTGAACGGCGAGGTGCATCACGACGGCGAGATCTGGTCGCGTGCGCTCTGGGATATCCGGACCGAGCTCGGCCACGTGAAGGCCGACACGCTGATCCTGGAAGGCTCGATGGATTTCCCGGGCACGACCATGCCCGACCTCGCGACGCGGACAGTGGCCGCGGCGCAGTCGCTGTATGGGGCGCGTGTCGCGACCAAGGTTCGCGCCGCGTTCCAGGCGCGCGGAATCCTTTAACGGATCGTTAGACGGCCCTGCCGCTCGCGGGAGGAGCGGCAGGGCCGTCACAGCGCAGGCAACCGCTCGAGCGGTCGAGTCAGGCTGGAAGGTGCTCGACGAAGCCGCGCGAGCGGCGCGCACCTTCGTGCGCGCCGTCCCGGGCGTTCACCGCAGTGACCGGAACGCGTCCCGAAGCTCGTTCGCGAAGAGCTCCGGCTCTTCCCAGGCGGCGAAGTGGCCGCCCTTGTCGACCTCGTTGAAGTAGATGACGTTCGGGTAGCTCGCCTCGACCCAGCTGCGCGGGGTCCGCCAGATCTCGCCGGGGAAGGTCGTGAAGGCGAACGGGATCGGCGGCGGCGGCAGAGGCTTGCGGCCCGCGGCCGGAGCGTCCGGCCCGTAGGCCTCCCAGTACGACCGCGCCGCAGAGGCGCCGGTGCCGGTCAGCCAGTACGCCGTGATGTTGTCCAGGACATTGTCCCGGGTGAGGTTGCCCGAAGGCTGGTCGTCGACGAAGGCGCGGGTGATCTTGTAGTAGGCGTCGGTGTCGTGGTCGATCATCCAGGCGGCCAGGGCAATGGGCGAGTCGAGCAGCGCGTAACCGATCGTCTGCGGCCGGGTGGCCATCTCGACGAAGTAGCCGTTGCCGGATTGCTGGAACGTGGCGATCTGCGCGGCCGCAGCCCGTTCCTCGGCGGTCTGCGTCGGCATCGGGCCGTTCAACGCCGGGACGAGCAAGTTCGTGTGGATCCCGATCAGCCCCTCGGGTGCCTGGCGGCCCATCGCGTCGGTGACGCCCGCACCCACGTCGCCGCCCTGGGCCACGTAGCGGGTATAGCCGAGGCGGCCCATCAGCTCGGCCCAGGCCTCTGCGGTCCGGGCCAGGTCCCAGCCGAGCTCGACCGGCTCGCCCGAGAAGCCGTAGCCCGGCAGGGAGGGCAGCACGAGGTCGAAGGCGTCCTCCGCATCGCCGCCGTGCGCGGTGGGGTCGGTGAGCGGGCCGACGGAGTCGATCAGCTCCAGCACGGAGCCGGGCCAGCCGTGGGTCATGATCAGCGGTAGCGCGTTCTCATGACCGGACTTGACGTGGATGAAGTGGATCTGCTGCCCGTCGATCTCGGTCGTGAACTGGGGCAAGGGGCTGAGCTTCGCCTCGGCCTTGCGCCAGTCGTAGTCGGTCTCCCAGTAGCGCGCGAGCTCCTGCATCGTCGCCAACTGCACGCCCTGCGACCGGTCTGTGACCAGCTCCCTGGAGGGCAGGCGCCTCGCGCCGATCCGGCGGCGCAGCTCGGCGAGCTTCTCCTCGGGGATGTCGACGTGGAAGGGACGGATCTCGGTGCCGGTCTGGACGGTGCTGCTCATGACGACCTCCGTGGTTCCATGGATGGTTGGTGCGGTTCCGGATACCTCCTCTCTGGTCTCGGGGACGTCTCGCGACACTACCAAGCACGCGAGGCTGATCACCGTGGCGCGGCGGGAAGGTGCACCGTGACACAGAGCCCGCCGGCGGCGCGAGGGGTGAGGGTCAGGGTCCCGTCGTGCGCTTGGGTGATGCGTTTGACGATTGCCAGGCCGAGGCCGACACCCGCGTGGTCGGTGCGTATGCGTTCGGTGCCGCGCCGAAACGGCTCGGCAAGCGTGGTAATCAACTGTGGGGCGACCTGCTCGCCGGTGTTCTCGACGGTGAGCACTGCGCTCTCGGGGTGAACGCTGGTCGTGACCCACACCGTGCCGTGTTCGGGCAGGTTGTGGACGATCGCGTTGTGCACGAGGTTCGTGCTCAACTGCAGCAGCAGCGCGTGTGAGCCGAGCGCGGCGGCGGGATCCCCGGAGGTCTCGACGGTGAGGCCGCGTTTTTCTGCGAGCGGGAGGAGCGTTTCAGTGGCTTCTTCCGCGATCAGGGACAGGTCGACGTGTTCTCGGGTGAAAGACCGCTGGTCGGCGCGGCTGAGCAGGAGCAATGCCTCCGTGAGGTCGATCGCCCGGGTGTTGACGGCGTGGAGGCGGTCGACGAGCTCGCCGTTGTCTCGGTTGGGATCGTTGCGGGCGACGTCGAGAAGTGTCTGCGTGATCGCCAGCGGAGTGCGCAGTTCGTGGGAGGCGTTGGCTGCGAACCTCTGCTGTTCGGCGACGTGTGCTTCGAGCCGCGCGAGCATCGCGTCGAAGCTGTCGGCGAGCTCGCGGAACTCGTCCTGACGTCCTTCCAAATCGATCCGGTAGGAGAGCGATCCAGTCGCTGCCATGCGCGTGGCGTCGGTGATGCGCGTCAGAGGGGCGAGCATGCGGCCGGCGAGCAGCCACCCTCCGAGCAGCCCGAATACGAGCAGGAACGTCATCGCGGTGGCTGCGATCGGAGCGAAATCGCGCAGGAGGTCGCCGTGGCTGCGCACCATGAAGATCACACCAGGGTGGACGCCCCGCGAAAGCGAGAAGTAGCCGGCGGCGAGCAGCACGGCACCCGCAAGCATCAGGAAGCCGGCGTAGCTGAGTGTGAGCTTGAGGCGAACACTCAAGCCAGGAGCCCTAGCCACGGTCTCCTCCCTCGCGCCCGGTGTCCGGTTGAGTGTCGATGCGGTACCCGACGCCGGCCACGGTGGCGATGATCCAGGGCTCGCCGAGCCGTTTGCGCAGTGCGGAGACAGTGATCCGCACGGCGTTGGTGAACGGGTCTGCGTTCTCGTCCCACGCCCGTGCCAGGAGCTCTTCGGCGCTGACGACGCCGCCTTCGGCTGCCACGAGGACCTCGAGCACAGCGAACTGCTTCCGGGTGAGCGCGACGTAGCGGCTCGTCGCGGTAAACCTCGCGGCGGAACGGATCGAGCCGCAGGCCCGCGATCTCTCGCACGGGTGGCCGGTTGTGGGCGCGCCTGCGGTCGAGCGCTCTGAGCCGGAGCACGAGCTCTCGGAGCTCGAACGGCTTCGTCAGGTAGTCGTCCGCGCCGAGCTCGAACCCGGTTGCCTTGTCGTCGAGCCGGTCCGCGGCGGTGAGCATCAGGATCGGCATGCCACTGCCGGAGGCGACGATGCGCTTGGCGATCTCGTCGCCGCTAGGCCCGGGAATGTCTCGGTCGAGGACGGCGATGTCGTAGGCGTTGACGCTCAGCAGCCCCAGAGCGGTGTCGCCGTCACCTGCGATGTCTGCCGCGATCGCTTCCAGGCGCAGCCCGTCGCGGATCGCGTCCGCCATCAGGGGCTCGTCCTCGACGATCAACACACGCATGCACTGATGCTACGAGTCCGCGCATGTCGTCGGCATATCGAAAACCACATACGTGACGGCAACACCACGCTGCCTTGAATGGCGGCATGACCTACAGCAAGCCGGTGCGAGCAACGACCCGGCGGATTCGGATTCGCAAGATCCGTGTCGCCGTCCTGCTGGTCGCCATCGCGGCGACCGCAGCCCTCGGCTACCGGTTGCTGGCGTCCTCGTCCTCGACGGCCGGATCGCCCATCGACGTTCTTCGCAGTGAACGCGCTGGTCCGTCCGGCGAAGCGGTAGCGAGCACGGTGTGGCCGGCGTACGGTCAAGCCGCGTTCATGCAAACGGGACGATCGCAGGTCCAAGCCGGCCCGAACCAGCATGCGGCTCCGATCGCCAGCGTCGCGAAGGTGATGACGGCGTACCTCGTGCTCCGCGATCACCCCCTACGGGCGGGCGAGGACGGTCCGACGATCACGCTCACCGACGACGATGTGGCCGACACCGAACGTCGGCGCGGGCAGCAGGAGTCGGTCGTGTCGATCGCGGCCGGAGAGCAATTGACCGAACGGCAGGCGCTGCAGGCACTGCTGCTGCCGTCGGCGAACAACATCGCCGTGGTCCTGGCGCGATGGGACTCCGGCTCGACTGATCGGTTTGTTGCCCGGATGAATGTCACCGCACGGTCGCTGGGCATGATCCACACCCGCTACACCGACCCGAGCGGCTACGACGACGCAACCGTGTCGACTGCCGCCGATCAAGTGCACATCGTCGACCGGGCTATGCGCCTGCCGGTGTTCGCCGGCATCGTCGCCACACCGGGCACGACGCTGCCGGTCGCCGGCATCGTGCACAACACGAACACATTGCTCGGGCACGACGGGTTTGTGGGCGTCAAGACCGGCTCGGACCACGCGGCAGGTGGCTGCTTCGCCTTCCGTGCCATCCGCTGGATCGACGGCAAGCAGACGACGATCACCGGGGTCGTGTTGGGCCAGCCCGGCCGCGATCAGATCACGGCGGGTCTCGCGGCCGCCGACGCAATGGTCGACCGGATCGCCGGTCGTTCACCGCGCCCAGCACCGGCTCTGCCGGATCTGGGGCACCGAATCCTGACGTCGCCGCCAGAGAGCGAACAAGGGCCGGGGTCGCTCTTAGGTCAGGGCTAGTACGTCAGCGAAGCGCTGTTCGGCGAGGGCGCCGAACAGGGCATGGCGCGAGAGCTTGGCCCTCGTCGTGGCGGGACTCGAGAGCCCGCAGAGAAAGCGCGCTCGCTGGCGGGGTGTTCCGAGCGCAGCTGGATGCTCGGCCGTCAACTCGTCGAGGACGGCTCGGTCGAGGTCGAGCTCCGGGGTCGCAGCCGGCTCCGGAAGGCTCTGGGCGGATCCGGTCAGGCAATACGAACAGTGGCCGCACGGATCGGCACGGGTCTCGCCGAAGTAGCCGACGAGCGACTGCACCTGGCAGCCGTCGTGCTCGACGAGGGCCACGACTCGCTCGATTCGCGCTGCCTCAGACTGCTCGCGCCGGTCGAAGCGCTCTGCCAGGCGGTCGCGCAACTGGTCGAGCGACGGCGGCTCCTCTAGCAGTGTGAAGCGCTGGCGTACGTCGGCGACCTTCAGTTCGACGAGGCCCTGCTCCTCGAGGTAACCGAGCGCCTTGACCACGCGTTCGCGTTCCTCGCCAGGCACGGCGTCCGGATCGACGCCCGTCCAGATACGCCCCTCCTTGCCACTGGCCAGCACACGTCGCAGGAAGTCGGCGCGGTCTGGGTCGAAGATCGAATAGACGTCGTCCCACTCGCCGCTCGCCGGACGCACGCTGTATCCGGCATAGAACGGCGTGCCCTGCTCGAGAAAGCCGTCGAGCTCGAGGTAGGTCAGGATCGTCTTCAGCACGAGCGGCCGTACGTCGTGGCGTGACGAGAGCTCGTATTCCGAGACGGCGAACTGCTCGCCCTCCGAGTGTGCGAACACGTCGTCGAGCAGACCTGCGATCGCCTCGGGCGTCGGCGTGTCGCCGAACGCGAAGTTCTCGAGCGTCGGTACGTCGTCGCGGCACGCGAACAGCTCGCAGATCGACGGCTCGCCGTCGCGCCCGGCGCGACCGATCTCCTGCGAGTACGACTCGAGGCCCTTTGGCAGGTTGAGGTGGTAGACGTAGCGCACGTCGGCCTTGTCGATCCCCATGCCGAATGCGATCGTCGCGACGACGATGTTCGCGCCCGAGTGCGTCCACCATTCCTGCACCTCGACACGGTCATCAGCGTTCATGCCCGCGTGGTAGGCACGTGCGGGCAGGCCTGCCGCGGCGAGCAGGGCAGCGACACGCTCCGCCGTACGCTGCAACGTGACGTAGACGATCGTCGAGCCGGGCGCGCGCTCGCGCAGGCGGTCGATCAGCGCCTGGTCGCGCTCACGTGCGTGGACCGGCGTGGTGAGCAGCGTGAGGTTCGGCCGGTAGAAACCGGTGACGACGGAGTCGCGCTCCTCGATCCCGAAGCCCGCGCGGATGTCGGCGACGACCGCAGGGGTCGCGGTCGCGGTGAGCGCGAGCACGCGCTCAGCGCCGAGCTCGCGCGCACGCGCCGCAAGCTTCAGATAGTCGGGGCGGAAGTTATGGCCCCACTCCGAGATGCAGTGCGCCTCGTCGACGGCGAAGAGCGCGATCTTCGTCTGGCCGAGCTGCGCAAGGAAGCGCTCGTTGTTGAATCGTTCCGGCGCCACGTAAAGGAGCTTGAGGCGCCGGTCGCGCAGGCGCTCGGAGACCGCGCGCACCTCATTCGCGTCGAGGCTCGAGTCGAGCCGCGCCGCTTCGACGCCATGGTGCGCGAGCAGATCGATTTGATCCTTCATGAGCGCGATCAGCGGCGACACGACGACCGTCACGCCTTCGAGCATCAGCGCGGGCAGCTGGTAGCAGAGGCTCTTCCCCGCCCCGGTCGGGAAGACGGCCAGGGCGGAGCGGCCGGCGAGCAACGACTCGACGACCTGTTGCTGGCCGGCGCGGAACTCCGAGTAGCCAAAGCGGGAGGTGAGGATCTCGGCGGCGGTGGTCACGGGCGGACGGTAGCGGCGAACCGGCCTACGATGGGTCGGGTGAAGGGGCTGGCTGCCGCGGTCGGGCTGGCAATGTTGCTGGCGAGTTGTGGTGGTCGCGCAGCCGTGCCGCGCGCGCCGTTCTGGCCGAAACGCGTGCAGATCAGGCAGGACGTCCGCTTGCTTCTCCACACCGCTGACGCGCCGGGAGCTGCCGGCCTTCACCACTACGAGTATGTCGTCCCCGATCGGCAGATCGCCGTCTACGACATCGATCACGGTCATCGGTTGGTTGCACGTTGGTCGGTGCCGGAGGCACACGCGCTACGGGGTGTCGCTGTGTCTCCACGGACACGCATGCTCTATCTCAGCGTCGGCGGCAATGGTGGCAGCAGCGGCACCGGTGCGTTGCTCGCGTACGACCTGCTCCGAAACCGGGTGCTCTGGGAGCGTTCGTTCCCGACCGGAACGGACAGCCCGGCGATCACCCCGGATGGTCGCACGCTCTATCTGCCGACCGGCGAGCGGACGAACGACGACGTCTGGTACGTCGTCGACGCGCGGACGGGGCTTGTGCGCAGCGAGATCCACGCTGGGCCCGGCCCGCACAACACGATCGTCTCGCCCGACGGACGGCGTGTCTACCTCGGACCGCGCAACTCGAGGTACCTCGACGTCGTCTCGACCCGAACCAATCGCCTGATCCGGAGAGTCGGCCCCCTGCTCCCCGGCGTCAGGCCGTTCACGATCAACGGCCGACAGACACTCGCCTACACGACTGCAACCGGATTCCTCGGCTTCCAGGTGTCGAGCATTCGTACCGGCCGCGTCCTCTACACGGTTCCGATCCGTGGTTTTCGACCAGGGCGGTCGCTCGGCACACCAAGCCACGGCATCTCCCTCTCGCCGGACAGCCGAAAGCTCTACGTGATCGACGTCCCGAACAGCTACGTGCACGTCTTCGACGTTTCCCGGGTGCCGCGCCGGCCGCCGAAGCACGTCGCCGACATTCGCCTCAAACACAGAATGGTCGGCAAGGAGCAACCCTGCGGCGGCGACTGTGGCCGCGCCGGCTGGCTGCAGTCCAGCCTCGACGGTCGCTACGTCTACGTCGGTGATTCTGGCGACGTGATCGACACGCGGACTGATCGCGTGGTTGCGTTTCTGCCCGCTCTGCGCAACTCCCGCTATCAGTTCGAGCTGGACTGGCGCGGCAATGTTCCCGTGCAGACGAGCTCGCGCAGCGGCATCGGACGACTCCGCTGACGTCGTTCACGGGCTGAATACATCACCTGCCCGAGTGCTTCCTTCGATGCTGCCTCTCTTTGGAGACCGCCTGAAGTGCCTCGCGCACGTCCTCCTCGACAAGGTCGGCGTTGATTGAGATCGCGGCGGCCGACCCTTCGCCCGCCGCGGTGATCACTTGCGCCCGCGGGTTCGAGGCGTTCCCGGCTGCCCAAACGCCCGAGACGCTTGTCTTTCCAGCGGTGTCCACGCGGACGAAGCCGAGCTCGTTGACCTCCAAGCCGAGGTGTTCCAGGAGGCCGTCCAGGCGGGGGCGGATCTCGGGTCGGATGAAAAGGGCGGTTCGCTCAACCGTTCTACCGTCGCTGAGCAGCAAGCCCCTGAGGCGGTCGTCTTCGACAACGAGCGCTCGAACTTCGCCAACGACAACGCGGATTCCGCGCGCTTCAAGCTGCTCGCGCTCCACCTCCGTCAGGGCATGGGTGTGCGTGAAGAAGATCAAGTCGTCCGACCATTGGCGGATGAGCTGTGCGTGCTCGACGGAACCGGTGCTTGTTCCGAGCACTCCAAGCGGCTGGTCGCGAACTTCCCAGCCGTGGCAGTACGGGCAGTGGAGGAAGTCCTTGGCCCAGCGTTCTCGAAGCCCAGGAACCGGCGGCAGTTCGTCAACCGCTCCGGTAGCGATCAAGAGCCGTCTCGCTCGCACACGTTCGCCGTCCGCGAGGGTCATCGAGAATCCGGGCTCGATCGACGTGACGTGCCCAGAGATGAACTCGACGCCGTAGGCAGCCGCCTCGTCGCGCCCCACAGCGAGGAGCTCTGCTGGCGACATGCCATCGCGCGAGAGGAAGCCCTGCATATGCGCTGCGGGCGCGTTGCGCGGTTCGCCCGCGTCGACGACGGCAACCCGCCGCCGAGCGCGGCCGAGGACGAGTGCAGCGCTGAGCCCGGCGGCGCCACCGCCGATCACCACTACGTCATAGGGTTCTCCATCCATGCCGTTACGTTGCCGCCTGCGCGCCCCGCACGTTATTTATGGCTGCAAACGCTGTCGTCAACATCGTCCGCTCCACGTCGACTTCGGAGAGCCGTCCGGCTTGCAGTTCAGTGCTTGCGACGTGGACGATCGCGCGCACGACCGCGATCAGCCACTCGGCGGAGACATCGTTTCGGAAGACGCCTTCCGCTTGGCCTCGTTTGAGGAGAGGGACGATTTGCGTCGTCATCGGGAGGTGTCGGCGACGGAGTTCCTTGGCGGAGAGCCGGTTGATGTTGATCTGCAAGACGTTGTGGAACTGGCTCAGTTGGCGCCACGTCGCGAGGAGCACTCGCTCTAGCGCTTCCTTCGGCTCCCCACGACCGGGCTCGGCGTTCCGAATTGCGTCGGCGACCTGCGCGGTTGCATGCTCCATCACGGCGTCGAGCAGCGCCTCGCGGGTCGGGAAGTGCATGTAGATCGTCGCGCGTACGACGCCGGCGCGGCGGGCGATCTCGGCCATGCTGATATCGGGATCGCTGGCCAGCGCGTCGAGGGCGGCATTCGTGATCGCGGAGATGCTGCGCTCGGCGTCCGCCCGGCGGCGTTTCGGGGCGGACGCGTCGGTCTTTGTCTTCGTCTTGGTCATCGGTTCAGTGGACGGGCATCGAGTGCGGGTTGAGCCGCAGCTTCGCGAGGAAGTGCTGCGCGCGAGGGAGAACCGCTAGTGCCACCACGCTGGCGAGGCTAGCGACGAGAGCGGCGATCAGGAACGCATGCCCGATTCCCGAAGCTGCCTGCGGGCCGAGAATCGCAGCGCTTGACCCGGCGGCGATCGTCGAGAAGATCGCGATGCCGAGTGTGCCGCCGATCTCGTGACCGGTCGAGTTGAGGCCGGAGATCATCCCGCTTTCTTCCTGCCTTGTTCCAGTCAGGATCGCCACCGAGACCGACACGGTCGCGACGCCGAGGGCTACACCGGCGATCAGCATGCCGGGCAGGACATCGGTCAGGTAGCTGCCATGTTCGCCGACACGGGAGAGGAGGAACATGCCGAGCGCTGCGACCGCAAACGCTCCGGCAAGCGGGCCACGAACGCCGTGCTTCCCGATGAGATGGCCAGCGGCGTGCGATCCGATCCCTGCTGAGAGAGCGAGCGGAACGAAGGCGAGACCCGTGGCGAGCGGTCCCCAGCCGAGCACGTTCTGGAGGTAGAGCGAGCAGAGCAGGAAGAGCCCAAAGATCGTGCCCGCAGTCGCGAGCATCAGCAGCAGGCCGCCGCCGATCGCGCGTTCGCCGATGCGCTCGACACGGAGGAGCGGGGCGTCGATGTGCAGCTCGTAGATCGCAAACGCCGCCAGTCCCGCGAGGCCACCGATTCCGCAAACGTGCGTCTGGATGGAGGTCCAGCCGGCGGAATTCGCCTGGGTGATCCCGTAGACGATCGCGGCGAGGCTGGTGGTGGCGAGGGCCGCGCCTGCAAGGTCGAGGCCGCGCCAGCGCGGCTTGTGGGTGTCAGCCGGAACGACCTTCAGCGAGGCGACGAGCAGAACCGCAGCAACTGGGAGGTTGACGTAGAAGATCGTCCGCCAGTCGGTGAACTGGGTGAGGACGCCGCCGACGAGAACGCCGAGGGCTGCGCCCGCTCCGCCGACTGCGCCCCAAGCGGCGAGCGCCTTCCCACGAGCGGCTCCGTGGAAGGACGACGTAACGATCGAGAGAGCTGCCGGGGAGAGAATCGCGGCGCCGAGGCCCTGCCCTGCACGAGAAGCGAAGAGCATCGCCGCGCTGCCTGAGATCGCCGCGGCGAAGGATGAGGCGGTGAAGATGCCGAGGCCGGTGAAGAACATTCGGCGGCGGCCAAGAAGGTCGGCGGCGCGGCCCCCGAACAGCAGAAGGCTTCCGAAGATCAGGGAGTAGCTTGTGATCGCCCAGCTGATCTTCGACCCACTCAGCTGCAGATCCGTTGCGATGTGCGGGAGCGCGATGTTAACCGCCGTGATGTCGAGGATGACCATCAGCTGAGCGACGAGCAACACCGGCAGAAGCCAGCGGTGAGTCGTAGTGCCAGCGTCTGTGCCGGCTACCCCGTCGTGCTGAGTCGGGCTGTGGCGCTGCGTGTGCTTCGGCTTGTGGTGCATGGCTTAACTCCCTTCAAGTCGGACGCTACTGTCTGATCTAATAAATCAGACAACTGTGTCCAATGTCAAGAGAGGAAGTGAATTGCATGACCGCAGCAGTCACCTCAACAAGCCTCACCTCGGCCCCGCGCGACGGGCGTTCAGCCCCGCCGGTCACGACGCGGTCCGGAGAACCAGAGCTCTGACATCAGCGAATCTGCTTACGCGCACCGGCGTCGCGTGAGTTCTCTACGGCCGCATGTAGGCGAGCACGGCGAGGATGCGCCGGTGATCGTCGTCGCTTTGTTGCAGGTTGAGCTTCAGGAAGATCGACGTCACGTGCTTCTGCACTGCGCGTTCAGTGATCACGAGCCGCTCACCGATGCCTTTGTTCGAGCGTCCCTCGGCCAGAAGTTCGATCACTTCTCGCTCGCGGGGTGTGAGCAGGTTGAGCGGGTCGTCTGCACTGCGCCCCTTTGTGAGCAGTTGCGAGACGACCTGCGGGTCGAGCACGGAGCCGCCTTCAGCGACCCGACGGAGGGCTGCAGTGAAGTCCTCGAGATTGGTGACGCGGTCTTTCAGTAGATAGCCGATCCCGGCGGCGGACTCGGACAGGAGCCGCGTCGCGATCCCAACCTCGACGTGCTGCGAAAGGATCATGATCCCGACGTCCGGGTAGCTTCGTCGAATCTCCTCTGCCGCACGCAGGCCCTCATCGGTGTGCGTCGGCGGCATCCGGACATCGATGATCGCGACATCAGGTCGGTAGCTCGCAATCTTGAGGAGCAAGTCGTCGGCGCTGGGGGTCTGAGCGACTACGTCGACGCCGGCATCGCGGAGCAAAGACGCGAGCCCGTCACGGATCAGCAGGCTGTCATCAGCGATCACGACGCGCACGGGATCACCGCCGAGATCGTCGTTCCCGTCCCGAGCGGACTGCTGATGCGAAGCTGACCGCCCAGCGCTTCGACGCGGTCGGCGAGACCGCGCAGCCCCGATCCGCCGGCGTCGTCGGCGCCACCGACGCCGTCGTCAGCGACCTCCACCAGCGCGCCCTTGGCGCCACGGGAGATCGTGATCTGCACCGCCGACGCCCGGGCGTGCTTCGTCACATTCGCGAGCGCCTCCGAGGCGACGAAATAGGCGGCGACTTCGACGACTTCGGGGAGTCGCTCGAGCAGATCGACCGACACCGCGGTCGCTACGGTCGAGCGTGCGGCGAGTGATTCCAACGCAACGGTGAGGCCGTGGTCGAGGACAGCTGGGTGGATGCCGTGCGCAAGCTCGCGCAGCTCATCGACCGATGTCGCCAGTTCGGCGGCCGCGTTGGCGACCAGCGCCTCCGCTGCCTCCGGATCGGTCCGGATTCGTGGACCGAGCAGGCGAAGCTGCATTCCGAGCGCGACCAGTCGCTGTTGCGCGCCGTCATGCAGGTTTCGCTCGAGCCGGCGACGCTCTTGGTCACCTGCGCCCACGATCCGGGCCCGCGACGCGCTCAGCTCGTTCACGCGCGCTCGCAGCTCCGCCGCGAGCCGTTCGTTTCTGAGAGTGATGCCGGCGGCGGCGACGACCGCGTCGAGCAGCTTGCGTTCCTCTGCCAGCGAGGCGTCGTAGGCGATCGCCGCAACGCGCTCACCATCCTGCTCCACAACGGCCACGAGCCTTTTGCCATCCTCGGCCGGAAGCTCGAGCTTCTGGCCATCGCTGTCCGCATAGGAGCCGAACTGCGGAAGCCAGTACGCCAGGGTCAACGTCGGATCTCCGAGCGCTTTCGCGAGGGCAGGCTGCAGCGGCCGGCCGCTCATCGAGCCCAGATCGACCAGCAGGTCGCCGACCGAAGCACGCGCAACCCATGCTCGCCAAACGCCTGCGAGAAACACGACCGGCACCAGCACGAGACCCACCAAAGTGGGCCAGACGAGAAGCGGAGACTGGGTAGCGGTGAACACGCCCTGCAGGATCAGAGCACCCAGGAAGAGCAGCGTGAGCGCTCCGATCGCGGCCGGAGCGCTGGCGCGGCGCACAGGCTGCGTTGCCTTGAGCCACCGCGCGGCGAGAAGGATCGCCAGACAAACCGATGCGGCGAACCCGAGCGCGCCGGCTGCTTTGTCGACTGCACCGGCGACGTGCGGATTCGGCCACACGAGCGCGAGGTTGCGGGGAACCTCGGCGAACAGCATCCACACCAGCGCGAGCACGACCTCAGCCACGACGAATGCGCCTATCACGAATCTCTCGCTCGCACTCCACCGGCGCCGACCTCCCGGGAACCAGACCAGGAGCGCGACGAACGTGATGATCCAGTAGTTCGAAACCGCGATGCCGACCGTCTCGGCCAACGAAGAATGGAGCCGGCCGAGCGTCCCGTGCACGAAGAACAGCAGGCCCGTGACGACCATCAGCGGGCCTGCACGGCTCTCAGGCCGACGATGCCACGCGAGCAATCCGCAGGCGGCGAATGAACCACCGACGACGTGATAGAGGACGACCTCCGGTCTCACCTGCTCCTGGAAAACCACAGGCCGTAGAGCAGCCCACTCGGCGGCCGCTGCGGTCAACCAGAGACCGGCGAGTATGAGCCTCCGACGGGAGAACGTCATCCTCACCACTCGGGCACGCCTTTACGGCGTGACCGCGCTGAAGTCCGAAGCTTGCTGCCCACCGACGACCTCCTGCCCGCGATCGCTGCCCCAGGCTCAGCGGCGCGCACCGACCTCATCAACCCTACTCCCGACGGTTGCAACTTGCGACCCGGGGTGTGGTGCGTTCAGACGCACCCCAAGACGCCCGCTGGAGACACCGCGGGAAACCTGCCGTGTCCATAGCCGCAGCCCCGCCTCTAGAGGAAGTTCATGGGACGTAGAGATCCCTCGGCAAAGGAGCTGCCATGAAGACCGTCTTGGTCCACGAACGACCGACATCAGGCCCGAAGCAGGCCCACCCGACGCAGCGTCGCCCTAACCTTGCGGCCCGCGTCGGCCGTTGGAGTGCCGCTCACTGGAAGACCGCAACCTTCGGCTGGCTTGCGCTCGTGTTGCTCGCGTTCGCCGTCGGCAGCCAGGTCGGCACGAAGAAGGCCGACCCGACCAACGCGGGACCCGGCGAGTCCGGTCGCATGGACCGGATCCTCGATGCCGGGTTCAAGTTGCCCGCGAGTGAGAGCGTGCTGATCCAAAGCGGCTCGTTGCGAGCGGGCGCGCCCGCCTTCGACTCAGCCGTCAAGGACGTCGTTGCCCGCCTGGCGACCGTGGCGGCCGTGCAGAACGTCCGCTCACCGCTCGATTCTGCCAACGCAGGTCAGATCGCAACGGGCAGGCATGCCGCGCTGGTCGAGTTCGACATTCGCGGTGACAGCAACACGGCGATGGACAAGCTTGCCCCGATTCTCAAGACGGTCGCGGACGCCCAGCGTGCCCATCCGGGCTTCTTCGTCGGAGAGTTCGGCGGCGCAAGTGCCGCCAACGCCGTCAACACCGTCTTTGCGGACGACCTCAAGAGTGCGGGCGTGTTCTCGATCCCGCTCACGCTGATCATCCTCGTCCTCGCCTTCGGAGCGCTCGTAGCGGCGGGCATCCCACTCCTCCTCGCGCTGACGGCCGTGTTCGCCACGTTCGGGTTGGCGGCGCTGCCGAGTCACGTGCTCCCGCTCGCACAGGAAGCGTTCGCCGTCGTGCTGCTGATCGGGCTCGCGGTCGGCGTCGACTACTCGATGTTCTACCTCCGGCGCGAACGAGAGGAACGGGCCGCCGGGAAGAGCGAGCGCGCCGCGCTCGAGGCTGCCGCGGCCACCTCCGGCCGCTCGGTGCTGATTTCCGGCCTGACCGTGATGGTGGCGATGGCCGGCTTGTTCCTGACAGGCGACGCCACGTTCGCCTCCTTCGGATACGCCACGATGATCGTCGTCGCCTTCGCGATGATCGGCTCTCTGACCGTTCTCCCTGCGTTGCTCTCGAGGTTCGGCGACGGCGTAGACCGGCTGCAAGTCCCGCTCGTCGGCCGTCTCCGCCGCGACAACGGCGAGGGACGCGTTTGGGGAGCGATCGTCGACCGTGTGCTACGCCGGCCACTGCTCTCGGCCGTGCTCGCGGGCGGACTGCTGCTGGCACTCGCTGTCCCGGCCCTCCAGTTGCGCATGGCAACTCCCGGCCCGGACACCTTTCCGAAGTCGCTCGACGTCGTGAAGACCTACGACCGCATGCAAAAGGCGTTCCCAGGCGAAGCGTTGCCCGCCAACGTCGTCGTGCAGGCACGTGACGTCAACGCGCCGGCTGTCCACCAGGCGATCGAACGGCTCAAGGTGGCAGCGCTCGCTACGGGCCACGCACGCGGCCCGATCACCGTCGACGTGAACAGCAACCACACAATCGCGAACATCACCGTCCCGATCCTCGGCAACGGGACCGACTCCGAGTCGAACGCCAGCCTGGCGGCCCTGCGCGAAGGCGTCCTTCCGCAGACCGTCGGCCGTCTCCCGAACGTCCAAGCCGGCGTCACCGGGCTCACTGCCGAATGGAAAGACCAGAAAGACCAGCTGAAGTCGAAACTGCCGCTGGTGGTCGGCTTCGTGCTCCTGCTGGCGTTCGCGCTGATGCTGGTCGCATTCCGCTCGATCGTGGTCGCAATCAAGGCGATCCTGCTGAACTTGCTCTCGGTCGCCGCCGCCTACGGAGTGCTCGTGCTCGTCTTCCAGCACGGCATCGGCAAGGGCCTTCTCGGCTTCAGTTCCACCGCCGGGATCGACCCCGTGACACCTCTGCTCCTGTTCGTGATTCTGTTCGGGCTTTCGATGGACTACCACGTCTTCATCGTCAGCCGGATCCGCGAGGCGTTCGACGGCGGCGCGAGCATGGACGACGCGATCGCGCATGGGATCAAGTCGACCGCCGGCGTCGTCACGAGCGCAGCGATCGTCATGGTCGCAGTCTTCTCGATCTTCGCGACCCTCTCGATGCTGATCTTCAAGCAGTTCGGTGTCGGGCTTGCGGTGGCGATCCTGATCGACGCGACCCTCGTCCGCGGTGTCCTGCTACCCGCGACGATGAAGCTACTCGGCGAGTGGAACTGGTACCTCCCTCGTTGGCTCCAGTGGCTTCCCCGCTTCGAGCCTGAGGAGCCGGCGGCAGTTCCGGAAGCGAATCCCGTTCCTGCATCGCTGTAGCTCACACGGACTCCGGCCGCCGATCGCCGCGGCCGGAGTCCGATCCCACCGCAGCTCGCCGGCACAGTCGTTGCGATCGCCTATACGGCCTGGTCCGTGTGGCTGATCGTCGCAGGTGTCGTACTGTTCGGTCGGCCATGGTGACGATCCCGCTCGCACCGATCGACGCCGTACGGATCACGATCCTGATGGACAACGTGACCGATCCTCTGCTCTTCCCGTCGGAGCATGTGGAGCGTACGACGTGGTTGCACCAACTCCCGCGGCGTCGCGTGGCCTCGACCGTCACGGACGACGGGCTGCCCGATGCCCTGATCGCCGAGCCGGGCTTCTCGGCGCTCGTTCGAGTCGTGACCGGAGGGCGCGAACGCACGATCCTCTTCGACGCGGGCGTCACTCCCACCGGCGTCGCCGAGAACATGCGCCGGCTCGAGCTTTCACCGCAGGCTGTCGAGGCGATCGTCCTCAGCCACGGGCACTGGGACCACGTCGCCGGAATGGAGGGGATCGCGAAGGACGTCGGGCGCGCGAACCTCCCCGTGCTTATCCATCCCGAGTTCTGGCGGCGTCGCCGCATTGCGATCCCTGGCCTCGAGCCAGGCGAGCTGCCCGCAACGAGCCGCTCCGCGCTCGAGGGCGCCGGCTTCGAGATCGTCGAGGAGCAGCAGCCGTCGTTCCTGCTCGACGGCTCGGTGCTCGTGACCGGCGAGGTCGATCGGGTGACGCCGTTCGAGACCGGCTTCCTGGGACACGAGGCGCACGTTCACGGTCGCTGGGAGCCCGACCCACTGATCCTCGACGACCAGGCAATCGTGATGCGTCTGGCCGATCGCGGCCTGGTGGTCCTTACCGGCTGCGGTCACGCCGGGATCATCAACGTCGTGAGACACGCGCAACGGCTCACGGGCGAGAGGCGCGTTGCGGCCGTCATCGGCGGATTCCATCTCAGCGGCCCGATGTTCGAGCCGATCATAGAGCCGACCGTTGTGGCTTTCGACGATCTCGAGCCCGAGCTGTTGATGCCCGCACATTGCACGGGCTGGAAGGCCGTCCATCGGCTCGCCGGCCGCTTCCCCGATGCGTTCGTACAGAGCGCGGTCGGAACAACGATCTCGCTCTGAGCGCATTCGAGTGTCGCGAGCCTCCGGATTCGCCGGACGGCCTCGGATACCTGTAGCGGCCGAGTCGTCGTGCGCCGACCGCCCCCGAGGAGGCTGATGCCCTCAGCCGCTGATCGAGTCGTGGAGTTCGTACCAGGCTTCACGGCTCGGCGGGTCGAAGTTGGCATCGGGATTCTGGGCGGCCGCGGCGACCATGGGCTCGATGATGGGGCCGAGTCGCTCCTCGATGAACTTCTCGCCGTGCGCGCGCGTCTCCCAGACGTCGAAGATCCGGAAGACGCCGGCATCGAGGTCGAAACCAGCCGTATGAATCAGGAGTCCTTCAGGCGCGTCCTGAAGGTTGAGGGCGGCGTTGACCGCGTCGTAGTTGGTGGTGCTCGTGTCGCCATCCTTGATCTCGAACTCCTGAACGTATGCGATCGCCATCTTGTAACTCCCTTCTCGTCGGGTCGCCCACGACTCTATTCGAGTCGCGGCCACGGTCGGCGGACCGCGAAGCTGTCCGCCGCGAGTTCGAGCCCGTCGGCCCCGCCCGCGGCGCCACGTCGGCCCCGCGTCTCTACGATCTCTGGATGCCGTTCGATGAGGCTCTAGCGCAGCGCATCCGCGACCTCGCAGTGGGCACGCCGAAGGTGACGGAGAAGAAGATGTTCGGTGGGCTCGCGTTCCTCGTTGGTGGCAACATGGCGATCGCCGCGAGCGGGCAGGGCGGAATTCTCGTGCGGGTCGATCCCGCGGATTCGCCGGCGTTGGTTGCGAAGACGGCGGCCGAGCTGATGGTCATGCGCGGTCGCCCGATGGAGGGATGGCTCCGCGTCGCCGCCGAGGATGTGCGGACGAAGCAGTCGCTCGCCTCGTGGGTAAACCGTGGCACGGCTTATGCCGCGTCGCTGCCGGCGAAGTAGCTCTCCTAGACGGAGGTCTGACGTGCCGAGCAACGCGCGGATCCGTTAGGAGATCGATATTTCCGGGGACAAGGACCCGACTGCGGCTAATCCGCGACGCAAGGAGGTCGAGTCATGTCGAAGCTGCATCGGAGGGGCCGTGTGCACAGGCGCCGGATGGGGGTCATCGCAGTCGCCGTCGGGGTCTTGGTCGTGGGAGGACTGTCAGCTCTCCTGACCCAAGGCTTCGCCGACGCCGCCAACTCCACGAGTGCACCGTGGCTCAATGCGAACAAGCCGCTTCCAGCGCGGGTGAACGCCCTGCTGGGCGCGATGACCTTGGCCGAGAAGGTCGGCCAGATGGACCAGCAACTCGTCGACAACCTGACGGGGCCGTCCAACGCCTGCGGCACTCAGGGCTGGGCCCAGCTGAACGAGAGCTGCATGAAGACGTGGCTGGTCGACAACAACACGGGCTCGCTGCTCGCGGGCGGCACGGACAACCCGCCGGACACGACCGGCAACGGCGGCAGCGGCAACACAGGCTACGACTGGGCCAACGAGTACAACATGATCCAGAAGTACGCGATCCAGAACTCGCGGCTGCACATCCCGCTGATCTTCGGGGTGGATGCGGTCCACGGCTTCGGCCATCCCTGGCAGGCGCCGTTGTACCCGCAGTCGATCGGGATGGGGGCCACCTGGGATCCGTCGGCGGCCCAAGCCGGCGGCGCCGCCACGGCGAACGCGCTTCGGGCCACCGGCTGGAACTGGACGTTCGCCCCGGTCCAGGACCTTTCCCGCGACAACAGGTGGGGTCGCACCTACGAGACCTGGGCTGAGGAGCCTGTGCTGTCCGAGGCCATGGGCGCCGCGAACATCCACGGCCTTCAGTCTCCGGGCCCGGCCGGCTCGCTCGGTGTCACTGCCACCGTGAAGCACTTCGCCGGCTACTCGCAGTCGATCAACGGCCACGACCGCAACGAGTCCCTGCTGCCGTTGAGCTACCTGCAGAGCGTGATCCTGCCGTCGTACGCGGGTGGCATTGATGCAGGAGCGGGCACGGTGATGGTCGACTCGGGTTCCATCAACGGCGTTCCGGCGACTGGGTCGCACTACCTTCTGACCGACATCCTCCGCGGCCAGATGCACTTCCAGGGCGTCGTGATCAGCGATTACCAGGACGTGCAGGCGCTGCAGACGGCCTACCATGTCGCCGCCAACCCGGCTGACGCGATCGCCGAGGCCGTGAACGCCGGTGTCGACATGGCCATGTACGTGACCAGCCCGGACCAGTGGCAGTCCGCCATCCTCCAGGACGTCCAGTCCCACGCGATTTCGATGGCGCGGATCAATGAGGCGGTGGGGCGGATTCTCACGCTGAAGTTCCAGCTCGGCCTGTTCGACCAGCCGTGCGTCAACAATCCGAACACGCCATGCATTGACGCCAATGCAGCCAACGCCGCAGTCACCGCCGGACGGGACGGCACGCTCAGCGCCGCCCGCGAATCGATGACCCTGCTGCGCAACCAGAACAACACGTTGCCGCTTTCCTCGTCCGCCAAAGTCGTCGTCACCGGCCCGAGCGCCGACTCGATGACCAACCAGCTCGGCGGGTGGAGCGTCAGCTGGCAGGGCGTCTTCGGTGCGGGTCACGTTTGCTGTATGGGGCCGCCCGACCAGATTCCGCCCGGTACGACCGTACAGAAGGGGATCAAGAACAACGACGCCAACGCCGTCTATGTGCCGGACGGCACCACCGCCCTCGGCACACCTGCGGACGCCTACGTCGTGGCGGTCGGCGAGAAGGCATACGCCGAAGGGCTCGGCGACAACCCGGCGCCCCAACTGCCGCCTGACCAGAAGGCGCTGATCAAGCAACTCGAGGCCACGGGCAAGCCGGTGATCGTCGTCGTGATCGCCGGACGTCCGATCGGTCTGGGGCCCGATGCGGAGAATGCGAACGCGATTCTGATGGCCTACCAGGGAAGCACCGAAGCCGGCCAGGCGGTCGCCGACGCGATCTTCGGCAAGATCGACCCCAGTGGCAAGCTGCCGATCAGCTGGCCGTCGGACGCCGCCGCGCCTGGTGGGGACTTCGACGGCACCGCGCCGTCACCGCTGGGCGACCAGCCGAAGTTCTTCGACCAGCTACCGGGCACCGGTTCCGGTCAAGGCCATGCGTACAACCCGCTGTACCCGTTCGGGTTCGGCCTGTCATACACCACGTTCACGACCACCGATCTCTCGGTGACACCGAACGTCGCCCGCAAAGGCAGCGCGACGGCGACCTTCACGGTCACCAACACGGGGTCCCGCAGCGGGACGGACATCGTTCCCGTGTACGTGGCCCAGCCTGTCAGCAGTGTGGTCGTACCACCGCAGCGGCTGGTGGGTTTCACGCGCGTAACGCTCGACGCCGGCCAGTCGAAGACCGTAGACGTTCAATTCCCGGTCTCAACACTGGCCGAAACGCAGGGCGACATCGACGCGTCCGCACCGCCGACGGTGGCCCGAGGTGCCTACGTCGTCCAGTTGAACAACAACAACACCACACCGTACGACGTCGCCGCGTCGGCGCCGTTCACCATCAACTGACCCACGAAGGGGGGATCGCCGCGTCGATCGGGCGTGGCGATCCCCCGTGATCGCCGGCTTAGGCGCCAGCTCGAATTCTGCTTTCGCTGTTTGCAATCGGAGCAGCGAAACGCTGGACGCCTCACACTCGATCGGGCGTGGACGCCGGGCGGACACCGAGACCGAAAACCGGCCGCCCTCGACGGCGAACAAAAACGGTGTCGCGCTCGGGAGCAGCGGCAGCAGTAGGCTGGAAGCGATACAAGCGAGCAGAAGGAGCTGTCTTGCCTGAGCGCGACGGATACATCGCAGGGGTGCCGTGCTGGATCGACACTACGCAGCCGGACCCCGACGCCGCGGCGAGCTTCTACGCCGGCCTGTTCGGCTGGGAGTTCGAGAACGCGATGCCGGCGGGAGAGCAGGCGAAGTACCTGATCGCCCGCATCCGCGGCGGCGATGTGGCGGCGATTTCGTCGCAGTGGGAGGGCGCGCCGTCGGAGGCAGTCTGGAACACCTATATCTGGGTCGACGATGCCGACGAGTCGGCCGCGAAGGCGCGCGAGGCAGGCGGCAGCAGCCTCAGCGAGCCGGTGGATGTGGCCGAAGCGGGCCGGATGGCCGTGCTCGCGGACCCGGAAGGGGCCGTTTTCTCCGTCTGGCAGGCGCGGGAGCACAAGGGAGCGCGGGTCGTGAACGAACACGGAGCGTTGAACTTCAACATCCTGAAGACGGGCGATCTGGAGATTGCAAAGCGGTTCTACGGCGCCGTTTTCGGCTGGACGACACTCGATCTCGGCAGTGGCCAGTTCTGGGCCATGAGCGCCTACGGTGACTATCTCGAGGCCCGCACTCCCGGAACGCGTGCGCAAGCGGCCGAGTTCGGCGCCGCCGGATTCGAGGAGGTCGTGGCAGCGATCGCCCCGCTCATCGGCGGCGACGCGCGTGCCTCGTGGAACGTCACTTTCGGAACCGAGGACGCCGACGCGACGGCGGCGAAGGCCATGGAGCTCGGTGGCACGGTGGTCGTTCCTCCGGTCGACGCGCCGTACTCGCGATTCACGGTGCTGCGTGACCCGCAGGGAGCGACGTTTACCGCCTCGGCGTTCGTGCCCGAGAACAAGGACGTCGGGCGCGCCGGGTGAGCGTTCCCGTCGTCTGCGTCGTGTCATGAGCTACTCGCGCAACGAAGACAAGCCCTCTGACGGACTCGAACCGTCGACCCCCTCCTTACCATGGAGGTGCTCTACCAACTGAGCTAAGAGGGCAAGCGGCTGCAGCTTAGCGCGTCGGCAGAGGAGTCCTAGTGCCTCAGATTCAAGAGCGCGAGCACTGCGAACACGACGACGGCGGCCATGTAGAAGAGGACAGCACCGCCGCGACCGGCCACGCGCCATGCGACGACCGCGGCGACCGCGGCGAGTAGGGCGGCGACGACGTCCGCCACCGTTGCGACCAGGCTTACCACCCGCGACTCGAAGAGGAGGGCCGCAGCCGTTGCCACGCCGACAACCGCCAGTTGGACGGCCTCGCGTCGCATCACTCCAGCCCTCAGAGCGTTCTCTGGTTTCAGTGCTGGGCGGGTCACAGAGACGATCCTAGGCTCAACGACACCGGGAGGGGACAAGCGCAGCTCAAGTCCGCCGCAGGTCAGACCGGCTACAGCACTAGGCTGGGATGATGCGGACGAGCGAGCGTCACCAGCCGGACTTCGTCGAGTCGGCCGCTCACCATGGCATCGATCTGCGGCACCGCTTCGCATACGAGGCGGTCTCCGGATATGCGGCGGCAGGCTCGCGGCTGCTCGATGTGGGTTGCGGGGAAGGCTACGGCGCCTCAATCGTCGCATCGTTCGTCGACGAGTACGTCGGAGTCGACGTCGCCACGGCCGCGATCGAGCATGCCACGCTCCGATTCGGCAGCGACGCGGCGAGCTTCCTCTGCTACGACGGCGGGCACTTGCCGTTCGACGACGAGACGTTCGACATCGTCACGTCCTTCCAGGTGATCGAGCATGTCGAGGACGTTGCCGGCTATATGAGTGAGATCCGACGAGTGCTCAAGCCGGCCGGCGTGTTCACTGCTACCACGCCGAATCGTCTGCGTCGACTCGACCCTGGTGAGCGGCCGTGGAACAGGTATCACCTGCGCGAATACGCGCCCCTCGACTTGCACGACACGATCGCCAGGGTGTTCACGCACGTCGAGATCCTCGGGGTGCGAGGGACGGCCGCGATGGAAGAGCTCGAGCGGCAGCGTGTGGAGCGAGCTCGACGATTCGCGCGCCTCGACAAGCTCGGTCTCCGCTTCCTGCTTCCCGACGGCGTCAATTCCAAGGTGCGGTGGGTCCTGCGCGGCGCGCACCGAGGTGGCGGCGGGTCGTCGGCATTCACCGTCGCGGACGTGCACCTGACGACAGAACACGTGGACGCATGCTTCGATCTGTTCGCGGTTGCGGGCGCCCAGCTCCCTACGTAACAGACGAGCGTGATTCGACACGCTGGAGTGCCTGCGCGATCGTCGAACCGTAGGTCTCCTCGCCGAGCAGCATCGAGGCCAGCTCGTTTGCCTCGCGAATGTTTCGATCACGTTCGGTAACGAGTTGGCTGACCGCAAGGAAGAGGACGGAATGCGCATAAAACGCCCACTCGGAGAGCGCGCCAGGCCCCGTCCCGACCAGCGGCAGACTCGCATCGGCGGTGCGTAGCTCGTTTGCTTCGCGCTCGAACTGTGCCAGCTCGGTGGGGAGCATCGCGGCGGCCTCTTCGAGCTTCTGGTGTGCCGACCGAGCGCGCGTGAGCCGCGAATCGGCCGCGGCAACGCGGTCCCGGCCGCGGGCGATCGCTTTCTCGAACCGCTCGCGGTCATCCTCGGTACGTGCAAGCCCAAGGTCGCGTTCGAGCTCCGCGACCTCACGTCGCCGCTCGGCCAGACTATGTTCCGAGTCCGCGACGTCGGCTTGCAAGCGTGAGCCCTGTTCGGGGTAGGCGGCGAAGAACCCGTCGATCGCTTCGCTGCGGGCGCGGATGTGTGCCACCGCGGTCTCTTGCTGCTGTAAGCGGGTGATGGCGGCGCTCAGCTCCTCGTCGCGGAGGGCGAGGGATTGGAGCTCGTCGAGAGCGCGTGAGTCCATCACCTGAAGTTTGGCAAAACGCGCGAACCGGTGCCCGGGTCGGAAGGCTCCTATTCTTCGGGCTGCTGGGCGCGTGCCAGGGGCACGAGGGCGGCGACGATCTTCGCCATCTGGCGGCCGAGCGCGGGCTCGCTGTAATCACGCTCGTACCGAGCATGGCCTGTCGCGGAGAGGGCTGCCAGGCGATCCTGGTCGGCGAGCAACTCACGAATCGCAGCCGCCAAAGCGGCGGAGTCTCCGGCAGGAACCGTCGCAACCTCCCCGTCGAAAGCCGAGCGGATGGCGGCCGTGTCCGCGGTCAGTACCGGGCGTCCGACCGCCAAGCATTGAAAGACCTTGTGGGGTACGACGCGCGCGGCCTTCGCGGTGGTCCCGAAGATCCCGAGGCACAAGGCGGCCGAGGCGATCTGGGCCGGCAGCTGCTCGAGCTCGACGAGCCCGCTCAGCTCGACGTTCCCACTCGAGAGCTCGTCCACCAGATGTTCCGCCTTGGACCGCTCCTGGCCGTCGCCGATGAGCAGGAACCGAACGTCGTCGGCTTCGAGAAGTTTTGCTGCGCGGATGATCGTCTCGACTCCGTGCAGTGGGATGTACGTCCCGTAGAACAGAACGAGATTCGGGATCGGTGATGTCTCGGGTAGTGGATGGAAGACATCGTCCGGGGCGCCGACCCACAGCACTCGAAAACGCGTTCGTGGAACCCCCGTGAGCTCCGCGAAGTGGTCTGCGTCCTCCGGCGTGTCGGCGAGGATGATCGTCGCCAACCGACACGCGACCCGGTCGACGATCCGCGTGAACCGCCCGAAAATCGACTCCTGACGCCGGTACGACCGGTCCGTGACGAGCGTGTCCTCGACTGAGAGGAACATGTCGAAGAGCACCGGGATCCGCCTGAGCCGGGCCACTGCGGCAACCAACGGCATGTCGAGGTGGCCTGGGTAGAGAACGACCAGAGCGTCTGCGCGCCGGGCGCGCAGCAGGCGCAAAAGGAGGCGAGCGTAGGTCCGTGCGGCCTTGAAGGCGAGTGCGAGCTTTGGTTGGTCGACGAGGACATATCGCTGCGGCCCCCACAGCGGTTCGTGGATCACTTCGAGCTCAACGCCGGCCAGCCGCAGTGCTGCGATGATCACGCGACTTCGCGCGTCGTAGTCGAAGGTACCCGCCACGAGCACCCGGGGCACTAGCGCAGATCCTTGTTCGTCTCCATGTCGAACCACATCGCGAACAGGGTGAAGAGGACGGAGAACGTCAGCATGAGAGCCACGAGGATTGCTGTTCCGGCATTCGGCGGATGTCCCGAATAGTGCTCGCCGACCGCATAGCTCGCGAGTGCGATTCCGATCAGGCCGCTGAAGAAGCCGGCCATGTAGAAGAAAACGAGCGGATGGAAGTCGCGGATCACGTAACGGTGCCCCATCCGCCAGAAGAATCCGTTTATCAACAGCCACGAGATGCGCGGCACGACCGACCGAAGGCGGATGCCCGACTTTTCGCCGATCCCGTAGATCGGTCGTGACGGGATGTCGCGAACGCGCGCCGACCAGACGTTGAGGTGGACGAGCATGTCGTTCGGATAACCGTAGCGGGGGTAGACGTTCTCCAGGTCCAGGAGCTCGAGCATCCGGCGGTTGATCGCCGTATACCCGGCCTGGGAGTCGGCCACATGCCAGTACCCGGACGCGATCTTCGTGATCAGCGACAGTAGGGCGTTGCCGAGGTAGCGATAGTGCGGGATCAGAGTCCAGGCCTCCCCGGTGAAAAGCCGGTTCGCCTTTGCATAGTCCACCTCGTCACGTGCCACCGGTAGTGCCAGTTGCAGCAATTCTTCGGGATCCATCTGGTTGTCGCCGTTCATCACGCACACAACGTCGGCACCTTCGGCCAACGCTCGCTGGTACCCGGTGACCACGGCGGCACCGGCGCCCCTGTTTCGCTCGTGGACGATTACCGTGATCCGTCGATCGCCTTCAGCGGCTGTATGCGCGACGCCGACCGTGCCATCCCGTGATGCGTCATCGACGACGTAGATTCGGTCGATGAACTCGGGGATCCCGCTCAGGGTCGCCGAAAGAAGCGCTTCCTCATTGTAAGCGGGGATGACCACGCTGATCGCTTTGGCTTCGACCATGCGCTCTCAGTTTCGGATCCGCCGGGCGATGTCCTTGGCGGCCGCTCTGATGTGCCGCCGAAGGCCAAGATCAGTGCGCCCGGAATGCCGGTGACGAGCGAGAGTAAGAAGAAGAGAAACCCGGTTGCGAAGGCTGCGTCGGCCGGCACATGCAGTTTGCCGAGGAAGCTCACGAAGAAGGCTTCCCTGAGTGCAATGCCGTTGACGGTGAATGGGACGAGCATCACGACGAACAGAAGTGGGCCGAAGACGAAGTACGGTCTGGGCGAGAGATCGACCCCCACCGCCTTGCCGACGAGCCAGATTGCCAGGACACGGAACACCTGGACGAAGATCGTCACGGCAAACATCCCGGCCATGAGGGCGCCGTGGTTGCGGTAACCATGCAACCCTTCGTAGGCGGCACGGAGCGGTCGCTCGAGCTTGAAGAATCGAAGCACCGGAGCGAGCTTCGCGAGCGGTCGGCGCAGTCGTCGTGAGAAGATCACTGCCGCTCCTGCGATTGTCACAAGCGTCAGCCCTGCTTCGAGCCAGAGGTACGCACCCACGTCGTAGTGGCCGACTGCCAGGACGAAGCCGACGGCGGCGAGGCTCAGCGTCGCAACACCTCCGAGCGCTCGCTCGAGCAGAACCGAGCCGGTCACTTCGGAGGCGGCGGATCGGTGGCGGCGGGCAGTCGTGTAGATCCTGGTTGCGTCGCCTCCGAGGGCCGTCGGGAGGACTTGAGCGGCTGCATAGGACACGTAGTACGTGCGGGTCAGCCATCTGAACGATTCAACCACCCCACGAGCTGCGAGCAACCGCTGCCAGCGCCAGGTCATCGGCAACACGGCAAGGATCGTGATCGCTGCGGCCGTTCCGAAGTAGGCGAGGTTCGCGTTCGCGAGACGCGAAGCGTCTCGCCGATGTCGATCTTCCAGAGAATATATGCGACGCAACCTGCGGTGAGCAGCAGCGTGCCGAGTCGGCGGGCGGTTTTCGAGAGGCCCGCTTGGCGCATCCGTCTGAGCGTATCCGGCGTCGCCGACATTGGTCGGCGACGCCGAAGAATCCAGGAGGTGGGGGCGGGAGGATTCGAACCTCCGTAGGCTGAGCCGACGGGTTTACAGCCCGTTCCCTTTGGCCGCTCGGGCACACCCCCTTGAGCGCGGCGCATTGTAGCCTCAGACCGTGCAGCGCTTCGACGTTCTCGTCGTCGGAGGCGGCCCGGCGGGCTCGGCCACCGCCCACCAGCTCGCCACGCGCGGGGCTGTCGGTGCTGCTCGCCGATCGCGCGACCTTCCCGCGCGACAAGCCCTGCGGCGGCGGCTTGACCGCGCGCGCGTTTCTGCGTGCCCGGTCGATCCGACGCCCGTCGTCGAGGAGGAGGTCGATCTCGTCGAGCTGCGTTTCCGCTTCGGCGACGTCGGTCGAGCGTCGCGCGCGTGCGCCGGTGATCTACATGACGCAGCGCCGGCGGCTCGACGCGTTCCTGCTCGACGCGGCCCGCGAGCGCGGGCGTCGAGGTGCGCGAGGGAGCGCGCGTCGCGCTCGGCGAGCGAGATCCGGGTCGACGGGGACGCCGGTCGAGGCAGACGTCGTCGTCGGCGCCGACGGCGCCAACGGCGTCACCGCGCGAGCACTCGGGCTCGGCGAACGGCATCGTCCACGGCGTCGCTCTCGAGGGGAACGTCCCGTACACGCGCATCGCACACGACCGATATGCGCGGCGCGCGGTGGTCGAGTTCGCCGACATTCCGGGCGGCTACGGCTGGGTGTTCCCGAAGGGGGACCACGTGAACGTCGGCGTGGGCGCGTGGAAGGCGGAGGGGCCGCACCTGCGCGAGCACCTTGCGCGAATCTGCGCCGCGCACGGCCTGCGTCCGGACGAGCTGGAGCACGTTGCGCGGCCATCGGCTGCCGATGCGGCCGCCCGGCACGACGATCGTCTCGGAGCGGTCACTGCTCGTGGGCGACGCCGCCGGGCTGATCGACCCCGTCTCGGGCGACGGCATGTACGAGTGCTTCGTCTCCGCCTCGCTCGCAGCCGTGCGATCGGCGAACTGCTGGCCGGTCGCGCCGCGAACCTCAATCCTTACGGCTCGGCGCTCGACGCTGCGCTTCGGTCGCTGCACCGGGCGTCGTGGCAGCTGAAGCGGGCGCTCGACCGCTGGCCGCGCTTGAGCTGGCGCTCGCCCGCACCCAACTCCTGTGGCGCTCGGTCGAGCCGCTGCTGCTCGGTGAGCTCGCCGCGCCCGGCGAGCAGCGCGGCGTGGCGCGCGTGCCGCTGCGTGGGCTCGAGTTCCTCGGGCGGCTCTAGGAGGCCGTGCCGGCCGGGACGCAGGCCGTCGCGTGTCCGGGCCATGCGGTCGTTGGCCGCTTGTCGGAAACCTTGATGTCCGAGAGCTTGACCGTCAGCGGCCGTAGGTGGCGGTCGAAAATCCCGTCCGGGGAGGCGTACGAAAGGAGGAGCGGGTTGGAGCGGCTCCGGCACACAATGCGAAGGCTCGCTCCCGGCGCGATCGTGAACCTCGGTCGCGCAGCGTGATCCGCGCCGGCCTTCGGCCTGCCTTTCGGCAGCGAGAGCGTGAACGACACAGAGGTCTGTCCGCAGCCGGTGCGCCGGGGCGCCTCCAGGCCCTGATGCGTCCCTGCGGGACGAGCCAGTGGTCAGGAAGGTAACCCTCGATCAGCAGGCGGAACCGGGGGTCGCTTCTCTGCGGCCGGTAGAGCCCGAAGATCGAGAATCGTGCGACCTGTTCCGCGTTGGAGAACGTTGCGGTGGAACCCCCGAAGTCGAACAGGAAATCGCCGGGAACACCGAGGAGCGACCCGTCGGAGCCGATCCGAAGCGGATCGGTTGCATAGGCATCGCTGCCGATCGCATCCGGCAGAAGAAACTCACGGTTCACCGAGGGTTCCAGAAGAGCTGCAATTCGAGCTGGGTCGGGCTCGAGATCGGCGTGGCAATGGCCGTCGACGGAACCGTGCGCCGCGTGGTCGATCCAACTCTTGTCGCGCGGAAGCAGTTGGCGGGTGACCGAGGTCGTATGGCGGTCGACCGCGATCGCTGCGGCACTGATCCCGAGCGCAAGGACGATTGCCAGCGGCACGCCGAAGCGGCCCGAGCCTCTGAACGACAGCAGACGGCTCCGGCTGCAGCCGCCGTCGCACCGATCGCGATCAGCAGGAGGCGATGGCGGGTGTCGTTTGCGCTTGCAGCCATGCGGCGGCGATCAGCGACTGCGGATCGTAATTCCTGATTCCGCCGGTGTAGTCGAGATGGGAAGCCGGGCCACGGCGACGGCGATCGCCACCGCGAAGCCGAGGGCCACGAGCCGATGAGGCTTGCCGCGGTCGAGGTAGATCCCGAACGCGAGCGGACGAGCGGCAGGAGGACGAAGAGGTAGCGCTCCTTGAAATACCCGACATCTGCGGCGACCACGCTTGTCTGCGCGAGCAGGAGGATCGTCGTCAGGCCGGTGACGAGGGCGAATGCCAAGCGAGCGTCCCGGCTCCGGGGCGGATCAGGCCTGCGACAGCTCCAGGGACCATGAACACGCCCGCGACGAGCGAGAGCAGGAACGCCTGCAAGGGAATCCAGGTCAGTACCGCCGGGTGGAACACGGCGGATGGAGCGGTCGAGTAGTAGCCCGTCGCCGCGACGAGCACGCCGGCTGCCACCGGGAGGAGCGCGCAGAGCGCCGTGCGCTGCGTGCGGAGGAAGTTGCGACGCTCGATCACGAGCGCGGCGACCAAGTACGCCGGCACGAGCACGAAATACTCGACGCGGGCGAGCGTCGCAAGAGTTGCAAACGCGAGGAACACGAGTTGTCGCTTCGCGGACGGTCGGTCGATCGCCTTGACGGCCGCGGCGAGCGTTCCAAGGGCCAGGGGGTAGCCGATGAAGTCGGAGATCGCGAACGGGACCATCACGAGCATGGGAATGACCAGCGCGTAGACGCAACACAGATAGGCGTAGCCGGCGACTCAGCCTGAGATCGCGGGCGAGGATGTAGATCGGGATCGCTGCCAGCGACGCAGCGATCGCGTTCTCACCCTGCACGAGCCGGTAGGCGGTCTCGGTCGAGAAGAACCCCCACAGTGGCGCAGCGACCAGTGGCTCGAGGAGGCCCGGGAAATGGGCTGTTTCCCCTCGGATCGTTAGCTGCCCGTGGGCGATGGAACGGCTGAGGGCGGTGTAGATGTACTCGTCAGGGAAGTAGCGCGCAGTGGAGTGGCGCCACGCGAGGACCAGACGCACGATCGACGAGACGGCGACGAGCGGCCCGAGCACCCAGACCGCAGGGTGAACGAGCACCCGTGCTGCCTGGTTGCGAACGAGAGCCGGGGAGGAGGCCGTCACGTCCATGATCGGGTTCCACCTCGCCGCACTGACTCCTCATCGGCAAATCAGCCGCGCGGCTGAACCAGATCTTTCGTTTGAGCCTCTCACCGACCGATGCGGCGCCTCGAACCTGGGAGAGGCGGTCAGTTTCGCGGTGAGGCTAGGGACACGCCGGGGCGTTGCGCATCGCAATCGTGTCCTGCAGCTCGTACGTTCTGTCCGGCCGTTTCACCGGATCCGCGTTGACCGGCATGTCGACCGTGACAGCCTGGAGCCGTCCGCTGGTGCAGGCCGGGAGCGACCAGATGTTGCCACCCGTGATGCTGCCGAGATTCGTGATGTAGTCGACCTGGAAGCGGGCGTCGGTGGCACCACAGTTGCCCGAGATCGTTCGATATACCGCATATCGGTTCGTACTGCCGCCGACCGACACCGAACACCACTGCACGCCGTTGCTCAGGTTGGTGACACCCTGGCACTGGCCTTGGCTGACCGAAAGCTGGAGGGTGTACCCGGTGCCCGTCGGGTTCCCCAGCGAGTCGAGGGTTTGCTGGGCCTCCGCACCGCTCGCGCAATGGATGTCCTTGCGCATTCGCTCCAGGACCTGCCGCGCCGTCTCCTGATCGCCGGCCCGCGCACTTTGGTCGGCCTGTGCGTTCGACGCTGAGACGAAGCCGTCCACCAGCGTTCCGACGACGACGCCGAGCAGCGCGAGAACGACGAGGGTCTCGACCAATGTGTAACCAGCCTGGCCCGAGACGCATCGTCTGACGGCCGAGACGGGACGCAGTTTCAGCAGCACATGCTGTGGATCGTCAGTTGCTCAGCACAACCCGCCCCTCGATTGGGGGATTGTGAAGCACACTGAAACTGCCGCATATGAGAGACAGCGGCGGCGGCTCTCGTGGGCATGACCGCAATTGGACATGACCAACTCGAGACGCGGATACGACGTCACCACCGGCCCGAATTCGGAGTCGGGGCAGTCGCTCGTGGTCGCGCTGGTGGTTATGTTCGTGCTCTCGATCTCGATCGCGGGGATCTTTGACTTTTTGACGTCGAACGAGGGCCAGTTCAACCGTGACCGGCAGGAGCAGCGAGCACTGGCGATCGCTGAGGCGGGTCTGAACAACGGGCTCGCGACGGTGACGAAGACCGATCCGCTGAACGCCACTGCGGTCAACACGACGCTGACTTCGGGCTCTGTTTCTCTGGACAAGGGCACGTTCACATACTCGGCGCTCAAGAAGCAGGCACCGAACTGCCCGAGCGGCTTGCCGACCTGTTGGATCGTGACCGCGACCGGCGCTTCGCCGACCGGAAGGTCCTGCACCAGCTGCAGCAGACGATCGGCTGGGTGGTCAAGACGAGCTCGATCTCGATCGATGAGACACCGATCTACGGCTTCGGGCTGTTCATCATGAACCCGCCGGGGGACGTCAATTGCTTCGCGGCAGAGCGGCGCGACGACGATCAGCGCAAACGTCTGGTTCAACGGCAGCTACTGCCCGAACGGAGGCGTCAACCTCAGCGCTAAATTGGACAACAAGTACACCGTCTACATCGGTGGCAACTACCTCGGCCGCAATAACACCAACATTGGCTCGCCCAGCTTCAAGTTCGGCCAGGCGACGATCGTCGGCATCTGCAAGAAACAGAGCACCGTCCAGACCTGCAGCGACTCGCCCAACAGCCAGGTCTACGCCTACCCGCCCTATGGAACGAGCACCTCACCGCTGGCAAAGCCGGACACCAACGCCGCGAACATCTATGGCTACGGCACCGCCAACCCCGCGGTCGGTGCGCCGACGGTCAACTGGAACGCGCCCACCTGCTCGACCGGCTCCTTCACCTTCGACAACAACACGACGATGGACGCCACCAAGCCCACGACGATGCTCTTCAGCGGCAGCAACTTCAACTGCGCCGTCAAAGACAGCGCCGGCAATCTGGTCGGCAGCCTCGCCTGGGACAACCCGACCAAGACCCTGACGATCGACGGCACGATCTTCATCGACGGCGACATCAACATGCCAAGCGGCACCCTCAACTACAAAGGCAACGGCACCATCTACATCAACGGCTCGCTCAACGGCGGCGGCAACTTCTCCGGCACCAGCATCTGCGGGCCCGCCTTCACCCCGCTGGTCGCCTCCGGCTACGGCTGTCCGGGCAAGTGGAACTACCCGACAACCGACCCCCCCGCCGCCGGCACTGGCTCACTCGAGTTCGTCTTCATCAACCCCAACAACGTCACCACACCCGTCAACCTCCAGGGCAGCGGCAATGAGTGGGATGTCACCGTCTTCGTCGTCAAGGGCTTCACCAGCAACGGCGGCACCACCATCCTCGGCCCGATCATCGCCGACGGCGGCAGCATGTCAGGCAACGTCGGCCTCGACGTCCCCCCCTACCCACCCAAAGGCGCCCCGGTCACGAAGATCGTCCCCTCCACCCAGGCAGCCTGGGGCGTCACCGCCGGCAACTGGAAACAGCTCAAGTAAAGCGCGCGCGTAGCCGACGCTTCTCCGATGCCAATGCTCAGCGACATGATTCGGCCTAACAGCGCGGCCGCCGGTGTGCGGGGGAGGAGGGCCAGGGGTTGGTCGAGTTGCTCATCTCGATGGTGATCCTCGCCGTCGGGGTCGGTGCGCTGCTCTCGGTGATGGCCGCGGGAGCACTCAGCCTCCAACGATCAGACCAGAAGGGGACCGCCCTGACCCTTGCCGAGAATCAACTCGAGCTTTACCGCGGGGTGTCGTATCCGTATATCCGGTTGTCGTCGCTGTCGTGGCCGCCTGGCGGATCCGCCTACCTCACCGCGAACACGAGCGATCCGACGATTCCGCCGGGTACCTCCGCCAGTGAGGTACTCGATACCTCGCCTACGCCTGCCTGCAGCGGTACCGACCTGGCCGCCCTCTGTGTGCCTCGCCAGACGGTGACAGGCCCCGACCATCGTCGCTACGAGATCGACACGTACATCACCCTGTGTCCGAACGTGGCCATCACTTCATGTCCCGCCACGGCAGATCCGGTCAAACAGGTGTTCGTCGTCGTGCGCGACTGCGGACAAGCCAGGCTTGCCGATCGTCGCTCGCAACGCTTCGATCTTCTCGTCTTCGACGCAAGCGACCGGCTGACGTTTCTGAGGCGGCGCCCCGCCGCCTAGACCGGAAGTCCCTCGGAGTGGAGGCGGGTCGAGTGCGAGAAATGCTGCGACCACGTCCGGATCGAACTCGAGCCCGGCCTTGCGCCGACCTCGTGCCGCGCCTCGTCGACCGAGAGCGCATCGCGATACGGCTGGTCGTTCGTCATCGCGTCGAAGACGTCGACGACAGCGAACATCCGGGCGGCGAGCGGGATCTCGACGCCTCGCAAGCCGCGCGGATAACCCGAGCCGTCCCACCGTTCGTGGTGGCACGCGATCACCTGCCGCGTGAGTCCGCCGAGCGCGGGCACGGGCGCGACGATGCGCTCGCCGAGCCACGGGTGCTCACGGATCTCGTCGATCTCCGCCGGGGTGAGGCTGCCCGCCTTCAGCAGGGTGGCGTTCGAGACGCCGATCATGCCGATGTCGTGCAGCCGAAAGCCGTAGGCGAGCTGCGGGTCGAGCGCAAGTTCGGGCGCGATCTCCTCCGCGAGCCGCAGCGCGAGCTGCGTCACGCGAGCCGTGTGACTCGACGTCTCGCCGAACCGGCCGCGCCGGTAATCATGCAGCTCGAGCGCGCGCGCGAGCGCTTCGACCGTTGCGGCCGCGCTCTCGAGGGTGGTCGAGGCGCTGGTTTGGGTGGTTTCGTCAGCCACAGGTCATAGCGGCGTACCAAGCATCGGCCGAAATTGCCGACAGTCAATACCTCATTGAAGGGGTCTATTCGGACGGCACCGACGTCTCGACGGCAGGAGATCGGCCGCTCTTCACCGTATCCGGCCTCGAGAATGAGCGGGTGGATCAACTGCCCCTAAACGATTCCGACCTATCTGCCGATGGGGTGAATGTGAACCTGAACCAGGTGATGAGAATTGCCGTCGGTCTCAATGCGAGCGACGTGCACCTGAAGGTCGGCCAGCCGCCGATCGTCAGGGTCGACGGCCAACTCGAGCAGCTCGAAGGTTTCGATCCGCTGACGAGTGAGGCCCTCGAAGAGATCTTGAACGAGGTCGGGGCGACGTCGCCCCGGAGGATCGCCGTCTTCCACGAGACCGGCGAGCTCGACACCGCGTACCAGCTGCCCGGCCTGCCTCGATTCCGCATCAATGCGTTCCGCCAGCGCGGCGACATCTCGTTCGCCTGCCGCGTGATCCCGTCGGAGGTGCCGACGTTCGCGAGCCTCGGCCTGCCCCCCGGCGTTCAGAAGCTTGCCGAGGAGCACCGCGGTCTCGTCCTCGTGACCGGCGCCACCGGATCGGGCAAGACCACGACCCTGGCCTCGATGCTGGGGCACATCAACCAGACACGGCGGCAGCACATCGTCTCGATCGAGGACCCGATCGAGATCCTGCACTCCGACATCAACTGCATCGTGAGCCAGCGCGAGGTCGGCCTCGACACCGAGTCGTTCCACGAGGCGCTGCGGCGCGTTCTGCGCCAGGATCCGGACATCATCCTGATCGGTGAGCTTCGCGACATGGAGACGGCCGAGACCGCTCTGCAGGCCGCCGAGTCGGGCCATCTCGTCTTGGCGACGATGCACACGGTCGATGCCGCGGAGACGGTTGGCCGCTTCGCCGAGTTCTTCCCGGCGATCAAGCAGCCGGCTGTGCGCTCGATTCTCGCCGGGGTGATGAAGGGTGTCGTCTCCCAGCGCCTGCTCCCCCGCATCGGCGGCGGCCGGGTCGCCGCGGTCGAGGTCATGATCAGCAACAACCGGATCCAGGAGCTGATCCGGGACAACAAGCCGGAGTACATCCCCGAAGCGGTTGCAGAAGGCGCCTTCTTCCAGATGCAGACGATCACGCAGGCACTGATCGCGGCCGTCCTCGGAGGAAGCGTCGAACAGGAAGTCGCCGCCTCGGCAGCTCCCAACCGCCATGACTTCATGATCGCCCTCGACCGTGCGCTCAAGGAGCACGCGATCGCGCAAGCCGCGGGTGCAACGCTCGAGCCCGAGTCGGAGGACGCTCTCGATGCGCCGGCCTTCGGTGCACAGGGCGATGGTTCGAGGGTCGGCTAGCCCGGCCGGGTGGACGTGGAGCTCGCGGCCATCACGATCGCACCTGCACTCGCGATCGGCAGCTTCCTCAATGTGATCGCCGCGCGCGTTCCGCTGCGGCGTTCGATCGTGTCGCCGGGCTCTGCGTGCATGTCGTGCGGGCAAGAACTGGCCTGGTACGACAACGTGCCGCTCTTCTCCTACGCGGTGCTGCGCGGACGCTGCCGCAACTGCCACGCGTCGATCTCGTGGCGTTATCCGGCGGTCGAGGCCGTCACCGCCGCCCTGATTGCGTGTTGCGCGCTGAAGTTCGGCCTGACCTGGAACTTCGCGATCGCGGCGCTGTTCTGTGCCTCGCTCGTCACCGTCTCGGCGACCGATCTCGAGCGTCGCGTGATCCCGAACCGGATCGTCGTGCCCGCGGCGATCGTCATTCTCGTCGCGAACACGCTGCTCGACCCGTCCGTCGAGTGGATCGCGGCCGGCCTGGGCGCCGGCGTGTTCTTCCTGTTGGCCGCGCTCGCCTATCCGGGCGGCATGGGCATGGGCGACGTCAAGCTGGCATTTCTGCTCGGGGTCGGGCTCGGGCGCACGGTCCCGGTGGCGATCATGATCGGCATGCTTTCGGCGCTCGTGCCCTCCGTCGTGCTGCTCGCGCGCCACGGCGGCGCAGCGCGGAAGATGGCGATCCCGTTCGGGCCGTTCCTGGCGCTCGGAGGTGTGATCGCGCTGTTCGCCGGGAGCGCCATCGTCCACTGGTACCTCGGGGTGCTGTGATGGAGGCGTCGAGGGACATGGACAACCAAACGGATCTGCACGTCATCGCGGACGACGTCGACCATGAGTCTGCTCCCGTCGAGGAAGAGACGTTCGACGTCGGCGGAACGGCGGGCGGCCATGGTGACCTCGTCGCCGACGTGATCCGCGCGACGGGACTGCTCGACCCCGAGAAGATCGACGTCGTGCGCCGGTCGGCAGGCGGGTCGTCGTTCTCGCAGGCGCTCGTCGAGGAAGGCTTTGCGAGTGCGCTCGGTGTCGCGCGCCGCCTCGCCGAGCAGTACCACCTGCCGCTGGTCGACCTCGCGGTCGCCGGCGTCGACGCGACGTCCGCGAAGTCGATTGCTCTGCCGGTCCTCGAGCGGGTGTGCGCGATCCCGTTCTCGAGCGACAGCACGACCCTGAAGGTCGCCATCACGAATCCGCAGGACGTGCGCGGACTCGACGAGATCAAGCTTGCGACGCGGCTGAGCGTCCAGTTCTACGTTGCGGCCCGCAACGACGTCCTGACCGAGCTGCGCAGGCTCGCCCGCGCTGCAGAGGCGATGAACACGACGACGTTCCAGGACATCGTCGTCGGGGACGAAGACGATCAGGACGACCTGGAGGCCGAGGACGGCATCTCCGACGCCCCGCTCGTTCGCCTCGTCAACTCGATGATCTTCCAGGCGGCCGAGGACGGAGCCAGCGACATCCATGTCGAGCCGCAGGAGGACGAGTTGATCGTCCGCTACCGCATCGACGGTGTGCTGCACGTCGCCCACCGCGTTCCCAAGCGGCTCACGGCGGGTGTGACCACGCGCCTCAAGGTGCTCGCCAAGCTCGACATCGCCGAGCGCCGCAAGCCCCAGGACGGCCGGATCACGCTCGGAGCGGCGGCCGCCGGCCGGATGCTCGACATCCGCGTCGCCACGCTGCCGACCGTCGAAGGCGAGTCCGTCACGATGCGCCTCCTCGACAAGTCGCGCGAGGTTCCGACGCTCGCGGCGATCGGCCTGTCCGCGGAGATGGAGCAGCAGATGGACAAGATCCTCGCCCGCCCGACCGGTGCGCTCCTCGTCACGGGCCCGACCGGATCGGGCAAGTCGACGACGCTCTACGCGTCGCTCGCAGGCATCAAGCGGCCGGAGATCAACATCATCACGGTCGAGGACCCGGTCGAGTACCGGCTCGGCGAGATCAGCCAGGTGCAGATCAACCCGCGCGCGGGACTCACATTCGCAACGGCCCTGCGGTCGATCCTCCGCTCCGACCCCGACGTCGTCATGGTCGGCGAGATCCGCGACGGGGAAACGGCGCGCATCTCGATCGAGGCGGCTCTGACCGGGCACATGGTGCTGTCGACGCTGCACACGAACGACGCCCCGTCGGCGCTCACTCGCCTGAACGAGATGGGTGTCGAGCCGTTCATCACCGGCGCCGCGGTCTCCGCCGTGCTCGCCCAGCGCCTCGCGCGCCGGCTCTGTCCCCACTGTGCCGAGCCGTACGAGGCCACGTGGGACGAGCTGATGGCGTTGCACGTCGACGAAAAGCGTGCGAAGAAGCTCGAGGGCGCGACGTTCCACCGCAAGCACGGCTGCCCGCGTTGCGGCGACACCGGATACAAGGGTCGCGTCGGTGTCTTCCAGTTTCTCGAGATGACCCCGCGCCTCGAGCAGCTTGCCTCCGAGAAGTCGCCGCGCGACGTGATCGCCGAGGCGGCGGCAGCAGAAGGAATGCGCACGATGTGGGAGGACGGCATCGACAAGGTCGCCGCGGGCCTGACCTCCGCGGAAGAGCTCGCCCGCGTCTGCTCCGCCTGATCCGATCTGGGTCGCCAAGATCACTCCAACGAGTGACTGCTCAGATCGCTCATCTGGTCGATACCTCGACTGTGTCGGTAGCTCACTCTCTCGAGGTCGTCCCCGAGGCTTCCTGGCGGGTCACTCGTGAGGGTGCTGTCGTTGCCGTCGTCGGAGTGATGCAGGAGCACGGCGAAGTCGTCGTGTCGGCCGCCGGCCCGTCGGGCGCGGCGCAGCCGTATCGCTTCCACAGCCTCCAGGACGCGGACGAATTCGTCACGGATCTGATGACGTCGTTCTCGTACCTGGGCTGCGACGTGTCAGCCGCCAAAATCTGAACGCAATCTGAACCTAAACCCGGCGGGAAATCACCCGGATTGGTCTGGCGCAATTCGGCGTGCGCGACGACAACGAGCTCGAAGGGGTCACCAGTCCTCAATCGAGTGAAGGAGAACGGCATGTCCAAGTTGCGGCAAAGAATGCAGCGTGATGAAGGTTTCACGCTGATCGAGCTCCTGATCGTCATCGTGATCATCGGCATCCTGCTGGCGATCGCAGTTCCGTCCTACCTGGGCTTCCGCGATCGCGCCAACCAGAAGGCGGCCGATTCGGATGTCCGCGCAGCGGTGCCGTCGGCGGAGGCGTACTACTCCGACAACGGCAACTACACCGGCATGACCGTGGCGACGCTCAAGGAGATCGACCAGGGACTCAACGTCGATCACGTCACGATCGTCGTCGGCGGTGCGAGCTACTGCCTCGACAAGACCGTGAACGGCAAGGTGGCTCACGTCTCGCGTGGCTCGGTCACCGTCCACTCCGGGACCGTCCAGGAAGCGGGCTCTGCGCCTAGCGGATATCCCCCGAATGTAGTCGCGGATATCCCCCGGAATAGGGGTGCAGGAATTCATCTGAAAAGGCGAATAACTGCTGGAAGGCTTGTCCCCCTGAACCAAGTGAAGGAGATCTGTATGTCCAAGTTGCGGCAGAGGCTGCAGCGTGATGAAGGTTTCACGCTGATCGAGCTCCTGATCGTCATCGTGATCATCGGCATCCTGCTGGCGATCGCAGTTCCGTCCTACCTGGGCTTCCGTGATCGCGCCAACCAGAAGGCGGCCGATTCGGATGTCCGCGCAGCGGTGCCGTCGGCGGAGGCGTACTACTCCGACAACGGCAACTACACCGGCATGACCGTCGCCGCGCTCAAGGAGATCGACCAGGGCCTGAACGTCGACACGTCAAGATCGTCGCGGGCGGCGCGAGCTACTGCCTCGACAAGACCGTGAACGGCAAGGTGGCTCACGTCTCGCGTGGCTCGGTGACCGTCCACTCGGGCACTGTCCAGGAAGCCGGACGTCTGCGCCTAGTTCTCAACTGACGGGTTGTGAGGGGGGCGGCTCGTCCGCCCCCTCACCCCCGCCAGCGGCGACCGCAGGAACCGCGGAACAGCTGCTGAACGAAGCAGTCCGCGTCACCGCGGACACTCGACTCGTCCACTTCCCTCCTACTCCCAGAAGGAATTCGTGACCGAATCTCTCCATACGATTGACGAACTGCTCGCCGTCATGGTCGAGCGAGATGCGTCGGATCTCCACATGACTGCGGGCTCTCCGCCGGTCATCCGGATCAACGGCCAGCTCGAGCGGCTCGTCGAATACGACAAGCTTTCGCCGGAGGAGACGCGCACGCTGATCTACCGGATCATCTCGACCGAGCAGCAGAAGCATCTCGAGACCGGCCGCCAGATCGACTTCTCACATTCCGTCCCGGGCCTGGCCCGCTTCCGCGTCAATGCGTTCTTCCAGCGCGAGAGCCTCGCTGCCGCGTTCCGGCTCATTCCGGCGCGGATCAAGACGCTCGAAGAGCTCAACATGCCCTCGCGGCTGTACGAGCTGGCCGACAAGCCCCGCGGTCTCGTCCTCATCACAGGCCCGACCGGCTCCGGCAAGTCGACCACGCTCGCGTCGCTGCTCGATCACGTCAACAGCACGCGACACGAGCACATCCTCACGATCGAGGATCCAATCGAATTTCTGCACTGGCACCGCACCTGCATCGTCAACCAGCGCGAGCTCGGCCCCGACGCGACGTCGTTCGGTGAGGCCCTGCGCGCGGCGCTCCGCGAAGACCCGGACGTGATCCTCGTCGGCGAAATGCGCGACCTCGAGACGATCAGCACCGCCCTGACGGCCGCCGAGACCGGGCATCTCGTCTTCGCGACGCTGCACACTCAGAGCGCACCGCAGACGATCGACCGCATCATCGACGCGTTCCCTGCGGAGCAGCAGGGTCAGGTTCGCGTCCAGCTTGCGGCAACGCTGCAAGGGGTCGTGACCCAGAACCTGATCCCGACCGCCGACGGCCGTGGGCGTGTGGCCGCACTCGAGATCCTCATTCCCGACGATGCGGTGCGCAACCTCATCCGGCAGGCGAAGATCGAGCAGGTCTATTCCGTCATGCAGACGAGCACCTCTCGCGGAATGCTCACGATGGAGCAGTCGCTCGCGGATCTCGTCCAGAAGCGTGTCGTCACTGCCGAGATCGCGTTCGCGCGCTCGGGCAGGCCAGATCAGCTCGCCGGCATCCTCGAGCGCGCTGGCTTCACGGACTTCTCTGTTCTTCCAACCGCAGTCGAACCGTTCGACGCCGCCGGCGCCTCTCTGGGCGACACCGGTCTGCGTCTGGCGGGGGAAGGCTAGGCGATCGTGGACCTGAAGAAGGAAATCAAGCTCTCCGACCTGAAGCCGAAGCGCAAGCCGAAGCAGGCAGCTGTCGGAGCACCGCCGGACAAGACCAACCGGCGGAAGAAGGGCAAGGTCGAGCTCGTCGGCTTGAAGGTCGGCGCGTCTCAGATCGCGGCTGCACAGGTCGTCAACAACGGCAGCGCTCGTCTTCTGCGTGTCGCCCGCGGGCCACTCGATTCAGGCGTGGTCATCGGCGGCGAGGTACGCGACATCCCTGCGCTCGCAAAAGCGCTCGATGAGTTCTTCACCGAGAACGACCTGCCGCGCAAGAACGTCCGGCTTGGCATCGGCACCAATCGCGTCGGTGTCCGCGTTCTCGACATCGACGGGATCGACGACCCGAAGCAGCTCGGCAACGCGGTCACGTTCCGTGCGCACGAAGCGCTCTCGATCCCGATGGATCAGGCCGTGCTCGACTACCACGTCGTCGGAACCACGACGTCCGAGACGGGCGCCGTGACCCATCGCGTCGTCCTTGCCGCCGCCTATCGCGAGCCGATCGATCACTTCGTGTCGGCGTGTCACGGTGCGAACCTCGAGGTCACCGGCATCGACGTCGAGGCGTTCGCGCTTCTCCGCGCCGTCGCTCCCAACGCGCCCGCACGGGCAGATGGGGAACGCACGGCGGTTGTCGCCCTCGCGCTGGGACACGACCGGTCGACACTTGCGATCTCGGATGGCGAAGTCTGCGACTTCACACGCGTGCTCGAGTGGGGCGGCGGCAAGCTGGACACGGCAATCGGCCGTGAGCTCGGCCTGAGCGCCGAGGAAGCAGATGAGGTCGAAGCGCGCCGTCACGCTCAGCGACGCCGACGACGGTGACGTCGTCGACGCAAGGGCCGTGCGGGCACGCGGAGCCGTGAAGAAAGAGTTGACCAACCTGGCTCGTGAGCTCGTCGCCTCGCTGCAGTTCTACCAGGGTCAGCCGGGCTCGCACGCAATCGCTGAGATCCTCGTCACCGGCGGAACGACACGCATGCCGGGCCTGGTCGAGGAGCTCGAGCGTCTGGTTCGAGCCCGCATCCGGGTCGCCGACCCGCTGGCCGCCGTCGACGCGTCGCAAGAGGTTCTGACGCGCGACGACCTCGCATCCCTCGCAGTTGCAATCGGTCTAGGAGTTGAGCGCTGATGCAAGCCGTCAATCTTCTGCCCGCAGACGCCAGAGTCTCGAAGAAGGGATTCACCAGCGTCGGGAGCGACCTTCCCGCCAAGAAGACCCTGCGGATCGGCGGGGCTGTCGCGGCAGGGTTCGCCGCTGCTCCTGGCCGGGCTCTACGTGCACGAGCGTTCGGTCGTGAGCAGCAAGACAGTCCACTCTGTCGAGCGACCAGACGCGGCTCGCCGCGGTCCAGGCCCAGGTCGACGCGATCCGCGCTGCGCTGACCGACAGCAAGTCTCGCGACGCGGCTGTCGTGTCCGTCGTGAACACGCGGATGAACTGGGACCGGACGCTGTCTTCACTGGCACGCGTCCTGCCGGTCGACGTCGTTCTCAACAACCTGCAGGCTGCGGCTCCCGTCGCGGCCGCCTCCGCGGCGGTCTCGAGCACGACGGCGGCGCCGGCAGCGGCGGCGGTGCTGACGATCACGGGAGTCGCCCCATCGCACGTGCGCGTCGAGCACGGTCATGGACCGGCTCGCGCTCCTGCCCTGGCTCTCGAACGTGGCTCTCGTGTCGTCGGCGCGACAGGCCGATGGGACGACGACGTTCTCCATCAACGCCGGCGTGAGTGAGGTGCACTGATGATGAAGAAGATCAACTGGACCGGTTGCCCTGGCGTTGAGCGTGCTCGCTGTCCTCGTCGTCGTCGGCGTGGGCTGGTTCATGCTCGTTTCACCTCAGCGCTCGAAGGCGACCACTCTGGACACGCAGATCGGGACCGTCGAAGGGCAGCTCACCGAGGCGCAGCATCTCCTGGCTGCTCCGAACCGCCGGCAGACGGCCGCGGCCCTGGCGACAGCGAAGCGGGCACTGCCCGACACTCCGCAGATGGCGAATGTCTTGCGCCAGCTCTCGGCGGCGGCTGCGAAGTCGCGGACGGAGCTCGACACCATCACGCCGGGGGTCGCGATCGCAGCCGCCGGTGCCGCTCCCATGCCGATGTCGGTGGTCGTCAAGGGCCGGTACTTCGCGATCCAGAAGTTCGCGCGTCTCCTTCGGCAGAGTGCCGACATCAAGAAGGGGAAGCTGGCCGGGAAGGGACGGCTGTACACGATCGACAGCATCGCGTTCGCCGGCCAGGCTCCTGCCCAGCCGGGTCAGGCTGCCAACGGCGCGATCCTGGCGACGCTTGCGCTGAACGCATTCACCTACTCGGCGGCGGCGCCTCCCGCCGCGGCGACCAGCACGGACACGTCGACCACATCGTCTGACTCCACAGCGACCGCGGCCGGCGCCACCCCGTAATGTCGGCGACCACCCTCAACCGTCGCCGCAGCAAGGCGTTCGCCGAGAAGCAGGCGGCCAAGGAGCGCCGCCAGAAGTACTTCGTCGCGGCAGCCGTGCTGGTTCTCGTCGTCGTGGTCGCAATCGAGTTGCCCGGCATCATGAGCCACGGCGGCTCGAGCCCCGCGACCCAGACCGCCGCCGCCCCGGCGCCGGCTGTCGCAGCGCCGGTCGCGCCGGTTCACAACCCCGCGGCGCTTCGGGCGGCGCTACGCCATCCGGGGCATGATCCGTTCGTCGGCACGACTCGGCCGGGCCCGGGCGCGAACACGCTCGGCTCGGTGCCCAACCCGCCGGGTCTGCACGACCCGTTCGCGTCGCGCGCGACGCCGGAGGCGACGATCGCCCCCGCCGCGCCGACGCCGGTCGCACGTGTCGCAGCTTCCGGGCAAGATCGTCATCGGCACCCCCGGTGGCGGACGAGTCGCCCAGAAGGGTTGGATCGTGATCCTCGCCTCGATCCCGACCGGCAGAGGGCCAGCGCGCGGCAACGGCTTTCGCCGCCTCGGCACATGCCAAGGGCCTGGGCAGCGTTTCCCTGCTCAACTCGTCGAACCGTCGGCCGTTGCGGGGCGGTTACTGGGTCGTCTACACAGGCCCGTACGGCTCCCTGACCGCGGTCAACAAAGCCTCGTCGGCGGTCCACGGCAAGGGGTTCGGCACTGCCTATATCCGCCAGCTCGTCATCTACAAGGCGAAGGGGAAGTAGCGAACGATGGCTGAATTCGCATACGACGCAATCAATGCGCAGGGCGCTGCTGCATTCGGGGACGCTGAGCGCCCCTGACCTCAGCGCCGCGCGCGAGCAGCTGCAGTCTCGCGGCCTGCTGGCTCGCTCCCTGACGGAACAGGCGACGGCAGGAACGTCCGGCATGGGCAGCGCCTTCAAGGCGGTCAAGCCGAAGTCGCTCCAGATCTTCGCGCGGCAGCTGGCGACGATGATCGAGGCCGGCGTGAGCGTCGTCGCGGCACTCGTCACGCTCGAGGAGCAGACCGACGACAAGTTCCTGCGCGAGGTGATCGGCGAGGTTCGCGGGGACGTCGAGTCGGGCCTGATCCTGTCGCGCGCTCTGGCACGCCATCCGAAGGTCTTCAACCGCCTGTTCGTCGCGATGGTCGCTGCGGGCGAGTCGTCGGGAACCCTCGACACGGTGCTCGACCGCGTTGCGACGCAGATCGAGAAGGACACCAAGCTCAAGCGCCGCGTGAAGAGCGCGATGGTCTATCCGACCGTCGTCATCACCTTCGCGTCGATCGTCCTCGTCTTCATGCTCATGTTCATCGTTCCTGTCTTCCAGTCCGTCTTCAAACAGCTGAACGGCCAACTTCCGCTGCCCACGCAGATCGTGGTCAACATGTCGCACGTCCTGCGGAGCTCGTGGTACATCATCTTCCCGCTGGTCGGGCTCGCGATCTGGTCTCTGCGCCGCTTCAAGCAGACGCCCCAGGGGTCACAGTGGTGGGATCGCTTCAAGCTGCGTGTCCCGATGAAGATCGGCGACGTCGTGCACAAGATCGCGCTCGCGCGTCTTTCGCGCACCCTTGCGACCCTCGTGGCCGCGGGTGTCGACATCATCACCGCCCTCGACATCGCGGGCGGCACGGCCGGAAACTGGGTCGTCGAGCAGTCGATGATCACGACGTCCGAGCGTGTCCACGACGGCGTCCCGATCAGCGTGCCGCTGGCCGAGGACCCGATCTTCCCGCCGATGGTCAGCCAGATGGTCAAGATCGGCGAGGAGACCGGCGAGCTCGACAAGATGCTGAGCAAGATCGCCGACTTCTACGAGGACGAGGTCGACGCGAGCATCGCGTCGCTCACCTCGATCATCGAGCCGCTGATGATGATCGGTGTCGGAGCGATGGTCGGGACGATCGTCATCGCGATGTACCTCCCGATGTTCAAGCTCCTGACGCTGATCAAGTAGCAGCGCCGGCGCGCGCCGGCGTCCGACAGGAGGCCCGGGCTAGAAGTGCTCGCGCACGGCTCGCCGGAACGCCGCACGGCTCGCTTCGAGCTGCTCGCGGTTCCGGATCACGACCGCGCTGAGGCTCAGCATCAAGGTGATGTTGCCGACGACGATCAGCACGTCGGCGACGTTGAACGCGATCCCGTAGTTGTGGCCGATGAAGAGCGGGTTCGGGACGTCGAAGCCGTCTGCGCTTGCCGACAGGACGTTCCCGAGCACGCCGCCGGCGAGCAGTGCAGCACCGATCGCGACCATTCGCGACGGTACGAGCGTGAGTGCCGCCGCCCCGACGAGCAGCATGCACGAGCCGACGAACCAGACATCAGAACGGTGGTGATATGCCCAATACGGGGTGGTGACCGACAGCTTCACCCATTGGTCGACCGCGGCGAACACCATCGCCAGGACGAGCATCCAGAGGAGTCGGGTCCTCGCCGCCGAAGTCTTCTCGTCCCCCATTTGAGGGATTCTTGCACGTTGCGGGGAAACGGACAATGTCATTCTGCGGCTCCGCGCTCGGCTCGGAGCTGCACGAGCTCGCCCTGCAGACGGTCGATCTCGGCGTGAAGCTCGACGCGGCGCGCCGACAGTTCGCGCTCCTGGCGAGCTGTCACGTCGTTCGGAAAGCTCGCCAGGCGGTCGTGAATCTGCTGCCGTAGCGCAGAGACCTGGCGTTCCTCGGCCTCGAGCCGCTGGATCTCCGTCACGAGGGTCTGGAGCTCGGGATCGCCCTGTTCGTCCGGTTCCTGGTCCTCTTGACTCATCCTTTCTTTTACCAGAAGGAGATGAATCTCACCCGCACAGGCCGCATTTGCGGGCCGATTCGCGCCCGGCGTCGAATTCGGACTCTACTTCGGCCGACCCGGTGCCGATACTGAACCGCATGGTCACGATGCCTTACCACCACATGTTCGAGTTCGGGGCGGTCGCCCTGCTGGCCTTGATCCTGATCGCGCGCATCCTGATGCGGTGAGCTGGCGCAAGAAACCGACCGAAACTCCCCCTCAAGGAATCGGTTCCCGCAGCCGACAAAGGGAGCGTGGAAACCATCCTGGGGGGCTGACCGTGGCAGTTGACGCCGAAGCGAACGCGGTAGCCGATACGGCGGGTCCGGGGCGCGCAGCCCTCGGGCAGTTGCTCGTGCGCGGTGGGTACATCTCAGCGGTCCAGCTCGACCAGGCCCTCGAGGAGGGCAGCAAGACGGGCGAACGGCTTGGCGAGGTCGTCGTCAAGCGCGGCTGGGCGACCGAGGACGACGTGGCCCAGCTTCTGGCAGAACAGTGGGGCCTCAGCTACGTCGACCGCGCCTCGATCTGGTTCGACGCGAACGCTCTTGCTCGGCTGTCGCGCGAGGACGCGCAACGGCTCGAGGCACTCCCGACGCGCATCGAAGACGGCCGCGTCGTTGCCGCCGTCGCGGAGCCGACGGAGCACCGGCTCGAGGCACTGCGGAAGCTGCTCGGCGACGAGACCGTCGTCATCGTCGTGCCGAAGTCGGCACTCGAGGCAGGCCTCCGCAGTGAATTGCTGCCGAGCCGCGGCAGTTCGGGCGACGAGGCCGGCAACGACGACGCGGACGGAGACGACGGGCTCGAACCTGCGGCGAAAGCCGATGACGAGTCCGGGGACGAGGCGTCCGCTCCGAAGAAGCTTCGCGCTGTTGCGCCCCTCCCGGAGCAGGACCCCGACGGCGACTCGTCCGTCGACAGCGTCATGGCGCTTGCCGCGCAGGCGCGTGGGATCGCCGACATGCTCGCCGAACAGGCTGCTTCGATCCGCACCGAAGCCGCCCGCGCCGACACGGTCGCGGCCGAGAAGCTTTCCACGTACGAGACGCAGATCGAAGAGCTCGGGAGCCAGGTGGTAGAGCTCGAGGCGCGGGTCGAAGGTCTCGAGGCCGAGCTGGTCTCCCGGCAGGAGGCGATGGACGCGACTGCCGAGAAGCTCGAGGAGATGCTCCGCCTCCTCCGCGTGCCCGAGCCCGCCGAGACCGCCTAGCCGCGGCCGGCGCTCAGGCCGGGCTGAGGCTACGGCGAAGGACGACGCCGTCCTGGGCGACCGCCAGCACGAGCGCGTCGACGCAGCTCGCGTCGAACTGTGACCCCGTATGCCTCTGTAGCTCGGCGAGGGCCCGCTCAGGTGAGAGGCTCGAGTGGTAGGGCCGTTCGCCGGTCATCGCCTCGAACGCGTCGGCGACGGCGATGATCCGGGATTCGAGGGCGATCTCGTCGCCGCGCTGGGCCGAGGGGTACCCCGTCCCGTCGTAGCGCTCATGGTGGTGGAGCACCCATTCCGCCTCGACAGGCAGCTCGGCCGCGACCAGGATCGAATGTCCGATCTGGACATGGCCGGCGAGTTCCGCCCGCTCCCCGCCGTCGAGCGGGTTCGACTTGTGCAGGATGGCGTCTGCGATGCCGAGCTTGCCGATGTCGTGGAGCAGCCCGGCCAGCCGAAGGCGTTCGAGCTGAGGTCCCTTGACCCCGACTCGCTCGCCGATCGCGACGCAGATCTGGGCCACCGTCTCACAGTGCCTCCGGCTGCCGGCGTCCTTCGCGTCCAGTGTTCGCGCGAGCGTCACGGCGCGGGCGCGCTGCTCCGGTGACGGGCCTGCCTGGCGGCGGTCGACCGGGTCGACGGGCCGTGCGAGCCGCGGGTTGAACACGACGGCGTTGAGGCTCGTTCGCTTTGCTTCGTACAGCGCGAGATCCGCCTGGCCGACGATCAGAAGCCGTCCTTCGGTTCCGATCGACTCGGTCAGCCCGATCGACACGGTTCGGGATCCGAACTGCGAGCGGCTCTCCTCGTCGAGCCTGCGGGCGATCGTCAGGCCCTGGATGTTCCGCCGGCCCGGCAGGATGACCATGAACTCGTCGCCGCCTGTTCGATGGACGACTCCGTTGTGGCCGACGACGCGCTTGATGCAGTCGGCGACCTGCTTGATGCGCGTGTCGCCCGCGATGTGGCCCTGGACGTCGTTGATCTGCTTCAACCCGTCCAGATCGATGGCGAGGACGACGAACGGCGTGCCGCGGGCGTCTCGCTCGGCGATCGCGGCCGACAACGACTCCTGGAACGCGCGCTGGTTGCGCAGCCCGGTGAGGTTGTCCGTCCGCGCCTGCTCCGTTAGCTCGCGGACGGTTCGATCGCGCCGGCGCCCGGGCAGCGCGATCAGGGCGACGAGCGCAACGAGCGACCCCAGAACGGCTGCGATCGCTGCCGAGCCTTCCTGCAACCGCGTCAGAATCCCGAACTTGGTGGCCGATCCCGAGTCGGCCTCGACGGTCGCCGCCACGGTCGCTTTCCTCGCTCACTTCCGCGAACGCATCCCTGGCCAGCTTCAGCTTGCCGTGGCGCGCGAGTGACTCGGCCGCCAGGGCAGGGCCGACGAGCGCGTCGAGTCGGACGTTGTAGGGCGCGGAGCGCTCCAGCCCCGAGAGGAGTCGGCCCATGCGGGCCGCGCCCGCATCGTCGAATCTCGCCTGGCCGACGCGGCCCCGTTCGCTGGTGGTCAGGCGCGCCAGGGCGTGCAGGGCTCGCACCCGGTCGGTGCGCGCCGAATTCGCATGCCGGGCGGCGACCCCGTGGGCGAACCCGCTGAGGGCGAGCACTGCGAACCCGAGAGCCGCGACCCAGGCGAGCGTGCGCCGAATACCGCCCCGCGACGTGCGGGATTGCCACATACATCAGGTTTCGTCAGCGGGTGGCAGGCGAGCAATCACCCCTTCAAGTGTTTGATCGCCTGCCGGCGCGTCGTCGGCGCTCTAGCGGGAGCGGCGACGGCGCTGGCGGGACTGTGTCCGCGGCTTCGTCGGAGTGCTCATGCCCGCTGCGCCGAACTGCTCGCCGTGGCCGAGGCGCTCCGCGAGGCGGCCGACGTCATGCTGCTGCTCGGGGAGGACGAAGGTGACCCCGGTGCCGCTGCGGCCGGCGCGGCCGGTGCGGCCCACGCGATGCACGTAGTCCTCGTCACCGTGCGGCGGATCGAAGTTGATCACGTGGGTGATGTCGTCGATGTCGAGCCCGCGCGCCGCGACGTCCGTGGCGACGAGTGTCGGCACCTTGCCGGACTCGAAGCGGGCGAGTGCGCGCTCACGCTGATTCTGGGAAAGGTTGCCGTGCATCGCCACTGCCGCGACGTCCTCGCGGGCGAGCTTGCGCACGAGCTTGTCGGCGCCGTGCTTGGTGCGCACGAAAACGAGCGCGAGCCCGCGTTCCGCGTTGTTCAGCTGTTCGACGAGGCGGTCGAGCTTGCCCTCGGGAGTCACCGGCACGAATGTGTGCTCGATCGTCCCCGGGCGGCGATCGCTCGGCAGTTCTGCGCGGAAGCGCGACGCATTGGACGTATACGCCCGCGCCAACTCTGCGACGCCGCCGTCGAGCGTTGCGGAGAAGAGCATTGTCTGACGATTCGTCGGCACCGTGCGGAGGATGCGGTCGACTTGCGGCTTGAAGCCCATGTCGAGCATGCGGTCAGCCTCGTCGAGGACAAGCGTCCGCACCGAGTCGAGCTTGATCAGCCGCTGTTCGAGGAGGTCGTTGAGGCGGCCGGGGGTGGCGACGAGGACGTGCGCGGTGCGCGCCTTCTTTGCTTGGGGGCCGACGGACACGCCGCCGTAGACGGTTGCGACGCGCAGGCCCTTCGTCTCGGCGAGCGGGCGGAGGTCGGCCGCCACCTGGGTGGCGAGCTCGCGGGTCGGGACGAGCACGAGCGCTGCCGGCTGCGCACCGGTCGCGGCCGTGCGCTCGACGAGCGGCAGGCCGAAGGCGAGTGTCTTGCCCGAGCCGGTCGGCGCCTCGGCGAGGATGTCGAGGCCGCCGAGCGCGTCCGGGAGCACGAGCTCCTGGACCGCGAACGGCCGGTGAATATTGCGGGCACCGAGGGCCCGCACAACGGGTGCGCTCACGCCGAGCGCTTGGAACGATTGGGACATGCTGTTCTACTCCTTGGATTGCTGCAGGGGTTCGAGATGCGAGAAACTCGATACGCCTGAAAAGGAGGAACGAGAAGCCAGATCTCACGAGCACCCGGACGGCGCTCAGTGACTCCAAGGTAGCAGGAGGTGCACCACGCGGCCCGAATCCCAACGCCACAGGTCGAAGAGCGGACCGGGTCTGTCCGGCCCGCGAGCGAGGATTTCCAGCCGAGGGCGCAGGTCGAAGGCACATTGACGGGTGAGGTCGGGCTGAGGTGCCAACTGACCCACCGACCGCAGCGCGAGGGGCTTCTGGATCGAACCCGAGAGCCGCCGGCGATCGTGTCGGCGGCTCTCGTTTTACCTTCGCCTTACGCACGGTCAACCACGCCGTGACCCCGACAGGCGATAGTCAAACCATGCGGAGGCTCGCCCTGATTCTCAGTGCACTCTCATTGGCGTGCGCCGGAACGGCCTTCGCGGCCAAGTCCACGCCCGTCCCGCCGATCCCTCGCGTCCCCGGCCAGTGGTCGCACGTCGAGATCAATCGCAAGATCGGCAAGATGCCCCACACCCTGATCCTCGACCGTGGGCGCGTCATCCAGACCTCGCCGACACAGGTCACGCTGCGCGAGCTCGGGAGCGCGGTCGTCGTCCCGCTCTCGGCCCAGACGCTCGTCGTCATCGACGGGCTGCCCGCGACCACCAGCGACCTGCGACGGAAGATGACCGTCGTCACGATGCGGATCGACGGAGGCGCAGCCGTGCGCGTGCGCGCCTCGTCCTTCTAATAGCCTTCTGCGGACAATGGCGGGGACCATTCTCCTCGTCGAAGACGAGCCCTCAGTCGGAGAGCTCGTCCGCGGCTACCTGACTCGCGATGGCTACCGCGTCGTCTGGGTGCGGTCCGGCGAGGATGCGCTGGTCGAGCTCGACCGCCACCAGATCCGGATGGTGCTGCTCGACATCGGGCTGCCCGGCAAGGACGGCTTCGAGATCTGCCGCGAGATCCGGGGCCGTTCGCAGGTTCCGATCCTCATGCTGACTGCGCGCGACGAGGAGCCCGATCGCATCGTCGGGCTGGAGGTCGGGGCGGACGACTATCTGACGAAGCCGTTCTCGCCGCGCGAGCTCGTCGCGCGGATGAAGGCGATCTTCCGGCGAACGGAACCGCAGGATCGCCGGAACTCGTTCTCGCTCGGGGACGTCGTGCTGGACAAGGAGTCGCATGACGTCACCGTCGACGGCAAGCCCGTCGAGTTGACCGCGAAGGAGTTCGACCTGCTGGCGTTCTTCATGGCGAACACCGGCGTCGTCGTCTCGCGCGACGTCCTGCTCGACCGCGTGTGGGGGCAGGAGTACCCGGGCGGCACGCGCACGGTCGACGTCCACGTCGCCCAGCTCCGCCGCAAGCTGGGACGGCCCGACCTGATCCGCACCCTCCGGGGCACGGGCTACAAGGCCATGCCGCAATGAGCCTCAGGGCGCGACTGTTTGCGGCGACGCTCGCGGCACTCGCGCTCACCCTTGCGCTGACGATCGCGATCGGTGCAGTGCTCACCCGCCGCCAGGTCGATCGTTCGCAGGCTGCGAGCGTCGCCCGGCTCGCAGACGAGCTTGCACTCCAGCGTCGCGAGAACGTCAACTACAAGACTGAGGACCAGCTCTCGGGCAGCACGCGGATCCTGATCCAGCCCCGTGCGAGCTTCGTGAAGCTCGTGCCGAACGTGAACCGGTCGAGTGACGGTGAGTCGACCTATCTCGGCAAGCGCCAGCTGTACTCGTACCGGACGCTTCCCAACCGGGGGCTGATCCTGCTGCGGCCGGCGAGCCTGACCTCCGCCTGGCGTCCGTTCCTCGTCGACCTACTGCTGGCCGGGCTGGTCGGGGTGCTGTTCGCCGCGGCGGTCTCGTTCTTCGTCGCCCGCTCGATCGTGCGTCCCATCCGGCGCGTCGCCGACGCGACCCGCGCCCTGGCGGCGGACGAGCGGCACGATCCGTTGCCGACCGAGGGCTCGAGTGAGCTCGTGGCGCTGGCGCGCGCGTTCAACCAGATGACGGAGCAGCTGGAGGCCTCGCGCGAGGCTGAGCGCAACTTCCTGCTCTCGGTGAGCCACGAGCTGAAGACGCCGCTGACCGCCATCCGCGGCTATGCAGAGGGCCTCGCCGACGGCGCGTTCGAGCCCGACGAGGCGGCCCGCACGATCGTGCTGGAGGCAGGGCGGCTGGAGCGGCTCGTCCGGGACCTGCTCGACCTCGCACGGATGAACCGCGCCGAGTTCTCGGTCCGCAGTGAGCCGGTCGACCTGGCGGAGACGACGCGCGAGGCGGTGGGGCGCCACGAAGCCTCGGCGCGCGAGTTCGGGGTCGAGCTCCGAGCGGCAGGAGCTGAGACCTGGGTCGAGGCGGACCGCGACCGTCTGCTCCAGGTCGCGTCGAACCTCGTCGAGAACGCGCTCCGTGAGACGCCCGCCGGGGGAGTCGTGACGGTCACTGCGGAGCCGACCCGGCTCGTCGTTGCTGATACAGGCCCGGGCATACCTGCCGGTGACGTTCCCCACGCCTTCGAGCGGTTCTACCTCTACGACAAGGTCGGCAAGGACCGTCCCGTCGGCAGTGGCCTCGGGCTCGCGATCGTCAAGCAGCTCGCGACCGCGATGGGCGGCGACGTCCAGGTCGAGAGCGGCCCCGCCGGGACCACGTTCACGGTCTCGCTACGGCCGCAGCTTCGAGGAGTCGACCACTTCGAAGTCGGAGCCCGTGAGGCTCCCGAGCGCGTGTAGCTGATCGTTCGACCAGTGCGGGCTCGGCGCGCCCGACACGTACCAGTTCGAGCCGTTGTCGGCCAGGATCAGACCGTACGTCTTCATCGCCTGGGCGACGATACGGGCCTGTGGCGGCAGCTTGCTGATGTTCACGCTCGCCTTGAGGCGCACGCGCAGGCCCATCGGGGGGAGCGACGGGTCGTTCGAGTCACTTGCTTGGTGTCGCGCGGGATAGATGTACGCGCTGCGCGTTCGCTCCACGGTGAAGCGCAAAGCGTGATTGATACGACCGGTCGACGCGTCGCCGTCCCAGCGTGCGAGGCCGGGGAGGATCGGCAATCCGGCCGCGTCGGCCGAGGTCCACGTCGCAGGGCGCAGGGCATTCGAGCGCAGGTTCCAGATCGCACCGGAGCCGGCCGCCCAGCCCGAGCCCTGACGGCGCAACGCGTACAGCTCGTAGAGCTTGCACGAATCGCGATCGACGATCAGCGCGTGGCGGTCGCCCTCGTTTGCATGCGCCGGTGCGCCCTCGATCGGAACGCCGGCGGGAATCGGGTACGGCCCCTTGTCGCTCTCGTCTGCATAGTCGAACGTGACGCGCGACTTCGGCGTCTTCTTGCCGTGCACGACGACATACGGGATGCCGATGCGCGAGCCGTCGTAGAGACCGTTGCCGAAGTCCGCGTGCACGCCCGAGTTGCCGATCGAGCTGATCAGCGTGTCCGAGTTCGCCGCGACGGGCAGTTTGTCGACCGGCTGGTTCCAGACGCTCGACGCCGGGAACACGGGGCACCCGCCGAGCAGCGGCGCCGAGCCCGGGGCCGCGCCGGTCAGCACGAAGGTGGCCGCTGCGGCGGCGAGGAGCTTCACGGTTGAAGGAGTAGCGATTCCCACCCGTCGTCGCATGCCCTATAGAGGTGACGTTCATGCAGGCGGTCGTCGCGGTGGCGCCAGAACTCGAACGAGTCCGGTACGAGCCGGTAGCCGCCCCAGCGCTCCGGGCGGGGTGGTTCCTCCGGCTGCGCTGCAACCGTCGCCTCGAGCTCCTTACGTGAGGCGAGGGGCTCGGACTGCTGCGAGGCCGCCGCGCTGCGGCGTGAGGCCGCAGGCCGGGTCGCCCAGTAGGCGTCGGACTCGGCGGCGCTGAGGCGCTCGACGCGGCCCTCGACGCGTACCTGGATCCCGGGGCGGTGAAAGAGGAGCGCTGCGCGTGGGTTCGCCTCGAGCTCTCGTCCTTTCCGCGAGGTATAGCCCGTGAAGAACGTGAAGCCGCGCTCGTCGGCGCTCTTCAAGAGCAGCATGCGCACCGAGGGCCGTCCGTCAGGTGTCGCGGTCGCGATCGCCATCTGATCTCCGTCCACCCAGTCGTGGAAGAGCGTGATCGGGTCAGTCATTCCGGGGCTTCCTCCGGCACGTCGTGCAGGGATCGGATCGGCGAGGGGAGCAGGAACAGCATGCCGGACAGTGCGCCGACCGTCGCGATCCACAGGGTCGGCCGGAGGCCGATCGCAGTCCCGAGCACGCCGCCGACCGCAGTTCCCAGCGGCCGCACGCCCATGTTCACGACCATGAACGCACCGGCGACGCGTGAGCGCAGCGTTCGCGGGATGAGCCCGGCGCTGATCGAGCCGGCGAGTATGTCGAGCAACATCAGGCCGATGCCGGAGAAGAACTCGGCGGTGAACAGACAGAGGAGCACGAACCAGTGCGGCCCACCGGCGGCCGGCACGAGGATGAGCGGTGCCGGGAAGAGGAAGCATCCGATCAGGAACGCGGGGCCGACCCCGAGCCGGCGCGAAACGCGCCCAGTGATCACCGAGCCGAACAGTGTTCCCACCGACGCGACGCCGAGCACGACCCCGAGCGCCGCCGGCTGGACGTGGAGCTCCCGCGTCGCATAGAGCAGGAACAGTGCGAAGTAGATGAAGTTGAAGAAGTTGAGCGTCGCGACGCCCAGCAGTTCGGCGCGGATGATCGCGTTGCCACGAATCCAGCGTGCGCCGGCGAGGATGCCGCCCGTGCTCTCCGGACCGGCCGGCGGGTCGTCCGCGTGGATCCGGCCGAGGAAGATGGCGGACCAGAGAAAGGACACCGCGTCGATCGCGAGCGCGTACGGCCCGCGCAGGACCTGAACGAGGATGCCCCCGATGCTGGTGCCGGCGAGGAACGAGAAGGCGCGGCTGCCGTGCGTCAGCGAGTTGGCGGCGACGTAGTCCTCGCGCTCGACGATCGTCTGGAAGAAGCCGCCGTAGGCGACGTAGAAGAACACCGACAGCACGCCGGAGCCGAACGCGACGACGTAGAGCTGTGCCCAGGTGAGGTGCCCGAGCGCGTACGCCACGGGAATCGTCCCGATCAGGAGGCCACGGCAGACGTCGGTGACGAGCATCACCTGCCGGCGGCCGCCGCGGCGATCGACCCAGCTGCCGGCGTGGAGCGAGAAGATCAGGTTCGGGACGAGCGCGACCGTCGTCAGCGCGCCCATCTGGCCGGCCGTGGCATGCAGTGCGAGCACGGCCGTGAGCGGCAGTGCGATCAGCGTGATCTGGTCGCCGAGCAGCGAGACCGCCTGCCCGAAGAAGTAGTTGCGAAAGTTGCGGTTGTCGCGAAGGACCGGCGGGATCACGCCGGGGATTGAACCTGGTTCCCCGGAGGGGGTCAGGCGCTAGTCGACCGCGGCGGTCCTGTCCAGCAGCGCGCGCACCTTGCGCGTCAGGTCATCTGTGCTGAACGGCTTCTGCAGGAACGCGATGCCCGGCTCGAGCACCCCGTGGTGCCCGATCGCGGAGTCGGTGTAGCCGGACATGTAGAGCACGAGTGTCCCGGGGCGCATCGCGGTCACCGACTGTGCGACCTCAGGCCCGCTCATGCCGGGCATGACGACGTCGGTGACGAGCAGGCTGATGTCGCCGGAGTGGCGGCGTGCCAGCTCCAGCACGGACGGCCCATCGGCGGCCTGCAGGACCGTGTAGCCGTTGGTCTCCAGAATCTCGGCCACGAGCTGGCGGACTACAGCCTCGTCCTCGACCAGCAGGACCGTCTCGTCGCCGGTCTGCGGCGCGTCGTCGGTGGTACTCGACGCGGGCTCCTCGGCTCGCTCCTGCACGCACGGGAAGAGGATGCGGAATGACGACCCGAGGCCCGGCTCCGAGGTGACCTCGATCGTGCCGCCGCTCTGCTCGACGATGCCGTACACGGTTGCGAGACCAAGGCCCGTGCCGCCCGTCTTGGTGGTGAAGAACGGATCGAAGAGCTGGTCGCGCTCGGCCTGTGTCATGCCGATGCCCGTGTCGGTGAGCCGCAGCTCGACCAGGGTGCTGTTGTCGACGACGACGTTGGCCGTCTCGAGCGTGACCGACCCGCCGCCCGACATCGCGTCGCGGGCGTTGACCGCAAGATTGACGATCACCTGCTCGAGCTGCGTGGGGTCGGCGCGAATCGCCCCGAGCTCCGGGTCGAGCATCGTCAGGAGCTCGATGTCCTCGCCGATCAGGCGGCGGAGCATCATGTCCATGTCGGAGACGACGACGTTCAAGTCGAGGACGCGCGGCTGTAGCACCTGGCGGCGGCTGAAAGCGAGCAGCTGGCCCGTGAGCGCGGCCGCGCGCGCCGCGGCCTTCTTGATCTCCTCGGCGTGGCGGCGCTGGCGTGGATCGGTCTGGGCGTCGATCAGAAACTCGCTGTAGCCCGCGATCGCGGTCAGGAGGTTGTTGAAGTCGTGCGCGATCCCTCCCGCCAGCCGGCCGACCGCCTCCATCTTCTGCGCCTGGCGCAGCTGCACCTCGAGCTCACGCTGGTGCGTGAGGTCACGGACCACGGCGATGTGGCGTCCGGGGCGAACGTTCGCTGTTGCGGTGAACTCGATCAAGCGCAACGACCCGTCGGGCCGATGCAGCGTGACCTCTGCCTCGAGGGCGCCGATCTCCATGAAGGTGCTCCACAGGTCGCCGACCGGCTCATCGGGCAGGAGATCGTCGACGGTCAGCCCCAACGCCTCGTCGGCTGAGACACCGAGGAGCTCGGCAGCCGATCTGTTGAGGGCGACGATTCGCCGCTCGTCGTCGGAGATCAACGTCGGGACGACGGAGCGTTCGAACGTCGCCTCGAAGAGCAGGTTGGCTTCCTTCTGGGCGGTGATGTCCTGCACGTGCGACACGACATGCGTCGGGCTCCCGTCGTGGCCCGCGACGAGCGAGACGGTCAGGTCGGCCCACAGTGCCGAACCGTCCTTGCGGACGTAGCGCTTCTCTCGCTGGTACGAGTCGATCTCGCCGCTGCGAAGTTGCTTGCCGCGCTCGACGTCGACCTCGATGTCGTCGGGATGAGTGATCCCGCGCACGCCCAGGCTCGAGAGCTCGTCGACCGTGTAGCCGAGCATCTCGGCGAGCTTGTCATTGACCTGGACGAACGTCCCGTCGAGCGCTGTCAGCGCCATACCGAGCGACGAGGAGTGGAACGCACCGCGGAACCGCGATTCGCTCTCCTGGAGCTCCTCGACGAGCTGCCGCCGTTGCTCCAGCTCGTTCGAGTTGCGCAGGACACTGCTGACGAACTCGGCCATCAGCCGGGTCGTCTCGATCGCGACCTCATCGAATGCGTCGGGCGAGCTGCCGAGGATCGAGAGCACGCCGACGACCTGCGAGTCGCGATACAGGGGCGCGCAGATCAGCGACCGAGCACCGAGCTGTTCGGCCGCCCGCCGGTCGACGCGCGGATCGCCTTGCGTGTCGCTGGCATAGACCGGCTCGCCGGTGACTGCCGCGAGGCTCGCGAGACTCGCGTCTCGGCTGATCCGCAGGCCGACGTGGCGAGCTGCGATCCCTGAGCCGTGACGGAGGATCGATTGGCCGTCTTCGAACCACTGCACCGCCGCACCGTCGGCGCCCGCGAGGCGCTGGGCCCGGGCAACGATCGTTGCGGTGATCGCATCCGGGTCGAGCTCGAGCGTGGAGATCTCCTGCTGCGTCTGCACGATCTCGTGCAGCCGTGTCAGGCTCGATCGGAGCCGCTCCTCGTTGCGCTTTCGCTTGGTGACGTCCCGGAGGGTGACGTGGATGCGCCCGTCCGCGAACAGCCTGCTCGAAAACTCGGTCTCGAACGTCGCGCCGTCCTTGCGGCGGAACCTCTGCTCGCCTCGGAGCTCCCCTTGCTCGAGGAGCTCACGGAGGCGGCGCTCGTAGTCGTCGAGCCGCTCCGGATCGACGAGGTCGCGCGCGTGCATGCCGCGCAGCTCGTCGACCGAGTACCACAGCAGTGCCGCGGCGGCCTCGTTGGCGTCCGTGATGTTTCCCTCTCGATCGCCGACGAGGATCGCGTCCGCAGCCTGCGCGTGCAGCTCGCGGTAATGCCGCTCGCCCTGGGCCAGCCGGTCGACCAGCTCCGCGTTCCGCAGGGCGATCGACGCGGCTCGGGTGAGCACCCGCAGTGTCTCCACCTCGTTGTCGTCGAAAGCGTCCACGTCGACGCTGCGCACCCCGAGGACGCCGCGATACGCGCCGTCGTATTCGATCGGTGCGAGGACGATCGATCCCGCGCCGGGAGTGAGGCAGCGCGCAACCTCAGGCCCGGTGGTCGCGCGCAAGACGGTGATCTCGCGACGGAGCAGGCATTCGTTGCCGAGCGTCGCGGCGAGTGGAAGCCTCTGGCCTTGCAGCTGCGAGTCGGCTCCCTGACAGACCTTGAAGTACGCGAACTCGTCGTCGATCGTGGAGAGCGACGCGCCGTCGGCACCGTCGAACTCCATCAGCCGCTGCACGATTCCCGCCATCACCGCCTCGACCTCACCGGAGAGCGATGCGACCTCGAGTTGCTGGTCGAGCTGGGCCGTCACGCGATCAGGCCCAGGCGCACCGCGGTTGCAACAGCCTGCGTGCGGGTCGTCGCGTCGAGCCGGTCGGATGCCTTCCGGACGTGGGTGCGCACGGTCTCTGCCGTGATGCCGAGCTGGCGGCCAATCTGCTCGTGCTGGAGTCCCTCTGCGAGCAGCCGGAGGACGTCGAGCTCCCGTGGCGTGAGTGTCTTCTTGGGGCTTGGGCGCTGCAGGGCCGGGTCGAGGTAGACGACGCCGGCGAGGGCCGCCTCGAGCGCTCGGACGAGGTCTGCGAGCGGCGCCTCCTTGAGCACGAGGGCGAGCGCGCCTGCGTCGATCACCTCCTGGGCCACTGCTTCGTCCGCGTCGGCCGTGTAGACCGCGATTGCGGTGCGGGGCGAGACCTCCTTGAGCGTCCGCACGAGCTCGCCGCCGGCGAGCCGGGGCATGCGGAAGTCGATCAGCGCCACCTCGGGCTTCGTCTCGGTTGCGAGCGCCACCGCGCGGCGGCCGTCAGAGGCGCAGCCGACGATGTCGAATCCGTTCGCCGACAGGTAGCCGCAGACCGCGCTTGCAAGCGCGGGATGGTCGTCGGCAACGAGGCAGCTGGGATCGCTCGTGTTCACACTGCCACCAGGCCTCGGACCCGGAGCGCGAGCGCGTCGTACGAACTGCCCTTGACGGCATAGTCTGAGGCGCCGTGCTGGAACGCCTCCACCGTGGCGGCGGTGTCGTTGCCGGTGAGCATGACCACGGGAAGGGTCGGGCTCGCAGCCCGTAGCGCGTCGAGGACCTCCACGCCGGAGCCGTCGGGCAGCTCCTGGGCGATGACGGCCACCGACCACGTCAATCCGTTCTGCAGCTCGGCTGCGTGCGCGATGCTCGTCGCGCGTGCGATCACGGCGCCGTCCAGCTCTTGCTCGAGCGCCTCGCTCACGAGGCGCGCGTGATCGTCGTCTGCTTCCACGAGGAGCACTGCGACTCCGGTGCCCGAAGCCGGCGCGGCGGCGACCTCGATGAGCCGTAGGCCTTCGCTGCTCAGGAGGAGCTCGCCGCTCTCGATCAGCTCGAGCGCCAGGTCGACGATCTCCGGGTCCCATTGCTTGGCGCGGTGCGCACGCAGTTCGTCCTGCACCTGTTCGGGGCTACGGGGGCTCTGGTACAGCTGGCGCGACGACATGACCTCGATCGAGTCGGCCACACCGACGATGCGCGCGCCGAGTGGGATCTCGGTCTCCGCGAGACCGTCCGGGTAGCCGGCGCCGTCCCAGCGCTCGTGGTGGTGGCGGACGATCGGGCGTGCGGGAGCGAGCAGATCGAGTGGCTCGAGCAGGGTGTCGCCGATCTCGGGGTGCGTCTCGATCACCCGCCGCTCCTCCTCGTCGAGCGGGCCTGGCTTGAGCAGGACACGGTCGGGGATGCCGATCTTGCCGACGTCGTGGAGGATCGCCCCGAGCCGGACCGTCTCGACCTCGTCCTGGCGGAGCCCCATCAGCTCTGCGATGCGCACGGCGAGTGTGGCGAGCCGCTCGCAGTGCCCATGCAGACTGGAGTCGCGCGCCTCGATCGCATTGGCGAGCGCACTGGCGAGCGTCGGTGTCAGCAACCGCTCCCGGATCTCGTCTCGGCTTCTGTTCGCCCGCTCGAGCGCGTCGGCCACCGCGTCCTGGAGGTCCGCGTGGGTGAAGGGCTTCGTCACGAGGCCGGCCGCGCCGAGCGTCAGGGCCTGGCTGAGCGTGTCGTACGTGCCCGCACCCGTGACGAGCACGACAGGCAAGGACGCCCGATGGTTCCGCACGAGCTCGAGCAGATCCAGACCGGAGAGGCCGGGCATGATCACGTCGCTGACGACGAGGTCGAACTCCGCGGTGTCGAGCAGGCTCAGTGCCCGCTCGGCGTTCTCTGCGCCCAACGCCGTGTGGCCGACGGTCTCGAGTATCTCCACGATCAGGCTGCGGATCACCTCCTCGTCGTCGATTACGAGGATCCGGCTCACTCCGCGCCTCCCTCGGCGATCGGGAGGCGGAGGGTGAACGCCGCGCCGTGCCCGTACTCGGAGGCGGCCGTCAGCGTCCCTCCGTGCGACTCGGCGATCCCGAGGCTGACCGAGAGCCCGAGCCCGGTGCCTCCGGTGAGGCGCTTGGTCGTGAAGAACGGTTCGAAGATCCGCTCGAGCGCAGCCGGGGCGATGCCCGGACCGTCGTCGCTCACGACCGCGATCACGTGTTCGCCGTCGCGATGCACCTGAATGCCCACGCTGCCGCCGTTCGGCATCGCCTGCCGTGCGTTTGCGATCAGGTTGAGGAAGATCTGCTTGAGCTGGTTCGGACTGGCGAGCACGAGGGTGCCGTCGTCGGCATAGGTGTCCACCAGTTCGATCGCCTTGTGCGCGTTCGTCCGGCGGATGAGGTCGACCGTCGAGCGGACCACGTCGTCGAGTGCCACCACGTGACGTTCTTCGGCATTTTCCCGGGCGAAGTCGAGCAGCGCGCGGACGATCTCCTTGATCTCGAGGCCCGTCTGCTGGATCAGCACGAGTCTTTGGTGTGCCTTCGAATCGGGGTCGGCTTCCTTGATCAGGAACTCGGTCAGGCCGAGGATGGCGAACAGCGGGTTGTTGATCTCGTGTGCGACGCCGGCGGCCAGTTCTCCGATCGCGGCCAGCTTCCCGCTCTGGACGAGCTGCTGGTCGAGGCGGCGCTTCTCGGACATGTCGTTGACGACACCGAGCAGCAGCACCGGTTTGCCCTCGTCACCGTGGACCGCATGCGGGAACACCTCGACGGGCAGCGGCCGGCCGTCCTTGCGCCGGTAGACCTGACGGATGACGGAGCCCGGCTCGAAGGCGGACAACGGCTGCTCGTCGGGCTCCCACCAGGGAAACGGCGGCGTGAGGCCGACGATCGCGTCGAGCTCGTAGCCGATCAGATCCAGAAACGCCTGGTTCGCCGAGATGAGCGCGCGCGTCGAGGCGTCTGCGACCGTCAGGGGGATCGGAATCGAATTGAAGAGCGCGTAGAGATACCGCTCGTTCAGCACTTCGCGCTCGTGCTCGGCGGTGACGTCCCGGAAGACGATCACAGCACCGCCGGGCGCCGGGGAGATGCTTCCGTCGAGGACGAGCTCCCGGCCGTCGAGTGCCGTTGCCCGGATCCGGAAGCGGCCGCCGGCACCGGTCGCGATCGTCTGCTCGCCGGGGATGTGCCCCTCCGGATGCTCGTAGGGCTTCCCGTCCAGGTCGCGGGGGTTGAACAGCGCGGTTCTGAACTCCACGCCGAGGGGAATCGCCAGGAGGGCGCGCGCGGCCGCATTCGGGGTGGCGGTTGCCGCCGTGCAGACGACGACGCCGTCGGCGACTCCGTCGAGCACCGAGTCGAGCTTGAGCTGCTCACCTTCCCGCAGCGAGCGCTCGGCGACCGAGGTCAACCGGGTGAGGGTCCGCAGGAGGCCGGCGGCCGTCTCTGCCTCGTCCTCCGCGAGCGGCTCGGTCCAGAGCGCATGAAAGGTGGCGATCCAGTTCGCGGTGACGAGCGGCACGCGGACGACGAACGCCGGCGGCTCGAGCGAGCCGGCCAGGCTCGGCGAGAAGCCCTCGATCCGGGGCTCCCCGGCATATACGGCCGCGCTCCGGATGGCCTCTGCCGAACCGGGCGTCGCGGGGACTGCCTGGCCGAGGGAGAGCCCGGTGTCGGCCCTGATCGTGCCGAGGCTCAGGTCGTCGTTCCAGGCGACGACGGCAAGTCGGTCGCAGCCGAGGAGCGCCAAACCGGTCTCCGCCAGGATCTGAAACGCCTCGTCGAGGGTCGGCGCTTCGTTGACGGCGATGGCAGCGTCGATCAACTCGCGCTGGTGCGCGACCCCGGCCCGGGTCGTCCTCGGCGCCATGCTTTGGATGCGTGTGCTCATCGATTTCGGATTGAAACCTGCATGACAACTATTGGCATCGGCCTCCGGAACCTGTATCCCTAGAGGTGTGCTGGTCGCATCCCCCGGAATGGGGATACCCCGTGAGCCGTTTCGAGGAGAGCGGTGACCCCGTCGAGCGGGAAGATCACGTGCCTGATCGCGGACGATCACCCGGCAGTGCTCGAGGCGGTCGCTGAGTTTCTCGCTCAGGGTGATATCACCGTCGTCGCCCGGGCAACGGATGGCGAGGAGGCGCTCCGGCAGATCGAGCGGCTGCACCCCAGCGTCGCCCTGATCGACGTGCGCATGCCCGGGCTCGGCGGCGTCGAGGTGACCCGGCGCGCCCGAATCTCGGCCCCGTCAACCGCAGTCCTGCTCTACACCGGTTACGGCGACCGCGCTCTCCTGAGCGAGGGACTCGATGCCGGCGTCACGGGCTTCGTGCTCAAGGAGGCACCGATCGACGACCTGCTTCGGGCCGTCAGGTCGGTCGCCGCCGGCGGGACGTACATCGATCCGGTGCTTGCGGGGACGCTCGCCGGGACCCCGTCGGGCGTCAAGCGGGCGGAGCTGACCCGCCGGGAGCGCGACGTTCTGCGGCTGCTCGCAGACGGACTGTCCAACGAGGAGATCGGGAACAGGCTGTTCATCTCGGCGGAGACTGTTCGCTCGCACGTGCGCAAGGCGATGGTCAAGCTCGGTGCGGACACGCGGACGCAGGCGGTCGCCCAGGCGCTGCGCGACCAGTTGATCGCCTGACCCGAGCCCCTAGTACGCGTCGAGCACGGCGCTGCGGCGCGATTCGCGCTCGAGGATGCGGAAGAGGGCGAACCCCGCAGCCGCGTAGGCGACGCCGATCCCCGCCTCAGTCCACACGAGCCCCGAGACATCGGCGAGCGACGCCCCGGCAGTGACCTCGCGCGCGGCGGCGATCCCGTGGGTCAGCGGCAGGCAGCGCCCGACCGCGCTCATCCAGCCCGGCAGGACCGAGAGCGGGATGTTGACGCCGCAGAAGAGCAGCATCAGGAAGTAGGCGAGGTTCGCGGCGAAGAAGAAGTCCTTCGCGCGCAGCCCGATCGAGCCGAGGAGCATCCCGAAGCACGTGCACGACGAGACCGTCACCAGCAGGATCACGACGAGCGGCGGCACCGAGTCGAGCCCCGGCCGGAAGCCGAGGAACAGCACGCCCGCGCAGAAGGTGAACGTCGACACGAGGAGCCCGTTCAGCAGGACCGGTACGCCGCGACCGAGGAAGACGGCCGCGCGGTTGGCGGGTGACGCGAGCAGCGGGCCGAGTGTCCCGAACCACCGCTCGTTCGCGACTGCCATCGTCATCCCGTACACCGCCGACATTGCGCAGACCTGCACGGAGTTCCCGACGATGTAGAAGTCGGAGGATTGCGCGCCCGCATACTGGCCGAGCTTGGTGAAGAAGATCAGTTGAAAGAGCGGGCTGCCGAGCATCGTCGGGATGTACATCGCAGGCCGGATCCAGTTGAACAGCCCCCGGTACGCGATCAGCCCTCCCACGAAGAAGATCGAGAACCACTTCCTCATGTCCCTGGCCGCCTTCGTCCCGCCCGGCAGAGCCGGGTCAGCGAAGGCTGGCGCCGCCGCGCGGGCCCGCGCTGTCCTCGCAGAACCAGCAGGAACGCGAGACGCGCGAGCGGTCTCGAACACGGAACGTGAAGACACTGATCACGAGCGCGGCCAGCCCGAGCAGCAGGACCATCGCGAGCGGCAGCCACACGTCGCCTCCGAGCGCTGCGTGCCGCAGCGCGAGGATGCCCCAGTACGGCGGTAGCGCCCAGGAGATCGGCCGCGTCCAGGTGGGCAGGATCGCCGTCGAGAAGAGCAGCCCGGATGCGATCCACACCGGGTACTCGAGGAGATTCGACAGGGCGTTGGCATACCGATAGAGCACGAAGGTCGACGCGAGGACCAGGCCCATCAGCCCCAGCGCAAGGACGGTCGCGGGCAGCGCGAGCGCGAACTGCCAGGGATGAACGAGGTGCAACGGGATGCCGAAGACGATGCGGCCCCAGACGAGCGTCGCCACCAGGGCGTACATGCCGGTGAAGGCGTTCGCGAGCGAGAACGGCAGGTAGACCAGCGTGAGCGAGGGAGGCGCGCCGACGCCGAGCTCGAGGGTGCCCTGCCAGCGCTGCCACTGGATCATCCCGCCCGAGCCGAACAGCGTCGTCGACCAGACGCCCATCATCCCGGCGCCGAGCGCTGCGTACAGCAGCGTCCCCGAACGGCCACCGGACTGGAACATGTAGAACGCGATCGTCGCGAAGATGATCGGCTGCACGATCGACGTGAGCAGGAAGAAGCTGGACGTCCCGAGCATCTTCAGGTTCGTCACGAACCCGCTGCGGACGATCCGGAACGCGTTCATGCCTCCACCAGCGCGATGTAGGCGTCCTCGAGCGTCGGCTCGCGCGTGGACACGCGTCCGACCTCCGTCGCCTCGAGCTCTGCGAGCAACGGTGCGGTCAACTCGCGCTCACCGCTCTCCTGCACGACGAGCAGCTGCTTCTGGTCGCGCTCCTCGACAGTCACCGCCGTCACGCCCTCGAGCGCTCGCAGCCGGGCGACGGTGGGATCGTCGACGCCGAACACCTCGATCTCGGTGACGCGGCCCTCCCCGACCCCTGCTTTCAGCTCCGACGGCGTCCCGGCGCCGACGATGCGGCCCTTGGCGATCACGGCGATCCGGTCGCAGAGCGCGTCGGCCTCGAACATGTAGTGCGTGGTCAGGAGGACCGTCTTGCCCGAGTCGATCAAGCCGGAGATCGTCGTGCGCAGCTCGCGCGCGCCGACGGGGTCGACACCGATCGTCGGCTCGTCGAGAAAGACCACTTCGGGGTCGTGCAGGATCCCGCGCGCGATGTGCAGCCGCTGGCGCATGCCGCGCGAGTAGCCCTCGACCCGTTCCTGCTCGCGCCCCTTCAGGCCGACGAGCTCCAGGACCTCGTCGATGCGACGCTTCTGGGCCTTCCCCGAGACGCCGTAGAGCTCGGCGAAATAGCGGAGGTTGTCCAGCGCCGACAGGCGTTCGTAGAGACCGCGGTCGCCGCCGAACACGTAGCCGATCCGCTGACGCACCTCCTTCGCGTGGTCCACGACGTCGTGGCCGAGCACCCGGGCCTGACCGCTCGTCGGCAGCAGTAGGGTGATCAGCATCTTGATCGTCGTCGTCTTGCCGGCGCCGTTCGGCCCCAGCAGCCCGAAGAGCTCGCCTTGCTCGACCGCGAACGACACACCGCGAACCGCTTCCACTTCGAGCGGCTTCCGGCGGATCACGCCCGTGGTCGTGCGATAGGTCCTGCGCAGGTCGATGGCCTCGATCACCGCCATGCTTTCGACCCTAGCGATCAGCGCTTTGCTGGGTCATTCGGTTCAGCAGCGGCCGATCGAGCTCGTGCACATCTCCGGCCCGGGGCCGCGGGTGCTCGTCGTCGGTTGTATCCACGGCGACGAATGCGCCGGGCTGGCAGTCGTCGCCGCCCTTCGCAAGGTGCATCCCCGTGAGGATCTCTGGCTCGTCCCCACGGTCAATCCGGATGGTGTCGCGCACGGCACCCGGCAGAACGCTCACGGCGTCGACCTGAACCGGAACTTCCCGGCGGGGTGGCGGCCGTTCGGGCCTCCCTGGTCGGTGTATGCCGCCGGTGCTCGACCGTGGTCGGAGCCCGAGACTCGGCTCGTCCGCGGGCTCGTCGCGCGGATCCACCCTCGCTACACGATCTGGTTCCACCAGCACCTCGATCTCGTCTGGGCGTACGGCCGGAGCTCGCAGGCAGGTCGCAGGTATGCGCACCTCGCGGGCCTGCGCTACTACCACCACCCGTGGCTCGACGGCACGGCCGCGAACTGGCAGAACCGCCTGCCGGACGGAGAGGTCAGCTTCACGGTCGAGTTGCCGGCCGGCAGGCTCAGCGCCTCAGGCGTCGCGCGTCAGGTGCGCGCGGTGCTCGGCGTGAGCGGGCGCTGACCGGCGTTGCGCGGCAGCTCACACGACGTCTGCGGATCACCCTCGCAGCAGCCCAGCTTGAACCTGCAGCGCGGGCACTGCCACGTTCCGTGCACCCAGGCCATCGGCGTCGGGCAGCGCCAGCACAATTCCTGCTCGGTCATCGCGCAGCCAGGTTAGGCGCCGGGCCGGACGGTTGCGCGCGCGGATCGGCTAGGAGCGCAGAGGCGGTATGGTCGCCCGGCGATGCGCGCCCGCCGGTCGATCACCGTCATCGACTGCCACGCCGGCGGCGAGGTGGGGAACGTCGTCGTCGCGGGCGTCCCGCCCCTGGCCGGGGCGACGGTCTTCGAGCAGATGCAGACGCTCGCAGCCGACGATTCGCTCCGCCATTTTCTCCTCCGCGAGCCGCGTGGCTCCGTCGCGACCCACGCGAACCTGCTCGTGCCTTCGACCCGGCCGGACTGCGAGTGGGGCTACATCATCATGGAGCCGACCGAGTATCCGGCGATGTCGGGCTCGAACACGATCTGCGTCGCGACCGTGTTGCTCGAGACGGGATTCGTCGAGATGACCGAGCCCGAGACGGTCCTGCGGCTCGAGGCTCCCGGCGGGGTCGTCGAGGTGCGGGCAGCATGCCGCGACGGCCGCGTCGAGAGCGTCGAGCTGACGAATGTCGCGTCGTTCGTCGCGCAGCTCGGCGCGCCGCTCCAGGTCGACGAGCTCGGGACGATCGACGTCGATGTCGCGTACGGCGGCATGTGGTACGCGATCGCGGATGCAGCAGCGCTCGGATTTGCGATCGAGCCGCACGAGGCACGCGACCTGTCGCGAGTCGGCGAACTGATCCGGGCGGCCGCGCGCGAGCAGCTGGTCTGTGTGCACCCCGAGAACCCGTCGATCGCGGGTGTGTCGATCGTGCAGATCGCGGAACCGTGGCAGGGCGTCGGCGCGGTGACCCGGAATGCCGTCGTGGTCGCGCCGGGGCGACTCGACCGTTCAGCGACCGGCACCGGCCTGTCGGCCCGAATGGCCGTGCTGCACGCACGTGGGCTGATGGGGGTCGGAGACGCGATGACGCATGCATCGGTGCTCGGCTCGACGTTCGACGGACGGATCGTCTCCACGACCGACCTGGACGGCACACCCGCCATCATCCCGGCGATCCGTGGCAGGGCCTGGATCACCGGCACCACCGAGCTCTACGTGGATCCGGACGACCCGTTCCCCGAGGGCTACCTGCTCACGGACACGTGGCCGGGCCGCGACGTTCAGTAGGGAGCGGACACCGACGCCGGCAGCGATGCGAGTGGCGGCGTCAGGTCGCTCCACGCCCGCGCTTGCGCGCGTCCGCCTCGCTTCGCCTCGTACAGGGCGGCGTCTGCGGCGTTCAGTAGCTCGAGCGGATCGGCGAGCTCCGGGCTCCAGTGAGCGGCGCCCGCACTGGCAGTCACGGCGACGTCGTGGATCGGTTCCGATGCGATCGACTCGACCGAGCGCCGCGCGAGTGCCGACGCGCCCCGTTCGTCCGTTCCTTCCAGGACGAAGCAGAACTCGTCGCCGCCGTAGCGAAAGAGCGTGTCTCCCGCCCGGATGGCGCTCATCAGCCGAATCGCCACGACCCGCAGGACCGAGTCGCCGGTCGAGTGCCCGTAGCGATCGTTGATCGACTTGAAGTGGTCGATGTCGACGAGCACGAGACCAAGCTCGCCGGACGAGCGGCTCGCGCGAACAACGGCCGCGGCCAGATGAGTGTCGAGCTGGCTGCGATTCATCGCGCCGGTCAAATGATCCACGGCCGCATCTTGCGCAAGCGCCGTCATGCGGTTCCTCGTGCGTAGAGCCGACGAGACGCGGGCCAGCAGCTCGCCTCTGTCGAAAGGTTTGACGACGTAGTCGGTTGCCCCGACCTCCAGACCGCGCACACGGTCCTCCGGTGTGGCGTGCGCGGAAAGGAAGATCACGGGTGGCGGGGAAGGGTTCCCCGCCGTGATCGCCTGGCAGAGCTCATGGCCGCCCATGACCGGCATCGAAACATCGACGAGCACGAGCTCCGGCGACTGTTCCTCGACGAGGCGCAGCGCCGCCTGTCCGTCGGCAGCGGCGATCACGCGATATCCACCACGCTCCAGGACGACGCGGACCAGGAACCGGATGTCCTCGTCGTCGTCGACCACCAGAATGAGCGGTAGCTCGGTCATCCCGCGATTTATCGACCGATCTCGCCCCCGGCTTGAGGAGCTCGCGGCCGGCCGAGAGCAGCGCCAGAGCGCGGTATGTTGAACGCCATGGCCCCGCCGGTTCGTTCCCGCTCGGGTCGGCCCGAATTCGGGCGTGTCTACCTCCGTTCTCTGATCGCTTCGGCCGAGGAACGCGTCGATCTCCATCGGGGCCACCGGCTCCGCCGGTGGCTCGCCACCCGCCGGCTCCGCAAGCTGCTCGCGTACGAGAATCAGCGCTACGCCCGCATCGGTTCGGCGGCGAGGCCGCAGCCGAGGGTCGCAGTCGCGCTGGTCTCCGTGGCCTGGCTCGTCACGATGGCGCTGCTCGTGATCCTCGAGCTCCAGGGCGCGGGCGCGGTCTGGGTCACGGCCGCCGAGTTGCCGATGCTCGGGCTGACGATCGCCTGGTTCTTCCTTGCCGTTGCGTGCGTTCCCGCCGATCGATCTTCACCCGATCAGGTGACGACAGCCGGCCGATGAGGGGGCATGATCAGGGCGCAAACTGCGGGAAAGGATCAGCATGCGGCTACCTTTGAGCGCGACCGGCGACTGGCGCGACTGGCTCGGCGACACACCTCGGTAAAGGCGTGGTCTCGAGAGCCGGGTGAAGAACGGGCCGAGCATGTCTCACCGCTCGCGGGTCGAGACAGCGTTCGGAGCGGCCCGGACACTGCCTACCCGGGACACGCTCGGCCCGTTGTTCCCAGGATCGCGCGTCGGCGCGCCGGCTGCGCTTGCAGTTCGGCTAGCTGAACCCGCACGGAGGGCTAGGCCTCGTCGCCGTGTCAGTTTCCGATCGCCCAGCTGAGGACGATCCGGGTGAACAGGACGAGGCTCGAGAGACCGACGGCGATGTAGACGAAGATCGGTTGGAACTCGAGCGCGGCGGTGGCCATGTGCCGGGTGTCGGCGCGCAGGACGATTCCCTTGAGCCGGGCGTGGAGCGGCGCCGTCGAGCATGGCTAAAATGTGTGCGCGTGGCGGCGTAGCTCAGCTGGTTAGAGCGTCGGACTCATAACCCGAAGGTCGGTGGTTCGAGCCCACCCGCCGCTATTCATCGCTTGTAACCCGAAGGTCGGTGGTTCGAGCCCACCCGCCGCTATTCGACGTGACCCGGCACGGCCCGCGCCGGGCCGTCAGACGTAGCGCGACGAGCGCTGCGCCGAGCAGTGCCACTCCGGCGACGATCGCGCCGTAGCCATCGTGGCTCGACCGGCTCGGCACGACGCCGATCGAGACGGCCGTTGCCCCGGCCGGCCCTGCCGGCGCGGGGTTCACCCGGCCGTGCGCCCTCGCAGCGGCCGCGACCTTCGCCGGCACCTTCATCGGCCTGATCGCGAGCAAGGCCCGGAAGTCCTTGATCGCACCCTCGCCGCTCGGCGCCCCGGCCGGCAGCGGCACGGGCGGCGGCACCGAGGCGACGCGGCCGAGGCGCGTCCAGGCCCCCAGATAGTGCGTCGGATCGACGGCACCGTCGTAGCCGAGGTAGAGGAGCCCCGCCGGATGCACCTCGAAGTGAACGTGGGGCCACGTGGTGATCGCATCGCCCGTGTTGCCGACGAACCCGAGCACTTGCCCACGCTCGACGGAGTGATTGTTCTTCGCGAAACGGCTGTAGCCCGAGAGGTGGGCGTAGTAGTACTGGTTGCCCTGGTCATCGACGAGCCAGAGCCGCCAGCCGCCGACCCGGTTCCAGCCGACCGCGAAGACGACGCCGTTCGTGACGGCGACGACCGGCGTCCCGAGCGGGGCAAAGAGGTCGTCGCCGTGATGCCAGCCCCCGGGGACGTCGCTGCGGCGGGCGCCGTAGGTGTCGCCCCAGGCCACGTCGCCGACCACGGGAAAGGTGTGAGCGCCCGCGCGGAGGAGCGGGGTCGCCGTCAGCGGCTGCCCGACCAGCGGAGCCGCGCGCTTCGCGACGCGCCGTGTGGCCTTCCGCTTGACCGCGGCGTGTTTCACCGCGGCGTGCTTGGCCGACTTCGGCTTGGTCGAGGCCGGTGGGGCAGGGCTCGTCGCCGGGGTGGTCTTGGCTGCAGGCGGAGGAGGCGGTTTCGACGGGGCCGCTGGGCTGGCCGTGGTGGTCGTCGCCGACGTGGTCGACGGCTGCGGCGGCGTCTGGACCGCGGCGTCGGCGAGTGGGACGCGATCGGCTGCGACCCAGCCGATCAGGAAGGACGTGCCCGCGGCGAAACCTGCGTGCGGCCGCGTCAGCTCGAGCTGGAGCGCGGCGCGCCACCAGCGCAACGGAGCGCCGGCCGGAAGCGGCGCGAGCTCGGGGCGTGCGCTCAGCGTCCCCCAGTTGCCGACGTCGATCAGTTCGCCCGGCTCGAGGGTCACGGGACGGCCCTCCACGACCAGGTCCCCGACCTCGGCCCGAAGCCACCACCCGGAGCCGTCGGCAGGGCGCGGCACGAGGTCCGCGCGCAGGGAGGAGCCGTGGACGGCGCCGCCGAGGATGCTCCAGGCGCCTGCGCGGAGTGTCGTGCCTCCCGGGGTGCCCTGCGCGTCGACACAGCCCGCGACGCCGAGTGAGACGGCGCGACCGAGAGGTGGGCGGCCGGTTCCGTGGCATTCACGACGGACGTGCCGGCGCGGTCGGGGCCGAGCAGCGCCGGGCCGGCCGCGTCCGGAGCGCTCGCGTTCGGCGCTTCGGTGGCGAGCACCCCTGTTCCGACACACACGGGCGCTGAGGGATCGGCGGCTGCGGTGCCCGCGCTCGGTGCGGCGCAGGCCGCTATTGCACACGCTGCAACGCAGCCGAACCGCCAGGAGCGCACCGACTGAGAATAGCGAAGGCCTAGGTTTGCGGGCCTTTTTGCACCGAGCGGATGCCGCCATGCGGGTCCCGCTACACTTCCGCGGCCCCAGGGCGGTGCGTCAGCGTGCCCGGGTCGTCCCATTTTCACCCTTAGAGAAGAGACATGGCCAAGACCGGAGTCAGAGTTGCGATCACCCTCGCCTGCACCGAGTGCAAGCGGCGGAACTATCAGACCATGAAGTCCAAGCGGAACACGCCGGACCGGGTCGAGTTCCGGAAGTACTGCCGTTGGTGCGGGTCGCATACCCCGCACCGGGAGACCCGCTAGGGAGTCATGGCGACGGCACCGCGCGAGCAGCCACATCCCCCCGGCCCCGCGGACGAGCGCCGCAGGTCGAACTTCATCGCCGAGTCGTGGGCAGAGCTGAAGAAGGTCGAGTGGCCGGGCCAGAACCAGGTGATCCAGGGCACGGTCGTCGTGCTCGTCGCGTGCGTCGTGGTCGGCACCTACCTCTACCTCAACGACCAGGTGTGGAAGCAAGTCGTCTCCAAACTCTTCCTCGGTCAGTAAGGAATCCAATGTTTCGCTGGTACGTCGTCAACACCTATTCCGGCCATGAGAACAAGGTCAAGGCCAATCTCGAGCACCGCATCGAGTCGATGGGGCAGCGCGTCCGCTTCCGCCGCGTCGTCGTCCCGACCGAGCAGGTGATCGAGACCAAGGACGGCCAGAAGGTGCAGGCCGAGAAGCGCGTGCTGCCGGGCTACGTGCTCGTGAACATGGATCTGAACGACGACGCCTGGACGGTCGTGAAGAACACGCCCGGCGTGACCGGCTTCGTCGGCGCCGGCTCCAAGCCCGTGCCGCTCTCGCAGCCCGAGGTCGACCGGATCCTGAAGACCGGCGCGAACGCCGGCGGCGACCGCGCGCGCACCACGATCGAGTACTCGCTCGGCGAGTCGGTCAAGGTGACGTCCGGGCCGCTCTCGGACTTCGACGGCGAGATCGTCGACGTCAATCCCGACCAGCAGAAGCTCAAGGTGCTGGTGGACATCTTCGAACGCCAGGTTCCTGTTGAGCTCGGGTTCGACCAGGTCAAGAAGCTCGACTAAAGGACTGAAATGGCGAAGAAAGTTCTCACCCTGATCAAGCTCCAGATCCCCGGCGGACAGGCGAACCCTGCACCCCCGGTCGGCCCTGCGCTCGGCCAGCACGGCGTCAACATCATGGAGTTCTGCAAGGCGTTCAACGCGCAGACCGCGCAGGAGAACGGGCGCATCATCCCGGTCGAGATCACGGTGTACGAGGACCGGAGCTTCGACTTCATCACGAAGACGCCGCCGGCTGCCGTCCTGATCAAGGAGGCGCTGCGGCTCGAGAAGGGCTCGCCCGAGCCGAACCGCACCAAGGTCGGCCGGCTGACGCAGGCCCAGCTCCGCTCGATCGCCGAGACGAAGATGCAAGACCTGAACGCACGCGACGTCGAGCAGGCGATGCTCGTGATCGCCGGCACCGCGCGCTCAATGGGAGTCGAGGTGGATAACTGATGGCCCAGCACGGGAAGCGGTATCGCGAGTCGCGCGGCGCGATCGACCGCGAGCAGATGTACACGCCGGTCGAAGCTGTCCGCCTGCTCAAGGAGCAGCCGGCTGCGAAGTTCGACGAGACGATCGAGGTGCACATGAACCTCGGCCTCAACGTCCGCCACGCGGACGAGCAGCTGCGCGGGACGTTGATGCTCCCGCACGGGACCGGCCGCGAGCAGCGGGTCGCCGTCTTCGCCGAGGGCGACAAGGCCCGCGAGGCCGAGGAGGCGGGCGCGGATGTCGTCGGCTCGGCCGACCTCGCGAAGAGGATCGAAGAGGGGTTCACGGACTTCGACGTCGCCATCGCGACCCCCGACCAGATGGGCAATGTCGGCCGGCTCGGGCGCGTGCTCGGGCCGCGCGGTCTGATGCCGAACCCGAAGACGGGCACCGTCACGTTCGACGTGGCGAAGGCCGTCAAGGACGCGAAGGCCGGCAAGCTCGAGTACCGCACCGACCGCGGCGCGAACGTGCACATCCCGATCGGCAAGCGTTCCTTCGACGAGCGGGCGCTCGTCGAGAACTACGCGGCCCTGGTCGACGAGATCGTGCGCGCGAAGCCGGCGGTCGCGAAGGGCCGGTACATCAAAAAGATCACGCTCACCTCCACGATGGGCCCGGGGATCCACGTCGACCCGACGCGGACCCGTGCGATCGTGGACGAGCTGGATGGCACGACGCAGGAGGCCGTGCAAGCTACGGCCTAGGTAACAGAGCCCGTCGCCACAGACAGCTGGCAGCTCGTGACACGAGCAGAAGCCCAGCCGAGGCGGCCTCCTGAGGACGGAAAGCACCGCTTTCTCTTTTCACGAGCCCGCTGCAAGGCGGGCTCGTCGCATGAAAGAGGAGGTGAAATGCAGAAAGAGGACAAAGAACGCGTCGTCGCCGAGTTGACGGAGAGGCTCCGCAGCGCGGAGACGCTCTTCGTCGCCGACTACCGCGGTCTGACGATGCCCCAGATCGACGCCCTGCGTGGGCGGCTGCTCGAGAACGGGGCGAGGCTCTCGGTGGTCAAGAACACGCTCACCCGCCGCGCGGCGGAGGCCGCCGGGGCGGATGCGCTGCTGGCGCTCCTGGAGGGCCCGTCGGCGATCGCGTTCATCGAGGCCGACGGCGACATGGTCGCCGTGGCCAAGGCACTCGCCGATTCGGCACGCGAGACGAAGGTCCTCGAGATCCGCGGCGGCGTCATGTCAGGCCGCGAGATCTCTGCATCGAGCGTCGAGGAGCTCGCGAAGCTCCCGCCGGTCGATGTGCTGCGTGGCCAGGTGCTCGGCGCGATCATTGCGCCGCTCTCCGCGATCGCCGCGCTCGTGAACGCGCCGTTGCAGAACCTCTACGGGCTGATCGATGCCCGCATCGAGCAGCTGCAGGCGCAGGGCGGAGAGCCCGCCGCGGAACCGGTGTCCGACACCTCGGTGTCTGACACCTCGGAACCGACCGAACCTCAGGCGGCTGACGAAGCCGCCGCAGAACCGGTGTCCGACACCTCGGTGTCAGACACCTCTGAACCGACCGAAACTCAGGAGGCTGACGAAGATGGCAGCAGTTGACACGGTGTTCGAGCAGCTCGGGAGCATGACCGTGCTCGAGCTGGTCGAGCTCAAGAACAAGATCGAAGAGGAGTGGGGCATCACCGCCGCCGCTCCGGTCGCGGTCGCAGCAGCCGGCGCAGCCGGCGGCGGTGAGGCCGCGGTCGAGGAGAAGACGGCGTTCGACGTCGTCCTCACCGGTGCCGGCCAGCAGAAGATCCAGGTGATCAAGGTCGTGCGCGCCGTCACCGGCCTCGGTCTCAAGGAGGCCAAGGACCTCGTCGACTCGGCGCCTCAGCCGGTCAAGGAGGGCGTCAACCAGGAAGAGGCCGACCAGGTGAAGGCCCAGCTCGAGGAGGCAGGCGCCTCCGTCGAGATCAAGTAGAGCTCCGGCTCCACTTGTCGGCAACGTGTGGAAGCCGGGCGAAAGCCCGGCTTCACACTTTTCTTACAACCAAGTTTTCGGGCGCTCGGGGCGTCTTTGGGTCAGACAGGTTCGTTTCCCAAGCCCTGGAGGTTGACTGATGAAGTTGAAGGCGCTCTTGCTCGCGCTCGCGGTTGCCGGCGTGAGCTCGTCGTTCGCGCTCGCCGAGGACGGACACGGCGGCGGCCACGGTGGCGGCCACGACGGCGACCATCACCGGTCGTCGACGACCACACACCACGGCCACCTCGCCGTCGACCACGACCACGACGACCACGACTGCGACCAGCCCGGCCACGCCGTCCAACTGCCGGCGGCTCGAGCTCCGCGGAACGCTCGCCTCGGTGTCGCCGACGTCCTTCACGCTCGTTGTGCGGCGGACGAGCGACGCCGGGCGGCTGCTCGTCGGCCAGACCGTGGCGATCGGCGTCGACGCGAAAACGCGCGTCGAGTGGGAGGGCACCGGCACCCTGATCGGGCCGAATGTCGGCGATCAGGCCCGGGTGAAGGCGCTCTCGTGCCCAGGTACGACTGCCGGTTCGAGCACCCTGACCGCCAGGAGCGTCCGCGCGCACGGCGCGGAGCACGACGACCACGACGGGCACGACAACCAGAAGTCCCACAAGTAGAGCCAAATCAGGTGGTGGGCGGCCCGATTCAGGGCGCCCACCACCCGCCGTTTGCTACCTTCCCCTGGTCGGCCCAGCGGGTCTCTCGCCGCGCGCTTGCGGCTGGAGGGACGCCTCCGCTATCGTGGGGGGTTGCGCCGACGTCCGGACACGTCAACTTCCGCACGCCTTTTTCACCCTTTCTTCATCCTCTGCTTCGCTCCTCACCTCATAGCCAGTAAGGGAGGCTGTTCTACTTGGCCAAGACGGTCACAGCGCCTCGCGCGCGTCATTCCTTTTCACGCCTCAAGCACGTTCTCGACCTCCCCAACCTGATCGATATCCAGCGCGAGTCCTTCGACTGGTTCCTCAGCGAAGGCCTCCGGGAGACGATCGACGACATCTCGCCGATCCAGGACTACACCGGAACGCTCGCGGTGGAGTTCGGCGAGTATCGGTTCGGGGAACCGCAGTTCTCCATCCAGGAGTGCCGCGAGAAAGACCTCACCTACCAGGCGCCGCTCTCGATGACGGTCCGCTTCGTGAACACGGAGACGGGCGAGATCCGCGAGCAGACGGTGTTCATGGGCGACTTCCCGATGATGACGGAGTGGGGCACGTTCATCATCAACGGCACCGAGCGCGTGATCGTCACGCAGCTCGTCCGCTCACCCGGCGCCTACCTCATGGAGCCGAAGGACGCGACGAAGCAGGTCTTCACCGCGAACCTGATGCCGAGCCGCGGCTCGTGGCTGGAGCTCGAGATCGACAAGAAGGGCGTCGTCTACGCCCGCATCGACCGGAAGCGGAAGCTGCCGATCACGACGCTCCTGCGCGCCCTGCCGGCCGAGGACCCGACGACGGGCTTCAAGCTCGACACGTCGACGAACGAGGCGATCCTCAAGCTGTTCGACAACTCGCACTTCATCGAGAAGACGCTCGACAAGGACGCGACCACCCGCGAGGAAGAGGCGCTGATCGAGGTGTTCAAGAAGCAGCGCCCGGGCGAGCCGCCGACGCTCGACAACGCCCGCAACCTCCTCAAGTCGCTCTTCTTCGACCCGAAGCGCTACGACCTGACCAAGGTCGGCCGCTACAAGCTCAACCAGCGGCTCGGCGTCGACGTGCCGGACGACACGCGTGTCCTGACGACTCAGGACATCCTCGCGCTCGTCCAGAAGCTCGTCGCGATGCCGCACGCGATCGGCCTCACCGACGAGTCGAAGGACTATGCAGCAGACGGGATCAGCATGAACCGCGATCCCATCCGCCAGGAGCTCGACGAGTACGAGCACTTCGGCAACCGGCGCCTGCGCACGACCGGCGAGCTGATCCAGGAGGCATTCCGGGTCGGTCTCTACCGCATGGAACGCGTCGTCCGCGAGCGCATGACGACCGAGGACGTCGACACGATCACCCCGCAGACGATCATCAACATCCGGCCCGTGGTCGCGGCGCTGAAGGAGTTCTTCGGCTCGTCGCAGCTGTCGCAGTTCATGCAGCAGACCAACTCGCTGGACGGCCTCACCCACCGTCGCCGGCTGTCGGCGCTCGGTGCCGGCGGTCTGACCCGCGAGCGCGCGCCGATCGAGGTGCGCGACGTGCACCCGACCCACTACGGCCGCATGTGCCCGATCGAGACGCCGGAAGGCCCGAACATCGGCCTGATCGGCTCGCTCGCATCGATGGCGACCGTCAGTGAGTTCGGCTTCATCCAGACGCCCTACCGCAAGGTGATCGGCGGCAAGGTGACGGACGAGATCTTCTATCTCGACGCGGCCGAGGAGGCGCAGTACACGATCGCGCAGGCCTCGGAGCGGGTCGACAAGAACGGCAAGTTCGAGCACGACCAGGTGCTCTGCCGTTCGTCCGAGGGCGAGGCCGTGATCGCCTCCGCCAAGGACATCGACTTCATGGACGTCGCACCGGCCCAGATCGTGTCGGTCGCGACGGCGATGATCCCGTTCCTCGAGCACAACGACGCGAACCGCGCGCTGATGGGCGCGAACATGCAGCGGCAGGCCGTGCCGCTGATGATCCCGCAGGCGCCGCTCGTCGGCACCGGCGTGGAGTATCGCGCGGCCGTCGACTCCGGTGACGTCGTCGTCGCGAAGAACGCCGGCACCGTCATCGATCTCGATGCGAACCGCGTCGTGGTCGAGGGCCGCGGCACGCGTGACGAGTACGAGCTGACGAAGTTCATGCGCTCGAACCAGGGGACGCTGATCCACCACCGGCCGATCGTCCGCCAGGGCGACAAGGTCGTCGCGGGGGCGGTGCTCGCGGACGGCTCGTCCACCGATCACGGCGAGCTCGCGCTCGGCGCGAACCTGCTCGTCGCGTTCATGCCGTTCGAGGGCTACAACTTCGAGGACGCGATCGTGCTCTCGGAGCGGCTCGTCAAGGACGAGGTGCTCACCTCGATCCACATCCACGAGTACGAGATCGACGCCCGCTCGACGAAGCTCGGCGACGAGGAGATCACGCGCGACATCCCGAACCGCTCGGAGGAGTCGCTCCGCAATCTCGACGACCGCGGCATCGTCCGCGTCGGCGCCGAGGTCGGCTCGGGCGATCTGCTCGTCGGCAAGGTCACGCCGAAGGGCGAGACCGAGCTGACGGCGGAGGAGAAGCTGATCCGCGCGATCTTCAAGGAGAAGGCGCGCGAGGTCCGCGACACCTCGCTCAAGGTCCCGCACGGCGAGGGCGGCGTCGTCATCGACGTCAAGACGTTCTCGCGCGACAACGGCGACGACCTCAGCCCGGGCGTGAACGAGCTCGTTCGCGTCTACGTCGCGAAGAAGCGCAAGATCTCCGAGGGCGACAAGCTCGCCGGGCGCCACGGCAACAAGGGCGTCATCTCGAAGATCGTCCCCGAGGCGGACATGCCGTTCCTCGAGGACGGGCGCCCCGTCGACATCCTCCTCAACCCGCTCGGCGTGCCGAGCCGCATGAACATCGGCCAGATCCTCGAGACCCATCTCGGCTGGTCGGCGGCGCACGGCGTGTTCGCGAGCGACGAGATCGAGCCGATGGACGGCAACGCCGGCCGCGTCATCAACGGCCCGAAGCCGACTCCGATCGCCACGCCCGTCTTCGACGGTGCGACGGTCGAGGACGTCGACTCGGCCTTGCTGCTCTGGTCGAAGCAGAACGCCGACAGCCCGATCAAGATCCTGACCGACACGAAGGCCCCGCTCGGCCGCCAGGCCTCCGGCAAGGTCCGCCTGTTCAGCGGCCGCACCGGCGAGCCGTTCGAGCAGGAAGTGACCGTCGGCTACATGTACATCCTCAAGCTGCTCCACCTCGTCGACGACAAGATCCACGCGCGTTCGACGGGCCCGTACTCGCTCGTCACCCAGCAGCCGCTCGGCGGCAAGGCGCAGTTCGGCGGCCAGCGGTTCGGCGAGATGGAGGTGTGGGCGCTCGAGGCATACGGCGCGGCGTACACGCTGCAGGAAATGCTGACGATCAAGTCCGACGACACGGTCGGCCGCGTCAAGGCGTACGAGGCGATCGTCAAGGGCGAGAACATCGCCGAGCCGTCGATCCCCGAGTCGTTCAAGGTGCTCCTCAAGGAGATGCAGTCGCTGGCGCTCGACGTCGGTGTGATCTCCGAGGACGGCGGCGAGGTCGAAGTCCGCGAGGAAGACGACGAGTTGCTCCGCGCCGCGGAAGAGCTCGGCATCGACCTTTCGCCCGGCTCACTGCGCGCAGCTGCGAGGCAGCCCACCGCGCAGGAGGCGGAGGAGGGCCAGGAGCGCGTCGACACCGACGGCGAGCTCGTGCTGCCGACCGACGAGTCGCTCGTGGATCTCGACGCGATCGAGCTCGACGACTCCGACGACCGACGACGAGGAGACGCAGAGCCCGTCGGTGCCGCCGACGAAGACGCGCCCATCGACGTCGAAGACTGAGAACCGACGACCACGCATTAAAGAACACGAAAGTAGGCGAGAGAACACTTGATCGACATCAATGAGTTCGACGCGATCCGCATCGGTCTCGCGTCGTCGAAGCAGATCCGCGACTGGTCGTCGGGCGAGGTCACCAAGCCGGAGACGATCAACTACCGCACGCTCAAGCCCGAGCGCGACGGTCTCTTCTGCGAGCGCATCTTCGGTCCGACCAAGGACTGGGAGTGCTACTGCGGCAAGTACAAGCGCGTCCGCTACAAGGGCATCATCTGCGAGCGCTGCGGCGTCGAGGTGACGCGGCAGAAGGTGCGCCGCGAGCGCATGGGCCACATCGACCTGGCGGCGCCGGTCTCGCACATCTGGTTCTTCAAGGGTGTGCCGAGCCGCATCGGCTACCTGCTCGACATCGCTCCGCGCGAGCTCGAGAAGGTGCTCTATTTCGCCGCCTCGATCGTCACGAACGTCGACAACGAGGCGCGCGCGAAGGACCTGAACGGCCTGGAGGACAAGGTCAAGTCGGAGTCCGAGCAGATCTACGTCGACCGCGACGAGCAGCTCGCCGACCTCGAGAAGCGGCTCGCGCGGCGGCGTGCGTTCTTCGCCGAGGGCAAGGAGAAGGGCTTCGACGAGGACGACGACTTCTGGACCCGCGGCCTCGCAACGTGGGCGGAGGAGCAGTTGCTCCCGCCGCTCGAGGACGCGCGCAAGCTCGTCGGAGGGCTCTTCCTCGAGCTCGTCCCGCAGATCACGACCGAGGATGCGAAGAAGATCCGCGAGCTCGTCCGCAACGCGGCGATTCGCGACGACCGCAAGCTCACCCCGCGTGAGCTCGAGAACGTCGCCGTCGCAGCCGAGCAGATCCTCGCAGCGATCCTGCCGCTCGAGAAGGACCTCGAGAAGGCGGCCGGCGCGAAGAAGGGTGCGATCACGAAGCACATCCATCGCATCGTCGACGCGCTGCTGACCGGCGAGGAGATCCACGAGGACGACCGGAGCTACGTCGCCAAGGTCGACGTCAAGAACCTCGACAAGGTTCGCGGCCTCGGCAACGGGATCCTCAAGGACGCCGTGGACACCTGGGAAGAGGGCCAGGACATCCGCGAGCTCACGAACGACCTCTGCCTGCGGACGGACGGGAAGATCCAGAAGGAGGATCTCGACTCGCTGATCCAGTGGGCGCTGAAGGTGCGCGAGATGTACCTCGACATCGAGTCTCGCCGTGAGGACACGCGCGAGGCCGCCGTCGACTCGGTGCGCCGCCTCGAGCAGACGTGGCAGCTCTTCCGCGACCTCGAGCCGAAGATGGTCGTCAACGACGAGCAGCTGTTCCGCGAGCTGAAGGACCGCTTCGGCTCGCCGTACGGCTTCGGCGTCTACTTCCGCGGCGGGATGGGTGCGGAGTCGATCCGCGACCTGCTCCGCGACCTCGACCTGAACCTCGAGGCAGCAACGCTCCGCGACACGATCAAGACGTCCAAGGGTCAGAAGCAGCAGCGTGCGATCAAGCGCCTGAAGGTGGTCTCGGCGTTCATCAAGTCGCAGAACCGCCCCGAGTGGATGATCCTCGAGGCCGTCCCGGTCATCCCGCCGGAGCTCCGCCCGATGGTGCAGCTCGACGGTGGCCGCTTCGCCACGTCGGACCTGAACGACCTCTACCGCCGCGTGATCAACCGGAACAACCGCCTCAAGCGGCTGCTCGACCTCGGCGCGCCGGAGATCATCGTCAACAACGAGAAGCGCATGCTGCAGGAGGCCGTCGACGCACTGTTCGACAACGGCCGCCGCGGTCGCGCCGTCACCGGCCCGGGCAACCGGCCGCTGAAGTCGCTGAGCGACATGCTGAAGGGCAAGCAGGGCCGGTTCCGCCAGAACCTGCTCGGCAAGCGCGTCGACTACTCAGGCCGCTCGGTGATCGTCGCCGGCCCGACGCTGAAGCTGCACCAGTGCGGCCTGCCGAAGCTGATGGCGCTCGAGCTCTTCAAGCCGTTCATCATGAGCCGGCTCGTCGAGCGGAAGTCCGTCCAGAACATCAAGGCGGCCAAGAAGTACGTCGACTCGATGACGCCCGAGGTGTGGGACGTCCTCGAAGAGGTGATCGCCGAGCATCCGGTGCTGTTGAACCGCGCACCGACGCTGCACCGTCTCGGGATCCAGGCCTTCGAGCCGATCCTCGTCGAGGGCAAGGCGATCCAGGTCCACCCGCTCGTCTGTCACGCGTTCAACGCGGACTTCGACGGCGACCAGATGGCTGTGCACCTTCCGCTCAGCGCCGAGGCGCAGGCGGAGGCCCGCATCCTGATGCTCAGCTCGAACAACATCCTGTCGCCGGCCAGCGGGCGCCCGCTCGCGACGCCGACCCAGGACATGGTGCTCGGCATCTACTACCTGACGTACTCGAACCTCGACCTGTCGTCGATGGAGTCCGCGAAGCTGAAGCCGCATCCGCGGCGCTTCGACTCGGCGGACGAGATCGAGGTCGCGCTCGAGATGAAGGCTGTCGGGCTGCAGGAGCCGATCGAGTTCCGCTTCAACGAGGAGCTGCACCTGACGACGCCCGGTCGCGTGCTGATCAACTCGGCCGTGTATCGCGCGCTCGACGAACTGCTCCCGCCCGACGAGGAGCTCGAGTTCGACTTCATGAACCGGACGCTCGCGAAGGCCGACACCGACCGCTACGTGCTGTCGCTGTCGGATCGCTACGGCGCGCACACGCTGGCGCCCGTCCTCGACACGATCAAGACGCTCGGCTTCAAGTACGCCACGAAGGCCGGCGTCACGATCTCGAAGAACGACATCGTCATCCCGCCGGACAAGGAGAAGATCCTGGCCGGCTACGAGAAGCGCGTCGAAGAGGTGCACGGCCAGTACGACATGGGCCTGATCACCGAAGACGAGCGTCACGAGACGATCGTCAACATCTGGACCGAGGCCACCGACGAGGTCGCCACCGCCATGGAGCACCACTTCGACGAGTTGAACCCGGTGTTCATGATGGCCAACTCCGGCGCCCGCGGCTCGATGAAGCAGATCCGCCAGCTCGCCGGTATGCGCGGTCTGATGGCGAATCCGAAGGGCGAGATCATCGAGCGCCCGATCAAGGCCAACTTCATGGAAGGCCTGTCGGTGCTCGAGTACTTCATCTCGACGCACGGCGCCCGCAAGGGGCTCGCGGACACGGCCCTCCGCACCGCGGACTCGGGCTACCTGACGCGGCGTCTCGTCGACGTCTCGCAGGACGTGATCGTTCGCGAGGACGACTGCGGGACCGACGACCACATCGCGCTTCCGATTCGCACGAGCGACGGTCTCAACAAGTCGCTGCTCGGGCGCGTGATCTCGGCCGACACCTACAAGCCGCTCGCGTCCGGGCAAGCCCGGCAAGCAGCTCCTCATCGAGCGTGGCGTCACCGTGACGCTGGCGCTGCTCGAGGGGCTCGAGACCGAGCTCGGGCCGGACTACCTCATCCCCGTTCGCTCGGTGCTCAAGTGCCGCGCGGAGACGGGAGTCTGCAAGACCTGCTACGGCATCTTCCCGGCGACGGGCGAGATGTGCGAGATCGGCGACGCGGTCGGCATCATCGCCGCCCAGTCGATCGGCGAGCCCGGCACGCAGCTGACGATGCGCACGTTCCACACCGGCGGTGTCGCCGGCGCGGACATCACGCACGGCCTGCCGCGTGTCGTCGAGATCTTCGAGGCGCGGAACCCGAAGGGCGCGGCTGTCCTGGCCGAGCTCGGAGGGCGCATCGAGATCGAGCAGACGGAACGTGGCCCGAAGATCACCGTCAACCCGACCGAGGTCGGCAAGGACGGCGAGCTCGTCGATCCCGATCGAGTACCAGCTGCCGCGGCGCACGCGGCTCCTGGTCACGAACGGCCAGATCGTCGACCCCGGCGACCCCTCAACGAGGGCTCGCAGAACCCGGCCGACAAGCTGGCGCTCAAGGGCTCGACCGAGACCGAGCTGTACCTCGTCGGCGAGGTGCAGAAGGTCTACAAGAGCCAGGGCGTCGAGATCCACGACAAGCACATCGAGCTGATCGTGCGGCAGATGCTGAAGAAGGTCCGCGTGGAGTCGAACGGCGACACCGACCTGCTGCCGGGCCAGCTCGTCGACAAGGCGATCTACGAGCGCGAGAACGCCAAGGTGAAGGCGAAGGGGGAGAAGGCGACGCACGAGCCGCTGATCCTCGGCATCACCAAGGCATCGCTCGCCACCGAGTCGTTCCTGTCGGCGGCCTCCTTCCAGGAGACGACGAAGGTGCTGACGGACGCCGCGATCGAGGGCAAGATCGACCGGCTGCTCGGGCTGAAGGAGAACGTGATCATCGGGAAGCTGATCCCGGCGGCCACCGGCCTGAAGCGGTACCGGAACATCGAGATCTCGCCGAGCGAGCCGATCGTCCGCGAGGCCTACGAGCGGGACACGCTGCTCCAGGCGCTCGAGGAGATCGGCCAGGACGGCGGCGCCGTCGACTTCGGCGGGCTCGACCTGACCTTCGGCGGCGAGCCGGGCGCGGACGGGACGTCGTCCCACGAGGCCGGCGAGGCAACGGAGATCCCCGAGGTCGACAGCCCGCTCGACGACTGAACTGCCAGAGGTGTCTGACACCGGTGGTGTCAGACACCTTTGGCCTTGCTACAACGAGCCGCGTGAAGCGGCTCGTTGTCGTTCTGGGGGCGCTGCTCGCGCTGGGCGTCGGTGTCGCGCGTGGCGAGCGGCACGGCGGCGCCTGCGCCGCTGCCCTGCGGCCTGCCGCAGACGCAGCCGCTCTGGGTCGACTACGCCGACGGGATGGTGCCGTTCTGGTCGACGATCTTCGCCCGTCCCGGGATCGTCGCGGCCGCGTCGCAGTTCATCGTGCCGCCGCAGCTGCGGGCCAAGGGCGCGAAGACCGTCTTCTTCGACCTCTATCTGAACAACCGCGTCGGGACGCCGTCGAAGCCGGCCGACCCGGGCGTGATCCAGGCGCGGGCCGACAAGCTCTTCGACACCGCAGTCACGTCGTCCGGCTGTGACCACCCGCTGATCGCGGAGAACGAGCTCTTCGGGGCGCAGCTGCCGACGCCGTGGACTGCGACGACGGCGCAGTACCGCGCGAACGTGCTCGCCTATCTGCAGCGGCTCGCCGAGCGCGGCGCGCGGCCGTTCCTGCTGCTCTCGAATCGGCCGTACACGCACGATCCGGACGCGGACGCCTGGTGGCAGGCCGCGTCGCAGGTCGCGGACATCGTCCCGGAGGTCTACTTCTCGGGGCCCTCGATCTCGAAACAGGGCGCGGTTGCAGGCAGCCGCCGGCTGCGCGGGACGATCCGCACGCGCATGGAGGACCTGATCCAGATCGGCGTGCCGACGAACCGGCTCGGGATGATGCTGACGTTCAGCTCGACGCCCAAGGCCGGCGGGCGCGAGGGGCTGCAGCCGCTCTCGAAGTGGCTCGACGTCGTCAAATGGGAGGCGCTCGCGGCCGCGGCAGGTGGCGGCGCGAGCTGCAGCTGGCGAGCGTCTGGTCGTGGGGCTGGGCGGCGTTCAACCCGGCCGGCAACGACCCCGACAAGCCGAACGGCCGCCTGCGCGTGGCTCTGGACGCGGGACCACTCGCTCTGCGACGCGCCCGCGCTCGCGGGAAAGGCCTTCGACCCGTCGCTCGACGTCGGCGACAACTCTGCCGGCCGGGACGCTGTGCCTGCTCGGTTCGACCCGGCTCCTCGCGAAGCGACGTCTCCGCCCTGAACCGCCTGACGGGCAACCGCGACCTCGCCTACTCGGCGGAGCTCCAGCACGCGGTGCTCGCTCAGGCTGCCGGGTCGATGACCGAAGGCGCGTCGCCCAGGCGGAGGTCGACACGATCCTCGACCACTTCGGCGGCAGCCGGTCTGCATATCTGGCGGCGCTGGCGCGCGCCAAGGCCACGCCGGCTCTCGCGCGCCGGATCCTGGCCGACGAGCTACGCCGCCGGGCGGTCGAGTCGACCCTGCGAGTGGCCGCGCCCGGCCTAGGCGACGCACCGGGAGTGGTTCGACACGTACGCAACGATGCTCGCCCGCCCGGTGCGGGCCGCCCAAGCCGGTGCCGTGGCTCGGCAACCTGCGCAGCGGGATCGCCGTCGTCGGGCGTCGCGCCGGGGCGGCTGCTCGCGCTCGCGGCCGGGCGAGACGGTGCGGATCGACGGGGTGAAGGTGACGGCGGCCGGCGAGACGGCGCCGCTCGGCTCGTTCCCGTTCGCCCAGGCTGCGCCCTCGGTTCGCCGGGCCCTCGTGGCCCAGGAGCGCCATGCCGCGTTCGCCGTCTGGGCGCGACGGCGCGAGAACCAGAGCCTCGGCAACCTGACCTGCCAGCACGACCAGCCGCCGCAGCCGGCGACCGTCGACCTGACCGACTGGCTGCCGTACCTCTCGCTCGGCTGATCGCCCTGACACCGGCCGCGTCCAGAACAGGCACGTCCGGGGTCTGACCGCCGTCGTTCGGTCGTCTCGCGCACGGTTCGACGCGAACACGTTTGCAGGCCCCAAGCGGGTCCGGTACCATGCCCGCCGGCTCGGAGGGAGCAGCATTCGTGCGCTTCCCCTGCCTTCCCGTCTGCATACGACCCGCAAGAGGAGACCTCGTCTCAGGATGCCCACCGTCAATCAGCTGATTCGCAAGGGCCGCAAGTCGAAGCCTGCGAAGACCAAGACCCCAGCGCTCGCGGGAGCCCCGCAGAAGCGCGGCGTCTGCACGCGCGTTTCGACGACCACCCCGAAGAAGCCGAACTCGGCGCTGCGCAAGATCGCCCGCGTGCGCTGACGAACGGGCTCGAGGTCGGCACCTACATCCCGGGTGAGGGCCACAACCTGCAGGAGCACTCGGTCGTGCTCGTCCGCGGCGGCCGCGTGAAGGACCTGCCGGGCTTCCGGTACAAGGTGATCCGGGCCGCGCTCGATGCCTCGGGCGTCGCCGACCGCAAGCAGGGCCGCTCGAAGTACGGCGCCAAGCGGAGCGCCTCCTAATGCCGCGCCGCGCAGAAATCACGCCGCGTCCGGTCATCTCGGACCCGGTCTACGACAGCCAGCTCGTCACGCAGCTGATGAACCGCGTGATGCGCGACGGCAAGAAGTCGACCGCCGAGGCGATCGTCTACGGCGCGCTCGACCGTGTCGGCGAGAAGACCGGCCGGCCGCCGGTCGAGGTGCTCGAGCAGGCCGTCAAGACGGTCACGCCGGTGCTCGAGGTGAAGTCGCGCCGCGTCGGTGGCGCGAACTACCAGGTTCCGGTCGAGGTGCCTCAGCGCCGCGGCCGCACGCTCGCGCTGCGCTGGCTCGTCACCTACTCGCGCGACCGTCGCGAGAAGCACATGGCCGACAAGCTCGCCGGCGAGATCCTCGACGCGCTGGAGCAGCAGGGGAACGCGTACAAGCGCAAGGACGACATGTATCGGATGGCGCAGGCCAACAAGGCCTTCGCGCACTACCGCTGGTAGGGACAGGAGAGTTTTGGCAGTAACGGAGCAAGAGGTGGCGCTGGACCGCGTCCGCAACATCGGGATCATGGCCCACATCGACGCGGGCAAGACCACGACGACGGAGCGGATCCTCTACTACACGGGCCGCACCCACAAGATGGGTGAGGTCCACGAGGGCGCTGCCACGATGGACTGGATGGCGCAGGAGCAGGAGCGCGGCATCACGATCACGTCTGCCGCGACGACGGCGACGTGGCGCAACCATCGCATCAACATCATCGATACGCCCGGGCACGTGGACTTTACGGTCGAGGTCGAGCGCAGCCTGCGCGTCCTCGACGGCGCCGTGGCCGTCTTCGACTCCGTCGCCGGCGTCCAGCCGCAGTCGGAGACCGTCTGGCGGCAGGCCGACAAGTACAAGGTGCCGCGGATCGCGTTCATCAACAAGATGGACCGCACCGGCGCGAACTTCTTCGCCGCCGTGCAGTCGATGGTCGAGCGCCTCGGCGCGAACGCGATTCCGATCCAGCTGCCGATCGGCCAGGAGGACCTGCATCGCGGCGTGATCGACCTGGTCGAGATGAAGGCGATCGTCTACAAGGACGACCTCGGCGAGGAGTTCGAGACGACCGACATCCCGGCGGAGCTCGCCGAGCAGGCGCACGAGTACCACCACCAGCTGGTCGACGCCGTCTCGAACTTCGACGACGAGGTGCTCGGCGCGTATCTCGAGGACGAGTCCTCGGTGACCGCCGACATGCTGAAGCGCGCCATCCGCGCCGCGACGCTCGCCGACGAGATCACGCCGGTGCTGCTCGGGAGCGCGTTCAAGAACAAGGGCGTGCAGCCGCTGCTCGACGCCGTGATCGACTACCTGCCGAGCCCGCTCGACGTGCCCGCGATCCAGGGCATCGACCCGAAGACCGAGGCCGAGCTCTCGCGCGGCGCCTCGCCCGACGAGCCGTTCAGCGCGCTCGCCTTCAAGGTGATGTCCGATCCGTACGTCGGCAAGCTCACGTACTTCCGCGTCTACTCGGGGAAGATCAAGGCCGGCGACCGCGTCCTCAACACGACCACCGGCAAGACCGAGCGGATCGGCCGCATCCTGCAGATGCACGCGAACCATCGCGAGGAGCGCGCGGAGATCGGCGCGGGCGACATCGCCGCGGGCGTCGGGCTCAAGTCGACGACGACGGGCGACACGCTCGCGGTCGAGAGCGCTCCGATCGTGCTCGAGTCGATGACGTTCCCGGACCCGGTGATCGCGGTCGCGGTCGAGCCGAAGTCGAAGGCCGACCAGGACAAGCTCGGCAACGGCCTCGCGCGGCTCGCCGAGGAGGATCCGACCTTCCGCGTCGAGTCCGACGAGGAGACCGGCCAGACCCTGATCTCGGGCATGGGCGAGCTCCACCTCGAGATCATCGTCGACCGCCTCAAGCGCGAGTTCAACGTCGACGCGAACGTCGGCCGCCCGCAGGTCGCCTACCGCGAGACGATCGGCAAGCCCGCCGAGCGCATCCAGGGCAAGTTCGTGCGGCAGACCGGCGGTTCGGGCCAGTACGGCGACGCCGTGATCAACCTCCTGCCGCAGGAGCCGGGCAAGGGCTACGAGTTCGTCGACAAGATCGTCGGCGGCAAGATCCCGCAAGGAGTACATCAAGCCGATCGACGAAGGCATCCGCGAGGCGATGGGGAGCGGCGTGCTCGCCGGCTACCCGGTCGTGGACGTGAAGGTCGAGCTGATCGACGGCAGCTACCACGACGTCGACTCGAGCGAGCGCGCGTTCAAGATCGCCGGCTCGATGGCGTTCAAGGAAGCGATGAAGCGCGCGAAGCCGAAGCTGCTCGAGCCGATGATGGCCGTCGAGGTCACCACGCCCGAGGACTACGTCGGCGACGTGATGGGCAACCTTGCTTCGCGCCGCGGCCGCGTCGGGGAGATGACGCCGGTCGGCAACGCCCAGGTGATCAAGGCGAGCGTCCCGCTGAGCGAGATGTTCGGCTACGCCACCGACCTGCGGTCGATGTCACAGGGCCGCGCAGATTTCACCATGCAGTTCGACCGGTACGAAGATGTGCCGGCGTCGATCGCGACCGAGATCACCGAGCAGGGCTCGGGGTCCTAAGATAAAGGAAGGAAGGAATGGCCAAGCAGAAGTTCGAGCGCACGAAGCCGCACCTCAACGTCGGCACGATCGGGCACATCGACCACGGGAAGACGACGCTGACAGCCGCGATCTCGAGCGTGCTCGCCAAGCGCGGCGGCGGCGGACAGGTGAAGAGCTTCGCTGAGATCGACAACGCTCCCGAAGAGCGCCAGCGCGGTATCACGATCAACACGTCGCACGTCGAGTACGAGACGGAGAACCGTCACTACGCGCACGTCGACTGCCCGGGCCACGCCGACTACATCAAGAACATGATCACGGGTGCCGCGCAGATGGACGGCGCGATCCTCGTGGTCTCGGCCGCCGACGGCCCGATGCCGCAGACGCGCGAGCACATCCTCCTGGCCCGCCAGGTCGAGGTGCCCTACATCGTCGTCGCGCTCAACAAGGCCGACATGGTCGACGACGAGGAGCTCCTCGAGCTCGTCGAGCTCGAGGTTCGCGAGCTGCTGTCGAAGTACGAGTTCCCCGGCGACGACATCCCGATCGTCCGCTGCTCGGCGCTCAAGGCGCTCGAGGGCGACGAGGAGTGGGAGGCGAAGATCGTCGAGCTGATGGACGCCGTCGACTCCTACATCCCGGAGCCGGTGCGCGACGCCGACAAGCCGTTCCTGATGCCGATCGAGGACGTGTTCACGATCACGGGCCGCGGCACCGTCGTGACGGGCCGCGTCGAGCAGGGCAAGATCGAGGTCGGGAACGAGATCGAGATCGTCGGCATCCACGAGAAGGTGGAGAAGACGGTCGTCACCGGTCTCGAGATGTTCCAGAAGTCGCTCGACTATCGCGCAGGCCGGCGACAACGCGGGCGCACTGCTCCGCGGTGTCAAGCGCGAAGAGGTCGAGCGCGGCCAGGTGCTCGCGAAGCCGGGCTCGATCACGCCGCACACGCACTTCAAGGCCGAGGTGTACGTGCTGTCGAAGGACGAAGGCGGCCGTCACACGCCGTTCTTCAACAACTACCGCCCGCAGTTCTACTTCCGCACGACGGACGTGACGGGCGCGGTCTCGCTGCCGGAGGGCCAGGAGATGGTCATGCCGGGCGACAACACGAACATGGAGATCACGCTGATCCAGCCGATCGCCATGGATCAGGGCCTCCGCTTCGCGATCCGCGAGGGCGGCCGCACCGTCGGTGCAGGCGTCGTCACAGAGATCGTCAAGTAGGAAGAGAGAAACCGTCATGGCACAGGGAAAAATCCGGATCCGCTTGAAGGGCTACGACCACCAACAGCTGGACCGGTCGGCCCAGCAGATCGTCGACACCGCGCAGCGCAGCGGTGCGACGATCACTGGGCCGGTCCCTCTGCCGACGGAGAAGAACGTCTACTGCGTGATCCGCAGCCCGTTCAAGGACAAGGACTCGCGCGAGCACTTCGAGGTGCGCACGCACAAGCGCCTCATCGACATCCTCAGCCCGACGCCGAAGACGATCGACCAGCTGATGCGGCTCGATCTCCCGGCGGGCGTCGACATCGAGATCAAGCTCTAGCGATGCCCAAGGGAATTCTCGGCAGAAAGCTCGGCATGACCCAGATCTTCGACCCGGAGACCGGGGGAGTCACCGCTGTCACCGTGATCGAGGCCGGGCCGTGCCCGGTCGTGCAGGTGAAGTTCGCGGGCGAGGACGGCTACGACGCCGTGCAGCTCGCGTTCGACGCCGTCGACGAGCGCAAGCTCTCGAAGGGCGAGCTCGGCCACCTCGCGAAGTTCAAGGTCGGTGCGCACCGCAAGCTCGTCGAGTTCCGCGGCGGCATCGACGGCGCAGTCGAGGGCGAGGCGGTCACCGTGGAGATCTTCGAGCCGGGCGACAAGATCAAGGTCGCGGGCATCGGGATCGGCAAGGGCTTCCAGGGCACGATCAAGCGCCACAACTTCAGCTCCGGTCCGCGCTCGCACGGCTCGCACAACATCCGCAAGCCGGGCTCGATCGGCGCGTCGGCCACGCCGTCGCGCGTCTTCAAGGGCATCAAGATGGCCGGCCGCATGGGCGGCAAGCGCGTCACGCAGCTCGGGCTGACCGTGCACCAGGTCGACGTCGAGCGCAACCTGCTCCTCGTCAAGGGCGCGGTGCCCGGCCCGAAGAACGGCATCGTGGAGGTGCGCGGCTAATGGCTCTCAACGCACCCAAGCTGGGCGACGCCGGAACCGTGACGCTCGACGAGGCCGTTTTCGCGGCCGAGATCAAGCCGCACCTCGTGCACGAGGCTGTGCGCTCCGAGCAGAATGCGCGCCGCGCGGGCACCGTCGCGACGAAGAGCCGCGGGCTCGTCTCGGGCGGCCGCGCGAAGCCGTGGCGCCAGAAGGGCACCGGTCGCGCGCGCCAGGGCACCATCCGCGCGCCGCAGTTCACCGGCGGCGGCCACACCTTCGCCAAGGTGCCGCGTCAGTTCATCCAGAAGGTGAACAAGAAATCTGCCAAAGCCGCCCTGCGGTCGGCTCTGGCGAGTCATGCCGGCGAGGGGACGATCGCGATCGTCGACGCGGCGAAGTTCGACGCGCCGTCGACGAAGCAAGCGAAGTCACTCGTGGAGACGTGGGGCAAGCAGATGCCGCTCGTCGTGATCGCGCTGCACGAGGAGGAGAACCTCCGCAAGAGCTTCCGCAACCTCGAGCGGGTTGCGATCATCGGCCCGAGCGAGCTCGAGGTCGCCGCGCTCGTCTGGGCGAGGTCGCTGCTCGTGACCGAGGCGGCGCTGCCGCTCGTCCAGGGGAGGGCGCAGTAATGCACGCCTCTCAGGTGATCCTCGCGCCGATCCTCAGCGAGAAGTCCTACGCCGGGACGACGCGCGGGAGCTACACGTTTCGCGTGCACTCGAACGCGCACAAGACGCAGATCCGCCAGGCCGTCGAGGAGCTCTTCAGCGTCAAGGTCGAGCGCGTCAACGTGATCAAGGTTCAGGCGAAGCCGAAGCGCCGCGGCGTCTTCAAGGGCACGCGTCCGGCTTGGAAGAAGGCCGTCGTGCAGCTGCGCGCCGGTGACACGATCGAGATCTTCGAGGGAGCGCAGATCTAATGCCAGTCCGTCGCTTCAAGCCGACGTAGCCCGGGCCGCCGCCACATGTCGGTCTCGGACTTCGCGGAAGTCACGAAGTCGAAGCCCGAGAAGGCGCTCACCGAGAAGCTCACGAAGAAGGGCGGTCGCAACAACACCGGTCGCATCACGACGCGCCATCAGGGCGGCGGCCACAAGCGCCGCTACCGGATCGTCGACTTCAAGCGCACGAAGGACGGTGTGCCGGCCAAGGTCGCCGCGATCGAGTACGACCCCAACCGGTCGGCGCGGATCGCGCTCCTGCATTACGCGGACGGCGCGAAGTCGTACATCCTCGCTCCGGCGGGTGTGCGGGTCGGCTCGTACGTGCAGTCCGGCGCGGACGCCGACATCAAGCCGGGCAACGCGCTTCCGCTGGAGAACATCCCCACCGGCACGCTCGTCCACAACGTCGAGCTGCAGCCCGCCAAGGGCGGACAGATGGCGCGCTCGGCCGGTTCCGGCGTGCAGCTCGTCGCGAAGGACGGCGGCTACGCAACGCTTGCGTCTTCCCTCGGGCGAGATGCGCCGCGTGCTGCTCACCTGCCGCGCGACCGTGGGCCAGGTCGGGAACGTCGAGCACCAGAACGTGACGATCGGCAAGGCCGGCCGCAGCCGCTGGCTCGGCAAGCGCCCGTCGGTCCGCGGCAGCGCGATGAACCCGGTCGACCATCCTCACGGCGGTGGCGAAGGAAAGAGCAAGGGCGGCCGTCATCCGGTCACCCCGTGGGGCGTGCCGACGCTCGGCAAGCGCACCCGCTCGAAGCACAAGGCATCCGACAAGTTGATCGTGCGCGGCCGTCGCCGCGGGAAGGACAAGCGCTAATGAGTCGCAGTTCGAAGAAGGGGCCTTTCGTCGAGGAGCGGCTGCTCGCGCGCATCCAGAAGATGAACGACTCCGGCTCCAAGAACATGATCCGCACCTGGTCGAGGACGTCGACGGTGTTCCCCGACATGGTCGGGCACACGATCGCGGTCCACGACGGGCGCAAGCACGTGCCGGTGTTCATCTCGGAGCAGATGGTCGGGCACAAGCTCGGCGAGTTCGCCCCGACGCGTCACTTCCGTGGCCACGCCGGCGACCAGAAGACACAGGTGAAGAAGCGCTGATGGCTGCTGTCGAGTCAGCTCGGACCGTCCAGGCGACCGCGAAGTTCGTCCGCATCTCGCCGCGCAAGGCGCGGCTCGTGACGGACAACATCCGTGGGCGCAGCGTGCCCGAGGCGCGCACCATCCTCGCGTTCACCGAGCGCGCGGCGGCCATCGAGGTCGAGAAGGTGCTGCGGTCGGCCGTCGCCAACGCCGAGTCGAATCCCGATCTGCATTGGAACGGCGACGAGCTGATCGTTGCAGCGGTCTTCGTCGACGAAGGCCCGACGCTGAAGCGCTGGCGCGCACGCGCCCGCGGTCGTGTCGCGCGTATTCGCAAGCGGACGTGCCACATCACCATCCAGGTCGCGCAGGACGCCTCCGCGACGGCCCCGGCCGTCGACGAGAAGCCCAGGCGGACGCCACGCAGGAAGAAGACCGAGGAGACGGGTAGCTAATGGGACAGAAGGTTCATCCCGGCGGTCTGCGTGTCGGCGTCATCCACGACTGGAAGTCGAACTGGATGGTCGGCAAGAAGGAGTTCGCAGGCGCGCTGATCGAGGACATCAAGATCCGCGAGCACATCCTGAAGAAGCTGTCGCACGCGGGCCTGTCGGACATCCTGATCCGCAAGGACAAGCAGCGGATCACGATCGACATCTATACGGCGCGCCCCGGCATCGTCATCGGCAAGTCCGGTGTCGAGGTCGACGCGCTGCGCAAAGAAGTGCACGCGATGACGCAGAAGAACGTGCACATCAACATCAACGAGATCAAGCGCCCCGAGCTCGACGCGAAGCTCGTCGCGCAGTCGATCGCGGAGCAGCTCCAGAACCGCGTCTCGTTCCGGCGCGCGATGAAGCGCTCTCTCGCATCCGCCATCCGTTCCGGTGCCGCCGGTGTGAAGGTGCAGTGCTCGGGCCGCCTCGGCGGCTCGGAGATGAGCCGCTCGGAGCAGTACTCCGAGGGCCGCGTCCCGTTGCACACGATTCGCGCCGACATCGACTACGGCTTCGTCGAGGCGAAGACCCCGACCGGCCGCATCGGCGTCAAGGTCTGGATCAACAAGGGCGAGATCATGCCGGAGGGCTACGGCGGCATTCCGGGCGGCGGCAAGGAGACCCGCCTCGGCGACCAGGACACGGCACGCCGCCGCGGCGGCGTCACGGAGGGTCTCGGTGCCTCGCGCGAGTCGGGCCGCAACCGCAACCAGGATCGCGAGGGCCTCGGCCCCGTGCGCCGCGGCCGTCCCGGCCAGCGTGGCGGTCAGAACCGCCCCGGCGGCGGCGGCGCGGGCAATCGCCCGGGCGCACCGCGCACCCGCGGCGGTGCGTCGACCCGCCCTCGCACGCAGGAGGCACCGCCGGCGCAGGCTCCGGAAGAGCCCAAGCTCGACACGCCCGTCGTCGAGTCGCCGCCCGAGGTCAAGCCCGAGGTGACGCCCGAGGCCGCGCCCGATGCACCGCCGGCGGCCGAGAAGCCGAAGGCTGCTCCCCGCAAGAAGAAGGCAGATAGCTGATGTTGCTCCCCAAGAAGACCAAGTTCCGCAAGATGCACCGCGGCCGCCGCCGGGGAACCTCGACGGGCCAGACCACGGTCCACTTCGGTGACTACGGGATCAAGGCACTCGAAGCGGGTTGGATCACCAACCGGCAGATCGAGGCTGCCCGCATCGCGATGACGCGCAAGATCAAGCGCGGCGGCAAGGTCTGGATCAACCTCTTCCCCGACAAGCCGTTCACCAAGAAGCCGGCCGAGACGCGCATGGGCAAGGGCAAGGGCTCGCCGGAAGGCTGGGTCGCCGTCGTCAAGCCGGGCCGCGTGATGTTCGAGCTGTCAGGCGTCCCGGAGCCCCTGGCGAGAGAGGCGCTGCGCCTGGCCGGCCAGAAGCTGCCGATCAAGACGAAGTTCGTGAGGCGTGAGGGCGGTGATCTCTTTGCGGGCTAGGGACTTGCGTGACCTGAGCGACGAGGAGCTCGAGCATCGGCTCGCCGACACGCGCCAGGAACTGTTCAACCTGAGGTTCCAGGCCGCGACGGGCGCGCTCGAGAACACCACCCGCCTGAAGCTGGCCAAGCGCGAGATCGCGCGGATCCTGACGACGCAGCACCAGAGGAACTCCAACAAGCAGAAGGTCGAGAGCTGAGCATGGCGGACGAAGAGCAGAACGAGACAACCGAGGAAGAGACGCCCGAGGTGGAAGCCGTGGCCGAGGAGCCTGTGGCCGACGAGGCCGTGATGCCGAGAGCCTGTCGGCCGAGGCCGCGACCGAGGTCGAAGAGGTGTCAGACACCGTTGCTGCGACCGATGCCGAAGCCGAGGCGCCTGTCGCGGAGCCGAGCCGGAGCCGGAGCCCGCAGCGCCTGCCAAGAAGCAGCGCTCGCTGAAGCACGTCCCGCGCACCGCGCGCCGGACACGCACGAAGGTCGTGCGCGAACGCCCCAAGGCGCGCAAGCCGATCACGCGCACCGGCAAGCCGGAGTCCGAGCTCGGCCGGCGCCAGGAGCGTCGCGGCGTCGTCGTCTCCGACAAGGGCGACAAGACGATCGTCGTCAAGGTCGACGTGATCAAGAGCCATCCCAAGTACCGGAAGGTCGTTCGGTCGACCGTCAAGTTCCACGCCCACGACGAGGCCAATACCGCCGGCGTCGGCGACACGGTCCGCATCATCGAGACGAGGCCGCTGTCGAAGCAGAAGCGCTGGCGCCTGGCCGAGATCGTGGAGAAGGCGAAGTAGATGATCCAGCAGGAGACACGCCTCAAGGTCGCCGACAACACGGGTGCTCGTGAGCTACTCTGCATTCGCGTTGCGGGCGGCTCGAAGCGCCGCTACGCGCGTGTCGGCGACATCATCACTGCCACCGTCAAGGCTGCTGCCCCGCAGGGGACGGTCAAGAAGGGTGAAGTGGTGAAGGCCGTCGTCGTGCGGACGAAGAAGCCCTTCGGCCGGGACGACGGAACACTGATCTCGTTCGACGAGAACGCGGCGGTGATCATCGATGCACAGCGCAATCCGCGTGGGACGCGCATCTTCGGGCCGGTTGCCCGCGAGTTGCGTGAGAAGAACTTCATGAAGATCGTGAGCTTGGCTCCAGAGGTGCTCTAGAGATGACGACTGCACTCAAGTTGAAGAAGGGCGACACCGTCCAGATGCTGACCGGCAAGGATCGCGGGAAGCAGGGCCGGATCCTCGACGCGCGTCCGCGTGACGGCAAGGTGATCGTCGAGAACCTGAATCTGATGACGAAGCACCAGAAGCCGCGGCCGATCCGCAATGCCAGCCGCATGGGAGGCTCGCAGATCGCGCCGGGCGGACGCATCGAGCTGGCCAGCCCGGTCGCAATCTCGAACGTGATGCTCGTCTGCCCGACCTGCAAGCTCCCGACTCGCGTCGGGTATCGCTTCAGGGACAGCAAGGACGGCCAGGTCAAGGTGCGCGTCTGCAAGCGCGAAGGCTGCGGCCAGGAGATCGACAAGTAATGGCAGCGACAGAGACCTACAGCCCGCGCCTCAAGCAGCGCTACAACGACGAGCTCCGCGCCGAATTGCGCGAGCGGCTCGAGCTGCCGTCGATCATGCAGTCGCCGACGATCGACAAGATCACGCTCAACATGGGTGTCGGCGAGGGCAAGACCGATGCGAAGCAGATCGACGCGGCTCTCGAAGAGCTGACGATCATCGCCGGCCAGCGCGCTCAGGTGCGCAAGGCGCGCAAGTCGATCGCGCAGTTCAAGATCCGCGAAGGCATGCCCATCGGCGTCAAGGTGACCCTCCGCGGCGACCGGATGTGGGAGTTCCTCGACCGGCTCGTCTCGATCGCGCTCCCGCGCATCCGCGACTTCCGGGGGCTCAACCCCGACTCGTTCGACGGCCGCGGGAACTACTCGCTCGGCATTCGCGAGCAGATCATCTTTCCGGAGATCGACTACGACAGCATCAACCAGATCCGCGGCCTCGATGTCGCGATCACCACCACTGCGACGAACGACAACGAGGCGCGCGCGCTGCTCACAGCGCTCGGCATGCCGTTCGCCGCCGACGGAGGCAGCAGGTAAATGGCCAAGAAATCACTGAGAGTCAAGGCCGCGAGGCCCGCCAAGTTCAAGGTCCGCAACTACACGCGCTGCAACCGCTGCGGTCGTCCGCGTGCCGTCTTCAAGAAGTTCGGGCTCTGCCGTATCTGCCTGCGGGAGCTCGCCCACCAGGGCGTCATCCCCGGCATGACCAAGAGCTCCTGGTAGGAGGAACAGTGCTCACCGATCCCGTCGCCGACATGCTCACGCGCATCCGCAACGCCAACAAGGCGCTGCACGACAACGCCGAGATGCCGACCTCCAAGCTGAAGGTCGAGATCGCCCGCATCCTCAAGGAGGAGGGCTACATCCGCGACTTCCACGTCTCGGACGCGGGCACGCACCCGACGCTCGTCGTCGAGCTGAAATACGGCCGCGGCCGCGAGCGCGTTCTCTCCGGCCTCAAGCGCGTGTCCAAGCCGGGCCGGCGGATCTATGCCGGCAAGGACCGCCGCCAGCGGGTGCTCGGCGGCATGGGCATCGCGATCATGTCCACCTCTCGCGGCGTCGTCACGAGCCGCACCGCCGAGGCCGAAGGCATCGGCGGCGAAGTCATCTGCTACGTCTGGTAACGACACATGTCTCGCATCGGCAAAAGGCCAATTGAAGTTCCCGCAGGCGTGATCGTCTCGATCGACCCTGGCCGCGTCACCGTGTCCGGGCCGAAGGGCGAGCTGCGCCAGGACGTGCCGCAGCGCATGCAGATCGCCCAGGACGAGTCGGTCATCACCGTCACGCGCCCGACCGAGCGCGGCGAGGATCGCGCGCTGCACGGCCTGACGCGGACGTTGATCGCAAACATGGTCGAGGGCGTCACACAGGGCTTCGAGAAGCGCCTCGAGATCCAGGGCGTCGGCTACCGCGCCGCGCTCGCAGGCACCGACCTCGAGCTGCAGGTCGGCTACTCCCACTCGGTCAAGATCAAGCCCCGCCAGGGCATCGAGTTCGAGGTGCCGATCCCCACCCAGGTGGTCGTGCGCGGCATCGACAAGCAGGCCGTCGGCCAGACAGCGGCAGAGATTCGCAAGGTCCGCCCGCCGGAGCCGTACAAGGGCAAGGGCATCCGGTACGAGGGCGAGCACGTCCGCCGGAAGGTAGGGAAGCGCGCATGAGCCAACTCACAGTCCGCGAATCGCGCCTGCGCCGGCATCGTCGCGTGCGCGGCAAGGTCCGCGGCTCGGCGGAGCGTCCTCGCCTGCTCGTGTTTCGCTCGAATCGCGGCGTGTTCGCGCAGCTGATCGACGACGACACCGGGCGCACGCTCGCTGCCGCGTCGTGGCTCGAGCTGCCGAAGTCTTTCAAGGGTGACAAGACGGAGCAGGCTGCCGAGGTCGGTAAGCGGCTCGCCCAAGCGGCGAAGAAGGCCGGCGTCGAAAGCGTCGTCTTCGATCGCGGCGGCTATCTGTATCACGGTCGCGTCAAGGCTCTCGCCGACGGCGCGCGCGAAGGAGGACTGAGCTTCTAGTGGCAATCGACGTGCAGGAGACCCGCGAGCTCAAGGAGCGCGTGGTCGAGATCAATCGCGTCGCCAAGGTCGTCAAGGGCGGCCGGCGTTTCTCGTTCACGGCGTTGGTCGTGATCGGCGACGAGGTCGATCGTGTCGGCGTCGGCTACGGCAAGGCGCGCGAGGTGCCGCTGGCGATCTCGAAGGCGGTCGACGACGCGAAGAAGAACATGTTCACCGTGCCGAAGCACGGGCAGACGATCACGCACGAGTCGCTGGGCCGCTTCGACGCAGCCCGCGTCCTCCTGCGGCCGGCTTCGCCCGGTACCGGCGTCATCGCCGGTGGCGGAGTGCGCGCGGTGCTCGAGCTCGGAGGCATCAAGGACGTGCTGGCGAAGTCGCTCGGCACGACGAACCCGATCAACATGCTGAAGGCCGCGGAGCAGGCGCTCCGCCAGCTGCGCCGCCCGGAGGAAGTCGCCAAGGCGCGCGGCAAGCAGATCAGCGAGGTCCTGCCCTACAAGAAGCCCGTCGAGCCGGAGGCCGAGGAGGTGAGCGCTGGTGTCGAAGCTGAAGTTGACGCAGGTGCGTAGCCAGATCGGCCAGTCCGAGCGGCATCGCGGCACGCTGCGCGCGCTCGGCCTGGGCCGGATCGGCAAGACGAACGAGATCGACGACTCGCCGGTCCTCGCAGGCATGCTTCGTAAGGTCCGCCATCTCGTGAAAGTGGAGGAGTCCTAGGCATGGCCGGTGATCTGAACCTGTCGAACCTGCAACCCGCGCAGGCCCGGACCGATCGCAAGCGCATCGGCCGCGGTCTCGGCTCGGGCAAGGGACGCTACTCCGGCCGCGGGATCAAGGGCCAGAAGTCGCGCGCGGGCTCGCATGCCATGCGCGCAGGGTTCGAGGGCGGCCAGATGCCGCTGCACATGCGCACGGCCAAGCTCCGCGGTAACACCTCCGCGGACGCGATGCCGATCGGGCCGTTCCGGACGTACTCGCAGCCGGTCAACCTGCGCGACCTCGAGGCCCGCTTCGACGTCGGCGAGGAGGTCACCCCGGAGTCGCTGAAGGCGAAGGGCCTGATCCGCTCGATCCGCAAGGACGTGAAGCTGCTCGGCGTCGGCGAGCTGACGAAGAAGCTCACGATCACGGTGCACGGCGCCTCGGCGACTGCGCGCGAGAAGGTCGAGGCCGCCGGCGGTTCACTGACCGTGCTCAAGGAGCAGAAGCCGCGGAAGCCGAAGAACCTGAAGCGCCGCCCCGAGGGCAGGACGAAGGACACCACGCCGGAAGCCGAGGCCACCCCCGCCGATCCCGCAGAAGGCGAGGACTCCTAAGCCTTGCTGTCCTGGCTCGCCAATGCGTGGCGGGTCCCGGAGCTCCGGCGCCGGCTCCTGTTCACGGCTGGGATCCTCGCGCTGTATCGCATGGGCTCGTGGATGCCTGCGCCGGGCGTCGACTCCGCTCAGATCCAGAGCTTCTTCAACGGCCGTGGCGGCTCGCTGCTCGGCCTGCTGAATCTCTTCTCGGGCTCCGCCCTGTCGCGGTTCTCGCTGTTCGCGCTCGGGATCATGCCGTACGTCACCGCCTCGATCATCCTGCAGCTCTTGACCGTCGTCATCCCGCAGCTCGAGGCGCTGCAGAAGGAAGGCGAGGCCGGCTACGCCAAGATCAACCAGTACACGCGCTACCTGACGGTCTTCCTCGCCGCGGCACAGGCGACCGGATACGCCTATCTCTTCCACACCCAGGGCGCGCTGCCGGCGAACCCGGGCCGCCTCGTGCTGATCGTCGTCACGCTGACGGCCGGGACGATCCTCCTGATGTGGTTCGGCGAGCTGATCACCAAGCGCGGCATCGGCAACGGCATCTCGCTGTTGATCTTCGCCTCGATCCTGACCTCCATGCCTCAGGGCATCAACGCCTGGCTGAACGGCGGCGCGGTCGAGAAGCTGTTCTTCCCGCTGATCGCGATCGGCATCGTCGTCGCAGTCGTCTTCGTCCAGGAGGGCCAGCGGCGCATCCCGATCCAGTATGCAAAGCGCATGGTCGGCCGCCGGCAGACTCAGGGCGGGGCCACCTACATGCCGCTGCGCGTGAACATGGCGGGCGTGATCCCGGTCATCTTCGCCGCCGCCCTGCTCGCGCTCCCGCAGACGGTCTCGTCGTTCGCCCCGGCGTCGTCGACGTGGATCAATACGCACTTCTCCCCGTCGTCGTGGACCTACCTCGCCACCGAGGCGATCCTGATCATCGTCTTCACCTACTTCTACACGGCGGTGCAGTTCAACCCCGTCGACCAGGCCGACAACCTGCGCAAGTACGGCGGCTACATCCCCGGCATCCGGCCCGGCCCGCCGACCGCGCAGTACCTCGACCGCGTCTTGACCAGGCTGACGCTGCCCGGCTCGCTGTTCCTCGCCGTCGTCGCCGTCCTGCCGTCGATCTTCATCAAGCACTTCGGCTTCTCGCAGGCGACCTCGCGCGCGCTCGGCGGCACCTCGGTGCTGATCGTCGTCGGCGTCGCGCTCGACACCATGCGCCAGATGGAGTCGCAGATGATGATGCGCTCCTACGAGGGCTTCCTGCGGTGAATCTCCTCGTCCTTGGCCCGCAAGGGGCCGGCAAGGGCACGCAGGCAAAGCACATCGCTTCGGAATACGGGATCCCGCATGTGTCGACCGGTGACATGTTCCGAGCCGCGCAGGCGGAAGGCACCGAGTTCGGCAAGCAGGTCGGCGAGATCATGGCCTCCGGCGGGCTCGTGCCCGACGAGCTGACGATTGCCATGATCGAGAAGCGACTGTCGCGCCCGGATGCGCAAGCAGGCTTCGTGCTCGACGGCTTCCCGCGCAACCTCGCCCAGGCCGAGGCCCTGGACACCATGCTGGGAGGGATCGGACGCGGGTTGGACGCGATCCTCTTCTTCGATGTGCCCGACGAGATCGGCGCGCAGCGCGCCCTCAAGCGGGCAGAGCTGGAGGGACGTGCCGACGACACGGCCGATGTGATCGCGAAGCGGCTCGAGATCTACCACTCGGAGACAAAGCCGACCGTCGAGCATTACCGCGCGACCGGCAAACTCGTGCCTCTGCACGCCGATCGTTCGATCGAAGAGGTCTGGTCGGAGATCTCCGATTCCCTGCTCCAGGTGGTCGCATGATCATCCGTAAGTCCGCCCAGGAGATCGAGACGATGGCGCGGGCCGGCAAGGTCGTCGCCGAGACGCTCGCGCTGATCGAGGAGCACCTGCAGCCCGGGATCACCACGGGCGAGCTCGATGCGCTCGCAGACGAGTTCATCCGCTCGCACGGCGGCGAGCCGACCTTCAAGGGCTACAAGGGGTATCCCGCAGCCACCTGCCTCTCGCCGAACTCGATGGTCGTCCACGGGATCCCTGGCCGGCTGAAGCTCCAGGACGGCGACATCCTCTCGGTCGACGTCGGCGTGACGCTCGACGGCTTCGTCGCCGACTCGGCCTGGACGTACGCGGTCGGGTCGATCTCGCCCGAGGCCCAGCGGCTGCTCGACACGTGCCAGGCGGCTCTCGAGGCCGGGATCAAGGAGGCCCACCTCGGCAACTCGATCGGGGACATCTCGCAGGCCGTCCAGACGGTGACCGAGGAGGCGGGGTACAGCGTCATCCGCAGCCTCGTCGGCCACGGTGTCGGCCGGTCGATGCACGAGGACCCCCAGGTGCCGAACTTCGTCTCCGCCTATCGGGGCCCGGAGCTGAAAGAGGGCATGACGATCGCGATCGAGCCCATGATCACCGCCGGTGGGCCCGACGTGTACATCCACGACGACGACTGGTCGATCTCGACCACGGACGGCTCTCTGGCCGCCCATTTCGAGCACACCGTCGCCGTGACCGCCTCCGGCCCGAGAATCCTCACAGGCGGAGGGGTCCTGGTACCATGACGACCCGCGCTGCGAGGCGTCTAGCCGCGTGCGCAACCTCCCTCCGTCTTAGGAACTCTGAATGAAAGTCAGACCTTCAGTGAAACCCATGTGCGAGCGCTGCCGCGTGATCAAGCGGCACGGGCGCACCATGGTCATTTGCACGAATCCTCGCCACAAGCAGCGTCAGGGGTAGATCACAACACATGGCACGTATCGCAGGCGTCAACCTGCCGAATCAGAAGCGGCTCGAGATCGGGTTGACCTACATTTTCGGCATCGGCCAGCCGACGGCGCAGAAGATCTGCGACGCACTCGGCCTCTCGCGCGACACGAAGGTGCGTGACCTCACCGAAGAGGAGGTCGCGAAGCTCCGCGACTACATCGACCAGAACGCGCAGGTCGAGGGTGACCTCCGCCGCGAGCGCACCCAGGCGATCAAGCGGCTGTCCGAGATCGGGGCCTACCGTGGCCTGCGGCACCGGCGCAACCTGCCGGCGCGCGGCCAGCGCACGAAGACCAACGCCCGCACGCGCAAGGGCCCGAAGAAGACCGTCGGCCGCGGGAAGAAGGCGAAGTAAATGGCGCCTCCTCGCAGAGCAGCGACCACGCGCGGTCGCACGCGTCGCCGCGTCCGCAAGAACATTGCGATCGGCCAGGCGCACATCAAGACGTCGTTCAACAACACGATCGTCGCCCTGACCGACAAGGACGGGAACGTCATCGTCTGGGAGTCGGCCGGCTCGGCCGGCTTCAAGGGCTCCAGGAAGTCGACCCCGTTCGCCGCGCAGGTGACCGCCGACGCGGCGGCCCGCAAGGGCATGGAGCACGGCCTGCAGAAGGTCGAAGTGTTCGTCAAGGGACCGGGCTCCGGCCGCGAGACCGCGATCCGCTCGCTGCAGGCTGCCGGGCTCGAGATTCTCGGAGTGAAGGACGTCTCGCCGCAGGCACACAACGGCGTCCGGCAGAAGAAGCGGAGGCGTGTGTAGTGGCTCGCGATCGTTCACCGAAATGCAAGCAGTGCCGCCGGGAGGGCATCAAGCTCTTTCTGAAGGGCGAGCGCTGCCTGACCGAGAAATGCGCCATCGAGCGCCGCTCGTATCCGCCGGGTGAGCACGGCCGCGGCCGCATCAAGCAGAGCGAGTATCTGTTGCAGCTACGCGAGAAGCAGAAAGCGCGCCGCTACTACGGCCTCCTCGAGACGCAGTTCCGCACCTACTACGAGAAGGCGAACAAGCAAGGCGGCATCACCGGCGACAACCTGCTGCGCATGCTCGAGACCCGCCTCGACAACGTCGTCTACCGGCTCGGCTTCGCCGCGTCGCGCGCCCAGGCGCGCCAGCTCGTGCGCCACGGCCATTTCTCCGTCAACGGCCGCCGCGTGAACATCCCGAGCTACCAGGTCAAGCCCGACGACCAGGTCTCGCTGAAGACCGGGTCCGGTGCGGAGCAGATCGTTCGCGACGCGACCGACCTCACCGCCGCTGTCGCCCCGTGGCTCCAGGCGGACCACGACGGGCTCAGCGGGACCGTTTTGAAGTGGCCGGAGCGTGCCGAGATCGACACCCCGGTTTCCGAACAGTTGATCGTCGAGCTCTACTCCAAGTAGAGCTTCGCAAAAGAAAGGACAAACGTTGGCAGTACGCGCGACTGATTTCCAGGTCCCGAAGATCACGCACGAGGAAGTGAACGAGAACCGTGGCGTCTTCGTGATCGAGCCGCTCGATCGTGGCTTCGGCTACACGTTCGGCAACTCGCTGCGCCGTGTGCTCCTCTCCTCTCTGGAGGGCGCTGCGGTCACCTCGGTGAAGATCGAGGGCGTTGCGCACGAGTTCACGACCCTCCCCGGCGTCCGCGAGGACGTGACCGACATCATCCTCAACCTGAAGCAGCTCGTCTGCATCCTCCACGGCGAGTCTCCCGAGGTCGAGGTCCGGCTGACGAAGCGTGGCGAGGGGATCGTCACGGCCGCCGACATCGAGGCGCCCGCCGACCTCGAGATCCTGAACCCGGAGCTCGAGATCGCGAACCTCTCGTCGAAGGGCCGCCTCGAGGTCACCCTCACCATCGGCCGGGGCCGTGGCTACGTGCCCGCCGAGGGCAACCGTGGCCAGGCACACACGATCGGCGTCATCCCGGTCGACTCGATGTTCTCCCCGATCAACCGCGTCGCCTATGACGTCGAAGCGGCACGCGTCGGGCAGCGCACCGACTACGACAAGCTGATCCTCGACGTCACGACGAACGGCTCGATCGATCCGAAGGACGCGATCGCGCAGGGTGCCGAGATCCTCATCCGCCAGCTGGCGATCTTCACCGATCTGGAGAAGATCGAGGGTTACGGCGAATCCGCTGCCCCGTCGTCCGACGGCAACGGCGAGGCCGCCGGAGTCTCGCTCGCAGGCGGGATGGAGAACTTCCCGATCGAGGAGCTCGAGCTCGGTGTGCGCTCGTACAACTGCCTCAAGCGCGTGGGCATCGAGACGATCGGCGACCTCGTCACCAAGTCGGAGTCGGAGCTCGCTGCGATCCCGAACTTCGGCAAGAAGTCGATCGAAGAGGTCAAGGAGACGCTCCAGCAGCACGGCCTCAACCTGCGCGGCGGCGGGAACGGCGCGGCGGAGTAGTACATGCGTCACGCGCGCTCAGGAAAGAAGCTCGGCCGCGACTCGGCGCACCGCAAGGCTCTCTACTCGAACCTTGCCGGTGCGCTGATCGAGCACGGCCGGATCAAGACGACCGTCACCAAGGCGAAGGCCGTCAAGCCGATCGCCGAGCAGATGATCACGCTCGGCCGGCGCGGCGACCTGCACGCCCGCAGGCAGGCGACGGCGTTCCTGCGCTCGCGCGATGTGGTGCACAAGCTGTTCGCGGACGTCGCTCCCCTCTTCAAGGACCGTCCGGGCGGGTATACGCGGATCGTCAAGCTCGGCCCTCGCCAGGGCGACGCTGCGGAGATGGCCTATCTCGAGCTCGTCAACGAGGAGTACGTCGCAGCCCAGCGCGAGGAGCGGACGCCTGAGCCCGTGGCAGTGGCCGAGCCCGCCGATGAGGCAGCCGAGGCCGAAGAGGTCACCGAGGAGCCGGAGGCAGAGGCCGCCGAGGAGCCGGAGGCTGTGGCCGAGGGCGAGCCGGAGGACGGGTCAGCCGACGGTGCCGACGAGAGCACCGACGATGGCGATGGCAGCACCGCCCGCGACGAGGTTCGCTAGCGATTTCGCGAAGCTCGTCTCGAAGAACCGCCACCGGATCACCGCCAACCCGACCAATTCGAACCCGACCACGATCGCAGCGGTCACGATCGCGGCGTGGTAGTTCGGAATCAGGAACGGCAGCGTGTGCAGGATCCCGCCCAGAAAGGTCCCGCCCCCGGTGATCAGCCCGCGTGTGAGGGGGCTCCCGCGTCCTGTGAGCTCTCCTGTGTCCGAGAGGGCCTCGCTGTAGGCCATCGAGATGGCCGCGCCGATTGCGGTCGCCAGACCGGCGACGAAGGCCGCATGCGGTTTGTGTGTGTAGATCGCGATGCCGAAGATCGGCGCGAGGGTGGAGAGGGATCCGTCGATCAGGCCCACCATCGCCGGCTGCACCTTCTGCAGCAGGAAGTGTTGATCGTCGGACACGGGTAGATTGTAAACACCGGATGACAAGTGACTAGAGCATCAGGCATTCCTTACAAGAAAGGTCAGGGCTGCCTGACGTGCCCCGTCTCAAGCTGACGATCGAGTACGACGGGACCCGCTTTCGCGGCTGGGCGAGGCAGCCCGAGGCGCGCACGGTCGAAGGCGAGCTGCGCCGGGCCGTCGGAGAGCTCTACGGCACGTTCAACGAGCTGGTGGTCGCAGGTCGAACGGATACCGGTGTGCACGCTCTCGCGAATGTCGTCTCGGTCGACGTGCTCGGCGGGCCGCCGGCGGAGCGAGCCGCCCGGGCGCTGAACACCGTCCTGCCGGATGACGTCGCGGTCACCTCCGCCGAGTTGGCGCCGGACGACTTCGATGCGCGTTTCGACGCGCAGTCGAGGTCGTATCGGTTCCGAGTCTGGCGGCGTCGCGAGCGGTCCGTCTTCGAGGCGAGCCGGTCGCTGTGGTGGCCCCAGGCGATCGACCTCGTCGCGTTGCAGGAGAACGCGCGAGCGCTCGTCGGCGCACACGACTTTCGCGCGTTCACGCCCACCGAGACCCACCACCGCAGGTTCACGCGGACTGTGAGCGCCGTACAGTGGCTCGAGCTGAATGATGCCGTCGTCGCGTTCGAGATCACCGCCGACTCGTTCCTGCGTCACATGGTGCGAACACTGGTCGGCTCGATGCTCGAGGGTCGCGACCTCGCGCCGCTGCTCGAGGGCCGCCCGCGCAGCGAGGCAGGCGCTACAGCATCACCACACGGCCTCTACCTCACGCACGTCTCCTATCCGGAGACCAGGGTCTAACCGGCCTGTGACGGCGAAGCCGCTCGCTACGATCGGGCGCGTGCGCTTCCCGGTGGTCCTCTTCGATCTCGACGGCACGGTGATCGACTCCGGTGCGATCATCCTCGCGTCGATGCGGCATGCTGCCGAGACGGTCGTCGGTGGGGAATGGAGCGACGCCGAGCTGATGAAAGCCGTCGGCGGGCCGGGGCTCGAGGCGCAGATGGTGGCGCTCGATCCAGATCGCGTCGACGAGCTGGTGCGCATCTACCGGGCGCACAACGAGCCGTTGCACGACACGCTCGAGTACTGCGGCAACATCGACGTCGTGCTCGCCGAGCTCCTGGAGCGCGGCCACCGGCTCGGCATCGTCACCGCGAAGCGGCGGGTCACCGTCGAGCTCGCCTTCGCCAAGCTCCCGCTCGAGCATCTCTTCGAGGTGGTCGTCGGCGGTGACGAGACCGCCCGTCACAAGCCCGATCCCGCCCCGCTGCTGCTCGCGCTCGAGCGCCTCGGTGCGAGTGCGGAGGATGCCGTCTACGTCGGCGACTCACCGTTCGACATGCAGGCGGCAAGAGCGGCAGGACTGTATGCGATCGGGGTCAGCTGGGGGCGCATCCACGCGGCCGACAAGCTGCTCGAGGCCGACGTGGTGATCGATCGTCCTGAGGAGCTCCTTGAGCTCGTCTAGAGCCGCCGAGCTGCGCGACCTGCTCAACCGGTGGCTGTACGAGTACCACGTGCTGGACGAACCGTCGGTCGACGACGCCACCTACGATCGCGCATACGACGAGCTCGAGGAGCTCGAGCGCGAGCAGCCGGAGCTCGTGACGCCCGACTCGCCGACGCAACGCGTCGGCGCCCCTGCGTCCTCGAAGTTCCAGAAGGTGCGGCACCTGACGGCGATGGGCTCGCTCGAGAAGGTGACGACCGAAGAGGCGATCGAGAAGTGGGCCGAAGACGTCCGCAAGCGGCTCGGCGACGACGCGTCGATCGCCTTCGTGCTCGAACCGAAGATCGACGGCCTCGCGATCAACCTCACCTACGAGAACGGTGTCTTCGCGCGCGGCGCGACGCGCGGCGACGGCGAGGTCGGGGAGGACGTGACCGTCAACCTCCGCACGATCCCCGCGATCCCGCTGCGGATGCTCGGCGACGACACACCTGACCTGATCGAGGTGCGGGGCGAGGTGTACATGCCGCTCTCGGGCTTCCGCGCGCTGAACGAGCGACTGGTGGCAGAGGGTAAGAAGCCGACGCCCAACCCGCGCAACGCCGCGGCCGGCTCGCTGCGTCAGAAGGATCCCTCGATCACTGCCAAGCGGCCCCTCTCGTTCTGGGCGTACGGCGTCGGTGCGCACGAAGGTGCAGTGCTCGCGTCGCACTGGCAGACGCTCGAGTGGTATCGCGAGCACGGTTTCCCGATCAACCCGTTCGCGGAGCGTCTCGAGACGGTTGAGGAGGTCGCCGAGCGCTGTCGCGTCTGGGAGCGCCGTCGTTCGGAGCTCGACTACGAGATCGACGGGATCGTGATCAAGGTCGACGACTACGCGCAGCAGGACCGTCTCGGCGCGTTGCACCAGCGACCTCGCTGGGCGCGGGCCTTCAAGTGGGCGCCGATGACCGCGACGACCCGTCTGAACAAGATCATGATCCGCGTCGGCCGCACCGGCGCGCTCAACCCGTGGGCGCTGCTCGAGCCGGTCGAAGTGGGCGGGGTCACGATCTCGCGCGCGACGCTCCACAACGAGGAGGACATCAACCGCAAGGACATCCGTGAAGGGGACGAGGTGATCGTCCAGCGGGCGGGCGACGTGATCCCACAGATCGTCGGGCCGGCGGGACCGCACAGGCGTGGGACGAAGCCCTTCAAGATGCCGGCCAACTGTCCACTCTGCGGCACGGCGATCGTCAAGCCGGAGGGCGAGGCGATGCACCGCTGTCCGAATCGTGCCTGCCCTTCACGCGGCCTCGAGTCGCTGATCAACTGGGTGCAGGCCGCCGCCGACATCGACGGTGTCGGCGAACAGCTCGTGCGCCGGTTGTGGGAGCTCGGCCTCGTGCGGTCGCTGCCCGAGCTCTACCGGCTCACCAAGGAGCAGCTGCTCGAGCTCGACGGTTTCGCCGAGACGTCGGCGACCAACGCGATCAACTCGATCGAGGCGTCGAAGGCGATCCCGTTTCGCCGCGTGCTGTTCGGCCTGAACATCCCCGACGTCGGGTGGGTGACGGCGCAGAACCTCGCCCGCCACTTCGGGAGCGTCGAGCGACTGGCGACGGCCACGCAAGAGGAGATCATGGACTGTGAGGGCATCGGCCCCGAGCGCGCCGAGGCGATCGCCGAGTGGTTCGCCGACGAAGACAACCAACGGCTCGTCGCGGAGCTGCGCGCACTCGGTCTGCAGTTCGAGTCCGGCGAGGAGGACAAGCCCGTCGAAGGCCCGCTGACGGGCACGCAGTATGTCGTCACGGGGACGCTCGAGTCGTTCTCCCGCGAGCAGGCGCGCGAGGCGCTGGAGGCGCTCGGGGCGAAGGTCTCGGACAACGTGTCGAAGAAGACGACGGGCGTGATCGTCGGCGAGAGCCCGGGCTCGAAGGTCTCGAAGGCGGAGAAAGCCGGCGTCCCGCTGCTCACCGAGGACGACCTCAAGACTCTCGTCGGGGAGCCCGCCTAGGGCGCCGAGACCGCTGCGAGCGCGCTCGCGAACCGGTCCTGCGCGTTCTGAGCCTCGCGGAGCGCGACCGGCTGCCCGTTCTGGAGCACCGAAAAGGCATACCGGTCTCCGGCGTACCCGGAGAGCGCCGACGCCTCGTTGGTCGTGCCTGTCTTTGCGTGCACGGCGCCACGGGCCGGCCTGAACTGCATGCGGTGCTCCAGCGTTCCGTTCACCCCCGCGACCGAGAGGGCGGCCCAGAATGGGCGGCGGAGGGCCGGATCGCCCCACGCCGCGACGAGGAGAGCAGACAGGGCGCGGGCGGTCACGCGGTCGGCGAGCGAGAGCCCGGACCCGTCGACGATGCGCACGCCCGCGAGCGGAACGCCCGCCGCGGCGAGATCGCGCCTCACGACCTCGGCGCCGGCCGCCGTGGTGCCGCTCCTGCCGACCTCGGCGCCGAGCTCCTTCAGCATCAGCTCCGCGGTGAAGTTGTCGCTCTCCCGGTCCATCTCCTGGAGGATCACCGGCAGCGGTGCCGAGACGACCTGGGCGAGCGCGAGCGCGCCGGCCGGCGCCCGCCCGGTTGCTGCGGCGCCACTCGTGATGCCGTGCCGGCGCAGGAGCTGACGCAGGCGCCCCGCCGCCGCAAGTGCAGGCCGCAGCGCGACGTGGTTGTCGTAGACAGCGCGGTCGACCACCAGCGCGGAGAGGGGCGGGGATTCGCTGATGAAGAAGCCCGACTTCCAACCGGGTGCAGTACGGCGGGTGTCGAACCACGACTCGTCGCCGAGCACCCGGCCGGCGATGCGCGTGATTCCCAATTGTGTGAGCTGGACGGCCAGTCGATTGATCGCGGCCGAGGTCAGCGAGGGGTCGCCGAAGCCCTTCAAGAAGATGTCGCCCTGCCAGGTCGTACCGCTCTGACGGCCGCGGCCGATCACCTCGGTTCGAAATCGATACGAGGCTCCCAGTTCGCGCAGCGCCGCAAACGTCACGGGCAGCTTCTCGTTCGATGCCGGCGCGAGCGACAGATCGGGGTTGCGCGCGAACAGCAGCTTGCCCGAGCTCAGATCGACCGCGACCGCGGCCGAGGTGCTCTTGGAGTAGCCGGGGACGGCGAGAGCCTGCGCAAGTCGCGCGGTCAGCGGCAGGGCCGACCCGCGGCCGACCGGCGCGACGATGAGCACGAGCGCGATCGCTGCAAGAACCCTCAGCACACGGGGATTGTGACCGAGCGGGCGGCCGCCCTGGGCCTCGCCCCGCCGGGGAATGGGCCGCACGACCCTTGTTCCGGCTGCGCGTCGACCGGAGAATCGACCCGTAGGCATGACCGACCTCCTCGACCGGATCTCGACGCTGTTGGGCGACTCCACGCGCGACCTCGACCAGATCGAGCGCACGTTGACCGACGGCTATGCCTGCGCGCTTTCGCTCGAGGCCGAGCGCTGGCGGCTCGAGGGGCGGGTGACCGGGATCAGCCAGGGGATCGAGGACGGAGACCTCGCAGATAACGTCCGGGAGCTCGCGGACGTCGCGAAACGGCTCGAGCGAAACCGTTGCGACTTGACGAAGCTGCGCGACCTGCTGTCCGAGCTGCGCCGTCATGCCGACGACGTGCGCGTCGGCTCCCCCTTGGCCTAGCCAGGAAGCGGCTAGACGATCCCGGACCGGACCGCGTAGACCGCGGCCTGGATCCGATTGTCGATCTGGAGCTTCATGAGGATGTTCGAGATGTGGTTCTTCACCGTTTTCGGGCTGATGTGCAGCTCGAGCGCGATCATGCCGTTGTCCTTGCCGTTCGCGATCAGCTTCAGCACCTGGATCTCGCGGTCCGAGAGCTCGGACTGAATCAATTCCGCTTCATGCGGCGAGACGCTCGATGCCCGCAGGCGCTGCAGCACCTTCGTGGCGATGGCCGGGGAAACGAGCGACTCGCCGATTGCCGCCGCGTGAATGCCGCTGATCAGTTCCGCGATCGACGAGTCCTTGAGGAGGTAGCCGCACGCTCCGGCGAGGATCGCGTCCATCACGTCGCTGTCCTGGTCCGAGATCGTCAGCACGAGCACGCGGGTCAGGGGCGCGATCATCGAGATCTGGCGGGTGGCCTCGACGCCGCTGATCCCCGGCATGTTCAGATCCATCACGACGACGTCCGGGGCAAGCTCGCGAACGGCGTGCAGTGCCTCGGTGCCGTTGTCGCACTCCCCGACGACTTGCACGCCTTGCTCCTCGAGCAGATTGCGCAGGCCCGTGCGGAACAGGTCGTGGTCGTCGACGAGCAGGACGCGCGTCTGAGGCGCTTGAAGGTTGTTCGCGTCGTCGGTCAACTGGTCTCCCCGGGCAAATGGGACCGGGCGTCAGTCTAGCCGCGCTTGCGTCAGTGCAAGACGATCGACACGGTGCGCCGGCCCCACGCATTCGCCTGGGCGACGGTCGGGAACCACAGGTCGATCGACGCGCCGACGATCGAGCCGCCACGGTCTGCGGCGACGGCTTCGCCGTAACCGGGAATCGTCATATGCGTGCCGAGCGGGATCACGGACGGATCGACCGCGACGACGCCCCAACCGACGGGAAGACCGCTCGCAGTGCTGCCCTGCAGCGCGTATCCGGTTGCCGACACCGTCAGCACCCGGCTCCCGCGGACGAGCGATGGGCTCGAAACGGTCGCGCTGGTGCGCACGAACCGGGAGCTGCGAAGCTGCGCGGCGCGCGCCGCCTCGACGAGATTCGAGATCTGGTGCTCCGTCAGGTCGCGTTGCGCGGACAGAGACGAGATGTAGGAACTGCGCTGCGCTTCAGCCTGTGCCAGGGCCGCCGCGGTCGCCTCTGCAGCACGCGTTTCCGCCGCAAGAGCGGCGTTTCGAGCGGCGAGCCCGCGTGAGGCAAGACCGATCGCCTTCCGTGCGCCCGCGAGCTCACGCAGGATGTCCTCGCCCTGGCCGGTGACGCGATCGAGGTTGTCGAGATTCGACATCGCCTCATCGAGGCTCTTCGAGCCGAGCACGATCTCGAGCGGCTCGACGTTGTCCTCCTCGTAGAGGACACGCAGCCGCTCGGCCACGCGCGCCTGGGAGATACGCGTGCTGCGCTTCGCGACCACGAGTTGATGGCGCAGGCTCAGGCGCTGGAGCCGAAGCGACTGTGCCTGAGCGCGGAGCGACGCCAGCTTCGACTGAGCGACGGCGCGCCGCTGGTCGAGCGAATAGAGATCGAGCACCGCCGCGCGGGACTTGGCGACGATCGCGGCATCGTGCGCACGCAGCGACGCAGTAGTCTGCGACGGGTTTGCGCCACCTACCGACGGTGCGATCAACACCACCACCGCGATCACGACGAACGAAATCATGCGCCGTTGCGGCGTTTGTGCCTGCCCTAGCACGGGGCAGGACCGTACCACAGTGCCGAAGCAGGACGACCGTACTTCGTGCAGAAATGAACAAGTTTCGGGCAGGTTTGTGACATACCCGTTGACGGTGATCCGAACACATTGCTAACCTGCCTCCTCGTGACGTACCGGCCCCACCCGGTGCGCCCGTCCCGCCCCCGAACCGGGGGTTGTTATTCGTAGGCTGGGGCAGGCGCCGTACGTTCTCGCAGGGATCTGTTTCGCCCTCCTGGCGGCAGTCCCGGCATTTGCGGACCCTTCGATCTCGTCGAAGCGAGCACAGGCGCAACAGGTCATGGGGCAGCTGCAGCAGCTTTCGGACTCGCTCGAGCGTGCCCGCTCGCAGTACGACTCTGCGAATGCGCAGCTGGCACGGATTCAGCACGACCTGCGCGAGAACCGTCATGAGCTCCGGATCGCGAAGAGCAACCTCCACCAGAGCCAGCGCACGATCGCGAAGCGCCTCGTCACGCTCTATACGACGGATCAAGCATCGACGCTCGAGGTGATCCTCGGCGCGAAGAATCTCGACGACATGATCAATCGCATGGACAGCGCAAAGAGCGTCACCGCGCTCGACACGCGCATCCTCTCGCAGGTGAAGACGTTCCGGACCGCGGTGAAGCGTCACGGGACGCTGCTCGCGAATGCGCGTGCTTCCCAGGCGAGAGTCGTTGCGGAACGTGCGGCTGCGAAGCACTCGATCGAGTCGAAGATCAACGAGCAGAACAATCTGCTCTCCTCGCTCAAGGGCCAGATCGCGCAACTCGTCGCTGCGGATGCCGCGAGGCAGTTGCAGATGGCCCGAGAGGCGCAGGCGCGACTTTCAGCCCAGCAGCGCGCCTCCCAGCAGCAGCCTTCGACCACCGTCGTCGGTGTCTCGGCGATCGCTCCCGCGGCGGAAACCGTCGTTGCGCCGCCGCCGACGCACAGCAACGTCGCCAACATCGCGATGTCGCAGCTCGGAACGCCGTACGTCTGGGCCGGGTCTGCGCCGGGCGGATTCGACTGCTCCGGTCTCGTGATGTGGGCCTACGCCCAGGTCGGCGTCTCGCTCCCGCACTCGTCGTACGGACAGTACGGCTACGGCGTCCCGGTCTCGCGCGACCAGCTCCAGGCGGGCGATCTCGTGTTCTTCGACGGTCTCGGTCACGTCGGGATCTACATCGGCGGCGGCCAGTTCGTCCACGCGCCGCATACCGGCGACGTGGTGAAGATCTCCAGCCTCGACGAGAGCTGGTACTCCGCCACGTTCGTCGGCGCGCGCCGCATTCTCTGAACCGCACGAACCTCGTTTCGCGCAGCGAGCCAGGTTCGAGTCTGAAACGCGACGGTCAGCTGTCGTACAGCGCTGCGAACTCGTGGGCGAAGTGATCGAGGATCACCTTGCGCCGAAGCTTCAGAGTCGGCGTCATTTCGTCCTCTTCCAGCGAGAACTCGCGTGGCAGCACGGTGAAGCGCTTGATCTGCTCGTAGCGTGACCGGTCCGCGTTCACGCTGTCGATCGCGCCTTGGACCGCGTCGTGGACGTGCGTGTCGCTCATTCCGTCCGTCGCCTCCGGATCGACGGTGATCAGCGCCGCCACGTAGGGCTTGCGATCACCGACGACGAGCACCTGTGAGATCACTCTGTGCGCCTTCAGCTCGTTCTCCAGGTTCTGCGGTGCAACGTTCTTGCCGCCGGCGGTGACGATGATGTCCTTCTTGCGATCGGTGATGACGAGGAAGCCGTCGTCGTCCAGGTGCCCGATGTCACCGGTGTGCACGAAGCCTTCGTCGTCCAGGGTGGCCTTCGTCGACTCTGGGTCGCGGTAGTAGCCGGCGAAGACGGTGTTCGAGCGAATGAGGATCTCGCCGTCGTCGGCGAACTCGAGCTCGACGCCGGGCAGCGGCTTTCCGACCGTCCCGAACTTGAAGTCTCCCGCGCGATTGACCGTCGCGGCGGTCGTGATCTCGGACAGCCCGTAGCCCTCGAGAATGAGGATGTCGATCGCGTAGAAGAACTCGGCGATCTCCCGCGACAGAGGCGCACCGCCGGCATTCGCGACGCGCAGCCTACCGCCGAGCCGCGCCTTCACCTTCGAATAGACCAGCTTGTCGGCGATGCGATGCTGCCAGAGGAGCGTCGCCGGGACGGGCTGCTTGGCCTGCCGAAGCCGAGAGACCCTGTAACCGACCCGCAGCGCCCAGTCGACGATCGACTTCTTCGCGCCCGTCTGGTCGGCGAACTCGCCCACCACAGTCGTGTGGATCTTCTCGTAGACGCGGGGCACGCTCGGGAAGAGCTGCGGCCGCACGCGCGGCAGTTCCGCACCGGCGCGCAAGGGATCGGGCAGGAACGCGATCGTGAAGCCGGTGTAGACGGACGAGAGATGGAGCAGGCGGCCATAGTTGTGCGCGAGCGGCAGATAGAGCAGCATCACGTCGCCCGGCTCAGTGAGGCGGTCCTCCATCTCGTCGCCCTTCTGCACCATCGCGTAGTAGTTGCGGTGGCGGATCATGCAGGCCTTGGGCGGTCCGGTCGTTCCCGAGGTGTAGATGAACGTGAAGAGCTCGTCCTCGTCGATCGAATCGGCGCGCTCGTCGAGCGCGGCCGGGTGGTCTGCGGCGTACGCACGTCCGCGCTCGCGGAGCGCGTCCAGCTCCGAGAACGAGATCACGTGGCGGACCCCGGAGCCGGCGACCTTTGCCCGCTGGTCGTCGTCCTCGACGAGCACCCCGACCGCCTCGGAGTGCTCGAGGACGTACTGCGTATCGCGTGCCGAGCTCGATGAGTAGATCGGCGCGCCGACCGCGCCGACGAGTCCCAGTGCGAAGTCGAAGAGCGCCCACTCGAGGCTCGTGCGGGCGAGCAGTCCGAACGCTTCCCCCTTCTGGATGCCGAGCTCGAGCAGGCCGTTTGCGAGCTCGTCGACGGCCCGAGCCGCATCCGCCCAGGTGACCTCGACCCAGTCGCCGCCCACCTCCTGCAGGTATGCAGGGTCGGGATGCGCGGCCGCGACCGCGTCCCGCCACAGATTCGCGATCGTCCGGGCGCGGGCCATTTGCGGGAATCTAGCCGCAGGAACACCGGTCGCGGGGGCGAAATAGACCCGCCCTCGATAGGATTATCCCTGCAGATGCGTACAACCTGGAACGGCTCCGTCAGCTTTGGTCTCGTCAGCATTCCCGTCGGCCTCGCGCCGGCGACGAAGCCGGCTGCCCGCCAGTCGGATATCTCGTTCCGGCTGCTCCACCGTGAATGCGGGACGCCGATCAAGCAGAAGCGCTGGTGCCCCGTGCACGACCGCGAGGTCGAGTCCGATGAGCTCGTCAAGGGCTGGGAGGTCGCCAAGGGCCAGTTCGTGACGGTCGAGGAGGCCGACCTCGAGGCGATCGAGAAGCACGACACGTCGCGCTCGATCGACATCAGCCGCTTCGTGCGCCTCGAGGAGGTCGACCCGATCTACTTCGACCGCACGTACTTCCTCGTGCCGGCCGACGCCGAGGCGCAGCGCCGGCCCTACGTGCTGCTGCTCGAGGCGATGAAGGTCGCCGGCGTCGCCGCGCTCGGGCGGTTCGTTCTCGCCGGCAAGGAAAAGCTGTGCCTGATCCGGCCGATGGGCGAGGCGCTCGCGCTCGAGACGCTCTTCGTGCACGAGGACGTGAAAGACCACGCAGAGATCGATGAGGCCGTTGCGACGTCCGAGGTCAAGTCACCCGAGCTCGAGCTCGCGAAGCAGATCATCGCGTCGCTCGCCGGGCCGTTCGAGCCGGAGGCACTGCGCAGCGAGTATCGCGAGTCGTTGCGGGAACTGCTCGAGGCGAAGGTCGCCGGACACGACTTCGAGCTCCCCGCGGAGGAGGAGCCTGCTCCGGTCATCGATCTGATGGAGGCGCTCAAGGCCTCGGTCGCTGCGGCGTCGAAGAAGCAGGAGCCCGCCGACGACAAGAAAAAGGCGGCACCGCGCAAGCGCGCTGCCGCCTCCTCCCGCAAATAGCCCTTCGTCTCAGTGCGACGCGGGGAACGCCCCCAGCGCGTGGAGCTGAGCCTGGAACAGTGTCTTGTCGATCTTGCCTTGGTAGATCGGCACGTGCTCCTCGAGGCAGATCCTGATCACCTCGTCCCGGTCGATCCCGACCTCTTTCGAGAGCTCGTCGGGCGTCAGGTGGTTGGCCATTTCGCTCCTTCCACGAAAAAGCCCGCCGCGCACAATGCGCTAGCGGGCTTGGATCTCCAGCTTGTCTGGGCGCAGGGCGGGGATCTTCATGCGCCCCGCCTTGTCGCCATCGAACTCACAGTACGACGAACCATAATCGATCCACGTGACGGATGCGAACGATCTTCTGCCGGGCCTTGCGGAGCGGGTCTACCAGCACCGCGGCGCCCGGATCCGGGCCTTCGTGGGCGGCGAAGGCCCACCGCTGCTCCTCGTGCACGGCTTCGGCGGGGCCGCGTGGAACTTCACCGAGCTGCAGCCGCACCTGCCGGGGAGGCGCCTGATCATCCCCGATCTCCCGGGGCACGGCGGCTCGTCAGCGCTGCCGGCGACGACGACGCTCCGGGGCTTCGCGGACGCTCTCGTCCCGCTCCTCGACGGCCCCACGGACGTGCTCGGGCACTCGCTCGGCGGTGTCGTCGCGTTGCGGCTCGCCGAGCGGCATCCTGGGCTCGTGCGGAGGCTCGTGATCGCCGCCGCCGCCGGGATCTCGAGCTCGACGCGCCGCGCCGAGCTCACGATCGCCTTCCTGGGCCTCGTCCAGCCGGGTCGGATCGCCGGTCGGCGCGTCCACCGCATCGCCGGCTCTCGTGTCCTGCGACGGGTCGTCTTCGGGCCGTTCGAGGTTTCGAACCCTGATCTGCTCTCAGAGCGGGCCGTCCACGGCTTCCTGCGGGGCCCTCTGCTGCACACGGACGCGATCGGGGCCGGATTGGCGCTCGCCGCGGACGACCCGCGTCGCGACCTCGAGCGGGTGCGCTGCCCGGTGCTTCTCCTCTGGGGCGCCCGCGACCGGCAGGTGCCGCTCGAGGACGGCTTCGAGTACGCGCGCCGGCTCCGCGCGCCGCTGCGGGTGATCGCGGACTGCGGCCACCTGTTGATCGGCGAGCGGCCCGACGTCTGCGCGCGGGCGGCGCTGGAGTTCTTCGGCTGAATCGCTAATCTGTCGGCGTCTCGGGGTGTGGCGCAGCCTGGTAGCGCGCTCCGTTCGGGTCGGAGAGGTCCGGAGTTCAAATCTCCGCACCCCGATTTACGCGGGGGAAACCCGGTTTCCCCCGCGTGCTCAGTTCACGATCCGCACCTTCCGCCAGGCGAGCGGCGCGAACCAGAGGATGGCTCCGGCGGCACCGCCGACCGCGAGGATCGTCGTCGGCGCGATCGCCGTGGCGGCGACGCGCCGCGAGCACGAAGCCGACCGGCGTCAGGCCGATCGAACCGAAGAAGTCGATGCTCGTCACGCGCGAGAGCAGGTGCTCCGGCACGAGCTCGCTGATCAGCGTCAGCCAGGCGGAGATCCCGATCCCGATCCACAGGCCGCGCCACGCGACCGCGACCAGTCCGAGCGCGTACCAGGGTGAGAGCGCCAGCACGACGATCCCGAGGTCGTTGATGCCGAACGCCGCGAAGCAGATCGCAACCCGCCTCCGGCGCGGATGCCAGCGCGCCCAGATCAGCGATCCGGCGACCATTCCGGCCGCCATCGAGCTGAAGAGGAGGCCGTAGGCGCCGACGCCCCGGTGGTAGTGCGACTGCACGACCCCGGGCAGTAGCGCGGTGAACGGCGACATCGCGAGCATCAGGATCACGGTCGCCGCGGCGATGCCGGTCCAGATCCACGGCACGCTGATCACGTAGCGGAAGCCCGCTGCGAGCTCCTTGCCCAGGCCGAGCTGCGCGCTCGGCTGGACCGCGCGCGGCCGGGCGAGCCAGAGCGCACCGGCGGAGACGAGGAACGAGGCCCCCTCGATCCCCCAGACGACGGTCGGGCCTGCGGTTCCGTAGAGCCCGGCCGCGATCGCCGGCCCGATGATCGCACTGCCGTTGCGCGCGATCCCGAGCCACGAGTTCGCCGACGGCAGCATCGGCTGCTCGACGACGAGCGGCACGATGCCGCCGAAGGCAGGCTGGAAGAATCCGTCCGCCAGACCGAAGCACACCGCGAGCGCAAAGACGCCGGCCAGGCTCAGGTGGCCGGTCGCGTCGATCACGAAGAACACGGACATCACCGCCGCGCGGGCGAGGTCGGAGCCGATCATCAGGAGGCGCCGTGAATAGCGGTCGGCGAGCACGCCGCCCCAGAGCAGCGTCGCCAGCATCGCGAGCGACTCGAAGGCGAGCACGAAACCGAGCGAGCTCGCCTTCCCGGTCAGCTCGGTGACCCGCCACCCCAGCGCGACGATGAACGCGGCGTCGCCGACGAACGAGATCGTCTGTCCGCCCCAGAGGAGCCGGAAATCGCGGCTCCCGAAGGCGGCGAGCGTTCCTGGGCGGGGCGCAGACACCGCCGGAGGCTATCGTCGGCCCATGCTCAGAGCCGTCGTCTTCGACGTGGACTTCACGATCGCCAAGCCGGGCCCCGACCTCGGTCCGGAGGGCTACGTGCGCCTCGGACGGCGTCACGGCCTGGAGCTCGACGCCGCGCGCTACGACGAGGCTCGGCAGGCAGCGTTCACGACGCTGAAGCGACACCCCGAGCTCGACCACGACGAGGAGATCTGGGTGCTCTTCACCGAGCGGATCATCGAGGGCATGGGCGGGACGGGCGACACCTACGCGGCAGCCGTCGAGATGGAAGGCGCCTGGGCCCACGCGCACCACTTCGAGCTCTACGACGACGCGCTGCCGGCGCTCGGCAGCCTGCGCGCCTCGGGCCTGAAGCTCGGGCTGCTGTCGAACACCGCCCGCGACCTCGACGAGTTCGTCGTCCACCACGGCTTGACCGTCGACGCAGTGCTCACCTCGCGCGCGCACGGCAAGACCAAGCCGCACGAGACGATCTTCCGTCGCATGCTCGAGCTGCTCGGTGTCGAGGCAGGCGAAGCGGTGATGGTCGGGGACACATTGGAGGACGACATCGAAGGTGCGCGCGCAGTCGGTATGCGCGCGATCCTCGTCGACCGCGAGGGGCGCTACCCGGACGACTCGGAACGGCTGGAGGACCTGCGTTCGCTGCCTGCGGCGATCGCTCTCGACCGTCTACAGTCACCGTCGTGAGCTGGCTCATCTGGGTCGTCGCGGCGGTCGCCCTGGCGATCGGCGAGGTGCTGACGCCCGGGCTCTTCTTCCTCGGGCCGGTCGCGCTCGCTGCCCTCGTCGCCGCGGTCGCGTCGCTGCTCGGCGCCGGAGCAATCGGCTCGTTCCTCGTCTTTCTCGTCTGCTCCGTTGCATCGCTTGCGCTCCTGCGGCCGATCGCGCGCAGACACATCCGCATGCCGTCGCTCTCGCGCACCGGCACCGATGCCCTCGTCGGGCGCAAGGGCATCGTCACGGCCCGCGTCGACGCCGTCGGAGGGCGCGTGCGCATCGGCGGCGAGGAATGGTCCGCTCGTTCGTACCTCGACGGGGAGGTCTTCGCCGAAGGACAGACCGTCGCCATCATCCAGATCGAGGGCGTCACCGCCCTCGTCGCCGAATAGGGGGCCGCCGTGCTGCTGCTGATCCTGCCCGTCGTTCTCGTGCTCTTCGTGCTCGTCGCGCTCTGGAAGACCGTTCGCGTGATCCCTCAGGCGCGGGCCGGGGTGGTCGAGCGGCTCGGCCGCTACTCCCGCACGCTGACGCCGGGGCTGACGATCGTGATCCCGTTCGTCGACCGCGTCCGGCCGCTGCTCGACCTGCGTGAACAGGCCGTCTCGTTCGAACCGCAGCCGGTGATCACGGAGGACAACCTCGTCGTCAACATCGACACGGTCATCTACTTCCAGATCACCGACCCGAAGTCCGCGACCTACGAGATCGCCAACCCGGTCAACGCGATCGACCTGCTGACCGTCACGACGCTGCGCAACGTGATCGGCGGCATGACCCTCGAACAGACACTGACCTCGCGCGAGACGATCAACGACCAGTTGCGGGGCAACCTCGACGAGGCGACCGGCAAGTGGGGGATCCGTGTCCACCGCGTCGAGCTGAAATCGGTCGATCCCCCGCCGTCGATCAAGGACACGATGGAGAAGCAGATGCGGGCGGACCGCGAGAAGCGCGCCGCGGTGCTGCAGGCCGAAGGGATCAAACAGGCGGCGATCCTCACCGCCGAAGGCGAGAAGCAGTCGGCGATCCTGAAGGCCGAGGGACAGCGGCAGGCTGCGATCCTGGCCGCTGAAGGCCAGGCGAAGGCGATCGAGACGGTGTTCAAGGCGATCCACGACGGCAATCCCGATCCGCAGCTCCTGGCCTATGAATATCTCCAGGTTCTGCCTCAGATCGCCCAGGGAGACGCGAACAAGGTCTGGGTGATCCCGAGCGAGCTGACGAAGGCCCTCGGCGGCATCTCCGAGCGCCTGCTCCCCCAATCTGGGGACGAGTCGGGTACAACGTAAGGGCGCACCTGCCGATGAACCGGTAGTTGCCTCTTCTTCTGAAGCGCCTCCTGAATACTGGTTTCGTCCTCGCGGCTCTCGTGGTGACGGCCCTCGTCGTGCGGCATTTCGCACGGTCGGGCTGGCCACTCCATCACGCGAACTTCTGGCTCGTCGGGCTGTCCGGCGTGATCTTCCTCGGTGCGTACGCCGCGAAGGCCTGGGGCTGGCAACGGCTCTTCCGCAGCGGTCAGCGCCCTGCCGTGCTCACGCTCGCTGCAGCGGGCGGCGCCGCATCGGTCGGCGGGATCGCGCTCCCCGGCCGTTGTGACGAGGTGATCCGCGTTGCGGTCGTGCGCCGATGCAGGCGTCGGCGCGCGAGTCTCGGCGCCGTTGCTCTCTCGCTGTTTCTGCTCGGCCTGCTCGACAGCGCCGCCCTGGCGCCGCTCGCCTCGGTCGCGATCGCGGTCGCGCACGTCCAGGGCTGGATGCAGCTCGGGCTGATCGTCGTCGCCGTCGCGGGGGTGGCAGCTGCAGCCGTCGTCCTGACGTTGCCGCGGCTGGCGCGCGTCGGAATGCTCTCGCGCTTCAAGCTCGCCGGGTGGGTCGGAGACAACGCAACACCTCCACGCGAAGCCGCGTGGGCCTGGCTCGCGGTCGCGACGTCATGGGTGCTGCGCGCGTTGGCGATCTTCGTGTTGCTGGCAGCGCTCGGCTTCGGCGTCGACTTCGCGCTGGCACTCGCGTTCGTGTGCGCCTCGTCGGCAGCAGCCGTGCTGCCGGTGGCGCCGGCCGGTGCCGCGATGCAGGCCGGGGCGGGCGCCGCGATCCTGATCGCGTCCGGGGTCCACGCGAACGACGCTGTGGCGTTCGGCATCGCAGCGCAGGCGCTCCTCATGGCAGTCGGTGCCACCTTCGTGATCGCGCTTGCCGCATGGCATGCGCAGGGCCGGCTTCAGCAGTTCGCGGTGGCCGGGCAACTGCGCAGAACCCGCACGCTCGGGTAGCCCTTCCGCCAAGAAAGCCGCAGCCGCACGGACGCGGCGTCGTTCTCGTAGCGAAGCTCGTGCAGTTGCATCGACGCGTTGACCCGATGAGTCAGGTCGTAGATGCCGGCCGGCACGCCGGTGACGTCCACGTTCTGGCCGTGGAAGAAGGCGGGGTAGCGGTCCGTGTACCCGGGTGTCGTGCCCATGACGACGCGCGTCGCCTCCGGGTGGTACTGCGCGCAGTCACCGAGGAAGTGCGGGCGACGTCCCGGCCAGAGCCCCGGTGCGGCTCCCCAGTGGTCGGCCAGGCAGAAGCCGCTCTTGCGGTCGCGGACGAGTGTGTGCCCGCCGAGCGTGCGCAGCTCGAAGCTGTCGAAGCGCATCAGGTGCCAGTGGTGATGCGGGGGTGAGTTCGTGTAGCGGAACTGAGCGACGCTGTCGTAGGTGCGCACCTTGCCGTTCGCCAGCCGGACGCGCTGCGTGCCATTCATGCGTTGTTGGCCGGGCTTGCGCACCCCCACGAGCTCCGACGGTCCGAGGCCGATGTTGTCGACGAGTGAGGTGAATCCGAGCAGCCATCGGCCCGGTCCGCCCGCGATCGTCAGGCCGGTCGGCGCGCGCTGGTCGAAGTCGGGGAGGAGCTCCCGGGCGCGGGCGGCCGGTCTCCAGGCAGGCTGCTGCCCGGCGTGCACGGCGCGACCGGCGACGAAGATGGTGTTGCCGTTGACCCACGCGAGCTTCCCCGCGGGCGACCACGCGGGCTCGGTTCCGGTGGCCACCACGTTGCCGCGCACGACGATCTCTCCGTCCTGAACGACTGCCAGTTGCCCGCGGGGACCGTACGCCGGATCCTCGCCCAGCCCGGCAGCGCGCGCGTCCCCGCCGTACCAGCGGACGGTGATCACCTCTCCGTCTCGGTCGAAGGCGAGCCGCCGGCCGTCCGGTGACCAGGCCGGATGTGCGCCCACCGCGAGCCGGCGCTCGTCGAGGCCGTCGGCGCGGATCGTCCAGACGGCGCCGCTGCGTTCGAAGGCGAGCCGCCGGCCGTTCGGCGACCACGCCGGTTGATCGGCGTCGCTGACGAGCTTGCCGGTGTGCTTCCCGTCGGCGTCCGCGACCCACAGGTCGCCACGCGTGACGAACGCGATCCGTTGCCCGTCCGGGCTCCAGGCGGGCGCGTAGCCGATCGGCAGAACTCGGTGGGCGCCGACGTGGATTCCGAGCAGGGCGAAGGCGAGAGCCGCGAGGCCGTTCACGTGAGCTCGTCGGCCGCCTCGACGAGCGTCAGCACCGGTCCCACACAGGTGTCCTTGCCTTCGAGCAACGTCCGCCAATCATGCAGGGTTTGCGAACGGAACAGCTCGGCGAGCTCGGGCAGTTCCGGTTCGTAGGCGCGGTCGACCAGGTCGGGCCGCTCGATCAGCGCGCAGAGGTTGCGCCAGAACTTCGGCTCGAGCGCCGCGACCGTCAGATGCCGGTCGTCGGCGGTCTCGTAGATCCGGTAGCACGCGACTCCGCCGGTGAGCAGGCGCGGCACGGGGTCTCCGGTAAGGCGGTGAGCGACGAAGCGGTGAGTCGAGTGCGTCATCGAGACGACGATGCGTGCGCCGTGCCCCGACCGTCCGCGTTCCAGCAGCGCGGAGAGCACCTCGATCACGGCGCCTTGTGCCCCGGCCGCCAGATCGGCGACCTGCACAGGAGGCATGGCCGGCGCGGTGTCCGCGAGCGCGCCGGAGTATCCGAGGTAGTTGAGATCGTGGCCCGCATCGTGCGCGCGCGGTCCGCGGGTGCCGTACCCGGTGATCGAGCAGAGGATCGTCGTCGGCGCCAGCTCGATCGCGAGCCGTTCCCAGACGCCGGGACGGAAGCCCTCGAGCACGACGTCGGCGTCGGCGAGTGCCTGCGGGACCGGCTCCGCTCGCGCATCCCAGGAGACGATCTCCTTGCCCTCGTTCAGGGCGCGATACCACCCGTCGGGCATCAGGTCGCCTTCGGGCGGCTCGACCTTCACGACGCGCGCGCCGAGCCGAAGCAGCTCACGGCTCGCGAACGGGCCGGGCAGCTGGCGGGTGAAATCCACGACCGTGATCCCGGAGAGCGAGCCCATGCGCGCCGATTATGCTCCGTGGCGTGGCCGAGCAGACCGTGGACAGACGCAGAGAACTGCTCGACGCCGCGGCGAACGTTTTCGCGCGGAAGGGATTCCATGCATCGCGCGTCGGCGACATCGCCGAAGAGGCCGGAGTCGCGCACGGGCTGCTCTACCACTATTTCCGCTCGAAGGAAGAGGTGCTCGAGACGATCTTTCGCGACACCTGGGGCGCTCTCGTCGTCGAGACGCTCCGGATCGAGGCGGCCGGCGGGCCGCTCCGTGACCAGCTGCGGCGCTTCGCGCGCTTCTACCTCGGCTCGTGGCTCGTCACGCCGGCCGCGATTCGCGTGCTCGTGCGGGAGATCGCGCGCAGCCCGCAGGTCGGCGAGCGGGTCGATGAGATCCGCGCGGTGTTCCTTGCTCTGACGCGGATGATCGAGTCGGCGCGGGAACGTGGGGAAGTGCGCGCGGAGTGCGATCCGGTCCTCGCAGCCTGGATCGTCTACGGCTCGCTCGAGGAGATCCTGACCGGCTGGGTGCTCGGCCAGTTGCCGGGCGAGGAGCACGACGTCGAGCGGGCCGTCTCGACGGTCGTCGACGTCACGCATGCGGGGCTTGCCGCGTGACGAAGATCATCAACCTGCTCACGTGCGAGCTCGAAGCGAACGACGACAGCCCGGCAGGACATCGGTTTCGTGCGGGCGCCCGTCGGGAGCGCAGGTCGGTGCGATCGCTCACCGGCTTTGGCGTCTACGAGCTCGAGCCGGGGGAGGCAACCTGGCCGTACCACTTCGAGCTCAACGAGGAGGAATGGCTGATCGTCGTCGCCGGAGAGGTGACGCTGCGCACACCCGACGGCGAGCGCATCCTGCGCGTCGGCGACGTCGTCTGCTTCCCTGCGGGCGCCGCGGGTGCTCACGCCATGCGCAACGACAGGCGCGTCGACCGCCCGCTTCGCGATGCCGTCCAGCAGTGCGCCGTACGGCGACGCCTGCGTGTACCCGGACAGCGGCAAGGTCAAGGTCTCCGGGCCGGGCTTCCAGCACCGCGGGCGACTCGGCGAGCAGGTCGACTACTGGGAGGGTGAGTCGTGAGCGACGTCAACCTCTTCGGTGTCGAGGTGAAGAAGGATGACGACGACCCCGACGGCTACCACACGTCGTATGCGCGGGTCGGGCCGCTGGTCGGTGGCGAGCAGCTCGGGCTGTCGGTCTATGAGCTGCCACCCGGCCAGAGCATCTGTCCCTACCACTACGAGAACGCCGAGGAGGAGTGGCTGATCGTGCTCGCCGGCCGGCCGACCCTGCGTTCCCCGGACGGCGAGCAGGAGCTTCAGCCGTGGGACTGCGCGTTCTTCCCGACCGGTGAGGATGGGGCGCACAAGGTGACGAACGGCACCGATGAGACCGTCCGTGTCTGCATCTGGTCGAACCGCCTGCCGGTCGCGACGTCGGTGTACCCGGACTCGCAAAAGGTCGGCGCGTGGCCGCCCGGCAAGCTGTTCCGCCTCGCCGATGCGGTCGACTACTGGGACGGAGAGGTCTAGCCCCAAACAGACGTGTCCCGGGGACAGTCCCCGGAGCGAACCGCCCGCAGCGCCCCGACCTACGGGTGAATTTCCTGGCCGTTCGAGACATGTCCTGGGGACAGTCCCCGGGACATGTCGTGCGGAGACGTGGCGGAAAGGTCCGATGCGGTGGAGGGCGAGCCGCGGTACGTTCGACGCATGGCGCGGGCTGCTCGCTCCGACCTGCCTGATTTCGGCGTGTTTCATGTGACGGCTCGCGGAGTCGCCGGCTGCGCCATCCAGACCGACGAGCTCGACTGTCGACGCTTCGTGCGGTTTCTGCGACTCGCGACGACACGGGCTCACTGGCGCGTGCTCGCCTTCTGCCTGATGACGAACCACTTCCACCTCGTCGTCCTGTGCGAGCGTGAAGCGATGACGCGCGGGATGCACACGCTCAACGGACGGCACGCGCAGACGTTCAATGTTCGCCACGGTCGTCGGGGCCATCTCTTCCAGGAACGGTTTCACGCGCAGGTCGTCCGCGATGACGTTCACCTCGCGGCAGCGTGCGCGTACGTCGTGGACAACCCGGTGCGCGCCGGCCTCTGCGCGACCCGAGAGGCGTGGCGGTGGTCGGGCGGAGAGCTCGCCTAAGCGCCTGCGTGGACGGGCGACAGCGCCGGCGCCCACGAGCAGATCGGCGAGGCCTCGCCGCCGCGGCCGTTCAGGCGCCGGTAGCCGAGTGCATGCTCCGCCTGCATCATCTTGTGGATCTGCGTCGTGCCCTCGTAGATGATCGGCGCGCGCGCGTTCCGGAAGTACCGCTCGATCCCGTACTCGCCCGAGTAGCCGTACGAGCCGAACACCTGGATCGCGAGATGCGCCGCCTCGAAGGCCGACTCGGTCGCATGCCACTTGGCCAGTGACGTCTCGCGTGTGTTGCGCTTTCCCTCGTTCTTCATCCAGGCGGCCTGCATGACGAGGAGCTTCGAGGTCTCGTAGCCGAGCACCATCTTGGCGATCATGTCCTGGACGAACTGGTACTTGCCGATCGCCTGGCCGAACGTCTCACGCTCGCGGGCATAGCCGACGGAACGCTCGAGGCACGCGCGCACCACTCCGCAGGCGCCGGCCGCGACCGTGAACCGCCCCTGATCGAGCGAGTGCATGGCGATCTCGAACCCCTGCCCCTCTTCCCCGATCAGGTTCTCGGCGGGCACCTCGAGGTTCTCGAAGAAGAGCTCGCCCGTCGAGCCCGCCCAGATGCCGAGCTTGTGCTCGGTGTCCTGCGTCGTGAAGCCCTTCATGCCCTTCTCCAGCACGAAGGCGCTGATTCCCTTGTGGCCTGCGGCGGGATCCGTCTTCGCGAAGACGAGCGCATGGTCGGCCACCGAGGCGTACGAGATCCAGTTCTTCTGACCGTTGAGAACGAACACATCGCCTTCGCGCCGGGCCGTCGAGCGCATCGCGGCGACGTCGGAGCCCGCTGCCGGCTCGGTCAGGCCGAAGCAGGCGAGCTTCTCGCCCTTCGCCTGAGGGGTCAGCCACCGCTGCTTCTGCTCCTCGGTGCCGTACTTGAGGAGCGACAGCGAGTTCAGGCCCACATGCACCGAGATCAGCGTCCGGAACGCCGCCTCGCCGCGCTCGATCTCCTCACAGGAGAGCGCCTCGGCAACGAAATCGAGCCCGGCGCCGCCGTACTCCTCGGGGATGACGATGCCGAGGATCCCGAGCTCGGCCATGCCCTCGATCAGGTCCAGGTCGAGCTTGTGGTCGATGTCGTTCTGGATCGCGACCGGGAGGACGCGCTCGTCGACGAAGGCGCGGACGGTCTCCTGGATCAGGCGCTGTTCGTCGGTGAGGTCGAAATCCATCGCGGCAAGACTAGCGTGGTGCCCCGGTTGCGAGGCTGTTGGCCGCCCGCTACCCTGGCTGACTGACTCGTCAATCAACACCGTCCTTTCGAGCCACAAGGAGCGCTGACATGGCCGCCACCGAGCCGGCCGTCGCGGGCGGCGTCTCGTTCGCCCTGACGGAGGAGCAGAAAGAACTGCGCGCCCTCGCGCGCGAGTTCGCCGCCAAGGAGATCCGGCCGGTCGCGGCCGAGCACGACGTGCACATGCGCCACCCCGTCGAGGTGATCGCGAAGGCGCACGCCGTCGGCCTGATGAACCTGCATGTGCCGGTCGAGTACGGCGGGCTCGGCCTCGGCACGTTCGACGGGATGCTCGTCGGCGAGGAGGTCAACTGGGGCTGTACCGGCATCGGCACCTCGATCGGCGCGAACGGGCTGGGGGCCGGGCCGGTGATCCTCGCCGGCACCGACGAGCAGAAGGCGACCTGGCTGCCGCCACTCCTCGAGGCGCCGATCCTCTGTTCATTCGGGCTCTCGGAGCCCGACGCCGGCTCGGACGTGGCGCGCATGAAGTCGACTGCCGAGCGCCGCGGCGACGAGTACGTCCTCAACGGCTCGAAGACGTTCATCACGAACGCGGGCTACGCCGATTGGACGGTCGTGTTCGCGAAGACCGACGTGGCGAAGGGCCATCGCGGCATCTCGGCGTTCATCGTCCCGATGGACACGCCCGGCGTCACGATCGAGCAGCATCTCGACAAGATGGGGCAGCGCGCGACGGACACCTCGGCATTCGCCCTCCAGGACGTCGTCGTGCCGGCGGCGAACCGGCTCGGTGAGGAGGGCCAGGGCTTCAAGCTGGCCATGCAGACCCTCGACGTCACGAGGCCCGGGACGGCGATCGGCGCTGTCGGGGTCGCTCAGGCCGCCTACGAGCTCGCCGTGGAGTACGCGAAGGAGCGCGTCACCTTCGACCTGCCGATCGCGATGCACCAGGGAGTCAACTTCATGATCGCCGACATGGCCACCGAGATCGAGGCCGCGCGGCTCCTGACCTGGCAGGCGGCGTGGATGCTCGACCGTGGCGAGCGCGCGACGCTGTACTCGTCGTTCGCCAAGCGATTTGCCGCCGACGCGGCGATGAAGGTGACCACCGACGCCGTCCAGGTGTTCGGGGGCTACGGCTACATGAAGGAGTACCCCGTCGAGAAGCTGATGCGCGACGCGAAGCTCTTCCAGATCTACGAGGGCACCTCGCAGATCCAGCGCCTCGTGATCGCCAAGGAAATCTTCCTGCCGCGCGGGTAGATTCGCCGGATGGCAATCGAGATCGATCTCAGCGGGCGCGTGGCCTTCGTCACAGGCGGCTCGCGCGGCCTCGGCCGCGCCGACGCATTGACTCTCGCCCGGGCGGGCGCCGACGTCGTCATTGCGGACCTGCTCGTCGAGTCCGAGTTGACCGAGGAGACCGACGCCTACGGGCCGCTCGCGACGGTCGCGCGCACGCAGGGCCTCGTCGGCACGGAGTCGGCGGCCGAGGAGATCCGCGCGATGGGCCGCCGCGCGCTCGCCGTCCGCTGCGACGTCACGGACCGCGATCAGGTCGCCGCCGCAGTGGGGCGCGCCGTCGACGAGCTCGGCTCCGTCGACATCCTGATCAACAACGCCGGCACGCTCGACCACGTCGGCCAGTTCGCGGACCAGCAGCCCGCCCTCTGGGAGCGCGATCTGCGCGTCAACCTGAGCGGGGCGTTCAACTGCGCGCAGGCCGTGTGGCCGCACATGAAGGAGCGGCAGTGGGGCCGGATCGTCAACATGGCGTCCGTCGCCGGAACGCTCGGCGGCTTCGGCCAGGCGTCCTACTCGACGACCAAGGCCGGCGTTCTCGGCCTCACGAAGACGCTCGCGATGGAGGGCGGCCGCCACGGGATCACCGCGAACGCGATCGTGCCCGGGATCATCGGCACCGAGGCGTTCCACATGGCGAACCCGGCGATGAACGAGCGGATCGCAAACCGCACTGTCTTCAAGCGGCCCGGTGACCCACAGGACATTGCGAACGCGATCGCCTTCCTCTGCTCGGACCTGGCGGCGTACGTCACCGGCATCGAGCTCAACGTCTCCGGCGGCGTCGAGCTGTTCGTCTTCTAGTCCGCGTCCGCAGCTACCATGGCGCGGGCCGTGGCTGCCTCCTCTTCGGCCGTCCGTGGGCGCTCCGTCGTCCGCTCCCGTTTCTGGACCAGGATCGCGATCCTGGGCCTCGCTGGGGGTCTGCTCGCGGTCGGCGTCCCGCTCTTCTTCGCCGGCTCTGCCGACCGGCTCGCCGACGGCACCAAGATCGCGGGCATCGACGTCGGGGGAATGAGCCCGAAGGCGGCCCAGAAGCTCCTCGAGCAGCGCTCGGCAGCGCTCGCCACAGTGCCCGTGACGTTCGTCGGGGGCAACCGGGCCTTCGCGATCACTCCACGTTCGATGGGTGTCCAGGTCGACTGGCACACAGCCATCGCAGCTGCGGCCCGCCAAGGGGGAGGCTTCGGCGTCGTACGCGGCTACCGGCGGCTCGAGCTCCAACTGTTCCCCCAGAACGTCTCGCCGCCGATTCAGTCCTACGGCGCCGCAGTCGACTACGAGCTCGGCCTGCTCGGCAAGGCGGTCGACTCGCCGCACCGCGAGGCTGCGCTGGTCCGTCGCGGTCTGCACATCACGATCGCTCCCGGCAAGACCGGCCGTGTCCTCGATCGTGCCAGCGCACGCATGCTGCTCGTCCAAGCGCTCGCGTCCTTCGCGCGGGCGCCTGTTGCGCTGCCGGTCCTGCGCGATGCACCGCGGGTGACCGTCGCGACGCTGACCCCCGATCAGAGGCGAGCGTCGCGAATCATCTCCGGCCCGGTGACGCTGGTTGCCGGAGAGACCCGCCTACGGGTGCCGCGTTGGCGGCTCGCCAAGCTCCTCGATCTCTCCGCGATGCGGTTCGTGGGCCCGGCCGCGAATGCGTACTTCGCGCGTCTCGAGCGCACCGTCGATCGGTCGGCACGTGACGCGTCATTCGCCGTCAACGGCAGCAAGATCAGCGTCGTTCCCGCTGCCGCCGGGCTCACCCTCGACGTCCCGCGTTCGGTGCGAGCCGTGCTCGCCGCCGCCGAACGGCCGGTGAATCGGGTGACCGCACTGGCGTTCTCCGTGCAGCAGCCCAAGGTCACGACCGCCGCTGCCCAGGCGATGGGGATCAAAGGAACGGTCGGGAGCTACGAGACGGTGTACGGCGGCGACCCGAATCGGATCCACAACGTGCAGCTCGTCGCCCACCTGGTCGACAACAAGTTGATCGCGCCCGGCGCGACGTTTTCGTTCAACGGTACGACCGGCGAGCGTTCTGCGGAGAAGGGGTTCCTCGAGGCGCCGGTGATCGTGAACGGCGAGCTGCAGACGGGCCTCGGAGGAGGGGTCTGCCAGGTCTCGACCACCGTGTTCAACGCGGCGTATGAGGCGGGCCTGCGGATCACTGCGAGGACGAACCACTCGCTCTACATCTCGCACTATCCGCTGGGACGCGATGCGACGGTCAACTATCCCGACACCGACCTGAAGTTCGTCAACGACACGGGTCACTGGCTGCTCCTGCGGACCTGGGTCGGGCCGTCGTCGCTCACGGTCGCGCTCTACGGCACGCCGCAGCACAGGAAGATCGAGACGACGAGCGCACCGCTCGCTGTCGTTGCGCCCGCTCCGGTGACGAAGACCGTCGACGCCACTCTGAAGCCGGGCCAGGTCGTCGTCGACGACGCCGGGATGCCCGCGCAGTCGACGTCTGTCGAGCGCAAGGTCTATTCCGCCGGTGGCAAGCTCCTCTCCGACCAGACGTGGTACTCGAGCTACCGGTCGACGCCGGAGATCGTGCGCGTCGGCCCGAAGAAGCAGAAGAAGGCGGCGACGACGACCACCACCACGACCACCACGACCACGACCGGCACCACGACGACCCCTACGACGACGACGACGCCGTCGGCTCCGCACTAGCGATCGCCTCGCGCAGCCAGGTCGGCACGCGCGTGGGGCGGAAGCTGCCGGCGTCGACCGTCGCGTGTGCCGTCCACCCGTCGGCGATCAGCTCGGCACCGCGCTCGATCGCGTACTCGTAGCGGAAGCGCGCGCCTTTCACGTCGAGGCAGCGGGCGTGCACGTCGGAGGCGATCGTCGAACTTCGCCGGCGCCAGATAGCGAACATGCGTCTCGAGCACGACCGCCTCGATGCCCGTGTCGCGCAGCCGCTGATAGCCGCCGGCGTACTGATCCAGGTAATCGACGCGCGCCACCTCGAACCAGACGAAGTAGTTCGAGTTGTGGGCGATGCCCTGCGCATCCGTCTCTGCGAAGCGGACCCGCACCTCCGTTGCGAAACTGAACCCATGCACGAAGGGGCAATGCTCGCAGAAGTCATCGCCACGAATCAGCCGTGCGTCGTTCTGACCGGTGCCGGCGTCTCGACCGAGAGTGGGATTCCCGACTTCAGGAGCCCCACCGGAATCTGGGCCGAATACGACCCCTATGAGGTCGCGTCGATCGACGGCTTCCGCCGTGACCCGGCGAGGGTGTGGGAGTTCTACGGCCGGCGCCTGCAGGTGCTCGCGGGGGCAAAGCCCAACGCCGCCCACCTCGCGCTTGCGGAGCTCGAGGCGCGCGGGCTCGTGCAGGCGGTCGTCACACAGAACGTCGACCGGCTGCACTCGAGCGCCGGCTCGCGCGACGTGATCGAGGTGCACGGCTCGATCGCGACGGCCAGCTGCCCGGCGTGCGGCCGGCGCGAGCAACCCGAACAGATCCGCGAGTTGCTGCCGCTGCCACGCTGCGCGGACTGTGGGACGGTGCTGAAGCCCGATGTGGTGATGTTCGGCGAGATGCTGCCCGCGGCCGCGATCGATCGCGCCACAGCCCTTGCGCAGGAGGCGGCGCTCCTGCTCGTGGTCGGCTCGTCGCTCGAGGTATGGCCGGTCGCGGGCCTCCCGGACGAGACCCTTCGCAACGGCGGCCGCCTTGCGATCGTCAACCGCGAGCCGACCTCGTACGACCCGCATGCGGCACTCGTGCTGCACGCAGCGGCGGCAGGGACGCTCGAGGAGTGCGTGCGGAGCGTGCGGGCCTAGGCGGCGGCGCGCTTGACGGGCTTCTCGTCGAGGATCCGGGCGCAGGATGTGCAGACCTGCTGCTCGATCTCGTACGGGACGCCCGACCGCTGCATCAGCACGTGGACGCGCTTGGCGACGTGCTCGTGGATGTTGGTGGGCTGCCTCATCGTCATCGTCTTTTCACAGTAGTGGGCAATGGTTGGAGTGGATAGACCAGGCGGGTGACAAATGTGCTAACCGCCGGTGACAATTCAGACGAGAGCCGGCAGCGAAAGTTGCACGTGCTCCTCGAGGCCGGAGAGGCCGACTCCGACGAGGCGCAGAGGGCCGGGCCGATCGCGCAGCGCGCGGTCGAGGAGTGAGCACGCAAGCTCGCCGATTCGCGTGCCGTCGTCGGTGCCGACCGGAAGCGAGGTGGAACGGGTCCGGATCGCGAAGTCCGGATAGCGAACCTTCGTGGTGACCGTGCGCGCGACCTGGGCGCGGCCACGAAGATGGTCTGCCAGCCGCTGGGACATCCGCCGGAGCTCGTCGTGGAGGCGCTCGGGGTCGGAGATGTCGCGGGCGAAGGTCTCCTCGAGCGAGACCGAGATGCGCTCGGTCGAGACCGCGAGCGGCCGTGGGTCGATCCCGCGGGCCCGGTCTCGCAGCTCGCGGCCGACCTTGCCCCGCAGTACCTGCCCCAGGTCGTCGTCGGTGAGCGCTGCAATGTCGCCGATCGTGTCGATCCCGAGCCGGACGAGGCGCTCCTCCGCCCGTGGCCCGACCCCCGGCAGGATCCGGATCGGGAACGGCGCCAGGAACGCCGCTTCGCGACCCGGACGGACGACCGTCAGCCCGCCGGGCTTGCGGCGGTCGGACGCCACCTTCGCGACCACCTTGGAGGTCGCCACCCCGAGCGAGCACGAGAGCTGGGTGCGGGCCCGCACGACCGCCTGGACCGCCTCTGCGACCGCGCGCGCGTCGTCGAACGACGGCGCGACCTCGCCGAGGTCGAGGTAGCCCTCATCGATCCCCGCCTGCTCCACCGTCGGCACGATTTCGCGGATCGTCGACCAGACCTCACGCGAGTAGTCGCGGTAGAGCGAGTGCCGTGGGCGGACGAATACGGCGTGGGGACAGCGGCGGAGCGCCTCCGCGGCCGACATCGCCGAGTGGATGCCGAAGCCCCGGGCCACGTAGTTGCACGTCGCGACCACTCCGCGCCCGTGGGGATCGCCGCCGACGATCAGCGGCACTCGCGCGTAATGATTGGTCCTCCAGCTCCTCGACGGCGGCGAAGAACGCGTCCAGATCGAGGTGCGCGACGATCATGAGAGGAGGGTAGAGATGCGCGTGGCGGTTGATGCAGGCTGCCCGGAGGCTCGACCTGACCGCCGTCGAACCTGAAAGGGTGCGATCAGCTCACGTACAGTCAGCCGTGTGCGACAACGGAGAAAGGAACCAGATGACCAAGAGCACAATCGACCGTCTCACCTCGCTCGGCGACCAAGTGATCGGTAAGGCGTCGGAGAAGGCGTCTCAGAACCCGACCGCGAACCGGGTCATGCAGAGCGCGATGCAGATGAAGGAGCGGGTCGACGACCTCTCCAAGCGTGTCCGCGGCCTCGAGGCGACGGAGAAGCAGATCGCGGAGCTCGAGAAGCGCGTTGCCAAGCTCGAGGGTGCCGCGAAGCGCGCGCCCAAATCGAGCGTCCCGGACAAATCGAGCACACCGGAAAAACCGGCTACGACCGAGTAGGCACGCGCACCCGGAGGGCGCCGGGCACGAGCTCGAACGCCGCCGGGGTCGTGCCGACCTGCTCCCCTTCGACCTCGATCGGGAGGTGCTCCGCCGCGTCGACCTCGACGCGGGTGCTTCGCAGCACCTCGACCTTGGGATGGTTGACGTGCTTGCCCTTGTAGATCTTCGGAGCGGTCGTGAGGAAGTCGACCTTGCCGACGTCCCCGATCAGCACCACCTCGAACAGCCCGTCGTCGGGCTGCGCGCCCGGCGCGAGCATCATCCCGCCGCCGTGCCAGACCCCGTTCGCGACGATCACATCGTGCATGCGGCCGCGGCGCTCGGCGTCGTCGAGCCGCACCGTGACCTCGGTGTTCTCCCACTCGAGGAACACGCGCGTCAGCGCGTAGAAGAACGTCGCCTTGCCGCCGAGCGCCTTCGACATGCCGTTGGCGCGCTGGGCGACAGCGCCGCTCATGCCGACCGAGCCGACGTTCGCGAACCAGCGCTCGGCGTCCTCGCCGCCCCAGGTGCGATAGCGGACGAGGCCCGCGTCGATGGTGCGCGGGCGACCGTCGCGGGCGACGGCGACGGCGTCGTCGAAGGCCGTGGGAATGCCGTAGGTGCGGACGAAGTCCATGCCGGTCCCGATCGGGATCGTCGCGAGATCGACGTCGCGGCGGGCGATGCCGTTCACGACCTCGTTCAGGGTTCCGTCGCCTCCGACTGCGACGACGAGGGCTGCGCCGCCGTCGACCGCGGCGGCGGCGAGCTCGATCAGATGGCCCGGGTGCTCCGAGAACAGCGACTCGCCGGTGAGTCCCAGGCGCGCCGCGCGGTGGGCCAGCTCGGGCCAGCGCTTGCCCGTGGCGCCACCGTCCGACGCGGGGTTGACGAGGAAGACGGTGCCGGTGCTAATGGGAGATCGCGACGTCGAGCGCGATCTTGGTCATTCGATCGACCGACGCGCGCAGGTCGTCGTCCGAGATCCGCTTGAACTCGCCCTCCACGACGATGTCGCTGACGGTGAGCAGGCAGCCCGTCTCGACGCCGCGAATGGCGCCGACGGTGAAGAGGGCCGACGCCTCCATCTCGACCGCGAGGACACCGCGCTTCGACCAGCGCTCGTACTGGCCTTCGTCCGGGTTGTAGAAGACGTCGCTCGAGACGATCGGGCCGACGTGGAGCTCCTGGCCGGCCTCCTTGGCCGTGTGGACGGCGCCGTGGATGATCGACCACGAGGCGGTCGGGCAATGCGGCTCGTTCCCGACCAGATGCATCGCCGTCGAGTCGGCCGGCACCGCGGTCAGCGCGACGATCAGGTCGCCGAGCTGATGGTGGGGCTGGAGCCCGCCGCAGGTGCCGACGCGGATCAGCTTCTTGCAGCCCAGCTGCACGAGCTCCTCGAAGACGATCGTCGCGCCCGGGCAGCCCATGCCCGTGCCCTGCACGGAGACCGGCTTTCCCTTGTAGGTGCCGGTGTAGCCCAGCAGGCCGCGCTCGGAGTTCCGCTGGACGACGTCGTCGAGATAGGTCTCCGCGATGTACTTCGCCCGCAGCGGGTCGCCCGGGAGGAGCACCGCATCGGCGTACTGTCCGGGCTCTGCGCGAACGTGGATCGGCACCGGGGCAGCCTATACAAGCCCGTCTATAGGAGACTTCGCATATGAAAACGGTTGAACCGACGCGCGACCAGGTGCTCGCGTTCTGCGCGCAGGACCCCGTCGAGCGGGTCTTTCTCGAGGACGTGGCGCGGCGCGGCCTCGGCAGGTTCCTGGCGGTCGCGGACGACGCCGGCGTGCTGAGCGGGCTGTGTCACACCGGTGCGAATATCGTGCCGTCGGGCTCCGGTTGCACTGCCTTCGCCGACGCGGCCGGAAACGCTCGCTCGCGAATGATCATCGGCGAGGCGGGCGCGGTCACCGATCTCTGGGAGGCCGCGCGCGGCATGTTCCCCGAGCCGCGGGAGGATCGCCCGCACCAGCCCGTGTACACGATCGACGAGCCGCCGCCGGCCGGCGATACAGGGCTGCGCGCCGCGACGCCGCAGGACCTCGAGCCTGCTCGTGCCGGTGTGCGCGGCGGCACACGAGCTGGAGCTCGGTATCGATCCGCTGGCACGCGATCCCGACAGCTTCCGCTGGCGCACGTCGGCGCAGATCGACGAAGGCCGCTCGTGGGTCTGGTTGGAGGACGGGCTCGTGCTCTTCAAGGCAGAAGCGTCCGCGTGGACGCCGCAGGCGGTGCAGATCCAGCAGGTGTGGGTCGATCCCCAGGTGCGCGGCCGCGGGCACGGCACCAGAGGCCTGCGGGACCTGTGCCGGCTCCTCCTCCAGACGACGCCGAACGTCACCCTCTTCGTCCGCAGCGAGAACGCGCCGGCGATTGCGCTCTACGAGGCGGTCGGCATGCGCAAGGCGCTCGAATACCGCAGCATTCTGTTTTGAGCCCAAGCATGCTCTAATGACCGCCTGGAACTGCTCGCGCGGATCGAGAGCCATGTCCGCCGGCACGATCTGATCGCGCCGGGAGACGCGGTGCTGTGCCTCGTTTCGGGTGGCGCCGACTCGACGTGCCTCTTCCACGCCCTGCGCGAGCTCGGCTATCGCGTCTCGGCGCTGCACGTCGACCACGGCCTCCGCGGTGAGGAGTCCGACGCCGACGCGGCCTGGTGCGCCGAGCACTTCGATGCCGAGGTCGTGCAAGGAGCTGCGCGGTGCGCGACGGAGGCTGCGCTCCGCGACGTTCGCTACTCGTTTCGCGCCAACGTGCTGCGGGCGACCGGCCACACGCTTTCGGACCAGGTCGAGACGATCGTCTACCGGCTCGCCGCGCGGGGAACGACGAACGGGATCGAGGTGCGGCGGGCCGACGGCGTCGTCCGGCCTCTGCTCTGTGTCTGGCGCGAGGAGACCGAGGGGTTCTGCCGCGAGCGCGGGCTCGAATGGCGCACCGACTCCTCGAATCCCGACACGTTGCGCGGCGTGATTCGCAACGAGATCCTTCCCTTGCTCGAACGGATCCATCCGGCCGCTCGCGAGAACGTGCTGCGCGTCCTCGACGAGCGGCGCACGATGCCGCCGGCGCTCGCCGAGCTGCTCGGCTCCCCGGCCGGCTCGAAGCGAATCGACCTCGGCGAGGGACTGCAGGTCGTGCGCGAATATGACCGGGTCTGGCTCGAGTCCGGGCCGCGCGACCTCGACGGCACCGTCGAGTGGGGCGCGTGGCGGATCGAATCTCGTGTGCCGGGACTCAAGGTACGAGGCTGGCGTCCGGGCGACCGGCTGGTCGGCCGGACGAAGAAGGTCCAAGATGTGTTCGTCGATGCAAAGATCCCGCGCTCCGATCGAGAAGGGTGGCCGCTCGTCGTTCGGGGCGACGAGGTGGTCGCGGTCCCGGGGATCGTCGAGGCCGAGGGGGTGAACGCGACTCGTGTCGCAGACTGAGCTGGAACGTGGAGTGGGTGAGATCCTGATCGACGAGGACCGTCTGCAGGAACGGATCCGGGAGCTCGGTGAAGAGCTCTCGCGTGACTACGCAGGCCGCGAGCTGCTGCTCGTCGGAGTCCTGAAAGGCGCCGTGTTCTTCATGGCCGATCTGATGCGGTCGCTGACCGTTCCGTGCGAGATCGACTTCATGGCGATCTCCAGCTACGGCGCGGCCACTGACTCGTCGGGCGTCGTGCGGATCCTCAAGGACCTGGACATCAACATCGAGGACCGGCATGTCCTCGTCGTCGAGGACATCATCGACTCGGGGCTGACCCTGTCGTATCTGCTTCGGAACCTGGAATCCCGGGAGCCGGCGAGCCTCGAGATCTGCGCGCTGCTGACGAAGCCGGACCGGCGCGAGATCGACGTTCCGGTGCGGTATGTCGGCTTCGAGATCCCGAACAAGTTCGTGATCGGCTACGGCCTGGATTTCGCCGAGCGCTACCGAAATCTGCCCTATGTGGGCGTCCTCCACGCAGATTTGCTGCCCGAAGGGGCCTGACCGCGATGTGGGAAGGGAAATGCCGCTAGCCCCGAGAACATCCACTTGGCTACCCTGAGCGAAGACACACCGTGAATCGCTTCTTCCGCAGCGCGTTTTTCCCGCTCATCGTGATCGTTTTGCTGGTCTGGCTGGCCAGCCAGACTTTGATCCCGAAGCACTCGAACGCGGTCAAGCGGACCTACTCCGACGTGATCACCCAGGCGAAGACGACGCCCGGGGACTTCGAGACCGTCGAGTTCAACCCCGCCAAGCGCGCGATCTCGGTCAAGTTCGTGAACGGCAAGTCGACGACGGTCCACTACCCCAGCGACCAGTCGCAGGTGCAGTTCCAGGACGTCCTCCAGAAGCAGAACATCAATTTCGACTCGAAGGGCACCGGCGGCTTCTCGTGGACGGCGCTGATCGGGTCCTTCCTGCCCTTCCTCCTGCTGATCGGGTTCTGGATCTTCCTGATGAACCAGGTGCAGGGCGGCGGCTCGAAGGTCATGAGCTTCGGCAAGTCGCGCGCGAAGCGGATGGCGCCGGACTCACCGAAGATCGGCTTCAAGGACGTTGCGGGTGTCGACGAGGCCGTCGAAGAGCTTCAGGAGATCAAGGAGTTCCTCGAGAACCCGAAGAAGTTCCAGGCGCTCGGCGCGCGCATCCCGAAGGGTGTGCTGCTCTACGGGCCTCCGGGCACCGGTAAGACGCTGCTCGCGCGTGCCGTCGCCGGCGAAGCGGGCGTTCCGTTCTTCTCGATCTCCGGATCCGACTTCGTCGAGATGTTCGTCGGCGTCGGCGCGTCACGTGTGCGTGACCTGTTCGAACAGGCGAAGCAGGCGTCTCCCTGCATCGTCTTCATGGACGAGATCGACGCAGTCGGACGCCACCGCGGCGCCGGCCTGGGCGGCGGCCACGACGAGCGCGAACAGACGCTGAACCAGCTGCTCGTCGAGATGGACGGCTTCGAGATGAAGGACAACATCATCCTGATCGCCGCGACGAACCGCCCGGACATCCTCGACCCGGCCCTGCTGCGCCCCGGCCGCTTCGACCGCCAGATCGTTGTCGACCGGCCCGACCGCAACGGCCGCCGCAAGATTCTCGAGGTGCACTCGAAGGGCAAGCCGCTTGCGTCCTCGATCGATCTCGACTCGCTCGCGGCCGGCACGCCCGGCTTCACGGGCGCCGACCTCGCCAACCTCGTCAATGAGGCCGCGCTGCTCGCTGCGCGCCGTGGCAAGAAGGTGATCGAGCAGGAGGAGCTCGAGGAGGGGATCATGCGCGTGATCGCCGGCCCTGAGAAGAAAGCGCGGCTGCTCTCGGAGAAGGAGCAGCGCATCACGGCGTATCACGAGATGGGCCACGCGCTCGTCGGGCACTACCTCGAGAACACCGACCCGATCCACAAGATCACCGTCGTCTCGCGCGGCCAGGCGCTCGGTTTGACCGTCTCCCTTCCGACGGAGGACCGCTACCTGACCACGCGCAAGGCGCTGCTCGAGCAGATCGCGATGACGATGGGCGGGCGAGCCGCCGAAGAGATCGTCTTCAACGAAGTGACGACCGGCGCCGCCAACGACATCGAGAAGGTGACCGCCACCGCGAAGCAGATGGTGATGCGGTTCGGCATGAGCGAGAAGCTCGGCCCGCGCGTCCTCGGCCGTGACACCGGTATGCCCTTCCTCGGCCGCGACATGGGCGCACGAGCCCGACTATTCGGATGAGGTCGCTCGCGAGATCGACGACGAGATCCGCCGCATCATCGAAGAGGGCCATGACATCGCGACGCGCGTGTTGCGGGAGCACATCAACGACCTCCACCGGATCTCGCAGATCCTGATCGACCGCGAGACGATCGACAGAGAGCAGTTCGAGCGGTTGCTGACCGGCGAGCAGGAGGATGCAGTCTTCCCGGATCCGGAGCCAGAAGAGGCCGAGCCGGCGAAGGAGCCCGAGCGGCGTCCCTCCCCCGCGAAGCCGCGGCCGTTCCCGCTCCCCGGCGGTGCGGCCATGCAGCCCCCAGAGCCCGAGGCGAGCTAGCTCCCGACCGGGGTCACTGGTGTCTGACACCAGTGGTGTCAGACACCTCTTCGAGTCGCGCCGCGGTCATGGCGTGCGGGCGTTGGGCGTGCGAACATGACCCGATGAAATTCGCCGAGGTCAGCCGCCTCGCGGCTCAGCTCGACGGTGTGTCCGAGCGTCGCCGCGACGGCTTGCTCGACTGGCGGTATCGCGGCCGCCTGGTCGCCAGGCAGCTCGATCACGAGCATGTTGTCATCCGCGCGTCGTTCGACTTCCGAGACCTACTGCTGCACTCGTTCCCCGATACGTTCTCGGTCCCGGACCGTTTCGTGAAGCACATGATGGTCGTCGCGGACCTCGAACACGGCAATGCCGATGCCATAGAAGATGCCGTCATCGGCGCCTGGGAGATGCAGTCCGGCAAGTGACGTCCGCAGTGTTCGCCTCGGTGGCTTACCGCGGCAGGGGAAGTTCGAGGTGGTCGAGGGCGCGTTGCGCCTGTGCGCGCATCGATTGCGTCGGCGACGAGCCGAAGTAGACGCGCACGATCACCGAGTAGGCGGCTCTCGGTCCCGCGCCGGTGAGCCCGTACTCGCCGCCTGCGACGTACGTGCCGTCGCAACACGGGTAGCGTTTTGCGCGGTTCAGCCGCAAGACGATCCGCCGCTGCGCGTTCTGCGCCGATTGGTAGACGACCGCGAAGACGACGATGCCTCGCCGCGTGAGCCGAGAGAGGGTTGCGTCGGGAGGATCCGCGCTCGGCCGATCGCGGAAGCGGACGCCCTTCGCCAGCCACGCCGTCGACTCCTTCGGCGACGCGATGGCTCCCGCCGGGCCGTAGGAGGAGTTGATCGTGCCACTCGCCCCGTGTTGCCAGCCCGCCAGCGGCCGGAAGCGTAGTGGCTGCGCCCAGGGTGCAGCCACGACCGCGGCAACCAACTCCAGCATCGTTGTGTCACGCTACCTGCCCGGCCTCTACCGTTGTGGGAGTGGAACTCGTCGGTGAACGTCTCCTGCTTCGCGCCGTGAGCGAACGGGATCTCGACTTCTACTTCGAGCTTCGCAACAACCCGGTGGTGCTCGCCTTGCCCGGTCGGGAACCTCGGCCACGGTCGGAGATCGCGGGTCAGATTCGGTGGTGGATGAACGCGTGGCATGAGCACGGCTTCGGCACCTGGACGGTGTTCGGTCGGGAGACCGACCGGCGCCTCGGGCGGGTCGAGCTCGCCCCGATCGGTGCGGGCTGGGAGGGCATCTCCCCCGAGACCGTCGAGGTCGGCTACATCGTTCATCCCGCCCACTGGAACCAAGGCGTCGCGACGGAGGCGGCGCTCCTCGTCGTCGCCGACTGCTTCGATCGAGTCGGGTTGAGCAGACTCGTCGCGCTGACCACGAACGACAACAAAGCGTCGCTCCGGACCCTGGAGAAGCTCCGCATGCGCCACTGCGGCGTGACGCGGCATGACGGTTGGGATGCCGGGTATGAGGTGTTCGAGCTCAGCCGGCCGGCGTGACGAAGAGAGATCAGGCGACGAACCAGCCAGCGGTTACGATCAACGCGCAACGACCTCGGAGGTGATCGAATGAACGACAACCCGAAGTGGCAGGTCGCGCGCCTCGACGACATCGAGCGGCGCGACAGAAATATCCCGGTGCGCGAGCATCTCGGGATCAAGGCATTCGGAATCAACGCCTTCAAGCCGGGCGAGGACGGCCTGCTGATCAACGAGCATGACGAGACCGGGTCGCGCCAGGAGGAGCTGTACATCGTGCTCGACGGGACGGCGACCTTCGAGCTCGACGGCGAGACGGTCGACGCGCCCGCCGGGACAATGGTCTTCGTCTCGCCGGAGGCACGCCGGAAGGCGACCGGCGATGGAACAGTGCTCGTCCTCGGGGGGACTCCCGGCGAGGCCTACCAGGCCCTCGACTGGGGTGAGGCGTGGTCGTTCCACAGCGACTCGTTGAAGGCCTACGGCGAGCAGCGCTACGCCGATGCGCTCGCAGACGTCCGCGGCGGCCTCGAGCACATGCCGGATCATCCGGGCCTCCACTACAACTACGCGTGCTTCGCGACGCTGGCGGGCGAGACCGGCGACGAGACGTTCGGCCACCTTCAGCGGTCCGTCGAGTTGTTCCCGCCGTTCCGCGAGCAAGCGCGCGGGGACGAGGACTTTGCTGCGGTGCGTGACGACCCGCGATTCGACGAAGCTCTGCGCTGAACGTGGACGGGAGGTCGCCGACGGATGACGAGCGGCCGCCGATCTGCCCCACGTGTGGCGTGACGCTCGTCCCGGCGGCGTTGAGCGCACAGGCCGGGCTGACCGCCGACTGGATCTGCCTCGAGTGTGAGGAGACCGGGGAGCCGGGCGCGACCTAGGTCGCACCGTCGGCGGCTCGACGTGAATCTGCTCTCGTTCCTTGCGGTTTCGGCGGTGGTGATCGTCGCCCCCGGGCCCGACATGGCGCTGGTCGGCCGGAACGCCCTGTTCGGCGGGCGCCGTGTCGCGGTCTCGACCGCGGCCGGCGTCGTGCTCGGCCTTACCGTGTGGTCGCTGGCGGCGAGTGTCGGGGTGGCTGCGCTGCTGCGGAAGTCCGAGCCGGCGTTCGTCACCTTGAAGATCGTCGGCGCCGTGTACCTCGTCCTGCTCGGTCTCCAGGCGCTGCGCCTTGCCTGGAGCGGGCGCACGGACGAAGCGGCGGCAGCCACGATCGGCGCGTCGCGGCACCAGCCACGTCGCGCGCTTCGCCAGGGGTTCCTCAGCAACCTCGCCAACCCGAAGATCGCGGTGTTCTTCACGACCTTCCTGCCGCAGTTCGCACCGGTGGATGCGAGCGTCGCGACGTTGCTCTCGCTCGGCATCGTGTTCTGCCTGATGACGCTCGTCTGGCTCGTCGGCTACGGCGCCTTCGTCGCGAAGGCAGGAGACGTTCTGCGCCGGCCCCGGATCCGCAGGGGGATGGAGGGTTTGAGCGGAGCCGTTCTGATCTCGTTCGGCGTCCGTCTCGCAACAGCGGACCACTGAGAGGTGACAGGGCTCGCCTCGCCGCTGCTCGTCCTCGTCTTCGTCGCGGCGGCGGGTGCGACCTGGATCGCCGGCATCGCCCTCTCGAAGACGACCGATGCCCTCGACGCACGCCTTGGCCTGGGTGAAGAGCTCGGCGGGCTGCTGCTCCTCTCCGTCGCCGGCAGCCTCCCCGAGCTTGCGATCACAGTGTCGGCCGCAGCTCAAGGGAACCTCGGCCTGGCGGCAGGCAACCTGATCGGCGGCATCGCTGTGCAGACGATGGTGCTCGTCGTCTGCGACTTCGTGGTCGGGCCGGCGCGCCCACTCACCTTCCTCGTCGGTGCGCTCAGCCCGGTGCTCGAGGGTCTGCTGGTGACGCTCGTCGTCTCGGGAGTGTTGATGGGCGCTCTGCTCTCGCCGTCGACAGCGGTCGGCGGTGTCGTGAGCCCTGCATCGATCGGGATCGTCGTCGTCTGGACGATCGGTGTCTACGTGATCAACAAGGTGCGCAAGAGCCCGCGCTGGAGCATCACGATGGCAGGCTCCCACCCAGGCCGGCGTCACCGCCGCGAGCCACACCCGACCCAGCCGCATCCGTTCGCGAGCCGCACGACGGCCCAGGTGGCGTGGATCTTCGCGGGAGCATGCGCCGTCACGCTCGGGGCCGGCGTCACGCTGGAGATGACCGGCAACACGCTCGCCGACCGCGCCGGCGTCAACGGTGTCATCTTCGGTGCCACGATCCTCGCCGGCGCCACCGCGCTCCCGGAGATCAGCTCGGGCATCGCCGCCGTCCGGCTTGGCGATCACGCCCTCGCGCTCGGCGACATCTTCGGCGGCAACGCGTTCCAGGTGTGCCTGTTCCTGGTCGCCGACCTCGTCGCCGGCACGCCGGTCCTACCGACGGCCGGGAATCTGAACGCGTGGCTTGCCTCGCTCGGTGTCGGCTTGACGGCGATCTTCGCGATGGGTGTCGTGATCAGGCCGCTTCGCTGCCACGCCCGACTCGGGCCCGACTCGATCCTTGCGATCGTCGTCTTCGCGCTCGGGATCGCCGGGCTGTTCGTCGTCCCGCACTAGTCGTTTGCGGCGAGCCAGGCCTTTGCAACCCGCTTCTGCGCGCGCGTCAGCCACGCCTCGACGACCGCCTCTCGCAGTTCGTCACGGCCAAGGCGGCCGAGCTCCCGGATCCGGATCAGCACGGCCGGATACCCGTTGAAGTGCGGAGTCGTGAAGAAGATGCCGCGCGGATCGGCAAGTACCAGCTCCTTCGCCTCGGCGCCGTCGACGCGGAACATCAGCACGTCGTCGAGGCGCTCGCCGGTCTTCGGGGTCGACGGCGTCGGGGCGACGGCCGCGCTGCAGGCAGAACGCCTTGCCGTGCACGAGGTAGGACGGGCGGCCGTCGTCCGAGACCTCCTTCGTCGTCTGGGGCATCGCCAGAGCGAGCTCGTCGAGGTCGCGCATCGTCGCCATCCACCGGGAGGATGCACGATCGCAGGAGCGCTGTCGATTTCCGCGGCGCCCGTTCGTCGTTCTCCGAGAAGCAACCACGAGGAGGACGAGATGGCAGATGTGACGGTCAAGCGAATCGAGGACTTCGACTCACCGAACGGCGGCGGCTTCTGCCGTGCCCGGGCCGGGCTCGGTGTGACGGCGTTCGGGATGCAGGTCGAGCAGTTCCCGCCGAACTTCGAGCATTTCCCGGAGCACGACCACGCCGACGACGGCCAGGAAGAGGTCTACACGCTGCTGTCCGGATCGGCCACCCTGCACGTCGGCGGCGAGCAGTTCCAGCTCGAGCCCGGTGTCTTCGCGCGCGTTGCGCCGGACGCCACGCGCAAGATCACGACAGGCCTCGAGCCGGCGCGGCTCCTGGCGATCGGCGGTGTCCCCGGCGGCGCCTACTCGCCGCCCGCGTTCACCGAGGAGGGGGCGTCGCTGCCGGGTTGAACCGGCGATCCTCCCGCTTGCGGCGTGGGCGCGTCCTGAAGACGATGTCCCACCACGGCGCGCTCACGCCGAACCCACGCTCGTGATCCTCGAAGTGATGTCGCATGTGCAGTTCGCGCAGGCGGCGGCCGACTCGTCCCTTCGGGTGGCTGTGATGCAACAGGAAGTGCAACGTGTCGTAGATCACGTAGCCGAGGTAGAAGCCCGCGGCGACTCCCCACGCCAACGGCGTCCCGAGCGCACCGACGAACCCGAGCAGGAAGAGGAGTGCGAGTGGGATCGAGAATGCGGGCGGGAGCACCAACCGGCGCGGGTCATTCGGATGGTCGTGGTGAACGCCGTGGATCATCCAGTGCAGACGCTTGCCCAGGCCATGGTCGGGCTCGAAGTGGAAGACCGTTCGGTGCCCCCAGTACTCGCAGAGCGTCCAGAAGAGGTAGCCGCCGGCCACCGCGAGCAGCGTGTTCAGCGCTCCCAGGCCCCGTAGCGCGAGGAAGGCCAGGATCGCCACGGCCGGCAGGAAGAGGACGGCCGGCGTAGCGGGATGTGCGCGCGTCAAGCGGTCGAGAGTGGGCGAGGGGAAGATTGCGGGCGACGCCTCGAGGGCGTCGGGGCTCGTGAGCCGAGGTAACGCGTCGCTTCCCATCCCGCACCGAGCATAGCCCTCCGATGCGCGGGTGTGAACCAGGCGAAACGCCCTGATACGGTGCCCGGCGATGGCGGATCCCGTGTCGTGGCTTCAGATCCAGCAGGGGTGGACCGTGTCCACCTCGGACGGCGGCCGCGTCGGCGCGGTCGCGCAGGTCGAGGGCGACAAGCAGGCCGACATCTTCGACGGCCTCGCCGTGGAGTTCGGAGACCCGAAGCAGGTTCGCTATGTGGCCGGCGAGCAGGTCGGAGCGATCTATCCCGGCGAGGTGACGCTGAAGATCTCGACTGCAGAAGCAGGGACGCTCCCTCCGTTCCAGGCTCCGCCGCCGGAGACGACCTGGCGGCCGGGCAAGGTCCCGTTCATGACCCGCGTCGGCAACCTGTTCCGCGGCAAGCGCTAGGCTCCGGGCGATGGCTGAGGTCACGGTCGTAGCGGAGCCCGATGTGCGCGAGTACGTCCTCGAGCATGGCGGGAACGTCTACGTGTGGGCGAACGACATCGGGCTCAAGCACGTGTCGATGTCACCGCCGGACGAGCCGATGGACTTCGTCAGCATCGAGGGCGACGGCTTCACGCTGCACCAGGCCGCCGACTCGATCCAGACACCGACGACCGAGTGGAAGCTCGTGCTCCGGCACTTCCCGCTCAAGCACCTGGACGCGCTCTGGGATGCGTGGGAGCCGGGGATCAGCACGCCGCCTCCCGAAGTCCTCTAGCCGCTCTTCTCCATCAGCCGGCCGTCGCGGATCGTCCGCTCCATCTCTGTGGACTGCTCGCGGTACCAGCTGCCGTCCTCGAACTCGATCGCCGGATAGCTCGACTGTCCGGTGCCCTCGACGACCGCGGTGCGGCCCTTGCGCCCCGGCCACGGCCCCGCGACGACGTCGTACTCGACGCCCTGGTCGTCGAGCGCCTGCTGGACCCGCCAGCACGGGTGCCCCTTCAGCCTGATCCACATGTGCCCGCAGCGATGGAGCTTCACAGCCATGACGTCCTCCGATCGGGATGGGCCAATCATCTACGCAACGAGGCCGGCCTGCCAGCTCGCCCACAGGCGCGCGTAGCGGTCGCCCTGGGCGACGAGCTCGTCGTGCGAGGCGACTTCGACCAGTCGGCTCGACTCCATCAGCGCCACGCGGTCGGCCCGTTCGGCCGTGGAGAGCCGGTGCGCGATCGTGACCATCGTCCGCCCTTCCGAGAGCACGGCGAGGGCCTGCTCCACCGCCGCCTCCGTCTGCGGATCGAGCGAGGACGTCGCCTCGTCGAGCACGATCACCGCCGGGTCGGCAAGCGCGACCCGGGCCAGCGAGACGAGCTGCCGCTCGCCGCTCGAGAGCCGGACGCCGCGCGAGCGGACGTCGGTGGCGAGGCCGCCGGGGAGGCTCTCGAATCGCTCCAGGGCGCCGATTGCCAGCAGCGCCGCCCGCAGCTCCTCGTCGGTCGCGTCCGGGCGCCCGAGCCGGATGTTGTCGGCGATCGTCCCGGAGAACAGATGGCCCTCCTGAGGCACGAAGATGATGCGCCGGCGCAGAGCTCCGAGCTGCGCAGAGCGGAGGTCGACGCCGCCGAAGGAGACGCGGCCGGCGTCCGGGTCGTAGGCGCGCACGAGCAGCTTGGCGAGGGTCGACTTCCCGGCGCCCGTCGCACCGACCAGGGCCAGCTGCTCGCCGGCCTCGATCCGGAGCGACACGCCGTCGACCGCCGGTGCGCCGTCCGCATAGGCGAAGCTGGCGTCCTCCACGATCAGCGCGCCGGTGCTCGGGAGCTCCGCCGCACCGCCGGGCACGGTGACCGGTTCTTCGAGGAGCGTCGCGATCTTGGCGAGCGCGGCACGGCCCGACTGGAACTCGCTGAACCAGTCGCCGAGCCGGGCGATCGGATCGAAGAGGGAGATGAGATAGAGCGCGAACGCGACGATCGTTCCGACCGTGACGCGGCCGTGCTGCTCGAGGTAGCCGCCCGCGACCAGCACGGCGGCGAGCGCCAGTGACTGGGCGAAGGCGATCGCCGGAAAGAAGCCGATGTTGACGAGGGAGATGCGGCGCCAGGCGGAGACCTGGGCGCTCGACCGCTTGCGATACGACGCGTAGCGGTCCGTCTCCTGTCCGAACGACTGCACGACGCGAACGCCGGCGAGTCCCTCCTGCAGCGACGACATCGTGTCGGCGACGCGGTCACGGAGCGCGAGGAACGCCGGCCGCGAGCGCTTGCCGTAACGCAGGGACGACCACACGAGCACCGGCACGGACACGAGCATCACGAGCGAAAGCAGCGGCGACAGCCACACGAGAATCACGATGGACACGACGAACAGGAGAACCGAACCGACGACCTCCACGAGCACGAGTCTCGTGAACGTGGTCAGCGTCTGGACGTCCGCCGTCAGACGCGATACGAGCTCGCCCGAGCGGGTCTGCTCGAAGAACGGCATCGACAGCGCCTGGAGCTTCTCGTACGCCGCCACGCGGAGGTCGCCCAGGAACCGCTCACCGGCCCGCGCACTGCAGAGCACGATCACCCGTTCCAGCACCGGGCGCACCACGACCAGAGCGATGAACAGCACGACGATCAGGTCGACCGCATGCATGTCGTTCTGCTCGATCCCGTGGTCGATTGCGAGCTTCACGAGCAGAGGGGAGGCCAGCGAGACGACCGTCGCGCCGATCATCGCCAGGCCCGCCAGCACGATCAACCGCCGCTGCGGCCGCAGAATCGGACCGATGGCGTCCCTCATGCAGCAGCCTCCTGCTCGGCGAGCGCGAGCAGCTCGCGGTAGCGGGCGGAGCGCGCGAGCAGTTCCGCATGGCCGCCCTGTTCGACGACGCGGCCGTCCTCGACCACGGCGACCCGGTCGGCGAGGGCGATCGTGGCCGGCCGATGAGCGATCACGAGCGTCGTCCGGCCCGCCATCACCTCGGCCAGCGCCGTCCGGATCTCGTGCTCCTTCGTCGCGTCGACCGCCGAGGTCGCGTCGTCGAGGATCAGCACCTGCGGGTCGCTGAGGATGGCACGCGCGATCGCGATTCGCTGGCGCTGGCCGCCCGAGAGCGAGAAGCCGCGCTCGCCGAGCACTGTCTCGTACCCTTCCGGCAGGTCCTCGACGAACTCCGAGGCGCCGGCCAGCCGGGTCGCCCGCAGGATCGCATCGTGGTCGGCCTCCGGTGAGCCGAACCCGACGTTGCCGCTCACGGTGTCACCGAACAGGAACGTCTCTTCGAAGACCAGCCCGACACCACGGCGAAGCTCGTCGAGGCGGAGCTCGCGGACGTCGACTCCCCCGATCGTCACCGAGCCGCCGAGCGGGTCGTAGAAGCGTGCGAGCAGCGCGGCCGCGGTCGACTTCCCCGAGCCCGTGCTGCCGACGAGGGCCAGGGAAGTCCCGGCGGGAATCTCGAGCGTGAAACCGTCGAGGATCGGCCGCTCTTCGCCGTACGAGAACCGAACATCGTCGAAGCGCACGTCGGCTCGGTCGGGAAACGGCTGAGCCCGTGCCGACTGCACCACGACCGGTTCCGCCTCCAGCACGTCGGAGACGCGGCGGGCGGCCGCCACCGCGCGCTGCACGGTGCTGACGCGCTGGCCGATCGTGCGCAAGGGCGCGATCAGCAGGACGAGGTAGAACGCGAACAGCGCGAACGTGCCGACGGTGATCTCGCCGGCGAGCACACGATTGGTCCCGTACCAGAGCACGACGAGGAGTCCGATCAATGGCAGCGCCTCGAGGGCCGGGAGAAACACGGCGTCGACGTTGGCGACCTCGAGTGCCGTCTGCACGACCTCGTCCGACTTGCGGCGGAAGCGCTCGGCGAGCGCCGGCCCGGCGCCGATGCCCTTGACGGCACGGATGCCCGCGATCGTCTCCTCGGCCAGCGAGGTCAGCTCGCCGAGCCGCTCCTGGTTCACCTTCGTCCGCTGGGCGTAGCGCTTCGAGTAGCGGCCGAAGCCGATGCTGAGCAACGGCAGCGGCGCGAGAACAGCGAGCGCGAGCGGCCAGTCGATCACGACGAGCACGATCGTGGCGGCGACGACGGTGAGGATGTAGCCGATGGTGTGCCCGATCGCGTCGAAAAGCCGAGCCACGAGCTCGGCATCGTTCGACGCGCGTGAGATGAGCTCGCCCGCTCCGACCCGGTCGTGGTAGCGGGCATCGAGGTACAGAGCACGGCGAAAGATCGAGTCTCGGACGTTCGCGTCGGCGAGCGCACGGTTCCGAATCGCGAAGTAATGGCGACTCCCGCCGGCCACGGCCTCCACGGCACCGAGCGCCACCAGGCCCAGGCAGGACCACCAGAGCGCGGAGCGGCTCGCGGCGACGATCCCGGAGTCGACCGCATGTCTGATCAGCAACGGCGCCAGGATCACGGCGCCCTGCCAGGCCAGGCCGGAGGCGACCGCGCCTGCGATCGGCCACCGCAGGCGCTTCGAGATCGTGCCGAGGTAGCGCCAACCCGGGTCCATGAGGCCATTATTCGGTTGTGTCAAACGCTCGCATGCCGATCGCCGAACGGTTTCCCGCCCCGTCGGTGATGGGCGTGATCAACGTCACGCCCGACTCGTTCTCGGACGGTGGAGTCCATCTCCGGGTCGAGGCGGCGGTGACCGCAGCCTGGGGCATGTTCGATTGCGGCGCCGCGATCGTCGACGTGGGCGGCGAGTCGACGCGGCCCGGCTCAGTAGGCGTGACGGCAGCGGAGGAGCTCGAGCGGATCGAGCAGGTGCTGCTCGACCTGACGGGCGCGCCGGTCTCGGTGGACACCTCCAAGGCTGCGGTTGCCCGTCGGGCGCTCGAGCTCGGCGTCGAGCTCGTCAACGACGTCACCGCTCTCCGAGGCGATCCCGAGCTCGCAGGCGTCATCGCCGACGCGGGCTGCTATCTCTGCCTCATGCACATGCAGGGCGAGCCGCGCACGATGCAGATCGACCCCACGTATGACGACGTGGTGTCGGACGTGAAGCGTTTTCTCGAGGAGCGGCTTGCCTTCGCGGTCGCGGCGGGCGTGCCGGAGGAGCTCGTCTGCCTCGACCCGGGGATCGGCTTCGGCAAGACGGTTGCCCACAACCTCGAGCTCGTCCGCAGGCTCGACGAGCTCGCGGCGATCGGGCGGCCGCTGCTCGTCGGGCTCTCCCGCAAGAGCTCGTTGGCCAAGGTCACGGGCGACCCCGACGCGAAGGTCGCGTCGGCTGCCGCGTCCGTCGGCGGTGCGGTGAGTGCATTCGAGCGCGGCGCATCGATTCTGCGCGTGCACGACGTGCGCGAGCACGTCGAGGCGCTCGCTGTCGCGAAGGCGGTGGCGGGGTGATCGTCGAGCTGAGCGGGCTCGAGGTCTTTGGCCACCACGGAGTTGAGGAGGAGGAGCAGCGGCTCGGGCAGCTCTTCCTGTTCGACGTGCAGCTCGAGGTCGGCGAACGCGGCGCGACGGACCGGCTCGGCGAAGCCGTCGACTACACGCTGGTTGCGAGCGCGATCCACGAGCTCTCCGGCGACCAGCGCTTCGACCTGCTCGAGGCGCTCGCCACGCGCACCGCCGACCTGCTGATGGAGCGCTTCTCGCCGGAGTCGGTGCGCGTCCGCGTCCGCAAACCGCAGGTGAAGCCGGCCGGGATGTCGGTCGAGTACTCCGCCGTCACCGTCGAACGGCCTTGACCCTCGCCTATGTCGGGCTCGGCTCGAACCTCGGCGACCGCGAGTCGCTGATCCGGCAGGCTGCCGAGCTGATCGCCGCAGCCCGGCTCTCGCAGATCATCGAGACCGAGCCGTGGGGCTACGAGCAGCAGCCGCGGTTCCTGAACGCCGTCGCCGAGGTGGAGACACCGCTCGCCGCCCGTCCCTTCCTCGATCGACTGCTCGACGTCGAGCGGCGCCTCGGCCGCGAACGGGCCGGGCGGCAGTGGGGGCCGCGCACGATCGACCTCGATCTCCTCCTCTTCGGCGACGAGCAGATCGACGAGCCGGGCCTCGTCGTCCCGCATCCGCACCTCGAGGAGCGTCTGTTCGTGCTCGAGCCGCTCGCCGAGCTGGCTCCGTTACAAAGAATCCCCGGTTCGGGGACGGTCCAGGCAGCCCTCGCAGGGCTACAATCTTCCAGGTGAGCCACCTCGACGAGCTCGACGAGTTCGAGGCCGAGGCCGAGCTGCGTCTCAAGAAGGAGTACGCGGCGGTCTTTTCCCTCTTCCGCTACTGCGTCCTCACCCAGGATGCGACGTACCTCTGCAACAAGCTGGACATGCAGTACGTCCCGCAGCCGAACTATCCGTTCTTCCACCTGAAGATGGAGGACGTCTGGGTGTGGGACAAGAACCGCCCGACCCGGATGATCCCGCGCGCCGAGGTGTACACGTCGAGCGACGTGACGATCGAGGAGCTGCGCGGCGACGGCGACGAGCCGGTGCTGACCGCCGAAGCGCTGGCCAAGCGCATCGGCGAGGGCCGGTCGGAGATCGAAGACCTGTAGTGGTGTCAGACACCTTCGGTGTCTGACACCCTTGCGCCGTGCTGCTCGCGATCGACGTCGGTAACACCCAGACCGTCTTCGGCCTGTTCGACGCCGCAGCGCTGACCGAGCAGTTTCGCGTCGGCACCGACCGGACCCACACGGGCGACGAGCTCGCCGTCCTTCTGCGCGCGTTCATCGACCTGGAGACCCTCGACGGGATCGTCCTCTGCTCCTCCGTGCCCCTGCTCGTGCGCGAGTACGAGGCCTTCGCCGAGCGCTGGGCCGGCACCGAGCTGCTCGTGCTCGGCCCGGGCGTCTCCACCGGGATGCCGATCCGCTACGACGATCCGCGTGAGGTCGGGCCCGACCGAATCGCGAATGCGGTCGCAGCGCGCGAGCGGCACGGCGCACCTGCCGTCGTGGTCGACTTCGGCACCTCGACGAACTTCGACGTCGTCAACGCGGCAGGCGAGTTCGCCGGCGGGGTACTGGCGCCCGGCGTCGAGGTCTCGATGGACGCGCTCTTCGCGCGCGCCGCCCGGCTGCCCAAGGTGCCCTTCGCCGCCCCCGATCGCGTGATCAGCCAGACGACGACGGCGGCGCTGCAGTCGGGGCTGGTCTACGGCTTCGCCGGCCAGGTCGACGCGATCGTCGACCGCATCCGCGCCGAGCTCGGCGCGCTCGCCGCACCGGTGATCGCGACCGGGGGGCTCGCCGACCTGATCGCACCGCACTCGCAGACGATCACCGCCGTCGACCAGGAACTCACCCTGCAGGGGCTGCGGATCGTCTGGGAACGCAACCGCGCCTAGACTCGAAACTCGCGAATCTGGTTCGCCTACGGCGAATCAGATTCGTCTAAGACCGATTCGACTTGGGATGTAGCGCGAGGAAGAAGGGGCCAACGGGGGAAACATGGTTTCCCCCGTTACTTCACCCACCTCCGTAGATCGAGATCGGGAGCGAGTCGAGGAGGACTTCGTCCTGCGGTTCGGGCACCTCGTCCAGCAGCCGCTCGAAGATGAAGCGCGCGCCTGGCGCCGCGGCGAGGAGGCGCTGCTCCACCTCGGCCAGCGTCGGCAGCATGACCAGCTCCTGCTTGAAGGGGCGCGGGAAGCGCCCTCGTCCGAGGTACCAGCCATAGAACTTCTTCAGGAAGCCGAAGGCCCGCTGCTCGCCGAGCTCGCGCGTCGTCTCGCGCATGAAGAGCAGCAGCTCGGCCACGATCTCCTCGCGTGACGGCTCACGGTCGTCCCCCATGATCTCGGCGAGCGCCCACGGGTTGCCCTGCGCCGCGCGGCCGATCATCACCGCAGACGCTCCGGTCGTCGCGAGCACCGCCTGAGCCCGCGCCCGCGAGGTGACGTCTCCGGAGGCGATCACGGGTACGTCGACGAGTGAGACGAGCTCGGCCGTCAACGAGTGGTCGGCGGTGCCGGTGTACATCTGCTTCGCAGAGCGCGGATGCAAGGTGAGCGACGCGGCGCCCGACTCGACCAGCCGAGGGCCGACGACCAGGCACGTTCGTGACCCGTTCTCGACGCCCCGGCGCATCTTCACCGAGATGGGGAGCGGCGTGGCGCCGGCGACCGCCTCGACGAGCCGGCAGGCGTGGTCCGGGTCGTCCAGGAGCGAGGCGCCCGCTCCGGTCTTCGTCACCTTCTTCACAGGGCAGCCGAAGTTCATGTCGACGATGTCCGCGCCTGCGGCTTCGACCATGCGAGCGGCGTCGGCCATCGCCACAGGATCGGAGCCGAAGATCTGGATCGCGAGGGGATGTTCGTCCGAGCTGACCCGCAGATAGCCGAGCGTCTTTTCGTTCCGGTGCTGGATCCCGGACACGGAGACCATCTCGGAGCAGACGAGGCCCGCCCCGTAGCGTCGGCCCTGGCGGCGAAATGCCTGCACAGAAACCCCTGCCATCGGCGCCAGCACGACGCGGCCGGGGATGTCGACCCCGCCGATCTGCCAGGTCTCCGTGAGGTCGATGTTCATAGGCCGTAAAGGGTAGCCGGGCAAAGTTGCGGCCGACTTGACGTGATCGCTACCATTCCCGCCCGTTTCTGAGGGGTCAGGAGGAAGTCACTGTTGAAGGAAGTCATCCTCACATCTGAGGGCTACAAAAAGCTCCAGCAGGAGATCGATCACCTGCGCGGCGACAAGCGCCGCGAGGTGGCCGAGCGGATCCGCGTCGCGCGCGAATTCGGCGACATCGCGGAGAACGCGGAGTACGACGATGCGAAGAACGAGCAGGCGATGCTCGAGCACAAGATCGCCCAGTTGGAGGAGCGCCTCCTCTCCGCTCGCGTGATCACGAAGAAGGAGATCCTCAAGGACGCCGTCTCGATCGGCTCCCACGTGACGGCTCCGTGACATGCAGGCGAACAAGACCTTCGAGTACCACATCGTCGGCTCCGCGGAAGCGAACCCCACCGAGAACAAGCTCTCGAACGAGTCACCCGTCGGCAAGGCGATCATGGGCAAGAAGAAGGGCGAGGTCGTCGAGGTGACGGCCCCGAGGGGCGCGCTCAAGTTCAAGATCATGGAGATCAAGGCAGCCTGACGCGCACTGGCCGGCGTCGGCTCCCGCCGGGCAGAGCCCGGCTCCGCCGCCGCCTCGGGCCGCTGTCGACACGTCGCTCTCCGGGGTCGTGCATTCGCACTGTCCCCTCCGGCGCCGTCCCGACAGCAACCCGCCAGAGCACGTCAGGTGCGCGTGGGGGCAAGTTGGGATGTCTGACACGTCGTGTCGGACACCTTTACGCTCGCGCGGTGGAGATCGTGCGGTTGGAACGAGCGAGGTTGGGCGAGGCGAGCGACATGCTCGCGCGCGCATTCCAGGACGACCCGGCCTGGGTCTGGCTGATCCCGGATGCCGAGCGGCGCGCGCGGGTGCTGCCGTGGCTCTTTCGGATCGGCTTCGACGTCACCGCCGCCGATGTCTGGGCGACGCCCGGGCCGGTGCTCGGCGCGGCGCGGTGGATGCCGCCGGGGCGGGCGTCCATGCGCGTCGGACCGACCTTGCGCGCGCTCGTCACGACGCCGCTGCGGCTCGGCACGGCCACCGGGTCGTTCCTCGCGTACGGCGGTGCGGTCGAGGCGCTGCGCGCCGAGGCGATGCCGGGGCGGCACTGGTACCTCGCAGGGATCGGCGTCGACCCCTCCGCGCAAAGGCAGGGGATCGGCTCGGCACTCCTGCAACCGGGTCTCGTCGCTGCCGCGCAGGACGGGTTGCCGGCCGTTCTCCTGACGAACAGTGCCGTCAACCTCCCGTTCTACGAGGGGCACGGCTTCGAGGTCGTGCGTGAGGGATCGACGCCCGAGAACGGCCCGCACGCCTGGGCTATGGTCAGGTGGCCGTGAACGACGTAGGCTCGACGGAGTCGCCCAACAACGGAACGCCGAAGAGGTTCCCTGACCGCGACGAGATCGCGCGCGTACGCGAAGAGGCGGAGGGCGTCGAGCCGGGTGAGGAAGGCCCCGAGCCCCGGCGGCTGGCGGGCCGCGTGCTGGCGCGGCGAGACATGGGCAAGCTGGTCTTCCTCGACCTGGTCGACCGGAGCGGCCGGATTCAGCTCCTGTGCCCCGCGGCACGCACCGGCGAGGTCGACGTTCATCTCGGCGACGTCGTCGGCGTGACGGGCAAGCCGACGAAGTCGCGCCGCGGCGAGCCGTCCCTGATCGTGGATGAGCTCCTGCTCCTGTCGCGCAATCGTTCACCGCTCCCGGACACGTTCCACGGTCTCACCGACATCGAGCAGCGCTACCGCAAGCGCTATCTCGACCTCCTGATGAACGAAGAGGTGCGCGGCGACTTCATGCTGCGGGCCCGCATCGTCACGGCCGTCCGGCGCTATCTGGACGGCGAGGGCTTCATCGAGGTGGAGACGCCGATCCTCCAGCCACGCTACGGCGGAGCGTTCGCAGAGCCGTTCGTCACGCACCACAACGTGCTCGACCAGGACCTCTACCTCCGGATCGCGACCGAGCTCTATCTCAAACGGCTGATCGTCGGTGGGCTCGAGAAGGTCTACGAGCTCGGCAAGGATTTTCGCAACGAGGGCGTGACGTACAAGAACAACCCCGAGTTCACGATGCTCGAGTGGTACGAGGCGTACGCCGACTACCAGGACACGATGAAGCGCATGGAGAACCTGATCGAGTTCGTCGCCCTCGAGGCGGTCGGCACGACGCAGGTGACGTTCAAGGGGCACGACGTCGACCTGAAGGCGCCGTGGAAGCGGATGCGGCTGATCGACGAGCTGGCGGAGTTCGATCTCTGGACGACCGACTACGACGACCTCAAGCAGCGCCTCGAGGGTCGCGGAGTGGACGTCTCGCGCGACCAGACGTGGGCGCAGCTCGTCGACAAGGCGGTCACGGCGTACATCGAGCCGCGACTGATCGAGCCGACGATCCTCTACGACTACCCGATCGAGCTTTCGCCCTTCGCGCGAGTGACCGACGAGGACCCGAGGATCGTCGAGCGGTTCGAGTACTACGTGGGCGGCATGGAGCTCGGTAATGCGTTCTCGGAGCTGAACGACGCCGACGAGCAGGCGGCTCGGTTCGCGATGCAGGCCGAGGAGGGGGCGGGCGGCAACGTCGAGGCGGAGCAGGGGGACCCCGACTACGTGGAGGCGCTGTCGTACGGCATGCCGCCGACGGGGGGGATCGGGCTGGGCATCGACCGGCTCACGATGGTCCTGGCCGGCAAGGACTCGATTCGGGACGTGATCCTGTTTCCAGCCCAGCGCGAACGCCAGAATCCATGAGCGACGCCCGGCAACTCCTGGCCTGAACGGGCCTGGGAGAGAATCCCCCAGTTGTGTCACGGCGGCACACCCGGGGAGGGGAGTACGATGAGCGCCTCGGAAAAGGGCAATCGTTTCGCGCCGCCCTCAGGCGGAGAGAGGTCTCAACTTGTTCGAAAGGTTCACAGAACGGGCTCGCCAGGTCGTCGTACTCGCGCAGGACGAGGCGCGCGCTCTCAAGCACAACTACATCGGGACCGAGCACATCCTGCTCGGCTTGCTGCGCGAAGAAGAAGGTCTCGCCGCGCGTGTGCTCGAGTCGCTCGACATCACCGTGGAAGAGGTCCGTGCGCAGGTGGCGAGGATCGTGGGCCAGGGTGACGAGGTCACCACAGGCCAGATCCCGTTTACGCCTCGTGCGAAGAAGGTCCTCGAGCTGGCGTTGCGCGAAGCGCTGTCTCTGGGTCACAACTACATCGGCACCGAGCACATCCTGCTCGGGCTCGTGCGCGAGAACGAGGGCGTGGCGGCACGCATCCTGCTCGACTTCGACGCGGACGCCGAGAAGATCCGCAACGAGATCATCCGCATGCTCTCCGGTCCCGGCCGGCGGCAGGGCGGGACGGCCGGTGCCTCGGGGGAGAAGGGCAAGAGCTCGAAGCTCCTCGACCAGTTCGGCCGCAACCTGACCAAGCAGGCGCAGGAGGGAAAGCTCGACCCGGTCGTGGGTCGCCAGACCGAGATCGAACGGGTCATGCAGATCCTCAGCCGCCGCACGAAGAACAACCCCGTTCTGATCGGCGAGCCCGGTGTCGGCAAGACCGCCGTCGTCGAGGGCCTCGCGTCCCGCATCTCGGCAAACCAGGTGCCGGATCTCCTGAAGAACAAGCAGATCTACACCCTCGACCTCGCGGCTCTCGTCGCCGGGTCGAAGTACCGCGGTGAGTTCGAGGAGCGCCTCAAGAAGGTGATGAAGGAGATCACCCAGCGCGGCGACATCATCCTGTTCATCGACGAGCTCCACAATCTCGTCGGCGCAGGCGCCGCCGAGGGCGCGATCGACGCCGCCTCGATCCTCAAGCCCGCCCTGGCACGTGGTGAGCTGCAGACGATCGGGGCGACGACGCTCGACGAGTACCGCAAGTACCTGGAGCGTGACGCCGCGCTCGAGCGCCGCTTCCAGCAGATCCGTGTCGAGGAGCCGACCACGGACGACACGGTGCAGATCCTGCGTGGGCTGCGCGACCGCTACGAGGCGCATCACCGGTGCAAGATCACCGACGAAGCACTCGAGGCAGCAGCAACCCTTGCGGACAGATACATCCAGGACAGGCACCTGCCCGATAAGGCAATCGACCTGATCGACGAGGCCGCGTCGCGCATGCGCATCAAGACGATGAGCGCTCCGCCGCGTTATCGCGAGCTCGAGGAGGAGATCGAGAAGGTCCGCAAGGACAAGGAAGCCTCGATCGAGAACCAGGAGTTCGAGAAGGCCGCGTCGTTGCGCGACAAGGAGCGCAAGCTCACGCAGAAGAAGCGCGAGCTCGAGGAGCAGTGGCGCGCAGAGGAGCAGACCGAGCAGCCGGAGATCGGCGAGGAAGAGATCGCCGACATCGTCTCGATGTGGACGGGCATCCCGGTGTTCAAGCTCACCGAGGCCGAGTCGCAGCGCCTCGTTCGCATGGAAGAGGAGCTGCACAAGCGCGTGATCGGCCAGGACGCGGCGATCATCGCCGTCTCCAAGGCGATCCGCCGTGCACGCGCCGGCATCAAGGACCCGAAGCGGCCGACCGGTTCGTTCATCTTCCTCGGGCCGTCAGGCGTCGGGAAGACCGAGCTCGCGCGGACGCTCGCCGAGTTCCTGTTCGGCGACGAGGACGCGATGATCCAGATCGACATGTCGGAGTACATGGAGAAGCACGCCGTGTCCCGCCTCGTCGGCTCGCCTCCGGGTTACATCGGCTACGACGAAGGCGGTCAGCTCACCGAGGCAGTGCGGCGCAAGCCGTACTCGGTCGTCCTGTTCGACGAGATCGAGAAGGCGCATCCGGATGTGTTCAACATCCTGCTGCAGATCCTCGAGGACGGGAAGCTGACCGACTCACAGGGTCGCAAGGTCGACTTCCGGAACGTGATCGTGATCATGACCTCGAACATCGGGTCGGCATCGATCTCGAAGAACGTCTCGCTCGGCTTCAACATGTCGAACGAGGACGGGTTGACCTACGACGACATGAAGACGCGCGTCATGGGCGACCTCAAGAAGGTGTTCCGCCCCGAGTTGCTGAACCGCATCGACGAGATCATCGTCTTCCCGAAGCTCGCGAAGACGGAGATCCTCCAGATCGTCGACCTGCTCATGAACCGCCTGCGCGTGCAGATGGCCGAGCACGAGGTGACGATCGAGTTGACGCCGGAGGCGAAGGACCTGCTCGTCGAGAAGGGCTGGGATCCGGCAATGGGCGCCCGCCCGCTGCGCCGCGCGATCCAGCGCTACATCGAGGACCCGCTCGCGGACTTCGTGCTCGGCCGGCAGCTCGAGCCGGGCTCCACCATCCTCGTCGCCCGCAAGGACGACGAAGAGGTCGAGATCACGGTCGTACCGCCCGCGCCGCCCGAGGTGATCGGCGTCTCAGCGACGCCGGACGCCCCGCCGGTGGCCGAAGCAGACTGAGGCAAGAGAGGCAGGGGTGTCTGACACCGCTCAGGTGTCAGACACCAGCTGCCAGACGTCGTCGCGGAGCAGCGGCACCTCGGTGCCGTCCCACAACAGCGCGTCGACCGACACCTCCGGTCCGCCGATCATGAAGTCGGTGTGCACGGTGGAGACGTTCACCCCGTCGATCACCCCGCCCTCGACCGCCTCGGCATAGGCGCTGCCGTAGGCGACGTGGCAGGTCGTGTTCTCGTCGAACAGGGTGTCGAAGAACGTGACGCCCGCCTTGCCGATCCGCGAGAGCCCGTCGACGAGCGCGACCTCGCCCAGGTACGGAGCCTGCGCGTCGGTCTCGAGCTGGCCGCGGATCACGTCCTCGCCCGAGTCGGCGTGCACCTCGACGATGCGGCCGGCCTCGAACCGCACCTCCAGCCCCTTGACCACCTGGCCGTACAGCGCGAGCGGGCGCGTCGAGCGCGCCACACCTTCGGTGCGGCGGCAGTCGGGCGTGGTGAAGACCTCCTCCGTCGGCATGTTCGCCACGTACGGGATGCCTGCGGCGGTCTCCGACTCGCAGCCTTGCCACCGCGACTCGGGCAGGAGGCCGACCGTCAGGTCGGTGCCGGGGCCGGTGAACCGCAGCCGGTCGACGCGCAGGTCATTGAGCGCTCGAGCCCGCGCGCCGAGGCGCTTGACGTGCGTCCGCCACGCAGCGACGGGATCGTCCTCGTCGAGCCGCACGCAGAATTCGACGAGCTCCCACAGCCGCTCCGTGTCCGGCTCGCCGAACATCTGCTTGGCCCAGCCGTCATTCGGCACGCCGACGACAGTCCAGTTGTTCAGCTGCTCGTTGACCTGGCGGTTGTTCTCGTGGGCGAGCTCGAGCATGCGCGCCTTGCCGACGCGTTCTCCGGGGAGGTCGGCGAGCAGTTCCGGCTCCGCGTCTCCCGTCAGCGCCACGATCGCGGCCCGTTCGTCGCCGATCTCGACGGCGCGCTCGAGCAGCCAGGGCGGAGTCCACGAGAGGATGTCGTCCGCGCCGTGCTCGATCAGTGCGCGGCGGATGTGCTGGTCGGAGTAGTGGACGTCGACGTACCTTGCTCCCGCCTCGTAGGCAGCGCGCGTGACGGCGCGGGCGACGGGCGCATGCTCGACGCGCGCGATCACCTCGACAAGCTGCCCAGCCTGGATGTTCGCACCTACACGTACGGCGAGCTCGGCGTAGCGGGTGAGCCGCGCTTCGTGCGTCAGTCGGGGAGCTGCCACGTGTCCTTGCGCAGGATCGGGATCGACTCTCCCGCTCGGGTGAGGCCGTCGACCTCGAGCTCGGGCCCTCCGATCATGAAGTCCGTGTGCACGGTCGAGACGTTCATCCCCTCGCCGGGATCGCCGTCGAACACCTCGGGGATCCCGAAGCCGTAGGCGATGTGGCACGTCGCATTCTCGTCGTAGAGCGTGTCGAAGAACGTCGTCCCGGTCATCCCCACGCGCGACGTGCCGTCGACGAGCGCAATCTCTCCGAACTGCGCGGCGTGCTCGTCAGTTGCGAGCTGGCCGCGGATCACGTCGGCGCCCTTGTCCGCCTCGACGTCCACGATTCTCCCGTCGCGGACCGTGACCTGGAGGCCCTCGACGACATCGCCGGCGAGCGCGAGCGGCCGCGTCGAGCGGAGCGTGCCCTCGGCGCGGCGACAGTCGGGCGTCGTGAAGATCTCCTCGGTCGGCATGTTGGGCACGTACTCGATCCCGGATGCCGTGTGGAACAGGGCCGACATCCACCGTGCGTTGTCGAGCAGTCCGATGGTGAAATCCGTGCCGGGCCCTCTGTACCGGATCGCGTCGAGCTCGAGCGCCGCCAGTCTTGCCGCGCGCGACTCGAGCCGCGCCATGTGGTCGCGCCAAGCCGCGACCGGATCCGGTTCGTCGAGCCGGGTGCAGAAGGCGACGGATTCCCAGAGCCGCTCGACATCCGGCTCGCCGAACACCTGCTCGGCCCAACCGCCGGTCGGATAGGCGATCCCGGTCCAGTTGATCGAACGCTCGACCATCTGCTCGCGGACGATCTCGTTGACCTCCGTCATCCGCGCGCGTCCGACTCGCTCGCCGTCGAGATCGGACAGGAGCTCCGGCTCCGGGTCGCCCGTCGTCGCGATCAAGGCGTTGCCGGCCCCTGCGCGGGCGAGCGTCTTCCGCCACTCCGGGGAGTAGGTCAGGGCCTCGTCGGGGCCGAGCTCGATCATCGCCTTGCGGACGTGCGGATCGCGATACTCGACATCCACGTACGTTGCGCCGGCCTCGTAGCCTGCCTTGGCGATGGCGCGCGCGAGCGGTGTGTGGTCGATGTGCGCGAGCACGAAGAGCGTCTGTCCCTCCTGGACGTTCGCGCCGACTCGCACTGCCAACTCGGCGTAGCGGGCGAGGCGTTCCTCCGGGCTCAGAGTTGCCATGCGTCCTCCCGCATGATCGGCACGAGCTTGCCCTCGGCGGTGACGCCGTCCACGGCCACGTCTGGGCCGCCGATCATGAAGTCGGTGTGCACCGAGGAGACGTTGATGCCCCGCTCGCGCAGTTCGTCGGGCGTCAGGCCGTCGATGCCGTCGATCCCGAAGGTGACCGCCGAGCCGTAGGCGATGTGGCAGGTGGCGTTCTCGTCGAAGAGCGTGTCGAAGAACGTGATCCCCGTCTGGCCGACGCGCGATTCGCCGTCGACGAGCGCGACCTCCCCGAGCCGCGTCCCGAAACCGTCGAGCTCCATCTGTCCGCGGACTGCGTCGGCGCCCGTCGAGGCCTTGACCTCGACGCATTCGCCGCCTTCGAAGCGCAGCTCGAGGTCGCGCACGATCGTGCCGCCGAGCGAGAGCGGCCGGGTCGAGCGCACGGTCCCTTCCGTGCGCCGCGAGTCGGGGCAGTTGAAGACTTCCTCGGTCGGCAGGTTCGGCACGTGCTCGATCCCGTCGACGGTCGAGAGGCCCCCGCCGGACCACCGTGCGCCGGGAATCAATCCGACCGTCAGGTCGGTGCCGGGCCCGGTGAACCGGACCGCGTCGAAGGCAGCGGCGTTGAGCTGCTCGCAGCGGGCGAGGAGGCGCGCGACATGGAGGCGCCACGCCTCGACCGGATCGGGCTCGTTCAACCGCACCGAGCTCGCGACGGCCTCCCAGAGGCGCTCGACGTCCGGTTCGCCGAACATCAGCTGGGCCTGGCCCTCGGTGGGAAAGGCGGCAATCGTCCAGTTGACCTTCCGGTCGTTCTGTGCGCGCAGCTGGAGATTGAGCGCGTCGATCGCACGTGCCTTGCCGACGCGCTCCTGGTCGAGATCGGCAAGCAGCTCAGGCTCGGGATCGCCGGCGATCATGATCAACGCGCCGCCGTCGGCGAGAGCTTCGGTGCGCGCCATCAGCCACGGTGTCGATTCGGTCAGGTCGGCGTCGGCGGCGTGCTCGATGAAAGACCGACGCAGGTGATTGTCGACATAGCGGACGTCGACCAGGCGGGCGCCCGCGTCGTAGGACGCGCGGCCGATCGCCCGTACGAGCGGGGCGTGTTCGACGAGCGCCTGGATGTAGACCGTCTGTCCGGGCTGGACATTGGCGCCGACACGCACGATCAGGTCGGCGTAGGAATCGATGCGCTGGGTCATGGGCGAGACAATAGAGAAGTCGATATCACGTGTCGAGCGGGACATCATCCCAGCTCGTGCCCTCTCCACAGAGCCAGTTCAGCGCGTGGCACCGCTCGACGGCGATCGAGTTGGCCTCGAGGTGCTGGCCGGGCGTCAGGTGCCGGTAGACCTTGCCGTAGGCGCGGAAGTCGCCGCGCATCGGCGAGGGCAGGATCCCCTGCTCGTAGCCCCGCATCGCGGTCGCGGCGATCAGCTGATCGAACGTCGCGAAGCGCACGGGCAACTCGAGCTCGCCGGAGGCCTGAAGCTCGGTCGTGCGCGCCCGCCAGAGCCAGAGGCGGGCGGAGTCGCGCTCGAGCTCGATGTCCTCCGCCTCTCTCATCGTCCCGGAAGCGGGATCGAGACCGACGATCGCCTGGGGATCGAACGGATGGTCGTAGGCCGGGAGCTCGGCCAGCTGCAGTGCCCAGAGCAGAGTGCCGAGCGCCTCACCCCGCCAGACCGCATCGACCACCGCGGGATCGGTCGCGTGATCAGGTACGCGCTCCAGAACCGTCTCGAGTTCGCCCCGCATGACGCGGCAACGCTCGATGACCTTGCCCTGCGACCGGACCTTGCGGCGCGACATGCACGCAAACCTAACTCAGGATCTGTTCGAGCTCCGCCAGGGTCTCCGGATCGAGGTCGATGCCGCTCGCCTCAGCGTTGTCGCGGATCTGCTCGGGCCGGGAGGCTCCGACGATCGCCGAGGCCACATTCTGCTCACGGAGCACCCACGCGAGCGCGAGTTGGGCCATGGTGATCCCGAGCCGGTCCGCGACCGGGACGATCCGCTGCACCCGTTCGAGCACGTCCTCCTCGAGCCAGCGGCTCATCAACCGCCCCATTCGCTCGCTCGTCGCGCGCGTGCCTGCCGGCGCGGGCGCGCCCGGCCGGTATTTCCCTGTCAGCGCGCCCTGGGCGAGCGGCGACCAGACGATCTGCGAGATGCCGTTCGCCTGGGAAAGCGGGATCACCTCGGCTTCGGGCTCGCGCCAGAGCAGCGAGTACTGCGGCTGTGAGGAGACGAACTTCTCCAGGTTTCGGTCGCGTGAGAGGTCGAGCGAAGCCTGGATCTGGGGGGCGGTCCATTCGCTGAAGCCGATGTAGCGCGCCTTGCCCGAGCGCACGACGTCGGTGAGCGCCTCCATGGTCTCCTCCAGCGGGGTCCCGCTGTCGTAGCGGTGGCACTGGTAGAGGTCGACATACTCGGTGCGCAGCCGCCGCAGCGACTCCTCGATCTGCTTGTGCACCTGCTCTCGCGACAGGCCCTGGTTCTCCCCGGTGTCGTCCATCGGGAAGTAGAGCTTGGTAGCGAGCACGTACGACTCGCGCGGACGGCTCTGCAGCGCGTCGCCGAGGAACTCCTCGGCGGCACCGAGCGAATAGACGTTCGCCGTGTCGATGAAGTTGATGCCGACGTCGAACGCCGCATCAACGCAAGCGCGCGCCTGGTCGTCGCCGACGCCGCCGCCGTAGGTCAGCCACGAGCCCAGGCTGATCTCCGAGACGGCGAGGTCGCTCGATCCGATCTGTCTGTATTTCATGGGGACTGATCGTTCCAGAGGCGGGACACTTGCCGTCGGGACCTAGGAGTACCGTCATCTGCCCATGGCGAAGCCCGCTGCTGTCCAGCACGTGTGCACCGAGTGCGGGACGTCGTCCGGCCGGTGGCTCGGCCGCTGCCCCGGCTGCGGCGAGTTCGGGACGATGCTCGCCGAATCCGTCCCTGTGCGGGGCGCGAAGACTTCCGGGCGGTCACGGGCTCCCCTGCGGCTCGTCGACGTCGTCGCCGAGGAGTCGGAGCGCATCTCGACCGGGGTGCCGGAGCTCGATCGCGTGCTCGGGGGCGGGCTCGTGCCGGCTTCGGTGGTGCTCGTCGGCGGGGAGCCCGGTGTCGGCAAGTCGACGCTGCTGCTGAACGCTCTGGGCGCCATCTCGCTCCACCGGCGCGCGCTTCTCGTCACCGGCGAAGAGTCGGTGGCGCAGGTGAAGCTGCGCGCTGCGCGCCTTGGCGGCTGCGACGGTGTCGAGATCCTGGCCGAGACGGAGCTCGACGCCGTCTGTGAGACGCTCGAACGCGAACGGCCGGCCGTGTGCGTGATCGACTCCGTACAGACGCTCTGGTCCCAGGAGATCGGCTCTGCGCCCGGATCCGTCTCCCAGGTGCGTGAGGCCGCGGGTCGCCTGCTGCGCGTCTCGAAGGAGAACGGCGTCGCCACGTTCCTCGTCGGGCACGTGACGAAGGACGGCTCGGTGGCCGGCCCGCGTGTGCTCGAGCACCTCGTCGACTGCGTCCTTCAGTTCGAGGGCGACCGCTACCACGCTCACCGCATCCTCCGCGCGGTGAAGAACCGCTTCGGTTCGACGAACGAGCTGGGGGTGTTCGAGATGACCGGCACCGGTCTCGTCGGCGTCCCGGATCCGTCCGAGATCTTCGGTCACACCCACGGCGGCGAGGTGGGGGCTGCGGTGACCTGCGCCCTCGAGGGCACCCGGCCGTTGCTGCTCGAGATCCAGTCGCTCGTCGCTCCGACCGACCTCGCGATGCCGCGGCGGGTCGGCACCGGCGTCGATCCGAAGCGGCTGGCGATGATCGTCGCCGTCCTCTCCCGCCACGCCGGCCTGCCGCTCGGCAGTGCCGACGTGTTCGTCAACGTCGCAGGCGGGGTCCGGATCGACGAGCCCGGGGCCGATCTCGGGATCGCGCTGGCGATCGCCTCGGCGGCGAAGGGCGTCCCGGTGCGCGAGGGCGTGGCCGCGTACGGCGAGATCGGCCTCACCGGTCGCCTCCGCGCGGCGACCCAGAACGACCGGCGGGCCGAGGAATGTCGCAAATTCGGCATTTCCTCGATCGTGGGGCCCGAGGCGGAGACGCTCAGGCAGGCCCTCGGGGCTGCGCTGGCCGATTTTGCCGACTAGCAGGCATTTTCGGAAAAATGGCGTATTTGCAGGGTTTCTGGTACCCTGTCGTTCCCGCCGGTGGAGCCTTTTCGAGGCCGCCGGCACTTTCGTGACTACAGACGGAACCGGAGGAGGAGCTTGTACAAGGTCGGTGACAAAGTGGTGTACCCGCACCACGGTGCAGGCACGGTGGTCAAGCGCGAGAAGCGCGAGGTGCTCGGCGAGAAGCGCGAGTACCTGACGATCAAGATCCTGCACAACGACATGACCGTGAACGTCCCGGCCGACAACGCCGAGCGCGTCGGCCTGCGCAAGGTGATCGACGAGGAAGCGGTCAAGAAGGTCGTCAAGTACCTGACTTCGGGCGGCACCGAGATGCCCAAGAACTGGAACCGGCGCTTCAAGCACAACCGGGACAAGATGAAGACGGGCGACATCTACGAGCTGGCCGAGGTCGTTCGCAACCTGGCGCTGCGTGACGGTGAGAAGGGCCTCTCGACCGGCGAGAAGCAGATGTACGTCAAGGCGAAGAAGATCCTGGCCTCCGAGCTGATGTACGCGAAGAACATGAGCGAGGACGAGGCGCTCGAGTGGCTCGAGATGACGCTGACCGAGGGCGCCAAGCCGAAGCTCACGCCCGCCGAGCGCAAAGCCTCTGCGAAGAAGCCTGCGCCGACCGCGAAGGCCGCTCCCGCCGCAAAGGCCGCTGCCGCAAAGGCCGCGCCGGCGAAGGCCGTCGCGAAGAAGCCGGCCGCCGCGGTGAAGAAGACAACAACGGTGGCGAAGAAGCCCGCGACGCGGAAGGCCACAGCCACCCGTTGAGCGGCGCGTGCTGGGCCGTCCTCGTCGCCGCCGGGCGAGGGGAGCGGCTTGGCGAGGATCGGCCGAAGGCGTTCGTTCGCCTCGGCGAGCTGCCCCTGCTGGCGGAGCCGCTGCGGCGCCTCGACGAGAGCGACTGGATCGACGCCGTCGTCGTCGTCGCGCCGCCCGAATGGGAGGAGCCCACGATCCTGCTCGCGGAGGAGCTCGGCGCGTCGAAGGTGACCGCTTGTGTCGCCGGCGGCGAGACGCGCGCCGACTCGGTGCGCGCCGGGGTGGCGGAGGTCCCCGACGACGTGGCCGTGATCCTCGTCCACGACGCGGCGAGGCCGCTGCTGCCGGACGATGTGATCGGGCGCGTGCTCGGCGCGCTCGGAGAGGGCTTCGACGGCGCAGTGCCCGGGTTGCCCGTCGTCGACACCGTGAAGCGCGTCCGAGATGACGCTGTGCACGAGACGCTCGCCCGCGACGAGCTCGTAACCGTCCAGACGCCGCAGGCGTTCACCGCGTCCGCCCTCCGAGCGGCGCTTCGGTATGAAAGTAACAGTCTGTTACAAGCAACGGATTGTGCGTCGCTGGTCGAGGCGAACGGGGGCCGCATCAAGGTCGTGCCGGGTGACGAGCGGCTCCTCAAGGTGACGACGCGTGCCGACCTCGACCGTGTGGCGGCATGGCTGTCCGCGTAGTCGTCTTCGACATCGGCGAGACCCTCGTCGACGAGACGAACATGTGGACACGCGTCGCGGCGGCCGGCGGCGTGACCCCGTTCACGCTCATGGCCGGCCTCGGCGCGACGATCGCGCTCGGCCGCGACCACAACGACGTCTGGGAACTGCTCGGAATCGACCAGCCGCCGGGGACGTGGACGATGGACGACTGGTACCTGGACGCCCTCCCGTGCATCGAGCGCCTGCGCACGGAGGGCTACCGCGTCTGCGCGTCGGGCAACACGCCGTCGTTCGTCGAGCACGACCTGCGTGAGCACTTCGACGCGGTCGGCTCCTCCGAGAGCTGGGGCGTGCACAAGCCCGACCCGGGCTTCTTCGCGCGGGTCGTCGAGCTCGCCGGGGTCGAGCCTGGGAAGATCGCCTATGTGGGCGACCGCGTAGACAACGACGTCGGCCCGGCGCTCGGGGCCGGAATGATCGGAGTGCACATTCGGCGCGGCCCGTGGGGCTATCTCCAGGACACGCCGCCCGGCGCGATCCGAATCGCGTCGCTCGACGAGCTGCCGGCGGCCCTGGCGTGACGATTCGCGTCGGGATCGGGGTCGACGCACATGCGCTGGAACGCGGTGTGCCGCTCGTGCTCGGCGGTGTGCGTTTCGACTACGACCGTGGGCTCGCCGGGCACTCGGACGGCGATGTGCTGGCGCACGCGCTCGTCGACGCGGTGCTCGGCGCCGCGGGGCTGGGGGACATCGGCTCGCTGTTTCCCTCCGACGACGAGCGCTACCGCGGCGCGTCGAGCCTCGACCTGCTGCGCGAGGCCTACCGTCAGGTCGAGGGCGCCGGCTGGACGCTCGTGAACGCCGACTGCGTCCTGATCGGCGAGCAGCCACGCATCGCCCCCCATCGCGAGGAGATGCGGCGGTGCCTGTCGGAGGCGCTCGGCGGCGGTGAGGTGAACGTGCGCGCGACGACGACCGACCACCTGGGCTTCACCGGGCGCGGCGAGGGCCTGGCGGCACAGGCGGTCGCTCTGCTCGAGCGCGCCTGACGCCTTCCCACGCGGGCAACACCGGCCTCGGTACGCTCACCGAGTGGCGAGTCGCGCGGTCGAAACCCCGATCGGGAAGCTCGGGCTTGTCGGCTCGGAGGCCGGACTCAGCAGCGTCAGATGGTCGGCCGCAGGCCTCGACCTCGACGGTGACTGCGTCGTCCTCGACGAGGCGGCTGCGCAGCTCGATGCGTACTTCGCCGGCGAGCTGACCTCGTTCGACGTGCCGCTCGACCTCGGCGGCACTGAGTTCCAAAGGCACTGCTGGCTTGCGCTCGCGACGATCCCATATGGGCAGACCGTGAGCTACGGCGAGCAGGCGCGCAGGATCGGGCTCGGCCCCGATTCCGCGCGGGCGGTGGGAGCGGCGAACGGACAGAATCCACTGCCGGTCGTGCTTCCGTGCCACCGCGTGATCGGCGCCGACGGCTCGCTGACCGGCTTCGGCGGCGGGCTGCCTCTGAAGCGCTTCCTGCTCGAGCACGAGGGTGCGCTGCTCCCGCTCGGCTAGGAGGGGAGCGTGGCAGTGCCGTCGCGGAGGACGACGAGGCCGTCGCGCTCGAGCGAGACGAGCGCGTCGCCGTCCGCCGTGTCCTCGCCCGCCGCCACCGCTCGCAATGCGATCGCGCGCCGTTGCCGGAACGATCCCTCGAACCTCGACTGCTTGCGCAGGGGCTCGTAGCGCCGCCCCCGCGCAGGGCACTCGGCCGCGAGCGGGCAATCGCCGCAGCGTGGGATGCGCGCCAGGCAGATCGTCGCGCCGAGATCGAAGAGCGCTTGAGCGCACGAGCCGTCGAAGAGCTCCCCGGTGCGGTCACGGACACGCTGGACGTTCGTGTCGACGGGGAGCACGTCCCGGCCGAAGGCGAAGTTACCGACGGCTGCCGCCGTGTACGGCCCGACCCCGGGCAGCTCGGTCAGGTCGTTCGGCCAGCCGTGAGACGCGACGTGCTGCGCCGCACGTTGCAGGCTGACCGCTCGTCGGTTGTAGCCGAGGCCCTGCCATTCGACGATCACCTCTGCGGGCGAGGAGGCGGCGAGGGACTCGACGGTCGGCCAGCGCACGAGCCAGGCCTGCCAGCGCGGGATCACCCGCGCGACCTGCGTCTGCTGGAGCATCACCTCGCTCACCAGGATCGCGTACGGATCCGTCGTCTGGCGCCACGGGAGGTCACGCCCATGTTCCCGGTACCAGGCCAGAAGCAGCTCCTGCACGGCTTCGAGGGTAAACGACGGGGCGGCCCTGGATCCGGCGCGAGGCCGATGGGAATGGCTACAGTTACTTCATTCGTTGAAGTACCATCAACGTTTGAATGAAGGAGTTTCTCTTGTCGCAACTGCTGCTGATCCCTCTTGAGGAAACCGTCGTCTTCCCGAACATGTCCGTCACGTTGACGGTCGATGTCGCGGAAGGCGAACGTGTCCTGCTCGTCCCCGTCAACGACGGCGTCTATGCGGACGTCGGCACGATCGCCGAGGCGACCAACGTCGTTCGGCTCCCCGGCGGCGCCAAGGCGGCGACGCTCAGTGGACTGCACCGCGGGATCGCCGGCGCGGCGCAGACCGGGTCCGACGGCCGGCTTCGCGTCGAGGTCGAGGAACGGCCCGACGAGGAGCCGCCGCGCGTCCAGACGGCCGAGCTCGAGCGCGAGTATCGCGCGGTGGTCGAGGAGATTCTCGACCTGCGCGAGGCGGACGCTCGGATCCACGATTTCGTCCGCTCGATCACCGGCGCCGGGGCGCTGGCGGACACGACAGCATATGCGCCCGATGTCTCCTTCGCGGAGAAGATCGAGCTGCTCGCGAAGATCGACGTCGTCGAGCGCCTCGAGCTGGCGCTGCGCTTGCAGCGCGAGCGTCTTGCGGAGCTGCAGGTCCGTCGTCGCATCCGCGATGACGTCGAATCCGGCGCCCAGAAGCAACAGCGCGAGTACATCCTCCGGCGCCAGATGGACTCGATTCGCAAGGAGCTCGGCGAGGACGACGGCTCCGCCGCCGAGGAATACCGCACGAAGATCGCAGACGCCGGCATGCCCGACGAGGTGCGCGAGCAGGCCGAGCGGGAGGTGGGCCGTCTCGAGCGCATGGGCGACCAGAGTGGCGAGTCTCAGATGATCCGCACCTACCTGGACTGGCTGCTGGCCGTCCCGTGGGGCAACCGCTCGGAGGAGCGGCTCGACCCCGGGCACGCGCGCGAGGTGCTCGATGCCGACCACGCGGGCCTGGAGGACGTCAAGGACCGCATCGTCGAATACCTCGCTGTGCGCAAGCTCCGCGAGGACCGTGGCGTTGAACAGGACAAGCGCTCCGGCGCGATCCTGACGCTGATCGGGCCTCCCGGCACCGGCAAGACCTCGGTCGGCGAATCGATCGCCCGCGCGTTGAACCGCGAGTTCGTGCGGATGTCGCTCGGTGGTGTTCACGACGAGGCTGAGATCCGTGGGCATCGGCGCACGTACATCGGTGCGATGCCGGGCCGGCTGGTGCGCGCGCTGCGCGACGCCAAGACCATGAACCCGGTGATCCTGCTCGACGAGGTGGACAAGGTCGGCGCCGACTGGCGCGGCGATCCATCGGCAGCTCTGCTGGAGGTGCTCGATCCTGCGCAGAACCATTCGTTCCGGGATCACTACCTCGACGTCGAGCTCGACCTGTCGCAGGTCGTGTTCATCGCGACCGCGAACGTGGCCGACACGATCCCCGGCCCGCTGCTCGACCGGATGGAGATCATCCGCTTCGACGGCTACACGATGGACGAGAAGGTCGCGATCGCACGTGACTACCTGTGGCCGCGCCAGCGCGAGCGGAACGGCCTACGCGAGGACGAAGTCGCAGTGACGGACGATGTCCTCTCGACGATCGCGAGCGAGTACACGCGGGAAGCCGGCGTGCGTCAGCTCGAGCGTGAGCTCGGGAAGCTGTTGCGCAAGACGGCGACGCGGATCGTCTCCGGCGGGCTCGAGGCGCCCGTGGCCGTCGACGTCGAGCTCGTCCGCGATGCACTCGGCCGCCAGCGCTTCTACCAGGAGTCGGCGGAACGCACGGCGGTGCCGGGCGTTGCGACCGGGCTTGCGGTGACGGGCACCGGCGGCGACGTGCTGTTCGTCGAGGCGACCTCGATGAAGGGCCAGGACGGTCTGGTGCTGACCGGCCAGCTCGGTGATGTGATGAAGGAGTCGGCGCGCATCGCACTCTCCTACGTGCGCTCGCACGCGGATGAGCTCGGGATCGACGGCGACATGTTCGACGACCGGTCGTTCCACCTGCACGTGCCTGCGGGCGCGATCCCGAAGGACGGCCCGAGTGCAGGCATCACGATGACGACGGCACTCGCGTCGCTGCTCTCGGGGCGCCCGGTCAAGCACACCGTCGGCATGACGGGTGAGGTGACGCTGCAGGGCCGCGTGCTCCCGATCGGCGGCCTCAAGCAGAAGGCGCTCGCCGCGCACGCGGCCGGGCTCACCGACGTGATCATCCCGGAGCGCAATCGCGCCGACCTCGAGGACATTCCCGAGGACGTCAAGGCCGAGATGTCGTTCCACCCGGTGATGACACTCAGCGAAGTGCTTGCCCTCGCGCTCGAGCCGGAGCACGAGCATGCGCTGCCGTAGCTGCACTCCGATCCCCGAGGAGGTCCGCCGCGCGGCGGACCTCCTCGAGCGACGTTGGACCGTCTCGATCATCTGGGCCTCGCACAGCGGGGCCGTGCGGTTCGGCGAGTTCATGCAGAGCCTCGGCTCGATTCCCCCGGCCACCCTCACGGCGCGACTCAACGAACTGGAGCAGGCGGGGATCCTCGAGCGGCATGTGGTCGAAGCGCGGCCGCCTCGCGCCGAGTACCGCCTGACAGCGCGCGGCACCGAGCTGCGCAGCCTCGTCGTAGCGCTGCGACGACTCGCCGACTCGTAACCTCCTGCATCGAATCTTCGCGGCCGGGTTATCGCAAGCTGGCGTTGCTCATCGAGCCGGTGTGCGCAACTCTCTAGTCAGTCGAACGGAATCAAGGTGGGGTCGCCGAGAAATCTCCTCTTCCTCCTCGGCGGCCTCACTCCCCTGCAGCTGGATCCCTGCACCTAGATCGAGACTGCAGATAACTCTCCAACCCGCGCTCGATTTGTCCGTCGAACGTCCCATGGAGACGAACGGCGGCGGATCGTGGCACGGCGTGGAGCTCCGTCACCTGGCCGCGCTCGAGGCGATCGCCAAAGAAGGTTCGTTCAGCGGTGCCGGTACGCGCATGGGATACAGCCAGTCTGCGATCAGCGGGCAGATCGCGACACTCGAGCGCCTCGTTGGAGCCCGGCTCGTCACGCGGCTGCGCGGATCGCGCAAGGTGGCGATCACACCGGAAGGGCAATTGCTGCTCGATCACGCGAAGGTGATCAATGCACGGTTGAGTGCCGCGCGCGCCGACCTGAACAGCGCCCGTGACGACGGCGCGCCGGGGCTGCGCATCGGCACGTTCCAGAGCGTCTCGCAGACGTTGCTTCCCGGCTTGTTCCGGCGCCTGCTGCAGGAGCCGGTCCCGGTCGCAGCCTCGCTGAGAGAGGACGCCGACATCGAGCATCTCGTCGATCTGCTCGTCGCGGGCGAACTGGACGTCGCGTTCGTGCTGCTCCCGATCGCTCGCGAGGAGCTGGAGACGATCGAGGTGCTTCGCGATCCGTGGACGATCGTCGTGCGCCACGATCATCCACTCGCCGGTCTCCGGCGGCCGGTCACGGTGCAGGATCTCTCGCACCTGCCGCTCGTCACCTATGAGCGCTGCCGGTCGCAGAGCTTCATCGAAGGCTCGCTGTCGGCCGCGGGCGCACAGCTCAGGGTGGTGACGCGGCTCGCGGACTACCGCTCCGTGCTCATGCTCGCCGCGGCAGGCCTCGGGTGCGGCCTCGTCCCCCGTCTCGCGGTCGAAGCGGATCTCGAGGCGTGTGCCCGAGGGCGGCTGCGCATGCTGACGCTCGACGAACAGCCCCCGAGGCTGATCGGCCTCGCCTGGAACCGCGACCGCCGCGCGAGCGAGGTCGTGGAGCGGTTCATCGGCTTCGCCGTCGACGCGGGAGATCGCGGCCCGGTCTCCACCTGACGCGCTCGCATATCTCTCGACACCGACAGACAAATCGAAAGGTTCAATAGGTTCAGACTTTTCCGCGCGCCGGCCGTCTTCGCTCCTTGCTCAAGTCTTCATTAGCAATGCGGAAGGAGTATTGATGCGCAGGAAGCACATGCTCTCCCTGTTCATGCTTGTTCTGGGAGTTGCGTTGCTCGTTGCCGCCATGACCGTGGGGGCCGCCACTTCGGCGACTCAGCGGACTGGCAAGGCGGGCGTCAGCAAGGGTGGCACGTTGCGGGTTAACGAGAACACCTCGGACTTCGACTTCACCGATCCGCAGCTCGCGTATCGCACCGACGACTGGTCGATGCTCTTCACGACCGCGATGCAGCTCGTCAGCTTCCCGGAGAAGTCAGGCGCCGCCGGCAGCCAGTTGTATCCCCAGGCTGCGACGGCGTTCCCGACCGTCTCCAAGGACGGGAAGACCTACACCTTCACGATCCGCCCAGGCCTGAAGTTCAGTGACGGCTCCCCGGTGACTGCGGCCGCCTATCAGCGGGCGTGGGAGCGGATCCTGAGCCCGAAGATGGGCTCACCGCTCGGCGTCAACCTGAACCTCCAGAACACGATCGTCGGCGGCGCCGCGTTCCTGGCCGGGAAGTCTCAGCACATCTCGGGCATCTCGGCGAAGGGCCTGACGCTGGCGTTCCATCTCGTCCAGCCGAACGCCACGTTCGTCTCGATCCTCTCGATGCAGTGGTTCACGGCCGTCAAGCCGAACATGGCGTACTCGGCCCAGGGGCTGAACACGTATCCGGCCGCAGGCCCCTACTACATCGCCAGCCGCGATCCGGGCCGGAGCACGGTGCTCAAGCGCAACCCCTACTACAAGGGGAACCGCCCGGCGAACCCGGACCAGATCGTGTTCACGCCGAACGTGAACGTCGATCAGTCGCTGCTGCAGGTCAAGGCCGGCCAGGCCGACATCGACCTGATCGGCGTTCCGCCGACCGCGACTGCAGATCTGGGCAAGCAGTACGGCGTCAACAAGGGCCGTTTCTTCGTCGGCGCGACGTCGTGTGTGAACTACATGGGCATGAACACGGCCCGTGCTCCCTTCAACAACGTCGCGGTTCGGAAGGCGGTCAACTGGGCGATCGATCGTCCGGCACAGGTTCGCCTGCTCGGCGCGTACGCCGGCAAGCGGACGGACCAGATCCTGGTCCCCGGCATTCCGGGCTATCACGACTTCAACGCGTATGCGATCAAGGGCGCCGACCCGGCGAAGGCGAAAGCGATCGGCGGTTCGGCCATCGCATCTGCCCCGACCCTGAATGTCGTTCACACCACGAGCTCGTACTCGACGAACCGTGCTCAGGTTGCCGAGTTCAACCTGAAGCAGGTCGGGTTCAAGATCAACGACGTCCCGACGCCGGCGACCACCTACTACCAGGTGATCCAGACGAAGGGCACCTCGTACAACTTCGTCACCAACGGCGGCTGGTGCGCCGACTACTTCGACCCGTACGACTACTTCAACGTGCTGTTCGACGGCCGCAAGATCCAGGCGTCGAACAACAACAACTACACGTACTTCAACAACGCGTCGTACGACGCCGAGCTCGACCACGCCGCTTCGCTCTCCGGGGAAGCCCGGGCGGCGGCGTACCAGAAGCTCGATCAGGAACTGATGGTCAAGTACGCACCCGTCGTGCCGTACCTGATCCCGACGAACAGTTACTTCGTCAGCTCGCGCACGAAGAACTGGATCTACAGCTCGTACTTCGGCACGCCGTACCTGAACGCTCTCGCGGTCGGTTAGCCGAACCGGATGTTCGGTGGGGCGCCCACGGGCGCCTCACCGAACACCACCTCGCTCTGACGCGCTCAGTCGAGTTCGAGGTAGTAGTAGGCGTTGCCGGTGACGGAACCGTCGGGGAGGGTCGAGTACCCTGGAACCACCCCGAGGCGGGTCCAACCGAGCCGCTGGTAGATCTGATCCGCCGCTGTTCCCTCGTGGGTCATCAGCCAGAGCAACCGCAGCCCGAGCCTGCGAGCCTCGCCGACGGCGGCCTCCATCAGCATCCGGCCGATGCCTCGACCGCGGTTGCCCGTGCCGACGACGAGCCGCTGGATCTCGCCGCGATGGCGTCCGTTCTCGGCTTCGGCGCGCGCGAGGTGGACGGCGCCGACCAGGAGGTGGCCGTCGAGGGCGCCAAGCAAGATGCGCTCACCGGCCTTCAGTCGAGACGCAGTGCGTCGGTAGACGGCCGCGGCGCGTTCCGCCGTCAGGTCCGGTGCGAGCCCGAGCGCCATGTTCGAGGCGTGTGCGTCGAGCAGCAGCTGCGCCAACTCGCCGAGATGCGCCTCGACCGCGTCCGCGTGGAGCTCGACGACCCTCACGGCGTCGAGGTGGATGTCGTCGCAGCCTGCTCACCGCGGGTCAGGCGCCAGGTGACGATGCCGACGCCGAAGAGGAGCACCTCGACGACGGTGATGGCGAGCCGATTCAGCAGCGTCACGCCGAGCGCCGGCCCGGAAGTGGTGACTGCGAGCAGCAACCCGTACATCGACGCCTCGCGCGCGCCGAGCCCGGACGGAACGAACACTGCGAGCACCGAGACGATCGCGCCCACCGCCGACACTCCGCCGAGAAACGGGATCGTCGCGAGACCGACATCCGTGCCGAGGCTCCGCAGCATGAAGTAGACGGCGGCGCCGGCGATCAACCACGTGCCGCAGTAGAAGAGGAGGAGTGTGATCGTCTGCCCGAAGGGCACCGGCTCGATCGTCTCGGCGCCGAACGGCCTCAGCAGCTTCTCCGCCAGGGGGCGGAACACGCGAGGATGCAGTGCCAGCGCCAGGAGCAAGGCGAATCCGATCAGCGGGAGCAACGGCGCGTTGACCCCACGCACCCAGGCGAGGCTGACGACGAACACGATCACACCGGAGATCGCCGACAGTCCCGCTTCGACGAGGATCGACGCAAGGACGGCCGGCGTGTCTGTCACGCCGGCCAAGCGGCGCAGCGCGAGCGTGCGCGCGGCCGGTGTCCAGACCGCGCCGGGGATGTACTTGGCGAGCATCGACACCATCTCCGACTGCAGGGCGATGCGGTACGGGACGCGGATGTCCCAGGCTTCGAGGATCCGCATCCAGCCGAGGATGAAGACCAGGTAGTACGCGGCCACCGTTGCGAAGGAGAGGACGAGGTAGCCCGGCTTCGCGTTCTCGAGGAGCGGGCCTGCCTTCGACCACTGGTCGCGCACCGCCCAGACGCAGAATGCGACCGTTGCGATGACGATCGCCAACTGGAGGCCCTGGAGGAGGCGTGGCCGCGCGCGGAGGTAGCTGATCGCGTTCCGCCCACCGTTGACGATTGCCCCCACAGTGAGGGATTTTGCCGGTCGGAGAGGTCCTCAGGCCGAAAGCCGCACGCCGAGCCAGATCCCGGCGACCCCGCCGAGCGCTCCGAAGAAGAGCGAGACGAGCGAGAGACTCGAGCCGCCCCAGAGCGCCGGGACGTAGCCGCCGACGAGGCTGCCGACCAGGGCACAGAGGCCGATCACTGAGCGCATGCGGACGGTATCGGCAGAAGGACAGGCGCGGCTGGACCCCGAGTTGGGGGAGGGACGAGCGCGCTTCGGCGTCGCACGCTCGATCGTCGCGGACTAACGTCGCGGCATGATCCGCGTTCGCTTCGCTCCGAGCCCGACCGGGACGCTGCACGTCGGCAACGCGATGAGCGCCGTTGCGAACCGCCGTTTCGGCGACTGGATGTTGCTCCGGATCGACGACACCGATCTCGCCCGGAACCTCGCCGGCGGCGAGGAGGCGATCCTCGACGACCTCCGCTGGTTGGGGATCGAATGGGAGGAGGGGCCGGTCCGCCAGAGCGATCGCGCCGAGCGGCACCTCGAGGCGGCTCGTGCCGCCGGCCTGCCGCAGCGGTTCGAGGGCGTGATGCTGTGGCGCGACGAGGGCTCCCCGACGTTCCACCTGGCGAGTGTGGTGGACGACATCGACTTCGGGATCACCCACGTGATCCGAGGCTCGGACCATCGTGCGAATGAGGAGCTGCACGCAGCGCTGCACGAGGCGCTCGGCTCGACGCCGCCGCAGGTGATCCACCACGGCCTCCTGGTCGGCGCCGACGGGAAGAAGCTGTCCAAGCGCGCGGAGGGGACGACGATCGCGTCGCTGCGGGACGCCGGTTACCCCGCCGAGGCCGTTCGCGCGTACTTCGAGGAGCTCGGTCTGCCCAAGCACGACGTCCACCTCGATCTCGACCGCATCCGCTCACTCTCGGTCGACGTGCTCGGCGGTCTCGACGACGAGGCGCTGGCCGAGCGGGCAGGCGTTCCGGTCGAAGCCGCGCCGCTCCTGCGTGGCGCGCACGACCTCGTCGAGGCGCGCGAGCTCGCCCGCACCGTCCTCGACCCACCAAGTAACGGACCGGTGCTCAGTCCGGAGACGCTGGAGCGCTTCGTCGAGCTGCGGTCCAGCCTGCCGGAGGTGCTCACCAAGGACGAGGCGAAGGCGGTCGTACGGGAGCTGAAGGCCGTAGGCGGGAACCTGCGGGCGCTGCGCGTGGCGCTGACAGGGCAGGAGCGCGGCCCGGAGCTCTGGGCGGTGTTGCGTGCACTGCCGCGTGACGAGGCATTGCGCCGCGCACTACCCTGAGCAGCGTGCGCCTCCACGACACGTACAGCCGCTCTCTCGTCGAGCTGCCGCCGGTTCCCGGCCCGATCCGGATGTACGTCTGCGGCCCGACCGTCTATGCGCGAGCGCACATCGGGAACGCCCGGCCGTTCGTCGTCGGCATGTGGCTGCGCTCCTGGCTGCGCGCAACGGGGTATGACGCGCAGCTCGTGCACAACATCACCGACATCAACGACAAGATCTACGACGCTGCTCCCGGCGCGAGCGCCGAGCTCGCGGCACGCGCGACCGAGTGGTACCTCGAGGACACCGGCGACATCGGCCTCGGCATGCCCGACCGGCTCCCGAAGGCAACCGAATCCGTGCCGCAGATCGTCCACTTCATCGAGGAGCTGATCGACTCAGGGCATGCCTACGCGAGCGGCGGCGACGTCTACTTCCGGGTTGCGAGCTTCGCCGACTACGGCCGGCTGTCCGGCCAGAAGCCCGACCAGGTCGAGCAGGGTGAGGAGCCGAGCGCGCTCAAGGAGGATCCGCGCGACTTCGCGCTCTGGAAGGCGAACAAGCCTGCCACCGAGGACACCTGGTGGGACTCGCCGTGGGGCCGAGGCCGGCCGGGGTGGCACATCGAGTGCTCCGCGATGGCCGAGGAGATCTTCGGGCCGGTGTTCGAGATCCACGGAGGCGGCCTCGATCTCGTCTTTCCCCATCATGAGAACGAGGTCGCGCAGTCGCGCGCGCTCGGACATCCGTTCGCGCAGATCTGGGCGCACAACGGGATGCTCCGGTTCACCGGCGAGAAGATGTCGAAGTCGGTCGGGAACGTGGCGACGATCCGCGAGACGCTCGACGAATGGGGCCGCGAGGCAGTGCTCGTCTTCTTCCTCACGGCATCGTGGCGCAAGCCGATCGATTTCTCGCCGGAGACCATGGAGCAGGCGGCGGCGCGGCGCGACACACTGCGAAACGCGTTCACGCGAGCAGCGGCCGAGCACGACGAGACCGCCTGGGCCGCTTTCGCGGAGGCGCTGAACGACGACTTCGACACGCCGGCCGCGCTTGCCGTCCTGCATGACTGGGCCTCGACCGGGCAGCTCGATCTTCTGCGGCGAGGCCTCGGGATCTTCGGCCTCGAGTCGCTCGCGGAGCGGGACCAAGCTCCCGCAGAGGTGCTCGCACTCGCCGAGCGCCGTCTCGTTGCGCGGTCCGAGCGCGACTTCGAGTCCTCCGACCGCCTGAGGGAGGAGCTCGCCGCGCTCGGCTGGCAGATGCGCGACGAGCCTGACGGCGGCTACGTCCTCGTTCGTGACGCCTGACCTCGTCTACGGCCGCCGGGCCGTTCGTGAGGCGCTGCGCGGGAACCGCCAGGTGCTCGAGGTCTGGGCCACGGAGCGGGCGCTCAAGGCCGAGCCCTGGCTCGCCGAGGCCAGGCCGAAGCCCAAGGCGGACCGCGACCTCTCCGAGCGGGCGGACACCCGCGATCATCAGGGTGTCCTCGCGCTCGTCGAGCCGTACCGCTACGCCGACGCCTACGAGCTCGCCGCGGCCGAGCGGCCGCTGCTCGCGGTGCTGGACCGGGTCACCGACCCGCGTAACCTCGGAGCCGTCTGCCGTAGCGCCGAGGGCGCCGGTGCGACAGGAGTCGTCGTCCCTGCGCACGGCTCGGCGATCGTCACCCCTGCCGTCGCGCGCGCCTCGGCCGGCGCGATCGAGCATCTCCCGATAGCAGTCGTGACGAATCTCGCGCGCTACCTCGAAGAGGTGAAGGGAGCCGACCTCTGGATCTACGGCGCCGCCGGTGACGAGGGGACCACGTCGATGTGGGACGCCGACCTTTCGGGCGGAACCGCCCTCGTCTTCGGTGCGGAGGGAAAGGGGCTGCGCCCGCTCGTGCGGCGCACCTGCGACGTGCTCGTCTCGATCCCGCTCGCGGGCGCGGTCGAGTCGCTCAACGTGTCGGTCGCCGCCGCGGTGTTGTTGTACGAAGCTCGCCGTCAGCGTGGCTGAGCTCTATCTCTTCGACGGTTACAACCTGCTGCACGCTGGTCCGTTCGCAGATGCGCGCGAGTTGGTCGACGCTCTGGCGAGCTACGTCGCCGTCCGCGGCGCGCGCGGGGTGGTCGTCTTCGACGGTGTTGGTGAAGAGGCGATTCGCGGCCCCCTCGAGGTGCGCTTCGCCGCAGACGCCGACTCCCTGCTCGAGCGGCTCGCTGCCGAGCACCGCGAAACGTCCAGGGTGCTGCTCGTGACGAGCGACGCCACCGTGGCGGCCGCCGCGGGCGTCAACGTGGCGAAGCTGTCCTCGCAGACCTTCTTCCGGGACTTCCGGCCGGCGGAGCATCGCGACGAGCGCCCCGAGGGCCTGGCCGGGAAGCTCGACCCCGAGACGCGCGCCCGCCTGGAACGTCTCCGCCGAGGCGAGTAACCGGGTCCCCTGCAATTGGGGCTTGTGCTCTTTGCAGGTCCTTGCTAGATTCACCTCAACCTCAGGGTGAGACTTCGGCGGTGCGTAGTGGAAGTCTCACCGAAAAAACATCCCAAATACCGGGGGTATTCGTCGTGGCCGTCCGCACCGCTGTCGCTCACAAGTCACCGCAGAAGGCTCAACGAGAGCTTGAGGATCTCCAGCTCGTCCTGAAGGCGCGGAACGGCTCGAGCGTCGCCATGGACCAGCTGATGCGCCGCTACACCTCGTTCGTCCGCCTGAAGGCGAGCTCCTACTTCCTCGCCGGCGGCGACTCGGAGGACCTGATCCAGGAAGGCCTCGTCGGTCTGTACAAGGCAGTGCGCGATTTCCGGCCCGACAAGGAGACGTCGTTCCGGTCGTTCGCCGAGCTCTGCGTGACGCGCCAGATCATCACGGCGATCAAGACCGCAACGCGGTTCAAGCATGCGCCCCTGAACACGTACGTCTCGTTCAGCCACACCCCTGCCGGCCAGGAGGGCGACGACTGCACGCTCGGCGATGCGCTGCCCGGCCCGAACGTCAACGACCCGTCGGTCTGCGTGATCTCGACCGAGGAGCTGCAATCGCTCGTCGGTTGCCTGTCGACGACTCTGTCGCCGCTCGAGTCCGATGCGCTGCGGCTCTACCTCGAAGGTGCGTCGTACGAGCAGATGGCGGAAGGGCTCGGTTGCGACACGAAGACGATCGACAATGCTCTGCAGCGCGTGAAGCGCAAGATCCTCATGCATCAAGAGGGTCGCCAGGTCCTGCAGTAGCTCGGCGTTACCATGTCGGCTGCGCCGGAGTAGCTCAGCTGGCAGAGCACCTCTCTTGTAAAGAGGATGCCGTGGGTTCGAGTCCCACCTCCGGCTCTCCTGTCTTTCGACCCGTACGTTCCGCTCAGCTGACGAACGCGCGGTCGAGCGCGGCCGCGAGATCGGCCCAGAGGTCCTCGACGTCCTCGAGCCCGACCGACAGGCGCAGCAGACCGCGCGGAATGCGGTCGCCCTCCCAGCGCCAGCGGCTTTCCATCGACGAGGTGACGCCGCCGAGCGACGTCTGGTTCGTGATCAGCGTGGTCGCCGTCTCGATCTCGCGGGCATCGTCGTCGGCGACGTCGAAGACCACGAGCCCGCCGAAGCCCGGGTAACGGACTCGCAGCACGGCGGGGTGTGCCTCCAGCCGGCCGGCTAGGGCCCGTGCAGTCTCGGTCTGGCGGTGCAGGCGCAGCTCGAGCGTCCTCAGTCCCTGCAGCAGTGCGGCCGCCGAGTCGGGCGAGGCTGCCAGGCCGAGCCGTAGCCGCACGTCGAAGAGCGCCTGGGCCAGCTCCGGCCCGCGGGTCACAGTGGCGCCGAGCATCGCATTGCTGTGGCCGGTCAGGTACTTCGTTGCCGAGTGCAGGACGACGTCGGCTCCCTCGTCGAGCGCTTGCAAGAAGACCGGTGTCGCCACCGTCGCGTCACAGACCACGAAGCCCGGGTGCGCACGAACCGCCTCCCAGTCGGGCAGCGTGAGCAGCGGATTGGCGGGCGCCTCGACCCACACCACATCGGCGCCGGCGGGCGGCGGCCCCGTCTGGTCGAACTCGACCACCTCGAGCCCCCAGGGCTGGAACTGCGCCAGGGTCACCCCTGTTCCGAAGTAGGAGCCTGCGGCGAGCGCAACCGTCATGCCCGGCCGGCAGAACGCGAAGACGCACGCCGTGACGGCCGACGTGCCGGACGCGTAGAGCAGTGCATCGCCGCCCTCCAGGAGACCGAGGGCACGCTCGGCCGCGGCGCCCGTCGGATGCGCATAACGCTGGTAGACGAATTCGCCCGGCTCGCCGTGCTCGTCGTACGGCCAGACCGTTGCGCGGTCGATCGGCTCCATGCGAGGACTCTACGCGCGTCCGCAGGTGTGTCTGACCGCCGGTGTCGGGCACCGGTTCGCGGTGCCGCGCGCTATAGGCTGGCTCCATGGCTCAGACGGAGAAACACGGCCACGAGACCACCGAGGAGAAGCTGCAGTGGCTGGCCGAGCTCCGAGACGAGGCACGCCACGCGGGCTCGCCGAAGTCAGTGGAAAGACAGCGGGCCGAAGGCAAGCTGCTCGCGCGCGAGCGTGCCGAGAAGCTCTGCGATCCAGGCTCGTTCGTCGAGCTCGACCGCTTCGTCCGCCACCGCGAGCCGAACTTCGGAATGCTCGAACGGCGCCCGTACGGCGACGCCGTCGTCACCGGCTACGGCACGATCTTCGGCAGGCGCGTCTTCGTCTTCAGCCAGGACTTCACGGTCTTCGGCGGCTCGCTGAGCGAGGTCTTCGCCGAGAAGATCTGCAAGGTGATGGACATGGCGGCCAAGTACGGCTGCCCGCTGATCGGGATCAACGACTCGGGCGGCGCGCGGATCCAGGAGGGCGTCGTCTCGCTGGCCGGCTACGCCGAGATCTTCTGGCGCAACGTCCAGAGCTCGGGCGTGATCCCCCAGATCTCGCTCGTGATGGGCCCCTGCGCGGGCGGCGCGGTCTACTCGCCCGCCATGACCGACTTCGTGCTGATGGTCGAGGGAACGTCGTACATGTTCATCACGGGGCCCGACGTCGTGAAGACCGTCACCGGCGAGGAGGTGACGTTCGAGGAGCTCGGCGGCGCCGTCACGCACGCTTCGAAGTCAGGGGTCGCGCACCTGACGTCCCCGGATGAGGAGTCCGCGCTCGAGGACGCGCGCTACCTGCTCAGCTTCCTGCCGCAGTCGAACGCGCATCCTGCGCCCTTCGACGAACCGACCGATCCGATCAGCCGCGAGGCACCAGAGCTCGACGCCCTGATCCCCGACGAGCCGACGAAGCCGTACGACATGAAGCGCGTCATCTCGGCGGTCGTCGACGACGGTGAGTTCCTCGAGATCCAGCCGCTGTTCGCCGAGAACATCGTCTGCGGATTCGCACGGCTCGGCGGCCAGAGCGTGGGCATCGTCGGAAACCAGCCGAAGGCGCTCGCCGGTGTGCTCGACATCAGCTCATCGGAGAAGGCGGCGCGGTTCGTGCGCACGTGCGATGCGTTCAACATCCCGCTCGTCACCTTCGTCGATGTGCCCGGCTTTCTGCCCGGCACGGCCCAGGAATGGGGCGGGATCATCCGCCACGGCGCCAAGCTGCTGTACGCCTACTGCGAAGCCACCGTGCCGAAGCTGACCGTGATCACGCGCAAGGCCTACGGCGGCGCGTACGACGTGATGAGCTCGAAGCACGTTCGCGCTGACTTCAACTTCGCCTGGCCGAGCGCCGAGGTGGCCGTGATGGGGCCGGAGGGCGCAGTCAACATCATCTTCCGGCACGAGTTGGCCGACGCCGCAGATCCCGACGCACGTCGCGCCGAGCTGATCGCCGAGTACAAGGAACGATTCGCCAACCCGTACAGCGCTGCCGAACGCGGCTACGTCGACGAGGTGATCGAACCGCGCCGGACCCGGCCGGTGCTGATCGACGCGTTGCGCACGTCGATCACGAAGCGCGAGCCGCGGCCACCCCGTAAGCACGGCAACATCCCCCTCTAGATGGCAGCGTTGAGAGTTGTGATCCTGGGAGCGGGCTTCGGAGGTCTCGAGCTCGCGACCATGTTGTCCGAGGCCGTCGGCGACGACGCGGCCGTGACGTTGATCGACCAGAACGACGCGTTCGTGTTCGGCTATTCGAAGCTCGACGTGATGTTCGGGCGGACCACACTCGACCAGGTCCGACTGCCGTACCGCGACCTCGTGAAGCCGGGCGTCCGCTTCCTCCAGGAGACGGTCACCTCGATCGACCCCGAGGCGCGCCGCGTGACGACCGACGGGGGAGTGCACGAGGCCGACGTCCTCGTGCTCGCGCTCGGAGCCGACTACGACCTGGACGCGACGCCGGGGCTCGCCGAGGCGGGTAACGAGTTCTATTCCGTCGCCGGCGCGGAGCGATTGGCGGGGCTGCTGCCCGACTTCTCCCGCGGGCACGCGATCATCGGCGTCTGCGGAGCGCCGTTCAAGTGCCCGCCCGCGCCGAGTGAGGCCGCATTGCTGTTGCACGACTACCTGTCGGTGCGTGGTGTCCGCGCCGACTGTGAGATCTCGATCGTGATTCCGTTCGGGACGCCGGTGCCGCCCTCGCCGGACACATCCGAGGCGCTCGTCGCGGCGTTCGTCGAGCGGGGGATCGAATTCATCCCGGGCCGCCGCATCGCGTCGCTCGACGCCGGTAGGAGCGTCGCTCGGCTCGATGACGGCAGCGAGTTGCCGTTCGATCTCTTTCTCGGCGTGCCACAGGCATCGCGCGCCCGAGGTCGTCATCGAGAGCGGCATGACCGAGGACGGTTACGTCCCGGTGAGCTCCCAGACGCTCGAGACGCGGTTCCCGGGCGTGTACGCCGTCGGGGATGTCGCCACCGTGGGCGTGCCGAAGGCAGGCGTCTTCGCCGAGGGGGCTGCGCGTGTGGTCGCCGCGTCGCTGATCGCGAGTCTCCGCGGCGGCGAGCAGCCCAGCGCCTACGGCGGCCAGGGGTCGTGCTACATCGAGTTCGGTGCGGGGCGCATCGGCCGCGTGGACGTCGACTTCCTCTCCGGGCCGAAGCCGACCGGGACCTTCCGGGAGCCGTCCTTGGCGCTCGTCGACGAGAAGCGTGATTTCGGCTCGAGCCGGCGCGCGCGTTGGTTCGGCGGTTGAACGCGATCGCTCTCGAGCTCACACCGGAGCAGCCCGACCAGGTTGCCGCCGCGATCGAGGCGGTGCTCGCGGCAGCCGACGCCGTCCCCGGGCCCCTGGTGGCAGGCCGGGCTCGAGGAGTCGCTCCAGCCGTCGCCGCCAGGTCCCGCTACGGCGTAGCCGCAGGACGTCCGCGAAGCACGCTCGGCGCTGCCCGCGCGTAGTCGAGCCCGGAGATCCAGGTCAGGACCAGGGCCACGAGCAGCGACCACCACGCCGCACGCGTGCTCCAGACGCCCGCAGCCGCCAGCCCGCCGACAGCGGCAGCGATCGCCTGGGCCCAGGTCTTCAGCTTGCCGAGGTCACGGGCGGCGATCACGACGCCGCGCTCGATCGCCGCTTGCCGCAGACCGGAGACCAGGAGCTCACGCGCGACGATCGCGGCGACCATCCACGCCGGGAAGACACCCTGGTCGATCAGCACGATCAGGGTCGACATCACGAGCAGCTTGTCCGCCACCGGGTCGAGCAGAGAGCCGAGCGACGAGGTGCGCCCGCTCCGCCGCGCGATCCGGCCGTCGAACCAATCGGTCGCCATTGCGGCGATGAACACCCCTGTCGCCCAGTAGTCGTGCCCCTGGAACGGGATCGCGAACAGCGCGATGACGATCGGCACCGCGATTGCACGAGCGACGGTCAATTGATCGGCGAAGCTCATCCGTAAGGAGAATACGGAGTGTGTTCGCCAAAGTCCTGGTCGCCAACCGTGGAGAGATCGCTCTCCGTATCTTCCGGACGTTGCGCGACATGGACATCGCGTCCGTTGCCGTCTACTCCGACGTCGACCGGCTCGCGCCGCACGCGCTCTACGCCGACGAGGCCCTCGCCCTGCGGGGAAACGCCTCCGCGGAGACGTATCTGGTCGTCGAGAAGCTGCTCGACGCCGCGGCTCGATCGGGCGCGGAGGCGGTCCATCCCGGCTACGGCTTCCTGGCCGAGAACGCCGGGTTCGCCCGCGCGGTCGAGGAGGCAGGGCTCGTCTGGATCGGCCCGCCGCCGGCTGCAATCGAGCTGATGGGCTCGAAGACCCGGGCGCGCCGGGCGATGCAGGAGGCGGGCGTTCCGATCATTCCCGGCACGACCGATCCTGTCGGATCCGCAGAGGAGGTCGTCGCGCTCGGGGCGGAGATCGGCTACCCGCTGATCATCAAGGCGGCCGCCGGTGGCGGCGGCAAGGGCATGAAGGTCGTGCGCTCGGCCGACGAGGCGGTGGAGGCGTTCGAGTCCGCACAGCGTGAAGGCAGGTCGTATTTCGCCGATGCGTCGGTCTACGTCGAGCGGTACCTCGAGGATCCGCGACACGTCGAGGTGCAGGTGCTCGCGGACGCGCACGGCAACGTCATCCACCTCGGCGAGCGGGACTGCACGATCCAGCGCCGCCATCAGAAGCTCGTCGAAGAGACGCCGTCGCCCGCGGTCGGCGCCGAGCTGCGAGACCGGATCGGGAAGATCGCGATCGAAGCGGCACGCGCGGCCGGCTACCGCTCCGCCGGCACGATCGAGGGACTGCTCGCGCCCGACGGCTCCTACTACTTCATGGAGATGAACACGCGCATCCAGGTGGAGCACACGATCACCGAGGTGGTCGCGGGCGTCGACATCGTGCGCGCACAGGTGCAGATCGCCGCGGGCGAGCGGCTCGAGTTCACGCAGGACGACATACGCCTGCAGGGTCACGCGATCGAGTGCCGCATCAATGCCGAAGACGTCGCCAACGGCTTCCTGCCTTCGCCCGGGACGATCACCGTCTACCGCGAGCCGGGCGGGCCCGGCGTGCGCGTCGACTCGGGTGTGACCGAAGGATCGGAGATCTCGCCGCTGTACGACCCGATGATCGCCAAGCTGATCGTCCGTGGCGCCGATCGCGAGGATGCGATCGGTCGCATGCTGCGCGCGCTCGGCGAGTTTCAGATCGGTGGCGTCAAGACGCTGATCGGTTTCCACAAGGCGCTGCTCTCACATCCGTGCTTCCGGGCGGGGGAGACATGCCACGGGATCGTCGAGTCCGAGCTGCTGGCGCTGCGGGCACAGGAGCTCGCCGAGGAGCCGGCACGCGGCGTTTCAACAGTCAACGGCGGAACCGTCGAGCGGACGACGTTCGCAGAGGTCGATGGACGCCGGGTCGAGGTGAAGGTGCACGTGCCGGAGCCGCCGTACCGCGAGCTCGCCCGTCGCAGGCGCGAGCGCACGGCAGCCGGTGCGGGTGGCGGCGCCTCCGACCGGGTGACGAGCCCGATGCAGGGGACGGTCCTGCAGGTGCGGGTGGCCGACGGCGACCCGGTCGAGCCGGGCCAGGTGGTGTGCATCGTCGAGGCGATGAAGATGGAGAACGAGGTGACAGCTCATCGCTCCGGGGTTGTCGCCGATCTCTCGATCGCCGTGGGTCAGCCGGTGACGACCGGCCAGGTGATCTGTGTGATCGAAGCTGCTGCGGGCTAGAGACTGCGCTGATACGCGCGGAACGTTCGGGTCGCCCACGCCGCCGTCAGCGCGCTGAGCCCGAGCAGCAGCAGGAGGTGCCAGCCGACGACGCTCCAGTCGGTGTTCGGCAGCACCACCTCGCGCGCCGCCTTCACGCCCCAGTCGACCGGATTGAAGCTCGCCGTGGACTGCATCCACTCGGGCATCTGCGAGCGGGCGATCATCGTCGTCGAGAGGAAGAGCAGCGGCAGGCCGATGAAGTTCGCGACTGCGATCATCGTCGCCTCGCGGCGAGTCAGCAGAGCGATCGCCTGCGAGACTCCGGCGAACGCGCTGTTGACGAGGATCGCCGCGAGGATGATCACGAGCCAGCCGACAGCACCGGTGTGGATGCGCACACCGAGTGCCGTTGCGACGAGCAGGATGATGATCGCCTGGATCGCCGCCGTCAGAGCAGAGCGCACGATCTGAGAGAGCACCAGGGAGAAGCGCGACGCGGGTGTCGCAAGGAATCGCTCGACCACTTTGTGGTCGAGGTCGCTGATCATCGACATCCCGCTCCAGGTGGCGCCGAAGAACGCATTCATGACGACGATCGCCGGGGCGAGGAAGGTGATGTACGACGTCGTGCCGAAACCGCCGAGCCGCGTGACGTTGTGGAAGAGCTGTCCGTACAGCACGAGCCAGACCATCGGCTGCACGAGCAGCAGCACGATCCAGATCGGCTCGCGCATCAGGTTTCGCGCCTGGCGGACCGTCATGAACCACGTGTCCCGCAGGACCTTCATTCGCCGCGATCCTCGGAGTTGAAGTCCCTGCCCGTGAACGAGAGATAGACATCGTCGAGCGACGGCCGCGAGACCGCCACGGTTGCAACGCCGATCCCGGCGGCATCGAGCGCGCCGAGGATCCCGGGCAGCGCCGCGCCGCCGTCCGGCACGCGCACGACGACGGTGCGCCCGTCGAGGACGGCCTCGGGCAGCGCACCCGTCGCGGCGATGAGGCGCTGAGCCTCTGCGAGCTGCCCGTTTGCGAGCTCGACCTGCACCGCGTCACCGCGCAGGTTCGCCTTCAGCTCGGCCGGCGTGCCCTCCACGACGATCTTCCCCTGGGAGAGGATCGCGAGCCGGTCGGCCAGCTGGTCCGCCTCCTCGAGGTAGTGCGTCGTGAGCAGGATCGTCAGCGACTCGGCCTCGGCAAGGCGCGAGACCTCGGCCCACATGCCGACGCGAGCCTCCGGGTCGAGCCCGGTGGTCGGCTCGTCGAGAAACAGCACTCTCGGCCGGTGGACGAGCCCCAGCGCGATGTCGAGCCTGCGCCGCATCCCGCCCGAGTACGTCCTGACGATGCGGTCGGCCGCTTCTTCGATGCCGACGAGCTGCAGCAGTCCCTCGGCTCGCTGACGCAGGTCGCGGCCGCTCATGCCCTGGACGCGGCCCTGAAGCATCAGGTTCTCGCGACCGGTCCCGAACTGGTCGACGCCGGAGTCCTGTGGCACGTAGCCGATCGAATGGCGGACGGAGTTCGGCTCGCGGCGGACGTCGTGTCCGGCGACGGCCGCCGTGCCCTCGTCGGCGTGCGTGAGCGTGACGAGCACGCGAACGGTCGTCGACTTGCCTGCGCCGTTCGGCCCGAGCAGCCCGAAGACCTCGCCTTCTCGGACGTTGAACGAGACGCCGTCGAGAGCCTGAACCTCGCCGTAGCGCTTGCGCAGCTCTTCCACGACGATCGCTTCCATCCGCAGCGAGGTTAGCGACGCGGCTAGATTGCGCGGCCGATGGACCTTCTCGAGTATCAGGGCAAGCAGCTCTTCCGGCAGTTCGGGATCCCGGTCTCGGAAGGACGGCTCGCGACGACGCCGGAGGAGGCGCGCGCCGCCGCCGAGGAGCTCGGGACGCAGGTTGTCGTCAAGGCGCAGGTGCTGACGGGCGGCCGCGGAAAAGCGGGCGGCGTGAAGCTCGCGGAGGACCCGGCCGACGCGGAGCAGAAGGCGAGAGAGATCATCGGTCTCGACATTCGCGGCCATGTGGTCGAGAAGCTTTGGATCGAGGAGGCCTCCGAGATCGCGAAGGAGTACTACCTCTCCATCACGTTCGACCGCGGAGCAAAACAGCCGCTGTTCATGTTCACGACGCAGGGCGGCGTCGAGATCGAGGACGTCGCCGCAAACGATCCGGATGCGCTCGTGCGGCTGCACGTCGACGCGCTCGAGGGGTACCAGCCCTGGATCGCGCGCAGGCTCGTCTACGGAGCCGGCGTCGAGGACCCGAACGAGCAGAAGCAGCTCGCGGACATCATCGGCAGGCTCTACCGGTGCTTCATCGAGTGCGACGCGATGCTCACCGAGATCAACCCCCTGATCGTCACGCCGGACGGCACCGTCAAGGCTCTCGACTCCAAGTTCACGGTCGACGACAGCGCGTTGTACCGGCATCCCGACTTCGCCGAGTTCCGCGACGCGGGGGCTGCCGATCCGTTCGAGGCGTTCGCGCGCGAGAAGGGCGTCACGTACGTGAAGCTGGACGGCTCCGTCGGCATCCTCGGCAACGGCGCGGGGCTGTCGATGTCGACGGTCGACGTGGTGGTCGTCGCAGGAGGCAAGCCGGCGAACTTCTGTGACCTCGGCGGCGGCGGGAACGCGGAGGGCGTGGTCGATGCGCTCGAGGTGATCACGCGGGACCCGCAGGTGAAGTCGGTCTTCTTCAACATCTTCGGCGGCATCACGCGCTGCGACGAGGTCGCGCGCGGCATCCTCGAAGCGCTCGACCGCATGAAGATCGAGATCCCGATCGTCGTCCGGCTCGACGGCACGAACGCCGAAGAGGGGCGGAAGATCCTCGCCGACGCCGCAGCGCCCAACCTGTACGTCTCTCCGACGATGCTCGACGCCGCGAAGAAGGCCGTGGAGCTCGCCGCATGAGCAGTCCGTGGGACGATCGCGTCGAGGCTTACCGCTCGTCGGTGACACATGCCACGGATGCCGACCTCGACATCGTCGTCGAGATGTGCAATCCGCACGAAGGCGTGAAGGTGCTGGACGTCGCGACCGGCGGCGGGCACGTCGCGCGCAAACTTCGCGCACTCGGAGCCGAGGTCGTGACGACAGACGCGGCGCCCGGCATGGAGCCGGATGTCGTCTGCCGCGCGGAGGATCTTCCGTTCGCGGACGGCTCCTTCGACGTCGTCGTCTCGCGAATCGCGCCACATCATTTCGACGACATCGGCAGGGCCGTGGGTGAGATCGGCCGCGTCGCGAGCCGCACGATCGTGATCGAGGACACGCCAGTACACCGCGGAGGAGGTCGAGGCAGCCGAGAAGTTGCGCGACCCGACACACGTTCGCAGCTACTCCGAGGAGGAGTGGCGCGATCTGGTCGAGAGCGCCGGCTTCGAGATCGAGCGTGTCGAGCTGTTCACGAAGACACACGACTTCGAGGACTGGCTCGCACGCTGCGACTGCACCGGCGCGGACGCCGAGCGTGTGCGCGAGCTGCTGGCGCCATGGTCCTCCGACGACGGCACCACCTGGAGCGACGTCAAGGTGATCCTCAAGGCGCGGAGGTCGCAGTCGTAATGGCGATCATCGTCGACAACGACACCAAGCTCGTCGTCCAGGGACTGACCGGCTCCGAGGGCCGCTTCCACGGGCTGCGCAATCGCGCCTACGGGACGAATCTCGTCGCCGGCGTCACCCCCGGGAAGGGCGGCCAGGACGTCGAGGGGGTGCCGGTCTTCGACACGGTCGCCGAAGCGGTCGCCGACGCCGGCGCGAACACGTCGCTGATCTTCGTGCCCGCGCGGTTTGCTCCCGATGCGATCTACGAGGCGGTGGACGCGGGGATCGGCACCGTGATCTGCATCACCGAGCACATCCCGGCCCACGAGATGTTGCGCGTCTACACGTACAGCCGCCCGAAGGGCGTGACGCTGATCGGCCCGAACTGCCCGGGCGTGCTGTCGCCGGGCAAGGCGAACGTCGGGATCATCCCGGCCGAGGTGTTCCCGCCCGGATCGATCGGGCTGGTCTCGCGTTCCGGCACGCTCACCTACCAGATCGGCTACGAGGTCGCGCAGCGCGGTCTCGGCAACTCGACGATCGTGGGCATCGGCGGCGACCCGGTTGTCGGCTCGAGCTTCATCGACGTCCTCGAGAAGTTCGAAGCCGACCCCGAGACGAAGTACATCGTCCTCGTCGGAGAGATCGGCGGCGACGAGGAGGAGAAGGCGGCCCGCTACGTCGCCGAGCACCTGTCGAAGCCGGTGTTCTCGTACATCGCCGGCTTCTCGGCGCCGCCCGGGAAGACGATGGGCCACGCCGGCGCGATCATCTCGGGCTCGTCGGGCACGGCCGCTGCGAAGAAGGACGCGCTCGAGGCGGTCGGGATCAAGGTCGGCACCACCCCGACCGAGGTCGCAGAGCTCGTCGTCGCCGCCGCGCAGGCCTGACGAGCGCCACGCGCCGCCCGCGAACCGCGCGACGCGAACACGCACCGCGGCCCCTCCCAGCCGGACCTGTCGCGCCGAGACCCGTCCGGTGTCAGACACCGCCACGAAGTGCGCACGCGCGTGGAGCGAAAGTGGAACCTCGGTGCGGATTCCACTGCTGCGCTCGCACGTTTGCACGCCGGTCTCGCCGAGACCGTCCGGTGTCAGACACCGTTGCGAAGTGCGCACGCGCGAGTGGAGAGAGTGGAACTAGACGGCCGCGGGGAGGGTCAGCCGGAACTTCGAGCCGCTCGCGGAGCTCTCGACCGTCGCATCGCCGCCGTGGGCTCGCGCGGCCTCGCGTACGATCGCGAGCCCGAGGCCGGCTCCGGGCTTCGAGCGGGCAGCCGCGGAGCGGTAGAACCGGTCGAAGATCCGCGCGGCAGGTCCTCCTCGGCGACCCCCGGGCCGTGATCGGCGACGACGACCTCGCCGTCGCGGACGGTGACCTCGATCGGCGCGCCCGCCGGGCTGTACTTGACGGCGTTGTCGAGCAGGTTGAGGACGGCCCGCTCGAGCAGCACGGGATCGGCCTGCACGACCGTGGGTGACAGCGAGGTCACGAACGTCGCCTCCGGCGCGCGCGCCTTCGCGCGCTCCACGGCCCCGCGACGAGGTCGTCGAGCTGCACGTCTTCGACCCGCAACTTGCGCTCCTCGCCGCGTGCGAGCTCGACCAGGTCGGACACGAGGCGTGGTCAAGCGCCGCGAGCTCGACGGATGCCTCGTCGAGGGCGTGCTTTGCCTCTTCCGGCGGCAGCCGTCCCTCGCGCAGCAGGTCGATGTTCGTCCGGGTCGAGGTGAGCGGCGTCCGCAGCTCGTGCGACGCGTCCGCGACCAGCCGCCGCTGGCGCCCGACCGATTCCTCGAGTGCCGCCAGCATCGCGTTGAAGCGCGTCGCCGAGCCGGCCGAGCTCGTCGTGGCCGGTCACCGTCGACCCGCTCGGACAGGTCGCCGGTCGCGGTGACGTTCTCGGCAGCCGTAGTCAGTCGGCGCACCGGGCGGAGCGCAGCCGTCGCGACGAGCGCGGCGAGCGCCGCGGCCAGCGCGATGGCGATTCCACCGACGAGCAGGATCCAGAAGTGGATCCGGCTGAGCGCGTGGTCGGTGTCGTCGAGCGCAAGATCGCGCCATGAGCACGCGCCGCCGCCGTTGGCCGGGGCCGACGAGCTCGCGCGACGTGGAACACGGCCCGTGGTGCCTGTCGATCGTCGTGTCGGTGAAGTACGGCCGTCGCCTTGCCGTATGCCACCGTGCTTCGCGCGTGCGGTGATCGGGAGCGCGCGGGCGCTGCGACCGTCGCCGTCGGGACGCGATGACGTCCGTCAGCGGTCCGCCGCCGAACGGGCGACGGACCTGGCCGCCGCGTCGCCTGCGTATCAGCGACTGGTCGACCTGGGCGTACAGCTCGTGCTTCGCGACGATCCAGACGGCGACAGACGTGCCGCGACCGTCACGGCGATCGCGATCGCCGTGAACAGCATCAGCCGCTGGCGAAAGCTCATGGTTCCTCGCGAAGTGCGTAGCCGACGCCGCGCACCGTGTGCAGGAGGCGCGGCTCGCCGCCTTCTTCGAGCTTGCGGCGCAGGTAGCCGATGTAGACCCAGAGCGCGTTCGACGTCGCTCCGAAGTCGTAGCCCCACACCCGCTCGTAGATCTGCGATCGCGTCAGCACCTGCCTCGGGTTGCGCATGAAGAGCTCGAGCAGGTTGAACTCGGTGCGCGTCAGCTGCAACCGCCGCTCGCCGCGGTACACCTCGCGCGTCGTCGCGTCGAGCGTCACATCCGCGAACTGGACGGCGTCGTCGCCGGCGCCGGTGCGACGCAACAGCGCGCGGACGCGCGCGCGCAACTCCTCGACGGCGAACGGCTTGACGAGGTAGTCGTCGGCACCTGCGTCGAGCCCCTCGACCCGGTCGTCGACCGCGTCCCGCGCCGTGACGACCAGAACGGGGACCGGGATCGCCTCGGTGGCGGAGCGAGCGGCAGACGTCGAGGCCGCCGATCTCGGGCATCAAGAGATCGAGGACGATCGCGTCGGCCGGCGTGGAGCTGTGCTGCGCCAGCGCGTCGGCGCCGTCGACTGCCTCGTCGACCTCGTAGTCGACGCGGAGCGCTCGCGGCGATCGCAGAGCGGACAGCAGGGTCGTCATCGACCACGAGGACGCGCGTTGTCATGGCTGCATTGTGTCGTTCATGCCTAAGAGTCGGCTAAAGCGTACGATTCCGCCCGGCGTCGATCCTGGGGGTCAACTTCTTGCACGCGGTCGTCACGGCCTTTTCGATCCTCACGAGCGTGTTCATCGTCGGCCTGCTCGCTGCTCGCGGTGCACCGCTGGCTGCGACGTAGGGACCGAGCCGCCGGCTGGCTGACGCTCGCCTTCCTGACGCTGGGCCTGATCGTGACCGTTGGCCGCCTGGTCCCCGCCGACCCGCACGGCTTCGTCGAGGACGCATTGCAGCGGGTCGAGATCGAACTGCTCGTCCTCTTCCCATATCTCCTCTACCGCTTCGCGACGGAGTTCGTCCGGCCGTCGCGCCGGCTGCAGCGCGTGGTCGCGGTCATGACGATCGGGCTCAGCATCTGGACGTTCGCGCTGCCAAGCGTCCCTGCCGCGGGCGAGCCGCGCCTACGTGGTTCCTCGCCTACGTGATCGTGTTCCTCGTCCACTGGACGCTGCTCTCGATCGTCGTGACCGTTCGGCTCTGGCGGGCGGGCCGTGAGCAACCATCCGTTGCGGCGAGCCGCATGCGGATGCTCTCGTTCGCCTCCGCCGCCTTGACCCTCGCGATCATCTTCACCGCGTTCACGACCAATCAGGCCTCGGTCGCCGCTCTGTTCACCCAGATCCTCGCGCTTCGGGAGCTGCGTCGGTTTCGTGCTCGGATTGAGCCCGCCGCAGATCATCCGCGCGTCCTGGCGCGCGCCGGAGCAGCAGAGGATGCAGGAGGCGATCGTCGGGCTGATGACGCTGGCCACAACTCGGACCGAGGTCGCCCAGCGAGTGCTCGGGCCGGTGGTCGCCCTCGTCGGTGCGCGGGGCGCGGCGATCATCGATTCCGACGGGACGGTCGTCGCCGAGCATGCACCGTCGCCGGACCAGGACGGCGGCATGCCGGTGCACGTGGATCGAGCCGGGGGCGACACTGATCGTCTGGACCTCGGCCTACGCACCCTTCTTCGGCGACGACGAGCTGCGGATCCTGGAGACACGTCGCGGCGATGACGGGAATCGCACTCGACCGAGTGCGCCTCTTCGAGCAGGAGCACTCATCCCGGCTCGCGCTCGAACGCGCCAACGAGGTGATGGCGAACTTCGTCGCGCTCGCCGCGCATGAGCTGCGCACGCCCGTGACGACGGTGCACGGCTTCGTCCAGACGCTCAACCATCTCGGCGACCGGCTCGACGAAGATCAGACGGAAGAGCTGCGCGTTGCGCTCGAGCAGCAAACGGCGCGCATGGCGGGGCTCGTCGAGCAGCTGCTCGACCTGTCGCGACTCGATGCGCATGCGATCGACATCGCGCCGCAGGCGATCAGCCTGCGCAGCCGTCTGACGGAGGTCGTGGCGATCGCCGCGGGTCTCCGCGCCGGTGAGGTCGAGGTGACGGTGAGCGGTCCCGACGAGGCGGTCGTCGATCCCGCCGTCCTCGAGCACATCGTCACCAACCTGGTCACCAACGCGCTTCGGTACGGCCGCGAGCCGGTGCTCGTCTCGGCGGCGGTCGTCGACGGCTGTCTCCACCTGTCGGTCGAGGATGCCGGGCCGGGCGTCGCGCGACGAGATCGAGGAGACGCTGTTCGAGCGCTTCACCCGGGCCGGCGTGGCCCGCGACCGGGTGGCCGGCACCGGGCTGGGGCTCGCGATCGCTCGGGCCTACGCCCTGGCGCACCGCGGCGACCTCCGCTACGAGCCCGGCCAGCCGGCCGGCGCACGCTTCGTGGTCGAACTGCCGTCCGTATAGGTTTCTTCATCAGTGTCGGAGGACCCGCAACGGATCCCGCAATGGGCCTTGCTCGGGGAGGCGATCGACGCCGCCGAGGGCACCGCGGTCTTCGTCTGGAACGACGAGCGTCACTACGTCGCCGTGAACGAGGCCGCGTGCCGGCTCGTCGGGGTCAGCCGTGGCGAGCTGACCGGAATGCCGGTCGGGGAGCTCTCGCCCGGCGGCGCCGTGGAGGAGATGGACCGCGTGCGCCGCTCGTCGCTGCTCCGCGGATCCTCGAGCTTCACGCGCCGCGACGGTGAGCGGATCGAGATCGACTGGGTGACTCTGCACACGCGGGTCGCCGGGCTCGAGTACCGCATCAGCCTCGTGTGGCCGACCGACGACCAGGTGCTCGCTCGGTAGTCTGGCGCGATGGCAATGATCTCGTTTGCGCGCGGTGTTCCTGCGCCGGAATGCCTGCCGGTCGAGGAGCTGGCGGATTGCGCCCGGGTCGCGCTCGAGCGTGACGGCCGCACGATCCTCTCGTACGGCCCGTCCCCCGGGTATGCGCCGCTGCGTGAGTGGATCGCGGAGCGGCACGACGTGGATCCTGAGCGCGTCTTCGTGACGAACGGCTCGCTGCAAGGCTTCGTGTTCCTCGCGCAGCGGCTCGCGCCTGGCAAGCGGGTGCTCGCGGAGCTGCCCACCTACGACCGGCCGCTGAAGATCCTGCGTGAGCTCGGCTCCGAGGTCGAGCTCCTCGCCTGTGACGACGAAGGGCTCGACCCGGACGCGCTCGAGCAGGCGCTCCAGAACGGCCCGGCGCCTGCGTTCCTCTATCTGATCCCGACCTTCCAGAACCCGAGCGGGCGGACGCTGAGCATCGAGCGCCGCCGCCGGATCGTCGAACTGGCGCAGCGAGCACGACCTGCTCGTGCTCGAGGACGACCCGTACGGCCTCGTGCGCTACGAAGGCGACGCGCTGCCGTCGCTCTTCGAGCTCTCGGGTGGGCACGTCGCCTACAGCTCGTCCTTCTCGAAGACGGTGGCGCCCGGTTTGCGTGTCGGCTGGTTCGTGTTCCCGGAGGCACTCGCCCGGCAGATCGAGGCGACGGCCACCGCGACGTACATCACGCCGGTCCTGCTCGGCCAGGCGACGGTGAACGAGTTCGTCCGGCGAGGCAGCTTCGAGCCGAACCTGGAGCGCGTCAAGGGCCTGCTCGGTGCCCGCCGTGACGCCATGCTCGAGGCCCTCGACAGCGACCTGCCGGGGGTCAGCACCACGCGCCCGGCCGGCGGCTACTTCCTCTGGCTGGAGCTCGGTGGGATCGACGCGTCCGACCTGCTGGCGCGCGCCGAGCAGGCTGGGGTCACCTTCGTCAAAGGGACCGACTTCGGCGGGGCTCCCGACACGGCTCGCCTGGCCTTCAGCTTCGTCTCGCCCGACGAGATCCGCGACGGCGTCGCCCGGCTTGCTGCCGCGCTGCCCGTCACGGCATAGCTCGCGCGCTAGCCGACCGCCACCGCTGCCCCCATCCCTGCGGGCACAGTCGCGAGCGGGACGAGGCGGGGCTGGCGTGGGGGCTGGAGGGTGCGCGTCGCCGCGCGGAAAGTGGGGCACGGACGCTCCGGGGCCATCGCACAGAGAGCATGACGGCGGAAGTAGCAGTCGTCGCAGGTCGGAGCGTTCTGTCGGGTCATCGGGGGTCCCTTCCGGGGGCTTTGTGGGGGGTGGGGGGAGGGCCATGCTACGACCGCCTCATGCCTCCGCAAAGGGCTTGCCTAAATGGAAAACGTGCATTTTCCGGCAAGTTCGAAAGGGCTGAAAACTGCTGTTTTCTGTCCCGCTAACGGAGTGTCGCCAGAGCGTGCAACGCCTGTGGAAAACTCTCCACAGGGATGATCCGGAGCCCGCCCGCCTCCTTGCGTGCATCCCGGGCGTTCTCCCCAGCGGGCACGAGGAATGCGTCCACACCCGCCTCGCGCGCGCCGATCGTCTTCTGCTTGATGCCGCCGATCGGACCGACCGAGCCGTCGGGGAAGATTTCGCCGGTGGCGGCGATCTTGTGCCCGTGGACGACGTTTCGGCCGAGCCGCTGCAGCACTTCGAGGGCGAACGCGAGTCCGGCCGACGGGCCGCCGACATTGCCGGCGTCGATGCTGACGGGGAAGGGCAGCTTGATGTCGACCGCGTTCTCGACCAGGATCCCGACGACCGCGCGCCGGGGCGGCTTCCCGCCGGAGGTGATGGTCCGCATCCGTTCGATGAGCGTCTGTTTGCCGCGCCGGACGGTCATCGCGACGATCGAACCGATCTTGTGCGACGACATCGCGGTCGCGACGTCGTCGCGACTGCGCACCGGTTTGCGGTCGATGGCAACGATCACGTCGTCGGGCTCGAGCTTCCCCGCCGCGGGCGTGCCGGCGACGACCTCGTCGACGAGCGCGCCGGTGGAGCGCAGCACGACGTGCTTGCCGGCTGCGCGCAGGGCAACGGCCGCCGCGACCTGCTGGGAGTGCTGCATGTCCTGCAGATCGATGCGTCGACGCTGGTTGTCCCCGACCCCCGGCGGGTTGACGGCACTGGCCGGATACAGGTCGGCCCCCTTGTGCAGCCCGCCGAAGAGCTTCTCGAGGATGGTCGCCTTGCGGACGATCACGTCCAGGAAATAGATGCCGCCCTTGGCCGGAGGGGGGTCCTGCCCGTTCTGAATCGTGACGAGAGGCGCAACAGGGTGTGCCTTGTCGGGCAGGAAGATGTACTCGTTGGACGGCGCGACGTAGAGCGCCAGTGCGACGGCGAACAGGACGACCCCCAGCACGAGGAGCCGGCCGGCGGTGACGTGCTTCATAGAAGCCCGCGTGAGCTGCCACCGTCGACGAGGACGGTGGTCCCGCTGATGTACGCAGCACGGGCCGAGGCGAGGAAACAGACGACGTCGCCGAACTCGCGTGGGCTGCCGAGGCGGCCGAGGGGGATCTGAGCGAGCTCTTCCGGCGGCGGGCCGTCTGCGCCGTAGAGCTCGGTCATCCGTGGCGTGTCGATGCGGCCGGGAGCGACGCAGTTGACGGTGATCGCCTCCGGCCCGAGCTCCCGTGCGAGCGTCTTCGCCCAGCCGGTGAGCCCGGGGCGAAGCGCGTTCGAAAGCGCCAGGTGGGACGTCGGTTCTTTGACCGTGATGGAGGTGATGAAGAGAATACGGCCGGCCTCGCTCTTTCGGATCTCAGGCAGCGCGAGCCGCACCAGCCGGATCGCGGGCTGCAACAGCAGCTCGAACGCCGACTCGAGCTGGAGGTCGCTGATCTCCGAGGCTGTCGCGGCCGGCGGGCCGCCCGAGTTCCAGACGAGGATGTCGATGCCGCCGAAGGCCTCGACCGTCCGTTCGACGAGCCGCTCGAGATCGGCGGCATTCGTGACGTCACCTCGAACTGCGAGGGCGCCGATGCGGTCGGCGTCCCGCTCGAGGATGTCGCGGCGCCGCGCGAACATCGACACATTCGCGCCTTCTGCGGCGAGCGCTTCCGCGGAGGCCAGTCCGAGGCCGGACGAGGCTCCGCAGATGATCGCCGTCCTGCCACGCAGACCGAGTTCCATCGAGGCAGGACGGTAGCGCTCCGACCTAAGCGCTGCACGAGGAAATGACTTTCCGTCCTCCCAGGCGCCAGACGCCCTAGGCGGCTGCGTGCGTGCGCCGGGCGACGAACGAGGCGTCGTGGCCCCGGTCGTTCGCGAGCCGAACCTCGCTCTCGTCGAGTGCGCCGATTCGCACAAGCAGCTCGAGCTCGTCGCGCAGGTGGGTGCGCATCATCTCGGGGCCGTCGGTTGCGATCGTGAACGGCACGCCGTGCTCGATGAAGGTCCGCAGCGTCTCGCGCACCTCGTCCTCGTCGCGGAGCGCCTTGGTCAACAGATTCGACGTCGGGCAGATCTCGAGTGTGATCTCCGCGGCCCGGATCGCCTCCATCAACGCCGGGTCGCTCGCGGCGAGGATGCCGTGGCCGAGCCGGTCGGGCCGCAGCGACTCGACCACCTCGCCGATCTCCTGCACACCGTGCTCGCCACCTTCTTCGCCGACGTGGATCGTCACGCCCAGGCCGGCATCGCGGGCGAGCTCGACGTGCTCACGGATCTGCGTGTAGTCGTAGCGTGCACCTCCCGGCCGTGGCCCGGCGATGTCGACACCGACGACGCCGCGCGGCATGTATTTGACCGCCTTCTCGATGATCACCATGTTCTGCTCGGCGGTGAACGTGCGGTCCATCATCAAGATGAGGCCCGCCCGCACCTGCGGGTACTCCAGCAAGGCGAGATCGAGACCGCGGCTCGCCGCGAGGATGATGTGGTCGAGGTCGCGCTCGCCGCCGCGGTTTCGTTTCATCGGGTTGAACCGAAGCTCGAGCGTCGTGATCCGCTGGGAGCGGTAGGCGCCTCCGATCGCCGCATGCACGCTTCGCTCCACCGCCAGGGGCGACGACTGGATCAGCTCGGTCAGATGGTAGATCTGGTCGAGCGAGTCGAGATCCGGCACGCCGCGCGGGTCGGACACGGTCACGAGGCGCTCGAACTCCCAGTAGTCGCGGGTCGGCAGCGCGATTCCCTGTTCGTGCGCGAGGCTCCACAGGATGTCCGAGGCAACCGACCCGCCGAGGTGGGTGTGCAGCTCGGCGAGGCCCTCTTCGAACATGCACCGACTCTAGACCGTCACGGGGTCGGTCACCTGCGACTCGACGAGCGCCAGCCCGAGAGCAACCGCGTCCTCGAGCTGCTGGTCGTCGACGAGCGCGGGCACGTCCGTCGTGAGGTGGTACTCGTCGTAGGGAAAGTGCAGCACTGTCACCGCCGGGATCTTGTTCTCGGCGAACCAATGCGAGTCGATGCCTCCCGTTGCCGGGCCGGTGACGAGCTCGTAGCGGTCGAGCAGGCCCAGGGAGCGTGCGGTCTCCGTCGCGCGGTCGAGCAGCGCCTGCGGTGACGCGAGCACGTTCAGCTGCTCGCCGAAGGCGATGCAATCGAGGTTCACCATCCCGGCGATCTGCTCGAGCTCTCCGCGCAGCTTCGCCTCATCCGTGTAGTAGCGGGAGCCGGTCAGCTTGATCTCCTCGGCCGCGAATGCGACCAGACGCACGCCGCGGTCGAGCTCGCGACCGACGAGTGCCTCGCCGATCCGGCGCACGCCTTCCACACCCGACGCGTTGTCGATCGCGCCCGGCCCATGCCAGACCGAGTCGTAGTGTGCGCCGACGACGACATGCTGATCCCCGCCGCCGGGGATGTCGGCGATCACGTTGCGTTCCATTCGCCCCGGCAGGAAGCGGCCGCCGATCCGGATGCGTACGCGCATCCCATCGCGCAGCCGCTCGGCGCCGGCTCGAGAGACGAACGCGGTCGGGGGTGTGGTGATGTGGGTGTGAGTCGACATGAACGGGATCGCCCCGAGCGAGAACGGGCTCGTCAGGAGGCGCGCGACCTCCCGGCCTGCCGGATCGACGACTGCGAAGTTCGGGAGCCGTCCGTCGCCGACCGGGGCGCTGCTCCACCCGATCCTGCGCACCATGCCCTCGCCGTCGAATGCGTGCGAGTACATGCACGGCCCGGCCTCCCAGCGCTCGCCCTCGACCTCGAGCAGCGGCTCGTCAGGCTCGTACGCGAGCAGCTGGAACTCCTGGAACCGCACCGCGAGGCCGAGCTCCCTGAAAGCTTCGGCCACGGTGTCCGCCGCGCGCGCGGCGTCGGCGCTCCCGGCAGTTCGCGGCCCGATCTCGCCTGCCAGTGCCTCCACGAGGTTCACCAGGATCAGCCTAGTTAGAGTCCAGCCAGGTGCGCGCCAGACCCAAACGCTTGGATCGGCTGCCGCAGCAGTACTTCGTCGCGCTTCTCGGTCGCGTCGCCGCCGCAGCTGCAGCGAGTGGGCCGCCGCTCGTCGACCTCGGCCGCGGCAACCCCGAGGTGGGGCCGCCGCCGCATGTCATCGAGGCGCTCGCCGAAAGCGCTTTTCGCCCCGATGTCCACGGCTACGCCCCGATCCGAGGGCTCGCCGACACCAAGGCCGCGCTGGCACGCCGCTACCGCGCCGTGTACGGCGTCGACCTCGATCCCGAACGCGAGATCGCAATCGTTCCCGGCACGAAGACGGCGATCACCGAGCTTGCCCTCTCGTTGGCCGACGAGGGCGACCGGATCCTGCTGCCGGACCCGTACTACCCGGATTACCCGTCCGGTCCGGCGCTCGCGGGCGCCGAGCTCGAGACGGTCCCGCTGCGGCCCGAGGCCGGCTGGTCGCCCGACCTCGACGCCGCCCCCGGAGCCGCGGCGCTCTACCTCAATTATCCGTCGAACCCGTGCGCGGTCTGCGCGCCTGGGGGCACCTTCGAGGGTGCAGTCCGCTGGGCGGAGCGGACCGGTGGAACAGTCGTGCACGACGCCGCTTACATCGACATCGTCTTCGATGGGCGCAGCCCCCAGAGCTTTCTCGCCACGCCCGGCGCCAAGGAGGTCGGCGTGGAGATGTGGTCGATGTCGAAGACGTACGGGATGGCGGGCTGGCGCATCGGCTTCGTGGTCGGCAACGCCGAGATCGTCGAGCGCATCAATCTGCTCAACGATCACAACCGGGTCGGCATCTTCGAGCCGCTGCAGCGAGCGGCAATCGCTGCGTTCGAGGGACCGCAGGACTCGGTCGCCGCACGAGTCGCGGGCTACGAGCGGCGTCGGGACGCGATCGCCTCCGTGCTCCCGAAGCCACCGGTCTGCGAGGGCACGTTCTTCGTCTGGCTGCAGCTGCCCGAGGAGCTGACCGCCGAGCGGCTGCTCGAGGAGCATCGTCTCGCCGTCGCTCCCGGTGAGGGGTTCGGCCCGAGCGGCGCCGGCTGGGCACGGCTCTCACTCGCCGTGAGCGACGAGACGATCGAGCTCGGCGCCGAACGCCTACGGCATGCGTTCGCCGGCGTCGGTGCGGGCTCGGGCAGCAGCCGATGAAGATCGGCATCGTCGTCCCGTTCTCGTGGTCGTACTGGGGCGGCGTCGTCGAGCACTCCGAGCATCAGGCGACGGCGCTGCGGCGGCGTGGTCACGACGTGCAGGTCCTGATGGGCAACGATCCGGCGGGCTTCTTCACGCGCTTGCTGCACCCGCGCACCGGCCGCCATGGGCCGCTGCCCGGCGGGATCATCCCCGTCGGGCGGTCGGTTGTCGTACCTGCGAACGGTTCGTTGCCGAATATCGTGCTCTCGCCCCGCGTGATCCCGAGGATCCGCCGCATCCTTCGGGACGAGCAGTTCGACGTGATCCATTGCCACGAGCCGATGACCCCCGCGATCTGCGTCGCAGCGATCTCGTACGCGCAATGCCCGATCGTGGTGACGCATCACGCACACGGCGACCTGGGCTGGATGGCTCCGGCGATGCGCTGCTGGGGCTTTCTGATGGACCGGGTCGATGCGCGGATCGCCGTTTCGCCGATGGCGGCCGAGTCGGCGGCACGGTGGCTGCCCGGCGAGTACCGCGTGATCCCGAACGGCGTGCTGATTCCCGAGCACGCCGACCCGGCCGATCGTGACAACGCCGTCGTCTTCATCGGCCGCCACGACCAACGCAAGGGGCTGCCGACACTGCTGCGCGCCTGGCCGGAGATCCACGCTGCGACCGGCGCGCGGCTGCGGGTGATCGGCACCGACCCTTTGCAGTACCGGCTGCTGAACGCGCGTCTGCGCGTCGACGAGGCGGGCATCGACGTGCTCGGGATCGTCCCCAACGAGGTGCGGACCCACGAGCTCGAGCGCGCGAAGCTGTCGGTCACCCCCGCGCTCGGGGGCGAGAGCTTCGGGCTGGTGCTCGCGGAGGCGTTCGCGTGCGCGACGCCCTCGGTGGCCTCCGACATTCCGGGCTATGCCGCCGTCGCGACGGCCGAAGCTGCGCGTCTCGTCCCGCCGAGCGACCCGCAGGCATTGGCGACCGCCGTGATCGACGTTCTGTCCGACGAGCCGCGCCGCGTGCAGATGGGCCGCGCCGCGCGGGAGCACGCACTCGCGAACTATGCGTGGGACGATATCGCCCGGCGTCTCGAGGAGACGTACGCGGAGGTGATCCCCTGATGCTCCGCGACCGGCGCCTGCGAGCATTGCTCGTCGTCCCGCTGATCGCCGCGGCGGTCGCCCTCTTCGTCTATCACGGGCCCAACTGGCACCTCGTCCACGACGCGTTCACGGTCGTCCTGTGGCGCTGGGTGATCGCCGCGATCGGGCTCAACCTGCTCTCGGTGCTCGCCCGGGCTCTCTCCTGGGACACGACGATCAAGCAGTCCGTCGACCCACCCGTCCCGCGTTTCGCACTGGTCTTCTCCGCCTTCTCGGTCGGCCTGTTCGCGAACGCAGTCCTCCCGGGCCGCGTCGGTGAGCTCGCGCGCGTCGCGGTGCTGCGCCGGCGCCTGCCGGGCCGCCCCGGCGTGACGGCAACATTGATCGGCTCGGTGTTCGCACACCGGATCTTCGACGTGTTCCCCGCGACCGTTCTCGTGATCTGGGTCCTGCTCACTGCGAAGATCCCCGGCTGGGCACTGACGTCGATCGCGCTCGTGCTCGCGCTCGGCCTCACTCTGTTCCTCGTCGCGATGATGCTCGCGCGGCGGGCGCATCGCGACGCGCTCGAAGGGCTCGGCCCCGTCCGCCAGCTGCTCGTCCGGGCGCGGCTCGGGCTGGCCGTGATGCGCTCGCCGGTCGCCGCCGCGACAGCGGCGTCGTTCCAGACCGTCGGCTGGGCCTGCCAGCTCTTCGCCGTCTGGGCGACGATGTTCGCTTTCCACATCCACACGCCACTTGCCACAGCAGGGCTCGTGCTCGTGCTGATCAACGTCGCGACGCTCTTCCCGCTTTGGCCTGGCAACTTCGGGCTCGTGCAGATCGCAATCGCCTTCCCGCTCGTCAACTACGGCGTTCCCTACGCGCGCGGGTTCGCGTTCGGAGTCGGTTTGCAGGCGATCGAAGCGTCCGTGGGCGTCGGGGTCGGCCTGGTCTTCCTCGCGCGCGAGGGTCTCTCGTACGCGATGCTCAAGACGATCGACGAGCCCGTCGAGTCGGAGGAGAAGGCCATGGAAGAGGCGCCTGCGCGTGCTCGCTCTCGCGTCTCCGGCTAGCCTCAAAGGCGTTCTGTCGCCTCAGGAGGCCGCGTCGCTGCTGGCCGCCGGCATGCGTCGGGTGCCCGGCGTCGACGTGGACGAAGCGCCGGTCGCAGACGGCGGCGAAGGAACGGCTGGGGTGATCCAGACGGCTCTCGGCGGCGCCTGGCTCACGGCGGAGGTCGGCGATGCGCTCGGGCGGCCGGTCACGGCCGAGTGGCTCCTGTTGGACGACGGCACCGCAGTCGTCGAGTCCGCCCAGGCGATCGGACTGCCGCTCCTCAGGCGGCGTGAACGTGACCCGCTGCGCACGACGAGTCGCGGGCTCGGGGAACTGCTGCTCGCCGTGTTGGCTCACCGCCCGACGGCGTTGCTCGTGTGCGTGGGTGGGACGGCCACCGTCGACGGCGGAGCGGCGATGCGTGAAGTGGTCGGCGGCCGGCTGCGCGGGGTTCCGGTCCGCGTGCTCTGCGACGTGCGCAACCCCCTGCTCGGGACACGCGGCGCTGCCCGCGTCTTCGGCCCGCAGAAGGGCGCGGACGCTGCGGCAGTCGAGGTGCTCGAGGCGCGGCTGGCGGGGCTGGCGGAGCTGGTGCCGTATCGGGACCTGCCGGGCGCGGGGGCGGGCGGCGGTCTCGGCGCTGCGTTCGCAGCGCTCGGCGCCGAGCTCGTCGAAGGAGCAGAGGTCGTGCTCGACACGATCGGTTTCGACGAACGTGCGCGCGACGCCGACCTCGTCGTCACCGGCGAGGGGGCCGTCGATGCCACGACGCTCGAAGGCAAGGCGCCAGGCGCCGTCGTTCGCCGCTGCAAGCTGCTGGGCGTCCGCTGCGAGCTCTTCGGCGGCACCGTCCGCCGTGGGATGCGTGCGCATGCGCTGTCCGGCCGCCGGGCGCGCGCCGGGGACGACCTGCTCCTACTGGGCGAGCAGCTAGCCGGTGCTCTGGTCGACTCGGGCTAGCTCCTCGATCTTCCCGCGCACGCTGTCCAGTTTGGCGGCGCAGATCGCGTAGAGCTCCTCGCCTCTCTGCCACAGCCTCGTCAGTTCGTCGACGCCGGCGTCACCGCGCTCGAGGCGTTCGACGATCGACTCCAGCTCCTGCTGGGCCTCCTCGAAGGTCGGATCAGCCAACGGTCGCTCCGAAGCTGCCTTCGGCCACGCGCACGTCGATCGAGTCGCCGGCTGCGACCTCGGCCGCCGACCGGACGACGTCGTCGCCCCGGTGCACGATCGCGTAGCCGCGTTCGAGCACGGCGAGTGGGCTCAGCGCGCTGAGCCGCGCCTGCAACGTGTCGAGACGCGCACGCCGGCGTTCGAGTGCGAGCAACGGCGCCCGCTGCAGGCGGTCCCGGCTCGCCGCCAACCGTTGAGTGGAACGGTCGGCCGCCCGCTGCGCGCTGCGGTGCAACGAGTTGCGCGTGCGCTCGAGCCGGTCGCGCAGCTCCGTCAGGTCGGGGACGACGAGTCGCGCCGCGGCGGTGGGAGTGGAGGCGCGCACATCGGCGGCCAGGTCGCACAGTGGTGTGTCCTGCTCGTGGCCGACTGCCGACACGAGCGGCACCGTGCATTCGGCGACCGCCCGGACGACGCGTTCGTCGGAGAACGGCAGCAGATCCTCGAAGCTGCCGCCTCCGCGCGCGAGCACGATCACGTCTGCGCCGCGGGCGCAGAGATCGCCGATCGCAGTGGCGATCGCCGCGGCAGCCCGCGGTCCCTGGACGTACGTCTCCGCGACGACGACGTTTGCGGGCGGGAAGCGCTGGACGATGTGGGTGAGCACATCCCGCTTCGCCGCGGCATCGTTGCCGGTCACGAGCCCGATCAGGCGCGGAAAACGAGGGAGCGCTCGCTTGCGGCTCTCGTCGAACAGCCCTTCGGCGGCGAGCTTTCGCTTCAGGCGCTCCAGAGCGGCCAAGTGCGCGCCGAGACCGAACCGCTCGACCGTGAGCGCCTTCAGTCGCAGCTCGCCGCGCTGCTCGTAGAGCTCCGCGCGGCCGAAGACGTGGACGCGCTCCCCTTCGGCGAGCCCGAGCTCGAGCGCGTCGAACTGGCCACGCGGCATCTGCACCGGCAAGGTCGCACCGTCCTCGGGGTCCTTGAGCGTGAAGAACACCGACGCCCAACGTTCCTGGCGCCGCAGTTCCGTCACCTCGCCCTCGATCCAGAGCGTCGGCAGCTTGTTGAGGTAGCGCGCGACGCCGCTGTTGAAGCTGCGAACGGTGTAAACCCTCCGCCCTTCGACTTCCATGGCCTCGACCTTCACGCGGTCGATGCTAGCGCCCTCGCCCCGCGAGCCTGCCGACGGCGAAGGAGCCTGCGCCGGCTGGTTTCGCTAGAGCAGGATCTCGGCGGCCGTCTCGAACGTGCAGCCGGAGCGGGTGAGCTCAACGGCCCGGTGCAGATCGGCCTCGGAGTGCGCGAGCTTCTCGGCGAGCGGCAGGGGATAGCCGGCCTCGATCAGCACGTGAAGCCGCCAGGACTCCACCTTTTCGCGCTCTGACTGTGGTTGTTCGATCGTCTGGGGCATGGTGTGCGGGTTTTCGCTCTCTCCTAGACGAACCCTGCCTATGGAAGTTGGATCGCCAAACAGAACCATTACGCACGCGCGGCGAGCTCGTCCAGCCTACGGCTCAGCTCGTGCAAGCGGGCCTCCAGGACGGCGCGCTCCGACTCGGCATCGGCCGCAATTTCGTGCAAACGCTCTCGCAGACCGGCCTCGACCTGATGCGAGCGTTCCGCGAGGGAGTTGAGGGCGTCGTCGCGCTGCCGCTCCAGGGCGGCCCGCAGGCGGGCAAGCCGCTCTTCGACCCGGGCCGCCGCGGCGTCGCTCACGTGGTTGAGGCGTTCGGTCAGCACGCCCTCCGCTTCGCGTGCGAACCGCTCGACCGCGAGATCGAGCTCGCGGCTCAACCTGCGTGCGGCGTCTTCACGCGCGCTGCGGATGGTCGTGTCGAACTGAGCCGACGCGGCTTCGGTGTAGCGCGCCGTCTCGCGTCCGACGATTCGCTGCAGTTGCTCGATCTGCCGGCGCTCGATGTCACCCAGCGCGAGCTGAATGCGCTGTGATGCATCGTTTCCTTCGCGCTCGATCAGCTCCTTGAGGTCGCTCTCTCGCTTGCGCAGCCGCTCGGCGATCTCGTGCAGCGCGTGTCGTCGCTCGGATGCGTGTTGCTCGAGCTCCGTATTCGCCTGCTGCATCACCTGCTGGCCTTCGCGTGCGAACTCGGTGCGGAGCCGGGTGACGAGCTGCCGCTGCTCCTCGACGGACGCCTGTAGCCGATCGGCGTCCTGGCCGATCTTGGCGTTCGCCTCCGACATCAGCGCCTGCTGCCGCGCCTCGACGCGCTTCACGTCGTCCGCCAGACTCTCCTGCAGCTTGCCGACGTCGCTCGCCCAATCGGCGAGACGCTGTTCGACGGCCGCCTGGGCGGAGACGAGCTGCTCGCCAAGGCGCTCGGTGGCGTCCCGCTCGCGCTCGGCGACATCGCGACGCCGTTCCTCTGCGATCCGGCGCTCCTCGTCTGCGAGCTGTGACAGCGCGTCGGCCCGTAGGCGGGCAAGTGTGTGCTCGAGCTCCTCGGCCCGTACGGCGAGCTCGTGTTCGACGACCTCGTCGAACACGGCCTTGCCGCGCTCGGTCTCACGTTCGAGCAGCCGCTGGTGCGAGCGAACCTTCTGCAGAACGATCACGCAGGCGGCCACGGCGAGCACGGCAACGCCCGCTGCGACGACGGCGACGATGACGGCGGCAGTCACGCCGTCATCGTAGGCGGGCCGCCACGAGAGCGACGGCGATCAACGTCGAAGCGCAGACGAGCAGTCGCAGGGCGCGCTCGAGCGCCTCCGTTCCCTCGGTCGTCGAGCGTTGGCGGCGCGCCTCGCGCACCGGCGTCGACAGCGCGCGCTGGGCGAGGCTGAGCGCGACCGCATACCCCGCGGCCGCGAGCGCCTCGAGACGCAGGGTCTGCGCCTCGACGAAATAGCCGGTCAGCGCGGGAAACGCGCCCCAGCACAACGCGAAGCCCCAGTCCGTGTGAAAGGCCAGCTCGAGGTTGTAGGCCGGCACGATCACCGCGCCCGCGCCGACGAACACCAGCAGCCCCCAGCCCCAGGCGGCAGCGGCACCGATCCCGATCGCAATTGCCCCCCCGAGGCTCACGGCGGCGATCGCGATGAGCGCGGGGCCCGGGATCTGCGTTTTCAGCGGTCTGCCGTGCAGCTCGTCGAGCGCATGTGCCGCGACGCCCATTGCGAGAAAGAACGCCGCGATCGCCCACAGCATCCGGTCGAGGTGGAATTGCGGCGCGAGCGCTGCCCCGACCGCGACGTAGGTGAGGTGCCAGAGCGTGTACGGCGGATGCAGCAGCGTCACGTAATCGCGCCAGCCGCCGCGCTTCAGCGCGTAGAACGCCGGCTTCAGCTCGTCCGTCGTCCCCACGTGACGATCCCTCCGCCGAGGCTGAGCCGCTTCGCCCGCACGTCCTCGATCCCGGCCTCGCGCCAGGCCTGGAGGAGCCGCGGTACCGGCCATTCCTCGTAGTGGCCCCTGATCGACGGGCCGAGGAAGGCTCCGACCTCGTGCCAGCCGTCGCCGATCACGCGTCCGGCGGTGGGCAGGCCGACGCGGGTCCAGAGCTCCCAGAGCGGCCGCCAGATGCCGGTCGGCACACCGAACTCGAGCCCCGCGATCGTGCCGCCCGGTTTGACCACACGGGCGAGCTCGCGCAGCACCGAGGGCGGATCCTCCACGTAACGGAGCAGGTAGGTGAAGGTGAGCGCGTCGAACTGCCCGTCCTCGAACGGCAGGTTGCGCGCATCGCCCTCCTGCAGGCGCACCTTCCGCGTCGCGGCTGCGAGCGCCAATCGTCTTCGTCCCTCGGCGAGCATCTCCGGGCTCTGGTCGATGCCGATGACGAAGCAATCCTTCTGGCGCACGAGCTCGCGGGCGACCAGTGCGGTGCCGGTGGCGACGTCGAGCACCGTGTCGAGCGGACCGGCGTCGATCCGCGAGACGAGGAAGCGGCGCCAGCGGGGATCCTGCCCGAACGAGAGCACGGCGCCCCAGCGGTCGTAGCCGGGGCCGAGCGGCGCGAAGAGGGTGCCCGCGTCCATACGCTTGACTCTATGGCCCTGCACGAGGATCTGGCGCGGATTGCCGTCGCCGCGGCGGCGCACGGAGAGGTGACGGGCGTGCTCGCCGCGGAGCCCGCGCGCGGGCGGCGCCTCTACCTCGTCGCTCTCGGAGTGGACGAAGGCCGGCGCTGGATCGTGCTCGACCAGGACGCGCAGCCGATCGACCGGCGCGACGACGTACGCGACACTGCGTCGATCGTGGCGCTCTGCGAGCTTGCGGGCGACCTTGCCGGCGGCGGTGATCTCGAGAGCCTGCGCTCACAGCTGGCCCAGGTGCGGATGATCGAACAGCCCCCGGGCATCGAGGGGGCGGAGGAGGCTGCGCTTGCGCTCGAGCGGGCGATCGGCGCGCCTCCGCGGGTCGCCACGCCGGCCTACCTCGACGAGATAGGTGTCGCGACCCGAGCACTCGAGCAGGCGCTCGGCGAGCTGTCGTCCCCGTTCTCGACGGCGATCCGCTCGGCGACCGGCACCGTGGAGGAGTTCGTGCAGGACGTCGAGCGCGGCTACCTGGTCGAGCTGCGCTAACTTGGTCGCATGTCTGAAGGTGGATTCGGATTCCCGTTCGGCGGCGACCCTGAGGATCTCCTGCGCGGATTGCGTGAGTTCGCAGAGCAGCAGGCGGAGTCGGTGCAGGAGGCTCAGCGCGAGCAGTTCGCGACGTTGACTCTCAACACCGCCGTCGAGCTGACGGCGGCTGCGCTCTCCCAGGTTCAGGTGGCGGGCGGAGCCGAAGAGCAGTCGATCGCGATGCGCGATGCGATGCGCGTGCTGTTCCCCGAGGCGGTGGCGCTCGTGAGCGCTGCACGCCAAGGGTTCATGCGCGAGTCGTAGAGCAGCCTCTACGTGCTGACGGGCCTGCTGATCGCCCGGTAGAGGCCCCAGGCCATCAGGGCGAACGCCCCGGCTGCGAGCAGCACGTCGACGGGTGTCAGCTTGCCCCGCCGGCGGCGGTAGATCGGGAAGACGGCGAAGACGATCAGCTGCGACAGAAAGAGCGCGATCAGGGACGGTCGCAGGACGTTCTCGTCGAACGACTCCGGGTCGGCAATGCTCAGCGCGTCGACAGCGACGAACGGCACTGCGATCCATGCGAGGAGCTTGCGGATGTGGATCCCGGTCACCGAGAACAGAAGCCGTGAGAGCGCGAGGTACTCGGCGAGGATCACGCCGGCCACGCTCGCAGCTGCGCCGACGCCGATCGTGACGGCGAACCAGCGGCTCGAGTACGCGGAGGCGATCGCGTAGCCGGGAAGGTCGGCTTGCCTGAGCGCCGGGTCGACGGCGGCGAGCGGGAACATCGTGAAGATGAGGTATGCCGCAACGATCGTGCCCGCACCGACGAGCGTGCGCCGGACGGTCCGCGAGCCGCCGATCACCTCTGCGCCGAGGAAGATCGGCAGGCTGCCGCACAGGAACAGCAGCGCGATGTTCGCGCCGCCCCGGAGGAGCCCGTGCGACCCGGGCGAGTGTGTGAACGAGTGAGTGGGCGCCCCGGACTTCGCGAGCATCACGAAGCCGAGAGCGAGCATCAACGCCAGCTGGAGCGCCGCCGAGACGAGAAGCAATTGGAGGACCGGCCTCGTCCCGAGCAGCACGAGGCCGACGATCGCCAGTGGCAGGATCAGTTCGATCAACCAGCGCCACGGCTCGATCCCGGGGAAGATGTCGGCGAGCATCTCGTAGACGATGTCGGTGACCGTGTAGGGCAAGTAGAGGAAGTAGCTGAACGCCCAGATCGCGGCCTGCACCAGCGCGAGGCGCCAGCCGACCGCGGCCTCGACGAACGCCGCGAGCCCGCCGGCCGAGACGATCTCTTCGCTGTAGCGCACCCAGACGGCGACCGGCAGGGCGTAGAGCGCAGCGCCGAGCACGGTCACGAGACCGGCGGAGCGCATGTCGGCCGCGGCGGGCACGTAGATCACCGCCAGCGCGAGCGGCCCACCGATCGATGCGATGGCGAAGCCGAGATAGAGCGACGGCGGGATCGGAGATCCCGCCGTCGCGTCAGGAGTCGTGCGAAGGGGGGCGGTTAGCCCCAGGCTTCACCGTCTGTGGTGGTAGCGGGCGTCGACGTGGTTCCGCCGCCACCCGAGCCACCGGAGCCGCCCGTCGTGGATCCCGGCACGGTGATCGAGGTCTTCATGCCCTGCGCGGCATGGCCGGGCACCGGGCACCAAAGAGCGTAGGTCCCGGCCTTGAGGGTGACCGTGAGGGTCGCCTTCTTGCCGGGCTTGATCAGCGCTGTCTTCTTGAGCTTCACGCCGGGGCCGGAGATCGCGAGTGCGTGCGAGTGCTTGCCCGTGTTCTTGATCGCGAACCGGACGGAGCCCACGACCCCTTTGCGGCTCGAGAGGGTGATGTGGAACTCCTTCTCGGTGACGTTGATCGTCTTGACGGTCGCGCCCTTGTGCGCGACGACACCGGCGAGTGCGGCGCCGGCCAGGGCGGCCGCGAGGGCCGCCACCAGGATGAGTGGGCGGGTGAGCTTCATGCCTGCCGTTACGGAGCTTGCCAGGAACCGGATTGGATTACCATCCCGGCCCCACGTGACCGTTCTCGATCGCGCGATCGTCTGGCTCCTGCCGGCGGTCCCCAAGCCTGTGGTTCAGCGGCTCTCATCGCGCTATATCGCAGGCCCGTCGCTCGACGATGCGGTTCGGGTCGTTCGCCGGTTGAACGCGAAGGGCAAGCTGGCGACCGTCGACGTGCTCGGTGAGGAGATCACGAGCGCCGACGAGGCGCGGGCGATCACCGGCCAGTACCACGACGTGCTCGCGCGGATCGACGCGGAGGGTCTCGAGGCGAATGTGTCGGTGAAGCTGACGGGATTCGGGCTCGAGCTCGATCTCGAGCTCTGTCGTGAGGGCCTCGAAGCTGTCGTCATCGACGCAGCCGCGCGCGGGAACTTCGTGCGGATCGACATGGAGGACTCGTCGACCACCGACCGAACGCTCGAGCTCTACCGGGCGCTCCGCGCCCAGGGCCACGAGAACGTCGGTGTCGTCCTCCAGTCGTACCTGCGGCGGACGCAGGGCGATCTCGCCGGCCTCGAGAACGTCCGCCTGTGCAAGGGCATCTACGTCGAGCCCGAGGAGCTCGCGTTCCAGGACGACGATGAAGTCCGCACGAACTACGTTCGCTGTCTCGAACTGCTCGTCGAGCAGGGCGTGTACGTCGGGATCGCCACCCACGACGAATTTCTGATCGGGGAAGCGCTCCGGATCGTGCGGGGGCTTCCTCCCGAGAGCTACGAGTTCCAGATGCTGCTCGGCGTGCGCTCGGACCGCGCGGACGAGTTGGTCGCCGCGGGGCATCGCCTGCGCGTCTACGTCCCGTACGGCCTGCACTGGTACCAGTACTCGGTGCGGCGCCTGCAGGAGAATCCGAAACTGGCGGGCTATGCCGCCGCCGACCTGTTCGGCCGCGTGTTCCGCCACTGAGTCGGGCTAACGAGCGACGAGCAGCGAGAAACCACCGTCGACGATCAGCGTCTGGCCGCGGATCATGTCGGCATCAGGCGAGCAGAGGAACGCGACCGCTCCGGCGATGTCCTCCGGCGTGACGAGACGGCCGACGGGATTCGCGGCGCCGGCCGCGAGCATCTCATCGCGGTTGGGAAAGTGCTCGAGCGCACCCGTGTCGACGACACCGCCGGAGACGGCGTTGACCCGGATCCCCGGCGCGAGCTCAACGGACAGGTAACGCACGAGCGCCTCGAGCGCAGCTTTCGACGTGCCGATCAGGACGTAGTTCTCGAGCACTCGCTGCGCGCCGAGCGACGAGATCGCGACGATCGACGACCCCTCCGTCATCTGCGGCGCGGCGGCGCGCGCCAATTGCAGCAACGCGCGTGCGTTCGCGTTCATCGTCCAGTCCCAATGCTTGTCCTCGGTCTCGAGCGCCGGCCGGATCACTCCGGTCGCCGCGTTGTGCACCAGGACGTCGAGCGGTCCAAGCGCGGTGACCTCGCCGAGAACGCGCTCCGACGTGACGTTGCCGCGCACGAGCACCACCTCGGCCCCGAACGCGCGCAGTTCGTCTGCTGTCTCCTCCGCAGCGCGGTCGTTGCGCAGATACCCGATTGCGATCCGCTGGGCACCGTCGCGCGCGAACCGAAGCGCGATGGCTCGCCCGATCCCCCGCGAGCCGCCCGTGACGAAGACGTTCACGGCCGTCGGGGAAGCGGCTTGTCCACCGGTGCCGACGAAGGAATCTCGTCCCAGCCGATGCGCCCCGGCGACTCGCGTTGGCCTTCGTCCGCCTTCGACGACGCATAGCCCAGGTCGTCGAGGCGCTGCATCTGTGATTCGGCATAGCGGCGCACGTCGTTGTCGGCGGGCAGGCCGGCAACGAGCTCGTGCACCCGCGCACGAATCTGGAATGCGAAGTGCGGGGTCGCCGGCCCGACGAGGGCGTCGACGTCGTCGTGTGTCGGCTCGCGATCCATCCGGCGAGAGCCTAGCGCTAGGGTCGCGCGGTGCGGCGATTGAGCCCAGTGGACCTGATGCTCCTGGGCACGGTCCTCCTCTGGGCGCTCAATGCGACCGTCACGCGGTACGTGCTGACCCACGGTTTCCAGCCGCTCGCCTACGCGACCATCCGCTATGCCTGCGCGACGATCCTGTTCTGGGGCTTCACCTACGCTCGCGAGCGTAGCTTCCGGATCGCGCTTCGCGACATGCGGCTCGTGCTGCTCGCCGCCCTCTTCATCTTCTGCAACCAGGTCTGCTTCATCTACGCGGTCGACAAGACCTCCGCTGCAACGGTGACGCTGTTCCTCGGGAGCACGCCGATCTTCATCGGGATCCTGGCGAGCGTGATCGGGCTCGAGCGGATGGGCCGCGGCTTCTGGGTCGCGACGATCGTCTCGCTGATCGGTGTCGGTTTCGTCGCCTCGGGTTCCGGAGGGTTCTCCGGGCGGCTGATCGGCGACGGGCTCGCGGTCCTCACTGCCGTGACGTGGGCCGGGTACTCGGTCCTGATCACGCCGCTGATGCGGCGCTACTCGCCGTTCCGGATCAGTTCGCTCGTGCTGGCCTTCGGCTGGATCCCGCTCGCGCTCGCCGGCCTGCGGCAGACCACGAGCCAGACCTTTCAGTTCGGCACGCTGATGTGGATCTGCCTGGCGTTCGCAGTGATCGGCCCGCTGTTTCTGACGAACATCCTCTGGTTCACCGCTATCAGCCGAGTCGGTCCGTCGCGCGCTTCGCTCTTCTCGAACATGCAGCCGCTCTTCGGCGTCCTCTTCGCGCTGCTGCTCCTGGGCGAGCACCTGACTCGCTGGGAGGTGGTCGGCGGGGCCGCGATCCTCGGTGCTGTGCTCGTCGAGCGGTCACGACGGACGGTGCCCGAGCCACCGGGCGATTGACCGCACTCCGCAGCCGACGTGGCAGCAGGGACGCCCACAGCGGCAGGGATAGACTCCGCAGTCACATGACCGACGACTTCATGCCCCTCGACGGCTGGGACCACGTCGAGCTCTGGGTGGGGAACGCGAAGCAGGCCGCGTACTACTACGAGCACGCGTTCGGCTTCCGCCGCACGGCGTACGCAGGTCCGGAGACGGGTGTTCGCGACCGCGCGAGTTACGTGCTCGAGCAGGACGAGATTCGTCTCGTCGTCACCAGCGCGATCCGCAGCGGCACTCCGATCGGCCGCCATGCCTTCGAGCACGGCGACGGTGTGAAGGACATCTCTCTGCGCGTGCCCGACGCGGGAACGGCGTACCGCGAGGCGGTCGCCCGCGGCGCGGAAGGGGTCGTCGAGCCACATGTCCTGCAGGACGACTTCGGAGAGGTCGAGCTGGCCACCATCGCCACGTATGGCGACGTCGTGCACACCTTCGTCGGACGCAACGGCTATGAAGGCGCGTACCTGCCGGGCTACGTCGCGCAGGAGTCGGCAAACGGTGTAGACGACGGTGTCGGGCTGCTCGCCATCGACCACATCGTCGGCAACGTGGAGCTCGGGCGCATGGATCACTGGGTCAGCTTCTACGAGCAGGTATTCGGGATGACCGAGATGATCCACTTCTCCGACGACGACATCTCGACCGAGTACTCGGCTCTGATGTCGAAAGTGATGACCGACGGCCAGGGGAAGGTGAAGTTCCCGATCAACGAGCCGGCCGAGGGAAAGCGCAAGAGCCAGATCGACGAGTACCTCGAGTTCAACGAAGGCCCCGGCTCGCAGCACATCGCGATGCAGTCGTCGAACATCGTCAAAACGGTCGAGGCACTGCAGCGGCGTGGAGTGGCCTTCCTCACGACGCCCGATGCCTATTACGAAGACACGCCCGAGCGCGTCGGCGCGATCGACGAGAACTGGGACGACCTGCGGCGACTGAAGATCCTCGCCGATCGTGACGACGACGGCTACTTGTTGCAGATCTTCACCAAGACGGCGCAAGACCGGCCAACGCTCTTCTTCGAAGTGATCGAGCGGCACGGCGCACGTGGTTTCGGGGACGGGAACTTCAAGGCGCTGTTCGAGGCGATCGAGCGCGAGCAGGCGCTCCGGGGCAATCTCTAGCCTCACGCGCTGCAGGCTCACATGACGCCACAACGCCGCTCGGCGCTCCTCTCGGTCGCGGCTGCCGCCGTCCTTGTCGTCCTGAAGCTGACCGTCGGTCTCGCGACGCACAGCCTCGGCCTGATCTCCGAAGCCGCCCACTCGGGCACCGATCTCGTCGCGGCGCTGCTCACCTACTTCGCCGTGCGAGTCGCCGCGCGGCCGGCGGACGTGACGCACCAGTTCGGACACGGGAAGGCCGAGCATCTGTCGGCGTTGGCGGAGGCCGGGTTCCTCGCGCTCGTCAGCATCTTCATCTCCGCGCGGGCGATCGAGCGCCTCACCGGCGTCACCAGCGCGACGGTGCACGTGACCTGGTACGCGTTCGTCGTCCTCGGATTCGTGATCGCGATCGACCTCAGCCGAATGGTTGTCTCCCAGCGGACTGCCCGCCACTACAAGAGCGCGGCGCTCGCCTCGAACGCGCTCCATTTCGGCAGTGACCTGTTCGGTTCGCTGGCAGTGCTCGTCGGCCTCGTCTTCGCCTACTACGGCTACCAGAACGGCGATCCGATCGCGGCGCTATTCGTCGGCGTGCTCGTCCTCCTGGCCGCTGCACGTCTGATCAAGGCGAACGTCGACGTGCTGATGGATCGCGCGCCCGAGGAGGCCGAGGCCGCCGCCCTCGCCGCAATCGGCGAGCTGCAGCCGACGGTCGAGGTGCGCCGGATCCGGATGCGCCAGGCGGGCGGCCGCCAGTTCGCCGACATCGTGATCGGAGTCTCCCCGGCCGCGGCGGTCGGGCAGGGCCACGCAACCGCGGACGCCGTCGAGGCTGCGGTGGAACGAGCGCTCCCGCAGGCCGACGTCGTCGTGCACGTCGAGCCGATCGAGGACGCGACCCTGCGCGAGCGCGCACACGCCGCGGCTCTCGCGGTACCGCGCGTTCGTGAGGTGCACAACCTTTCGCTCGTCGACGTCGACGGGCGCACAGAGCTGTCGCTGCACGTGAAGCTCCCGGGGGATCTGTCGTTGAGCGAGGCGCACGACATCGCCGAGCAGCTCGAAGCGTCGATCTGTGCTGCAGTGCCGGAGATCGCGGGCGTCCAGACCCATCTCGAGCCGCTGGCAGAGGCGACAGAGGCGCGGGAGGTCGAGGCGGAGGGAGCGGCACTCGTCCGGCGCATCGTCCGCGAGGCGACCGGGACGGAGCCGCGCGAGCTTCGCTTTCTCAACACGACGCACGGGCTCGTCGCCTTCCTGACGCTCGGCCTCGACGGCACTCACCGCCTCGACGAGTCGCACCAGCGGGCCAGCGAGATCGAGGAGCGCATCCGTCGCGAGCGGCCGGACATTGCCGACGTGATAGTTCATACGGAGCCGTGAAGCTCTGCATGTTCACGCCGAGGGAGCTCGCGCTCGAGCGCGGGTGGCCGGGGCGAATCGAAGGTGACAGGGTGATTCAGCTCGCCGCGCAGACGCTGCAATCGTTCTTCACCGGCGGTGGCTCGGCTCGTGAGCACGCAGAGTATGCGCTCGCCGACGTCGACCTGCGTCCGCCGGTGCTTCGTCCGCCGACGGTCCGCGACTTCATGGCCTTCGAGGAGCACGTCGCGACCGCGCGCAGGCAGCGCGGCTCGGAGGTCCCGCCCGAGTGGTATGCGGTCCCGGTGTTCTACTTCTCGAACCCGACTGCGATCTTCGGGCCTGAGGAGGTGATCCCGTGGCCGGACGGGACGGAGGAGCTCGACTACGAGCTCGAGTGCGCGGCGGTGATCGGGGCAGACGGAGAGATCGGAGGCTTCACGGTCCTGAACGACTGGTCGGCGCGCGACCTGCAGCGACAGGAGATGCGAGTCGGTCTCGGCCCTGCGAAGGGCAAGGATTTCGCCACCTCGCTCGGGCCGGTGCTCGTGACGCCCGACGAGTTCGACGGGAGCGCCGGAACGATGATCGCGCGCGTCAACGGGGAGGAGCGCTCGCGCGGTGAGCTCGGTGCGATGTACCACAAGTGGGACGCTCTGCTCGCTCGCGCGGCCCAGAACACGGCGCTGCTCCCGGGGGATGTGATCGGATCGGGCACCGTGGGCAGCGGTTGCATTCTCGAGCACGGCGACGGACGCTGGCTGCAGCGCGGAGACGTCGTCGAGCTCGAGATCGAGGGCATCGGCGTGCTGCGCAACACCGTCGGATGATCGGCGCGGCGGACGTGCGCGCGGCTGCGCGCGTGCTGGACGGGATCGCGCACCGGACGCCGGTCGTTCGCTCGCGCACGCTCGGCGATCAGGTCGTCCTCAAGCCCGAGTGTCTCCAGCGCGCCGGGGCGTTCAAGTTTCGCGGTGCGTACAACAAGATCGCGTCGCTCCCGCAAGGCACGCCGGTGCTGGCGTACTCGTCCGGGAACCACGCGCAGGCGGTCGCTCTGTCGGCGCGGTTACTCGGGTCGCCGGCGACGATCCTCATGCCCACCGACGCGCCACGGTCGAAGCTCGAGGCGACACGTGGCTACGGCGCCGAGGTCGTGAGCTACGACCGGTACGCCGAGGATCGTGAGGCGCTCGGCACCGCACTCGCGGCGGAGCGCGGTCTCGAGCTCGTGCGGCCGTATGACGACCGGCTGGTGATGGCGGGTGCGGGAACCGCCGCGCTCGAGCTGATCGAGGACGCCGGGCTCGTCGACACCCTGGTCGTGCCGGTCGGCGGCGGCGGGTTGATCGCGGGCTCCGCGACGATCGCCAAGGACCTCGGAGTGCGCCGCGTCGTCGGCGTCGAGCCGGAGGCAGGCGATGACTGGCAGCGCTCGTTTGCGGCGGGCGAGCCGGTCACGATCGACGTGCCCCGCACGATCGCGGACGGGCTGCAGACGAGCGCGCCGGGCCAACTGACCTGGGAGGTCGCCTCGCGGCTCGTCGACGAGATCGTCACCGTCACCGACGCCCAGATCGTCGATGCGATGCGGTTCGCGTTCGAGCGGTTGAAGCTCGTCGTCGAGCCGAGTGGTGCTGTCGGCATAGCCGCGGTGCTCGGTGGGATCGTCGAAGGGCCATCGATCGGCGTCGTCATCTCCGGCGGGAATGTCGGAGCCGACCGGTTCGCCGAGCTGCTGGCCTGACCCGCTCTCATCCACGCTTCCGTCCCCCGGCCCGTCCCCTTCGGACGGGTCGCGGCGAGACCAGTCCGGTGTCAGACACCGACGTGGGACGCGCGCAGATGTGTGTCAAAAGTGGAACTTCAGCCGCGAGCCGAGCTGGCGCCAATGTCGCGCGTCGTTCTGCCGGGGGTCCGTGGGCTACTCGCCGCGTGACTCGCGCACGTTCTGCGCGACGCGGGCCCGCTCGTAGCTGAGGCGAAAGAGCTCGATCACCTCGGCGACGTCCTCGTCGCTGCGGATCTGCCGCGACACCCAGCCCGTCTCGGGCAGCACGTGGTGCGGCTGCGCGCGGCCGGTCTCGACGAGCATGTCGCGGATCCCCTTCTGGAACGGCAGGTCGGCCCAGCGCTCGCCGTGCAGGTGGCCGATCTCGCGCCGTCCGAGCCGGAACTCGATTCCGCCGAAGCGATGAGCGTGGGTCGTGATGCCCTCCCACGAGGCAACCTCCCGCTCGATCTGCCCGGCGATATCCTCCATCCATGCCGTTCTACCAGCGCCTCGGCGACCTGCCGAGAAAGCGTCACATCGTGCACCGCGACAACGGAACGCTCCTCACCGAGGAGGTGATGGGGTTCGAGGGGTTCTCCGGCCTGGAGTCGATCCTGTACCACCTCCAGTCGCCGTGCCGCGTGATCGAGCTCGGCGCGTTCGAGCCGATCGTGCGTGAGGAGTGGGTGCCGGCTGCGCACGCGCACCGGCACCTGCGCACCTGGGACCTGCCTGCCGGCGGCGATGCGATCACGGGCCGCGAGCTCCTGATGTGGAACAACGACGTCGAGATCTCGCTCGCGCGCCCCACGGAGACGATGGACTACTTCTTCCGCAACGGCGAAGGTGACGAGGTGATCTTCGTGCACGAGGGCTCGGGCACGCTCGAGACGATCTTCGGCGACGTGCCGTACAAGCCGGGCGACTACATCGTCGTTCCGCGTGGGACGACCTACCGCTTCGCCCCGGAGGGCGAGCAGCGGTACCTCGTGTTCGAGACCCCCGGCCTGATGACGATTCCGAAGCGCTACCGCAACGAGCACGGGCAGTTGATGGAGCACTCGCCGTACTACCACCGCGACATCCATCCGCCCACGGATCTGCAGACGCACCGCGACCGAGGCGAGCACGTGGTCAAGGTGCGTGTGCGCGGCGGCTATCAGACGTACGTGATCGACTACCACCCCTTCGACGTCGTCGGCTGGGACGGTTACGTCTATCCCTGGACGTTCTCGATCCACGACTTCGAGCCCATCACAGGGCGCATCCACATGCCGCCGCCGTCCCACCAGACGTTCGAGGGCCCCAACTTCGTCATCTGCTCGTTCTGCCCCCGCAAGCTCGACTTCGACCCCGAGGCGATCCCGATCCCGTACCACCACTCGAATCTCCAGAGTGAGGAGATGATCTATTACGTCGACGGCAACTTCTCGTCGCGCAAGGGAATCGACGTCGGCTCGATCACGCTGCACCCGTCGGGGTTGCCCGCACGGGCCGCAGCCCGGACTGGCCGAGAAGTCGCTCGGTCTGACGGAGACGCACGAGTACGCGGTGATGTGCGACACGTTCAACCCGTTGCGGCTGACGACCCTCGCTGCCGGGCTCGACGACGGCAAGTACATGTACTCGTGGGCTGAAGACGCGTCGACCGACGACCAGGCCGGCGTCACCTCGCACCTGTAGTGCAGCTCGTCCTCGACTGGGACGGGACGTGCACCGTCCGTGATTCGCTCGTGGCCGCGATTCACGACCTCGGCGATCCGTCGGTGTACGACGCCGGTGTCCAGGAGACGTTCGGCAGCTACGAGGAGATGCTGGCCGCAGAGGTGCGCACGCTGCAGGTGACGGCAGACGAGGCGGCGGACTGGGCGGTCGAGCACGTGGAGCTGCGGGCCGGGCTGCACGAGCTCGTCGATCGCTTCCGCCCGGTGATCGTCTCGAGCGGCCTGCCTCAGTTGATCGGGCCGGTGCTCGCACGCGAGGGGCTCGACGGCCTCGAGCTGCGCTCCAACGATGCCGAGGTGAGGCCGGACGGCTGGCGTGTGATCTTCCGCGACGAAGGCATGTGCCCGGTCTGTGGTGACAAGTGCAAGCGCCGGTCGCTCCCCACCGGTGACCCGCTCGTCTTCGTGGGCGACGGCTGGTCGGACCGGTGCGCGTCACTCGCCTGCGATCGCGTGTTCGCACGCACTGGGCTGGCCGCCTACCTCGACGAGCAGGGTTTCCCGTACGAGCCGTACGAGACGTTCTTCGATGTCGCTGCTGCGCTTTCCTGAGCCGTACGACTTCGAGCTCTCCACGGGACGCTTCCGCGCCTTCGGCACCGATCTGGCGAACAGACTGGTCGACGGCGCCCTCTACCGCGCGGTCGACGGTCGCGAGGTGCGGATCGTCGCTCGTCCCGGTGGTGTCGACGTCGAACCGCTCGACGACGTCACGCGCGCGGCCGTCTTGCATCTGCTCGGCGCCCCGTTCGATCTGCCGCCGTTCTACGCCTGGGCCGCGCAGGACCCGCTGCTCGCGCCGGTCGTCGAGCGGCTGACGGGCTTTCGCCCGCCGTTGCAGCCCGACCCCTTCGAGGCGCTGATCACGTCGATCACGGCACAGCAGATCTCGCTCTACGCCGCCGTCGCGATTCGCAACCGGCTCGTCGAGCGTCTCGGCACGCGGCTCGGAGAGGCGTGGGCGTTCCCGACGCGCGAACGCGTCGCCCGGGCCGGGGAGGAAGTGCTGGTCGAGGTCGGGTTCACGCGGATGAAGGCCCAGTACGCGGTCGGCCTCGCGCGCAGCGACCTCGACCTCGCCGGCCTGGCAGAGCTCGACGACGACGAGGTCCGCCGGCGGATCACCGCGCTCCGCGGGCTCGGCCCATGGACGGCCGAGTGGTTTCTCGCTCGCCACCTCGCCCGGCCACACGCTTGGCCTTCGGGCGACCTCGCGCTGCGCAAGGCAGCCGAGAGTCTTTACGGTGTTCCCGTGACCGAGCTCGCCCCGCGACTGCACCCCTTCCAGAACCTCTCTGCGCATTACCTCCTCACCGGCTGGTTGACGCGACCGTGACGATCCGTCCTGCGACCGAGGCCGACGAGCCGATCCTCCGCGAGCTCTGGGAAGAGTTCGAGGAGGAGGTGCCATGGCCGCTCGAGGAGCCGGAGACCTGGGCGGACGAGTGGAAGGACACGCTCGACGACATCCGCTCAGGCGGTGTCTTCCTGGCCGAGGACGGCGAAGGCGCCCTCGGCGTCGCGCGCATCGAGGCGCCGGTGCGCGGGCGGGCGCACATCCAGGTCGTCCACGTGCGTCCGCGTGCCCGCAGGCAAGGCGTGGCGAAGGCGCTGCTCCGCGAGTGTGTGCAGCATGCTCAAAAGCAGAATGCGACTGTCGTGAGCCTCGAGGTGCTGACGTCGAACGAATCGGCTCGGATCGTCTGGTCGCATCTCGGTTTCGAGGAGCACGCGAAGCTCATGGCGACACCGGTGGAGGTGTTCGCCAAGCGGCTCGAGAACGAGGACACGGGTGAGTCGCGTGCGATCACGTACGTGCAGAGCGACGACGAGGCCAGTGTCGAGCGTGCGGTCTCCCAGTTCATCCCGCGGCTCGAGGCGCCCGAGGTTCGCACGACCGACAGCTGGATTCGCGTCGCAGACCCGGTCTTCGACCGCGACCGCGAGGCGCACGGACGCTTTGCGCGCGAGCTCTCGGACCGGCTCGGCGCAGTGACGATCGCGCTCGCGCTCGAAGGCGAGGTGGTTCGCTTTCGCATCTTCGAGCGGGGCCGGATGGTCGACGAATACCTGTCCGTGCCGACCTGGTACGGCGAGCTTCCGAAGGGAGACGAGCTGGCACTCGCCGCCAACCCGACGCTCGTGTCGCGTCTGACCGGCGCGACACGCGACGACGTGCGCCGAATTGCTCGCACGGCAGCCACGCCCGCGGAGCTGCCACCCGCTCCGGAGCTCTTCGAGCAGATCGCCCGGCTGATGGGGCTCGAGGCATGAGGCTGATCGACGCCGCCCGCTGCCCGTACTGCGCGCGCGCACGCATCGCGCTCGCCGAGAAGGGCATCGAGCACGAAGCTGTGGTGATCGACCTGAGCGACCGGCCTCGCTGGGTGATCGAGCTGAACCCGCCCGGCGGGCGGGTGCCGGTGCTCGACGACGGCTTCGTCCTGCCGGAGTCGGAGGTGATCATGGCGTACCTCGAGGAGCGGTACCCGGAACCGCCGCTGCTGCCGGCCGACCTCGCCGAGCGCGCCCGTGCCCGGTTGCTCGTGCACCGCTTCAACGGCAACCTCGGCGACGATTACTACGCCTTCCGTCGCGGCGACGACAACGATCTGGCGGGGCGGCTGGACGAGCTCGAGGTCGGTCAGAGCCTCTACGCGGATGTGGCCTATGTCCCGTGGGTGATTCGAGCGCGAGACATGCTCGGCGTTGGGTTGCCCGAACGGATCGCGGGATGGCTCACGGAGCTCGAGCGGCGGCCGTCGATCGCCGCGGAGGTCGAGCTCGTCAGAGCCCTATGACCGAGATCGCCGTCGACGAGCTCGCGGCGCGGTTGGGGGACATTGCGATCGTCGACGTGCGCACGGCGCAGGAATTCGACGGGACGCTCGGCCAGCCGTGCGACCCGCGCCAGGGGCACATTCCCGGCGCGCGGAATGTCGAGGTCTACGAGTTGATGCAGCTCGAGCCGAATCAGATCGAGACGGCACTCGGCATCGAGGCGGGCAGCGAGGTCGTCGCGTACTGCCACAGCGGCTCACGCTCGGCGATCGCGACGCAGATGCTGCGGGCGCTGGGCTACGACGCGCGCAACTTCGTCGGTTCGTGGCACGAGTGGTCGCGCCACGACGACCTGCCGGTCGAGCGCTAGCGGCTGACTGCGAGAAACGCTCGGCACAGCCGCCGGCCGTGCTCCTGCCATGCATCCAGCTTCTCGTCGAGCTCGGCTGCGAGGGCCTCGAGCGGCTTCGGCAACGTCGGGTCGTCGCGGAACCATTCGAGCAGCTGGTGACGGCGTGCCTCCGGATGGAACTGCACGGCCCAGGCCGAGCCGTCGACTCGATAGGCCTGCGGGACGGGGCCGCGGACGAGCTCGACGGCGCCCGCCGGCAGCTCGAAGCGGTAGGCGTTCGCGTTCAGCGCTTCGAAGCGGCGCGGCAGGACCCCGAGCACGGGATCGGCAACCCCTGCGTCCGTCAGCTCGGAGTCGTAGAACCCCGCGAGGGTCGAGCCGGCGGGCGAGACGGGCGCCCCGAGCGCGTGCGCCAGCGTCTGTGCGCCCAGGCAAACGCCGAGGAGCGGCGTCCCCGCTTCGACCCAGTGCCGCAGCGCCTCGTACTCCTCGTGCAGCCACGGATGCTGCACCTCGTCACCGACGTTCTGGTCGCCTCCGAAGACCATCACGGCGTCGAAGTCGCGCGGCGGCGCTCCCTGCAGGCGGATGTCCCACTCCTGCAGCGTGTGGCCGTCCTCCGCCAGCACGTCCGCGAAGAGCTCGGGCCGTACGAGCGGGCCGTGCGTGACGGCGAGGACGCGCATCACGCGGTGGGAACGTTCTCCTCTTCCAGCAACTTGCGCAGCAGCTGCGCGCCGGCGGGCGCCTGCGCGACGCCGTTGGTCTGGTTGTTGTTGTTGAAGAACGCGTACGCCTCCTCGGCGGCGTTCGACAGCTCACGCAGCGGCGACACCCACTCGCGCAGCTCCTCTTCGACGTAGAGGTGGTCGAAGCGCTGGGCGGCTGAACCACCGCGCGCGTTCCAGGTTCCGGCGTTCCTGCCGTGGAACCGCACGTACGCCGTCGGCGTCGTGGTCGCGACGAGCGTCTCCGGGACGTTGCCGGCCTCGACCTTCGGCGCGTCGACGACGACCCAGGTCATCTTCCGCTCTTCCAGGAACCGGAACAGCTCGACCCGGATGTCGTCCGCGTACCACGAGCGATGGCGCGGCTCGAACAGGAAGGCGTCGGCCCCGACCTGGTCGCGCGCCCACTCGAGGTAGTCGAGCGAAGAGGGCTTCCAGACCACGTACGGCGGCATCTGGAAGAGGAGCCCGCCGAGCTTTCCCGCGTCGCGCAGCGGCGCGAGCGCGTCGAGGAACTCGCGGAAGACCGCGGCGCGCGCCTCGCGGGGCGGGCGGTCGACGCGGCCGCGCGCGTCGACCGGCAGGCCCTCGCGCAAATCGGGTGGCACCTGCTCGAGCTTGACTGGATGCCGCGTCATCAGGCCGAACGCCTTGACATGCATCACGAACCCGGGCGGCGTGCGTTCCGCCCACCCGCGCACCATCTGTTCCGACGGAACGCGGTAGTACGTGGAGTCGACCTCGACCGTCGAGTAGCGCTCGGCGTAGTAGGCCAGGCGCTCCTTCGGCGGCGTCCCGGGCGGATACCAGTACTTCGACAGGGCATCGTCCGCCCAGGAGCAGGTCCCGATCCTCACGCTGGCCGCCATCGAGCAAAGGATACGAAGCGGCACGTCCGCCGCCTCCCTAGAATCGCGCCATGCCGGATTCCAGGCCCATCGGTGTCTTCGATTCCGGAGTCGGCGGCCTGACCGTCCTGCACGAATGTCTCGTGACGATGCCGCACGAGGATTTCGTCTACCTCGGCGACCACGCTCGCCTGCCGTACGGCCCGCGCAGCCGCGACGAGGTGCGGCGCTTCGCTCACGAGATCGGCGTCTACCTCGAGCGCCAGGGCGTGAAGATGGTCGTCGTGGCGTGCAACACCGCCACCTCCGTGGCCCTGCCGGACCTGCAGGAGCAGCTCGGGGTGCCGGTCGTCAGCGTGATCGTCCCCGAGGCGCATGCCGCCGTGCAGGCCACACGGAACCGGCGCATCGGCCTGCTCGCGACCGAGCTGACCGTCGAGAGCGGGCGTTACGAGAGCCTCGTCCGCACGCTCGACGCGGGCGCACGCCTCACGGCTGTCGCGTGCCCGAAGCTCGTGCCGCTGATCGAGGCGGGCGACACCTACAGCGACGACATCGTCGCGGCGGTGCGCGAGTACGCGGCGCCGCTCAAGGACGCAGGCTGCGACACGGTGATCCTGGGCTGCACGCACTACCCGCTGTTGCGGCCCGTCTTCCAGCGCGCCTTCGGCCGCGACGTGACGCTCGTCTTCTCCGCCGACGAGACCGCGCGCGAGGTCGCGGAGACACTCGCGCGCAAGGGCATCGGCAACGACGCGACGCGCGAGGGCCGGTATCGCTTCTTGACGACAGGCGATCCCGCGCTGTTCCGCACGCTCGGCGAGCGCTTCCTGCAGCTGCCGCTCGCCGACGTCGAGCGGGTCGAGGTCCGCGAGCTGGAGGCGGTCGCGTGAGTCGTGGCGATGGGCGGAGGCCCGATCAGCTCCGGCCGGTGGTGGCCGATCCGGCATTCCTCGAGCAGCCGCACGGGGTCGTGCTCTGGTCGCAGGGCAAGACCAGGGTGCTCTGCACCGCGACCGTCCAGGAAGGTGTGCCCCGCTGGCTCTACCGGTCCGGCCGCGGCTGGATGACGGCGGAGTACTCGCTGCTGCCGGCGTCGACCGGCGACCGGACCGACCGCGAGGCCGCGCGCGGCAAGCAGGGCGGCCGCACCGTGGAGATCCAGCGGTTGATCGGCCGGGCGCTGCGCGGTGTGGTCGACTTCCAGGCCCTCGGCGAGCGCACCGTCTATCTCGACTGCGACGTGCTGCAGGCCGACGGCGGGACCCGCTGCGCCGCGATCACCGGGGCGTACGTCGCGGCACAACGGGCACTCGACCACTTCGGGCTGTCCAAGGCGCTGACCGGCTCCGTCGCGGCCGTTTCGGTGGGCGTCGTCGACGGCGCGTCGCTGCTCGATCTCGACTACTCGGAGGATTCGAACGCCGACGTCGACGTGAACGTCGTCATGACCGGCGACGGGCGGTTCGTCGAGGTTCAGTCAACGGCCGAGAAGGTCCCGTTCGACCGCGCCCGGCTCGACGAGCTGCTCGATCTCGCGGCGGCCGGCATCGAGGATCTGCAGCAGTTCCAGCAGGAGGCCGTCGCTGCACCTCGCGACTAGCGCTGCGGCGGGGTACGTGATCGGTGTCCGGTGGCGCCGCTGACCGCGACGCTCTGCTCGGGCAACCCGCACAAGCTGGCGGAGTTCGAGGTGCTCCTTCCGGACTGGGAGCTCGACCTGCTCGAGGGCGTGGACTTCCCGGAGGAGAATGGGGCGACCTATCTGGACAACGCCCGGATCAAAGCCCGGTACGGCCGCGCCGTCGGCCCCGCGGGGCGGTGGATGCTCGCCGACGACTCCGGGATCGAGCTCGCTGCACTCGGAGGTGGCCCGGGGGTTCTCACGGCCCGTTGGGCGGAGGGCAGGCATGTCGAGCAGGCGCTGGCCGCGGTCGAAGGGTGTGACCGGCGCGCGCGGTATGTGTGCGAGCTCGTCGCGCTCTCGCCGGAGGGCCTTGAGCGGCGCGGGACCGGCGTGCTCGAAGGGACGATCGCGGCCGAGGCGGCCGGAGCCGAGGGCTTCGGTTTCGACCCGGTGTTCGTTCCGCTCGGCGAGACGCGCACCGTCGCCGAGCTCGGTGACGCCTGGAAGGCGCAGCACTCACATCGCGCGCTCGCCGCGCGTGGGCTCGTAGACGTCATCTGAGGGCTGTGCGCGTCCCGCGCGCCACCAGTTGACCTCGGCGCCGAGCACGATCACGTTTGCCATCACGTACAGCCAGACGAGCAGGATCGCCGGGCCGGACAGGGTCTGCAGCACCGGATTGTGCTTCGAGATGTCGACGTACACCGGAAGCCCCTGGAACGTCGCCTCCAGGATCACCGCCGCCGTGATCGCGCCCGGGAGGACCTCGCGCAGGGTGACGTCGGCGTTCGTCAGCACGTAGTAGGCGGACGCGAGGAAGACGAAGAGGCCGATGGCAGACACGCCGATCGCGACGACGCGGGCGGAGGTGGCGTTGCCGGAGAAGCCGACGTAGCGCTTCAGCACCTCCTGGCCGACGGAGCCGATCACGAGCGACGCGAACAGGGCGATCAGCGAGCCGACCATCATCATGGTCGCGAGCGCCTTCCCGTGCAGGAAGCCGCGGTTCGGCCGGCCGTAGACGATGTTGAACGCGCTCTCGAGGACGCTGAAGAACGACAGCGACGACCAGAGCAGGAACGCGCCGCCGACGATCCCGAGCGCGGTGGCGTTCGCCTGGATCGCGCGCACGGCGCGGAGGATCGAGTTGAGCGAGGTGTTCGGGAACGTCTTCGACAGCTCGCGGACGAAGAACGAGCCTTCGTCGGCCTGGTGCACGAGCCCGAGGAGCGCCAGCGACAGGAACAACAACGGCACGAACGAGAGCAGCGCGAAGTAGGCGATCATCGCTGCCAGATGCGTGCCGCGGTCGGCGAAGTACTTACGGAGAACCCGCTTCACTCCGCGGCAGTATGCTCGCCCTCATGGACGCGACCCAGGCGATCGCCGACCTCACCGAGATCTCGCCGCAGGTGACCGACGTCGTCGTGATCGCCGCCGACGGCGCCCTGACCGGGTCGAACCTGGCGACCGACGAGGCAGCCCGCCGGCTCGCCGACGGCGCGCGCAGGCTCCTGGACGCCGCCGAGGCGCTCCGCCCCGGGGTCGCCCAGTTGGAGGCTGCGACCACCTCCGGCAGCGTGTTCGTCGTCCGGGACGGGCAGCGTCTGATCGCCGCGCGGACGACCCCCGAGCCGACCGTCGGGCTCGTCTTCTACGACCTCAAGACCTGTCTGCGCTCGGTCGGCGACGCTGAGCCCGAGCCGGTGCCGGCCTCCGCCGAGAAGGCGGCCAAGCCGAGGCGCCGCGCCGCGGCGAAACCCAAGGAGGAAGGCGACGATGCCACCCCGTAAGCTCGTGACAGGCATGCTGCTGGCCGCCGGCTCGCTCGCCGGCTCCGTGCTCGTCCGCCGGCGCGCGGCCCGTCGCCGCGAGCGCATCGACCTCTACGGGGAGGACGGCTCGATGCAGTCCTATTCCGAGGGCACGCCCGAGGCTGAGCAACTGCTGCCGATCGCACACGAGCTCCTCGCGCCCGCATGAACCGCGACGAGCTCGCGCGCGGTCTGCGCGAGGCTGCCTATCTCGAGGGCGACTTCGTGCTTCGCTCCGGGCGCCGTTCCAAGTACTACCTCGACAAATACCGCTTCGAGACGCGCCCCGACCTGCTGCGCGCGATCGGCGCCTCGCTGGCGGGCGTGGTGCGGGAACGCGAGCCCGGGGCCGACCGGCTCGCCGGGCCCGAGCTGGGCGCGGTCGCGCTCGCGGCAGCGGCGTCGCTCGAGACCGGTCTGCCGTTCCTGATCGTCCGCAAGGAAGCCAAGGACTACGGCACCGCCAACCGCCTCGAAGGGCTCAGCGAGGCAGGCGAGTGCATCTGCCTGATCGAGGACGTCGTCACCTCGGGCGGAGCCGCGGTCGCGGCCGTCCTGGCACTCCGTGAGGCGGGCCTCCGTGTGTCCAACGCGATCTGCGTGGTCGACCGTGAAGAAGGGGGTGTCGACGAGCTCGCGCGGCATGCGGTGCGCCTCTGGCCGCTCTTCCGGGCCTCCGAGCTGCTCGAAACCCCCGCAAATCCGCATGGTTGAGCGATATCCGACTCCGTTGTTAGGGTTCTCCGCAAGATCTGATCCCCAGTCCCCGACGCAGGAGGATGTTCGTTGACCAAGCAGGACTTCATCCAGAAGGTCGCCTCGAAGAGCGGGCTGTCGGCTCGCGATGCTGGCAAGGCCGTGGATGCATTCATGGAGACGGTGACCGAGACCCTGAAGGCCGGGGATACCGTGAACTTCACTGGTTTCGGCAAGTTCTCGCCGTCGGCGCGTGCGGCGCGCCAGGGCGTCAACCCCCGCACGGGCGAGCGCGTCCAGATCGCGGCGACGACCGTGCCGAAGTTCTCGGCCGGCAGTCAGCTCAAGGCCGCTCTCAAGAGCTAGCAAGCGAGCCGGTTGGTGTCTGACACCGGTGGTGTCAGACACCAACCTCGGCCGCCGCCGCCGGACGCGTTACCGTGCAGGCCGATGGCAGTCGCCACGACGATCACGTTCGCCGACCGGCTCGCCGCCGAGGTCGAGCGCAAGCGGTCGCAGCTCGTCGTCGGGCTCGACCCGAACATCGACTTGATGCCGGTCGAGTTGCGCGGCGACGTTGCGCGCTTCTGCTGCGGATTGATCGACTCCGTGGCCCCGCATGCGGTCGCGGTCAAGCCCCAGCTCGCGTTCTTCGAGGTGCTCGGGCCTGCCGGCATGGCGGCGTTCGACCAGGTCTGCACCTACGCCCGGCGGGCCGGGCTGCTGGTGATCGCCGACGGCAAGCGAGGCGATATCGGCTCGACCGCGCGAGCGTATTCGGACGCCTACCTCGAGGGTGAGCCGCCGCGCGCCGACGCTCTGACCGTCAACCCGTGGCTCGGCCGCGACTCCGTCGAGCCGTTCCTCGGCGCGGTGCGGCGCGGCGGTGTCGGCATCTTCGTGATCGTGCGCACCTCGAACGCGAGCGGCGACCTGCAGGACGCCGTGCTGAAGGACGGACGACCGATGTGGCACTACGTCGCAGGGCTCGTCGACGAATGGGGCGAAGGAACGGTCGGCGAGGTCGGCCTGAACTCGGTCGGCGCGGTCGTCGGAGCCACGCATCCGCGCGCCGTGGCCGAGGCCCGCAGGCTGATGCCGCGGTCGATTCTGCTGCTGCCCGGTGTCGGCACTCAGGGCGGGGTGGTCGCAGACCTGGCGCGGGCGTTTCAGAGCGGGCCGGCGAGCGCGCTCGTCAATGCAGCGCGATCCGTCAACTACGCGTTCCGCGAGAGCGGCTCTGATTACCGCGAGGCCGCGGGCGCCGAGGCGGCGCGGCTCAAGCAGGAGATCTGGGCTGCCTCCGGTTGGTAGTGCTTCCCGCCGACTGGCGTCGCTACGTCGCCCCGGCGGCGTTTCTGCTCGCGGCGACGATCGCCGTCGTGCTGATCCGCTCCGGCGTCGAGGCCGGTGGTTCGCGCCACGGGACGACTTCGGGAGCCGCGCCGGCGGCGCGGAAGCACGTGGTCGCGACGACGTCGGCCACGACGACCAAGGTTTCGCCCAAGAAGCGCTTCTGGATCGTCGGAGCAGGCGACACCTTCGCGGTCATCTCTTCCAAGTCTGGCGTCCCGGTGGCCACGATCGTCCGTCTGAACCCGAAGGCGCACTCGACGTCGCTCTTCATCGGCGAACGGATCCGGCTCAGGTGAAGCTCGCGCTGTGCCTCACCGTGCTGCTCGCAGCCTGCGCTCTGCCGGCGGCGGCGTGGGCAGGTGCACCGCCCGTGCGCTCCACGGCGTACATCATCGAGGACGCCCGCACGGGCGAGGTGCTCGACTCGTCGAACGCCCACGCTCATCGGCCGATCGCGTCGCTGACGAAGCTGATGACGGTGCTCCTCACACTCCAGCACCACAAGCTCACCGACGTCGTGACAGTCGACCCTCGCGCGGCGGCGGTCGGCGAGTCGTCCATCGACCTCGCCGGCGGGGAGCAGATGACCGTGAGCGATCTGCTGAAAGGCACGCTGATCCAGTCGGCCAACGACGCGGCCGACGCGCTCGCGCTGTCGATGGCGCCCGACTACCCGTCGTTCGCCCGCCTGATGAATGCCGAGGCGGCGAAGCTCGGGCTGCGGGACACCCATTTCGTCCGCCCGGACGGTCTCGACGCGCCGGACGAATACTCGAGCGCGGCCGACATCACTGCACTCGCGCGTCTCGTCATGCACACGCGCTTCGTCCGCGAGACCGTGCGTCAGGAGACCGCAACCATCTCGGGAGGTCGCACGCTGCACACGTGGGACGATCTGCTCTCGCAGTTCCGGCAGACGATCGGCGTCAAGACGGGCCACACCGATCTGGCCGGCTGGTGCCAGGTCGCGGCCGCGCGCGGTCGCGGCGTGACGATCTACGCGACCCTGCTCGGCTCTCCGACCCGGTCCGAGCGGAACGTCGACCTGCAGTCGCTCCTGATCTGGGGGCTGGCGCAGTTCCGCCTCGTTCCGGCGGTGGCCTCGGCGCACACGTACGCCAATGTCCGCGTGCCCTACGGCCGGGCGCCGTTGGCGCTCGTCGCCGCGAAGCCGCTCCTCACCGTCGCGCGTCTGGGCCGGCCGCTGACCGAGACCGTCGTCGCGCCGGTCGCCGTCTCGTTGCCGATCCGCCGGGGAGAGGTGCTCGGCCGCATCGAGATCCGTCAGGGGAACCTCGTGGTCGGAACGCGCGATCTGGTCGCTTCCCGCAGCATTAACAAACCCGGTCTCGGCGGCCGACTAGGGTGGTACGCCGGCAGGACGCTGCACCACCTGGCGCACCTGTTCTAACCCATGATCGTCACTGTCACACTCAACGCGGCGATCGACCGGACGCTGACCGTTCCGAATTTCCAGCGTGGGCAGCGGCATCGCGCAAGTGCGGGCGTGACGCTCGCAGGCGGCAAGGGGATCAACGTCGCGCGCGCACTGAAGACACTGGGCGTGCCCGTGGTCGCGACGGGGCTCGTAGGCGGGCAGACCGGAACGCGCATCATCGAGCAGTTGACGGACGAGGCGATCCTCAACGACTTCGTGCACATCGAAGGCGAGTCGCGCACGTCGACCGCGGTCGTCGACCCCACCGGCGGCACGTACACCGAGATCAACGAGTGGGGGCCGGCGGTGCACCCCGACGAGCTCGACACGCTGCTCGAGAAGCTGCGCTACCTGACTCAGGGCGCGCAGCTGGTCGTCTTTGCGGGCTCCCTGCCGCGCGACGTCGCCGACGACTTCTATGCGGAGGCGGTGCACGAGCTCGCACGGCGCCACATCCTGACCGTGATCGACAGTGAGGGCGAGCCGCTGCGGAGGGCGGTGGAGGCGGAGCCGTTCCTCGTCTCGCCGAACCAGTCCGAGGCCGAGGCGCTCGTCGGCCAGGAGTTCCACGACGACGAGGACTTCCGAATCGGGCTCGAGACGCTCGCGGAGATGGGCCCGCGCAACGTGCTCATCACGACCGAGCTGGGCTGCGTCGCGCTTCTGCGCGAGGACCGGGAGGCTCGCCGGTTCCGTGCGCTCGCGCCACGCGTCGAACCGGTCTCCGCCGTCGGTTCCGGCGACGTCCTGCTCGCCGGCTTCCTGGCCGCGCGGCATGCCGGGCGCTCGCACGAGGATGCGCTGCGCTCCGCCGTCGCCGCCGGGGCAGCGTCGACGCTCGAGGTCGGCGCCGGTCGTTTCGACGCGCGCCAGGCGGGTCGGCTGCACGCCGGCGTCGAGCTCTCCGAGCTCGAGCCCGTGCAAGCCTGACCGGCCGAGGGCCGCGCTGGCCCTCATCCGCCGCCGTCGGTACCTTTCCCGGATGGACGTAGAGAAGCTCGGGCTCGAACCGCTGGAGACGAGCCTCCCGGCCAAGTTCGCCAAGGAGGGTCTCACCTTCGACGACGTCCTGCTCGTGCCCGCCGAGTCCTCGGTGCTGCCGAACTCGGTCTCCACGGCGACGAGGCTGACTCGGACCGTGGTGCTCGAGGTACCGGTCGTGTCGGCCGCGATGGACACGGTCACCGAGGCACGGATGGCGATCGCGCTCGCGCGCGAAGGAGGCCTCGGGATCCTGCAGCGCAACCTCTCGATCGACGCCCAGGTGGCCGAGGTCGACAAGGTGAAGCGCTCGGAGGCCGGCATGATCGTGGAGCCGGTGACACTTGCTCCCGACGCCCTCGTCTCCGAGGCGCTGGACGTGATGGAGCGCTACCACATCTCCGGCGTGCCGATCACCGGTGACGGCGGCCGACTCGTGGGCATCCTCACGAATCGGGATCTGCGCTTCGAGCACAACCACGCTCAGCCCGTGTCGGCGCTGATGACAGCACAGGGCCTCGTGACTGCTCCGATCGGAACCACGCTCGCCGAGGCCGAGCAGTTGCTTCATCGCCACCGCATCGAGAAGCTGCCGATCGTCGACGCCGAAGGGCGCATCAAGGGCCTGATCACGGTCAAGGACATTCAGAAGCGCGTCGAGTTCCCGCAGGCGACGAAGGACACGCACGGCCGCCTGCGAGTCGGTGCCGCTGTCGGCGTGGGCGTCGATGCATATGAGCGCGCCCAGGCTCTGATCGCGGCAGGCGCCGATGTGCTCGTCGTCGACACCGCCCACGGGCACTCACGCGGTGTGATCGACATGGTCGCGCGCATCGCAGGGCTGAGCGGCGAGTTCGAGGTGATCGCCGGCAACATCGCGACCGCCGAGGCGGCCGATGCGTTGATCGACGCCGGCGCCGACGGGTTGAAGGTCGGCATCGGGCCCGGCTCGATCTGCACCACCCGCGTGGTGGCAGGCGTCGGTGTCCCGCAGATCACCGCGATCTACGACGTGGCCGACGCGGCGGCGCGCCACGGCGTGCCGGTCACGGCCGACGGAGGCATCACTTCGTCGGGCGACGTCGCGAAGGCAGTTGCCGCAGGTGCCGACTGCGTGATGCTCGGTTCGATGCTCGCAGGCACGGATGAGTCCCCCGGCGACGTCATCCTCGCGCGCGGAGAGCGCTACAAGGAGTATCGCGGCATGGCTTCGATCGGCGCGATGCGCCGCGGCTATTCCAAGGACCGCTACTTCCAGGGCGACGTCGAGGACGTCGAGAAGCTCGTGGCCGAGGGCATCGAGGGCCGCGTGCCCTACAAAGGCCCGCTCGCCGGCGTGCTGCACCAGGTGGTCGGCGGCCTTCGCCAGGCCATGGGCTACTGCGGTGCGCCGACCATCGACGCGATGAAGCAGGCGCGCTTCGTGCGCATCACCGGTGCGGGGCTGCGCGAGTCGCATCCGCACGACATCACGATCACGAAGGACGCTCCCAATTACCGGCGCGGCTGAGGTCCTGCACTTTCCGGCGCCGTTGCCGGAGGATCGTCCGGTCCTGGTCGTCGATTTCGGAGGTCAGTATTCACAACTGATCGCACGTCGTGTGCGTGAGGCGCGCGTGTACTCGGAGCTCGTTTCTCATCGCGCGACCGTCGCCGAGATCCGGCGGCGCAATCCCGTCGCGCTGATCCTCTCCGGCGGCCCGGCGTCGGTCTACGCAGACGGCGCCCCGAAGATCGACCCGGCGATCTTCGAGCTCGGCATTCCCACACTCGGCATCTGCTACGGCGCCCAGCTGCTCGCGCTCGAGCTGGGCGGGCGCGTCGACCAGACCGGGGCGGGCGAGTACGGAAAGGTCGGGATGCGCACGAGCGAGGGCGCGCTGTTTGCGACCCTGCCAGAGGATCAGACGGCCTGGATGTCGCATCGCGACACGGTCGTCGAGCCGCCCTCGGGCGCGCTCACCGTCGCCACGTCCGAGCACACCCCGGTTGCCGCCTTCGAGGACGCCGGCCGAAAGCTCTACGGCGTCCAGTTCCATCCCGAAGTCGTGCACACCCCACACGGCCAGGCGGTCCTGAAGAACTTCCTCTACGACGTTGCGGGGGCCGCGCCGTCCTGGACCCCCGCCGCCGTGATCGAGGAGCAGGTCGAGCGCATCCGCGCCGAGGTCGGCAACGAGCGCGTTCTCTGCGCCCTCTCGGGCGGCGTCGATTCGGCTGTCGCCGCCCTGCTCGTGCACAAGGCAGTCGGCGACCAGCTCACGTGCGTGTTCGTCGACCACGGCCTGCTGCGCAAAGGCGAGGCGGCGCAGGTCGTCGAGACGTTCGACGGCCTGTACCACGTCCCACTCGTCCACGTTCAGGCGCAGGAGCGGTTCGTCTCCAAGCTGGCGGGCGTCACCGACCCGGAGCGCAAGCGGATGATCATCGGCGAGGAGTTCATCCGCGTCTTCGAAGACGAGGCGCGGAAGCTCGGCGATGTGAGTTGGCTCGTGCAGGGGACGCTCTATTCCGACGTGATCGAGTCCGGCGGTACCGACGGTGTCGCCGAGACGATCAAGTCGCACCACAACGTCGGCGGGCTGCCGAAGGACATGACGATGAAGCTGGTCGAGCCGCTGCGCCTGCTCTTCAAGGACGAGGTGCGGCGCGTCGGCGAGGAGCTCGGGATGCCGGAGCGAATGGTCTGGCGCCAGCCCTTCCCCGGGCCGGGCCTCGCCATCCGCATCATCGGCGACGTCACCGAGGAGCGCCTCGAGACGCTGCGCGAGGCCGACTCGATCCTGCAGGAGGAGGTCCGGAAGGCCGGCCTCTACCGCGAGCTCTGGCAGAGCTTCTGCGTGCTGCCCGCCATCCGGTCGGTGGGCGTCCAGGGCGATTCGCGGACGTACGGCTATCCGATCGCGATCCGCGCGGTCACCTCCGAGGACGCGATGACTGCGGACTGGGCCCGGCTCCCGTACGACCTGATCGAGCTCGTCTCCTCCCGGATCATCAACGAGATCCCGGCGGTGAACCGGGTCGTCCTCGACGTGACCTCGAAGCCTCCGGCCACGATCGAGTGGGAGTAGCGGCGACCCCTCCTTACCGGATCGAGACCGACCGCCTCGTCATCCGCTGCTACGACCCGCGCGACGCGCCACTCCTCAAGGAGGCCGTCGATGCGAGCATCGAGCACCTGCGGCCCTGGATGCCGTGGATCCGTTTCGAGCCGCAGACGATTGCCGAGAAGGTCGAACTGCTGCGCGGTTTTCGCGGTGGGTTCGATCTCGGAACGAATTTCGCGTACGGCATCTTCGATCGAGACGAGACGAAGCAGCTCGGCGGCACCGGCCTGCACCCGCGCGGCGGGGAAGGCTCGCTCGAGATCGGCTACTGGGTCGCCGCTGACGCGATCGGGCAGGGGATCGCGACGGAGGCGACGGCGGTGCTCGCTCGCGCCGGCATCGAGCTCTGCGGCCTGGAGCGGATCGATATCCAGGTCGAGCCGCACAACGAGCGCAGCCTGGGGATCCCGCGCAAGCTCGGGTTCACGCAGGAAGGGGTCCTGCGCCGCCGCCTCGAGCCCGGTGACGACGGCCCTCGCCGCGACTCGGTCCTCTTCACCATGCTCCGTGAGGAGCTCGTGGGCTCGCCGTGCCTGTCGTACGAGTACACCGCTTTCGACGTCGTCGGAAATCAGCTCGCGTAGCCGAGCACCCACTCGCTCAAGAACGGTTCCGCCAGCTCGTAGAGGCCCTCGGGAGTCTTGCGTACGAGCTCGTTCTCCACGAGCGGCCTGAGCGCCCGCTGCACTCCCGACACCGGAGGCAGCTCGTGCGCGAGGCGGTAACCGTTGCTGAACGGCCGGCCGGGCTCGGCCGCGAGGGCCTGCAGGAGCAGCCGCTGAGGCTGCGTCGCGTTCTCCCAGATGAGCGTGAAGCGGGCGTTTTCGGAGCGGAGGACGGCCTCGAGCGCCGCGTCGAAGTCCGCGACGGTCGCAGTGAAACCCTCCGGCGCCTCGTCCCAGAGAGCAAAGGCGAGCTCCTGCGTCGCATACGGGTGACCGTCGGTGACGCCGAGCAGACGCTGGACGGCCTCCTCGCTCACCCCGCGATTGGTGCGGTCGAACTGCGCCCTGATGTAGTCCGCGAAGAGCGGAGCGGGGATCGAGCCGATCTCCATGATCTTCGCGCTGCGGAAGAACGGTTCGTTCTTGTCGCTGAACAGGCTGTGCATCATCTCTCGCTTGCTGCCTGCATAGAGATGCGCGACGGCTCGCTGCGTCTGGAAGATCGAGCGCATCAGCGCCGGCAGGCGCGGATCGAGCGACGTCACCTCTTGGAACTCGTCGAAGAAGACGACGAGTTGCCGGTTCCGATCCGCGGCGAGCTCAGCCGGCAGCTCGAGGAGCCGCTCGATCGTCGCGTCGATGTCGGATGAACCGCGGGACGCCGAGAAGGAGAAGCGGACTGAGCTGTCCAGGTCGACCGTCACCGTCGGGACGACGCGCAGCGTGCTGAAGAACCGGAGCGCCTCCTTGGCTTTCATGAGCGACGAGGCAACATCGTCGTGGATCGACTTGGCGAGCTTCGCCGCGAACCGCTCCTTCGTCGGCGTGGTCATCAGGTCGACCTCGACGACCAGCATGCCCTCGGCGATCACCCGGCTGAGCGCGGCCTTGACCAGGGAGGACTTGCCGTAGCGGCGAGGAGCGATCAGCGCGACGTTCTGTCCGTTCCGCAGGTCGCTCGTCAGCTGGGTCAGCTCGGCGTCACGATCGGTGAACGCCTCGTCCGAGACGAGGTCGCCGTAGGTGAAGGGATTCTTCGGGTGCTGCACGCCGGGTTCGACTATACCAGATCGTGTTATACGTAATCGTATAACACAAGGTCGTATATCGACCTCAGGGGCCGCCGCGGACGTAGACGACCTGGCCGCTGACGTAGCTCGCATCCTCCGAGCACAGATACGCGATCAGGCCTGCAACGTCCTCGGGCCGGCCGACGCGCCTCAACGGCACCGTTTCGGCTGCCGCTGCCATGAAGTCCTCGAACGGCATGCCGATGCGCTCGGCGGTCTGCTGGGTCATCGCAGTCGCGATGAATCCCGGCGCGACGCAGTTGACGTTGACGTTGTACGGGCCGAGCTCGATTGCCAACGTCTTCGTCATTCCCTGCAGCCCGGCCTTGGCGGTCGCGTAGTTCGTCTGGCCCCGGTTGCCGAGCGCCGACGTGGACGAGATGAGCACCAGCTTGCCGCTCTGCTGCGCGACCATGTGCTTCTGCGCAGCCCGCACGGAGTAGAACGTCCCCTTCAGGTGCGTGTCGATCACCGCGTCCCAGTCTTCGTCGGTCATCTTGAAGAGCAGGTTGTCGCGGATGATCCCCGCGCAGGTGACCAGGATGTCGAGCGAGCCGACCGCAACCGCCGCCTCGACCGCCGCCTCCACGTCCTCCCGCGACGTGACGTCGCACCGGACGAAGTGCCCGCCGATCTCTTGAGCCGTTTCCCGCGCGGCAGACTCGTCGAAGTCGGCAACGACCACCGTCGCACCCTCCGAGGCGAGCCGCTTCGCCGTCGCGGCGCCGATGCCCTTGGCGCCGCCTGTCACCAGTGCGGTCTTCCCTTCGAATCTGGTCATGCAACCGACGATATACGGTGTCGATCGTGGAGTTCCGCGAGATCCTCGCCAAGCGCCGCATGCATCGTGCGTTCCTGCCCGATGCGCTGCCGACCGAGCAGATCGAACGCATTGTCAACGTGATCCGGCGCGCACCGTCCGGCGGCTTCAGCCAGGGCGGGAGCATCGTCGTCGTCACCGACGACGCGAAGCGGACCGAGATCGCGCTCGCGTTCGGCGACGAGCACTACTCGCGTCGAGGTCGCAACTACATCGCAGACGCTCCGGTCCTGCTCGTCATCTCTGCCAACGAGTCGCTCTACCACGCGCGTTACAACGAAGCCGACAAGCTTGCCGCCACCGGCGGCACCGAGATCACGTGGCCCGTGCCGTACTGGTTCGTCGACGCCGGCGCACTGATGATGCTCGTGCTCCTGGCGGCGATCGACGAGGGCCTGGCCGGTGCCTTCATCGGCCATCCCGAGCAAAAGCGGATCTTCGACGAGGTGCTCGGGCTGCCGGGTGAGGTCGTGCCGATCGGGCTCGCCCTGATCGGCAGGCCGGGTGAGGATCCGCCCGCAGGCTCCCGCTTCAAGGAGCGGCAACGGGCCCAGGACGCTCTGGTGCACTGGCAGCAATGGTGACGGGCGGGTAGCGGGCCCGTACTTCGTCGACGAAGCCGGCGAGCCGCTCGGCGATCGCCGGGTCCTCGAGCTCGAGCACGTTCTCGGCGTTCTTCTCGCCGCTCCGCGAGAGGTTGAACGAACCGACGAAGACCGTGTCGTCGCAGACGCACACCTTCGCGTGCATGAAGTCGTGCACGGTGCCGGCACCGTACGGTGTCGACTCCTTGCCTGTGAAGGGCCCGGCCATCACGCGCTCGAGCAACGGCAGCTTCCAGGAGACGTTTCCGTTCGCCTGCCACTGGCGGATCACGTCACGAATCTGAGTGACGTCCACGCAGCCCGCGATGTCGATTCGGCCGTCCGCGATCACCTGCGCCAGCGTGCCGAGCACCGGCCCGGTCGTGATCACCGGTGAGGCGATCCGCACGCGCCGTTTCGCGCGGTGGATCAACTTGGCGATGCGAGTCGACAGATCCTCGCCGTGCCCCGGTGTGAACCAGGCGCGCACCCCGTCGTCCCAGCGCGGGTCGACGAACCCGGTCTTCATCACGTCACCGGTCGTCCACAGCTGGTCGAAGTCGATGCGGTACGCCTTGGCAATCGCTTCGGAGTGGACGATCGCGACCACGTTCTCCTGCCGCGACCAGGAGTCGTCGGTCCAGTTCATCGACCCGGTCCATACGTCCACGCCGTCGCGGATCACGTACTTGTGATGCATCAGGTCGGGGATGCCGGCGATCGGCCTGCCGTCCACCGGCAGCGATGCGATCAGTTGCACGTCGGGCTCGGGCGGCGCCGGCACCGGGATCGGCAGTCCGTGGTCGACGTTGTAGACGAAGCGTGTCTGAACGCCGCGCGCCTTGGCGCGGCGAAACGCGTCGCCGACGATCCCCGCCGTCTCGGGGCCGAGGTTGAAGTCGTACTGCGCCGCGTCAAGGGTGTGCGCGGCTCCGTCGAGGAACGCCGCCACGGCGCGCGCGATCTCCGGCGGCTGCTGCCCGCCGTCCGTCAGAGTGCGGATCTCGATGCGCTCGCTCATTGACAGGCTCAGGTTCGCCCGGATCGGGCAGACGACCAACTTCTACCGGCACGGAGCAGGCGCCGCACTGCGGCGCCAACGCCTGGCCGGGTATCTCGAAGCCCGCAAGGAGGCGCCGTACCTGCTGGTCGGCGAAGCGCCCGGCTACCGAGGCGCGCGCATCTCGGGGATCCCGTTCACGTCGGAGCGGCAGTTGACGGGCCACGGCCCGGGCGAGGCGACGGCGACGATCGTGCAGCGCGTGCTCGGTGATCTGGGCCTCGCCGACGAGGTGTTGCTCTGGAACGTCGTGCCGACCCATCCCGGCACCGAGACGTCGAACCGGCGGCCGACCCGGGCGGAGATCGAAGCGGGCCGCTGTTTTGCGGAGGAGCTTGCGCGCGGCCGCCGGATCATCGCCGTCGGCCGCGTCGCACAGGCCGCGCTCGGGGGCAGCGTGTACGTTCGGCACCCGTCGCACGGCGGCGCCATCGAGTTCGCGAGGTCGCTCCGTGCTGTAATCGGCGCGTGACGTCGACGATCCGGCGCAACGCCTTTCTGCTCGCAGCCGGGTTGGTCTTCCAGTCGGGGATGATCCAGCTCGCCGTCGCGCTCGGCACGGTGACGATCGTCGCCGTCACCGGCGTCTCGAGCATTCTCGGGCTCGGCCCCGCGGTGTTCCTCGTCGTCGGTGCGCTCGCCGTCGGTCCCGCGGGCCGCCTGTCGGACCGGGTCGGCCGCATGCCCGTGATCCGCGGCGGCTTCATGCTCGGCATCGCCGGGCCGCTCGTGACGGCTGCGGGCTGCGCGACCTCGTCCGGGACGCTCGTCTTCGTCGGGCTCGGTCTGTGCGGCGCGGCACAGTCGATCGTGCTGCTGTCGCGCGCGGCCGCCGCCGAGATGTTCCCGCCGGAGCGTCGGGCGCGGGGCATGTCGATCGTTCTGTTCGGCGTCGTCTCAGGCGCGATCTGGGGCCCGCTCGTGTTCGGGCCGATGTTCAGCGGCCGTCAGTTGACGGCGCACGATCTCGTGGTGCCCTGGATCGCGGCCGGCCTCTTCACAGCTGCCGGGCTCCTCGTCTCGTTCGGCGTGCGACCGGACCCGAAAGAGCTCTCGACCGTCTATGACACCCCCGAGGAGGCAGGGGAGCCGGCCGCGCCGCTGCGGGAGATCCTGCACCGGCCCGGTGTCGCGACCGCGATGGTGGGCGCGATCGGGAGCTTCGCGATCATGGCCGGCGTCATGAATCTCGCGGGCTACGTCGCGGTGGGCCACCACCATGCGCAGAGCTCGATCTTCACGATCATCAGCCTCCACATCGTCGGGATGTACGGGCTGGTGCTCGTGATCGGCGACGTGGTGGAGCGCATCGGGCGGCGGACCGCGATCGTGACCGGACTGCTCGTGATGGCCGCCGCGAACGCGGGCCTGGCGGTGTTCGCCTCGATCGCGGGGATGAGCACGTGCCTCTTCGGGCTCGGCCTCGGCTGGTGCCTCGCCTACGTCGCTGCGAACACCGAGCTCGTCAACCTGGCTGCGCCCTCGGAACGCGGGCGCCTGGTGGGGCTCAGCGACCTGCTCTCCGGCCTCTGTGCCGCGGCCTTCGCGCTCAGCGGCGGCGTCATCTACACCGGGGGAGGCGGTTCGGTCCCGCTGGCCGTCGTGGCCGCGGGACTCAGCCTGCTGGTGGCCGCCTGGGTGGCCGGAAACGGGCCTGGCGCTGCTACCATCCGCCGCGGCGGACGCCTAGAGTCCGCCCTTTCTCCGTATGAAGACTTACAACGCCAAGCCCGGCGAGATCGCGCGCGACTGGTATCTCGTGGATGCCGAGGGGAAGACCCTGGGCCGAATCGCCACGCAGATTGCCGATCGGCTGCGCGGGAAGGGCAAGACCGCGTTCACGCCCCACGTCGATACCGGCGACTTCGTCGTCGTGGTGAACGCAGAGAAGATCGCGGTCACCGGGAAGAAGCTCGACGAGAAGATGTACTACCGGCATTCGGGCTATCCCGGCGGGCTCCGTGAGCGCACGCTGCGCGAACAGCTCGAACGGCAGCCGACCGAAGTCCTGCGCAAAGCCGTCAAGGGGATGCTCCCCCGCAACAAGCTCGGGCGCGCCCAACTGACCAAGCTGAAGATCTACGCAGGCCCGGAGCATCCGCACGAGGCTCAGGAACCGACCCCTCTCGAGGTGTAAATGGCGACTCCAGCTCAATATTCCGGCACCGGCAAGCGCAAGACCTCCGTCGCGCGCGTGATCCTGAGGCCCGGTGACGGTGCCACGTGGGTGAACGGCAAGTCGATCGAGGAGTACTTCCCGCGCATGGTTCATCGGATGCTCGCCACGGCGCCGTTGAAGACGGCCGGCCTCGACGGGCAGTACGACCTCCGCGTCCGCGTCCACGGCGGCGGGCCCTCGGGCCAGGCCGGCGCGGTGCGCCACGGCATCGCCCGTGCGCTCGTCGAGGTGAACCCCGAGCTTCGGGTGCCCCTGAAGCGGGCTGGCTTCCTGACGCGCGACGCGCGCATCGTGGAGCGCAAGAAGGCCGGCCTGCACAAGGCGCGCAAAGCGCCGCAGTTCAGCAAGCGCTAAGCCCTTCATCGTGGCCCGCAAGTACTTCGGCACCGATGGGGTGCGCGGCGTCGTGGGCGAGTTCATCACGCCCGAGCTCGTCGAGCGCCTCGGCCGGGCCGCATCTCTCTGGACCGGCGCGGCCAAGGTCTTCGTGGGCAGGGACACGCGCGCGTCCGGGGTCGAGCTCGAGGAGGCGTTCGCGCGGGGCGTCATCTCCGCCGGTGGCGACTGCATCCTCGGCGGCGTCCTGCCCACGCCTGCGGTCGCATTGCTCGCGCTCGACCTGGGCGTCGTCATCTCTGCATCCCACAACCCGCCGGAGTACAACGGCGTCAAGTTCTTCGACTCGCAGGGCCACAAGCTGTCGGACATCTCGGAGGAGCAGATCGAGGAGTTGCTCGCGGCGGCGCCGGGAATCGACCAGGGCGAGATCGAGCACGTCGAGGTCGCGACCGACTCGTACCTCGAGCACATCCTCGAGCGGTTCGGCGTCGACCTGTCCGGAATGCGGATCGCGGTCGATTGCGCGAACGGCGCGTATTCGGGGATCGCACCGCGCGCGTTCGAGCGCTGCGGCGCAGAGGTGCACTCGATCGGGGACGAGCCCGACGGCTCGAACATCAACGTCGGCTGCGGCGCCACCGATCTTGCGCTGCTGCAGAAGACCGTCGTCGAAGGCGGCTTCGACCTCGGGATCGCGTTCGACGGCGACGGTGACCGGATGCTCGCGGTCGACGAGCGGGGCGAAGCGATCGACGGTGATCAGATCGTCGCGATCCTCGCGCTCGATCAAGAGGTCGACCAGGTGGCCGTCACCGTGATGACGAACCTCGGTTTCCACGCACTGATGCGCGAGCACGACATCCGCGTCCACACGACGGACGTCGGCGACCGTTATGTGCTCGAGGCGCTGCAGCGTGAGGGTGCGCTGCTCGGAGGCGAACAATCGGGTCACGTGATCTATCTGCGCGACCACGTCACCGGCGACGGGCTCGCCGCCGGTTTGTTGCTCTGCGGCGCGCTCGACGGCCGCACGCTGAGCGAGGCTGCCTCGGTCATGTCACGCTGGCCGCAGCAGAAGGAGAACGTGCCGGTGGCCGACCGCGAACTGACCCAGGACGTGCTCGACGAGGTCGACCGCCTGAACCGGGCCTGGGACGGGCAGGGCCGCGTGCTCGTCCGCGCCTCCGGCACGGAGCCCCTGATCCGTGTCCTCGCCGAGGCCGAGGACGCCGAGGTGGCGCGGGAGGCCTGTGCTAGCATCGCAGCGCTCGTTCGCCGAGAGCTCGGCTGACCGCCCCAGCGTAGGAGCGGGCCCGCAGCCGGGCTTTTGCGTTTCCAGAAGGCTTTTGAGGTGGCAATTCCGGCGTTCCGCCGGGCGGAAGGAGGCTCTGGATGTGCGGGATCATCGGATATGTCGGCAGCCGGGCCTCGAAGCCGCTGCTCCTGCAAGGACTTCAGCGCCTCGAGTACCGAGGGTATGACTCGGCCGGGATCGCGCTGCTGGAGGAGGACGGCCTCGATTACGTCCGCGCCGTCGGCAACCTCGCGTTCCTGAAGGAGGCGGCCGGGTCGAACGGCTCCGTCTCGACCACGGGTCTCGGGCACACGCGCTGGGCGACGCACGGCGGTGTCACCGAGCTGAACGCCCACCCGTTGACGCCGTGTGACGACTCCAAGATGGCGATCGTCCTGAACGGGATCGTCGAGAACTATCGCGAGCTGCGCGACGAGCTCATCGCCGCAGGCCACACCTTCACGTCGGAGACCGACGCGGAGGTCGTGGTGCACTTGCTCGAAGACGCCTACGAAGGCGACCTCGTGGAAGCGATGCGAGCGACGTATGCGAAGCTCGAAGGGCACTTCACGTTCGTCCTCATCCACCACGACCATCCGAACCATCTCGTCGGTGTGAGACACCAGACACCGATGGTCGTCGGCCTCGGTAACGGCGAGAACTTCCTGGCCTCGAACCTCGCGGCGTTCCTCGCCGAGACCCGCCGCGTGCAGTTCCCGGATGACGGCGAGATCGCATCGATCACGCCCGCCGGCGTCACCTTCACCGATGCCGTCACGGGCGAGGCAGTCGAGCACGACGTGCTCGAGGTCGACTGGGACGACGACGCGGCCGAGCGTTCGGGCTACGAGACGTTCATGCTCAAGGAGATCTTCGAACAGCCCGAGGGCGTCGCCGAGACGATCGGCGATCGCGTGCGCCACGGCCATCTCGTGCTCGACGGGCTCGGCATGTCGGAGGAAGAACTGCGCGTGCTCAAGCGGATCGTCATCGTCGCCTGCGGCACCGCCTATCACGCCGGCGTGGTCGGTCGCTACGCGATCGAGGAGTGGGGGCGGGTGCCGGTGGAGCCGGATGTCGCCAGCGAGTGGATCTACCGCAACCCGGTGATCGACCCGGGCACGCTCGTGATCGGCATCTCCCAGTCGGGCGAGACCCGCGACACGATCCAGGCGATGAAGCTCGCGCGCGAGAAAGGTGCGCGCACCGTCGCGATCACGAACATGATGGGCTCACAGATCACGCGCGAGGTCGATTCGGTGCTCTACACGCGTACCGGCCTCGAGGTCGGCGTCGCTGCTTCCAAGACGTTCACTGCGCAGATCGCCCTGCTCTTCCTGATCGGTTTGAAGGTCGCGCAGTGTCGCGGAACGTTGCCGAAGGAGGATGTCGAGTTCATCCTCGACGAGGTCTACGACCTGCCGTCGAAGATGCAGCGCTTCCTCGACGCCGACCATCCGATCGAGGATATCGCCCAGCGCTTCTACGACAAGCCGTTCTTCCTCTATCTCGGCAGGCACATCGGCCTCCCGGTCGCGCTGGAAGGCGCGCTGAAGCTGAAGGAGATCTCGTACATCCCGACCGAGGCCTATTCGGCGGGAGAGATGAAGCACGGGCCGATCGCGCTGCTCGAGGAAGGCACGCCCGTGGTCGTCGTCGCGACGCGTATCCACGTCTACGAGAAGATCGTGTCGAACATCCAGGAGACTCGCGCACGCGGCGCTCACGTGATCGCGATCGCGACCGACGGCAACGAGGACATCCAGCATCACGCCGACGACGTGATCTACGTGCCCAAGTCGCCTGCGTTCCTGCAGGCGGCGCTGGCCATCCTGCCGCTGCAGCTGCTCGCGTATCGGATCGCGCGGCTGCGCGGGCTGAACGTCGACCAGCCGCGGAACCTCGCGAAGACCGTCACCGTCGAGTAAGAAGCCGAGCGGCTCAGGCCGCCAGGGCCGTCTCGATGAATGCCCGGGCGGCGGGCGATGCGTACCGGTCCCGGTGACGGCCGATCCCGACGACGCGCGGCTCGACGGCGCCTCGCAGATCGACCGTCACGATACGGGGGTCACCCGTGTCGACGGTGAGCAGTGGCACGATCGCGCAGCCCATCCCGGCCGCTACGAGTCCCTGCACGGTTTGGTTGTCGTTCGAACGAAATGCCCAGTGCGGCTCGAGCCGCGCGGCGCGGAACGCCGCCTCGATCGGCTCGGTCGACGCGCCGCCCGAGCGGAAGCCGACGAGCGGTTGCCGAGCGACGTCGCCGAGCGAAGGCGGGCCCTCGGCGAGCGGGGATCCCGCGGCGACGACGAGCACGTACGGGTCGCGCAGCAGCTCGACGGTCTCGAGCGGCGCGTCGCCCACCGGGAGCAGGACGAAACCGACATCGATCTCGCCGCGCTCGAGGGCAGCCGCGACCTCCTCGTCGTCGTGCTCCTCGAGCATCACCTCGATCAGCGGCCACTGCGCCGTGAACCGCCGCATGATCTCCGGCAGGACCCGTGCTCCGGCCGACTGGAAGGTGCCGACCCGCAGCGTCCCCGCCTCTCCGGCCTGGAGAGCTTGGAGGTCGGCCTGGGCCGCCTGGAGCCGAGCGACGATCGAGTCCGCATGCCGGAGGAGGAGCTGGCCGGCCTCGGTCAGCGACACGGGCCGCGGCCCGCCCGGCCGTTCGACGAGCTGCTCGCCGACGATTCGCTCGAGCGTGGCGATCTGCTGACTGACCGCAGACTGGGTGTAGCCGAGGCGTTCCGCCGCCCGCCCGAACGAGCCGGCCGAGGCGACTGCCTGCAGCGCGGCGAAGTGGCGCAGCTCGACTCCCAGCCAACTATCAGGTTTCATAATCAAAAGCAACAATATCACGATTTGTGCTGATAGTCCCTGCTAGGCATGCTGAGGGCATGGTCGCTATCGCCTTCCTGATCGTGCTGCTCGTCGTCGGCGTGCTGGGTGCGCGCTACGGCGTCGACTCGCGCTTCGACCGCCCCGGCCGCCAGCTCTAGCCGCGCGCCGGGCGCGGACCGGGCCCGCTTGTGCTCAAGCTGCGCTCGCCCGGCGCTGCCAGCGCTCGCCCCACGACTCGGGCGTGAGCGGCGACATGACCGCGCGGCGGAGCAGCTTGCCGCCACGACCCCGCCCGAGCAGATGGACGCGCAGAGCGTTGGCGCCGAGCGGGACCTCCACCGACGTCGTGCCCGCGGGCAACTCTCGCTCCTCGAGCACGACATAGCCGCCGCGCGGATCGCGTCGCTCGCTCAGCCGAACGACCCAGTCGAGCACGCCTGGAGCGGCATCCCAACGGAGCACGAAGGCCTCTCCGTCGGTGTCCCGCCGGACCTCCATGTTCCCGGTGATCGTCGGCCGCTCTCGTAGCGCGACGGGCCGGCCTCTCCTCGCTGCCCGCTCGGGTGCCGCAGGCATGACGCGCGCCCGCGCCCGCTGGACCGAGGCAAGCAGCTGCAGCTGCTCGAGCGCCCGGGCCTCCTGCTCGGGGTCGACCTGCCGGCGAGGACGCTGCGCGACCGCTTTCAGACGCGCTTCGAGCACCGACCAGTCGGGCGTGCGGCCCGCGGCGATGCTCGCCCGGGCTTGATCGAGGATGACTGCGTACTCGTCCACGGCGGCCCAGGTTAGTCGTCGGTGTCGCGACGCAGTCGTTTCGTCTGGCCCCGCCGCTTCTTCTCGTCGAGCCGCCGTTCCTTGGCGGCGGCGGTTGGTTTCGTCGGCCGCCGCGGCCGACGCACCTTCACCGCCTCGCGCAACTGCGCCACGATCCGGTCGGTCGCGAGCTCCCGGTTTCGGAGCTGCGACCGCTCGTCCTGTGCGATCGCCCGTACGACCGGTCCGATCCGTTCGAGCACGCGGCGACGCTCGGCCGGAGTGAGTCCCGCCGAGTCCTCGACGTCGAACAGCGCCTCGACACGCGTCGAGCTCTTCTGCGCGTGCTGGCCCCCCGGCCCGCTCGACCGGGAGAACCTGAACGCGATCTCGGAGCGAATAGACTCGATCTCCATGGCGGCCATTCTCCTCGACGTGGACGGCGTCCTGCACGTTTCGGGCGTCCCGATCGCCGGGGCGGTCTCGGCGGTGCGGACCTTGCGCGACGCCGGCCACCGGCTGCGGTTCGTCACGAACTCGACGACGCACTCGCGGCAGCAACTCGTTCAGAACCTGCAGCTGATGGGCTTCGACATCGTCGAAGACGAGCTCCAGACCACCGGCTCGGTCGCCTCGCGTGAGCTGAAAGGGAAGCGTGTGCTCGCGCTCACCATGCCGGGCATCCTCGATGACCTCGACGGGCTGCAGCTCGTCGGGATGAACGTCGACGCCGTGCTGATCGGCGGCGCCGACGAGGGCGAGGAGGTGGGGCGGATCTTCTCGTACCTGAACCTGAACCGCGCCTTTCACGAGCTGGAGGCCGGCGCCGACCTGTACTGCCTGCACAAGAACAAGTGGTGGCAGACCGCGGACGGCCCGCGGCTCGACACGGGCGTGTTCGTCGCCGGGCTCGAATATGCGGCGGAGACGGAGGCAACGATCCTGGGCAAGCCCTCGAGCGCCTACTTCACGGCGGCTCTCGAGACGATCGATGCCGACCCGAGCATCACCTGGATGGTCGGCGACGACCTCGAGGGCGACATCCTCGGGGCGCACCGATTCGGCATGAAGACGATCCTCGTGCGGACGGGCAAGTTCCGGCCCGACGAAGTGGAACGCTCGGCGATCCAGCCCGAGGGCATCGTCTCGTCGATCGCGCAGCTGCCGAACTGGCTCGAAGCAAATCTTTGATGAAGGTCGGAGTCGACCTGATCGAGATCGACCGGATCCGTCGTGCGCTCGAGCGCCACGGAGACGACTTCAAGGAGCGCTGTTTCACCGAAGCCGAGCGCACGTACTGCGACTCGAAGCCCAACCCGCCGCAACACTACGCAGGCCGGTTCGCCGCCAAAGAAGCCGTCGGCAAGGCGCTCGGCTCCGGCGTCTACTTCACGTGGAAGGAGATCGAGATCCGCGGCCGGCCGAAGCCCGGCGTCTTCCTCACCGGGCGCACGGCGCAATGGGCGGAGAAGGTGGGCGCGGGCTCGATCGAGCTCTCGATGACCCATTCGCGCGAGCTCGCCGCGGCCGTCGCGGTGGTGGTCGACCCGTGAGGTTGCAGCCTCTGCTGACTGCTGACGAGACGCGTCGTGCGGAGGAAGCGCATCAGGGGCCGTTGGAGGATCTGATGGAGCGGGCGGGCACGGCAGTCGCCGAGCATGTCCTGCGCCACTATCCGGGCCGGGTCACCGTCGTGTGCGGCCGCGGCAACAACGGCGGTGACGGCAAGGTGTGCGCGCGTGTTCTGGGCAAGGCCGGTCGCACCGTGACGACTGGTCGAGGGTGTCGGCGACCTGGGGGAGCCGGACGTGATCGTCGATGCGCTGTTGGGCATCGGGCTAAAGGATGCGCCGCGAGAGGACGCCGCGCGGATGATCGAGCTGATCAACGCGAGCGGGCGTCCGGTGGTCGCGATCGACGTGCCGTCGGGGGTGAACGCCTCGACGGGCGAGGTGCCGGGAGTTGCCGTGCAGGCGGCCTCGACCGTCACGTTCGGTGCAGCGAAGGTCGGCCTCGCGATCGCCCCTGGACGATTCCATGCGGGCTCGGTGCAGATCGCGCCGGTCGGCTTGCGCCCGCGCGAGCATGAGCACGCTCTCGTCCCCGCGTCCGCACTGCTCGAGGTGCCGGCCAAGCGCGCCCAGTCGACGAAGTACACGGCGGGCTCGGTGCTCGTGGTCGGCGGGTCGCGAGGCCTCACGGGTGCGCCGATGCTGGCCGCGCTCGCCGCCTTCCGCTCCGATGCCGGCTACGTCGCGGTCGCTGCGCCGGAGTCGACGCTGCCCGTGCTCGAGACGACGTTGCTCGAGGTGGTGAAGCGGCCGTTGCCCGAGGATTCCTCCGGTCGCCTGCTGCCACGGTCCTCGGACGCGATCCTGGCTGCCGCCGAGAAGGCCGACGCCGTCGCGATCGGCCCCGGGCTCGGTCGGAGTGACGGCACGGTCGAGCTGGTGCGCATCCTGCTCGAGCGGCTCGACCTCCCGGTCGTCCTGGACGCGGACGCGCTGTGGGAGCTCGAGCCGTTTGCCCGCGCCGCGCCGACCGTTCTCACCCCGCACAGCGGCGAGCTTGCGCGCCTGCTCGGCGTCGAGAGTCGGGAGATCGACGCGCACCGGCTCGATTCCGCGAGGCGGGCCGCCTCGCGCTTCGGTGCCGTCGTCCTGCTCAAGGGCGCCGACACGATCGTCGTCTCGCCTCGTGAAGGAGCGCTGGTCGCCGACTACGGCACCCCGGCGCTCGCGACCGCAGGTTCGGGGGACGTGCTCACCGGGATCGTCACGGCGTTCCTCGCCAAGGGAATGGAGCCGCGGTTCGCCGCCGCCACCGCGGCGGTCGCCCACGGCGTGGCGGCCGAGCTCGTCGAGCTGCAGCGCGGAGCAATCGCGTCGGACCTGCTGCCCGCGCTCCAGCGGGCGCTCGCCGGGCACGGCCTGCAGCGCGCGCCGCTCGCATGAGATCCGAGATCACGATCGACCTCGGCGCCTTGCGCCGCAACGTCGACACGCTGGTGCGCGCGGCCGATGGAGCGGAGGTCTGGGCGGTCGTGAAGGCGAATGCCTACGGTCATGGCGCCGTCGATTGCGGGGGAGCGGCGCTCGACGCGGGCGCTCGAGCCCTGTGCGTCGCCACGGTCGGCGAGGCGCTCGTGCTGCGTCGCGAGCTTGCGGAGGCGCGCCTGCTCGTCCTCGGGCCGGCCTCGGACGAAGAGGTGGCCGCTGCGCGGGAGGCCGGCCTCGAGCTCGTCGTCTCGAGCGACCGGATTCCCGAGGGAGTCCCGGTGCACCTGAAGCTCGACACGGGCATGGGCCGGTGGGGCGTGTCGGAGCTGCCGGCGCCGACGCGGGACGTGGTCGGCCTGATGACCCACCTGGCGACTGCCGACAGCGACACGGACTTCGCCTTGTTGCAGATCGAGCGGTTTCGCGCTGCGACCGACTCCCTCGCGCACCTCACGCGACACGTCGCGAACAGCGCCGCGGCGCTCGCGATCCCCGAGTCGCGGTTCGACGCCGTTCGCTGCGGGATCGCCCTCTACGGCCTGTCGCCGTTCGGGCGAGATCCGGCCGAGCACGGCCTCGAGCCGGTGCTCTCGTGGAGGACCGAGCTCGCGCAGACGAGGCGACTCCGGGCCGGTGAGTCGACCGGTTACGGCAGGCTCTTCGTCGCCGAGCGTGACACCTGGATCGGGATCCTGCCGCTCGGCTACGCCGACGGCTTCAGACGGGACCTGACGGGGACAGAGGTGCGGGTCGGCGGAGAAACGTGCAAAGTGGTCGGTGCCGTGTCCATGGACGCCATAGCCATCCAGCTCGACCGCGAATTGCCGCCCGGGACCCCGGTGACCATCGTCGGTCCCGGGCTGCCGCTCGAGCAGCACGCTCGGGTTGCCGGGACGCTCACCTACGAGCTCGCCTGCGGCATCCAGTCCTCGCCGCCTCGTGCGCGTCGTGTCGTGCTGGACGCCGCATGAGCAAGGTGGACAAGCGCGCGGCGCTGCAGGCCGAACGCGCGGCAGCCCTGGGGGAGCACCTCGAGGATCTGCTGCCCCTCAAGGGAGACGAGCGGGTGCTCGACGTCGGCGCAGGCACGGGCGCCTTCGCCTTTGCCGTTGCACCGCGCGCTCGCGAGGTGGTCGCGCTCGAGGTGGACGGGGACGTGGCGGCACGCGCAAAGGCGGATGCGCCCGCGAACGTCGAGGTGGTGATCGGGGACGGGGAACATCTGCCGTTCGACGATTTCTCATTCGATGTCGCAGCGACGCTGCGCACGCTCCATCACACGCACCGGCCTGAGTTGCTCGTCGCCGAGCTCACCCGCGTCACCAAGCCGGGCGGGACGATTCTCGTCGTCGACCAGCTGGCTCCCAACGAGCCGCTCGCGTCGATCGAGCTGTCACGTTTCGAGAACGCACGAGACCCCTCGACGACGCGTCTGCTTGCGGACGTGGACATGCGCGGACTGTTCGACTCGAACAACCTCGTCCTGCGCCGTCAAGAGGTGATCCGCGAACCGCGGGACATCGAGGCGTACCTCGACCTCGCCGGCTGCGAAGGCCCGCAGCGCGAGCACGCCCGCAACCTGGCGCCTAAGGGGTACGAGGCCGTCGTCGGGTGGTACGTGCTCTCGCGCTAGCGATTGCGCCCGGGGCCAGGGCCTGCACCCACGCCGCCGGGCGATACCAGCGCGGGACCACGATTTCGCGCTTGCCCTTGTCGACCGCGCCGAGCAGACGCTCGACGACGAGCTCCGGGTCGATCACGAGGCGGTGCAGGGCGGCCGGGAAGCGCTCGTACTGCGGGAAGCCCGCCGTTTCGACGAAGCCGGGGCTGACTGTGTGCACCATGATCCCGCGCGGCGCCAGTTCGACGGCCATCGACCGTGAGAACGCAAGCTGTGCGTGCTTCGACGCGGAATAGGGACCGACGGCGACGGATCCTGCGACGGAGACGACGTTGACGAGGTGCGACCCTTCGCCGAGGCCGGGGAGGAATGCAAGCGTCGACCAGACGCTGCCCAGGTAATTGACGCGCATCACCCGCTCGATCGTCTCCGGCGCTGCCGCCAGGTAGCTGGAGCGCGCACCGACGCCGGCGTTGTTGACGAGCAGCTCGATGCGTGGATGGCGTTCGAGCACGCGTGTCGCGGTCGCGTCGACCGTGTGGCGGTCGGAGACGTCGCACTCCTCGTGCTCGTCGGCGTCCGATGGGCGGCGCGAGAGGCCGACGACGAGCATGCCTCGCTCCTGCAAGGCGCGCACCAATGCCGCGCCGATACCCGAGCTCGCCCCGGTGACGACTGCTACTTGCAGATCTTCAAGGCTCGGCCGGCCGCGGCGTGGTGGCCCGACGCGTCCGTCACCGTCGCCAGCAGGTGGCGGGTGCCCTTCTTGAGGCTCTTCGTGTTCCACGCGACCGAGTACACACCGCCGGGGCCCGACTTGTCCACGCCGATCCGGTGCTTCCCGTCCGAGAAGGTGACGTTCTTGATCTTCTTCGTCGCGCCGGCGACGACGACGAGGCGATCGCTCTTGAACGCGCAGACGCGTGAGGGCGGCTCGATCCAGGTCACCGTCGGCCCGTTCACGACCGTCAGCTTCGACTGCAGGAAGGCCGTGTTCGGGTAGATGTCGTTCCCGACCGTGTTGATGTTCTTCGCCTCCTGGTAGTCGGAGGCCGCGACGATCGCCTTCGTGGTGCCCGCCTTCAGCTTGGGTGCCGCCGTCGGGATACCGAAGAGCACGAGGCCGGAGGCCGGGTCGTACGCGGAGGCGCCGATCAACGTGTTGTTGTAGTTCACGACCAGCGACAGCGGGTCGACGCCTGACTGGAGATCGACCGCCTGCGCGACCAGCAGGGGGCGTCCGGCGCTGACCCTCGTCGTCAGGACCCGGACGAACGGCGGGGTCAGATCGTTGACCCAGGCGTTCAGGAGGTACTTGCCCTTCTGCGATCGGTTCGTGAACGAGTCGGCACGCGAGTCGACCGCGATGTAGAAGCGCTGCAGGCGCGGGAACTGCACCCCGGCGGCTCCGATGTCGACGTTCGCGTCGTAGGTCAGCGAGTTCACGTCGGTCGGGATGCCCGCGTAGCCCTGCACGTCGTTCTCGTCCTTCGATCCGAGGACGAACGGGTCGATCAGCGCGCCGGCGCTGCTCCCGAGGACCGAGACGCCGAGGTTGACGATCGGCTCGTTGACGTCGGTGTAGTAGAGGTGCTCCGAGCCGTCCTCGTTCATCGTCGGGCCCGAGTAGTCCGGCGGCGGCCCGAACGGAGCAAGCGGGCAGCAGTAGACCGAGACGTTGCTCTTCCCAGCAGCCGTGTCGCCGGTCTGCAGCTTCTTCAGCGGCACCGCCGTCACGTTGCGAAGCGCCGGGCGCTCGACGAGGAAGCCGTAGGGCACGCGGCGTTGCACGCCGTTCTGGCTCAGCACGACGAAGCCGTAGTTCTCGCCGAGGCCGGCGCCGGCAGCGACGCGCACGACGACCGGGATCGCGACATCGCCTCCCGGTGAAAGGGCAACGGTTCCCGGCACGTCGATCTCGACGCCCGAGGTCTGCGACTGCGGCGCGAGCGACACCGTCCAGTTCCCGGCGCCGTCACCGGCGTCGGAGAGGGTCAGCAGCATCGACGACCGCTGCGCGCCGGTCGAGACGTCGATCTTCTGGAACGAGAGCGACTGGGGGTCGGTGAAGACCTTCGGATCGTCGGCGGTGAGGACGTTCGCGAGCCCTGCGCCCTCGAGCAGCACGGGCGCCTCCTGGGTGCGCGCCGTGTCGCCCCAGGCCGGTCCGGCCGTCGACATCAGCGCGGACTTCACCTCCCAGGGCGTCCAGCCGGGATGCTGCTGCAGGAGCAGCGCTGCCGCCCCGGCGACGTGCGGCGTCGCCATCGAGGTTCCGGCGAACACCGAGAACGTCTCGCCGGTCGTCTTCGGCGGGGTGGAGGAGAGGACATCGAGCCCGGGTGCCGACAGATCCGGCTTGAGCATGTGCCCGAAGTCGGTCGGCCCGGCCGACGAGAAGCTCGTGATCACGCCGGCGCGGTTCGTCTGGATCTCCTGGATGCCGCTCGTGACCCGGATCGTCGCCTGGCCGCCGTTCGCCGCCGCATACGCGCGCAATTGCTGGCCGTCGAGGTCGGAGATCATCCCGGCCGCGATCGGCAGCGGGATCGGAATGGCGTTTGCTTCGCCGAAGCGGTTGTCGACGAGGATGATGCCGATCGCGCCGCCGAAAGCTGCGCGCTCCGCTTTCGAGACGAACGTGCAGACTCCGCGCGACACCAGCGCGATCTTGCCCTTCAGGGAGTCCTTGGGCAGCGTGCCGAGGCTCGTGTTCGGATCGTTCCCGGACCCGCAGAGATGAGACTCGACGGGCTTCCCGTCGGTGCCGACGATCGACGAGACGTCGACGATCTGCTGGTCGAGGGTCGACCACGCGCCCGGCAGCTTGGCGCCGCCGGCGCCCTGGATCGGGATCGCACCGAGTGACGGAGGGCCGCCGACGACGGAGAGCGCAGGAGCGAAGACGTGCGAGTTCGACGTCGCTGCGACCGAGATCGCATCGGGCGCGGTCCCGGGCGAGCCTGCCGTGCCGAGGCCGAAGTCCTCGCGGTCGTTCCCTGCGGCGATCACCGGGACAACTCCCGCCAGCGAGGTGTTGTGGATCGTCTCGTACATCGCGTCGTTCGCCGGATCGGTCTGCGGGCCGCCGCCCGAGAAGTTGATGACGTTCATGCCGTCGGCGACTGCCGCCTCGAATGCATTGACGATCTCCGGCGTGTTGGCCTCGTGCCCGACCGGCGTGGGAACGGTGAACACGCGGTAGTTGCCGATCCACGCCTTCGGCGCGACGCCCGAGAGGCCCGTCACCAGCGGGTGGTCGCTGCCGGCGGGCGCGGTCGTGTTCTCGTCACCCGCGGCGATCCCGGAGACGTGCGTCCCGTGCGGCTCGGTCGCGTCGAACGCCTTGGTGCTCAACGCGTCGCGCACCGGGCCGGGAAACACCCTCGCGACGATCACCTTGGGGGTGGTGAGCTTGGTGTCCCCTTTCGGGAACCCGGGCGGGTACGAGAAGCCTGCGGGGTTGAGGAACGGGCTCGATGAGTCGACGCCGGTGTCGACGACGGCGATCTTGATGCCCTCGCCCTTCTGGCCGGTCGCCGCCTCGAGATCGGTGGCGTGAATCACGCTCGGGCCTCGGTCCATCGTCGCCGAGTAGGAAAGACTGGGGTAGATCTTCGTGACGGCACGGACGCCGAGCAGTTTCGGCAGCGACCGGGCCGGGAGCTGCACGGTGAAGCCGTCCAGCAGGATCGCGAAACGCTCCTGGATCTGCGCCTGCGGGATCGCAGCCCGCACCTGGGCCACGGCGGCATCCTGAAGCCGTGCGAGCTTCGCGAGGTACGCGACGGAGCTGGCGGAATGCACGTTGAGATGGTTCGAGCGCGAGGCGAACGAGAGCGACCGGTCGGAGCGCCACGCCGCGAGCGGCGGGGCCGCGAGGCGCACGATCACACGCGTCAACCCACGTGCATGAGCCGTCGGGATGTGGATCACGCCGGCCCGAACGCGCGGCAACGTCGTTTCCCCGACGGGGCGGCGGACCGGTGTCAGGGTGGCCGAGGCAGACGCCGCCGCCACGAGCCCGACCACCACCGAGAGCATCAGGAGGCGCCGCAAGGTTCCGCAGATTAGCCGAACACGGTTAGAGTCGGCCCGAAAATGTTCACCGGAAAGAAGGCACTCATCCTGGGCGTTGCGAACAAGCGCTCGATCGCGTGGGCGATCGCGCAGCGCCTGGCGGCCGGGGGCGCCGAGCTCGCGTTCACCTTCCAGGGGGAGCGCATCGAGAAGAACGTGCGCGACCTGGCCGACTCGGTTGCGAGCCCGCTCGTCACCGAGTTGGACGTTCGCGACGACGCGGCGATCGCTCGCGTGTTCTCCGAGGTCGGGGGCGTGTTCGGCGGAAAGCTCGACATCCTGGTCCATTCGGTCGCGTTCGCGGCCGCCGAGGATCTCGAGGGCCGCTTCACCGATACGCCGCGCGACCGGTTTTGGATGGCGATCGACGTAAGCGCGTATTCGCTCGTTGCGACTGCGAAGGCCGCCGAGCCGTTGATGGAGGCTGCCGGCGGTGGCTCGATCCTCACGATGACGTACCTCGGCGGCGAGCGCGCGGTGCCGCACTACAACGTGATGGGCGTCGCCAAGGCGACGCTCGATTCATCGGTCAAGTACCTCGCCTGGGACCTCGGCGAGAAGAACATCCGGGTCAACGCGATCTCGGCCGGCCCGGTGCGCACTCTGGCCGCCCGGTCGATTGCCGGCTTCCCGACCATGGAGTCGATCGTCGAGGAGCGTTCGCCGTTGCATCGCCACGTCGACGCCGAGGACGTCGGTGCCGCCGCCGAGTACCTGCTCGGCGACGGCGCCCGCAACGTCACGGGCACGACCCTCTACGTCGACAGCGGTTACCACGCAATGGGAATGTGATCGGGGCCTCGACGGCCCCGATCACATTGGAATCTGACTCGCGAAGCGAACCAGATTCCCGAGTTGCTGACCTAGCTGAACGGCTTGGTGACCATGTCGGCGATCACCAGGAGCAGTACGGCGGCGTCGAAGCGACCGATCAGCAGGATCCGATCGATCAGTGCGATCGTCTCCGGGTGCTCGGGCCCGTTCTGCTCGGCCGACACCTTGATCTTCTTCGCGAGCGGAGAGAGCACGGCGATGCCGGTGACGAACGTCAATGCGTAGCCGACGAGGCCCGCGTCGATCCAGAAGGTGCCCCAGCCCCAGTTCGTGTTGAGCATCATCGCGATCCCCATCACGAAGACGACGAGGCCCGCAGGCGCGAAGATCTTCTCGCCTGCGAACGCCGCCTGACGGGCGATCGCGACCACCGCTCCGGGATCCGTCTCCCGCTGGGCGCGCAGGCCGAGAATCATGAGCAGTAGGCCGCCGCCGACCCAGGCGACCGCGAAGATCACGTGGACCGTCTTGAAGACGGCGTACCAGTGGTTCGGCAACGCGTTCGTCGAGAACGCGAAGATCGCTGCGACGACGATGACCGCCGCCAGCAGTGCGTAGGTGAGGTTTCCGCCGGCGCGCGACGGCGCCACGGTCTCCGTTGCAGGTGTGTCCATGCAGGCGATCTAGCCAGATGCGCGGGCAAGTTGCAAGGCCCGCGCGACCTCGAGCCACTCGTCGACGTCCGGGACGTCGCCGGAGGGGTACTGCCAGGCCGCCAGCACGGCGCCCGTCTCGTCCACGAGGAGCGCACTGCGCTGTGCCACGTCCCGGAAGCCGCGGAACTCGAACCCCACGCCGCAGCCACGCACGGCCTCCCCGTTGAAGTCGGACAGGAGCCCGAAGTTGAGGTCGAGCGCCTGAGTCCACGCGATATGGCACCACGGCGAGTCGCGCGAGATGCCGACCGGCTGCACGCCCACCTCTTCGAAGTCGGCCAGCCGGTCGCGCACGAGCTCCATCTCGTTCGTGCACGTCGACGACCAGTCGAAGGGATAGAAGACGATCAGCTTTGGGCCGTCCTCGACCAGTTCGAGCAGCGTCAGTGGCCGGCCCGGGCCGAGGAACACGGTTGCTGCGGGGAGTCTGTCACCGACCTGGAGCACGTCTTCGAGACTAGCTGCTGCAGCACCACCGGCCCGCCAGTTCGAGCTCCGGGCCGAGGTGGTCGGAGCGGGGGAACTGTTCGCGGATGTTCGCGACGGCCTGGACGTGCGAGCCGTGCAGGAAGACCCACTGATTGGCGGTCGGCCAGTTGACGAGCAGCCAGCTGCCGTTCGGCGACCAGGCGAGGTCGCGGAAGACGCCGGGCCCGGCGAAGAGCAGTTTCGACGTGCCGGGGTGGTCGACGTCGACGAGCTTCACCTGGCTGTGGCCCCTCAGCTGGACGGCGACGGCCAGCCGGTGCGAGCCCGGTCGGAACGCGGCCTGCAGGAACGTCGCCCCGAGCATCGAGATCGTGCGAACCACTCGGCCGTTCGAGCCGACGACAACGATGCGCCGCGCGGAGACGATTGCGAGCTCGCGCCCGTCGGAGGACCACTCGAGCCGGTTCGGCAACACCTGCACCGGTGTCCGCCAGACGATCGGGCCGCCCGCGCTCCGCAGGACGACCGCGCCGCCGGTGAAGTACGCGAGCATGTGCAGGCGTCCCGGCTCCCAGGCCGGCGGCACGTCTTGCGCATACCGGTCGAGCAGGTGGTCGCCGGTGCCGTCGCCGGCGACGACGCGCAGTCCGCTGTCGGCGATGTAGGCGATCCGCGTATCGGTTCGGGTCCCTTCCCAGGTCGCGTAGCGGACGTCGCGGCGCGCGAGCGACCAGCGCACGTCGCCCGCGGTCGTGACGGCCGCCAGCTCGTTGGCGCGCGACGTGACGAGGTAGAGGCCGTGCGGCGACCACGAGGCATCCTGATACGAGCCGAGCCGCCGCTTCAGGCCGTCGGCGCGCACGAGCCAGACACCGCCACGCTCGGTCGAGACGACGAGCAGGCGTCCACCTGCCGGGAGGGAGAACAACGCGGGCGCGGCGTGCTCGACGCCGACCGCCTCTCGCACCCGCTCGAACACGGCCCGTCCGGGCGGCGAGAGGATCGCCGCCGTGACGACCACGGCCGCCGCGACCCCGGCGAGTAACAGGCTGTTACTCGGCCGGCGGCGGGAGGTGCGCAGCGGCCGCTCCACGTACGCCCGCCGGACGATCTCCCACGTGCGCTCCTCTGCCTGGTTCACGCTTCCAGCTCCCTCAGCCGGTCGAGGCCGCGGCGCAGCCGCGAGTTGACGGTGCCGCGTGGCAGATCGAGCAGTTCGGCGATCTCACCGGGCGTGTACTCGAGCACGTAGCGGAGCACGACGACGGCCCGGTGCTCGGGAGTGAGATCGGCAATGCGGCCGAGCGTCGATCCGTCGGGCTCGGGCGGTTCCGGCGCGGAGGCGGCGTCGCCGAGCTCGACCTCGGCGCGGAGCTTGCGCGCGCGTGTCCAGTCGATGGCGCGGTTGACGACGATGCGATGCAGCCAGGGTGCGAACGGCCTGCGGCGGTCGAATCGGTCGAGGTGGCGCACCGCGGCCAGGAACGCCTCCTGGGCGATGTCCTCCGCCGCGGCTGCGTCGCCGGTGACGAGCAACGCCGCCCGGTAGGCGCGCGGCCAGTGCTCGCGGAAGAGCCGCTCGAGATCGGCGACCGACCCGCGCTGGGCACCCCTGATCCAGGCGCGCTCCGACACCCTTCGACTCTACGACGGGAAGCGTCCACGAGGTCCATACGCGACCGGGACCTCCAGCGGTCCATCGGCCGTATCTCCCTCCATGAAGCGTCTGCTGCTCCTGCTCGCCGCTGCGGTCCTGCTGCTGCCCGGGGCGGCCCGGCCGGCTGCCTGTTCGCCGCTCGACTGCGCCCCGAGTCAGTTCTCCTCGCCCACGGCAGCCTCCTCGCGACGCGTCAGCGCGCCCAGTCGCCGGTTCGTGTGATCGACCTCCGGACCGGAGCGACCCGCTGGAGGCTGCCGGGGGGCATTGTCACCGGCGACCTGCTCGTCCATCGGGACGGCCCGCTCCTCACCTGGTTCGACGCCGCGACAGGCTCGCGAGTCGGCAGCACGACGCTGCAGGAACGCGGGAGGTTCTCGCTCGTCGGAACCTCGCAGGACGCCTCGCGGGCAGTGCTTGCCCGTACGCAAACCCGATCGACCACGTTCGCGGTCGTGGGGAGGTCGCGGCAGCAACTGGTGAATCTCGGCGGCAATCACTGGTCGTTCGACGCGCTGCGCGGCTCCAAGCTCTTCCTGATCAAGACGCTGAAGCTCGGCTACCAGGTGCGTTCGTACGACCTCTCGACGAACATGCTCTCAGCCGCACCGCTCAAGGATCCGCAGAGTCGGCGACGATCTCCGGCTTCCCGTTCGCCCGCGTTTCGTCGCCCGATGGGCGCTACCTGTTCACGCTCTACCTCGGGTCCGGCGGCGGCGCGATGATCCACGAGCTCGATCTCGCCGCCGGAACCGCCCGTTGCGTCGACCTGCCGGGAGACGGCGACTTCGCCGCGGCGACGACCTGGGCGCTCGTCGTCGATCCGGACGGCCGCACGCTCTGGGCGGTGAGCCCTGGCTACGGTCGCGTTGTCGCGGTCGACGTCTCCGCCCACCGGGTTCGCGACGCCTACACGTTCCAGCGGGAGAACTGGACCCAGAACGCGGGCGTGGCGGTGATGGCGCCGGACGGCGAGCGGATCGCCGTCACCGATGCGCAGCACGTCTGGTTCGTCGACCTCGCCGAGCGCAAGGTCCTCGCCGGCCGCAGCCATGTCGCGACGGCGCTCGGTTTCGCCCCTGATCTGAGCCGTCTCTGGGTCGTCGGTGAGCGCAGCCGCGTCAGCTCGCTGCCGGTGCGCTAGGCACCACCACGGCAGCCTCGGTCGCGGCCGAGATCTCGCGCACGACCTCCACGATGTCGCGGTTTGCGTTCCAGATGCGCAGCTGGCGGTCGGAGCCGTTGCCGCGGGCGAGGATGTCGCGCACGCCTTCGAGCTCGCGCTCCGACCCGAGCTCGCGGGCGTGGGGCTCGACGTCCCGCAGCGTCCTCCGTACGAGCTGGGCGACCGGCACGCGGTTGCGGCGGCCGGTGGCGAGATCCATGATCGGCGCCTCGAGGCCGTAGCGCGCGGCGAGCCACTTGTTCTCAGTCGTCAGCAGCCGATGCCAGCTCGGTATCGGCTTCCCGCTCTCGTACAACTCGCAGTACATCTTCACGATCGCCTGGAAGAAGGCGGCGATCGCCACCACGTCTTCGAGCCGCGTGACGGCGTCGCAGACGCGCATCTCGATCGTGCCCAGGCGCGGATGCGGCCGGATGTCCCACCAGATGTGCGTGTAGTCGGCGATGCAGCCCGTGCGCTCGAGTTGGCCGACGACCTCGGCGTAGTCCGCGTAGTCGTTGAAGCGCGGCGGTGGACCGGAACGCGGGAACGCCGCGAACACCATCTGGCGGCTCGAGGCGAGGCCGGTCGGCTCGCCACGCCAGAACGGCGACGATGCGGACAGGGCGAGCATCTGGGGCAGGTGAACGAGGAGCCCGTTCATCACCTGGATCGTCTTCTCCGGATCGTCGATCGCGACGTGCATATGCATGCCGAAGATCAGCTCGCGCCGAGCGATGTACTGCAACTGGTCGACGAGCTGCCGATAGCGGTCGCGCGCGGTGATGCGCTGACGCTCGAAAAGGCTGAACGGGTGGGTGCCCGCCGAGCCGAAGCGGCATCCCTCGGAGCGCGCGATCTCAGCGACGTAGCCGCGCAATTGAGCCAGCGAGTGCATGACATCGCCGGCCGTCCTGCACACCGGCGTCGTCACCTCGAGCACCGACTGCATCAGCTCTGCGTGAATGCGATTTCGATGCTCGCCGTGCTCGACGGCTGCCAGCACCGAGTCGATGTGCTGCACGAGGTCCCACGTTTCGGGGTCGAGCAGCATGAACTCCTCCTCGACGCCGAGGGTGTACGGATCGCCTTTGCCGAAGGAGTGATCGAGCACGCTCGCGTGGCCCGAGCCGGGCCCTTCCGCGCCCTTTCCGGTGATCGACGGCGGGAAGATCTGGTTCATTGCGCCAGTATCACCGCTTCCGCCTCGATCTCGACGAGCCAGCGCGGATCGAGCAGTTCGGTGACGATGCCGGTCGTCGCCGGCCGCGCTCTCGTGAAGGCTTCGCCGTGAGCTCGGCCGACGTCATCGATGGACGCCGCGTCGGTGACATAGATGCGCGTTCGTACGACATCGTCGAGTGACGCGCCGGCCTCCTTCAGCGCCTGCTCGATGATCGTGAGACACACCCGAGCCTGTTCGTACGGCGTCGTCGGGGGGTCCGCGTCGCCGCGCATGATCGGCGCGGTTCCGGAGACCCAGACGTGGTCGCCGACCTTCACCGCGCGCGAATAGCCGACGCGGTCTTCGAAGGCGGCTCCTGAGGAGATCAACTGTCGTTCCATGCTCGCTAGTCTCGCCGTTCGTGGATGCCCTGCGCCAGGTCGACCGTTGGCCGTGCGAGCACGTGGCGGTCGGAGTGACCGGCGCCGTCGAGGCGACGCACGGGCGAGGTCGACCGTCGGTTTGCCTGGGCATCGGTGACGAAGATCGCGACTGCGGTCGCGATGCTGGTGGCAGCCGAGGAGGGGCTCGTCGACCTCGACGAGCCCGCCGGGCCACCCGGCTCGACGTTCCGCCACCTGCTCGCGCACGCTTCGGGGCTTCCCTTCGATCCTGGGCCACCGATCTCGCCGCCGGGCGTCCGGCGCGTGTACTCGAACTACGGTTTCGAGGTGGCCGCGGAGCTCGTGGAGCAACGCTCCGAGATGCCGTTCGCGGAGTACTTCGCTCATGTGTGGCAGGGGACGACGGCCGTGCTGCGGGGTTCCGCCGGGTCGGGCGTCGAGGGGACGCTGACCGACCTGATCGCGCTCGCGCGCGAACTGCAAGCGCCGACTCGGCTTGCGCCCGAGACGCTCGCGGAGGCAACCGCGGTGCAGTTTCCCGGGCTCAGCGGTGTCCTGCCCGGCTTCGGGCGCCAGGACCCGAACGACTGGGGCCTCGGCGTCGAGTTGCGCGACGCAAAAGCGCCGCATTGGACCGGCACGCACAACGCCCCGCAGACCTACGGCCATTTCGGGCGGAGCGGCACGTTTCTCTGGGTCGATCCCGTCGCGGGGATCGCGCTCGGCTGCCTGACCGACCTCGACTTCGGCGCGTGGGCCGCCGACGCCTGGCCGCAGCTCTCGGATGCGGTTCTCGCGGAGATTGGCTGAGTCTTTAGCCGGGCTTTACCTTGATCGACCTACGGTCGGGCCATGTCGTTCCGGCTCGATCCGGTTCGCTCAACACCAGGACGCTCGACGTTCACGCCGAGCCTGGCACTGCTCGCACTCGTTGCGGTCACTGCGGCAGGGTGCGGTGCCTCCTCGAAGCATGCCGCGACGACCACGCAACGGGTCGCGAGTCGGGGCTTGGTCGCTCGCGTGGCTCCGGTGACCGTCCGAGAGCATGCCCTCGGCCGCTTGGCCGCGCCGGTCCAGGATGCGACCTCAGCTCCGTGGCGCGGAGGGGCGATTCTCGGCGGCGGGCTCACAGCGGCCGACGCGTCCACCTCCAACGTGGTGCTCGTGCGCGCGCCGGGAAGGGTGTCACCGCTTCCGCTCGCACTGCACGATGCGACATCCGCCGCGCTGGGCAATGCCGTGTACCTGTTTGGTGGGGGCGACGGCGTGCATCAGCTCGACGGGATCATCCGCGTCACTCCAGGGACGCCGGCCACCGTCGCTCATTTGCCGATGCCCAGCTCCGACCAAGCAGGCGCGGCGTGGGGCGGGGCCGAGTACGTCGTCGGTGGCTATACCGGTACGAACTGGCTGAACACGATCGTGCGCTGGCGTCCGGGCCAACCGGCCCGCGTGGTCGGTCACCTGCCGGAGGCTTTGCGCTACGCCGCAGTCGCTGCGGTTGCGGGGAGGATCGTCATTGCGGGCGGCTCGACGCCGGTGGGAACGGCCAGCGACGCCGTCCTCTCGTTCGATCCGGTGACGGGGCGGGTGGCCCGCATCGGACGCCTACCCAACCCGACCACACACGCCGCAGCCGCGGTGCTCGGCAACCGGGTGTATGTGATCGGCGGCCGTAGCGCGGCGGTCGACACGCCGACCGCCGCGATCGAAGCGGTCGATCCGATCGCGCGCAAGATCGTGCCCGCAGGGATGCTCGACTCGGCCCGGTCGGATCTCGCCGCCGTCGGCTTGCCTGGCAGGATCCTGCTCGCCGGCGGCCGTGGTGGCTCCGGCACCGTCGCGACCATCTCCGAGCTTCGTCCGACGCGCCGTACGACGTCGGCGGTGCCCAAGCTCGTCGATGCGCGCAACGTCTATGCCGCCGACCGTCCGGGCAACCTGACCGGTGCCGCGCGGCTTGCGCGTCCGCTCGTCTACGTCCCGAACTCACATTCGAACACGGTCGACGTGATCGACCCGCATACGTTCAAGATCGTCGATCACTTTGCGGTGGGTGGGCTCCCGCAGCACGTCGTCCCGGCGTATGACCTGAGGCATCTCTACGTCACGAATGACACCGGCAACACGCTCACCGAGATCAATCCGGTCACGGGCCGTCCGACACGGACGATCCCGGTCGACGATCCCTACAACATGTACTTCACGCCAGACGGTCGGTTTGCCGTCGTGGTCGCCGAGCGTAACGCACGACTGGACTTCCGCAACGCCAGGACGTTTGCGCTCGTGAAGTCCGTCTCGACTCCGTGCCGCGGCGTGGACCACATGGACTTCTCGGCGGACGGCACGAAAGCGCTCGTCAGCTGCGAGTTCTCGGGACAGCTGCTCGAGCTCGACGTGGCAGCGCAGCGCGTCGTGAAGGTGTTCGCCGTCGGCGGCGGGCTCGGCATGCCGCAAGACGTGAAGCTGTCGCCGGACGGTCGAGTGTTCTACGTCGCCGACATGGTCTCGAACGGCGTGTGGCTTGTAGGCGCGAAGAGCTTTCGAGTCATCTCGTTCGTCCACACCGGTCGGGGCGCCCACGGCCTGTATCCGAGCCGGGATGCGCGCTATCTGTATGTGTCGAACCGGGGCGACGGCTCGATCTCGGTGCTGAGCTTCGCCTCGCGCAAGGTCGTGCGCACCTGGAGGCTGCCCGGCGGTGGCAGCCCGGACATGGGCGGCGTCTCCGCCGACGGCAAGGTGCTCTGGTTGTCGGGTCGCTATAACCGCGTCGTCTACGCGATCTCGACGCGCGACGGGACGTTGCTCGCCCGGATCCCCGTCGGGGCCGGGCCGCACGGCCTCTGCGTCTGGCCGCAGCCGGGCCGGTACTCACTCGGGCACACGGGCATCCTGCGTTAGGAACTCGAGCAGAAGCGCGTTCAGCTCCTCGGGCTGATCGACGCCGACCAGGTGCCCGGCTCCCGGGACGATCGCAAGATCGGCATCGGGGATTTCCTCGGCCAGGTGCTGGGCGATCGCAAGGAAATCGGCCTTGTCGTCGGCGCCGACGACGACGAGCGTTGGGACGCGAAGGGACGAGAGCGGCGCCAGGTCCGGCCACAGCACCTCGGGCTCCTCGTGCGCGGTCTGCAGCTCCAGCGCCCGGCGCTGCTGCGGCCGGACCTCGTCGTGATGCGCCGGCGTGACCCAGAACTCCAGGTTGACCTCGGTCGCGGCGTCCAGATCACCGGCGTCGATCGCCTTCTCCTCGGCGGCGAAGTAGTCGCGCATCTCCTCCGTCCAGTCCCAGGCCGGCAGGCCGGCGCCGACGAGCACGAGCCGTTCCACCTTGTCCGGGTGAGCGAGCGCGGTGCGAAGCGCGACCGCGCCGCCGAACGAGTTGCCGACCAGTGCGCCGGGCAGTTCCGCGGCGACGAAATCGACGAACGAGAACGGCTCGGTCGGCAGGGGCGTGGCTCCCCAGCCCGGCAGATCGGGGGTGACCACGTCGAAGTCCGGGCTCAGGACCTCGACCTGGCGGTGCCAGAGACGCGAGTCGCCGAGCGCCGAGTGCAGTAGGACGACCTTGGACACGCCGTGATTCTCCATCATGTGAGCCACATGGGTGCGCTCGACGATTGGCGCTTCTGCCCTCGCTGCAGCGGCGGCCTTGTCCTGGTGGAGGATCACCTCGCCTGTCCGTCGTGTGGAGAGGAGTACTGGGCGAACGCGATTCCGGGCGTGCAGGGCGTTCTGGAGCGTGACGGCCGCGTACTGCTCGCGCGGCGCGGACGCGAGCCCCGTCTGGGCTGCTGGGATCTCCCCGGAGGCTTCCTGCACGAGTCGGAGGCCGCCGCCGACGGGCTGCGCCGCGAGTTTCTCGAGGAGACAGGCCTGGAGGTCGAGCCGGTACGCCTGCTGCGCATCGACATCGAGCCGTACGGCGACCGACGGGTCTTTTCGGTGACCTGGCTCGTGCGCGCGGACGGCGACCCGGTCGCCGCCGACGACGTCGCCGAGTTGAGGTGGTTCGCTCCCGGCGAGCTGCCCGACATGGCCTTCCCGGGACAGAACCTCGTGCTGGCCGACTGGGTCGCCGGACACCGGCAGCCCTAGCCGGTCGTACCTGGGCTTTCCGGTGCCGCAAGATGGGCCGATCGGCTCATGCGGCTGTCCGCCTGCACGTCGATCATCCGGGGATGGACGACTGCGGCACCCTGCACCTGATCGAGGACGATCTCTCCGAGACCTGGGTCGAGGACCTGGCCCGCGAGGGCGTGGACGCGATCGCGAGCTACCTCGCCAAGCACCTCGCCTTCCTGACCTTCCTCGACGAAGCCTCAGCCTAGGAAGCATGGAGGAGGCTTGACGGAGGCCTTACGCCTCCGCCAGCCCCAGAGCCTTCTCGAGCGAGCCTTTCGGCATGGCGCCGATGGCCGAAGCCTGCGGCTCGCCGTTCTCGAACAGGACCATGAAAGGGATCGACGCGACGCCGTAGCGCTGCGCGAGATCCTGCTGCTCGTCGATGTTGACCTTCACGACCTTCACCTGGTGTTCGTCGGCGATTCGGTCGAGCACGGGTGAGACGGCATGGCACGGGCCACACCACTCGGCCCAGAAATCGACGATCACCTTGCCGTCGGACTTCAGGACTTCGCTCTCGAACGTGTCGGTTGTTGCGTTGGTTGCCAATCCGATCCTTTCTCAGTTTCCGCGTGTTTCAACGCCGGCCCGGGAACGTTTGTTCCCGGAAGCTACGATCGAAACATGTTCGCGCCGCTTCCGGACAAACCCGATCATCCCGGCCTCGAGCTGGGGATCCTGGAGCTGTGGGAGCAGGAACGGACCTTTGAACAGCTGCGCGACCGCAACCGCGGAAACCCGCGCTGGTCGTTCATCGACGGGCCGGTGACGGCGAACAGATCCTCGCTCGGCGTCCACACGGCCTGGGGCCGGACGCTGAAGGACGTCTTCCAGCGCTACAAGGGCCTGCGCGGGTTCGACCAGCGCTACCAGAACGGCTTCGACTGCCAAGGGCTCTGGATCGAGGTCGGGGTCGAGCGTGCGCTCGGGCTGAACTCGAAGCGTGAGATCGAGGAGTTCGGCATCGAGGAATTCGCGCGCCGCTGCCGGGAGGTCGTCGTCGGCTCGTCGGAGGCGCTGACGCGCGGCTCCATCCGTCTCGGCCAGTGGATGGACTGGGGCAACGACTACTACACCTTCAGCGATACGAACATCGAATACATCTGGAAGTTCCTGAAGATCGTCCACGAGCGCGGCTGGCTCTACATGGGCCACCGCTCGACGGAGTGGTGCCCGCGCTGCGGCACGTCGCTCTCCCAGCACGAGCTCACGCAGTCGGGCGTCTACCAGGATCGCGCCGACCCGTCGCTCTTCGTCCGCTTTCCGCTCCTCGACCGCGACGGTGAGTACGTCGTCGTCTGGACGACCACTCCCTGGACGCTGCCGGCGAATGTCGCCGCGGCGGTGCATCCCGACGAGGATTACGGACGGCGCGAGAGCGGAGAATGGGTCGCGGTCAAGCTGTTCCCCGACGACACGTACGTCGAGACACTCAAGGGCCGTGATCTCGTCGGGTGGCGCTACCGCGGCCCGTTCGATGACCTGGCTCCGGGCTCCGCGGTCGAGCATCGGGTGATCCCGTGGGACGACGTGACGATGGACCAGGGCACGGGCATCGTCCACATCGCGCCGGGCTGCGGGGGCGAGGACTTCGAGCTGTCGAAGGTCCACGACCTGCCGGTGTTGACGCCGGTCGACGAGGCGGGCCGCTTCTACGACTCGTACGGCTGGCTGCACGGGCTGTCGACCACCGAGGCCGCGGACCAGATCATCGGCCGGCTCGGCGAGACCGGCTTCCTCGTCGAGGCCGGGCTCTACACGCACGCCTACCCGCACTGTTGGCGGTGCGACACGCCGCTGATCTTCCGTCTCTCCGACGACTGGTTCATCTCCGTCGAGGAGATCCGTCCGACGCTGCTCGAGGAGAACGCCAAGGTGACGTGGGTGCCCGAGTACATGGGCAAGCGCATGGACGACTGGTTGCACAACATGGGCGACTGGAACATCTCGCGTCGGCGGTACTACGGACTGCCGCTGCCCCTCTATCCGTGCTCGTGCGGCCACTTGAACGTCGTCGGGTCGAAGGCCGAGCTGGAGGACCTCGCCACCGAGGGGTTCGAGCAGCTCGAGGAGCTGCGCCGGCCGTGGATCGACCGCGTCCCGATCCGCTGTGCGGAGTGCGGTGAAACGGTCACGCGGATCCTCGAGGTCGGTGACGTGTGGCTCGACGCGGGCATCGTCCCGTTCGCGACGCTCGGCTGGCAGAACGACGAGTGGGTGCCCGAGGGCTATGCGACCGGAGCGGCCCGTGATCTGACGACGGCCCCGCTGCCCGACCACGCGTATTGGGAGCAGTGGTTTCCCGCCGACTGGGTCAGCGAGATGCGCGAGCAGATCCGCCTCTGGTTCTACTCGCAGTTCTTCATGTCGGTCGCTCTCGTCGGCCACTCGCCCTACCGCCGGGTGCTGGCCTACGAGAAGATGCTCGACGAGCAGGGGCGCGAGATGCACGCCTCGTGGGGGAACACGATCCCCGCCGAGGATGCCTTCAACCAGATGGGCGCCGACGTGATGCGCTGGCAGTACTGCGCGCAGCCGCCCGACCGCAACCTCCTCTTCGGCTTCGGCCCTGCGCACGAGGTCAAGCGCAAGCTGCTGACGTTCTGGAACTCGGTGAAATTCCTCGTCGACTACGGCAACATCGAGGGCTTCGCGCCGTCGTGGGACCGGCTCGAGCCGGACGTCGAGCTGCGAGCCGTCGACCGGTGGCTCGTCGAGCGAACGAAGCAGCTCGTCGCAGAGGCGACCGAGGCCTACGAGGCGACGCTGACCGTCGACGTCACCCGTGCCTTCGACGCATTCGTCGACGACGTCTCCAACTGGTACATCCGCCGCTCGCGCCGCCGCTTCTACTCGTTCGACGAAGCTGCCTTCCGCACGCTCTGGTTCGCGCTCGTCCAGTCGCTGCGGGTGATCGCGCCCGTGATGCCGTTCCTCGCCGACCATCTGTGGCGGAATCTCGTGCAGGACGGTCCGGCGTCCGTGCATCTGGCGCCCTGGCCGGAGCCCGTCGCTCCAGACCGTGCGCTGCTCGCCGAGTTCGCCGAGGTTCGCCACGTCGTCGAGCTCGGCCGACAGGCTCGTTCGGCCTCCCAGCTGAAGCTGCGGCAGCCGTTGCGCCGGCTCGTGGTTGCCGGAGCGCACCGCGCCGAGAGCCACGCCGCAGAGATCGCCGAGGAACTGCGCGTGAAGGAGGTCGAGTTCGGCGATGTGGAGGCGTCCGAGCTGCGTGTGAAGCCGAATCTGCCGGTGCTCGGGCCGAAACTCGGCTCGGCGCTGCGCGAGGTGCGGGAGCGACTGCAGCGCGGGGAGTTCGAAGAGCTTGCAGACGGTCGCTTCCGGGTCGACGGCCGGGTGCTCGAGCCGAACGAGGTGCTCGTCGAGCGCGTCGGGCTTGAAGGATGGGCGGTCGCGAGTGAAGACGGCCTCACCGTCGCACTCGACACTGCACTCGACGACGAGCTCCTTCTGGAGGCGAAGCTGCTCGACCGAGTGCACGAGGTGAACGTCCTGCGCAAGAACTCGGGCTTCGCGATCACCGACCGCATCAAGCTCTGGGTGCCCGACGAGGCTTTGATCGAGCGCTACCGCGACCGGCTCGGCACGGAGACGCTTGCCGTCTCGGTCGAGCTCGGCGAGCTCCGAATCGAAAAGGCATGAAGCGGCTGCTGCTCCTGCTGGCCGCGGCCGGGCTCATGGCGGCGGGCTGCGGCAGCTCGAACGCCCAGCCGAAGGACGACCCCGGAGTCTTCGCCGTCAAGGTCGTCGACCAGATCGTGCACAACCGCTACAGCACGCGCCTGGAACGATCTTCATCCGACCGACCAGCACGTCGCGCCGTCGGGCGAGTACGTGCAATGCGAGACGCGGTCGCCGGTGCTCACGGCGCCGAACACGACGAAGGTGCTGAGCGTGAGCACCGAGTCGGTCGGGATCGGCGACGGCACGTTCGTCGACAGCAAGGCCGTGCACGTGCGGCTCGGGTTCGCGGGCGGTTTCCACCTCGTGCACACGGTGCATGTCGTCGCAGACCACGGGAAGTGGACGTGGATCCTGCCGCCGGCACGGTTCCGGGACTACCAGGCGGACAAGTGCCCGGTCGACGCGGGCTCGACAGCACCGCCGTCGACGTCGTAGGAACCGATCAGCCCTGAGAGTCGGCGAGCGCGAGCTCGCGGCGCAGCTCGGTCGGCAGGCGAAACTCCACGCCTTCGTCGACCAGCCGGTACGGCTCGATCTCGGTCACCCCGCGCTGCCTGAACCAGTCGCAGACGCGCTCGACGAGCTTCTCGGGTGCCGAGGCACCGGAGGTGACGCCGACGACCTCGACGCCTGCGAGCCAGCTCTCGTCGATCTCGGTCTCGTCGTCGATCAGATGACCGGCGACACCCGCGGCACGCGCGGTCTCGACGAGCCGGTTCGAGTTCGAGGAGTTGCGCGAGCCGATCACGAGCAGCAGTCCGATCTGGCTCAGCATCTCCTTCACCGCCCACTGCCGGTTGGAGGTCGCGTAACAGATGTCTTCCTTCTTCGGAGCGTAGATCTTCGGGAAACGAGCGCGGAGCGCGGTGATGATCTCGCCGGTCTCGTCGACGGAGAGCGTCGTCTGCGTGACGTAGGCCAACCGCGTCTCGGGCGCGAACGTGAGTCGGGCGACGTCCTCGACCGATTCCACGAGCACCATCGAGTCGGGCGCTTCTCCCATCGTCCCGACGACCTCTTCGTGGCCCTCGTGCCCGATCAAGATGACGGTGTAGCCGTCCGCGGCATAGCGCCTCGCCTGGACGTGCACCTTGGTCACGAGCGGGCACGTGGCGTCAATCGTGTTCAGTTGGCGCGCCAGCGCGTTCGCGTGCACGGAGGGCGCCACGCCGTGCGCGGAGAACACCACCGTCTCACCTTCGGGCACCTCCGTCTCCTCGTCCACGAATACCGCGCCGCGCGCCTCGAGATCGCGGACGACGTGGAGGTTGTGCACGATCTGCTTGCGCACGTAGACGGGCGGCCCGTAGAGGTCGAGCGCCTTCTCGACGGTCTCGACTGCGCGCTCGACCCCGGCGCAGTAGCCGCGGGGTGACGCGAGGAGGACCTTCCGCACCATGGGGCCAGAGTACCGGCGTGAGAAGAAGAGGCCCGCTGCGTCGGGGGGTCGTCGCAGCGGGCCTCTCGATCGCTCACCACGGCGCATGGCCAGGAACGAGCCGCCGCGGATCGCATTGCCCAGCTCGGATGACGCTAACGGGACCGACCGTCGGATGAAATAGGCCAGAAGGCCCATCTTTACAAGCAACACTCTGTCGATCGTCGGCGTACCATTTGGCGGCCTAGATGGTCGACGCGCTGTGAGCCAGGCAACGGAAGCAATTTTCTTCAACGGCGTGCCGTTGCTGTTGCTGGCCGCCGCCTACGCGGCCGTGACCGTCGCGATCCTGCCCCTCCTCTGGCGGGAGCGCGCCCAGGCGCACCCCCTCGACTGGGCGGTGGTGCTCGTCTTCCCCGGAATTGCGGTCGCAGCCGGGATCTTCGGCGTGCTCGTCGTCCACGAGGGTCGTCCGTTCGGCGGTCACACCTGGCTCTCGTTCGCCGCGACGCTCGTTGCGTTGGCGCCGGCCCTGCTGCTGCTCGCTCGGTGGCGGGACCGCGCGCTGGTCGTGGGCGGCATCGGCCGCACCCGCGAGGCCGAGGCGCGAGTCTCGGCTCGCGACCGCGAGCTCGAAGTGGTCGCGGACATCTCGAATGCACTCGTGCGGGCCCGAACCCCCGCCGACGCGGCGCGCCCGCTCGTGCGCAAGGTCACGGCCCTGCTCGGGATCGGCTTCGCGGGAGTCGTCGTGATCACGGACGGAGGCGATGAAGCGAGCGGTGTCTATGCGGAGCTGAACGGCGAGCGTGCCGACTGGTGGCAAGACGTGCGGGTCGATCTCCAGAACGAGCCGTCGGGGATCGCGAGCGCCGTCTTCGACGCAGCGCCCGTGACGGTCTACGACATCGACAGCTCGCCGCGGATCAGTCCCCGGCTGGCCGCGCGGGTCGGCGCCAAGAGCGGGGCCTGGGTGCCGATGAAGGCCGAGGACCAGGTGATCGGTGTGCTGATCCTGGCCTCCACCGATGCGAAGCGAACTTTCCCGGCCGACGAGCTCGCCCTCCTGCAGGCGATCGCCTCGGAGGCTGCGCTGGCGCTCGAGCGCCTCCGTTCCGCCGCAGAGCTCTCGGAGGCCCTGGCGCGAGAGCAGCTGGTCGGAGAGGTGGTGCGCCGGATCCGTGCGCAGCTCGAACCTGGAGCGGTGCTCGAGGTCGCGCGGGACGAGTTGCGCCGTGCGCTGGATCTCGGCTCGGTCTCGATCTCGATCGAGCGTGGGGCGCACGTGAGCTCCGATCGGGCGCTCTCAGCCGGAGAGCAGTTCTTCGTCGACACGGTCGAGCGCGAGGTCGACGCCGCTCTCGTCACGGCGGGCTTGCTGGCCGAGAACCAGCGACGGCTCGACCAGCAGGCAGCGCTGCTGCACGCCGCGCAGGTCGTGACGAGCGAGCTCGAGATCGAGGCGGTGCTCGAACGTCTCGTGCAGGAGGTGACCAAGCTGCTCGACGCGGATGCGGCCGACTGCTACCTCGTCGACGCCGAGCGCGGCGTTCTGCGCTGTGCGGCGGTGCACGGGTTCGACGCCTCGCTCGTCGGCTTCGAGTTCTCGCCCGCGCTGGGGCTCTCGGGAACCGCGCTCGCAGGGGCGGGCGCCGTTGGGGCGGAGGACTACGGCCTGATCGCCGCCCCCGTCCCGAACGCAGCCTACGACGGCTTTGCGCGCGCGCTCGTCGCGCCGATGGTGTGGGCCGGCGAGACGCGGGGTGTCCTCGGGGTCGGGATTCGAGACGTGACGCGGTCCTTCTCGGAGGGCGACGTCGAGCTGCTCGAGGCGTTCGCCTCGCTTGCGTCGCTCGCTCTGCGCAACGCCGAGAGCTTCGGCGAACGGTCACGCCAGGCGCGCGTGCAGCGCGGCTTCTATCGCATCGCGTCGCTGCTCGGTGAGCCGCTCTCGCTCGCGGAGACCTATGACGCCGCTGCTCAGGCAGCGGCCGAGGCGCTCGGCGGAGAGTTCGCCGCAGTGCTCGTGCGCACCCCCGCCGGGCTCGGCCTCGTCGGCGGCCACGCCCTGCCCGACGCCGTGCGGTCGCTCGAGCTGCCGCGTGCACTCGATGCGGCGGCCCTCGAGGGCCATCTGCTCGCAGCGAGCCGGATCTCCGACGACGAGCGCTTCGACGGGCAGTGGCGCGACGCGCCGTTCGCGGCGCTACTGGCCATTCCGGTGGGCGGCGAGATCGCGGGGCTCGTGCTCGTGTTCTTCGAGGAGGAGCGCGACTTCGTGCGCGACGACCTCGAGCTCGCGCATCAGGTTGCGGGCGCTGCGACCGGCGCGCTCGACCGGAGCCGGCTCTTCGAAGCCGAGCGAACGGCCCGGTCGCTCTCCCAGCAGCTCGCTCGTACCGGGAGCCTGCTCGCGACCGAGCTCGACCCGATTGCCGTGCTGGACGCCGTCGTCACCGAGGCGGCGAACCTGCTCGGCGTCGACGCGGCGGCGCTCGCGGCGCTCGAAGGTGACGAGCTCGTCATCACGGCCGCGGCCGGGGAGGGAGCGGAGCAGGTGCTCGGTGCCCGCTCGGCGGCGACCGGCTGGGTCGCCGGCGACGTCGCGCAGTCGCGCTCCCCGGTCGCCTACGAGGACACGGACCTGAGCGACGGGCTGGCCGAGTCGGACGCCCTCCTCGCGCTCGGCCACCGGGCGTACCTCGGGGTGCCGCTCGCGGGGCGGGAGGGGGCCTTGCACGGTGTCCTCTCGGTGTACTCGCTGGCGCCTCGCCTTTGGCGCGAGGACGAGACGCAGGCGCTTGCCGCGCTCGCAGCGAACGCCTCCGTAGCGCTGTCGAACGCCGAGCTCTACCAGCGCGTCGCGGTCGAGCGCGAACAGAGCGTCGCGATCCTCGCCAACATCGCCGACGGCATCGTGGCCGTCGATCGCGAAGGGAACGTCGTTCTGTGGAACCGCGCAGCCGAGGAGATCACCGGGGTCCCGTCTGCAGAGGCGATCGGGCACACGCCGGTCCAGGTGCTTCAGCGCGACCTGGTGTCGGAGCAAGGCGGGACGAACCGTGAGATTGCGATCGTGAACGGTGACCGTGAGGTTTGGCTCTCGCTCTCCGAGGCGGTGATGCGCGATCCCGCGCGGGGCGGTGGCTGGTCGAATCTTTGCGTTCCGCGACATCTCCTCGGAGCATGTCGTCGAACAGATGAAGTCCGACTTCGTCTCGACCGTCTCGGTGGAGCTTAGGGCGCCGCTGACGACGATCTACGGCTTCGCCCAGACACTGCTCCGCGAGGACATCACCTTCGGCGACACCGACCGCCGCACGTTCATGGAGTTCATCTCACGGGAATCGAAGCGGCTGACGTCGATCGTCGACGCGCTGCTCAACGTCGCGCGGCTGGATGCAGGCGAGCTCACCGTGTCGCTCGTGACGACCAATATTGCAACGGTGATCAAGGATGTCGTGACCGCCGCCGGCACCTCCGCGAACGGGCATCGCCTGGTCGCCGAGGTCGGGCCCGAGCCGCTCGCGGCGCAGGCGGATCCGGAGAAGCTGAGGCAGGTGCTCGACCAGCTCGTCTCGAACGCGGTCAAGTACTCGCCGGACGGCGGCGTCGTCAGCGTGTCCGCGCAGCGGCGCCAGGATACGGTCGAGGTTGCGGTCGCAGACGAGGGAGTCGGGATCCCGGCGTCCGAGCGCGAGCGGATCTTCGCAAAGTTCTACAAGGCAGGTGGTGGGCAAGGCACGGGCCTCGGGCTCTTCATCGCCCAGGGCCTTGTACGAGAGATGGGCGGCAGAATCTGGGTCGACTCGGAGGAGGGACGCGGGTCTCGGTTCGCGTTCGAACTTCCCGTCGCACGGGATGACGCGGTGTGAGTTTCGACGAGAGAGGGATAACGAGCTGAATGTCAACGCGCGTGCTGGTGATCGACGATGAATCTCCGATCCGGCTCCTCTGCCGGGTCAACCTCGAGGCGGAAGGAATGGAGGTGCTCGAAGCCGCCGACGGCCCGAGCGGGCTGGACACGGCGCGGGCCGAACGACCCGACGTGATCCTGCTCGACGTGATGATGCCGGGGCTCGACGGCTGGCGTGTCGCCGAGGAGCTGCTCGACGACAACCGCACCGAAGCGATCCCGATCGTGTTCCTCACCGCGCGCGCCGAGTTGCGCGACCGGGCTCGCGGGATCGACCTGGGCGGCGTCGACTACGTCACGAAGCCGTTCAATCCGGTCGAGCTGGCGCCGCTCGTCCGGGAGCTGATCGCGCGGGTCGAGCGCGGCGAGCGGGACGAGCTGCGCCGCGAGAAGCTGTCCGAGCTGCGCTCGCTGCTCGAGCGCGAATAGCCCTCGATCTCCGCTCTGCTGCCTACACTGCGCAGCGACGGGACGTAGCTCAGCCTGGTCAGAGCGCCGCCTTTGGGAGGCGGAAGCCGTCGGTTCGAATCCGACCGTCCCGATTAGTGCAGTTGCCAGTCGCCGTTGCGGAGCAGGGGAACGGCGTCGCCCTCGTTCGTGATGCCGTCGACTTCCAGGTCGTTCGAGCCGATCATGAAGTCCGTGTGGATCGACGAGTGGTTCACGCCCCGCTCGTGGCGTTCCTCCGGCGACAGGTCCGGGGCCCACGGCAGGGCCTGCACGATCGATGCCCCGAGCGCGATGTGCGACGAGGCGTTCTCGTCGAACAGCGTGTCGTAGAAGACGAGCCCCGTCTTCGCGACGGCGGAGTGGCCGTCGACGAGGGCGACCTCGCCGAGCCGGGTGGCGCCGTCGTCGGTCGCGATGTGCGTGCGCATGACCTCCTCGCCGGTCTCGGCGTGCACCTCGACAGCGCGGCCGCCTTCGAAGCGCACCTCGAGCCCACGCACGATGTTGCCCTGGATCTGCAGCGGCAAGGTCGAGCGGACGGTGCCTTCGACGCGGCGGGCGTCGGGCGTGGTGAACACCTCCTCGGTCGGCATGTTCGCGACGTGCTTGATGCCGTTGGACTCGTCGAGCGCCGCCTGCCAGTCACCGTCGCTATGCAGACCGATCGACAGGTCGGTTCCCGGCCCGCGATAGCGCAGCTCCGTGAAGCGCCGCTCGTTCAGCGCGGCCGCGCGATCCTGCAGGCGGCCGATGTGTTCGCGCCAGGCTGCGACCGGGTCCGGTTGATCGAGGCGCACTGCCTGGCCGACGGCCGCCCAGAGCCGCTCGACGTCCGGCTCTCCCAGAATCGTGCGCGCCCAGCCTTCATTCGGGTAGGCAACGATCGTCCAGTTGCAGAGGCCGTCGGTCAGCTTCAGTGACTCTTCGTTGACTGCGCGCATGCGCGCCTTGCCGACGCGCGCATCGTCGAGGTCGGCGAACAGTTCGGGCTCCGGGTTTCCGGTGATCGCGCAGAGGGCTCCGCCGATCTCGCCCAGTTCGCGAAGGCGCGCGACAAGCCACGGCGGCGAGTAGCCGAGCAGCGACGGATCCGCAAGCTCGATGTGAGCGCGCCGAACATGCTGATCGGTGTAGAGAACGTCGACGTACTTGGCGCCCGCGGCGTAGGCCTCGCGGGTGATCGCGCGGGCGAACGGCGCATGCTCGAGCAGGGCGTTGATCCCGAGTATCTGCCCCGGTTGGAGGTTGAGTCCGACCTGGACGACGAGGCGCGCATAGCTCTCGAGACGCTCATCGGCTGCCTGCACGGCGGGGAACTGTAGCTACCGCGCCGAGTTGCCCCGTACACTGACCCGGCCGTGAAACGGATGCTCCTTCTGGGAACGGTGTTTGCGGTGATCGTGGCGGGCTGCGGGAGCGGCTCACAGCGCATTTACTCGCTCCCGAAGACGACCACCTGCCTGAAAACCAAGCCGGTGCGGCTCGGTGGCACGCTCGATTTTGTCGCCAGCACAGCCACCGGCGGTGCAGTGAAGATCCACACGGACAAGAACTTCCTGACGCTTGTCTTCGGCAAGACGGTTGCGGATGCAGACAACATCGCGGCTGCCTACCGCAGGTTCGCCGCCAAGAACGTCGGCGTCAACGACGTCCTGTCCCAGGATCAGAACAGCGTCATGCTCTGGCACACCCACTGGAGCGAGCCCGACTTCGACCTGGTCAGCGGCTGCCTCAAATAGCGCCCTCCTCGGCCAGGAACCGTCGGAACCAGTAGAGGAAGACGACGAAGAGGACGATCGCCTGTTCTGCTGCCATCGTGACGCCGGCGATCTGCTGGTCGGTGATCGGAGCGAGCCCCCACAGCCGCGGCGTGTGCTCGTAGAAGCCGTACACGGGCTTGGGAAGGAGCGCGAGCAGCAGCCCGAGCGGCGCCGCCAGCACGAACGCTGCGAACGTGTAGGCCGCGCGTGCACCGGAGGGGAGGCGGCGCGGAAGGTCCTGGACGAGCGGCCACCAGAAGAGGATCCCGGTCGCGAAGTAGCAGGCGTGCTCGACATGGATCAGCCACGCCTGGTGGCGCAACGCCGCGTCGTAGATCACCGGCGCGTGCCAGAAGAAGTAGTTGCCGACCCACAGCGGCAACGCAACAGCAGGATGCGTCGCCACGCGCCACCAGCGAAGACGCGCGAGCCGTTCGGTCATCGGCCGGGACGCGCCGAACACTGCCAGGAGCGGCGCCCACTCGGCGAGGATCACGTTTTGCAGCAGGTGCGCCGTGAGCAGGTAGTGCAGTCCCAGGTGATGCAGTGGCGACCAGAACGCGACGGCGAGCAGCGCCATCGAGCCCGCGTAGCAGGCGATTCGCCACCGCGGCGCACCGAATCGTCCGACAGCGAAGAGGTAGAGCAGCGACAACACCGGCACGACGACGGTGGTGTCGACGTCCGCCTGCCACGCGTACGGCGAGTGCGTGTGAGCGAGCAGCACGCTGGCTAACCTAGAGGGCGCACGCGGGTGTAGCTCAATGGTAGAGCTCCAGCCTTCCAAGCTGATTACGCGGGTTCGATTCCCGCCACCCGCTTTCGAGGTGCTGGTGCCGCGCGCGGGCTAGCGCAGCTGGTCTGCGAACGGCTCGAGCTCGTGCGCGTGCAGGCCGATCCGGCCTGCCTCCAGCGCCGCCTTCACGTCGCGAGCCAGCGCCAGCGCTTCGCGAGACTGTCCGGGCTCGAGGACGGTCGAGACCGACGCGATCACAGAGCCTCCCTCGTGCAACTGCACGTCGACGGTCTTCAGGGCCGACTTGTCGTTGATGTACGGGTCGTCGACGATGCCCACCCAGACGGTCACGGTCCCGCCGCCCGGCAGCGCCGCGTGCTCGATCACCGGTGCGGAGCGCAAGCTCACGGTACGCACCGTACCAACGTCCGATCGGGCGGGGATCCTTACGCGATGACGTCCGAGCGTGTGATCGACCTGCGCACCCGAACGATCCTGCGGGTGGTGTTCATCGTCCTGGGGGTCGCCGTCGCGCTGGAGGTGCTGTGGATCGCGCGCCACATCCTCTCGTGGGTGGTGATCGCCCTCTTCCTGGCCCTGGCATTGAACCCGCTCGTGAACTGGATCGAGCGGCGCGGCCGGATGGCGCGAGCGCCCGCGATCATCGTCGCGTACCTGCTGGTGCTGATCGTCGTCGTCGCCGTCGGCGCAACCTTCGTGCCGAAGTTGATCGACGAGGTGAACGGTTTCGCCCAGGCGACCCCGGACTACGTTCACGACCTGACGCACGGGCGCGGCCGGCTCGGCTTCCTCGAGCGCAAGTACCACGTCGTGGAGAAGGTCCGGGAGCAGGTCAAGTCCGGTGGTGCGAAGAAGGCCCTCGGATTGTCCGGCGCCGCGCTCTCCGTCACGAAGAGCGTCATCACGGTGATCGCGGCGACGGTGACGATCGTCTTCCTGACGTTCTTCATGCTCTTGGAGGGAAAGGGCTGGGTCGAGCGCGTCTACGTTCTCTTTCCGATCGAGTCACAGCCACGCTGGAAACGCGTCGGCGAGGAAATCTCCAAGACCGTCGGCGGCTACATCACCGGCAACATCCTGATCAGCCTGATCGCGGGGGCATCGATGACGATCGTGCTGCTCGTGATGGGGGTGCCGTACGCCGTGGCGCTCGGTCTTCTGGTCGCGCTCCTCGACCTGATTCCGCTCGCCGGGGCGACGATCGCCGGGATCATCGTCGCGATCGTCGCGTTCCTGCACTCGGTGCCCGCCGGCATCGTGGCGGTGATCTTCGTGATCGTCTACCAACAGCTCGAGAACCACTTCCTGCAGCCGGTGATCTACGGCCGCACGGTCCAGCTCTCGCCGCTCGTCGTCCTCATCTCCGTGCTCGTCGGCGCCGAGCTCGCGGGCATCCTCGGGGCGCTCGCGGCGATCCCGGTTGCGGGCACGCTGCAGGTGATCGTGCGCGACCAGCTTGCGACGCGACGCGGCGGGGTGCTCGAAGCGGAGCCGCCGCCAAGCTCCGGGTGACGATCGTCACCACGGACTTCGGCGCCAGTCACCGGCAAGAAGCCGCGGTACCCTCAGGGAGCGCGCCCGTAGCTCAGTGGAAGAGCGGCGGCCTTCTAAGCCGTTGGTCGGAGGTTCGAATCCTCCCGGGCGCATCCTGCCGTCAGAGCGAACGGCCCTCGGTCAGGGGCGGGACCACCCGAGCGTGCTGCCGATCGGCCGATAGCCGAGGTGCTCGTTGACTCTGAGCATCGGTGCGTTCGTCTCGTCGTTCTCCGTGGAGACGAGCTCGACTCCACGTTTGGCAGCGTTCACGAGAGTTGCGCGCTTCGCCAGCAGGGCGAGGCCGCGGCCGCGATAGTCACGCAGCGTCCCGGTCATGTCGGTGACTGCCCGCCCGTCCGGGGCGATGCGAAGGTGCGAGAACGCGACAGGTCTGTCGTCGATGACGGCCGCGACGCTCGCCTCGAGGTCCGTATCCGGATGACGCCAGTAGTCCTCGAGCCATTGCTCGAACGTGACGTTGTCCATCGCAACCTCACCGGGAACGTCCAGCATCGCCTCGGCGTCGAGCTCGTACACCTGGCGTGGGTCGAGCCCGGCGAGTGGGCGCAGATCGACGCCGAGCGGGGGATCCTGGGGCTCGATCGTGCGCGGGTCGACACCGGAGAGCCGAGTCGTGTTGGTGTGCCGGAATCCGTGGCCGGTGGCGAACCTCTGCGCTGCCTCCTCGGGAGTGGTGACGGACAGCGCTGTCGCGACGCCGAGCCCGGCGAGGTGGGCCTCGCAAAGCTCGAGGAGCGCCGTCCCCAGGCCGGCTGCGCGGGACTCCGGGACGACGCTCGCCTGGAGGAACCCCGGACGCTCTGCGCTCTGGTACTCGATGACTACCGTCGCCCAGCCGACGAGCTTGCCGTCGTCGTCGGCGGCCCAGTAGCGGCGGTGCGCGTCCGGTGGCTCCGCGTCGGCCGCATGTCGGAGACCCCGCTCGGAGCCGACCCGGTGCGGCCAGACGCGGTTCAGCAGCTCGGTCGCGGATCCGAAGTCCTCGCTCCTGCCCTCCCGCACCACGATTCGGAGCATAAACGGCGCATGAGTGTCAGACACCGGGCCGCGCGCGTTGGGTGTCGAGCCCCGGGGGAAGGGCTGGTACGGTGACCGGCTTCGTGGTTCGGCCCCTCCCAGCACTGCTCGCGGCCTGCGTCGCGGCTCTTGTCGTGTTCGTGCCGCTCGGTTCGCCCGCTGCCGTCGCCGGTGACTGCACCCCCGGCGCCAACTTCCGCCCGGCGAACGCGGCGCTCGCCGACGGCGTGATCCGGCTCGTCAACCAGCATCGAGCGACGCTGGGGCTGCGCGCCTTGAAGGTGTCGCCGGCGCTCACGGCCTCGGCAGTGTGGAAGGCGCGGCACATGGCGACCTACGGCTACATGGCTCACGACGATCCGGCGCCGCCGGTCGCCCGAAGCGCGGCCGAGCGTGTCACGGCTTGCGGCTACGCGGGTGGCTGGGGTGAGAACATCGCCGTGGGGTTCGCGACCCCCGGGGCAGTGCTCGCCGCGTGGCTGCAGTCGCCCGGCCACCGCGCGAACATCGAGAACCCCTCGTATGTCGTCACCGGTTCCGGCGCTTCGGTGTCGGCCAACGGCGTGACGCTGTGGGCGCAGGACTTCGGCCTGGCAAACGACTCCGGCTCGAGCGGAACGCCGAAGTCGACGCCGCCGGCCCAACGTCAGATCGTCCTGCGGAAGGTGAGCGTGTCCCAGAGCGCAGGCCGCCTCGCGCTGCGCGCGCGGGCAGTCCTCACGCCTGCGATGCAGCCACTCCGCAAGGGAAGCACCGGCTGTGGGGCCTCCGCCGGGGGCCGGAAGCTGCATGTCGTCCTCCGTCGCTTCTCCCACGGCGTGGTCACCTGTGTGTGGCAGCTCTCGTCGGCTTCGCAGCCGATCAGGGCGACGGTGTTCGTCAGCGCGAGGGCGGCTCGAACAGGGCATGCCACCGTGGCCGTCACGCCGCGGTAACGCTCGCAGAGGCGCGGTTTCGAACCGGTCTGCGCTCGCCGACGAATGGGCCGCATACTCGCCGGCAAGCGAGTGCTGCCAACCCCCGTCAAGGAGAACCCCGATGGCTCGCTGGACGAAGGTCCTCACTCGCGCGGAATGGATCAGGCTGTCCGGGTTCGGAAGCGCCGTCCTGTTCCTGCACCTGCTCGGCTGGGGACTGTTCCTCTACTACGCGCGCCACAACCCTGCTCTCGCCGGGCTCGGCTCGCTTGCCTACACCTTCGGTCTGCGCCACGCCTTCGACGCGGACCACATCGCGGCGATCGACAACACGACTCGCAAGCTGTTGCAGGACGGCAAGCGCTCGATGGGCGTCGGGTTCTTCTTCTCCCTCGGCCACTCCACGATCGTGTTCTCCCTCGCCGCCGGTCTCGCTCTCGCGGCCAAGACGGTCAACTCGAGGATCCCCGGCTTTCAGAACGCCGGCGGCTATATCGGCGCCTCCGTCTCCGGCACGTTCCTGATCCTGATCGGTCTGCTCAACCTCGTGGTCCTGCTCGACGTGCTCGGGGTCTTCCGGCAGATGAAGCGCGGCGTCTACAACGAGCAGAAGCTCGAAGAGGCGCTCCAGAACCAGGGGCTGATGAGCCGCTTCTTCCTCAAGCGTCTCGGAGACCGGATCAACGCGAGTTGGAAGATGTACCCGCTCGGCATCCTCTTCGGGCTGGGCTTCGACACTGCGACCGAGATCGGGCTGCTCGCGATCGCAGCCGGCGTCGCCACCCACCACGTTCCCTTCCTGGCGGTCATCTCGCTCCCGATCATCTTCGCCGCCGGCATGAGCCTCATGGACACGGTGGACGGTGCCTTCATGAGCAACGCGTACGGCTGGGCGTTCTCCCACCCGATCCGCAAGGTCTACTACAACATCACCGTCACGAGCCTGTCGGTCGCCGTCGCGCTGCTGATCGGGACGATCGAGCTCCTGCAGGTCATGGCGGCGAAGTTCTCGCTCGACGGTGGCTTCTGGGCGTTGCTCGACAATCTCAACTTTGGCAACCTCGGCTATGTCGTCGTCGGGCTCTTCGTCGTCACCTGGGCGTTCTCGGTGATCGTTTGGAAGGCGCGGCGCATCGAGACCCGCTGGGGCGACATGATCGAGCCGAACTGACCGCGGCCCCGTCGCCGCAGCGTGGGGAGACGGCGTGAAGGCGCCGCTAGGATGAGCGGTGCACGGTGGCGGTAGCTCAGTTGGTAGAGCCCCGGGTTGTGGTCCCGGTGGTCGCGGGTTCGAGTCCCGTTCGCCACCCTGTTCGAAAGCCCGCTCCGGAAGCGGGCTTTCGGCGCCGCGGCAACCGCTCGTTCTCGAGGGCCGGATTGTGCAAACTGTGGGAAGTGCCGTCCTCGAAGAGACTCGAGCAAGCCGAATCCCGCCTGCGTGACGCGCTCAGCGGCGGGCGGGCGCGTCGCCGGCACTGGCGTCGCCGCCTGGAGGCCCACACTCGGCTCGACACCGACGCGTACCGCATGCAGATCGACCGGCACCACCGGCTCGAGAGCATGCGACCCTAGTTCGACAAATCGGGCTCCGCGCTCGTCGCTAGGCTTCAACCGCTCGGCCCCGTAGCTCAGAGGACAGAGCGGGAGCCTTCGAAGCTCCGTGCGGTGGTTCGATTCCACCCGGGGCCGTTCCTTCTCTCCCTGCCCAGGCGCGACCTGGGGCAGCGGTCCGAGAGTTACGCTGTCCTTCGACCACGCGGGCGTGGCGGAACTGGCAGACGCGCCGGGTTTAGGTCCCGGTGGGCTTCGGCTCTTGGAGGTTCGACTCCTCTCGCCCGCACTCCCCTGCGACGCGCCGGCCTTACGACCGCCTTACGTCAGCGAGATGCGCGGTTGACGCGACCGATGCACGCTGCGCGAGTCACCAACCGAGCAAACCAAGGAGAAATCTCCGATGCACAAGTTCCTCTACCTGATCGTCCTGGCGCTTGCCGTCGCCGTGATCGTTCCCGTCGCGGCGCTCGCCGACGATCCGCTCGCAACGATCAAGGCCGATATCACGCAGCTCCAGACCGACGTGAAGACGAAGCACGACGCCGTTCTCGCCGACGCGCAGACCCTGCAGACCGACGCGCAGACCCTCGTCGGCTCCGACAAGGCGACGGCGAAGGCAAAGATCAGGATCGACATCCTGAAGCTCACGGGCGACTGGCGCTCACTGCTCTCTGTGTGCCTGAGCGACCGGCTGAAGCTGCGCACCGACATCGCCGCGGCGCACGCCGCCGGTCTCGGTCGGCATCAGATCCGGCCACTCGTCCGCGAGGCCAACCTGCAGATCCGGGCCTCGAATCTCGAGATGCGCGCCGGCGTCCTGCGGGCCCGCGCGGCGGTGTTCGCGCTGCGCCAGACCTTCAAGAACGCAGGTAAGACGGCACCCGCCGTGACGACGCCGCCCGCGTCGCCTCCGGCGGCTGCGCCGGTTGCGCCCTGACCAGGGCTACGGGAGGAACTGCAGCACGGAGTCGAGAGCGAGCCGCTCCTTCGGGGGCGGCTCGCTGACGGCGGGCCCGAGGTGAATGAGCGCGACCAGGCGCTCATTCGCGGCGAGCCCGAGTGCCTCGCGAACCGGTTCCTCGGTGAAGCACGCGGGCGTGCGCCAGTACGAGGCAAGGCCGCGGTTCGTCGCGCCGAGCAGGACGGCGTAGACCGCGCAGGCCGTCGCATGGAGGTCTTCCTCGTCGACGAGCGGGTCGCCCGAGAGCAAGGCCGTGGCGAGCACCAGCGTCGGCGCCCGCCGGAGCTTCATCGCCTCTCTCTCGCCGGCGAGCTCGTCGATTCGGCTCCGGATCTCAGGCCCGAGAGCACGAAACCTCCAGGGCTGGGTGAGCTTGTGGTTCGGCGCGAAGCGGCCCAGGTCGATGAGCTCCCGGAGCGTTTCGCCGTCGAGCGGCGCCGATCCGTACTGTTTATGCGTTCTGCGGGCCCTGATCGCGGCTTCGGCGTCCACTGCCCGTGAAGGTACAGGTCTGGTTCAATGGCTCCACATGGCCGCACAAGTCGAGGAGCTCACCGAGAACAAGGTCAAGCTGACCGTCGACGTGCCGGCGCACGACGTGCACCACGCCGTCGAGCATGCTGCGACCGATCTCGCCGCCAGCGTCCGCATCCCCGGCTTCCGTAAGGGCAAGGTGCCGATGCCGCTCCTCGTTCAGCGCGTCGGCAAGGAGCGCCTCTACGCGGAGGCGGTCGACAGCCACATCGGCGGTTGGTTCTGGAACGCCGCGGCACGTGCGCGCGTCAACCCGATCGCGCAGCCCGAGTACGACTACGACCTGCCGACGTCCGACAAGGAGGACTGGAGCTTCTCGGCCACCGTCGAGGTCCAGCCGAAGCCCGAGCCGGCGGACTGGACGACGCTCGAGGTGCCGAAGGTCGAAGCGGGGGTGCCCGAGGAGGCCGTGCAGGCCGAGCTCGAGACGCTGCAGCGGATCGCCGCCGAGATCGTCCCGGTCGAAGGCCGCCCCGCGCAGGAAGGCGACACCGTCGTGATCGACCTCGCGGCAGAAGACGGAACCGCCCAGCGCGACTACATCGTCGAGCTCGGCTCGGAGCGGCTCGTCGAGGAGGTCGAGAACGGCATTCTCGGGCTCTCCGCCGGCGAGAGCCGCGAGATCGCCTATGAGCTTGGCGACGGCACGACGCGCAAAGCGACCGTCACCGTGAAGGAGCTGAAGGAGCGCGTTCTGCCGCCGCTCGACGATGATCTCGCCAAAGCCTCGTCGGAGTTCGACACGCTCGCCGAGCTGCGCGCCGACATCGAAGGGCGTCTGCGCGCGCAGATCGACGACGAGATCGAAGGCCTCTTCCGCGCCGCGGCGATCGACGAGCTCGTGCGCGCCTCGGAGTTCACGGCCGCAGGCCCGCTCGTCGAGGCCCGCACGCGAGAGCTCCTGAACGGGCTCGCCCGCAGCCTGCAGGAGCGCGGAATCGACGCGAACACCTACCTGCAACTCACCGGCCAGACGCCCGAGGTGCTCGAGCAGCGCCTTCGCGCCGAGGCCTCGCTGTCGGTCTCGCGCGAGCTCGTGCTCGAGGCGGTCGCCGACCAGCTCGGCATCCAGGTCACGGACGACGAGATCCGCGACGAGCTGCGCACCGCGGGTGAGAGCGATGAGGACATCGAGGCCTTCGTCGCGGAGGGCGGCGCGGACCGTGTCCGCGACGACATCCGCTTGAAGAAGGCCCTCGACCGCATCGCCGCCGAAGTGCAGCCGATCGCGCCCGAGCTCCACGAGGCGCGCGAGTCGATTTGGACGCCGGAGAAGGATCAACCGGCGGAGTCACCGAAACTGTGGACCCCCGGCAGCAAGGAGTAGAGCAAATGAGCCCGCTAGTCCCAATGGTCGTCGAGCAAACGTCGCGTGGCGAACGTGCCTTCGACATCTATTCGCGCCTACTCGCAGAGCGCATCGTCTTCCTGGGGACCCCCGTCGACGACCAGATCGCGAACCTGATCATCGCGCAGCTTCTGCATCTGGAATCCGAGGATCCCGACAAGGACATCTTCCTCTACATCAACTCCCCGGGCGGCTCCGTCTACTCCGGTCTCGCGATCTACGACACGATGCAGTTCATCAAGCCCGACGTGCAGACGATCTGCGTCGGGATCGCCATGAGCATGGGCTCGCTGCTCCTGGCGGGTGGCGCGAAAGGGAAGCGCATGTCGCTGCCGAACTCACGAATCCTGATCCATCAGGTGTCCGGCGGGTTCCAGGGTCAGGGCACCGACATCGAGATTCAGGCCCGCGAGGTGATCGGTCTCAAGCGGCGCCTGGAGGAGATTTACACCGAGCACACTGGCAAGACCCAGGAGGAGATTTCACGCGATATGGAGAGAGACTTCTTCCTGAGCCCCACCGAAGCTGTGGATTACGGCATCATCGACTCAGTCATCACACACCGCGACACAGTCCGCAGTGAGGCCGCTGCTTAATACGTCCGCACTAGCCGTACAGGCGAAATCGGGGTAAAAGGAGACAAGGGATGGCGCGCGCAAGTGAAGGAAACGAGCAGCTTCTCTGCAGCTTCTGCGGCAAGTCGCAGCGGCAGGTCAAGAAGCTCATCGCCGGTCCCGGCGTCTATATCTGCGACGAGTGCATCGATCTCTGCAACGAGATCATCGATGAGGAGCTCACCACTCCGACCTCGCTCGACCTCGAGAACCTGCCGCGGCCGAAGGAGATCTACTCCTCACTGAACGAATATGTCGTCTCGCAGGAAGAGGCGAAGCGCACCCTGTCCGTCGCGGTCTACAACCACTACAAGCGCGTCCAGATGGGTGTCGAGGACGGCGAGGTCGAGCTGCAGAAGTCGAACATCTTGTTGCTCGGGCCGACCGGCTGCGGCAAGACGCACCTCGCGCAGACGCTTGCGCGGATCCTCAACGTCCCGTTCGCGATCGCCGACGCGACCGCGCTCACGGAAGCCGGCTACGTCGGTGAAGACGTCGAGAACATCTTGCTGAAGCTGATCCAGGCCGCCGACTTCGACATCAAGAAGGCGGAGACGGGGATCATCTACATCGACGAGGTCGACAAGATCGCGCGCAAGGCGGACAACCCCTCGATCACGCGCGACGTGTCGGGTGAAGGCGTGCAGCAGGCGCTGCTGAAGATCCTCGAGGGCACCGTGGCCTCGGTACCGCCGCAAGGCGGGCGCAAGCACCCACACCAGGAGTTCCTCTCGATCGACACGACGAACATTCTTTTCATCTGCGGCGGCGCGTTTGCCGGTCTCGACAAGATCATCGCCAAGCGCGTCGGCAAGAACGCCGTCGGGTTCGGTCGTGACATCTCGTCGAAGCGCGACTCCGCGAGCGCGGAGCTGCTCGCCGAGGTGATGCCGGAGGATCTCTTGAACTTCGGCCTCATCCCCGAGTTCATCGGCCGCCTCCCGGTCCTCAGCGCAGTTCACCAGCTCAAGCGTGAGGACCTCGTGCAAATCCTGACCGAGCCGAAGAACGCGCTCACCCGTCAGTACCAGCGCTTCTTCAACTACGACTCGATCGACCTCGTCTTCACCGACGACGCGTTGTGGTCGATCGCCGACAAGGCGCTCGATCGTGAGACCGGCGCGCGCGGCCTGCGCTCGATCATCGAGAACGCTCTGCTCGACGTGATGTTCGAGCTGCCCTCGCGCAAGGACGTCTCCAAGTGCGTGATCACGAAGGAGACGATCGAGAAGGGCCTCAAGCCGACGCTCGTGACGAGCGCAGGCGGCGACGTGGTCGAGCCCGACGAGCTCGCCGAGGAGTCGGCCTAGCCGACCTCGCCGGTGTCCGGCACCGAGGTGTCGGGCACTTCAAGACGTTTCCGTCTGGGCCTGGAATGCGCGAAGATCCGGCCATGAAGACCGGTGACGTGTTCGGACCATCGAGCTGGATCGACCTGCCACAGGAGAAGATCGACGCGTTTGCCGAGGCGACCGGCGACCACCAGTGGATCCACGTCGATCCGGAGCGTGCGCACGACGGGCCGTTCGGGACGACGATCGGCCACGGCTACCTGACACTCTCACTGATCCCGGTGATGTCGTACGAGGTCGTTCCGCGCCAAGGACGCATGGGCATCAACTACGGGCTGAATCGGGTCCGGTTCCCGTCGCCCGTACCGGTCGGCTCACGCCTCCGCGGGACGTTCGAGGTGATGAGCGTCGAGGAGATCGAGGGTGGCGGCCAGGTGACGATGACCGCGCTGATCGAGCGCGAGGGCGGCGACAAGCCGGTCTGCGTCGCCGAGGTCGTTTTTCGCCACTACACGTAGGCTTGCCTCGCGAGGGAACGGGATGATCGAAACCGATGTGCTGTCACGGGAGGCGCTCGAGTTCGTCGAGGGGCTCCATCGTGCGTTGAATCCGGAGCGTGAGCGTCTGCTCGCTGCTCGGGAGGCGAAGCGGGGGGCGCAGCCGAGGTTCGTGCGGGCGCCGGAGGACTTCACGGTTGCGCCGGCACCGGCCGACCTGCAGGACCGCCGCGTCGAGATCACGGGTCCCGTCGAGCGCAAGATGATGATCAACGCCCTCAACTCGGGCGCGAAGGTGTTCATGGCGGACTTCGAGGACGCGAACTCGCCGACCTGGGACAACGTGCGCGACGGGCAGCGCAACGTCCACGACGCGGTGCGGCGGACGATCGAGCTCGACACCGGCGAGAAGAGCTACCGCTTGAACGACGAGACGGCGACGTTGCTCATTCGCCCGCGTGGCTGGCATCTGGTCGAGCGGCATCACGAGGTCGACGGTGCGCCGATCAGCGGCTCGCTGTTCGACTTCGGGCTCGTTGTGTTCAACAACGCGCGCGAGCAGCTCGATCGGGGGACCGGGCCGTACTTCTACCTTCCGAAGCTCGAGTCGCACGAGGAGGCCCGGCTGTGGGCGCAGACGTTCGCGCTCGCCGAGGAGGAGCTCGGCCTGCCGCACGGCTCGATCAAGTGCACCGTGCTGATCGAGACGATCTTGGCGGCCTACGAGATGGACGCCATCCTCTACGAGCTGCGCGACCATTCGTGCGCGCTCAACGCGGGACGGTGGGACTACATCTTCAGCTGCATCAAGAAGATGGGGGCGGTGCTGCCCGACCGCGCCCAGGTGACGATGACGGTTCCGTTCATGCGCGCCTACTCGGAGCTGCTCGTCAAGACCTGCCACGAGCGAGGTGCGCACGCGATCGGCGGCATGGCGGCGTTCATCCCTTCCCGCCGTGATGCGGAGGTGAACGCGATCGCGTTGGCGAAGGTGACCGAGGACAAGCGCCGCGAAGCCGGAGCCGGTTTCGACGGCACCTGGGTCGCACATCCCGACCTCGTCCCGGTCGCGCTGGCGGAGTTCGACGCGGTGCTCGGCGAGCGTCCGAACCAGGTCGATCGCAGACGCGACGACGTCCACGTGAGCGAGGAGGAGCTCGTCGACTTCGACATTCCGGGCGGCGCGATCACCGAGGAGGGGCTGCGCGTGAACGTCAGCGTCGGCGTCCGCTACGTCGATGCCTGGTTGCAGGGGGTCGGCGCCGCGGCCATCGACAACCTGATGGAGGACGCCGCGACTGCGGAGATCTCACGCGCCCAGGTGTGGTCGTGGGTGCAGGCGGGACGCTTCGACGAGGCCCGGGTGCGCGAGGAGATCGCCGCCGTCGACGCCGCAGCCGCCGCCAAGGAGGTGTTCGCGGACGTCGCACTCACCGTCCCGCTGAAAGAGTTCCTGACCGTCTCGGCGTACGATCTGCTGACATGACACTCGAATCCACGAAGGCGGACGACATCGCGGTCGTGATCGAGGAGGCGATCGTCTCCGGCGAGCTCGCGCCCGGATCGGTGCTCCGCCAGGAACAGCTCTCCGAGCGGTTCGGCGTCTCACGGACGCCGGTGCGAGAGGCCCTGCGGCGGCTCGCGGCGCTGGGGCTCGTGTCCTTCGAGCCGAACAAGGGCGTTCGCGTCCGCACCCTGTCGCACGACGACCTGCGCGAGGCTTTTCTCGTTCGCGCCGAACTCGAGGCGCTCGTCACGGAGATCGCCGCTCGCAAGTGGACTCCCGAGGCGATGGCGGAGCTCGAGGAGTGCGAGAAGCGGTTCGCGCGCCTGACGAAGGAGATCCGCTCGCACGAGCCCGGCGGCGAGCGCCGCTCGCTGATGTCGGACTGGATGCGCGCCAATCATGCGTTCCACGACGTCCTCTACCGGGTCGCGGACGTGCCGTTCATCGAGTCGGTGGCGAAGAGCGCGCGGCGCACCTTTTCCGGGCCGACCGTCTGGGCGCCGGTGGACGAAGAGCTCGAACGCCTCTACGAGCGCAACCAGGCCGAACATCGCGCGATCCGGCAGGCGCTCGTTGCAGGGTCCGTCGCCGGCGCGAGAGTGCTCGGCCCACGAGCACGTCATGCACTCGTTCGAGCTGTTGACGACGATCCTGGACCACGTCGGCAGCGACTGGGCCCGAACCTGAGCTTCACGACCCGTCCTGACCTGCGCGGGACGTTCGGCGCTGTCGCGTCGACCCACTGGCTCGCGACGCAGACCGGCATGGCGGTGCTCGAGCGGGGCGGGAATGCCTTCGACGCCGCCTGCGCAGCAGGCTTCGTGCTCCAGGTCGTGGAGCCGCACATGAACGGGCCCGGCGGCGATCTCCCGGTCGTCTTCTGGCCGGTCGAGTCCGGCAAGCCGCTCGTCCTTTGCGCCCAGGGAGTCTCACCGGGCGCCGCGACGATCGAGGCGTTCCGCGCACGCGGCCACGACCTCGTGCCCGGCACCGGTGTCGAGGCGGCGTGTGTGCCCGGCTCGTTCGGCGGGTGGCTCCTCCTGCTCGAGCAGTTCGGGACCTGGCGGCTCGACGAGGTGCTCGAGTACGCGATCGGCTATGCCGAGCACGGCTACCCGGTGCCGGCGGGAGTCACGGCGACGATCGAACGGGCCGAGCCGCTACTGCGCGGCTGGGCCGGCTCCGCCGAGCTCTATCTGCCGGCGCCACAGCCAGGCTCGACCTTCCGCAACCCCCAGCTCGCGGCGACCTGGCGCCGCCTGCTCCGCGAATCGGACGGAACGGTCGAGAGTGCGCGGCGCGTCTACTACGAGGGGTTCGTCGCCGAGGAGATCGACCGCTTCTCGCGGGAGCACGACGGTTTCCTCAGGCGGAGAGGACATGGCCGCGTGGCGCGCCACGATCGAACCGCCGGTGACGGTCGACTACCGCGGACTGACGGTCTGCAAGACGGCCGCGTGGGGGCAAGGGCCTGCCGCGTTGCAACAGCTCCGCCTGCTCGAAGGCTTCGACGTCGCGTCGCTCAGCGAGGCGGAGCTCGTGCATGTCGCTGACGGAAGCCGCAAAGCTCGCCTTTGCGGACCGGGACGCGAGCTACGGCGATGCGGACGTACCGCTGCAGCACCTGCTCTCGCGCGAGTACGCCGACGAGCGACGCTCCCTGATCGGCGAGGAGGCGAGCGCGGAGCTCAGGCCGGGGCTCGGTCGGCTGCCGCACTTCGGAGCTAGTAACAGTCTGTTACTTGGCTCGGGCGAGCCGACCCGCGGGGACACCGTTCACCTCGACGTCGCCGATCGCTTCGGGAACCTGCTCTCGGCGACTCCCAGCGGCGGGTGGCTGCAGAGCTCCCCGACGATCCCGGCGCTCGGCTGGCCGCTCGGCACGCGGGCGCAGATGTTCTGGCTCGAGGAGGGCCTGCCCTCGTCACTCGCGCCCCGCCGGCGCCCGCGCACGACGCTCTCGCCGGGCCTGGTGCTGCGCGACGGGGAGCCATGGCTCGCCTACGGCACACCGGGCGGCGACCAGCAGGAGCAGTGGGCGCTGCACGTCCTCGTGCGACACGTCGACCGCGGGCTCGGCCTGCAGGAGGCGATCGACGCGCCCGAGTGGGACACCGACCATCTGATCTCGTCGTTCTACCCGCGTGGCTTCGAGCCCCGCTCGCTCGCCGTCGAGTCGCGGTTCGGCGACGAGACGATCGGCGAGCTGCGCCGCCGCGGCCACGACGTGACCGTGGCCGGTCCGTGGTCGCTCGGGCGGGTCAGCGCCGTCTCGCGCGAGGGCGACCAGCTGCATGCGGCCGCGAACGCGCGCGGCATGCAGGGCTATGCCGTCGCGCGGTAGTACGATCAACCGCATAGTCGCTGCCTGACCTGATCCCTTGCACGCGTAGCATGGGCCGCCCATGAATCGTGACGGCACAGTCGAGATGCAGCCCAGATACGAGCCGAAAGGCGTCGAGGAGCGCTGGCAGGAGACGTGGGAGGCCGAAGGCCTCTACAACGCAGACCCGGACCCGTCGCGGACGCCCTACGTCGACGCTCACCCGCCGCCGAACGTGACCGGTGAGCTGCATACCGGCCACGCGCTCCAGCTCGCGATCGGCGACACCGTCGTCCGGATGAAGCGGATGCAGGGCTACAACACGCTGTTCCAGCCGGGTTACGACCATGCCGGCATCTCGACCCAGAACGTGGTCGAGAATGTGCTCCTCAGCGAAGGCACGTCGCGCCAGGAGATCGGCCGCGAGGCGTTCGAGGAGCGCGTGTGGGCCTGGCTGCACGAATACGGCGGCAGGATCCTCGTTCAGTTCCGCCGCATGGGCGCATCGCTCGACTACCGGCGCACGCGGTTCACGATGGACGACGAGTACATCCGCGCGGTGATGCGCTTCTTCGTCCACCTCTACCGCCGTGGCTGGATCTACCGCGCGAACCGGATCATCAACTGGTGCCCGTACCACGAGACGTCGCTCTCCGATCTCGAGCTCGAGCATCACGACGTCGACGACACGCTCTCGACGATCCGCTACCCACTCGCCGACGGCGACGGGTACATCGCGATCGCGACCGTTCGACCGGCCACGATCCCCGCCGATGTCGCGGTGGCGGTGCATCCGGAAGACGAGCGATACAAGCATCTGGTCGGGCGCGAGGTCGTGGTGCCGTGGGTCGAGCGACGCGTGCCCGTGATCGCCGACGAACGCGTCGAGCGTGAGTTCGGGACCGGCGCGTTGAAGATCACGCCGGGTCATGATCCGACCGACTTCGCGATCGGCCGCGATCACGGCCTGCCGGAGCCGAGCTGCATCGGTCCCGACGGCCTCGTCACGGCCGAGGGCCTCGAGGGGCTCACACAGAAGCAGGCAGAGGCGCGCATCATCGAGTGGCTGAAGGAGCGCGGCCAGCTGGAGGAGCGCAAGCACTACCGGCACAGCGTCGCCGTGTGCGAGCGCTGCAAGACGCGCATCGAGCCGCGCATCTCGCTGCAGTGGTGGTGCGCGATGGAGGAGATCAAGCAGCCGGCACTCCTGGCGCTGCGGGAGCGCAGGATCGTCTACCACCCCGAGAGCCAGCAGCGCTTCGCGATCGATTCGCTCGAGAACGCGCCCGACTGGAACATCTCGCGGCAGATCTGGTGGGGCCATCAGATCCCGGCGTGGACGTGCCCGGACGGCCATCTGACGGTCGAAGAGGACGCGCCTTCAGCCTGCGCGGAGTGCGGATCGAGTGAGCTCACACGCGAGACCGACGTGCTCGACACGTGGTTCTCGTCGGCGTTGTGGCCGTTCGCAACGCTCGGCTGGCCCGAGGAGACAGCGGACCTTGCGTACTTCTATCCCGGCCAGCTGCAGACGACGGCGCGCGAGATCATCAGGCTCTGGGAGAACCGCATGATCTTCTCGGGTCTCGAGCTGATGGGCGAGATCCCGTTCAGCGACGTCGTCATTCACACCACCGTGCTTGCTCGTGACGGCCGGCGGATGTCGAAGTCGCTGAAGACCGGGATCGACCCGTTGGAGCTGATCGAGGAGCACGGCACCGACGCGACGCGGTACGGGCTGATGAAGAACTCGCTCACCCAGGACGTGCGCTTCTCGGATTCCGCTCTCGAGGAAGGCAGCAAGCTCTCGAACAAGCTCTGGAACGCGGCTCGTCTGATCGTGACCGCGTGCGAGGGCGCCGCGCCCGCCGAGCGTCCGTCGTCGCTCGAGGAGCGCTGGATCCTCGCCCGGCTGTCGCAGGCGCAGCGCGAGGTCGAGCGGTTGCTCGGCGAGTTCGACTTCGCGCACACCATGGACGAGCTGTATCACCTGACGTTCGACGACTTCTGTGACTGGTACCTGGAGGCGGTCAAGGCGCGCCTCTACGACGGCGACGCCGACGCGCGTGCAACTGCGACCGCCGCCCTCGAACGACTGCTGAAGCTCCTCCATCCGGTGATGCCGCACGTGACCGAGGAGATCTGGTCGTACCTGCCCGACCGGCAGACGCGGCTGATCGTCGCGCCGTGGCCGCAGGCCGGTGACGAGTCGGACGCGGGTGCTCTCGAGCGCGTCCAGGACCTCGCGCAGATGTTTCGTCGCTCCGGCGTCGTGCCGCCGCTCGAAGGCGAGGAGCAGCGCATCTTCACCGCGGTCGTGAAGCCGGAGCGCGCCAAGACGAACGGGAACGCCGACGCGGAACGCGAGCGGCTGCGCAAGGAGATCGCGCGCGCCGAGCGGCAGCTCGCGAATGAACGCTTCGTGCAGAACGCGCCGGCCGAGGTCGTCGCGGCCGAGCGCGAAAAGCTCGAGCGATACCGGCGCGAGCTCGATGCAATCGGCGACTGACTGGCTCGAGACGCTCAGTCCGTGGCCCGAGGACGGCTTCGGCACCGAGCGCATGACCGAGCTGCTCGCGCGACTCGGCAACCCGCAGCACAGCTTCCGCTCGGTGCACATCGTCGGGACGAAGGGAAAGTCGACTGCCGCGCGGCGGATCGCCGCGACGATCGGTGGTCGCGCTTACACCTCGCCGCACGTCTCGGGCTGGCACGAGCGTCTGCAGACCGATCCCGACGGCTTCGAACGTGCTGTCGCACGCGTGCGCTCCGCTGCGCTGGCCGTGCGAGCCACGCAGTTCGAAGCCGTGACGGCAGCCGCGTTCGCGGACTTCGAGGCCCGCGGGGTCGAGTCGGCCGCGATCGAGGCGGGCCTCGGCGGCCGCCACGACGCGACGAACGTGATCGACGCGCCGGTGGTTCTGCTGACGAACGTCGCGCTCGAGCACACCGATGTGCTGGGCGGGACACGCGAGGAGATTGCCGCCGAAAAGCTGGCGGTCGCGAGGCCCGGCGCGACCGTGGTGTTGCCGGACACCGAGTTCGCAGCGCTCGCGGCAGGGCGCGAGGTGCGGATCGGGGATGCGCGCGACGCTGCCGAGGCCTTCCTCGGGAGGCCGGTCGACGAGCTTGCCGAGGCGGCGCTGCCGGGTCGCCTCGAGATCCGCGGCGACGAGGTCCGGGACGGGGCGCACACACCGGCGGCGGTCGACTGGCTGCTCGACCGGCTCCCTGAGCCTGGCGACTACGTCGTGGTCGTCTCGATCCTCCGCGACAAGGATGCCGACGGGATCCTCGAGCGGCTCGCGCGGGCCGGACGGATCCTCGTTGCCACCCGTTCCTCGAACGACCGGTCGCTGGCCGCTGACGAGGTCGCCGCCCGGGCGCGAAACTGGTTCTCGACCGTGCAGATCGCCGAGGATCCCGGCGAGGCGCTTCGGCTCGCGCGGGCCCTCGGGAGGCGCGTCCTGATCACGGGTTCGCTCTACCTGCTTGCCGACCTGACCGCTGACGAGTGAAATGCATACGATGTCGCGCTCCAGTGAACGCATCAGCGTCCTTCTGTTCGCCCTGTTTCTCGTGGCGGTCTTCGTCGGGCTCGCGTTCGCCGCGGGCTACGGGCTAGGGAGGATCCTGCTGTGATCGCGACCAGCTTCGGCAGCGTGCACGACTTCTTCCACTCCTCGACGTGGTACGTCACGCGCAACCTGGCGGGGTTCTTCGTGGTCGTGTTCTGGATCGCGACCATCTACTGGGTGCACAAGGACGCGAAGCGGCGGATCGAGGATCCGCTGCTCGTCTGGGTCTCGACACTGCTCGGCGTGATCCCGTTCATCGGCCCGCTCATCTACATGCTCTTCCGTCCGCCCGAGTACGTGGAGGACGTTCGTGAGCGCCAGCTCGAGATCAAGGCGATGGAGAACCGCCTCGGCGGTGACAACCTGCATTGCCCGGTCTGTCGCGCCGAGGTCGAAGAGGACTTCCTGATCTGCCCGGTCTGCACGACGAAGCTCCGCCAGGCGTGCGTGACGTGCCGCCGGCCGCTCGAGGCGCTGTGGCAGGTCTGCCCGTTCTGCGAGACGCCGATCGAGCCCGACGAGACAGCCGTGCCATTCACCGAGGCCCAGCGCCCACCTCGGCGTCAGCGTTCCCGGTAGACAGGTAACCTCCCGGCCGCATGGCCGTCGAACGCACACTCATCCTGGCGAAGCCCGACGCCGTCGAGCGGAATCTCGCAGGCGAGATCCTGGCGCGCTTCGAGCGCCGCGGGTTGAAGCTCCGGGCGGCGCGGTTCGTGACTGCGGCTCGGACGGTCGGCGAGACGCACTATGACGAGCACCGCGAGAAGCCGTTCTTCGGCGAGCTGGTCGACTTCATCACTTCAGGCCCGACGCTCGCGTTCGTCCTCGAAGGGGAGGGCGCGATAGCCACGTGCCGCAAGACGATCGGTGCGACGAACCCGGCCGATGCGGATCCGGGCAGCCTCCGTGGCGAGTTCGCATTGGCGATGCCGAACAATCTCGTGCACGGATCGGACTCACCCGAGTCTGCCGAGCGCGAGATCGCCCTTTGGTTTCCCGATGGTGTGGGCTGACGACGCGGCGAAGAACGCCGCGCTCTGGACGCAGTCGAACGCTGAATACACCGACGAGAACGCGGCCGCCAACTGGGCGCTCGACGAGATCCTCTGGGGCATCTGGGGGATCGACGAAGCCGACCTGAACGTCCTCGGCGACGTGAGCGGGCTCGACGTCGTCGAGCTGGGTTGCGGCACCGCGTATGTCTCGGCGTGGCTCGCGAAGCGCGGTGCGCATCCGATCGGCGTCGACATCACCCCGGCGCAGCTCGCGACTGCACGGCGGATGATGGCCGAGACGGGGATCGAGTTCCCGCTGATCGAGGCCGACGCCGCGGTCACCGGGCTGCCGGACGGTTGCGCCGACCTCGTCGTCTCCGAATACGGCGCGTCGATCTGGGTCGACCCATATCGCTGGATCCCCGAGGCCGCGCGCCTGCTCCGCACGGGCGGCCGGCTCGCGTTCCTTCGCAACTCGACGCTCGTGATCCTCTGCTCCGACGACGAGGTGCCGGCCAAGGAGCACTTGGTCCACCCGCAGTTCGGCATGCTCCGCTTCGAGTGGCCGGACGGCGGTGTCGAGTTCCATCTCCCGCACGGCGAGTGGATCGACGTGCTCCGCGCGAACGGCTTCGAGATCGAGCGGCTGATCGAGCTCCAGGCGCCGGCCGATGCCGAGACGCATCACCGCTACTCCTATGTCACTGCCGAGTGGGCGAAGAAGTGGCCGTGCGAGGAGATCTGGGTCGCCCGACGCACTTGACTCCAGACCCTCTGATCCTGGCGTCGACGTCGCCGCAGCGGCGCGCCATCCTCACGCAACTCCGCATCCCGTTCGAGGTCGTCCCGCCCGACTTCCACGAGGCGCCCGGCACCTCGCCGCTCGAGCGGGCCGCCGGCAAGGCTCGCTCGGTCGACGGCGGCGAGCGGCCCGTGCTCGGCGTCGACACGGAGGTGCTCTTCGACGGTGGGCTCCTCGGCAAGCCCGGGAACGCCACGGAGGCCGAGGCCATGCTCGAGTCCCTCTCGGGTCGCACACACGAGGTCCGCTCGGGACTCTGCCTGCGCACCCAGGCCTGGGAGGAATTGCACACCGAATCGACCCTGGTCACGTTCCGGACGCTCACGCCACGCGATCTCGCCCACTACCTGGCGGCGGACGAGTGGCAGGGGCGTGCCGGCGCCTATGCGATCCAGGGCCTGGGCGCGAGCCTCGTGGAGCGAATCGAGGGTGACTTCCTGAACGTCGTCGGACTGCCCGGGGCACTGCTGGTGCGCCTGCTCAGCTCGCGTTTCGCCGGCGCGTACGGCTTCGGCTGATGCCGAAGATGCACGAGGACGAGCTCGAGCTCGACGAGACACTCGTCCGCGCGCTGATCGAAGAGCAGTTTCCCGCGTGGTCCGGGCTGTCGCTGGTCCGCGTCGAGCCGTCCGGCACGGACAACGCGATCTTCCGGCTCGGGAACGAGCTCGCGGTCCGGCTGCCGCGCCGCGACGGGTCGCTCGCTGCAGAGGACAAGGAGCACACCTGGTTGCCGCGGCTTGCACCGCGGCTGCCGGTCGAGATCCCGCTGCCGGTCGCGCGCGGACGGCCGGGGGCGGGCTACCCGTGGCACTGGTCGGTGCATAGCTGGCTCGAGGGCGAGACGCCGATCGGCAAGCCGCTTGCTGCGGATGAGCTCGCGGCGTTCGTCGACGCCCTGCAACGAATCGATTCGCAGCGGAGCACCCGAGCCGGGCGCCCGTCGCGGCGAGCCGCTTGCGCTGCGAGACCGCCCGGTCCGCGACGCGCTCGAGCACGTCGATGCTCCCGGGGCGAAGGAGCTCTGGGACCGGGCAGCGGCGGCGCCGGAATGGCAGGGCGAACGCGTGTGGCTGCACGCGGACCTCGACGCGCGGAACGTTCTCGCTCGGGACGGTCGGCTGACCGGGGCGATCGACTGGGGCTGCATGGGCGCCGGCGACCCGGCGGTCGACCTGATGGCGGCCTGGAAGCTCCTGAGCACGGATGGCCGGGAGCGGTTCCGGGAGGCGTTGTCAGTGGACGAGGACACGTGGCTGCGCGCGGAGGGGTGGGCGCTCTCGCAGGCGGTGATCGCGCTCGACTACTACACCCTCGAGACGAACCCCGTCCTGGTGCAGGAAGCGCAGCGATGGTTGGCCGAAGTGCTCGCAAGCTAGAGTGGCCGCGGCTCGATGGGCATCTTCAGCTATCTCACAGGTTTCGGCGGCCGCGACATGGCGGTGGATCTCGGCACCGCGAACACGCTCGTCTATGTGCGTGGGCGCGGCATCGTCCTGTCGGAGCCCTCGGTGGTGGCGATCGACCAGCGCACCGGCGAGGTGCACGCGGTCGGGCTCGAGGCGAAGCGGATGCTCGGCCGCACGCCCGGGACGATCAGCGCGATCCGACCGCTCAAGGACGGAGTCATTGCGGACTTCGACGTCACGGAACAGATGCTGCGGCACTTCATCCAGAAGGTGCACCAGCACCGTTTTGCGCACCCCCGGGTCGTCGTCTGCGTGCCGTCAGGAGTGACGGGGGTCGAGAAGCGCGCCGTCGAAGAGGCAACGCTTTCGGCCGGCGCACGCAAGGCGTACCTGATCGAGGAACCGATGGCCGCCGCGATCGGGGCCGGTCTGCCGGTTGCGGAACCGACGGGGAACATGATCGTCGACATCGGCGGCGGAACGACCGAGGTCGCCGTCATCTCGCTCGGCGGCATCGTCGTCTCGCAGTCGCTGCGGGTCGGCGGTGACGAGATGGACGAGGCGATCATCAATCACATCAAGCGCGAGTACAAACTGTTGATCGGCCAGCAGACCGCCGAGGAGATCAAGCTCGAAGTCGGCTCCGCGCATGCGATGAAGGAAGAGGTGCAGGCAGAGGTACGAGGGCGTGACATGCTCAGCGGCCTGCCGAAGACCGTCATCCTCTCGAGCGAGGAAGTGCGTCACGCGCTCGAGGAGCCGGTCAACCAGATCATCGACGCGATCAAGTCCACGCTCGACAAGACACCGCCGGAGCTTGCCGCGGACATCATGGACCGGGGCATCGTGCTCGCGGGCGGCGGAGCACTACTGCAAGGCCTCGACGAGCGCCTGCGGCACGAGACGCATATGCCGGTGCATCTCGCCGAATCGCCGCTCACCTGTGTGGCCGTCGGCTCGGGGCGCAGCCTCGAGGAGTTCGACGCGATCCACCGCAGCTCGCGCGCCCGCCCGCGTTCGCGCGGTCGCAACGGCCGCCGCTACTAGCGGCAATGCCGGTTCGCGAGCTCGACGCGAGGACTGCGGCCGACGAGGAGCTGCTCGCGCTGCACGCGCTGGAAGCAGCGTGCGGACCGCCCGGTGAGCCGGTTCGGACGCCGGAGCTGTCGCTCGCCTACTACCGGCACGGGCCGGCTGGTGCGGTGCGGCGACGGTGGTTGGTCGAGGACGGCGGCAAGCTCGCAGGCTCTGCCGCCCTCCTCGTTCACGCGCCTGCCTTCGTGTACGTCGAGATTCTCGTGTGCCCGGAGCAGCGGCGGCGCGGCATCGGCTCGGAGCTGCTCGAGACGGTTCGCGGCGCGGCGCGGGACGAGGGGATTCGGTCGTTCTTCGGGCACCACTGGAGCGAGGCCGGTGCAGCGTTCGCGGCGCACGTCGGCGCGCGCGACGACCAGCGCGACATTCGTGCCGTGCTCGACCTCCGCACCGCGCTGTTGCCGGCGCCTGTCGTCCCGGCGGGCTGGCGGCTGTTCTCGTGGGTCGGCCCAGCCCCGGACGAGCTGGTCGAGTCGTTCGCGGCGGCCCGCGACGCGATGAACGATGCGCCCGCGCCGGCAGGCGTCGAAGGCTGGACGACGACGGTCGAGGAGGTGCGGCGGATCGAGCAGACGGCGGCGGCGCGCGGCCGGGAGATCCGGGTCACCGTCGCGCTCGACGACCACGACGAGATCGGCGCGTTCACCGACCTGCGCGCGACGCCCGGGGACGCGGCGGCCGCGACGGACGACACGGGCGTGATCGCGTCGGCCCGCGGGCTCGGCCTCGCGCGCGCCGTGAAAGTGGAGTCGCTGCGGCGCCTGCGCGCTGAGCGGCCAGAGGTCGAAACGGTCTCGACGATGAACGCCGAGCAGAACGCGGCGATGCGCCACATCAACGTGGGGCTCGGATTCGTGCCGACCTCGACCCTGACGACCGCGGTGCTGACCGTGTGAGCACGGCCCCGACCGGTAGCGTGCGGCCGGTCGGTCGTCGTCGGGGGAAGAGAGGTACGTGGTGAGATCGGAGCCGAACCGCTGGCTCGTGCTCGTGCTCGTCTGTCTCGCCCAGTTCATGGTCGTGCTGGATGCGACGATCGTGAACGTCGCCCTGCCTTCGATTCAGGCCGCTCTGCATTTCACCCCGACGAGCCTGCAGTGGATCGTCAATGCCTACACCCTCGTGTTCGGCGGCTTCCTGTTGCTCGGCGGCCGCGCCTCCGACCTGCTCGGGCGACAGCGCCTCTTCATCGCCGGGATCTTCGTCTTCACCGCCGCCTCCCTGATCAACGGCGTCGCCCAGTCCTCCGATGTGCTGATCGCGGGTCGGGCCCTGCAGGGGCTCGGTGCAGCCCTCGTCTCGCCCGCGGCGCTCGCGATCGTCACCACGACCTTCGCCGAAGGCGCAGAGCGGACAAAGGCGCTCGGGGTCTGGAGCGCGATCGCAGCCGGTGGCGCTGCTGCCGGCCTCGTGATCGGCGGCCTCCTCACCGAGACGCTGTCGTGGCGTTGGATCTTCTTCGTGAACCTTCCGATCGGCATCGTCGCGGCGCTGCTGTCGCTGCGCTTCGTCCCGAACTCGCGTCCGGAGGAGCGTCCCGAGACCTATGACACGGCCGGCGCCGTGACGGTCACCGGCGGACTGCTCGTGCTCGTCTACGCGATCGTGAAGGCGCAGGGGTACGGCTGGGGCTCTTCGAAGACGGCGGGCCTGTTCGTGCTCGCGTTCGTGCTGCTCGCGGCGTTCGTCGTGATCGAGCGCCGCTCGAAAGCGCCGCTGATCCGGCTCGACATCTTCCGTATGCGGTCGCTGTCGGGGAGCAACGTCGCGATGCTGCTCGTCGCTTCAGGGCTGTTCGCGATGTTCTACTTCGCGTCGCTCTACATGCAGGAGATCCTCGGTTATGGCCCGCTGAAAGCAGGTGTCGCGTTCGTCCCCTTCACCGTCGGGATCATCGTCGGAGCCGGCGCGTCCCAGGCGCTGATCCGGAGGATCGGGATTCGCATCGTCGTGTTCACGGGAATCACGATGGGCACCGCCGGTCTCCTGTACTTCGCGCGCCTGCCTGCGCACGGCTCGTACGTGCCCGACCTCTTGCCCACGATCGCGATCGTCTCGATCGGAATGGGGATGACCTTCGTTCCGCTGACCCTGCTCGCCACGACGAACGTCGAGTCGTCGGACGCCGGTCTCGCGTCGGGGCTCTTCAACACGTCGCAACAGGTCGGCGGCGCACTGGGACTCGCGATCCTCTCGACGCTGGCCGCCTCGCGGACGAGCAACCTGCTTGGGCACGGCGTGCCGTCGTCGGTAGCCGTGCGGGACGCGGCCCTGACGAGCGGCTACCACCTCGCTTTCGCCGTCGGCGCGGCAATGCTGCTGGCCGCGCTCGTCGTCCTCGCAGTCACGATCCGCAAGCAGGATGTCGAGTCGATCGACCACGGCGAGGTCGGCTTGACGCCCGCCTAGCGTAAGTCTAGACTTACGTAAGTCATGGCTTACGGAAATGTCATGAACGCGTTGGGTGACCCGACGCGGCGGGCGGTCTACGAGCGGCTGCGCTCCGGGCCGCGGTCGGTCGGCGAGATCGCCGCCGGACTGCCGGTCTCGCGGCCCGCCGTGTCCCAGCACCTGCGCGTCTTGAAGGAGGCGGGGCTCGTCGCCGAGCGCCGCGAGGGAACGAAGCGGATCTACGAGCTCTCGCCACGCGGTCTCGCAGAGCTCCGCGCCTACTTCGAGCAGTTCTGGTCTCAGGCACTCGACGCCTACAAGACGGCGGCCGAGAGGAAGGAAGGCGACAGATGATGGTCGACGCCGAGGATCTGGTGATCCGAAAGGAGATCCACGTCAACGTGCCGGTCGAACGGGCGTTCGAGGTGTTCACGGCCGGTCTGCAGGACTGGTGGCCGATGGAGACGCATTCGCTGGCAAAAGGCGTGATCGCGGTCGACTGGCGGGTCGGCGGCCTGGCGGTCGAGACGGCGGCCGGCGAGCGGTTCGAGTGGGCCGACGTGCTCGAGTACGACCCGCCCACGGCGTTCCGGCTGCGCTGGCGCGTCAACCCCGAAAAACCGCCTACAGAGCTGAAAGTCGCGTTCTTCGCAGACGGCGACGGGACGCGGGTCGAGCTCATCCACGCGGGCTGGGAGAGCTTCGCCGAGACCGCCGACGAGGAGCTTCAGGGCTACACCTCTGGCTGGGACGCGGTCCTCGGCCGCTACGTGTCGCACGTCGACGATTGAGCGGCACCGCAGCGCCGGGGTCTGCGATCCTCCCGGCGCTGCGGCTACGCTCCCCCGAGTGCCTCGCAACCGGACCGTCCGTCTCGCGGTCCTGGGCTCTTCGGTCCAGCGCGCCGCTCCCTCCGGCTACCCCTCGAGTCGCTCCAGCGCCCTCCGGCGCCGGATCGTCGTGGGCGTCCTGGTGCTGCTCTCGCTCGTCCTGATCACGGTCTCCTTCCGCTCGAGCGCGCTCGACGGCGTGCAGGGGACTGCGGCCAGCATCCTGCGTCCCTTCGAGGTGGCGGCCGACCGCGTGGCGCGGCCGTTCCGCGACACCGTCGCCTGGACGCGCGGGCTGATCGACGCGAAGTCCGAGAATCAGAAGCTCCGCCAACAGGTCGCCGATCTCCGCCAGCAGTTGATCCTCGACGAAGGGGCGTTGCAGGAGAACGTGCAGTTGAAGGCTGCGCTCAACTACCACGGCCCTGCGTCGATCGTGAACTTCCACCAGGTGCGGGCTGCCGTCGCTGTCAACCCGCAGAACGCGTTGGACCAGAGCGTCGAGATCGCAGCGGGCTCGCACGACGGGGTCCACGTCGGCAACGTCGTCGTCGCAAGCTCGGGCGGCCTGGTCGGCACGGTCTCGCGGGTCGCGGGAGGGGTCTCGCGGGTGACGCTGCTCACGGACGACCAGAGCGCCGCGACTGCGGCCGACCTCACGCACCCGAGTGCCGTGGGCGTGATCAAGCGGGGCGGCGGCGGCAGTGACGTGCTGATCCTCGATCGCGTGTCGAAGAACGAGAACGTCAACGTCGGCGACACGATCATCACGGCCGGAACGATCGGTGCCGGTTCGCTGCCGTCGATGTTCCCGCACGGCATCCCGATCGGGTCCGTCAAGAGCTGGAGCAACAACGACGTGAATGCCTTCAAGAACATCCAGGTCTCGCCGCTCGTCGACTTCTCGTCGCTGCAGTCCGTGATCGTGCTCGTGCCGAACCGCTGATGGATGCTCTCAAGGCCGCACTCGTCCTGTTCGTGGTGGCGCTGCTGCAGCTGTCGGTCCTGACCGACTACCGCCCCTTCCGCACCTCCAGCATCGTCGTCGTCGCCTTGCTCTCGATCGCGCTGCTGCGCGGGTCGGTCTTCGGCGCCGTCGCCGGTTTCATGACCGGGCTCCTCATCGACACCGCAACGCTCGGCACGCTCGGGGTCACGTCCCTCCTGCTGACGGTCTGCGGGTTCTGGATCGGGCGCTACGGCGAGACGACCGCCCGCGACCGCTTCCACGCACCGTTCCTCTCCGTCGCCGTCGTCACCGTGCTCTACGCCTTCGGCCAGGTCCTGCTCCAGTTCATGCTCGGCGAGCCTGCGCCTGCCGTGCTCGTCGCGAACGGGATTCCACTCGCACTGCTCGTCAACCTGCTGCTGACCCTGCCGGTCTACACACTGATCCGCAAGCTGTTCCCGCCGCTCGAGCTCGGAGACCGCGTGCGCGAGGTGCGTCTCCTTGGCTAGCGGGACCGTCGGCGGCCGCGGCCGCTTCCTGCCGGGCGACCCGCGGACCTCGGAGCCGTACCGGCTCACACCGCAGACCGCGCTCCGGGTCGCGATCCTCGCCTTCCTGGCGCTCGGGGTCTTCGCGGTCCTCTTCCTCCGCCTCTGGGCGCTGCAGGTGCTCTCCGGCGACCGCTATCTCGCACAGGCGAACGACAACCGCGTTCGGACACTGCGCCTCGAGGCACCGCGTGGGCCGATCCTCGATCGCAGCGGCCACATCCTGGTCGAGAACGTTCCGGGCACCCGGCTCGAGCTCTGGCCGGCCGACCTGCCGAAGACCTGGCGCGCGCAGCTGAAGGAGCTGCAGGCGATCTCCAAGGTGACGGGCACTTCCGTCTCGGCGATGGTCGCGCAGTTGAAGCAGCACGGCTCCGACCCGCTGACGCCGATCGTCGTCCAGCGCGGCTTGCGGCAGGACCAGATCGACTACCTCGAGGAGCGCGCAGCCCAGTTTCCAGGTGTGCAGACCCAGGAGAGCTACCTCCGCAAGTACCCCTACCAGTCACTCGGCGCGCAGGTGCTCGGCTATGTCGGCCAGATCTCCGAACAGGAGTACAAGCGGCGCAAGAAGGCGGGCTATCAACCGACGGACTCGATCGGCCAGGCGGGCATCGAGTCGGCCTACGACACGTACCTCCGGGGCAAGAACGGCACCGCCCAGCTCACGGTCGACTCGCGAGGGCGCCCGAAGGGGACGGCCACGCTCGTGGCGCAGCCGAGCCCCGGCGAGACGTTGCGCCTGACGCTCGATATCGGCCTCCAGCGTGCGGCCGAGAAGGCGCTGCGCTACGGCGTCAGCCTCGCGCACACCGGACTCGAGGGCGCGCATGCCGACGGCGGCGCGATCGTGGCGATGGATCCCCGGAACGGCGCGGTGCTCGCGATGGCGTCGTACCCGACCTATCAGCCGTCGATCTACGTGGGCCATCCCAACGCCAAGAAACTTGCACCGGTGCTCGACCCGAAGATGGCAGCGCAGCTGAACCATCCGGGCATCAACCGCGCGATCGACGCGACCTATCCGCCGGGCTCGACGTTCAAGCCGGTCACCGCCCTCGCCGCCATGCAGGCAGGCCTCGTGCGGCCGTTCGATCAGATTCTCTGCTCGCCCGACTTCAAGGATCACGGCCAGACCTTCCACAACTGGACGCCGCTGATCGATCAGTACATCGATCTGCCCCAGGCGCTCGCGATGTCGTGCGACACCTACTTCTACGAGCTCGGAAAGCGCTTCTACAACCTTCCGTCCGACCAGGGCCACCAGTTGCAGGGGTGGGCGAGCCGCTTCGGCCTCGGCGGCCTCACCGGCATCGACATCAGTCCCGAGGCGGGCGGGTTGATCCCGACGCCGGAGTACCTGAGGAAGCGGTATCCAGCCAGCGAGGGGTTCGGCGTCCTCGACCGCACCTGGAAGCCGGGCTACTCGATCCAGATGGCGATCGGCCAGGGACAGATCCTCGTGACGCCGCTCCAGATGACACGTCTCTACGCGATGATCGCGAACGGCGGCAAGCTCGTCACGCCGCATCTCGGGGGCGACGTCGAGTTGACCGGCCCGAACGGGCAGCCGGCGCGGGTCCTGCGCCGCTTCGGCGCGCAGCCGGCCGAGTCGACCGGCGTGGACCCGACCGCGTTGCGCTACGTCCAGCAGGGCCTCGACGAGGCGACGCATTCGCCGTTCGGCACCGGCGTCGGCGTGTTCGGCAACTTCCCGATCAACATCGCGGGCAAGACGGGCAGCGCGGAGAAGAACGTGACGCTGCCGGGTGACGTCTATCCGCAGAACCTGACCCAGTCGTGGTGGTGCGGATACGGCCCCTACGACCAGCCGACGATCGCCGTCTGCGCCGTGATCGAGAACGGCGGCCACGGCGGCACCGCCGCCGCGCCTGCGGCCCTCCGGGTCTTCGAGCAGTACTTCAAGAAGACCGCCACGACGACCCAGCACGCCTCCGACTGATGGCGATCGAGGCGGTCGACACCAGGGCGCGCGGGCTGCGCAATCGCCGAGAGGTGGAAACGCTCGGCCTCGGCGGCGTTCTGCGCCGGCTCGACTGGGTGCTGATGTTCGCGCTGGCGGGCGTCGTCGGTTATGGGCTCTGGGCGATCGACGGGATCACGAAGCACGACGTCGGTGGCTCGGCCGGCTCGCGGCAGGCTCTGTACGCCGCAGTCGGCGTGCTGGTCTTCGTGGTCACGCTCTTCATCGACCCCGACACCTACCGGCGCCTCCGCCGACCGATCTACTTCGGAACGCTCGCGCTGATGGCGTTCGTGCTTGCCGCCGGTGCTGCGACCCGTGGTTCCCACCGGTGGATCAACGTCGGCTTCTTCACCTTCCAGCCCTCGGAGTTCGGAAAGGTGCTCTTCGTGCTCGTCGTCGCCGGCTTCCTCGCCGATCGTGCGCGCTCGATCACGTCGCCCCGTGTGCCGCTGGAGGCGCTGGGCTACGGGCTCGTGCCGATCGCGCTCGTCTTCCTGCAGCCCGACATCGGCACCGCGCTCGTGTACGGGGCTGCGCTGGCCGCCGTGCTCTTCGTTGCCGGGGTGCGCTGGTCCCACCTCGCCGTGCTGCTGACGCTGACCGTGGCTCTCTCGCTCGCCGTCCTCTGGGTCCTGCCTGCCGCGGGTATGAATGTGCTCAAGCCCTACCAGGCGGCGCGTTTGACGGGCTTCACGCATCCGAGCACGGACCCCCAGGGCGCGACGTACAACTTGCGGCAGTCGATCACGGCGGTCGGCGCGGGTGGGCTACGCGGCCGTGGCGTCCTCGGGGCGACGCAGACGCGTTTGAACTACCTGCCCGAGCATGCGACGGACTTCGCCTTCGCCTCCCTGGCCGAGGAGCGTGGGTTCTTCGGCGCATCGATCCTCCTCTTGCTCTATCTCCTGGTGGTGTGGCGAGCGTTGAAGATCGTCGCGGGAGCGCGTGATCTCTACTGCGCGATCGTCGCGGGCGGGATCGCGTTCATGTTCCTGTTCCAGGTCTTCGTCAACAGTGCGATGACGATGGGGGTAGCGCCGATCACGGGCATTCCCCTACCGTTCGTCTCCGTCGGCGGTTCGTCGATGATCACGAACTTCTTCGCGATCGGGATCCTGCAGGCGATCTACCTCCGACGTCCCGGAAGGCGGCGAGCATGAAGAAACGCAAGTTGACGCTCACCCCGTTGTCGATCGTGTCACTGCTGCGCGAGCTGCGCCGCGGCGCGGGCGACCCGAGGCCGCTTGCCGTCGCCGGCGCGCGCGAGCTCGTGCCGCTTCTGGCGCGCGAGTTGCGAGCCGGTGGTGACGCCGGTGCCGTCGTCGAGGGGCGCTTCGAGGATGCGGCCGTGCTGATCTGGATCGGAGCACCGGACGAGGACGCCTTGCGCGCTGCGTCGCGTGGCGGTGTGCCGATCATCGCCGTCACCGAGGCGGAGAGCGTGCCCTACGTGCTCGCGACGGATCTCGTGCGCGTGCCGCCCGGAGCGGGCTTCCCCGTCGAGGAGATCGCAGCCGCCGTTGCGCGGCGCCTCGGTGAGGACAGCACCTCGCTGGCCGCGCGGCTGCCGGCACTGCGCGACGCGGTCTGCGAGGAGCTGATCCTGGCGTTCTCGAAGCGCAACGCGCTGATCGCCGCAGCGGTCTTCATCCCGGGTGTCGACATGCCGCTCCTGACGCTCAACCAGGTGCGCCTCGTGTTGCGGATCGGCCTGGCGCACGGTCAGGAGATGGACAACGTGCGGGTGCTCGAGTTGCTCGGCGTCGTCGGCGCTGGGTTCGGGTTCCGGGCGGTCGCCCGCGAGCTGCTCAACGTCGTCCCCGTCGGCGGGTGGGCGGTGAAGGGCGCCGTCGCCTACACGGGCACAAGGGCAGTCGGCGAGGCCGCACTGCGCTATTTCGAGGCGCGTAGCCAGACCTGACCGGCCCCGGTGCCGTCCGGACCTGGTCCTAGGCTCTCTCCAACTGAAACGGAGGTGACGCCGCATGGCCCTGACCGGACATCAAGAGGCGCAAGAGCTCCTGCTGATCGAGGAAGCGGACGCCTGGTTCGAGTACCTCGAGACGACGCGGGGCCAGTCCGCGGTCCGTTACGTCGAGGTCGAGCCGTGGGCCTGGGCCCGCCTCGCCCAGCGCCTACGCGCCATCCACACCCGCAGAGCGAAGCTCCGGCCGGCCGTCGAAGCGGCCTGAGGAGGCACTGATACCCTGGGGGCAGGCCTATGCCAAGGCTTTTCCCAATCAACAGCGCCGCGCGCCCGTGTCACACGAGGCTGCGCGTGCGCTCCTCACAGGAGAGATCGTTTGCCATTGTCGTTTTTCCGACGCAAGAAGTCGGAGGACCAGGCGCCGCTCACGCGCGCCCCGGAACGTCCCCAGGTTGAACCGCTAACCGTCGAGACGCCCGCCACGCCGGCGGACACCGACGGACAATCGAGCACCACTCAGCCGAAGAAGCGTCGCCGCGGGACACGCGGCGGACGCAACCGTAAGAAGAGCACGGCCGCGGGCGGCGGCGCGACGGCTGTCACCACGGCTGCCGCTGCCACCACCGCCGAGCCGAAGACCGAGCCGCGGAAGACCGAGCGCAAGACGCGCACGTCCCCGCAGGCCCGTAGGCGCACACCGCCGAAGCGGGCGCCGCTTCCGAAGGCGAAGCGCGAGCTGCTCGTCTCCGTCGACGCGGGCGAGAAGCGGGTCGCCGTGCTCGAAGACGACCAGGTCGCCGAGGTCTACCTCGAGCGGCCGGAACGCCGGTCGATCGCCGGCAACATCTACCTCGGCGTGGTCGACAACGTCCTGCCGGGCATGGAGGCCGCTTTCGTCGAGATCGGGCTCGAGAAGAACGGGTTCCTGTACGTCGACGAGATCGTCGGCCCGGAGCTCGAAGGCCGCAAGGGCGCCCGGAAGATCCAGGATCTGATCCAGCGAGGCGAGAACGTCCTCGTCCAGGCTGTCAAGGACCCGATGAAGACGAAGGGCGCGCGGCTCACGACCGAGATCTCGCTCCCGGGCCGCTTCGTCGTCTACGTCCCGCACGGTGAGGGGCTCGGCGTGTCACGCCGCCTCGATGATGACGAGCGCAACCGCCTGAAGGCCGTGCTGAAGGAGCACGCGCCCAAGCAGGGCGGGGTGATCGTCCGGACGGCCGCCGAAGGCGCCTCGGCCGAGGACATCGAGCGCGACCTCGACTTTCTTCAGCGCCTGTGGCGCTCGATCGAGGCGAAGGCCAAGGAGTCGACGGCGCCGTCGCTCGTCTATCAGGAGGCGGAGTTGCCGCTCCGCGTCGTGCGCGACCTCTTCACCGGCGACTTCGAGCGGCTACTCGTCGATCACGACCGCACCCACAAGCGGATCGTCGGCTATCTGAAGAAGACGTCTCCCCACATGGCGGAGCGGGTGACGCGCTACAAGGAGCGCGAGCCGCTGATGGAGGCCATGGGTGTCGACCAGGAGATTCGCTCGACGCTCAACCGCCGCGTCGACCTTCCGTCCGGCGGCTACCTGATCTTCGACTACGCCGAGGCGTTCACGGTCATCGACGTCAACACCGGCCGCTTCGTCGGCTCGCGGTCGAAGAAGTCCGGCGCCAGGCTCGAGGACACGATCACGAAGAACAACCTCGAAGCGGTGAAGGAGGTCGTCCGCCAGCTGCGCCTGCGGGACATCGGCGGGATCATCGTCATCGACTTCATCGACATGGCGAGCCCGAAGAACCGTGCGGCCGTCGAGTCGGCGCTCGGCGAGGAGCTCGAGCGCGACCGGACGAAGACCTACGTCGTCGAGATCTCACCGCTCGGCCTCGTCGAGATGACGCGCCAGAACGTCACCGACGGACCCCGCGAGGTCATGACGAAGAAGTGCCCGACCTGCGGGGGCGACGGGATCGTCATCTCCGAGCACACCGCTGCCGTCGACCTCGAGCGCCGTTTGCGCTCGCTCGTCACTCCGGGCTCGCGGGACAAGGCGTTCAAGGTCGAGGTCGCCGCGAAGGTGGCCTGGCTCGTCGCCGGGCCTGGCGCGACGCGACTGCGCGAGATCGAAGAGACGACGAAGCGCCGCTTCTTTCTCGTCGGCGTCGAGGGCGAGCACCTCGATCACATGCGGGTGCTGGACCAGGGCACCCTCGAGAAGGTCGCGCCGAAGCTCCCGGTCGACGTCGGCCAGCAGGTCGAGGTCAAGCTCGGCGAGGTCGGGCTGCACGATCCGCACGCGGGCACCGGCAGGATCGAGGACGTCGACATCGTCGTCGGCGATGCCGCCAAGCTCATCGGCAAGAAGGTCACCGTGACCATCACCGCCGTGACGGAGGGGCTCGCCTGGGCCGAGCTCGTTGCCCCTGCCGAGGTCCCGGACGAGCCGCTCACCGCCGAGTCCGAGGCCGAGAAGCCGACCCGGGCCAGGCGCAGCCCGGCGCGCAAGACCGCCGAGGCAGCCGACGAGGTGCCCGCCGAAGACGATTCCGACTTGCCGTCGGAGGATGGGGAGGAGCTCGAGGTCGACTCCGAGTCCGAGCCCGAGGAGGAGCTGGACGCGGTCGCCGAGACCGAGGGCGATGACGCGGTTCCTGCCGTGCCGAAGAAGCGGACCCGCCGCGGCTCGCGCGGCGGCAAGAACCGCAGGAAGAAGCCCGCCGTCGCCGCGGCCGCTGCCAACGGGGGCGAGCCCGCGGTCGCAGCCGAAGCCGAGCCCGAAGACGAGCTCGAGTCGGAGCCGGAGGTCGAATCGGAGGTCATCCCGCAGGACGAGCTCACGCCGGGCGCCGAGGCAGCGCCGCCGGCCGGTCCGGTGATCCACCTGCCGGAACGCGGGCTCGACGGGGAAGCGGACGACGGCAACGCGTCCACTCCCGTCAAGAAGAAGACGCGCCGGGGCTCGCGCGGCGGCAAGAACCGCCGCAAGAAGCCGGCGGGCGCGACGCTCGCGACCGCCGAGCCCGAAACGCCGGCCGACACGGAGGTTCCCGAGGGCTCGGACGCCGAGGCAGTGGAGATCGAGGTCGCAGAGATCGAAGTCGCAGACGCGCCCGAACCTCAGGTCGCCTCCTCCCAGCCCTCTTCGTCCGAGAACGGGGATGGGGACGCGGACTGGGGTTACACGCCGATGAGCCAGTGGGGGTTGGACGAGTAAGAGCTGCAGTCGCTACACTGGCGACCGCTTCGCGGGCTTCTGCCTGCAAGCATTCATGCTGATGGAATACGCAATCATCCGTTTGGGCGGCAAGCAGTACCGCGTTCGCGAGGGCGAGTACTCTGATCGTGGACCGCGTCAAGACGGACGAGGGCCAGACGTTCTCCCCGGAGGTGCTGCTCGGCGAGGGGACGGTCACGGCCAAGGTGCTCGCGCACGAGCGCGGGCCGAAGATTCGCATCGGCAAGTACCGCAAGCGCACCGGGTACAAGCGTCACAACGGTTTCCGCGCCGCGACGTCTCGCATCGAGATCTCGCTCGGCGCAGGCGGCGGCGCACCGAAGCGCGCGGCCGCGAAGAAGACCGAGACGGCTGCTCCGCCTCAAGCGGCGCCGACAGCCGAGGCGCCGGCGGCAGCGGCGCCGAGTCGGAGGATCACGTCAAGGGCATGCCGAGCGGCTACGAGGGGATGACGGTCGCACAGGTGTCCGCGGGCGCGAAGACCTGGAACCGGCCGATGCTCGAGGCGGCGCTCGCCTATGAGCAGGAGCATGCCGCGCGCAAGGGCGCGATCTCGGCGCTCGAGTCGGCGTTGAAGGCGAAGGAGGAGGACGTCTAGATGGCACACAAGAAGGGCCTCGGCTCCTCGAAGAACGGCCGCGATTCGAACCCCAAGTACCTCGGGGTGAAGATGTTCGACGGTCAGACGGTGCAGCCGGGCAACATCATCGTCCGCCAGCGCGGGACGAAGTTCCGCCCCGGCCCCGGCACCGAGATCGGCCGCGACGACACGATCTTCGCGGTCCGCCCCGGCACGATCTCGTTCCGAACGAGCGGCGAGCGCCGCTTCGTCTCGGTCGTCGACCAGCCGGCCTAAGCAACGTCGCTTCGACCGTGGTCTGACCACGCGACGCGTCCTGCGCCGCCAGGTCGGAACCGGCCAGAGCCGATGGTTTGATGCGGCCGGGCGGCCCTGTGGATCGAAAGGTGCGGTCTCGTACCCTTTGGTCTGACCACATGACTGGTCTCGCCGCGACCTGTCCGTTAAGGGCGGCGCGCTACGGTTCGCCCATGTTCAGCGACCGCGCCAAGCTGCACGTTCAGGCCGGGAAGGGCGGCGACGGCGGTCTTTCCTTCCGCCGGGAGAAGTTCGTGCCCAAGGGCGGCCCGGACGGGGGAGACGGCGGCAACGGCGGCGACGTCGTGCTGCTCGCGGATCCGTCACTGCGCGACCTCTCGTCGCTGCAGAGACGCAAATGGATCAAGGCGGAGCGCGGCGGCAACGGTCGCGGGGCGCGCAAGCACGGCGCCGACGGCGAGGACGCGGAGCTGCGCGTCCCGGTCGGCACCCAGGTCTTCACCGACGCCGGCGACCTGGTCGCCGACCTCGCGCACCCCGGCGCACGGGTAGTCCTCGCTCAAGGCGGTCACGGCGGGCGCGGCAACGCGCGCTTCGTCTCGTCGACCCGCCAGGTGCCGCGTTTCGCCGAGGTAGGACCGCCGGGTGACGAGCGCGAGATCGAGCTGCACCTGAAGCTGCTCGCCGACGCGGCGCTCGTCGGATTGCCGAACGCGGGCAAGTCGTCATTGATCTCGCGCATCTCGAATGCGAAGCCGAAGGTCGCCGAGTACCCCTTCACGACGTTGCAGCCGGTGCTCGGAACCGTCGAGGCGCCCGACGGCCGGCAGCTGGTGATCGCGGATGTGCCAGGGCTGATCGAGGGCGCGAGCGAAGGTGTCGGGCTCGGCCACGAGTTCCTCGCCCACCTCGAGCGCGCTCGCACATTGATCCATGTGATCGACGCGTCGCAACCGGCCGACGAACAGTGGCGCACGATCGACGCCGAGCTAGGCGCCTACGGCGCAGGCCTCGACGAGCGGCCGCAGATCGTCGTGCTCAACAAGATCGACATCGCGCCCGACCCCACCTTCTCGATCGACGACCCGCGGATCACGGCCGTCTTCCGCCTCTCCTGCGCGACGGGCGAGGGACTCGACGACTTCCGGCGCAGGCTCTTCACACTCGTGCCCGAGCCCGAGGGTGAGGAGCACACCGAGGACGAGCTTGCCGACTACCTCGTCTATCGCCCGCAGCCGAAGGCGCGTGGCTGGCGCCTGCTCCGCACCGAGGACGGCTTCCGCGTGCTGGGCACGCCACCCTCCGAAGAGGAGCTCGAGCGCGCATTGCGCGCCGCCGGCGCAAAGGACGGCGCGACCGTCGAGATCGGGGAAGAGGAGTTCGAGCTCGCCTGATGCTGGGGTTGTTCGGCGGTGCGTTCGACCCGCCCCATCGCGGTCATGTCGAGCTCGCACGGCGCGCGAAGACCGAGCTCGGTCTCGACAGGCTCGTCGTGCTCGTCGCCGCCGATCCCGGCCACAAACACGTCGACACTCCAGCCGCTGTGCGCCTCGAACTGACGCGGGCTGCGTTCCCGGACGACGAGGTCATGCTCGACGACCATGCGCGCACGGTCGAGACGCTGCGTGCGCACCCGGAATGGGTCGATCCGGTCTTCCTGATCGGCGCCGACCAGTTCTGCGACTTCCTCTCGTGGACCGAGCCGGACGAGGTGCTGGAACGGACGCGGATCGCGGTCGCCACCCGGCCCGGCTTCCCACGGGAACGGCTCGAAGGCGTCCTCGACGCGCTGAGGCATCCCGAGCGGGTGCTCTTCTTCGAGATCGAGCCGACCCCGGTCAGTTCGAGCGATTTGCGGCGGCGGTTCGTCGAGGAGGACGTGCCGCCCGCGGTTGCGGCCATCGTCCGGCGCCAGGGCCTGTATGCCTCGTAGACGCCGCTACACTTCAGCGGCTTGAGCCCTCTCGAACAGGCACGCCGAATCGCGGCAATCGTCCAGGACAAGCTGGGCCGCGATGTCGTCATTCTCGATATGCAGCCCGTCTGCGCCTACACCGACTACTTCGTCGTGGCGACGGGTGGCAACGCCCGTCAGACGAAGGGGATCTGGGACGAGGTGCACGGCCGGCTGAAGCACGAGCACGAACTGCTGCCACGCTCGGTCGAAGGCGAGCAGGAGGCGACGTGGATCGTCGGCGACTACATCGACGTCGTGCTGCATGTCTTCACGCCCGAGGCGCGCGAGTTCTACCGCCTCGAGGATCTCTGGGACGACGTCCCGCACGAGACGGTCGAAGCAGCTACGGCCTGAGCCGACACGTCGTTTCTGCGGCGGTCGGTGTCCGCCGCAATATCCAGACTGTTGTCAGTGCTGACGACGGATCAGAAAGGCGCCCTGGCTGAACAGGCGATCGCATTCGAGGCGATGAAGCACGGTGCCGGTGTTTCGAGGCCGCTCGGCGACGAACGATACGACCTGGTGTTCGACGTGCGTCCTCGATTGCTCCGCGTTCAGTGCAAATGGGCCGTCAAACGAGGTGACGTCGTCGTCGTCATGTGTCGGACGAATCGTCGCGGTCCGACACGGCTACGTGCCACGTACCTACGACGACGACCGAGATCGATGCGATCGCGGCGTATTGCCAGGCGACTGGGGACTGCTATCTCTTGCCGAAGGAGCTGTCCGTGATGCGGACAGGCGTCCAATTGAGACTCTCGCCCCCCAGAAACAATCAGGTGACGAAGATCAACTGGGCGCAGGATTTCGAGCTCGGAGCTACACTGTCGCGGCTCGCTCGGGCCCATAGCTCAGCTGGGAGAGCGTCGCGCTGGCAGCGCGAAGGTCGCCGGTTCGAGCCCGGCTGGGTCCACCTGAGAAGCTCCCTGCGGGGGCTTCTTTCGTTCCCGCGTCGGATCAGTCCCCAGGTGGGCGCACGACGGCGCTGCCGTCGGCGCGCTGCACGACCAAGGGCAGGTTCCGGTCGGACAGATACGACTCGATCGCGTCCACTGCCTCGTCGAGGAGCCGCTCGTGCTCGTCGGTCGCGAAGCGGACACGCAAGCTGCACCGATCGTCGCTGTCGACGATCTCGGCGAGCAGCCCATGCGCCGCCAGCGCCTCCGTCAAGTCGCTGCCGATGCCCCGCCGGGGGACGTCGATCTCGATCGACTCGCCCATTGCGTGTCGGAGTATCCGTGTTAAGCGGGCGTTATGCAGCGGAACTTCCACGGCTTCATGTTCGTGACGGACGTCACACCCCTGAAATGGCAGGCGAATGGTGGTCAGGAGTCGAGCTGCGACACCTGGTGGCGCTCGACGCGGTTGCGCGCGAAGGGTCGTTCAGGCGGGCTGCGACGCGCCTCGGTTACGTGCAGTCGGCGATCAGCCACCAGATCGCCGCGCTGGAGAACCTGACCGGCAAGCGGCTGATCGACCGATCGCGGGGCACGCGCCCGCTGGCTCTGACTGACGCCGGCGAGATCATGCTGGCGCACGCCGATGCCGTGATCGCGCGCATCCGCGCCGCACAGGCCGACCTCGCGGCGCTGGACGGGAACGGCAATGCGGCGCTGCGCGTCGGCGCCACGCCAGATCTGCTCGCGCGCCTCGTGCCGTCGCTCCTGCGCGTCTACGGGGCACCGGTGACCTTGAACGAGAACTCGTCGACGGTCGCGTTGCTGACGTCACTCGTCCGCGGCGAGATCGACCTCGCGCTGGCCGAGACCCCGTTGCCGAAGGGGCCGCTCGACGCCGCCGCGCTCTGCACCGATCCGTTCGTGGTCATGTTGCAGTCGGGGGCGCCTCTGACGCGTCATCGCAAACCGATCACCCGCGAGGAACTGGCACGGCTCCCTCTCGTCGCGCACGCACCTTCGCGCGCACACGTGGAAGAGCAGCTCCGCACCCACGGCATCGAACCGAACTTCGTCCTCCAGGCGGAAACGGGAGCAGGCGTGCAGGGACTGGTCGCAGCCGGGCTCGGAGCAGCGGTACTGCCACGCCTCGCGACCGACGAACGCCGCGCCGAGACGCAGGTGGTCGAGCTCGCCCCGGGTGTGATCGCATCGCGTACCGTCGCCGCGGTCTGGAGCCGGCTCCAGCCGCTCTCGACCGACGCGTCCGCTTTCGTCGAGGCCGCCCGATCGGCGTCCGCGACCGAGCGGCTGCGCGCGACCTCGATCGCATAGATCTTCGATCACCTTCATCGCCGACGTCGATCAACCGTCCGCTCGAACCGGCGTCTCTAAGTCCCGTATGACTCCCTAGTGGTCGCCGGAGTCGCGCTGCCGCAGGCGCGGCTCCGGCATCACCTGGCGGGTTCTACGTTCGGGGTCGGTCCGCGAATCAGGTCGAGCGGACGGGGGAGAAATCGGCGGCGCAGCTTCGGTTCCTGGAGCTGCGCCGCCTTCTGCAGACCTCGGGCAATCGTGCCAAAGTGCACGCAACCGTGAGTGTCCCTCGTCGCAAGAGCACCTTCTCGATCGTTGCCGCCGACCTGGAGGCCGGCGAAGTCGGCTGTGCGGTGCAGTCGCGCTACTTCTCCGTGGGCTCTGTCGTCCCGTGGGCGCGCGCCGGCGTCGGAGCCGTTGCGACGCAGGCGGCAGGTGTCGCCGCGTTCGGCGCGCTCGCGCTCAAGGAGCTCGAGCGCGGTGCATCCCCCGAGGAGGCCCTGGCGAGCGTCCTGGCCGGCGACGACGGCCGGGAGACGCGCCAGCTCGGGATCGTCACAGCCGACGGCCGCGCCGCCGCCTTTACCGGTGCGCAGTGCCTCGACTGGGCCGGACATCGCACCGGCGCCGGTTTTGCGGTGCAGGGCAACATCCTCGCCGGCCGGGCCGTGGTCGACGAGATGGCGCGGGCCTACGAGGAGACGATCGGCTCGCTCGTCGAGCGACTGGTCGCGGCGCTCGAGGCAGGCCAGGCGGCAGGTGGCGACAGGCGCGGACAGCAGTCTGCGGCGGTCGTCGTCGAACGCGTCGGAGCGCGCCTGGACGCTCGCGAAGGCATCGACCGCATCTGCGACCTCCGCGTCGAGGATCACGTCGAGCCGATCATCGAGCTGCGGCGCCTCGTCGGACTGTGGACCGCGTGGGAGGCCCAGCGTCGCGCGCATACGTTCTACGAGCGCGGCGACAACGTCCGCGCCGCCGACACCTTGCGCGCGGCGCTGGCCCGAGGTGACGAGCCCGGGCTGCTCTACAACCTCGCGTGTTACGAGTCCCTCGCGGGCAGGCGGGAACCGGCGATCGCCGGTCTGCGGCGGGCGATCGAGCTCGATCCGTCGTTCCGCGAGCTGGCGCGCGACGACGCCGACTTCGACCCGATTCGGACCGAGGTCTCAGAGCTGTAGCTCGAGGAACCGCGTGCCCGCCACCGGGTTGTGCGTGTAGGCGAGCCGTCTCCTCGAACCCGAGCTCCTCGTAGAGCCTCTGCGCAGTCTCCATGCCGGGGGTCGTATCGAGCCGCATGCGCCCGTAGCCCAACCGGCGCGCTTCTTCGACGACGGCCGCCATGAGGCGTCGGCCAAGGCCCGCGCCGCGTGCGGTGGGTTGGACGAAGAGCCGTTTCAGCTCGCAGATCTCCTGGGTGAGCGGGCGCAGCGCGACGCACCCGGAGACCTCGCCGCCGATGCGTGCGACGAGGAGCGCACCGTGTGGTGGGGCGTAGGCGCCGGGCAGGTCGGCCAGCTCGTGGTCGAAGTCCTGGAAGTCGAGCTCGAACGGAAGCGAGTCTGCGTAGGCGCGGAGCAGCGCTCTCACCTCGCCGCTTTCAGACTCGTCCATTTGCGTCACTAGCGCGACGTCGTCCACGTCGACACGCTATCGACACGAAGATTGCACAGACACATGCGCTTGTTCACCGTACCGTTGTCGTCAAAGACAACGGAAGGAGGCGAAGGTGCGCAAGGCTCTTCTCATGCTCGGGGTGGTGGCGGCGCTCGCCGTCCCGGCGGTGGCCGCCGCCAAGGCTCCGCCCCCCGTCGCCTGCGGCCCGGGGTGCAACAACAGCGGCGGGTGGACGGGATGTACGCAGATGACCGTCTCGCATTCCGGCAGCGCGTCGTTCCTGGCCAACATCAGGCACTTCTTGATCGTGAGCTACTGCAAGCACTACGGCGTCATCACGAGCGTCTCGATCACGGCTCACGGGTGCGACACCAACGGGCTGGTCTCCTGCCACACCGGCCCGGCGTGGCAGACCGGCGGCGGGGTGGGCTACAGCTCTGCGACATTCGAGGCACACTGCACGTGGACCGTCACGACGACGCCCTTCATCACGAACAGCGACGTCCTGACGTTGACGGTGCCCTCCGGGTAGATGGCGCCGAGGTGGCTCATCGTGACGGTTGTGGTGTGGCTCGTGCTCGGCCTCACCCTGAACTTCGTCATCCGCGCCGCGTGGCACTGACGTATCGTCGCGGTCGTGGAGCTTCGCCCCACGACCGACGGCGATCTGCCGGCGCTCCATGCGATCTTCATCGACGCGATCGGAAGCGTTTTCGTTCCGCACGGATTCGACCCGCCGTCGCCCTCGCTCGCGACGTTCTCGAACCTCCAGGGACACATCCGCCGCACGGGGACGTCCGTGGTCGCCGTCGAGGGTGAACAGGTCGTCGCCTACGGCTCCTCATGGACGCGTGGCGATGACTGGTTCCTCGCATCGCTGTTCGTCGGCCCTGCCGCCCAGGGGCACGGCGTCGGCTCGGCGCTGCTCGAAGCCGTGTGGACCGAGGCGAAGCGCAGGCGAACGATGACCGACGCGATCCAGCCGGTCTCGAACACGCTCTACGGGCGGCGGGGGCTCGTGCCCGTGACGCCGGTGCTGACGTTCTACGGCCGTCCGCAGATCGACGCGACCGGCGAGCACCACCCGGCGGACACCGCGAGGATCGACGAGCTCGCGTACGGCTTCGACCGTGAGGTCGACCACCGGCACTGGACACAGCACGCCCGCCGAACCGATTGGGACGACGCCTATTCCTACGTGTTCCCGGGCGGCGAGATCGGTCCCGTGGCCGGGGCGACACCGGCCGCAGCCGCCGCGGCGCTCGCCGGCGAGCTTGCCGCGGCGAACGGGGAGGTGCGCGTTCGCGTCCCTGGCTCGGCGCGCTCGCTGGTCGAGGTTGCGCTCGCGGCCCGGCTGCGCCTCGCCCCGGTCCCGGGCCTCCTGCTCGTCTCGCGGGGCGTCGAGCCGCCCACCGCGCTCGCACCGTCGAGCTACGCCCTTTATTAACGTCGAGCCGGACCGGTCGGCGTGACCTGTGGGTTTCCTACACTTCGTGAATGTCGGGTCAAGCCTGGGAACTGGTCTTCATGATGTTGATCCTGAAGATCCCGATCATCTATCTGGCGCTTGTCGTCTGGTACGCGATTCGTGCCGAGCCCGAGCCGGGAGTCGACCCGACCGAGTACTCCGTCTGGCGGCCCTGGCGGAACCCGTCGAGCCCGCGGTCTCGGCGCGGCGGACCTCACGGCACCCGCGACTCCGTCCGCGTAACGCGCGCGCGTCGCGATAGAGTCGCGCCGTGACCTCGACGACAGGTGATCGCAACCGCCCGGCCGAGGCGGTCGCCGGCCTGCTGGCCGCGGGTGCGTTGTTCCTCGGCGCGTTCGAGCTGCTTTACCGGCCGTTTCGCCTCGCGCCTGCAGCGGTGATCATGTTGATCATCGCGACGATCATGAGCCGCGAGCAACAAGGCCTGATCAAGGTCGCCTACGCCGCGGTCGGCATCGGCTTCGTGGTCGGCGCCTCGATCCAGATCCTCACGCACCACCCGCTCTACTAGGTCGCCTACTGCGCTTCGCTAACCGGCCGCCGGCTCCGCGGCGCCGCCTGAAACCAGCTCCTTGAACGCGGTCTCGTTGCGGATCGGATCGAAGTCGGAGTCCTCGGCAGCGAGCGAACGGAACGGCTCGTTGCGGTCGATCGCGAGCCGGAGATGTTTGAGCGCGTCGTCCGTCCGTCCGGCGAGGCTCTCGCAGCATGCGAGGTTGTAGAGCGGCCCGGCGTACTCGGGATGGGCTTCGATCAACTCGCGTCCCCGATCGGCAGCCTCGGCGTACTCGCCGGACTCGTAGAGGTGGTGGAGCGGCATCCAGAGCTCGCCGCCCTGGGGCTCGTGCGCCTTCCCCGGAGTGCCCCCGACCGCGACGATCGTCGTCCCCGGCTCCTCGGCGAACGCCGTCCGCTTGACGTCGGGGCGGACGAAGACGAACGTGCCCACGGGCGCGTCCACCTGCTCGCCGTCGAGCTCGAACCTCGCGCGGCCGCGCTGGACGAGGTACAGCTCCTCCTGCAGGTCATGCTCCGCTGATTCGTCGTGCTCGTTGATCAGCCGATCGCCCACTGCATGAGCCGTGAACGCATTGACGCCGAAGGACGTGATGCCGAAGTGGAACCGGATGGGCCGCCAGGGACAACGGCCGTCGGTGATCTCGTCGATTTCGTCAATCTGCGCGACTGCGTAACCATTCATTCGGCCGCCCTCCTGCAGGTCGTGGTTCCAGGGACGAGTTGGCGGCCGAGCCTAACGACCTCGCGCCGAGGATGGAGCACCGAGGCGGAAACCGTTCTCTGAAAGGCGATCCGACAGGTCTGCGCCAAGCAGGTCTTGGAGGGCACGCCTGGTACAACACAGGGGTGAGCACGCACGACGTCGACGGCCTCAACGCCGGCTACGCGCGAGCCCTGCTCGACGAGTACCTCGAGAACCCCGAGGCGGTGCCGTCGGAGTGGCGCGCGCTGTTCGAGAGCGGAGATTCCGAGCTGGTCGCGACCCATCCCGGGATTGCGCGGCTGCTCGAGACCTTGCCTGTCGACGGGGCAGCCGGGAACGGCCATGCCGAACGCCCGGCGACTGCGCCGGTCGTGGTCGCGGAAGGCGCCCCCGACGCGCAGCTGCTCGGCGGCGTCGCCGCAGCGATGGCACTCGTGAAGGCTCACCGCACACACGGCCATCTCGCAGCCCGCCTCGACCCGCTCGGCTCGGAGCCCGTCGGCGATCCGGCGCTCGAGCCGTTGCGCCTCGAGCCGAAGCTCACGCCCGAGCTCCAGGCGCGGATCCCCGCCTCCGTCCTGCGCGTGCACGTGCCCGGTGAGACGCTCGCCGACGTCCTGCCTGAGCTCGGTGAGACGTACTGCGGCACGATCGCCTATGAGCTCGAGCACCTCTCCGACCATCAGCAGCGGGTCTGGCTTCGCCAGGCGATCGAATCCGGCCGGTACCGGCAGCCGCTCGCAGCAGAGGAGAAGAAGGCGCTCTTCCGGCGGCTTTGTGAGGTGGAGGGGATGGAGCGTTTCCTGCGCAAGCGCTTCCTCGGGCAGAAGCAATTCTCCCTCGAGGGCCTCGATGTGATGATCCCGATGCTCGACGAGACGATCGAGCTCGCCTCCGATGCGGGCGCTCACGAGGTCGTTCTGGGGATGGCGCATCGTGGCCGGCTCAACGTCCTCGCCCACACGATCGGGATGCCCTACGAGTACATCCTCCGTGAGTTCGAAGGCGAGCGGACGATCGAAGCGGTCGCAGTCGACCCGGAGGGTGGCACAGGTGACGTCAAGTACCACCTGGCGGCGAACGGAACGCGGACGACGTCGAACGGGCAAGTCGGCGTCCGGCTCGTCGCGAACCCGAGCCACCTCGAGGCTGTCGACCCGGTGGTGGAAGGGCGCACGCGCGCGGAGCAGACGGACCGCTCGACCCGGAACGGCGCGCACGACCCGTCGGTCGCGCTGGCGGTGCTGCTGCACGGCGACGCCGCGTTCGCCGGGCAGGGGATCGTCGCCGAGACCTTCAACCTCCACGGTCTCGAGGGCTATTCGACCGGCGGCACGCTGCACCTGATCACGAACAATCAGATCGGCTTCACGACCGATCCGAACGAGGGCCGCTCGACGCGGTACTCGTCGGATCTCGCCAAGGGCTTCGACGTCCCGATCATCCACGTCAACGCCGACGATCCCGAGGCGTCGATCACGGCCACTCGGCTGTCGATGGCCTACCGGCGCCGCTTCGGGCAGGACGTGGTGATCGACCTCGTCGGCTACCGGCGGTTCGGTCACAACGAACAGGACGAGGCGGCGTACACGCAGCCGCTGATGGTCGAGCAGATCAACGCTCATCCGTCGGTGCGGGAGCTCTACGAGGAGCAATTGATCGACGAGGGCGTGTTGACACCGGACGAGGCAGCCGGCTTTGTCTCAGAGGTCGAGGGGATGTTGCGCGCGGCGCACGACCGGCTGAAGGCGTCGTTCGACGCGGCGGAGAACGAGGAGCACGACGGCACGATCCCTCGCTCGACCGGCGCCGAGGCGATCACGGCGGTCGCGGCGGACAAGCTCACCGAACTGAACGAGGCTCTCCTCGCAACTCCGGAGGAGTTCACCGTCCATCCGAAGCTCGCGCGCCAGTTGGAGCGGCGGCGCACTGCGATGGACGAGGGCGGTATCGACTGGGGTCACGCAGAAGCGCTCGCGTATGCGTCACTGCTCGTCGAGGGCATTCCAGTGCGGCTCACGGGGCAGGACGTGCAGCGGGGGACATTCGCGCAGCGCCACCTCGTCCTGCACGACGTGCAGACCGGCGAGACGTACACGCCGATGCAGCATCTCGACGATGCCGCGGCATCATTCGAGGTCTACAACTCACCGCTCTCGGAGTATGCGTGCGTCGGATTCGAGTACGGCTACTCGGTCGCGGCTCCCGAGGCACTCGTCCTGTGGGAGGCGCAATACGGGGACTTTGCAAACGGCGCGCAGATTGTGATCGACCAGTTCATCTCGTCCGCCATGTCGAAATGGCGGGAGACGTCGCGGTTGTCGCTGCTACTGCCGCACGGCTACGAGGGCAACGGACCGGAGCATTCCAGCGCTCGGCTGGAGCGCTTCCTGCAACTCGGTGCGCAAGAGAACCTTCGGATCGCCAACTGCACGACTGCCGCGCAGTATTTCCATTTGCTCCGCCGGCAGGCGCTCGACGCGACGGCGCGTCCGCTCGTCGTCGTTACGCCCAAGGGCCTGCTGCGGCTGAAGGACGCGACCTCGACGCTGGCCGACCTCTCCTCCGGCGGGTTTCGGCCGGTGCTCGACGACGACCGCCTCGATAAGGATGCGGTGCGGAGGCTCGTTCTCTGCAGCGGCAAGGTCTACTACGACATCGTCGGGCACGAGGCGCACGCGGGTGCCTCCTCCGTCGCGGTGGCCCGCATCGAGCAGCTCTATCCGTTCCCGACGGACGCTGTGGCAGCGCTTGTCGCGTCCTATCCCGCTCTCGACGAGGTCGTTTGGGCGCAGGAAGAGCCTCAGAACATGGGACCCTGGCGGTCGATCCGCCACCGGCTCGAAGAGGCTTCAGGGGCGGCGCCGCTGCGGTACATCGGGCGCACGTGGCGCGCGAGCCCGTCCGAGGGCTATCCGACCGCCCATCTGATCGAGCAAGATCGCATCGCGCGGGACGCGCTGACGGTCTAGCTCGGGGCTGCTCTCAGCGGCCGCGGCGGCTGCGCTGAGCGTCCAGGGCCTGCTTGGCGAGCCGGGGGCCGTGATAGCGGGCCTGCTGCGCCAGCCATAGCCGCTGCTTCGGGGGGAGGCGGCGCCAGATGTCGTACGCGGCGAGCGCGGCGCTGACCGGGCCGAGCCCGCGAGTGACCTTCAGCGGAGGCATGGCCGCATTGTGCCCATCGGGGCTACTTGCGGTGGGTGGTGCCGTGTCCGTCAGCAGGAGTGACCGGGTTGACTGCGCTCGATGCGCTGGCAGGGCCGGCAGGAGTGACCGGGCTGACCGGGCTGACGGCCGCGACGGGAGCGGCAGGGGCGGTAACGGGAGCGGTGGGGGTGGTGACAGGGGGGCTGACCGGAACGTGGGGACGCCCGGGGCTGCCCGAGCTGCCGGTGGGAGCGTAGCCGGGGCTCTGGTCGCCGTTGTCCGTTGGGCCACCGGCTGCCGAGGCAAGGGCATAGCTGAGAATGCGCGAGAGCACCGTGGGGGCGGTGGGCGTCGCGGTCGACCGGACGGCGGCCGGCGCCTGCGTCGGCGGGGGCACCGCGGCGGGCGTGTCAGCAGCGGCCGGAGCGGGGGCCGGCGTGGGTGCCGGTGCTGGAGCCGGAGCGGGGGCAGGCGCCGGTGCCGGTGCGGGGGTGGGAACCGGTGTCGGCGTCGGGGTGGGGCCGGGATCCGACGGGAGGGGCCTGTGGCGGGTGGCCGGGGCCGTCGTCTGCTTCGGGAGTGCCGCCGGGTGGATGACGACCGCCGGGTGCGAGACGGGCAATGCTCGGTGGACGACGACGCTCGCGAGCTGGGCGGCCGGAGCCACGTTCACCGCAGTCACGGGGGGTGTGACGACGCGGGGCTTGGGCACGTCGAGGCCCGGAGCGACCTGGACGACGGCCGGTGCCTGGGGAGCCGCGAGGCGTAGGGGTGCGCCCTGCGTGCCGGAGGTCAGCAGGTGACCGGGGAGGAGCAGCAAGCCGGCTACGACTGCACAGGCAAGTGCTCCTGCCGCCGTCTGCGCCCAAACCCCCCTCATGGTTTCCCCCATTCTGGCCGACAACTCCTAGTGGACAAGGGTATCGGCAGTCTGAGCCGATCACTTGAGGACGAATGGGAAGCTTCAAACTCAAACTAGTGACGTGGTTTGCGCTGTTGGCGCTGTTGCCCCTCGCAGTCGCCTTCTACGGCTATGACTCGCTGACGCGGCGGAGCGAGACCGGACGGGCCGACGCATCGCTCGAGGCCGGCCTGCGCGGCGTGGTCGCGGGGTACGCGGCACGGCTGGCTGCAGCAACGGTGGAGGCGCAGAGGCTGGCGGCCGATCCGACGCTGCAAAAGGCGTTGCACCGACGCGATGCGGGCGCGCTGGCAACGTTCGCCACTGCACATCCGACTGCAGAGTTCAACTTCGGCCCCGGGCCCCAGGGCGCTGCTTCGGTCGTCGATCACGGCCGCGCGCTGGGCTCCGTGGCGGTGCCGGTTCCGGTCGATGCGTCGCTCGTGCGTTCGCTCGCCGCGGGGCTCTCTCCGTCCAACGCTCTCGTCGTTGCTCGCCGTGGACGGATCATCGCGGGCGTCGGCAGCGGTGGCTCGTTCTCGCTCGACCCGGGCCATCCCGCTCGTGTCCGCGTCGACGGCACCGAGTACCGCGCCCTGCAGACCGCCCCGCTCACGCGGCCGAAGGGCCTCGTCTTCGCCGTGCTCGAACGGCAGAGCGCGATCGACGCAGCAGGCCGGGCTTCCGAGGGTCGGCTGCTCACTGCCTTGGTGGCGTCCCTCCTGGTCTTCGGGGTCGTCACCTACCTCCTCGGCCGATCGATCGTCGGCACACTGCGCCGGCTCGTGGATGCTGCCAACGCGATCGCGCACGGCCGCTTCAATGAGCGCGTCGAGGTGCGGGGACGCGACGAGTTCGCGGAGCTCGGCGTGGCATTCAATCGGATGGCCGCGCAACTCGAACAGCGGCTCGCCGAGCTCGAGACCGAGCGCAGCCGCATGCGCGACGCGACCACCCGGTTCGGCGAGGCGTTGATGGCGACACACGATCCGGGGCAGCTCGTACGCGTCGTGGTCGAGTCGGCGGTCGAGTCCACCGGGGCCACTGGCGGCGTCGTGCTCGGCCCGCACGGCGAGCTCGCGCGTGCGGGCGACCCCGACGCCGGCATCGAGCGGATCGCGTTCCCCCTCCGGATCGGTTCATCCGACTTCGGCCAGCTCGTCCTGGCCTCCAACTCGTTCGAGGCCGAGCAGGTCGAGACCGCTGCCTCACTGGCGAACCAGGTGGTCGTCGCGCTCGAAAATGCGCGGCTCCACCGCCTCGTCGAGCGGCAGGCGCTCGTCGACAGCCTGACGGGCCTCGCAAATCGCCGCAGCGTCGAGGACACGCTCCGTTCGGAGCTCGCCCGCGCGACGCGCTTCGGCGACGAGGTGTGCGTGGTCTTTGCCGATCTCGATTTCTTCAAGGACGTGAACGACCGCTACGGCCACGCGGCCGGGGACGAGGTCCTCAAGGCATTCGCGGTCGCGTTGCGGGAGACGGTTCGCGAGAGCGACCTCGCGGGCCGGTGGGGCGGCGAGGAGTTCGCACTCGTGCTCACCGGTACCGGCTCGGTCGGCGGCGCCCGCCTCGCCGAGCGCGCCCGCGTCGCAATCGAGGCGTGCCACGTGGTCATGCCGACCGGAGAGGAAGTATCGGTCACCGCCAGCTTCGGTGTTGCGTCCTACCCTGATTCGCGCGAGCTCGGCGAATTGCTCGCCGCGGCCGACTCGGCGCTCTACGAAGCCAAGCGCGCAGGCCGGAACCGCGTCGCAGTGGCCCCTGAATCCAGGGTGTCGAAGATCGTCTAAACTGCCGCGGCGGGAGAGAACTGGTGCTAGAGCAGGAGGGTTCCATGGCCGTCGACGCTCCGTCGATGTTCGCGCAGGTGATCCAAGACCATCTCGAGTTGAAGCGGCGCAACGCAGCGCTCGAGCACGAGATGCCGCTCGACAAGTACATGAACGACGATCCGTTCGAGAATCATCCGCTCTTCAAGACAGAGGAGCAGGCACGGATCGAGGAGACGATGGATGGTGTCGCCGGGATCGACGCGGAGGAGACCTCGCTCGACTGGCCGACGACGGAGGACACGTTCATCGACGAGCCCGCTCCGACTCCCGTCTCGGAGGCGACCGAGGAGGCAGCTACGGCGGTGCCGGCCGAAGGCGAGCAGCCCTCCGACGAGAACCTCTGGTCCCGCTCCCGCGACTTCGACTGGGGCGACTGACCGCAGTACAAATCTGATTCGGCGCGCCGAATCAGATTCGCGGGTTCGGTTCAGGGCAGGCTGAGCCTCGCCCAGACGTTGTCGAGCATGCGCTTCACCGGCCAGAACGTGGCGGAGCCGCCGAAGTCGAGCGTGCCGGCGGCATACACCTTCGCGCCGGCCGGCGTCTCGTAGTAGCTCATCTGGGCCGTCAGTCCCGGCCCGAGCAGGTCGGGGATCTGCGCCACGACGACCGTCCCGGGCGGTGATTCCGGTGCGATCGCATCGATCTCGATCCCGTAGCCGCCGACGAACTGGCCGAACGTCGAGCCGTCGCCCAGTCCTGTGCCGTCCCAGAGCCACGGGGCGGCAGCGGTGTTCTGAACCGTGAACAGGCCTTGTCTCTGGCCGTCGTCGTTGGCGCGGTACTCGACGCCGATGAGCGCGGCCTCCGGCCGGCCCGCGTCGCGCCAGCGGCCGATCTTGAGCAGCTTGTTGCTCGACTTCTGGACCTTCCAGAAGAAGTTGTTCGCCGAGAGGAACATCAGATTGCCGCCGAGATCCCGGAAGCGTTCGACGACGTCGTACTCGTGCGGTCTCACATACTCCTCGTGGCCTTCGAACACGATCAGGTCGTAGCTCGCCGCGAGTTGCTCTCCGTTCGTGATGTTGTCGAAGTCCGAGTCGGAGATGAACTCCGCCTGCTTGCCGGACCAGTACAGCCAGTGCAGGAACGGCAGGTCATAGCGGTAGAAGCGCGGAGGCGCGCCTCGGGCGATGTAGGTGCGGCCGAGATCGACGGTGCGGTTCGGCGGGCCGGCGTACCACGTGTCTCCGTAGCCGTCGCCGTTCACGTCCTCGAAGTTGTACGCCTGCCAGGTGTTCGTCGGCAGCACCACGAGCACGCGGCTCGTTTGCCCGAGGATGACCGGGCGCACGACGAACGGGGCGTAGCCGACACGGCCGTCGGCGGCCGTGAGCTCGACGTAGTACAGCCCGCTGGGCAGATCCGGCACGCGGAAGCTGATCGTGTGCGGCGCGTCTCGCCGGGCCGACCAATCGATCACCGTCGGCCCTTCGTCGACCTCGACTCCGGCAAACTGGTTGTCCGCGTACGTGACCACCTTCTCCGGCCCCGACTGGAAGACGCGTTCCGTGAGTGACTGCGCATCGGTCGCAATGTGGATCTGCGCGACGTCCCCCGGCAGATAGTTGGGCTTCGAGAAGCCGGCGTCGACGCCCTGAATGCGCACGACGACCCCGCGCGGGTGGCGCCCGACGAACGCGTTGGGCGCGCCGTAGACGATGCGGTTGCCCGTGTTGTCGACGGCAGTGAGTTGCACCAGATAGGTGCGCGGATTCAAGTTCGAACCGGCCGCCCAGGTGATCGTGTGGCGACCGCGCCCGAATTTCGCAGTCACGTTGTAGAACGCCGTGGGCGCCTTGACCGTGCGCGTCACGTCCATCGTCACGGTCGCCGCCTCCTTGAGCGTGAACGAGATGTTCGCGCTCTCCCGGAATCCGTCGCCGTTCGGGCTGATCGTCGTGAGCAGGTCGGTGTCCCCCGCGAACGGCGTGTTGCCGTTGTCGGCGCGCAGTTGGTTGAGTTGTGGCGCGTGTGTGTCGATTCGCAGGGGGGTCGTCGCGAGCACGCTTGACCGGTAGACGAGGCGAACGTCGTAGTTTCCGTCCGGTACGCGCTTCCCGCGAATGCGGCCGTCCCAGCCGATTGCGAGCGTGCGGCGGCGTGACGGCGGGACGATCCACCCGACCGGCTTGCCACCCCGCGTGACGAGCCGCACGCCGACCTCCCGCTCGAGCGAGAGCTGCGCAGACACTCGCAGCGTCGCTGTGACGGGCGAGAAGTTCTGCGGGACGACGGTCAGCGTCGCCGCCTGCGCATGAGCGGTGACGACGAGTGCCGCCGCAACGACGAATCCCAGCCGGCGCACCGCGGGAGGGTAGCCGTCGCTCAGGACTGCACGGTTACCCTACTCCTTGGTGCCGCCCCTGAAGACATCCACGTCCTACGTCCCGACCGGCGACCAGCCGCAGGCGATCGAGGCGCTCTCGAACGGGCTGCGCGCGGGCGAGCAGTATCAGACATTGCTCGGAGCCACCGGGACGGGGAAAACCGCCACGATGGCCTGGATCATCGAGCAGGTGCAGCGCCCGGCGCTCGTGATCGCGCACAACAAGACGCTGGCCGCGCAGCTCTGCAACGAGTTCCGGGAGTTCTTCCCCGACAACGCGGTCGAGTACTTCGTCTCCTACTACGACTACTACCAGCCCGAGGCGTACGTTCCCCAGGCCGACCTGTACATCGAGAAGGACAGCTCGCGGAACGACGACATCGACCGCCTGCGGCACGCCGCGACGTCGAATCTCCTCACGCGGCGGGACACGATCATCGTCGCGTCGGTCTCCTGCATCTACGGCCTCGGCTCGCCGGAGGAATACGAGAAGAAGATCGTGTTCCTGACCGCCGGCGAGGAGACCGATCGCGACCTCGTCCTGCGCAAGCTGATCGACATCCAGTACGCCCGCAACGACGCGATTCTCGGGCGAGGGCGGTTCCGCGTGAAGGGCGACATCATCGAGATCCAGCCCGCACACTCCGAGACTGCCTACCGCGTCTCGTTCTTCGGCGACGAGGTCGAACAGATCTCGCACTTCGACCCGCTCACCGGTGAGGTGCTCTCGAAGCTCGACCACATCACGGTCTTCCCGGCGACGCAGTACGTCACCTCGGCGCCGACGATCGAGCGCGCTGCGGTCGAGATCCGGCACGAGCTCGAGGAGCAGGTGAAGCAGTTCGAGGCGAAGGGAATGATGCTCGAGGCGCACCGGATCAGACAGCGCACCGAGTACGACCTCGAAATGATGCGCGAGCTCGGCTTTTGCAACGGGATCGAGAACTACTCGCGGATCCTCGACGGCCGCCCGGCCGGATCGGCGCCCCACACGCTGCTCGACTACTTCCCGTCCGACTACGTCGTCTTCGTCGACGAGTCACACCAGACGGTCCCTCAGGTCGGAGGCATGTACGAAGGCGACCGCTCGCGCAAGCAGACACTCGTGGACTTCGGCTTCCGGCTGCCGAGTGCGCTGGACAACCGCCCGCTCCGCTTCGACGAGTTCCTCGCGAAGGTGCCACAGGCGGTGTTCGTCTCGGCGACCCCCGGCGCCTGGGAGCTGCGCCAGTCGACCAAGATCGTGGAGCAGCTGATCCGGCCCACCTACCTCGTCGACCCGGAGGTCGAGCTCCGGCCGACGCGGAACCAGATCGACGATCTCCTGAACGAGATCCGGCATCGCGAGGAGCGAAACGAGCGCGTGCTCGTCACGACACTGACCAAGAAGATGGCGGAGGACCTGACCGACTACCTGTTGGAAGCGGGCGTCAAGACGCGCTATCTCCACTCCGAGGTCGACACCCTGGAGCGGATCCAGATCATTCGCGAGCTGCGCCTCGGCGAGTACGACGTGCTCGTCGGCGTCAACCTCCTGCGCGAGGGCCTCGACCTGCCGGAGGTGTCGCTCGTCGCGATCCTCGACGCCGACAAGGAGGGCTTCCTCCGCGGTAAGACCGCCCTGATCCAGACGATCGGCCGTGCGGCTCGCCACCTCGAGGGCCGTGTCCTCATGTATGCCGACAAGCAGACGGAGGCGATCAAGGGAGCGCTGGAGGAGACGAACCGCCGTCGCTCGACGCAGCTCGCCTACAACGAGGAGCACGGCACGAAGCCGCTGTCGATCACCAAGGGCGTCTCGGACATCGCCGAGTTCCTGGCGCTCGAGCAGCCGCACGTGCCGAGCTCGCGCCGGCGGCGCGGCGACAAGGCCGAGGGGATGACGCGCGAGGAGCTCGAGAAGCTCGCGATCACACTCGAGGAGGAGATGTTCCAGGCGGCCGAGGAGCTGCGGTTCGAGTACGCGGCGAAGCTGCGCGACGAGATCAAGCAGCTGCGCCGCGAGCTGATGGCATTCGCCGAGGCTCCGGCATGAGGCGTAGGCTCGACGGAGCCGATCAAAGAGCGGAGGTGCCGGCTTTGCCGGCGCTGGAGCGGGTATGAGCGTCGGTTTTGTTCTCGCCATCCTCGTCTCGGGGTTGATCACGGGCGGTCTGGCGCGGTTCGCGATCCCGGGGCCGGACCCGATGCCGATCTGGCTGACGATCTCGATCGGCCTCATCGGCTCGATCGCCGGCGCGGCGATCGGGAACGCGATCTCTCACAACAACGGCTATCTCATCTCGTTCCTCTCGTTCGGGATCGCGATTGCGCTCGTCGCCGCGTACCGGCGGTTCGTGCAGAAGCGACCGATCTGGGGGCCGGGCGCTCTCGCGTTTCCCGAGCGCGGGCTCGGCGTCGACCAGCAGCGCGAGCGCTTGCAGAAGCTCGGGATCGACCCGAACGCGCTTCGGCCCGACCCGGCTCAGCTCGAGCGAGCCCGGCTGGAAGCGATGCTGCAAGAGCTGCATCGTGCAGGCCTGCTCGACGACGAGGAGCTCGCAGCCAAGCGTGCCGCGCTCGACCAGCGCTGAGCCCGCTAGTCGGTGCTTGCGAGCGGCTCGATCCCGCGCGGGAAGCGGCGCGTGGCCGTGAGCCCCCAGTCGTCGTCGCGCCAGATGTAGGTGTCGACGACGAGCGACCCTGCGTCGGCGCTGTAGACGACACAGCCGCGGGCCTCCCCTCGACGTTCTGGTCGCGGCTGCCCGAGCCCGGGAGCGATCGAGACGACCACACCGCGCGCATCGCCGGTGATCACTTCGAACTCGTGGCGTTCGCTGACCGTTGCCTGGTGAATGTGGCCGCCGACGATCAACTCGGCTCCGGAGTCGACCAGGCTCGCAAGCACATGGTTCCGATGGGCGACCGGCTTCTTCCTCGACCGCCACGGTGCGCCGATCATCTGATGGTGAAGCGCGACGACGCGGAGCGAGCCGGGTGCTGCCCGGCGAAGCTTGCTCGTCACGCGCTCGAGCTGCGCGTCGCTCACTCCGCCCGACTGGTGCCGCCACGGCCGCACCGAATTCAGGCCGACGATGTGGGCCTGCTCACCGATCAGCTCCGGCTCCGTCGTCTGCCACTGACGCTCGAACTCGCGCCACGGAGCGGTGAAGCGGGCCGGGAAGGTGTAAGGGATGTCGTGGTTGCCCGGCACCGCCAGCACCGGCCGGTCCAGCTCGCGCAGGAACGCCGCGGCTCGCTCGTGCTGGCTGCGGCGACCCCGGTTCGTCAGGTCGCCGCTCGCGATCACCAGCTCTGGAGCCACGTGCTCGATCAGTCCTGCGAGCGCCGGCCCGAGGACCGGGTCGTTCCCCGCCCCGAAATGGAGGTCGGAGACGTGCAGGATGCGAGTTCTCACCGCCGAAGCAGGCTATACAGTGACTGGGATGGCCGACGACCAGTCGACTGAGATCTTCGACGACCTGTACCTCGGTCTGCGCGCCGGAGGAGCATTGCGCAAGCAGCGCCGGGGCGAGGAGCTGACGAGCGAAGAGCGCGAAGCGCTCGGCCGGTGGCAGCGCCTGTCCGCATGGCGCAAGGGCGTCGCGATCGGCGGTTTCGCCTTCGGGACGTTCGGGCTCGGGTTCACGCTGGGCGGCCTCTTGTTCGGCCGCTGGCGCAAGGCGTAGTCCGCTAGTCCACGGCCGCGACCGGCGCCTCGCCGCGCCGAGCCAGCGCGACCACGCCTGCCAGCGCGGCCAGCGCGGAGATACCGCCGGCGATCCACAACGTCCCGCGTGCGCCAACGGTGGTCACGAGGACGCCCCCTGCGGCGAGCGCAACGAGCTCCGCAGTGTTCCGCAGTCCGTTGAACGCGGCGAACGCACGTCCGTGCTGCTCCGGCGGAACGCGTTGATGAATCAGTGTTCGGAAGCCGGTGTTCTTCACACCATGGCCCGTGCCGCCGACGAACCAGCAGACGACCATGAACGGGAAGACGGTCCAGAACGGCGCGATGAACTTCGAGAGGCCCTGAACGGCGGCCGCGAGCAGCGTCGCGGTCGCGACCGCCTGCAGCGGGATTCGCTGCGGGATCGTGTTGGCCGCGGCGATCATCCCGATCGCCCAGACACTGAGGACGATGCCGATCCCGGCGTCCTCGTACCCCAGCTGCGCGACGTAGGCGAAGTCGCCCGGGATCGACGCCGACATGAACACGAGCGTCACGGCGCCGGCGCCGAGGACGATCGCGAGGACCCGCTCGCTGCGTAGGAGGTCCAGACCGTCGCGGGCGCGCGGCTTGACGCCGGGGGCCTGAACGATGCGACGGCGGACCGGCAAGGCGAAGAGAACGGCACCGATCACCAGGAACGTGGCCGCGTCGGCGAATAGCGCAACGCGGATCCCGGCGCCGGCCGCCAACGCACCGCCGATCAGCGGCCCGACCATGAACCCGATCGAACGGGTCGACTCGACAAGCCCGTTCGCGCGCCCGAGCTCGCGCGATCCCGCGAGCAGCGGGACGAGTGCGAACTCCGACGCCTGCGAGACGGCGACGCCGGCGCCGAGCACGAGGGTGAGCGCGAGGATCGCCGCCAGCGAGTGCGCGAAGGCGAGGGCGCAGACGATCACTGCCTGGAAGCCCGCCGACCAGATCGCGAGTGCCCGCGTCTCGACCCGGTCGACCAGCACCCCGACATGGCCCGCCAGCACGGCGAGCGGCGCCCACAGGCAGATGAGCAGAACGGCGACCCCAGCGCCGGGCCAGAGCTGGTTCGCCCGCAGTGACAGGGCGATCATCGCTACCCAGTCGCCGATCGACGAGACGGCGATGGCCCCGGCGACGATCCGCAGGTCGCGGTCGCGCGTTGTGGCGGTCACCCGCCGGAATCTACGCCTCTGACTCCCTGGCGGAAAAGAGCACTGTCGGCACCTCTTCCTCAGCGGGGTCGACGTCCCGTAGCACGACGTCGAACACCGTCACGACGACAGCGGCGATCGGGACGGCGAACAGCACGGCCCAGCCGCTGAACAGGATCCCGACCGTCGTGACCGAGACCAGCACGAGCAACGGAGACAGGCCGACGGCGTCTCCGAGCACCTTCGGCATCACCAGATAGTCCTCGCAGAACCTCACGAGCAGGACACAGGCCAACGCCAGAAGCGCTACCTGCACGGAGGAGGTGAGCCCGACGCCGACGGCCAGCGCGCCGGCGGCCAGCGGGCCGATCACGGGCACGATCTCGACGAGGCCGGCGAAGGTGCCGACGAGCAGCCAGTACGGCTCGCCGATCGCCCAGAACAGCAGGGACAGCACGGTTCCAACGAGGAAGATCAACAGCACCTGACCGCGGACGAACGCGCCGAGTTTTGCGTCGATCAGGTCCCACGTGTCTCGGACGAGCCGACGACGCGGTCGCGGCAGGAGGGAGCAGACGAGGTCGATCGTCTTGTCGCGCTCGAAGATCCAGTACGCGGCAGCCGCGAGTGTGAACAGGATGCCGATCATCACCTCGAAGGCGGTGACGCCCGCCTGCGTGACCGGCTTGACGAGTTGCGTGCGCTTTGGGAGATGGTCGAGTCGTTTCTGCAGAGCCACGAGCACCTGGTGCTTGACGCCGCTCGAGTTCCTGGTCGCGCGGGCGATCTGCGCCTTGCCGCTCGGGCTCAGCGCATGATCGACCTGGGAGAGCGCGTGTGGCACGGCGAACGCGAGTGCGCCCGCGAGGACTCCCAGTGCGACGAGGTAGTGGATCGCCAGGCCGGCCCCGCGCGGGACGTGGCGTCGAGCCAGCCATTCGATTGCCGGACGCATCGCCGCGGCGATGATGAAGGCGGAGAAGAGGAGCGCCAGGACGAGCCTGAGCTTCCAGAGCGCCAGTGCGAGCACGATGATGCCGCCGGCCACGACGGTGGCGATGGCGGCGCGGCGGGCGGTCAGCAGCATCGCAGCCACGTTCCCCGAAGCACGGTTCTTGCAACAAATTCATCCTATACGAACACACGTTCGCGAGGTACAATGGCGTTCTCGATGGCGGCCGACGAGCTTGTAGTCCACGGCGCCCGGGAGCACAACCTGAAGGACATCACGGTCCGGCTCCCGCGGAACGCGCTCATCTGCATCACCGGTCTCTCAGGGTCCGGTAAGTCGAGCCTTGCCTTCGACACGATCTACGCCGAGGGGCAGAGGCGTTACGTGGAGTCGCTCTCCGCCTACGCACGGCAGTTCCTGCAGATGATGGAGAAGCCGGACGTCGACTCGATCGACGGGCTGAGCCCTGCAATCTCGATCGACCAGAAGACGACATCCCGCAATCCCCGCTCGACCGTCGGGACGGTCACCGAGATCTACGACTACCTGCGCCTGCTCTATGCGCGTGTCGGCCGCCCGCACTGCCCGGTCTGCGGCCGGCCGATCTCCGGGCAGTCGATCGACTCGATCGTGGAGCAGATCCTGGCGCTGCCGGCCGGCGCGCGGTTCACCGTCAACGCTCCGGTCGTCCGCGACCGGAAGGGTGAGTACCGGGAGCTCTTCGAGGAGCTCCGCAACGAAGGTTTTTCGCGGATCAAGGTGGACGGTGAGCAGCACACGCTCGACGAGCCGCCGGTGCTCGACAAGAAGTTCAAGCACACGATCGAGGTCGTCGTCGATCGTCTCGTGATGAAGGAAGACCTGCGCACTCGCCTGACCCAGTCCGTCGAGACCGCAGCCGCGCTGGCAGAGGGTCTCGTGGCCGTCGATCAGGTGGACAGCGGCGAGACGATGACCTACAGCCAGAACTTCGCGTGCCCCGAGCACGGTGTCTCGCTGGCCGAGCTCCAGCCGCGCATCTTCTCGTTCAACTCGCCCCACGGCGCCTGCCCACGCTGCACGGGTCTCGGCGCGCAGCAGGAGATCGATCCCGACCTGCTCGTGCCCGACACGTCGCTCTCGATCGACGACGGAGCCCTGGTGCCGTGGGCGGTCGGTGGCTCCGGGTTCTACGAGTCGGTGATCCAGGCGATCGCCGACCGCTACGAGATCCCGACGGACGTGCCGTGGCAGGAGCTCACGGTCGCGCAGCAGGACTACTTCCTCTACGGCACCGGCGGCGACAAGGTGTACGTCCAGTACCGCAACCGAATGGGCCGTCGGCGCTCGTACATGATCGACTTCGAGGGAATCATCTCGTCGCTCGAGCGCCGCTACCGCGAGACCGATTCGAGCACGCAGCGTGAGCGGATCGAGGAGTACATGTCGTTCAGGCCCTGCCCGGTCTGCAAGGGCGCGCGGTTGAAGCCGGAGGTGCTCGCGGTGATCGTGGGGGAGAAGAACATCCACGAGTTCACGCGCTTCTCGATCACCCGGGCGCTCCAGTTCCTCGACACGCTCGACCTCACCGAGACCGAGGCGCTGATCGGACACCGCATCGTCAAGGAGATCCGCGAGCGTCTGACCTTCCTCAACGACGTCGGAGTGGGGTACCTCCAGCTCGACCGCGCATCCGCCACGCTCTCGGGTGGGGAGGCACAACGTCTGCGCCTCGCGACGCAGATCGGCTCGCAGCTCGTCGGAGTGCTCTACATCCTCGATGAGCCGTCGATCGGGCTGCATCAGCGCGACAACGACAAGCTGATCGGAACGCTGGAACGGCTGCGCAACCTCGGCAATACCGTGGTCGTCGTCGAGCACGACGAACAGATGATGCGGGTGGCCGACTGGCTGGTCGACATGGGGCCGGGCGCCGGCGAGCACGGCGGCCACGTGGTCGCCGAAGGCACCGCTGCGAAGGTGCAGCGAAACAAGAAGTCGATCACGGGCCAGTTCCTGTCGGGCGTCCGGGCGATCAAGGTGCCGGAGCGCCGCACCGACGACAACGGCTGGTTCACGGTGCTCGGCGCCGCCGAGCACAACCTGAAGGGCATCGACGTCGATTTCCCGGTCGGCAAGTTCATCGCCGTCACCGGAGTCTCGGGCTCCGGAAAGTCGACTCTCGTGAACGAGATCATCTACAAGGCGCTTGCGAATCAGCTTTCGAGGGTGCGCGTGCGCCCAGGCGAGCACACGGGGGTCGACGGCATCGAGGTCTTCGACAAGGTGATCGAGATCGACCAGCGTCCGATCGGCCGCACGCCGCGCTCGAACCCGGCCACCTACACGGACCTCTTCACACACATCCGTGAGCTCTATTCCCTGACGCCCGATGCGAAGGTGCGCGGCTACAAGCCGGGCCGGTTCTCGTTCAACGTCAAGGGCGGTCGCTGCGAGACGTGCAAGGGCGACGGACAGATCAAGATCGAGATGCATTTCCTGCCCGACGTCTACGTGCCGTGCGAGACGTGCAAGGGCAAGCGCTACAACCGCGAGACGCTCGAGGTGCGCTTCAAGGGGAAGACGATCGCCGACGTTCTCGAGATGTCGGTCGAAGAGGCGCTCGCGTTCTTCTCGAAGATCCCGAAGATCCAACGGCGCCTGCAGACGCTGCATGACGTGGGGCTCGACTACATGACGCTCGGGCAGCCGGCGACGACCTTGTCGGGCGGCGAGGCACAGCGCGTGAAGCTGGCCGCCGAACTGTGCAAGGTCTCCACCGGGCGAACGCTCTACATCCTGGACGAGCCGACGACCGGCTTGCACTTCGCGGACATCGAGAAGCTGCTCGAGACACTGCAGCGGCTGGTCGACGGCGGCAACACGATGCTCGTGATCGAGCACAATCTCGACGTGATCAAGCAGGCTGACTATCTGGTCGATCTCGGGCCCGAGGGCGGAGAGGCAGGCGGTGAGGTCGTGGCCGTCGGTACGCCCGAGGAGGTCGCACAGGTGCCGGAGTCGTACACCGGGCAGTTCCTGCGGCCGTTGCTCCGGCGCAGCGCCGTCGCCGCGTGAACTGGAAGAGCAAGCGCTCGGTGCTGCTCCTCGTCGGAGCGGCCTGTCTCGTGGTGTTCGTCGCCGGGATGGCAGCCGCTTGGAACAATCGCCATCACACGATCTGCCCGGACGGGAAACCGCCGGTGTCGCAACGCGGCGGCATCCTCGGGCAGGTCGAGTACCGCTGCCACGACGGCCGGGTCGAGACGACACCCGGCTGATGCGCGACTGGTGGTTGAGAGCGCTGCTCGTGCTCCAGCGGCCAAGGCCCGTGTTCGTCGCGCTGCGCGACGACTCCAAGGAATCCGTCTCCGACCGGGCCGAGCCCGTGCTCGCGATCGTGCTGCTCGCCGGCATCGCCGCATTGCTGCCGACGACCACAGCGGGGACGTACCTGGACGACGGTTCCGACGGCGGGCTCATCCTCGCGGTCTGGGTCTTTCTCGCCGGCAGCCTGTTCGGTGCCTTCGGGTACTTCACCCTCGGCGGGCTGCTCTACGGCAGTTCGAAGGCGCTGGGCTCGCAGGGCAGCTACCGCCGTTCGCGCCACGTGGTCGCGTTCGCCGCCGCGCCGATCGCGCTCTCGCTCGTCCTCTGGCCGGTCAAGCTGGCGCTCTACGGCGAGTCCCTCTTCCGCAGCGGCGGGAGCGACCACGGCGTAGGCGCCGGCGTCTTCGACGCGCTCGAGCTGGGTTTCCTGCTCTGGTCGGCGGCCCTGCTCGTGGTGGGCGTCCGCGCGGTGCACGGCTGGACGTGGGCGCGCTCAGCTGCCGCCTCGGCGGCCGTCGTCGTCCCGGTGCTGATCGGCGTGGTGCTGGCCACGTAGCTCGTGACGCGCCAGGCCGCGAGCTCCGTAACTACCTCTCCGCTCGAACCTCCCCGAGTGCTTCCTCGAAGAGCGCGAGCTCCTCTTCAGGGATCGAATAGGTGTGCTGTTCGGCGGGGAACGAGCCGCTGCGCACCTCGGCGGCGTAGTCGGCGACGGCGGCCTGGATCACCGGCGCGAGCTCCGCGTACTGCTTGACGAAGCGCGGCGCGTGCCCGTCGTACAGCCCGAGCAGGTCGTGCCACACGAGCACCTGTCCGTCGCAGCCGGCGCCTGCCCCGATCCCGATCGTCGGGATCTCGAGCGCGCGGGTGATCGCGTCGGCAACCGGCGTCGGAACTGCCTCGAGGACGATCGCGAAGCACCCTGCTTCCTGCAGTGCGAGCGCGTCCTCGTAGAGCTGCACCGCCTTGGCAGCGGTGCGGCCCTGGGCCTTGAAACCGCCGAGCATCGTCGCCGTCTGTGGTGTCAAGCCGACGTGTCCCATGACGGGGACACCGGCGCCGGTGAGCGCGCGGACGCGCGCGAGCGCCGGGCCTGCTCCTTCCAGCTTCACAGCGTCTGCGCCGGCGTCTTTGACGAAGCGGATCGCGTTCTCCAGCGCCTGCTCGGTCGAGACCTGGAACGACCCGAACGGCAGGTCGGCAACGACGAGCGGCCTACGCGCTCCCCGGTTGACCGCCCGGGTCAGGATGATCAGCTCGTCCATCGTCGCGGGCACCGTCGACTCGTAGCCGAGCACGACCATCGCGGCAGAGTCACCGACCAGGATCAGATCGACGCCCGCGGCATCCGCGATCCGGCCCGACGGTGCGTCGTACGCCGTCACCATCACGATGCGGTCGCCTCGCCGCTTCATCTCCAGGAGCTCGGGCAGGGCGAGCTTCCCGGGAGCGGGTGTGCCGGGGGCGGGCTTGCGAGGACGGGTGGTCACGAGTGTTCTCCTTCCAGGAGCAGGACGTTGTCGATCAAGCGGACCGAACCGACCCGAGCGGCGACCGCGAGTGTCGGGCCGTCGAGGTCGGCGACCTCGACGTAATCGGGCTCGAGTCCGGCGGTGGAGAGGACGCTGCGGGCCTCGGTTGCATCGTGGGTCGCCAGCGCGCGGTGGATGGCAAGCGCTTGCTCGCGCTCGTTCTGTGACAGAAGCGCGTTGCGCGACGAGAGCGCCAGTCCGTCGGGGTCGCGAACGGTCTCGACGACACGGATCTCGACGTCGAGGTTGAGATCGCGGACGAGCTGCTTCACGACGGCGACCTGTTGTGCGTCCTTGCGCCCGAACCAGGCGATCTGGGGCCGCACGATGTTGAACAGCTTCAGACATATGGTGGCGACGCCGCGGAAATGTCCCGGCCGGTATGCCGACTCGAGCCCGTCGGCGGCTCCGGCGGGGTCGACCCACGTCGCGAAGCCGGGCGGGTAGATCTCCGAGACGTCCGGCGCGAAGAGGACGTCGATCCCCTCTGCTTCGGCCAACGCGAGATCGTGCTCGGGCTCACGCGGGTAGGCGGCGAGGTCGGTGCCCTCGGAGAACTGGGTCGGGTTGACGAACAGGGATGCGACGAGCACGTCGGAGTCGCCGCGTGCAGCGCGGAACAGCGCGGCGTGCCCGCCGTGCAGCGCGCCCATCGTCGGGACGAGCCCGACGATCCCGTGCCGGGGCAGGTCGAGCTCGGCGATCGTGCGCACGACCCTCATGGCTGCCTGCGCCTCATCGGCGTGTTGCCTCGAGAAGTGCCTCGTAGGCCTGTTCGAAGCCGGAGCCGTGCAGAGCCGTGCGATGCCGGTCGACGGTCTCCCAGTCGCCGCGGGCGACCGGACCGGTCAGCTCGAAGCCGTTCTCGATCGTGCGCTCCATCAGGGGTACGAGCGCCTCGGGCGGCGCCCCCGCCTCCTCGACGAGGCTCGACGCGACCCGGTAGAGGGTGACGAGGAAGTTCGACGCGATCGCGGCGCCTGCGTGGTAGAGCGCACGACGGTCGTCTGCGAGCGGGAACGGGCGCAGCCCGAGCGTCTCGGCGAGCCAGTTCGCGCGGGCGCGCGCGTCGTCGTCCTCTCCGGTGACGGCTCCCCACGCGCCGTCCAGCTGCTCGGGCCCGCGCGAGAGCACGAGCGTTTGCAGCGGATGAACCGAGAACCGGCGGCCGTGCGGATCGAGGGCCGAGAGTGGAGTGCCGCCGGAGACGTGGGCGACCCACGGTCCCGGCTCGATCGACCGTGCGGCCTCTGCGATCGAGCGGTCGGGGACGCAGAGGAGGCGGAGCTCGCCGTCGTCGCGCACGTCGACCCCTCGCTCGCGGAGTCGCGCAGCGATCGCCGAGCCGGCGCGCCCGGCGCCGATGACGGTGACGTTGTTGAACATGGGGCGCTCCAGTTCCTTGCGGATACCGGGCACCGACAGCTTAGCCGACACCGGTGTCGCGGGTCTGTCCGGCCCAGGCGTGAAGATGGCCCCTTGCTAGGGTCTGTCACGTGCCGATTTACGAATACGTCTGCATGAGCTGCGAGTCCCATTTCGAGGAGCTCGTGGGCATGTCGGATCCCGATCCGAACTGCCCGGACTGCGGGAACGCCAAGGTGGCGAAGCAGTTCAGCATGTCGTTCGCAGCGCACGGCACCTCCGGACAGCCCAGTTTCGGCGGCGGCTGTTGCGGTGGTTCCTGTGGCAGCTGCGGCTGACGCTGCGCTCTCGCTGCTCGCCTACGGCGACGTCGCCGCGGGCTGCACGCGCTGCGCGCTCGCGGAGACGCGGACGCAGGTCGTCTTCGGCTCCGGGTCGGCGACCGCCGACCTGATGTTCGTGGGCGAGGCGCCGGGGTTCCACGAGGACAAGCAGGGCGTCCCGTTCGTCGGCGCCGCCGGAAAGCTGCTCGGCAAGCTGCTCGAAGGCATCGGGCTCACGCGCGAGGACGTGTATGTCGCGAACGTCCTCAAATGCCGCCCGCCCGGCAATCGCGACCCGCAGCTCGAGGAGATCGAGTCCTGTGAGCCGCACCTCTGGAGGCAGATCGAGCTGATTCAGCCGACGCTGATCGCGACGCTCGGCAACTTCGCCACCAAGCTGCTCTCCGGCAGGCCGAACGGGATCACCCAGGTCCACGGCCGCGAGCAACAGGTGGTGCTCGGAGGGAATCCGGTCACCCTCTATCCGATCTTTCATCCGGCGGCGGCGCTCTACACGCCGCGGATGCTCCAGGTGCTCGAAGAGGACTTCGCGCGGATCCCGGGGCTGCTGGGGCGGGCGGTCGAGCCGCCGGCGCCGCCGGCGGCGTCGCCAGTCGCGGTCCCCGAGCAGCCGACCCAACTCGGCCTCTTCTAACCACGACAGGTGTCTGACACCCTGGTGTCAGACACCAGCACAACCCCGCGCTGCGAGCGCGGCCGTGGCCGGCATCGGCTCCTTCGGCACCGTCTCGGCAGGACGTGTCGTGTGGTCAGACCAAAGGTCACAGAAGGACAACCGGACGTTCCACAGAAGCGACTCTCCGCATGATCACGTGGCTCGGTGCCCGGCCGGCCACGGCCTCGCGAGGCCCGTCTCGTGGTCAGACCAAGGGTCGTGGCTAGCACGGCCTCGGCCTCTAAGGTCACGGGGTGGAGGTGGTGACGGCATCGCCGGAGGAGACCGAGGCGCTCGCGGCCGGGTTGGCCGGGCGGTTGCGCCCCGGCGACGTGGTGGCCGTTTCCGGCGAGCTCGGTGCCGGCAAGACCACCTTCGTTCGCGGTGCCGCTCGGGCGCTCGGGGTCACCGGTCCGGTCTCGAGCCCCACGTTCACGATCGGGCACCGCTACGAGGCGCAGGTGCCGGTCGCTCACCTCGACCTGTACCGCATCGCGGGGCTCGATCCCGAGGAGTGGGGCGACCTCGAGCCGTATTTCGAGGGGACGATCGCCTTCGTCGAATGGCCCGAGCACGGCGGCAACTGGCTCCCCACAGCGCGCGTCGTCGTTACGCTCGAACACGTCGACGAGTCGCATCGGAGTGTGAGGATCGACAGTGATCTTGGCGTTTGACACGGCGACGGCCTTCGGGGCCGTCTGCGCGGTCACACCGGACCGCCGCAGCCGCGCCGCGCGCGCAGGCGACCTGCTCGTCGCCGTCGACGGGCTCGTCGAGGACGCGGCCCTGATCGAGGGGATCGTGGTCGGTCGCGGGCCCGGCAGCTTCACGAGCATTCGCATCGGTCTCGCGGCGGCGCGGGCGCTCGCCCTCGCTCTCGACGTGCCGGTCGCCGGTGCTTCGACGCTGGAAGCCTACGCCGGTGGCACGCCCGTGATCGATGCGCGACGCGGCGAGGTCTTCAGCACCGGGCCGCGTGTCTGCAGGCCGGAGGAGCTCGATGTGGCCGGGCAAACCCTCGTCGGCGACGGCGCGATTCGGTACCGCGATCTCTTCGAGGAACTCGGAGCGACGATCCCGCCGGACGATGACGACGCCCACCTGCCGGACCCGCTCCTGCTCGTCGAGCGCGCCGGCGCATTCGGCGCCGCGGAGCTCGTCGAACCACTCTACGTCCGGGACCCCGACGCGAAGCCGAGCGCATGACTGCCGTCGCGCTCGAGATCCGTCCGCTCGACCTGACCGACCTGAACGCGATCGAGAGCATCGAGCAACGTGCGTATCCGACGCCCTGGTCGCGATCGATGTTCGCATCCGAGCTCGCGAAGCCCACCTCGATCTGTCTCGGTGCGTTCGACGGAAGCGATCTCGTCGGCTACGTGATCAATTCGCGGTACGTCGATGCATGGCATGTGATGAACGTCGCCGTCGATCCGGCGCACCAGCGCCGCGGTGTCGCGACGCAGCTCCTCGAGCGGCTGTTCGCGCTGACGCGCGACGACGAGCGCCGCGGCTACACCCTCGAAGTGCGGGTCTCGAACGAAGCGGCGATCGACCTCTATGAGCGCCTCGGCTTCGAGCCGCGCGGAATCCGGCGCGGCTACTACACGGACAACCGCGAAGACGCGCTGATCATGTGGCGCGACGCGCGACAGCCGGAGTGATCCTCGGGATCGAGACGAGCTGCGACGAGACAGCCGCGGCGCTCGTTACCGACGACGGCGAGATCGTCTCCAGCGTGGTCGCGTCCCAGGACGAGTTGCATGCGCGCTTCGGCGGTGTCGTGCCCGAGGTGGCAAGTCGCCGGCATCTCGAGCTGATCGCGCCGGTTGTCCGGGAGGCACTCGGTGATGCCGCGATCGACGCGGTCGCCGTGACCACGCGCCCCGGGCTGATCGGGGCCCTCCTCGTCGGTGTCTCCGCGGCCAAGGCGCTCGCCTGGGCGTGGCGGCTGCCGCTCGTCCCGGTCGATCATCTGCACGGCCACGTCGCCTCGCTCTACCTGAGGCCGCTCGACCTCCGGCCGCCGTTCACCTGTCTGCTCGCGAGCGGCGGCCACACGATGCTCGTCGACGTGCAGGAGCGTGGTGGCTTCCGCGTGCTCGGCACGACCCTGGACGACGCCGCAGGCGAAGCCTTCGACAAGGGCGCCCGCCTGCTCGGCCTCGGTTATCCCGGCGGGCGGGAGATCGATGCGCTCGCAAGGCAGGGCGACCCGTCGGCGTACAACTTCCCGGTTGCCCGCGTGCCGGGCCTCGATTTCTCGTTCTCCGGGCTCAAGACGGCGCTGCTCTACAAGGTGCGCGACCTCGGGCCCGGCAGAGCTCGAAGCGCGACGGGCCGATCTTGCTGCGAGCTACCAGCGGGCGATCGTCCGAGCCCTCGTCGAACGCCTCCAGGCGACGGGGGCCGACCGGTTGGCCGTCGTCGGCGGTGTCGCGGCGAACTCAGAGCTTCGGGCAGCACTGCCGGGGGCGGCGCTCGCGCCGCTGCCGCTCTGCACCGACAACGCAGCCATGATCGCGTCGGCCGCCCGCTTCACCGACCCCGTCCCCTATCCCGACTACCTTTCGCTCGATGCACATCCTACGGCGTAGCGCCGCAGTTCTGGGAGTGGCTGCTCTGGCGATCCTGCATCGGGGCGACCGTCACAGCCCGCGGACGCGACACGACGGTGAAGCCGCAGGCGGTCAGTTGGCTCGGTCTCGTCGGCGGGCCACGCGCCGCGACGCTCGCCGGCCAGCGGTCGATCGTGCTCCTCAACACGCCGTCGGTCGCGCAAAGGCTCGCGAGAGTCCGCTTCGCGACCGAGGCCCAGGAGCGCTCGTGGACGACCCAGGCCTTCGCCGCGCAGCAGCAAGTGCTCACGAAGCTCGCAGCACTCGGCGTGACCGTGCGACCCGACTACAGCTACGCACGCGTGATCGACGGCTTCGCCGCAGCGCTCGATCCGCGCGCGATCTCCCTGCTCGGTCAGATGCCCGAGGTCGCAGGTGTGTTCCCGGTGCGGGCCGCATTCCCCGCGTCGGTCTCCGAGCACCTGCTCACAGCGAACGCGTTCGGTCCGACCAGCGGGCATCGTGCCGTCGCGCAGCTGCCGGGCTTCGATGGACGAGGCGTGACGATCGCGCTTCTCGACACCGGCGTCGACGCAGCGCATCCCTACCTGCGGGGCAGGGTGCTGCCCGGCATCGACATCGTCGGCCACGGCGACGACGCAACAGCACGCGTGGATCCGCAGGACCCGTCGCAGACCGAACGACACGGGACCGAGCTCGCGGGCATTCTGGTCGGCTCCGGCGGGCCGGGCGGCCTGCACGGCGTTGCTCCGGGGGCGACGGTGCTGCCGATTCGCGTCGCAGGCTGGCAGCCCGCCGCAGACGGGCGGGACGTCGTGTTCGGGCGCACCGATCAGGTGATTGCAGGGCTCGAGCGCGCGGTCGACCCGAACGGCGACGGCGACGCCCACGACGCCGTCCGCGTGGCTCTCCTGGGCGTCGCGGAGCCGTACGCCGCCTTCACGGACGGTCCCGAGGCCCAGGCGGTCCAGGGCGCGCTCGGCCTGAACACGGTCGTGGTCACGCCCGCGGGGAACGACGGCCGTGCCGGCCCGACGTTCGGTTCGATCGCCGGTCCGGCCGGGGCGCCTGGGGCGCTGGCGGTCGGCGCAACCGATTCGCGCACGAACCTCCCGCGCGTCCGAGTCGTCCTGCGCCGCGGGCTCGATGTGATCCTCGACGAGAAGCTGCCGTTGCTCGGCGCCGTGGCGCCGTCGCACTCGCTGAGCCTTCGTGTTGCCACTCCCCGTTCGACGAGGGGGCTCGCCGGCTCGCAGAGCGTCGACTACTTCAACACCAAGGGGCTCAGCATCGTGGCCGGCCGGGCGGTGGTCGTGCCGGTCGGTGCCGATCCGCAGTCGGCCGCGGTCGCAGCGTCGCGCGCGGGTGCGGCCGCAGTCGTCCTCTACGGCGCCTCGCTTCCACCCGGGGCGCTCCGGGTCGCCGAGGACGAGACCGCGCCCGTGGTGGTCGTCCCGACGGCGGCTGCGGTCGAGTTGCTCGCCGCGCAACGGGCGGGCCTCGACGTTGGAATCGCGATCGGGGCCCAGCACACCAACTCGAACCGGGAGCGCGGCCAGGTCGCGAGCTTCTCCTCGCTCGGCCTGGCCTTCGACGGTGGCATCAAGCCGAACGTGGCCGCGCCCGGGATCGCACTCGCAACCGCGGAGCCGGGAACCGCCGCAGACGGCTCGGCTCTGTACGGCACGGTGAACGGCACCAGTGGCGCCGCCGCGACGGTGGCCGGCGCTGCAGCGCTCCTCGCTCAGATGCGCCCGAGCCTCGACGGGCCCTCTCTCGACAGCCTGCTCGTCGGCTATGCGCAGCGGGGTCGCGCGCCGTCGACTGCCGTCGGCGCCGGCACGTTCAGGCTCGGAGCGTCGGCGGTCGGCGAGGTTGCTGCGCAGCCCACGACGCTCGGCTTCGGGATCTGGCAGGGGGCTCACTGGCATGCCACGCGCACGCTTGTCGTGCGCAATGTCTCGACGCGGCGTTTGCAGCTGTCGATCAGCGCCGTCGCGGGCGGCGACTCCGAGGCGCTCAGGTTCCGAGTCGTCCCGAATCACCTCGTGCTGCGCGTGGGGCGGGCGGCGCGCGTTCAGGTGAGCGTTCTCGCAGCCTCGGCGCCGAGCGTCCCCATCGTCACCGGGGTGGTGCAGATCGCCCCCTCGGGCTCCCAGTCTCTGCGTGTCCCGTGGGCGCTCGCGTTCGAGCGGGCTCGCCCAGGCACGCTGCTCGGTCGCGTCGCGATCGACCGGGCGTCGTTTCCCGCCTCGGACACGGACCCGGCGATCCTCAGCGTCCAGGCCGGCAGCCTCGACTCGGACCACGGCCTACAGATCCAGGCCGTTGCCCGGCTGGACATCCTGCTCTATTCGGCGGGTGGCAAGTACCTCGGCGTGATGGCCCGCCTGCGCGACCTGCTGCCCGGCTCGTACAGCTTCGGCATCACCGGTCGTGGCCCCACGAGCGCTCGCCTCGCCTCCGGTCGCTACGAACTGCGCCTCGCTGCCTGGCCCACCCTGCCGCGCGACGCGAAGCCGGACCGCGCCCAGGTCTCGTTCACGGTGGAGTAGGCTGCGCCCTCGATGGCCGCCATGGCCCCCGAGTCTCACCTGCGCGAGAATCCTTTCCGTCTCGCCCGGCAGCAGCTCCACAAGGTCGCCGACACGTTCGGGATCGACGAGCGGCTGATCAACGTGCTGCAGGAATGCAAAAAGGCCGTCGAGGTCTCGATCCCGACCTCCCTCGACGATGGCTCGGTCCGCGCGTTCCAGGGCTTCCGGGTCACCCACAACGTCTCCCGGGGCCCGTCGAAGGGAGGGATTCGCTACCACCCTGACGTCACACTCGACGAGATCAAGGCGCTCGCCATGTGGATGACGTGGAAGTGCTCGTTGATGGGGCTTCCGTTCGGTGGGGCGAAGGGCGGTGTGTGCTGCGACCCGAAGCAGATGTCGCGCGGCGAGCTCGAGCGGATGACGCGCCGATTCACCTCCGAGATCATCAACGAGATCGGGCCGGAGAAGGACATCCCGGCGCCGGACGTCGGGACGAACGCCGCGACGATGGCGTGGATCTTCGACACGTACTCGATGAACAAGGGCCACTCCGTACTGGGTGTCGTCACCGGCAAGCCGCTGACGATCGGCGGGTCGCTCGGTCGCGAGGAAGCGACCGCGCGAGGCGGGGTCTTCTGCCTCCAATCGGCGCTCGAAAAGCAGGGTCGTGCGATGGACGGGGTGAGCGTCGCCGTGCAGGGGTTCGGCAACGTCGGCTCGTTCTTCGCGAAGTTCGTCGGCGAGCTCGGTGCGAGGGTCGTGGCGATCTCCGACTCGACCGGCGGCGTGCACAACTCGAACGGCCTCGACGTTGCCGCGGCGTTCGCGCATAAGCGCTCTGGGGGCTCGCTCTCCGAGTTGAAGGGCGGCGACCGCATCACCAACGAGGAGCTGATAACGATCGACTGCGACGTCTTTGCGCCGTGTGCGCTCGAGCAGGTCGTCACGGAGGCGAACGCCGCCGACGTGAAGGCGAAGGTGATCGTCGAAGGTGCCAACGGCCCGCTGACGCCCGCCGCCGATGACATTCTCGAGTCGAACGGCGTGTTGATCCTGCCGGACGTGCTTGCGAACGCGGGCGGCGTCGTCGTCTCCTACTTCGAGTGGGTGCAGGGACTGCAGGAGTACTTCTGGAAGGAAGACGAGGTCAACGCCCGCCTGAACGAGATCGTCCGCCGCGCCTTCGACGAGACCTGGGCGACGTACACGGACCGCAAGGTCTCGATGCGCATGGCCGCCTACGGTCTGGCTGTCCAGCGTGTCGCCGAAGCAACTGTGACCCGCGGCCTCTATCCCTGATCGCGCTCCCAAGGTGACGCTCTTCACCGCGCGCGACTGCTCGCTCTGCGAGCGTGCCCGCGGCGTGCTCGATCGCGTCGGCGCCACGTACGACGCAATCGACATCACCGGCGACGAGGCGCTCGAGGCCCGCTACCGCGAGTGGCTACCGGTCGTCGAGATCGACGGCGAGCGGGCGTTCGTCTATTACGTCGACGAGGGAGCCCTGCGCCGGAAACTGTCACAAACTCCCTAGTTTGTGACAACCGTACGGCCGATTGCGAGCCTTGGGCACAATGCGCTCGTGATGTTGCAAGCACCAGTTCCTGGCGAGGCTCCAGACCGGCTCACGGTCGGTGTCGCGGCCCGGCTCTCGCGGTACCTCCAGGTGCTGACCCAGTCCAAGAAGATGGGGAAGGACCGGATCTCCTCGCAGGAGATCGCGGACTACACGAGCATCAACGCGACCCAGATTCGCCGCGATCTCTCGAACTTCGGCAAGTTCGGCAAGCGGGGCGTCGGCTACTCGATCGACTCGCTGCTGGCCGAGATCCGGAAGATCCTCCGCACCCAGGGCCAGCACAACATCGCGCTGGTCGGAGCCGGCCGGCTCGGCCAGGCGATTGCGAGCTCGCCGATCTTCGCCGAGCACGGCATCAACATCGCTGCGGTCTTCGATTCGAGCCCGACCATGATCGGTTCCGACGTCGGCGGCACGACCGTCGAGGACGAGCGCAGGCTCAAGGACGTCGTGCGCGACAAGAACATCGTCGTCGGCGTGCTCGCAGTTCCCGCCGGTGCTGCGCAGAAGGTGGCCGACGATCTCGTCGACGCCGGGGTCCGGATCATCTTCAACTACTCCGAGGGCCTGCTCGACGTGCCGAGCGATGTGACGGTTCACACGTCGAATCCCGCGGTCGAGCTCTTGCACGCCTTGTACTTCCACCTGGCTTAGGCGGGGCTCCCGAACAGCATCCAGAACCTGATTCGCGCTGCTGAATCTGATTCGCGAGTTTCTCGGAAGGTACTTGGCAACCCGAAACTCGTGAATCTGGTTCGGCTGCGCCGAATCAGGTTCGGTGGCAGGTACCAGGTACCAGCCTTGCGAGTAGCGTCTGCCTCGATGCGCATCTTGCTCTGGCACGGGTACCTGCTCGGAGGAACCGGGTCGAACGTCTACTCACGAGCGCTCGCGCGTGAATGGAGCCGCGACGGGCACGACGTCGTCGTCGTCTCGCAGGAGCGCGCGCCCGAGCAGTACGACCTCGGCGGCGCAAGGACGGTCGCCGTCGACCTGCCGGGCGGGCTGCTGCCCGTGTTCGTCATGGACCACTACGAAGGGCTCAATCCGAAGTTTCTGCAGGACTTCACAGGGGCCGAGCGGCGTGCGTATGTCGACGCGAACGCGGCAGCGCTTCGCGAGCTCCTGCCGGCCGACCTGGTATTCGCCAATCACGTGCTGATGGGCGCGCCGGTCGGCGCGGCGAGCGGTGGGCGGTTCCGGGTGAAGGCACACGGCTCCGAGCTCGAGTACTCGATGCGCGGGCGTCCCGAGCTCGGCGAGTGGGCGAGAGCCACCCTGTCCCACGCGGAGGTCACGTTTGTCGGCTCGCAGCACATTCGCGAGGTGCTTGCAGACGTCGTCGGGGAGGTCGGCCGCGTCATCGAGGTGCCCCCTGGTGTCGACATCGACAAGTTCGTGCTGCGGGACCGAGACGTGGCGCTCGCAGACCTGCTGGCCGAGGCGCGCAGCGATCCACCGAACGGCGGCGACGAACGTCTGCCCGACGACGGCAACGCCGCCCGGCTCGCGGCCTTCCTCACCGAGCCCGGCCCGCTCGTCGTCTATTTCGGCAAGCTGATCGAGCAGAAGGGCGTGCAGGTGCTGCTCGAGGCAATGAAGCACGTCGACGCACGCCTGATCGTCGTCGGCTTCGGGCCGTATCGGGCTGCCCTCGAGGCGGCAGCTGCGCCCGCGACGCTCTTCACCGGCCCCCTGGAGCACCGGCATCTCGTGCACCTGTTGCCACTCGCAGACGCGACCGTCGTGCCGTCGATCTTCCCGGAGGCGTTCGGCATGGTGGCGGCCGAAGCGGCGGCGGCCGGCTCGCCGCCCCTCGTCGCGAGGCACTCCGGGCTGGCTGAGGTCGCGGCGGGGCTCGAGGAGGAGTATCCGGAGCGCTTCCGCCACCTCGCCTCGTTCGAGTCCGGCGACGCACGCGATCTTGCGCGCAAGCTCCAGGAGCTCCTCTCACTTTCCCCGCCAGAGCACGAGGCTCTCCGGCGTGCCGCGCGACAGGCAGTCGTCGACCGGTGGTCGTGGCGAAGCATCGCCCGTCGCCTGCTCGCACCCAGCTAACCGCGCCGCACGGATACCCTCTGCGCGGAATGGGCGACGAGCAACGCGTCTCCTGGCAAGAGTTGATCGCGCAGAGCCGCGGCGACTTCGAGGCCGGCACGGACTTCACCCTCGCCGTCGAAGAGGAGTTCGCACTGCTCGATTCGCAGTCGCTGGCGCTCACAGATCGCTTCGAGGAGGTCTATGCAGCGGCGCTCGAGACGGATCTCGCTCCGAATGTCGTCGGGGAGCTGATCGCATCGGAGGTCGAGGTTCGAACTGGTCGCTGCGAGAATTTCGGCGAGGCCGCGGCCGCAATGCAAGAGCGGCGCGGCCAGATCCATGGCGTCGCGCGCGGGCTGCAGATCGCGCTCGGCGGCACCGGCACCCATCCGTGGAGCCGCTGGCAGGACCAGCGCATCATCGACACGCCCCACTACCGTCGGAACGACGAGCTCCTCCGTTATGTCGTCTGGCGCAACAACACCTTCGGTTTGCACGTGCACGTGGGGATCGCCGGCGCCGACCGTGCGATCGCGGTGCACGACGCGCTGCGCAACTTCTTGCCGGAGGTCCTCGCGTTGTCCGCGAGCTCACCCTTCGTCGAGGCGGTCAATTCGGGCTTGCACTCGGCGCGCACCGAGGTGTTCACCCGAATGTTCCCGCGTTGTGGCATCCCGGACGCCTACGGCGACTGGCGCGGCTGGGAGGACTACGTCACGTTCCTCTACCGGACCGGCTCGATCACGGAGCACACGCAGATCTGGTGGAGCGTTCGCCCGCATCTCGCTTACCCGACGATCGAGATCCGGATCGCCGACGGACAGCCGGACCTCGCCGAGGCGCAGTCGCTTGCGGCCTTCTGTTACAGCCTGGTCGTCCGCTGCGCCCGTGCGCTCGACGAGGGTGAGGCGCTGCCGAACCTGCCGAACCGTCTGCTCGAGGAGAACATGTGGCGGGCGATTCGGTACGGCCTGTCGGGCGAGCTGATCGACTTCGGCCGCGGCGAGCCGGTTCAGGCGCGCGCGCGAATCGAGCAGCTCCTCGACTGGGTGGCGCCCGTTGCGAACGAGGTCGGCGCGGCATCGTTTTTGAACGTTCCGGAGCGCAATGCTGCGGAGCGTCAGATCGCCCGGTTCGACGAGGGCGCGGGTCTGGAAGAGATCTACTCCGAGCAGGTGCGTATGGGAGAGCCGGCAGGGTCGACATCAGATGGCTGATGAACCGAACGACGAGATCGACGTCGAGGCCCTGCAGGCGCAGTTGGCCGCGTTCAGCGTCGAGCAATTCCTCGTCTCGGCCGCCTCGACGATCGCCAGCCTGGCCTATGCGAAGCTGGAACGGAGGAATTTCGAGGAGGCGCGCAAGGCGATCGACGCCCTCGCCGCGCTCGTCCCGCATCTGGAGGGCGAGCTGGCCGACGACCTCGCGCTGGCCCTGACGCGACTGCAGCTCGCCTACTCGGACGCGGTGAACCCTTAGGCTCCACCCGGAGCTTGTGATACATAAACGCCCGCGCCGAAGCCCTTCGGCGCTTGACTTTGTGAGGGAGCGAAACGGATGGATTGGTTCATGCATCACGCCGTGCTCGTCGGCCTCGTCGGTGCCGGCGTGGCCGTGGCGTACGGGGTGTACCTGATCTGGTGGCTGCTCAAGCAGCCGGCCGGCAACGAGCGGATGCGGGAGATCTCCGCGGCCGTCCAGGAGGGCGCAGCCGCGTATCTGAAGAAGCAGTACACGACGATCGCGATCGTCGCGATCGTGCCGTTCATCCTCCTCGGCGTCTACGACAAGCTCGGCTGGGGCACCGCTTTCGGTTTCCTCATCGGCGCCGTGCTCTCCGCGGCCGCCGGCTTCATCGGCATGAACGTCGCCGTGCGCTCGAACGCCCGCACGGCAGAGGCCGCTCGCAACGGGCTCGGGCCGGCGCTCAACGTCGCGTTCCGGGCCGGTTCGGTGACGGGCCTGCTCGTCGTCGGGCTCGGGCTCTTCGGCGTCTCCGGCTACTACTGGTTCCTCACCGCCGGGCTCGAACAACACGCCGACGTCGGCGATCCACGACCTCATCGGGCTCGCGTTCGGTGGCTCGTTGATCTCGGTGTTCGCCCGGCTCGGCGGCGGCATCTTCACGAAGGCCGCCGACGTCGGCGCCGACCTCGTCGGCAAGATCGAGGCCGGCATCCCCGAGGACGACCCGCGGAATGCCGCCGTGATCGCCGACAACGTCGGCGACAACGTCGGCGACTGCGCCGGCATGGCCGCCGACCTGTTCGAGACCTACGCCGTCACGGCGGTCGCCGTGATGCTCCTCGGCACCCGACTTCCCGGACGCGAAGCTCTATCTCTATCCGCTCGCGCTCGGCGGCGTCTCCGCGATCGCATCCGTCATCGGCACGTTCTTCGCGCGACTCGGCAAGGGCGAGAACGCGGTCATCAACGCGCTCTACAAGGCGGTGCTCGCCGCAACGATCCTGTCGGCGGTCGGGTTCATCCCGGTCACGATGGGCTTCGACTCGGGCAGGTACGGCTTCACGGATCTCTACCTGTCGGCGATCGTCGGACTGGTCGTCACCTTCCTGCTGGTCGCGATCACCGAGTACTACACCGGCACCCGCTGGAATCCGGTCAAGGCGATCGCCAAGGCGTCGCAGACCGGCCACGCGACGAACATCATCGAAGGGCTCGCCATCGGCATGCAGGCCACGGCGCTGCCGGTGATCGTGATCGTCGCAGGCATCCTCGTCGCACACCACTTCGCCGGCCTGTTCGGCATCGGCGTCGCAGTGATGGCGCAGCTCTCGATGACCGGCCTGATCGTCGCGCTCGACGCCTACGGCCCGGTGACCGACAACGCCGGCGGTATCGCCGAGATGGCCGATCTGCCCGAGGGGGTGCGCGGCGGTCACCGATCCGCTCGACGCGGTCGGCAACACGACCAAGGCGGTCACGAAGGGCTACGCGATCGGCTCCGCCGCACTCGCGGCGCTCATCCTGTTCGACTCGTACACGACCGGGCTCGCCGAGCAGCGGGCTCCCGACGATCGTTCACCCTGTCGGATCCGTGGGTGATCGCGGGCCTCTTCCTCGGCGGTCTGATGCCGTTCCTGTTCGCGTCGCTCGCGATGCAGGCGGTCGGTCGCGTCGGCGGGCTAGGTCGTCCAGGAGGTGCGCCGCCAGTTCCGCGAGCACCCGGGGATCATGGACTACACCGAGAGGCCCGACTACAGCCGCGCAGTCGGCATCGTCACCGGCTCGGCGATCAAGTCGATGCTCGCGCCGGCGCTGATCCCGATCGCCTTCCCGATCATCGTCGGGATCATCAGCGTCAAGATGCTCGGCGGCCTGCTGATCGGCACGATCGTCACCGGCCTCTTCCTCGCGATCGCGATGACCTCGGGCGGCGGCGCCTGGGACAACGCGAAGAAGTCGATCGAGGACGGCGCCTACGGCGGCAAGGGCTCCGAGGCGCACGCCGCGTCGGTCACCGGCGACACCGTCGGCGACCCGTACAAGGACACGGCCGGCCCTGCGATCAACCCGATGATCAAGATCACGAACATCGTCGCGATCCTGATCATCCCGCTGCTCGTCTCGATCCACGGTTAGCAGAGCGCTGCCGCTGCGCGGAGGCTCGGCCCCCGCGCAGCGGCGTCGTCTCGCGCTCGACCATTCCCGAGGAGTACCGTGAACGCGTGACATCGGCCGTGCCTGATCGCTGTCGCCGGCTCTGCTGCGGCAGTCGTCGTCGCGACCGGTGCTCGTCTACGCGCTGAAGCCGATCGCGCCGACGCTGAGCCTCGGCGTCGCTCTACACGCTCGGCCGTGCTGGCGACCGCGGTCCTGTTCGGGCTCGGCTACGCGATCGCGCGGCGGTCGCGTCGATGGTCGCGTTCAACTTCCTGTTCCTGCCGCCGGTGCACACGCTGACGCTGGCCGACGGCCGCAACTGGACCGCGCTCGCCGTCTACGTCGTCACGGCCGTCGTGCGAGCGAGCTCGCGACCCGCGCCCGCCGGCGCGCCGCCGAGGCGGAGCAGCGTGAACGCGAGGCGGCGCTGCTCGTCGGACGCCGCGGCTGCGCTGCTGCAGGAAGCCCCGCTCGACGAGATCCGCGCGCGGGCCGAGCAGCGTGCTTGCGGACGGCGACGCGGTCGCGCACGCAGCGCTTCGAGGCGGCGTTCGAGTCGCTCCTCGCGGTCGCGGACGAGCGACGTGCGGCCGAGGCGATCCGGCGCTCGGACGCGATCAAGACGTCATGCTCCAGACCGTCTCGCACGACTTCCGCACGCCGCTCGCGACGATGCGGCCGCGGTCGGCGGCCTCGAGAGCGCCGAGCTCGAGCTGTCCGAAGCGACGATCGCGCCGGGCTGCTCGAGACGATCCGGCTCGAGGTCGCGCGGCTGAGCCGGCTCGTCGAGAACCTGCTCGACCTGTCGCGCCTCCAGGCGGGCGCCGCCGCGCCGCACCCGAGCTCTGGACGTTCGACGACCTGGTCGGGCAGGCGGTCGGCCGAGGCCTCCGATCGCGATCGCGCCTGCGGATCGTGCTCGCCGACCGCTGCCGGCGCGCGCGTCGACGCGGTGCAGATCCAGCGCGTGCTCGTCAACCTCGATCGACAACGCGCTCAAGTTCTCGGCCGGAGACGTCGAGTTGCGCGCGCCGTCGGCACGGCGGCCGCGTCGTGATCGAGGTGCTCGACCGCGGACGCTGGCATCGACGCGTGCCACGGGCGCGCTGGCAGGACTCGGGCTCGGGCTCGCGATCGCGCGCGGCTTCGCGGCGGTGAACGAGGGACTGCTCGACGCTCGAGGCCGCGCGACGGCGGCGGCACGCGCGCCCGCCTCGCGCTGCCGGCCGGCCGTCTTCCGCCGAGGTGACGTCGTGAGTCAGCGCGTGCTCGTCGTCGACGACGAGCCGCAGTTCCTGCGCGCGCTCGCGACGAACCTGCGCGGCGCGGGCTACGAGGTCGAGACGGCGACGACCGCTGCCGAGGCGCTGACGGCAGCCGGCGCTGCAGTCCGCCGGACGCGGTCGTGCTCGACCTGCTGCTGCCGGACGGCTCCGGCACCGAGGTCTGCCGCGAGCTCCGGACGTGGAGCGAGGCGCCGATCGTCCTCGTCTCGGCCGTCGGCGACGAGGACGAGAAGATCGCCGCGCTCGACGCCGGCGCCGACGACTACGTGACCAAGCCGTTCGCGATCGGCGAGCTGCTCGCGCGCCTGCGCGCGGTCCTGCGTCGCGCGGGGCCGCCGGGCGAGCCGGTGATCGAGGTCGGTGCGATCCGCATCGACCTCGAGAAGCAGTCGGTCACGGTCGACGGGCGAGCGCGTCCACCTGACGCCGCACGAGTTCCGCATCCTGCGCGCTGCTCGCCCAGAACGAAGGCAAGCTCCTCACGCACCGCGCGATCCTGCGCGAGGTGTGGGGGCCGGCGTACGGCGACGAGTCGAACTACCTGCACGTCTACGTCTCGCAGCTGCGCCGCAAGCTCGAGCCGGACCCGGCGCGCCCGCGCTATCTGCTCACCGAGCCCGGCGCGGGGTACCGGCTCGTCGCACCTGCCTCTTGAGACGATCTTGAGGACGGCGGCCGCGATCCTGAGCCGGCGCTGAGACGGCTCGTCCTACCGTTGGGGCATGGCCTCGAAGCTGCTTGCGCCGCTGCGAGGCTGGGAGGCGCGGCGTGCGCTCCGCGCCGCGCGGCGACGGGCGGATGCGGAGCTGCTCGCCACGCGGCTGCCGTCGCCGCGACTCGCGTGGCGGACGCGGAGCTCGTCGCCGACGAGCACCGCGATCGAGCTCGGGCGCTCGCTGACCGACGTCGGTGCACGCCGCCGACGAGCGGCTTCCTGCCGAGCGCGTCGCCGCTCGACCGCGTCGCGGTGCGCGAGTGCCGCGCCGCAGCTGCTCGAGCTCGCGGCGCGCGTCTTCGACCTCGAGCGACCGGTGATGCCCGCGCGGCGTGCTGCTCGTCGAGCGGCTGCTCGTCGACGGTCCGGCCCGCTCTACGGCGCGGGTCGACGCCGGCTCGGCTTCGCGCCGAGATCGCGACGGACGCGAAGCGCTGGAGCGGCCACGATGACGACAGCTCGCTGAGCTCCGCCGCGCGGGCCGCGGCTCGAAGCGGGTCGTCGTCGGCCGCCCGATGGCGACGGGCGAGCTCGAGGAGACGCTGCTCCCGAAGTGGCTGGCGCTGCCGATCTTCGCGTCCGACCCGCTCTCGTCCGTCGCGTACGCGACCGAGGCGGCGCTCGTCGTGCTCGTCGGCGCGTCGGCCGGCGCCGCGCATCTCGCGTTCCCGATCTCGCTCGCGATCGCCGCGCTGCTCGCGATCGTCGTCCTCTCGTACCGCCAGACGGTGCTGGTCTACGAGAGCTCCGGCGGCGCCTACATCGTCGCCAAGGAGAACCTGGGCCGGCTGCCGAGCCTCGTCGCGGCGGCCGCGCTCCTGACCGACTACATCCTCACCGTCGCGGTCTCGGTTGCGGCCGGCGTGCTCGCGCTCACCTCGGCCGTGACCTCGCTGCGCGGCCACGAGCTGACGCTCTCGCTCGGCTGCGTCGTGCTGATCGCGGTCGCGAACCTGCGCGGTGTCGAGGAGGCGGGGATCCTGTTCGCGATCCCGACCTACGCGTTCGTCGCGTCGATCTTCGTGCTGATCGGCGTCGGGCTCGGCCAAGTGCGCGACCGGCTCGTGCCCGCAGGCGGTCGTGCCGCATCCGCTGCGCAGCCGGGCGTCGGCGCCGTCACCGCGTTCGTCGTCCTGCGCGCGTTCGCCTCGGGCTCGACGGCGCTGACGGGCGTCGAGGCGATCGCGAACGGTGTCAACGCGTTCCGACGCCCGCACGGCGAGCAACGCCGCGAAGACGCTGCTGATCCTCGGCGCGATCGCGATCGCGATGTTCGTCGGCGTCTCGTGGCTCGCGGTGCACATGCATGCGCCGCCGACCGCGACCGGGACGCCGTCGGTGCTGTCGGAGATCGCGCGCGGCGTCTTCCCGTCCTCGTCGGCGCTCGGGTTCATGTACTGGGTCGTGCAGGTGCTGACGCTCGCCGTGCTCGTGCTCGCCGCGAACACGTCGTACCAGGGCTTCCCGCGGCTGGCGGCGCTGCTCGCCCGCGACCGGTTCTTCGCGCGCCAGTTCACGAACCTCGGCGACCGGCTCGTCTTCTCGAACGGGATCGTCGTGCTGACGGCGATCGCGTGCGCGCTGCTCTGGGTCTACAACGCGAGCGTCGACTCGCTGATCCACCTCTACGTGATCGGCGTGTTCACCGCGTTCACGCTGTCGCAGGCCGGGATGGTGCGCTACTGGTTGCGCATCGCGGGACTCGCGGCTGGTCGTCACCGGGTCGCTGATCAACACGGTCGGCGCGCACGGCGACCGGGCTCGTGACGCTCGATCGTCATCTGGACGAAGTTCGCCGAGGGCGCATGGCTCGTGATCGTCGCCGATCCCGCTGCTCGTCGCTCGCGTTCCTCGGCGTCAACCGCCACTACCGCCGCTTCGCGCGGCGGCTGCGTGCCGGCGCGAGCGCGGTGCAGCGCCGCGGGCGCGCCGACGAACGAGGTGCTGCTCTGGGTCGACGCGATCGACGTCGCGACCGAGGGCGCGCTCTGGTACGCGCGGCACGATCGCGCCGGACGGCGCAGCTGCGCGCGCTGCACACGCCCGGGCGCGCACACGCGATCCGGGCATCCGGCCCGCTGGTGGGACTTCGCCGGGGAGGAGCCGCGGCTCGAGATGCTTCGCCCGGACGAGGGCCGCACGCACGCGTTGCTCGAGGAGGTGTGGCGGCTGCCGCGCGGCGAGATCCGACTTCGTCACCGTCGTCGTCCCCGAGCAGTTTCGACGCGCCGTCGCTGCTCTCGGCCGCGGGCGCGACGTCGTTCCGGCTGAAGCTCCGGCTGCTGTCGGAGCCCGGCGTCGTCGTGGCCGACGTCCCGGCGGTGACGCAGGCTCGCGCGGCCCGAAGGCGTACGCCCGAGCGTCTCGTCGTGCGCGTGCTGCTCGCGGACGTCCACGGCGGCGTCGCTGCGCGCGCTCAACTACGCCCGGTCGCTCGGGGTCGAGGACACGCGGGCGGTCATCGTTCGCGTTCGACGCCGAGGAGGCGGAGAGTTCGCGAGCGAGTGGCCGCGAGCCGGGCTGTCGATCGCCGCTCGACCTCAGCGACGCGCCCTACCGCGACATCGGCACGCCGCTGCTCGCCTACCTCCGGGAGCTGACCGCCGAGCCGGACACGGTCGTCAACGTCGTCATGCCCGAGATCGTCGTCCGCGGCTGGGCGCGCCTGCTGCACAACCAGCGAGCGCTCTACATCAAGCGGCTGCTGCTCTTCGAGCCGCACGTGATCCTCTCGAGCGTGCCGTACCAGCTGTTCCGCTAGCGCTACCGGTCATGGCGGTGCAGAACCGCGTACTCGTCTACGCCGAGGCGCTCGACGTGGCGGCCGAGGGCGCGTCTGGTACGCCCGCGGATCGGCAGGGCGGCTTCGATGCCGTCCATGTCCCGGGCAAGAACACCGACTCGGGCATCCAGCGCGCTGGTTCGACTTCACCGGCGGCGAGCCGCGGCTCGATGTCGCCCGCAGGGCACCGACGCGAGTCGAGGCCGTGCTCGACGAGATCGCGCGTCTGCGACGATGGCCGAGACGACATCGTCGTCACCGTCGTTCTGCCCGAGCAGTTCCGCAAGCGGTCGCTGCCTCGCGGCCGCACAGCGAGCCCAGTTCCGGCTCAAGCTCCGGCTGCTCGACCGAGCCGGGCGTCGTCGTCGCCGACGTACCCGCGGTCACGTCCGAGCGGCGCCCCGAAGGTCGCGTGCCGGAGCGGCTCGTCGTGCGGGTGCTCGCCGGCGAGCCGGACGAGCGCGACGCGTCGCGCCGTCGAGTACGCGCGCCTGCTCGGGATCGACGATCTACGGGCCGTTCACTTCGGCGAGCGAGGCTGGGACCGACGACGAGCTCGAGCATCCCCGTCGACGACGAGCCGCTCGAGGGACGGCCTCGGCGACTCGATCCTCGCCTATGTGCGCCGGCTCACCGCCGACCCGGCGCAGCGGTCAACGTCGTGCTGCCGGAGCGGCTCCACCCGAGCCTCCGTTGGCTGCGGGGCCGCCGGGCGCTTGCGATCAAGCGCTGCCTGCTCTTCGAGCCGCACGTGATCCTGAGCAGCGTCCCGATCCAGGCGTAGCATCGGCCGTCGTGCCACGGCGTCGGCGCCAAGCAAGCGGCCTGGAGCGGGTCCTCGGCGCGCCCGCGCTCTTCGCGACCGCCTACGGCAACGTCGGCTCGTCGATCTACTACGCGCTCGGCCTGACGCCGGCATCGCGCTCGGCCTGACGCCGATCGTCTTCATCATCAGCGGCCTGATCTTCGCCGCGACCGCCGCGACCTACGCCGAGGGAACCGTCCGCTATCCGGAGGCGGGCGGCTCGTCGAGCTTCGCGCGCCACGCGTTCAACGAGCTCGTCTCGTTCGGCGCCGCGTGGGCGCAGATGCTCAACTACGTGATCACCGTCGCGATCTCGGTGATCTTCGTCCCGCACTACCTCTCGATCTTCTGGGAGCCGCTGCGGACGAACCCGTGGGACATCATCGTCGGCATCGTGCTGACGTGGCTGCTCGTCGGCATCAACATCGTCGGCATCAAGGAGGCGGCGAACCTCAACATCTTGCTCGCGGTCATCGACTTCGCGACGCAGCTCTGCTCGTCGGCCTCGGCTTCTTCCTGATCTTCCAGCCCGCACGTCCTGAGGGCGAACATCCATTTCGGCGTCGCGCCGACCTGGAGCGCGTTCCTGCTCGCGATCCCGGTCGCGATGATCGCCTACACCGGGATCGAGACCGTCTCGAACCTCGCGGAGGAGGCGCGCGACCCGGTGCGCTCGATCCCGCGCGCGATCTCGTGGGTCGCGATCGCCGTCTTCGCCATCTACTTCACGCTGCCGTGGATCGCGCTCTCGGCGATGCCCGTCGTGCACGAGGGCGGGCACTACGTGACCAAGCTCGGCCAGCCGCCGCCGCACGGCTTCAAGAACGACCCCGTGCTCGGCCTGGTCGAGAACCTCGGCCTGCACGGCTACGTGCTCTCGATGGCGAAGGTCTACGTCGGCATCCTCGCCGCCACGATCCTCTTCATCGCGACGAACGCGGGCGTGATCGGCGCATCGCGCATCACCTACTCGATGGCGAGCTATCGGCAGCTGCCCGAGATCTTCCGCCGGCTGCACCCGAAGCTGAAGACGCCGATGCTCGCGCTGATCGTCTTCGGCGGCGTCGGCCCGACGATCTTCCTGCTCTCGGGCAAGGTCGACTTCCTCGGCCGGATGTACGCGTTCGGCGCGATGCTCTCGTTCACGATCGCGCACGCCTCGATCGTCGCGCTGCGCGTTCGTGCACAGGGTGCCGAGCTCGAATGGCGAGCGCGGCCGAACCTGAAGATCCGCGGAGTCGACTGGCCGCTGTTCGCGATCGTCGGTGGCCTCGGAACCGGCGCGGCCTGGCTCGTCGTCGTCGTTCAGGACGGTCCGACGCGCTACGCGGGCTTCGCCTGGCTCGCCGCCGGCTTCGTCTTCTACGTGCTCTACCGCCGCTCGCAGCACCTGCCGCTCACCACGACGATGCGGGCGCCCGTGCCGCTCGGCGCCGCGCTGGCGCTCGAGTACCGCTCGATCCTCGTGCCGATCGTGGCGGGCGACGAGTCCCGCGAGGCGGTCGAGCTCGCTGCGCGCCTCGCCACCGAGCGGGCCGGGCGCATCGTGCTGCTGCGCGTCATCGTCGTGCCGCTCGAGCTGCCGCTCGACGCCGATCTGTCCGAACAGCTCGAGGACGCCGACGAGCTGCTCGACGAGGCGCGCGCCGTTGCAGAGCCCTACGGTGTGCGCGCCGTCGAGCGCGTCGTCCGCGCCCGCAATGCCGGCCGGGCGATCATCGAGGAGGCCGAGCGGCGCGGCGCGGAGATCATCGTGCTCGGCGCGCGCCGCGGCAAGCACAAGACGATCTTCGGCGGTACCGTCGACTTCGTCCTGAAGCACTCACCGTCGCGCGTGATGGTCGCGGCAGGGAAGTCGATGAAATGAGCACCTACAAAGGACTCGTGACGTTCATGGCGCTGGCGATGATCCTGCTCGGGCTCGCGATGGTCACGCTCACGCTGCTGCACGGGTACGGCGTCGGGTTGCTCCTCGGCGTGCTCTTCGTCGCGGCCGGGGCGGGACGCCTCTTGATGCTGAGGAGAAAGGCCTAGTGGCCCGCAAGCTGCCCGGGCTGCGCCGCGAGCTCGACGCACGCGCGCTCTTCTCCGTCGCCTACGGCGAGATCGCCTCGTCGATCTACTTCGCGCTCGGCGTCGTCGCCGCCTACGCGCTCGGTTTCACACCGCTCGTCCTGCTCGGCGTCGGCCTGCTCTTCCTCGTCGTCTCGCTCTCCTATGCGGAGGGCACGGCCGCCCTACCGGAGACCGGCGGTGCCGCCACCTTCGTCCGCCGCGCGTCGAACGACCTCGCCGGGTTCCTCACGGGCTGGGCGCTCTTCCTCGACTACCTGATCGTGATCGCACTCTCGGCGCTCTTCCTGCCGCACTATCTCTCCGGGGCACTCGGTGTGTCCGCGCTCGATCGCAACCCGTGGGACGTCGTCGTCGCCGTCGCCGTGATCGTCTTCGTTGCGCTGCTGAGGCTCATTCGGCGCCCGTCCCTCTACGGGGTCGGGATCGTCGTCCCGGCACTCGACCTGCTGACTCAGCTGCTACTGGTCGTGCTCGGCTTCGCGCTCGTGTTCTCACCCCATGCGCTGACCCACGGCACGTCGCTCGGCACACACCCCACCTGGCACTCGCTCGCGTTCGCTCTGCCCCTGGCGATGCTCGCGTTCACCGGTCTCGAAACGGTCGCCAATCTCGCCGCCGAAGCGCGGCGTCCCGGCGTCGACCTGCCTCGTTCGGTGTTCGGCGGCATCGCGACGGTCGTCACGATGTACGTGGCGATCGCGGTCGTTGCGTTGTCGGCGTTCCCCGGCCCGAGCACCGAGCTCGGAGGGCGATGGATCCGGGCGCCGCTGCTCGGAGTCGCACACAGCATCGGCGACGAGCTTCCGGACGGTCTCGGCGGCGTGCTGGAGTTCTACGTCGGCCTCACCGGCGCGTTGATCCTGCTCGTCGCCGTGACGACGTCGATCTCCGGTTTCGCGCGGCTCGCGTACTCGCTCGGAGAGCACGGCCAACTGCCTCGGAGCTTCGGGCGACTGAGCCGGCGAGCGCACGTTTCCCCGCAGGCGATCGTCGCGGCAGCGCTCATCTCCTCGGGGCTCGTGATCGCCACGTCGTTCTTCCACCACGACGTCGCGTTCCTGGCGAGCCTCTTCTCGTTCGGGGTCCTGATCGCATTCACCGCTGCGCAGCTGGCGGTGATCAAGTTGCGGATCAGCGAGCCGGACCTGGTGCGACCGTATCGCGCACCGTTCAACGTGCGCATCAGGGGAGCGCAGATTCCACTGCCCGCGGTCGTCGGGGCGATCGGGACGGCCACCATCTTCGTGATCGCCCTTGCGACCCATCCCGCCGCCCGTTACGCCGGGCCGGTCTGGCTGGCGATCGGCCTCGTCGTCTTCGTCGGGGTACGTGTCGCGCACGGCGAGGGCCTGATGGAGAAGGTGATTGCTCCGGACGAACGACCGCCCGAAACGTCGTTCACCTTCACGCAGATCCTCGTCCCGATGAAGCTCGGGATCATCGGCGAGGAGATGCTGGCGACCGCGATCAAGCTGGCGAGCGACCCGGGCGCGCAGGTGCAGGCATTGCACGTGATCCGGGTGCCGCTCGAGTTGCCGCTCGACGCACCGCTCCTCGACGAGGACGAACGGGCCGAGGCCTCGCTCGCGGAGGCGAAGCTCCTCGGGGCGGAGCACTCGGTGGCCGTCGACGGAACGATCGTGCGAGCACGGGCGATCGGCGCGGCGATCGTCGAGCAGGCACACCTGCTCGACGCCGACCTGATCGTGCTCGGGTCGGCGCCGCGCTGGCGGCGCCAGTCCCGCTTCTTCTCGCCGACCGTCGACTTCGTGCTCCGCAAGGCCCCGTGCGAGGTCCTGATCGTCGCCTTCCCCCAAACGGTGATGGACTTCGAGTTGGCGGCCACCTGACGTCACCGGCCGGCTGCTGCTCCCGCCGGGCAGAGCCCGGCTCCGCGGCAGCCCTCGCGGAGGCGTCAGGTACCCGGTCGAGCAGAGTACGCTGCGCAGTCGATGAAAGCGATCGTGATCGGGTGTGGGCGCGTCGGCTCGGCCGTGGCGCTGCAGCTCCAGGCTTCGAACTGGGACGTCACCGTCTGCGACGAGAACGAGGACGCCCTGGGTCGGCTCGGAGAGCAGTGGGCCGGTGGTTTCCTCGTCGGGCACGGCATGGACTTCCAGCTCCTGCGCGAGGCGGGGATCGAGGAGGCCGACGCCGTCGTGGTCACGACCGACGGCGACAACACGAACCTCGTGATCGCCCAGGCGGCCCAGAAGCAGTTCGAGGTCCCGACGGTGATCGTGCGCGTCCTCGATCCGGCGCGCGCGCAGTTCTACGCGACCCGGGGCATGCGCATCGTCTGCCCGACGTCGGCCGCGATCGAGACGCTCGTCAGCGCGGTCCGCAAGGCCGAGGAGGCGCCCGTCTGATGTACGTGCTGATCGCAGGCGGCGGCAAGGTCGGCGCGAACCTCACTCGTTCGCTGCTGCGTGCCGGACACGAGGTGACGCTCATCGAGCAACGGCCGTACCGGTTCGACAAGCTGGAGGCCGAGTTCGAGCACCAGGTGATCCGAGGCGATGCGACGGAGCTGTTCGTGCTCGAGCGCGCCGGCATCAAGCGGCCGCCGGATCTGCTCGTCGCCGCGACCGGTGACGACGAGGACAACATCGTCATCTGCCAGCTCGCGCGCGAACGCTACGGCGTGGGCAATGTGATCGCGCGCATCAACGATCCACGCAACCAGCCCTACTTCGACCTGCTCGGGATCTCGCCGACGGTCAGCGCCACCGGCGCGATCATGGGCCTGATCGAGCACGAGGTGCCCGAGCACGGGTTGATCCAGCTGCTCGAGCTGCGCAAGGAGAATCTCGAGATCGTCGAGGTGACGGTCGACAAGGGCGCGAACTGCCAGGGCAAGCGTGTGCGCGCGCTCCGGCTCCCGGAAGGCGCCCGTCTGATCTCCGTCGTCCGCAACGGCAAGGCGGAGATCCCGGACGAGGAGACCCAACTCGAGGCGGGCGATCAGGTGCTCGCGATCCTCGAACCGGGGAAAGAAGACGAGCTCCGGCGCGCTCTGCTGCACGACTGAGCGGCCCCGAGAACCGACCGCGAGGCACGCTACCCTCCCCGTGTGCGTCGCCCTGCGACACCGGTGTTGCTGGCCTGGTTCGCCACGGTCGCAGGCCTCGTCTCGATCGTCTCCGCTCTGATGCCCGAGGCGGCCGACCGGGTGCGGCTGATCGGCGGAGTGCTGCCGCCTGGCGTCCCCGAGGCGGCGCGGACGACTGCCGTGGCGCTGGGCCTCGGGATGATCTTCTTCTCGCGCGGGCTCGCCCGGCGCAAGCGGCGTGCCTGGTACCTCGCGGTCGTGATCGTGATCGCTTCGGCGCTGGCGCATCTGGCGAGGGGCCTCGACTTCGAGGAGGCGACCGTCCACTTGCTGTTCCTCGTGGCCCTGTTCCGGTCACGCCGTCATTTCGTCGCGCCGGGAGACCCGGCGACCGTGCTGCCGCTCGTACAGGTGATCGCTGCGCTCCTGCTCTCCGCCGTGCTCTTCGTGGTCGTGATGTACGAGACGGACGACGTGTCGGCCCGCATCGAGGAGGCGGGGCTGCTGCTGGTGGCTGCGCTCGGGTTCCGCGCGCTCTGGCTCTGGCTGCGGCCGCTGCCCGTCGTGCCGCCGTGTGCCGAGGACCGGGACCGGGCGACGGAGCTCGTCCATGAGCACGGGACGGACAGCCTCGCCTACTTCGCGTTGCGCCGGGACAAGAGCTACTTCTTCGCTCCCAGCGGCAGGTCGTTTCTGGCCTACCGCGTGATCGGCAGCACAGCGCTCGTCGCCGGCGACCCGATCGGCGAGGCGCAGGAGCGGGGCGAGCTGATGAGTGAGTTCGTCCGGGTCGCGCACACGAAGGGCTGGCGGGTCGCGATCGCCGGCGCGTCGAACGAGGCGCTCGAGGACTACACCGCGATCGGCTTCAAGTCGATGTACCTCGGCGACGAGGCGGTGATCAGGCCGTCCGAGTTCTCGCTCGACGGCCGGGCGATTCGCAAGGTGCGCCAGTCCGTCTCGCGGTTGAAGAAGAGCGGCTACGAGGTGCGCATGCTCTCGACCGCCGACGCCGACGACCACCTCCGGGCCGAGTTGCGCGCAGTCTCCGAGGAGTGGCGCGGCGCGTGGCCGGAGCGTGGCTTCACGATGGCGATGGACGCGCTCTTCCGCTACCCGGATACCGTCCTGGCGGTCGCCGTCGGCCCGGGCGGGGCGGTTGGTGGCTTCCTGCAACTCGTGCCCTCGCCGGCCAGCGAGGGCTACTCTCTCTCGTCGATGCGCCGCCGCAAGGACACGCCGAACGGGCTGATGGAGTATCTGATCACCGAGGCGGTGGGTTGGGCACGCGCGCACCACGTCACCGAGGTGTCGTTGAACTTCGCGGTGTTCGCCGACTTCCTGCACGCCGACGAGGATGCGGGCGCCCTCACCCGAGCGGCCCGGTGGGGGCTCTTGAAGGCAGATCGCCTGTTCCAGGTCGAGCGCCTCCACAGCTTCAACCGCAAGTTCTTCCCGCACTGGCGCCGGCGCTACTTCTGCTTCGAGCGCTGGAGCGATCTGCCGCTCGCCGGACTGGCCTACCTGCAGGCCGAGTCACTGCTCACTCCCCCCGGCCCGTGGGTCAAGTCGCAGGATCTGGCCGCGCATTGAGGTGGCTCGTCGTCGTGCTCGCTCTGTTCTGCGTCGCCGTGACCGGCGCGTCGGCACGTACCGCGAGCCTTGGGATCGTGAAGGTCGGCCACTTCGAGTCGCCCGTGTACGTGACATCGACGCCGAGCGAACCGGGGAAGCTCTATGTCGTCGAGCAGGCCGGCCGGATCATGGTGCGCGGGCTCGACGACCCCGTTTCTCGACATACGATCGCTCGTCAAGAGCGGGGGTGAGCTGGGGTTGCTGTCGATGGCGTTCGATCCGAACTACGCCAAGAACCACCGCTTCTATGTCGACTACACCGACCAGAACGGCGACACCCGAGTCGTGCGCTACGCCTCCAACGGGACAACCGGCAATCCGCGCACCGCCAAGCAGTTGCTCTTCGTCAAGGACTTCGCGTCGAACCACAACGGCGGCCAGCTGCAGTTCGGTCCCGACGGCCGCCTGTACTGGGGAAACGGCGACGGAGGCGACGCAGGCGATCCGAAAGACAACGGCCAGAACCTGAACCGGCCGTTCGCGAAGATCATGCGCCTGAACGTGAACGTGGCGAACGCTCGCTGGCAGCTCGTCGCCTACGGGCTGCGCAATCCCTGGCGGTTCTCGTTCGACCGCGCGAACGGCGATCTCTACATCGGGGACGTCGGCCAGGACCACTACGAGGAGATCGACTACCTCCGGCACGGATTCGCCGGGGTCGCGAACTTCGGCTGGAGGCACTTCGAAGGCAAGCACGTCTACGACGCCGGTACGCCCCTGCTCACCGCTGGCCGGTACGTGCCGCCGGTGGTCGAGTATCCGCACCCGGTGGGCTGCTCCGTCTCGGGAGGGTTCGTCTACCGCGGCAAGCAGGTTCCGTCCGCGGTCGGGCGCTACTTCTACGGCGACTACTGCTCGGGCATCGTGTGGAGCCTCCGGATCGTGAACGGGCGAGCGACCTCCGTTCGTCGCGAGGCGTTCACGGTGCCTGGTCTGTCCGGCTTCGGTGAGGACACCGCGGGCGAGCTCTACCTCACGTCGGTCAACTCCGGCGACGTCTTTCGGCTCGTGAACTAGCCGGTCCGGCGGCGCCGCACCTGTGGGCCTTGCGTGCCGAGCGCGGCGTAGGTGATCGCCTGGAGCGAGTCGTTCAGGTTGCGCAGCTCGTGGGCGATCACCGTCAGCTCCTCCCGCCGCTCCTCTCGTGCGTTGAGGCGGGCGAGCTCCTCGACGACTCGGTCGAGCCGACCGAGCAGCGCCTCGAGCTGGCGGTCAGTCACTTCGCCGTGCTCCATGTCCGTAGCCTAGAGCGCCCGCCGGAGACCGTGACGGCTATATTCGCGGCGAAACGGGCGAACGGTGAGGGAACCCGGTGCAAGTCCGGGACGGTCCCGCCGCTGTAAGGGGAGTTGCCCTCCGCCACAACGCCACTGAGCGCGAGCTTGGGAAGGCGGCGGAGGGGGAGCCCCGAGTCAGAAGACCTGCCGGTCGCCCTCCATACCGATCCCCTCGCGGAAGGAGGAATCGTGGCCAAACGGCTACTCGTGCTCGTTGTTCTCCTGTTCGTCCTGCCGGCAACCGCTCTCGCGGCGACCGTCCACGTTCGCATCGAAGGCAAGACCAAGACGCTGTTCGCGCCGCAGGAAGCCAGCGTCACAGCCGGGAACGCGCTCGAAGCCCTCCAGCAGGCCTCGCTCGCAGGCGAGTTCTACTACCACGTCACACAATCGAGCTTCGGCAACTACGTCGACCAGGTCGGGCTCTACGGTGGGACGGGCGACAGCGGCTGGGTGTTCAAGGTGAACGACGTGTCACCGCCGGTCGGCGCCGACCAGGTGGTGGTGAAGGACGGCGACCACGTCGCTCTGGTACTACGCGACCTTCGGCCCGACCGGCGGCCCACCGACGCTCGAGGTGAAGGCGGTTGCCAACGGCTGCTACACGGCGACTGCGTTCGACGACAACGGGAAGGCTGCCGCCGTCACCGGGCTCGTCTGGCACGTCGGCTCGCAGAAGTCCGTCGCGGGCTCGACGGCGAAGTCGCTCTGCCCCGGGCCGCATCCGGGTGTGCTCGTGCGCGCGACGGCAACGGGCGCCGTTCGGTCGAACGCGGTGAAGTGAGACTCGCGGCCGTCCTCGCGCTCGCGCTCGCTCTCGCCGGTTGCGGCGGGGGCGGGCGCGAGCACGGCACGGCCACGCTGTGGGTGACGCGCGATCGCGGCGGCCAGGTGGTCTTCGCGGGCTCCGTCCCGGCCGGGCTCGATGGGATCCAGGCGGTGGAACGGAAGCTGAAGGTGACGACGCGCTACGGCGGCCGCTATCTGCAGTCGATCGGTGGGATCTCCGGTTCGTTGACCGAACAGCGCGACTGGTTCTTCTTCGTCGACGGGATCGAGGGCGACCGGAGCGCCACCGAGGTGACGTTGCATCCCGGCGACGTGCTCTGGTGGGACTACCGCCACTGGAGTGGTTCCGCGATGAGCGTTCCCGTCGTCGTCGGCGCCTACCCCGAGCCGTTCCTCCATGGATTGCCGGGCAAGACGAGCGTCGTCGGTGCCGACCACGCGCTGGCAGCTCGGATCGCCGCGCAGGTGCACGGCGTGGTGAACGCCAAGGCGACGCCGCGCAACTACATCGTGATCGGCGGCAAGCTGCCGCCGGAGACAGCTCGCATCAAGCGGTTGCGCAGCGGAGCTCTGCTCGAGCTCGGCACCGCGGCCGCCGAACGGCTGGCCCGCAACCCGCACGCGCTGAGGTACCGCTATTGACCGGCGTGGGCGTGACCGCATGGAGACTCGACGCGGCTCCGGCCGCTGCCGTGCTCGGTGCCCTGGCGATCGCGGCGCTGCTCGCGACGCACATCTGGTCGGTAGCCCTGATCGCGGCGGTGCTGTTCCTCGTCGCGCTGCGCGCTCCGGCACGCCGGCGGTGGCCGTACCTGATCGGCACCCTGATCACGGGGCTGACCGTGTTCCTGTTCACGCCGTTCGTCGAGGTGATCGGGTCACATCCGCTGTGGACCGGCCCGACGATCCCGGTGCTCGGCAGGCTCGACGTGACCACCGAGGAGCTCACCAACGGGCTGTTCCAGGCGCTCAGGCTCGTCGCGGTCGGCCTCGCCTTCGCGGTCTATGCGCTGCTGCTCGACCACGACCGGCTGCTCGCGTCGGCCGGCTGGGCGCGACGCTCGACCGTCGCTGTCGGGCTCGCGACCCGCCTCGTACCGCTGCTCGAACGCGACGCGCGCGACCTGCGCCTGGCTCTGCGCGGCCGTGGGGTCGAGCTCAGCGCGATGCGACAGCTCTCGCCGCTCCTCGCCGGTTCGCTCGAGCGCGGGCTCAACCTGGCGGAGGCGATGGAGGCGCGCGGCTACGGCGGGGCCGGGCGCACGCGCGCTCCGCGCGCTCCGTGGAACTGGCTCGACCGGCTCGCGCTCGTCGCGTCGGTGCTGATCGTCGTCGTGGGGGCCCTGTGGCTCTAGCGCTCGTCGATCGCCTCGGTTTCGCCTACGGCGCCGGCGAAGCGGTGCTCCAGGACGTCTCGCTGGAGATCGGCGACGGTGAGCACATCGCCCTGCTCGGCCCGTCCGGTTCGGGGAAGTCGACGCTCCTGCGGGCGCTGGCGGGACTCGTCCCGCACTTCCATGGCGGTGTCTTCTCGGGCAGCGTCGTCGTCGGTGGGACCGACACTCGTGAGGCACGCCCCACGGAGCTCGCCGGCATCGTTGCGTCGGTCTTCCAGGATCCGGAGGATCAGGTCGTGATGGCTCAGGTGTTGAACGAGATCGCCTTCGGCCTCGAGAACATCGGCGCTCCGCCGGACGAGATCTGGCCCCGGGTCGACGAGGCGTTGGCTCTCGTCGGCGCCGAACCGCTCGCGGGTCGCTTGACCGGCGAGTTGTCCGGGGGTGAGCTGCAGCGCGTGTCGCTCGCCTCGGCGCTCGCCTTGCGCCCTCGGCTGCTGCTGCTCGACGAGCCGACGTCGCAGCTCGACCCGGACGGAGCGGAGGCGTTCTTCGACCTGATCGAGCATCTGCCGTGTGCGGTGCTCGTCTCCGAGCAGCGCCCGGCGCGTCCGCTCGCACACTGCGGTCGCGTGCTGTTCATGGACGGGGGGCGCATCGTGCTGGATGCGCCTCGTGAGGAGGCGCTGGAGTGGCTTGCCGAACATCGGCCGCTCTATCTGCCGCACGCGCCGGACGTCGTCGCCCGTGTCAGCGGGGTGAGCTTCTCGTACGGCGAGCGCGCGGTGCTCGAGAATGCCTCGATCGAGGTCCGGCGTGGCGAGATCGTCGCGCTCGTCGGCCCGAACGGTGTGGGCAAGACGACGCTCGCGCAGATCGCGGCGGGCTTGCTCGAACCCGCGTCAGGCGAGGTGACGCAGCAGCGTTCGGCGTACCTGGTGCAGGACCCCGGCCGTCACCTCGTCACCGAGCGCGTGATCGACGAGGTCGCGCTGGGCGCGGACGAGGCGCGTGCCCGGTCCGCGCTGGCAAAGCTCGGGCTTGCGGCCCTGGCCGAGCGGCATCCACACGACCTGTCCGCAGGTGAGCGCGAACGGCTGTCGCTCGCTGCGGTGCTGGCCACCGACCCGGACTTCCTGGTGCTCGACGAGCCGACGCGCGGTGTCGACCCGGAGCGCAAGGTCGAGCTCGCGCAGCTCCTCCGGTCGGAGGCGGCCCAGCGAGGAACGCTCGTCGTCACCCACGATCTGCCGTGGGCAGCCGAGGTCGCGGACCGGGTCGTGGAGCTCGACGTGCGGGAGGGCGTCCGTGCGTAGGTTGATCGCCATCTCGGTCGCGTTGCTGTTGGCAGCGCTCATCGTCGACAACGGTGCGCTCGCGACTGCGCTCGGCGCGATGGCGCTCGTGGTCGCCGGAGTCGCCTGGTTCGAAGCGGGGACCGATTCCACGCGCGAGCTGGCGGTGGTGGCCACGCTTGCTGCAGGCGCCGCTGCCGGCCGTGTGCTGTTCGCAGCTGTGCCGGGCGTGCAGCCGGTGACCGTGGTCGCGATCGTCGCGGGGGCATCCCTCGGCCTGCGCGCCGGGGTGGCGACCGGGGCGCTCGCCGCCTTCGTCTCGAACCTGTTCCTCGGCCAGGGGATCTGGACGCCGCAGCAGATGCTCGGCTGGGGCGCCTGCGGGGCGGTGGGTGCGCTGCTCGGCCCGGCGCTGCGCAGCCGTTGGGTGCTCGCCGCGGTCGCCGCGGTACTTGGCTTCGCGTTCAGCATGAGCATGGACCTGTGGCTCTGGTGGGGGTTCTTCCCGCACACGCTGCCGTCGCTCGTGGCCGTCCTCGGACGCGGGCTCTGGTTCGACGCATCACATGCCGCGGGAAACGTTGTGTTCGCGCTCGCTGCGGGGCCGGAGCTGCGACGGATGCTCGACCGATACGGCTCGCGTCTGAGGACGGTGGTCGTGTGGGCATAGCGCCGCTCGTCGCAGCCGTCCTGCTCGCAGCATCGCCGGTGTCCTTCGTACAGGCGCACTCGACGGGAGGTGCATATGCCGAGCCCGGGGGAACGTCGGACGCGCTCCTCACCTCCTGGGCCGTCCTGGGGCTGCGCGCCGCGGGGGCCGGCTCGCCCGGCTCGCTGGCGTACCTGCAGTCACAAGAGTCGTCGCTGCAGACCTCGAACGACGTCGCGATCGTCGCCCTGGCCGAGCAAGCGCTCGGTAACCGGAACGCGGCGCTGCTCGGACGCCTGCGGGTGCAGGCGAACGGGCAGATCGGGGAGACGCTCAACTCGACCTACTGGGGCGTGCTGGCGCTCGGACACTCGTCCGCCGCGACGACGCGGTTCATGCTCGCCCAGCAGACGAAGGCGGGCGGGTTCGCGTGGTTCAAGCACGGCCAGGCGGACTCGAACGACACGGCGGCGGCGCTCGAGGCGCTCCGGGTCGCGGGCGTCCACGGGCGGCCGGTCACGCGTGCGGTCCGCTTCCTGCGCAGCTTCCAGCGGCCCGACGGCGGCTTCGAGCTCACGCGCGGCCGAGGCTCCGATGCCCAATCGACGGCCTGGGCGATCCAGGGCCTCATCGCCGCGGGCGCGACGCCGTCGCGGAGCTCGTTCGCCTATCTCGCGCGGCTCAAGCGGCCCGACGGGAGCTACCGCTATTCCGCGCGGTACGTGACAACGCCCGTCTGGGTCACGTCCCAGGTGCTGGCGGCGCTGGCGAAGAAGCCGTTCCCTCTCTGAGGTACTCGACGCGTCGGCCCGCGGGCTCGAAGCCGAGCCGGTGGTTGATCGCGAGCATCGGCGCGTTGCGCTCGTCGTTGGTCGTGAACAGTCGCGTCACACCGTGCCCCGCGGCCCACTCGATCGATCCGAGCTTTACGGCCAGCGCGAGACCTCGGCCGCGGTAGCCACGCAATGTCCCGGTGAACATGCTGGTCGCGCGGCCGTTGTCGTCGACCAGGATCAATGACACTGCCGCGGCGACGCCGTCGACCATCGCGACAAAGCTGCCCCGCGCCGCGAACAGTGGATGCTCGAGCACGTGTTGTCGCCAGTCGTCATACGGCATGACGTTCATGGGCTCGGTGGACGGAACGTCCCGCGTCGCCTCCAGGTCGACCGTGTAGACGAGGACCGGATCGGCATCCTCAACCGGCCGCAGGTCGACCTCAGGAGAAGGGCGTTCGATGACGGTGCGCGGGTCGACGCTCGAGTTCGTCTCGGCACGCACCTCTCGGAACCCGCGGCCGCGAGCGAAGGCGACACCGGGCTCGTTCTCGTCGAAGGTGGTGAGAAACGACGTGGCGCCGTGCGCCACGTGCATGCACGTCGGCGAGCTCGTAGAGCTCCGATCCCAGGCCGCCGCGTCGGTGCGAGGCGCGGACGTCGAGCATCACGTAGGCCGTCTTCGAGCCCTCCGTGAAGAAGTTCAGGAACGCGTGGACGTAGCCGACGATCAGGCCTGCTTCCTCGGCGACCCAACCTTCCAAGTGCGCCCGCGCCGGGACCGTTGCGGTGCGATGCCGCCACGATTCCGGAGTGATCACCGCGGTGGGCGAGGAAGCTCGAATGAGCGCGACGATGCCCTCGGCATCGCGCTCCGGGGCGACCTCGCGGATGGTCATACTCGTCATGTGCTCGCCGCCATCCTGACGATCGGGAACGAGGTCGTGTCGGGGGACACCGAGAACACGAACGCCTCGTGGCTTGCGCGCCGGCTCGAGGAGCTCGGAGTGAAGGTCGTCCTGAGCGCTGCAATTCCCGACGAGCTCGACCGGATCGTCGGGTTCGTGCGTCGTGAGGCGCCACTCGTCGACCACCTGATCGTCACGGGCGGACTGGGTGGGACACCCGACGACCTCACCCGGGAGGCCCTCGCCGCCTCGTTCGGCGTTCCGCAGGAGGAGGTGCCGGAGCTCGCCGCCGACCTGCGAGCCCGCTTCACGGGCAATCCCGAGTACGCAGCGCGGTGGGCGGATCTGCCTCGTGGCTCGCGTCCGCTCGACAATCCGCTCGGGGGCGCGCCGGGATTCAAGCTCGAGAACGCCTGGGTGCTGCCGGGTCTTCCGAGCGAGATGATGGCGATGTTCGACCGCTACGCCGAGGAGCTACAGGGCGACCGGCCGATCGTCTCGTGGCGACGGCGCTACCGCACCCGCGAGTCCACGATCACTCCAGCCCTCGCCGCGGCGACCGGGCGCTGGCCGGCCGTGCTGGTCGGCTCGTATCCCAGCTTCGACGACACCGGGCCCGAGGTCGAGGTCGTGCTCAAGTCGTCCGATCCGGACCTGCTCGAGGCTGCTCAGGCCTGGCTGGAGAGCGAGCTCGACAGGCTCACCTGATCGCTACTCTCGACATCGTGGCCAGCACGCAGCCGGAGACCTATCTCGCCGACCTGAACCCCGCCCAGCGGGAGGCCGTGTTGACCACCGAGGGCCCCTTGCTCGTGATCGCCGGCGCCGGCTCGGGGAAGACGCGCGTGCTCACCTATCGCGTCGCGCATCTCCTGGCCGCCTGCGGCGTGAAGCCGAACGAGATCCTCGCGATCACCTTCACGAACAAGGCGGCGGGGGAGATGAAGGAGCGCGTCGAGCGGACGCTCGGCCCCATCGCCCGGGCGATCTGGATCATGACGTTCCACTCCGCCTGCGGACGGATGTTGCGCAGCGAGGCCGAGCGGCTGGGGTACCGATCGAACTTCACGATCTACGACCAGGCCGACCAGGTGCGCCTCGTCAAGGCGTGCCTCGAGGAACTGGAGCGCGACCCGAAGCGGTTCGTGCCCCGCGGCATCCACTCGCAGATCTCGAATGCGAAGAACCAGCTGATCGGCCCGGACGAGTATGCCTCGCGCGTCGCGAGCTTCTACGACCAGACGGTCGCGGACGTCTACAACCTCTACCAGCGCCGCCTCTTCGCCTCGAACGCCGTCGACTTCGACGACATGCTGATGCTCACCGTCGACGTCCTGCAGCGCTTCCCGGAAGCTCGCGCGAGGTGGGCGAAAGCGTTTCGCTACGTGCTCGTCGACGAGTATCAGGACACGAACCACGCGCAGTACGTGCTGCTGCAGTTGCTCGCCGAGGAGCACCAGAACCTGATGGCGGTCGGGGACCCGGACCAGTCGATCTACGCGTTCCGCGGTGCCGACATCCGCAACATCATGGAGTTCGAGCGCGACTTCCCCGAGACGAAGGTGATCTCGCTCGAACAGAACTACCGCTCGACCAACTCGATCCTGCAGGCCGCGAACTACGTCATCTCGCACAACCGCGAGCGCAAGGAGAAGAACCTCTGGTCCGATCTCGGCGAAGGAGAGCTCGTCCGGGTCGTCGAGACCGAGGACGAGCACTCGGAGGCACGCTTCGTGGCGGTCGAGATCGCGGCGCGGATCGAGGAGGGATACAGCGCGCGCGAGATCGCGGTGGTGTACCGCACGAATGCACAGAGCCGTGTGCTGGAAGACGTGCTCGTGCGACAGGGGGTCGCCTACCAGGTGATCGGTGGCCCGCGTTTCTACGAGCGCGCCGAGATCAAAGATGCGATTGCTTATCTGCAGGTGATCGACAACCCATTCGACGCGGTCTCGCTGATGCGGATCGCGAACCGGCCTCGGCGTGGGATCGGCGACACGTCGATCGCCCGTCTCGTCACCTACGCGGACGGGCTGGGGAGCTCGCTCTGGGAGGCGATGGCTCATGTCGAGGCCGCCGGGGTCGCCGCGGCATCAGGGCGGGCGGTGACGCAGTTCCGCAACGTGATGGAGACGTTGATGGCGACGGCGAACGACGCGACCGTCGCGACGATCGTCGAGGCGGTGCTCGACCGCACCGGGTATCTCGAGGCGCTCGAGGCGGAGCGGACGATCGAGGCGAGCGGCCGCATCGAGAACCTCGAGGAGCTGATCGGCGTCGCGCGCGAGTACGACGCCGCGGCCGAAGAGCCGTCACTCAGCGGGTTCTTGCAGGAGATCTCGCTCTACTCGGATCAGGACGCCCTCCGTGACGAGGACGAGGGCGGCCAGGTCACGCTGATGACGCTGCACAACGCCAAGGGCCTCGAGTTCCGCGCAGTCTTCATGATCGGCATGGAGGAGGGGATCTTTCCGCACGCGCGCTCGATCGAGGAGAACTCGCTCGAGGAGGAGCGCCGCCTTTGCTATGTCGGCATGACCCGCGCGCAGGAGCGACTCGTGCTCACGCACGCGATGAGGCGCAACCTGTTCGGTCGCAGCGAGGCGAACCTGCCGTCACGCTTCCTCGACGAGTTGCCGCTGTCGGGCGTGGAGCGTGAGCGGCTTCGCCCGACGTCGTGGTCGGACTACGGGCGTCAGAACGTGCAGCGCGAGTTCAAGCCGCGTGAGGACGTGCCCGAGCTCTCGACCGGGAACACGGTGCGCCACGCCACGCTGGGGACGGGGATCGTCACGCAGATCGAGGCGGGCGGCGTGGTCACGGTGCGCTTCGAGGACGGAAGCGAGCGCCGGTTGATGCTCGAGTACGCACCGCTCGAGCGGTTAGGTTAGAGAAATGGAGATCGAGGTTCGTGCCTGCGCGTCGGTCGAGGAGCTGCGTGACGCGGTCAACGCGATCAGCCACTACTTCGGCGCGGAGACCCAGCTCGAGGAGGCCGAGCGTTTCTCGAAGCTGATCGAGGTCGAACGCATGCACGCGGCGTTCGAGGGCGACCAGATCGTCGCGGGGGCGGGCGCGTTCACGTTTCGGATGTCGGTGCCCGGCGGCGGGAAGGTCCCGGCTGCGGGCGTGACCGTCGTCGGCGTCCTGCCGACGCACCGCCGGCGCGGCATCTTGACCTCGATGATGAAGGCGCAGCTCGAGGATTGCCGCGCGCGCGGCGACCTCGTTGCCTACCTCTGGGCGTCGGAGGCCACGATCTACGGCAGGTACGGCTACGGCCTTGCGTCACGGATCGGTTCGCTGCGCCTCGCGCGCGACCGCGCGAGCTTCAAGCAGTCCTTCGTCCCGAAGGGCACCGTCCGGCTCGTGGATCTCGAGGAAGCCGCGCGCGCCTTCCCGCCGTTGTACGACGAGCTGAGCGCGCAGAGGCCGGGGATGTTCACGCGCAGCAAGGACTGGTGGGAGACGCGCAGGCTCTTCGACGATCCGGCTCGGCGGCAGAACGGCGCGCTGAACCGGGCGCTGCTCGAGCTCGACGGCCGTCCCGCCGGGTATGCCCTCTATCGCGTGAAGCAGGACTGGCACCACGGCTACAGCAAGGGGACGGTGACGATTCTCGAGGCTGTCTCACCGACGCCCGAGGCCTCCCGCGAACTGTGGCGGTGGCTCCTCGACTTCGATTGGACGTCGGAGTTCGTGGCAGACCTGCTGCCGCTCGACCACCCACTGTTCCTCCTGCTCTCCGAGCCGCGCCGGATGGATTTCACGCTCAACGACGGTGTGTGGGTGCGTCTGCTCGATGTGCCCGGCGCGCTCGGCGCCCGCACGTATGCCGAGGCCGATCCGGTGGTGCTCGAGCTTTCCGATCAGCTGGTGCCGGCGAACGCCGGCCGCTGGCGGGTATCGACCGCCGGCGTCGAGCGCGTCGAGGCCGAGCCCGATCTGCGCCTCGATGTCGCCCAGCTCGGCTCGGTGTACCTCGGTGGGTTCGGATTCGTTGATCTCGCCCGGGCACTGCTCGTCGAAGAGGTGAACGCGGGAGCCGCCGCGCGGGCCGATGCGCTCTTCCGCACCGACACTGAGCCGTGGTGCCTGGAGATCTTCTGAGCGGGTCATCGGTCGCCTACAGCCGGACCGGGTAGACGTGGCTGAACGCTCCGAGCCGCACCTGAACCGTCGCCGCTCCGCGTAGGCGTCCGCGGTACGCCGAGTCGACGAGCGCCAGGCTGTGCGGCAGGAGCTCCCGCGCGGCGGGCCGCAGCCGGGCGACGACTCGTCCGCGACGGCGCAGCACCAGGACGAGCCGGCCCGGCGCGAGCCGCTCCGCGACGTTGCCTGAGTTACGGATCGTCAGCTCGAGCACCGGGATCCGACTTGGCCGTCGGAGCTGGAGCGGGCCGATCACCAGCTTTCGCACGACCTTGCCAGGGACGTGCGCGAGCACGAAGACACCGACTCGCAACCTGACTGCGACGCCGCGCCGGTCGGCCCGCCCGGTTGTGAGGACGAGGGCGAACGGCCGGTCGCCCGGCGCCGCGCCGCGGGGCGGTCTCGAGGTGAGCGTCACCGTGGCTCCGGCGGCGTCGACCCGGAGCCTGGACGGTCGGGCGACGACCCAATCGGGCGCATGGTTCACGCCGGTGAGGCGGGGTCGCCCGCGCAGGTCCAGTGCGTATGGCGCCAGCGTCACGTTGATCACCTCCGCTCCACGTGGGGCAGTGACGCGCACCGTCGCCTTCGCTCGGCCGTCGAGCACGATACGGCTCGGGGCTGCCGCGAGGGCCGGTCGCGGCGGAGCCGGCGCGCCGGCCGTGAAAGCAAGCGCGCCGGCAACCGCCGCGAGCAGAGGGACGACTGTCACCGCGCGATCGCCGTGAACGTGACGGTCGCCGTGTAGTGCCCCGAAGCAAGTGTCGGTAGCGAGGAGGTGAAGGCGAGGCTGGTGGGCCAGGTGTCTCCGGACGCGCCGCTCGGCGCCGACGTCGTGCCGACGATCAGGTCGGCTGCAGGTGCGATCGGCAGGGCAGCCCGAGCTCCTCCGGCGAGCAACGGCCCGAGCGTGCCGCCCGTCGGCGCGGTCGCGGACAGGCCGAGCGGAAGGTCGGCGGGTGCGAAGGCCGTCCGGTGAGCGCCGAGTGTGTAGCCGGCTGCGTTCGTGCTGGTTACCGTCACCCGCTCGGCGAGCGCCGCCGGAGAGGCTCCCGGTGCGACGGTGCCGAAGCTGAGCGTCGGCTTGTCGAGGGCGATCGAGAGCGACGACTGCAGATCGAGGGCGACGTTCGCAGCGCCGGAGTTCGAACCGGACGGAGGCGGGGTCGTTCCAGAGCACGTCGTCGCCGCGGTCGACGTGGTGCGCGGCGCAGGTGCGTCGGCCGTGAAGTCGGTGTCGTTCTGATCCGAGTCGGAGCAACCTTCGGAGGCCCGGAGTGCCGCAGTCGTGTTCGTGAGCGCGGGCGCCGCGGCGCCCTCGAAGTCCGTGGCTGATCCGTAGCCGACGAGGTCGCGCACAGCGGCAACCGAGCTGCAGCTCCCGGCCGTCGCGCCGCAGGCGAGTGCCGTCGCGTCGTGCACGAGCGCGACCTTGCCGCCGGACGCGGCCAGGTTCGACGTGCCGGTCGCATCGGCGGTCGGCAAGCTCGCGCCGTTCGTCCCGCCCGATGCGAGCGCGACGAGGTAGTGCCGTCCGGGTGCGAGCGATCCGGCGAGCGTTGTCACCTGCCAGGACGTGCCGGTCGCCGGGGCGTACTGCACCGACCAGCCCGAGAGGTCGACGGACGAACTGCTGCGGTTGAACAGCTCGACGAAGTCGTTGGCGTAGGTGGCGCCGGAGTTTCCGCCGCCGGCATAGACCTGGCTGACGACGAGGTCGGGTGACGCTCCGCTCGCGATCGGCACGGCCAAGAGGGCGAGGGCTACCGCGAGGAGGAGGGCAAAGTGGATACAGCTGCGCATGGAGTCGGCTCCTTCGGTCGAGGACGAGTCGTGTCCCTCCTTGGTAGCCGCCGCTCCGTCGCTGCGAAAGTGTCCGTTCGAGACCGGTGCAGTATCGGCGCAGATTCGTGACGGATCGGTGCGTCCCGCCTGCCGCCGTACCTCTGTGACGTGCTCGCCGAGGGAGCATCCGAGCGGCCAGGCGGAGGGGCTGGGGACCTGCCCGAAGGTGTAGTTCATCGCGAGAAACGTGCGCTGCTTGCACGAATCGGCGTTTCGGTGCGGTAGACGTAGGCAATGCCGCTCCGTAGCATCGCTGCGACTCGGCGACACCATAGAGGAGCAGTCCGTCGCCGAGTTGATCACCGATTCGAGGGACTGTGCGCAGGAACGTCCTGTCGATACAGGACGTGTCGGGCGGCAGGATCCGGGCGACTGAGAAGGGTTCGCGAGGATGCCGCATAGCGTCCCAGCCGGCCCCCCTTTGCGGCCGGGGGAACGCCGCTCGACACCATGGGCCGGCTTCTCGGGTGGCCGCACTCGAGGGCCGGCCCGCCTTACTGTCAGCGGTGCAGGCGAGGCGGTCCGGTCAGCGGATGTTCACGGACGCGTCGACGACTGCACGCCCCAGACGCGCACCGGAGGTATCGACTGCCCAGACGCGCCAGCGATATCTGCCCGGCGGGAGGCTCGCCGCCGCGACGTGCAGGCGCGGAACGCTCGTTGTTGCCGTGTGAACGACACGGGTGCCGAGCAGGAATTCGACGCGATAGTGACTGGCGCCCTCGGCTGCCACCCAGACGAAGTCCGGGATCGAGCGCGTCGCCGGCGCACCGGCCGATGAGCTGACCTTCGACGTCTGCTCGTCTCCGGGCCAGAAGCCGACGCGGTACGCCACCACCGCGCCCAGGACGAGGACGGCGGTCAGAAGCACGAACAGGCGCCAGCGAAACCGTCGGCGCCGTCGAGCGATGCCGCGGATGTTCGCCGCTTCCACGAGCCGGAGGATCTCCTCGACGCCCGCATCATCGAGCTGCTCCGTGCTTTCCGTCTCCCCTCCCTTTCGTACCTGCATAGCACGATACCGCGGAGCGCCGGCAGGCTGGTTCCTCAGCAGTCGAGCGGTTAGCATGGTCAGCGATGCGGGTTGGGGTTGTCGGCGGAGGCATCATCGGCCTCGCCGTCGCGCGGAGGATCGCGGAGGCCCGACCGGAGGCGGCCGTCACGGTGCTCGAGAAGGAGCGGGACGTCGGGCTCCACCAGACCGGTCACAACAGTGGTGTGGTTCATGCAGGGATCTACTACGCACCTGGATCGCTCAAGGCGCGTCTGTGCCGACACGGCGGCGAGCTCCTGCGTGCCTACTGTTCCGAACGCGGGCTGCCGCTGCGCGAGTGCGGGAAGCTCGTTGTCGCACTCGACGAGTCGGAGCTCGAACGTCTTCGCGAGCTCGAGCGGCGTGCGAAGGCGAACGGGGCGCCGGGCGTGCGTTGGGTGGAGCGCGACGAACTGCGGGAGATCGAGCCGCACGCCGCCGGCATCGCCGGCGTCCACTCCCCGAGCACGGCGATCACCGACTACGTCGCGATCGCGCGCGCCTTCGCCGATGACGTGCGCGCCGCGAACGGGAAGATTCTGCTCTCGGCCGAGGTGACGGCGATCCGGCGGGCAGGGACGCGCGCTCGGGTCGAAGCGGGGGAGGAGAGCTTCGAGTTCGATCGGCTGATCATCTGTGCCGGCCTGCAGTCCGACCGGATCTCACAGCTCGCGGGCGACGAGCAAGAGCCGAGAATCGTCCCCTTCCGCGGGGAGTACCACCGTTTGAGGCCCGAGCGCTCGGACCTCGTGCGCGGGCTGCTCTACCCCGTGCCGGACCCGGCCTACCCGTTTCTCGGCGTGCACTTCACAAACCGCGTCGGCGGTGGCGTCGATGTTGGTCCCAACGCCGTCCTCGCCTTCGCGCGCGAGGGCTACCGGCGGCGCGACGTCTCCTTCGGCGACCTCGCCGGGTCGCTCGGGTCGCCTGGTTTTCGCGTGCTGGCACGTGCGAACTGGCGCATGGGGGCACGTGAGCTTCGCGGGTCGCTCTTCAAGAGCGCCTTCGCCGCCGAGGCACGGCGCTACGTCCCCGAGGTGACGACTGCAGACCTCGTGCCGGCGGCGGCGGGCGTGCGCGCCCAGGCGCTCGACCCGGACGGGTCGCTCGTCGATGACTTCCGCATCAACGAGCTCGGCCCGGTCGTTGCCGTCCGGAACGCGCCCTCACCCGGGGCGACATCGTCTCTGGCGATCGCCGAGCACATCGTGGACGTCGCCTTCGGCGCACCGGCCTCGACGTGATGAGCTGTCTGAACCAAAACCCCCCGAATGGCCAGGACTAAGAAAGCCCCTGCGAGCCGAAAAGGAACCTATGCGCGACCACCTGACGACACTCACCCGAACGCTCACCTGCCAGGAATGCCGCGAGGAGTGGACCGACGCGCAGGAACGATGGCGTCTCTACGTGACGTCCGACGAGCCGGCCGAGACGCTCACCTACTGCCCCGCCTGCGCGAACAGGGAGTTCGGCGACTGAGGTCGAGTCGACTGTTCGCGCGTCCAGTTGCGGCCGGCTCCTTCATGCGCCACAACTAGCGGACGTGATCGGCGGAAGATGAGACCCGGCACCGCAGCGCTCGCGCAGCGGGCGGTAGGGCGTGTGGCGTGGCGGGTGCTGCTTCTCGTGTGCGTCTGCGCGTCCGCGCTCGCCATCGTTGCCGTGCTCGACCATCGGCACAAGAACCAGCGGATCGACCGCGCGGAGCTTGCGGAGTGGTACTGCGTCCATTTCGGCATGGGTTGCGGTGGCGTCCGCGCGGCGAGCATCGAGCGCCGCTGGAACGAGCGGGAGGTGGTCTACAAGGGCGCGCTGGGCGTGCTCGCCGCCGTCGGCGCAGCATCGGCGCTCGGCCTCTGGCCTCGCAGACGGTGACGGCCGCAGGGTGCGCCGGCAAGAGCCGGTCGCACCCAACGGGGACGTCGGTCGGTCACGCCGCGGAGGCGGTTTCGAGGTTCCGTTGGCTCGGCAGCAGGCCGTTCAGCTGCGCCCACCGGCTCGCCTCCGTGCGATTGGCGACATCGAGCTTGCGGTAGATGTTCGACAAGTGGAACTTCACCGTCTGCTCGGTCACCCAGAGCATCGCCGCGAGCTGTGAGTTGGAGTGCCCCTCCGCTACGAGGCAGAGGATCTCCAGCTCACGACGTGTCAGGTCGTGCGACTCGGCCAAGGGCTCGATGTCCATCGGCTTCGGCGCGAGACCCGTCGCGACGCTCGTCGCGAGGTAGATGGATTGCTCCAACGCCTGGCGGATCGCAGATGCGAGATCGTCCTGCTCCGCCGTCTTGACGCAGTACACGCACGCACCGGCTGCAAATGCTGCATCGACAGCCTCGAGGTCGGTGTTGTCGGCGAGCACGACGGACCGTAGTCCGGGGTGGTTCTGGCTCGCTCGCCTGACGCAGTCGAGCTGGCCGGCCATCGACGGGTCGATACCCGCGATGAACAGGTCAGGGCGGTGCTCGTCGATCATCGCGACCGCGTCTTGACCATCGGTCGCGCGTCCTACGACATCGACGCCGACTCCCTCAACCAGTTTGTCCATTGCATCCAGCCAGAGCGGATGCCTGTCCAGAATGACAGCAGACCTGTCCTTCGTTCCCCTCATCGAAAGGGCCGCCTTTCGATCGTTGACTGATGATGTCGCTACCTGAATCGGGAGCTTGCTGCTCGTTTTACTCGTCCGTTTGGGCGGCGTAAAGAAGTCGCTGGCGAAACCTAGACCTTTCGGCGGGGCGCTCCGGACGTTGGGCCCACCGAGTCCCGGCCGCAGGTCGTGCAGCGAGGCGCCAGGGTCGTTTACACGCCGAGCGGCTCGGCGAGATACGCCTCTGACTGCAACGCGTACAGCTCGGCGTACCGGCCGCCGGCGGCCACCAGCGTCTCATGGTCGCCACCTTCGGTGACGCGCCCCTGTTCGAGCAGGTAGATCCGGTCGGCGCTGCGGACGCTCGAGAAGCGATGCGAGACGAGCAGCACCGATCGGCCGCGGGCGAGCTCGCGCATCTGCGCAAAGAGCGCCGCCTCCGCGCGCGGGTCGAGTGATGCAGTCGGCTCGTCGAGGACGAGGAAGCTCCCGCCTCGGTAGAACGCACGTGCGAGCGCCAGGCGTGCCACTGGCCGACGGAGAGCTCGTGTCCGCCGTAGAACTCCCGACCGAGTCGTGTTTCGTAGCCGGACGGGAGCGCGTCGATGAAGCCCGCGGCTCCTGCCCGGACTGCCGCCGCCGCGATCGCGTCCTCGCCGACCGGGGCCTCCGGGCGACCGAGGACGATGTTGTCGTGCACGCTGAGGTGGTACTGGATGTAGTCTTGGAAGAGGAGGGTCGTGTCTGCGAGGACGGCAGCCGGGTCGACGGCAGCAGCGCCTTCGCCGTTCCAGAGGATCCGGCCCCCGGTGGGTTGATACAGCCCGCAGATCAGCTTGACGAGCGTCGTCTTCCCCGATCCGTTCTCGCCCACGAGTGCGACGACTTCTCCAGGCCCGACCTCCAGCGACACGTCTTCGAGGACCGCACGACGCGTTCCCGGGTAGGCGAACGAGACCTGCTCCACCTCGACGCTGCGGAGGCGCGGGCGGCTGCTCGTCTCGGGTTTGGGCGCGGGCGCCGCCTCGATCTCGTCGGCGAGTCGGACGAATGCGTCGAAATCGTCGATGAACATGCCGGACTCGATCAGCCGGCCGACGCTCGCGGTGAGGCCTGCCAGCCTGCCGCCGAGCTGCTGCATCGCGAGCGCCGCCGTGAGCGCTGTTGCGATCGTCATTTGACCGTCGCGGAGGAGCACGATCAGCGCGACCAGACCGATGGCGGTCCCGATCATGCCGCCGCCGCTGCCGAGCAGAGCGACCTTGAGGCGGGCACGCAGGAAGATCCGCAGGCGCCGAAGCCGCTCAGCGGTGAGTGCGTTGTAGCGCTGCCGGAGGAAGGGGCCTGAGCCGAAGATCCGGACCTCCTGCGCCGGCTGGCGCTCGGTCAACAGCTCCATCAAGTACTGGCGCTCTCGACTCTCGGGCGTCATCGCGTACTCGAAGACGTACGCCTGCCGGCTGTTCAGGATCGTTGCGACGAGCGGGAAGATCGCTGCGAGCGCGACGAAGGGAAGCAGGAGCGGCTGCAGGATGAACAGCACCACCGCGATTCCGACGCTTGTCAACACACCGGTGGTGAGGGCGGTGACGCTGTTGACCATGTCGATCAGCCGGTACAGCCCGGAGTTCCGCGCACGCTGGAGCTGATCGAAGAACTCCGACCGTTCGAACGACTCGAGGTCGACGCTCGCCGAGACGTCGATGATGCAATTGAAGGCATAACGTGAGGCGAGCTCGACGAGCAGCTTCTGCTCGTACGTCGTCAAGGCCGTGATCACGCCGAGTGCAGCTGCGCACAACGCCACAGCGGCCAGCCATGGGTACAAGCTCGACACGGCGCCGCCGTTGCTGACGTCCCCTGCAGCGACCAGGAGCTCTCTGCTCGCGAGCAGCTGGACCATGATGGTGGCGGTCGCCGCGGCCTGCAGCAGGACCGTCGCGACCAAGTGGGTGCGATCGGCGTCCCAGACGAGACGCAGTGCCCGCCAGGTCAGGCGCGGCAAGCGTCGCAGCTGCGACGCCCGGTCCTCCGGCGGCTGGAGGTCGAAGACCGTCGCTCCGGCCGACTGCGCGTGATCGCTCACGCGGCGAGGAGGCCGCAGCCCGCGAGTGCGTCGACGAAGGCGTCGACGTCGGCGGCGGCGCGCTCGGCTTCGATCCCGCACTCTGCGGTCAGGAGCTCGACGAGCTCGCGACGAGTCGCCCCGGGCACGAGCGCCTTCCAGACGATCGTTCCCGTGCCGTTCGTCGACAGGTACTCGGACGATGCGTGACGGAGGGCGATCACCTCTCCGTCCACCTCTCGCCACGAGACCGCATCCGTGTTCAAGCGAAGCTTCTCCATGATTTCAGCCTCACCTGAGCGTAGTGTCGTTTTGTCTCCGTGGCGATGGGCGGGGCGGCAAACTACCTGCGAACTAGCCACCTGGCTAGGTCGCCGGAGCCGACGATCGATCAACGTTGAGTTGGTGAGACGAGAGTCCGTCGCGATCCGGGTGGTGATGCCGACGAACCGACGCCGGCTGAGCAGGTTCGAACGCGTCCACGTGGTCGCCGAGGTTGTCGCGACCTACTGCTCCGCGCGGTGGTGGCTCTTCCGTCTGACGTTCCCGGATGCCCTTGGGGCCGCCCGCGATGTGCGCCCGACGCGCAGGGCGGGAGACGAAATCGAGCTTCGTTCCGCGGGTTTGCGGCTCGGCCGAGCAGTTGAAAGGACGCTTCGGATCCTGCCGGTCGACTCACGCTGCCTGGTCACGGCGCTCGTCCTCACGCGCATGCTCGCGCGACGTGGGATTGATTCGACGTTCGTGCTCGGCGTCCGCGCGAACCCGTCATTCGGGGCCCATGCCTGGGTCGAGCGGAACGGGGTGGCGCTGCTGCCGACGACGTCCGCCTTCACCCGGCTGTCGGAGCTGTGATGGGGCAGGAGCTTCACGGACCGGCCGGATATCCAGTTGACGCTGCCAGTCCCCGGGGCTAATCAAGATGTACGCGAAGGGGAGGGCTCGTGAAGGTCGTGATCTTCTGCGGTGGGTATGGCGTGCGGATGGGCGAGGAGACTCGCCGCATCCCGAAGCCGATGATCGAGATCGGCGGCCGCCCGATCCTCTGGCACATCATGCGGTACTACTCGATGTGGGGACACGACGAGTTCATCCTCTGTCTCGGTTACAAGGGCGAGACGATCAAGCAGTTCTTCCTGTCGTATAACGGCGCGCTCTTGAACGATTTCATCCTCGACCGCGACGCCACCGGGACGAAGCTCGAAATGCTCTCGCAGGACCTCGACAAGTGGCGGATCACGTTCGTCGACACCGGCCTCAGCTCCACGATCGGCGAGCGCCTCAAGGCAGTCGAGCCGTATCTCGGGGAGGACGAGGAGTTCCTGGCGACGTATGGCGACGGCTTGACCGACGCGCCGTTGCCCCACGTGATCGAGTCGTTCCACGAGAGCCGAAAGACGGCGATGTTCCTCTCGGTACGGCCGCAGTTCAACGCCCACATGGTGTCCACCGATGCCGCGGGAACCGTCGTGGGAGTCGAGGACATGAGCAGGTCCGACGTTCGTATCAACGGCGGCTTCTTCGTCCTCAAGCGCGAGATCCTCGACCTGATCGAGCCCGGTCACGAGCTCGTCGAGGAGACGTTCGAGCAGCTGATCGCCCAGCGGCAGCTCGCCGCGTATCCCTGGGAGGGCTTCTTCGGCCCGATGGACACGATCAAAGATCGGCAGCGGCTCGAGGGCCTGAACGAGTCCGGCAAGGCGCCTTGGCGCCAGCTGACCGCCGCGCCGGTCAAGGTCTGACGGCGCCACAGTGTTGAGTTGGTCGGCAGCCGAGCCGCTCGAGCGGGTGCTTGCGATCGGCTGTCATGCGGACGACATCGAGATCGGGTGCGGCGGGACCATCCTGCGCCTCGTCCGCGAGCATCCTGAGGTCGAGGTCGACTGGGTCGTGCTCGCCGCGCAGGGCGCGCGGGCCGACGAGGCTCGCGCGAGCGCCGCCGACTTCCTCGCGGGCGCCGGCGCGGCACGGGTCGAGGTGCACGGGTTCCGCGACGGCTTCCTGCCGTACGTCGGCGCCGAGGTGAAGCAGGTCTTCGAGGATCTCAAGCCTCGCGTCGACCCCCAGATCGTGTTCACGCACTCGAGCTACGACTTCCACCAGGATCATCGGCTCGCCTGCGAGCTGACGTGGAACACTTTTCGCAGCCACCTGATCCTCGAGTACGAGATCCCGAAGGTGGACGGGGATCTCGGCCGGCCCAACGTGTTCGTCCCACTCACCGTCGAGGATGTCGAACGGAAGCTCGACCTGCTCGAACGACATTTCGCGACTCAGTCCGGCAAGCACTGGTTCGACGGTGAGACGTTCCGCGGGCTGATGCGCCTCCGCGGGATGGAGGCGGTCGCCGCGGAGCGGTACGCGGAGGGCTTCAGCGGGCGGAAGGTGTCGCTCGTGCTCTGACCTAGCCGACCGGACAGTTTCCGGTCGATCTCGTTGACCAGGAGGCGGCTCGCTGTCAGCGTTGGATGGTCGGGTCGCCGATCGTAAGTGGGGGAGTGCGTGAGAGCAAGATGAGAAGTCGCTACCGCATCGCCGTGTGGCTCGCCGCGGGTTGCACACTGCTCGCCTGCGCGGGCGCGGGTGGGCCTGTCGCCGGCGCGGCCACGACCGGGCTCGTTGCGGCGTACTCGTTCGACGAGGGTGCCGGGACGGCGGTGGGCGATGCGTCCGGGAGCGGCAACAACGGGACAATCGCGAACACGGCCTGGTCGACGGCGGGGAAGTACGGTGGCGCGCTGTCGTTCAACGGCACGAATGCGCGTGTGAACATCCCGAACTCGTCGTCGCTGCAGTTGTCGTCCGCGATGACGCTCGAGGCCTGGGTCAACCCGAGCACCATCTCGAAGGCATGGCGTGACGTCGTCTACAAGGGAGACGACAACTACTACCTGATGGCGACGAGCGACCACGGGACGAATGTCCCGACCGGAGGCGGCACGTTCGGCGTCAGGAACGTGAACGCCTTCGGATCGGCGGCCCTAGCGCTCAACACGTGGTCGTTCCTCGCGACGACGTACGACGGGACGACCGTCCGGACATATGTCAACGGCGCGCTCGTCGGAAGCCAGGCGGCGTCGGGCGCCATCACCTCCTCCACGCGTCAGCTGCAGATCGGCAGTGACAGCATCTACGGCCAGTACTTCAAGGGCTTGATCGACCAGGTGCGGGTCTACAACGTCACACTCACGCAGGCCGCGGTCCAGTCCGACATGACGACACCCATCGGGAGCGGCGGTGGGGGCGGGGACACCGTGCCACCGTCGGCCCCGAGCGGGTTGATCGTCGGAACACCCGGCCAGAGCTCGCTCCCGCTTTCGTGGACGGCGTCGACCGACAACGTCGGGGTGACCGGTTACCGGGTCTACGTCGGCGGCACCCAGGTTTCGACGACGCTTTCGCTCAACTACATCTTCGGGGGCCTCAACTGCGGCACCACCTACACCCTGGGCGTCGCCGCCGTAGACGCCGCGACCAACGTCTCGGCGATCTCGACCATCTCGAAGACGACCGCAGCCTGCTCGGATTCGACGCCTCCATCGGCACCCGGAACCTTGACGGGCTCGGCGGTCGGGGCGTCCGAGGTCGATCTCGCGTGGGGCGCCTCTACGGACAATGTCGCCGTGGCGGGCTACCGGGTCGAACGGTGCCAGGGCAGCGGCTGTACGAGCTTCGCGCAGATCGGCGCCCCAGCGGCACGAGCTACCAGGATGCGTCCTCCCGCTCGAAACCACCTACACCTACCGTGTCCGCGCCGCCGATGCGGCCGGAAACGCTCGGTCCGCTACTCCAACTCCGTGACCGTCACGACCGGCGACGTGACCGACGGCCTGGTTGCCGAGTATTCGTTTGATGCAGGACGGGGACGTCGGTGGCAGATGCGTCAGGGAATGGGAACACCGGGACGGTCGCGAACACGGCCTGGTCGACGCAGGGGAAGTTCGGCGGCGCGCTTGTCGTTCAACGGGTCGAATGCTCGCGTCAATGTCCCGAATGCGCTCGCTGCAATTGAGCACCGCGATGACGCTCGAGGCGTGGGTGAACCCCGCGGCCGTCTCGGCGGCTGGCGCGACGTGATCTACAAGGGCGACGACAACTACTACCTGATGGCGACGACGGACCGCAGCGGCGGCGTTCCCGGCGGCGGCGGCACGTTCGGCGGGTGGCAACTCGAACGCGTTCGCCACGTCCTGTTGCCGCTCAACACGTGGTCGTTTCTCGCTGCGACCTACGACGGTGCGACGCTGCGCCTCTATGTGAACGGTGGGCTAGTCGCCAGCCAGGCGAAGACAGGGGCGATCGCCAGTTCGACGAGTCAGCTGCAGATCGGCGGCGACAGCATCTACGGGCCAGGACTTCAGCGGCCTGATCGACCAGGTGCGCATCTACAACAGCGCACTCTCGCAGGCAGCGATCCAAACCGACATGACTACACCAATCGGCGATCAGCTCCGCCGGACATCAACCCGCCGACCGCGCCCGGAACCCTGACCGCCGCCGCGGCGAGCGGAAGTGAAATCGACCTGTCCTGGGGCGCAGCGACAGACGACATCGGCGTCGCCGGCTACCGCATCGACCGGTGCCAAGGCGTCGGCGTGCACCGACTTCTCGCATCTGGCGCAGACGAGCGGGCCGGGAACGATGTACATCGACACCACGAACCTCGCTGCAGGCACGACCTACCGGTATCAGGTACGCGCGGTCGACGCCGCCGGCAACCTCGGCCCATACTCGAACGTCGCGAGTGCGACGACGGCGACTCCGCCGGTCGGCCTCGTCGCGGCGTACTCGTTCGACGAGGGGTCAGGATCCACCGTCGCGACGGCTCGGGATTCGGCAACAACGGCACGGTCCAGCCGCCACGTGGTCGACGCAGGGCAAGTTCGGAAACGCGCTCGTCGTTCAACGGCTCCTCGTCGATCGTCAACATCGCCAACTCGAGCTCGCTCCAGCTCGGAACAGCATGACGCTCGAGGCCTGGGTGAACCCTGCTGCAACCTCAGCAGCCTGGCGCGATGTCGTCTACAAGGGCAACGACAACTACTACTTGATGGGCACGACGGACCGAAACGGCGGATTCCCGGCCGGCGGCGGGACGTTCGGGGGGACGAACGCCAACGCTTTCGGAGGTGCCGTCCTTCCCGCAAACGCCTGGAGCTATCTCGCGACCACCTACGACGGCGCAAACCTTCGCTTCTACGTCAACGGTGCGCTGGTCGGGAGCCAGGTCGCGACCGGCCCGATCGCCACCTCGACGAACCCACTGCAGATCGGCGGCGACTGCTCTTCGGCCAACACTTCAGCGGGCTGATCGACGAGGTTCGCGTTTACACCACCGCGCTGCCGGCCTCGCTGATTCAGGCCGACATGAACACCGCCGTCGCCGGGGAGCTGCACCCTCGATCCCCGCCAACCTCGCCTCGATCGTCAAGTCGTCGACCGAAGTCGACCTGACCTGGGCGGCATCGTCCGACCGCGCCGGCGTCACCGGCTACGAGGTCGAGCGCTGCCAGGGGGCGGCTGCACGAACTTCGTGCGGATCGCCGCGCCGAGCACGAATTCGTACAACGACACCGGACTGCTACGCCGAACGCGACTACATCTACCGCGTGCGCGGCGATCGACGCCGCTGGGCAGACGGGCCCCTACTCGGACACCGCCACGGCGTAGACCGGTCTTCAGATCAGTCCGCGCCGGGTCTCGCTGACCCCGTCGCAACAGCAGCAGTTCACGTCGCCACGCTCCCCGGCGGCGGCACCGTGCCGCTCAATTGGTCGGTCGACGGGATCTCCGGGGGAAGCCCGACGGTCGGCACGATCACGCAATGGAGGCCTCTACACCGCGGGAACCCGGCAGGCGCACACACGATCACCGCGACGACGACCGATCAGACGACGTCGGGCTCGGCGACTGCCTATATCGGCACCTATGCCGGCACGTACACGATCCACAACGACAACCTGCGCACCGGCCAGGACTCTTCCGAGACCGTCTCTCCCCGAGCACCGTCAACGCCGCGAACTTCGGCAAGCTCTTCCGCCGCCCGCTCGACGGCATCGCCTACGCGTCGCCGCTGTACGTGGCGAACGTCTCCGTCCCGGCGCAGGGTGCGCACAACATCGTCTACGTCGCAACCGAGCACGACAGCGTCTACGCCTTCGACGCCGACGGCACCGCGCAGACGCCGCTGTGGAAGGACAGCTTCATCGATCCGGCGACACGGCATCACGACCGTCCCGGCAGGGATACCGGCGAATGCTGCGACATCGCTCCCGAGATCGGCATCACGGGCACGCCCGTGATCGATCCCGCGACGAACACGCTGTACGTCGTCGCGGCGACGAAGGAGGTCGTCGGCGGCTACGACGAAGTACCCGATCCGACTCCACGCCCTCGATCTCTCGACGGGCGCCGAGAAGTTCGGCGGGCCGGTGGCGATCCAGGCGACCGTGCCAGGAACGGGGCTGGGGGCAAGTGGCGGGCAGTTGCCCTTCACTCGGGCTGCGCGAGAATCAGCACACAGGCTTCTGCTGCTGAACGGCGTCGTCTACTTCGGCTTCTCGAGCCACGGCGACTTCCAGCCCTATCACGGGTGGATCTTCGGCTACGACGCCCATACGCTGCAGCGCAACCTGGCCTTCGCGCTGACGCCGAACAGCGAGGGAGCCGGAGTGTGGATGGCCGGGGGCGGGCTCGCGTCGGACTCGAGCGGAGACATCTTCTACGTCAGTGGCGACGGCACGTTCGACGGTCAGTCGGAATGGGGCGACAGCTTCATCCGGATGAGCACGGCCGGTGTCGTCAAGGACTTCTTCGCCCCGTTCAACAACGCGGCACTCGACTCGGCGAACCACGACCTCGGCTCCGGCGGGGCGCTCCTGCTCCCGGACCAGCCTGGAGCCCATCCGCACGAGATGCTCGAATCCGGTAAGGACGGGACGATCTACCTCGTCGACCGCGACAACATGGGTAGGTACAACTCGTCGACGAACAACATCGTCCAGACGCTCGCGAACATCTTCCCGCCGACCGGCTCGTCCGGCTCCGAGCCGGGGAACTTCAGCTCGCCCGTCTACTTCGGCGGATATGTCTTCTTCGCCCCGAACGGCGACAACACGCAGGGCTTCCGCCTGACAAACGGGTTGCTCTCGACGACCCCGGCGCTTCGCTCGACCGCGGTCTTCCCCGATCGTGGCGCGCAACTTGCCGCTTCCTCGAGCGGCGAGGGCGAACGGTGTCCTGTGGGTCACACAGCGCAACGCAAGCTCGCCCGGCGTCCTCTTCGCCTACGACCCCGCGGGCTCGACGAACGGCACGCTCAAGGAGCTCTACGACAGCGGCCAGTCCGGCTCGCGGGACTCGCTCGACGTCACCGCCAAGTTCACAGTGCCGCTCGTCGCTAACGGCAAGGTCTTCGTCGCCGGCGAGACGAAGCTGACGACCTTCGGGCTCCTGCCCTAAGCACAGTCTCTGCGACCGTGCGGTGCGCTAGGCGTGTGTCGCGGCCGTCGTGCTGTCCGCGAGCCACTGCTCGCCGCGGAAGCGGTCGTACTGCTCTGCGCGCAAGCGGTCGGCGACGCGGCCGGGCGGCAGGTCGACGTCGCCGTAGGCGATCAGCTCGTCCTGCTTGACGTCTTGCGGAGGACGCACCCTTCACGAGGCCTTCGGGCAGTAGCCGGCCGCTCGACATCTCGTCGACGTCGACACGCCTCCCCGTAGGTCATGTACTCCCCATAGTCGTCGAGCGTCTCGCCGGCTTTCAGGTCGCGCTTCGCGACCGCGCACACTTCGACGACCGGCCCGCCGAGTGCGCGCGAAACCGGATCGCGGAACAGCGCTACGCGGGCGATCGAGTTCGGCACTTCGAAGTGGACGAGGTGGTACGGGACGAAGAACGAGTAGAGCGGCCCGTCACCGAGCTTGTACAGGTTCAGGTAGTGCTGCTGCTTGGGGTCGTCATGCTCTGCGAGCACATAGACCTTCGTGAGCGGCGTCCCGACGACGTAGTCGATGATCCCGCCGAGCTCACGTACGCGTTCGACGTCGTAGAGGCGCCCGATCGTCATCACGTCGTCGCGGTACTCGACGCCACGCGACATCCCACGCTGCTGCACCGTGAACCCGGTGGCATTCGCGACGATCGCCTGCTCGAACAGATCTTGGAGCCGTCCGCGAAGGACGTGACCATCGCCGGATTCTGGCCCCATTGCTCGGCGAATCCCTTCTGCGTCGTCGGGTTGCGATACGGGTCCTGCAGCCCTTTGACGTTGCCGATCACGCGCGGCTCGAGGCCGAGGCCCTTCACCCAGCGATAGAGATCGAGCTGGACGCCCGGCTCGTCTCCGTCACACGCCGACATGATCACGCCGTGCTGGTCGGCGTAGACGTTGAGGATCGGCCCGATCGTGGCCTCGAGCTCGGCGTTCATCAGGACGACGTCCTTGCCGTGCGCGAACGCCTCGAGGCACGACCTGTGCCCCGAGCTCGACCGAGCCGGTCACCTCACACACGACGTCGACGTGCTCGCTGCGGCACAGCAGGAACGGGTCGTCCGTGTACGCGGCGCCACCGCGCGCGACGACGTCGTCGAAGGCTGCCTGCGACTCGACGAGCGTCGATTCGAGGCCTGCGTACTGGAAGACGTCGCGCGCACGCTCCGGCCGTCGGTTGGAGATCGCGACCACGGGCATCCCCGGGATGCTGTTGACGATCTGGTTCGTCAGGCCCTGGCTCATGAAGCCGGCGCCGACGATGGCAACGCGGATCGGACGCCCTTCGGCCTCCCGAGCTCTCAATGCCGTGTCGACGAGGATCACGCGGTCTCCATTCTCCGACGGATCTCCGGCTCGACCTCGTCGAGGGCCGCCCATGCGGCATCCTTCGGCGAGATCGCGCTGACCGGGAGCGGCCAGTCGAGGCCGAGGCCCGGATCGTGCGGGGACAGGCCGCCTTCTGCCTCAGGGGTATAGAACTCGCCGACGAAGTAGCTCGTGTCGGTTCCGTCCACCAGCGTCTGGTATCCGTGAGCGAAGCGTTCCGGGACGTAGAGCGCACGGCCGTTCTCCTCGTTCAGTTCCACCGCGACGTGCTCGAGGTAGGTCGGGCTCTCGGGGCGCAGGTCGACGATGATGTCGACGATCGCGCCGCGCGTGCAGCGGACGACCTTCGTCTCGGCAGCAGGCGGGAACTGAAAGTGCATGCCGCGGAGCGTCCCGGCCGTCCGGTTGAACGCCACATTCGCCTGTGCGATCACCGGCTTCAGGCCGTGAGCTGTGAACTCGTTCGGGCACAAGGCGCGGGCAAAATAGCCGCGCTCGTCCTCGCGGCGCTCCAGGTCGATCACGAAGGCGCCGGGCAGAGCCGTCTCGGTGAAGATCATGCTCCGGCTGCCATCGCCGCAGGCTCGCGCCAGCGCAGGGCGGCGTCGAGACGACCGTCGTCGAGGAGCGCGCTCAACCGCTTGAGGCGCGTGAATCTCTCGCCCGTGAACATCTCCTCGTCCATTCCTGCTGCGCGATACGCAGCAGCGAGGTCCGCGGCTCCGCTGCGCGCGTCCCATGCACATTTGAACGTCGGGAGCGTTTCGGCGATCTTCGAAAAGTCGACCTTGTAGCTCCGCGGATCGGTGCCGGCGCCGTCCGCGAACGTCACCTCCGAGTCTTCGACGACGTCTGCCACGATCAGCGCCAGGTCGCGGACGAGGTAGTTCGCGGCGGTGTCGCCGGTGTTGAACGGCTGGTTGTGCACGATCTCGCGCGGCGCTTCGATCGCGGCGGCACAGGCACGCGCCATGTCCTCGACGTGGATCAACGGCCGCCAGGCCGTCCCGTCGCTTTGCAGCCGGATCGCCCCGGTGGCGATCGCGGAGCCGACGAGATTGTTGAGCACGATGTCGAGGCGGAGCCTGGGCGAGACGCCGTACGCGGTCGCGAAGCGCAGGAAGACCGGCGAGAAATCGTCTGCGGCCAACTTCGAGATCGACTCCTCGGACCGCACCTTCGACGCTGCGTACGCTGTCAGCGGCGCCAGCGGTGCGGTCTCGTCGACCGGCGCCTCGGAGCTCGAGGCCCCGTACATGCTGCACGACGACGCAAAGACGAACCGCTCGACGCCGGCCGTCGCGTGCGAGCTTCGCGAGGCGGACGCCGGCGTGATGGTTGATCGCATACGTGAGCTCCTCGTCGAAGTCGCCCAGGGGGTCGTTCGACAGCGCCGCGAGGTGGACGACCGCGTCGATCCCGTCGAGGTCGCCCGGCTGCACGTCGCGGACGTCGCGTCGGATCTCCGGTGATGGGGGCGGCGTGAGCGGTGCGAGATCGCATCCATCGTAGAGACCGGTGTCGAGCCCGACCACGGCGTGTCCCCCCGCCTCGAGGACCGCCCGCGCCACCGAGCCGACATACCCACTACACCCCGTCAAAAGAACGCGCATGTATCAGTTCACACCCCTTGCCCCAACCTCGCGGATCGTCAGGCGAACGCCGCTCGCTCGCCCAGTTCTGATGTTAGGGCGAGATCCTGGCAATGGAAGTAGCGCAGCCACAACTATCCGCTCGGCTAGGTGTGTCCTCACTGCCACGCGGTACCGTCAGCGTTCGTGTACCGCGTCGTCGCGCTCATCGGTCGGACGACTCTCCGATTCCGGTCAGTGCGCGGCCGACTCCTTGTCGCGTTCCTCGTCCTCGCAGTGGCAGTTTCCGGCGTAGCGGCGTCGCGGCTCCGAACCGAATCGCCTCAGTGTGGGGCGGCTCTCTTGCACGCTTCGGCGCCCGATTTCTCGAGACTCCATGCGGCGTTCCCGCTCCACCCGTCGAAGAATCGACGATATCTCGTCGACCGCCGAGGTAGGCCATTTCTTTTGGTCGGGGATTCTCCGCAGGCGCTGATCGGCGACCTCTGCCCCTCGGACGCCGCTGCGTTCATCTCCGACCGCGAGAGGATGGGTTTCAACGCGTTATGGGTGAATCTGCTTTGCGCGAAGTACACCGGCTGCAGACAGAACGGACAAACACGCGACGGCGTCGCGCCATTCCGGGTCGAAGGTCAGCTCACGACCCCAAACCCCGCGTATTTCCAACGGGTAGCCGGGGTGGTCGACGCAGCTGCACGCGCAGGCATCGTCGTTCTGTTGGATCCGATTGAGACCGGAGGATGGTTGGGCGTCCTCCGGCAGAACGGTCACGCCGCGGCGCGCGCGTACGGACGCTTCCTCGGGTTGCGGTTCCGGAAGTATCCAAACATCGTCTGGTTCAACGGCAACGACTTCCAGACGTGGCAAAACCCCACCGATGACGCTCTCGTCCGCGATGTGGCCGAAGGAATTCGCTCTGTCGATCGGCGGCACATTCAGACCGTGGAGCTCAATTTCCCACGGAGTGGGTCACTCGACGACGAGCACTGGCGAGAGATCATCAAGCTAGATGCCGCGTACACGTATTTCTCGACCTACGCTGAGGTGCAGCGCGAGTACGATCGGACGTCGCACATGCCGGTCTTTATGGTCGAGGCGTCGTACGAGTTCGAGCAGAACGGGCCCACCGTCTCGAAAGGCACGCCGTCTACGCTTCGCCGCCAGGAGTACTGGAGTGCACTCAGCGGCGCGGCCGGACAGCTGTACGGAAATCACTACACCTGGCAGTTCATCGACGGATGGCGGAGCCATCTGGATACGGTCGGGGTGCGCGAACTCGGTTACCTGACCAAGCTCATGGAGAGTCTTCCGTGGTACGAGCTCGTACCCGACTCGGCTCACCGGATCGTCGTAGGTGGGTATGGGCGCTTCAGCCCCGACGCAAAGGTCGCCGACGGCAACTACGTGACCACCGCTGCTACGCCCGATCGGTCCGTCGCGCTCTCGTATCTTCCCGCCGGCGGCAGTGTCGTTCTCGACCTCACCCGCCTGCGGCCACGCGCGCCGAGCCCAGTGGTTCGACCCGACGTCAGGATCGTTGCGCACGGCGACTCCGGTCACACGCACATCGACCCGCGCCCGGTACGCGGTACCGGGACGCAATCACGCCGGCGATCGGGACTGGGTGCTCCTGATCCGCTAGACGCTGCCGGGCGCGACCCGCCCGAGGGCCGGAACCGCGGTGCGAACTGCGCCGGCCGCCAGACCGATCGTGTCTCTGAGATCCTTGCGACAGACGAGCCATAGGCCCGCGGAGTTCACTGCGATTGTGAGAGCGGCGGCTGCCATGGCGCTGACCAGGCCGTGGGGCGAAGCGCTGCAGAGCGACCAGCCCGCAGTCCCTGCAACGAGCGCCACGGCGAGAGGCCGGACCAGCGGCTTGTGCGGCCAGACGCCGGCAAGCCGACTCGTTGCGACGGTGAGAACTGCCGCCTCCAGCAGCGCGCCGGCCAAGTTCCCCACGCCGATCGCGGCTACACCGATCATCGGAAGGAGCGGAGCCGTTACCGCAAGCCAGACGACGCCAAGTGCGGCCGACGCCCACCCGAGAATCCCCGGGCGGCCGACAGCGGCAAGGTAACTGGTCGCCGACACCGAGATCGATCCGAGAATGAGCGTCGATAGGCAGATGAACGGCACGATGGCCGCGGCTTCCTGCCACTGCCCGCCGAAGACTGCTGAGATGAGACGCGGACTCGTCGCAGCGAAAACAGGGAACACAAATGTGCCCGCCACGGCCGTTCGGCGCACCGTGCGCATGATCGCCGGCGCCGGATCCTCTCCACGTGCGAGCAGGTTGGACATCGCCGGGAAACCCACCTGATAGAGCGAGCTGAACGCCACGAGCGGCAGCTGAAAGATTCGGTTCGTGAACGTCCAGATGCCGAGCGACCCGACTCCCGCAACAGTGCCGACCACGACGTTCAGGCCCTGTTCGCGCGCCATAAACATGAACCAACTCGACTGGAAGCTGAGGCCGAATCTCAACTGCTCACCGTGTGTCCGCCATCCGCGGAGGGAGGGCATGTTGAATCCGATGCTGAACTTGGCGGTGAGCAGTGTCCCGACGAGAGCCTTGACGACGGTCGAGAGTGCGAGCGCCCAGACGCCTGCACCGCACAGAACCGCCGTGACTGCGAACACTTGGGACGCGACCTGCGCGCCGAAGTCGATCGCGAGTTGGCGGTCATACCGCATGCTTCGGGTGAGGATGATCCGGCCTGGAGTCTGCAGCGTCGTAATCGGCAGAGAAATGATCATCACCGCGGTGATCAGACCCGTTCGCCCGAAGAACAGCGCAACAACCACAGCAGGGATGCAGACAGCGAGCGTAATCGCCAACTGAATCCCGTTCATCGTGCGCAGTTCGGCGATCGTCGGCGGTCGTGCCCGCTTGACCATCCCGGCGCCCAGGCCACCGTCGGCGAGCGCTCCCGCCACGAGGATCGCCGTCGAGCCGATAGCGACGAGCCCAAAGTCCTCCGGAGTGAGAACCCTGGCGAGCACAAGGCTTCCGAAGAAGCCGACAACGAGGTTCGCCACGTTCGAGGAGCTCAGGTAGACGACTCCCGTGAGCGACCTGCGGCGAATCTCGGCAGGTGCCATCGCGCGCATGTCTTCACCCAGGCGCTGCGCGGTCCCGTCGTCGGGCGCAGAAAAACCTGGCGGGTTCGGCACCAGAACAGCCTAAGTCGACGCTTTCGCGGTCGCCATGCCCATTTGAGTAGGTCTTTTTGCCGCGTCGTGGTCCGTAGATCGACTCTTGCTTGACGTGGTGTACGACCTGGATAACTATGGCCTGTCGTTGGAACCCGCGAGGAACCTGCCGCTTGTGAGCGTCGTCACGCCGGTCTACAACGACGCGACGTATCTCAGCGAATGCCTTGAAAGCATTCGATCCCAGACCTACTCGGCGTGGGAATGTACGGTCGTCGACAACGCCAGCACAGACTCAACGCCCTCGATCGCTGAGGAATTCGCGCGGCGCGATTCGCGAATCCGCCTCATCCGCTTCGAGGACTTCGTCGACGCCACCGAGAACCACAACCGGGCGCTCGAATCGATCAGCCCAGACAGCGAATTCTGCAAGGTGGTTCAGGCGGACGACTGGCTCTATCCGGAGTGCCTCGCAGAGATGGTCGCCGCGGCCTCCGCCAGCGAAACAGTGGGAATCGTTGGCGCGTACCAGCTAGCCGGCCGACGCGTGCACCTCGACGGCCTGTCGTACACGACAACCTTTGCCCCAGGCAAGGACATCCTTCGGAATACGCTCCTCGGCTTCAACGTGACCGGAGCGCCGACTGCGCACCTACTACGATCTGCGGCCGTTCGCGAGCGGGGTCGCTTCTACGAGCCAGGATTCCGCCATATGGATACCGAAGCCGTCTGCTGGGTCCTGAGTCGCTACGACTTCGCCTTCGTTCATCAGGTTCTGACGTTCGCCCGGCAGCGAGACGACAGCCGCACCACGTGGTCGAGCTCGATGAACACGCACGTGCCGGAGCACATCGTCTTCCTGCTTCGCTATGGCCGCGACGTCCTGACGGAGAGAGAGTTTCAGACGCGGCTCCGGTCGGAGTTGCGCAGCTACGTGTGGTGGCATGTGCGCCAGTTCCCACGCATCTCGCGCCTGCTCGACAGGGAGTTCTTCGCTGTTCATCGACTTGAACGGAAGCACATCCTCAAAGCGGGAGGGGACCTCCCGGAGGTGCGGACGGCCATGGCGCTCGTCGCTGCGATGCTGGCTCGTGGAAAGGTATCGCCACGCCGGAGCGTTCAACCTGCCGCTGGATCGGATTCGCTGTATACCGATGTGTGATCTCCCATCGGTTCACCTAGCCAGTCGGCTAGGCACGGTCCGTCCGACCGAGCGTTTGGTGCCGCGGCGGCCTCGGCTACGGTTCGCCCAGCTGCAGATTGGCGCGGCGAATCGGATGAGGAGCGAAGGGGTCTCGTGAGATCAGGCGACAAGGTTCAGCTTCGGTCACCGTCGGAAATTCTCGCCACGCTCGACGAGCATGGACTCCTCGGGGGCGTGCCCTTCATGCCGGAGATGCTCGACTACTTCGGTCGGATCTACACGGTCGACGCACAGGTCCTAAGGGCCTGCGACACGATCAGCTATACCGGGGTGCGAGAGCTCGAGGACACGGTGCTGCTCGAGGATCTTCGTTGCTCGGGAACGGGGCACTCAGCGTGCCAGGCGCAGTGCCGGATCTACTGGAAAGAAGCCTGGCTTCGACCCGCCGGTGGCTCTCCGCCTCTGGTCGATCCGCGCACAGATTCGGAGTACGCGGAGCTCGCCGAGCGGGCAGCAAGGGGCGCGGTAGCACCGAACTCGACACTGGGCGAGCCGCGCTACCGGTGCCAGGCCACGGAGCTCCTGCGCGCGGGCAAGCGGGTTGGTTATTGGAGCCCACGCTCCTTGATCAGCGAGGTACGAAGCGGCAACGTTGGGATTCTCCGCTTCGTGCGTGTGATGAGCCGCGTCGTGGTCGAGGAGATCGCGCGGAAACTGGGACTCGTCACGCTGCTGCCATATCGCCCCGACGAACTGAAGGGCCAAAAATCGGCGATGCCTGAACTGCGTGGCCTCAAGCCTGGCGATCTCGTACAGATCCGAACGAGCAGTGAGATTGGCCAGACGCTGAACGAGAATGGGACGCACCGAGGCTTGTGGTACGACCGCGAAATGAAGGTCTACTGCGGACGGACGGCTCGGGTGAAGACCAAGGTCGAGCGGTTCATCGACGAAGGAAGCGGCAAGATGATCGAGCTGGCGTCGGACGCGTACATACTCGATGGAGTCGTCTGCGAGGGCTACCGGAGCAGCGGGCGCTGGCTTTGCCCACGAGCGATTTACCCCTGGTGGCGCGAGGCATGGCTGCAGCCCGTCGACGGGGATTCCTCTACGACGTCCTAGCGCCCGAGCCAAGAAGCTGCGACACCGTCACGAACTGATAACCACGCCCGCCGAACGCATCGAGGATCTGTCGCGTGGCGTCGAGTGTGCGCTGACGACGATCGCCGCCGTCGTGCATGAGAACAATGTCGCCCGGGCGGACCCGGCCGGCGACCTCGTCGACGATCCGCTCGGTCGAAAAGGGCATCGTGTCCCCCGAGTCGATCGACCAGAGCACGCTGCGCAACCCCAGCTCGCGGCAGATGCGCGCCTCGTCCCGCGGCTGCTTGCCGAACGGGGGACGGTAAAGCGTTGGAGGGTCGGTCACCTCGGCGATCGCCCGCGTGCCGAGCGCGATCTCCTCGGCGGCCTCGTTCTCGGCGAGCTGCTGCAGGTTCCGGTGAGAGTAGGAGTGGTTGGCGAGCTCGTGGCCGCCCGCCGCGATCCGCAGGCCGAGCTCGCGGTTCTCCTCTAGCCGGCAGCCGACCACGAAGAAGGTCGCGCGCGCACCGGCCGCCTCCAGGATCTCGAGCAGTTCGGCGGTGTTCGCAGCCGGACGGGCCGTCGTCGTACGTGAGCGCAACGAGCGGGTGCTGCAGCGAAACGGCGCGCAAGGCTCCGCGCTGCCGAGTCGCGCTCGGCCTCGCGGCGGACGCGCCGTTGGTTGAACCTGAAGGCGAGATCCGATCGTCTGAGCATCCTGACGGAGGCTACGCAGTTCCGGTGCCTGCGGCACTGGGCAAAAGGCGGTTTCCGCTGGGAGGACGATGAGCCATAGTTGGCAGGATGGTCCAGCCACGAGGAGCAGCGCGTCGCGGTCGTCGTCGTGTCGTACAACAGCGCCGACCGGCTGCGGGCGTGCGTCGAGCCGCTTGCCGGCGACCGTCGGCTCGAGATCGTCGTCGTCGACAACGCGTCCCAGGACGGGAGCGAGTCGGCGGTGGCCGACCTCGGCCTCCAGGTCGTCGCACTGGAGCAGAACCTTGGCTTCGGCGGTGGCTGCAATGTCGGGTGGCGTGCGTCCACCGCACCGAACGTGTTGTTCCTCAACCCCGATGCGCGGATCACGCCCGACGGGGTGCTGGGTCTCGCCGCGGCGCTCGACCGCACGGGAGCCGGCGCCGTCGCCCCGCGGATACTCGACGAAAACGGCGGCCTCGAGTGGTCGCTGCGGCGCTTCCCGACCGTTCGCTCGATCTATGCCCAAGCGGTCTTCGCCTACCGTTTCTTGCCGCGGGCGACGTGGACCGATGAGCTGATCCGCGACCGGGAACGCTACGAGCACGAGGGCATGGTCGACTGGGCCTCCGGTGCCTGCCTCATCGTCCCGCGGGACGTCCTCGAGCGGATCGCGGGCTTCGACGAGGGCTTCTTCATGTATGCCGAGGACGTCGACCTGTGCCGTCGGATCTGGGATCTCGGCCGCGCCGTGATCTACGCGCCCTCGGTGACCTGCGTCCATGCCGGGGGCGCCTCGGCGCCCCGTTGGCGACTACTACCGGTCCTGGCCTCGAGCCGGGTTCGCTACGCGAGCCGACATTTCGGCCGCGCCCGGGCGGCCGCCTTCAGGGCGGGCGTCGCGCTCGGCTCGCTCACTCGAGTCGTCGCGAGCCGGGACCCGCAACGCCGGCGGGGTTATGTCCGAGCGGTCGCTGCAGCGCTCCAGGCCCGCTCCGACTGACCGGAAGTCCAGCTTCGACCCTGGACGTTCCGGCGTCGTGCCCCAGCGGTGCACGCGGCTACCCTAGGACGTCATGGATCGCTTTCCGATCCACTTCGGGGTGAACGGCGCACGGTGAATCGCGACTGCGTCGGCAAGTGGGCCTCTCGGGTCGACGTCGTCGTCGTCTCGTACAACAGTGCGCGCTGGCTGCGTGGCTGTGTCGAGCCGCTCACGCGCGACTCGCGCATCCAAGTCGTCGTGGTCGACAATGCCTCGCGTGACGCGAGCCTCGCCGGCGTTGCGGATCTCCCGATCGATCTCGTCCCTCTCGACAAGAACGTGGGCTTTGGCGGCGGCTGCAATGTCGGCTGGCAGCGGGGCGACGCCCCGTACGTGCTCTTCCTCAATCCGGACACCGAGATCGAGCCGGAGCGGGTGCTGGCGCTCGTCGATGTGCTCGAGCGGGCGGGCGCAGGCGCCATCGCGCCGAGGATCGTCGGCCGGCGCGGCGAGCTCGACTGGTCACTGCGACGGTTCCCGCAGGTTCGGTCGATCTTCGGGCAGGCCTTGTTCCTCCACCGCGTCTTCCCCGAGGCTGCCTGGGCGGACGAGGTGATTCGCGACCCGGCTCGGTACGAACAGGAGGGCCCGTGCGACTGGGCGTCGGGCGCATGCCTGCTCGTCCGTCGCGATGTTCTCGCCGAGATCGGGGGCTTCGACGAGGGCTTCTTCCTCTACCGCGAGGACGTCGATCTCTGTCGACGGATCTGGGACGCCCACCATGCCGTGGTGTACACGCCGGCGGTCGAGTGCATGCACATCGGCGGCGCATCCGCGCCCCGGTGGCGTTTGCTCGGCGTCCTGGCGCGCAGCCGGATCCGCTACGCCCGCAAGCACTTTGGCCGGCCCCGCGCCGCGGTCTACCGCTTCGGGGTGATCATGACTGCGGGGTCCCACTTGGTCGCCGGACGGGGCGTGTCCCGTCGGCTGGGGCATCTGATCGCGCTCCTCGCCGCGCTGGGGCTCAACTCGCAGATCTAGCCGTTCGGCTAGTCCAACCTCTGGCCTATGCGGCGTCGTGCTTCTCGGCGAGCCGCGGTTAACGTTGGGCGAATGTGCGGGATTTGCGGCGCGATCCAGCTGCGGGGAACGGGGACGCGTCCGGTGGCTCCCGAGACGCTGCGCGCGATGACGCAGTCGATGCACCATCGGGGGCCGGACGACGAGGGGTTTCATCTGGCCGAGGGCATCGCGATCGGAGTCCGGAGGCTGAGCATCATGGACGTCGCCGACGGCCACCAGCCGATGTGGAACCCGAGGGCACCGTGATCGCGGCGCAGAACGGCGAGCTCTACAACTACCGGGCCGTCCGCGCCGAGCTCGAAGGCCGCGGCCACCGGTTCTCGACGACCTGCGACACCGAGATCCTGCCGGCGCTCTACCAGGACGCGGGAGACGCCGCGCCCGAGCGCCTGAACGGGATGTTCGCGTTCGTCGTCTGGGACGAGCGTCGCCGCCGGGCGCTGCTCGCGCGCGACCACGTCGGCATCAAGCCGCTCTATTTCGCCGAGGTCGGCGACGTCCTGCTGTTCGGCTCCGAGCTGAAGACCCTGCTCGCCTCGGGGCTCGTCTCGACCGAGATCGACGTCGAGTCGGTCGAGCTGCTGCTGTCGCTCGGCTTCGTCCCCGGACCGCGGACGATCCTCCGAGAGGTCAAGAAGCTGCTGCCGGGGCATCGGCTCGTCGTCGAGCCGCCGCGTGTGCGGGTCGAGCGGTACTGGCAGTACCCCGAGCCGGCGCCGCTCGTCGGCCGTCCCCGACGCCGACTGGGAGGCGCAGCTGCTCGAGCTCCTCGACGACGCCGTCGGTCTACAGCTGATGAGCGACGTTCCACTCGGCGTGATGCTGAGCGGAGGCATCGACTCCAGCCTGATCGCGGCGCTGATGGCGCGTCGCATGGATCGTCCTGTCCAGACGTTCTCCGTCGGCTTTGCCGGCATGCCGGACAACGAGCTGGCGACCGCACGCACGACAGCGAAGGCACTTCGGTGCCGACCACCACGAGCTGGAGCTGTCGCTCGACGACGCAGTCGACCTGGAGTCGCTCGCATGGACAATGGACGAGCCGGTGGCCGACCTCTCCGCGATCGGCTTCATGGCGTTGTCGGGCCTGACGGCGGAGCACGTCACCGTTGCGCTCTCGGGGCAGGGCGCCGACGAGCTCCTCGCCGGCTACGACCGCTATCGGCGGACCGCCGCGATCGACCGCTGGACGGCGATCCCGGCTCCGCTCCGCCGGGCCGGAGTCGCCGTGGCCGGGCGCGGCTCTGCGCGGCTTCGCCTTGCGGCCGCCGTTGCCGGCGCGGACGATCCGGTCGCGGCAGCCGTCATTGCTCGCTCGGAGTGGGCGACCGGTGCCCGCCGCGATGCGGCCGTCGGCGATCTCGCCGCTGTCCCGCGGTCGGTGCTCGACCAGGCGCTCGCGGACCGTGTCGGCAACTCGCGCACCGGAGGGCTCGGCCGCGCGCTCCTGCTCGACGGGCAGCTCAACCTCGTCGACGACATGCTGCACTACTTCGACCGGACGTCGATGGCGCACTCCCTCGAGGTCCGCGTCCCGTATCTCGACCGTCGCCTGGTCGAGTTCTGCGCGCGGATGCCGGTCCACTTGAAGCTCGACGGCGGCGTGACGAAGCGGATCCTGCGCACCGTCTCCCGCGGCCTCGTGCCGGACGAAGTCATCGACCGGCCGAAAGTCGGCTTCTTCAGCAGCGCCGTCGACGCGTGGTTCGGTCGCCAGCAGGGAGCCGTGCGGGAGATCCTCCTCGACCCGGGCGCCAGGTACACCGACTTCGTCGACGTGCGCGCAATCGAGGGCCTGCTCGCGGACGGCACCAGCTACCGGCGTTCGAAGCTGCTGCTGTGCGTGCTGATGCTCGAGCTCTGGTTGTCGACGTACGCGAAGCCTGCGGCGGCACCGCCCGCGGCCGCCGGAGCGATGGCATGACCGACCTCTCGTACGCGCTCGTCACGCCGGCCCGGAGCGAGCATGCCAATCTCGAACGGCTCGCGGCTGCGCTCGTCGGGCAGACGATCCTTCCGAGTCACTGGATCATCGTCGACAACGGCTCCGATGACGGCACCGATGTCCTCGCCGCCGAGCTCGCCGCGACGCACGACTGGATCTCGACGATCTCGATCCCGGGCGAGGCGCGACCCGTCCCCGGGGCGCCGATCGTTCGAGCCTTCCATGCCGGGCTCGCGGAGTTGCACGAGCTTCCCGACCTCGTTGTGAAGCTCGACGCGGATGTGTCGGTGGAGCCCGACCACTTCGAGCGGATCGCACAGGCGTTCGTGGGCGACCCATCGCTGGGGATCGCGAGCGGGACATGCCTGGAGCAAGACGTCGACGGCCACTGGCTGCCGATCGAGGTCGCCCAGGGCCACGTGCGCGGCGCGGTTCGTGTCTACCGCCGCGAGTGCCTGGAGCAGGTCCTGCCGCTCGTCGAGCGCGTCGGTTGGGACGGCCTCGACGAGCTCAAGGCCGCCGTTCTCGGCTGGACGACACGAATGCTCCCTGACCTTGCCTTTCACCACCACCGGCGTCTCGGTGCTCGCGACGGTGCCGCCACCGCGCGCTGGCGCGCTCAGGGCGAGGCGGCGTGGTTCATGGGCTATCGGTTCAGCTACCTCGCCTTGCGCTCGCTCCATCGCGCTCGTCGCGACCGTGCGGCGCTCACCATGATCCCGGCGTTCCTCGGCGCCGCTGTGCGCCGCGACGAGCGGTACGCCGACGTCGCGGTCCGCCGGCACCTCCGGCAGACACAGCGTCTGCGCACGCTGGCAGGTCGGGTCGCGGACAGTCGGGGCACCGCTCGCTGAACTAGCCGATCGGCTAGATGGGCTCCGGGTCCGGCCTGTCACTTCGGCCCTGGCACCCGTTCCGAAGCGCGCCTATCGTCGATCGCATGGGCGATGTTCCCGCGACACGGCGCGCGCAGGCGGCCGACGACCGCTCGGCGGAGATCCTGTTGATCAGCACGCCGGGTGGGCATCTCGTGCAGCTCTCGTCGCTCCGCGACGCCTGGCGCGGCTACGACACCGCCTGGGTCACGGGCGACACGAGTGACGCACGTTCGATCCTCGTGGGTGAGCGTGTTTACTTCGGCTTCGGCCCGGCGGAGCGCAGCGCGGTCAACCTCGTGCGGAATCTCCGGCTCGCGTGGCGGCTCGTGCGCACGCTGAGGCCGAAGCTGATCGTCTCCACGGGCGCCGCGATGTGTGTTCCGTTCGTCTGGATCGGCCGCCTGTTCGGCGTCAAGGTCTTCTACATCGAGAGCGTGACGCGCATCGAGGGACCGTCGCTCACAGGCCGCCTCGTCTCGCCGCTTGCTCATCGCGTCTACGTCCAGTGGCCCGAGCTGCAACAGCGCGTGCGTGGGTCGAGGTACGTCGGGTCGGTCTTCGCGGGTCGATGATCTTCGTCACCGTCGGCTCCAGCAAGTCCCCGTTCGACCGCCTCTTGCGCGCGATCGACACCACATTCCTCGACGAGGACGTCGTTGTCCAGCACGGCGTCTCGTCCGTTCGCCCGCGGAACGCGGAGTGCGTCGGCTTCCTCGACTTCGACGCGTTCGTAGCCCGCATCGAGCAGGCCAGGGTCGTGGTCACCCATGCGGGCGTCGGCTCGATCATGACGTCGCTCGCGCACGGGAAGCGCCCGGTGGTCGTGCCACGTCGTGCCGAGTTCGGTGAGGCGGTGGACGACCACCAGCTGCCGTTCGCCAGGCGCGCTGACCAGCTCGGCCTCGTGGAGCTCGTCCAGGTCGAGACCGACCTCGGCAAGGCCATCCGTGGCCACGCCGGCGCGCACGAGGCCGCTACTGCGGCCCGTAGCCCGATCGAGGTCGAGCTGCGGCAGTACATCCAGGAAACGATCGGCCCGGGGTGCGCCCCGGTGATCAACGAAAGGGGCACAGCGTGGTTGTGAAGGCCATCCCGACCGCCACGGGGCTACGTGCGCGGATCCGGCGGCGCGGCGTCCGCGGCTCGATCGAGCGCGCGCTCGCGCGCACCCTCAGGATCCCGCTGACGTTCGCGGCTGCGCATGCCCTGCAGCGGCGGCTCAAAGGGGTGAGCTCGATCGACGAGGCGCTCGATCTCGCCTACGGCTTCTCTTTCTGCGGGATCGTCTTCGCCCCGTGGCAGGAGCGCTCGGAGATTCGCGGGCTGCTCGAGGCCGTGGCGGCGCTCCGCCCGCGAACGATCCTCGAGATCGGCACGAGCAACGGGGGTACGCTCTTCCTGTTCGCCCGAGTCGCAGCGCCCGACGCAGTCCTCGTGAGCGTCGACCTGCCGCACGGCGAGTTCGGCGGCGGCTACCCCACCTGGCGCGGCCACCTCTATCGAGCGTTCGCCTCGCAGGGTCAGCGGATCGAGTTGTTGCGCGCCGACTCGCACCGAAGCGAGACGGTGGATGCCGTCCGCGCCGTGCTCGGTGGGCGCGCCGTCGACGCGCTCTTCATCGACGGCGACCACACGTATGTCGGCGTGAAGCAGGACTACGAGATGTACGAGTGGCTCGTCCGCGACGGCGGCATCGTCGCCTTCCACGACATCGTTCCGATCGAGGGTGAAGGCCCGCGCCCGAAGGACGACCTCGACCTCCAGGGCGGCGAGGTGCCGGAGTTCTGGACCGAGCTGCGAGAGCGCGAGGACGTCATCGAGTTCGTCGAGGACTGGGAATCCGGCCGCTTCGGCATCGGCGCGGTCCGCGTGCGGCGCTGAGCTCCAGAACACACCCCGGATACCCTGTCGCCGTGAAGCTGCTCGCAGGCATGACGGCGGCGGTCGTGCTGCTGACGAGCGGCGCATCCCATGTCGATTCACGCGGCGAACGGGCCGCACGTCGACCTTGCGATCGCGCAGAACACCGCGGGCACCGGGAGCGGCAGCGGCTGCGCGAACGCGCGGGCCGTGTCGTTTCTCAACGCGGCGGCGAACTGGGGACCCGGTAAGGCGATCGCGCCGGGCACGGTGGTCGGCCTCTGCGGGACGATCACCTCCGGCGTCGTCGTGCCCGGATCGGGAGCTCCGGGGAAGCCCGTGACGCTGCTGTTCATGCGAGGTGCGAAGCTCAGCGAGCCCGCGTGCGACCCATGCGTGGCGATGAACCGGCAGAGCTACGTGACGGTCGACGGCGGCTCGAACGGGGTGATCGAGAACACGAATAACGGGACGCATCTCGGACTCCATACGCCCAGCACCGCGATCAGTGCACTCGCCTGCAACCACTGTGTCATCAAACACCTGACGATCCAGAACATCTACGTGCACGACGGATCCGGGGACAACATCGAGGTTGACCAGACGCTCGTGCGCGCGATCAATATGAACGGGTCGAACGATGAGATTCTCGGCAACGTCATCCACGATGTCGGTTGGGCGATCGTCTTCGGCGACAACGGCGATCACGACGTCCGAATCGCGAGCAACGACATCTCGCACGCCGACCACGGGATCGTTCCTTCGTTCGGCACGGCGGGCGGTTCCACGGGGCCGTATTTCATCGCCGGAAATCATCTTCACGACTTCGCCAACTGGGACACGGCGTCGAACACCTACCACCACGACGGGATTCACTGCTACACGATCGCCGGAGGTCGGCCGATCCACATATCTGACCTCTACATCTACAACAACACGTTCGACGGCGACATCGGCGAAAACGAGACTGCGTGGATCTTCGTCGAAGGCGGTACCGGCCCCGACTCGACGCCCTGCGCCGACGCGACGTCGAAGATCTGGTTCTTCAACAACGTCTTGAAGCTGACGAGGGACTCGAACAACGGTGCTGCGGCGTTCTTTACCAGCAGGGTGTTCTCGTTTGACAACACGCTCATCGGCCACGGGACATCCGGTGGTTCGGTGTATCAGCAGGGTGACTCGTACGACGGTCCGGGGATGTTTCAGGGCAATGTGGTAACCACCGGGAACAACCTCATCAGCGCCGGCCGCAGTGTCCTCACCGGCGCCGCGATCGATTGGAACGTTTATGCGAACGCGGGCATGAATGGGAATGGTTGGTACTGCGGAGGCGACCGCGCCGGTTTCGTCGGGTCGTTGCGTCAATGGCAATCGTGCATCCGGGGCGATGCTCACTCGATTTACGTGCGGGACGCAAAGCTGAATTCCGTCGGCATTCCCGCCCCGGGCTCGCCGGTGCTCGGCGCCGGCGCAAACCTCGCGAACCTGTGCAAGGGAGCGCTCGTACCGCTGTGCTCCGACCATCGAGGAGCTTTGAGACCGATCCGGATGCGCCCGGACGCAGGCGCATTCCAAGCGGAGACGGCCGAGATCACAGGTGGCTCAATCGGCCAGGCACGTGTCGGTGCGGCGCATGCAGTCGTCGAACATGTGTACGGACGCCGTCCTCTCGTCAGCCGGCGCACCCTCATCGGCGGGATCACAATCCGAAGCGTCCGAGTGTCAACCTACCAGCGTCACGGCGGCCAACTGCTCGTGGGATACGCGGGAGGCAAGGCTGCGCTTGTCATGACTACAAGCCGCTACTACTCGACGCGCGCGGGATTCGGTGTCGGCGCCGAAACCAGCCCGAACGCGCTGTCGTCGAGCGGATGGCGGCCATGCGGCCGCGGTTACTTGCGAGCGCGAGGCGACCACGAGACGGCGGTGGTTCTCAGAGGAACCTCCATCGTCGCCGTCACGGTTGCAGCACGCGGCATCCTCCGGTGCCCGTAGAGCTTCCGCTGCGCCCTAGACGAGCGAGGGTGGCGACCGTACGGACCGCGCCGTAACGTGGGTGGCGTGACAATCTCGATTGTAGTTCTCACGCACAGCCGGTCTCATCTGCTGCGGCAGTGCGTCGAGAACGTGCTAATGCGCACCTCGGCGCTGACGACTCAGATCCTGATCTGGGACAACGCCTCGACCGACGACACAGGCAAATACCTCGACGGCCTGGACGACCCGCGGATCGAGGTCGTTCGTCACTCGACGAACATCGGCGTCAACGCCTACGCCCGCCTTTTCCCGAGCTGCACCGGCGATTATCTCGTCGAACTCGACGACGATGTCATCGACGCGCCGGCAGGGTGGGATCGCACGCTGCTCGATGCTTTCGAGCGCCTGCCCGAGATCGGCTACCTCGCGGCGAACCTCGTTCACAACCCGCACGACGTCACCTCCGGCGTGATGTACGGAGTGAACGCGCACCTGTACCGAACAGAAGAGATCGCAGGCGTCCGGTTGAAGGTCGGCGGCCCGGTCGGCGGCTGGTGCAGCCTCACCTCGCGGGAGCTCCATGACCGCGTCGGCGGCTGGAGCGAACAGGAGGAGGCGTTTTGGCAGGAAGAGGGGATCTTCCTCGAGCGGCTGCAGGGACTCGGCTATCGCGCCGCCTACCTCGAGGATCTTCAGGTCGTCCACGCGGGCGGCCCGTACTACTCGCGCACGCCGCCTGAGAAGCTCGCGTACTGGCGCTCGTACAACCGGGCGGTCGCCCGGAAGAACGCGGTGAAACGCCTTTTGCTGAAGGTTCCTGGCCTCGCAGCGCTCAACCGTCGCCGCGGGTGGTTCGAGCCGCCTCGCGAGCGGCCCGACTATGTCCGCCTCTACGGCGGCGACGAACCGGCGCTGACGCGCGGATCGTGAAGGCCATGCTCCTCCGCACTGCGGTCGTCGTTGCGCTGCTCGCGTTCACGCTGGCACTCCCTGCCGTGGCGCCGGGGTCGGGCGGCCCGACCCAAACTCCGACGACCGGGTCGTGCAGCGGCTCCGGCTGCCAGCCGGGTCAGGACCCGGCCGGCGCGGGGCTCGTTACCACGACGACCCCGGAGCGCGAGAACGTGAGTCAAGCCGGCTATGCGCTCTGCGGCCTGCTGGTCGTGCTCCTCGTCAGTATCCCGATCGCCCTGACTTGGCAACGGAACGTTCGGCAGAAGGCAATGGCGTCGGCCGGCGAGAACGCCGATGTCGTCCCGCTTCCGCCGCGCAGCTAGCCGATCGGCTAGCCAGGCCCGGGTCCATTCAGACCGTATGACGGTGGGCGAATCGCGGCGCCGCCCCTAGCATCCCGACATGGAGAACGTGACCACGCCGGCCCCCAAACCGAATGGTGATTTGTCGGCCCGCGAGCTCCAGGTCATGGAGATGGCATCGCTAGGCCTGCGCAACGCGGAGATCGCGGAGCACCTCGACGTCTCGGTGCACGCGATCAAGTTCCACCTTGCGGCGGTCTACCGGAAGCTCGGCGTGTCGAACAGGACCGAGGCGGTCGTCGCACATCTGAACCGCGCTGCGAACGACAGGCGCTCAGAAACGGCATAGGGTGGACGTACTTCTCCTCAGCCGTGTCCTCTGGCGCTTCAAGTTCGTGGTGCTCGGCGGCTTCGTGCTCGCCGTCGCCCTGGCCGTGCTGACGGTCGTGAAGGTCGACACGGCGGCCGGCGCGCCGTTTATCGCGAAACGAACCGCTCCTCTCTACTCGAGCAGCGCGACCCTCTTGATCACGCAGTCTGGGTTCCCTTGGGGCAGCGCGGTGCAGTCGTACACGAACAGCCCCAGTGCGGGACCCGTAGCGACCGGCGACCTGACGCGCCTGACGGCACTCGCGAACCTCTACGTCCAGCTGGCAAACAGCGACATCATCCGCACGCTCGTCGCCAAGAAGGCGCCGTCGACCCTCGGGCTGGTCGCAAGCCAGAACTACTCGATCTCGCCGTCCTTCTACTCCACCGCACTGCCGATCGTCACCTTGACGGCCACCAGCAGGACGGGCGCGCACGCGGTTGCGGACGCACAGGCGAGCGCCAACGTGCTCAAGACGTACCTCAGACAGCAACAGAACGCCGCCGGAATCGATGCGTCGAAACGGGTCGTCGTGCAGGAACTGCAGGCGCCGAAGAAGGCGGTCGTGGTCAACACGACCAAGAAGACGCTGCCCGCCGTCGTGTTCCTGACGATCATGCTGGCGGTCCTAGGCCTCGTGTTCGTTCTCGAGAACATGCGTCCGCGCGTACCGGTGTCGTCCGTCTCTGAGGCGGAGCCGCTGCTCGACGTCGGCAACCGCCGCACCGCCTAGCCGATGGAAGCGTACGGCGTCGTCCCTCGGCGCCCGCCGGCGGCGTTCTTCGTCCTGACCGGCGTCATCGCGCTCACCGCCGTAGCGGTCGTCGAGGAACGAGGGCTCCACCGCGGCGTACCGCTGCTCGCGCTGATCGCACTCGTCACGCCGTGGATCTCGGTGCTGACTCGTTGGCGGACCCTCCTCAGCGGTCTGCTTCTGATCATCCTGTTCGTCCCGATGAGCCGGTACACGCTCGGTGGGGCGCTCCCATTCAAGCTCGAGCCCTACCGCATCTACGTCGCCGCGCTTGCGCTTGGTTGGCTGCTCTCGATTCTCGTCGACCGCCGGGTCCGTCTCCGGCGGAGCGCCTTCGACGCACCGCTCCTGACCATCCTCGGCATCAGCGTGCTCTCGGAGATCGCGAATCCGAGTCGCGTCAAGGAGCTCTTCTCGGTCGTGCTGAAGGGCCAGACGTTCTTCATCAGCTTCTTCGTCGTGTACTTCCTGATCATCAGCCTCGTCAGGACACGGCTGGGCAAGCTCGAGGCGGGAGGCGGGCTGGATCGTCGTGCCGCCGGCGAGCGGGTCGCCGCGCTCGAACGCGCCGAGCGCGAACCTGACGCCGACGACCTCGTCACCGGAGCGCGTCAGCTCGAGCGGGCCGAGCGGGACCGCCGGGGAGGGCCCGGCGCCCTCCTCCTCGGTCGCGGCGGGCACGAGCGCCTCTTTGATCCCGGCGGCGGTCTCCGCCGGCCGCTGCCGGGCGAGCCGCGCGGCGCGCACGGCCATGCGAGCGGCGGCGACCGCGGTCCCGGCCACGAGCCCCTCCGGCGTGAGCGCGGCGCCCTCGGCGAGCACGTCCGGCTTCAGGCGAGCCGTCGAAGGAGGGGCCGCGCGAGGAGAACGGCGCGGGGCCGGCGCGCCGCCTTCTGCCGGCCTGCGCCCACCTTCACCCGGCCGAACGTCACCTTCGCGCCCGCCTTCGCCTCCAGCGCGGCCTTCGCGGCCTTGCCGGTCAGGCCCGACGACGGGGGCGGGGACGCGGCCGGAGGGCATCATCGGCAGCGGGCGGTCGCGGGGGTCGGCGAGGATGACCGCGCGCGCTCCCGCGCCGGCCGCGGCGGTGGCCTGCGCGACCGGGTTGTCGCCCGCGCGGACGAGCGCGACGCGGCCGCGCGCACGCTCGGGCGGCCGCGGAGGAGCGCCGCGGTGTCGGTGCTCGTCACCGGGCCCGGCGAGCTTCCGCGCGGCGGCCGGCGTGCCGCCGAGGGCGGTGGCGCCGGCGAGCTCGCGGCCGCCGATCGTGACCGTCACGCGCGGGACGCCCGCGCCGGCCTCGGTGGCGCCGGCGGTGAGCGCGGCGCGCGCCGCTCCCGGCGAGCCGACGACGCCGTTCGGCGGCCGCGCCGGCCCCTCGTTGCCGGCCGGCGCGACGACCAGCGTGCCGAGCTTGCCCGCGCCCGCGCACGGCCTGCGCCTCCGGCGAGTCGCCGAAGCCCGCGTACGGCGCGTTGACGCCGACGAGCGCGACCCGCACCGCGTCGTCGACGCGCGCCGTCGCCGTTCGGGTCGACCGCGCGCTCGAGCCCGGCGATCAGCGTGTCGCGTCGTGCCGTGGACCTCCGGCCGTCGCGGCCGTAGCCGGCGACCCGGATCGTCATCGCCCGCTCCCCCGCCGCGGTCACGATCGCGGCGAGCGCGGCGCCGCTGGTCTCGCGGCGCGCGGGCGCGCGCGGGTCGGCGCCCGGCGCGGGGTCGCCGTCGCGGTCGAGCGCGTCGTAGCCGCGGCGCGGCGGCGCCGGTGTCGAGGATGGCGATCGGCGCCGCCCGGCGGGCGCGGCGCCGCCGGAGCGGCTGCCCGCCGGGCACCGGCACCGGCTCGCTCGTCGCGGGATAGAAGCGCCGCACCGGCCGCGCCCGCACCCCGAGGCTCGAGCAGCGCGGCGAGGTCGGAGGCGTCGACGGTCGCGGCGAAGCCGTCCCACGTGCGGCCGAACGTGACCGACGTCGCGCAGCGCGCACCCCGCGGGCGCCCAGCGCGGAGCGCAGCGCCCGCCCCTCCTCCGCAGCGAGCGCAGGTAGGCGCGCTGGTCGGCGGGGCTCAGGGAGTCGAGGTCGTCGCGGTCGGCCAGCGCGGGCCGCGGGAGCTCGACGAGCACGCGCTCCCGGCTCGCCGCCCGGCCTCGCTCGGCGAGCGGCCGTCGTAGACCGACAGCGCGCGCGGCCGACGGCGGCACCGGCTCGCCGCCTCCTCCGCCGCCTCCGTCACCGCGCTCGCCCGAGCACCGCCACGACGACGAGCAGCGCGAGCACCGCCCAGCGCCAGCCCGGTGCCGGCGGGGAGTCTCGGGCGGCTCATGCCGCGCGGCCGGTCGCGTACGCGTCGAGGTCGAGGTAGTCCGGGTAGCGCAGCGGCTCGACCCAGCGCGCGGCCGAGGCGATCATCGCCGCGTTGTCGGTGCAGAGCTCGGGCGGCGGGACCTTGAGCTCGACGCCGAGCCCGGCGGCGCGCTCGCGCAGCAGCCGGTTCGCGGCCACGCCGCCGCCGATCGCGAGCCGCGCGCCCGGCTCGGCCGCCAGCGCGCGCTCGACCCGCAGCGATCAGCGCCTCGACGATCGCGTGCTCGTAGGAGGCGGCGAGGTCGGCCGCGCGCCGCGCGGTCTCCTCCTCCCCCAGGTCGCGCACCGCGTAGAGCAGCGCGGTCTTCAGCCCCGCGAACGAGAAGTCGAGGCCCGGCGACCCGCGCGGCGCGTCGGGAACGCGAACGCCGTCCGGGTCGCCCTCGAGCGCCAGCTTCGACAGCGCCGGCCCGCCCGGGATAGCCGCAGCCCGAGCAGCCGCGCGCCCTTGTCGAACGCCTCGCCGGCGGCGTCGTCGAGCGTCCGCCCGAGCACCTCGTAGCCGCCGTGGCTCGTCGACCCGCGCGAGCAGCGTGTGGCCGCCCGACGCCAGCAGGCACAGGAACGGCGGCTCGATCGGGTCCGGCGCCGAGGAAGTTCGCCGCGACGTGCCCCTGCAGGTGGTCGACCGGCGCCAGCGGCAGCCGCCGCGCCGCCGCGAGCGCCCTTCGCGGTCGCCACGCCGACCAGCAGCGCGCCGACCAGCCCCGGCCCCTGGGTGACCGCGACCAGCGTCGACGTCGTCGAGCGTCGCGCCCGCGCGCGCCAGCGCGTCGTCGACGACCGCGTTGACGAGCTCGAGGTGATGCCGCGACGCGATCTCCGGCACGACGCCGCCGAAGCGGTCGTGCACGCCCTGCGAGGAGACGACGTTGGAGCGGACCTCGCCCGCGCGCGTGACGACCGCGGCGCAGGTGTCGTCGCAGCGAGGTCTCGAGCGCGAGGATCAAACGCGCCGGCGCGCGTGCCCGGGACGTCGTCGAGCGTCCCGCGCAGCGTCGCGGGCGTGCGCCACATGATCAGCGCGTCCTCGCCGTTGTCCTGGTAGTAGCGCCGCCGCACGCCGGCGGAGCGGAAGCCGAAGCGCTCGTAGAGCCGGATCGCGCCCGCCGTTGGAGCGGCCGCACCTCGAGCGTGAGCTGCGACGTCGGGTCGTCGACGCGCTCGAGCAGCGACGTGCAGCAGCGCGCGTCGCGATCCCGCGGCGGCGCCGGCTCGGGTCGACGGCGACGTTCATCACGTGCCAGACCGTGTCGTAGCGCGAGCAGATCAGGTAGCCGACCAGTCGTCCTCGTCCTCGAACGCCGCCAGGCAGACGCCCGGCGGGCTTGGACAGCTCGAGCACGAACATCGCCAGCGACCACGGCGTCGTGAACGCGCGGCGCTCGATCGCGACGACCTGCGGGAGGTCGGCGTACGTGAGGCGGCGGACTCGATGGCGGCGGCGGGCGGGGCGGTCATCGGCGGGGTACGGCGTCCGGCTCGCGCAGGTAGTCGGGGAGCAGGGCGTCGCGGTCGGCGGGCTCCCTCGCCGCACCGAGCCGGCAGACCTGCACGGCGCTGAGGCGGTGGGCGCGGGACCTCGTCGGCCGGGACCGCCACTCCGGCCCGCTCGAGCTCGCCCCTGAAGCGTACCGCCCCGTCGCCCACGGCCAGCACGGCGCGACCGGCATTGCACGGACCGCGCTCGGCGAGCGCCTCGGGGCGAGCGCGGCGGGCGCGAGCAGCGGTCATCGCCGCCGGTGGTCGCAGCGCGGCGGCGAAGACCTCGCCGCGGCGCGCGTCGAGCACCGCCAGCACGGCGGCCGTCGGGCGCCCGGCCGCTCCGGCGCGCGGCCGAGCGCCGCGGGCGAGCGCCTCGAGGCTCGACGCCGACGATCGGCAGGTCGCGCGCCTGCGCCAGCGCGCGCGCGGTGGCGATCCCGATGCGCAGGCCGGTGAAGCTCGCCCGGGCCCGACGCCGACGCCGAGCCGCGTCGACCTCGTCCCAGCCGACACCCGCCGCCGCCAGCGCCTCGCTCGAGCAGCGCCAGCAGCCGCGCCGCGTGGCGCGGGCGCTCGCCGGGCGGCGGGTCGTCGCGGACGCTCGACGCACGACGCCCGTCCGCGCCGAGCACGCCGACCGACCGTCGCGCGGCGTGGCGGTGTCGAGCCCGAGCACGATCACGCGCTCACCTCGATCCGCGCGGTCGCCGCCCGCGTGCGCGAGCGCGACGTGGCGCGCGACGCGGCGCTCGCCGAGCAGCGCGTCGAGCCCGCGCCGCTCGGGCCACTCGACGAACGTGATCAGCGTCGGGCCCGAAGTACGGGTCCAGCAGCCCCGGGTCCTCGTCGTCGAGCCCGGCGAGCCGGTAGAGGTCGAGGTGCGCGACGCCCGCGCTCGTACAGGTGACCGACCACGAAGGTCGGGCTCGTGACCGGCTCGGTCACGCCGAGGCCCGCGCGGCGCCGCGCACGAACGTCGTCTTGCCCGGCGCCGAGCTCGCCGGAGACGAGCACGACGTCACCCGGCGCGAGCGTCGCGGCGAGCGCCGCGCCGGCGCGCTCGGTCTCCTCGGGTGACGAGGTCTCGCTACGGGTCTCGCCGGACACGCGCCCGCAGCGCGCACGCCCGCCGACATCAGCACCAGCCCCAGCACGCCGGGCACGCCCGCGTCCCACCCCGTGCGCGGCAGCTGCGCCGCCTGCGCGGGGGCGTTGCTCGCCGCCGGCGCGGCGGCCGGGGCGCGGGGTCGCCTGCGCCGGCTGGCGTCGCGGCGGCGCGGCGCCTGGGTCGCGCGCCGGCGTCGGGCGTGGGGCTCTGGTCTCGCGAACGGGTCCGAGTACTGCTCGTCGCCCGCGCTCTGCGCCGCGGCCGCGGCAGGCAGCAGCGCGAGCACCGTGCCCGCGACGGCCAGAGATCGACGCCAAACCCGCATGCGCCGCGAGGGTAGAGCACGCCCGTTCCGCTAGCGTCATCCGGCAGATGAGCTCGCCGGGAGTCGAGCAGGCCGTACGTCAGCCCGCCATCGCCGGCTCCGAGCCGCCGGAGGACGCTCCCGAGCGATCCCGAGACCGGCAAGGCGATCGGCCTCGCCGCCGCCGACGATGGCGGCGAACCTCGTCGCGGTCGTCTTCACCGTCATCTTCACGCGCATCCTCGGCGCCGACGGCTACGGCTCGCTGGCCGCGCTGCTCAACCTCACCGTGATCCTGTTCGTCCCCGGCGCCGCGCTGCAGGTCGCCGCGGCGCGCGAGGGCGACGCTGGGCCGGCTCGGCCGCGGCGGCGAGCTGGCGGGCACGCTCGCGCGCTGGAGCCGGCACATCCTCATCGCGCTGGCGGTGATCGCCGTCGTGTCGGTGCTCGCGCGCGAGCCGCTCGCCGACGTGATCAACATCGACCAGGAGTGGGCGGCGGCCGCCGTGCCCGTCACCGGCGCGCTGTGGCTGCTGCTGTGCCTCCAGCGCGGGCTGCTGCAGTCGGCCCGCGCCTACCGCGAGGTCGGGCTCAGCGTCCTCTTCGAGGCGCTCGGCCGGCTCGTCCTGGCGCTCGTGCTCGTCGCCGCCGGGCTCGACGTCACCGGCGCCTACCTCGGCACGCTGACCTCGATCGCGCGTCACCGCGATCGGCGCTCGCGTGGCTGCTGCGCCGCCGGCTCGGGCCGCCCGACCGCGCCACGCGCGCCGCACCCGCTGCGCCGCGCTCGCGCGCGACGCGGCGCTGCCGATCGCGGCGCTGACGCTCGTCGCCGCGCTCCAGAACGTCGACGTGATCATGGCCAAGCACGTGCTCGACGACGACGCGTCGCCGGCGTCTACGCCGCCTCCACCGTGGCCGCCAAGGCCGTGGTGTGGATCGCGGTCGGCCTCGGCTTCTGGGTGCTGCCGGAGGCGACCCGCCGCGCCGCCGCGGGCCGCGACCCGCGCGAGGTGCTGCTGCGCGCGCTCGGCGGTGATCGCCGTGCTCGTCGGCGTGCGCGCTGGCGATCTTCGCCGCCGTGCCCGAGCTGCTGCTGCGGACCGCGTTCGGCGCCGACTACGAGTCGGGCGCCGACGTGCTGCTGCAGCTCGGCGCCGCGTACGCGCTGCTCGCGGTCAGCTACCTCGTGCGTGCAGTTCCTGCTCGGCCTGCACCGCCGCGCCTTCGCGCTCGTCGCTGGCGGTGATGGCGGTCGCCGAGCCGCTGCTGCTGATCGGCGCCGGCGACCTCGCCGCGTTCGCCGGCACCGTGCTGCTGGTCCACGCGGTCACCGCGGTACTCCTGCTGGCGTGAGCCTCGCGCGAGAGCCATGACCTGCGGCATCTGCTCGGGCCCGCTGCGCCTCCGCTACCGGGGCGACGCGCCGGAGCTGGTCGCGGACGCGTTCGCGCCCAGCTGCCACAGCGTCAGCGGCTACGCCGACCTCTACGCCTGCGAGCGCTGCGGGACGGTCCAGCAGCCCGACCTGCCCTCCGGCGCCGAGCTCCACGACCTCTACCGCGGCATGCGCGACGACGCCTACCTGGCCGAGGAGGCCGGCCGCCGCGCTCACCGCGCGGCGCCTGCTCGACGCGATCGAGCGCCACGCCCCGCGCGGGCGGATGCTCGAGGTCGGCTGCGGCCACGGGCTGCTGCTCGACGAGGCGCGCGCCCGCGGCTGGAGCGTCGAGGGCCTCGAGCTCGCCGCGGAGTCGCGCGAGCACGCCCGCTCGCTCGGGCTCGACGTGCGCGACCGACGCTCGAGGAGGCTCGAGCCGGCGGCCGGCTATCGGCGCGGTCGTGCTCGCCGACGTGCTCGAGCACCTCGACGACCCGGTCGGCGCGCTGCGCCAGATCGCGGCGCCTGCTCGCGCCCGGCGGCGTGACGCTGCATCGTCACGCCCGACCCGCCTCGCGCACCGCCCGCCTCGCCGGCTCGCGCTGGTGGGGCTACCTGCCGTCGCACACCTACCTGATCCCCCACCGACGCTCCGCGAGCTGCTCCGCGACGCCGGGCTCGAGACCGTGGAGGAGCGCCACTTCTGGCGCACGTTCAGCTTCGGCTACTGGATCGCGCGGGCTGGGCGAGCGCTCCGGCGCCGCGTGCGGCCGCGCGGTCGAAGGCGGCGCAGCCGGCTCGGGCTGGCGAAGCGGCCGCTGACGATGGCGCTCGGCGACGAGCGCGTGGTGCGTGGCCGGCGGAAGCGCGCTAGGCCGCGTGCCGCGACGGGTGGCCGCCGGCGCGGCGCCCGCGGATCGGCCGCGCCGGGATGACCTCGTCGATCAGCGGCGAGCGCCGCCGGTCGCGCAGGAACGCGGGCAGCAGCGGCAGCGCCATCCGCACGCCCGCCAGGTGCTCGCGCAGCCGCCCGTCGCGCGCCGCGTGCCACGCCCACCCGAGCTGGCGGTAGGCGACCAGCGGGAGCCAGCGCAGCGCGGAAGTGGCGGGCGACGAGCAGCAGCGTGTTGCGCTCGATCAGCGCGCCCGGGCCGCCGCTCGACCCGGCGCCCGCGTGCCGCGCCACCGCGCGCGGCTCCCAGGCGCAGCTCCAGCCCGCCAGCCGCAGCCGCAGCCCGAGCTCGACGTCCTCCAGGTACATGCCGAGCCGCTCGTCGAAGCCCCCGGCGCCCAGCACCGCCACGCGCCGGTACAGCGCCGCCCCGGCGCAGGCGGAGAACACCTCGCCGGGCTCGTCGTAGCGCGCCGCGGTCGCGCTCGAAGCGCCCGCGCTGCTCGCACACGCCGTCGCGCCGCAGCACGTCGCCGGCGCTGTAGAGGATCGCCGGGTCGTCGAGGTCGAGCAGCTTCGTCGCCACCGCGCCGTCGGCCGCGCCTCAGCGCGGCCACCGCGCGCTCGAGCCAGTCCGGCGTCGAGCACGACGTCCGTGTTGACGAGCGCGACCGCCTCCGCGCCCACCGCGGCGACCCCCGCGTTCGCGGCCCGCGCGAAGCCGCCGTTGCGGCCCAGCCGCAGCACGCGCGCGCCCGCTGCCTCGGCGAGCGCCGCCGAATCGTCGGTCGAGCCGTCGTCGACCACCAGCACCTCAGCGGGCGCGACGGTCTGGGCCGCCACCGACGCGAGCACCCCCGGCAGCCAGCGCGCCCCGTTGTAGTTGGGGATGACGACGGCGACGTCCACCGGCCGTCTCAGAGCTCCTCGGCGATCCGCGGCGCCTCGCGGTTGAACACCCACACCGCCAGCGACGCAGTCGCCGACGAAGATCGCCGCGCGCCGGCAGCAGCCGAGCGCAGCCGCCGGCGAGCGCGACCGGCGCCGGGCGCGGTCGGGTCGATGACCCACTTGCGCGCGAGCTCGAAGATCGGCGCCAGCGGGTTGAGCACGATCATGTCGCGCAGCGTCGCCGGCACCGATCTCGAGCGGGTACAGCACCGGCGTCGCGTAGAACAGCGCGGTCGAGAAGACGCGTCCAGATGATCGCCGATGTCGCGGAAGCGCGGGTACAGCGACGACGACGATCATCGACACCGCGGTGGTGAGCACGAGCAGCGCCACGCAGCAGCAGCGGGAACAGCAGCCACGTCCACATCGGCGTGACGCCGAAGGCGAGCAGGAAGACGAACACCACGACGAGGTTCAGCCCGAGGTTGAACAGCGCTGGTCAGCACGACCGCGAGCGGGATCACCAGCCGCGGGAACTGCGTCTTGCGCACGATCGCCTCCTGGCTGACGATCGACGTCGACCGCGATGCCGGTCGCCTCCTGGAAGAAGCCGAACAGCACGATGTTGAACAGCAGCAGCACCGGATAGTGCGGCACCTCGCGAGCCGAGCCGGAACGACCTGCGTGAAGACCGCGAGCAGGACGCCGAACAGCAGCAGCGGCCGCGCGATCGACCACAGGTAGCCGAGCGCCGTGCCGAAGTAGTGCGCTTGAACTCGGTGACGCGCGATCAGGTACAGCAGGTCGAGCGAGCGCCGCCAGCCGCCGCCGAGCGCGGACGGGCCCGCGGACGTCGCGCAGCTCGATCGCGTCGCTCACGCGGACCGCCTCGACCGGCCTCGACGTCGGCGTCGCACGCGAGACGACGCCCGGCGCCGCGGCTCGGTGCCGTACACGACGAAGTCGAGCAGCCGCAGCGACGTGCAGCGCCAGGTCGCCCTGCGTCGCGGTTGCGCGCGGATCCAGCAGTCGAGCGATGTAGCGGCCCGGGCACGCAGCGGGTTCTCGATCGCGCCGGCGAACGCGCACGCGCGCGGCCCGGCCGGCGACCGCGTCGCGCTCGAGCGTCGCGGTTGAAGCCGAACACCGTCGACGCCGTCGGCGTTGACGAAGTGGAAGCCGAAGACCGGCCGCGTCGAGCGTCGCGCGCGCGCCTCGAGCACGCACGTCGAAGCGCGATCGGCGTCGCCCTGCTCGACGTTCTCGACGCGCTCGCCGGCCGCGTCCGCGCAGCCACGCGTCGACGCAGCCGCACGTTGACGTCCGGCATCGCCGCGCCCGCGGGCTCGCCGGCGTCCGGCCCGGCGAAGTTCAGCCGGTAGTAGCGCAGCGCCGTCGTCCTCGGGGTCGCCGATGTAGCTGCAGCTCGCCGTCGTGGATGAGCATCGCGCGGTCGCAGAGCGTCTGGACGGTCGCCATGTCGTGGGTGACGAGGACGATCGTCTTGCCCGCGCGTCGCGCTTCTCGCGGAAGACGTCCATGCACTTCTGGGCGAACGCCGCGTCGCCGACGGCGAGCACCTCGTCGATCGAGCATGATGTCGGCGTCGGCCTGCGACCATCACCGCGAACGCGAGCCGGACCATCATCCCCGACGAGTAGTTCTTCAGCTTGAGGTCGACGAAGTCCTCGCAGCTCGGCGAAGTCGAGCACCGCGTCGAGCCGGCGCCGCGCCTCGCGCCGCGTCAGGCCCATCAGCACGCCGTTGAGCACGACGTTCTCGCGCGCGGTCAGCTCGGGGTTGAAGCCGACGCCGAGCTCGATGAACGGCGCCAGCCGGCCGGCCATGCGGATCCGCCCGGCGTCGGCGCGGTAGATGCTCGCGAGGATCTTCAGCAGCGTGCTCTTGCCCGAGCCGTTGCGGCCGACGATCCCGAAGAACTCGCCCTGGTGGACGTCGAAGGAGACGTCGCGCAGCGCGCGCAGCTCGCGGTACGCGCGCGGCGCGAACGGGTGCGTCGCGCGCTCCTTGAGCGAGTCGATGCGGTGCTCGGGGATGCGGAACGTCTTGCTGGACCCCGCGCGCCTCGATGACGACCGGCGTGTCGCTCAAACGGCGAGCGGCGCGTAATCGGCCGGGAACCCGTGAGCGCCGAAGAACCAGCTCTCGATCGCGAAGCGCGGGTTGGGCATCGACGGATCCGACCCGGTCTGGTGCAGGAACATCTCGTCGAAGAACAGCGCGTCGCCCGGCTCGAAGATCGGCCGCACGATCGTCGACGTCGCCGGCGGCCTCGCTCGGCCGTCGCGCTGGCGAGGTCGACGTAGCGAGCACGCGTCTCGTCGGTGCCGGCGCTCGACGAACTCGTCGAGCCGGCGCGGGACGACGTCGAGCCCGGGCGCCTCGTCGCCGCAGCGCGACAGCGACGAGCCACAGGTTGAGCGCGCGGACGTCGCCCATGAAGGCGCCGTCCTGGTGCCAGGCGCCGCCGACCGCGGGGCGGCCTTGCGCAGCGTCGTCTTGTGCACCGAGATCAGCCCGCGCTCGCCGAGGTAGCCGCTCGACCAGCCGCGGCAGCGCCGGCGCGCTCGAAGAGCGTCGAGCATCCGCAGCGAGCGTCGGCGAGTCGGCCGCGAGCACGCCGCCGCCCTGCTCGATCCAGCGGCCGCTCGGTCGACCTCGTCGAGCGCGCGCTCGGGCACGAACTCCTCGTAGTAGGCCCGTCCTCGCGCGCTCGCCGCCCGTGGCGTCGCGCTCCGCGAAGGCGCGGTCGATCCCGCGCGGCCAGCGCGAGCGCCGTCCTCGCGGCGGACGAGCCCGCGCACGAGCAGGCAGCCGTCGCGCAGGATGCCGGCGCCGCAGCAGCCCGGGCGTCACGTCGGCCGCCGCGATCTCGGGCAGCCCGCCGGCCGGCAGCGCGGCCTCGTCGGGCGCGGCGTAGTGCCGGCGCGCGCGCGCCCGGCGTCGATCAGGCGCACCCCGGCGAGGTGGCGCAGCCGCAGCAGCTCGCGCTCGGTGTCCGCGCTGGGCTCGCGCCCGCCACTCCTGGCTCAGGCGGCGCGATCTCCTCGAGCACGTGCTCGGGCGGCGGCTCGGAGACGGCGACGGGTTCGGGGCGGGACTTGCGCTTGAACAGGGCCATGCGCGCCGATGCTAGCTGCCGTTCCTTGACGGTAGCCTGCCCGCGATGCAAGCAGGCGAACGGCGGCAGCCGGGTCGCGCACCGCGCGCCGTCGCTGCGACCGCGGACCTCGAACAGCTTCGCGCGCGCCGTACCTCGACCTGCTCAAGCTCAGCCTGTGCGATCTCGCCGGGTCGAGCACCGACATCGGTCTGGAAGCACACCGACGGCACGCTGCTGTCGCGCGAGCTGGGCGGCGACGAGCTCGGCATCCGCGCGGCGGGCATGGACTGGCCGCTGCACGGGCTGACGATGGTCGGCCTGCAGCGGCTCGACGACCTGCAGGCGTGCGTCGAGCCGGTCGTGCCGACGGCGTCGAGGGCGACCTGATCGAGGCCGGCGCCTGGCGCGGCGGCGCGTCGATCCTCATGCGCGCCACGCTCGACGCGCTCGGCGCCGACCGCACGGTGTGGGTCGCCGACTCGTTCCAGGGCTTCCCGACCGCCGACGAGGACGCTCGACGCCGATCGACTTCCTGGCGGTCCCGGTCGACGACGTGCGCGCGAACTTCGCCCGCTTCGGCTTCGACCAGGGCGTGCGGTTCGTCGAGGGCTTCTTCGAGGAGACGCTGCCCGGGCTGGCGCGGCCGGCGCTGGTCGATCGTGCGGCTGGACGGCGACACCTACGAGGCGACGTGGACGCGCTGCAGGCGCTCTATCCGGGGCTGGCGGCCGGCGGCTACGTGATCGTCGACGACTACGGCTCGTTCGAGGGCTGCCGGCGCGCCGTCGACGAGTTCCGCGCCGAGCACGGGATCGAGGAGCCGATCGAGAAGGTCGACTGGACCTGCGTCCACTGGCGGCGCAGCTCCGACGCGGCGATCGAGCCCGGATCGCCGCCGCGCGCGCCGCGGGCCGCGCCGCTGCAGCCGGTCGAGCGCGCGCAGCGGGACACGCACGTCGTCTCGGTCCACGAGCGCAACCTGATGCGCGACAAGGAGCGCTCGAGGACGAGATCGCCCACCTGCGCGAGCGGCTCGCCGCCGCCGAGCGGGAGGTCGCGCGCGCTGCGCCGGCATCCGCTCCGCGGCCCGCGGGCGCTCACGCGCGCGCGTGCGGAGGAGCGCTGGCGTGATCGCCTTCGGCTGCTCGATCACCGAGCCCGACCAGTTCCGGCGCTGCGCGGAGCCCGGCATCCGCCGCGCCGCGGAGCCCGGACTCCGAGCGCTACGTGCTGCCCGCGGTCGGCTCGATCTCCGCAGCTACAACGCGACTGCTCGACCGCGCCGCCGAGCGCGACGACCTCGAGGCGCTCGTGCTCGTCCACCAGGACGCCGAGATCGTCGACGCCGACTTGTGCGCCAAGGTGCGCGAGGCGCTGCGCGATCCCGAGGTCGGCTGGTCGGCTGCGTCGGCGCGCTCGGCGTGCGCAGCATCGCCTGGTGGGAGGGCTCGGTGACGCTGGCGTCGTTCATCAACCGCTACGAGGAGCTCGGCGGCGGCGACCTGCCGCGTTCTCGTGGTCGTCGGACGAGGCGCCGCCGTACGCGCAGCACCGGCGAGGTCGAGACGCTCGACGGCTTCGTGCTCGTGCTTCTCGCCGTGGGCGGTGCGCAACATCCGCTTCGACGAGTCGCTCGGCCAGCTCCACGGCTACGACCTCGACTACTGCCTGCAGGTCCGCGAGGCCGGCCGCAAGGTCGTCACCGCCGACTTCCGCGCCATCCACCACCACGCGCTCGAGATGCTCCCCGACCCCGAGGAGTGGATCGAGGCCCACATCGCGTGGCGGAGAAGTGGGACGGCCGCATGCCGCGCGTCGGCACCGGCGCCGGGCGACTGGCGCGAGCGGGCGCTGCGCGCCGAGGCCGAGCGCGACGCCGCCGGCGCGCTGGCGCACACGAAGGTGCGTCGAGCTCGAGGCGCGCGCCCGCGAGCTCCGGCGCGGCATCGCCGAGACGCGCGGGAGCCTGTCGTGGCGGCTGACGCGCGCCGCTGCGCCGGCTCGGCGCCGCGCGATGATCGCCTTCGGGTCCGTCGTCGCCGACGCGGAGGCGTACCGGCGCTTCGCCGCAGCCGGGCATCCGGCTGGCCGCCGAGCCCGACTCGGCGGTCCACGTGTTCGCGGCCGTCGGCTCGATCTGCCGCGGCTACAACCTCTTGCTCGACGTCGCGGCCGCGCCGCGAGGACCTCGAGGCGCTCGTGATCGTCGACCCCGCACCGAGATCGCCGACCCCGACTTCTGCGCCAAGGTGCGCGCGGCGCTGAGCGACCCGGACGTGGCGGTCGTCGGGCTGCGGTCGGCGCGCGCGGCGTCGCGCACGCTCGCCTGGTGGGAGGGCGAGGTCAGCGCGGCGCCGGTCGTGCACCGCTACTACGAGCACGGCGGCGGCGAGCTGCGCGGGCTACGGCTGGGCCGGCCCGACGCGCGCCGCTCGGCGAGGTCGACGCCGTCGACGGCTTCCTGCTCGTGCTGTCGCCGTGGGCGGTGCGCAACGCTGCGCTTCGACGAGTCGCTCGCGCCCGGCCACGGCTTCGACGTCGACTTCTGCCTGCAGGTCCGCGCGGCCGGCCGCAAGGTCGTCACCGCCGACCTGCGCGCGATCCACCACCGCTCGCTCGAGCTCGGTCGCGACCTCGAGACTCTGGGTCGAGGCGCACATCGCACCTCGCCGAGAAGTGGGACGGCCGCTGGCCCGGCCGCGACGCCGGGAGACGGACTGGAAGCAGCCGCGCCCGCCGCGCCGAGGCCGAGCGCGAGGCCGCGCGGACGTTCGCCTACTCGAGCGCGCAACCGGCTCGACGCGCGAGGTGCTCGCGCTCGAGCGCGAGCATGGCGCGCGACTGACGGGCAGCCCGTCGTGGCGGGTGACCGCGCCGCTGCGGCGCGGTCAACCGCGCTGCGCCGTCGTCGAGCACGCGCCTGATCTCGTCGCGTGGAGATCACCGACTGTCGGTGGCGACGCCGGCGCGCATGCGCAGCCGCGACAGCCGCTCGGCGACCGCGAACGCGCTCGACTCCAGCAGCCGCCGCAGCACCGCCTCCTGTGCGCGCGGCCGCTCGCGCTCGGCCCACAGCTCGTTGCAGCGTCTGGTGCACGCGCGCGAGCTGGTGGACGCGGTTGGCCTCCAGCCGCTCGAGCACCGGGTTGCGGTCCCACGGGTCGAGGATGCGCGCGAGCTCGGCGGCTACGGCGCGTCCTGGTGCCAGACCACGCCGAAGCCGAAGAACACCGGCACGACGACGAGCCGCACGCCGCTCGCGGCTCGGCGACGAAGTCCTCGACCGCGGTGAGCACGCCGTTGCGCTCGCCGCCCTCGCGCTCGGCCGAGCGCGGGTAGGGCAGGCCGCCGCGGCGCGATGCCCGGCTCGCCGGGGACGAGCCCGCCGCCGCTCGCCGGCATCGGCTGGCGGACGTCCTCGGGGATCTGCTCGGCGTCGAAGTAGTCGTCGCGGCGCCCGTGCGGCCAGCACGACGTCGTGGAAGAGCAGCAGCGGCAGCTCGGCGCCGGGCGCGCGCTCGCCGATCAGCCGCAGCTCCTCGCTGACCGTGAAGTAGTTGTGGTCGCCGTCGATGACGACCGCGTCGGGCAGCTCGGGAGCGCGCGGCAGCGCGGCGAGGCTCGTCTCGCGGATCAGGTCGAGCTCGGGGTGCTCCTCGGCGAGCGCGACGAGCCCGGGCTGCGGCGACGGGATCGACCGCCGCGACCGTGCGCGCCGCGCCCTGCGCCCACTCGACCAGCACCCGCGTGAGGTCGCCCGCGAACGCGCCGACCTCCACGATCGACCGCACGCCGGCGGCGTCGAGGCACGGCAGCATCAGCTCGGCGTGCTGCGCCAGCGAGACGCCCCAGCGGTCGGGGTCGTTGAGGTAGGGATCGGTGCGGCACTAGATGGCGACGGGCGCGAACTCGCCCGGGAAGGCCGACCCGCCGAAGAACCAGTTCTCGATCGCGAAGCGCGGGTTGGGCATCGAGGGATCCGACGCGGTCTGGTGCAGGAACAGCTCGTCGAAGAACAGGGCGTCGCCCGGCTCGAAGATCGGGCGGAGGATCGGCGACGTCGCCGGCGGCCTCCTCGGCCTCGCGTCTGCGACACCTGGTAGTCGAGCACCGCCTCGTCGGTCCCGGTCGGTGACGAACTCCTCGAGCCGCCGCGGGACGATGTCCAGGCCCGGCGCGACGTCGCCGCAGCGCGAGAGCGCCAGCCACAGGTTGAGCGAGCGGACCTCGCCCATGAACGCGCCGTCCTGGTGCCAGGCGCCGCCGACGGTCGGCTCGGCCTTGCGCAGCGTCGTCTTCTCGACCGAGATCAGCGGCGGCTCGCCGAGGTAGCCGGCGACCAGCTCGGTGATGCCCGCCGACTCGAACAGCTCGAGCATCTCGAAGCTCAGCGTGCGGCGAGTCGATGGCGAGCACGCCGCCGCCGTCCTTGATCCACGGCGCGGTCGTCGATCGGGCTGAAGCGCGGGTCGGGCTCGAACTCCTCGTAGCAGCCCGGCGCCGCCTCGCCGTCGCCGCGCTCGCGCTCGCGCGAACGCGCGCGTCGATGCTCGTCGGCGAACGCCTGCGCCGCGTCGCGGGCGACGAGGCCGCGGACGAGCAGGCAGCCGTCGCGGAGGATCCCGGCGCGCAGCAGCTCGGGCGTCGAGCGTCGGCGGCGCGCGAACTCCGGGAGGCCGTCGGCCTCGGGCAGCGCGGCCGAAGGCGGGCTCGGGAACGCCGGGTCGGCCGGCGCGCCGTCCATCAGGCGGATGCCGGCGATGTGGCGCAGCCGCAGGACCTCGCCGCTCGGTCTCGGGGTCGGCGCTCGCTCGCGGTTGCGCTCGCGTCAGCGCGCGCGATCTCGCTCGAGCAGCCTCGTGCGGCGTCGACGTTCTCGTCGCGCGCCTCGCGCTTCAGCCGGAACATGCGCTCAGCAAAGCTAGCGGACGCGCGCGGGCGCGCCGACGACGGTCGCGCCCGCCGGGACGTCGTCCACGACGACCGCGTTGGCGCCGATCGTGGCGCCCGCGCCGATGCGCACCGGGCCGATCACCTTGGCTCCGGTGCCGATGCTGCACGTCGCGCTCGATCGTGGCGCCGCGGACGTCGCCGGCGCGCAGGCCGATGGTCACGAACGGGGCGATCTCGACGCCCGCGTCGATCTCGACCAGGCCGTCGATCACGACCTGCCCGTGGATGAGGTAGACGCCGGGTGCGACGACGACCGGGTCGCCGATCGAGACCTGCGCGAACATCATCGCGAGCCGGTGCGCGAGCCGCGGCAGCAGCGGCACGCCGCGCGCCTGCAGCGCGGCCTTCAGCGCGGTAGAGCGCCTGCGCGAGGAACGCGTCGCTGACCAGCGCGAGCCGGAGCATCTGGACGCGCGGCGTCGGCCGGCGAGCGGAACTCGTGGCGCTCGCCGCGGAAGCGGCGCGTGACCCGCGCGTCGGCGACGCAGCGCCTCGCGCAGCGCGGGGTGGCGCGCGCGCAGCGCGCGCCAGGACGCCTTGCTGTCGTCCGGCATCGGCCGCAGGCTACGCCGCGTGACGGCGCTCGGCTAGCGCTCGACCGCGCTTGCCGGCGAGCTGCCGTGCAGCCTCGACGTCCGCCGCTGCCCGCCGAGCTCGCGGTCGGCGCGGGCACGGCGCTGTTCGTGGCCGGCACGTGCTTCGCGCCCGGCGAGCGGCGTCGACGTCGCTCGCGCTCGTCGTCGACGGCGAGGAGCAGCCGCTGTGGCGCCGGCGATGCCGCGGCTGGACGATCGCTGCGCGCCACGAGCCCGACGGCTACCGCAGCGGCTTCTGGGGCATCGGCGCGGCTCGCGCCGCGGCGGCCCGCTGCGACGCTCGGCGCTGCGCGCGCGGCTCGCGCGACGGCGCGGTCGGTCGAGCGCGCGACGCTCGGCACGATCCCGGCCGGCGCGCCGCCGGTCGACGCCGCGTGCCCGGCGACGCGCCGCCGTCGCGATCTGCATGGCCACCTACGACCCGCCGCCGGCGCTGCTCGAGCGCCAGCTCGAGTCGATCCGCGCGCAGACGCACCGCAACTGGGTCTGCGTGATCAGCGACGACTGCTCGCAGCCCGAGCGCTTCGCCGCGCTGCGAGGCGTGGTCGGCGACGACCCGCGCTTCGTGCGTCTCGCGCTCGCGACGCGCCGGCTCGGCTTCTACCGCAACTTCGAGCGCGCGCTGGCGCTCGCGCCCGCCGGCGCGCGCTACGTCGCGCTGGCCGACCAGGACGACCGCTGGCACCCGGACAAGCTCGCGACGCTGCTGCGCCGAGCTCGGCGACGCGCAGCTCGTCTACAGCGACGCGCGCGATCGTCGACGCGCGACGGCGCGCGTGCTCGCCGACACGCTACTGGGAGCCGGCGCCGCAACAACCACACCGACCTGCTGTCGCTGCTGGTCGCCAACTCGGTCACCGGCGCCGCCTCGCTGTTCCGCGCGCGACGCTGCTCGACGACGCGCTGCCGTTCCCGCCCGGCGCAGTTCGCGCACTTCCACGACCACTGGCTCGGCGCTCGTGCGCGCTGGCGCTCGGCGACATCGCGCTTCGTCGACCGGCCGCTCTACGACTACGTCCAGCACGGCGACGCGACGCTCGGGCACGCCGCCGCCAACCGGATGCCGTCGCTGCGCGACCGGCTCGGCGCGCGCTGCGCCGCGACCCGCGCGAGCGCGATCCGGCTGTGGCGGCATGCACTACTTCGTCGACGTCTGCCGGCTGCTGCAGTTCGCGACGGTGCTGCGAGCTGCGCTGCGGCGACGCGGATGGCGCCGGCCAAGCGCCGCGCGCTCGAGCGCTTCGCTGCGCGCCGACCGCTCGCTGCGCCGCGCTGGCGCGGGCTGCTGCGCGCGCGGCGCGCGCGAGCTCGCCGCGCCGGCGCCCGAGACGCTCGGCGCCGAGTGGATGCTCGCCCACGCGCTTCGCCTGGCGGCGGCTGCTGACGGCGACGCGCGCGCGACGCGCCCGCAGCGCGCGCCTGCGCGCTCGACGCGCTGCCGCCGCCGGCGCTCGACCCGCGGCCCGGCGCGCCGCGCGCCCGGCGAGCCGGCCGCGCGCGCGATCGCCGAGAAGATCGCGCCGCTGCGGCTCGCGCGTCGCGCGACGACGCGCCGCGCGCGGGTCAACCTGCTGATCCCGACGATCGACCTCGAGCACTTCTTCGGCGGCTACATCGCCAAGCTCAACCTCGCGCGGCGGCTGGCGGCGCGCGGCGCGCGGGTGCGGATCGTCACCGTCGACCCGGTCGGCGCCGCTGCCGCGCGACTGGCGGCGCGACGCTCGAGGCCTACGCGGGCCTCGCGGGCTGCTTCGACGCGGTCGAGGTCGCCTTCGGCCGCGAGTCGCAGGGCATCGAGGTCAGCCGCGGCGACCGCTTCGTCGCCACGACGTGGTGGACCGCGCACATCGCCGCGCGGCGCGCTGCGCGCGCTCGGACGCCGAGCGCTTCCTCTACCTGATCCAGGAGTACGAGCCGTTCACGTTCCCGATGGGCACGCTACGCGGCGCTGGCGGCCGAGAGTCCTACCGCTTCCCGCACACCGCGCTGTTCTCGACCGAGCTGCTGCGCGACTACTTCCGCCGCCACGGCATCGGCGTCTACGCCGGCGGCGACGCGGCGACGCCGCGCTCGGCGTCGTTCGAGAACGCGATCACGGCGGTCGACCCGCCGACCGCGGCCGAGCTGCGCCGGCCGGTCACCGCGGCGGCTGCTGTTCTACGCGCGGCCCGAGCCGCACGCGGCGCGCAACATGTTCGAGCTCGGCGTGCTCGCGCTGAGCCGCGCGCTGCGAGCGCGGCGCGTTCGCGGACGGCTGGGAGCTGCACGGCATCGGCACGGTGCGCGGCGGCCGGCGGCTCGACCTCGGCGGCGGCGCGCTGCTGGAGCTGCTGCCCGCGCGCCGACGCAGGCCGCCTACGGCGACTGTCCTGCGCGACCACGACGTCGGCCTCGCGCTGATGTACACGCCCCACCCGAGCCTCGTCCCGATCGAGATGGCCTCGGCCGGGCTGCTGACCGTGACCAACACGTTCGAGAACAAGACCGCCGGAGGCGCTGACGGCGATCTCGCCCAACCTGATCGCGGCCGAGCCGGGCGTCGACGGCGATCGCCGCCGCGCTGGCGAGGCCGCCGCGGCGCGCGTGGACGACGTCGCCGCCCGCGTCGAGGGCAGCACGGTGCGCTGGCCGCGCGACTGGGGCGAGTCGTTCAGTCCCGGCGGTGCTCGACCGCGTGGTCAGCCTGCTCCGAGGCTGACGCCCCGCGCCGGCACCGGCGACGACTGCACGATCGACGACGTCGTCTGGCCGTAGATCGCGAAGCGGTCGATGACCTCCTCGAGGTGCTCGACGTCGCGGACGTGGGCGCGCATCAAGTAGCAGTCCTCCCCCGTCACGCGGTGGCAGCGGACGATCTCGGGCGTCTCGCGCGCGACGTCGGCGACCTTGCGCAGCTCGCGCGGCGCCGGGCGGATGCGGATGACCACGCTCAGCGCGTAGCCGAGCGCCCGCGGGTCGATCTCGGCGTGGTAGCCGCGGATCACGCCGTCCTCCTCGAGCCGCGCCAGCCGGTCGGCGACCGCCGGGGACGAGAGCCCGACGCGCCGGCCGAGCTCGGCGAGCGACAGCCGCGCGTCCTCCTGCAGCTCGGCGAGCAGGCGGAGGTTGGTCGGCGTCCACGGTCGACCGAGCCGATTCGTCAGTTGATTCGCAGGCATGAGGCCATTCTACCTACGGATCGGCCATGGATGCGCGGCGTCGGAGAGCGGCATCGTGCGGTGGGATGCGACGCCCGCCTCCGCACCTGTACTTCGTCGTCAGCGCGATCTTCCACTACCTCGGCCCCGCCTTCGCGGTGCTGCTGTTCGCCCGCGTCGAGGTGCTCGGCGTCGCGTGGCTGCGGATCGCCGTCCGCCGCGCTCGTCTTCGCCGCTCTGGCGCCGGCCGTGGCGCGTCTGGCGCGACCTCCCCCGCGACGGCCGGATCCTGCTCCTCCAGTGGGGCGCCGTCCTGGCGCTGATGAACTGCTGCTTCTACATCGCCATCGACCGCCTGCCGCTGGGCACCGTCGCCGCGATCGAGTTCCTGCCCGTCGTGCTGCTGGCCGCGCTCGGCGCGCGCATCGCGCCGCAACGGGCTCGCGCTGGCGCTGGCGGTCGCCGGCGTCTACCTGCTCACCGGCGTCCACCTCGAGGGCGAGGCGGTCGGGCTCGTGTTCGCGTTCGCCAACGCCGCGCTGTTCGCGCTCTACATCGTGCTCGCGCACAAGACCGCGCGCCACCCGGCGATCACCGGCATCGACGGGCTCGGGCTGGCGATGCTGATCGCCGCCGTCGCGGTCACGCCGATCGCCGGCTCGGCCGTCGTGCCCGGCGCTCACCGACCCGGTCGCGCATCCTCGCCGGCCTCGGCGTCGGCGTCTCCTCGTCGGTCATCCCCTACGTCGCCGACCAGCTCGCGATGCGCGAGCTGCCGCGCGCCACCTACGCGCTGATGGTCGCCTGCTCCCCGCCACCGCGACGATCATCGGCGTCATCGTGCTGGCCCAGGTCCCGAGCGCGCGCGAGCTCACCGGCGTCGCGCTCGTGATCGTCGGCGTCGCGCTCCATCGGGACAGGGAGGTCGCCGCCGCCAGCGTCTAAGGTCGCACGCCGTGCGCAGGATGAACCGAGCTTGGAACGGCCCGGCGGCGATCGCGGCCGGCCTGCTGATCGCCCTCCTCGCCGGCGCGTGGCTGATGTACGAGACGCGCGGCACGACGCTGTGGTTCGACGAGTGGCTGTGGGCGCTCCAGTACCGCGACGGCCTCCACACCTTCATCGCGCCCCACAACGGCCATCCGACGCTGGTCCCGTTCACGATCTACCGGCTGCTGTTCGCGACCGTCGGCATCGACCACTCGGCCCCGTACCGGGTGGTCGGGATCGCCGGGCACCTGCTCGTCGTGGCGCTGCTCTACGTGTACTCGGCGCGGCGCGCCGGCGCGGCCGTCGGCTTCCTCGCGGCCGGGTCGATCCTGCTCCTCGGGCCGGGCTGGCAGAACATCATCTGGCCGCTGCAGATCGGCTGGCCGATCAGCATCGCGTGCGGCCTCGGCGCCCTGCTCGCGCTCGACCGGCGCGACCGCAAGGGCGACATCGCCGCGTGCGTGCTGCTCGTGATCTGCATCTCCTCGTCCGGCCCCGGCGTGGCGATCGCCGCCGGGCTGATCGTCGAGGTGCTGCGCGGCCGGGGCTGCGCTCCGCGTGGATCGTGGGCGTGCCACTCGCCCTCTTCGCCGTCTGGTACCTCGCGTATCAGGACACTGAATCCGTCCGCAGCGAGCTGTCGCTCGCGCCCGGCTTCGCGGCCGACTCCGCGGCGGCGACATTCAGCGCGCTCGCCGGGCTGGCGGGCCCGATGATCGGTGATGAGCCGGTGACCCTGGCCTGGGGCCGCCCGCTCGCGGTGGTGGCGTTCGCGCTCTCCTGTGGCGCCTGTGGCGGATCGGGACGGTGCCGACCCGCGTGCTCACGCTGCTCGCGATCCTCGCCGCGTTCTGGTTCCTGACCGCGCTCCAGCGCGCCGGCGTCGGCCCCGCCGAGCGAGCCGCTACGTGGCCGTCGCGGCCGTCTTCGTCGTCGCGCTGGTCGTCGAACTGCTCGCCGGCGTCGCGATCTCGCGCCCCGCGTGGCCCGTCATCGGCGCGGTCGCGGCGCTGATCGCCGTCGCCAACATCGGTGACATGCGCAGCGCGGCGGGCTTCCTGCGCGACCAGGGGCTCCTGACGCGCACCGGGCTCGCGGCGCTGGAGATCGCGCGGCCGGTCGCCCGGCCCGACGAGCCGATCAGCGGGATCGGGGGCTACCCGCTGGTGGTCGTCCGCGCCGGCCAGTACTTCCGGCTCGAGCGCGACCTCGGCTCGCCGGCGACGAGCGCCGAGGAGCTCGCCGGCGCCTCCGAGAGCCGCCCGCCTCGCGGCGGACGAAGAGCTCACGAGATTCCATCGCGTCGGCCTGACGCCGACCACCCCATCGCCGGGCCAAGGCGCCGCGCCGACGGTCGATGCCGCCGCCGGCGGCCGTGCGACGCCGTCCGGCGGCTGCGTCGAGTTCGCGCCCAGCGGGCGCCGGGCCGGCCGCGCCGAAGCCGGCGGTCGAGCTGACGGTGCCGGCGACCGGGCTCGTGCTGACCGCGCGCGGAGGCGGCGCCGCCGTCAGCTACCGCCGCTTCGCCGATCGCTACCCCGACGACCCGCTCGACCGCCTCGCACCCGGCGGCTCGGGCCTGCTGACCATCCGGCCCGACCGGTCGCCGCGCCCGTGGCACGTCCGCGTGGCGCCGGAAGCGCGGCTGACGGCATGCGCCGCGCCGTCCTGATCGTCGCCGGGGCGTGCCTGCTCGCTGCCCCGACGGTCCTCGCGTTCTACTCGGGCGGCTACTTCGCCCAGCCGCGGCTGATCGCCGGCATCGTGATCTGGGCGCTGGTCCTGTCGTCGCGGCCGTCGGCCCCGCGCCGCTGCCGAGCAGCACGCCGGGCCGCCTGGCGCTCGCCGGGCTGGTCGCGCTCACCGCCTGGAGCGCGCTCTCGATCCTGTGGGCGCCGCAGGCCGGGCCCGCGATCCAGAACGTCCAGCGGCTCGTGCTCTACGTCGGCGCCCTCCTGCTCGCGCTCGGCACGCTGCGGGAGTCCGGCCTGCGGCGCGCGGTCGAGCCGGCGCTGGCCGCCGGCACCGCGATCGTGATCGGCTACGGCCTGGCGGGCCGGGTCCTGCCCGACCTCGTGACGCTGGCCAGCTCCCGCAGCGCGCTCGGGCGGCTCGAGCAGCCGCTCACCTACTGGAACGCCGAGGGCGCGCTGGCCGCGCTCGGGCTCGTGCTGTGCGCACGCCTCGCCGGCGACCCCGGCCGGCCGCGGGCGATGCGCCTGATCGCCGCCGCGCTGGCCCCCGTCCTGGCGGCGGGCCTCTATCTCTCGTACTCGCGCGGGGCGCTCGCGGTCGCGATCCTCGGCCTGCTGGTGCTCGCCGCGCTCGCGCCGTCGCGCGCGCAGCTGCGCGCCGCCGCCGCCGTGCTGGTCATCGGCGCCCTCGTCGCCGTGGTCGCCGAGCTGCTGCCCCGCTCCCGCGAGGGGATCACGCTGCTCGCCGCCCTGATCGTGGCCGGCGCGGCAAGCGCGTTTCTGGTCGCGCGCACCGGCGCCGAGCCGAGCGAGGCGCCCGCCTGGTACTCGCGGCTGCGGCCGCTTGCGTGGGCGGCCACCGCGCTGGTGGCGGCCGGCCTGCTGGTGGGCGGCATCGCGGAGCGGCCGAGCAAGCGCGAGCTGTCGACGGGCGCCGGCGCCGGCCGGCTCACCTCCGTGTCATCCAACCGCTACGAGTACTGGCGCGTCGCGCTCAACGCCTTCCGCGACGATCCCCTGATCGGCGCCGGCTCGGGCGGCTTCCGCGTCGTCTGGCTGCAGGAGCGGCCGATCCGCGAGACGGTGCGCGACACGCACTCGCTCGAGTTCGAGGTGGCGGCCGAGCTCGGGCTCGTCGGGCTGCTCGCGCTCGCGCTGATGTGCGGCGGGGTGGCCGTGACCGCCCGCAGAGCGCTCGCGCGCCACGGGCCGGTCGCCGCCGGCGCGGCGGCGGCGCTCGTCGTCTGGTTCCTGCACGCCTCGATCGACTGGGACTGGGAGATGCCGGCCGTCACGCTGCCCGCGCTGGTCCTCGCCGGCCTGCTGATCACCCAGGCGGAGGACGGACGGGCGCCGGCGGCGGATGATCTCCGTTGAGCGGGTCGAGGCGCCGGTTCTCGGCCGCCACGCGCCGCGTGAGCGCCCGATCCTTGCCCGCGTTGACCCACCCCAGCGCCGTCCAGGCGCTCAGGTTGTCGGGCTCCGAGGCGACGACGTCCTCCAGCAGGCTCCGCGCCTGCGGCGACCGGCCCGTGATCCAGAGGGTCACCGCGCGGCCGACGTCGGGCGTGCGGTCCGGCGTCAGCAGCCGTGCGCCCTCGAGATCCGACTCCGCCCGCGCGATCGTCTTCGGGTCGTTGAGCTTGCCGGCGGCCGCGATGCCGCGGTCGTAGAGCCGTGCGTCGCGCTGCTGCACGGCGAGCCAGCCGACCGCGGCGATGGCAATGACGGCGACCGCGATCCGGGCGAGCACCGCGGGATTGTACGGTGTCCGCGATGAGCGCCGCCCCGGCTGACGACACCGCGCTCGTCTCGGTCGTCGCGCCCGTCTACAACGAGATCGAGACCCTGCCGGAGTTCCACCGCCGCGTCTCTGAGGCGCTGGCCGGGCGCACGTACGAGCTCGTGCTGGTCGACGACGGGTCGACCGACGGCACCGGCCTGCTGCTGCAGCAGCTCGCGGCGCGCGACCCCGCCGTGCGCCCCGTCCACCTGTCGCGCAACTTCGGCCACCAGGCCGCGATCACCGCCGGCCTCGAGGCGGCGCGCGGGGCCGCGACGGTGACGATCGACGCCGACCTCCAGGACCCGCCCGAGGTGATCCTCCGGCTGCTCGAGCAGTGGGAGGCCGGCGCGGACGTCGTGCACGGCGTCCGCCACGAGCGCCGCGGCGAGTCGCGCCGCCGGCTGTTCGTCATCCGGGCCTTCTACCGGGTGTTCGACCGCCTCTCGGGCCTCTCCAACTTCCCCGGCCACTCCGGCGACTTCCGGCTCATCTCGCGCCCGGCGCTCGACGCGCTGAACGCGCTGCCGGAGCGCAACCGCTTCGTGCGCGGGCTGATCTCGTGGGTCGGCTTCCGGCAGGTCAGCGTGGTCTACGAGCGCGACGCGCGCTTCGCGGGCAGCTCGAAGTACCCGCTGAGGAAGCTGCTGAGCCTCGCCGCCAACGGCATCCTGTCCTTCTCCGCCCTGCCGCTGCGCGCGGCCGCCTGGCTCGGCCTCGTGATGTCGGTCACGGCGTTCGCCGCGATCCCGGTCGTCGTGATCCTCCGCCTCGCCGGCCTGTACGAGGTCTCGGGGATCGCCTCGATCCACATCCTCGTGCTGCTGGTGGGCGGGATCCAGCTGCTGTTCCTCGGCGTGATCGGCGAGTACCTCGCGCGCGACTACGACGAGACGAAGCGGCGGCCCGTGTACATCCTCGGCGAGGCGCCGCCCGCCGAGGAAAAGGCCTGATGGAGGAGGAGTTCTACCCGGCCTACTACCGGCTGGAAGGGCGTCACTGGTGGTTCCTCGGCCGTCGCAGCCTGTTCCTGCGCGTGCTCGAGCGGGAGTTCCCTCCGGCCGCCCGGCCGATCGAGCTGCTCGACTTCGGCTGCGGCACGGGCGCCTTCCTCGAGCACCTCGAGCGGTTCGGCACCGTGAGCGCCGTCGACTCCGACCCGAGCGCGGTGGAGTTCTGCCACTCCCGCGGCCGCTCCGAGGTCCAGCTCGTGCCGCCCGGCGCGCCGCTGCCGTTCGCCGACGACACGTTCGACCTCGTCACGACGCTCGACGTGATCGAGCACATCGGCGACGACGTCGGCGCGCTGCGCGAGCTGCGCCGCGTCCTGCGACCCGGAGGCCGCCTGCTGGTGGCGGTGCCGGCCTTCATGTTCCTGTGGGGCAAGCAGGACGAGGTGTCGCACCATCACCGCCGCTACACCGCCAAGACGATGCGGCGCGCGCTCACCGAGGCCGGGTTCGCGGTCGACCGCACGACCTACTTCAACACGATCCTGTTCCCGCCGATCGCGGTCCTGCGGCTCGCGCGGCGGCTCCTGCGCCGCCCCAGCACCCGGCAGAGCGACTTCGACGTCGGCCCCGAGGCGCTCAACCGCGCGCTGGGCGCGCTGTTCGGCGCCGAGGCGAGGGTGATCGCGCGCTGGAACGTCCCGTTCGGCGTCTCGCTGCTGGCGCTGGCGAGACGCCCGTGACCGGCGAGGCCGTCCGGTTCGGGATCGTCGGTCTCATCCAGAACGCCCTCAACGTCGCCGTCTTCGCGCTCGCCACCGGCGCCGGCGTGCACTACCGGATCGCCGCCGTGGTGGCGGCGCTCGCGGCGCTGGTGGTGAGCTTCGCCTTCAACCGCGCGTGGACGTTCCCCGGCCGTGGCGGGCCGGTCCATCACCAGGGGGCGCGCTACGCGCTCGTGTTCGCGTCGGCGGTCGCCCTCGGCGTGGTGCTGCTGTCGCTGCTCGTCGAGGTGGCCGGGCTGCCGGAGGTCGCGGCCCAGGTCGTCTCGATCGTGATCGTCGCGCCGCTGAGCTTCCTCGCGCAGCGGATGTGGGTGTTCCGCGCTAGACCGGAACCGCGAGCAGCTTCACGCCGGTCACGCCCAGCGAGCTGAGCGGGAACGCGTCGAGCCCGGCGGGCACGCGCGAGCGCTGGCCCATCAGCTCGAGCTCGCGGATCGAGAAGCCGGCCTCGCGCACGGCCTCGCCGAGCTCGTCGACCGTGACCTTGTTCAGCGTCTTGTACTCGGCCAGCATGTACTCGGGCCACTCGCCGGAGCCCATGCCCGCCTCGATCTCCTCCAGCGGCTGCTGCAGGTGGTGGAACGGCTCGGGGAACCAGTCCCACAGATGCGAGCCGCGGTGCGAGTGGTAGAAGGGCCACAGCTGGAGGAACAGCACGCCGTCCGGCTTCACGATCCGCCGCATCTCGCGCAGCAGCCCCAGCGGGTCGCGCGCGTGCTCGAACACCGACCACGTGATGACGACGTCGTACGCGGCGTCCGGCGCGTCGATCCCCTCCGGGTCGGAGGGCCGGAACGACAGCTCCGGCGGCAGCGCCTGCACGCCGCCGTAGCGGCCCGCCACGTCGAGCAGGTGATCGACCGGCGTCGGGTTGACGTCGTAGCCGACCAGCTCCCGCGGCTTCCCGCCGAGGGTCAGCGCGAGGTCGATGATGCCGTCGCCCGAGCCGATGTCGGCGACGGACTTGCCCGTCACGTCGACGTACTCGAGCACCTGGTAGGCCGCCTGCCAGTGGTCGCGGAACCAGCGCTCCTCCGGCGCCGGCTCGGCAGCCACCTTCCCGCCGGTGAGCCGGCTGATGATCGGCGCCAGCCGACGGCCGCGCGGTCGGCGGTACAGCGAGTCGAGCATGGCGGCGAAACCTAACCCCTTAACGGCCACGACCCGGGGGACCCGGGTCGTGGGAGTGAGAGCTAGGCCGCTTCGCGGAGAGCGATCAGCTCCGGCCGCTGCGAGAGGCGCTTCAGGGCGCGCTCCTCGATCTGGCGGGCCCGCTCGGTGCGAGACGCCGAGCTTGCGGCCGGCCTGCGACAGCGTCTGCGGCTCCCGGTCGCCGGCGCCGAAGCGCATCTCGATCACGTCACGCTCGGGCTCGGGGAGCTCGGCGATGGCGTTCAGCAGCGTCTCGGACTTCAGCGCCTCGTGGACCTCCTCGTCCACGGCGGGCGTCTCGATCGCCAGCAGGTCGCCGAAGGCGGTGTCGCCGTCGTCGCCCACCGGCTTGTCCAGGCTGACCACAGCGCGGTCGGCCTTGCGGATCTCGATGACGTCCTCCAGCGGCAGGTCCGCAGCCGAGGCGATCTCCTCGTCGGACGGCTCGTGCCCGAGCTTCGTGGTGAGCTCGCGCTCGATGCGCCCGACCTTGCGGGAGCGCTGCGCCACGTGGACGGGAAGGCGGATCGTCCGGCTGGTGTTCTCGAGCCCGCGCTGGATCGCCTGACGGATCCAGAGCGTCGCGTACGTCGAGAAGCGGAAGCCCTTGCGCCAGTCGAACTTCTCGACCGCGCGGATGAGCCCCAGCATCCCCTCCTGGATCAGGTCACCGAGGGCGAGGCCCTGGCCCTGATAGCGGCGCGCGTTCGCGACCACCAGGCGGAGGTTGGAGTTGATCATGCGTTCCTTGGCGGCCAGGTCGCCCGCGCTCGATGCGCTTGGCGAGCTCGATCTCCTCGCTCGGCTTGAGCAGCGGGTACCGGCCAGCCTCACGCAGGAGCAGCTGGAGCGAGTCGAGGGTCGGGTCGACCTCGTGCTCGGTCTCGGTGCGGCGGCGTGGGGTGTCGGTGATAGTGCTCGTTTTGGGGTCCTTCGTTCGAATTCAAATCCTACTGATCCAGTAGGAATTATAGGGCAAATTCGTTGATTCCGCAACCACCCGCTGACGCGCCCGCGCACACGTTCGCCGGCAGACCGGCGGCGTGTCCTGCTTGGTGGGACGACCGTGCGCATGCCGGACGGCCGTCCCCCGAGAGGTCCTCGACCACGCCGCTAAGCTTGTGACCCGATAGCGACGAGATCGGAGCGCGCGCAGGCACCGCGTCCGCGCACAACAGACAACCCGAATCGATGCCACGGGGTTACGCGGATTGTGCCCAGCGGTCGCGCGAGATTTAACGGATCCTCATGGATTCCGCGCCGACGCGCGCGGCGATCTGCCGTGGCAACAGGCCGCCCGACGCGGGCGCTCCGCCGGGCGCGGCGGGCGCTCGTCGGCGGCCGCCTCGGCGACGATCGCGCGCAGCCGCTCCTGGAAGCGCTCGACGCCGAAGCGCTCGGCGGCGGCGCACGCAGACCGCCGGGTCGACCGCGATCGGGTCGAAGCGCGCGCGACGGCCTCGGCGAGCGCCCGCGGGTCGTCGCCGTCGTCGTAGAACGCGCCGGTCACGCCCTCGGCTCGACGCTCTCGAGCACGCCGCCCGCGCGCAGCGCGATCACCGGCCGCCCGGAGGCGAGCGACTCGACCGCGGCGATCCCGAACTCCTCCTCGGCGGTGACCACGAGCGCCTGCGCGCTGCGCAGCAGGTCGGCGACCTCGCTCGTCGGAGAGCCGGCCGGTGAAGCCGCACCGTCGGCCCGGCGAGCCGCCGCAGCCGCCGCCACTCCGGCCCGTCGCCGACCACCACGAGCGGCAGCCCGAGCGCGTTGAACGCCCGGATCGCGACGTCGATGCGCTTGTGCGCCATCAGCTCGGCCAGCACGAGGTAGTGCTCGCCGACCGGCCCGGGCGAGAAGCGCGCGAGCTCGACCGGCGGGTGCAGGATCGTCGACTCGCGCCCGAAGTAGCGGCGGATCGCGCGCGGCGGTGATGCGCCGAGTTGGCGACGTAGCGGTCGACCCGCTGGGCGGCGATCCAGTCCCACTGGCGCCAGCGCGAGAGCAGCACGCGCAGGGCGGGGCGGGTCGAGCGGGTTGCGCGCCGGCGAGCGTCGCCTCGCGCTCGGACCACGCGTAGCGGAACGGGTTGTGGCAGTAACAGACGTGGACGGCGCCGGGATCGACGAGCACGCCGTGCGCCCAGGCGCTCGAGGACGAGACGACGATGTCGTAGCCGCGCAGGTCGAGCGACTCGACCGCGTGCGGGTAGAACGGCAGCAGCGGCCGGAACGTGCGCGAGGTCGGCCGCAGGCGCTGCAGGAACGAGGCCTGCGGGTCGGCGGTCCGCGAAGCGGCCCTCGGTGCCCGCGCTCGTCGTAGACGGCGGTGAAGACGTCGGCCTCCGGCCAGGCGTCGCAGATCGCCGCGAACACGCGCTCGGCGCCGCGCAGGTCGAGCAGGAAGTCGTGGATCAGCGCGACGCGTCGGGCGGCCATGAGCGGGCGGAGTGTAAGAAGTCCGTGCCCGGGAGGGCGCCACGTCGGTTAGCTTCAAGCGCGTGCGCCGCCGCGCGACCACCCGCCGCCTGCGCCGGACCCTGCTCGCGGCGGTGGCCCTGTTCGCGCTCGGCACGGTGATCGTGCTCGACGCCACCGGGGCGCTCGATCGCGCCGAGCTCTCGACCGTCGACGCGCGCTTCGAGATCCGCGGGGCGCGCGCGGTCCCGAACGACGTCGTGGTGCTGGGGATCGACGACGTGACGTTCGACGAGCTGAAGGAGCGCTGGGTGTTCTCGCGCCGCACGTTCGCCAAGGCGCTGGCCGGCGTGTCCAGCGACAAGCCGCGGGCGATCGTCTACGACGTCGAGTTCGCCGAGCAGTCGAAGGACGTGGAGGGCGACAACATGCTGATCCTCAACACGCGCAAGGCCGGCAACGTCGTCCTCAGCGCCACCGAGGTCGGCAAGAACGGCGCGACGAAGATCTTCGGCGGCGCCGCGGGCCAGAAGTTCGCGCGCGCCACGATCGGCAACGGGCTGCTGCCGGAGGGCTCGACGGGCACGCTGCGGCGGCTGCCGTACGAGATCGACGGGCTGCGGACGCTGTCGGTGGCGACCGTCGAGCGCGTGACGCGCAAGCCGGTCGACCGCAAGCGGCTGGGCGGCGAGGGCGCGTGGATCGACTACTCGGGCCCGCCCGGGCACGTCCGCTACGTCTCGTTCTCGCGCGCGGTCAAGCGCACCTTCAAGCCCGGCAGCTTCCGTAACCGGATCGTGGTGATCGGCGCGGTCGCGCCGTCGCTGCAGGACCGCCACCCGACCTCCTGGCCGGCGGGCGAGATGGCGGGCCCGGAGATCCACGCCAACGCGATCGACACGCTGCTGCGCGGCGCGCCGCTGCACGACACGGGCGACACCGCCGACCTCCTGATCGCGCTCGCGCTGACGATCCTGCCGCTGCTGCTGGGGATCTTCCTGCGGCCGTTCGTCGCGCTCGGCGCTCGGCCTGGCCGCGGCGGTCCTGTACGCGGTGGTGGCGCAGATCGCGTTCGGGCGCGAGCTGATCCTGCCGGTGGTCGTGCCGCTGGTCGGGCTCGCGATCGCGCTGGTCGGGACGCTGGTCGTGCACTACCTGACCGCCTCGGTCGAGCGGGCGCAGACGCGCGACCTGTTCTCCCGCTTCGTGCCCGACTCGGTGGTCGCGCAGGTGCTCGAGCGGGCCGACACCGAGGACGACGTGCGGCTCGGCGGCGAGCTGCTGACCGCGACCGTGCTGTTCAGCGACCTGCGCGGCTTCACGAGCTTCGCCGAGGGGCGCGAGCCGGCCGAGGTGATCGGCGTGCTCAACCGCTACCTGACGGAGATGAGCGACGCGATCCTCGACCACGACGGCACGCTCGTCGCCTACATGGGCGACGGGATCATGGCCGTGTTCGGCGCCCCGATCGCCTCGGACGACCACGCCGACAAGGCGCTCGGCGCCGCGCGCGAGATGCTCGACCGGCTGGAGCGGTTCAACGAGTGGCTCCGCTCCGAAGGGCTCGGCGACGGGTTCAAGATGGGCATCGGCCTCAACACGGGCGACGTGATGTCGGGCAACGTCGGGAGCGCGCGGCGGCTCGAGTACACGACGATCGGCGATACGACCAACTCTGCAGCGCGTTTGGAGGGCATGACCAAAGGCACCCCGTACCAGCTGTTCGTGGCCGACTCGACGCGGTCGCGGCTCGCCACGCCCCCGGACGACCTCGAGTCGCTCGACGAGCTCGAGGTCCGCGGGCGCAAGGGCGCGATGAAGGTCTGGGCGCTGCGGCCGGTCGCTACCGTTCCCGACGACGTGCACGCCGCCGACCCCGCCGCTTCGTGAGCATCGACCACGCCGGGCCGTTCCAGGTCCTCACCGAAGAGGCTCACGAGGACTCGGCCGAGCTCCTCTTCCTGCCCGACGCCACCGCGGCGGACTGGGCGACGATCTTCTCGTTCGCCGAGGTGCGCGAGGTGGGGGCCGGGCTCGCGCTCGTGCAGGCCGGCGAGATCGACCGCGCGCTGTACCTGCTGATCGACGGCACGCTGGCCGTGCGGATCCCGCGCGAGGAGACGCGCGTTCAAGACGATCGAGGCGCCGTCGGTCGTGGGAGAGCTGGCGTTCTTCGACGGCAGCCCGCGCTCGGCGACGCTGGATGCGGTGACCGACGTGCAGGTCGTGCGGATCGACGCCGACGCCTTCCAGCGGCTGTCGGAGGCCGAGCCGGCGCTCGCGCAGCACGATGCTGCTGGACCTCGCGCGCATCCTGGCCCTGCGGCTGCGCATGGCCAGCGACGTGATCGCGAGCCTGCGCGGGTGAAGCTGCGGATCGTCGTTCTCGCGGCGCTCGTCGCGTTGCTGGTCGCCGCGCCCGCGTCGGCGCGCAGCGTGCCGCGCGGCTGGCTGGGCGCGCAGGCCGACGGGCCGCTGACGGACCTCGGCAACCCGTTCGGCTCGGAGTTCGACCTGATGCGCTCCTCGGGCGTGGAGGCCGTGCGGACGGCGTTCGACTGGCGGGCGGCGCAGCCGGACGAGAACGGGCCGATCGACTTCGCGCCGATGGACGCGGTGGTCGCGGCGGCCGCGCAGCGCGGGCTGCCGGTGCTGCCGGTCGTGCACCGCACGCCGTCGTGGGCGGCGGCGCACCCGAGCAAGGGCGCGGCGTCGACGCCGCAGGGGACGGCCGCGTACACGCAGTTCCTGACCGCGCTGGTCGGGCGCTACGGGCCGTCGGGCTCGCTGTGGGCGGAGCAGCCGGCGCTGCCGCGGACGCCGATCCGCGACTGGCAGATCTGGAACGAGCCGAACCTGACGCGCTACTGGTCCACGCAGCCGTTCGCGCAGCGGATACGTGAAGCTGCTGCGGGCGTCGCGGCGCGCGTTGCGGGCGGCCGACCCGGGCTCGCGGACGGTGCTCGCCGGGCTCCCCAACGAGAGCTGGATCGCGCTGCGCAAGATCTACAAGGCGGGCGGGCACGGGGCGTTCGACGTCGTCGCGCTGCACCCGTACACGGGGAAGCCGAAGAACGTGATCAAGCTGATCGAGTTCGCGCGCAAGGAGATGCGCAAGCACGGCGACCGCCGCAAGCAGGTGTGGCTGACCGAGCTGTCATGGCCGGCGTCGAAGGGCAAGACCGGCGGGCCGAAGGGGTTCGTGACGAGCGAGAAGGGCCAGGCGTCGCGGCTGAAGCTGGCGCTGAAGCTGCTGGCGAAGGCGCGCAAGCGGCTGAAGATCGGGCACGTCTACTGGTACACGTGGCTGTCGCGCGAGGGGTCGGTGAGCGCGTTCAACTGGTCGGGGCTGCGGCGGCTGCGGGGCGACCGGGTCGTCAGCGCGCGGTCGCTGGCGGTGTACCGCACGGCGGCGCGCAAGCTAGAGGGCTGACAGCAGCGCGTCCATCTCGGCGGCGGTGCGCGCCCAGGTGAACTCCTTCGCGCGCCGCAGGCCCGCGTCGCGCAGCCGCTCCCTCTCAGCCTCGTCATCGAGCAGCTCCCTCACCGCTCCCGCCACCTCGTCCGGCGGCGCGAGCCGGGCGGCGCCGCCGGCGGTCTCCGGCAGCGCGGTGAGGTCGGAGGCGACGACGGGCGTCCCGCACGCCATCGCCTCCAGCACCGGCAGGCCGAAGCCCTCGTAGAGGCTCGGGAGCGCGAACGCCTCCGCTCCCGCGTAGAGGCCGGGGAGCAGGCGCTCGGGCACGGCGCCGAGGTGGCGGAGCGCGTCGAGCCCCTCCTCGCGCGCGAACTGCGGGCGGTGGCCGCCGGCGACGACGACCTCGACGTGCTGGGCCAGCGGTGTCAGCGCCTGCAGGTTCTTGCGCGCGGTCTGGGAGGCGACGCAGAGGACGTAGGGCTTGGTGAGCCCGAGCTCGCGGCGGGCGGCGGTCGCGTCCGCCTCGGGGGTGTAGCGCGGGGTCGACGCCGCCGGGGATCGACGGAGACGTCCTGGAGCCCGAGGAGCTCGGTCGAGTTCGCGGCGGGAGAACTCGGATACGGTCACGACGTGGAGCGCGCGACGGGCCAGGGCCGGCAGGATCCGCCCCTGCCACGCGGCGTAGGCGGGCGAGTACCACTCGGGATGGCGCAGCGCGGCGGCGTCGTGGATCACGATCACGTTGCGCGGGTGCGCGAGCGGCGCGAGGTTGGCCGGGCACAGCAGCGCCGTGGCGTTCGCGGCGCGGGCGGGCAGCACGAGCTGCTCCCACGCGTGACCGGCGCGGTGGACGAGCCGCGGGCGCGGCTTGAGGACCTCGTAGTCGCCGAGCTCCGGCAGCCGGGTCGCGAGCTCGCGCGCCCAGCGCTCGACTCCGCCGAGCTCGGGTCGCGCGGCGGCGCGGGCGTCGATGGCGATGCGGTGACCGGGCAGCAGGCGTGAGGGTCGGGGTCGACGGGCGCAGCCTGGTCGGCGGCGGGGCACGCGGCGTGGCGCACTATACGGGCGCCCTGCTCGAAGCCCTCGCCGCGGAGTTCCCGGACGACGAGTACCGCGTGCTGCTGCCGCGCGGGAGAGCGGCGGTGCCGCGCGGGCGTCGTGCCGGTCCGCCACCCCCTCCCCGCCCGCGCGCTGTTCGGCGCCGCGGCGGTGGCCGGCCGCCCGACGCCTCGGCTCCCTCCTCCCCGGCTCCGACGTCCTGTGGGCCCCCGCGCCGGCGCCGCTGGCGGTCGGCGACGCGCCGTTCGTGCTCACCGTCCACGACCGCTCGTGGGAGCAGCGGCCGGGCGACTTCACGCCCTACGAGCGCGCCTGGCACGCCGCCGCCCGCCCCCGCCGCCTCGCCCGCCGCGCCGCGCGGGTGCTGACCGACACCGAGGTGGTGCGCGACGACCTGATCCGCGCGTGGGGGCTGTCCGCCGAGCGCGTGCGCGCGGTGCCGCTGGCGCCGCGGAGGTTCCCGCCGATCGGCCGGCGCCGCGCCCTCGTTCCTCTTCGTCGGCGCCCTCGAGCCCCGCAAGGCGCCGGACCTGCTGGTCGACGCCTTCCTCCGCGCCCGGGCGCGCGGGCTCGCGGCCGAGCTCGTGGTGGTCGGGGAGGGCCGGCTCGACCCGCGCGGGCCCGGGGTGCGGCGGCTCGGGCGGGTCGACGACCTCGGCGCGCTCTACGCCGGCGCCGCTGGCGGTCGTGCTGCCGTCGTGGCTCGAGGGCTTCGGGCTCCCGCCGGTCGAGGGCCTCGCAGCCGGCGCGCCCGCGATCGTCTCCGACCTCCCGGTGTTCCGCGAGGTGCTGGGCGAGGGCGCGCTGTACGTGCCGCCCGGGCGACGCCGAGGCGCTCGCCGACGCGCTGCTCTCGCTCGAGCGCGACCCGGCGCTCCGCGGCCGCCTGCTCGCCGCCGGCCAGGCCAGGATCGCCCCGCTCACCTGGGCCGAGACCGCCCGGCGCACCCGCGCCGTGCTGGCGGAGGCGGCGTGACGCCCTTCTCCATCGTCGTCGTGCTCCACGACTCGGCCGGGCCGCTCCCGGCGCTGCTCGCCTCGCTCGGGCGGCTCCCGTCCGCCGCCGCAGCTGATCGTGGTGGACACCGCGTCGTCCGACGAGGGCCCGGCGCTCGCGCGGGCGGCGGGCGCCGAGGTGGTCGAGCTCGGGGACAACCCGGGCTTCGGCGCCGCCAACAACGTGGGCGTCGAGCGGGCGGAGCATCCCGTCACCGTCCTCCTCAACCCGGACTGCGAGCTGCTCGACGGCTCGCTCGCCGCTGCTCGCCGCGCGCGCGGCCGGCGGCGAGCTGTGGGTCCCGCGGCTGCTCAACCCGGACGGCTCGCTCCAGCGCTCGGCGTACCCGCTGCCGGGCACGGTCGGCGCGCTGCTGCCCGCCGCTCGTGCACCCGCCGATCCTCCCGCTGCCGCTGCTCGAGCGGGTCGAGCCGTTCCGGTCGGAGCGCGCCGCGCAGCGTCGGCTGGGCGATCGCGGCCTGCGTGGCCGCGCCGACCGAGACGCTGCGCCGGCTCGGGCCGTTCGATCCCGGCCAGTTCATGTTCTACGAGGACATGGACCTCTGCCTCCGCGCCCGCGCCGCCGGGATCCCCACGGTGTTCGAGCCGGCGGTCCGCATCCGCCACGTCGGCGGCCACTCGACCCGCCCCGTCTACGACGGCGACCCGCACGACCTGCTGGCGCGACGGAGGCGCGAGGTCGTGGGCGCCAACCGGGGCTCCGCCGCGCTCGCGCTCGACGACCTCGCCCAGGCGCTCACGTTCGGCACCCGGGCCGCCGGGCGGCTCGTGCTGGGCCGCCGCGCCGACCGCGAGCGCGCCCAGGCTCGCGCCGTGTTGCGCGCACGGGCACAATGACGCCGTGTCGATCCGGCAGCTCAAGGCTTCAGACCGCGACGCCTTCCTCGAGATGGTCCACTCGAGCCGCGATCTGCACCGGCCGTGGACCTATCCGCCCGAGCGCGCCGACCAGTTCGACGAGCTGCTACAGCCGCTCGCGCCGCGACGACTTCGCTCTGCCTGCTCGTCATGCCGCACGACGACACCGGCGAGATCGCCGGCGTGTTCACCATCTCCCAGATCGTCCGCGGCGCGTTCCAGTCCGCCTACCTCGGCTACTACGCGCACGCGCGCCACGCCGGCCAGGGCCTGATGCGCGAGGCGCTCGAGCAGGTCCTCGACCACGCGTTCGGCCCGCTCGGCGCTGCACCGGATCGAGGCGAACATCCAGCCCGGCAACGCAGCCGTCGATCGCGCTGGCCCGCGGCGCCGGCTTCCGCCTCGAGGGCTTCTCCCCGCGCTACCTGCTGATCGGCGGCCAGTGGCGCGACCACGAGCGCTACGCGATCACCGCCGACGAGCACGCCGCGGCGAACAGCCCGAGCTGAGCCGCCTAGAACAGCCCGAGCTGCTCCGGCGTCGCCGTCCGGTCTCGGGCTCGCACCGAGCTCGGGCTCGGCGCGACGACCGGCTCGGGCTCCGGCGGCTCGGGCTGCGGCGGCGCGGTCGAGCGCGAGCAGCTCCGGCAGCCGCGCGAAGTCCGCGCGCAGCGTGTCCAGCATCGACGGCGTGTAGAGCGCCGCGGCCGGGTGGAAGAGCGGGTACAGCCGCACGCGCCGCGGCCCGATCACGCCGCACCTCGTCGCGCCCGTGCAGCCGCGTGATCCCGGTCGGGTCGCCGCGCAGCAGCTTCGTCGCGAAGTTCCCGAGCGTGCAGACGACCTTCGGCTCGATCAGCTCGAGCTGCCGGAACAGGTAGTCCTGGCAGTTGTCGATCTCCTGCGGCAGCGGGTCGCGGTTGCCGGGAGGCCGGCATTTGAGGACGTTGCACGACGAAGACGTCGCCGCGGGTCAGGCCGATCTCGCTCAGCAGCGTGTCGAGCAGCCGCCCGGCCTGGCCGACGAACGGCAGGCCCTGCTTGTCCTCGTTGGCGCCCGGGCGCCTCGCCGACGAACATCAGGTCGGCGTCGGCGTTGCCGGAGCCGAAGACGACGGTCGTGCGCGTCGACGGCGAGCTGCGGGCAGCGCGTGCAGGCCGACGCCTGCTGCCAGACGGCCTTGAGCTCCTCGCGCCGCTCCGCAGCGCTGGACATGGCGCCAAGGTACCGCCGCGACCCGGCAGAATCTCGCCGTCTTCGCCGCATCGTCCGGCACTAACATTGGACGCCGAGCCGGTATCTCGATGCGAGAACTGGACCCGCAAGAGCCCCCACGAATCTACCTGCCTGCGCCGTCGTCGGCGCGGGCCGTCTCGGCACGGTCCTGGCCGCGGCGCTCTCGGACGCGCCCGGCCGCTGCGGCGCGGCGAGCCGGTCCCGGCGGACGTCGAGGTCGTGCTGCTGTGCGTGCCCGGACGGCAAGATCGCCGAGGCCGCGCGCGCCGTGCCCGCCGGGCCCGCTGCTCGGCCACTGCTCCGGCGCCACCGGCCTCGAGCGTCTTCGGCGGCCGCGAGGGCTTCTCGCCTGCACCCGCTGATGTCCGTGCCCGACCGGCAGCGACGCCGAGCGTGCTGCGCGGCGCCGGCTGCCGCGGTGGACGGCACGAGCCGACCGCGCGCTGGCGATCGCCGACGCGCTCGCCGCGCGCGCTCGGGCATGCGCGCCGACGCGCGTCGCGCCCGAGGACCGCGTCGCCTACCACGCCGCCGGCGCGATCGCCGCCAACTTCCTCGTCGCGCTCGAGGCCTGCGCCGAGCGGCTGGCGGCCACCGCCGGCATCACGCGCGCGCAGCTCGCGCCGCTCGTGCTCGCCACCGCCGAGCAGTGGGCCGAGCTCGGGCCCGAGGCGGCGCTGACCGGCCCGATCGCCCGCGGCGACGAGGGACGGTCGCGCGCCACCGCGCCGCGATCGCCGAGCGCACGCCCGAGCTGCTGCCCGTCTGGACCGAGCTGGCCGAGGTCACCCGCGCCGTGGCGGGTAGGAGGAGCTGGGCATGAGGACGATCCGCACCATCGCCGAGATGCGCGCCTGGCTCGGCAACGCGCGCGCCGAGGGCCGGACGGTCGGGCTCGTGCCGACGATGGGCGCCTTCCACGCCGGCCACCACTCGCTGATGCGGGCCGCGCGCGAGGAGCAGCGACGCGGTCGTCGTCTCGCTGTTCGTCAACCCCGCGCAGTTCAACGACGCCGCGCGACCTCGCCGCCTACCCGCGCACCGAGGCGCAACGACGCCGCCGAGGCGGCCGAGCTCGGCGTCGACGTCCTGTTCGCCCCGCCGGCGAGCGAGATCTACCCCGACGGCTTCGCCACGACGGTGCAGCGTCGGCGGGCCTCGCCGAGGTCCTCGAGGGCGCCGAGCGCGGCCCCGGGCCACTTCGCCGGCGTCTGCACCGTCGTCGACAAGCTGCTCAACATCGTCGCGCCCGACGTCGCCTACTTCGGCCAGAAGGACGCCCAGCAGGTCGCGGTCGTCAAGCGGATGGTGCGCGACCTCGACATGCCGGTCGCAGATCGAGGTCCTGCCGACCGTGCGCGAGCCGGACGGCCTCGCGCTGTCCTCGCGCAACGTCCGGCTCTCGCCCGACGACCGCGCGCGCGCGCTCGGCCTCTCGCGCGCGCCTGCACGCCGCCGCGCGACGCCGTCGCGGCCGGCGAGCGCGACGCCGAGCGCGTCCGCGCCGCCGCGCTCGCCGAGCTCGGCGACGTCGAGCCCGAGTACCTCGCGATCGTCGACCCGCTCACCTTCGCCCCGCTGCACCACCGTCGACGGCCCGCACGCTCGTCGCGGTCGCCGCGCAGGTCGGCCCCGTCCGCCTGATCGACAACATCGTCCTCGAACCCGTCCCGGTGGCGACCCTGAGCCAGGCGTCAACCACGCAAAGGAGCCGAGCAATGTCCACCCCCCCCAAGGACCCAGCGCAAGCGCGTCACGCTCACCAAGCTCGCCGAGATGCGCGCGCTGGGCGAGCCGATCGTGATGATCACCGCCTACGACCACCCGAGCGCGCGTCGTCGTCGAGGAGGCCGGCGTCGACGTCGTGCTCGTCGGCGACTCGCGCCGCCAACAACGTGCTCGGCTACCCCGACACCGTCCCGGTCACGGTCGAGGAGCTGCTGATGCTCACCGCGCGCCGTCCGCCGCGGCCTGAAGACGCCGCTGCTGGTCGGCGACCTGCCGTTCGGCTCCTACGAGGCGTCCGACGCGCAGGCGATCGCGACCGCGCACCGCTTCGTCAAGGAGGCGGGCTGCGACGCCGTCAAGCTCGAGGGCGGCGGCGCCATCGGCCGAGCGCGCCCGCGCGATCGTGCGCGCCGGCGTGCCGGTGATGGGCCACGTCGGCCTGACGCCGCAGACCGCGACGATGCTCGGCGGCTACCGCGCCCAGGGCCGCACCGCGGCGCGCGCCCGCCAGGTGCTCGACGACGCGCTCGCGCTGCAGGAGGCGGGCTGCTTCGCGATCGTCTTCGAGGCGATCCCCGCCGAGGTGACCGACGCGATCATGCCGCACATGGAGATCCCGGTGATCGGCATCGGCGCCGGCCCGAGCACCGACGGCCAGGTGCTCGTCCTGCACGACCTGCTGGCGATCCACGACGACTTCCAGCCGAAGTTCGCCAAGCGCTTCGCCGGCGGTCAAGGCCGAGATGCTGCGCGGCGTCGAGGCCTACGCCGAGGAGGTGCGCACGCGCGCGTTCCCGGCGCCCGAGCACACCTACGGGATCGCGCCCGAGGAGCTGGAGCGCTTCCGGGCGGAGCTGCCGCGACGTGCGCGCGCACGCTCGGCGATAACAACTCGTTCACATACACTGGCCGCGCGATGAGCCGGCTGTCCCAGCTCTTCGCGCCCAAGGAACGCGAGTTCTTCGACCTCTTCGAGGAGGCCGGGCGCAACATGCGTCCGCGCCGCCGAGCTGCTCGAGCGGATGCTCGACGCAGTGGCCCGACCACGGCGAGCTCGCTGCGCGACGTCGTCGTCTGCGAGCAGGAGGGCGACCGGATCACCCACGACATCATCCAGCGGCTCAACCAGACGTTCGTCACGCCGTTCGACCGCGAGGACATCATCGCGCTCGCGTCCGGCGCTGGACGACATCGTCGACTTCATCGAGGAGGTCGCGGACTTCCTCGGCCTCTACCGGATCGAGGCGCCGATGGAGCAGGCGCAGCAGCATGGCGCGCGTCCTGCACGAGGCGACGCCGCGCAGATCAACGGCGCGATCCCGCGCCTGCGCACGCTCAAGGACATCCACCACTACACGGTCGAGGTCAACCGGCTCGAGAACGAGGGCGACCGGATCCTGCGCGAGGCGCTCGCCTCGCTGTTCGAGCGCGGGATCGACCCGATGATGGTGATCCGCTGGAAGGACATCTTCGAGCGCCTCGAGGACGCCATCGACTCCACCGAGACGCGCGGTGAACATCCTCGAGGGCATCATCATCAAGAACCGGTAGGCCGATGCACTCCGACGTCGTCCTCTGGATCGTCGTCGCGCACGGCGCTCGCGTTCGACTTCACCAACGGCTTCCACGACACCGCGAACGCGATCGCGACCTCGGTCTCGACGCGCGCGATGTCGCCGCGCGTGGCGGTCGCGATGGCCGCCGGCGCTGAACTTCGTCGGCGCGTTCCTGTCGCTCGCGGTCGCCGCGACGATCGCCAAGGGCATCGTCGACGCCGGCCTCGATCACGCTGCTGACCGTGTTCGCCGGCCTGATCGGCGCGATCGCCTGGAACCTCGCGACCTGGTGGTTCGGCCTGCCGTCGTCGTCCTCGCACGCGCTGATCGGCGGCATGGTCGGCGCGACGCTCGCCGCCGAGGGCCCGAGCGCCGTGCTCTGGCGACGGCCTGGTCGAGAAGGTCGTCGTCCCGGCGCTCGTCGCGCCGGTGCTGGCGCTGCGTCGTCGCCGGGCTGGCGATCCTCGATCGCCTACCGGATCGTCGGCCGCCAGTCGCCCGGGCGTCGGTCACGCGCGGCTTCCGGCTCGGCCAGCTCGTCTCCGAGCGCGCTGTTCTCGCTCTCGCACGGCACCAACGACGCGCAGAAGACGATGGGGATCATCTTCCTCGCGCTCGTGGCCAACGGGAACCTGAGCGCCGACGCCGACATCCCGACCTGGGTGGTCGTCTCCTCGGCGACCGCGATCGCGCTCGGCACCTACTTCGGCGGCTGGCGGATCATCCGCACGATGGGCACGCCGGATCATCAAGATGGACCCGGCGCAGGGCTTCGCCGCCCAGGGCGCGGGCGCCGCGGTGATCCTGTCGGCCTCGCACGTCGGCTTCCCGCTCTCGACGACGCACGTGATGTCCGGCGCGATCATGGGCGCCGGCGCGGCCAAGCGGCTCTCCGCGGTGCGCTGGGGCGTCGCCGGCAACATCGTCGTCGCCTGGGTGCTGACGCTGCCGTGCGTCGGCCGCGGTCGGGCGCGCTGACCTACGGCGTCGTGCGGCTCTTCGGCAACGGCGCGGCCGGCCCGATCGTCGTCGTCGTCGGCGCTGCGTGCTGGCGCTGCTGGTCGTCGCGTTCGCGCGGCGCGCGCGACCGGCCGGCCGCTGACGGCGGAGGGCCGGCTGATGCTGCGCGCGCGATCGAGGTCGGCGCAGCTCGTTCGAGGTCGTCTGGGTCTCGCTGCTCGCCGGCGTCGGCGATCACGACGGCGCTACTCGTTCGTCGTGCTTCGGCGCCGGCGCGCGCCGCCGAGGCGCGGCGCGCGCGGCCGAGCGGCGCGGCGGTCGCCTACGCGGCGCTGGCCGTCGCGGTGCTGCTGCGCTGTTCGCGCGCGTCGTCGTGTTCGGCGTCCACGATCATGCTGCACGAAGGCTAGCTCGGAGTACTCGATCGTCCGCAGCACGCGGCGCGGGCGCGCCGGCGGCGATCGAGAACGGCGGCAGGTCGGTCGTGACGACCGAGTTGGCGCCGATCACGCAGCGCTCGCCGATCGTCACGCCGCTGGTGATCGACGACGTTGGCGCCGCACCAGACGTTGTCGCCGATGCGGGTCGGGCCCTTGGACGTGAAGCCCTGCCAGGTGACCGGCTTGTCCGGGTCGTCGAAGCGGTGGTTGCCGTCGGTGACGAAGCAGCCGTTGGCGAACATGCAGTGCTCGCCGATCTCGACCAGCTCGACGGCCGCGACCTGGACGCCGAGGTTGAGGAACGTGCCGCCGCCGATGCGGATCCGGCCGGGCGCCGGCGCGGTCAGCCAGACGCCGGGCTCGAGCAGGACGTGCTCGCCGAGCTCCAGGCGGCCCTCGAGCAGCATCTCGAGCACGTTGCCGTGGACCGGCCAGCGGCAGAACGCGCGCGCGGCGCGCGAACTCGTAGTGGATGCGCGCGCGGTTCCAGGGCAGCGAGTTGCGCTCGTACCAGCGCCATTTCTGCAGCCCACAGCTTGAGGTCGTCCACGGCGTCGCAGGATCGCCATGCAGGGTGACGTAACCCCGCGCGCAGCGCTTCCAATCGCGGCGCCGACGGGCAAGCCTCGATGCGAGTCAGACCCTACGCATGGGAGGCTACGTCTTGCGCCTCACTCCGCTGTTCGCCGTTCTGTTCGCCATCTTGCTCGCCGCTCCTGCCAGCGCCGCCGTGCCGCACACCGTGCAGCCCGGCGAGACGCTGTGGTCGATCGCGGCGGCCAACAACCTCACCACCCGCACCGTCGCCGCCTTCAACGGCCTGTCCGAGAACTCGCAGGTCGTGCTCGGCGCACGATCAGGTGCCGACGCACCGTCGAGGGCTACGCCGCGCTGCAGAAGGCCGGGCTCGTCGCCGCCGCGCCCGCCGCCGCGTCCGCCGCCGCCGCGGCCGCCGCGCCGCCGCGCCCGCCGCCGCGCCCGCCGCCGCTGGGCGGCTACACCGTCCGCGCCGGGCGACACGCTCTCCGGCCTCGCCGCCGGCGCGCGCGTGTCCGCTCGACGCGATCGCCGCCGATGAACGGCCTCGACCCGACCGGCGCTGCTGCTCGCCGGCACCGTGATCAAGCTGCCCGACCGGCGCGCCCGCGCCCGCCGCGCGCCGTCGCAGCCCGCGCCGGCCGCGACGCGTCGTCCCGCAGGCCGCGCCCGAGCCGACCGCCGACGCGCGTCGGCGCCGCCGACGTCCAGTCCGTCGCCGCCGCCGCACGGCGTCTCCCCCTCGCTCGCCGACCGCGATCGCCTGGCAGGAGAGCGGCTTCAACAACGCGATGGTCTCCGCGCGCCAACGCGCGCGGCGTCATGCAGGTCATGCCGGGCACGTGGGACTACGTGCAGCAGAACCTCGCCGGCGCGCCAGCTCAACCCGAACTCGGCGACCGACAACGTCACCGCCGGCGTGCTCTACCTCAAGCAGCCTGCTCAACCAGACCGGCGGCGACGAGTCGCGCCGCGATCGCCGCCTACTACCAGGGCCTCGGCGCGGTCCGCTCGCGCGGCGTGTTCGACGACACCCAGCAGTACGTCGCCAACGTGCAGGCGCTGCGCTCCCGCTTCGGCGGCTGAGCGCCGGCCGCTACTCCGTCCGCGCCGGAGGTCGCGAGCGCTGCCGCGGGCTCCTGGCCCTGCGGCGCCGCTCCGCGCCGGCGCGAGCGGCGGTGCGCTCGCAGTCCGGCGTCGGCCTCGAGCGGCGTCGTCGGACGCGAGTCGCTCCGTCGCGGCGCTCGCAGCCGTCGCGCGGCGGCCCGGAGTCCTGCTTCTCCTCCTCATCGGCTCGATGCCTCGCGGCCGGCGGCCCGATCGTGTCGCGCGCCGCACAGCAGCGGGCCGATCAGCGAGCGCGCACCGCGAGGCACGCCGAGGCGATCGGCGATCGCGCGCGAGGATCAGCGAACGGCTAGGACGCCGATGACCAGCCGCCGATCACCGCGCGAGGCCGAGCAGGATCGAGCAGCGTGCCGCCGGCGATCCGGGCGGGCCGCGGCCCCGGGTGCGTCGGCGCCGGAGGCCGCCGAGGTCGACGCTCACGCGGCCGCGGGCGACCTTCTGCGCGCCGGGGCGCGCCGCCGGGCCCGCGCGCCGCGGGCTCGACGATGTCGGCGCAGGAAGTGGCCGGTGTAGGAGCTCCTCGACCGCGGCGACCTCCTCGGGGGTGCCGGCGGCCATCAGCCGGCCGCCCTCCTCGCCGCCCTCGGGGCCCATGTCGATGATGCGGTCGGCGGTCTTGATCACGTCGAGGTTGTGCTCGATGACCACGACCGAGTTGCCCTGCGTCGACCAGGCGCTGCAGCACCTCGAGCAGCTTCTGGATGTCGGCGAAGTGCAGGCCGGTGGTCGGCTCGTCGAGGATGTAGAGCGTGCGGCCGGTGGCGACCTTGCGCGAGCTCGCGACGCGAGCTTGACGCGCTGGGCCTCGCCGCCCGAGAGCGTCGTGGCCGGCTGGCCGAGCCGCATGTAGTCCGAGCCCGACGTCGTGCAGCGTCTGCAGGCGGCGCGTGATCTTCGGGATGTGCGCGAAGAACTCGAGCGCCTCCTCGACCGGCATGTCGAGCACGTCGGCGATCGTCTTGCCCTTGAAGCGGATGTCGAGCGTCTCGCGGTTGTAGCGCTTGCCGTGGCACTGCTCGCACGGGACGTAGACGTCCGGCAGGAAGTGCATCTCGATCTTGATCTGGCCGTCGCCGCGGCAGACCTCGCAGCGGCCGCCCTTGACGTTGAACGAGAAGCGGCCCGGCTTGTAGCCGCGCGCCCGCGCCTCCTGCGTCTTGGAGAACAGGTCGCGGATCTGGTCGAACAGCCCGATGTAGGTCGCCGGGTTCGAGCGCGGCGTGCGGCCGATCGGCGACTGGTCGACGCAGATGATCTTGTCCAGGTGCTCGAGGCCCGTTGATGCGCTTGTGCGCGCCCGGCCGCATCCGCGACGCGGTTGCAGCTTGTTGGCGACGGCCTTGTAGAGGATCTCGTTGACCAGCGTCGACTTGCCCGAGCCCGACACGCCGGTCACGCGCAGAAGACGCCGAGCGGCACCTTGACGTCGACGTTCTTGAGGTTGTGCTGCGACGCGCCCTCGATCTCGACGTAGCCGGACGGCTTGCGGCGCTTCTCCGGCGCGCTCGATCGCGCCGCGTGCCCGGACAGGAACTGCCCGGTCAGCGACTCCTCGACCCGCATGACCTCCTCGGCCGTGCCCTCGGCGACGACGTGGCCGCCGTGCTCGCCGGCGCCCGGGCCCATGTCGACCAGGTAGTCGGCCGCGCGCATCGTGCCCTCGTCGTGCTCGACGACCAGCACGGTGTTGCCGAGGTCGCGCAGCCGCTCCAGCGTCGCGATCAGCCGCTCGTTGTCGCGCTGGTGCAGGCCGATCGACGGCTCGTCGAGGATGTAGAGCACGCCGACCAGCGACGAGCCGATCTGCGTCGCCAGCCGGATCCGCTGCGCCTCGCCGCCCGACAGCGTCGCCGACGCGCGCTCCATCGACAGGTAGCCGACGCCGACGTTGTCCAGGAACCGCAGCCGCTCGTCGATCTCGCGCAGGATCAGCCGCGCGATCGCCCGGTCCTGCGTTGGAGAGCTCCAGCGCCGTCGACCCACTCGATCGCGCGCTTGCGCGCTACAGCGCGCGTGAACTCGTGGATCGGCATGCCGCCGACCTTGACCGCCCGCGACTCCGGCCGCAGGCGCGCGCCCTTGCACTCCGGGCACGGCCGCATCGACATGTACTCCTCGATCTTCTCGCGCGACCAGTCGGAGTCGGTCTCCTTGTAGCGGCGCTCGAGGTTCGGGACGATGCCCTCGAAGGTCGTCATGTACGACCGCTTGCGCCCCATCCGGTTGCGGTAGGAGACGTAGAGCTTGTCGCCGTTGGTGCCGTACAGGAACAGGTCCTGCTGCTCCTCCGGCAGGTCCTCCCACGGCGCGTCGACGTCGACCTCGTAGCGCTCGGCGATCGCCTGCGTGATCTGCTCGTAGTAGCCGGTCGCGCCCGACGACCACGGCAGGATCGCGCCCTCGTTGATCGACAGCGACGGGTCCGGCACCACCAGCTCCGGGTCGATCTCCATCATGCGAGCCCAGGCCGGTGCAGCGCGGGCAGGCGCCGTGCGGCGCGTTGAACGAGAACGAGCGCGGCTCCAGCTCCGGCATCGAGATGCCGCAGTGCAGGCAGGCGAAGCGCTCGCGAGTAGGTGTGGACCTCCGGCTCGCCGTCGCGCGGCACCGTCTCGACCTCGAGGATGCCGTCGGCCAGCGCGACCGCGGTCTCCACCGAGTCCGCCAGCCGCTTGCGCAGCTCCGGCCGCATGACCAGGCGGTCCACCACGACCGAGATGTCGTGCTTGTAGCTTCTTGTCGAGGACGATCTCCTCCTCGAGCTGGCGCAGCTCGCCGTCGACCTTCACGCGCGTGAAGCCCTCGGCGCGCAGCTCCTCCAGCTGCTTGCCGTACTCGCCCTTGCGGCCGCGCACGATCGGCGCCATGACCATGAACCGCGTGCCCTCCTCCAGGCCCATGATCTGGTCGATGATCTGCTCCGCCGACTGCGCGGCGATCGGCCGGCCGCAGTTGAAGCAGTGCGGCTTGCCGATCCGCGCCCACAGCAGGCGCAGGTAGTCGTAGATCTCCGTGACCGTGCCGACCGTCGACCGCGGGTTGCGCGACGTCGTCTTCTGGTCGATCGAGATCGCCGGCGACAGCCCCTCGATCGAGTCCACGTCCGGCTTGTCCATCTGCCCCAGGAACTGGCGCGCGTACGCGCTCAGCGACTCGACGTAGCGGCGCTGGCCCTCGGCGTAGATCGTGTCGAACGCCAGCGACGACTTGCCCGAGCCCGACAGGCCGGTGATGACGACCAGCGCGTCGCGCGGCAGCTCGACGGTGACGTCCTTGAGGTTGTGCTCACGGGCGCCCGAGACGACGATCGATTCCTGACGGGGCACATAACCCAGTGTATGTCGCCGGCCGGACACGGACCTGTCCGCAATTCCGCGTGTAGCGAACGAACCGAGAGGAGCCCGTGTCCGAGATACCGCAGGCTGGCATCTTCGCCCTCGGAACCGCCTCCCACGCCTATCTGGAGCTCGATCTGCGCGAGGGCGCGGATCCCCGCGAGCTGGTCACGCGCCTGGCCGACCTGCGCGAGCCGCGGACGACGATCGGCGGGGTCAACCTCGTCGCCGGGCTGCGGCCCGAGCTGTGGCGCGACCGCGTCGGGGCGCCGGCGCCGCCGGATCTGCACGGCTTCGACGAGCCGGTCGCCGGCCCGGACGGGTTCACCATGCCGGCCACCCAGCACGACGCGGTGCTGTGGCTGGCGGGCGCGGCCTACGACGTCGTCTTCGACGAGGCCCGCGGCGCGATCGCGGCGCTCGCGCCGGTCGCCCGGGTGGCGGTCGAGACGTCGAGCTGGCCCTACCGCCACGACCGCGACCTGACCGGCTTCATCGACGGGACGGAGAACCCGAGCCTCGCCCGCGCGCCCGAGATCGCGCTCATCCCGCCGGGCGAGCCGGGCGCCGGCGGGTCCGTGCTGCTGCTGCAGCGCTGGGCGCACGACGTGGAGGCCTGGGAGGCCCTGCCCGTCGCGGCGCAGGAGGCCGCCATGGGCCGGACCAAGGACGACTCGACCGAGCTCGAGCACAAGCCCGGCAACTCGCACATCGCGCGCACCGATCAGGACGACTTCGGCCACATCTTCCGGCGCAACATGCCGTACGGCACGGTCACCGCCCACGGGACGATGTTCGTCGGCTTCTGCCGCCGAGCAGGGCCCGCTCGCGCGCATGCTCGACAACATGGCCGGCCTCGACGGCCCCCGCGACGAGCTGACCTTCTACACGACGCCCGAGACCGGCGCCTACTACTTCGTCCCGGCCATCTCCGCCCTGCGGGCGTTCGCGACGGAGCCGGACGAGGCTGCTAGCGGACGATCCGGAACGTCGGGCGCTTCGGCTTGCTCACGTTGCCCGCGCCGTCGCGGGCGCGGATCACGAAGCGGTAGCGCCCGGGCTTCAGCGCGCTTGCCCCTGAGCCGGCCGCGGAAGCGCACGGAGTTGACGCCGGCGGCGCTCGCCTTGGCGAAGCGGCCCTTGACCGCGACGTACTTGCGGCAGCCGGTGCGGTGGCGGCTCGAGCGCGCGCCTGCGGCGGCAGACGCGGCTCAGCGTGCGGCGCTTCTGCACGGTGATGGTGACCCGCGCGAACTCGGTCAGCGCCCACTTGATGCGCGTCCCGATCGAGACCGAGATGAACGCCTTGCCGCGGCGGGCGGCGCGGAAGCGCTTGGCGCTGAGGCGCGGCTTGCTCTTGAAGCCCGGGGCGACGAAGTCGACGCCCTTGATGCCGGAGGTGGCCGGCGTGACGCCGGGCGGGAGCGTGACGACGCTGCCGTCCGCCCTGGTCACGGTGAACGTGCCGTCCGGGTTGCGGACGACGGTCGTGCCGCCCGGCCCGGGGACCGGGGTGCCGCCGCCGGTGCCGCCGGCCGCCGGCGCCGGGGTGTCGCCGCCGCCGTCCGGGTCCGCCGGGGGCGGTGGAGGCGGAGGCGCGGCCGGGCCGGTCGGATCGCCGTTGCCGCCGCCGCTGGCGTCGACGCCCGCGCCGCCGACCGAGGCGATGCCCGTGGGCCGGCGCAGGACGCTGCCGCCCATGACGAGCGACTTGCGCGCCGGTGTCGCGGTCGACGTGGATGACGCGCGCCGCTCGCGATCGGCCACCACGAGGTCGCCGTCGGGCTCGATGTCGATCGCGTTCGGGTCGTCGAGCGGCGCGCCGGAGGCGAGCACGCTCTTCGCGCCGTGTCGGGCTGATCCGCAGCACCTGGCGCGCCGTCGATCACGAACATCGTGCCGTCGAGCGCGACGGCGACGTCCTGCGGGCGGTCGAGCGGCGCGCCCTCCGCGGCGGTCGTGACCGCGCCGGTGCCCGGATCGACGCGGCGCACCGCGCGCTCGTCGGTCACCAGCAGCTTGCCGGCGCGGTCGAAGGCGAGCCCGGCGGCGTCGCGCACGTCGGCGACCTTCGTCATGCGGCCGTTGGCGAGCTCGAGCCTGCAGCACGGCGTCGCGGTTGCGGTCGGAGAGGTAGGCGATCCCGCCGGGCGCGAGCGCGATGCCGACCGGGTCGTCGAGCTCGCGGCCGCTCGCGACGGTGGTCGACGGCGCCCGCGGGCGCGATCCTGAAGACGGCCTCGGCGCCCTCGTCGGCGACCAGCATCGCGCCGTCGGGCGCCACGGCGACCGCCCACGGGTTGCGCAGCGGCGCGCCGGCGACCAGCACGTCGGCGGCGCCGGCCGGCGTCACGCTGCACGAGCCGCCCGGTGCTGCCGAACCAGTTGCCCTCGTCGGCGATCGCGAGGTCGCCCGGCGCGCGCCTGCGCCGCGGGCGCGGCGGCCGCGCTGCAGGCGAGCGCCAGCAGCCCCGCCGCGAGGCAGCGCCTCACGCGGGCACCGCTTCGGAGCGGATCTCGGCGGCGAACGCCTCGACCACGCGCGGGGTCGAAGTTCGTGCCCGCGCACCGCTTGATCTCGGCCACGGCCTCGCTGACGCTCAGGCCCGGCCTGGTAGGGACGATCCTGCACCATGGCACTGAACGCATCGCAGACCGCAACGATGCGGGCCCCGCGCGGAATCTCGTCGCCGGAGGTGCCGTCGGGGTAGCCCTTGCCGTCCCAGCGCTCGTGGCTCGCGCGCACCAGCACCGCCACCGGCTGCAGCGCCGGCGCCACGTTCAGGATGTCCTCGCCGATGATCGTGTGGCGGCGCATGAAGCGCCACTCGCGGTCGTCCAGCGGGCCCGGCTTGTTGAGGATCGCGTCGGGGATCGCCATCTTGCCGATGTCGTGCAGCTCGGCCGCGCGGGCGACGATGTCGCGCTCCTCGACCGGCAGCCCGAGCCGGCGCGCCACGCCGCGGGCGAGCGCCATCACGTCGCTGGAGTGCTCGTGCAGGTCGGGCTCGCGCTCGGAGAGCACCTTGAGCAGGACGGTGCGCGTCTGGAGCCCGGCGGAGCTCGGCCGCGCCTCCTTGGCCGCGTACATGCGGCGGTCGGCGAGGTGGAGCGCCTCCTCCGGGCGTGTCGGCGTCGGCCGGCAGGCGGACGACGCCGTAGGAGGCGGTGACGTCGAAGCCGTCGCCGCGCGCCTCGAGCGCGCGCGCGGCGTCGACCAGCAGCGCGTCGCGCGGTGCCGTCGTCGAGCAGCAGGCAGAACTCGTCGCCGCCGAGACGGAAGGCGCGGCCGTGGCCGTCGACCACGTCGCTCGAGCGCGCCCGACAGCCGCTGTCAGCAGCGCGTCGCCGGCCGGGTGGCCGTAGGCGTCGTTGTAGCGCTTGAAGCCGTCGAGGTCGAAGAGCGCGAGCAGCCGCGGCTCGACCTCGCCTTCGAGCGCATGCTCGAGCGCCTCCATGAACGCGCGGCGGTTCGGCAGCCCGGTCAGCGCGTCGGTCAGCGCGTCGTGGCGGGCGCTCCGCAGCATCCGCAGGTTGTCGAGGAAGGACAGCGCCATCCGGCCGACGGCCAGCGCGATCGCCGTCGCGGCGAGCACGACGCCGAGCGTGTTGACCGAGTGGATCTGGTCGTAGACGAGGATCCCGAGCGCGATCAGCGTGAACGCGGCCGGGAAGATGAACACGCGCGCGAGCGGCACGCCGCGGCGCACGGCTCGTGCTCAGCGGCCGCCAGGCGGCGTAGGCGAGCAGCAGCATCGCCGCCGGCCACAGCGGCGCGAGCAGCGTGTCGCCCGAGTCGGTGCCGAGCGCGATCTCGCGCGCGTACAGGACGTCGGAGATCGCCTGCATCGACGAGCGCGACCGCGAACAGCGCCCAGCCGAGCCCGGGCCGCCAGCCGGTCAGCGCGAGCAGCGTGGCGACGAGCGAGAGCAGGCCGAGGTCGAGCAGCGGATAGGCGAGGTCGGTCGCGGTCTCCCAGCCGTAGCCCGCGGTGTCGGTGAGCACGGGGTCGAAGGCGATGCGTCGCGGCCAGCGCGGAGATCGTGGCGGCGCCGATGGCGGCGTCGAGCCACATCGTCGGCGTGGAACGCGCGCCGCAGCCGCGAGCGCAGCACGAGCACGATGCCGGTGCCGACCGCGAAGTAGGAGCCGAGCCAGAACGCGTCGGCGATCGACGGGTAGGGCGCGAGCTCGGGCGCCTCGGAGTAGGCGATCTCGTAGATGAGCTCCCCGACCGCCCACATCGCCGCGCCGAGCGAGAGCGAAGAGCCACGGCGCGCGGCGGTCGTCGCTGGCGAACCCGCGCAGCGCGAGCAGCGCGGCGGCGCCGAGCACGAGCCCGATGCAGACCCAGCTCGAGAAGAAGTCGAGGACTCCGGGCCCGCCGACTCCGAGTGCCACCGCGACATACGCGGCGAAGACGACCAGCAGGACTGCCCATGCGATCCGCATGGCGCGCCGACCGGGATTGCGTTGGTTCAAGCCTTACCTCCTGCAGGCGAAGGTAACGAGCGCAAAGTGCGGAGACAAGCGCGGGAGCGGTTCCGTGGACGCTTATGCGAGTCAGCGATCGCCGAGCGCGACGACGGAGCGCGAAGCTCCGGATTCCTGCGCGGCGTGGAAGATCTCGTGCGCGGTCAGCGCCTCTTGCGGGGTGACGCATCCGAGGCGGTCGCCGAGCGCTCCCTCGCGCTCGGCGAGGAAGGCCGCCCACATCTGGAGGATCGCGTCGGAGAAGCCGAACTCGAAGATCCCGCCGGCGGTGGCTGGCGAACGCGGACTGGCTGCCGATCTCGATGTGCTCCCAGAGCTGGCGGCCGTCGCGGACGGCGAAGCGCTTGACCACCTTCGGGCTGGCGGTGGAGAACTCGATGCCGCCGTCCATGCCGAGCGCGCGCAGGCGCCACGTGTTCATCTCGCGCGGGCGCGATCCGCTTGGTGGCGAGCGTGAGCGGGAAGCCGGCGTCGGCGTGGATCGTCGCGTTGTCCCACGTGTCGCAGGGGACGGGCTCGCCGTCGGGGCCGGGGCGCTCGTGGACGATGTCCTGGAGCACGGCGTAGACGCCGCTGCGGGCCGCCAGCCGAGCCGCAGCGGGAGGTGCAGGACGTGCATGCCGAGGTCGTTCATCACGCCCGCGGTGCCGCAGAACTCGGCCTGGCGCTTCCAGTTGATCGGCTTGGCGCGGTCGAGGTCGCTGGAGTGCAGGAACGCGTTCTCGGCCTCGATCAGCTCGCCCGAGCGCGCCGCTGCGGATCGTGTCGTAGGCGAACAGGGCGCCCGGGAAGTAGGGCACCTCGCTCGAGCAGCGGACGAAGACGTCGGACGCCGTCGATCGCCTCGACGATCCGGCGGCCGGCGGCGAGGTCGATGCCGAACGGCTTCTCGCCCAGGAAGTCCTTGCCGGCCGCGATCGTGTCGAGGTAGAGCTGCTCGTGCAGGTGGTGCGGGACCGCGAGGTAGAGGACGTCGAGGTCCGGGTCCTCGAGCAGGTGCGCGGTAGTCGTCCGTCGAGCAGCGCGGACGCTGTCCGACGCGCTCGAACCAGGCGCGCGCCTCGGCGCTCGTGTCGCAGACCGCCTCCAGCCGCGGCGTGACCGGGTGGTCCTCCAGCGCCGCCCAGCGCCCGATCGCCGCCGCCAGCTCGCGGCCCATCAGGCCGCCGCCGACGATGCCGATGCGGGCGACGCTCACTGCAGCGTCGCGAGCGCGTCTGTCGGGCGTTGCGCCGTCGTGCACCACCGACATGAGCGCCGCGGTCATCGCCGCGGGGTTCTCGTGCTGGATCACGTTGCGGCCGTAGACGATCCCGGCCGCGCCCTGCTCGAGCACGGTCTGCGTGCGCTCGAGGATCTCCTTGTCGCTGACGCGGCCGCCGCCGCGCAGCAGCAGCGGCACGCGCGCGACCGTGGTCACGCGGTGGTACTCGGAGAGGTCGTCGGTGGGGTCGGCCTTGATGATGTCGGCGCCGAGCTCGACCGCCTGGCGGACGAGGCCCATGATGCGGTCGACGTCGCCGCTCGACTGGTAGCCGCCTCCCCCGCCGCGCTCGAACGCGAGCGGCTCGACCATCAGCGGCATCCCCGCGCGGTCGCACTCGGCGCGCAGCTGGCTGATGCCCTCGAGGCAGTCGCGGCGCAGGCCGTCCTGGCCGGGGACGTCGAGGAGGTTGACGACGACGCAGGCGGCGTCGAGGCGGACGGCGTGCCCGACGGGGTCGTCGATCACGAACGACCACGCGTCCTCGGGCGCCTCGGCGGCGTAGATGTTCGGCGTGTCGGTGCGCAGGACGAGCGCGGGCTTGTCGCGGCCGGGGTGGCGCTGGAGCAGGTCGGCCTGGCCGACGGAGAGCTGGATCGCGTCCGGCTTGGCGTCGACGAGCACGTCGATCGCCTTCGCCATGTCCTCGATCCCGGCGAGCATCGAGGCCTCGCCGGGCATCCCGTGGTCGACCGCGACGTCGAAGCAGCGGCCCGACGTCGGGTGGAAGAGGCGGTTGAGGCGGTACTGCTTCACGGCGGATGGGGACACTAGTGATCTGCTGATGCTCGTCGCCGGCCCGAACCTCACCATCGACCGCACGGCGGTGCTGGCGGAACTGCGGCCGGGCGAGGTGCTGCGCTTCGACCGCGTGGTGGTGACGCCGGGCGGCAAGGGGCTGAACGTCGCGCGGGCGGCGCGGGTGCTCGGGCACTCGGCGCTGCTCGTGTCGTTCGTGCCGGGCCACACCGGCCGCGCGGCGGCGGCGCTGATCGCCGAGGAGGGCGTCGAGCTGAGCGGCGTGCCGTGCGGCGGCGAGCTGCGCTCGACGATCGATCGTGCAGGAGCGCGGCGGGCGGACGACGGTCTTGAACGAGCCGGGCCCGACCGGTCGACGAGCGGCGGTGGGCCGACTACGAGAACGCGGTGCGCGGCGCGGCTGACGTCGCGCAGCGTGCTCGTGTGCTCGGGCTCGGTACCGCCGGGCGCGCCGCCCGACGCCTACGGCCGGCTCGTCGAGATCGCCCGCGCGGCGGGCGCGCGTGCGGTCGTCGACGCGGCCGGCGGGACGCTGCTGCGCGCGCTCGACGCGGCGCCCGACCTCGTGACGCCCAACCTCGCCGAGGCCGAGGGGGCGCTCGGGCTCGGGCGGCGAGGGCGCGTCGGTGGCGAGCGGGCCCGACGCCCGCCCGCGCGCGCTCGCGGCCGCCGAGGCGCTGCTGCGCCAGGGAGCGCGAGCGGCGGTCGTGACCGCCGACGCGGCGGGCGCGGCGGTCTGCCTCGACGGCGCCGGCGAGTGGGTCCCGGCGCCGCGCGTGGCCGAGGTCCGCAACCCGATCGGCGCGGGCGACGTGCTGCTCTCAGCGCTGGCGGGGGCGCTGGAGCGGGGCGAGGAGTTGGTGGCGGCCGTGCGGGCGGGGGTGGCGGCGGCCTCGGCGAGCGTCGAGCACCCGACCGGCGGGATGCTCGATCCGGAGCGGGCGCGGGTGTTGGCGGCCGCGATGGCGCGGGCGAACGGCGGGCATTGAGGGAGGCGGTTCGGGGTGCCGCGGCGCTCGCCCGAAGCTAGGTCTGAGTTTCGGGGCGCGATAGCGCCCCGAACTCGGCAAGTCTTGTCGAGGGCGGATAGCCCGCTAACTCGCAGGCTCGACCAAGCGGAGACGCTTGGCCGTAGGAGCCCGAACCCGTCCCGCTTGATCGCCGCGGCGACCCGCACCCTCCCCTCAATGCAAGCCGTTCAGGGCTCGATCACGTTCCGCGGGATCCGGGCGCTCGCCCTGCGAGTAGTCCCCGAACGGGCCGTCGCGCTCCTCCACCACCGCCCGCACGCCCTCCGCATCCGCCCGCGCGATCCACGCCCGCGCCTCGGGCGTGTTGCGCATCAGGCCGTCGAGGATCGGGCCGAGCGTCTGGGTCGAGGCGAGGCCCATGTTCTCGTAGGCCTGGTTGACGATCAGCTTCATCGCCGCGAGCTGGGATGACGGGGATCGCGCGCGAGCTCGGCGGCCAGCTCCGCGACCCGCGCCTCGAGCTCCGCGAACGGGACCGCCTCGTTGATCAGCCCGGCGTCGGCGGCCGCTCGCCCCGACAGCGGGCGGCCGGTCAGCGCGTGGAACTTCGTGCGCGTGAGCCCGAGCCGGTAGATCCACATGCCGGACAGGTACGCGCCCCACATGCGCGAGTAGGGCGTCCCGATCTGGGCGTCCTCGGAGGCGACGACGAGGTCGGCGCAGAGCGCGAAGTCGCTGCCCCCGCCGACGCACCAGCCGTGGACCTGGGCGATCACCGGCTTCGGCGCGCGCCACACGCTCATGAGCTTCTGGGTCGGCGCGCTCTGCGGCGCGGTCGCGAACGCGAAGTCCCGCCCCGCGTCCCACTCGCCGTCGGTGGTGATCTGCTCGTCCCACGCCTTGAAGCCGCCGCCGAAGTCGTAGCCGGCGCAGAACGACCGCCCCGCCCCGCGCAGCACGATCACGCGCACCGCCCGGTCCGCCACCGCCCGCCCGACCGCCGCCTCGACCTCGTCGGGCAGCGGCGGCACGATCGTGTTGAGCTGCTCCGGCCGGTTCAGCGTGATCGTGGCGACCGGCCCGTCGACCGCGTAGAGGATCGTCTCGAAGTCCATCGCGCGACGGTATCCGTGCGGCTTGACACAAGCGGCGCCGGTGCAATAGCGTCGCGCCTGTTGACAACGTTGTCATGCCCATGAACGCCACGCGCCCGACCATGCGTCACGTCGCCGACATGGCCGGCGTGAGCCTGAAGACGGTCTCGCGCGTGATCAACGCCGAGGCCGGGGTCACCCCCGCGACCGCCGAGCGAGTGACCGCCGCGATCGCCGAGCTCGGCTTCGAGCGCAACGACCTCGCCGCCTCGCTGCGCCACGGCCGCTCCTCCTCGACGCTCGGGCTCGTGATCGAGGACGTCGCCAACCCGTTCTACTCCGCCATCGCCCAGGCGGTCGAGGCAGCCGCGCGCGACCGCGGCTTCCTCCTCATCACCGCCTCCGCCCGCGAGGACGCCGAGCGCGAGCGGGAGCTCGTGTCGGCGCTGCTGCGCCGCCGCGTCGACGCGCTGCTGATCGTCCCCGCCGGCCCCGATCACCGCTACCTCGCGTCGTCCTCGCGCGCGCGTCTTCCTCGACCGCCCGCCGCACGGCATCGAGGCCGACACCGTGCTGCTCGACGACCACGGCGGCGCCCGCAGCGCGGTCGAGCACCTGATCGCCCAGGGCCACACGCGGATCGCCTGCGTCGCCGACGACGGCGAGCTGTACACGGTGCGCGAGCGCATCGCCGGCTACCGCGAGGCGCTCGCCGCCGCCGGCCTCGACGGAGGACCCGGCGCTGCTGCAGACCGGCAACAGCGACGTCGCCGCCGCCCGGGCCGCCGTCGAGCGGCTGCTGCGAGATGCCCGACAAGCCCACCGCCCTCTTCACCGCCAACAACCGCAACACGATCGGCGCGCTGCACGCGCTCGCCGGCGCCCCGAACCCGGTCGCGCTCGCCGGCTTCGACGACTTCGAGCTCGCCGACCTGCTCGGCACCACCGTCGTCCGCGCCGACCCGTGGAAGCTCGGCGAGCAGGGCGCCGCGCTCGCGTTCGCCCGGCTCGACGGCGACGACGGCCCGCCGCGCACGGTGACGATCCCGACGCAGCTCGTCCAGCGAGGGTCGGGGGAGCGCATGAAGCCGATCCTCCTCCCGCCCAACCAGTTCCACCGCTTCTACAAGGGCGGCGCGCGCATCGACGCGCTCCGCGGCGAGCCGCAGGGCGAGGACGGCCGGCCCGAGGACTGGGTCGGCTCGACCGCCACCTCGTGGGGCTCCGACACCGAGGGCCTGAGCCGGCTCGCCGACGGCACGATCCTCAAGGAGGCGATCGAGGCCAACCCCGAGGCCTACCTCGGCCCCGAGCACGTCGCGCGCCTACGGCGCCGACCCCGGCCTGCTCGTGAAGCTGCTCGACGCCGGCGAGCGCCTGCCGGTCCACTACCACCCCGGCCGCCCGTTCGCCAAGGAGCACCTCGGCCTGCGCTACGGCAAGACCGAGTCGTGGCTGATCCTCGAGGCCGACCCCGGCGCCGCCGTCCACGTCGGCCTCAAGGAGCCGCTCGACGCCGAGACCGCCCGCCGCTGGGTCGACGAGCAGGACGCCGACGCGATGCTCGCAGCCCTCCACGAGGTCCCCGTCCAGGCCGGCGACGGCGATCCTCGTCCCCGCCGGCACGCTGCACGCGATCGGCGGCGGCATCCTGCTGCTCGAGCTGCAGGAGCCGACCGACCTCTCGGTGCTCGTCGAGTGGAAGAAGTTCGGCGTCGACGACGGCACCGAGCACCTCGAGCTCGGCTGGGAGACCGCGCTCCAGTCGCTCGACCGCGAGCCGATCGACCCCGCCGCGCTGACCGAGGCGACCGGCGCGGCCTGCTGCCGAAGGAGGCCGACGCCTACTTCCGCGCCGAGCGCGATCGAGGCCGGCGACACCCTCGACCAGAGCTTCTCGATCGTGCTCGTGACCGGCGGCGAGGGCACGATCGGCGAGCGTGCCGGTGCGCGCGCGGGAGCACCGTGCTGGTCCCGTACGCCGCCGGCGACACACAGACGGAGGGCGTCGAGGGCATCCGCTGCCTCCCGCCCGACCCGACCGCGGAGGCGACCTGGTGAGCCCGAGCCGCTGCTCGAGGCCCGCAAGATCGTCAAGTCGTTCGGCCGCGTGCAGGCGCTGCGCGGCGCGAACTTCACCGTCTACCCCAGGAGGTCGTCGCGCTCGTCGGCGACAACGGCGCCGGCAAGGCACGCTCGTCAAGACGCTCGTCGGCGTGCACCCGCCCGACAGCGGCGAGATCCTCTTCGAGGGCAAGCCGGTCGACGATCCACACGCCGCACGCAGGCGCGCGAGCTCGGGATCGAGACCGTCTACCAGGACCTCGCGCTCGCGGCCGAGATCGACCCCGCCGCGAACATGTTCCTCGGCCGCGAGATCCTGCGCGGCGGCCTGCTCGGCAAGCTCGGCTTCCTCGACAAGGCCGCGATGCGCCGGCGCAGCGAGGAGGCGTTCCGCGACCTCGGCGTCAGCATCCAGGACACCAGCGCGCCGCGTCGCCAACATGTCCGGCGGCCAGCGCCAGGGCATCGCGATCACGCCGCGCGGTCACGTGGGCGAGCAAGGTCGTGTTCATGGACGAGCCGACCGCCGCGCTCGGCGTCGTGCAGACCCGCAACGTGCTCGAGCAGATCAAGCGCGTGCGCGACCAGGGCCTCGCGGTCGTGCTGATCAGCCACAACATGCCGGAGGTCTTCGAGGTCGCCGACCGCATCGAGGTGCTGCGGCTCGGCGAGCGCGTCGCGCGGCTGCGCCCGAGCGACGTCTCGATGGAGGACGTCGTGTCGGCGATGACCGGCGCGCTCACGTTCCACGAGGGGAGACGAGCGATGAGCGCGCCGACCGCACCGCGCCCGAGGAGCCCGTGGACCGACGCGCCGCGACGAGCGCCGGCCGCCCACGCTGCAGCGGCTCGCTCGCCGGCTCGAGCACGCAGATCGGGCTGATCCTCGTCGCCCTGATCGTCGTCTTCTCGCTGCTCGCAGTTCGACTCGTTCTTCACGGTCGCGAACGCCCGCAACATCGCCACCGACGCCGCGGTGCTGCTCGTCCTCGCGGTCGGCATGACCTACGTGATCATCACCGCCGGCATCGACCTCTCGCGTCGGCGCGGTGCTCGTGTTCTCCGGCGTCGTCGCCGCCAAGGTGATGAACGGCTCGGCGGCGACAGCCTCGGCGTGATCCTGCTCGGGCTCGTCGCCGCGCTGGTCGCCGGGCTCGCGTGGGGCGTCCTCAACGGCTTCCTGGTCGCCAAGGCGAAGATCCCCGCCGTTCATCGTCACGCTCGGCACGCTGGGCATGGCGCTCGGCGCCGCGCTGCTGATCACCGGCGGCGTCGACGAGCGCGAGGTGCCGTTCAAGCTCGTCGAGCACGATCGGCACCGGGCGCGTCTGTTCGGGCAGATCCCGTGGCTCGTCTGGTCGCCGCTCGTCGTCGCGCTCGTCCTCGGGATCGTGCTCGCCCAGACCCGCTTCGGCCGCTACACGTACGCGATCGGCTCCAACGAGGAGGCGCGTGCGGCGCGCCGGCGTCAACGTCGACCGCCACCTGATCAAGGTCTACGCGCTCGCCGGGCTCCTGGCCGGGCTCGCCGGCTTCATGAACCTCGCCCGCTTCGGCACGACCACGATCGGCGGGCACGCCACCGACAACCTCGACGCGATCGCCGCCGTCGTGATCGGCGGCACCAGCCTGTTCGGCGGCATCGGGACGATCCTCGGGACCGTCTTCGGCGTCTTCATCCCCGCCGTGCTCCGGAACGGCTTCGTGATCATCGGCGTGCAGCCGTTCTGGCAGCAGGTCGCCGTCGGCGCCGTGCTGATCATCGCCGTCTACCTCGACCAGCTGCGCGGCGCGTCGCGCGCGAGCGGCAGTAGGACAACCCCCAGGAGGAGGAAGCACGCATGTTCAGGACCCGCGACCGCGGGCCGCTCGCCGCGGTGCTCTGCTCGGCGCTCGCGCTGGTGGTCGCCGCGTGCGGCAGCGACGACAACAGCAGCAGCGGCAGCGGCAGCTCGTCAGCGGCGGCAAGAAGAACTACAAGATGACGCTGATCGCCGGCGTCAAGGGCGACGAGTTCTACATCACGATGAACTGCGGGGCCCAGGCCGAGGCCAAGAAGCTCGGCGTGACGCTCGACTTCCAGGGCCCCGACGAGTTCGACGCCGCGCAGCAGACGCCGATCGTCAACGCGGTCGCGGCCAAGAAGCCCGACGCGCGTGCTGATCGCGCCGACCGACACGAAGGCGCTGTACGCGCCGATCAAGCAGATGGCCGACGCCGGCACGAAGATCGTGCTCGTCGACACCACGCTCGACCAGCCGGACATGGCGGTCTCGCAGATCGCCTCCGACAACGAGGCCGGCGGCGAGACCGCGGCCGAAGGCGCTGGCGAAGCTGATCGGCGGCAAGGGCAAGGTGTTCGTCGTCAACGTCAAGCCGGGCATCTCCACCACCGACTGCGCGGCGAAGGGCTTCGTGGAGGGCGCCAAGGCGGCCGGGCTCGACTACGTCGGGCGCGAGTACTCCAACGACAAGCCCGAGAAGGCGGCCGCGAAGACCAAGGCCGGCGCTGCAGAAGAACCCCGACCTCGAAGGGCATCTTCGGCACCAACCTGTTCTCGGCCGAGGGCGCCGCGACGCGGCGTGCGCGAGGCGGCAAGCGCGCAAGGTCAAGATCGTCGGCTTCGACGCCGGCCCGAAGCAGGTCAAGGACCTCAAGGACGGCGCCGTCCAGGCGCTGATCGCCCAGAAGCCGGCCGACATCGGCGCGCAGGGCGTGAGCAGGCCTCAACGCGCTGACCGGCAAGCCGACCACGAAGAAGATCGGCACCGAGTCGGCCACCATCACCAAGGACAACCTGTCCCAGAACCAGGACGCGCTCTACAAGCCGTCCTGCTGATCGCCGCTTCCGCGGGGCGCCTCCGGGCGCCCCGCGGCTAGGTTTCCCCCGTGACCGAGAGCTGCTGCTGGGCCTCGACCTGGGCACGACGTCGTGCAAGGCAGCGGTCGTCACCCCGGACGGCGAGGAGATCGCGCACGGCCAGGCGCCGATCGTCGTGGACGCCGGTGCCGACCGGCGCGGAGATCGCGCCCGAGGGGTTCGTGGAGTGCGCGCTGGCGGCCGCGCGGCTGGCGCTGGCCGAGGTGCGACGACGCGCGCGTGGTCGGCGTCGGCGTGTCGGGGATGGCGGAGACCGGCGTGCTGCTCGGCCGCGACGGCGAGCCGGTGGTGCCCTCGATCGCCTGGCACGACTCGCGCGGCGAGGAGGAGGCGGCGCGGATCGACGAGGAGATCCCGGCGCTTCCGCGGCGACCACCGGGCTGTCAGCTCGCGCGCGCTGCGCACGGTGGCGAAGTACCGCTGGCTGCGCGACCACGTGCCCGAGGCGGCGCGCGGCGTGCGCTGGCTGAGCGTCGGCGAGTGGGTCGTGCACCGGCTCGGCGGCGAGCAGGCCGCGGAGCTCTCGCTCGCCTCGCGCACCGGCTGGCTCGACCTGCACTCGCGCGGGTGGTGGGACGAGACGCGTCGAGTGGTCGGGCGCGCCGCCCGGGCTGCTGCCCGAGCCCGCCTTCGCCGGCACGCCGCTCGGCCACGCCGGCGACGCGCTGCCGCAGGCGCGCGGCGCCGTGCTGGCGGTCGGCGGCCACGACCACCTGAGCGCGGCGGTGGGCGCCGGCGCGGTCGGCGAGGGCGACGTGCTCGACTCGTGGGGCACCGCCGAGGCGCTCGTGCGCGCGGTCGCGCCGCTCGACCGCGAGCGCGGTCGAGCAGGCGGTCGACGACGACATCATGGTCGGCTGGCACGCCGTCCCGGAGCGCCAGAACCTGCTCGGCGCGATGCGCTCCGGCGCGGCGCTCGGCCGCGTGCATGGCGCTGCTCGGCGTCGAGCCCGGAGGGCCGCGACGCGCTCGAGCGCGCGGCGCTGGAGGTCGAGCCCGAGGGGATCGAGCTGATCGGGCTGAACGACTACCGCGTCGGGCTCGTCAACATCGGCGCCGACCCCTCCCCCGCCATCGTCTGGCGCGCGGCGCTCGAGTCGGCGGGCAAGGGCGCACGCGACCTGCTCGACAAGATGGCGCGCGTGGCCGGCCCGCACACGCGGCTGGTGATGGCGGGCGGGTGGTCCGAGGGCGTCGCCGCGCGCGCGATCAAGGAGGCGCACATGCGGCCCGTTCGAGCGCTCCGAGGCGGTCTTCATGGGCGCCCGCGGCGCCGCGCTCACAGCAGGGCGCGCGGCGGGACTTCGCTGAGCGGCAGGTCGGCCCACACGACGGTGTCGCCGTCGCCGGCGACGCCCCAGTGCAGCGCCAGCGCGTCCACCAGGTTGAGCCCGAGCCCGCCATGGAGCGGATCCGGCTCGCGCCGCTGCGGCTTGCCCGCGCGGCCCGGGTCCTCGACCTCGATGTGGAGGACGCCGTCGCCCTCCGTCGCGCGGACGCCGGACGACGTCGGTCGCCCCCAGCCCGGCGTGCCGGATGCTGTTGGCCACCAGCTCGGTGGCCACGAGCTCGGCGTCGCCCAGCTCGCTGCTCGGGCACGCGCCCGGCAAGCCAGCCGCGCAGGACTGCGCGGACCTCCTCGGCGGACTCCGCGCGCGCGAAGACCTTCATGTGCAGCGGATTGACCACGGTTCCCCCTCCTGGACGGCGCCGAAGGCGTGGCGCCGTGCGATCCGTTCCCGTCACGCGCTGGGTGACCCGCAACGTCGCCCGCGAGACCGCCCGGGTCATGGACAGGACACGAGCCTCTAGGCCTTCGTGGCCACGACGACGTGGTCCCAGCTGAAGGTCGGCTGGAAGTGCAGCTCGTCGAGCCGCACCGCCAGCCACTGCACGGTGCGCGCGAACAGGTCGATCGGGGTCCGCAGCGGGCCGACGCGGTACGACGCGACCGTGTACGCTCGCCAGCGTCGCCAGCGTGTCCACTTGCCCGCGACCGGCGTGATGGTCACCGGCGTCGAACCCCTGCAGAGGTGCCGGAGCCCGTACGGGGAGTAGCGGAAGAAGTCGCGCGGCTCCTCGTGCAGCGGCCACATGAACGGCGTCGACAGGATGAGGTTACCGCGCCGGCCGCAGCAGGCGCCGCGCACTCGGCGATCGCGCGCGCCGGCTCCTCGAGCGTGCTCGAGCACCTCGGTCATCAGCACGGTGTCGAACGACGCGTCCTCGAGCGGGATGTCGTAGGCGGTGGCGAGCACGTCGACCGCGCCGAGCGGGTGGATCGAGCTCGGGATGGTCGACGCCGACGTGCTCGTCGACCAGGTCGCGGAACAGCGGCGCGTAGGGCTTCTCGCCGCAGCCGACGTCGAGCACCGGCCGCGGGCGTGCTCGCGCGCCGCGATCGCGAGCGCGTTGTTGAGCTGGCGGTGCGCCAGCGCGTTCGCGGGCGTCTCCGTCGGGTGATGCAGCGCCGGTCAGGTCGATCCGCGCCGGGACCGGCGGGCGCTGACGGGCGCGGAGCTTGTGCGCGACCCCGGCATTCACAGCGCGCCGGCGTCGACCAGCTTCGCGCGCAGGTAGTCGAGGAACGGCTCGGGCCGCAGCTGTCGCCGGTGGCGCGCAGCAGCAGCTCGCGCGGCGGGAACTTGCGGCCGTGGCGGTGGATGTGCTCGCGCAGCCACTCGCGCAGCGGGGCGAACTCGCCGCGCCGCGAGCTGCGCGTCGATCTCCGGCAGGTCGCTCGCGCAGGCGCGTCCACAGCTGGGCGGCGATCAGGTTGCCGAGCGTGTAGGTCGGGAAGTAGCCGATCAGCCCGGCGCCCCAGTGGACGTCCTGCAGCACGCCCTGCGCGGCGTCGGGCACCTCGACGCCGAGCAGGCGGTGCATCCCCTCGTTCCACGCCGCCGGCAGGTCGTCGACCGCGAGCGTGCCCTCGATCAGCGCCAGCTCGAGCTCGAAGCGCAGGATGATGTGGAGGTTGTAGGTCGTCTCGTCGGCGTCGACGCGGATCAGCGAGCGCTGGACGCGAGTTGACCGCGCGGTAGAGCGCGTCGGCGTCGACGCCGCCGAGGACGCCGGGCCGAGCGTGCTCGCGCAGGCGTCGGCAGCACCCAGCCGCAGAACGGCCGCGAGCGGCCGACGACGTTCTCCCACAGCCGGCTCTGGGACTCGTGGATGCCGAGCGAGACCGGCTGGCCGAGCGGGCTGCGCGCGAGCGCGGGCGGGATGCCGCGCCTCGTAGAGGCCGTGGCCGAACTCGTGCAGGGCGGAGAAGTGCGCGACGCCGAAGTCGTGCAGGTCGTAGCGGGTGGTGATGCGGACGTCGGTCGGCGCCGAGCGACTGCGCGAACGGGTGCGGCGCGGGGTCCAGCCGCCAGCCGTCGGGGTCGAAGCCGACCGCCTCGAGCATCTCCATCACCGCGCGGCGCTGGTCGTCGACCTCGAACGGGCCGGAGAAGACGCCGTCGTTGCGCGGCCTGGTCGCCGTCGCCGGCGGCCGGCCGACGAGCGGCGACGAGCGCGTCGCGCAGCTGCGGCGAACAGCGGCTCGCAGCTCGGCGGTGGTGAGCCCGGGCTCGAAGTCGTCGAGCAGCAGGTCGTAGGGGTGCTCGACGGCGCTCGAAGCAGGCGACGTAGCGGTGGCGCAGCTCGATGTGGCGCTCGAGCGCGTCGCGGAAGAGGCTGAAGTCGGACGGCCGCGCGCGCCTCCTGCCAGGCCTGCTGGCCGAGCGCGTCGGCGCGGCTGATCTCGGCGGCGAGCTCGGTCGGGCACGCGGACCGCCTTCTCGTGGTCGCGCCGGACGCGCGGCGAGCAGCGCGGACGTCGTCGGAGTCGGGGTCCTCGCCGGCGGCCCACGGCTCGAGCGCGTCGAGCAGCCGGCCGAGCTCGGGGTCGGTCGGCGTGTCGTGCATGATCGCGCTCGAGCGTCGCCGAGTGGTCCGCGCGGGCGGCGGCGCCGCCCGGCGGCATCATCGTGTTCTGGTCCCAGAACATCAGCGAGTGGATGCGGCCGAGGTCGGTCAGCTCGGCCATCCGCTCGCTGGAGCGCGGCGAGCTCGGCGGGCGCGGCGCTCACGAGCCCGGCGAGGGCGTAGACGTCGTCGAGCAGCGCGTCGGGGTCGGCGAGCTCGTAGTGCTCGGCCAGGTAGTGCTCGGTCTCCTCGCGCGGGGTGCCGCCGAGCGCCATGTCGAGCGCGACGAGCCGCGCGGCCTCCTCGTCGTCGGGCTCGGCCGGGGCTCGGCTTCGCGCGCCGCGCTTCGAGCGGGCCTTCGGCGGCCGCTCGGCGTGCCCTCGACGGCTCGCCGGCTCGGGCGCCGGCTCGGGCTCCGGCTCCGGCTCGGGCTCGGGCGCCGCGCCGCGGCTCGGGCTCGTCCTCCACCGGCGGGGCGAGCTCGACGACGTCGCGCTCGAGCGTGCGCAGCTCCGCGGACAGCCGGCCGGCCTCCTCGCGCAGGCGGTCCATCATGCGCGCCGAGCTCGTCGTGCATCGCGCCCAGCCGCTCGAGCAGCTCGCGGGCGGCGGTGGAGACGCGGTGGACGTGCTCGCTGCGCCTCGTCGCCCGCCTCGGCGCGCAGCTGGTCGGCGCGTCGTCTCGGCGGCCTCGAGGATCCGCTGCACCTGCGAGGACGGCCGCCGACGCGACCGGGGGCCGCGGCGAGCGCAGGGCCTCGACCTCGTCGGCGACGTGGCGGAGGTGGGCGTCGACGGCGTCGGGCTCGTAGCCGCGGCGGACGGTCGGGAAGTCGGAGCGCTGGATGCTGGGCCGGTCCATGGCCCGCAGGATGCTACGCGCTGGACCTCGCTCAGGACGCCGTGGGCGACGAAGTGCGCGAGCCCGCGCTCGAGGTCGGCGGTCATGGTCGAGCCTCACGCGGCCGCGGATCGGGCGCGGCTCGAGCGGCGAGCTCGACCGCCCAGTCGAGCCGGTACGGCTCGTCGGTCGACTTGTAGTCGCGGCACGATCGCGTCGTCGATCAGGCTGCCAGCGCACGAGCCGCGGGTGCAGCGAGCGCGTCATCACCTGCAGCGTGTCCTCGACCGGCCGCGCGTCGAGCCGCAGCAGGCCCGGGCGCGAGCAGGACCAGCGCGCGCGCCGCGTCCTCGACGAGCTTGTGGCAGCTGAGCGCCAGCCCGCCGCCGGGCAGGCGCTGGCGAGCTGGCCGTGGGCGGCGCCGGCCGCCGCGGCCGGGCCGGGGTCGAGCAGGCTCAGCGCGTCCAGCCACAGCGCCACCCAGCCGTTCTCGCTCATGCGCGCGCGCTCGCTCATCCCGGCCGCGCCGTAGAGCTCGAGGATCGCGGGCGCGGTGTCGTCGACGATGCCGCTGGCGATCACGTGGCGCGTGACGGGATCGAGCTCGCGCGCGACGTGCTCGTGCACGTACGAGCGGCATGTTGGCGGCCAGCGCCGGCGCGGGCGGCGGCGGGACCTCGCGGAGGTCGGCCTGGACCGCCTCGCACGGCGACGCCGTTGCGCTCCGCGTTGCGCGTCGTCGCGTCGACCGCACGCTGCTCGACGTCGACCCCGAACACGGGATCCCAGCCGAGCCCGGCGGCGGCGATCGCGACCACGCCCGCGCCGCAGCCGAGGTCGACGAGGCCGCCGTCGGGCTCGAGCCGCAGCAGCAGCTCGAGCGTCATGCGCGTGGTCGGGTGCGCGCCGGTGCCGAACGCCCCGGTCACCGGCTCGATGACGATCTCGCGCAGCCCGTCCTCGCCGGGCGGCGTCGGCGGGCGCGCGCACGCGCAGCCGCCCGGCGATCTCCCACGCGTGGCCGGCGCGGCGCCGGCGCTCCTCGGCGCCGTCGGCCACCTCCTCCTCGTCGCGCGCGAGCAGCGCGTCGCCCGCGAGCGCGTCGAGCGCCGGCCCGGCGGGCTCGTCGCCGTAGAACGCGACCTCCACCCGCCCGTCGTCGAGCGGCTGCTCGTAGACGCCCTGCGGGAGCAGCGGCAGCAGCTCGTCGAGCACGTCCTCGACCGCGTCGGCGCGGAGGGTGAGCGCGACGCGCCTCATGGGAGCCTCGGCTCGCCCCCTTCATCGCGCACCACCAGGCCATCGCGCTCGAGGCCGGCGAGCGCCCGCTCCCGGCGCTCGCGGCGCCAGCGGCGGCGGCTCCTCGCCCGCCACGCAGCGCCGCGAGCAGCCGGCCGCGGGCCCAGCGGTCGGTGTCCTCGAAGCGCTCGCCGCGCGGGCGCGCCGGGGCGCGGCGAGCCGCGTCGGGGCCGGCGCAGCCCTGCCGCGAGCGGGCACTCGCCGCAGCGCGGGCGGCGCGGGCGGCAGACCGTCGCGCCGAGCTCCATCATCGCCTGGTTCAACGCCGCCGCGCGCCCCTCGGGCAGCAGCTCGGCGGCGCGGCGCGGCGAGCGCGCGCGGCGTGCGGCGGACGCCGTCGCGGCGCTCGATCACGCGGCGCACGTTGGTGTCGACCGCCGCCACCTGCGCGTCCCACGCGAACGAGGCGACCGCCGCGGCGGTGTACGGGCCCGACGCCCGGCAGCGCCGTCAGGTCCGCCGGCCAGCCGTCCGCCGGCGACCACGCCGCGCGGCGGCGCGCAGCGCCAGCGCGCGGCGGTTGTAGCCGAGCCCGCTCCACGCCGCGATCACCTCGGCCGCGGGCGCCTCCGCCACGCCGCCGGCGTCGGGAAGCGCGCGAGGAAGCGCTCGTAGTAGCGGCACCACCCGCGCCGCCTGCGTCTGCTGGAGCATCACCTCGCTCGACGAGCAGCGCCTACGGGTCGCGCGTGAACCGCCACGGCAGCGGCCGGCGCACGCGCCTCGTACCAGTTCAACAGCGCTTCACCGGGCACGTCGGCCGACCCTAGTACGTTGCGAGGTCGATGTCAGAACCCGCCATCACCGCCACCGGACTGGCCAAGACCTACGGCGACGTCGTGGCGCTCGACGGCATCGACCTCGAGGCGCAGGAGGGCACCGTGCTCGGGCTGCTCGGGCCGAACGGCGCCGGCAAGACGACCGCCGTGCGCATCCTCGCCACGCTGCTCAAGCCCGACGCGGGCAGCGCCCGCGTCGCCGGCTTCGACGTCGTCGAAGCAGGCGCCGCAGCTGCGCGCCCACATCGGGCTCGCGGGCCAGAACGCCGCCGTCGACGAGAACCTGACCGGCTTCGAGAACCTCGAGATGGTCGGGCGCCTCTACCACCTCGGGCAAGGGCCCGTCGCGCGACCGCGCGCGCGAGCTGCTCGAGCGCTTCGAGCTCGACGAGGCCGGCGACCGCGCTCGCGCAAGACCTACTCCGGCGGCATGCGCCGCCGGCTCGACCTCGCGGCCGCGCTCGTCGCCCGCCCGCCGGTGCTGTTCCTCGACGAGCCGACCACCGGGCTCGACCCGCGCAGCCGCCGGCGCTGTGGGACACGATCGAGGACCGCGTCGCCCGCGGCACGACCGTGCTGCTGACCACGCAGTACCTCGAGGAGGCCGACCGGCTCGCCGACCGCATCGCGGTGATCGACCACGGGCGCGTGATCGCCGAGGGCACCTCCGACGAGCTCAAGGACCGGGTCGGCGGCGAGCGGCTCGAGGTCACGCTGAGCGACGAGGCCGAGAGCGAGCGCGCGATCGAGGTGCTCTCGCCACTGTGCGGCAGCGGCGACCCGCCGGCCACCGACGGCGCGCACGTCACGCTCGCTGTCACGCAGCGCGCGGGCTCGATCGCCGAGGCGGTCCGCCTGC
>CAVZFN010000002.1:0-368776 GCA_963774605.1 uncultured Thermoleophilia bacterium
AGAGCGGATGATGGGACTCGAACCCACGACCTTCTGCATGGCAAGCAGACGCTCTAGCCAACTGAGCTACATCCGCGAAGGTCGCCAGTATAGCCGGGGCTGCGCGCCGGTCAGTTGAGTCCGAGGCGGGCAGCCATCGTGGCCGCAACCGCCTGGAGCCCGGAGAGCGGGCGGATCATCACCGTGAAGCGCTCGATCAGGCCGTCCTCGTTCTCCTCGAGGATGTCGATCCCCTGGAGCTCTCGGTCGCCGACGTTCGCCTCGAAGAAGAGGATCGTCGTGCGACCGTCGCGCCACTCGTTGGTGTAGCGGAAGTTCTCGAACACGGTCGCGACGAGGCGGAGAATCTGCGCCACCGTCTCCTTGCCTTGGTACGGCTTGTAGACCGCCGGGCTGCGGAAGACGACGTCGTCGGCGATCGTCGCCATCGCCGCGTCGTGGTCGTCGGCCAGCGACCGCGACGCCGAAGGGATGCTGCACGTTCACGCGGCGTCCAGGGCCTCGTTGACGAGCCGGTCTGCGAGCTCGTTGTGCGCGCGCTTCACATGCCGATACTCGACGCTTGCGAACTGGCGCGCAAGCGACGCCGCCTCGACCGAGAGCGCGCGCAGCGCCGCGTTCTTGACCCGGTACTCGCCGCGCATCTGCTTGACCATCAACTCCGAGTCGGAGACGACCTCGACGTCGGGCACGCTGCAGCTCGGCCGCCTTGCGCAGCCCGGCGATCAGGCCGCTGTACTCGGCGACGTTGTTGGTCGCGACGCCGATCGCCTGCCCTTCGGCCGCGAGCACCGTCCCGTCCTCGGCCTCGAGCACGAAGCCGTAGGCCGCGGGGCCGGGGTTGCCGCGCGCGCCGCCGTCGGTGAAGAGACGCGCCTTCAACTCACTCGACGTTGTCGATCTGCGCGCGCTGCAGCTTGCCGCTGTAGTCGACGTAGACCGACTTCCACTCGGTGAACACGTCGAGCGCCGCCTGGCCCGCCTCGCGGTGGCCGTTGCCGGTCTGCTTCATCCCGCCGAACGGCAGGTGCACCTCGGCGCCCGTCGTGCCGGCGTTGATGTAGGTGATCCCGGTCTGCAGGTCGCGCATCGCCCTGAACGCCTTGTTGACGTCGCGCGTGAAGATCGACGACGACAGCCCGTACTTGACGCTGTTCACGGCGCGCACCGCCTCCTCGAACGAGTCGACCGGGATCAGCGCGGTCGTCGGCCCGAAGATCTCCTCCTGCGCGATCCGCATCTGCGGCGTCGACGTCGGCGAAGACCGTCGGCCGGTAGTAGAAGCCGTGGCCCTCGACGCGCTCGCCGCCGGTCAGCAGCTTCGCGCCCTTCGCCCTTGCCGATCTCGGTGTACGAATGGATCTTCTCGACCGCGGTCTCGTTGATCACCGGCCCGATCTGCGTGTCGTCCTCCCACGGCGCGCCGATCCGCATCTTCTCCGCGCCTGCGACGAGCTTCGTCTGCAGCTCCTCGTAGACGCCGCGCTGCACGATCACGCGCGACGCCGCGGTGCAGCGCTGGCCCGCGGTGCCGAACGCCGACCAGACGATGCCGTCGACCGCGAGATCGACGTCGGCGTCGTCCATGACGATGATCGCGTTCTTGCCGCCGAGCTCGAGGTGCACGTGCTTGAGCTGGTCGGCGGCGTTCTTCGTCACGAGGACGCCCGTCTCGCGCGAGCCGGTGAACGTGATCACCGGCACGTCGGGATGGCGGACGAGCGCGTCGCCCGCCTCCTCGCCGAAGCCGTGCACGATCTGGACGACGCCCTCGGGCAAGCCGGCCTCGTGCAGCAGGTCGACGAAGCGCTGCGCGAGGAGCGGCGTGTCCTCGGCCGGCTTCAGCACGACGGTGTTGCCGCAGACGAGCGCCGGGCAGAGCTTCCACGCCGGGATCGCGATCGGGAAGTTCCACGGGCGTGATCGCGCCGACGACGCCGACCGGCATGCGGACGCTCATCATGAACTTGTCGCGGAGCTCCGACGGCGTCGTCTGGCCGAAGAGCCGCCGGCCCTCGCCGCCCATGTAGTAGCTCATGTCGATCGCTTCCTGGACGTCGCCGCCGGCCTCCGCCTTCACCTTCCCCATCTCGCGGGTCATCAGGTCGGAGAGCTCGGGCTTGCGCTGCTCGAGGAGCTGCGCGAAGCGGAAGAGGATGTTGCCGCGCTCAGGCGCCGGCACGAGCCGCCAGTCCTCCCACGCCGCGCGCGCGGTCGCGACCGCGCGGTCGACGTCGGCGGCGGTCGAGCGCGGGAAGGTCTCGATCACCTCGCCGGTCGACGGGTTCAGGGATTCGAAGGTGTGGTCGCCATGCGGCGCCATCGTAGGCGACCTGACCGGCTCAGCCGGCTAGGTCCGTCAGGCAGGTCGGTGTCGGGGAAGGTCCCCGGTCACGCGGGCACGGCGGCGGTCGCGGATCACGCGGCGCTCCTTGAACTCCGCGTCGTCCTTGCCCGCCGCGGCGGTCGGGGCCTTCGCGGCGGTCGATGATCACCGTCACGTTCGGGTTGTCCTTGTAGTACTCGACCATCTTGTCGAAGAGCTCCGCCTCGAGCTCGCGTCGGGATCACGCAGTAGATCACCGGCTCAGTATACGAACGGCGCGGCAGAACGCGCAGTTGCCGAGGTCTACAGGCGGGCGATGTCCGGGACGATCCGGCCGTCGTCCTCCATGTGGGCGTTCCACTCCGTGAACGGCCCCTCGAGCTCGCTCGGGATCGTGGCCGCGCTCCTCGAGCCGGACCGGGTTGTCCGAGTCCGAGCGAGACGCGGTACTGGTACCAGGAGATGTCCCAGGCGACCGTCACGACCACCTCGGCGTTGACCCCGGAGAGCGACGACGACGGAGACCTTGCGGCGCGCCGAGCGACTTGCCGATCCCGCCGACCGTGCGCCGGTACTGCGACGCGTTGAAGAGATCGGCCGCCTCGACCATCGCGAGCTCGTGCTCGGAGAGCCGGCGCAGGATCGGCTCGGAGGCGATCGTCTCCTCGAGGCCGCGCGGCCGGGTGCCGAGGATCCCCGAGAGGAAGCTGCCGCGCCGCGCGCCGCTCGGCGGGCACGGTCGGCGACGTCGGCGCGCCCTCGCGCACCCAGCCGTACTCGATCGCGGTGTCGGCGCACAGCGGGCAGACGTCGACGTAGTCGGTGCCGCCGTTCGGCGAGAACCGAATCGCCCGTTCGCCCATCAGCAGCGTGCGCTCGCAGATCGCGCACGAACGCTCCACGGTGACCCGTGTGATGCGTGTCATGGGCGAAGCGTAGCGAGGTGGCTGCAGGCGCGCCCCTAGGCCGGGACCGCCTCGTTGTCCTTCTTCGCCGCCTCGATCAGCTTCTGGGCGATGTGCGCCGGAACTTCCTCGTAGCGCAGGAACTGCATGTGGTAGTCGCCGCGACCGCCCGTGAGCGAGGTCAGCGCCTGGTTGTAGGTCAGCACCTCGGCCATCGGCACCTCGGCCTTGATCGTCGTCATGCCGCCCTTCGGCTCCATGCCGTGCAGCCGGCCGCGCCGCGAGTTGAGGTCGCCGTTGATCGCGCCGACCGCCTCGTCGGGCACGGTCACCTCGAGCTCCATGATCGGCTCGAGCAGCATCGGCTGCGCCTGCTCGTACGCCGAGCGGAACGCCATCGAGCCGGCGATCTTGAACGCCATCTCGGACGAGTCGACGTTGTGGTAGCTGCCGTCGACGAGCGTCACGCGCACGCCCTGCACCGGCGCGCCGGCGAGGTCGCCGTGCTGCAGCGCCTCCTGGATGCCCTTGTCGACCGCGGGCCGGAAGCCCTGCGGGATGACGCCGCCGACGATCTTGTCGACGAACTCGTAGCCGACGTGCTCGTCGATCGGCTCGATCACGATGTGGCAGTCGCCGAACTGGCCGCGGCCGCCCGTCTGCTTCTTGTAGCGGCCGTGCGCGCGCGCCTCGCCCTTGATCGTCTCGACGTACGGCACGCGCGGCTGGTGCAGCTCCATCTCGACGCCGAAGCGGCGCCGCGCCCGCTCGACCGCGACCTCGACGTGCACCTGGCTCATGCCGGAGAGCAGCTCCTCCCCGGTCTGCTGGTCGCGGCGAGAGGCGCAAGCGTCGGGTCCTCCTCGCCGAGCCGGCGGAGCGCCTGCGCGACCTTGTCCTCGTCGCCCTTCGTCTTCGCGGTCACGGCGAAGCTCATCACCGGCTCCGGGAAGCCGAGCGCCGGCGGCTCGAGGTCGTGCTCGGCGTCGACGAGCACGTCGCCCGGTCTGCACGTCCTTCAGCTTCGCGACCGCGCCGATGTCGCCCGCTCCGAAGCCGTCGGCCTTCTCGTGCTCCTTCCCGTGAGCGTCATCAGCGAGCCGAGCCGCTCCTTCGAGTGGTCGCGATGGTTGACGAGCGTCGTGTCGCTCTTCACCTCGCCCGCATAGACGCGGAAGATCGAGATGCGGCCTGCGAACGGGTCGGCGACCGTCTTGAAGACGAAGGCGGCGACGGTCGCGTCGGTCTCGATCGGCGAGCCCTTCTTCGCCGGGCTCGGCACGCCCTCGACGATCAGGTCGAGCAGCGCGTGCGCGCCGAGGTTCTTCGTCGCGACCCCGCAGGCGACCGGATAGATCTCGTCGCGCGTGACGGCGTTCTTCAGGGCGGCCGCGATGTCCTCGGCGGGAATCTCCTCGCCGCCCAGGTAGCGCTCCATCAGCGCCTCGTCGGTCTCGACGACGGCGTCGAGCAGCTTCGTGCGGTACTCCTCGACGGTGGCGAGCGAGCTCGGCGGGGATCGCGAACCGGGTCGCCCTCGCGCTCGCCGCTCGGATCCAGGTACGCGCAGTTGTGCAGCAGGTCGACGACGCCGGTCAACTCGTGCTCCGCGCCGATCGGCAGCTGGATCGCGATGCAGCGGTCGGAGAGCTGCTCCTGCACCGCGGCCGAGCACGCGGTAGAAGTCGGCGCGCTCGCGGTCGAGCATGTTGACGAAGACGACGCGGGAGAGCTCGAGCTCCTCCGCGCGGTTCCACACGCGCGCGGTGTTCACCTCGACGCCCATCACGCCCGAGACGACGACGAGCGCGCCTTCGACGACGCGCAGCGAGGCGACCGTGTCGGCCTGGAAGCCCGAGTCGCCGGGCGTGTCGATGAGGTTGATCTTGCGGCCCTGCCACTCGCAGTGAGCAGAGCGACGCCGACAGCGACATCTGGCGCCGCTGCTCGTCCTCGTCCCAGTCGGAGACCGTCGTGCCCGCCTCGATCGTGCCGAGCCGGTTCGTCTTGCCCGCCTGGAAGAGCAGCGCCTCGACGAGCGAGGTCTTGCCCGTTCCGCGGTGTCCGACGACGGCGACGTTGCGGATCTTCCCGGCTTCGATGGGCATCGAGTCCTCCTGGGGCGCGTAGAACGGGTCGCGCGAATCCTATGCCCCGGCCGGGTCCAGAGCGAGTCGTCCGGTCACCGTGCGGTCCGAGGCGATCGACCAGTCGATGCGGACGGCGTGCGAACCGCATGAGCCGCGAAGACCGTCCGAGGCGAGCGACGTCACCGTGCCGCGGCACGACGCTCCCGTCGGGAAGTTCAGGGCCAGCGAGGTCTCCTCGACCTGCCCCTGGTTCACCAGCAGATCGACCCGCAGCCCTGCGCCGCCGGCGTGACCGACGACCGAGAGCACCGGCGAGGAGTCGGAGCTCACCACCTCGGCTGCGACGGCTCCGGCGAACCCGGTCGGGACGGTGGTCGCCACGGGCGACAGCGGCAGCGGCCGTCTTGTGCGGCGCCTTGGGCTGTGGGGCGAATCCGAGCGCCAGCACGGCGACGATCGCCGTCACCGCCACGCCGCCGACCGCGCCGACGCTGACCGTGCTCGCGAAGCGCCCGAGGAGCGCAAGCCCGACCGTGCACACCGCGACGCCGACGAGCGCGATGAACCAGAAGTCCTGCCGGTCGGTGCCGGAGAGCAGGCCGTGCGCCGTCGCGGTCAGCCAGACCGCGAGCGTCAGGTAGTGGATGCGCCGCCAGACGCGGAACGGCAGGCGCTTGCGGACGAGATTCGAGATCGACCACCGCGAGGAGGAGCAGCGCCGAGGTCACCCCGAGCCCGACTGCCCAGCGGCCGGTAGCTCGTTTGGAACGGGATCACGAGCTGCACGATCGAGATCGGGACGACGCGGTCGAGCGAGCAGCGCGATGCCGTGCAGGGCGAGGAAGACGCCGGTGAGGATCGCGAGGAAGCGGTGCACCTCCTCGACCGCGAAGCGCGGCCAGGTGAACTTGGCGCGGGCCGACATCAGCAACGCCGAGCACGACCGAGGTCGACATGAGCAGGTACGCGACGATTCCCGCGGAGCGGGCGACGTACCACGTGATCGCGGTCACGCCGCGGCCTCGAGCGGGACGCTGTCGCCAGGTTCGGTTGGTCAGCACCACGCCGTCGAGGTCGACGAACCGGCCGGCGAAGCCACGCTCGTCGAGCCACGCCGGCCCCTCGTCGTCGAGCAGGAGCGCAGCCTTCGCGGCGACATCGGCCGCCAGGCACGTCGGCGCGGCGACCGTCACGTCGCGCCAGCAGGTCCGCGCAGGCGCTCCGGTCGCCGGATCGATCAGGTGATGCTGGCGCTCGCCGCCTCGCAGCCACGAGCGTTTCGCGATGCTGCTCGTCGCAAGCCCCCCGTCGTCCAGCGTGACCGCGTCTCCCCCGGGAAGCCCGACCACGATCGGACGGGTCGTCGCGAGGTCGCCGCCGGCAGAGACCCAGCCGTCGCCGAGCAGCGCGAGCGCGTCGTCGACTGTTTTCCCCTTGACGACGCCGTTCAGGTCGAGGATCAACGGCGCCGCAGCGGATCAGGATCACACCGCCGAGGACCAGGGAGGCAAACGGGGGCACCGCCGCCGGCTCGACCGGACCGCCGTCAGGGGAGAGCAGCGAGAAGTCGCGGTCGTAGCCGGCGGCGAGCACTGCGCCACCGACGGCGGGGGTGACAAGCCCGTCGGTGGCGTGAGCGGCGTCGAGTGCGAGGGAGAGCATCGACGCCAACTCCTCCGAGACGACCGTCACGCCACGGGTGGCAGGCGTTGACGCGATTGAGCTCGGAAGACTCGATGAAGCGGCTGAAGCGACGGTCGCGCTCGTCGAACAGCCGGCGCACCCGGCCGGCCGGCACGCCGGGCGGCAAGGCCACCTCGCAGCCCATCGACCGGAACGCGTTCACGACCCGGAGCTCTGGACGACAGGCGGACTGGTGGCGGCGCCGGGCTGACCGAGCTGCCCGAGCTGCCGGAGTCGTCGCTGCTGCTCGGCGTGCCGAGGACGCTCGACTGGGCTGCTGATGCGACCGCAGCCGATTCGCTCGGGATCGCCGCCTGCGCGGTAGCCCCGTGGTGCCCGTGGGCTCCTGGGTGGGCTGCGCGCACGACCGCCACGCCGCCGGCGAAGACCCCGGCTGCGATCACGCCGATCGCATAGCGGGTGACCTGCACACGGCGGCGGGCGGTCTCGATGCGGGAGGAGCGGTTCATGGCTCAAGCCTGCCCACGAGGCCTAAGCCGCGACTAAGGCCTTGGTTCAGGTTTCCTGTGGATTCAGACGCGCGCGGCGGCGCCCGCGAGGCGGGACTTCAGGCGCAGGATCGCCTTGGTGTGGAGCTGGGAGACGCGCGACTCGGTGACACCGAGCACCTCGCCGATCTCGCGGAGAGTCAGCTCCTCGTAGTAGTAGAGCGTGACCACGAGCTTCTCCCGCTCGGGCAGCCGGGCGATCGCGTCGGCGAGCGCCTCCCGCATCTCGGCCTCGTCGAGGACGTCCGCGGGCCGCGGGCCGGTCGTGTCCTCGATCGTGTCCAGCAGCGAGACCTGGTCGCCTTCGCCCGAGACCGACCAGAGCTCGTCGAGCGCCGCGATCGAGGAGCGTGAGATGTCGGTCAGCGAATCCTCGAGCTCGTCGACCGTGATGCCGATCTTCGCCGCGATCTCCTCGTCGGTCGGCGCCGTCCCGAGCTTGGCCTCGAGCTCGGCGATCGCGCGCTCGATCTCGCGCGCCCGCGAACGCACCGAGCGGGGCACCCAGTCGAGCGCGCGCAGCTCGTCGATGATCGCGCCCTTGATCCGGGCGATCGCGTAGGTCTCGAACTTGATGTCGCGGCCGGGGTCGTAGCGCTCGATCGCCCCGATCAGGCCGAGCAGCCCGTACGAGACGAGGTCGCCTTCGTCGACGTGCGCCGGCAGGCCGGAGCCAAGACGCCCCGCGACGTATTTGACGAGCGGCGCATAGGTCAGGATCAACCGGTCGCGGATCCCCTGGTCGTTGGTCCGCCGGTATTCCAGCCACAGTGTTTGTGTGTCCTCCCCCGCCACTACTGGAGAATACGCGCTAGACGCGCGTTTTCCTTAGTGCCGAGTAGGCGAGCGACCCCATCCAGGCCGCGAGAGCGCCCGAAGCGACCGCGATCGGCCACTGCGAGGCGGTCGCGCTGTAGACCGCGATTCCGGCAAACGCGAGGGTGATCAGGGTGAAAAGCGCGGCCAGAGGCACGCGTGGATGCTACTTCGGAGGCCGCCGATACAATCGAGCCGGAAACCGAGGGGCGTGGCGCAATTGGTAGCGCACCGGTCTCCAAAACCGGGGGTTGCAGGTTCGAGTCCTGTCGCCCCTGCTCTCGGGTCCATGCCGAAACCCCGCCAGGGCGCGGGGTTTCGTGCATTCTCGGCGAACACCGTGGAACGAGGTTCAGCGAACCGTGACGGTCAGCGTGAGGACGTTGTCCTCGCCCATCGTCTTGACGCCCTTCATGTAATCCTCGCCGGGCTTCGTGGTGAAGTGATACGTGCCGGCGTGGGGGAAGGTGACCTTGAGGGTCGCGCCCATGTGGCCCATCGTGTGCGAGCCCGAGAACACCACGGCGGAACCGCTCTTCTTGATCAACTGGTGCGACATCACGTCGTTGTCGGTGAACGTGATCGAGCCGCCTGCGGACAGCTTCGTGGCGACATGTGCGGTGTATGGGCCATTGCCAACCGACCAGGCGTGGCAGCCCATCATCTGGTGGCGGATCGTGACCGACGCGTGCTGCGGCGGGGCCGCGAGCGCGCTGGTGGCGACGACAGCGCCAAGGGCAAGCAGTGCGACAAGTGCGGCAAGCGGCTTCATGAGAGCTCCGTTTCGTCGAGAATCAATGTCAACTCGCAACCTGACACCGACTAGGCCCAGATGGATTGGCGGATTCGCTGAACCGAAGGCCGTAGTTCGCCGCAGATCGCGTGTCGTTCGGCGAGCTCAGCGATCGGGGATCTTCAGCTCCCGCCCGGAGTAGAAGCCCGAGCTCTCCTCGACGACATACGGGGCCATCGCCTGGCGTCGACGGCTCTCGACGTCCGACATGCGATAGCGGTCACGCGATTCGGGTGAGTCCCAGATCGAGATCCCGACCACCTCCGTGCCGTCGGCGGAGTAGCACTCGTACGCGCGCAGCATCCCCGCCGGGAAGTCACTCGGTCGCCACGACCGGCTGAACTCCTCGCGGGCTCCCGGGCTCAGCTTCCGGGTCGTGATCCAGACGTGGGCCGTATCGAACTCCATCAGGATGCCTCCTCGAGTGGGCTCGTCGCGTCGCCGACCGATCTTATCGCCGCGCGCCGCGGCGGGCGCTCAGCGGTCGACCGAGGCAGCAGCCGGCTGCTGCACGCCGAGCGGTAGCCGCACGACGAAGGTCGAGCCGGCGCCGGGCATCGATTCGACCTCCAACGTGCCCTCGTGGGAGGACACGATGTCCCGAGCGACCGCGAGCCCGAGCCCCGTGCCACCCACCGTCGCGGCGGCGTCCGGAGCGCGAAAGAACTTGTCGAAGACGTGCTGCGCGTCGTCAGGGCTGATGCCGATGCCGTCGTCCGAGACGGAGACGACCGCGTTGGGCCCTTCGGCGCGCACCGAGACCCTCACCTCGCTTTCGGGCGACGAATACTTGATCGCGTTCGAGAGCAGGTTGCCGACGACCTGCGAGAGCCGGTCACGGTCACCGTCGACGGTGAGCGGGTCGATGGGCAGATCGAGCAACAGGCGATTGCCGTCCGGCTGCAGGAAGAACAGCTCCGTCTGTTCGCGCACCAGCTCGACGAGGTCGAACGGTGTCCGGACGAGCGTGAGATCGCCGCCGGCCAGGAGCTCGACGTCGAGGAAGTCGCCGGCGAGAGCGGCGAGCCGGCGAGCCTGGGCGTCGATGATCTCCAGGTAGCGGCGTTGCTCCTCGGGCGGGAAGTCCCGCTCGAGCAGCAGCGCGGTGAAGCCGAGCACCGCGGCGAGCGGCGTACGGAGCTCGTGCGAGACCATGCTGATCAGGTCTCGTTTGTGGCGTTCGCCCTCACGCAGCTGCTCGTTCTGAACGATCAGCTGGTGCCGCCCGAGCTCGAGCGACCGCGTCATCGAGTTGAACGCGGTGACGAGCGTCCCGACCTCCGCGGTCCCGTCCGGCTCGAGCCGGACAGTAAGGTCGCCGCTCGCAACGTCGGCGGCCGCTTCCGCGACCCGGCGGACCGGTCGCGCCACCCCACTCGCCACCCACGCGCCGAACAGCAGGACGAGAGCGGACGAGACGATGATCGCCGCGATCCCGACACCGACTGCCGTATCGACGAGCTTCCGGGCGTGCGCCGATGCCTCCTGCGCCCGCTCGTTCTCCGCTGCGAGCAGCGTGTCGAGGTTGCCGTTGATCTCGCCGAGCCGCCGCTTCGCCTCACTGCCCGCCGCACGACTGCTGGCCGCAGAACGTGAGTACTGCATGATCACGATCACCGCGTCGGCGTAATCGACCAGGTAGTCGTGGAGCTGGTTGGCGACGTTCGTGGCCCGCTCACTCTGCGGCGGGTCGTCTCGAACGAGGGTCAGAAGATGCTGGACGTCCCCCGGCACATGCGCGCGCGACTGATTGAAGATGCCGACGAAACGCGGATTCGAGGACAACACGTAGCCGCGGAGCGCCGACTCGAGATCGGCCGACAGAGTCCGGAGCTGCAGCGTCGCGACGGTGACGTCCTTCGAATGCGATTCGCGAGCTTCCGCCTGACGGAGCGAGAGGATCGCGAACAGCGCCGCGACGAAGAGCACGCCGACCAGGGCTGCGACGCTCGCGGCGAAGAGACCGACTCGCTGGACGAGTGACAGGCGCCTCACTTGCGCCGTTCCACCAGCTCTTCGGCGATCGACAACACATCCTCGACGCGAAACGGCTTCGGCAAGAAGCTGTCGGCGCCGCTCTCCAGCGCGATGTCGATGTTCTCCTGCGCCTGCCACGCCGAGACGACGACCACGCCGACGTGGCGCAGTGCAGGATCGGCACGGATCTCGCGCAGGACTTCGATCCCGCCGAGCCCCGGCAGCATCACGTCGAGGAACACGAGGTCGGGCGGTGACTCGCGCAGATGGGCGAGCGCCGTCTCTCCGTCGGAGACCTCCTCGCAACGGAACGCATCCCCGAGCGTCACCACGAGCAACTCGCGCAACGGGGCTTCGTCATCGACCACGAGCACGCGTGGACGGTCATCACCTAGCTCGTCCGTCACCCGACCAGCCGGAAGAGGAGCACCTCGCGCCGAGGCCGGAGGTGCGTTGCAGTGACGGTAAGCGTGCCGCGGGCGTTGTCGAAGAGACCGGTGCCGCCGACGATCGGGATCTCGTAGAAGAGCCGCGTCTGCAGTGCACCGGTCGTGACGAGCGTCCCCTTCGGCAGCACATAGGTCGCGACGCACGTCCGGTTTCGTGTATCGATGAAAGTGCAGGCCATGACACTGCGGCCGATCGACTTCTCCGAGAGGCTCGGGTTGTAGAGCCGCTGCATGATCGTCTCGACCGATCCTGCGACTCCTCCGTTCGCCGGGCGGGCCACGCGATACGTCGTCTGTACGTCGGTGATCCGGACCTGGGCAGGTCCGGTTGCGCCGTTGGCGGCACTGAGAGTCGTGAACAGGGCTACCGGCATGCAGGCGATGGCCCCCAGCGTCACCACGCGCCACTTGGCTCGAATCATGAACACCCCTTTTTGTCGCCGCTCAGTGTCGCACAGGCACATTTCGGCCGATGGGGCGAAGCCCCTCCCCGGCGTCTCCGTGAGGGCCCGCAGGAAACAGTGCGGGTTTGCCGCAGTGCCTCTCCGCACGCAGCCCGATGGCAGCGCCTGCCCGTGCCCTCAAGGTAAGCGCAAGAGGCCGACCACCTTACGGCCCAAGCGAAAAGGAGTCAGAGATGCGCAAGTACCTGGAGATCGGAGGCGTCGTAGCAACGGTCGTGCTGATCGTGTTTGGCGTCGTCGCAATCGCACTGGGCGTCAACGGCCGCAACACGGTCCGCGACAGCCTCAAGTCGGAGCAGATCGTCGGCACCCCCGACATGACCAAGGCCGGAATCGCGGCCGAGGCGAAGGCAGCGGGTTTGCCTGCCTCGATCAAGCTCCCGACGGCGAACATCGCCGGCAAGGCGATCACCACGGGCGCGCTCGCCCGCGACTTTGCGACAGTACATGAGAATCCACGCGCTCGAGGCGAGCGGTGGGCTGCCGTACTCGCAGATGCCGCGCTATGCGTCCGCCGACGGCAAGGGCACGAACGACACCGCCAAGGCGACCAAGGGAGCCGACGGGCAGCCGCTCGCCAACGCGGCCCGGGACACCTGGGTGACCGAGACCGCTCTGTCGACGGCGCTCAATGCGAGCTTCCTCGCCGAGAACGTGGCGCTCTTCGGGATCGTCACCGGTGTCGCGTTCCTCCTCACCGGCTTCGGCTTCGGGATCCTCGTGCTCTTCGGAGCGCTCCGCAGCCGTGAACCGGAGACTCAGCTCTTCGGCAGGCGCAAGCCGAAGGCAGCGGGGACGACCACCGTTCCCGTCGCGTAGGACCTGCGCATCTCCGAAGGCGGGCCGCCTGGAGGCGGCCCGCCTTTGTTTCCTCTACCGGGAAGGCCGATGAACTCCGTGAGCACTGCTCCCCAATCGCTCGTCAAGGTCGCCTGATGCTGGGTGTCCGTGACACGAGGCGAGTGGCCTGGCGGCGCCAGCACGCAAGGCGGCACTACGTGGGCTACGTCAGTGTGACCGAGGAGACCGTTCGCCTCGCCGGCCGGGAGCAGACGACGGGAATCGACGTCTCGCTGTCCATCCCCCACGCCGCGATCCGGACTGTCCGCGTCGGCAGCAGCGCCGCGGAACTGCTCGTCGGCGAACCGGCCGTCGTGCTCGAGCTCCGTGACGAGGAGCCGATCTACGTACGTCCGCTCGGTGACGGCCCGCTCGATCTCGACGGCTTCGCCCGGAGGCTCCGCACGCAGTAGCCTCGGCTAGGCCGGCGGCTCGAGCAATCCGTGCTCGATCGCGTAGCGAACGAGCTCCGCACGCGTCGAGAGCTGGAGCTTGCGCATGATGTGCGCCCGGTGCGTCTCGGCGGTTCGAACCGAGATGAAGAGCTGCTTGGCGATCTCCTGGTTCGTGTGGCCGAGCGCAAGCAGTCGCAGCACCTCGCGCTCGCGGTCGGAGAGCGGGTCGGAGGAGGCGGCCTCGTGCGCGGCGGCGTCGGCGGCGACCATGCGCGCACCCAGCGCAGGATGCACGTAGTGGTTACCGCCGGCCACTTCGCGGATCGCCGCCACCACTTCCGAGTCGGCGGCTTCCTTCAGGACGTAGCCGCTCGCGCCCGCGGCGAACGCCTCGCGCACGTAGCTCGGGTCGTCCTGCATCGAGAGCATCAGCACCTTCGCGGCCGGAGCCTCGTGGAGCAGCTTGGGCAGGGCTTCGATGCCGCTCTCGTCGGGCATGACGACGTCGAGCAGGACGACGTCGGGCTTGCCTGCGCGCACCTCGAAGACGGCGTCGCGCGCATTCCCGGCATCGCCGATCACCTCCATGTCCTGCTCCGCCTCGAGCAGCAGGCGCAGACCGGAGCGAACGACCGCGTGGTCGTCGACGACCACGATCCGGATCACGGGAGCGGCACCTCGGCGACGAGGCTCGTCCCGGTGCCGCGGGTCGACTCGATGGTCAGTCGACCGTCGAGCAGGGCGAGACGCTCGCGCATTCCGGCCAGCCCGATGCCCCCGCGCAGCTCGTCTTCCGCGTCGAACCCGTGACCGTCGTCCTCGATCAGCGCCGGTCACGCCGCGTCCGCGCCGCACGAGCAGCACGCTGACGCGCCGCGCGCCCGCATGCTTGGCGATGTTCGTCAACGACTCCTGCACGATCCGGTACAGCGTGGTCTCGACCTCGGACGGCAGACGCTCCTCGCCGAGCTGCGACTCGAAATCGACCTCGATCCCGGTCGCCTCGACGAAGGTCTCGACGAGCCGCTCGACCGCCGGCACGAGGCCGAAGTCGTCGAGCGCCTTCGGACGCAGCTCGACCGCGAGCCGACGGACGTCCTGCAACGTGGCTACGACGAGCTCGCGCAGCTCCGCCAGCGCCGCGGGCTTGTCCTCGGCGTTCTCGACCGTCTTCAGGCCCAGCAGAACCGAAGTGAGCGCCTGTCCGGTCTCGTCGTGCAGCTCCCGCGCAAGCCGGCGGCGTTCGATCTCCTGGCCCTCGATCACGCGCCTCAGCGAGTCGCGCTGGACGCGCCGCGAGAGGTCGACGGCGATCGCTGCGCGCTGGGCGAAATGCTCCGCCAGCCGCAGGTCGGCGCTCGTGAAACGCGGGTCACGGCCCTCCCGATCATGGGCGAAGGCGATCCCGATCGCGCCGCCCCGCGTCAGCAACGGAACGTAGAGGCCCGTCGTCGCGCCGAACTGGCGGGCCAACTCCTGGATCACCTCGGGGTCGTCCAGGATCGCGTCGACGCGCTCACTCTGCGCGCGTTTGAGCACAGCGCCGACCTTGGTCTCGTAGGGGATCAGCTCGTGCAACAGCTCGTTCGGCTGCTCGGAGGCGATCGCCTCGATGCGCAGCCCATCCGGCGCGGGCAGGGCGATCGCCACGACCCGAGCGTGGATCAGCTCACGTAGCCGCTCGACGACGAGTTGCAGGAGACGTGGCAGCTCGAGCTCACCGGCGAGTGCGGCACTGATCTCCTGGAGCGACTCGAGCTGCCTCGACCAGGCGGTCGCCGACTCGTAGAGGCGCGCGTTCTCGATCGCGACCGCCGCTTGCGCCGACAGGAGCGCGACGAGCTCCTCGTCCTCCTCGTCGAAGTCGGTCCCGTCCTCCTTCTCGGTCAGGTAGAGGTTCCCGTAGGCAACGCCGCGCAGCACGATCGGCGTCCCGAGAAACGCGCGCATCGGCGGATGGCCCGGGGGAAAGCCGACCGACCGTGGATCCTCTGACAGGTCGTGCAGGCGCAGCGTCCGAGCGTCGGTGATCAGCGCGCCGAGAATGCCCCGGCCGCGCGGCAGATCGCCGATGACCGCCCGCGTCTCGTCGTCGATGCCGTACGTGACGAAGCGCTCGAGGCTCGTCCCGGACGGATCGATGACGCCAAGCGCGGCGTACCGCGCACCGGTGACCAGTGCTGCCGCCTCGACGATGCGCTGGAGGACTCCGTCGAGCGACAGCTCAGAGCTGATTGCGAGCCCGGTCTGCAACAGCGTGCGCAGCCTCGACGACTGCTCGGTTTCCACGAGCTCATCGTCGCAGAATTCACCAGGTTTTCGGAGAAGCCGCCGGCGCCGGCCGGCCGATCCGAACCCGCATGTCGACCGCGACGCAGCCGTCCGGACCGGCCAGTACCGGGTTCAGGTCGAGCTCGGTCACCTCCGGGAGGTCGACGGCGAGCCGCGAGAGCCTATGCAGCAGATCCGCGAGAGCAGTCCGGTCGGCTGCAGGGGCGCCGCGCCAGCCGTCCACGAGCTTCGCCGCCTTGCCCGTGCCGAGCAGCTCCGAGGCGTCGACATCGGTGAGCGGAGCGAGCGCGAAGTTCGCCGAGCCGATCAGCTCGGCGAGCACGCCGCCAGGCCCGAAGGCGACGAGAGGGCCGAACACCGGGTCCTGCACGATCCCGGCGAGGAGCTCAGCGCCTTCGGTCAGAAACTGCTGGACGATCACCGGTCCGCCCATGCGAGTCGCCGCGGCGCGCACCTCGTCTGCTGTGCGCAGGTCGAGGGCGACACCTCCGGATTCGGTCTTGTGCGCCCCGGCTGCGGCGGTCTTGACAACGGCCGGCAGCCCAAGCTCCTCGGCCGCCTTGGCAGCCTCGTCCGGGGTCTCGGCGCGGCGCTCGCGGACGAGCGGGATCCCGTAGGCCTCGAGCAGCGAATGTGCGCCGCCTGCATCGAGCCAGCCGTCGTCGGCTGCGTCGACGATCGCGCGGGCGCGCGCTTCGTCGACCTCGACGTCGGGTGTCGTGCCGGCTGGGCGCCTGAGCCAGGCCGCGCGTTGCGCGGCCAGGCCGAGGGCGTGTGCCGCCGACTCGGGATACTCGAAGCCTCCATGTGCAGAGCCGTCGGCGCTCATGACGACGGAGAGCAGCGGCTTGTCGGACTCCTCGGCGCAGCGCGCCAAGAGCTCTTGGACGGCGCGCGGGTCCTCGACGACCGGCGGCACGAAGAGCGCGATCACCGCATCGATGTTCGGGTCGGCGAGGATCGGCCCGATCGCGCGCTCGTAGGTTGCGGCATTGGCGGAGCCGAGCAGGTCGATCGGGTTCGCCACGCTCGCCTCCTTCGGCACTCCCTCGAGGAGGGCGGCGCGCGTCTCCGGCGTGAGCTCCGGCAGGGCGAGGCCGTGAGCCTCGCATGCGTCGGCGCAGAGGATGCCGAGCCCACCCGCGTTCGTCAGCACGGCGACACGGTTGCCTGCGGGTGCCGGCAGCGAGGTGAGGAGCACAGCGGTGTCGAGCAGTTCCTGCAGCGTCGTTGCGCGCAAGACGCCCGCTTCGCGGAACAGCGCATCGACGACGGCGTCCGAGCCGGCCAGGGCGGCGGTGTGGGAAGCCGCCGCGCGGGCCCCGGCGCTGCTCGTGCCGCTGCGCATGGCGAGGATCGGCTTCGAGCGGGCGACCCGGCCGGCGACACGCGCGAACTTGCGCGGGTTGCCGAACGATTCGAGATAGAGCAGGACGACGTCCGTCTCGGGATCGTCCTCCCAGTACTCCAGAAGGTCGTTCGACGAAACGTCGGCTTTGTTGCCGATCGACACGAACGCCGAAAGGCCCAGGCCACGTGCATCCGCCTGTTCCAGGAGCGCCAGCCCGAGCGCGCCGCTCTGCGACGAGAACGCCGTTCGGCCCGTTGGGAAGGCGCTGCGCGCGAACGTCGCATTGAGACGACACGCGGCAGAGGCGACACCGAGGCAATTCGGGCCGATCAGCCGGGCGCCGTACCTGCGGACGAGGGCGAGCAGCTGTACCTGTCGCTCGCGACCGTCCGAGCCCGTCTCGGCGAAGCCGGCCGAGATGACGCAGACCGCCCGGACACCGCCGCGCAGAGCCGATTCGGTCGCAGCGAGCACCTGTTCTCCGGGCACACAGACGATGGCGAGATCGACGGGAGCCGGAATGTCCTCGATCGAGCGGTAGCCGGGGACGCCGCCGACCGGAGCACCCTTCTGGTTGACCGGATAGGCCGCGCCCGAGAAGTCGGCGGAGATGACGTTGCGAAAGAGCTCCCCACCGATCGTGCCCCGCCGCGCCGAGGCGCCGATCACCGCCACCGAGGTGGGCTTGAAGAACGATTCCAGCGATGCCGAGACGGCCGAATGGTCGCGCTCGGCCATGCGGTCGAGCACCTCGGCCGACGTCTTGAGCGCAAACTCGACCTCGACCACACCGCCCACGTAGCGGCGGCGGACCTCGAAGCCGGTGTCGCCGAAGACGCGCAGCATGGCTGCGTTCTCGGGCAGGACCTGCGCGACGAAGCGGTCGATGCCTGCACCGCGCGCGTGCGCGGCCAGCCGTTCCAGCAGACGGCTTGCGATGCCGCGGTGCTGGAACTCGTCGGCCACGACGAACGCGACCTCGGCGCGGGACGGATCGCGCAGGCGAATCCAGGTCCCCAGCCCGATCACGCGGACGGCGCCGTCGGCATCGATCAACTCGCCGATCAACGACAGGCTCTCGTCCCCGTCGCTGCGCAGGAACGACGCGATCAGATGCGAGTCGACCCGGACGGTTCCCTGGAAGCGGAGGTAACGGCTCTCGGGCGACAGGCGCTCGAAGAATTCGAGCAGCGCCTCTTCGTCGGCCGCGCTCGTCGGACGAAGGCGCAGTGTCGAGCCGTCCCGGAGTACGACGTCTTCCCGGTCAGCGATCGCAAGCATGCCGCCAGTGTCGCCGCGACCGCCCGAGAACCCATCCGGCGACGGCCGTGCCAACGCTGCGGGGAACTACGTATTCACCAGGGCCTTGCGCCCCGATTCCGGGACGCGCCCGCCGCGGCACGATCCGGGTGTCGATCTGAAGAAGAGGCGTACGCGATGAAGTCGATCATTCTGGCCACCGACGGCTCACCCTCCGCTGCGGAGGCGACGCTCCGTGCGGTCGAGCTCGCGGCGGCCCTCGATGCGACCCTCGTCGCCGTCGCCGTGGAACACGTGACTCTCCCCGCCTATGGCTACTACGGGTACGCGGCCGTCGTCACGGAGCTCTCAGAGTTGGAGCACGAGCACGTGGACGCTGTGCTTGCGCGCGCGGAGGCCGTGGCGACCGCTGCCGGCGTCCGCTGCGAGCTCGTGCACGCCACCGGAACGATCTCGGAAGAGATCTGCGCTGTCGCCGCGGGACGCCATGCCTGTCTGATCGTCATCGGCGCGCACGGCTGGGGGCCCGTTCGCCGGCTGCTCCACGGCAGCGTGTCGAGCGCGGTTCTCCACGCAGCCCCCTGCCCCGTGCTCGTGGTTCGCGCCGACCAGACCGTCGTCCAGGGAGCTCCGTCCGAACAGCTCGAGGAGGCAAGGCGATGAAACGCACGCTCGTCGCATACGGAAGCAAGCACGGTTCCACCAAGGAGGTCGCGACTGCGATCGCGGCCGATCTGCGGGCCGCAGGTCATGACGTCGACCTGCTCTCGGCCGGGGCTGCGGTCGTCGCGGGTCTCGACGGCTACGACAGCGTCGTCATCGGCGGTTCGCTCTATCTGGGCCGCTGGCATTCCGACGTCTGCAGGTTCATGCGCCGCCACCGCACGGCGCTCGGTCGCGTGCCGCTGGCGGTCTTTGCCCTTGGGCCGCGAACCCTCGACTCAGCCGACGTCGCGAGCTCGCGGAAGCAACTCGACGCCGCGCTCGAGCGCCTCCGGATCGAGCCGCAGCTGGTCACGATCTTCGGCGGCGCTCTGGACCCGTCCAAGCTTCACTTCCCGTTCAACCGCATGCCACAGACCGACGCTCGCGACTGGCGGGCCATCGACGCCTGGAGCGAGGAGGTCGGTTCGATGATCCGCGACCGGGAGATGGTGCTCGTCTAGGACTCCGCCACCGCCTCGCGCTGGGGCTCGGTCAGCATCCGCGCGACGCAGAGCACTGCGACGACGGTGATCACGACGTCGTTCCCGAGGCACCACTGGCAGATCGCTCCGATCGGGCCGAGCTGGGCCCAGAGCAGGTAGGCGCTGAAGGCGACCCCGACGAAGGAGAGCAGGACGCCTGTGAACACTGCCGCTGTCCCGCGCGCGAGGGTTGTCGCGATGATCGCGAGGTACGTGATGAGGCCGAGCAAGGCGACCGGGATACCGTCGAGCTCTGCGTACTTGGACTTCTGCACGGTCTCGCAACCTCCCGTCGTGCAGATCGGCGCCGTGTGTGAGTAGTGGACGTAGGTCAGGTACGCGGCAATCGCGCCGCCAACGGCGGCGGCCGCAGCGATCGCGACCCGCAACCTCACTTCAGCAGCGGATCGAGCGCAGCGGCGAACGTGGCCGGATCCAGGGCCGAGAGCTGCAGTTGCGTCGGCAGCGCCGGGGGGCGCCGGACGACGAAAGTGGGCGTGCCGCGGACGCCGTAGGTGGTCGCAGCCCGCCCGGCATTCGCCAACATCTTGGTGACAGGAGCGGTCAGGAAGGCGGCCGAGATCGAGTTGACGTTGGCGCCGGCTGCCTTCGCAGCGCTCGCGATCGTCGCATCGTCGATCCAGCCGCTGTTCTCCTCGCCCTGCCGCAGGTACAGCTCGTCGGACATCTGCCACAACTTGTTCTGCAGCCCCGCCGCGTAGTTCGCGCGCAAGCCGTTCTCGGAGTTCGGGCCGATGATGTTGATCCCGCGATAGACGAGCTTCACCTTGCCCGGCCGGACGTAGTTCTTCACGACACTCGGCAGCGTGCCCTGGTTCCACTCCTGGCAGAACGGGCACTGCGGGTCCTCGAAGACCTCGATCGTGACCGGCGCCGAGGCACGGCCGAGCGTGTCCCCGTGTTGAGGGATCCCCGCGAGCGACAGGGTCGGTGCCGCGGGCGTCGTGGCGGTCACTGCGTTCGACGTCGTTGACGAAGAGTCACTGCCCGAGCCGATGAAGATCAGCACGGCCGCTACGGCGACCGCGCCGAGAGCCGCTGCCCCGAGCAGGTAAAGACGTGAGCGATCCACGCGCACAGCATGCCCGAGTCGCTGCACGGTCGGCTCAGCGAAAACCCGAGTCGTGGCAGGCAGTTAGGCTCCGGCCGTGGCGCAGCTCACGAGCCGGGTCGAGCAGACGGAGGACTTCGCCCGCCGGCGAGCACGGCTGGATGCCCTGCTCGAGGAGCTGCGCGCGCGTTCGGCGCTGGTGGCCGCCGGGGGCGGTGAGCGGGCGGTGGAACGTCATCGCTCGCGCGGGAAGCTGCTGGCACGCGAGCGGATCGACCGGCTCGTCGATCCGGGGACTGCGTTCCTGGAGCTGAACGCGCTCGCTGCCTGGGAGGTCTACGACGGGCAAGCGCCGAGCGCCGGGATCGTGACCGGGATCGGTGTGGTCGAGGGCCGCGAGTGTGTGATCGTCGCGAACGACGCGACGGTGAAGGGTGGTTCGTACTTTCCGCTGACGGTGAAGAAGCATTTGCGTGCGCAGGAGGTGGCGGAGCAGAACCAGCTGCCGTGCCTCTATCTCGTCGACTCGGGCGGGGCGTTTCTGCCGTTGCAGGCGGAGGTCTTTCCCGACCGCGAGCACTTCGGCCGGATCTTCTTCAACCAGGCGCGCATGTCGGCGAAGGGGATCCCGCAGATCGCGGTCGTGATGGGCTCGTGCACCGCCGGCGGCGCGTACGTGCCTGCGATGAGCGACGAGACGGTGATCGTCCGTGGGACCGGGACGATCTTCATCGGCGGGCCGCCGCTCGTGAAGGCGGCGACCGGTCAGGACGTGACAGCGGAGGAGCTCGGCGGCGCCGACGTGCATGCGCGCCGGTCGGGGGTCGCGGACCACTACGCCACCTCCGACGAGCATGCCCTCGCGATCGCGCGGCGGATCGTCGCGAACGCGCAGACGCGCAAGCCGGAGCTGCCGTGGACACGGCTGCCGGCCGAGCCTCCCGCGATCGATCCTTCCGACCTCTACGGGTTGATCCCGGACGACCATCGCACGCAGATGGACGCGCGCGAGGTGATCGCGCGGATCGTCGACGGCAGCCGCTTCGACGAGTTCAAGGCGCTCTACGGAGAGACGCTCGTCTGCGGTTGGGCGCACATCGAAGGCTTTCCCGTCGGGATCCTGGCCAACAACGGCGTCCTCTTCGCCGAGAGCGGCCAGAAGGGCGCACACTTCATCGAACTGGCGTGCAAGCGCCGCGTGCCGCTCGTCTTCCTGCAGAACATCACCGGCTTCATGGTCGGCAAGGAGTACGAGGCGGGCGGGATCGCCCGCGACGGCGCGAAGCTCGTGATGGCCGTCGCGTGCGCCGACGTGCCGAAGTTCACGGTCGTCACCGGCGGCTCATTCGGCGCCGGCAACTACGGGATGTGCGGTCGCGCCTACTCCCCACGCCAGCTCTGGATGTGGCCGAACGCCCGCATCTCGGTGATGGGCGGCGAGCAGGCGGCGACCGTGCTGGCGATGGTCGGCGACGCCGACCCCGAGGAGATCCGCGCCAAGTACGAGCTCGAAGGCAACCCGTACTACTCGACCGCACGACTCTGGGACGACGGCATCATCGACCCGCTGGACACCCGCCGCGTGCTCGCACTCGGCATCTCCGCCGCAACGAACGCACCGATTCCCGAGACCACCTTCGGGATCTTCCGCATGTGACCGAGGCGCCGAGTTAGGGTTCGGGCTATGGGCTACTCGATGCTCAAGATCGACGAGGTCGACGGCGCCGGGCCGGGTGGCGCAGTGAAGTTCCTGCGCCGCGAGCTGGGCGTGCAGGCGTTCGGCGTCAACTGGTTCGAGATCGCGCCGAACATGGAGGGCCTCGAGCACGACGAGGTCGACACCGGCCAGGAAGAGGTCAACGTGATCGTCCGCGGGAGCGGCGTCTACCGGATCGACGGGGAAGAGGTGCCGTTCGCCGCGCCGATGATCTTTCGCTTCGACCCGGAGACGACCCGGCAGCCGGTCGCCGGGCCAGACGGCTTCGCCATGGTCGCAGTCGGCTCGTGCCGCGGCAGCTACGAGGCGCACGGGCCGTTCTAGTTCGGTTCGTTCTCTGGAATCTCGCCGACTCACAGAGCTCGATCGGTGAGTTGCGGCGCTACCTCCGGGACGAGGCGGTCGATGCATTCGAAGAGGTGCCCGGACTGCTCTTCAAGGCGTGGTTCTCGGACGAGGTGACCGAGCGCTGGGGCGCGATTTACGTCTTCGCGTCGCGGGAGGCTTCGGAGCAGACGCTTCCGTCGCGTGCACGCGAGCTGATCGGCAAGGACCCGGACGTCGTCGATGTGTTCGACCTGGAGGCGTCCGTCTCCGTCGCAGCAGAGCTGGCGCGGCTCGGGGTCGCCTTCGAATGAGCGCGCTCCGCGTTGAACGGGACGGGACCGTGCTGCGTGTCGCCATGGCGAGGCCGGAACGGCGCAACGCGTTCGATGCCGCGCTGATCGAGGAGTTGACCGCCACGTTCGCCGACGTCGGCGACGTGCGTGCGGTGCTTCTCTCCGGCGACGGCCCGTCGTTCTCGGCGGGCGCAGACGTCGAATGGATGCGCTCCTCGGTGGAGCTGAGCTACAGCGAGAACCTCGCCGACGCCCTGCGCCTGCGCGCGATGCTGGACGCGATCGACGGCTGTCCCGCACCGGTCGTCGCTCGCGTGCAAGGGCACGCGCTCGGCGGGGGCTGCGGCATCGTCGCGTGTTGCGACATCGCCGTGGCTGAGCCCGGCGCGCAGTTTGCGTTCAGCGAGGTGAAGCTCGGGATCGTGCCGGCGGTGATCTCGCCGTTCGCGCTCGCGAAGATCGGCTCGAGCGCCGCCCGCCGCTACTTCGTCACCGGCGAGCGCTTCACGGCCGACATCGCGCTGCGGATCGGGCTCGTGCACGAGGTCGCCGAGGACGTCGACGGCGCTCTGGAGCGGGTGCTCGGCGAGCTGCTCGCGGCAGGGCCCGAAGCCGCGCGCGGTGCCAAGGTGCTCGCCCGCGCGCCGCGATCGGCGCAGGAGACGGCCGAGCGGATCGCCGCGCACCGGACGAGCCCGGAGGGCCAGGAGGGCCTGCGCGCGTTCCTGGAGAAGCGCCCGCCGCGCTGGACGAGCTAGCCAAGTAACAGACTGTTACTAGCTCCGTCGTGGCTCGTTGTGTGCCCCCGGACGCCACGGCAGCGGGTCGCCGTACCAGCGGTTCGGCAGGTCGGTCGCCGGCCGTGCGCGGAAGATGATGTCGACGAGCACGTCGAGATCCGACACACGTTCTTCGTGCTCGCGGGCGGCGTGACGAAGGACGCGGACCTGCTCGTAGCTCGGCCTGGTCAGGCCGAACAGCTCGGCCGCCTCCCCGACGAGCCGTGTCAGCTCGGCGGCCGAACGCCCGGAGGCCGCGCGCTCGATCACCCGCAGGAGCCGCGGGTCGATCCGGGGCGCGGCAGCCGGCCTCATGCCCGGACGCTGCCGGAGCGCGCGTCACGACACTGTCCCGAGTTCGCAACGTTTTCGACGCTTGTAACAGTCTGTTACAAGCCTGGCCTTGCGGCGGGCCTAGGGCGGTCCGGTCCTGTGGACCGAGACCGGACGCGTCACCGCCGAGGCGTAGGAGGAATCGCCGCGGACCTGGACCCGGTAGCTGCCCGGGCGCAGCGCACCGTTGAAGACGCCACGCGAGTTCGCGACGGGACGCCACCGACTGCGCGTCAGCCGCTGCACCTGCAGCGGCATCGACGGCGAGACGCTCGCGTGCACATTCGCACCGTTTGCGGTCAGCGACACGCGAGGAGTCACCTGCATGGAGACCGTGTCGCCGGCGACACCGTTGTAGGCGAGGCGGAACTCGGTCGACCGCACGGCGGGAAGCGAGACGGCGAACCGTCCCGAGGGCGCCGGGCGGATATGCCGAACGGTCACCCAGCCCTGGTCCGTCAGCTCCTGGAGCCGCGCCTTGCCGAGCCCTCGAAGCCATCCGTGGACGGCGACGTGGTCGCCGAAGGTGACCCGTTGTGTGACGGCGTCGAGCGTCAGCGCATGAATCTCGAAGTCCGTCGAACCGAGCTTGAACTTCGCCCGGACCACACGACCGCCGAACTGCTTCCAGCCGCTCGGTGTCAGCGCGCGCACGGCCTGCGCACGACCCGACGAGTTGCGGACGACGCGCAGGTCGCGAACGTCGCTCAACCCCAGGGCTGTCGCGACCTGCTGATCCGTCAGCACCGTGGTCGGCCATACGTGGTGAGGAGAGATGTAGTCGTACGGATCGGCGACCGAGACGAGATAGGGGACCTGTTGCAAGTGCGGCCACGCGTCGTGGATCGACGAGGTCCGGCCGCCCGACGTCGAGAAGTAGTAGGCCGGGATGATCGTGTTGCCCCACTCGAGCACCTGGCCGGCGGTGGCCCCGACCGCCAGATTGGTCTCGGTCCGCTCGGCGCGAATTCCGCCGTACATCTGCGACCGATCGTCCGGGTACAGGTCGAAGTCCGCACCGGGCTTCAACGTCGCGAGGGTGTATGAGCGCGCTGCAACCGCCTGGGCCGCGTACGTCTGCGCGTGCCAACCCACCGGGACCTCCCACGGCACGACACCGCGCAGATAGCGGTCGAGCGGCAGCACGTTCACGGCCGTCAACCCGCTCGGCTTCTTCCTGACGACAATGTCCCCTCTGTAGCCGTCGCCACCAAGGCGGAGCGGCTGTGCGCCCGGCTCGAATCGGAGCGGAAACGCGAGCCCCTTGAAGCCCGGCCGGACGACGAAGGTTCGCGGCTTCAGGTGCACCTTGCTGCCACGCGCGTCGAGCACGAGGAACGGAGAACCGGAGCCGATGCGCAGTGTCGGCTGCTGCTCCCGCAACAGGACGCGCACCGTACGGGGGCCTGCGGGGGCGATGTGGGTGTGCGGGTAGTAGTGCGCGAGAATCTTGCGGTAGCCGAAGCCGTGACGTGCGTAGCCCTCGGCACCCCATTGGCTCATGCCGACTCCGTGCCCCCACCCTCTGCCGTCGAGCAGGAACACCGTGCCGGCGTGCGCAAGCCCTGGAAACGCGAGGGCGACGAGTAGCACCATCCAGACCCTCATCGCGGATCGGCAGAGTAGCTTCGTGCGCAGGCTCCTGCTCCTAACGAGTGCGATCGTTTTCTTCGACACGCTCTTCTTTGCAGCACTCACGCCGCTGCTCCCACACTACGCGGACGCGCTCGGGCTCGACAAGACAGGCGCGGGCGTGCTGGCGGCCGCGTACCCGGCCGGTGCATTCGTTGGGGCCATCCCGAGCGGTATCGTCGCTGCGCGGGCCGGAGTAAAGCCCACGGTGCTGATCGGCCTCACTGCCGTCGCCCTCTGCACGGTGCTCTTCGGGATCGCCACCGAGCCATGGCAGCTCGACGTGGCCCGCTTCCTGCAAGGAGTGTCGAGCGCGTTTTCGTGGACGGGCGCGCTGGCCTGGCTCGTCGCTGCCTCTCCACCGGGGCGGCGCGGCAGCCTGATCGGCACCGCGTTCGCCGCTGCCGTCGGCGGTGCCCTCTTCGGTCCGGTGCTGGGCGGCATCGCGTCGGTCGCCGGGACCGGGTGGACGTTCGGTGCCGTCGGGATCGCCTCGCTCGGTCTCGTCGGCTGGGCCGCGGCGACGCCTTCGGCGACGCCCGGGAACGCCGCAGCCGCTGCGGATGCTCGGACACGCGCTCAAGGATCCTCGCGTGCTCGGAGCGTTCTGGTTCGTCGTCCTCCCCGCGCTCCTCTTCGGCACCGTCTCGGTGCTCGCCCCGCTCCGGTTGTCGGCACTCGGCTTCGGCTCGGTCGCGATCGGCGCTGTGTTCCTCGTCACGGGAGCGTTCGAAGTCGTGAACAACGTCGTCGTCGGACGGCTGTCCGACCGCCGGGGCCCGCTCTACCCGATCCGGATCGGCCTCACTGGCTCCGTCGTCGTCGCCGCTGTCTACCCGTGGCCGAACAACGCTTACGTGCTGGCGGTCGTCGTCATCTGCGGCGGCCTCGCATTCGGCACGTTTTTCACGCCCGGGATGGCACTGCTCTCCAACCTCGCGGAGGCGCGTGGGCTCGACTACGGCTACACCTTCGCGCTGGTCAATCTCGCGTGGGCGCCCGGCCAGGCCGTCGGAGCGGCGGGCGGCGGTGCGCTCGCTCACGCAACGCGTGACGCTGTCCCGTATCTGGCCCTCTCCGGCGTCTGCGCGGTGACGCTCGCTGCGCTGTGGCGCTTGACCAGGGACGGCTAGGGTCCGCGCGTGCAGACGGTGCTGGTCGCAAACCGCGGAGAGATCGCACTGCGCGTGTTCCGCGCCGCACGCGAGCTGGGTCTGCGGAGCAGTCGCCGTCGTCGCGAGCGACGACGCCGGCTCGCTGCACGCTCGCTCGGCAGACGAGGTCGTCGAGATCGCCTCCTACCTCGACGCAGCTGAGCACCTCCGCGCTGCCCGCCACATGGGAGCAGACGCGATTCATCCCGGCTACGGCTTCCTCGCCGAGAACGGCGACTTCGCGGAGGCCGTGCAGGCAGCGGGCCTGACGTGGATCGGGCCGCCGCCGGGAGCCTTGCGTGCGGGCGGGGACAAGCTTGCGGCCAAGCGAATTGCGGCCGAGGCAGGAGTGCCGACGATCCCGGAGGCGAGCACGCCGCCGCTGATCGTCAAGGCCGCGGCCGGTGGAGGCGGGCGTGGAATGCGGGTCGTCCGCTCGGGTGCCGAGCTCGACGAGGCGGTCGCCGCGGCCCGCCGTGAAGCGCAGTCGGCGTTCGGAGACGATCGCGTCTACCTGGAGCGCTACCTCGAACGCCCGCGGCACATCGAGATCCAGCTCCTCGCGGACGCCCACGGCACCGTGCTCGCCCTCGGCGAGCGTGACTGCTCGGTGCAACGCCGCCACCAGAAGGTGCTCGAGGAATCGCCGGCGCCCGGGCTCGATCCCACGCTCCGCGCTCAGATGAGCGACGCGCCCGTCGCTTCGCGCGAGCGATCGGCTACGTCGGCGCGGGGACGGCCGAATTCGTCCTCGAAGCAGGCGAGTTCTTCTTCCTCGAGCTGAACGGGCGCATCCAGGTGGAGCACCCCGTGACCGAAGCGGTCACCGGGGTCGACCTCGTGCAATGGCAACTGCGGATCGCGCGAGGCGAACGCCTCGACTTCGAGCCCGAGTCACACGGAGCAGCGGTCGAGGTGCGGCTCTATGCCGAAGATCCTCGAACGTTCCTTCCGCAGGCGGGACGAATCGACGTGCTCCGCCTCCCGGCCTCGATCCGCGTGGACGCCGGCGTCGCAGCGGGCGACGAGATCGGCACGGTCTACGACCCGATGATCGCGAAGCTGATCGCGAGCGGCGGCTCGCGTGACGAGGCGCTCGACCGGCTCGCGTTGGCACTTGCCGAGACCGAGGTCGGCGGCGTGACGACCAACCTCCCATTTCTGCGTTGGCTCGTCTCCCATCCCGCACTTCGTGCGGGCGCCGCGACGACGGCGTTCCTCGTCGAGCATCCGCCGCTCTCGGCGCCTCCGGCCGCCCTCCCCGACGCGATCTGGCGCGGCGGCTTCCGCCTCAACCTCCCCACCCCGTCCCCGCAACCGCCGCCCGACGTGGATGCCGCGGCGCACGCCCACGGACCGGCGGAGGAGTCGAGCACGATCGTCGCCCCGATGCCCGGCACGGTGATCAAGGTGAACGTCCGCCCGGGCTCGGTCGTGAAGGCCCGGGAGCCACTGCTCGTGCTCGAGGCGATGAAGATGGAGACGCCGCTGCTCTCGCCCTACGACGGTACGGTTCGCGCGGTGCACGTGAAGGAGGGTGATCGAGTCGCGGGCAGCGCGCTCCTGGTCGAGCTGGACGATTAGCGCCGCCGTCCTCCTCGCGCTTGCAGGCTGCGGCGGCCAGCACTGGCGGGCGAAGTTCGAGTCGTCGGGGATCGGCAAGGGCCAGTACTGGACCGTGCAGGCCAACGGCCGGCCGAAGGCGGTCGTCGTGTTGCTGCACGGGCTCGGCTCGGATTCGGGAGAGCAGCTCGAGCCGTGGCAGGCGCATCTCGCCGATGAGGGGTACGACGTGATCTACCCCCGCTACGAGGATCCGCCTCCGGATGCGTACGCGCGGAACAACATCGTCGGCGCCGTCGGACTGGCCCTCGGCACCCTCGGGCGACCGAAGGTGCCACTCGTGCTGATCGGCCACTCACGTGGTGGCAGGCTCGCCGTCGAGGCGGCCGCGTTCCTGCGCCCGCGACTCGTCCTCGCGTTCTATCCCGGTCTGATCAACCCGCTCTACGAACCGGCGACGAACTTCGCCCTGATCCCGCAGACGACGAACATCTGGCTCTTCGTCGGTGACCAGGACACGAGTGTCGGCAGCTCCGGCGCGGACGAGCTCGAGCAGCGCCTGCACCACTTCCACGTCCCCACTGCACAGGTGCACCGTGCGATCGTTCGCTCGAACGGTTTCACCGCCGACCACATGTCCGTCTACGACCTCAGCGCGGCGGCGAAGCGCGGGATCTGGGCGCGCGCCGATCAGCTGATCGCCGACGCGATCTCGAAGCGGCCGACCGACTAGAAGATCTTCTGGAGCTTCATGGCTGCGCCCATGTCGCCCTTGATCTTCAACTTGCCGGTCATGTACGCCGTCGTCGGGTTCTGCTCGCCGCTGACGATCTTTTCGAACGTCTCGCCGGTCGTCTCGATCGTCGCGTCCGCGGCCCCGTCGCCCTCGGTGACCGCGATCGCGCCGTCGGCCACGGTGACGAGCCACTTGCCTTCACCCTCGATGTCGAACAGGTAGGAGTTCGTCATCCCGGCGAGCTTCGACGCGTCCGCGCGCGACGAGAGAGAGTCGAAGAATTCCTTGGCTGCCACTGCTGGATCCGCTCCTTAGGTCGTTGGTTGACTCGCCGGTCAACCTACCGGAGCGGCTGACTAGGCTGCGCCCGCGTGCGGCAGATGGCGCTCGATCAACAGGTGCGAGAGCCTGCTCTGGGCGTCGGCCAGCCGGCGGCGGTTCTCCTCGAGCTCGCCCTGGCCGGCGCCGGACGCGCGCAGCTCCTGCCGCTCGGTGACGATCCGACCGATCTCCTCGGTCAACGTCTCCACGGTATGACGTACTGCTCTCATGTCACGCGCCGCATGCATGTGTCTCCCAGGCCATCGGCCCCTTGTCGGTTTCCGCCATGCCACGAAAGGGGGTTTCGACACATCGCCGTCTCCTCCTCGGTACCATCGCCCCCCGATGCGTGCCAAGCTGAGGGCTCCGGCGTGAACTTCGACGTCGAGCGCGAACACAAGTTGGTGCGCGACACGGTTCGACAGTTCGCGCTCGAGAAGATCGCACCGGTCGCCGAAGAGCTCGACCGCGAGAAGCGGTTCCCGTACGAGCTCGTCGCCGAGCTCGCCGACCTCGGGCTGATGGGCATGACGATCCCCGAGGAATACGGCGGCGGCGGAACCGACACGTTGTCGTATGCGATCGCGGTCGAGGAGCTGACGAGGATCGACTCGTCGGTCGCGATCACCGTCGCGGCGCATCACTCGCTCGGCACGCTCCCGATCTACTACTTCGGCACCGAGGAGCAGAAGCGGCAATGGCTGCCCGACCTCGCGTCGGGCCGGGCGCTCGCCGCGTTCGGGCTGACCGAGGCGAACGCCGGATCGGACGCGGGGGCGACCCGCACGACCGCCACCCTCGAAGGCGGCGAGTGGGTCGTCGACGGGTCGAAGATCTTCATCACGAACGCCGGCACCGACATCACAGCCTGCGTGACGATCACGGCGCTCACCGGCGAGGGCGAGATCTCGAACATCATCGTCCCGAACGGCACGCCCGGCTATGTCATCTCCGAGCCGATGCAGAAGCTCGGCTGGCGCGCCTCCGACACCCGCGAGCTCTCGTTCCAGGGCGTGCGCGTCCCGGAGGCGAACCTGCTCGGCCCGCGCGGTGAGGGCTTCCGTCAGTTCATGCAGATCCTCGACGGTGGACGGATCTCCGTCGCCGCGATGGGCGTCGGCCTGGCGCAGGGCTGCTACGACCTCGCCCGCGGTTACGCGCTGGAGCGCGAGCAGTTCGGCCGCCCGATCGCGAAGTTCCAGTCGGTGCAGACGATGCTCGTCGACATGGCGACCGAGATCGAGGCGGCCCGCGATCTGGTCTGGAAGGCGGCCTGGGAGAAGGACCAGGGCCGGGATTTCGGCAAGACGGCCGCGATGGCCAAGCTCTTCTCCGGCGAGCTCTCCCATCGCGCAGCCAACTGGGCGCTCCAGATCCACGGCGGCTACGGCTTCATGGACGAGTATGCGATCTCGCGGCTCTACCGCGACCAGAAGATCCTGGAGATCGGCGAGGGGACGAATGAGGTTCAGCGGATGGTCATCGCTAAGCATCTCGGTCTCTAGCGTCGCCGCAGCGCTCGTGCTCGCCGCCCCGGCCGGCGCGCACCTCTCCATCAACCCGGACACCGTGCGGACCGGCGCGCTCGTCGACCTGGTCTTCTCCGTGCCGAACGCCGCCGACGCGTCGGGGATCGACCAGGTGACGATCAGCGCCCCGTTCAGCTTCGTGCTGGACGACGGCGAGGCAGTCCCCGGCTGGACGCAGTCGCGCACCGGCCAGACACTCACCTGGAAAGGCGGGAATATCCCGCTGCGCCAATATGGGCGCTTCGGGATCCGCGGCACCGCGCCTCCCCAGGCCGGCACCGTGCTGTTCAACGTGCTCGTCTCCGACCGGGCCGGCAAGTCGATCACCTACCGCGTCGGCATCGGCGTGGTCGCGCACGCCCAGCGCGACAACGGGGCTCGCTCGCTCGGCAAGGCGGCCCTGATCGTTGCGGTGATCGGCGCCGGCCTGGCTCTGGTCGCGCTCTTCGTCGCGTTGTACGTCTGGCTGCGACCGCCGCCTCCTTGAGTTAACCTCGGGAGCCGTGCTGCTCTTTCGGCAGTTCGTGGACGACGACCTCGGGTGCGCCTCGTACCTGGTCGGCGACCCCGAAGCGGGAGTCGCCGTCGTCGTCGACCCGTCCTTTCACATCGAGCAGTACCTGGAGGCGGCCGAGACAAGCGGTGTTCGGGTCGACCGGGTGCTCGAGACCCACACCCACGCCGACCATCTCTCGGGGCACGGGCGCCTCGCGCTCGAACACGGACTGCCGGTGGCAATCCATCCGATCGCCGAGCCCGAGTACCCCTTCGAACCGCTCGCCGACGCGCAGGTCGTCGAGGTCGGCGGGGTGCGGATCCGCGTCGTGCACACCCCCGGCCACCGCCCCGAGCATTGTTCATTCCTCGTCGACGAGCGAATCGCGCTGACGGGAGACTCGCTGTTCGTCGGCGACGCGGCACGCCCGGACCTCGCCGTCGCTGCCCGGGAGGGCGCTGAGGACCTGTTCCATTCGCTGGAGAAGCTGACGGCGCTCGACGACGGCGTCGAGGTCTACCCCGGTCATGTCGCGGGGTCGCTCTGCGGCGGCAACATGAGCAGCGAGCGCTCGTCGACGATCGCCCAGGAGCGTGCGACGAACAACGCCCTGAGCTATCGCGATGTGCAGGAATTCGTGCTGGTGTCCGCCTCCGTGTCGACGCCGCGCCCGCCGACGACCGCCCTCGTCGTATCCCTCAACCGCGGACCGTGGGTCGAGCGTCCGAATGATCCCGTGGAGCTTGCACAGCCCGGCGAGGCGACGGTGCTGGACGTTCGCCCCTTTGCAGACCACACCTCCGGGCACGTCCCTGGCTCGATCAGCGTGCCGGTCAGCGCTCCGTCGTTCGGGACGAAAGCCGGGTTCGTGCTGTTCGCGGACGAGTCGGTGGTGCTCCACGCGCGCTCACGAGCCGAGGCGCTCGAAGCGACCTGGGGGCTCTGGGCGATCGGCAAGCTCGACCTGGCGGGCTACGTGCTCTCGCCGCATGCGACCGAGACGCTCGCGACGGTGGACGTCGGCGAGCTGAAGCGGTTGCTCGAGACCGCGGATGTGCAGCTCGTCGACGTGCGCGAGACGACCGAGCGCGACGACGGCTACATCCCGGGCTCGCGCAACATCCCGTATCGGCTCATCCGCAAGCTCGGGTGCGGTGCACTTGAACGGTCGAAGCCGGTCGTGACGGTGTGCGAGAGCGGCCCGCGCGCCGCTATTGCGGCCTCCCTGCTCCAGCGCGACGGGTTCGACGTACGTGCCGTTGCCGACGGAGGGACCGCCGACTTCACGGACACGGTCTCCTTCCGCCGCTGCGGCGGCGGCTAGGTCGCGCCTCGGACCAGCTCTCAGCCCACGGCTTCCAGGCCGCGAACGAAGAAGCTGTTCAGCCGCCCGAGCTCGGCCAGGTAGCGAACGCTCAGGCGCGGAGTGGCGTGGGCGAGCAGAGACGTCACCGTGAGCCGGACGTGCGGCGACGCAGCGACGAGCGCCCGAGACTCTGCGACCGGGAAGTAGCGGTCGCGAGGCGCGGTCGCGATCTCGACCGGCATGCGGAGGCTTGCGGCGTGGTGAAGCGGCGAGAGGTCCTCGACGGTGGACCGGATCTCCGCAGGCAAGGCGGCGTAAAGTTCGTCGAAACGCTCTGGGTCTCGGTTCGACAACAGCGCAAAAAGCGCCAGAGCATCGGCGCCCGCGGTACGGAACGCATCCTCTCGAAACTCGAGCGCGCTCGCCGAGTCCGGGTCGAGCTCACGCAGCTCCTCGCAGAGAGCGGCAGCCTCGGCGGTCGGCGGCAGCATCGCGGCGAGCGACCGGGCCAGCCCCACCGCGAGGTACGGCGGCACCGGGTAGGAGCTGAGCTCGCTGCCGTCGCGATACGAGCTCGTCGTCGCCAGCAGCATCACCTGTTCGAGATCGCTGTACGGGGCAACGCAGACGACCGCCGAGACGTGCTCCGCGACGCGAGCGTCTGCTGCGCACAGCAGAGCCAGGCTTCCCCCGATCGAGACACCGGCAAGCGCGAGCCTGTTGTCTGCGGCTTCGGGCGTGCGCGCGGCGGCCTGGGTGAAGGCGATCGACGTTGCGAGTGTCGCCGGCGACAACTCACCGCCCGCGACACCTGGAAGATCGGGGATGAAGACGAGATGGCCGGTGCGTGCAAGCGCCAGGCTCAGGCGAAGCACCATCGGGTGGGTGCGGCCGTCCGGCGTGGCGCCGTTCATGAAGACCAGCGCGGGCCATGGGCCGGGACCGGCCGGACGCACTTTGGTGACCGGGACACCCGCAAGAACGTGGTCCTCGGTGCCGGGCGTCTTGGCCCGGCGTGACAGGAACGAGGTCCCAGGAAGGTCGAGTGTCGCTCCGAGGATCGCGGCAGCGTGCACCTGTGCTCGCAACACGCTGCTACGCGAGCGTGGCATGACCGAGATGACGCCGCCGCACGCTGAAGAACAACGATCCACCCACACCGATCACGGTGGCCGCAAGCGCACTGCCGGTCAAGAGCATGCCGGACGCCAGCGAGAAGTTGATCGCCGCGTCTTGCGTGACGCCGAGTGCGAGCAGCACACCGGACGTGGCGCCCACGCTGACGATAGCCCCGCCGGCCGTGATCGGCAGGATCGATGCCGCCGCGGCCATGCAGAGGATGACGAGTGCCAGGGTCGGGGAGGAACCGACCCCGAGCGCACTGAGCAGCAACGCGCTGCCGAGAGCGCGTGTCGTCCAGCAGCAGAACAGGAAGCCGCTCGCGGCAAACGTCGAGCGGGAGATGCTCGCATGGTCGCCGACGCGCCTGAAGATTCGCTCCAGCCCCCGGGACCGGCAGACGAGGGGCAGCCGTACGAGCCTCGGCCCGAGTGCGAGCACGGCGATGCATCCAAGGCAGAAGAGCAACACAACGATCAACGGCGCGCGGAAGATGGCACCACTCGTGGCGATCGCGGCAACCGCGAGCGGGAGCATCGCGACCGCATCGACGAGCCCGAGCGAGACGATCGAAAGGCCGACCGTTTCCAGGCCGAGCCGAACGCCGCCGAGCCGTCGCAGCGTCGAGACCTTCACGACATAGTCGAGCCGGAAAGGCAGCACCACGCCACTCGCAGCCGCGGCGCCGCAGGCCGCCAGGCAGCGACTTCGGTCGGGCCGCTCGCCGGGGAACAGGCGCTGCCAACCGAGGGCGCGGAAGATGAAGCTCGCGAGATACGCCCCCGAAGCACCGAGCACGAGGACGATGTTCGCCTCCTGTAGCGGCCAGCTCGTGCTCGTCAAACGCCGCGCCGCGAGGAACCCCACCGCAATGGCGAGCACGCCGAACGCCAGGCCGGCAACGGTCTTCAGCCGACGATTGTTCTGCAAGCGTCTCATGCGCTCGGCAAGACGAAGAATGCGACCGCTGCGTACTGGCACGCAACGGCAACGATCACGAGGGCGTGAAAGACCTCGTGGTAGCCGAACATGTGGGGGATCGGATCCGGCCGCCGCCGGGCATACACCAGGGCACCTGTCGTGTAGGCCAGCCCGCCGCCGACCAGGAGGAGAGCGCCGGGGATGCCGATGCGGCCCACGATCTGCGGCATCACGATCACGGAAAGCCACCCGAGGGCGACGCAGACGGCGGGTGCGACCCAGATCGGGGCGCTGCGCCAGACGAGCTTCGCGCCGGTCGCGATCAGCGCGCCGCCCCACACCGTCGCCAGCAGCGGCACTCGCCAGGCCGTGTGGACGACGAGCAACCCGATCGGAGCGTAGGTGCCGGCGATGAGCGCATAGATCGTCGCGTGGTCGAGTCGACCCATCCGGCGAGCTGCGCGCGGCGTCCAGGAGAGCCGATGGAACAGCCAGCCGACGCCGAACATCACCGCCACGCTCGCCGCAAACGCAACGGCGGCTGCACGCGCGACGATGCCGTGCGTGGAAAGCGCCAGCAGGACGCCAAGGGGAACCGCGACGAAGAACGCCAGTTGATGCGAGACGCCGCGCAGACGCGGCCTGGGCGCGCCGTCGCAGGTCGTCTTGCCGGTCGAAGCTACAGGCGAAGCGTAGGTGTCAATCTCGAGACCTCCGTTCGGTCGAGTGCCGTCCGCGGTCTCCAGTTACCACCGCCAGCGACTGATCTCAGAGTCGCCTGCGTACAGGGAGCTCGGTAGCCGGGCTCCTCGGAGCAGCGTAGCGCGGACCGGCGGAGCCCGAGGTTAAGCCGCACGGACGGCTCTGGCGCTCGGGTTACCTGAGACGCTCGAACTCGTAACCCGCAGCGGCCAGTGCGCTGCAGAGCTCCACGCAATGCTCCTCGTCGCGCGTGACGAGCGTCAGCTCGACACCGGTTCGGACGAGGCCGATGCCCATCCCCTCCCGGCGATGGTTGACCTCGACGATGTTGCCGCGGTGGTCAGCGACGAGTTGCAGGAGCTTCAGCAACTCGCCTGGATGGTCCGGGACGCTCGTGCGCAGCACCAGGAACCGCCCGGCTCGTGCCAGGCCGTGCCTGACCACCGACATGAGCAGCGTTGCGTCGATGTTGCCGCCGGAGAGCAGTACGCACACATCGCCGGTTCCGCCGACGTTCCCCTCGAGCAGTGCGGCGACCGAAGCGGCGCCTGCACCCTCAACGACGAGTTTCGAGCGCTCGAGCAACAGCGTGATCGCCTCGGCGATCTCCTCGTCGTCGACGTGGACGATCTCATCGAGCAGCTCGTCGAGGATCGACATCGTCAGTTCACCCGGATGCTTGACGGCGATGCCGTCGGCGATCGTCCCCTGACCGTGGTGCCCTGCCTGCACGCCGACGAGGCGGACACCGGGCCGGAGCGCCCGCAGCGCGATCGCGATGCCCGAGGCGAGCCCGCCGCCGCCGATCGGCAGGACGAACGTCTGCGCGTCGGGCAGCTGCTCTGCGAGCTCGAGCCCCAGCGTGCCCTGGCCGGCGATCACCGCCTCGTCCTCGAATGCGTGCACGAACGTTGCGCCGGCCGCCTCCGCGCGCATCATCGCCTCGGCCAGCGCGTCGTCGAACATCGCCCCGGCGAGCACCGTCTCGGCTCCGTAGTTGCGCGTCGCGTCGACCTTCGCCATCGGTGCGTCCTGCGGCATGTAGACGGTCGCCCGGATGCCCAGCTCGCGCGCAGCCCAGGCGACCGCCTGGCCGTGGTTCCCCGCGCTCGCAGCGACCACCCCGGCCGCCCGCTCGGAGGCGCCGAGTCCGGTGAGCTTGTTGACCGCGCCGCGGATCTTGAACGAGCCGGTGCGCTGCAGGTTCTCGGCCTTCAACCAGACGCGGCGGCCGGCGCGCCGGGAGAGCGTCTCGGACCCATACACCGGGGTGACCCGTGCGTGGCCGGAGATGCGCTCGCGCGCGGCCTCGAGCTCAGGGAGCGTCGGAGCCGTCTGGGTCACCAACGTGGAACACCTTCTGGAGGATTTCACGAACGGCAGTCAACGGGTCGAGGCGACGTGCCTGAACCTCGTCGAGCAGGCGCTGCAGCTCCGGGTCGCCCTGCACCGCCCGCTCGATGTGGCGGCGGGCGCGATTCGACGCGACCTGGAACACCTCGGACGCGAGATTGCGCCTGCGGCGCACCTCGAGCTCGCCGTCGGCCTCGAGCCAGGCACGGTGCTCCTTGATCTTCTCCCACAACGTCTCGACGCCCTCGCCGCGCATCGCCTCGGTGAGCACGATCGGCGGCCGCCAGCCCTCCCGCGGTCCGAGCGCGAGCACCTGCCGCACCTCGTTCAGCATGGTCTTCGCCATCGGATGGTCCATCTTGTTGATCGCGATCACATCCGGGATCTCCATGATCCCCGCCTTCAGCGCCTGGATCGAGTCCCCCGAGCCCGGCATCAGCGCCAGCACGACCGTGTCGGCGATCGAGAGCACACCCACCTCGCTCTGGCCGGTGCCCGACCGTCTCCAGGAACACGACGTCCTTGCCCGCAGCGTCGAGCACGAGCAGCGTCTGCAGGGTCGTCTCGGCGAGGCCGCCGAGATGCCCCCGGGTGCCCATCGATCGAATGAAGACGTCGGGGTCGAGGAAATGGTCGGTGAGCCGGATCCGGTCGCCGAGCAGCGCCCCCTGCGTGAACGGGCTCGACGGGTCGACCGAGATCACCCCGACGGTCTGCTCCTCCGCCCGCACGAGGCGGATCAATGCCGAGGCGAGGCTCGACTTCCCGACGCCGGGAGGCCCGGTCAAGCCAACGGCGAATGCGTGGCCGGTCTTCGGATAGACGTCGCTGACGACCTCGTAGGCGAGCGGGTCGCCGTTCTCGACGAGGGTGATCGCCCGCGCGAGGGCACGGCGGTCTCCCGCCAGCACTGCTGCGACAAGTCGTTCGCGCGTCCAGTTGCGCCGCTCGCTCACGCCGGGATGCTACGCAGCCAACTCACGGGCAACGGCCGAGGGCGATCTGACGCCGCGTGCGAGCACGTACGCGGTGACGCCGCCGCTCGCAGTGAGCACGCCCGCGACCGCGAAGCACCAGCGCGCCCCGACGGCGGTCGTCAACGCGCCGGCGGCGAACATGGCCAGACCGAGCAGCGCGTTGTGCGCGCTGATGATCAGGGTGAATGCGCGGCCGCGCAGACGGTCGACAGTGTGCTCCTGCACGATCAGCACGGTCATCGGGAAGGTCACACCGTTGCCGAACCCGGAGAGCGCCATCGCGAGCGCCGCCACCCACACGTTGGGCGCGAGCGCGGCGCCGGTCGTCCCGGCCGCCCACGGAAGGAAGCCGAGCGGGTAGACCCGCAGGGGCCGACGTCGGCCGACGATCGCTCCCGTGATCAGGCTCCCGGCGACGAGCCCGATGCCGCTGGCGGTCCACAGCAGGCCGTAGCCGAAGTCGTCGGAGCCGAGCGAGCGTTTCGCGAGGAAGATCTCGGAGACGTTCACGAGGCCGGATGCGAGCATCGTCAGCCCGAAGGCCACGAGCACGATCACAAGCGCACGAGACTGCTTGAACAAGGCGAATCCGTCCCTGAGATCGTGCAGGCGGCCGCGCGTGATGCCCTGTTCGCTCTGCAGGAACCGAGCGGGGATGCGAACGAGCAGCAGAGCCGAGAGCAGGAACGTGCCGGCGTTGATCCAGTAGACGACGTCCGGGCTCGACCAGCCGACGATCGCCCCGCCGAGGATCGGGCCGATGGCGGTCGCCAGCCAGTCGGTCGCCTGCAGCAACGACGTTGCACCGGCGAGATCTGCTTCAGCGACGAGATTCGGCACCCCCGCGAGCACGGCAGGCCGGAAGAACGAATTGGCGGTGCCGGCGACGCCTGCGAGGACGATGATCGCGAGCGGCGTGCCGACGAAGGGCAGGACGCAGAACACGGCGAGCCGCACGAGGTCGGCGGTGACGACCAGGCGTTTGCGTGAGAGCAGGTCGACCAGTGGGCCGGCAACGAGCCCGACGATCACCGACGGCAAGAACGTGACGATGAAGAGAGCAGCCACCCACCACGTCGAGTTTGTGCGGTCGAAGATGTCGACGGTGAGCGCGATCGTGGCCATCCAGGTCCCGACCCCGGAACCGAGCGTGGCGAAGAAGAGCAGCCGAAAGTTGTCGTAACGGAGCGCCGGCAAGCGCCGGCCGAGCGAGGACCGCCCGCCCGCGCTGCCGCTCACGCTTGGGCCAGCACCCGTCCGAGCGCCGCCCCGAACAGATCCAGCTCTTCCGGCGTGCCGACCGAGATCCGGATCGCGGTGGGCGAGCCGAAGCCCGCGAGTGGCCGCACGATCATCCCTTCGAGCAGCAGCCGTTCGAAGAGCGCGTTGGCATCGGTACCGGTGTCCACGTAGAGGAAGTTGCCGACCGACGGCACCGGCTCGAGCCCGTGCTCGGCGAGCGCCGACCGAAGACGCGCGAGGCCGTCCGCGTTGACGGCCCGGCGACGTGCGATCTCCGCGACGCCCCCGATGCTGGCGATCGCCGCGGCCTGGGCCGAGGTCGTGAGGTCGAACGGCCGCCGCACCTTTGCCATCGCCCCACAGACCGACCGCGGAGCGACCGCGTACCCGACTCGGAGCCCGGCCAGCCCGTAGATCTTCGAGAACGTCCGCAGGACAGCCACGCCACGACCCGACTTGAGATAGCGCTCGACCGCGTCCGGGTAGTCGGGCCGGTCGATGTACTCGAAGTAGGCCTGATCGACCACGGTCAGCACATGGCCCGGCACGCGTTCGAAGTACTCGTCGAGCTCCTGGGCGGTGTTCATCGTCCCCGTGGGGTTGTTCGGGTGACAGATGTAGACGAGCTTCGTGTGTTCGTCGATCGCGTCGAGGAGAGCACCCAGGTCGTAGCGATGGTCGACCAGCGGGACGAGCGTGGTCTCCGCGCCTTGCTTGCGCGCGTAGATCACATAGCTCGGGAACGACGGCCAGCCGCACACGATGCGGTCGCCGGGGTCGAGGATCGCCTGGCTGAGCATGTCGATGCACCCGTCCGCGCCGGCCCCCACACAGATCTCGTCGGCCGTCACACCGTGGCGGCCGGCCAGCGCCTCGTGCAGCCGGTAGATGCCGCCGTCCGGATACCGGTTGAGCTCCCGAGCCGTGCGGTCGAGCGCTTCGAGCGCCGCCGGGAACGGGCCGAACGGCCCCTCGTTCGAGGCGAGCTTGATCACGCGCTCGAGCCGGAGCTCGCGCTGCACGTCCTCCACCGGCTTGCCCGGCTGGTACGGCGTCAGGCCGTTGACGCTGGGCCGGAAGAAGGCATCCCCGAAGTCCTCGAACCCGCTCGTCACCTCGCGGGACCCTACCCGGGCCGCAGGCGTGCGGGTGCCCGCTACGGTCGCCTGGCGCTTGCGCCCGAGGAGTCCCCTAGGCTGCAGGCATGCCGGAGCTCGGTCTCTTCCCGCTGCCGATCGTGCTCGTTCCGACCGAACGGATCCCGCTACACATCTTCGAGCCGCGCTACCGGGAGCTGATCGACGAGTGCGTCGCGAACGACACCGAGTTCGGGCTTGCCCTCACGACCGGTGACGGCGCGGTGCACGAGGTCGGGACACGAGCCCGCGTCGCGGACGTCCTCGAGGTGCTGGAGGACGGCCGCATGAACATCATCGTGGAAGGCGGAGACCGGTTCCGCCTGCTCGAGCTCACGACGGGACGCGCGTTCACGACGGGCATCGTCGAGCAACTCGAAGACGAGGACGATCCGGCCGACCAGGCCGACGTCGAGCACGCGCTCGAGGTATTCGGCGACCTCGCTGCGCTCGCCGACAGCGACGTCGACGTTCCCGATCCGTCGTCGCCCACCTTCGACTGGGAGCTGTCGGCGCGGGTCGACTTCGGGGTCGACCCGAAACAGGAGATCCTGGCGATGACGTCGCCCCGGCGCCGCATGGCTCGGCTCGTCGAAGTGCTCGAGACGTCACTCGAAGCGCTTCAGGCAGAGCAGCTCCTCCGCGAACGCGCCGGCCGCAACGGCAAGGTGACGCCGATCGACCCCGAGCCTTGAACTGGGCGGCGGGAAGGCGAAACTCGCGAACCTGGTTCGCCTGCGCCGAATCAGGTTCGATCAGCCGCCGGTGACGATCCCCGCCCCGCCGCGGCGTGCATCGCCTGCGGCGGCCAGCAAGCCGTCCTTCAGCTCGACCGCGTTCGTGCCCCCGAAGAACAGGTTGCGCCTCCGCCAGCGGACGACGTCGTAGCCGAACGATTCGACTCGGTCGAGCTCCGCCGGATCGAAGCCGCCCTCGCAGTGCACGTGCGGCTCGTCGACGTGCACCCGCGGATGGTCGATCGCCGTGGCGACATCGAGCCGGTGGGCCACGACATGCGCGATCACCTGCATGATCGCCCCGCGCAGGCGCACTGACCCGGCACTGCCGACGACGAGGCGCGGCCCTGCGGCGCCCACCACCACCGTCGGCGCCATCATGCTCGTCAGCCGCCGCCCCGGCGCGCTCGGACCGCCCGCGACGAGGTCGTACTCCCCGAGCATGTTGTTCAGGTGAATGCCGGTCCCCGGAACGATCACGCCCGAGCCCGAGCCGGTCGAGGACGAGAGCGACGCCGCGGTCCCCTCGGAGTCGATGGCCGACACATGTGTCGTCCCGGCCGGTGCCGGCTCGACGATCCCCGGCGCTCCTGCCTCGATGCGCGCGAGGCCCCGCCCGATCCCTTCGGCAGAGAGGAGCCGGCGGGCGAGCCCACCGCGGTGCAACCCGGCTGTGAACCCCTCTTCGCGGACCCGCGTCTGTTCGCGCATCACCTCCACGAGTGATGCGATCGACTCTGCGCTCCCGGCCGGCCCGCGGTCCGCGCGGGCGAGCAGCGCCAGCCCATAGGCGATGAGAATCCCGCCCGAAGAGGGCGGCGGGTTCGAGATCACCTCGTGCCCGAGGTAGCCGACCCGCACGGGTCGCCGCCAGGCAACGCGGTAACCCGCCAGGTCACGCTCGGTGATCCCGCCTCCGCCCTCGCGCACGGTGCGCACGATGGCCCGTGCGACGTCGCCCCGATAGAGCGCGTCGGCGCCCTCCACGCCGATCTGCTCGAAGGTGCCGCCGAGATCGGGCAGCCGGAGGATGTCTCCAGGCCCGAGCCGCGAGCCGTCCGGCCGGCTGTAGACGCGCCGCCCCTCGGCGGTGTGCCGGAGGATCAGATCGAGGATGGCGTGCAGGTGCGCCTGCGGCCGTGACACCTCGACGCCGGACCGGGCCAACTCGATCGCCGGCTCGAGAAGGATCCGCCACGGCAGCCGGCCGTACGCCGCATGGACGGCCTCGAGCCCCGCCGCCGCGCCGGGGACGGCGCACGAAGCCTCGCCGATTCTGAACACCTGGGTCGTTTCGCTGTCACCGCCGAAAGCAACGTCGATCGCATGCATCTCCGCTTCGGTAGGGGCCGGACTGCCGATGCCCGGAGTCGAGACGAAGAAGTCCGCTACCCGCGCCGGCCGCCCGTCGGACGGGACAACGAGGGCGAAACCCCCTGCTCCCGGGCCGGTCAGCGGGCTCTCGGTCACCCAGGCGGCGAACGCGGCTGCCACGCAGGCATCGACGGCGTTTCCGCCCTCTTCGAGCATCCGGGCACCCGCGGCGGCGGTCAGCGGGTGCCCGGCCGCGACGGCGCCCTTCATGAATCGCCCCGGCCGGCCGATGAGGAGTTTGTGGGCATACGTAGCGGAATCTTCACCATTTCCCTACTAACTCGCGGCGATGCTTCGAGGTCCATACATCGAAGGCCCCACTTGATGATCATCTCCCGTCGGAAACTCCTCATCTCCGCGGCGGCGCTCGCCCTCGTTCTGGGCGTCGCTTCGTCGCCGCAGCTGCTCGGCGCCCATGTCGCCTCGGCCATCGAGTCGTTGCGCGGCGCCGAGCGGCACTGGCTCCTGGTCGCCGTGCTCGGATTCGTGGCTGCGTTCGCCTGCACCGTCGGTGCCTGGCGCGCAGCGCTCAGCGCCGCGGGCGGCCGCGTCTGCCCCAAGCGGGCAGCCGCGAGTCTCGGTGTCGGTGCGATGGTCAACTCGTTCGCGCCGGCGAAGCTGGGGGATGCGGTGAAGATCGCGCTCTTCTCGAAGGCGATCGACGCGCCTGGACGCCTCTGGACCGCGGGGGGCGTCTATGCAGCCCTCGCCGCGGCGCGCTCGTTGATGCTCGCTGCCTTGCTCGTCGTGGCATCGGCGACCGGGGCAATGCCGCTGTGGCCCGTCTTCGTGCTCTGCGGGATCGTCGCGGTGCTCGCGGCGGCCGCGGCGCTCTCGGGCCGCCTGCGCCGCCACCCGCGGATCGCACAGGTGCTCTCCGGTCTCGCGGCGCTCGAGCGCTCGCCCCGCGCGCTCGCCACCGTCCTCGGCTGGACCGCGGGCATGGTGCTGGCGCGCCTCGGCGCGACGATGGCCGTCGCCGCCGCGCTCGACATCCCCCACCCGGTCCTCGCCGCGCTCCTGATCCTCCCCGCGCTCGACGTTGCCTCGGCCTTCCCGATCACCCCGGGCTCCATCGGCATCGGCAGCGGCGCCGTTGCGGTTGCGCTGGCAAGCCGCGGGATCGGCATGAGCGACGCGCTCGGCGTCGGATTTGCGATTCAAGCGGTCGAGACGCTCGTGAGTGTCAGCGCCGGCACACTCGGGACGCTCTACCTCGCCGGCTCGCGCTCGGCCGTCCGCCGCTGGACGCTGCGCGTGGCGACGGTCGGTGCGTCGGTCGCGCTCGCGGCCGGAGTCGGCCTGCTCGTGTTCGACGCGTTCTAGGTCGGCGGGGACTACTAAGGCTCACGCAGGAAGGACGGTGGCTCGAGCACCTCGCCGAAGCCACCCGATGCTGCCGTGACGAACGTCCCTCGCTTCGACGAGGACCGTCCGCCGATCCCGGTCGCGACGACCGTGATCCACATCTGCCCTTCGAGCCGGTCGTCGATCGTCGCGCCGAAGATGATGTTCGTGTCGTCGGTCGCAGCTTCGCGCACTGCCTCGGCGGCCTCGTTCACCTCGTAGAGCGTCAGGTCGTCACCGCCGGCGATCGAGAGCAGAATCCCGCGCGCACCGGTGATCTCGGTTTCGATCAGCGGACTGCGCAGCGCGCGCTCCGCGGCCTCCTTCGCCCGATTCTCGCCGGTCGCATAGCCGATGCCCATCAGGGCCGAACCGGAGTCCGCCATGATCGTCCGCACATCGGCGAAGTCGAGATTGATCAGGCCAGGATTGGTGATCAGGTCGCAGATGCCCTGCACGCCGTGCCGGAGCACATCGTCCGCGATGCGGAACGCGTCGAGCATCGAGGTCGACTTGTCGAGCACTTCGAGCAGGCGGTCGTTCGGCACGACGATCAGGGTGTCGCACGCCTCTCGCAGCGCCTGCAATCCGTCCTCGGCCTGTTTCTTGCGCCGCGTGCCTTCGAACTTGAACGGAAGAGTCACGATGCCGACCGTGAGCGCTCCGAGCTCGCGCGAGATGCGCGCGACGACCGGCGCCGCCCCCGATCCGGTGCCGCCGCCCTCGCCGGCGGTCACGAACACCATGTCCGAGCCGCGCAGCGAGCGCTTGATCGCGTCGTAGCCGTCCTCGGCCGAGCGGCGGCCGATCTCCGGATCCGCTCCCGAGCCGAGGCCCTCGGTGATCTCGCTGCCGATATGGATCTTCGTCGAGGCATCGCTCATCTGCAGCTGCTGAATGTCCGTGTTGACGGCGATGAAGTCGACCTGATTGATCCCGGCATCGATCATCCGGTCGACCGCGTTCAGACCGGCACCGCCGACGCCGACGACGCGGATGACCGCGAGGTACGACGCGCTGTCACGCGCGCGCTCGAGCCGCGCCGGTTGTTCGGGAAGCGGGTCGAGCCAGCGCGCGAGCGCGCGGGGCTCCTCCGAAGCCGGTTCGGCCTGGCGCTCCGGGGCCGGAGCGACCGCACGGATCGGGGTCGGCTCGGGCGGAGTCGGCTCCTGCGCAGCCGGGGCTGCGGCAACCGGCGGCTCCGTCGGGAGCTGCTGCTGCTCTCCTTGCTCGTTCTTCGACTGCCGCTGCGCTGCTTCCGTCGCCCGGAAAAGGTCGGCGAGCGGCCCTTCACGCATGCTTGCGCGATTTCTGGCCACTGAGCACCTCCTGTGCAAGGTCACGGTACATCCGAGCCGCCTCTCCTGACGGTTCATAGGCGAGGACGGACGCTCCCTTGACCGGCGCCTCGGCGAAGCGCACGGTCTTGCGAATCCGGGTGTTGTAGACGAGGTCGCCGAAGCTCTCGCGCAAGATCTCGTCCGCCTCACGCGAATGCGTGACGCGCTTGTCGAACATCGTCGGGACGATGCCGATGATCTCGACCTTCGGGTTCAGGTTCTCCCGAACCATCGCGAGCGTGTTCTCGAGCTGGACGAGGCCGCGCAGCGAGAGATACTCGGTCTGCACGGGGACGACGACGCCGGTGGCCGCGACGAACGCGTTGATCGTCAGCAGGCCGAGTGAAGGCGGGGTGTCGATCATGATGAAGTCGTAGTCGTCCCTGATCGGCGCCAGAGCTTTTTCGAGCGCCCGCTCACGACCGATCTGGCTCGACAGGGCCATGTCGGCGCCGGCGAGGTCGATCGACGAGACCGCGATATCCACTTCCACGGTCTCGATCACCTGCGTGATCGGCAGCCGGTGGACCAGCACGTCGAACATCGACGTCTCGATCGTGTCGGGGTTCAGCCCCTGAGACATGGTCAGATTCCCCTGCGGGTCCAGGTCGATCAGCAGCACCCGGTATCCCTGCTCGGCGAACGCGACGCCCAGGTTCAGGGTGGTCGTCGTCTTCGCAACGCCACCCTTCTGGTTGGCGAGCGCGATCACCTGAGTTTCGCCAAGCGAAGGCGCGCTCGCAGGGCGAACGTTGGGACGCGGAAGGAGGCGCGCGAGACCCATGTGAAGCGCCATTTCGGGTTGGCTCAGCTCATTCCTTCGTCTCCTCTCGAAGTTTCGCCGCCGCGGCCCGGGCCCGCGCGTCCCCTTCGGCCCGCGCCCAGGCCTCCGCCTCGGGCACGAGCGCACGCAACTCGCCCAGCAGCTCACTCGCAGGCGCGGCCGCCCGGAGCGCCTCGATCCGCTCGAGTCGAGCGAGCACACCCGCTGCGACAGCACTCTCTTCGTCCATGCACCGACCGTAGCCAGGTGTGTGTGACGTGTCTGTTCCGACTCCGCGAAAAGAGTGTGTCGGCTACGCGACGCGGAGCACGGACGCGGGCCGTGGGCGGATCCCGAGCAGCGTGTCGTCCAGGGCGAGCACGAGCTCCTCCCTGCTTCCGTGCAACAGCGTCTCGACGAGAGCCCGGCGAACGGCATCCCTCGCGTCAGCACCGAGCCGCTCAGCGCGCAGGGTGTCGAGCAGCTCTCCACGTTCTCGCCCCTTCTCCGTCAGGAGCACGGCGGCCCGCATCGTCGCCGCCCAAGCGCCGCCGTCACCGCCCAGCAGGCAGGCGAGACAGTCCCGCACCTGGGCGGAGCGAAACGGCTCCTCCGAGAAGAGGGAGAGCTCCCAGCGATCCAGCGCCTCGCCCAGCTCACGATCGCTGTCGGCGAGCGGCAGCCGGGCGCGCAGCTCGGCGGCCAGCGGGGCACGGAGCTTGTCGAGACGTGTCGCCTCGCCGCGCGGCTGGGTCGCTGCGATCGGCAGCAGAGGCGAGATGCGCAGGGGCCGGAAGTCGAGCCGTTCGAAGACGACAGGCCCGGCGGCGATCGCACCGGCGGTCGCCAGGCGGAGCGCCGTGATCGCGTCGGCGAGCTCAGCGGCTGCATCCGGCGGCTCCGACTCACCCGGGTCGAGATCGCGTTTCAACTCCAGCACGAGCATCCGGTCGAGGTCGCGCCCGAACTCGGGCGGCATCAGCCCCTGCGCTTCGGGCCAAAGGTGCGAGATCTCACCGGAAGCGACCGGACGAAGGCTGATGCCGCCGCCGAGGTCGGCGTCGTTCCCGGCAGAGAGCCCGATCACCGGCGCGAGCGCGACATAGGTGCGTGCACTGCCGAAGAGCGTCAGCTCGAGGTCCGCGTAGGCGGCATCGAACGCATCGTCGTGCCAGTCGAAGCCGCCGCTGCGCTCGGCCGTCCACGTCAGCATCGGGATGAGAATCGATCGAAAGAGCGCCTCGTCGCCGGTGTCGCCGATCCCGGAGTGCGCGCGTGCAAAGATCGCGGCCGCCGGCTCGCGCTTCAAGTCGTCGATCGCGTTGCGAGCGTCGGGCAGCCGGCGCAGTGTGGGTGCCTGCTCCTCGACAAAACCGCGCACGAGCGGGCGGTACTCGTACAGCGACGGGCCTTCTCGGGTCGTGTGCTCTTCGAAGGCAAACGGGACCTGCGCGCCGCGCTCGGCCGCGAACGCCGCCAGGCAAAACGCCCGCAGCGACTCATACAGATGGGGCGCGCGAAGCGACACGCAACGGAGTTACACGCGTGGCGGGTCGTCTCCTGCCTGGCAGCCGGGGCACCAGTAGGTCATCCGGTTGTCGTCACCCTGTCCCCAGGAGCGGATGCGGACGCCACAACGCGGGCACGGCCGGCCGACCCGCCGGTACACCTGATGGCCACCGCGACGGGCGCCGTCGACCGCTGCCCGCATCAGCTCCGCGGCCGATTCGAGCGCGTGAAGCCGGTCGTCCTCGGAGACAGCCTGGAGGCGACGCCAGGGCGAGAGCTCCGCCCGCCACAGCGCCTCTGCGAGCCACATGTTCCCGATCCCGGCGACGACGGATTGATCGAGCAGCGTCTCGCCGAACCAGCGCGTCTGGTCGGCGGCACGCAGCCGCGCGAGCATGTCATCGAAGCGCGGCTGCGGCTCGAGGATGTCCGGCCCCAGCCGTGCGATCGCCCGTGTGTGCAACTCGAGAACAGGCCCGTTCCAGAGCACTCCTTCGGCCCGAGCCCCGCGCAGCACGAGCCACGGCCTGCCGGCCCGTCGACCACCGGGAGGAGACACCGTCCAGCGACCGGACAGCCGCAGGTGCGAACGGAGCACGACGCCACCGTCGAAGCGAAAGACCAGGTTCTTGCCGAATGCCTCGACCGATTCGAGCACGCGGCCGTCGAGCCGCTCGGCGATCCGACCGGCTCGAGCGCGCGGGTGCGGCGACTCGGCTGCGATCCGCTCGCCGACCAGCACCTGGAGGCGTCGTGCGGCGCGGTGGATCGTGTCCCCTTCGGGCACGACCGCCACGGTAACGACTGGCAGAGTGGCGCTGTGAACCGCACCCGCTCGACCGCCGCAGGAGCCGCCGCAGCCGTCGTCTGGGCCGCCGCGGAGCAACTCGACCGGCGGGTCTTCGCGAACGACTACACCGATGTTGCCCTGCTCGGAAAGTTCGTCACCCGATCGCGGGCGTGGCCGATCGCGGGCCTCGCGCTGCACGCCGCGAACGGCGCGGCATTCGGCTTCGCATTCGACATCGTGCGGCGTCGTGTATCGGTCCCGCCGCGGCGGCTCGCCGTCGGCCTTGCCCTGACCGAGCATCTGTCGTTGTTCCCGCTCGGCGTGCTGGTCGACCGCTATCACCCGGCACGCGGGGAGCCGGGGGTCGAGCGGGTGTTCGGCGGGCGCGCATTCGCGCAGGCAACGGTCCGGCATGCGCTCTTCGGGCTCGTGCTCGGCCGGCTCGCCGCGTGATCGAGCTCGCCGCTCCGGTCGTGCAGGCTCCTCTCGCCGGCGGGCCTTCGACACCGGAGCTCGCCGCGGCGGTCTCCGACGCCGGCGGGCTCGGCTTCGTCGCGGCCGGTTACCTGAGCGTCTCTGCTCTGGCCCAGCAGATCCAGCGCACGCGGGAGCTGACCGACGCGCCGTTCGGGGTCAACCTCTTCGTGCTGCAGAACGTTCCGGTCGATGACGGGGCCATCGCTTCGTACGCGGAGGAGCTCGCGGGCGAAGCCGAGCTGTACGGGGTCGCGCTCGGTGAGCCGCGGTTCGAGGACGACGGCTTCGCCGCCAAGCTCGATCTCGTCGTGGCCGAGCAGGTGCCGGTCGTCTCGACGACCTTCGCCTGTCCACCGCCGCACCTCGTCGAGCGCGTCCACGGCGCCGGTGGCGAGGTCTGGGCGACGGTCACGAGCGCCGCTGAGGCGACGGCGGCCGCGGCAGCCGGAGTCGACGCGATCGTCGTGCAGGGCTCAGAAGCCGGCGGCCACCGCGGCTCATGGACGGACGAGGAAGGCCCGGACGTCTCGCTGCTCGACCTTCTGCGGAGCATCGACGTCACGGTGCCGCTGGTCGCCGCAGGTGGGATCGCCGACTCGGCGGGCGCGCGTGCTGCGCTCACGGCCGGGGCGGCCGCGGTGCAAGCCGGGACGGCGTTCCTGCTCTGTCCGGAGGCAGCGACGAACGCACCTCATCGGCGCGCGATCGCAAGCGGCGGCGCGACCGCGATGACGCGGGCGTTCACCGGCCGGCGTGCGCGCGGGATCGTCAACGAGTTCATGCGCGCGCATCCCCACGCGCCGCGCGCTTATCCGCACATCCACCACCTGACTGCGCCGCTGCGCGCAGCGGCCCGGCAGGCGGGCGACGAACAGCGCATCAACCTGTGGGCGGGAACGGAGTTCCACCGCGCACGAGCCCGGCCCGCTGCGGACGTTGTCGCAGACCTACGCCCGTAGGACGGCGCGACGTGGCCCGGCGAGGAACCCGGCGTCCACGAGCAGCTGCATCGCCTCGGTGTCGACGACCGGCTCGCCGTCGAACCGCTCCACGGCGAGCCGCTTGGTGCCACCCGCCTTGACGTGCGCGACCAACGCTGCGAGCGCCGGCCGCAGCCAGTCGTCCTCGGGATCGCGCAGCGGCACGAGGGAACGGCCGCCACGCTCGACGTACAGCACGGGCTCGCCGCCGAGCGACACGAGATAGGCACCTGCGACACGCGCGGCGCGCGCTCCGGCGCGACGGGGCCACGGCAAGGCCGCGCCGTAGGGCTGCGCGGGATCGGCTGCTGCGAGGACCAGCGCGTCGCCGTCCTGTTCGCGGTCACGAAGCTCACGCAACCGCTCGACGGCGCCGCCGAGCGCGAACTGCGCCCCGCCCAGTCCCTCGACGAAGTAGCCACGCCGGCAGAGACCGAGCGTCTCGAGTGCTCGCAATTCGGCGTAGACGGCGCCGTAGCCGCCCGGGATGCCCTCGGCGCGAACTCCGTCGCGAGTGACGATGCCCTGCCGCTCGAGCAGCAACTCGGCGAGAGCACGGCGATCGGGCGCGCGCGTGAACAGGCGCTCGGTGCGCGACCATCTGCCCGCGGTCGCCGTCGGGCCCTGCACGCGGCGCCGTGAGAAACGGCGCGGCCGGCGCTCGGGCTTCGGCGAGCCGAAGCGGCGCGCAGCGCGCAGAGGTGTCCACGCGTCGTTCGTGACCTCGCCGGCCCAGACGAGATCCCAGAGCGCGGGCAGCAGGAGCCCTTCATCGAGACCGGTCGTCGTGTGAAGCTCGTCCCAGAAGAGCGCACCCGCGAGCGCGGCCCGGATCGCGTCGTGCTCTGCGCCTTCAGGCCTCGCCGCCGCAGGCACCTGGCCGAGCGCAGCGGCGTCCTCGCGGAAATACAGCGCGACGCGGTCCGGCCCCGCTCCGATCCACACGACCTCGCCGCTCGCGGTGAGCGCGTCGAGGTGCTCGGGCCGGTAACCGGGCACACGTCGGGGCAGGACCTCCGACTCCCAGAGTGCGACAGGCAGCGGCAAAGCCTGGAGAGGTACCAGCGCTTCGCGCAGCGAAGCGCGACGGTCGACCCCGTGCCACGAAGGCAGGAATCGCGCGAGTGCCTCCTGGTCGACGGGCTCGACCTCGCGTCGGAGTGCCGCCAGGGAGGCGCGGCGCAGCCGCCGCAACACGTCGGGATCGCACCATTCACGCTCCACGCCGCCGGGCCGCAACTCGCCGCGAACGAGGTGCTCGGCGCGCTCGAGCCCGACCAGCACGTCCGCGACGTCCCTGCCGAAGCGCTCGTTCGCCTGGCCGGTGGTGAAAGGACCGCGGCCCTTCGCGTAGCGGAGCACGAGCTGCTGCAACGACTCCGGGCCACCTTCGAGGAACACGTCCGGCAGCCCGGACGGCGGCATGACGCCGAGCGCGTCGCGATAGCGGCCCGCATCCTCCACGGCGATCAGCCGCTCCTCACCCGCGATGCGCACGATCAGCGCGCGCCGCTCCTCGATCAGCGGCGACGCGAGCCCGGCGTCGTACTCGCCGTCGCGCAGGTCGCCGCGCAGGCGCAACTTGTCGTGGAGCTGGTCCGGTGTCTTCGGCTCTCCCTGTAGTTGCCGCTCGACCTCCTCGACCGCGTCGGCGTCGAGCAGGTCGCGCAGCTCCTCTTGCCCGAGCAACTCGCGCAGCAGGTCGCGGTCGAGCGAGAGCGCCTGTGCGCGTCGCTCCGCCGGCGGCGTGTCGTCCTCGTACATATAGGTCGCGATGTAGTCGAAGAGCAGCGACGCCGAATAGGGCGACGCGCTCTGCGTCTCGACCTCGACGAGATCGACGTCACGCGTCTTCAGGCCCTGCAGCAGCGTGCGCAGCGCCGGCAGGTCGAAGACGTCCTGCAGGCATTCACGGTAGGTCTCGAGGATCACCGGAAAGCTGCCGTACTTGCGCGCGACCTGCAGGAGCGACTGTGCCTTCAGCCGTTGCTGCCAGAGCGGCGTGCGCTCGCCCGGACGCCGGCGCGGGATCAGCAGCGAGCGACCCGCGTTCTCGCGGAACCGCGCTCCGAACAGCGCGGTCTCCCCCACCTCCGCGACGACGAGATCCTCGACCTCGCCGGGATCGATCATCAGGTCCTCGGTCGGCGGAGGAACATCCGATTCCGGGAAGTGCAGCGCGATGCCGTCGTCCGACCAGATCGACTGCGCTTCGATTCCGTGCGCCTCACGCAGCCGTGCGGCGATCGCCATCGCCCAGGGCGCGTGCACGCGTCCGCCGAACGGCGAGAGGATGCACACGCGCCAGTCGCCGATCTCGTCCCTGAACCGCTCCACGACCACCGACCGGTCGCTGGGGACGACGCCGGTGGCACGTTCTTGCTCGCGCAGGAACGTGAGGAGGTTGTTGGCGGCGCGCTCGTCGAGGTGGAACTCGCCGCGCAGGCGCTCGGTCGCTTTCTGCTCGGAGAGCGCCGACAGCTCACGCGACGCGGCGCCGATCTTCTGTCCCAGCTCGTAGGGACGGCCGACGCCCTCTCCTTTCCAGAACGGCACTGCCCCCGGCAGACCGGGTGCAGGCGAGACGAGAACGCGGTCGCGCGTGATCTCCTCGATCCGCCAGGTCGAGGCGCCGAGGAGGAAGGTCTGTCCGGCGCGGGCTTCGTAGACCATCTCCTCGTCGAGCTCGCCGACGCGCCCGCCGCCGTCGGCCAGGAAGACGCCGAACAGGCCGCGGTCGGGGATCGTGCCCGCGTTCGTGACGGCAAGCCTGCGCGCGCCGTCGCGTGCGCGAATGACGCCGCCGGTGCGATCCCAGACGATGCGCGGGCGCAGCTCGGCGAACTCATCGGAGGGGTAGCGGCCGGCGAGCATGTCGAGCACGTTCTCCAGCTGCGCCCGGCTGAGATCCTTGAACGGGTAGGCGCGCATCACGAGCTCGTGGAGATCGTCGACCCGGATCTCCTCGTCGGAGGCGATCGCGACGATCTGCTGAGCGAGGACGTCGAGCGGGTTGCGCGGGATCCGTGTCTCTTCGATCTCGCCCTCGCGCATCGCCCTCGCCACGACGGCGGACTCGAGGAGGTCGGCGCGGAACTTCGGAAAGATGCGACCCTTCGACGTCGCGCCGAGCTCGTGGCCGGCACGGCCGATCCGCTGCAGGCCACGTGCGACCGACTTGGGCGACTCGACCTGGATCACGAGGTCGACGGCACCCATGTCGATGCCGAGCTCGAGGCTCGAGGTGGCGACCAGGCAGGGGATCCGCCCGGCCTTGAGGTCCTCCTCGACGAGGACGCGCTGCTCGCGGGCGAGCGAGCCGTGATGCGCGCGGGCGACCTCCTTCTCGGCGAGCTCGTTCAGCCGCAGCGCGAGGCGCTCGGCGAGGCGGCGGTTGTTGACGAACACGATCGTCGAGCGGTGCTCCTCGACGAGCCTCAGCACCTCGGGATAGATCGACGGCCAGATCGAATGCGCGCCGTGCTCGGTGCCGCTGTCCATCTCCTGCCCGTCGGCCGGCACGGGCTGCGAGAGCGACGCCGTCGAGCCGAGCTCCCGCATGTCCTCGACCGGGACCACAACCTCGAGATCGAGCGCCTTCCGCGTCCCCGCATCGACCAGTGTGATGGGCCGGTTGCCAGAGACGAACCGCCCGATCTCCTCGAGCGGTCGTTGCGTCGCCGAGAGACCGATCCGCTGCATCGGCCCGTCGACGAGCGCTTCCAGGCGCTCCACCGAGATCGCGAGATGCGCTCCCCGCTTGCTGCCTGCAACCGCATGCACCTCGTCGAGGATCAGCGTCTCGACGCTTCGCAGCGACTCGCGCGCCTGAGAGGTGAGCATCAGGTAGAGCGACTCGGGTGTCGTGATCAGAATGTCCGGCGGCTCCTTCTGAAGCTCGCGGCGTTCCTTCTGCGGCGTGTCGCCGGTCCGAACCCCAACCCTCAACTTCGACTCGAGGCCTGCGAGCGGGCCGCGCAGGTTGCGCTCGATGTCGTAGTTCAGCGCCTTCAGCGGGGAGACGTAGAGCAGTCGCAGCCCCTCGCCGGGGGTGTCGTTGAGACGGTCGATCGCCGAGAGGAACGCGGTGAGCGTCTTGCCCGAGCCCGTAGGCGCCTGGATCAGCACGTGCTCGCCGCTCGCGATCGCCGGCCAGCCTTGCATCTGCGCCGGCGTCGGCGCGTCGAACGCCCGCTCGAACCACGCCCGGGTCGCGGGAGAGAAGACGCTCAGCGGGTCCATCCGTTCAGCCTACTCGTGTGTCCCCGGCTCAGGCGGTGACCCGAAATGCCGCCCCAGCCATGCCTCCTTGGTGGGCCTGACGCAGCTCCTAGGTAACCCACAGGTCGACTCGATAGCTTCGGGCCCATGGGACTCGACGAGAGGATCACGCGCCGCGGTTCGCTCGCTCGGTTCGGCGGCCTGGTCCTCGCGGCGGCGGGCGGCAAGCTGCTCGCCGGCGATTCCGCCGACGCGGCCGGCAACCACGCCGTGGAGAGCGGCGCCGTCGCCTGCGTGCTGACACCCGAACTGACGGAAGGCCCGTACTACATCGCGGCCGAGAAGCTGCGCCGCGACATCCGGGAGGGTCACCCGGGCACATTGCTCGTGCTCCGCCTTCGCGTCCTGAACGCGTCAACGTGCAAGCCGCTGCGAGGCGCCGTGGTCGATATCTGGCACGCGGACGCAGCCGGAAACTACTCGGGCTTCGGCGCGGGCTCCTCGAGCAGAACCTTCCTGCGCGGGATCCAGAAGACAGACGCGAGCGGCGTCGCCGTGTTCACGACGATCTATCCCGGCTGGTATCAGGGGCGGGCCGTGCACATCCACATCAAGGTCCACGTCGGCGGCAGTGTCGTGCACACGGGCCAGCTTTTCTTCCCCGACGCCCTCACCCGTACCGTGTACAAGCGCGCGCCCTACGCCGCCCGAGGCAACCCGGACACGCCGAACGCGCGCGACTCGATCTACGTGAACGGCGGCAAGTACGGGCTGCTCCACCTGGCGAAGAGCGGCGCGGGCTACCTCGGCACGATCGCCATGGGCGTGCACAAGTAAGAACGTCCCGCAGCAAGCCGGCGACCAGCCGCTGAAGCCCGAGTTGGGTGTCATAGTCGCTCCATGAAGCCGGAGCGGATGAACGCGTTTACCGACGGTGTGATCGCGATTCTGATCACGATCCTCGTTCTCGAGCTGCGGCCGCCCGCGGGGGACCGCCTCTCCGACATCCTGAGCGAGAAGGCCAGGCTCCTCGCCTACCTGTTGAGCTTCGTCTTCGTTGCGATCTACTGGGTGAACCATCACCACCTGATGCAGGTCGTCCATCGGATCGATGGTCGAACGCTGTGGGCGAACATTCATCTGCTGTTCTGGCTCTCGCTGACACCGATCGCGACTGCGTGGCTCGGCGAGGTCGGTGTCGAGCCGGGCCCGGTCGCCACGTATGCAATCGTGCTGCTCGGCTGCGCGGTCGCGTACACGCTGCTGACCCTGTCTCTCCTCGCCACGCACGGGCCAGGCTCGACCCTTGCGCAGGCCATCGGCAATGACACCAAAGGCCGCGTGTCTCTCGTGGCCTACATCGTCGCCTTTGCGTTTTCGTTCGCGGTCCCCTGGGTCTCGGTCGCGATCTTCGTCACCGTTGCGATCGTCTGGGTCATCCCGGACCGGCGAATCGAACGCGTGATCACCGACAAGTTCTAGGTTCGTCGCACCACGCGCCATGCCCCTCGCGCCGCAGACCGCATTAGAATTGCAAGGTGCCCGCCGCGCTCTTTTTCACCGACGATCCGGAGGCTTGCAAGCTCCTCGCCGACGATCCATTCGCCTTGCTCGTGGGCTTCGCGATCGACCAGCAGGTGACCGTGCCGAAGGCATTCGCCGGTCCCTACGTGCTGAAGCAGCGAGCAGGAACGCTCGACCCGAAGAAGCTGGCCGCCATGGATCTCGGCCCGTACTTCGCCGAGAAGCCGGCGATCCACCGCTTTCCCGGCGCGATGGCCACACGCGTGCGGGAGCTCGCCGCAGTCGTGACGGAGGACTACGGCGGCGACGCGTCCCGCATCTGGTCCGAGGCGAGCGACAGCGCGGACCTGAAGCAGCGGATCGCGGCGCTGCCGGGTTTCGGCGAGATGAAGATCAAGTCGCTCGCGGCCGTGCTCGCGAAGCAGTTCGGAGTCAAGGCCGCCGAGGGGCTCGCGCCGAGCCACCCCACGCTGGGCGACGTCACCTCGGCCGAGTCGCTCGCGGAATACCAGGCCGCCAAGCGCGCCTACAAGGCGAAGGTCCGGGCCGGCGACACCAAGGCCGGCTGGACCGCGTAGCTAGCGCGGGTCCGGCCGGTCGACGTTCCAGTGCCGCCCGACCGACGCGACCCACGCACCGTCGTCACGCGGGGTGACCAGGAAGCGGGTGATCGAGCGCTGACCGAGCTCGTGATCGCCGTAGAGGACGTCGATGCCGATTCGCTGCGGCGCCTCAACCGCCGCACGCGCCTCCGCGAACGCCGGCTCCGCTGGGTCGCGGAAAGCGCCCTGCCAGAAACCGGCCTCGCTCGGAGCGATGTACAGATCGCGGGTCAGCCTCCGGAAGTCCTCCACCGGAGCGTGCTCCGACACCCCCTGCCAGGCGTCCAGGACAAGGCGCCACCCGTGCAGCACGGCGATGCCGCTGCCGACGTTCCGCACCGCGATCGCCAGATAGACGACGCCGTCGGTCGCCTCGGCGATCGCGCCTCCGCCCGGCACCAGGAACCACTTGTCGTCGGAGAAGCCGACCTTCTGCGGTGTGTCGTCGCGCCGTGACGGCGCGAGCAGGGGCCGCAGCCCGGCGAGCAGAGAGCGTTCCGCGGCCCGCGCCGCTCGGTTTGCGGAGCGGACCGAGGCGAACGTCGCGAAGGCGAGCACGAGGGTCGCCCCCGCGGTGATGATCGCGGAGACGGCGACCCAGTCGACCGCGATCAACGGAGCGCCTTCAGGGCGGGCGCGAGTGCTTGTTTGCCGTGCAGCACGGGCTCGAACAGGTCACCATGCTTCGACACTCGATCGAGCGCGACCTGCATCGAGAAGTCGCGCGGCCGCACCTCGTCGGTCAGCTCGTCCCAGCGCAGTGGGGTCGAAACCGGCGCGCCCGGCTTGGGACGCACCGAGTACACCGACGCGATCGTCTTGCCGTGCCCGTTCTGACGGTGGTCGACGAGCACACCCGCACGCTTCTTCTTCAGCCACTCCGTCGTCACCTCGCCGGGGTGCTGGGCCTCGAGCTTGCGCGAGAGCAACTCTGCGAACTCGTAGGTCTCGTCGTACGTCGACCGCCGCGCGATCGGGACGAGGATGTGGATCCCGTCGGCACCGCTCGTCTTCACGAACGATTCGAGGTCGAGCTCCTCGAGCGCGCTGTGCACGTAGTGCGCCACCCGAATGCACAGCGCGAACGCGTCATCGCCGTCGGGTGGATCCAGATCGAAGAGCACGAAGTCGGGCCGGTCCGGCTTGTCGACACGCGAGTACCACGCGTTCATGTCGATGCAGTGCATCTGCACCATCCAGAGGAGCGCCTCTCGCGAGTTCACGAGCGGAAAATCGACCAGCCTCGACTCGCCCTTGCCGCCCCGGGGCCAGGTACGGAACTCGCGCGTCGGGATCCAGTCCGGAATGCCCTTGGGCGCCTGTTTCTGGAAGAACGGCTCGCCCAGGAGCCCCTCGCGCCAGCGCTTCATCGTGAACGGCCGGTCGCGCAGGTGCGGCACGATCGTGTCGGCGACGGCGTCGTAGTACGCGAACAGGTCGCCTTTCGTGATCCCGTCGTCCGGGAAGAGCACGCGATCCGCCGAGCTGAGCTTCACCTCGTGGCTCACGACCGAACCGCCCACATGACATTCGCGCGGTTTGGAATCGCGTACGTTCCTTCCGGAAGGAGCGGCGCGAGGCCGCTCGAGGACCGCTGCGCGCTCTGCGTCCGGACGGCTCGCGATCCAGCTGACCGTTCGAGCGTTGTCGACGCAGGCCGGCACGATCGAGGATGTGGTCGTGCGGCACGCCGGCCTGCTGCACCTCGCCGAACGGCCCGCGAGCGAGCACGTCCTGCCACGGCGGCGCGTCGTTGAAGGCGGCTGCCGCGTGAAGCTCGTCCAGGTACGCCAGGTACGGCGCGGGGAGCGGCGACTGCGGTCCTCATCGGGAGCGTTCCAGACAAGGGCGAGAACTCCGCCGTGCCTCAGCACCCGCGCGATTTCCGTGACCGCTTCGTCGTTCGCGAACCAGTGGAACGCTTGACCCGCGAAGACGCCGTCAACGGACCCAGCACCCAATGGGATCGCCTCGGCACTGCCCGCCATGTTGACGGCGGCGGGCACGACGCGCTCGAGGATCGCCCGCATCTTGTCGAGCGGCTCAACCGCGATCACGCGGCGATAGCGCTCCACGAGCACGCGCGTCAGCTTTCCCGTGCCTGCTCCGAGGTCGAGGACATCGGCATCGGCCGGCAGCGGCAGGACGTCCAGCAGCCTGGGCGGGTAGTCCGGCCGCGTGCGCTCGTACTCCTCCGCGGCGCCGTCGAAACTGCGCGGACGGCTCAGCCAACGCCGGCGAGCAGGAAGGCGCGGTTCTCCTTGAGCATCTCGCGCGCGATCACGAGCCGTTGGATCTGGTTGGTGCCTTCGTAGATCTGGGTGATCTTCGCGTCGCGCATCATCCGCTCCACCGGGTACTCCTGGATGTAGCCGTAGCCGCCGAGCACCTGCACCGCGTCGGTGGTCACCTCCATCGCAACATCGGTGCAGAAGACCTTCGCCATCGCAGAAAGCTTGGTCAGCTCCGGCCCCGTGTCGCCCTCGTCGATCATCTGGCCGACCTTGTAGAGCAGACCGCGGGCGGCCTCGCACTTGGTCTCCATGTCGGCGAGCATCCCCGCGATCAACTGGTGCTGGCCGATCGGGCGGCCCATCGTCTCCCGCGTCCGCGCATACTCGACGGCGTAGTCGGTCGCCCCCTGCGCCAACCCCAGGCCCTGCGCGGCGATCCCCGGCCTCGAGCGGTCGAGGATCCGCATCGCGATCTTGAACCCCTCGCCCTCCTCACCGAGCAGGTTCCCGGCCGGGACCCGGCAGTCGTTGAAGAACAGCTCACCCGTCGTCGAGCCCTTGATCCCCATCTTCGGCTCGATCCTGCCCACCTCGAACCCGGGTGAATCCGACTCGACCACGAACGCCGAAATGCCGCCGTGACCCTGCTGCGGATTCGTCTTCGCGAACACCACATACAGCGACGCGACCCCGGCGTTGGTGATGAACCGCTTCCCACCGCTCAGCACGTAGTCGTCGCCGTCCCGCAGCGCCGTCGTCCGCATTGCAGCGCTGTCCGACCCCGAGCCTGCCTCGGTCAGCGCATACGCCGCCAGCCACTCCCCGCTCGCCAGCTTCGGCAGGAAGCGACGCTTCTGCTCCGGGCTGCCCGCCAGCTTGATCCCCAACGAACCAAGCTCCTGCACCGCGATGATCAAACCGCTCGTCGCACAGACCTTCGAGAGCTCCTCGACCAGCACCAACGTCATCAACGAGCTCTCGCCGATCCCGCCGAACTCCTCGTCGAAGAGCACACCGAACAGGTCGTTCTCGCGCAGGGCCTCCACCACATCCCACGGAAACTCCGCCGATCTTGTCGATCTCCGCCGCCCGCGGAGCGACCTTCTCACGCGCAATCGTCCGCACCAGCTCACGGATCTCGCGCTGCTCATCCGACAAGGGATCGAAGGCGCTCATTCGGAGGTGAAGTGTAGTGGGGTGCTCGCCGGCTCGATCGTGTCGCGGTCGGAGACTCTGATCGTGACCTGGTCGAACACGCGTAGATTCTTGCCGAGCGATGATCCTCGCGAACGGCCTCATCCGCACGCTCGACCCGCAGGTGCCCACGCAGCGCGCGCTGGCGATCGCCGGCGAGCTCGTCGCAGGGGGTGTCGGGGTGCACGAGACGGCCCTCGCCTCGCCCGAGGTGACCGACCTCGGCGGGCTCGTCGTCGTCCCCGGCTTCACCGATTCGCACGTGCACTTTCCCACGTGGGCGCTTGCCCAGAACGAGGTCAGCCTCGACGGGTGCGCGAACGTCGCCGAGGCGCTCGAGCGGATCAAAGGCGTCGACGTGCAACCCGGTCGTTGGCTTCGTGGCTATGGCTGGCGCAGCGGCGACTGGCAGCCACAGCGCGATCCGACCCGTCAGGAGCTCGATGCGATCACCGCCGACACGCCCGCCGGGCTGGTCGCCAAGGACTACCACTCGCTCTGGCTCAACTCGGCGGCGCTCGCGTTCGCGGACGGGGATCTCGAGGTCGAGGGCGGCGTCGTCGAGCGGGATGCGAGCGGCGAGCCGACCGGGATCCTGCGCGAGGAGGCCGCCTGGCGTTTCAAGGAACGGCACATGGTCGTCTCGGACGCCGACTACCTCGACGCGATGCGCGCCGGCGTGCGGCTGGCGAACTCGCGCGGGGTCACCGCCGTGCACGACAAGGACGGCTGGCTCGGAGCGCTGCGTCTGTGGCAACAGCTCGAGGAGCGAGGCCAGCTGACGCTGCGCGTCTGGCAGTCGATCCCCCACGACGCGCTCGACGCCGCCGTCGCCGTCGGGCTGCGCTCCGGATTCGGCAGCTCGCACGTGAAGCTCGGCTACCTGAAGGTGTTCATGGACGGCACGCTCGGCTCGCAGACCGCCTGGATGCTCGACGGCAGCGGCGTGCAGATCACGAGCGGCCGCGAACTGGCCGAGATCGTCCTGCGCGGAGCCGCGGCCGGGTTCCCCGTCGCCGTCCACGCAATCGGCGACCGTGCAAACCGGGAGGCGCTCGACGCGTTCGCGGAGACGAGGGACGTGTGGGCGCCGCTCGGTCTTCGCCAGCGGATCGAGCACACCCAGCTTCTCTCGCCCGAGGATGTCGGCCGCTTCGCCGAGCTCGGGGTCACGTGCTCGGTGCAGTTCTCGCACGCTCCGTCCGATCGTGACCTCGCCGACGACTACTGGGCGGGCAAGACCGACGGTGCGTATGCCTTCCGTTCGCTGCTCCACTCGGGCGCGGTCGTGGTCAACGGCAGCGACGCGCCGATCGAGGAGCTCGACCCGCTCGCCGGCATCCGCGCAGGGGTGCGTCGCACGATCGACGACCGCCCTTCGTGGCACCCCGAGCAGACGCTGACCGTCGCTGAGGCGTTCCACGCGACCTGTGTCGCGCCGGCCTGGCTCGCACGCGACGAACGGCGCCGGGGCACGCTGCTCCCGGGCCACTACGCCGACCTCGTCGTGCTCGACCGCGATCCCTGGGACGACCTCGACGCGCAGGTCGTCGCGACCATGGTCGGCGGCCGGTGGGTGCACAACCCGCCGCCCTGGTATGAGCGGCAGCGTGGATCTGGTTCGGCTGCGCCGAATCAGGTTCCAGCGGTTTTGCCTGAGCCTTACGCGCGCGCAACCGTCACTTGGCGTACCCGGGGGAAGGTCAGGTCGTCCACTCGCAGCACTCAGGAGGAACCGACCATGAAGCACCGTCTGATCAGCTCCATCGCACTCGCGGCACTCGCCTGCGCCGTCGTCGTCGCCGGCGCAGCGGGCGGCGGCAAGGGCCGGCTCTATCAGTTCCGCGGCGAACTGCTCTCCACCGGGCCGAATTCCGTCCAGCTCAAGGTCGAGGGCGGCAACCACGCCGCGCTCAAGGCCCTGATCGGCCAGAGCCAGAACGAGAGTTTCACGACCGGCGCCAGGACCGAGTTTCTCGGCTGGACGGCGGGCGTTCCCCACGTCATCTCGATCGCCGACCTGAAGGCCGGCGACAACGTCCAGGTCTCGGTGCGCGCGAGGGCCGGCGCATCGCTGGCCGACATCGAAGCGACCGCGGCGGCACTGGTCGGCGACCACGGCAACAACTCCGCCGGGCACGGCCGCGCACTCTTCCTGTACGTCGGCACCGTCGCCGGCGGCCAGGCCGGTGGCCACATCGCGTTGCATGTGACGGGCGGCAACTGGCGTGCGCTGCGCTCGATGCTCGGCCAGTCGCTCGACGAGACGTTCACCTACGACGAAGGCACGATCTTCCTGCTCTGGCAGGGCAAGGTGCCGACCGTGATCGATCCGTCGCAACTCAAGGCGGGCGACCGCATCACGGTTCGCGTCCGCGCGGCACGCGCCGCGACGCTGCAGCAGGTCGAGGGCATCGCCGCCGCGCACGTGGGCGACCACGAGCCGGGCGACCCGATGACGCAGAACTGACGACTAGCGTCCGAACAGGCGCTTCCGCCGCGGCCGGGCCTGCCCCGGTCGCGGCGGCAGCGTGCCACCGTCCACGATCGAGCCCGGCACGTCGACGGTCAGCCAGCGCGCGAGGGCCTCGTTGCGCAGCGCAGCCACGGCGCCGCTCATCCCGATCCGGCGGATCGACGGCGCGTGCGCGTCACTCGCGATCAGATGCGCAAGCTCGCGGTCGAGCAGCGTGAACGCCGAGGCACGGGAGCCGCGGCCGAGTGTTCCGTCCACGGCGCCGGCGGTGAGCTGTACGAGCACGCCGCTCGCGACGAGCGGCTCGATCAGCTCGGGACGATGCTGAACCTCCCAGTTTCGCTCCGGGTGCGCGAGCACCGGTGTGATCCCCGCAGCCAGAAGCCGGAAGAGGCGGTCACCGATATCGAGCGGCCAGCCGATGTATGGCGTCTCGACGAGGAGATAGCCGCGGTTCCCTGCGAGCGCGAAGCGGGCCAGCTCGTCCTGCGGCCGGTCGAGCTCGGCGAGGTCGAGCTCGCCGCCGGGGACAAGTCGGAGCGTGTCGCCGACCGCGCCCTGCACCTCGGCCAGCGCCGTTTCCATCTGTTCCGGCGTGGTCCGATAGTCGTCGCGGACGTGAGGCGTGGCTGCCAGCACGGAGATGCCGTCGGCGGACGCGTCCCGGCAGATCGCAATCGCTTCGTCGAGGTCCGCCGCCCCGTCGTCGAGGCCCGGCAAATCGATGGAGATCGATGACCCAAAGCGGCCGTCCGCGAACTTCGAGCTCGCGCGGCAAAGCCGGCCTCCGTACTGGGACGGCCTCCCGTGGGCGGACCATTACAGCTGCGCGAACGCGAGCAGAAGCTCGCGTGCTGCGCGGATCCCGGCCGGGACGTATTCCGCGACCAGGCGCTCGTTCGGTGAGTGGATCTGGGAGTCGGGCAAGCCGAACCCCGTGATCACCGTCGGGATGCCCTTGTCGGAGAGCGCCGGCACGATCGGAAGCGTCCCGCCGGAGCGGACGAGCGCCGGCCGCCGCCCGAGCGCACGCTCGAATGCGTCGAGCCCGAGCTGGACCACCTTCGAGTCGGGCGGCACGAGCCCCGGCGGAGCCGACGACCACAGCTCGATCTCGACGTCGGCACCCGCAGGAGCGCTCTCCCGGAGCAACCGCTCGACCACGGGAGCGACTTCTTCGACCTTCTGCCCGGGCGCCAGCCTGATCGAGACGTTCGCCACCGCCTCGACGGGCAGCACCGTCTTCTGCAGCATGGGCGACCCGGTCGCGATGCCGTTCACGTCGATCGCGGGCTCGGCGAACGTCCGGCGGTAGAAATCCTCGGCGGCCGCGCCGTCCTTCGGCCGCGCTCCTTGTTCGGCCAGCTCATCGGCGCCGGCCGGCAGCTGTGCCCACCCGTCGAGCTCCTCGTCGGTGGGAGCAGCCGTGCCGACTCGCAGCGCTTCGGCCAGCGTGCCGTCATGTGCGATCAGGCCGTCGAGCGTCCTGATCAGCGCGTGGGCGGCGTTGAGCGCCGCTCCGCCGTACATCCCCGAATGCAAGTCGCGTTCGCCGGTGCGGACCGTGACGTGGAAGTACGCCATGCCGCGGGTCGCGACGTTGAAGGCAGGGACATCGCGGCGAATCATGCCGCTGTCGAAGATGATCGCTGCGTCCGCCCCACGTTGATCGGCCTCGAGGTACTCGACGATCGAATGGCCCCCGGTCTCCTCCTCCCCGTCGCAGCAGAAGCGGACGTTCACCGGCAGCTCGCCGGCGCGTGCCAGCTCACGCGCCGCGGAGAGCAGCATGTAGAGCTGGCCCTTGTCGTCGACGGTCCCGCGGCCGTACAGGTAGTCGCCGCGGATCTCGGGCTCGAACGGGTCGCTCTCCCACAACTCGAGCGGGTCGGGCGGCTGGACATCGAAGTGCCCGTAACAGATGACGGTCGGCGCCTCGTCCGCGCCGGTCGAGGCGCGCAGCTCGCCGATGGCGAGCGGCTGGCCGTGCCAGTCGACCAGGTCGCACTCGCCGCCGGCGGCACGGATCAGCGAGCACACCCACTCCCCTGCCCGCACGACGTCCGCGGCGTGAGCGGTGTCGGCGCTGATCGAAGGGATGCGCAGGAACTCCGCGAGCTCGTCGAACCATTCTTCAGCCATCGCGTCGCGAGACTAGCCAAAAGGTGTCTGACACCGAGGTGTCAGACACCACTTCGAAGCTACGCGACGTCTCTGAGCTTCTGCGAGTCGGCCAGCGCTCGGAGCTTCTTCAGGCCCTGGTTCTCGATCTGCCGAATCCGCTCGCGGGTCACCTGAAACGCACGACCGACCTCGTCGAGCGTGCACGGGTGCTCGCCGTTCAAGCCGTAGCGAAGCTCGAGCACGCGGCGCTCGCGGTAGCTGAGGGCTCCGAGGCACTTGGTGAGCGCGGCGGCGCGGAACGCGGTGTCGGCGGCTTCGTCGGGCGGCGGCGTGTGCTCGTCCTCGAGGAACTGGCCGAACTCCGACTCCTCCTCGTCTCCCACCGGCTTCTCGAGCGACACCGGGGTTTGCGACGTGCGCCGGATCGACTCGACTTCCTCAACTGTCATGTCGAGGTCGAGTGCGATCTCTTCGTTCGACGGCTCACGGCCGCGCTCGGCGCGCAACTTGCGTTCAGTGCGCATGATCTTGTTCAGCTTCTCGACCACGTGGACCGGCATGCGGATCGTCCGCGCCTTGTCGGCGAGCGCACGCGCGACCGCCTGGCGGATCCACCAGGTGGCGTACGTGGAGAACTTGTAGCCCTTGCGCCAGTCGAACTTCTCGGCGGCGCGCACGAGACCGATCGTCCCCTCCTGGATCAGGTCGAGGAACGGCAGCCCCTGGTTGCGGTAGCGCTTGGCGATCGACACGACCAGGCGCAGGTTCGCCTCGACCATCTCCTGCTTCGCGCGATGGTCGCCGCGCTCGATGCGCTTCGCGAGCTCGACCTCCTGCGCAGCGGTGAGCAGATCGACTTTGCCGACATCCTTGAGGAAGAGCTGGAGCGAGTCGGCCGAGAACTCGAGATCCGCGGGCTCTTCCGGCTCCTCGGTCTGAGCGGCGTAGAAGTCGGCCTCCGCCTCCCCAGCGGCGTCGAGCGGCGTCACCTCCTCCTCATCGGAGACCGGATCGACTGCCACCTCGACTTCGGCTTCGTCCTCGAAGTCGGTTCCCTCAACCTCGATCTTGTTCTTGCCCACTCATCCCCCTCGGTGACCGAGCATTCCCTGAACGGATGCGGAACTGTCGCAAGAGAACCGGACGGACGCCATAGGCCGCTCGGCTCATTTCGTCGACGTGCTGGACCCACCCCCAACAAGACCGTGCAGAAACGCACTCGATTGCTTTCCAAGTGTACTCCGCGAATTCAGAGCTTGTGCAAGCCGGAACTCCTTGATCGCCTGGTCGCGTTGGCCGGTCCACGCAAGCAGCAGACCGAGGTGGTACCGCACTGACTGGCTCCGCGGAAAGCGTTTCACGAGCGGGCCGAGTCTCGAGAATGCCGCCGAGAGATCGTCCTCGTTGAAGCGGCCGACCGCCGCCGCGACCTGCGCTTCGTCGTTCTCCGGCTGGAGGCGAGCCGCCCGCGCATAGAGCTTCTCCGCCGAGTGCTGTTTTCCGCGGCGTTGCAGCACCACGCCCTGGATCAGAAGTGGGTCGGGGTGCTGCGGTTGGAAGATCGGATACAGCCCATCCTCCGGCTGGAAGTACTGCAGGTGCAGGATCTCGTCTGCGCGCATCTCGTAGTAGGTGTCGTAGCCGGCCTTCTTCGCCTGGCGATACGCCTGCTCGGCGTCGGCGACGTAGCCCGCGCAGAAGAGGGCAGTCCCGAAGTTGAACTGCACGACCGGGTCCTTGGGTGCCTGCTGCGCGATCGGCTCGAGAGCCTGTGCGGCCGCCTTCGGCTGCCGCGCCAGCGCCGCCCGAACAGCCGCCACGTGCGCTGAAGGAACGCCCGGCACGATCAGAGCCGCCGGCCGCTGCCGGCACTGCGCCGTCGGCTGGGACGGATCCTGGCGGGTCGCCAGCACGACTCCGGCGACCACTCCGGCAGCCACGACCGCGATCGCCGCCACGAGCAGCCGCACGCGTTTCGCCGCCGACATCGGGCGCAACGTAGCTGGAAATACGGAACTACCCGCTACCGTTTATGTAGTCATGCCGACCTATCGCGAACTGTTGCAGCGGACCAAGGGCGAGATCTCCGAGATCGATGCCCAGACCGCTCAATCGACTCCCGGCGCGGTCTGGGTGGACGTCCGTGAGGCTGACGAGTGGCAGGAAGGCCACCTGCCCGGGGCCGTGCACGTTCCGCGCGGTCACCTCGAGAGCCGCATCGAAGCTGTGGCGCCCGACAAGACTCAACCGGTGATCCTCTACTGCGCCGCGGCGAACCGCTCTGCGTTCGCCGCGAAGACGCTGGAAGACCTGGGCTACGAGAACGTCCATTCGCTGGCCGGCGGCTTCACCGACTGGAAGCGAAACGGGCTCGAGATCGTGATGCCGCGGACGCTTTCTCCGGAGCGGCGGACGCGCTACTCGCGCCACATTCTGATCCCCGAGATCGGTGAAGAGGGTCAACTGCGGCTACTCGACTCGAGGATCCTCCTGATCGGTGCGGGCGGGCTCGGCTCTCCCGCGTCGCTCTATCTCGCTGCCGCGGGAATTGGGACGCTTGGCATCGTCGACGCCGACATCGTCGACGAGACGAACCTGCAGAGGCAGATCGCGCATTCGCTCGAGACGCTCGGCACACCCAAGGTCGACTCTGCGAAGCGCGCGATCGCGGCGCTCAACCCCGACGTCAACGTCGTCACGTACCGCGAGCGCCTGACCTCCGAGAACATCGACCGCATCCTGGATGACGGCTGGGACCTGATCGTCGACGGCGCCGACAACTTCCCGACCCGATACCTCGTCAACGACGCGTCCGTGTGGCGCGGCATCCCCGTCGTCCACGGTTCGATCTACCGCTTCGAAGGCCAGGTGACGGTGTTCAAGCCCCACGAAGGGCCGTGCTACCGCTGCCTGTTCCCGGAACCGCCGCCCCCCGAGCTGGCGCCGTCGTGCGCCGAAGGTGGGGTGCTCGGCGTGCTCCCCGGGATCGTCGGCACGCTCCAGACGAACGAGGCGATCAAGCTGGCCGCGCAAATCGGCGAGCCGCTCGTCGGCCGCCTCCTGCTGCTGGACGCGCTCGCGACCGAGTTCACCGAGGTGAAGATCGAGCGCCGCCTGGACTGCCCGGTCTGCGGCGACCACCCGACGATCACCGAGTACATCGACTACGTCGAGTTCTGCGCCAGATGAGCGTCGTCAGAGTGCCCCCGGTGCTTCGGAGCGAGGCGGGCGGCGCGCGCGAGGTCGAAGCCTCCGGCTCGACCGTGCGCGAACTGCTCGAGGACCTCGCACGGCGCATCCCGGCGCTGGGCTCGCGCGTCTACGGAGACGGTGAGATCCGGTCCTTCGTGAACGTCTACGTCGACGGCGAGGACGTCCGCACCCGCAACGGCCTCGACACACCCGTGCGGGAGAGCTCAACCGTGATTCTTCTACCGGCGATGGCCGGTGGCTCCGTCACGTCCCTGACCGGCGACCGCTCACGGGCGGCGGAGCCGCCCTCCGCGGTCGCCTTGCCCCGCTGATCGCACGGGGCCTTACGGGGCCGTGTCAGTCACACTGTCCCCTCCGGCCCCGCACAATCAGCCGGACATCAGGAACGTGACGGAGACGTGGTAGCCGCTTCATTGCTCGACCTGATCGGGAACACCCCGCTGGTCGAGCTCCAGGCGCTGTCGCCGCCGGGCCGCACGATCTACGCGAAGCTCGAGGGCCAGAACCCGACCGGCTCGATCAAAGACCGTGTCGCGCTCAAGATGGTCGAGGCCGCCGATCTCGATCCCGGCCAGGAGCTGCTCGAGCCGACAAGCGGCAACACGGGCATCTCCCTGGCGCTCGTCGCGAAGCTGAAGGGACTGAAGCTGACATGCGTCATGCCGTCCAACGCGACGCCGGAGCGGCGGGTCTTGCTCGAGCTGTACGGCGCGACGATCATCGACTCGCCCGGCGAAGAAGGCTCGAACGGCGCGGTGCGCATGGCACAGGAGATCGCCGCAGGCGACGACCGGTACGTGATGCTCTTCCAGTACGCGAACGAGGCGAACCCCCGCGCGCACTACGAGGGAACCGGTCTGGAGATCGCACGAGATCTGCCGCGGGTCGACGCGCTCGTCGCCGGGCTCGGCACCGGTGGGACGTTGATGGGCACGGGCGCGCGGCTGCGCGAGGCGTTTCCCGCCGTGCAGGTGGTCGCAGCCGAGCCGTTGCCCGGTGATCCGGTGATGGGGCTGCGCTCGCTCGACGACGGCTATGTACCGCCCGTGCTGGACGTTGCTCAACTCGACCGCAAGCTGCTCGTCTCGAACACCGAGGCTGCCGCGGCGGTGCGCGTCCTGCTCGAGCGTGAGGGGCTCTTCGCGGGTGTCTCAGCCGGCGCCGTCGTCCACGTCGCCCGGCGCATCGCCGAGGAGTTGCCTGAGGGCTCGGTGATCGTCGCGGTGCTCGCCGACGGCGGCTGGAAGTATCTGTCGGCCCCGTTCTGGAGCGGCGAGGAGATCGACGAGGCGGTGCTCTGGTGGTAGTTCCGGCGGCGATCCGCAAGGAACTTCAGGCTCACGCCGCCGAGGAGGCACCGAACGAATGCTGCGGACTGCTCGTCTTCCGCGGCGGCATCGCCGAGCGCTACGAGCGCGGCCGGAACACACTGGCCTCGCCGTACCGCTACGAACTGGAGATCGATCCGAGCCTCTGGTTCCTCGAGGACGAGGGATACGAGCTCGCGGTGTTCCACTCGCATCCGGAGACCGAGCCGATCCCCTCGAGGACCGACCGCGAGCTCGCCGGCCTCTGGTCCGGCCGACCGTTCCTGATCTACGGCCTGAAGCTCGACGACCTGCGCGCGTGGCGAATCGCCCGCGACGGCGTCGAAGAGCTGCCGCTCACCGAGGCCTAGCCCAAACGGTCATGTCCTGGGGACTGTCCCCAGGACATGACCGTTTCAGGCGAGTCAGCTGACGACGAACGAGCCCTTCATGAACGATGCGTGGGGGTCGCACACGTACTTGTAGACGCCCTTCTTCAGGGTCAGCTTCCACGTGCTGGTTCCCTGTCCGCCGACGGTGGTCTTCTTGTTCACACCGGGGCCGGTCAGGTGGAAGTTGTGGATCGTCGATTTGTCCGCGATCTTGAACACGTAGGTGCCGGCCTTGAGCTTCGTGACCTTATTGCCGGCCTTCGTGAGCTTGATCGTGAATCCGGGTCCGTCGGCGCCGTTCAACGTCGGCGTGCCCGCCAGAGCGGTGGGCGCTGCGAGAGCAGCCACCATGACCGCGAGTGCAACGAGCTTCATACATCTCCTCAGGTCGTATTACCCTGCCCCCGACAGGGTACGCTCGCCCGCGTGGAGCTCGCAGAGGTTGTCTCACCCGCGTCGCTCGTCGAACCGCAGGGTCGCTATCTCGCCGATCTGATGGGCCGCGGCGTGCAGGGCACCGCCGACGCGATTGTGCTTCCCGACACGACCGACGAGGTCGCGGCGGTCATGCGGTGGTGCTACGAGCACGACGTCCCGCTGACCGCGCGCGGCGGCGGCACCGGGCTGGCCGGCGGGGCGATCCCGGTCGAGGGCGGCGTCGTGCTCGGCTTCGAGCGACTGAACAAGGTTCGCCAGTACGACCCCCTCCTCTGGCGCATGTACGTCGAAGCGGGCGTCACCACAGGCGACGTCCAGCGACTCGCACGCGAGAGCGGCCTGCGCTTCCCGCCCGACCCGGGCGCGGCCGAGATCTCCCAGATCGGCGGCAACATCGCCTGCAACGCCGGCGGCCCGCACGCCTTCAAGTACGGGGTCACCGGCCACTGGGTGACCGGGCTGGAGGTGGTCATCCCGCCCGGCGAGATCGTGCAGATCGGCGGTCCGATTCGCAAGGACGTAGCCGGCTACGACGTCAAGAACCTGCTCGTGGGCTCCGAGGGCACGCTCGGCCTCGTCACTGCGGCGTGGCTGCGGCTGATCCCCGCGCCCGAGCTCGAGCTGCCCGTGGTCGGTCTCTATCGAGATGCAGAAGCGGGGATCAGCGCGATCGAGCGCGTGCTCGGCTCCGGGATCGTGCCTGCAGCGGTCGAGTACCTCGATGCGGTCACCCTTGAGTATTCGGGAGCTGCGTATCCGTTCGGGATACCCGAGGGCGGCAGCTTCATGATCATGACCGAGGCCGACGGCGCGGCGGGCGAGGCTCGCCGGGTCGCCGCCGAACTTCGGGAAGTGCTTGCCGAGGATGCGGTCGCGGTACACGCGCCCGAGGAGGCGTCCGAGGTCGCCGAGCTTTGGCGCTGGCGCGGCGGAGTCGGCTTCGCGATCCTCGCCCAGCGCGGCGGGGCCTACAGCGAGGACATTGCCGTTCCACTCGACCGCCTGCGGGACGTCGAGCGCGAGACGCTCGAGATCGGAGCCCGGCACGGCGTGCCGTCGCTCTCGTTCGGTCACGCGGGCGACGGCAACATCCATTCGACGTTCCTCTTCTCGGCCGGAGACGCCGACGAGGAGCAGCGGGCTGACGCAGCGTGTCACGAGCTCTTCGACCTCGCGCTGCGCCTGGGTGGCACGGTGACGGGCGAGCACGGCATCGGCTGGTTGAAGCGGGGCCAGCTCGAGCGCCAGCTCGGTGCCACCGGTTATGACCTGCACCGTCGGATCAAGGACACGTTCGACCCGAAGGGCTTGCTCAACCCTGGCAAGAAGCGCTGAGCCCGCCGTGAATCAGGAGGCTCTGCGACGGCGTGCACGGGAGGCCCTTGCCGCAGGCGCGGAACGCGCCGGGGCGCGGGCGCATTTCCGGGCGATGGGGATCGATCCGAGCCGGCTCGACGGGCCGATCATCGGAGTCGCGTCGACCTGGACCGGGACGATGCCGTGCAACCTCAACCAGCGCGAGCTCGCCGATCGCGTGAGCGAGGGCGTCGCCTCGGCCGGCGGCGTGGCGCTCGGGTTCAACACGATCGCGGTCTCCGACAATCAGTCGCAGGCGACGCCCGGGATGCGGGCCTCGCTGATCTCGCGCGAGGTGATCGCGGACTCGATCGAGCTGATGGTCCACGCCCACGACTTCGACGCTCTTGTCTGCCTCGTCGGCTGCGACAAGACCGTGCCTGCAGCCCTGATGGCGCTCGCGCGTGTCGACAAGCCTGCCGTCGTTCTCTACAGCGGTCCGATGCGCGCCGGACGGCTACGCGGCAGAGAGGTGACGATCCAGGACGTGTGGGAGGCGGTCGGCGCCGAGGAGCGGGGCCTGATCACACGCGCGGAGCTCGACGAGCTCGAGCGGTTCGCGTGTCCTGGAGCGGGGACCTGTGCGGGCCACTTCACCGCGAACACGATGGCCGTTGCACTCGACTGCCTCGGGATCACGGTGCTCGGAGACGGCCTGATCCCGGCAGACGAGCTCGACGCGAAAGGCGACGCCGCCGTGCGAGCGGGCACGCTCGCCGTCTCGCTGGCGGCAACGTCCCGGACGTTCCTCGACCGGCGGGCCCTCCTCAACGCGATGACGGGGATCGCGGCAACCGGCGGCTCGACGAACGGCATCCTCCACCTACTGGCAATCGCGCGCGAGGCGGACGTGCCCCTCACCCTCGACGAGCTTGCCGAGGTGGGAGCGCGCACCCCGGTGATCGCCAGCCTCGCGCCGTCCGGGCGCTACGTGGCCGCGGACCTGCACCGCGCCGGCGGAACTGCAACCGTGATCCGCGAGCTGATTCGCGGCGGCCTGTTCGACGGTTCAGCGCCGACGGTCACGGGCCGAACGCTGGCCGAAGCGACGCAGGATGCGGAGGCGCCGGACGGCGAGGTCGTCTTTCCGGTCGAGCGGCCGTTCAAGGCGACCGGCGCGCTCCACGCGCTGCGCGGCAACCTTGCGCCGGACGGCAGTCTCGTCAAAGCGTCGGGATCGGTGCGCCGGCAACAGCGCGGCCCGGCCCGCGTTTTCGACAGCGAGGAGACGTGCACCGATGCGGTGCGGGCCGGGATCGTGCAGGACGGCGAGGTGCTCGTCGTTCGCTACGAAGGGCCGGCTGGTGGCCCCGGCATGCGCGAGATGCTGAGCGTGACCGCCTCCGTGGTCGGAGCGGGGCTCGGCGAGTCCGTCGCGCTCGTCACCGACGGTCGCTTCTCGGGCGCGACCCGCGGGCTGATGGTGGGGCACGTCGCGCCCGAGGCGGCACGCGGCGGGCCGCTCGCGATCGTGCGCGATGGAGATCCGATCGTGATCGATGTCGACGCAGGGACCCTGACGCTCGAGCTGTCCGCCGCCGAGATCGAAGCTCGCCTCGCGGCGTGGGAGCCACCCCCGCTCCCGTACGAGCACGGCGTCTTCGCGCGCTACCGGCTGCTCGTCGGATCGGCGTCGGAGGGTGCAGTGCTTCGCGAACGCTGAGCGTGCGACGATGCCGGGCATGCAGGCCCTCGTCACGCGGCCCGGAGTCAGCGGCTCGACGGGCCTCGGCGACATTCCCGCGCCCAGCGGAGCAGGCGTGCTCGTCCGGGTGCTCGAGGTCGGAGTCTGCGGCACGGACCGTGAGATCTCGCACGGGCTCTTCGGCATCGCTCCCGACGACGACAACGAGCTCGTGCTCGGGCACGAATTGCTCGGGATGGTCGAGCGCGACGGTCACGGATTCACACGCGGGGAGCTCGTCACGGCCACCGTGCGCCGCTCCTGCCGGCACTGTCGTGCCTGCTCCGAGGGCTTCCCCGATTCGTGCCTGACCGGCGACTACGTCGAGCGCGGGATCACCCGGCTGAACGGCTTCGCCTGCGAGCTCGTTGTCGAGGATCCGGCCCAGCTCGTTCCGATCCCACGCTCGCTCGGCCGGCTCGGCGTTCTCGCCGAACCGGCGTCGATCTGCGAGCGCGCGCTGCGCCACGTCCGCGCGATCGGGAATCGGCAGCCGTGGGAGCTTCAGCGCGCCCTCGTTCTCGGCGCCGGGGCGATCGGGACACTCATGACCTACCTGTTGCGGCTGGCAGACGTCGAGGTGTGGACCGCGTCGCTGGAGCCGTCGAGCGAGCGGGTGACCGCAGCCGGCGCGACCTACGTCGCTCTCCCCGAGACGCCGCTCACGGAGCTGGGCGGCTTCGACCTCGTGGTCGAGGCTGCCGGGGATGCCCAGTTGATGGCCGATGCACTCGGGCTCCTGCGCCGCAGCGGCGTCGCCTGCTTGCTCGGGATCGATCCACGCGGGCAACGGGTCGAACTGGACGGCCGCACGCTGGCGGTCGACGCGATCCTCGAGAACCGCGTCCTCTTCGGGAGCGTCAACGCGGCCCGTGAGGACTGGCTCGCGGCAGTCGCCGCTCTCGATCGCGCGCGTGAGCGCTGGCCGGACGAGCTCGAGCAGTTCGTCGGCCTGCGCGTCCCGCTCGACCGCTTCGAAGACGCCTTCGCCTACCGAGGCGGCAAGGCCACGCTCCTGCTTTCCGACTGAAGGGCTGCCGGGGCTCGAGACTCGCGAATCTGGTTCGGCTGCGCCGAATCAGGTTCGGACTGGGCTCAGGTTCGGTAGGAGATGTGCACGCGCTCGCCGACTTCGCCCGAGCGCAGGATCGCATCGCCGACTTCGGACGCGCGGTAGCCGTCCTCGAACGTGGCGCCGTACGGAGCGACGTCGGTGTCGTCGGCGATCGCCTTCAACATGTGGTGAAGCTCGTGCACGAAGGTGTCGCCCCAGCCGATGATGTGACCGGGCGGCCACCAGTGCTCCCAGAACGGATGGTTCGCCTCCGACACGAGCACCGTCTTGAACCCGCGCGCACGGTCGCCGTCGGCGCGAAACACCTGCAGCTCGTTCAGACGCTCCATGTCGAACGCGAGCGAGCCCTTCGAACCGTTGATCTCCCACTGAAACGCATTGCGACGGCCGAGCGCGAGGCGCGTCCCTTCGATGGTGCCGACCGATCCGTTCTCGAACTCGACGGCGGCCTCGACTGCGTCGTCGACCCGACGGCCGGGCACGAACGTCTTCACGAATCCCGACACCGAGGTGATCTCGCCGTTCAGGAACCGGCCGAGGTCGATCACATGCGTGCCGATGTCGCCGAGCGCGCCCGAGCCCGCCTCGTCGGGCTGGAAGCGCCATGTGTCGAGCGTCGCGTCGTCGGCCCAGTCCTGGAGATAACGCCCACGAAAGTGGCGGATCTCCCCCAGTTCGCCCGCCTCGATCATCTCTCGTGCCAGGCGCACGGCAGGCACGAAGCGGTAGTTGAAGGCGCAGAGATGCTTGACGCCGGTCGCGGCAACGCGCTGCCAGATGTCGAAGCTCTCGTCCGCATCGCGGCCCAGCGGCTTCTCGCAGACAACGTGCTTTCCGGCTTTGGCGGCGGCGACGGTCGGCTCGGCGTGCAGGGAGTTGGGACCGCCGTTGTCGAAGAGCTTGATCCGCTCGTCGGCGACGAGGACACGCCAGTCTCCCGTCGCGTAGTCGAAGCCGTAGCGCTCGGCGGCTTCCCCGACCGCAGCGGCGTCCCGTCCGGCGATGCCTACGAGCTTCGGCATCAGCGGCGGGGGCCAGGTCATGTACGCGATCTTCTTGAATGCATTCGAATGGGCCTTGCCCATGAACGCATAGCCGAGCATGCCGACACCGATCTCTTCCATTAGGCGATAGTAAGCACATGGGGACGCCCGTGAAGTGGGGAATCATCTCCACCGCCCACATCAACCGGAAGGTGATCCCCGGCGCGCATGCGTCCGACAAGATCGATCTCGTCGCCGTCGCCAGTCGAGACCAGGCGCGTGCCGACGAATACGCGAAGGAATGGGAGATCCCGCGCGCGTTCGGTACGTACGACGCTCTCCTCGCCGACCCCGAGATCGACGCGGTCTACATCTCGCTCCCGAACACGCTGCACTGCGAATGGTCGATCCGCGCGCTCGAGGCGGGCAAGCACGTGTTGTGCGAGAAGCCGCTCTCACGTCACCCGGACGAGGTGGCCGCCGCGTTCGACACCGCCGACCGCACGGGCCTCCTCCTCAGCGAGGCGTTCATGTACCGCCACAATCCGCAAACGAAGCGACTGCGGCAGCTCGTGGCGGACGGCGCGATCGGCGAGCTGCGGCTCGTGCGCTCGGTGTTCAGCTACTCGCTCTACGACCACGACAACATCCGCCTGCGCACCGAGCTCGAAGGCGGCGCGCTGATGGACGTCGGCTGTTACAACGTCTCGGGCTCGCGCCTCCTCGGCGGCGAGCCGGTCCACGCCTTTGGCGAAGCCTGGTTCGGCCCCTCGGGCACGGACTGGGTGTTCACCGGAACGCTGCGCTTTCCGGACAACGTGCTCGCGATCTTCCATTGCGGCACCGCACTGCCGAACCAGGACGAGCTCGAGGCGATCGGCAGCGAGGGCTCGCTCTTCCTCGACGATCCATGGCATTGCACGTCGCCCACCCTCGAGCTCCGCCGCGAGAACGGGGTCGAGCGCATCGACGTCGAGCGCGAAGACTCCTACCGGCTGGAGCTCGAGAACGTCAGCGATGCAATTCGCGGCGAGGGTGAGTTGCTGCTGGGACGGGACGATGCGATGGGACAGGCGTACACGCTCGAGGCGCTCCACGAGTCCGCGACGAGCGGCAGTCTCGTCGCGCTGTGACCGCCGAAGAGGCGCGCGAGCGCGCGGCCGCGATGCTGGACGACGCAGGGATCGTCCTCAGCGCGACCGAGCGCGAGCGGATCGAGGTGGCGGATTTCGGGCTCGGCCGGCTCAACGAGATCGGGCTGCAGATCGTCGTCTACGTGAACACGGAACGCGTGTGCGCAAAGGAGCTCGTTCTGTTCCCGCGCCAGCGGTGTCCGGAGCACCGACATCCGCCCGTCGGCGCGGACCCCGGCAAGGAAGAGACGTTCCGTTGCCGGACCGGGCTCGTGCGACTGCATGTCGACGGCGAGCCCGAGATCGTGCTGGGTCCCGGCGACCAGTGGACGATCCCGCCGGACACGCTGCACTGGTTCCAGGCCGGCGATGACGGCGCGGTGGTATCCGAGTTCTCGACGCGGAGCCGCGACGACACCGACGTGTTCACCGATCCGCGGATCGTGCGATAGCCGCGAGCGCGAGCTGCTCGTCGACCTCGCCGGGCAAGCCGCTCACGCCGACCGCGCCGACGCGATCCTCACCCTCGAAGACCGCGACGCCGCCGAGGAAGAACGTGAAGAACGGGTCGAAGCTCGCCCGCTCCACCGCATCGTCCTTGACCTTCTCGGCGAGCTCACGCGTCGTCCGGGCATCGCTGCGCGCGGCGGTGTACGCCTTGCGCTGGGCGTTGAGCCGCGTGTCCGGCGCCGCCCCGTCCATCGTCGCGGCGGCGACGAGCTCGCCGTGGCTGTCGGCGACGAAGACCGAGACCGCCGCAGGGGCCTCCGAAACGACGAAGTCGACGATGCTGCGAGCGCGCTCGAGCCGCATCGCTTAATCGTAATCACTTCTGGAGCGGGCTACGATTCGACGGGATGACTGCGGTCGTGATTCGGGGCACGCCGTACCCCATCGTCCTCCCGAAGCTGAGCGACCCGCGGCTGCATCTCGCCTTCACGATCACGTCGCTGCAGGTGATCGGGCAGATCGGGTTCCATTTCCAGCTCTCGATCGCGCAGATCCTCGTCTCGCTCCTCACCTGCGCCGTGCTGGAGATCGCGATCACCGTGCACAAGCAGCACGTGCTCATGTGGCCCGCGAGCGCGCTCCTGACCGGCAACGGCGTGGCCTTCATCTTGCGCGTTCCCGGCACGCGCCACGGCGACTGGTGGAGCATGAAGGGGTGGTGGATCTTCGCCGGGACCGCCGCGGTCTCCCTGCTTTCGAAGTACCTGATCAAGTGGCGCGGCCACCACATCTTCAACCCGTCGAACATCGGGCTCGTCCTCTGTTTCCTGATCCTCGGCCGCGGCCGGGCCAACCCGCTCGACTTCTGGTGGGGCCCGATGTCGGTCTGGCTCGTCCTTGCGCTGGCCGTCATCCTCGCGGGTGGATTCCTGATCCTGTCGCGCCTCAAGCTCCTGTGGCTCGCGGTCGCCTTCTGGGTCACGTTCGCCGCCGGGATCGGCGTGTTGGCGCTGTCGGGGCACGTGATGCTGGCGCGTTGGCACCTCGGTCCAATCACAGGCTTCCACTTCTGGCTCGTGCTCATCACCTCGCCCGAGGTGCTCGTGTTCCTGTTCTTCATGATCACCGACCCGAAGACGGCGCCGCGCTCGCCGACGCACCGGCTCGTCTATGCGGTGTCCCTCGGGGTGCTCGCATCGCTGATGATCGCGGCGGCGACGACGGAATTCGCGAGCAAGGTGGCGCTGCTTTCGTCGCTGGCCGTCGTGTGTCTCGCCATGCCGGTGCTGCGCCGCTGGCCCATTCCGGTCGACCGGCGGCTCGCGCTCGTGGCGGTCCCAGCCGTCCTCGTCGCGTTCGCCGGCGTGATCGCCTTGTCGAACACCAAGACGACCACGTCGTTCCGCGCGCTGCCCGTCGGTGCGCTGCCTCCGATCACGATCGAGGCTTCGCAGGGCGTGCAGACCGAACTCGATCTCCACACGGCGCAGCTGATCGCGCACGACCTGTTGTCGACCGTCCATGCGACCACCGCCGATCGACTGACCATGCACCTGGCGCCCGGCCGCGGGCAAAACCCGCCGGTCGCGATCGCACAACTCGCGGGCCAGGCGTACCAGCTGAACCAGCAGGCGACCGGCCATTGGGCGCTCGCCGTTGCGCCGCCGGCGCAGGTCGCAGCGGGGGGCGTCGAGAGCTCCGCCCTCGCGGGCCTGCGGCTGACCAACCTCGCGCCGTCGCTCGGGCTCGATTTCCAGCAGGGCGCGTTCCGCTACGGCATGTCGAGCGACACCAAAGCGATGATGGGCGGCGGGGTCTGCTGGCTCGACTACAACAACGACGGCTGGCAGGACCTGTTCGCGGTCAACTCCTACGCGAGCGCGGACGCCCCGCAATGGGAGGCGCACGGCGGCCTCCCCCGCACCACGTTGTTCGAGAACGTCGACGGCACGTTCAAGGACGTCAGCGCCGACACGCATGCCGATCTGCCCGTCCAGGGCGACGGCTGCGCGGCCGCGGATCTGAATGGCGACGGTCACACCGACCTCGTCGTGACGACGACGAGTGGCGTCGACGTGCTCTGGAACACGGGCCACGGGACGTTCACCCACGCGCAGCTCCCGGGGAACGGCTGGTACACCGGTGCCGCCGTGGCGGACGTGAACGGCGACGGCCGGCCGGACCTGTTCGTCGCCGGCTACTCCGATCTGAATCAACCGGTACCGAACTCGCTCGCCGGCTTCCCGACGAACGTTGCGGGAGTCCGCGACCTCCTCTATCTGAACGAGGGAGCAGGGCGCTTCAAAGAGGTCGGCGCCCAGGCGGGCCTCGAGGCCGCCAACTTCCACCACGGGCTCGGAGCGACCTTCACCGATGTCAATGGCGACGGCCGCCCGGACATCTACGTCGCGAACGACGAGGACCCGAACCAGCTCTACGTCAATGTCCCTTGGCCCGGCGGTGCGAGCGCCGATCCGACCGGGCTCGGCTTCCGCTTCGAGGAGCGCGCGGCCACCGCCGGGGTCGCCGACCCGTACGCCGGAATGGGAGTGGCGACCAGCGTCACGTCCGGCGGCCGCCTCGGCCTCTTCGTGACCAACTCGCGCAACGAGCCCTCCGCCGCCTACGTGCAGACCGCGACCGGCGCGTTCGCAAACGTGCGGCCGCGCTTCGTCCCGGCGCTCGGGACCGGGTTCGCCGGCTGGGGCGCAACGTGGGTCGACTTCGCCAACTCCGGCACGCCCGACCTGCTGCTCGCCGCGGGAGCGATCCCGGTCACGAACCTGTCTGCCGATGCGGAAGCCGTGCGCGTCCTGGCGCCGGTCGGAGGCGCGACGACCTTCGGCGACGCCAAGGGCGTCGTCGCGGCGAAGGGCATGCAACTGAACGGACGGGGTGCAGCCGCGGCGGACGTCGCAAACGACGGGCGGATGGACGTCGCGATCAACACGATCGGCGGCAAGCTCGTGCTCCTGCACCCGTCGGGCCCCAGCGGGAACTGGCTCGACGTGCAGCTGTCGCGCTTCGCCCCGGGCGCGGTCGTCACCGTCGCGCTCCCCAACGGCAAGCGCCTGACGCGCATCGTGCAGGCGGGAAGCAGCTATCTCTCGTCGGAGGACCAGCGTGTCCACTTCGGGCTCGGGGCCGCGACCTCGATCCGATCGCTCACGGTGCGGTACCCGTGGGGCGGCGCGAGCTTCCGCGGCAACGTCGCCGCCAACCGCGTGGTGCGGATCGCATCGCCGCCGCCCGTCATGGTGGTCGCCAAACGAGCCTCGACGTCCGCGCTCGCGAACTGCACGCCCGCACCGCAGCAAGGCCGGTCGGTCGCGCGGATCTGGAACGACGCCGCGGTCGACATGCTTCGGCTGGGCGGTGCATCGGAGCCCGTCCAGGCCCGCGATCTCTTCGATCTCTCGACGACGATCTCCCGAGCCTGGCAGGCGACGGGCGGACAGCAGGACCGCGAGACTGCGATCAGCTACGCCGCCTACCGGCTACTCGTCTGGCGCGCCTCGTACGGGGCGAACCTCGACCGGACCTTCGCGCTCCTCAGCGGGCGCCTGCGGGCGCTCTGCCTCTCACCCGATTTCACACGTGCCTCCGGCGGCTCCGCAGCGGAGCTCGGGAACCGGATCGGGGCGGCAGCGATCGCCGCGGGCCGCCACGACGGCTCGAACGAGGCGCTGCACTACGCCGACCCGAGCTACACGCCGGTGAACGAGCCGTTGCTCGTTGGCGCTTCCGGCTCGACCGCTCACGACCCGACGTTCTGGCAGCCGCTGGCCCGCTCGCAAAAGTCCGCCCAGGGCGGCGGCTCGGTCCCGGCGGACGTCCAGACGTTCGAGAATTCGCAGTGGGGCCACGTGAGCACCTTTGCGGCAGGCGTCGATGCCGGCCCGCCGCGTCTCGGCGACCCGTCGAGCGCCGCCTACAAGCGGGCCGCCGTCGCAGCGATCCGGGCCACGTCGCAGGCGGGTGCGCGGACCGTGGTGGACGCGTCGCCGATCGGCTGGAACCGCGTCGCTGCACGGCTCCCCGCGGGGACCGGCGGGGCCGCGCGCCTCGCGCACGACGTTCGGCTCGATCTCGCACTGAACGGCGCGCTCAACGACGCGGCCGTCTCCGCCTGGGGCGCGAAGCGCGCGTACCAGTCGCCGCGGCCGATCTCGATGATCCGGTACCTCGCGTTCAATAACCAGCTTCCGCTCGTCCCGGGCCTCGTCAAGCGCGTCGGCGGGCGCCAGCTCGTTCTCCGCGCGGGCCGGTGGGTGCCGGGTGCACGCTGGAGCCCGCTCGCCCCCACGCCGGCGTCGCCCGGTCGGACCTCCGGTGACAGCGCGTTCGCCTACGCGGCGGGCGAGGTGCTCACGTCATTCACCGGCCGCCCGTTCGCCGGACAGGTTGCTCGGGCCGCCATGCAGGGCGTCGACCGCGGTACCGAGCTTCCCGGTGACGTCACGGCGGGCCGGACCGTCGGCACCAAGGTCGGCAAGCTCGTGTGGCACAAGCTCGCCGGCTGACACGCAACGGGAATACGAGTACAGTCGCCGTCACCTTGCTCCAGCGGCTTCAGACTCCCACGGCAGGCACTGTCATCGGTGCGCTGATCATCATTCTCGGTGGGATCATCTACGTGAGCGGAGCCGTGTCTGCGGGCACCGTCGTCTCGATCCTCGGATTCGGTTTGATCCTCAAGTACCGCGTTCTGCCGGCCCGACGCGAGCGGAACAAACAGAACGACGCGTGAAGCCGGTGTCAGACACCGGTTGACGCATGCTCGGCGGCGGCACGCTCGAGGCCGGCGATCTCGATCTTCGTCATCTGCAGCATCGCACTCGTGACCCGCTGGGACTTCTCGCGGTCCGGGTCACTCAGGAGCTCCATCAACCGCCTCGGGACGATCTGCCACGGCACGCCATAACGATCCGTGACCCAACCACATGCGATCTCCTGACCGCCGTCGGCAAGCCTTTCCCAATACGTGTCCAATTCGTCCTGCGAGTCGCACGCGACCATGAACGAGATGCCGATACCGCCGATCTTGTCGCCGGGGCCGCCGTTCAGGCCGACGAACTCGCGTCCCATCACTTCGAAGCTCACGGTCATCACCGACCCCGCATCCCGAGGCCCAGCCTCGCCGTAGTGCGAGACATCGGTGATCCGCGAATCGGGGAAGATGGAGGTATAGAACTGCGCGGCCTCCTCGGCCTCGGTGTCGAACCACAGCCAGGTCGTGATCTTCTCCATGGTGAGCCCCTTTCAGTCGCTGGTCACAGTTGTAGACGCCGGTGCGGTTCGGAAATCATCGCCGCGCGAATCGGCTTCGGTGGCCCGAACCTCGACTAGCCTCAATGCGCGTGCAGATCAGAATCGAACCGGCCTCGGACGAGACGCAGCAGGCTGCTCGCCGGCTGGCGTTACCCGCCGCCGTACGACTTCTACGACGGCGACGCCGAGCCGGTGCTCAACCCTGAGCGCTTCTTCGCAGCACGAGACGAGCAGGACGACCTGGTCGGCTTCTACTACTTCGAGCCGAAGCCGCCCGATCTCGACTACGGGCTCGGCCTGCGACCAGATCTGACCGGGCGCGGCCTCGGACTCGACTTCTTCCTCGCCGGCCTCGCCTTCGCACGCGATCGCTATCGGCCGAGGCGTGTGTTTCTCCATGTGGCTGCTTTCAACGAACGGGCTCGCTTCGTCTACGAGCGCGCGGGCTTCCAGGTCGTCTCGTCACACGTGCGGACGTTCGAGCAGTTCGGGGAGGTCGCCTTCCTGACCATGGCCGACGTCGCGCAGTGGGGAGCGGCCGCAACCGCTGCCGCTCCCCACCCGCAGGCTTAGGACCGCGACTCGGCAGGAGGTCGCCCCGGTCGCCTGGGCTGGTGTTCCGTACTGACGCTTGGGCGACGGCTTACGATCCAGTCACGTAACCAGGAGGAGAGACATGACTGAGGGGCACGAATTCGAGCAGCGCCTGATCGAGGGAGTCGGGGACCAGATCGCCGAGATCGCAACCGGCCACTTCAGGGACCTGCTCGCGCGTGAAGACGACGTGGTGTTCGAGATCCGCGACGAGTCCAACGTGAAACTCATCGCGGTGGATCATTACGACGAGGGCGGACTGCTCCTCACCATCGAGGCGGAAAACGGCAACCGCTACCTCGTGCGCTTCGAGATCGGGAGGGGGCATATCGCCATCGAGGCCGTTCCGCTCGACACATAGCTCTCGGTCCCCCGGGCGGTCTACGAGGCGGACAATGCCCGTTCGAGGGAGGCCCGGTCGGTTGGACCGCCGTGCGTCGCCAGCACGTGCTCGACGGGCAGTGCGAGCAGCGGGCGCAGTTGCTCGGCGATCTCCTCGCGGGTCGTGCCGGGGCGGAGCCATCTCTCGTTGATCTCGAGGCCTTGGCCGAAGTCGACGAGTGTGTCGCCAGAGATCACCGCACCCCGGCTCTTGACCCAGAGGACGGTGTCATTCGCCTTGTGCCCGCGAAACACCTCGGCACCGAACGGCAGCCGATCGCCGGGCGAGTACACGCGTGCCTCGCCTTGGTGCTCGCGGAGCAGCCAGACGAGGTCGGGACTGCCGTCGCCGGCCTGCTCCGCCGTGATGCCGTACGTGTCCATGAGGTGCTGCGCGGTGTCGGGCAGCGGGGTGTAGACCGGCACGCCGAGCCGCTCGACCAGGCTCTGCGCGTCGCGCTCGTGCCACGGCGCGGTGAGCACGACCGCCGTATCCCGGCGAGCCGCCAGGTCCACGAGCTCGATCGGCACGGCCAGCGGATCGAAGAGCAGCAGCCGCTCCCCGTCGTCGATCGCATAGGACGACACGTTCTCGCTCCACGGCTCGGTCGGCCGCCACTCCGGGTGCGGTGCCTCCCAGTGCAACAGGCCTGGGCATAACTCTCGCACGGGGCGATGCTACTAAAGCGCTGTGACGCCCCGGCCAGCGAAGGGGCCGCTCGCGCGGCCCCTTCGCTCTTGTCGATGGTCGATGCGGCCGAGCGATTACTCGATCGGGATCTCGAAGCGGGCGATGATCCCGGGGTCGCCGCCTTTTGCGAGCAGCCCGGGATCGGGATCGCGCGTCGCCACCCATGCATATCCGTCTTCCGGGTAGGCAACGACATCCGGGAAGCTTCCGGCACTGATGCCGAGGATCTGGGCGGGCTCTTCGGTGGGGTTGCTGAACGTATGGAGCCCGGCACGTCCCTCCGGGCAGAAGACGAAGTCGCCCGGAGCCAACTCCTCTGCGCCGCGTTGGTTCCGGAAGAGCGGACGACCGCTCAGGACGAAGAACATCTCCTCGCCGCCGAAGTGCATGTGCATCCGCATCTCAGACGAGCCGGGTGCCAGTTCGTACAGCGTCGCTCCGAGCCTGGCGTCATCGGGCCGCCAGAAGATTCGATGCCGAGTCCCAGCTTCGCTTTCTCCGTCCCATGAGTCCGAGAAGAGGTTCTGACGATTCATTCGTGGTACCTCCGAGTCGTAGCGGTGGGCGCGCAGCGCCCGAGCCCCGGAAAAACGGGCTTCGACGAACACTGCGCCGGAACCGCGCGGCTCCTCGCCGCGCCAAACCGCTACCTCGCTGCCGGATTCACGGCAGAATCATGCCCATGACGGACTACGTGGTCAAACCGCTCGATGCGACTACCTGGGACGCATTCGCGCGTCTCGTCGAGCGGCACAACGGTGTGTTCGGTGGCTGTTGGTGCACCTGGTTCAACACCTTCCACGCCGAGAAGACGTTCACCGCCGAGGGCAACCGCTCCCTCAAGCAACGGTTGGTCGAAGAGGGCCGCGCACACGCTGCGCTGGTGTTCGACGGCGATGAGGCCGTGGCGTGGTGCCAGTACGGCAGCCCGGAGGAACTGCCGAAATCCATCACCGCAAGGAGTACGAGGCCACCCTCGACAAGCGGCCCGACTACCGGATCACCTGCATGTTCGTGGACAAGAAATACCGGCGCAGCGGAGTGACGGCGGCCGCACTCGGTGGCGCCGTCGACCTGATCGCGCAGGCCGGCGGCGGCGTCGTGGAGGGGTATCCGCACGACACCGGCGGCAAAAAGGTGTCCGTGCTCTACAACGGCACTCGGTCGCTGTACGAGCGGGCCGGCTTCAGCTACGTCCGCCCCAAAGGCATGAGGAACTGCGTGATGCGCAGGGTCGTGTCGTGAGGCGGCCCCGTCACGGTCACCCGACGCGCCGCTGAGCCTCATAGCGGGCGAGCCAGTTGTCGGCGTGCCGCGGTGAAGTCAGACGCACGACCTGGGGGGCGGGTGGATGGGCCTCCCAGTCGCGAATCCGCCGCCGTTTCCGGCTGAACGTCTTGAAGTGCCAGAGGATGATCGACTCTCGCGAGAGCAGATGTCGGAACGACTCGCGGTTGCCGTTGCAGAGGGGACGACCATCAATCGCTCCCACGATCGTCCGACGGGTCAGCCTGTAGAGCGACAACCAGCGGGGAAAGTCGAGCGCGACGATGAGCTCGACCCGCGCCAGCGGGAGATCGAGCCACCTGCCGTACGCGGTGTCGAGCACCCACCGTTCACCGACGCAGATCGCCTCGATCCGTCGCCGCTGCTCCTCATCAGGGACCGGCACCCAGCCCGGCTCCCAGGTCAGATCGTCGACGGAGTGCCACGGGATGGCCGTGGCCGCGGAGATGCGCTGCGCCAAGACGGTCTTGCCTGACCCCGTGACCCCGTAGACAAGAATCCGGTCGGGCACGGCGCGAGGGTAGCGAGACTCGGGCCGGCGTTCAGAACGTCCGCCGGGCGAGCTAGCCGGCGTTGGCGGTGTAGACGAGGAACTCGCTGTCGGCTGTCGCGGGTTCTCGTCCATGGTCCCCGGCAACGGCGGTGACGACGAAGCCCGCAGCTTCGAGCAAGAGCAGGAGCTCGGCGTGGAAGTACATGCGCATCGAGAGAGTGTGTACCTCGGTCGCCACGCAGAGATCATCGACCCACTTGTCTGCCCGGATCTCCATCACGATCGTCTGATCGAGCGGGTCGAGCGCGATCGCGCGAACGCGGAGCTCGCGTTCGCTCCCATCCGAGGCCCGAGTCCGTTCACCGGGCGGCGGCCACGGTTCGGGAAGCTTGGCCCGGCCCTCGCTCGTCCAGGAGGGCCAGCGTCTGGTCAGCGCGTAGGGCACCTGGTTGTCGAGGAGGAGCGTGCCGCCAGGTTCAAGGCTCTCGCGCAGCCGACCCAGCGCGAGTCGGTCCTGGTCGCGCGTGCTGCCAAGCCCGAACACACCGCAGACGACGATCGTTGCGTACCGGCGAGGCGGCGCCAGTTCGTGCAGCGCCTGCACCCACAAGTTCGGGGTCAGCCCTTCGCGGTCGGCGAGGTCGCGGCAGCGGGCAACCATGTCCGGCGAGACGTCACATCCGTCCACGTCGTACCCGGCGCGAAGCCACGGGAGCAGCAGCCTGCCCGACCCGCACCCGGCATCGAGTGCCGGCTGACCGGACTCGACGAAACGGCCGAAGTAGTCGAGCTCCGGGCCGGCCGAGTTGAACTCGGCCCACCAATCGGCGACCAACCCGTGATGCCATGTCGCGACCGAGTCCACCTCAGCTCCGTTCCTCGTTCGATCGAGCCGCAGAATCCGGGCGATCCTAACGACCAGGCGACCGGCCGATCTCATCGGTCGTGCGCCTTGGCCGAATGCTCAGGTTCGACGCCTGGGGCGCTTGACCGTCTTGGTGACGACCCAACGGTGCTTGCCGATCTTGCGGTCCCGGACGAAGCCCAGCTGTTCGTACGTCGAGAGGGCACCGTTGAACAGGAAGCCGGCAGGAACCGAGGCTGCGTCCTCCGGGTAGCCCTCGACCCGTCCGCCACCGAGCGCGGCGATGAGCTCGAGCGCCCCGTTGAGCGCCGCGGTCGCGACCCCCCGGCGTCGGTGCCCTTTGCCGACGAAGTTGCACGCAATCCGCCAGTCGGGCGCGTCGTGACGCCCTTCTCGTAGGCGGCGCGGCTCTTGATCTTCGGCACCTCGCTGGGTGCGCCGAACTGGCACCACCCCACGCAGTCGTGCCCGTCGAAAACAAGCGCCGCATGGGCCGTTCCCGCCCGTACGCGCTCGAGCTTCCGCTTGCGGTTCAGTTCCGGCGTGGTCTCCTTGCCGACTCCCTCGGGATGGAAGCCCATGCACCAGCAGCCGCCAAAGACGCCGTTGTTGTGCTCGACCAACGCGGCGAACGCGTCCCACGTCGACTCGTCGAGAGCCTTGACCGTGTACGTCGCTTCCCCCATGAAAGCCCCAGCCTAACCGGGACGGATACTCCCCTTGCGGCGGCCGGTCGCCTGGCCTCAGCTACCCGGACACGGTTTCCCTCTGCTCGAGCAGTGACCTCAAGTAATCCTCCAGCTTGTTGAAACTGTCTTCCTGGCCGTCGGACTTGGTCATGTGGTCACGGCCCGCCTGGTCGCGGAATGCGAGCTTCATGGTCACCTTCGTCACTCCGTCCGTTTCGTGCAGATCCACCGATTCGACGGCGTCCGCGCCCGGCCACCCTTCGAAGAGCCACGTTGCGACGGTCCGGGTCGGCCGCTCGACCTCCAAGTAGGTTCCCCGAAACGAGCATTCGGTTCCGTCTTCGGTCACGAAAACGATGTGATAACTCCCGCCGGGGCGCAAGTCGATCGAGCACTCGGTCACCTCGCAGGTAAATGGAGCGAACCATTTGCTCACATGCTCCGGCTTCGTGAATACGTCGAAGACGAGCTCGAGCGGAGCGTCGAACTCTCGAGTGGTGAGAATCTCGAGTTCGCTCGGGAACTCGATGACTGACGACCCATGCCGATTAGGTGTCACTGCGGCTCTCCTTGCTGTTGTAGTTCCTTGAGGTAGTCGTCCATCCGATCGAGCCGGTCGTCCCGCGCCTGCTCGTACTTGGCCAGCCAGTCGTGAAACGGCCGGAGGTGCGCGGGCTCCAGGCGGTACAGACGACGACGTCCCTCCGCCCGGCACGTGACGAGCCCGACCTCGCTGAGTACCCGCAGGTGCTTTGAGACCTGAGGCTGGGACATCGAGAGGTCGGTCACGATCGCCCCGACGGCCTTCTCGCCTGCGATCAGCGTGTCCAGGATCTCGCGGCGATGCACCTCGGCAATTGCATTGAAGACATCCGAGGTCGTCGACGAGCGGGCCACGACCCCAATATATTCCGATATCGGCATGTGTCAAGCCTGGGCCACGCGGAAGGTGGAGTCACCTTGGCGGTGTCGGCTGGATTACTTCCTCGTTACTGAACGCCCTGGCCCGGGCTGGGATCACTCGCGGCCGAGGCGCGAGCAAGACGGTTGGGACGAGCACGCGACCTTCGTCGACGGCCTTGCCGAACAAGGCGTGATCGTCCTGGGCGGCCCCCTCGGAGATCCCGACTTCGGGCCGGCATTGCTCGTCGTCGCGGCCGAGAGCGAGAACGAGGTGCACACCTACCTCTCCGGAGACCCGTGGTTGAAGACGATCCTGGAGGTCGAAGCCGTCGAGCGCTGGTCGATCTGGATCGGTTCGCTCGCCTGAGTGATCTACGCCCAGGGCAGACGAGCCCAGCTCGGCGGTCGCTCTCGCCGGAACGGCTCGACCCTCGCGTACGCCTGCCGCCAGTCGGAGGTCTCCTCCGCCACGCTCGCGCCGTAACGCGCCGCGAGCTCCGACGCCGGGTAGTTCACTCCCGGGCCTGAGCGCGAACCGACCATCACGATCACACACGCACCCTCGCCCGCGCCCACGAACGCGTGCTCGGTCCATGCGGAAGAGTGGAAGAAGTCCCACGGCCCCAGGCGTCGCTCCTCCTCCTCGACGAGCAGCTTGCATTCCCCTGAAACGACGAGGAACGCCTCCTGGTTCTCCTCGGCGTGGTAGAGGCTCTTCTCTCCGGGCTCGAGGACGGTGACGTTGATCCCGAGCTGGGCGAACTCGACCGGCGGGTCGCCGTACTCGTTGTCGAAGGCGCACCTCGCGCCTCTCCCCTCCGTGAACCACCACTCGGCGTCGCGCACGTTGACGACGAACCAGCCCTCGGTGACGGGCGTGAGCCCCGATCCGGAGTCCTCGAGCCGCGCTTCGGTCACGAACGGGATTCTACGGGGAGTCCAGCCCGACCCACACGCGACCGTGCCCGACGGCGACGCCGTTCCCGATGCCCCCGACGGGGCAACAAACGGTATGACGGAGGGGGATGGTGCTGGTTATCTGGCTGGTCGTCGGGTCGATGTGAGCTAGTGCATTGATGTACGGCTCCTCGAGCGCCCACACGCCGGTTGCCCGGTCGACAGCGAGGCGGTTGAAGCCCGGGAGGTCGTTGGGTTGACTCCCTGCGGGTTTAGGGCTCGCGATCTTGCTCGTAGCCGTGCCGCTGGTGGGGTCGAACCGCGTCAGGTTGGTCGCCGTCCCGCTCGTACTATTTGTCCACGTGCCGACCCAGTACGAGCCGAAGCCGGCAACCCAGTTTGCGGAGCCGCCCCCGAAGTTTTCCGGGGTGAGACTTGGTTCCGTCGCGATCGGCGTATAGGACGCCGACCGAAGGTCGACCGACCCGATCGAGAAGTCCGGACCACGGATCGCAAGCAGCACGCCGTCCGAGTAGCGAAGGCCGTAACAGGTGAGGCTCGGGGGGACGCCGCTTGGGGTCGGGAGATGCAGCTTGCGAAGGACGTTCCCGCTCGCCGCGTCGATGACGGCGACGTTCGTCCCTTCCGACACCCAAATAGTGCGGCCGTTGCCCGTGACGTAGACGTAGCATCGAGTGGAACCGCCGGACGGCTGCCAGAGTTGGATCTTGGTCGCGTTGTTGCTGTCGGCCTGTGTGTCGAGCACATCGACGCCTCCCGGGATGCCCACCCAGTCGGTGTCCCCGATCGCGTACTGGCTCAGTGGGTCGCCATCGACTCCGACCGTCTGGATGACCTTGAGCGTGCCTGGGTCGATCGCGGTCGCTGTTCGGCCCAACCAGTTCAGGACCCAGATCTCGTTCCCGCCCGCGTTGACGTCGGTGGGGCTGAAGGCGAGTGGCACGTCACCGACCAGCTTTCCTGACTTCGCGTCGATGACGGCGATCGAGTTTGCGTGAAGCCGTACCGGCTTCGCCGACGCCAGACCCGTCGCAAGCAGCACGACCGCCGTCGCGCCCGCGGCGATGACCAGGGCCACCATGGCCAGGATCAGATGGGCACGACGACTGCGGCCCCGGCGCACGGTCCGCAGCGGCGGGAAGCGATCCTGGAGCCCGGCGCTGACGACCTGGTAGAGCCGCGCCGGCTCATCAATGTCCTTCAGCCGGTGGATTCCGAGATCGCGAAGCGACACCCCGGCGGGCAGGTCGTCTGCGACGAGCGCGCGCGCCGTCTCCGAGAGCAGCACCTGCCCGCCGTGCGCAGCCGCACCGACTCTCGCAGCTCGGTGCACGCCGATCCCCACATACCCCTGGTTTCCCGCCTTCGGCTCACCACTGTGCAACCCCATCCGCACCCGCACATGCAGCTGGTCCGGCCATTCATGCGCGGCTAGCTCGCGCTGCGCCTCGATCGCCGCCGACACCGCCTCGCGCGCCGAGTGGAACGCGCCGAACAACGAATCGCCCTGCGTATCCACAACACGGCCGTCGTGCGCCGCGACAGCGGCACGCAACAGACCGTCGTGCTCTGCCAACACGGTCTCGTAGCGATCGCGGCCAAGTTGCTTCAGCAGCTCGGTCGAACCCTCGATGTCTGTGAACAGGAAGGTGACCGTGCCGCTGGGGAGCACGCTACGTGCGGCCACGTGCCGTTTCTACCACTCGTCGTTTCTATCACTCGCCGCTTCGCCCGGCTACCCCATGAGCCTTGTGGTCCACCAGTGTTCCGGAATGACGCGCGGCTCGTCGAGGCTCGTCGTCTAGATCTCCGTCGACCCGGCCGTGGCGGGGCTCGTCTCGACGGGTCGTTGCCTCGGGCGAAGCACGCCCGCGGCCAACGCGATGACGCCCACCAGGGCGGCGACCACGCAGAACGACGTCGTGAGCGACGATGCCGAGGCGATGCCGCCGATCACCCCCGGTGCAACGAGGCCGCTCGCGTAGGCGACGACCGCAACGCCGGCAATGCTGCGCGCGGGATGGGCTCCCACGCGCCCGGCCGCCGCGAATACGAGCGGGACGACGACGGCGAGGCCGATCCCGAGCAGCGCGAAGCCGAGGAGGCCGACCGCGAGGCTGGGTGCGAGCACGACCGCGATGGCGCCGACGAAGGCGCACGCCCCTGAGATGCGGACGGTACGGACCGGCCCCAGCCTGCGGATCACGCGGTCGCCGATGAGTCGGACCGTCGCCATCGCCAAGGCGAACGCCGAGACGGCGAGCGCTGCGACGCTCGCCGACCCGCCCAGCTCGTTGCGGATGTAGAACGCCGACCAGTCGGTCCCGGCCTGCTCGCCGAAGACGGCGCAGAGGCCGACGAGCCCGATCAGGAGCACAGGCCGGGTCGGGAGCGCGAAGTGCGGCGGCGCAGGCGCATCTGTCGTCGTCGGGTCATCGATCAGCAGCCGCGCAACTGCGCCGCCGACCGCGGCGAGGACGAGCGCCTCGACCGCGAACTGGATCCGGGTGTCGATGCCGGCGTGGGACGCGAGGGCCGAGACGGCCGACCCGACCAGGACGCCCACACTCCAAAAGCCGTGCAGGCTCGACATCACGGAGCGGCCGAACAGCTTCTCCACCAGAACGCCCTCCGCATTCATCGCCATGTCCGCGAGCCCCGCGACTGCGCCGAAGACCAGTAACACGGCGCAGAGCGCGACGAGCGAGGTGGGCAGCGCCGGCAGGACGAGGCACGCGCACCACGCGATGATCGTGGCCGTGACGAACGGGCGGAGCGCGAAGCGGTGAGCGAGACGGCCAGAGAAGGGCATGGCGAGCAAGGCGCCGATCCCCGGCATGAGCAGCGCGATCCCGAGATGGCCAACGCCGACACCGACGTGCGACGCGATCCACGGGATGCGGGCCGCGAAGCTGCCGGTGACGCATCCGTGGACCGCGAACACCGCCGCCGTCCCACGTCGAGCAAGCCGGACGTCGGGAGCGGGCGCGGCCCGATCCGATGTGGACGTCGCGGCCGCGATCACCATCCGAGACTATCCAGCGCCGGTCCATACGGCGCGTAGCTCCGTGTCAGGCCTCGTCATGCACAAGGACCGCGGCCTGCGCCGGCGTGCGGGAATGACACCCGAGCGGGGAAGACGAGGTTCCCGAGCGGCCGCCGGATCACGTCTGGCGAGCGGGTAGCGGCATCTCCGACGGCAGCGGGGCAATGTCGCTTGCGCTGGTCAGCGGCCGGCGATAGGCACAGACGCCTGCGATTGCAGACCAGAGCAGCAGCAGGGGTACCGCGAAGATGCCGATCGGGGTGGCAAACGACAGCCCGGCCGCGAGAGCGCTCCAACCGAGCCAGCGTGGCAGCGCAGCAGATCTGAGGATGCCAACAGCGGTCGAGATTCCGTACAGGAAACCTCCGACCGCGAGTGGCAGGAACATCTTCAAGGCGAGAACGTTCAACGCTTGCGCGGCTGCCGGCGGCAGCGTCTTGGGGCTCGCGGCGAGCGCGGCGTCGAACCCGAAGTAGAGCGTGCCTCCGACCGTGGTGACACCCGCTGCGACGAGCGACAGGGTGGCGAATCTCGCATGCAGAACCCTACGCAGGCGTGCGGGACCGGGCGAGGCGGGCGCAACGCCTCTCCGCGCACGCCCGCTCGTCTGGGACGGTGTTCCGGAATGACGCGAGAGCGGAGTCCGCCGGTGGCGACTCGTAGCCGCTGCCGTTCAGACCGCTCGAACTTCGGCGAGCCGGTTGACTGCGAACTCGTCGGTCCCGCTGGGGTCCCAGCAGACAGCGGCTTCCCAAGCGGCCCATGCTTGCGCGGCAGCGTCGTACGTGTCTTCGTCGAGTCCGGCGGCGTTGTGTGGCAAGACCAGGTCGAGCTCGGGGAAATCGACGTGCGTCTCGTCCCAGTCGATCAGCGCGACGCGATCCGCCGTCATACGGATGTTGCCCGAGTTGGGGTCGCCGTGGACGACGCACCGCTCTCGTCCGGTGAGCCGCGCCCATGCTGCTCGGCATCGAACGACACCCTCGGGTGGCATTGCGCCCAGGTCGATCTTCGTCCCGGTTTCCGCGTGCAGGAGGTCGGTCGACGATCGCCAGCCCGGGCGTTGGGGCCAGCCGTGCGTCAGTCGGTGCAGCCGGCGGAGTGTGTCGGCGACGCGACGCCAGTCGGCCACCGTTTCGGGCGGTCCGCCCTCCACGGAGGTCATCACGACCAGACCGTCGACGAACCACCGGCCGTCCGTGGTCGGGACCGGCGCCGGCACCGTCATCCCTTCACGGTCGAGGTATCGCAACAGCTCGGTCTCCCACGAGAGGTCGGCGTCGCTGCGGTTGCCGAGCCGGCCGACGGCGAGCTGCCCGTTGATGCGCACGCTCCACACCTCGTTGACGCCAACTCCGCCAGTGAGCGGTTCGATACGGGCGACGTCGTCACCCCACTGATCGAGTGCCTGCCATCCCACGCCCACATCTTCGCGGAGGTCATGAAGTGCTCGACGGCTGCTCAGCGACTGGCAGCGCCAGTCGAGGTTGGTCGCAACGAGCCTCCTGCGCCCAAGCTCGCGGTTGGTTATTGACGGCTCGGTGCCGGAGGGTGTCTCCTAGGCCGGGGTCGGCCTGCGGGGGATCAGTTCCTCGATCTCCGACAAGACCTCGGAGAGGTCGAGGGCGACTGCGGCGGCGTTCTCTTGCATGTGCTTGCCGTCCCGGCTGCCGGCGATCGCCGCGGTCACACCCTTCTGGTGCAGAACCCAGGCGATCGCCACCTGTGCAACTGTCGCGTCAAGTCTGTCTGCGATGGGACGGAGCCGGTCGACGACCGCGAAGTTCTGCTCGGCGTTCGTCCCGAGCTCCTGCTTGTACCAGTCGGTCTCCTGCCACTTGCCTGACCAAACGGCTCGCACCTGCTCGAGCGTCTTGCCGCTGAGGATGCCGCTCGCGAGTGGCTCGAAGATCGTCGCGGCGATGGCGAGCTCGCCGCAGCGGGCGATCGATCCGAGCTCCTCCTGGTAGTAGCAAAGGTTCAGTCCGACCTGGACAGCGTCGACCGGTCGCTGCGTGTGGCAGCGTTCGACGTCTTCGATCGAGTAGTTGGAGAGCCCGATCGCGCGGACGAGGCCGGCGGCGGCGAGTTCCGCCATCGCGCCCCAGGTCTCTTCCAGCGGCACACCGCTCTCGTCGGGCCAATGGAGGAAGTAGATGTCGATGTGGTCGCGGCCGAGACGCTTCAGACTGTCACGGCAGGCCTGCAAGACCTGCTCCCGTCGGAAGCCGCTTGCTCCGCCGGTCACCCCGGCGCGCGGTGCGACCTTCGAGGCGACCAGAAATTCGTCTCCGATCCGGCCGAGAGCCTGGCCGATCACCGACTCGTTGTCGGTCGCGAGGTAGTTCTCGGACGTGTCGAGCCAGTTCACGCCGTTGGCGATCGCCGACTCGATCACCCGAGCCGCTCTGGCGACATCGGGAGCATCACCGGGCTCCGGGCCGAGCTCATAACCGCCGAGCCCGACCCTCGAGATCTCGACACCACTCGCCCCGACTCCACCGAGCTCGCTTGCCGTCACGTCGCGAGCCTAGTAAACGATCGAACTCGGACACAAGGCGCCGCAGACTCGGCTGCACCAGTGTTCCGGAATATCACCCGAGTTTCGTCGGGCGAGATCACGCCGTTGTAGAGGATGCCGGCGCACTTCACGAGATCCCAGATGCCGATCGCAAGCGTTAGCGCTCCGAGGACGTGAATGCCCCCGGATCAGAAGCGGTGTCTACCGGCCCGTCCCATGCTGGCCAGTTTGGGCGAGACCATCGGAGGGCTAGGTTCGGAGTGACAGGACGATCGCGCCGTCCGCTCCCGCGACTACCTCGCGCAGCGCTTGTGCCGCCTGATCGAGCGGACGGACGGACGCGATCGGCACGCTAAGGGTGCCGTTGGCCAGCAGCTCCGCGAGGGACGAAAGCTGCCGACCGTCGGGCCGGACGTAGACGTCGGATACGGCGACGCCCCGTTCCTCCCGCGGCGGGTCGCCCGTGATCGTGGCGAGGCGGCCGCCGTCAGCAACCGCCTTCAACGTGGTGGCCGCCTGCCCGGGGGCAGCGTTGACGGCCTTGGGCGCGCCGCCGCCGGTGATCTCGCGAACGAGCGCAGGCCAGTCGCCGTGGTAGTCGAGCACCTCCGACGCGCCGTAGTCGCGGATGCGCTCGGCCTTCTTCGCGCTCGCGGTCGCAATCACGCGGGCGCCCCGAGCCGCGGCGAGCTGGACGAGCAGGCCACCGGTGACTCCGCCGGCTCCGTTGACGACGACCCAGCCGCCGCTCTCGATCCCGAGAGCCTCGTCGAGTGCCTGAGCCGCAGTGAGCGCCGGAATGGGAAACGCTCCGCAGGCTTCCCATGACGCCTCTGGCGGCCGGGGCGCGACGGTCGCCGCCGGCGCGAGCACCCTCGCCGCCCACGTCCCGTGACGCCGGAGCGGCAGCGGATGTGTCATCACCTCGTCGCCCTCGCGCAGCTCGGCGACGCCGGAGCCGGCGGCTGCGACCGTCCCGGCCGCCTCCGTCCCGAGCGCCATCGGAGCCGGGCCGCCGATCTGCCAGCTGCCGATCCTGACAAGCTCGTCCCAGTTGGCGACGCCGGCGGCAACGACGTCGATGAGGACCTCGCCTGCGGCAGGCGCCGCAGGCTCGTCCACCTCGAAGATCTCGACGGGCTCGCCGAGTGCTGTGATCCCGGCCGCTCGCATCCTGTTCGGCGCACGTTACTGGCGTCGGTGATGCGGCGCACGCCGCTTTGGCACCTCGCCAGAGGAGTGCGACGCGAGCAGGTAACAGATGACTTGCCTGCGCCAGCGTTCGGGAATGTCCCCTGAGTTCCACGGTGTCGCGTTGGGAGGATCGGGGCGGACTTCTTGTGTCGGTCGACTGGCAGAACTCCGTTGGACGTAGCTTCGCCTGCGGCGATAACCAGGTTCAATCCGACTTGGTGATCCCGCGGCTCCTCAGCAGCAACCGCAACTTCCGCAACTACTTCATCGGCCAGTCGGTGTCGCTGCTCGGCGACCAGATCACGCTGATCGCGCTGCCGTTGACCGCCGTGCTCGCGCTACACGCCTCACCGGCGCAGATGGGCGCGCTGACGACGGTCGCACTCGTTCCGAATCTCATCTTCTCAGTGCACGCGGGCAGTTGGGTCGATCGCCGAGGTGGTCGGCGCCAGGTGATGCTCGTAACAGACGTCTGTCGTGGCCTGTTGATCGGAACGATCCCGGTGGCGTATGCCGTCGGGCACCTGACCTGGGCGCAGCTGTACATCGTCGGCTTCGGTTCGGGTGTGCTGTCGGTCTTCTTCTCCGTCGCGTACGGCGGCTTCTTCCAGACGGTCGTCGAGCGCGAGGATTACGTCGCCGCGAACTCGTTGACGCACGGGAGCCGCGCCTTCTCGTACCTCGCGGGCACGAGCATCGGCGGCATCCTGGTGCAGCTCTTTCGCGGGCCGTACGCGCTCGCGATCGACGCAGTGTCGTACCTCTGGTCGGCTTTCTTCCTCGGACGGGTCGACGCGCCCGACCCGCCACTAGACCCCCAACAGGCCGGCGGCGTTCTCGCTGGTGCACGCTGGATTCGGGACAACGCCATCATCCGCGCCGAGCTGCTCGGCGCCGCAACGCTCAACTTCTTCAACTTCATCTACTTCGCGCTGTTCCTCCTCTACGCGACGCGCGAGCTGCACGTCCGGCCCGCGGCACTCGGCATCATCCTCGGCGCCGCCTCCGTCGGGACGCTGCTCGGCTCGGTGATCACCGGACGTGTCTCGCGACGATTCGGCGTCGGGCCTACGTTCCTGTTCGGCTGCTTCCTCTTCCCAGCACCGCTGATCCTCGTCCCGCTCGCCGGCGGCCCGCACTGGCTCGTCCTCGCCTGCCTATTCACGGCTGAGTTCCTCTCCGGAATCGGGCTGATGCTGCTGGACATCATGGGCGGCACGATCACGGCCGGGGTCATCCCGCGAGCGCTGCGCTCGCGGGTTTCCGGCGCCTTGATGGTCGTGAACAACGGCGTGCGCCCGGTCGGAACGGCCGTCGGGGGTGTGCTCGGCACGGCGATCGGCCTGCGGCCGACCTTGTGGATCGCAACGGTCGGGGCGCTGTCAGGGCTGCTGTTCCTCGTTCCGTCGCCGATCCGCACTCTGCGAGACGTGCCCGAGGAGGCGCCCGAATGACCAATCCCCTCGAACTCTTCCACGAGTGGGTCGCCTGGGCCAGTGTTCCGGAATGACGCCTATGGGGCTGTAGCATCGCGCGATGCGGGAGGTTCAGCCTGGACTGTGGCACTGGCAGTCGCCGCATCCCGAGTGGAAGCCGGACCAGTGGTGGCCGCAACTGGTTTCGTCATACGCCGTGGACGACGGGACGCGCCTGCTTTTCTTCGACCCGCTGGCCGTGCCGGAGGAGATCCTCGATATCGCGGCCGAACGCGACCCGGTGGTGGTGCTCACCGCACCGTGGCACGAACGCGATGCGCAGACCCTCGTCGAGCGCCTAGGCGCGCCGGTGTTCACGCCGCCGCCCGACACCGCGGATGACCTCGTGCGAAAGTACGGGATCGCTCCGGAGCAGATCCCGGAGGGGTGGCAGAGCACCGATGCCGCGTGGCTGCTAGTGGACGGCCGCGGGGAGGCCAATCTGTATGGAGCGGGGGACCGGCTTCCGATCGGCCTCGAAGCGTTCCCCGGACGGTCGCACAACGACCTTGTGCTCTGGATCGAGCGTGTCGGAGCGGTCGTCACGGGCGACTCGTTAGTCGATTTCGGTCGCGGGTTCGAGGTGCCGCCAGAGGTGCTGCATCACGGTGTCACGCGCGAGCAGGTGGTCGACGATCTGCGGCCGCTGCTCCAGTTGCCGATCGAGGTCGTGCTGCCCGCGCACGGAGCACCGACAGACCGTGCTGCGCTCGAGCACGCGCTTTCCTGATGGAATGATGGCTTGGTGTGGCACAAGCGCGCTGAGCGGGTTGTCTACTCGGGATACCGCACGATCCTCAACCGGACCTTCGCGACCCCCGACGGTGTCCATGACTTCGAGATCAAGCTGGAGCCCGACGCCGCCGTCTCACTCGCGTTGACACCGGCCCGAGAGGTGTTGCTCGTCCGGGAGTTTCGTCCGGGAACCGAGGAGTGGCTGCTGGAGCTACCCGGCGGCAACGTCGACAACGGAGAGAAAGCCGATGCCGCGGCATCCCGAGAGTTGCTCGAAGAGACCGGCTTTACCGTGAACCTTCGTTACGCGGGAGCCATGGTCGACTGCGCGTACTCGACTCGCCGCTGCCATGTCTTCGTTGGAGAGGACGCAACGCGTCTTCGCGGCTCTGCTGAGGGCCTGGAGATCGTCCTGATGCCCCTCGGGGACTTCCGCGAACATCTCCGAAGCGGGCAGCTAACGGATGTCGGTGCCGGGTACCGCGGTCTCGACGCGCTCGACTTGCTCTGAGCGCAGGGACACTCGGCTTGCCTGGGCGAGCGTTCGGGAATGACGCGCGCTGCGCTGTGCGGCTAGCGGCCGGAGCGGGCCTGAAGACGAACGGCGATCGTGTCGAGCGTCACGGCGGCCAGGAGCACGAGGCCGGTGATGATGTAGATCCACCCGTTCGACACGCTGAGCGTGTTCAACCCGTTCTGGAGTGTCCCGATCAGGATCGCGCCGAGCAATGCACCGCGCACCTCGCCGCGACCACCGAACAGGCTCACACCGCCGATGACTGCCGAGGCGATCGCGTTCAGCAGGAGGTTGCCCGGAGGGAACGTGAGGGCCACCGAGTTCACCTGCGCCGCGAAGATGATCCCGCCCAGGGCCGCCATGGCGCCGGAGATCATGAAGACGAGCACGCGAATGCGTGGGACGTTGATGCCGGCGCGGCGTGCGGCCTCGGCGTTCCCGCCGACGGCGTAGACGTGACGTCCGAACGTCGTCCACTTCGCCAGGAACGTCAGCAGGATGAAGAAGACGATCACGATCACTCCCGACAGCGGCATTCCGAGCGACGTCGCGATCACCTTGCCATGGTTCGCGATCGCGACCGTGCCGAACGCGGCGATGGCGATCCCCACCGTCTTCACCGCGAACGCCGTCCAGTTCACATTGGCGATGTGCGTGCCGCGGGCGGCCACCCTCCTGTAGGCGACACTGAGCGGGTACAGCGCAGAGATGATCAGCGCGACCACGTAACCGCCGACGTGTGAGAAGGCGTAGCTGTCGGTGTAGTTGATCCAGCGGTCCTGAATGATGATCGTGCCGCGTTGCTCGAGTTGGTTCAGGATCACCCCCTGCCAGATCAGGAAGCCGGCGAGCGTGACGACGAACGACGGCACCCCCACGTAGGCGACGATCGAGCCCTGCACGCCGCCGATCGCCGCGCAGACGGCGACGGCGATCACTATCGCGAGGATCCCGTTCAGCTGGTGACCGCTGCCCGGCAGTTGAAGCTCCGCCACGACGAGCGCGCCGATGCCCGCGAGATACCCGATCGACAGGTCGATCTCGCCGAGCAGGAGGACGAAGACGACGCCGAAGGCGAGCATCGCCGTGCCGGCCATCTGGTTGATCAGGTTCGTGAAGTTGACGGCCGTGAAGAAGTTCGTCGCCGTCAGGCTGAAGAGGATGACGACGAGAACCTCGCCGAGGATGATCGGAGCCGGGCCTAGGTTGCCCGTCCTGAGGTTGAGCCAGGCTCTCTGGTAGAGGCCTGCGAGGCCGCCGGGGAGCTGTTCTTCCTCGAGCGGTTTCGGGCTGTCAGGGCCGACGACGTCGACCGAGCTCACGCCGCGCCTCCGGGGGCCGGCTCCGTCGCGATCCCCGAGACCTTCGTGGGCACGCCGGCGGTGATCGCCTCGACGACGGCCTGCTGTGTCGTCGCGCGGCGCTCGAAGATGCCGACGTTCCGTCCGAGCCGCAGCACCGTGATCCGGTCCGCCGTCTCGAAGATGTCGTGGAGGTTGTGCGAGATGATCACGACCGAGAGCCCTTGCTCGCCGAGGCGGCGGACGAGCGCGAGCACCTGCTCCGTCTGCGCCACGCCGAGGGCGGCGGTCGGCTCGTCGAGGATGACGAGCTTCGAGTTCCACTGGACGGCTTTCGCCACCGCGACGGACTGGCGCTGCCCGCCGGAGAGCGTCGCCACGGGCTGCCGGATCGACGAGATCGTCGTCACCGCGAGGCTCTTGAGCGTCGAGGCTGTGGTGTTCTCCATCGCCGCCTCGTTGAGGATCTGCCACCGGTTCAACTCGCGGCCGAGATACATGTTCTGGACGACGTCGAGGTTGTCGCAGAGCGCGAGATCCTGGTAGACCACCTCGATCCCGAGGCGGGCCGCGTCCTTCGGGCCGTGAATGTTGACCTCCTGGCCCTCGAAGAAGATCTGCCCACTGTCGAACGCATGAGTGCCGGCGATGCACTTGATCAGCGTCGACTTGCCGGCGCCGTTGTCGCCGACGAGCGCCATCACCTCACCGTGATTGACCTCGAAGTCGACGTCGGTCAACGCCTCGACCGAGCCGTAGGTCTTCGTGATGCCGCGGAGTTGGAGAAGGGGGCTCTCGCTCATCGTCGCTTAGTCGCGGTGGAGGCGCCCCTGAGGGCGCCTCCACCGCGGATCGTGCGTGATCCTACTTGCTTACTTGCAGTACTGCTTGAACGAGCCGATGCACACTTCGCTGACCTTCAACCACTTGTCCGAGAAGAGGCGCTTGTAGTTGGCCTTGGTGATCCAGACCACCGGCAGCGCATAGGTCGGCTCCGGATGCTTGCCGTTCGGCCGAGTCCCGTTCGACTTCGGCGTCTTGCCCTTGAGGAGCGCGACCGCAGCATCTGCGGCAGCCTTCGCCTCGTCGGGCACGTACTTGTACACCGTGCCCGTCTGCCAGCCGGAGATGATGTTCTGGACACCCGCCGCCGACGCATCCTGCCCGGAGAGCGGGATCGGGCTGAGGTGCTTCGCCTTCAGATCGGCGATCACCGCGCCGGCGATGTTGTCGTTCGCCGCCAAGCACGCCCTGGATGTGGTTGTTCGTCTTGACGAGCATCTGGCTGAAGATGGTCGCCGCGTTGTTCGCATCCCAGTCGGGCACGAACTGCTGCGGGCCCCGCTTGATCTTCTTGGTTGCGAAGAGCGGGTTGAAGACGGCGAGGTTGCCGGACTGGAACCAGTACGCGTTCTGGTCGGTCTGGCCGCCCCACAGCTGGGCGACCGTGCCGCCCGGGTAGGTCTTCTTCGCCTTCATGGCGGAGATGACACCGGCGGCCTGGGCCTTGCCGACTGCCTTGCCGTCGAAGGTCACGTACACCGATGCGGTGCCGCCGGTCACCTGGCGGTCGTAGTCGATCGCCTTGCCGCCCTTCGACGTGAAGAGCTTCTCGATCGACGCCGCGGAGCCGTTGTCGAGCGCCGTCTCGATGACGACCGTCGCGCCGGCTGCGATGCAGGCCTGCGCCTGTGCCTTCTGCTTGAGCGGGTCGTTGAGGGCGTTGTTGATCGAGGCAGTGACGCCGGCCTTCTTGAAGGCCGCCTTCAGGTCGGGAGCGTCGAACTGCACCCAGCGCACGGAGGACTTGGTGTCCGGAAGCAACACGCAGACCTGGACGTTCGCCGTCTTCTTCTTGGTGCTCGCCGTGGCGCTCGCCACGACGAACACGGCGAGGCTGGCGGTCGCCAGCGCAACGAGCGCCAGGACCGTCGACCTGCGAAAAACTGTATTCAAGATGGTCTCCTTGGTTGGCTGACGGGGGGCCAGTACTCGCCAAAGTGCCGAATTTGGCGCTCCAAGTCAAGTTTGTGACTTCAAGAAGTGCAGTGAGATAGGCTCGCCCGATGAAGACGTCATTGGGGATTTGGGCCTTCGGAGCGATGGCGACCCGGTTCAACCCGGGCGGGTACAAGCCCGATCTGGCGGGCGCCTCGACCGTGAGCAAGGTGCGAACCGCCGTGGAGGGCCTCGGCGACCTGATCGACGACTACGAGTTCCACTATCCGCAGGAGGTCTCCCGCGAGAACCTCGAGGATGTGCAGCAGGCGCTCGACGGCCACGGCATGTACTGCATCGCGAGCGGCCTGCACCTTAACCCACTCTTTGCGAAAGGCGGTTTCTCGTCACCCGACGACGCAACGCGGGCAGAAGCGCTGCGCCTGACGACAGAAGGGATCGACCTGGCCGCCGACGTCGGCGCCCACTTCATCATCTGGCCCGGGATCGAGGGCTACAACTACCCCTTCCAGACCGGGTACGCGGACTCCTGGAAGCGGTTCATCGACGGCGTCGGCGAGGCCGCGCAGCACGCGAAGTGGACGTGGCGTCACCGTGTTCCTGGAGCACAAGAACTCCGAGCCTGCGATGAAGATCTTCATGCGCAACATCGGCATGACGTTGCACGTCATCCACACCCTGCGCACCCAGGGGATCGAGAACATCAAGGTCAACATGGACTGGCAGCACCTGATCATGAACGGCGAGAACCTCGCCGAATACGCCGCGTTGCTCGCCGCGGACGGACTGCTCGGGCACCAGCACGGCAACTCCGGCTGGGGCACCTTCGACGACGACAACATGGTCGGCGCGACCGCGTTCATGGAGACCCTCGAGCTCGCGCTCGAGCTGCGCCGCGTCGGCTACGGCTCGCAAGGCGAACGGCTCGGCCTCGACCTGTACCCATACACCGAGGACGCCGTGGGAGCCGTGAAGCGCTCGGTCCTGCAATGGCGCTTCATCGACGGCGTCGCCGCGAAGATCGACGAGCCCGCCCTGCGCCAGGCGCAGCAGTCGAAGGATGCCGTCCGGGCCTACGAGCTCGTGTACGCCGCGCTCGGCGCGTGAGCTCGGCCGATCCGGCCGTCCTCATCGGCCTCGACGTCGGCACCTCCGGGGTCAAGGCGATCGCGATCTCGCCGGAGGGTGAGGTCCTCGCAACCGCAGACGAGAGCTACTCGACCTCCACCCCGCATCCGGGCTGGTCGGAGCAGGACCCCGAGGACTGGTGGCGTGCGGCGGAGGCCTGCCTGGCTCGCCTTCCGGCAGGACCCGTCGGCCTGTCGGGGCAGATGCACGGACTGGTCACGCTCGGGACGGACGAGCAGGTGCTGCGGCCGGCGATCCTCTGGAACGACCAACGAACGACGGCGGAATGCGAGGAGATCGAGGCGCGCGTCGGCCTCGAGCGGCTGATCGCGCTCACCGGCAACCGAGCGCTGACCGGCTTCACGGCGCCCAAGCTGCTCTGGCTGCGCAAGCACGAGCCCGAGACGTACGCACGGATCCGTCACATCCTGCTGCCGAAGGACTACGTGCGGCTCCGTTTGACCGGCGAGCACGCGATCGATGCAGCCGACGCGTCCGGGACGCTCCTGTTCGACGTTGCCGGCCGGCGCTGGTCGGAGGAAGTCTGCGAGACGCTCGAGGTCCCGCAGGAGTGGCTGCCCCCGGCGTACGAGTCGACCGCGATCGCCGGGGCCGGCGACCAGGCCGCGGCCGCGCTCGGGATCGGCATCACGGCACCCGGCCCGGTCTCGGTGGTGCTGGGGACGTCCGGTGTCGTCTTCGCGGCGCTGCCGGAATACACGCCCGACGCCGAGGCGCGGGTGCACGTCTTCTGCCACGCCGTGCCGGGCACCTGGCACGCGATGGGTGTGATGCTCAGCGCGGCAGGCTCGGCGGCCTGGTTGCGACACGCACTCGGCGCGGATTTCCGGGCGCTCGATGCCGAGGCGGCCGCCTGGAGCCCGAGCGCCGAGGGCCTCCTGTTCGCGCCGTATCTCGCCGGCGAACGCACCCCGCACGCGGACGCGAACGCCCGTGGTGCGTTCACCGGGCTGTCGGTTCGCCACGACCGCGGCGCGCTCTGGCGCGCAATGCTCGAGGGCGTCGCCTACGGCCTCCGCGACTCGCTCGAGTTGCTCCGCGCCCTCGGCGTCCGGCCCGAGGTCGGACGCGTCTCCGGCGGCGGCGCCCGCAGCGAGCTCTGGCTGCGCATCGTCTCGGCCGTGCTCGGCCTGCCGCTCGAGCGCACGGTCTCCGAAGAAGGCTCGGCGTTCGGCGCAGCGCTCCTCGCCGGTGTGCGCGCAGGCGTCTTTGCCGACGTGCAGGAGGCCGTCTCACGCTGCGTCCGAGTGCGGGAGCGCATCGACCCGGATCCCGACTGGGTGGCCGCCTACGAGCATGGCTACGGCCGCTACCGACTGCTCTATCCCGCCCTGCTCCCACTGGAGGAACCGCAATGACCCTGGAAGGCAAGACGGCCGTGATCACGGGCGCGAGCCGCGGCATCGGAGCGGCGCTTGCGCGCCTCCTCCACGCGCGCGGCGTCAACCTTGGCCTGGCGTCGCGGAGCGGCGACGATCTCGGGCTCGACGGCACCGTTGCAGAGACGTGCGACGTGCGCGATCTGGCGTGCGCTCGAGCACCTTTGCAACTCGACCGCTGACGCGTTCGGCGGCATCGACATCGTGGTCGCGAACGCCGGCGTCGGCGCTTACGGAGCGTTCCTCGACCTCTCACGCGAGCACCTCGACGAGATGATCGACGTCAACCTGAAGGGCACGCTGTACGCGATCCGGGCGGCGCTTCCGCACATGGCCGGCCGCCCGGGTGACGTGATCACACTCGCGTCGGAGGCCGGCCGGCGCGGGCTACCGAACGAGGCGGTCTACTGCGCTTCGAAGTTCGGACAGGTCGGTTTCACCCGAGCGCTCGACCACGAACTGCGCGAGCAGGGCATCCGCTGCACCAACGTCTGTCCCGGCGGTGTCGCCACCGACTTCGCCCTCGAGGCCGGGCGTGGCCGCAGCCCAGACGTGCTGCCGGGGATGATGACCGCGGAGGACGTCGCCGAGGTCTGCGTCTTCGTGCTCGAGCGTCCACGCCATTTCCGGATGCTGGAGACGGCGATGCGCCCGATGACGGAGCCGTCCTGGGGCTAGACCGGGAAGGTTGAACGCGGTCCGACCTCAGCCCGCGGGCCGGTCACCGCGTCCCTCGCCCGTCGCACCCTGCTCGCGGTGATGCCACGGCTGAAACGTCACGGTCAACCGGTTGATCCGCTGGCCGTCGACCGAGTCGACCTGGAAGCGCAGCCCGTCGTGCGACACCTCGTCGCCGGGCTCCGCCGCCCGGCCGAGCTCGCCGAAGACGAATCCCGCGATCGTGTGGTAGTCCTCCTGCGGCAAGTCGCAGTGGAACCGTTCGTTGAAGTCGTCGATCGGGAACGTGCCGTCGATCCGGATCGTGTCCTCGTCGACGCGCTCCACGGTCTCGTCGGGCAGGTCGAACTCGTCCTCGATCTCGCCGACGATCTCCTCCAAGAGGTCCTCGAGCGTGACGATGCCTTCCATCGACCCGTACTCGTCGATCACGACGGCGAGGTGCTGGTTCGTGCGCCGGAACTCCGTCAGAAGCGCGCCGAGGTCCTTCGTCTCCGGGACCATGTAGGCCGGGCGCACGAGTGACTCGACGTCGACGAGGCTGATTCCGCGATCGTGCATCGCCTCGATCAGGTCGCGGATATGCAGGACGCCGACGATGTCGTCCAGCGTCTCGCGATAGACGGGGTAGCGCGTGTAGGGCGACTCGAGGACGGCCTTGAGCGCCTCTTCGGCCGGCAGCGCGATCGAGATCGCCACCACTTCCGGACGCGGCACCATCACGTCGGAGACTTCCTTGTCGGCGAAGTCGAAGACCTTGTAGAGCATCTCCTGCTCCTCGTGCTCGATCTCACCCTGGTCGGCAGAAGAGCTGAGCAGCATCCGCAGCTCGGCCTCCGAATGCGCCTCGTGCTCGGCGCCCGGAGGCTCGAGGCCGAGCCCGCGCAGGATCAGGGTGGTCGACTCCTGCAGGACCCAGATCAGCGGCCGGAAGACGAGAAAGAACCACTGGACCGGCGTGGACAGCGCAAGCGCGGTCCGCTCAGGGTGTCCGAGGGCGATTCCCTTCGGCACGAGCTCGCCGATCACGACGTGCAAGTACGTGACGATCAGCAAGGCGACGATCACGGCCAGGATGGAGGCCATCACAGAGTCGAGATGGTGCGCGAGCACCTGTTCACCGAGGGCGCCGATTGCGAGCGAGGAGATCGTCACCCCGAGCTGCATGGCGGAGATGAAACGCGGCGGGTTGCTGGTGATCCGGAGCACAGCACGCGCTCGGCGATTGCCTTCGTGCTCCAACTCCATGATCCGAGTGCGGCGCGAGGTGACGAGGCCGTACTCGGCCGCCACGAAGAACGCGTTCAGGAACAGAAGCCCGAGCAGGGCCAGCATCTGCAGCAGGAAGGTCACAGGGGTTGGCGCCCGTTAGGCGCCCGCGTACTGGGCGGCAGATCGTCGTCCACGCGAATCAGTGTGCGGAGTATAGCCGCGGACTGGACAGTGCGAACAGGTGTTCGTATCATCTCGGGATGCGTGTCTCCTACCGCGAAGAGCCGTGCAAGGTGGCGCTCAACCACGTCAAGGGAATGCCCTTCGCCTGGTCGCTCAATCCGTACATGGGCTGCGTGCACCGGTGCACCTTCTGTTACGTCAGAGGCTTCGAGCACCGCGCCGACCGTCCCTCCGACGACCGCTACGGCACGTCGATCAGGGTCAAGCCGAACATCGCCGAGGTGCTGCGCTGTGAGCTCCGTCGCACAGGCCCGCGCGACGAGGGGATCGCGATCGGCGCAGCGACAGATCCGTACCAGCCGGCGGAGGGCCGTTACCGGCTGACCCGCGCGTGCATCGAGGTGTTGCGCGATTTCAGCCAGCCATTCTCGATCATCACGCGCGGGCCGCTGATCGTCCGCGACGTCGACGTACTGGTCGAGGCCTCGCGCCGGGCCGAGGTCTCCGTGACGTTCTCGGTGCCGACCGTCGACGACGATGTCTGGCGAACGACCGAGCCGGGCACTGCCCCGCCCCGCCAGCGACTCCGCGCGCTCAAAGAGCTCGTCCAGGCCGGCGTGCGCGCCGGCGTCGGCATGGCGCCGATCCTCCCGGGCCTCTCCGACCACCCGAGCCAGCTCGCCCGGGTCGTCGAAGCGGCGCGCGAAGCAGGGGCGTGCGGGGTCTGGGCGAACCTGCTCTACCTCCGCCCCGGGACACGCGAGCACTTTTTGGCGTGTCTCGCCCGCGACTGGCCCGAGCTGTTGCCGGAGTACGAGCGCCTCTATGCGGGCCGCGCATATCTGCCGCAGAGCGAGGCTCAGCCTGCGCGGGACGAGGTGCGCCGCCTCGCAAGAGCCCACGGGATCCGGGACCGCAGACCCGAACCTTTGCGTCCCCCGGCGCGCGCTGAACAACTTTCGCTCCTTTCCGCATAGGATTGCAGGCCATGCCCGACGAGATCACGACGCTGATCGTCGACGACCACGAGGTCGTGCGCGAAGGCCTGCGCCTTTCGCTGTCCCGCGCGCCGCACATCCGCGTCGTCGGTGAGGCCTCGGACGGCGCCTCGGCGGTCGAGATGGCGGAGCGCCGCAAGCCGGACGTCGTGATCATGGATGTGCGCATGCCCGGCATGGACGGGCTCGAAGCGACCAAGCTCCTCACCGAGCGCGTGCCCGAGTCGAAGGTCCTGATCTTCACCGCGTATTCCGAGCGCTCGCTGCTCAGCCGCGGGCTCGAGTCGGGGGCGAAGGGCTACATCCTGAAGGAGGCCCCGCACCAGACGCTCGTCCGCGCAATCGAGAAGGTCGCGCAGGGTGACGGCTACGTCGACCCGGCGCTGATGCCCGCGTTCCTCGCCGGCAAGGACCAGACCGACATGCTCACGGGGCGCGAGCGGGAGATCCTCCAGTTGCTCGCCGACGGCATGTCGAACGCCGACGTCGCAGGGCGGCTCTTCATCTCGCAGGAGACCGTGAAGAGCCACGTCCGCCACATCCTCACGAAGCTCGAGGCCGACACACGAACGCACGCGGTCGCGATCGCGCTGCGCGAAGCCATCATCGATTGACCGACGATGGGCTCGACCGGCTGATCGCAGCCGAGCAGGACGAGCGGCGGCGCATCGCCCTCTTCCTGCACGACGGGCCGGTGCAGAACCTGGCCGGCATCGCGCTGATGCTCGACGCCGCTCTGCACGCGATCGAAACGGGGAAGCTGGCCGACGCGTCGAGCGTGGTCGGCACCGCTCTCGAGCGGCAGCGGGCGACGATCAGGGAGCTTCGCGACCTCTCCTTCGCGCTCGAGCCGGTCGTCCTGCGCGACCAGGGGTTCGGGCCTGCCCTGCACGCGCTGGCCGAGCAGATCGGGACGACGAACCAGGTGCGGATCGATCTCGACGTCGACGAGGCGGCGGGAATCGGCCCGACAGCTCAGGTCGCGATCTACACGATCATCCGCGAGCTCCTGGACCAGGCGGTCCGCCGTGGGCCGCTCAGCCGCATCTCGCTGAGTATCCACGCGACCGGGGACGGTGGCGCCGCGACAACGATCGCCGACGATGCCGAGCCGGAGCGGCGGCGACGCTCGTTCGAGGCGATCGAGGAGCGCGTCAAGCAGCTGCACGGGACGATCGCCGTCGATGCGGCGGACGCAGGCACGCAGATCGTCGTCACGCTGCCCCCGTACACGACGCGGCGGTAAGCTCCGCAGCCGATGACTGACGGGAACGGCTACCTCCTCTTCGTCTGGTCCCCCGCGGGCTACTCGCTGCGCGAGGAGCAGGGCGAGCCCCCTCAGGTCGGGAGCGAGTTCGAGGAAGGCGAGCGCCTGCTCGTCGTCAACAAGATCGGCGCCTCGCCGCTCCCCGGCGACACGCGCCAGTGCGTCTTCTCCGTCGGGAAGTAGCGGTTCGAAACTCGCGAATCTGGTTCGGCTGCGCCGAATCAGATTCGTCCCGCAACTGAACCGAGTTCAGCGCGCCGCGTCCTCGGCCGCCGCGAGCCCGAGCACGAGTGCCTGGGCGAGACCGCTGGCGTAGCCGCCGGTCGAGATGCCCCCTGCGTCGACGCCCGCCGCCCAGAGACCGTCGACCGGCGAGCCGTCCTCCCGCAGCACCCGCGCCCGCTCGTCGATCCGGATCCCGCCGATCGTGTGGGTGATCGAGGCGATCACGCGCACCGCCGCAACCGTGCCGGGGGGCGGGTCGAACGGCAGATCGACGAGCTCCAGGCGCGCCTCTGCCGGTGCGGCCTCGACCATCTGCGCAACCGTGCGCTCGCGCACCTGCTGCTCGAGCGCCCGGCCGTCGAGCAGGTAGTAGGCCTTCGCGTCGCGGCGGCGCGCGGTCGCCTGGACGACGTTCGTCTCCGACCACGAAACGTCGCCGGCTGCGAAGAACTCGATCCCGTCCTCGTCGAAGATCCGGGCGAACCGACCGTACAGCTGGGACAGAGAAACGAGCTCCGTCTCGTCCCAGGAGGCATCCGGCATGTTGCGGCCGTAGAACTCGTCCATTCCGGCCGTCAGCGCAGCGCCCCGGTCCAGTGCGTGGCACAGGCCGTCGCCTTCGGACCACGGGCTCGCACGCAGCCTCAGCGACGCCGCAGGCGCGATGTAGCGCGTCACGAGGTCCGACGAGGCTGCGAAGCCACCCGTGCAAAGGATCACCGCAGCGTCGCCGCAGCCGTCCGCGGCAAGCTCGACCTCGCCGGCGAGCGCGGTTGCCAGGCCGCGTGGCTCGAAGCGCTTGCCGACGGTGCGCGGATTGCCCGTTTCTTCCCACACGACAGGGGCGCCCTTCGATTCGAGCCACGCGAGCGCCTCGTCGAGTCGCTCCCAGACGATCCGCTGCAGGCGCTCGTCGCCCGTCGGACACTCGCGCCGAAACTCGTCCCAGTCCCGATGCCGCCAGATGACGCCGGACGAAAGGAGCATCGAACCGCCGATCCTCGTGCCCTTCTCGAGCACCGTCGGTGTTTGTCCGAGCTCGCGCAGGCGCGCAGCGGCCACGAGCCCGGCCATGCCGGCACCGGCGATCTGCACTACGTCAACGAGAACGTCGGCTTGTGCTCGACGTATTCGATGCGCACACCTTCGGGCCCCCGCAGGAACGCCGCGTAGGTGTTCGCCGCATCGACGACGGACTCGACTTCGATCCCGAGATCTCCGGCATCCGCAATCACCTCGTCTGCCGAGTCCACCAGCACTGCGAGGTGGTTGAGCAGCGGCCGCTCCGGCTGACCGGGGTCGCCCTCGTGGAAGACGATGAAGGCACCGCCGACCTCCACCCGCCCCACTCCGGCGGGCGCGAAGCCGTAGCGCTCGTACTCCTGCGCAGTCTCCCCGGGCGACGACGACAGAAGCGCGACGTGGTCGAGGTCGTACTCCACGTCGGTCTCCGCCTGCACGAGCGTCAGGAAGATGCCCTCGCCGGCCTCGAACACCTCCGCTGCGCCGTCGGGCAGCATGGCGCGCGCGGCGGCGAGGTCGGATACCCGGAGGGCGACGTGCTTGAGGGGGCCCTGCTCACGGGGGCCGTCGGCGTCGAACAGGGTCAGCTTGCCGCGGCGCGCGTCGCTGCCGAGCAGCGTGAAGTTCTCCTCGTGCGCGATCACATGCATGCCGACGTGACGTTCGAGAAACGCGACGATCGGCCCGCGGTCGGCGACCCAGAATGCAACGTGGTCGAGAGTCTTGGGATGCACGCACCGAACGTTAGCGACCGCGACCGGGGTGCCGAAACGAGAGGAGAGCGCCGCGTCCGGGCCCCGCACGCAGGGGCCCGGACGCTCTGCGCGACTTACCGAGAGCTCCGGCGCGCCGTGCGGGAGCGGGACGCCGACTTGCGCGCGCCGCTCTTGCGGGCCGGGCTTGCCTTGCGGGCAGTGCCGGCCTTGCGAGCCGTGGTCTTCTTACGAGCTCCGCCAGCCTTGCGAGCCGTGGTCTTGCGGGCTGTCGTCTTACGGGCTGTCGTCTTACGAGCCGTCGTCTTACGGGCTGTCGTCTTGCGCTTGGCACCGGCAGCCTTGCGGGCGGTGGTCTTCTTCCGCGCCGTCGTCTTCTTACGAGCGGTGCCCCGCTTCGCCGTCGAAGCCCTCCGGGCGGTGGTCTTCTTCCGCGCCGTCGTCTTCTTCCGCGCCGTGGTCTTCTTGCGCGCGGTGGTCTTGCGGGCCGTCGTCTTCTTGCGAGCCGTCGTCTTCTTCCGCGCCGTGGTCTTCCTGCGCGCAGTCGACGCCTTGCGAGCCGTGGTCTTCCGTGCCGTCGTCTTCTTGCGAGCAGTCGTCTTCTTCGCAGCGGTCTTCCGCTTCGGAGCTGCCGACTTTCTCTTGACGGCCGTCTTCTTCTTCGCCGCAGACTTCCTCTTGACGCCGGCCTTGCGGGCCGACGCCGTGCGCGACGTCGAGCTCTTGGAGGAGCTACGCGAGCCGGAGCGTGACGAAGACCGTGTGCGAGCCGGAATGGCCGCAACGGGCTCTGCGATCTCCTGCGAGTCGGCGATTGCTGACTCTCCCCACGTTTCGTCGGCGGAAGCCGCCGACGGTTCGCTCAACAAGCCGGCGTTTGACGTCTGTGACGTCTCACCGGTCCCGCTCCAATCCTCTTGGGTCACAACTGACCTCCTGGGTCGGTTTGCGCGTGCACGATTCCCTACCACGTTCGTTTGTAACGTGCAACGCGGACGGACAAGTTCCTCCGCACGTTGCTGAAAAGGAAAACGAGCCCTTTCTACGCACACACTACGCGCGTGCGCTGAGCAATGGCTTCGACGTCGGTGCGTCGACTCCGCCTGCGTTCTCGAGCGTCACCATCACCCTCGCACCCGGTGCAACGTGTCGTTGCAACACGAACGTCTTGCCCGAAAACTGACCGGCACGATGCACCGCACTGTCGGCGACCCATGCCTCGTACATCTTGCCGTGTGGCGGCGGCGGGAGGTGCACGGCGAGCACTGCTGCTCCTGACGACGTGACGACAACGGAACCGGGAGCTCCCGACACCGCGACGCGGCGGGCACTCGGGTCGCCGAGAATGTTCAACGCAGTGCGATCGTGCCCGAGCGAGTGATGCAGCGACGCCGCCCAGATGCCGAGCCCGACCGCGACCGCGGACGCGGCCACCGCAACGGCCGCGGCGATCGTCACGGCGAGCGAACGCCGGGGACGCAAGGGAACGACGTTCTGCCCTTCGGCGTGCGCTGCAGCGAGGATGCGGCCCTTCAGGGCCGGAGGCGGCGCAGGCCCATCGACTGCGAATGCCATCGACGCCGCGGCGCCCTGGAGCCCGGCCAGCTCCCGCCTGCAGCGGGCGCACTCGGCGAGGTGCGCCTCGAACCGCGCCTGATCCTCGCCCGTCAGCGCATCGAGGGCATAGAGGGCTGAGAGTGCGTGAGGGTCTTCGGCCATACGGATCCAAAACAGGATTCGTCCGACGCCTCCGGTCGGTTCGGACCCTACTCCAGTGGTTCGTTCTGGACGTTGTGCTCGGTCGCGTACTCGTCCGTGAGCCCGTTGACGATCTCCATGCCCTCGCCGTAGGCGTAGTTGATCTTGACGAACGGCGCCCATTTGTCCGGCAGCGCGTCCTCCGGGAAGATCGCCTCGACGGGGCACTCCGGCTCGCAGGCGCCGCAGTCGATGCATTCTTCCGGGTCGATCACCAGGATGCGGCCCGCCTCGTGGATGCAGTCGACCGGGCAAACGTCGACGCACGACCGATCTTTGATGTCGATGCACGGCTCAGCGATGATGTACGTCACGGGCGCCTACTCTACCGACGCAAGCAGAGGGTCGATCAGTTCTCGGGTGCGCTCGAAGAGCGCGGATTTCGCGACGACTTGATCGAAACCGGCCGCATGAGCGCGACGCAAACCGGCGGTGTCGGTGTGGTTCGTGTAGCCCAGAATCGGCACGTCCGGATAGTTGTCCGAGACGTCGGCCGCGTCGATGCGCGCGATGTCTGCGATCACGAGGTCGGGCGGTTCGACCCCGTCCGAGGTTTCGAACCGATGCTCTGGCAGGAGCGCCTCGAGCTTTCCCCGGATGAAGAGGTCGACGCCACACAGCAGGATCGTCGCCATGCCTGAGGGCGAGCCTAGCACCGTCGTCGGGGCCTACCAACACGGGTTGGCGCTCGCGCGTGCAGGAGCGTACTTCGACGCGCACGAGGCATTCGAGACCGCCTGGCGCGCGTGCTCCGCCGACGAACGCGACTTCTTCCAGGGACTCGTGCACGTCGTCGTCTCCGCTTATCAGCTCGGACGCGGCAAGCCCATCGCTGCAGAGCGCCAACGGCTGAAGGCGATCACGCGCCTCGCCGCCTATACGCCGGCGCACCGAGGGCTCGACGTGGCCGGACTGCTGGCCGGGCTAGAGCGAACTGAGCCCGATCTTCGTCAGCACCTGGTCGAGCGCGATCTGGAGCCACCAGTTGCGGTTGAAGAAGAGCAGGAGGCCGAGCGCGACGAGGGTGGCTCCTGAGAGGAAGCGCACGACGCCGTAGTGATCTCGCACCCATCCGAATGCGGTCATCGCGTGGGCGAACGCGATGCCGGCGAGAACGAATGCGGCACCGAGACCGAGCGAGTAGGCGACGAGGAGAACGACACCGCGCACGATCGAGCCGGAGCCGGACGCGAGCACGAGGATCGAGGCGAGCACTGTGCCGATGCACGGCGCGGCGCACACGGCGAAGGCGCCGCCGAGCAGCGCCTTTGAACCGCGACGGCGAGCGTGCTGAAGGAGGCCCGGCGCGACGGCCCGCTCGGGCGAGGGCAACAGGCCCATGAATGCGAGACCGAGCACAACCAGCACGAAACCGGCGATCTTCAGCTGCGTCGGCTTGTCGACCGTGCTGCCGACGGCGGCGGCGCCGGCACCGAGCAGGACGAAGACGATCGTGAAGCCGACGATGAAGGGCACGCTCGCGAGCGCGATCCTCCTCCCCACACCGCGCTCCCCGAGCCGGTCGATCTCGACGGCTGAGATGGCCGAGAGGTAACCCGGGACCAGCGGCAGCACGCAGGGCGTCACCACGGAGATGAGACCCGCGGCGAAGGCGATCGGGAGCTTCTCAATCATCGAAGCGTGCGAGGGCGTCGTCGACGAGTCGCTCGTCGTCCGGCCCGAGCCGCGGCGCCGGCGAACCGCCGTCTCCGGCGACGCGTTTGCGCGACCAGTGCCAGGCGCCCCCGGCGATCGCGGCTGCACCGAGAGCGATTCCGCCGAGCGGGAGCAGCCACGCGATCAGGTCGAAGCCGTGCGTTTGCGGGGTAGAAAGCACCGCCGTGCCGAACTGGGCGACCATCGCATCGAGGATCTGCTGCTCGGTTTGGCAGGCCGCGATGCGGCGCGCCACGTCCGCCTTCATCTGGTTGGCGAACGGGGAGTTGGACTCGTCGAGCGTCGTGTGGCACTCGAGGCAGACCAGCAGCGTCTCGAGATGCGATTGACTTGCGTGCGTGGTACAGGCCGCCGCCGGCGCGGCGAGCACAAGCGCTGCCGCGACGACCACGAGGGCTTTCACGAGTTGAGCGCCCGCCTGATGCCGTCGTCGAGTTTCTGGCGCGATGCGACACTGACGATGTGCGGTGGAACGACATTGCCGCGGCGATCGATGAAGAACGTCTCCGGGGTCCCGGTGACGCCCCAACCCGGATAGGTCCCGCCCGATGCGTCACGGACGTTGACGTAGCCGACGCCATAACGCTTCAGATACGCCCGGGCGGGGCCTTTGAAGTCGAGGGCGTCGACCCCGACGAACACGACTCCCTTCGAGCTCCAGGCATCCGCCGCAGCGTCGAGCGTCTTCGCTTCCTGCTTGCACGGGAGACAGTCCGACTGCCAGAAGTTGACCACGACGACCTTGCCTCGAAGCGAAGCGAGGCTCAATCGCCCCTTGCCGTCGAGCCGCGGCAGGTCGAGCTTGGGAGCGGGCACGACCTTGCCCTTGTCGACCTTCTGCGCGACCCCGGAGCCCCGTCCATGCACGACGTCCCACACGAGCAGCCCCAACAAGGCGACCACTCCGACAGCGACTGCGGCGCGAACGATGCGCATCAGAGAATGTAGACCGTCGTCCCGACTTCGACGTGATCGAACAGCCATTCGGCGTCGGGCACCTGCATGCGGATGCAGCCGTGGGAAGCGCTGTAGCCGATCGAAGCCGGCTCATCGGTGCCGTGAATGCCGACGCCGGGCGCGTCGAGGCCCATCCACCGGGTGCCGAGCGGATTGTCCGGGCCGGGTGGAACCGGCTTGAGGCCCCGTGCCCAGGCATCCTGAACCGGCGGGTACCAGGTCGGGTTCTTCCACTTGACGACGATGTGCCAGACGCCTTTCGGCGTCGGATAGATCGCCTGTCCCGTGGCGACGTTGAAGGTGCGCCGAAGCGTCCCGGTGTCGTAGAGCGAGAGGCGATTGCTCGACCGGCTGATGACGATTGTCTCGGCGAACGAACTGGCGGACACCTTCGGCGCGACGGCTTTCGTCCGCGTGCGCACCACCAGGCGTGTGTTCGCCTTCAGTGCCGTGACGATCCGGGTCGTCAGACGCTTCGTATCGAGCCTGCGCCCCGGCCGGTCCTTGGTGAGGAACGGCTTCCCGTCCTTCAGCTTCAGCGACGCATCGACCGGTACGCGCGAGAAGCGGTGCGCGGCGGCGGCGAGCCACGCGCGAAGTGCCGGACCGTGCACCGAGACGACGAGCTGCACGTTCGAGCCCGGGTCGGCGATGCGCGCACGGGCGACCGCGGTGGCGCTGTACGCCGACGCGACCCTCGTCGGGTCGAGCAACAACTTGCTCCGGTCGATCACGACCGGGAGCTGCCGGTGGAATGCCTCCTGTACAGCGGAGACGGCGTCGGCGGGCAACAGGCCGCCCACGCGGATGCCTGCGACCCGAACTCCGGCCGGCACCGTCTTGCCGGTCGAGGGCGTCGTCTGCGTTGTGGTCGCCGTCGTCGTGGGGGTCGTCGTCGTCGCAGCAGTCGTCGTCGTCGCGACCGTGGACGAGGTCGTCGAGGTGGTGACGTCGGCGATCACGGCGCCGGAGAACGCCCCCGCTGCCGCGAAACCGAGCACGAAGAGGACGGCTGCGTGCAGACGTTTCACTGCGCAAGGAGTGTAGCCAGGGTTTCCATCACCATTCCAGGATCGTCGGAGACGATTCCGTCCACCCCCACGGCAGCGAGACGGCGAACGGTGGCCGGATCGTTGGCCGTCCAGGCCAGAACCGGCGCGCCCAGCCGGTGTGAGACCGAGACAGCCGCTCGAGAGCAGAGCGTCTGGTGCAGCGAGAGCGCGTTCGCGTGGGCCCAGCGCAGCAGCACCGGGACACGAACCGGCATCGCCTGGCGGAGCGCGGCGGCCCCTGCTCGGGTGAGCGTGGGCGGCCAGCGGAGCTTCGAGATTCCGACCCGGTCACGTGGGTAGCCGATTGCGATCGTGGAGCCGGGCGCCCTGGCCGCGATTCTCCGCCCAGTGACCGCAAAGGCGGTCGAGACGTAAGCACGGTCCTCGAGCCGGTGGCGCCGGAGCGCGTCGAGCACCCCGTCCTCGTAGCCCGGCAGCTTCACATCGAGGTGCAGCCCGACGTCGTGGCCGCCGAGGAACTCGAGCGCGTCATCGAGGGAGAGCTCGTCCCCGGCCAGCTCGTTCACCGAGTGCCCGAGACGCAGCCCCGGCGAGATATCGAACTCGACCACGTCCACGCCCGCCGCGATCGCCGCTTCGAGGGAGGGGAGCGTGTTCTCCGCCGCGAGCGCGGCGGCCCCACGATGTCCGATCACGAGCGGGCGGCCGAGCTCGCCTCTGAAGAGATTCACGTGCGGCGCAGCACGACGATCGCGCAGTCGTCCGGAAGATCGCCGCCTGCAAAGCCCTGGCACGCGGCGAGCACGGCATCGGCGAGCTGCTGGGCCGGCAGCGCAGCATTCGCCGACAGCACCTCGTCGAGCCGTTCGAGCCCGAAGAGCTCCCGTCCCGAGCGCGACTCGATCACGCCGTCCGTGTACAGCACGACCATGCCCCCGGGCTCGAGCTCCGCACTCACCTGTTCGTACACCTGTGGCGCGTCGATCCCGAGGGCGAGCCCTCCGCAGGCGAGCCCGGTGACGGCCCCATCGGCCGTGACGAGCCGGGGCTCGGGGTGGCCGGCGCTGGCACAGAGCACCTCGCCGGCAGGGCCGATCGTGACGTACACCATCGTGATGAACTTCCCGATCGCGATCTCCCCCACGACCACCTCGTTCGCCGCGGCGAGAAATGCCGACGGCTCGGAATGCTCGCGCGCGAGCGACCGGAACACGAACTTCGCCATCGCCATGTCGGCGGTCGCGTCGATCCCGTGCCCGGTGACGTCGCCGAGCACGACGGCGAGGCGGCCGTCACGCAATTCGAGGAAATCGAACACGTCGCCGCCAACGTCGACCTGCGCAGCGGACTCGTACACCGCGCCGACCTCGAGCCCCGCGGTCGAGGGCCGCTCACGCGGCAGCAGCGATCGCTGCATCGTCTCCGCGAACTGCTTCTGCTGTTGGTAGAGCCTGGCGTTGTCGATCGCCAGCGCGGCCTGCTGCGCGATCGTCCGTGCGGTCGCCAGTGTCTCCGGGGTGATGGGCGTCGCGGGATCGAGCGACAGGATGGTCAGCTGCGCCAGCAGCTCGCCGGCGGTCGCAATCGGCAGGAGCGCCGCCGTCGCCCCACCCAGCAGAAACGGAAGCAGCAGCGCATGGGCACCACCGAGCCGCTCGGACCGGACGGCGTCGAGCATGGTGGGCTCGTGCGTGCGCGGCGGACGCGGCTGAGGGCGTTCGAGGATCGCGCGAACAGCGTCGGCAAGACGCGAGTCGGCGACGTGGACCGCGCGCGGCACGAACTGGTCTCCCCGCTCGTCCGGGACGCGGATCACCGCCGCATCCACGTTCAACTCCTTCACGAGCGTCTCGGTGACGGCCGCGAGGGTGTGGTCGAGCGAGAGTGTCTGGGCGAAGGAGCGTGAGATCTCGTACAGCGCGTTCACGCGACGTGAGACGAGGCGCTCCGTCTCGAGGACTGCAGTCAACTCTTCCTCCTGCGCGCGCGCCTGCTCGTGCAGGCGGGCGTTCTGGACGGCGACCGCGAGCGGTGCCGCGAGCGCGGCGACGAGCGCCGTCTCGCTCTCGCCGAGGCGCCGTTCCCCGGGATAGGCGACGATCAGACCGATCGACTCCTCGTGCGCTGTCAACGGCACAGCGAACACCGATTGCTGGCCGGCCGACCGGAGCGCGGCGCGCACCCCGGCGAGCGCAGGCTCACGGCCCTCGGTTCCCGCATGCAACGTACCTCGCGCCCGCAACGGCCCCCGCAGCGCTTCGACGAGCCGCGCGGCGACGTCTTCGTTCGCCGCTGCGTCGCCACGTCCCGCCGCCGCACGAAGCCGGTCGTCCTCCCGCAGGAACACGCCGACCTGCTCGACCTGGAGGAGCTGCGCGATTCGCTCGACTGCGGTCTCCAGGGTGTGCGTGAGCGAGAGCTGAGAGATCGCTTCGGCCACCACCTCGAGGAGCGAGCGGGTGCGCTCGAGCTCGACCTCGAGCTCGTGGACGCGCTCGGCGGAGCGCAGTGCGTGCGCAGAACGGGCCGCGAATGCAGCGAGGGCCGGCAGGTCGGCTTCCGGCGGGGCGACATCCTCCGCGTAGAAGAGCTGCAGTGCTGCGAACGGCGGCTGTCCGAGGGTCAGCGTCGCCACGCGCCCCACCCCCGAGTCGTGGGCGATGCCGGCCGGGTGTCGTTGCTCCAACGCCTCGGTAACGACCGCCGCGGCGCCGGCGAGCCCGGCATCGATGGAGCCGATGGAGGCGATCAGCTCGGGACGCGCTTCGTGCAGGCGCCAGAGCGCTCCTCCGTGGGCGCCGGTCGTTTCGACGGCGATCCGAACCACCTGTTGCGCCGTGCGACGCGCGTCGCCCCCGGCCGCGAGCGCCTCGCCGGCGAGGTCGAGCCGGTGGGCGCGAAGTCGCAGCCCGGCTACTTCGGGCGCGAGCGTCCGGACGGCCAGCGCGAGCTGGCCGGCGGCGAGGGCTGCGAGCGCGTGATCGTCGTCACCGAACGCCTCGCCGACGCGGATCAGCTCGACCGAGCCGACGACGTGCCCGCCGGCGCGCGCAGGCAATGCGATCAAGCCAGCCGCCCGGGCTTGTTTCGCAGCGCGGCGCGTTGGCTCGGTTGCCTCGCCTGCGACGACCGCTTCGCAAAGCCCCCGCGTGCCCGCAACCTCCGCGCCCAGCGACGACCCCGCGGGAGCGACGGCCCGCGTGGCGAGGCGTCCCTCGTCGTCCAGCACCCGCAGAACGGCAAGATCGGCGTGCGTCGCCTCGGCGACCGCGCCTGCGACCGCGTCCAGCGCCACCCGCAGATCCCCGGTCTCGGCGACCCGGGCCGCGGCATCCGCCAGGCACTCGACCGGTAGCCGCTGGGCCTCAACGACCATCGCAGAGAGCAGTATTGCCTACAATCCAGGGATGCCAGTGCCGGCCCGCAAGGCGACCGCCGTCCTCGACGAGGACCCGCCCTCACTCGACCCGCGTGCGATCGAGCAGAACTACCGGCGCGAGCGGGCCCGGCGCCGGGCGAGGACGCAGCGACGAAGCGCCGTCAAGCGCTCAAACGTCAGGTTCTGGGTCAGCTTGCTCGTGCTCGCCTTCGTCGCGGCGTTCGCGCTCGTCGCGGCCTGGCACGAGATCCAGACCCTGTTCGGCGTCTAGTGGCGTCAGGCCGCGCCTCAGCGAACTGTCGCTCGCGCCCGGCTGAGCGGGCTCCACGGCGCTTGCTCCCAACTCGTGCCGGAGCACATCGGACAGACGGGCAGCGGCGAGTGCAACGTGACGCCGTAACCGCAACCGGCACAGTGATACGCCCCGGCGACCTTCGTGCCTGCAGCGATGAATTCGACGTAATCGACGTCCGTCGCGTCGGGCGCCTGCGTGTCGTCGAGCATGATGACCCCTTTCGCCCTGCCGGTTCCACCAACTTCCGACCGGAATGATCCCCATACTAAGCGACGTGGAAACTCCCGACTTCTTCGAGCTCGAACTGCCGGCAGGCCCCGGCGGCCCCGGCGCCCCGGCTCCCTCCAACTACCCACAGCCCGCCTCCAACGGTCTCTGGGCCGCCGGCGAGCGCATCACCTGGGTCGCGGGGCTCGTGCTCGCGCTCTCGTCGTTCATGGGCTGGTATGCCGGGTCGGGCGTCGGCGTGAAGCTCGCGGTGATCGGTTGGCACACCGGCATCCTCGGGAAGCTCGTCTTCTTCATCGGGTTGGCGGTCGTCGCGCTGGTCGCCCTCCGCGAGTCGGGCTTCGAGCTGCCCCCGGCGATCCCGGAGAGCCTGGTCGTGCTCGCGCTCGGTGCTCTCGCGGCGATCTTCGTCCTGATCCGGATCATCTCGATTCCGGACGCGGTGCTGCCCGCAGACGGCCGCGGCATCGGCATCTGGATCAGCCTGCTTGCCGCGCTCGGCGTCATCCTGGGCGGGCTCGTGCGCGCCGCCGAAGAGCTCTAGCGCCGTCGTCTACTGAACCGCGGTCGGCGTAGCCGATGCGGACCACCGATGAGTCTTGGGGTCGACAGGAGTCTCTGTGAGACTAGGACCTCGTCGTCGTCGCCGGAGGTGAAGAGATCGTGTCACGCACGCTGCTCGTCGTCGGAACTCGCAAGGGCTGCTTTCTCCTGGAAAGCGACGAAGCGCGCCGAGACTGGGAGGTGCGCGGGCCGTTCTGTGAGGGGTGGCCCATCTACCACGCGGTGATCGATCCGGGCTCGGGGACGATCTACGCGGCAGCCGCCAGCGAATGGCACGGCTCGGCCGTCTGGCGGAGCACGGACCTCGGCGAGACCTGGACGCACTCGAGCGAAGGCCTCGCCTACGACGAGGGCGGCGAACGGAAGGTCTCGAAGGTCTCGAGCCTCTCAGTCGCACACGGCCGGCTGCGGGCCGGCGTCGAGGCCCCCGGGATCTTCGAGAGCCGCGACGACGGCGACACCTGGTCGCTCCTCTCGACGCTCGCCGGCGAGCCCGGGAGCGAACTGTGGGACGATCCTGCGAACCAGCCTCCTGGGCACCTCGGGCTCTCGGCGCTGCTCGCCGACCCCGCCGAGCCCGACCGCTTCTGGGCGATCGTCCAGGGCATGGGGCTCTTCGAGACGACCGACGACGGCGCGACCTGGACGCCGCGCAACAGGGGCCTGCGCGCCGACTGGCCGCGGCCGCACGAAGAAGTGGGCTTCTGCGTGCACAAGGTCGTCCGCTCGACCATCGACGGCGACCGCATGTACCAGCAGAACCACGTCGGCATGCACCGGAGCGACGACTGCGGCCAGACCTGGACCGAGATCACCGAGGGGCTCCCGACCGAGTTCGGCTTCGCCGCGGCCACCCATCCCCATGACCGCGACACGTTCTTCGTCGTGCCGCTCGACCCCGGGCACGGTCGCACGATGCCCGACGGCAAGGCTTCGGTGTGGCGCACGCGCGACGGTGGCTCGAGCTGGCAGCGAGCAGACAACGGCCTGCCGCAACGCGACGCGTACGTCGGTGTGCTGCGCGAGGGGATGGCGAACGACACCTACGACATGCCGGGCTACTACTTCGGCACCAGCACCGGCCAGCTCTTTGCGAGCGCGGACGACGCCGAGACCTGGGATCAGATCGCGGGCTACCTGCCCGGGATCTCTTCGGTCGAGGTCGCGGTCCTCGACTGACGCCATGGCCGAGCTGCACCTACCCATGACGTTGACGCCGCTCTTCCCCGAGCTCCCTCGACGGATCGAGCTGCAGGCGGAGACGGTCGACGCTGCGATCGACCAGCTCGACGAGCGCTGGCCGGGCGTGCGCGACCGGCTCTGTGAGCCGGGCCCGGTGATCCGGCCTCACATTCACGTCTACGTCGATCGTGAGCGGGCGGCGCTCGAAACGCCGCTCGCGACGACCTCGCGCGTCGACGTGATCGCCGCGATCAGCGGGGGGTAGCGCAGCTCAAGCCGGGACGAGCTGCTTGGCGCGCTCGATCAGCTGACGCGGGTCGAACGGCTTGCCGACGAAATCGCGCGCTCCACGCTGCTCGGCGTCTCCGGCAACCGTCGAGTCCACCTGGCCGCTGAACATGATCACCGGGATCGACCCGTGGCGCTCCTGCATTCGCTGCAGCATCTGCCAGCCGTCGACTCCCGGCATGACGACGTCGAGCAGGACGAGCGCCGGAGCCTGATCCTCGATCGCGTCGAGCGCATCCTCCGCACTCGACGCCTCACGCACCGTGTAGCCCTCCAGCTCGAGATTGACGCGGACGAACTCACGCAGGCGAGGATCGTCGTCGACGACGAGCACGAGCGGGCCGCTCGTGTGCCCGCCGGGGCCCGAGCGGTCGAGAAACGTCTCGAGGTCGCGGCGACGGTAACGACGATGACCGCCCGGGGTGTAGAACGCAGGCACTCGGCCCTGGTCGGACCACTTGCGAATCGTCGACTGCGCGACGCCGAGGAACTTCGCCGCCTGGCCGAGCGTCAGCCAGTCCGGCTCGCCGGTCGGTGCTCGTCTGCCGGGAGAGGTCACCGGCCAAACGTAGCCAAAGCTTCCGCTTCCTAAACTGGTTTATGGGTTTTGGACCGTAACGGTCACCGTTTCTCGCGCGGCCGGGGCGAGCGGCAACGGCTGCAGCGTCCGAACGAGGGACTGAGTGCCTCCCGACTGTGGATTGTCATGGAGTGCCTCACCCAGCGCGACGCCGATCGCGAACACGAGCACCGCCCCCACCACGATCAGCACGACCCGCTTCATGGGCGATAGTCCGTCGCGCCGCGGGCGTAAACGTGGAAGGCAGCGTCGGCGACCGTGCCGGCTTCGCTCACCGGTGGAGCCTCGGGGTCGGCATCGTCGAGCACCGCACGGGCCCAGTCGTCTGCGCCGTCGTAGGACTGGGCGAGCTCCTCGAGCGTGAAGACCTGCCCGACGCGCTGGCGGAGCGCGTTGACGAGGATGTCCACCTGCGCCATCCGGTCGGCGTAACGGCCGCGATCGGCCCGTGTGGCCTCGACGCGGCGGATCCCGTCCTGCCACTGATGGCGCGCAAGGTCCAGGTCCACGTCACGGAGTACAGCAGGAGTCGGGCCAGAGGGCGGGCAGCTCCGCGACAATGCGGTCGCCGAGCTCGTAGCCGGGACGCGCGAGCGCGAACGCGGCGTGCGCATGCAGGCACTTGAGGCTGCCGGTCCGCGTCGAGCCGCCGATGCCCGCGTCGAGCTCGGGCCGCAACCGCCGCTGCTCCATCTGGGCGCCTTCGAGGCTCTGCCCGAGCAGGTCGTCGGCCTCGACAGCGCGCGTCCAGCGCTCGACGCCGCCCGCGGCCTCCAGCCGCGAGATCGCGGCGACGAGAAACGGACACGTGACGTAGAACTGGGTCGGGAACGGGCGACCCGCGCCGTCGAACGCCGACTGCTCGGTCACCGCGGGCTTGCCGAACGGACAGCGAACGGCCACGCGCTTGAACGCCCTCGGCTTGCGGCCGATCTGCCGCGCTACGACGTCGATGTCGGGCACGCCGGGGACGCTAGTGGTTCTTGTGGCGCCAGGCATCGATGCCGCGCACGATGAAGAGCTGTTCGTTCGGCTTCACGAGGCCCATCCGGCGCGCTTCGCGCAGGAGCTGTTCACCGGTGTCGGCCGCGGCGATGCGGGCCTGGAGCTTCTTCTTCTCGAGCTGGAGCGCATGCACCTCGGCGGTCCGCGACTGCAGGGCGCTCTTCGTGTGCACGTAGGTGTGCAGTGGCTTCCAGTAGAGGAAGGCGACGAGCGCGATCCCGCCGATCGCGAGCAGCCGTGTGGGACGGAGCCGGGGCACGACGACGATTTCTGCACGGCCGCCTCAATCCCTACGACCCGGCGGCCGGGATTACCTAGGCGATGTCGACCTTGATCACGTTGGTCGAACCGGGCAGGTTGACGGCGGTCCCTGCTGTGAGGACGACGCGGTCCCCCGCGTCCACCAGCCCAGACGTGAGTGCCGACTCGAGCGAGCGCGACCAGAGATCCTCGACGTCGTGGGTCTGAGGCACCAGCACCGGGGTGACACCCCACTCGAGCGCCATCTGCTGCACCGCAGTCTTGTGATGCGACAGGCCGAGGATCGGACGGCGAGGTCGCAAGCGTGCGACCGCCGACGCCGTATGCCCAGTGAACGTCGGCACGAGGATCGCGCGAGCGCCCAGCGCTTCGGCGAGGTCGCAGGCGGCATTCGACATGGCGCGGCCCACCGTCGGCTCTTCGCCGGCCTCCGGCATCTGGTGGCGGTATCCCATCGACGGCTCGACGGCGCGTGCGATCCGGTCCATCATCTGAACCGCCTGAACCGGATAGTTCCCGGTGGCGGTCTCCGCGGACAGCATCACTGCGGAGGTTCCGTCGAGCACAGCGTTCGCGACGTCGCTCGCCTCCGCCCGGGTCGGCTCGGCGTGCTCGATCATCGACTCGAGCATCTGCGTCGCAGTGATCACAGGCTTGCCGGCTTCGAGGCAGCGCAGAATGATCCGCTTCTGCAGCAACGGAACGGTCGCTGCACCGATCTCGACGCCGAGGTCGCCGCGCGCGACCATCACGGCATCCGCCTCGAGCAGCACCTCCTCGAGCGCCTCGACCGCCTCTGCCTTCTCGATCTTCGCGATCACGCGGGCAGGCGAGCCGTGCTGGCGGATGATCGCCTGCAGGTCACGTACGTCGGCGGCGGCACGTACGAACGAGAGCGCGACGAAGTCGACTCCGAGCCCGAGCGCGAACTCGAGATCGTTCAGGTCCTTCTTCGTGAGCGACGGGATCGGCACCGGCACGCCGGGCAGGTTGACTCCCTTGTGCGACTTCACCTCACCACCGACGACCACGCGGCAGCGGGCGCGGCCCTGCTCGACCTCGTGCACGGCAAGCCGAACGAGACCGTCGTCGATCAGGATGTCGTGGCCGGGGCGCAGTACCTCTCCGATCACAGCCGGCGCGATCGGCAACTCGCCGTTCAGCGCGTGCTGCTCGCCCACGACGACGATCTCCTCGTCCTTCAACAGGATGCGCGGCTCGTCGAGGTCGCCGATGCGGAGCTTCGGCCCCTGCAGATCGGCGATCAGGGCCAGCGGCTTGCCGGTCTCGTCCTGAACCTCACGAACGACGCCTGCGCTCGCCGCGTGATCCTTCTGGGTGCCGTGCGAGAGATTGAGGCGAATCGCGTCGACCCCTGCGTCGACGAGCTCGCGAAGGATGTCGTGGCTCGACGACACCGGGCCGATCGTCGCGACGATCTTGGTTCTCCTCCGGTCCGCTGCCATCCCAGGCAGCGTAGCGGTCGAAATCAGCGGCGAGCGCGCGGGAAGGCTTCCCAGCCCGGGTACTCCGCCTTCGACCCGAGCTGCTCCTCGATGCGCAGCAGCTGGTTGTACTTCGCGACGCGGTCGGAGCGGGCCGGGGCGCCGGTCTTGATCTGACCGGTGCCGAGCGCCACGGCGAGATCCGCGATCGTCGAGTCCTCGGTCTCGCCGGAGCGGTGCGACATGACGGCGGTGTAGCCGTTGGACTGGGCGAGCTGTACGGCCGCGATCGTCTCGGTGAGTGTCCCGATCTGATTGACCTTGACGAGGATCGAGTTGGCGACGCCGCGATCGATCCCCTGCTGCAACCGCACGGGATTGGTGACGAAGACGTCGTCGCCGACGAGCTGCACACGGTCGCCCAGGAGTTTCGTCTGCGCCTCCCACGAGCCCCAGTCGTCCTCCGCCGCACCGTCTTCGATCGAAACGACGGGGTAGCGCTCGACGATCTCCGCCCAGAACTCCGGCATCTCGGCGCTCGACTTCTCGCGGCCCTCGAACCGGTACACACCGTCGGCGAACACCTCGCTCGTCGCCGGGTCGAGCGCGATCGCAACCCGGTCTCGGTGGCCTGCCCGCTCGGCGGCTTCCAGGATCAGGTCGATCGCGGCTTCGCTGGAGTCGAGATCGGGCGCGAACCCGCCCTCGTCGCCCACGAGCGTCGACAGCCCGCGCTCGGTCAGCACTTTCTTGAGCGAGTGATAGACCTCGGCGCCAATGCGGAGGCCCTCGCCGAACGAGTCGGCGCCGGCCGGGACGACCATGAACTCCTGGAGGTCGATCGAGTTCGACGCGTGCGCGCCGCCGTTGATCACGTTCATCATCGGCACGGGTAGCGTCGATGCGCTCTCGCCACCGAGATACAGCCAGAGGGGCTGCTCGGCCGCGGCTGCCGCGGCCTTGGCGGCGGCCAGGGAGACACCGAGAATCGCGTTGGCGCCGACGCGGCCCTTGTTCGACGTGCCGTCGACCTCGCTCAGCGTCTGGTCGAGTGCCGCCTGATCGCGCGCGTCGAGCCCCTTCACGGCAGCGGCGAGCTCGCCGTTCACATGTCCGACGGCCGCGCCGACGCCCTTGCCACCCCACTCGGTGTCCCCGTCGCGGAGCTCGACGGCCTCGTGCACTCCTGTCGATGCGCCGGACGGGACGATTGCGCGGCCGAACGCCCCGGATGCGAGCCGGACGTCCACCTCGACAGTCGGGTTGCCACGCGAATCGAGCACCTGGCGGCCCTGCACAGCGGCGATCTTGGTCACTGGTTCGTCCCCTTTGCCTCGTCGTAGTAGGCGTCCTGCTCGGCGAGCGGAAGCGTCGTCCAATCCTTGCCCGCTGCGGCGGCGATCTCCTCCGCAGTTTCGACGCGGGAGCGAAACCGCTTCGCAGCAGCCCGCAACTCGAGCTCGGGGTCGACGTTGAGTCGCCTCGCGACGTTGACAGCCGCGAACAGGACGTCGCCGAGCTCCGCCGCGACGCGTGCATCCGGCTGCGTCTCCTCCGGCGGATCGTCGGTCGGCAACTCGGCCCGTAGCTCGCGCAGCTCGTCATCGAAGTCCGCGAGTGCTCCGAGGAGGTTCGGGTACTCGAAGCCGACCGATTTCGCACGCAGCTGCACCTTGCGCGCATAGAGCAGCGCCGGCAGCCCTTCAGGCACGTCGTGAAAGATTCCCTCGCGACCTTCGTCCTCGCGCTTGATCTGTTCCCAACGCTCGCGCACGCGTGACGCTGTCCGCGCTTCGGCGTCCCCGAAAACGTGGGGATGGCGTGCCACGAGCTTCGCGTGGATCCCGCGCGCGGCTGCCTCGAGGTCTCCCGCGCCACGCTCCGAGAGGAGGAGGGCGAGGAAGTAGGACTGGAAGAGAAGGTCGCCGATCTCGTCGAGGAGCTTCGCGTCGTCACCGGCGTGCGCGGCGTCCGCGACCTCGTACGCCTCTTCGACCGTGTGCGGGACGATCGTGCGTGTCGTCTGCTCGCGGTCCCACGGACAGTCGCGACGCAGCCGCTCGGTCAGCTCCTGGAGCTCGACGAGCGCTGCCGCGAGAGACACGAAACCGAGTCTTTAGGTGGTCGCGGCGGTCGTCGTCGACGTGCAGGGATTCGGGCTCGGCACGTAGCCGACTTGGTACTTGATCTTCGAGCCCGAACAGAAGCTCTTCGACAGGGACGCGACCCAGTCGGTCATCGCCTGATTCTTGTCCTGCTGCAGCAACTGCTGCCTGATCGAGCTGGCGACCTTCTTCTCGGGCTCAGAGGACTTCGGCTTGACGCTCGAGAGCGGCTCGATCACGAACCACCCGTACTGGGAGCTGTGGACGGGCGCATGAACCACCTTCGTCTTCTCCGAGAACGCGACTTTGTCGAACTCCGGCACTGTCTGGCCCTGCGACACCGTCAGCTTGCCGCACGCGTTCTTCGAGCTCGGATCGAGCGAATACTTCTTCGCGAGTGTGCACCAGGCCTTGTCGTTGCCTGACTTCAGCTGCGAGTAGAGCGAGCTCGCGAGCGCGGGCGACTTGACGAGGATGTGGCGTACCGCACGCGACTGAAGCGTCGTGTAGGTCGACTGGTGCGCGAGGTAGTAGGCGTGCACTGCCTTGTCGCTGACCTTCGTGTCCTTGGTCACCTTCGCGAACAGAGCCTCCGAGATCAGCTGCTGGCGAACGTCGTTCCGAACCTGCGCATCCGTCAGGTTCTGCTTCTTCAGCTGCGCCTGGTATTTCGTCTCGCTGCCCCCGAAGTACTGCTGCTTGATCTGGTCGAGGCGCTTCCCGACGTCGGCATCGGAGATCTTGATCCCCATCGACTCCGCCTTCTCTTCGCGCTCGGCCTGCTGGACGAGCAGCGCGACGGCCTGGCCCTTGATCGTCTCGTAGTCCGTGGTGCCGGCTTTCGGGAAGACCTTCGGCGGAGTCTGCGACGCATAGCTCCGCTTCGCCTGGGCGAGGAGTGCATCGAACGCGGCCTTGCTCACATGCACCTTCCCGACCGTCGCGACGTCGCTCGAATCGAGGCTCGCACCACCCCCGCCGCACCCAGCAAGGAGTGCCGCAAAGAGGACAAACAGCAGCGGAATTTTGAGCTTTTTCATAAGAAAACGCCGGCTAAGCCGCCTGGCGCGCGGCCAGCATAGCATCGACCAAATCGAGCGCTCCCTTGAATTCATCACCCCTTAACGTCACCTCACGGTTGCCCGTCGAGTAGACCGCTGTCTCGACCTGAGCGCGCAGATCGCGCAGCTCGCCGGAGCCGAGCACGACCGGTCCGACCGTCGCGCGACCTCCTCTGAACACGAGGTAGTCGGCACCGAGAAGAGCGAGCTTGAGCTTGGCCGCCTGGATCGCGAAGAGGTTCTCGACCGGCTCCGGCACCGGCCCGTAGCGGTCCTCGGTCGCGACCCTCAGCTCGTGCAACTCGTCCTCGGTCTCCGTCAGCGCGATGCGGCGATGCAGGTCGATCTTGAGCGCCTCGGCGCCGATGTACGCGGCCGGGACATACGCATCGACACGCGCGTCCACCCGAACCGGACGGGCGGCGAGACGCCGTTGGCCGGAAAGCTCGGCTACCGCCTCGTGCAGCATCTCGACGTAGAGCTCGAAGCCGAGCGCAGCGACATGGCCGGATTGCTCGGCGCCGAGCAGGTCACCGGCTCCGCGGATCTCGAGATCGCGCATGGCGATCGCGAAACCCGCCCCGAGCTCCGTATGGTCGGCGAGCGTCGCCAGCCGTGCCCGCGCCTCCGGGGTCAGCTCATGGGCGTCCGGGTAGAACAGGTACGCGTGGGCGAGCAGATCGCTGCGGCCGACACGCCCGCGGATCTGGTAGAGCTGGCTCAGCCCGAGCGTGTCGGCGCGTTCGACGATCAGGGTGTTCGCCTGTGGGATGTCCAGCCCCGACTCGATGATCGTCGTCGAGACGAGCACGTCTGCATCGCCGGCGAGGAACGAGATCATCTGCTCCTCCAGCTCGTGCTCGCGCATCTGGCCGTGCGCGACCAGGAAGCGTAGGTCCGGGCAGAGCTGCTGGAGCTTCGCCGCTGCTTCTTCGATCGTGTCGACGCGGTTGTGGAGGTAGAACGCCTGGCCGTTTCGCTGGACCTCACGGTCGAGCGCCTGCTTGATCAACTCCTCGTCGTACTCACCGACGAACGTGCGAATCGGGCGTCGGCCCTCGGGCGGGGTCTCGATCACCGAGATGTCGCGGAGCCCGGCGAGCGACATGTGCAGCGTGCGCGGGATCGGGGTAGCGCTCATCGCCAGCACGTCGACCTCGAGGCGAAGCTGCCGCAGCAGCTCCTTCTGGGCAACGCCGAAACGCTGTTCCTCGTCGACGATCACCAGCCCGAGCTCCTTCGGGATGACATCGCGCGACAGGACCCTGTGCGTCCCGATCAAGACCTCGACCTTGCCTTCATTGAACTCGGCGAGCACCTTCTTCACATCCGAGGGCTTCCGGAAGCGTGAGACCATCTCGACTCGAACCGGAAAGTCGCGGTAGCGGCTCCTGAACGTGTTCCAGTGCTGTTGCGCCAGCACGGTCGTCGGCACCAGCATCAGCACCTGCTTGCCGCTGACCGCGACGGCGAACGCCGCCCGCAGGGCGACCTCGGTCTTGCCGAACCCGACATCGCCGCAGACGAGCCGGTCCATCGGGTGCGGCGACTCGAGATCCTCCTTCACGGCCTCGATCGCGGTGCGCTGGTCCTCCGTCTCGCGATAGGGGAACTCGCTCTCGAGCTGTTCCACCCATTCGTGCTCGACGTCGTAGGCGATTCCCGGTTGTGTCTGGCGCTGTGCGTACAGCTGCAAGAGCTCGCCGGCCATCTCGCGGAGGTGAGCCCGCGCCCGCGTTTTCAGGTTGTCCCAGGCCTTGCCTCCGAGCTTCGAGAGCGCCGGCGCCTTGGAGTCGGCGCCGATGTAGCGGCTGACCTTGCCGATCTGCTCGTGCGGGACGTAGACGCGGTCGTCTCCGCGGTAGGCGAGCAGGAGATAGTCGCGGGTGACGCCGGCGACTTCCTTCGTCTCGAACCCGAGGAGCTGCGCGATGCCGTGGTCTTCGTGGACGACGTAGTCGCCTGTGCGGAGGTCCGAGAAGCTCTGCAGCGCGCGGCCCGGCGAGCTCGACGCGCGCGCCGGCCGTTTCCGGAAGACCTGGGTGTCGGGGAGGAGCGCAAAGCCGAGCTCGCGCCAGACGAACCCTCGGCGCGCCGGCGAAACCGCGAACTGGAGACCGTTCGGCGATTCGCCTGGGTCGAGCAGCCCTGCGTGCACGCGCCGCAGGAGCGTCTGCTGGCGGAGTGCCTCACCGCGGTGCGGGAATGTCACGACGACGTCGAGCTCCTGCCGCAGCAGCCCGCCCAATTCGTTCTCCGCCTCGGAGAGCCCGCGTGCTGCGAGTGCGGGCCGCTGGGCGTCGAACGAAAACGGCTGGCCCTGCGGCAGCGGCGTCAGTTCGGTCGACCCGGCGAGCTCGATCGGCTTCAGGCCCTCCTCCGACCAGACGGACTGCACCTCGTCGAGCGACCACACGAAGTCGGGCGCCCGGTCGAAGGGCTGCACCAGATCTGTCGGCGTCTCGAGCACGGCCTCTTCCCCAGCCTCCGGCCCGAGGTCGATCTCGACGAGCTCGCGTCGCCGCTCGGCGGCCGGGAAGATCGTCGCCTGTTCGACCGTCCGCAGGGCTCGCTGTGTGAACGGTGAGAACGCCCGGATCTGCTCGATCTCGTCGCCGAAGAACTCGACGCGCAGCGGTTCGCGGCCGGTCGTCGCGAAGACATCGACGAGCCCGCCGCGCACGGCGAACTGCCCGCGTTCTTCGACCCGCTCGACCCGCTCGTATCCCGCTGACCCGAGCTGCGCCGCGAGCACGTCGATCCCTGGGTCGTTGCCGGGCTCGATGCGGATTGCCTCCGCCCGCTGACCGGCCGGGGGCACACCTTCCGCCACGGCGGCCGCCGACGCGCACACGAGCCCGCCGCCCTCGAGCACGGCGAGAGCGCGGACGCGCTCGCCGACAAGGTGCGGCGGCGGTTCGAGGCCCGAGCCCCAGTGCACGCCCCGGGACGGGAACAACGCGACGTTCTCGTCGCCGAGGAACCAACCGGCTGCCTCCGCTGCGTCGCGGGCGTCGGCGTCCTCGGGCAACAGCACGATCAGGCCGCGCTGCAACTCGTCGTGCAGCGCCGCCAGGACGAGCGGCAGGACGGGCTCGGAGACGCGAGCGCGCGTCGGCAGCGCGCCGGCGAGCTCCTGGAGCCGCTCCTCCGCGCGGAGGCGTTCGACGAGGCTGTAGAGAACGGGACGGTCCATGACGATGGGCCGAACGAGGCGTTCGGCCGGGTCGTCATGGTACGCGGTCAGAGCAGGCTGCGAGCGCCGTCGTAGGTGCCGGAGTACCAGCCTGCGAGCGAATCGATCGAGACGCGGGTGCCCGAGTGCGGGGCATGGATGAACAGGCCGCGGCCGATGTACAGCCCGACGTGGCCGAGCCCGTCGAAGAAGAGGAGGTCACCCGGGCGAAGAGCCGAGCGCGAGACACGGCGTCCGAGATCGAACTGCCCACCCGAGTAGTGGGGCAGCGCGATCCCGAAGTGCGCGTAGACAAAGCGGGTGAAGCCGGAGCAGTCGAACCCGCTTGCCGGCGAGGTGCCGCCGTAGGAGTAGGGAACACCGACATACCGGCGCGCATAACGAACGATCGAAGCGCGCTCGATCGCCTGAGCGTTCCCGTGAACGAGGTGCTCACGGGTTGCGGAGGCACCACCGGCCCGCGCGGCGGCGGACGCGAGAACGACGAGGACGAGCAGCGCAAAGCGGATGCGGACGGTCACAGGAAGGGTTCCCTTCGGCAGAGACGGCGCGCAAAGGAGGAGAACGCGCCTGGCTGTCGTTGGCCGGCGCAGTTGAGCAGCCGCGAGCAGTCCCAGCCATCACCCTTGCGGGGGAGACGACCTCCCTTCAACGGGGTAGGCCGAACGGGGCCGTCAGACCCGGGTCAAGCCGCCTTTTCGACCGGCGGGAGCGCGTTTCCGCTGCGCTCCGGCGCTTGTGCGAATTGCGTGCCGGGTGTTACGAACGCTTCGTGTTGACGGCGCGCTGAGCGGCCTCGAGCCCCTCGGCGTCGAGCACCTCGACCGCGTCCGCGGCGTCGCGAACCAGCTCATCCGGGCCTTCGTCGGGGGCGAAATCGGAGAGCACCCAGTCGGCGAGCGGGCGCGGGTCACCACGTCCCGGCCGGCCGACGCCGACGCGGAGGCGCAGAAAATCCTGGGTGCCCAGATGCTCGGCCACGGAGCGAACGCCGTTGTGGCCGGCGCTCCCACCCCCCAGCCTGGCCTGCAGCCGCCCGAAGTCGAGATCGCTCTCGTCGTGAACCACGAGCACGGCGTCCGGTTCGAGCTTGAAGAACTGCATGGCCGCCTTCACCGAGCGACCTGAATCGTTCATATACGTCTCGGGCTTGAGCAGCGCGATCTTGTGGCCGTCGATCCGCACCTCCGCGAGCCGGCCGTTGAACTTCGAGCGCCACTGACCATCGTGCCGCCGAGCGAGCTCGTCGACGACGAGCCAGCCGACGTTGTGCCGGTTGCGCGCGTATTCACGGCCCGGGTTGCCGAGCCCGGCAACCAGCAGGTCGTGCGAGGTGCCGTGGCGGCGCGGCCAGAGCCGCATGGCGCCCGGTTATTCCCCGGAGGCGCCGGAGTCGGCGCTGTCGCCGGCGGCGTCGTCGCCCGCGGCGGGCTCGCCCTCGGCGGCCTCTTCGCCCTCGGCAGCCTCTTCGCCCTCGACGGGCTCGGGCTCGATCTCGCGGGTCGGAGCCGTGACAGTCGCGAGGACGGTCTCTTCGAGGTCGTCGAGGAGCGTCACACCCGCTGGCGCCGTCAGCGCCGAGAGGCGGAGCGAGTCGCCGATTCCCAGCTCGGAGACGTCGGCCTCGAGGTGCTCGGGCACCTCCATCGGGAGCGCCTCGACGTTCAATTCGTTCGTGACCTGCGAGAGGACGCCGCCTTCCTTGACGCCGACCGGCTCGCCGTGCAACTGGAGCGGCACGGTGGCGTGGATCGGCTGGTCGAGGCGCACTTCCTGCAGGTCGACGTGTGTGATGAGCCCGCGCACCGGGTCCTGCTGGTACTCCTTGAGCACCGAGGAATGTTCCTTGCCACCATCGACGACAACGTCGAGCACGGCGTTCAGGCCGCCCTTCGAGGTGAGCGCGGTGCGGAGGTCCCGCTCGGGGATCGAGATCGAGACCGGGGCCTCACGGCCGTACAGGACACCCGGGATCAGCCCCTGGCGGCGCAGACGCCGCGACTCGGCCGAGCCGAGGACGGCACGGTTCTGGACCATCAGCTTGACGCGCTCTCCAGCCACGACGCAGCAGTGTAGCCAGATCGCGTCTCGGCAGGCCGAATCTGATTCCCGCAGGGAACCAGATTCGCGAGTTTCGAATCGAGACGCGCTACCGGGAAACTCGCGACCTTGGTTCGGCTGCGCCGAATCAGGGTCGATCGGTCGCCGCTAGAAGAGCTGGTTCTCGCCGCCGAAGATCGCCGAGACGGAGTCGTCGGCGAAGACGTTCATGATCGTCTCGGCGAGCAGGGGCGCGACCGGCAGGACGGTCATCTTGTCGGGCTTCGCGAGTGGATCGATGGGGACCGTGTCGGTGACGACGATCCCCTTGATGTCGGAGTCGTCGAACTTCTCGAGCGCGTCGCCGCAGAAGAGGCCGTGCGTCGCAAAGACCCAGACATCCTCGACCCCGTGTTCCCGCAGGGCCTTGGTGTTCGCGAGCAGCGTGCCGCCCGTCATGATCACGTCGTCGCCGAGGATTGCCGTCTTGCCCCGCACGCGACCGGTCACCTCCGTCACCTCGACGACGTCGTGGGAAGGGCGCGTCTTGTGCATCAGCGCGAAGTCGGCGTCGAGCATCTCCGCGAACCGCACAGCCTGCTTGGCGCGGCCCGCGTCGGGCGACACCGAGACGACGCCCTCACCGGTGAGGCCGAGATCCCGGAAGTGGCGGGCGAACAGCGGCACCGCGGTCATGTGGTCGACAGGGATCGTGAAGAACCCCTGGATCTGGCCGGCGTGCAGGTCCATCGTCAGGACGCGGTCGGCGCCGGCCAGCTGGAGCATGTCGGCGATGAGGCGGGCGGAGATCGGCTCGCGCGGCTTCGCCTTGCGATCCTGGCGGGCATACGGGAACAGCGGGATCACGGCTGTGATCCGCTTCGCGGATGCGAGCTTCGCCGCCTGGACCATGAAGAGCAGCTCCATCACGTTGCGGTCGACGGGCTCACAGCCGGTCTGAACGATGAAGATGTCGGCGCCACGGATCGACTCGTCGAAGCGGCAGTAGGTCTCGCCGTTCGCAAAGGTGCTCACCTCGACCTCTCCGAGCTGAACGCCGAGCTGGTCGGCGATCCGGTGGGCGAGATCGGTGTGCGACCGGCCGGAGAAGACCATCAGGCGCTTCTGCGGCCCGCGCTCGATCCAATGCCCCGGCTTGTCCTGGGTCATGACATCCGGCGCCCCGAGGCCGGGGAGAACGAGCTCAGTTGTCCCGCTGCCGGGCTGCATAGCCCTCCTTGATCTCCTGGCGTGGCCGAGCGATGCCGAGGGCGTCGGCGGGAACGTCGTGCGTTATGACCGAACCGGCTGCGATCCAAGCTCCGTCCCCCACCTCCAACGGCGCGACGAAGCCATTGTGGATGCCGGTCCTGACGTTGTTGCCGATCGTGGTGCGCCCCTTGGGCTCGCCGGGCTTGTGCGGGAGGTTGGCGGTGATCGCTCCGGCGCCGACATTCGTGTCAGCACCGATCACGGCGTCACCGATGTACGACAAGTGAGGCACCTTCGTGCGGTCGCCGATGCGTGAGTTCTTGATCTCCACGAAGGTGCCCGCCTTGGAGGACTCGCCGAGGACCGTCCCAGGGCGAAGGTAACAGAACGGGCCGATCGTCGCTTTCTTCCCAATGTGGGCGTCGATCGCGACCGTGTTGGCCCCGATCGTCGCGCCGCCGGCGACGCTGGTGGCGCCGCGCAGGATCACGAACGGCTGGATCGTCGCGTCGGGCTCGATCTCGACCGTCGGCTCGATCCACGTCGTCATCGGATCGACGATCGTCACGCCGGCGAGCATGTGCTCCTCGTTGATCCGGTCGCGCAGCACGGCTGCAGCACGGGCGAGCTCGACGCGGGTGTTGACGCCATCGGTCTCCCGCGAGTCCGCGGCGATGTGCGCAGCGACCTTCGCACCGCCGGCGACGAGGATCTCGATCACGTCGGTGAGGTAGAGCTCTCCCTGAACGTTGCGGGGCTCGATCCGCTCGAGTGCCGGCCAGAGGACGTCGGAGCGGAACACGTAGATCGACGAGTTGATCTCGCCGATCCGTTGTTCCTCCTCGTTTGCGTCGGTGCCCTCGACGATCCGCAGAACTGCACCGTCGGGACCGCGAACGATGCGACCGTAGATCCTGGGATCAGGCGGCTCAGCGCTGAGAATCGTCGCCGCAGCTCCCTCGCGGTGATGGGTCTCGACGAGCTCCTCGAGCAGTCCGGCGGTCAGGAGCGGCGTGTCGCCCGACAGCACGAGCACATCTCCCTCGTGGCCCTCGAGCACCGTGTGCGCGCACCGAACTGCGTCGCCGGTCCCGAGTGGGCTCTCCTGGATCGCGATTGCAACCCCGCTCGTCGCGAACTCCTCGCGAGTCGCCGGCGATGCGACGACGACGATCGGATCCGCCCCGGCGGCACGGCCGGTCTCGATGATCCAGTCGACCATCCGGCGACCCAGGAGCTCGTGCAAGTGCTTCGGCACGGACGATTTCATCCGCGTGCCGAGACCTCCGGCCATGACGACGGCGGCTAGGGGGGTTGTGGGGCTCACTGAGGCTGGGGCGCCAGGATTCGAACCTGGGATCGCGGGACCAAAACCCGCTGCCTTACCGCTTGGCTACGCCCCACCGATGGGCGACAGTCTAGGAGGGTTATGAACGCTCGGTGAACAGGAAGATCAGTGCGCCGATCGCGAGCAGAGCGATCACTGCGATCGCTACCGCTTTCACGAGCGAGAGCGCGATCGGCACGCACAGCACGAGCAACTGCGACGCGGCGAAGATCCAGGCGACATGGCGCACCGAATCGTTGCGGTTCCCGCGCCCGACGAACCACCAGAATCCGACGGCGATCAAGGCGAGCACGAAGGCGGCCCACCAGTGCAGCACGCCGAAGAGATAGAGCAGGCCTTCGATGGCCGCGATCCAGAGTGTGAAGCGCAGGCGACGCTCTCGGAGCCAGCGCCCGGAACGGCTGGAACCATGCTCGATTGCGGTCGTCCCGACCATGCCGTTCAACCGTACCACGCAGGCACGGTGACCCAAACACGGCCCAGGCGGCGTAGTGCGCGAGCCGCGCGAGCCGCGTCGGCCGTGCGCTGGAACAGACCGTACACAGTGGGCCCCGCGCCGCTGACGTCGGCGCGGAACGCCCCCTGCGCGAGCAACTCGGCTGCAACCGGCGACGACGCAAGGTCGTTCAGCGGCAAGGCGCCGAGGTCGCGTGGTCTGCGGACGGCGCCGAGCGCCACGCGGAGGTTCCCGAGGCGTTCCCCGTACCCCCGCTCGCCGCCGCGCTCGTCGAACGCTGCATAGATCTCGGCCGTCGATCGCTTGACCGCGCCCTCTGGAAGCAGGAGCACGACAGCGAAGTCCTGCGGCAGGTCGAGCGGCTCGAGCGCGGTGCCGTCGCCGGTCCCGAGCTGCGGCCCGTCGCGCAGGAAGAACGGGACGTCGGCGCCGGCCCGCGCTGCGAGCTCGTGCAGCTCGGCCGCGGATCTCTGGCGGGGGAGCTGAGCATTCCCGAGCCGCAGCGCGGTCGCCGCGTCGGAGCTGCCGCCGCCGAGCCCGGCCGCGACCGGCGTGTGCTTCTCGATGCGAACGCGCCAGCCGTGCGGAGCGTCGAGCGACTCCAGTGCGGCGCGGACGATCGTGTCCTCCGGAAACCCGGCGACCGTCGTCTCGACCGCGGGCTCGACGGTGAGCCGGTCGCCGAGATCGACCCGCTGGTAGACAGTCGCCAGCTCGTGGTTGCCATCCTCACGGCGTGGCCCGACGACGAGCGCGAGGTTGATCTTCGCCGGCGCAGGCCCGGTCACGTGAGCGCCTCGGCCAGCGCGACGAACTCGGGCGGCGTCAACGCCTCGGCGCGCACGCTCGCGTCTCGGCCGATCGTCGCCAGCGCCTCCACGGCGCGCTCGCGGGTCACGAGGCCGGAGAGTGATAACGAGTTGGCCAGTGTCTTGCGACGGTGACCGAACGCACCTTCGACGATGCGCTTGACCGGAAGCGCTGCGCCGGGTGCGGTCCGGCGGAACGCGACCAGCCCCGACTCGACGTTGGGACGCGGCCGGAACACCTCGCGCGAGACGGGGTGAAAGCCTGTGCGCTCCGTGGCCAGCTGAACGAGCACGGAGACGCTGCCGTACGCCTTCGTCGACGGCTGGGCGAAGAAGCGGTCGGCGACTTCGCGTTGCACCATCACGCACCAGCTCGTGATCTGCTCGACGTTGAGGCTCTCGGCCACGAGTGGCGTCGCGATGTTGTACGGCAGGTTCGCGACGAGCTTGCTGGGGGGCGGATCGAGGCGAGAGATGTCGAGACGCATTGCGTCCCCCCAATGAATGGTCGTCCGGTCGATCCCCTCGAGATGCGAGGCGAGCCGCTTGTCCATCTCGACCGCATGTACGTAGGCGACACGCTCGGCGAGGAACCGGGTCAGCACGCCGAGCCCCGGGCCGACCTCGAGCACGACATCGGCCTGATCCAGGCCGGCGAGCCGTTCGATCACGCGCAGGATGTTCTCGTCGACCAGGAAGTGCTGCCCCAGCGACTTCTTCGGGGTCACCTTCACAGGCCGAAGACCGCCTCGGCATTCGCAACGATCTGGCCGCGGATCGCCTCGCCGTGCAGTTCGGCGAGGAAGTCGTACGTGTGCGCGACGTAGGCGGGCTCGTTGCGCTTGCCCCGCACGGGCTGAGGCGCGAGATAGGGACTGTCCGTTTCCGCGAGCAACCTGTCGGCGGGGACACGACGCGCGGCAGCTCGCAGGTCGTAGGCGTTCTTGTAGGTGACATTGCCGGCGAACGAGATGTACCAGCCTCGTTCGAGCGCAGGATCGAGCAGGTTCGGCGAGGAGAAACAGTGGAGAACGACCGGACTGTCGTGAGCGAGCAGGTGCGTGAGCGTGTCGTCGTCGGCCGCGCGGGTGTGGATCACGACCGGCTTTCCCACCTCACTTGCCAGGGCGAGCTGTCGCTCGAACAGGGTCGCCTGCGCAGCTCGAGGCGCATAGTCCCGGTAGTAGTCGAGACCCGTTTCACCCACTGCGACGGCCTTGGGGTGCGCGAGCAGTTCACGCAGCTGATCGAGGTCACCCGGGTCGGCGGCCTCGTGCGGGTGCACGCCGAGACAGGCGTAGACGCCGTCCTCCTCGTCCGCGCGCGCGAGGGTCGCTCGCGCCGCTTGGATCGTGGTCGCAACATCGATCACCCGCAGGACCCCGGCTGCCCGCGCGCGCGCGAGCACCTCGGGCGCGTCGTCGCCCAGGTGCGCGTGCGTGTCGATCACGCCGTGGTGGCTTCGAACCGCGGGAAGAGCGGTGGCGCTGCCCCGACGGCGGTCGTCGGCGTGAGGCGGCCGTACTCGACGAGCTCCCAGTCGAAGACGACGGGCTGCCCCAGCGCCTCCAGGATCTTCGGCGTCGTCTCCGGGAGATAGGCCCAGAGGGCGATCGCGGCCACCCGCAGCCCTTCGGCGAGGTCGTAGAGCACCTGGTCGAGCTCGGCTGCCTTCGAGTCATCCTTGGCGAGCGTCCAGGGAGCGCGTTCGGTCACGTGACGATTGAGGTGGCGAACGAGCAGCCAGATCCGGTCGACTGCGCCGGTGATGTCGAACGCGTCCAGGTCGCGCGGCACGTTGTCGCGTACATCGGCGATCACGGCTTCGAGCTCGGAGCCTGCCGCGGGCCCGCCGGGAATCGCGCCGTCGCGGTAGCGGGCGATCATCGCCGTCGTCCGCGAGAGCAGATTGCCGAGGTCGTTGCCGAGCTCGCGCTCGTAGCGATCTGCGATGCCGGAGAGCGAGGCGCTCCCGTCCTGGCCGAACGAGACCGCCCGCGCACACCAGAAGCGCAGGGCGTCGGCGCCGTACTGGTCGATCAACTCGAGCGGGTCGACGGCGTTGCCGAGCGATTTCGAGATCTTCAGATCGTCGAGGAGCAGATAGCCGTGGATGAAGATCTGCTTCGGCACGGTGTATCCCGCCGAGAGCAGCATCGCCGGCCAGTAGACGCAGTGGAACCGCAGGATGTCCTGCGCCATCAGATGCCGAACCTCGGGCCAGAACGCCTCGCGCAGATCCTCACCCGGACGGGCGAAGGTCAGCGCGCTCAGATAGTTGACGAGCGCGTCGGCCCAGACGTAGGCGACCTGCCCTTCGTCCCACGGCAGCGGGATCCCCCACGGCTGCCCCGCACGGCTGATCGAGAAGTCGCGGAGGCCGCTCGACACGAAGCTCTTGACCTCGTTGAACCGGAACGGCGGCTGCACGAAGTCCGCACGCTCGGCGTAGAGCTCGAGCAGCTTGTCCTGGTAGGCGGAGAGCCGGAAGAAGTAGTTCTTCTCCTCGATCCACTCAGGGACGGTGTCGTGCAGCGGGCACTTGCCGTCGACGAGCTCGTCCTCGGTCTTGAACGCCTCGCAGCCGACGCAGTAGAGGCCCGCGTAGACGTCCTCGTAGACGTCGCCGTTGTCGTAGATGCGCTGCAGGAACTCGCGGACGAACGTCTTGTGTCCCTCGTCGCTCGTCCGCACGAAGAAGTCGGTCTCCGCGTTCAACCGTGGCGGCAGGCTGCGCCAGGCCTCGGCGATCTGGTCGACGTACTCCTGAGCGCCGAGGCCCTGACTCTCAGCGACCCGCCAGACCTTCGTCGCGTGCTCGTCGACGCCGGTGAGAAAGAAGGTCTCGTCGCCGCGCTGCCGATGGTGCCGCGCGAGAATATCGGCCGCGATCGTCGTGTACGCGTGCCCGATGTGCGGTTTGTCGTTGACGTAGTAGATCGGCGTGGTCACGTAGAAGCGCATCGGAGGCAATGATAGGGACGCCCCTGCGACGGCCCGCCGTGAGGGCGGCGGCAGCCAGGACGAACGGGAGCGCCAGGAGGAATCCGACCGGGCTCACAGCGGGGAAGGAACGCCTCGCCGCTGCAGCGGGCGCCGCCGGCGTCGGCCGAGTCGCCCGCGCTGCCGAGGGACGGGGCTGCAACAGGCTCGGCCGGTCCAGCTCGTGGGCGGCCGGGCGATCGTGCACTGCGGCCCGCTGCGACGACGGATCGAGGCGGCGTACCGGCAACGCGGCTGCCGAGTGCGACCCTCGGCGCCGAGCGCCCACGCGTTCAGCCGTCGTGGCCACGGCAGCCGCGCGCGGCGACGCTGCCGCGCTCCGGGCCGCCGGCCGCTTCGGCGCGCTCCTCGCCATGACCTGCCGGGCGGCGCCGTGTTTCGCGGGCTCGCCGGCGGGAGCGACTTCGAGCCGAGCTGTCGGGGCCGGGACGGAGGCCACGGTCACCCGGCGCGGCGCCACCACTCCCGCTGCGGGCGCGGGTGACGCGTCGACCTCGACGGGAGCCGCAGGCGAAGCCCCTGAGACCGGGCTGGACGCGGGCAGCGGCGCCGGCGCCGGCACAGGAGCGAGCGTTGCCGTCGCCACGGGCACGAGGGCCGGGGCAGGCGTGGAAGCCGGCGCAGGGGCCGGACCGGGTGCGGGCGCAGGATCCGAAGGTGGAGCAGTGGCCCGCGCGGGCAGCAGCGAGAGGGGGTCGAGGTAGCCCTGCTCCTGCGCCGTCAGGCGCACGCCGAGGTGGACGTACGGCTCCGCCAGCTCGGCATCCCCGCTCGGCCCGATCGTGCCGACCGGAGCGCCTTCCACGACGGCGCTGCCCCTGCCGACGGTGATCGAGCCGAGATGGGTGAGCGTGACCGAATATCCGTCCGGCGTCTCGATCGTGACGCTCTTGCCCGAAGACGGGACCGAGCCGGCGAAGCCGACCGTTCCGGAGGCCGGGGCGAACACCGTGGAGCCTGCCGCGGCGCCGACATCGATGCCCCGGTGCTGTCCGGCGGCGTACGGATGTGCCGGATCGAAGAGGAAGGGCTGCAGGACGAAACCGGTTGCAGGCCAGCTCCACGCGCTTGCCGCCGGGGCGAGCAAGAGCCCTGCGAGTACCGCTGGAAGGAGTGCTCGGCGCATCGACATCACCTCTGCTGTCTGCTTGTTGTCTGAGAAGAGAACGCTCAGACCACGGTAGAGACGGCAACGAAGTGTTGTCAAACAAGATTACAGAATTGTCACAGAGAGCCGCGGTAGAGCTCGTTCCGGGAGCGGCCGGTCAAGCGCGCGACGATGTCGGCCGCCACCCGCCGCGGTGTCCCCGCCTCGACGAGATCGGCCACCGCGGCCCGAGCCTCGGCCGGATCGGACACGACCGTGCCCGGCCCGAGCACGACCGTGATCTCTCCCTTCGGCGGCTCCGCGAAGCGCGCAGCCAGGTCGCTCGCGCTTCCACGCACGACCTCCTCGAAACGCTTCGTCAGCTCGCGGCACACGGCGACTTCGCGGGCCGGGTCGAACGTGGCGAGCGAGCGCAGCGAGGTGGGCAGGCGCTTGGGCGACTCGAAGGCGACCACGGGCCAGGTCCACCCCGCGGTCTCGCGCCAGAGCGCTTCGAGCTCGCCGGCCTTCCGCGGCAGGAACCCGACGAACGCGTACCGCCCGCCGGCGAGCCCACTGCCGGCGAGTGCGGTCTCGACCGCCGACGGCCCCGGCAGCACGGTCAGCTCCACTCCCGCCTCGAGTGCCGCCCGCACGAGCCGGGCGCCGGGATCGGAGACGGTCGGCATCCCCGCATCGGTGACGAGCGCGACGCGCTCGCCCGCTTCGAGCCGCGGGACGAGCTCGGCGACCCGAGCGGCCTCGTTGTGCTCGTGGTAGGAGAGCAGCCGCGCCTTGATCCCGTGCCGTTCGAGCAGGCCCCGGGTGTGACGCGTGTCCTCGGCCAGCACAACGTCGGCGTCCCGAAGCTCGGCGAGCACGCGCAGAGTGATGTCGTCGAGATTCCCGATCGGCGTCGCGCAGACCGCGAGCGGCATTACGGAAGCGCCTCGAGGGCCATCAGCCCGGCCCCGATCATCCCGGCCGCCTCGCCGAGCTGTGCGCGCTCGATCTGCAGGTCGCGTCCGCCGTCGCCGAGCGCCTCCCGCAGCACCCCGCGGCGTGCGGCAGGCAGCAACTGCTCGAACGCCGCGAGGCCGAAGCCGCCGCCGATCGCCATGCGCTCCAACCCGAAGATGTTGACGAGCGATCCGATCGCAACGCCGAGGTAGTGGCCGATCGATTCGAGCGCCGGGTGCTGCTGCGCGATCAGGTCGTGCGCGGTCGCGCCCGGCCCGATCTCCGCCTGTGCGAGACGCGTCGCGGCCGTGCCGGAGCAGTACGCCTCGACATGCCCGCGGCCGGCGCACGCGCCCTGGCATGGCAGACCATCGGCGACGATCACCATGTGCCCCAGCTCGCTCCACGCGTGCAGGAGCGACCCGGCGAAGATGATCCCACCGCCGACCCCGGTTCCGAGTGTCAGCGTCCCGAAGTACGACGTTCCCTGGCCTGCGCCATGCGCGTGCTCGGCATACGCCGCGCAACTCGCGTCGTTCTCGACGCCGATCGGCAGACGGAGGCGGCGGCTCATCGCCTCGACGAAGTCGACCTCGCGCAACGGGAGGTTGACCGCCCCGAGCGCGTGCCCGGTGCGGTAGTCGAAGCGGGACGGAATCCCGAATCCCACGGCGTCGACACCAGCGAGGGGCAGCTCGCGCACGGCCGCCGCGAGGCCGTCGAAGAGCGCGTCCTGCGAGGTCGTGGGGGTCGGGCGCTCGACCGTCTCCAGCACGTGGCCGTCCTCGATCAGGCCGGCCAGGATCTTGGTTCCGCCGAGGTCGACGCCAATCACGCGGTTGATGGTCATGGTCGGCGGGTAACCTACCCCGCCGAATGGCGCCGGATGAGAAGCCGTACCGCGTCTATCGAGGCGGTCGCGCCAAGGGCAAGGTCCCGGCGCCGTCGCGTTCAGGACGCCTGAGGAGCAGCCCGACCGGCGGCGGCGGCGATTCCGGCGGGGCCGGAGCGCCCTCCGAATATCGTGGGCCGGGCGCGCGTCCGGGTCGCGGCAAACCGCGCTGGGGTCGCCGCATCGCCCTCGGAGCGCTCGTCGTGCTCGTGCTCGTGATCGTCTGGGCGGTCGCGAGCTGGTTCGCCTTCTCGAGCGGCGTCTCGGATGCGAACAAGCGCCTCGACCCGAATGCGAAAGCCACGCTCAACCACCAGAACGGCCTGCTGCTCTCTCACTCCACGACGATCCTGATGCTCGGCACCGACAACAACGCGAAGCTCGCCAGCCGCGCCGGCGACATGCACTCCGACTCGATCCTGCTCCTCCGTACCGACCCGTCGCATCACCGGCTGTACTACCTGTCGATCCCCCGCGACCTGCAGGTCGCGATCCCCGGTTCGTCGACGCAGAAGATCAACGCGGCCTTTCAGATCGGAGGCGCGGCACTCGCGATCAAGACGATCCGCCAGTTCACCGGTCTCGATATCAACCACGTGATGGTCGTCAACTTCGGCGACTTCAAGGACCTGATCAACCAGCTCGGCGGGATCACCGTCAACGTGCCGAAGCCGATCAGGTCGAACCGGTTCGACTGCCCGTTCCCGACCCAGGCCCGGTGCGACCGGTGGCAGGGCTGGCGGTTCCACAAAGGCCCGCAGCACATGAACGGCGAGCGCGCCTTGATCTACTCCCGCATCCGGGAGAATCTGCTCGACCCGTCCGAGACGGACGTGACCCGCGGCGCACGCCAGCAAGCCGTCCTGGACGCGACCGCGGCGAAGTTCACGTCGATCGGCACGCTGGCGGGGGTGCCCTTCAACGGCAGCTCGCTCGCGAAGCCCCTGACCACCGACCTCACCGCGGGTCAGTTGATGCAGCTCGGCTGGGTGAAGTTCCGCGCCTCGAGCTCCGGCTCGGTGCACTGCCGGCTCGGCGGTGACCTGGGGGGCGGCGGGACGGGCAGCCCGAGCGAGGACGATCCCGCGACGATCGCGATGTTCCTCGGCCGGTCGGCGCCCCAACCGCCGACGGGGCCGTTCAACCCCGGTTGCGTCACCGGGCATCCCCTGCAATAGGCCGAGCCGGCCACGCGCTACCCCAGGCCGCCCCAATCCCAGCGCGGCATGCCGACCCCGGCCGGGACGACCGTGTCCTCGGCCGAATACGAGAGCACGTTCGAGACGGCCCACTCCATGTAGGCGCGCATGGACGCGCGGAACTCGGCGTCCGCGGGCAGGGCGGCGTCGTCGAGCGCCTGGACGAAACAGTCGACGAATCGTGCACCGAGATCCCCCATGTCGCCGTTACCGGAGTGCAGCTCCAGGACGCCGGACTCGGTGCTGCAGTCCTGCGAATACGTCGCCGGACCACCCAGCACCTCACCCCAGTAGGCAGCGAGGCGCTCGACGTGCTGGGGGTGCTGGCCGTCGCGTGAAAACGGATGGTTGAGCTCGGGATCCGCAAGGCACCGGGCGTGGTGCGCCCGCGCGAGCGCGAGCAACGCGGCCTCTCCTCCGGCGAACTCGAACAGCGTCGGACGCACCGGCGTCACACGACCTCCTCGAGCCGCCCGGTGTGCACGTCGTAGACGAAGCCGCGGATGCTTCCCTTCTCCGGGATGAACGGGCTCGCCTGGATGCGGGCGACCGAGTCCCGGACGTCGATCTCGAGATCGGCGAAGGCCTCGGCGTCCCACTCGGGCTCCACACCGGTCTCCTCGTGCAACTGACGATGGAAGTCCTGATCGCTGAAGGTGAGCATTCCGCAGTCGGTGTGATGGATCAGGATGATCTCCTTCGTCCCGAGCAGCCGTTGGGAGATAGCGATCGAGCGGATCTCGTCGTCCGTGACAACGCCGCCCGCGTTCCGGATCACATGGGCGTCACCCTCTTGCAGGCCGAGCAGCCCGTACACGTTCAGTCGCGCATCCATGCAGGCGAGGATCGCGACATGTTTGGCGGGCGGCAGCGGCAGATCGCCGCGGTCGAACGTCTTCGCATAGTTCTCGGCGTTCTTGAGCAGATCATCCGTCGCGGTCATGCGACCTCCTTCGAGTCGGCAGCCGCTTCACTATACGAATTGAAGTATCGGTGGCGGAGCCTAGAGGAGAAGCCCCATGTCGATTGCGTCCCAGAGCTCGCCGCTCGATCGTCTGTACTGCTTGACGCGGCGCCCCTCCTCCACGAACCCGAACTTCCGGTAGAGCGCGATCGCGGCCGCGTTGTGAGGGAACACCGCGAGGCTCAACTTGTGGAGGCCCTGCTGCCGTGACCAATCGATCCCCGCCGCGAGGAGCGCCGAGCCGACGCCGCAGCCCCGCCACTCCCGGGCGACGGTCATGCCGAGCTCGCCGAAGCCATGCCTGTTCGCATCGATGTGCAAAGAGCCGATGAGTTGGCTGCCCGTCACCGCAACGAGCGTCCCGTCGAGCGTCCAGCTCGCCGCGCGTGCCTCGAGATCGACGGGCGGCTCGCTCGCAATGCCGTCACGCTCTTCGGCAACCGCCGCGAACAACGCGGCGAGCGGGGCCCGGTCGCCGTCGAGCGCAGCGCGGATCGTGAACGCCGGACCGGTCACGGCGAGATCCTCGCATGCGTGGCACCATCGGCCGTTGTGTCCCCGGACATCGTCATCCGAACCGAGGAGGCCGCCGACCACGCGGCGATCGACGCAGTCGTGCGGGCGGCGTTCGCGCACCATCCCGACGAGGTCGCGCTGCTCGTCGAGCGCACTCGCGCGTCGGAGAACTACATCCCAGAGCTCACGCTGCTTGCCGAAGATGGCTCAGGCGTGATCGGGCACGTGATGCTGAGCTGGGTCGGGCTCGAGGACAGCTCAGCGAACCGGCTCCTCAACCTCTCTCCCATGTCGGTGCGCCCTGACCGGCAGCTCCGCGGCGTGGGCTCGCTCCTGATCCGCGACGTGCTCGGGCGTGCGGAGGAGGCGGGCGAACCGGCAGTGATGGTCGAGGGAATCCCCGAGTACTACCCCCGCTTCGGGTTCGAGCGCGCGAGCCTGCTCGGATTCGTTGCGCCGCACGCATCGATCCCCGACGCGGCGTTCATGGTCAAACGGCTAACCGGCTACGAGCCGACCCTCGCGGGCCGGGTCGTCTACCCCGCCGCGTTCGACCATCTCGCCTATTAGAGGTCAGGCATCCGCGATCGGGCGCCCGACGACGAGCGCGCCGCGCAGATCTTCGTCCAGCTCGCGATAGCTCGCGTCCGGGCGAACCGCCAATGCGTCGAGGGTCTTCGAGAAGAAGCAGCGGGCGGCGGCGGCGAGAACCACGTCCATGATCTCCGTCTCGGACAGCCCGAGCTCACGGAGCCGCAGCAGGTCGCCATCCCCGATCGAGGTGGCGTCATCGACGACTCGCTCCGCCAGATCCATGACGGCCACGTCGACCTCGTCGAGGCCTGCGTTCCTGTGGTCGAGCGCGATCTCCAGCACCGGCTCGCCGAACTGTTCCTGCAGGACGGTGCCGTGTGCGAGACAGCAGTAGCTCGAGCGCAGACGCCGCGCGGCGGCGAGCGTCGCCAGCTCGTACCGGCGGAGATCCATCCCGGCTTTGATCGACCCGTTCAGCTCCACCCAGGCCGCATAGACCTCCGGGCGGTCGACGAACGCGAGCTCGAGGTTCTTGGGCATCAGGAGCTCACCCCCAGGAGATCGACGACGAACACGAGCGGCTCGTGCGGCTGAATCACGCCGCCGGCCCCGCGCGCACCGTAGGCCATCGCCGAGGGGATCGTCAGCTTGCGTCGGCCGCCGACCTTCATGCCCTCGACGCCGGCGTCCCAGCCGGGAATCACCTGCCCCTTGCCGAGCTTGAACTCGAACGGCTGGCCGCGGTTCCACGAGGCGTCGAACTCGGCGCCGGTGGAGAACGAGACGCCCACGTAGTGCACGGTCACCTTCTTCCCCGCTGTCGCCTCATCCCCCGAGCCGACGACGAGGTCTTCGATGCCGAGCTCGAAGGGGACATCCCCTTCCGGCTGTTCGATCTGCGGACGTTCAAGAGACAAGGCTCGCTCCTTCGTCGGTTTACAGGGTGTACTCCCACCCCTCGCGCCATTCGAACGGCGACTCGACGAGCGTATCGACCGACGCGCCGCCTGCAACGTGGTCGAGCGCCCAGCGTGTCGCCACGTGACCGATGATCAGCACCCGCTGCCCGTCGTGCGATTGCGGCAATTCGCTCAGAAAGCCGGCCACCCGCTCGACAGCCTGCCGCCAGCTTTCGCCGTCGGGAAAGGGCTCGTCGAGCCGCAGATGCCGCTCTGCGTCGAGTTGCGACCGCGGCATGCCGTTGAGAGCGCCGTAGTTGCATTCCCGCAGGCGCCGGTCCGGGACGACCGGCAGCGCGGAACCGGCGAACGCGATCTCCGCGGTCTCGACCGCGCGGCGCAGATCGGAGGTGAAGACGACGTCGATGCCGTCGTCGCGGCGCCGCTCACCGAGCTGTCGTGCCTGCAGACGACCGGTCTCGGAGAGCTCGCCTTCGTGCCAGCCCGTTGCGATCCCGAGCTCGTTGTCGATGCTCGTCGAGTGCGTCTCGAAGACGACGGCGACACTCACGGCCGCCGCGTCAGGGACCGGCGCAAGGGTGGCTCAAGCCTCGGCGGCCTTCTTCGAGTCGCCTCCGCTGGACGAGCCGTCCGACGAGGACGAGGACGACGAATCCGAAGACGACGAATCCGAGGACGACGACTCGGATGAGCCGCCGCCGTCCTTGGGCGACTGCTTCGACTTCCGGCCGTAGTCGGTCGAGTAGAACCCCGAGCCCTTGTAGTGCACCGCCACCGGATGGAGGACGACCTGCAGCGGTCCTTCGCCGCAGACCTCGCACGCGGTCGGCCCCGCCTCCGTCATGCCGTGGAACACCTCGAACAGATGACCGTTCGGGCACTTGTACTCGTAGATCGGCATGGGACGGGCAGGCTAGCAGCGAGGCCTGCAGGCACCCCCAGGCGGGTAGCCTCGCCTCACGTGAAGCGTGCCGCCGCCGTCGCCCTGCTCGCGTTCGTCGCGCTCGCCCTGCCGACGGGCGCTGCGGCGCACGCGACGCTCATCGCAACCACTCCGGCGAACGGCGCCGTGCTCTCGAAAGCGCCGCGTGCGGTGCAGGTCGCGTTCGACGACACGGTCCACCTCGCGCCCGGCAACGCAGCCGTCTCGAACGCCACGAACCGATCGGTCCTCGGTGGGCCGGCCGCGGTGCACGGCCGCGTGCTCACACTCCCGCTGCGCACCGGGCTGCAGAACGGCGCCTACAGCGTGCGCTGGAGCATCGTCTCCGACGACGGACATCGCGAGGAAGGCGTCATCGCCTTCGCCGTCGGAGCCGGTAGCGCCGTCCCGCGCTCCGTCCTCGGCGCCGCCGCTCCCTTGACGTGGAACGACATCCTGTTGCGCACGCTCTACTACTTCGGTCTGCTCGCCGCCGGGGGAGCGGCCGTCTTCGGGTTGCTCACACGCAACCTCCTCGGAGAGGCGCTGCGCAAGCCGCTCGCCCAACTGCTCTTCTTCTCTCTGCTGCTCGTCTTCCTCGGCGGCAGCGGCATCGTCCACTCGGCCCCGCCGGGCACGCGGTACGCCCTGGTCCTGAAGGTCGCGCTGACAGTTGCCCTGGCGGGCGGAGCGGCCGCCGCGCTCGCCCCCACCGTTCGCCTGCTGCTTCCCGTCGCCGAGGCCGCGGCAATCGTCCTCCTCTTCGCCCCCACGCTCTCCGGCCATGCACTCGACCGCAGCCAACCCCGTCTCCTCTCGGTCCCGGCGGACTTCGTGCACCTGGCCGCCGCCGCTGTATGGCTCGGCGGACTGCTCTCCCTGGTCTACGTCGTGCCGCGTGCGACCGACGACGAGCCGACACGACTGGCGGTGGCGCGCCGATTCTCGGCGGTCGCGCTCGCCGCGGTGGTGGCGATCGGCATCACGGGAATCACGCGAGCGTTGACGGAGCTGTCGGCAGTGCATCAGGTGTGGTCGACCTCCTACGGACGCGCCCTGATCGCGAAGACCGTGCTCTTCGTCCCGCTCATCGGGCTCGGCTGGCTGAATCGCACCCTGCTGCTCGGGTTGTTCGCGCGTCTGCGGCGATCGGTGCTCGTCGAGCTCACGTTGCTCGTCGGGATCGTGATCGCAGTTGCCGTGCTCACAGAGCTCCGCCCCGGCCGCGACGTCTCACGTGCGCTCGCCGCAACGCCGTCACAACCCGTTGCACAGCCGCCGGTCCTGCCACCGCGCAACGCGGTCGTCGACGCACGCGAGCTCGGCGCCCTCGGGGTCGCGGTCGCGCGGACGCCGGGCGAAGCGACGGTGACCCTGCTCGGCCCGGACGGCACGGGGATCTCCGGCCGGAGCGTGCTCGTCGCGGGCAGTCGCGCTGTCGACTGCGGAGCGGGCTGCTACCGCGCGCCGGCTCCGCCCGGGCCGCTCCACGTGACGGTGAGCGGCCGCACGCTGACGTTCGTCGTCCCGGCTCGAGCGCCTGACGCACAGGCACTCCTGCGCGCCGTCACGAAGCGGTATCGCGGGGCGAAGACGATCGTCTTCGACGAGTCGCTCGCCTCCTCGCCGACCGACGTGCAGCAGACTCGCTTCAGCGTCGTCGCACCCGATCGGCTCTCGTACGCGATCCACGGAGGACCGTCGGCAATCGTGATCGGAGCACGACGCTGGGACCGCGATCGCGCGAGTGCGCCCTGGCTGCTCTCACAGCAGACACCCCTCGACGTCACCCAGCCCTACTGGCAGACGACGACCAATGTGCATCTGGTGGCGCCCGGAGTTCTGACGTTCCTCGACCGTCGGGTTCCCGCGTGGTTCCGCGTCACCGTGGCCGGCGGCCTGCCCACACGTATGCACATGACGGCGGCGTCTCACTTCATGACCGATCGCTACGTGGAGTTCAACGGACCGGTGGAAGTCTCGCCGCCACCTTCGCGATAACGCTGCGCCTCCTCGCCCACGAGCTCGAGGAAGCAGGGGGCGTCTTCGAACGCTGCCAGCCCAACGGGGGCGTTGCGGGGACGTCGCGAGCGATACGAGGAGCGCCGCGCAGTCGCGATTGCACCGGCTGCACCGACCAGGCCGCCGATCGCGAACGACCGGAGCCTGCTCCCGCGACCTGCGCCGTCCATGCGACGATCGTACTCGACATGCGTTTGACAGCCCTCGGCGATCTTCTGCTCGACGTGATCGTCCGCCTCGACGACCCGCTCGTGCCGGGCGACGATCGAATGGCGGAGACCCGGGCGGTTGCAGGCGGTCAGGCGGCAAACGTCGCGGCCTGGGCGAGTGCGCTCGGCGCAGACGCCCGCTTCGTCGGACGTCTCGGCGACGACGCGGCCGGAGAGATCGTCGGCCGGGCACTCAGCGCGCATGGAGTCGACGTCGTCGGTCCCGTCTCGGGCAGGACGGGCGTCGTCGTCTCGATCGCGGCGGACGGGGATCGAACGATGGCGTCGGATCGTGGGAGCGCTCCCGATCTCACACCTCACGACCTGGACGAGTCGTGGTTCGATTGCGATGTGCTGCACCTGTCCGGCTACTCGCTGCTTCGCGAGCCGATCGCCACCGCTGCGACCGAGGCCGCCCGCGCGACGCGCCTGCGCAACGGGCTCGTAGCCGTCGACGTCTCGACGTGGTCGCTCGTCGACGAGACATTCCGCGGTCGGTTGCGCGTGCTGGCGCCCGACGTGGTCTTCGCGACGGAACGCGAGCAGGAAGCTGTCGGTGCACTCGAGACGCGCTGGGTCGTGAAACGAGGTGCGAAGGGTCTCAGGGTCGACGGCCGCGACCACCCAGCGGTAGCGACTGAGGTGGTCGACACGACCGGGGCGGGTGACGCGCTCGCCGCCGGGTTCCTCATCGGCGGCGCGACCCTCGGTCTCGAAGCCGCGGCACGCTGCTGCGCAAAGCTGGGAGCGATGCCGTGATCGTCTCGGCGGAGATCGAACAGGCGCTCCGAGACGGGCGAGGGGTCGTTGCCCTCGAGACGACGCTGATCGCGCACGGGTTCCCGCCCGGGGAGGGCATCGACGTCGGGCGCGCATCCGAGCAGGCGGTGCGCGACGGCGGCGCGGTGCCCGCGACGATCGGAGTGCTCGACGGGGAGATCCGCGTCGGTCTGACCGAAGACGAGCTCGAGCGGTTCGACGAGTCGGCCCGCAAGCTCGGACCGCGCGACCTCGCTGCAGCCGTCGTACAGGGCGCGGTCGGGGCGACCACCGTCGGCGGCACCCTCGCCGTCTGCAACGCCGTTGGTATCCGCTTCATGGCGACCGGCGGCCTCGGCGGTGTCCATCGTGGCTGGCCGACGCCGCCCGATGTCTCGGCCGACCTGCAGTCGCTCGCGCTGACGCAGGCGCTCGTCGTCTCGTCCGGCGTGAAGTCGCTCCTCGACGTGCCCGCCACGTCGGAACTGCTCGAGACGCTCGGTGTGCCCGTCCTCGGCTGGCGCACCGACTCGCTGCCGCTCTTCTATTCCGCTCACGGCGGGCCGGCCGTCTCGGCGCGGGTCGAATCGGCGGGCGAGGCGGCCCGAATCGCCCGCGGGCACTGGGAACTGCGACGCGGCGGACTGCTGCTCGGCCGACCGCCGGTCGACAGCCTCGACGACGTCGAGCCTCTGATCGAGGAAGCACTGGCCGCGGCTGCGGCGGCCGGCGTGCACGGGCAGGCGGTGACGCCCTTCGTTCTTTCGCACCTGCACCGGGAGAGCGGCGGCCGCACGCTGAGCGGCGAACCGCGAGCTGATCGTCGACAACGCTCGCCTCGCCGGCGAGATCGCGGCGACCGTCTGATCAGAGCAGCCAGGCTCCGTTCTCCTGCACGAGCTTCGCCGTCGGCGTAGAGCCGACCGCCGCTGCGCAGGTCCTTGACGATGTCCCAGTGGATCGCGCTCTTGTTCTTCCCGCCGGTGAACGAGTACGAGTTGCCGACGGCGAGGTGCACTGTTCCGTCGATCTTCTCGTCGAACGCGGTGTTCTTCATGAACCTCTGAATACCGGGGTTGCAGCCGATGCCGAGCTCGCCGAGGCGCCGTGCTCCGTCATCAGTGTCGAGCGTGTCGATCAGGAAGTCCTGTCCGGTGCGCGCCGTGGCATCGACGATGCGACCCGCTTCGAACACGAAGCGCGCCCCTTCCACCTCCTGCCCGTAGTAGACGGCGGGGAACTCGGAGAACTCGATCACACCATCGGCCGAGTCCTCGACCGGCGAGTAGAAGACCTCACCGCCCGGCATGTTCACGTGCCCGTCGTCGACCGCGCCCGTTCGGCCGGCCAGCGACAGAGTCAGGTCGGTGCCTGCCGCGACGAGACGTACCTCATCTGCGGCGTCAAACACGTCTGCGATCACGCGCATGCGCTCCTCTTCGGCATCCCAGTCGCGCAGCACGGCGTCGAAGATGAACTGCGTGTACTCCGGAAGCGTCATTCCTGCGTCTCGTGCAAGCGACTCGACGGGATACTCGGCGATCACCCAAGGTGCGGCCATCGCCATCGTCCGCTCGCGCATCACCGTCGACATCTGCTGCAAGGCCGAGCGGCGCTCGTCGGAGAGATCGGCACCCTCCCGTGCGCTCTCGGGTCCCCAGATGACGATGAACGCGTCGACCTGCTCCCAGATCTGTCGCTGCAAAGGCGCAGGCTCGCGCAGCACTCCGATCGGCGCTTCGCGCGCGAACGGGCCGCCCACCTGCTCGAACACCAGCTGCAGGATCGGGTAGGCACCGATCCGGGCGATCTGCTCGATCACCGCCTCGACCAGCGGCCGCGCGAGGTGGGTTCCGCGCACCGAGACCTGCCACCCGGGCTGGATGGCCACCGAGCGCTCTACGAGCAGACGGGCGTACTCGTCGATCCGAGGGTCACGCACGTCTGATTCCTATCTGTGCCTGGGCCGGGGCACACTCGTCCTTTCGGACTATTCCAACGTTCTCAGGAAGTCTTCGATCTCGAGCGCGGGCAGGGTCTCGATCCTCGTCGAGCCGCGCGCGCCGAGCGCGACGGACACCTTTGCGATGGTGGCGATGTCGGGTGCCTCCAACACGTTGACGAAATCGAACTCTCCGAGCGTCGCCCACTGGTGCAGCACCTTGGCGCCGAGCTCTTCGACGTCCTGGTTCACCTGCCGCAGGCGCTCAGGATTCGACTTGAGGGTCTGGACGCCCTGTTGAGTCAGCGTCGAGAGGAGGATGAAGATCGGCATCGCGTCGGCTCCTTCGGTGTGGTCGGCCGGAGCCTACCCTCGCGGCCTGGTCGGTATAGAGGAGTGCGCCGCCCAGGTAGAGGAGCGGGCTGAGAACGAGGTCTGCCAGGGCGTGCGCGATTCGCTGTCCGTTGTCACCCTGCGACCGGAGCAGCGCGATCAGCGTCAGCTCCGACACCACGACGACGATGATCAGCGTGGCAAGCGACCCGAGTGCGTGCACGTAGTCCGCGGTGCCGAGACGCCGGCCTCGAGCGAGCGAGGCGCGAAATCCGAGCCGCTCGATCATGGCCGCAGCCGGGGCAAGCCCGAAGAGGGCGAGCCAGGCGGCGGCTGGGAGCACGGCCGCCCGGACGAGCAGCGGCACCGGGGCGAAGATGAGCACCGCCGTCGCGTACGCCACCAGGGTCGGCCGCACATGGTGGACGAGGTGGCACGCGTACACATACGCAAGCGCGATCAGGGGGCCGAACGCGAACAGCACCACCGTCTGGACATTCGCGTCGTAGCCGAGCGAGATCTGACTCGAGACGGCGATCGGAACGCCGAGCGGCAGGACGCGCCAGAAGTTCGCCGCCGTACAGCGCGGATCGTCTCGGCGACCACCTGACCGACGGTGCGCTCCGCGGGCGGGAGCGGTGGCGGCAGCTCAGGCATGCGCCAGTTCCCTGATCAGGCCGGGCAGGAGCTCGGCGAGGAGCGCCTTGGCCTCGTCGAAACGCCATTGTCGCCGGTCCGCTTCGCCGATCGCATTTGCGAGCACGCGCACCTCGATTGCCGGCACGCCGGCGAGCGCCGCCGCCCTCAGTACGGCATAACCCTCCATCGCCTCGACCTCGCAGCCGGTCGAGCCGCCGACGCGGGCCGACGTCCCGATCGCCTCGGCGCGTGCTCCGGGCAAGGCGCGACGCGCGGCCTCGAGCAGCGTGGCGTCGGCAGGGGTGTGCAGCTCGATCCAGCGCGGGTCGTCGGCGTCGCAGTAGACGGCCTCGGTGCCGATGACCGCCTCGGGCTCGTCGAACGTCCGAGCGCCCGCGATCCCGACGTTCAGGACCGCCTTGAGCCGTTGCACGGCCTGCAGTTCAGCGGCGGTGCGCGCCGCCGCTTCGACCGGGCCGACTCCGCAGACGAGCGGCGAGCCTCCCCCGGCGCCCCGAAGTTCGTCCTGGGTCGCGGCGACGACGAGAATCACGCGCGCACCGTATCGGCCTAGACTGCGGCGTGGGCTACCACTGGGTCTCGGTCGACGATCTCGAGTACGCCGAACGGCCGCCGAACGAGGGCGAGGAGCCCCGCCGCGCGGCGGACATCACCACGGCGGTGGAGCTGCACGAGTCGCGGGCGCGGCTCTGGCGCTATCCCCCGCATTCGACGGGCCGCCGCCATCAGGACCATGCTCAGGAAGAGGTGTTCGTCGTCCTCTCGGGCACGCTCACGATGCTGCTCGGGGATGAGCCCGAGCGCGTCGACCTCGGTTCGGGCAGCGTGGTCGCGGTCGAGCCGATGACGCCGCTGCAGATGCGGAACGAGACCGACCAGGAGCTCGTCGTCTTCGTCTACGGCGCCCCGCCCGTGCAGCAGGGCGCCGACTTTCTCGACGACGTCGACCTGCCTCCCGCCCGGTAGGTGCTCTGGGTCAGACCGCGACGGCAGAGTCGACACGCTCGAAGACGAGGTCGCCGTTCTGTGCATCGACCCGGATCGTGTCGCCTTCGCCGAAATCGCCTTCGAGCAGGCGGAGGGCGAGCCGGTTCTCGAGCAGGCGCTGGATCGCGCGCTTGAGCGGCCGTGCACCGTAGGCGGGGTCCCAGCCGGCTTCGGCGATCGTCTCCTTCGCGGCGTCGGTCAACTCGAGTGCCAGGCCACGCTCGGCCAGCCGTTCACGCAGGCGTCCCAGCTGCAAGTCGACGATGTCGGCGAGCTGCTCTCTCGAGAGCGCCTTGAACTCGACGATCTCGTCGATGCGGTTCAGGAACTCGGGCCGGAAGTGATCGGTCAGGGCCTCGACCGTGCGGATGTTCGACGTCATGATCAACACGGCGTTGCGAAAGTCGACCGTGCGACCCTGACCGTCGGTCAGGCGTCCTTCGTCCAGCACCTGCAGCAGCACGTCGAAGACCTCGGCATGCGCCTTCTCGATCTCGTCGAGCAGGATCACGCAGTAGGGCCGGCGCCGGACCGCTTCGGTCAGCTGGCCGCCCTCGTCATAGCCGACATAACCAGGCGGCGCGCCGATCAGCCGCGAAACGGTGTGGCGCTCCTGGTACTCGCTCATGTCGATCCGCACCATCGCCTTCTCGTCGTCGAACATGAACTCCGCAAGCGCTCGCGCGAGCTCGGTCTTCCCGACACCGGTCGGGCCGAGAAACACGAACGATCCAATCGGCCGGTCGGGATCCTGCAGCCCGGTCCGCGCACGCCGTAGAGCATTTGCAACTGCAGCGACGGCCTCGCCCTGGCCGACGACACGCTGGTGCAGCCGCTCCTCCATGTGGATGAGCTTCTCGGTCTCGCCTTCGAGCAGCCGGTCGACGGGAATGCCCGTCCAGCGGGAGACCGTCATGGCGATGTCGTCCTCGTCGACCTCTTCCTTCACCATCGGATGTTCGATCGTCGTGTCACGCTCGGCGAGCTCCTTCTCGAGCTGCGGGATCTCGCCGTAGCGAATCTCTGCAACGCGTTGCAGGTTGGCTTCGCGTTCGGCGCGCTCCGCCTCCTGGCGCAGCTCGTCGATGCGGCGTGTCATCTCCTTGACCCGTTCGAGCGCCTCCTTCTCCTTCGCCCAACGCGCGGCGAGCGCATTGCGCTCTTCCTTCGCCTCGGCGAGGGCACGCTCGACCGGTTCACGCACCGACGTGTTCTCTTTTGCCATCGCCGCCAGCTCGATCTCCAGCTGCATCACTCTGCGATTCGCCTCGTCGAGCTCGAGCGGGCTGGAGTCGATCTCGATCCGCAGCCGTGCGGCGGCTTCGTCGACCAGATCGATCGCCTTGTCGGGCAGGAAGCGGTCGGCGACGTAGCGATGGCTGAGCACCGCGGCGGCGACCAGCGCCGCGTCACGGATGCGGACACCATGGTGCGCCTCGTAGCGCTCCTTCAGCCCCCGGAGGATCGCGATCGTGTCGGCAACCGACGGTTCGCCGACGTAGACCGGCGCGAAGCGCCGCTCGAGTGCGGCGTCTTTCTCGATGTACTTGCGGTACTCGTCGAGCGTCGTCGCGCCGACGCAGCGGAGCTCGCCGCGCGCGAGCAGCGGTTTGAGCAGGTTCGCAGCGTCGACCGCGCCTTCGGCGGCTCCCGCTCCGACGATCGTGTGCAGCTCGTCGATGAAGAGGATGATCCGGCCTTCCGAGTTCTTGATCTCGGTGAGAACGGCCTTGAGGCGCTCCTCGAAGTCGCCCCGGTACTTCGCGCCGGCGAGCAGCGCACCCAGGTCGAGTGCCCAGACGCGGCGATCCTTCAATCCTTCCGGGACGTCGCCTGCAACGATTCGCTGGGCGAGCCCTTCGGCGATCGCCGTCTTACCGACGCCGGGCTCACCGATCAGCACGGGGTTGTTCTTCGTCCTGCGGCTGAGCACCTGAATGACGCGGCGAATCTCCTCATCGCGTCCGATCACGGGGTCGAGCTTGCCCGCCTCGGCCGCCTCGGTGAGGTCGCGGCCGAATTTCTCGAGCGCCTGATACGACCCCTCCGGATCCTGGGAGGTGACGTGCTGTCCCCCGCGCACCTTCTCGATCCAGGCGACGATCTCGTCGCGCGGCACAGGCTCGATCGCGAGGAAGAGGTGTTCCGTCGAGACGTAGTCGTCCTCCAGCTTGCGCCGCTCGTCGTCTGCCCGGTCGAGCACGCGTGAGAATGCCGCCGAGACGTTCGGCTGCTGCTGGCCGCCCTGCACGGTCGGGAGCGCGGCGATCTTCGCCTCGGCCTCGGCACGAAGCGCCCGCCACTCGGCGAAGAGCTCCTGGTCGAGCAGCGCGAGCAGTAGATGCTCCGGCGTGATCTCCGGGTTGGCCCGCCGCCGCGCCAGCTCCTGAGCGGCTGCGACGGCTTCCTGGGCCTTGATGGTCAGCTTGTTGAAATCCATGTCCTTCAGTCCTTGTCCGGTTCGTCTTGGAGCAGCCTGTCCATTCGGGTCAGTGCGCTCTCTGGTGAGCTGGAAGTTGCGTCGGCCGGTAGAGCACGAGGTCACGGCGGTACTGGCGGTGCACCTCGTCGAGCGAACGGCGCATCTCCTGTTCCATCCGTTCGAGCCTGCGGCGCATACGCTGCAGCTCGTCCTCCATCGCGAGCACGCGCTCGACGCCGGCCAGATTCAGCCCGAGCTCGGTCGTCAGGCGCTGGATCAGCCGCAACCGCTCGACGTCCTGGTCCGAGTACAGGCGCGTGTTGCCCGCCGTGCGTTGCGGACGCACGAGGCCCCGCTGCTCATAGATGCGAAGCGTTTGCGGATGCATGCCGACGAGCTCGGCGGCGACGCTGATCATGTAACGAGGCCGCTCGGGCATTCCTACCCGCCCGCATTCTGCAACTGCTCGAGCAGTTCGCGCTGCTTCTTCGAGACGCGCTTCGGCACCTCGATCTTGATCCGCGCCAGCACGTCGCCCTTGCCCGAGCCCTTGAGGCGCGGTGCCCCGCGGCCCTTGATCCGCAGGAGCTTCCCATCCTCGGTGCCGCTGGGCACCTTGAGCGAGACCGCACCCTCGGGTGTCGGGACCTCGACCGTGCCGCCGAGCGCGGCCGTGGGATACGGGACGGGGACGATGACGATCAGGTCATCGCCGCGCCGCTCGTACACCTTCGACGGCTCGACGCGGGTGACCACGTACAGGTCGCCTGCCGGAGCACCGCCGTAGCCGGCTTCGCCCTTCGCCTTCAACTTGATCCGCGTGCCGTCCTTGACCCCGGCCGGGATCTTCACGGTGTAGCGCTTCGTCCGCCGCTCACGGCCGGAGCCGTGGCACGTCGGGCACGGCGTCTCGACGATCGAGCCCATCCCGTGACAGCGCGGGCACGGCTGTTGCAGCGCGAAGAGCCCCTGAGAGGTCGCGACGACGCCCGAGCCGTTGCACTGCGGGCAGATCGTGGGCGCGGTGCCCGGCGCGGCACCCGTGCCGTGGCACGTGTGACACGCGAGCTCGAGCTGGACCGGGACGGTGACCTGTGCACCACGGAGCGCGTCCTCGAACGACACGCGTACCTCGACTTCGACGTCGTTACCGCGCTGGCCTCGCTGCGGCTGCTGTGCGCCTCCCCGGCCGCCGCCGAAAATGCCGCCAAAGATGTCACCGAGATCGAAATCACCGAAATCGAACGTGGTTCCGCCCGGCGACACCCGCCCGTTCGTGGAGCCGACCCGGTCGTACTGCTTGCGCTTCTCGGGGTCGGAGAGCACGTCGTACGCCCCTTGCACCTCCTTGAACCGTTCCTCGTTGCCGGGGTTCGTGTCCGGGTGCACCTCGCGCACGAGCTTGCGGTACGCCTTCTTGATCTCGTCCTGAGACGCGTTCTTGGAGACGCCGAGCGCTTCGTAGAGGCTCTTAGCCATCCGTCCCTGCTGAGATCACGACCCGTGCCGGCCGCAGCACGCGGTCACCGAGCCGGTAGCCCTTCTGCAGGACCTGGATGACCTCGCCCTCCTCCGCGTCGGACGGCTGAGAGAGCAGCGCCTCTTGCGTATGTGGGTCGAACTTGCCGTCGGTCGGCACCTCGGTGAGGCCTTCCTTCGCGAGCGCCTCGGAGAACTGGCGATGAATGAGGCGGATTCCCTCGTCGAGATCACCTTCATGCGCGAGCGCACGTTCGAGGTCGTCGAGGATCGGCACGAGCTCCTTGACCAGCCGCTCGTGGGCGCGCGCGGCCAGCTCCTGCTGGTCGCGCGCCACCCGCTTGCGGTAGTTGTCGAACTCGGCCTTCAGCCGCTGCAGCGCGTCGAGATACTCGTCGCGCTCCTTCCGCGCCTCGGCGAGCTCGTCGAGGGGCTGGCGCTGCACGGGCTGGTTGACAGCCTCCTCCTGCTCGACGTTCTGCTCGACGTTCCTGTCCTCCGTCATTACTCGTCGACGACCTCGTACTCGGCGTCCTCGACGACCTCGTCGTCCGAGGCCGCGGCACCGCCGTCGGCGCCGTTCGAGGGCTGCTGCTGGGACGACGAAGCCTGCGCGTAGAGCGCCTGTGCGGCCTCTGTCCACGCCTGCTGCAGCGCATCCGTCTTCGCCTTGATGTCGGCGACGTCGCTCGACTCGAGCACGCCACGGAGCTCCATGATCCGGCCTTCGACGGTCCCTGCGACCGACTCGTCGAGCTTCTCGCGGTTCTCCTTGAGCGACTTCTCGATCTGGTAGGCGAGCGACTCCGCGTTGTTGCGGGTGTCGACGAGCTCGCGCAGCTTGTGAGCCTCGTCGCTGTGCGCCTCCGCCTCCTTGATCATGCGGTCGACCTCGCTCTGGTCGAGACCGGAACCGCCTTCGATGCGGATCTGCTGCTCGTTGCCGGTGCCGAGATCCTTCGCCGAGACGTTGATGATCCCGTTCGCGTCGATGTCGAACGCGACCTCGATCTGCGGCGTGCCGCGCTGCGCCGGCGGAATGCCGACGAGCTCGAACTTGCCGAGCGTCTTGTTGTAGGTGGCCATCTCGGACTCACCCTGCAAGACGTGCACGAGCACGGACGGCTGGTTGTCCTCGGCGGTCGAGAACACCTCCGTCTTCCGGGTCGGGATCGTCGTGTTGCGGTCGATCAGCTTCGTCATCACGCCGCCCTTGGTCTCGATGCCGAGCGAGAGCGGCGTCACGTCGAGCAGCAGCACGTCCTTGACCTCGCCCTTGAGCACGCCGCCCTGGATGGCCGCGCCGATGGCGACGACCTCGTCCGGGTTGACGCCCTTGTGCGGGTCCTTGCCGATCAGCTCCTTGACCTTTGCCTGGGTCGCGGGCATGCGGGTCATGCCGCCGACGAGCACGACGTGGTCGATGTCGGCAGCGGAGAGGCCCGCATCCGAGAGCGCCTGCTTGGTCGGGGCGACGGTCCGCTCGAGCAGTGCGTGCGTGAGCTCCTCGAGCTTCGCGCGCGTCAACTGCATGTCGAGATGCTTCGGGCCGTCCTGCGTGGCGGTGATGAACGGCAGGTTGATCTGCGTCGTCATCGTCGACGACAGCTCGATCTTCGCCTTCTCACCCGCCTCGTACAGCCGCTGCAGCGCCATCGGGTCGGCGCCCAGGTCGATGCCCTGGTCCTTCTTGAACTCGGCGATCATCCAGTCGACGATCGCCTTGTCGAAGTTGTCGCCGCCGAGATGGTTGTCGCCGTTCGTCGACTTCACTTCGAAGACGCCGTCGCCGAGCTCGAGCACGGACACGTCGAACGTGCCGCCACCGAGGTCGAAGACGAGGATCGTCTGATCGGCGCCTTCCTTGTCGAGCCCGTAGGCGAGCGCCGCCGCGGTCGGCTCGTTGATGATGCGCAGGACGTTGAGGCCGGCAATCTTGCCGGCGTCCTTCGTCGCCTCGCGCTGCGCGTTGTTGAAGTAGGCCGGGACGGTGATCACCGCGTCGGTGACCGACTCGCCGAGGTAGGCCTCGGCGTCCGCCTTCAGCTTCTGGAGGATCATCGCGCTGAGCTCCGGCGGGGCCCACTGCTTGCCGCCGGCCTCGACGCGCACGTCGTCGTTCTGGCCCTTCACGACCTTGTACGGGACGATGGTCATCTCCTCGTTGACCTCGTCGAACTTGCGGCCCATGAAGCGCTTGATGGAGAACACGGTGTTCTCCGGGTTGGTGACCTGCTGCCGCCGCGCAGGTGCGCCGACGAGCCGCTGGCCGTCCTTCGTGAACGCGACAACGGACGGGGTCGTCCGGCCGCCTTCCGCGTTCGGGATCACTGCCGGCTCGCCGCCCTCGAGGGTGGCGATGCACGAGTTGGTCGTGCCGAGGTCGATTCCAATGGTCTTTGCCACGTGTTTCGTCTCCTTCTGGTGGTACTAAGAGAAAATCTAAGCCAGATCGTATCAGATCCTGATCGTGCCTCTGTGCCATAGTTTCGGCATGGATTCGGAGGCCCGCCAGGAGCTGCAGGCGACCCTCGCCGCCCGGCAGGAGCTGGGGCCGGCCCACGACGACCAGCTTGTGTCCGGGTTCCTCGACCGGATCGACAAGGAGATCGACCGGAGGGTCGACGAGCGGGTCGCAGCTCTCGGCCCGCGCAAGCGAAGCGGATCGGTGCTCCACCCGGGCACGCTCGGCGTCTGCATCCCGATCATCGCGATCGCCGGCGGGATCGCCGGCCTCGCGGGCCTGATCGCGGCGTTCGTTGCGTTGACGATCGTCTTCGTCTACGCCGAATCGCACCGCTAGCGGGTCGCGCCGATGATCGCACCGCCCGCGACGATCAGCAGCGCTCCGAGCGCGAGCCTCCGCCCCATCCCCTCGGTCTGGCGGATCAAAAGCGCCGCGAGCGCGACGCCCCAGAGCGACTCCGTCGCGACGAGTGGTGAGACGACCGTGACGCGCCCGCGCCAGTACGCCTCGAAGAGGCAGACGTACGAAAGTCCGAAGAGGATGCCCGCCGGCGCCAGCCGCCCGAGCTCGCGCTTCGTCGGCGGGCGTCGTGCCCACAGCGCCGCGACGAGCGTCCCGGCCATGAGCGTCGCCGCAGCCGCCGTCTCCGGGCTCGCCTGCGCATGCAGAGCGCGAACGAGGTTGTCGCGCGTCGCGAACAGCGCGGCGGCGGCGGCCGCATAGAGCAGTCCTCGCCCGCGCAGATGCCCGGGACGATCGCGCTCCGCGGCGAGCAGGACTCCGCCCGCAACCACGCCGAGCGCACCGACGACCAGCGGAATGCGCAACGGCTCGCCGAGGAAGACGAGCGCGATCGCGACGGCGGCGAGCGGCGCAGCACCAACCGTGACCGACGTGCGCGACGCACCGATCTCGCGGATCCCCAGAGTGAAGAGGATCTGCGACGCGCCCGGCGCGAGCAGACCGGCGAGGAAGAACGGCCAGACGTGATGCACGTCGTGACGGAAGGTCGCCGCTACGAGCGCAACTGCCAGCGCCGGGAGGACGGTCGCCAGCGCGGCGCCGCCTGCGTCGCCACCGTCCCGCAGACCGATGCGGACCGCAATCGTCATTCCGCCGAAGAGCGCCGCGGACGCGAGCGCGAGCAGCACGGCGGTCACGTGGGCCGCGGCCTCCGCACGACTCGTCGCAGAGCATTGGCCGCAGCCGGTTCCGCGACGATGATGCCGGCCATGATCACGGCGCACCCGAACCAGGCCAGGCCACCGAGCCTGTCGGCTGCGAGCGTGAACCCGAAGAAAGCGGCCCAGACCGGCTCGAGCGAGAACGCTAGGGCAGTTTGCGTCGCGGTCGCGCGGCGCTGGGCCCACGTCTGAGCGAGGAACGCGAGCGCACTGGCGAAGACGCCGGTGACGAGGAGGGCGCCCCAGACCGTCCAGCCGTGCGGCCACGCGAGCTGACCGGCCGAGATCGCGATGACCAGCAGGCCCGCGCACGCCGCGACCATCTCGACCAGAGTGAACGCGACCGCGTCGTAGATCGGTGCGAAGCGCTCCATCAACACGATCTGCAGCGAGTAGACGGCGGCCCCGGCGAGCACGAGCAGGTCGCCGGCCACCGAGCCGGCGTGAACGCCGCCGGAGAGCAGCACGAGCCCGGCTGTTGCGAGCAGCACGCCCACCCAGGCCGCGCGTGCGGCCCGAACCCGGAAGAGCACCAGCGCAAGCAGCGGTGTCAGCACCACATACATCCCGGTGATGAAGCCGGTTGACGAGACCGACGTCCGTTCGAGGCCTGCGGTCTGCAGGACGTAGCCCGCGCCGAGCAACGCGCCTGCGAACGCTCCGGCCGCCAGTCCGGCCCGCCCCAGGGACCGCAGCCGGCGCAAGCCGACCGGGGCGAGGGCACAACTCGCGATCGCGAAGCGCACGGCGAGAAACGCGAACAGGGGATAGAGGGCGACGGCGTCCTTGACCTGGACGAACGTCACGCCCCAGACGGCGGTCACGGCAACCAGGACGATCAGGGGGCGCACCCGCGCGATTAAACGGGGTCTGGCCCCTTCGGGGCCGAACACACCCGCGGCCGGCGTCGGGAGCTACGGTTCCCGCGATGGACGTGCTCGACACCTTTGGGCGCCCGCTGCGCGATCTGCGCATCTCGGTCACCGACCGCTGCAACTTCCGCTGCGTCTACTGCATGCCGAAGGAGGTCTTCGGTCGAGACCATGCCTTCCTCGACCGGCGCGAACTGCTGACGTTCGAGGAGATCGCGCGCGTCGCGCGGCTCTTCGTCGAGGGCGGCGTGCGCAAGATCCGCATCACGGGCGGCGAACCGCTCGTGCGGCGCGACCTGGAGCGGCTGATCGCACAACTGACGGAGCTCGACGTGGATCTGACCCTGACGACGAACGGCTCGTTGCTCCCGCAGAAGGCGCAGCTGCTCGCGGACGCGGGCCTGCGTCGGGTCACCGTCAGCCTCGACTCCCTCGACGACGCGCAGTTCCGCGCGCTGAACGACGTCGACTTCCCCGTCGATCGCGTGCTCGAGGGGATCGAAGCTGCAAGCGCGGCCGGCCTGCCGGTGAAGGTGAACGCGGTGATCAAGCGCGGCGCGAACGACGACCAGATCGTTCCGATGGCCGCCTTTTTCCGTGAGCGGGGACACACACTCCGCTTCATCGAGTTCATGGACGTCGGAAACACGAACGGCTGGCGCCTCGACGACGTCGTCCCGGCCAAGGAGATCGTCGGCACGCTCGATGCCGCGTTCGGTGTCGAGCCGGTCGGGGCCGAGTATCGGGGCGAGGTGGCGAAGCGCTGGCGCTACACGGACGGACGCGGCGAGTTCGGCGTGATCGCCTCGGTCACGCAGCCATTTTGCGGCGACTGCACCCGAGCCCGCCTGTCCGCGGAAGGAAAGCTCTTCACGTGCCTGTTCGCGGTTCGGGGCAACGACCTGCGCGCGCTGATTCGGGGCGGAGCCTCCGATGAGGAGCTCACGACGGCACTGCACGATGTGTGGAAAACCCGCAAAGACCGCTATTCCGAGCTTCGCTCCAAAGCCACCGAATCCTTACCAAAGGTGGAGATGAGCTATATCGGGGGGTAGCGCCCGCCCCCGGCGCTAGGTCTAGAATCAAAGGGCATGTCCACCATGGTCGCAGTTGGGCGGCGTCATTTGCCGCGTGGGTGGGCGGACCTTGGTCGTCAATTGGCGATCTGGTTCGGCTTCGCCGTGCTCTATCAACTCGCGCGCGGAGTCGCCGACCGGAACCCGAGCAAGGCGATCGCCAACGGCTACCACGTCGTTCATCTCGAGACGAGCATTGCGAACCGGCTCTACGAGCTGACGTTCCAGAACTTCGTCGACCAGCGCCACCTGCTGGAGACGGCGGTCTCGTGGACGTACTGGCTCTCGGAGTTCGCCGTGCTCGGCCTCGCGGTTCTCTGGGTCTACCTGCGCCGGCACGAGCAGTTCGTCGGCTTCCGCAACTCGATCCTGCTCGCGAACGTGATCGGGCTCATCGGCTACGTCTTCGTGCCGACCGCTCCGCCCCGCCTGCTCGGGGTCGGCTTCGTCGACACGCACCGGGACGGCCTCGTCAACCTCGCCGCCAACCCCTACGCCGCAATGCCGAGCCTGCACGCCGCCGACGCGTTGATCGTGGGCGTCGTCCTCTTCAGTGTCTGTCGCAATCCTTGGGCCAAGGCCGTCTGGGCGATCTGGCCGGCCTGGGTCTGCTTCGCGGTGATGGCGACCGGCAACCATTTCTGGCTCGACTGCCTCGCGGGCATCGGCGTCGCGATCCTGGCAATGACGCTGGTCTACAGCGGTCGAATTCGTCGCGTGTTTGCCGCTCGTCGGGCGTAACCGACCGTCTGCCGACGCGAAAGAAAGCCTCGGCACGCAGGGTGGTACGGTCAAGTCCGTGACGAGAGCGGCTGCGATCAAGCACGGCTACACGTCCGGTGCGCGCACGCTCGCTTCCCGGTCGGTCAGCCGACTGACCCGCACGCGGGTCACCCCGAACGCCCTCACCGCGACCGGCGTGCTGCTCTGCGGAGCGGCATCCATCCTCGTCCTCTTCGAAGACCGCAACGAGATTCTCTTCTACTGGCTCGCGGCGGCCGTCTTCGTCGCCGGGTCACTCCTCGACATCCTCGACGGCGCCCTGGCCCGCGCGGGCGGCAAGACGACGCCGTTCGGCGCGTTCCTCGACTCGACGACCGACCGCGTCAGCGAAGGCTTCATGCTGACCGCGATCGCCTACCTCCTCGCGACGCAGCACAGGCCGGTGTTCGTCGCCGTGACGGTGGCGGCGGTTGCCGGTTCCTTCCTTGTCTCGTACACACGCGCGAAGGCCGAAGCGATCGGCCTGCGCGGCGATGTCGGCATCGGCTCACGCGCGGAACGGGTCGTCGTCATCACCGTAGGTCTCGTTCTCGCACCGTGGGGCGTGCTCCCATGGTCGATCGCGCTCCTCGCCTGTACGGCGTGGATCACGGTCGGCCAGCGCGTCCTGCACGTCCGCAAGCAACTGATGGAGGCATCCAGTGAGTGAAAACAACAACGGTCGCGGACGGCAGCAGGACAAGGTCCGCGTCGCGATCATCGGAGTCGGCAACTGCGCGAACTCGTTCATGCAGGGCCTCACCTATTACAAGGACGCCAAGCCGGAAGAGTTCGTCCCAGGCCTGATGCATGTCGACCTCGGCGGCTACCACATCCGCGACGTCGAAGTCGTCGCTGCATTCGACGTCGTGAAGGGAAAGGTCGGCGTCGACATCGCCGAGGCGATCTGGGCGCACCCGAACGACACGATCAAGTTCGCCGAGGTGGCGACCACGGGCATCAAGGTCAACCGCGGCATGACGCTCGACGGGATCGGGAAGTACCTGTCGGAGGTCGTCGAGAAGGACACGAGCCCGACCGATGACATCGTCGGGATCCTCAAGGAGCGCAAGGTCGACGTCGTCGTCAACTATCTGCCGGTCGGATCGGAGGACGCCGTTCGCTGGTACGCGGAGCAGATCATGGCAGCGGGCTGCGCGATGGTGAACTGCATGCCGGTGTTCATCGCGCGCGAGGACTACTGGAACAAGCGCTTCCAGGAGGCCGGCGTGCCCGTGATCGGCGACGACATCAAGTCACAGGTCGGCGCCACGATCACCCATCGCGTGCTCACGTCGCTCTTCCGCGAACGCGGCGTGCATCTCGACAAGACGATGCAGTTGAATGTCGGCGGCAACTCGGACTTCCTCAACATGCTCGAGCGCGAGCGCCTCGAGTCGAAGAAGATCTCGAAGACGAACGCCGTCACGTCGATGCTCGACTACGACCTCGGAGCGAAGAACGTCCACGTCGGCCCGTCCGACTACGTGCCGTGGCTGACCGACCGCAAGTGGGCGTACATCCGCCTCGAGGGATCGAGCTTCGGCGACGTGCCGCTGAATGTCGAGCTGAAGCTCGAGGTGTGGGACTCACCGAACTCGGCGGGCATCGTGATCGACGCCGTGCGCCTCGCGAAGCTCGCCCTGAACAACGGCATCTCAGGCTCCCTCGAAGGCCCGAGCTCCTACCTGATGAAGTCGCCTCCACGGCAGATCCAGGACGACGACGCCGCGGAGCTCGTCGAGGAGTTCATCGAGCGGAACCGCCGCGAGATCGCGGCGCCTGCGCCTGCCCAGGTCTAGAGCCGGAACCTCGGTCCGTGTCGCCCCCGGGCTAAGCTCGGGGGCGATGCGCATCTGTCTGGTGACGCCGTTCGCGTGGTCGCAGCCGCACGACGTGAACGACCATGTGGCGGGGATCGCCGCAGCCCTTCGGGGCCTCGGCCACTCCGTGACGGTGCTCGCCCCCTCGACCAGGGCCGCCGACCTGCTCGCCGGACGCCGGGCGCTCGTGCGTGGCGAACCGGCCGAGGTGATCGCCGTCGGCCCGGCGGTGCCGGTGTCACGCCGCTCGCAGCTCGGCGTGCCCGTCGGCGTGCAGGCGAATCTCCGGCAGGCGATCGCTCAGGGGAGCTACGACGTGGTCCACGGGTTCGATCCGGGCCTGCCCTCGCTGTCGTACCTCGCGCTTCGGGATACGGATGCGCTGGCCGTCGCGACCTTCGCGTCCGCGAACCGTCTCGGCTATCCGCCGGCCCGCTCTCAGCGCGAGAAGCTGCTGGCGCGCCTCGATGCGCTCATCGCCCTCTCGGACGATGTGCGCGCGGCCGCCGAAGAGCGGTTCCCGGGCGACTATCACGTCGTCTCGCCGGGCGTCGACACCGACTTGTTCACGCCTGCGCGGAAGCAGAAGACGATCGTCGTCGAGCTTCGCCCGAACGAGCGGGTCGTGGCGCGCGGCATCGTCCGCACGCTCCGGGAGCTTCCCGGCTGGGACGTCGTCCTGTTGCGTACACGGCCGCTGATCGCCCGGCCCGCGATCCCGCGTGACCTCGCCGGACGCGTGCACACGCGCACCGAGCGAGATGCTGCGAGCCGCGCGGCGGTGCTCAACACGGCTGCGATCTTCGTCCCCGGGGTCGAAGGGATGCGTCGCGTGACACTCGAAGCGGCCGCCTCCGGTTGCGCGATCGTCCGGCCACGTGGCCTCGAGCTGCAGCCGGAGCTCGCTGCGGCTGCGACCGCGCGTCTCGCCGAGGACGAGGCATTTCGAACGGCCGCCGCAGCCACGGCTCGCTCCGACGCCGAGCAGCACACCTTCACCGCAGTTGCACGCGAGCTCGAGGAGATCTACGCCTCACTCGGCACCCGCCGCCGCAAGCGGCGGCAGGCCGCCCCGCTCGAGGATCGTCCGTGGATCGTCGCCGACCTGCACATGCACACGTCGTGGTCGCACGACTGCAGCATCGATGCTGCTGAACTCGTCGACCACGCCGAATCGGAAGGACTCGGCGCAATCGCGGTCACCGATCACAACGTTTTCGGCGGGGCGCTCGAAGCCGCCGACTACGCCCGGAAACGCGACCTCATCGTCATTCCTGGCGAAGAGGTGAAGACGGATTCGCAGGGCGAGGTGATCGGCCTCTTCCTGCGCCGGGAGATCCCGCGCGGGCTCACATTCGCGGAGACCATCGAGGCGATCCGCGAACAGGACGGGATCGTCTACGTTCCGCATCCGTTCGATCGCATGCACGCGATCCCGGATCCGCGCACCCTCCACCGCCACCTCGCCGACATCGACGTCCTCGAGGTCTACAACGCGCGCCTGCTCTTCGAGGGCTACAACGACGAGGCGCTCCGGTTCGCCCGCAAGTACAACCTGACCATGGGTGCCGGTTCCGACGCCCACGTGCTCCAGGGGGTCGGTACGGGCGCGCTTCGAATGCGAGCGTTCCACGACCAGGAGGAGTTCCTGCTGTCGCTGCGGACGGCCGAAATCCTGCGCCGCCCCAAATCGCTCGCCTACCTCCAGTCACTCAAATGGGTCGCCCAGGCCAAAGAAAAGGTCCGCTAGGAGAAGGTCCCCGCGGCGCGAAAGGTCCCCCTGCCGCGTGGCCTCCACCGTGACGACAGACGAGATCTATGAGCGCTACCTGCGCAAGGCGATCACCGAGATCAATCGCCTGTCGCACGAGATCGCGCAAGCGGCCGACGGCGCACCGACGGCGCTTCCGACCGGGCATCCGCTCGCCAGCATCTTCCTGCTCAAGTACGGGCCGCAGGCCCAGGAGCTCCAGGAGGGGGTCGCCTTCCACGGCCGGGCCGGAAGCGCCCTGATCAAGTCGCTGCAGCGTCTCCATGTCGACCCGATGGAGGTCTACGGGACGAACTGCGTCAAGTTCGCCGGGTGCGACCTGACGCTCGCCGCGGAGTGGCTTCGCCGCGAGGTGCGCATCGTGGAGCCGAAGCTCATGGTCGTGATGGGCGAGGACGCCGTGGAGTTCCTGAACGGGATCGGGTTCCCACTCGCGGGAGCCGTCGACAGTAAGGTGAGCGGGCTGCAGCGCTTCACGCCGACGATCGAAGCGCTCGCCGTCCCCGACATCGACTCCTCCCTCGACGAGGCCCCTGCGAAGACCGCCTTTTGGAACGCGTTCAAGTCAATTGGCCCCTGGTGGGCCGAATTGCCGCCCTACTAGGCACGTATCGGAGGTCGCGAGTGCCCACGGGGATGGCCCAGACCAAGCAGCTCGCCCGGATCGGGCGCAGCTCGTAGCGGTGGCTACGGGCGAGACCGAGCGGGGCGAGATGCGCCGCGTCTGGGACACCAGCCGTGGGCGCTTGGCGGCCTTCGCTGCGTGCCTGATCCCGCTAATTATCTACTTCGAGGTCTCTTCGGACCTCTGGCAGATGGGCCTCTGGTGGGACGTGGCGTGGATCGCGTTCGTCCTGATGCCCTGCGTGTTCGGCCTCGTGCTGGTCGCGCTGCCTCTGCGCACCTACCGCGGACTCTTGCCGGTCGGCCTCGCGTTCGCCGCGCTCGCCGCGGTGCTGACCTACGCCGACTTCGACGTGTGGGCGAACTTCGCCCGGCTCGGCGCGACGACGTTCCTCGGCTGGTGGTTCCTGGGCTACTTCGAGACGGTCGCATGGGTCGTCCTGGTCGCGTGCATCATCCCGTGGGTCGACGCGTACTCGGTCTGGCGCGGGCCGACGAAAGAGATCGTCGCGCACCACCAGCACGTCTTCAGTGTTCTGTCATTCGCCTTCCCGGTGCCCGGCGAGCACGCGGCCGCGAACCTCGGCGTCCCCGACCTGCTGTTCTTCGCGCTCTTCCTCGGTGCGGCCGACCGCTTCGGCCTGCGCGTCTACTGGACATGGGTGACGCTCGTCGCCGCGTTGGGCGCGACGATCGCCCTGACGGTCTGGTTCAACCTCAGTGGCCTGCCCGCGCTCCCGGCCGTCTCGATCGGCTTCCTGCTCCCGAACGCCGATCTGCTCTGGAAGGAGCTACGACGGCAGCCCAGGCTCCGTGACGGCGCGGAGGTAGCGGTCGACCGACCGCCGGACGACGGCTGAGCCGTCTCGTTCGATCACGCGTCCGAACCACGCGCCGTAGATGGCGTCGAACCCGTATGGCGCGAGCGCAGCGCCGATGTGCTGAACCTTCGACGGCGGCAGAGGGATCAGGTTCGGGTACGAGTACATGAAGCTCACGTAGCGCCGATCCGGGATCACCTGGACGATGTCGCCGGTGAGCAGCGCGCGTCGCTCCGCACCCTCCTGTTCGGAGATCCAGTGCAGCACCTGGCCACCCTCGTAGTGACCGCCCAAGCGGATGAGGGTCAAACCTCCGCCGAGCTCGTTCGTCTCGCCGGCCCAGAAGCGCACCACGGGATCCGGTCGCATCACCCACTTTCGCTCGGCCTCGTGCAGGTAGATCGGGCAGCCGAAGCTATGTGCCCACTCGACCATCGCGCTGTAGTAGTGCGGGTGCGAGATTGCGATCGCCGCGATGCCGCCTTCTGTGCCGATCCGCGTGACGAGCTCGTCGTCGAGATACGAGGTGCAGTCCCAGAGGACGTTGCCGGCGCTCGACTTGACGAGGAGCGCCCGCTGGCCGATCGCAAACGAGGGCGTCACGCCGATGCCGAGGATGCCGTTGTCGTCGCGGATCTCCGCGTCGTGCGTGTCGACGAACTCGGTCCATTCGACCCACTGCTGTCCCTCGTCGTGGGGGATGTACTGGCGCTGGTCCTCGCAGATCGGACAGGCCCCCGGCGGTTCATCGGCCGGCGGGTACTGCGTGCCGCACGCCTTGCAAAGGAAAGACGTCAACGTTCGAGCAGCGCCACGCATTCGACGTGGGGCGTATGGGGGAACATGTCGACGGGCTTCGCGCGCACGAGCCGGTAGCCGTAGTCGTCGCCGAGGCGCTTGAGGTCACCGGCGAGCGTGGTCGGGTTGCAGGAGACGTAGACGATGCGCGGCGCCTCGAGCTCACCGAGTCGCTTCAGCGCCTTGCCGGCGAGCCCCGCACGCGGCGGATCGACGACGACGACGTCGGGCGGTCCGGCGCGATCCCTCAGTTCCTGGAGAACCTCACCGACGTTGCCGGCGAAGAAGGCCGTGTTGCCGATCGCGTTCAGCTCCTGGTTCTCGATCGCGCACGCAACGGACTCCTCGGAGATCTCGATGCCCCAGACGGTCAGGGCGTCAGCCGCCAGCGAGAGCCCGATCGTCCCGATCCCGCAGTAGAGGTCGTACACGGTCTCGCCGCCGGTGAGCCCCGCGAACTCGCGTGCGATCCCGTACAGCTGCTCGGCCATCTCCGTGTTCGTCTGGATGAACGCGTTCGGCCGCACCCGGTAGCGCAAGCCCCCGATCTCCTCCTCGATCGCGTCCTCGCCCCACAGGAGCTCGGTCGGCAGGTTGGTCACCTCGGAGACGCCCGTGTTCACCGACCAGTGAATCGAGCGCACCTCGGGGAACTCGGTCAGCACTTCGATCAGCCGCTCGCGGTCGAAGCGCTCGCCCTGATTGGTCACGAGCTGGACGAGCGCCTGGCCCGTGTTGCGGCCCTCGCGGATCAACAGATGGCGGAGATAGCCCTCGTGCGTCTCCTGGCTGTAAGCGGGAAGCTTCTCCTCGCGCGCCCAGTCGCGCATCCGGTTGCGGATCCCGTTGCCGAGATCGGTCGTCAACCAGCATTTCTGGATCTCGAGCACCTCGTCCCACCTGCCCGCCCTGTGCAGCCCGAGAGTCGGCCCATCCTCGAGCTCGGCGAAGGAGTACTCCATCTTGTTGCGGTAGCCGAATTGGGACGCGGCCGGGAGGATCGGCTCGAGGGGCAGGTCGGTGAGACCCGCGAGCCGTTGCAGCGAGTCGCGCACCCACTGCGCCTTGGTCGCGACCTGCGCGTCGTAGGCGAGATCCTGGAAGCGGCAGCCTCCGCAAGCCGGGTAGTGAGCGCATGGAGCTTCGACCCGCTGCGGGCCGGACGACAGCACCTCGGTCGCGAGCGCCTCCGCGTGCCGCCGCTGCACCTTCGTCACCCGGGCGCGCACGGTGTCGCCCGGTAGCCCGTGCCGGACGAAGACGACGAAGCCGTCGAGGCGCGCTACTCCGTTCCCGCCGTAGGCGAGAGAGTCGATCGTGAGCTCGAGCTCCTGGTCTCGCTGAACAGGTGCGGCCACAGGCGGAAGGTAGTCGAAGGCGGGAGCACCACCGAGTGCTTCCCGTCGAGTTTCTCCCTACCAGGCGCGCTCAGTGACGTCCAAGCACGGCGCGCGCGTTCTCGACGTCGCCTTCGTTCACGAGGACGACGAGCACGTTCGCCGCCTGGCCGCCCCAGATGGCCGGCGTCGAGTTCACATCCGGGAGCGATTCGAGGGCGCACTTGATGCCGCCGGCGCGGAGCCGCTCGCAGATCTCCTCACCTTCGGTCTCATCCTGCACGACCATGAAGCGGCTGGGCACATCCATACGCACGAGAGTATCTGCGCCAAGGACCTCTCCCGGGGCTCGCCACCGAATCGGTGGCGAGCCCCGGAGTCGAGAGGTCAGCCGTCAGCTCACGGCAGGAAGTACATCGGGTTCGGCATCTTGAACGTCTGATCGGCGAAACCACCGTTCAGGTCGCTGAACTGGTCGCCGAAGTTGGCGACGATGTTGTACCCGAGCGATTCGATGTGAGCCCGGGTCAGCGACTTGTACTGGGTCGTCGTGCAGGACGGCGCGCACGGACTGAGCCACGTGTCGACCGTGTAGTCCTTCAGATAGAGCTTGCTGTTCTGGACGTCGTACCCCTCGTTGGTGAGGTTCGCGACCGTGCCCACGCGCTGAGTCTCGGGGCGACCGGTCAGGAAGAAGATCTTGTAGCCGCGGGATTCCGCGAAGTGCTCCAGGTCGACCATGTGCGGCACGGCGCGGAACACACCGCTGTTCACGAACGCCGCATTGCTGGTCGGGTTGTAGACGAAGTTGCTGTAGATCTCGTAGCTGTAGGTGTTCAGCGTCGTGTCGTCGACGTCGAACAGGATCGCCTTCTGGTTGAGGTTGATGTTGCCACGGGTGACGATCGGCCTCTGGAGATAGCTCTCGGCGCCGTCGACGATGCCGCCGACCTCGTTCGCGTAGGCACCGGTCGGCGAGAACGTGTGGATCGCCGTGCCGTCGATCGGGTTGACGCGGGTCGGGTCGATCATGTCGCCGTAATAGCCCTTGATCGCCGTCTTGACCTGGTCGATGTTCTGGATCTGGTCGGCGCTCGTCGGATTGGCCGGCGGCGGTGCGACGGCGTCGCGGATCAGCCCGACAGCTGTCCCCGGCAGCGCAAGGATCACGACGACGGCTGCCGCGACCGCCGCGAGAACGGCCGTGCGAACGACGCGCCTGCGGCGCATGCGTGTTGGTGTCATTTTGGAGCCACCCCTCTCTAGCTCGAACTGTGAGCCTCTACCGTTACAGGCGGCCAGCAGCGCTGCAACCGAGAACCGTCTACTGCAGGACGGTGACGAGCACAGAGCGGGTTCGCGGTCCGTCGAGCTCGCAGAAGAAGATGCCTTGCCAGGTGCCGAGCTGGAGCTGCCCGTCCCGGAGCGGGATCAGGACCTGCGGCCCCATCAGCGCAGCGCGGATGTGCGAGGGCGCGTTCTCCTCCCCCTCCTCGATGTGCTGCCAGCCCCACCCGTCCGGCGCGATCCGCTCGAGGGCCATCTCGAAGTCGCGGGCGACCATCGGGTCGGCGTGCTCGTTGATCGTCAGTCCGGCGGTCGTATGCGGAACGTAGACGAGCGCCGCGGCGCCGGAGGCTCCCTGAACGGCGTCGCGGACCCGCGCAGTGATGTCGAGCAGCTGGGTGTGCCGCTCGGTCTCGATCGTCAGCGTGTGCACGGGGCCGTATCCTAGGGCCGGTGACTCCAGAGCAGCGCGAGATCGATGCATTCAGGGACCAGGCCGACCGGTTCGTCGCCGACATCGACGAGGAGTACTACCTCCATTTCGCGGGCCTGAAGGACACGCTCGACGTCGAGCAGGTCTACGAGCGGTACGAGGAGCTGACGCGGCTCGATACCGCGAAGCGGATGGAAGGCGCCCCGGTCGAGTTGTGGCGGTTTGCCTGCGAAGGCTTCCTCGGCAACCTGACGCGAGAGCACCAGGCGCGCATGGCGAAGGTCGAGGCCGAGCTCGAGGCAACCGTGGACGGCGAAACCCACCCCTACCGGATGTTGCGCGTGGTGATGTCGAACGAGGCCGACCGCGACAAGCGCGAGCGACTCGAGGCAACGCGGCTGCGGCTGCTCGAGGAGCACTTGAACCCGGTCTATCTCGAGGCGGTCGAGATCGATCGCGAGGCAGTGCGCTCGCTCGGCTCCGAGAACTACTACGAGCTCTACAAGGGCTTCGGCTTCCGCCTCGACCAGCTCCGCGACGAATGCAGCGCGCTCCTCGACGACACCGAGAAGCTCTGGGAGCGCGAGGGCGACCGCCTCTTCCGCTCCCGGCTCGGCATCGGGCTCTCCGACGCGCGCCCCTGGGACGTGTCGCGCCTCTTCCGGGCGCCGGAGCTCGACCAGCTCTATCCGCCGGATCGCATGCTGCCCGCGCTGGAGGCGACTCTGACCGACCTGGGCGTCGACCTGCGCTCGCAGGAGAACGTCCATCTCGACCTCGAGTCCCGCCCGTCGAAGACGCCCCGAGCCTTCTGCGCGCCGATCGAGGTGCCGGGAAAGGTGATGCTCGTCATCCAGCCGATCGGCGGCAAGGACGACTGGGAGGCGCTCTTCCACGAGGCCGGCCACACCGAGCACTACGCCCACACGAGCGGATCGCTGCCGATGGAGGCGAAGCGGCTCGGGGACATGGCGGTCACCGAGGGCTGGGCGATGCTGATGCAGCATCTCGTCACCGAGCCCGCCTGGCTGAACCGCAGGCTCGACGTGCCGCGTCCGGCCGACCTCGCCCACGACGGCGCCGTCTCGCTCCTCTACTTCGTCCGGCGCTACGCCGCCAAGCTGATCTACGAGATCGAGTTCTTCCAGTCCGAGGACGTCAAGACCATGCGCCCCCGCTACGCGGAGATCCTGGGCGACGCGCTCAAGCTGCCGGTCAACCCCGAGAGCTATCTGGACGACATCGACGGCAGCTTCTACGTCACCGGCTATTTGCGCTCGTGGGCGTTCGAGGCGCAACTGCGCGAGTTCCTGCGGAGCGAGCTGGGGAACGACTGGTTTGCGAAGCGTGACGCCGGCGACCTGCTGCGCGAGCTCTGGTCGCTGGGGCAAGGCCCGACCGCGGACGAACTGCTGAAGGACGTCACGGGCGCGACACTCGAGATGGCGTCGGTCGGGGAGCGCATCCGGGAGGGGCTCGGCGGCTGACCCGGGTCCCGCGCGCGTTCTGATTCTGTTCTCGCGCTCCAGGTCATAGGCTTGTCGGGCCGCCGATGACGTCCGCGTTCGCACAGCTCTCCGACGAGGCGCTCCTGGCGCAGATGGCACTCGGCGACGAACCGGCGCTCGCCGAGCTGTACGACCGGTTCGGGCGCATCGCCTACGGGCTGGCGGTGAAAGTCCTGCGGGATCAGGCACTCGCCGAGGATGCGGTGCAGGATGCGTTCCTCGGTGCTTGGCGGACCGCGGCCGCCTTCGACCCGACTCGCGGCACGGTCTCGACGTGGCTGATGACGCTCGTCCACCGCCGCGCCGTCGATCTCGTGCGGCGCGAGGACCGGCGCAGGACGGACGTGCTCGACGACGCGCCGATCGCCGCCGGGGAGACGACGGACGAGCAGGCCGCCGTGCGCGAGGAACGCCGGCGTGTCCAGGCCGCCCTTGCGCAACTGCCTGCCGACCAGCGCGAGGCGCTCGAGCTCGCCTACTACGGCGGCCTCACCCAGTCGGAGCTCGCGGAACGGCTGGGCGTCCCGCTCGGCACGGTCAAGAGCCGGATGTTCGCCGGGCTCGGCAAGCTGCGCGACCTGCTCGCCGAATGACCTTTGAAGAGACGGTAGAGCGGGCGCTGGACTCGCTGCCGGCTCCCCTGGCGGCGGCACTCGAGAACGTCGCCGTGGTCGTCGAGGAGGAGGATCCGAGCGACCCGGACCTGTTCGGCCTCTGGGAGTCGGCCGAGTTCATGCCCGACAAGATCACGATCTTCCGCAAGCCGCTCATGGCGACGTTTCCGGATCCACAGGAACTGGAAGAGGAGATCAGGATCACCGTTCTACACGAGCTGGCGCACTACTTCGGGATCGACGAGGACCGGCTGGACGAGCTCGGATACTCGTAGGAATATCGAGGTAAGGACCGGCGTTCTACGAGATATGCGAACGCTGAACAACATCAGACAGGAGATCGATCAGCTCTCCGAGCGCCGGGTTGACGTGATGCGCGCGCTCTCCGAGGGGTACGACGCCTCGCTGAAAGCGGAGCATCTCGACCTCGAGGAGCGGATCGCGCAGCTCTGGGAAGAGCAGCGCCACGCACGCGCCATGCTCCGGCACGGCGACCGTGATGTGATCATCCAGAGGGCCCGCCAGGACGAGCGGCTCTCTCGCGCCGCCTAGGGCGGCCGACCTCACACCGTGAGGCGCCCCCGGATCACCGGGGGGCGCCTCATGAGCTGGTGGCCGTCGCGCGCTTCGCCGTGAGGTTTTTGACCCTCTGCGGCGGCTACACTGCGAGCGCTTCGGGGCGTTAGCTCAGCTGGGAGAGCGCCGCCTTTGCAAGGCGGAGGTCATCGGTTCGATCCCGATACGCTCCACTCCTTTGGTAGAGCCGGAAACTGAGAGATAGCCGAGCGATTCGGCGGTTTTCGGCTCCGACCACGTTGCCCTATGAGTAACCAGGATTTACCACCTGGGCTGGGCCGAGCGACTGCATGTCATGCGAGGATGAGCCGGTGATCGTCAGGGAGCAGCAGGCCGATGATTACGAGGCGATTCGGAACGTCTACGCCGAAGCCTTTCTGCGGCCGCGTTTCCGGCCCCCGCTGAACCCTGGTTCGGTCGCACCCGAGGTCGGTCTGTTCGAAGCGCTGTGGGAGGCGGGTGACGCCATTCCCGAGTTCTCGTTCACGGCACTCATCGACGGCGGGGTGGTCGGCCACGTTACGGCGAGCCAGGCGACCGTCGCTACCGACTCAGTTGTTGCGGTGGGGCCGATTGGCGTCGTTCCGGATCATCAAGGCGCCGGCATTGGGAGCGCCTTGATGGACGCGCTTCTGGCCGCTGCTGATGCCGCGGACGTGCCGTTGATCGTTCTGCTCGGCGCGCCGCAATACTACAGCCGCTTCGGGTTCCGTCCGGCCAACGAGTTGGGCGTGATACCTCCGGAGCCAGAATGGGGAGATGGCTTCCAAGCCCGACCTCTGACCGCGTACACAGAGTCTGTCGCAGGACGGTTTCAGTACGCCTCGGCCTTCTCGTCCTAGATCACTTCAGGGGTCATTCCAGAACTCCAGTCCCTGAGCGCGGCCGCCGGACTACGACGAGAGTTCAGCCCGGCGCGACCACCAGGCCTCGGCGGCGGTCATTGCGCTCTCGGCCTCGTGGATTCCGTCGCCCACGAGCCCTGCGGTGGCAGCCCAGTGCAGGGGTACAAGGGCCAGAGCCCCGGGGAGCCATCGGTGCTCGTCGCGAGTCAGCGGTTGCGGAGCCGTGCTTTCGTAGGCGTCGAGCAGTCGTCGCGGCTCGAGCAATTCGCCGCTCGGTGCGACGTGGTGCAGGCTGGCGGCAATGTCGTACAGCCGCTCCCTGACCCTCGCGAAATCCAGGTCAAAGGTGGCCCATGAGCCGTCTGCCAGTTCTCCCGCGTTTCCCAATTTGTAGTCGCCGTGAATCGGAGTGCATGGCAGCTCGACCTCCTTGCGGAGCTTGGAGAGCTCGCCGGTCAGTTCGCGCATCCGATGCACGACCGGCTCGCTGCGGGGTCCGAGCCTGCGGCGTGTGAAGCCGACCGAGTAACGCAGTTGGCCGAAGGTTCTGTGGTCGTCGAGGGGTTCGGGCGGGCTGGGCTCCCAGACTGCTTTGAGCGCAGTGTGAAGGCGTCCGAGCTCCTCGAATAGGCGGACGGAGGAGGCCTCGTCCGCCCGTGGCTGGACATGATCGATGAACTCCTCAATCTCAGCCCAACGATCAGCGACCCTCAGGAGGTCGCAGCCGGAAATCAGAATCGGCCGAGCGACGCGGACTTGCGTCCGCTGAAGCCGTTCCCGCAGGCTCCGCAGTCCCGCTACCCGCCCGCGGCGGACCCAGGGCCTGTGAACCCGGAGGACAACCGGCGGCTCAGCGTCTATCCGCAGGTTGAGGTTGAACCCACCGCCGATGTCTGCCCATCCGGCCCCGCGCGCGACGCGGTCGATCAGGGCCGAGACGGCCGGGTCATCTGGGCTGGCTCTAGGTCCGAACCAGCGCGGCAAGGGAGGGGGAGAAGTCGAAGCGTCGATTCCGGTCATGGCATTGGCCCACCAGCGCACCCGACGAAGGGTCCGCCGGCGATTGCGAACACAAAGTCAGACGCTAGAGGACGGTCGCCGCTCAGGGGTCATTTCCGAACACTGGCCCAGGCTTCGTTAGCGCGCCTTGGCGATCACCACAACAGGCTGTACGGTCGACAGCTTGAACGAAGAACACATCGTTGTGCGTGAGCCGACCGAGGTCATGCTCGTGCGCGTCGCAGACGAGCTGTCGGAGATCCAGCGGGCGTGGGCTTCGTTCGAAGCTGCGGTCGGCCTCCGCGGACGCAAGTTCTACGGCGCCTTCGACCCGGTAACGGCTAGCTACAGCGTCTGCGCTGTACTTCGACCGGGAGATGATCCGTCCGATTTTGGCGCGGAGCGTGGGACGCTCCCCGGCGGGCGCTACGCATGTGTCCGTCTCCACGGCGAGCCTCCAGGCGTCTACGCGAAGATCGGGCCGACTGCGGAGCGCCTTGCGCAGCGGGCTGACGCCGATCACACACGCCCGACCTTGGAGTACTACCGCCGTCACGATCTCATCGATGTCCTCGTGCCGGTCGTCTGACCAGACCCGCGTGACCGCTGCCCAGTGAGCTCCGATCTAGAGTCTAAGCCGTGACCGGATTGCCGTCCGACGCGACCCGAGAGCCGAGCCCGGACCATCCACTCCACGGCTCGTGCCTCTGCGGAAGCGTCCGTTTCGAGGTGACGACGCCCTTTCTTTGGGTGAATCATTGCTACTGCTCGCGCTGCCGAAAGCACTCAGGCACCTTCGGCGGAACGCAGGGACGCGTCCCGCGTACCGGGTTCCGCCTCCTAGCCGGCGAGGAGCTGATTCGCACTTTTCGACCAGAGGATGGACGTGTAAAAGCCTTCTGTTCGGTGTGCGGATCGAGTTTGTTCGGCGGGGACTGGCCCGACGGAGACGAGATCGCGATCCGACTTGGGTCGCTCGACGACGATCCGAGCGTTCGCCCACAGTTCCACACCTTCGTCGGTTCTCGGGCGCCCTGGGTCACGCTCCCGGAGGACGGTTTGCCCCGCTTCGACGAGGCTCACACCGAGTAGCTCGTTTCGGGGCCTGGGGTAAACAGTTTCCAGTTCCCCTCGGAGACGACCTCGACCGTACCGTCGGCCACTTTGATCGCAGTCTGATCGTCGATCGCGTACGTCGGGACTGGTATCTCGGTGGCCCACTTTTCGACGTTGGCCATCGAGGAGTCCTCGAAGCCCTCGCGATCCAGATGTACGCGCAACGCGAAATCGACCAACCCCAGCGCCCGATCGCCTTCCCGCGCCCGATCGCTGCCTGCGGGCACGTACTGAAGGTTGAACTCCGCGTCGCAGTTGTAGGGAGTCAGCGCGATGCTCCCGGCGCTCACCCCCACGTAGACCGACTCGCTCAGCGAAGGCAAGAGGTCTGCCAATCCCGACTGCCGCATCCAGTAACACAGGTAAAGGACATCGCCGCCCCACACCAACAGGGCGTCGGTGTCCCTAACCATCGGGACCCAGCTCTCCGCTTGGATGCTCGGCAGCGCGGTGAGCTCCAGAACCCCCAGCGACTTCCAACCCACTTCGCACAAAGGGCTCGAGGCCTTGCCGCAGATCGCCCGCCATGCCCCGGCCGCGCCGTCGGGAAAGGGATAGATCGCGGTCGGGATGATGAGGGCGCTGGACTCCGCGACCGGTTTTCCCAGCAGGCCGACGAGGGCGCCGTCGATGCTCGGATTACTGATGCCGGAGGAAGTGAGAAGAAGCTTCATGCGGTCTCCCGGGGTGGTTATGGCACGCGAGGGCGTTCTACGCGCTGAGGAACCCGTACCCGGTAGAGACTGGCAGACCACCGAAAACCCATCGGCCGCGCAGATCCAGCCCACGTCATCCAGGGACATCCCCGAACACAGGCGCATGACACTGAATCTGATTCGGCGGAGCCGAACCAGATTCACGAGTTCGAGGTGCCGACTGCCTCCCGAGAAACTCGCGAATCAGATTCAGAGAGCGAATCTGATTCGGTCTCGGTTCGAGTGGCGCGGGACATAACCGCTTCTCAGCCGCTGCGGCGGCAGTACAGATTGACGTATCCGTGCGAGAGATCCGCCTCGTCGAGCGGTCGGGTCGATCCCCGGGATTCGTCGATCCAGCGCACGTCCAACCCCTGCGCCTGCAGGCTCTCGACGAGCTCGCTGCTGGAGCTCCCGGATCGACTGAGCATGGAAGGATTGCACTCGGCGAAGACGGTGAGATCTTGCCCTGCACGCGCGAGGGTTTCGCGCATTCCACGGAGAGCAGCTACTTCGCCTCCTTCGATGTCGAGCTTGACGACGTCGACGCGGACGGTTGGGTCGAGCCAGGCATCGAGGGTCGTGACGCTGACCTCGATTCGTTCCACTGCACCTTCCGGTTCGTGCAGGCTGCTCGTGTCTCCCCCGCCGCTGAGAAAGAAGGCCTGCCGGCCAGGCACGTCGGCGAGCGCCAGTGGCACCACCGTGACCTGCTCGTCGAGTCCGTTGACAGTGAGATTTCGCTCGATCAGCGGGACGGCGCGAGGATTGGCCTCGAACGCGAAGACGCGACCTGAGGGGCCGACGGCACGCGCCGCCTGCAGCGTCACATAGCCGATGTGCGCGCCGGCCTCGACGACCGTCATACCGGCGCCGATCGATGACTTCAGGAGCGCAACGAAGGTCGCCTCCCGGTCGGACTCGAGCAACTCGCGCGCGTAGTAGAGCTGTCCGATGTGATCGCCATGAAGCCGGAATCCGTCGATCTCCACGTCGAAGTTGCCGACCCTCGGAGCGATGCGACTGCCAATCCGGTCGACCATCGAGCCGAGGCCAATGCCGCGAGCCGCGCTCGCGCCTCGTTCGAGCACCTTCAGCACCCTGAGATTGGTACTCACCGCCAGAGTCTGCCAACTATCCGTTCGGCCGAGCGGTCCGGCGCCGTTCGAGCGCGGCCTCGGACAGGCGCTCCTCGTCTGGCTTCAGCTCGATGCCGTGTGCAGCAAGAACACGTTGGATGAACGGGCGCTTGGCGCCGAGATAGGAGTCCGGCCGGGCACCCGCTGCGTTCTCGTGCTTCCAGTTCGCGTACTCCGCCACGAGCGCGGGATCCGCGCGAAGCGCATCGCGGAAGGCAAGCCGTTCGCGCCAGATGTCGCTCCCCGGTTCAGTCAGATGAAGGTGGTGCGTCTCCTCCCACCACCCAGCAGCGCCGCCCGGCTTGTGAAAGCTGTGTGCCTCAGGACGATGCGCCTGATAGCGATACGCGATCGCAGACAAAGGCTCGAACGCCGCACGCGCCTCCTCGAGGTCCCTGACCCCCGCGATCATGTCGATGATCGGCTTCGCGGGAAGCCCCGGGACAGACGTCGAGCCGACGTGGTGGATACCGCCGTCAAGCCACGGCACCAGCACACGTTCCAGAAGCGCCGCCTCCTCCTCGAACCTGGCGACCCACTGCGGGTCATACCGTGTCGCTACGACCTGGTCGTCCACCGCGTGCTTTCAGAGCGCGATGCCCTCGAGGCGGGCAAGACCGCCCAGCGCTCGAGAAGCTGCTTGCCGTTTGCCCTGAGCATCGGCTCAGCGCTTGCCTGACTTCGCCTCTGCGATGGTCACGCGCGTCGTCTCGACGTGGGCGACGTCCCAGCCGAGTTTGGCCGGCGAGTCGAACTTCTTGCGCGCGAGCTCGGCCCCCAGCGACTCCTTCATGGCCTTCGGCAGACCGAAGTAGCCGCCCCAGCCGAGCTTGTGCTTGAGCGCGCTCGCACCGAGCCGCAGCCAGAACTCGCGGCTCGCGTTCCACATCTTGTTCGCATCGACGATGTCGGCAGCGAGGCTGTCCGGCTTGCCGTCCTTCGTCGTCGCACAGTGGTACCCCCACTTCACCTTGGAGAAGCCGTGCTTGAACTTCTCGAGCTGCTCCGCCGGCGAGCGCCAGACGCCCCTGTCGATCAGCGGGCGCTGGCCCTGCCGCTCGAGATCGGCGATCACCGCAGCGACGGCGGGCCGGATCGTCTTGTCGATCCGCAGGAGCATGTCCTTGTTCTGCTGTTTGCGGCGCGCCTCGTTCATCGTCTTCCTCCACAACGAATCTCATCAAACGGTGGTCTCGGCTGCAGGGACGACGTGCGACGAGGAACGCCGATCCCGAGCTCCTCGCCTGCTGGAAGTATGGATCACGATGAGAACGGTCGAGCTCGTCTTCGCGGTCGGCTGGGCGGCGTTCTGGCTGTACTGGCTCGGGTCCGCCTTTTCCATGAAGCGGGGCCGCGTTCCGTGGTCGCGCGAGCTGCGGATCAGGGCGGTCATCGTTGTCGTCGTGATCCTCTTGATTCGCCTCGGGGCGTTTCGAGACCACGGCCTCAACACAGATCCGTGGCGTGCCGGCATCGGGCTCGTCCTCTTTGCTCTGGGATTGGGCTTCGCCATCTGGGCCCGCACCCACATCGGGCGCAACTGGGGCATGCCGATGACGCAGAAGGACGAGCCGGAGCTGGTGACCAGCGGCCCCTACCACCTCGTTCGTCACCCGATCTACTCGGGCATCCTCGCCGCCGGCGTCGGCACCGCGGTGGCGCTGAGCTGGGTGTGGCTGACTGCCGTCGCCCTGGCCGGCGTCTACTTCCTCTACAGCGCGAGGGTCGAGGAGCGCTATCTGACCGACCAGTTTCCAGACACCTACCCGGCCTACAAGCGCTCGACCAAGATGCTCGTGCCGTTCATCCTCTGAGCCGGACAGGTGTGTCGTGGCCCCGCCGATCGTCGACCTGATCTGATGCGGTGATGCAGCTGCGCGGAGCAGTGCTCGTTGAGGGCACGAGCGACCGCCGCGCCGTCGAGACGCTCGCTCGTCGCCGCGGCCGCGATCTCGAGGCGGAGGGCGTCGCCATCGTGCCGATGGGCGGCTACGGGAACCTCCCACGCCTCCTCGGGCAGTACCGCGGCGTCCGACTCGCGGGGCTCTATGACGTCGGCGAGGAGCGACATTTCTTGCGCGCCCTGGGGTGCGACGACCGTGGCGAACTCGAGCGCGTCGGCTTCTTCGCCTGCTCCCGAGACCTCGAGGACGAGCTGACGCGGGCAGTGGGGCCTGATGGAATGGAGCGCGTCCTCGTGGAGCAGGGCGAGCTGCGCGCGTTCCGGACGTACCAGAAGCAGCCCGCGCACCGGGACCGGCCGCTCGAGGAACAGCTGCACGGCTTCATGTGGAACCGCAAACAGAAGTACGCCGTGCTCCTGGTGGAGGCACTCGATCTCGAGCGGGTCCCGCGGCCGCTCGACCGCGTCCTGGCGCGAATCAGCGGGGGCTAGCGCTCAGACGTAGACGTAGATGGTCGAACCGTCGGGGATGTCGCCGTAGATCGTCTGGGCGATCCACATCGGGATTCGAGCACAGCCGTGAGACGCCGGGTATGGCGGCACGTCGGGGTAGCCATGGACTGCGAAGCCGCGCAGGAAATAGCTCGGGTAATAGAGCACCCAGTCGAAGCCTGCGACCTTGCGGTACACGTGCCATTCACCGAGCGGCGTGTTCCCGGTCGCACCGGTCGAGGTCGCCACGGTGAGCGCGACTTTTCCGTTGCGGACGACGAACAGGACCTGGCGGGCCTTGTCGATCTCGATGTGGTCGCCGGCGTAGCGCGCACGGGGAATCTGCGCGTGCTCCAGTCGCCGCCACACGGAGGCATCGACGGTGCCTGTCCTGGCGAGGCCCTCGGTCTTCTCGAACGCGTACATCGCTTCGAGGTCTTCGCTTCCGAACACACCGTCTCGCTTGACCGCATAGTGCAGCTCGGCGAGGCGATTCTCCAACAGGCGGACGCTCGGGCCGTGATCTCCGAGCGCGAGATCGGCCACGACGACGTGAAGCTCGAGCAGCGCCTGCACCGGAGCCCAACCGCGCGAGGGAACCGACCGGGCGAGCAGATGCGCGACATGGGCGGTACGTGTGTCGACGAGCTTCGGGCGCGACGACCTTTCCGGCGCTGGCCGGATGGAGGGTCGCGATCACACGCACGCGCCCGCCGACAAGCGGCGCGCCTGTGGTTCTGATCGTGATGGTCGGGATCACCTGGACTTGCACAGGCGCCGCGGCCACGCCTCCGGCCGTCGCAACCAGCCTCGCCGGGTTGAGCACTCGGATTCGCAGGTTCCCGCGTGCTCCGAATCGCCGGCCTCCGAGCACCACCGGCAGCCGCGGAACCACGGTCGCGTGCAACACGACCCACTGCGCATACCGTGCCTGCTTCGGCGCCGACACCTTCAGCGAGATCGACCGGATGGCCGAGGAAGTGTCCTGTCCGAGGTCGCTCGTCAGCGTTGGTCGAAAGACGCCGGCCGGGAACACGTGCTGCACCGTCTGGCCGGTCGCCCGCACACCATCACCGAAGTCCCAGGTGTATGCCGTCGACGTACAGGACGCCGTGAACTGGACGGTCAGCGGGGCCCTGCCGGAGACCTTCGACGCGGTGATGCCGCAGGCATCAGCAGCGGAGGCGCGCGGGGCCGCGACGCCAACGAGCATCACCAGAAAGACAAGTCCGCTTCGCCGCATCCGCCGCGCCTGAATGTACAAGGCAGCGCCGACAGACACTCGCTCAGTCCACGGCACGGCCACCAACAGGCTCGGCTCCGAGCCGACGCGGCGCCGGGCGGGGTTGAGGAAGAATGAACGCGCATGGGACGACCTTTCCGGACGGCGGCGGCGTACTACACGCGATACCGGCCTGGTTATCCGCCTGAACTGATCGCACGACTCGCACAGGCGACGGGCGTGGACCGGGATGCGCGTGTCCTCGACCTGGGCTGCGGGCCGGGAACGCTCGCGATTCCGCTCGCCGGATTCGCAGGCGAGGTCGTCGCAGTCGACGTCGAGCCTGAGATGCTCGATCAGCTGCGCCGGGCGGCACCTCCGAATGTGACCGTGGTCGAGGCGCGCGCTGAGGATGTCGACGAGGGTTGGGGCTCGTTCCGGCTGGCGACCGCCGGCCGCGCGTTTCACTGGTTCGACGCGCCGCTCGTGCTCGACCGGCTCGCCGCCATCACCCCCGCCGTCGCTCTGCTCGGTGACCACATCGGGCAGTCCGAAGCGCAGTCCCTCGTGCTCGCGATCGCCGCCGAGCTGATCGAGGGGCCACCGATCGAACGATCGAGGTTTCGATACGCAGACCTGCTTCGCACAAGCCCTTTCTCGGAGGTCGAGGTCATCTCGGTCGAGGCTGAAAGGAGCTGGACGCCTGACGAACTGATCGGGATGGCGTACTCCACGTCGGCGGCCTCGCCGGAGCGGCTCGGGGGGAACCGCCCGGAGTTCGAGGCACGAGTACGGCGTGAGCTCAAGCCGCACTACTCGGAGCGCGTGATCGTCGATGCGGTCGTCGGGCGCCGCCCCGATCGTGGCTCCGAAAGGCTTAGAGTGCAGAGTTCGAGTCGGACCAAGAAAGGGGTCGTGGAAAATGGCTAGCTGGTCGGTCGATCGCATCGAGGACATTCCCGAGCTCGAGCCGGTGGGCGACTGCCCGATCCGGCCCGTCCGTCATCACTTCGGCATTACGGCGTTCGGAGTGAACGCCTGGACGGCCAAAGCGGCCGGCGACCGTGTGATCAACGAGCACGAGGAAGACCCGGGGAGCGAGGAGCTGTACATCGTCACCCGCGGACGCGCCGTCTTCGAGCTCGACGGCGAGCGCCGGGAGGCGCCAGAAGGCACGTTCGTCTTCGTCCCAGCGGGTGTCAAGCGGACCGCGTTCGGCGAGGAGGCCGGAACGACGATCGTCTCGGTCGGCGGGACGACGGGCAAGCCGTACACGCCGGTTGGCTGGGAGCTGTGGTACCCGCTGCGCTCGCAGTACGAGGCCGGTGAGTATGCCGAGGTGGCGGCGCAGCTCCGTGAGGTCATCGCAGAGGCTCCGCAGTACGGGTTGCTGTTCTACAACCTCGCGTGTCTGGAAAGCCTGACGGGCCAGCGATCAGAGGCGATCGACCACCTTCGAACGTCGATCGAGCTCTCCGAGCAGTTCCGCGACTACGCGCAGCAAGACTCAGATCTCGATGCGGTTCGCGATGATCCTGCCTTCGAGGAGCTCATGGCAAAGGGCACCGAGACCGCCGACCCACGTCCGAGCTAGGAGTCACGCCGCAGGCCCGCGCAGAACGATCTCCTCGTACAGCGGGCGGTACCCGAGACGGCTGTTGAGCGCCAGCATCGAATCGAGCCGGGTCTCATTCGCCGTTCGCAAGGTCTCGACACCGTTGGCCTTGGCCCACGTGATCTGCGCTCGCTTGATGGCGCCCGCGACACCGCGACCGCGCGCAGCGCGCGCGACGGCCATGAACCCGTGCTTCCATTGCCCGCCGTCGAGCTCGAGATAGCCGTAGCCGAGCAGGCGATCGTCGGTAACGGCGATGAAGTAGGCGTCGGCAGGATGCGCGCGTAGCCCCCACTCGTACCAACCTTCGTCGATCTGCGACTCGGCGCGCCCGGGCTGATCGGCGTAGGCGATGCGTGCGAGGGCGAAGAGCTCACCCGCGAGCTCGGGGCGCTCGGCGAACGTGGTGAGCGCGAAGCGCGGCGGCTGAGGATCCGGCGCCGCTTCGACGTCGAGCTCGGAGATCACGTAACGACGCACCTCCTCGTAGCCGCGCGGTTCGAGCCACGCGACCACGTCGGGCGTCTGGGTCGTCGTCCACACCTCGAGGCCGGTCTTGCCGAGCGCACGCGCCTGCGCCGAGGCCGCCTGAAAGCGCGGGTCGTCGAGCTCGTGGAACCAGACCTCGGCAAAAGGCAGCTGCTCGAGCCCCGGAATCGGGATCACGGCCATGCCTCGACGCTAACGAAACCGCGCAGCGCCAAATCGTTAGCCTGGTTAACAACCCCTGGTAGCTTGCTGTGGTGACCAGGCGTTCTCTTTCAGTCGAACCTCCGGATCTCGGTCTGTGGCCCACCGCGAAGGGGCTCGCGCGGCTCTGGCGGGAGCAGAAGCGGCTCGTCGTGATCGGCCTCAGCTGCGCTTTCGTCTACTCCGGCCTCTCGATCGCCATCCCGATCGTGATCAGGCACGCGATCGACGGCTCGATCGCGCCCACGAACGGCCATTCCAAGCCGCTCTGGCCCTATCTCGTGATCGTCGTCGTGCTCGGCGCGTTCCGCTTCGGGCTCAACTTCACGCGGCGCTACGCCACCGCGCGCACCGGCATTCGCGTCGAGGCCAGGATGCGCGAACTGCTCTACCAGGCCTACCTGCGCTACCCGCGCGCCTTCTACGACCGCCACGCGACCGGCCAGGTCGTCTCCCGCGCGACGAACGACCTTTACCCGATCCGGTACTTCATCGGCTGGGGGATGACGCAGGGCATCCAGTCGATCATGATGATCGTCGGTATCGCGGCCGTCCTGTTCTTCGTCAACGCCAAGCTTGCTGCGGTGGCGTTGATCGCGATGCCGGCGGTGTTCGTGCTCGCCTTCACCTTCGCGCGCAAGGTGATGCCGATCTCGCGCCAGGTCCAGCAGCTGAAGGCCGACGTCACCGAGGCCGCGGATGAGGCGGTTGTCGGGATCGAGATGGTGCAGGCCTTCGGCCGAGAGGACGACGTCCAGGCGAGATTCGCGCAGAAGGCGGAGCTGGTGCGCGACGGCGTGCTGCGCCAGGCCCGCGTCGAGGCGGCGTTCCTGCCCGGCCTGCTGTTCCTGCCGACGCTCTCGATCGCAGCGGTCGTGCTCGTCGGTGGACGCGACGTGATCGGCGGCACACTCACCTACGGCGAGTTCTTCCTCTTCTACCAACTGCTCCTCCAACTCGTCTGGCCGCTCGAGGCGCTCGGCTGGATCCTGTCGCTCGCGCAGCGCGCGACCGCCTCGGCATCGCGCAGCTTCGCGTGGCTGGAGGGGATCGAGACGATCCCGGAGCCGTCGCACCCGACAACGTTGCCGGCCGGGGAGCTGGCGATCCGGTTCGAGGACGTGCATTTCTCGTACGGCCTCGGTTCGGAGGTGCTGTCCGGCGTCGAGCTCCAGATCGCACCGGGCGAGGTGATCGCCGTCTGCGGGCCGACGGGCGCGGGCAAGACGTCGCTCCTGAATCTCCTCCCGCGCTTCTACGACCCCACCGATGGGCGTGTCCTGGTCGGAGGCGTGGATGTCCGCGACGTGCCCCTCGCCGAGTTGCGCAGCGCGGTCGCGATCGTCACGCAGAAGCCCGTCCTCTTCTCGATTCCGCTGCGCGACAACCTGACCGCTGCTCGCCCCGACGCCCCGTGGGACGAGGTCGTCGCCGCTTCGGAAGCTGCAGGCGTGGCGCATTTCGCGGCCGACCTGCCGGACGGATACGACACGTTGATCGGCGAGCGTGGCGTCAACCTCTCGGGCGGACAGCGGCAGCGTGTCGCACTCGCGCGCGCTCTCGTCGCAGGCGCACGCGTCGTCGTGCTCGACGACCCGATGTCAGCGGTCGACACGCAGACCGAGCGTCACCTCGTCGAGAACCTCCGCCCCGCGCTCGCCGGGCGCACGGTGTTGATCGCCACCCAGCGCCTCTCGACGGTCGAGGTCGCCGATCGCGCCGTGGTGCTCGACGACGGGGTGATCGTCGAGGTCGGCACGCCGGCCGAACTGCTCGCCCGCCGTGGAGTCTTCTGGTCCCTGTTCGGCGAGGAGATCAGTGCCGCAGCCTAAGCGCATCGGCCTGACGCGGCTCGGCCGCTATCTCACCGGCCGTTGGACGCGTGTCGCGCTCCTCTCGGTGGTCGGCATCTGCTCCGCGGCGGCCCCGGTCGCTGCGCTGCTCGTGGTCCAGGACGCGATCAACAACGGCATGCAGGCGCACGACGAGTCTCGGCTCACCCGCGACGTCATCGTCTACCTCGTCATCAACGCACTCGCCTGGATCCTGCAGACGACTCTTGTGCGCGGGCTCGCGCGGGTCGGTCAGGACGTCGTGCTCGGGCTGCGCGAAGATCTCTTCGACCACCTGACCACGCTGTCGCTCAAGTACTTCTCGCAGCAGAAGGCGGGCTGGATCATCGCCCGGATCACCTCCGACGTGGACGCACTCTCGGACGTGCTCTCCCAGGGCCTCACGACGCTCGTCGTCAACACGCTGACACTGCTGGCGGCGATCGTCGGCCTCTTCATCCTCGACTGGCGCCTCGGCGCGGTCGCACTGGTCATCCTGCCGCCGACTCTCATCCTCACCAGGTGGTTCCAGGTGCGCTCGCACGCGGCGTTCCTGCGCGTGCGCGAGACGATCGCGTCGATGACCGCGCAGATCGCGGAATCCGTCTCGGGGATGGCCGTGATCCAGGCGTACAACCGGGAGCGGGCATTTCTCGGGGAGTTCGATGCCGGCAACGACGCGAACATGCGGACGAACACGCATGCGCAGTGGTTGAACTCACTCTTCTTCCCGGGCATCGAGTTCCTCGGCATCATCGCCATGACGGCCGTGCTCTGGGTCGGCGGCCAGCTGATCGGGAGCGGATCGCTCGCGATCGGCACGCTCGTCGCCGCCGTCTTCATGCTCAACCTCGTCTTCCAGCCGCTGCAGGAGCTCTCCGACCTCTATGGCCAGGTGCAGTCCGCGGGCGCGGCAATGGAGAAGATCACGACGGTGCTCGACACGCAGCCCGAGATCACCGACAAGCCCGACGCGCACCGTGCCGAGCGCATCGACGGCGACCTCCATCTCGACCGCGTCACCTTCGCCTACGGAAAAGAACCGGTGCTGCACGCAATCGACATCCACGTTCCCGCCGGCGGCTGCCTCGCGCTCGTCGGCGAGTCTGGCGGCGGCAAGTCCACGACCGCGAAGCTCGTGGGCCGCTTCTACGACCCGGACGACGGTGCGATCCGGGTGGACGGATGGGACCTGCGCGAGCTCCAGCTCCGCTCGTACCGCCGGCAACTCGGAGTCGTCCTGCAAGATCCGTTCCTGTTCGCAGGCACGATCGGCGACAACATCCGCTTCGCACGGCCCGATGCGACGGACGAGATGGTCGCCGACGTCGCGCAGGCCGTCGGGGTCGACCGGATCGCGCGTCGCTTCGACGCGGGGCTCGCTCACACGGTGCGTGAGGGCGGCGCCGGGCTGTCAGCGGGAGAGCGCCAGCTGATCTCGATCGCACGCGCGCTCCTCGCCGACCCACGCATCCTCATCCTCGACGAGGCGACGTCGAACATCGATCGCCCGACGGAGATCCTGATCGAGCGCGCGCTCGACCGGCTCCTGAGCGGCCGCACCTCGATCATCATCGCTCACCGCCTCGCCACGGTGCGACGTGCGGACGAGATCCTCGTGATGGAGCACGGCCGCATCTCTCAGCGCGGACAGTTCGACGCCCTGCTGGAGACCGACGGCCCGTTCAGGCGGCTCGCGAAGGAGCTGCAGGGCTCAGAGGGTCAGCTGCAGGATTCGGGCTCGGACTTGCAGGCCAGGCCGGTGACCGGCAGCCGTGCAAGCAACTCGGCGAGAGTTGCGAGCTCCGAGCCCGAGTAGCGCCCGACGAAGAGCTCGTCGATGCCCCGCAAGTGGGTCGCTGCGGCATGCCTCAACTTGGCTGCGCCGGTGTCGGTGAGCTTCGCGTACGAGACCCGCGCATCCGACGCACAGGTTTCCTTCGCGACGAACCCGGAGGACTCGAGCCCTTCCAGCAGGCGCGTGATCCCGGACGCCGTGAGCAGCACGCGCTCGGCCAGGTCGACGCGGCGCAGCATCCCGCCGTCGGCATACGAGAGATGCAGCAGCACCTCGTAGTCGTTCAGCGTCAAGCCGTGCTCGCGCTGTAGCTGCGCCGAGAGCTCTCGCGTGATCGCCGCGTGTGAGCGGAGAAACGAGACCCAGGCTTCGAGCTGCTGCGGTGGGGAAATCGGCTGTGTGCTCATAGTTGCGCCCTCAAGTATAGCGGCTCGGGCAGGCGTTACCGAGGGCCGCCGTGGGAGATTGTCCTATCTGCAGCCCGAAGACAAGGCCTGACGTCCGTCAGCGCCGCAAGTCGGAGGCCACCTATGGACGATTGGGGCCACGCGGCTGCGAAGAGATCCAGACGTTCTTGGCACCCTGGCTGAAGTAGAGCGGCGTTCGTTCCTGAATCTGATTCGGCGGAGCCGAACCAGATTCACGAGTTCACGCCGGACCTGGCGGTTCGAAACTCGGGACTCAGGTTCGCTCCGCGAATCAGAGTCCTTATTTGACGAATCAGAATCGCTTATGGTATTTGTTCAGCATGCCTATGAACAAAGCCCAGAAGACAATCGCACTCGTGGCCGCCATCGCGGCCCTCGTCGTGACCGCAACCGCGGCCGCCGGCACGAACCTCTCCCTCGTCGGCTACTCGACCCCGAAGGCCGTGATGGGGAAGATCATCCAGAGTTGGCAGCAGACGACTGCCGGCAAGAACGTCTCGTTCAGCCAGTCCTACGGCGCCTCGACCGACCAGGCGCGCGCCGTCGCGAACGGCCTCAAGGCCGACATCGTGTTCCTCTCGACCGGCGACGACGTCAACCTGCTGGTCGACGCCGGCCTCGTCGACTCCAAGTGGAACCACCAGAGCTACAACGGGATCGCGGCCGACACCGTCGTCGTCTTCGCCGTCCGTAACGGCAACCCGAAGCACATCAAGAGCTGGAACGACCTGATCAAGCCGGGCGTGCAGGTCGTCACCCCGAACCCGTTCAGCTCAGGCTCGGCGAAGTGGAACATCCTCGCCGCCTACGGCGCCCAGCGCCGGCTCGGGAAGACCGACAAGCAGGCGACCGCCTACGTGGAGCAGCTCTTCAAGCACGTCGTCTCGCAGGACACCTCCGGGCGAAACGCAACGAACACGTTCCTTGCGGGGAAGGGCGACGTCCTCATCACCTATGAGAGCGAAGCGATCAACTCGCGCCTGAACGGCCAGGACATCCAGTACGTGATCCCGCGCCAGTCGATGCTGATCGAGCTGCCGATCGCGGTGTTGAAGAACAGCTCGAACAAGGACGCTGCGAACAGCTTCATCCGTTTCGTCAAGCAGGACACCGCACAGGATCTCCTCGCCCAGTACGGATTCCGGCCGGTCGATCCGAAGATCGCCAAGAAGTACGCAGACAAGTTCCCGTCGAGGCCCGGCATCTTCAAGGTCGACGACAAGATCATCGGCGGGTGGCGTAACGCCGACAAGGTGTGGTTCGACCCGAACAAGGGACGGATGGTTCAGATCGAACGTGCGGTCGGGGGACCGAGCTCTGGCTAGCGTCGCCGTCGCAACACCACGTCGTCCGAGGAGCGAGGGGGCCACTGCGGCCCTCTCGCTCGGTTTTACGACGGCGTACCTCTCGCTGATCGTCGTCCTCCCCATCGCGGCCTTGCTGTGGGCTTCGCAGGGCGAGGGCCTGCACCAGTTTTGGGATGTCGTGACCGCTCCAGAGGCGGTCGCGGCACTGAAGCTCAGCCTCGGCGCCGCCGTCATCGTGTCGCTCGTCAACGCCGTCCTCGGCACGATCACCGCCTGGGTGCTCGTACGTGACGACTTCCGCGGCAAGAGCCTCGTCAACGCGGTCATCGACCTGCCGTTCGCGCTGCCGACGATCGTCGCCGGCCTCGTGCTCCTCGCCCTGTACGGGCCGCAGTCGCCCGTCGGGATCAACATTGCGTTCACGCGCACGGCGATCGTGCTCGCTCTGCTCTTCGTGACGCTCCCATTCGTCGTCCGGACCGTTCAGCCGGTGCTGCTGGAGCTCGACGTCGAGGCGGAGCAGGCCGCGCGCTCGCTGGGCGCCAGCGAGCTTCGGGTCTTCCGCAGCATCGTGCTGCCGAACATCCTGCCGGGAATCCTTTCCGGCGTCGCGCTCGCGTTCGCGCGCGCGGTAGGCGAGATCGGCGCGCTCGTCCTGATCTCGGGGAACCTCCCGTACAAGACCGAGGTCGCGTCGGTGTTCGTCTTCAACCACATCCAGAGCGGCGATCAGACCGGAGCCGCCGCGGTCGCGGTCGTGATGCTGGTCATCTCGTTCGCGGTGCTGCTCGCGATCGGCGGGCTGCGCTTCCTCACCACGAGGCACGAACGTGCGTAGGAGATATGGCCTGCGCGCGATCGCGCTGACGTATCTGGTCGTCGTGCTGCTGGGACCGCTGGCTATGGTCTTCTGGCGCTCGTTCGACCGCGGCGCCGCTCATTTTTGGACGTCGCTCAGCGACCCGAACACGGTCCATGCGTTCAAGATCACGTTGATCATCACCGCGATCGCAGTCCCGTTGAACACCCTCTTCGGGATCGTCTGCGCACTCGCAATCGTGCGCCAGCGGTTTCCGGGCGCCGGCATCGTCAACGCGCTCGTCGACCTCCCGCTGGCGCTCTCGCCGGTCGTCGTCGGCATGTCGCTCTTCCTGCTCTATGGCCGCACCGGCTGGTTCGGCGCCTGGTTCGACCGGCACGGCATCCAGATCCTGTTCGCACTGCCGTCGATGGTGATCGCCACGATCTTCGTCTCCCTGCCGTTCGTCGCCCGTGAGGTGGTGCCGACCTTGCGTGAGATCGGAGACGAGCAGGAACAGGCGGCGCACACACTCGGGGCTGGGTCCTGGGCGACGTTCTGGCGAATCACGATGCCCTCGATCCGGTGGGCTGTGATCTACGGCGTCGTGCTGACGACCGCGCGCTGTCTCGGCGAGTACGGCGCCGTCGCGATCGTCTCCGGCCACATCGAGGGCCAGACCGAGACCGCGACCCTGCGTGTGCAGGACCTCTACGAGAACTTCGATGTGGCGGGCGCCTATGGGATCTCGCTCGTGCTTGCCGTAATGTCCGTGATCGTTCTGATCGCGATGACCCTGTTGCGACCCAAGGAGAGCAGCTGATGTCAATCGAAGTCCGCAACGTCTCCAAGCGCTTCGGGGACTTTCAAGCGCTCGATGACGTCTCCATCGAGGTCGACGGCGGCTCGCTGACAGCGTTGCTCGGCCCATCGGGCTCGGGCAAATCCACCTTGCTCCGCATCATCGCGGGGCTCGAGTGGCCGGACGCAGGCGCGGTGATCCTCGAGGGCGAAGAGGCGACGGCACTGACACCGCAAAAGCGCGGCGTCGGCTTCGTATTCCAGCACTACGCGGCGTTCAAGCACATGACGGTCCGCGACAACATCGCGTTCGGGTTGAAGATCCGCAAGCGCCCACGCGAGGAGATACGCGCGCGCGTCGACGAGCTGATCGCCCTGGTGCAGCTCCAGGGCTTCGGAGACCGTTTCCCGGCCCAGCTGTCGGGCGGCCAGCGCCAGCGCATGGCTCTGGCCCGCGCGCTCGCGCCCGAGCCGAAGGTGCTCCTGCTCGACGAGCCGTTCGGTGCTCTGGATGCGCGTGTCCGCGCCGAGCTGCGGCTCTGGCTGCGGCGGCTGCACGAGGAGACACACACGACGACGGTGTTCGTCACGCACGACCAGGAAGAGGCAATGGAGGTCGCTGACCGCATCGTCGTGATGAACAAGGGGCACGTCGAGCAGATCGCAGGCCCACGCGAGCTCTACGACAAGCCGGCGAACGAGTTCGTGATGTCGTTCGTCGGCCAGGCAAACCGCTTCGGAAACGCATGGGTGCGCCCGCACGACCTCGAGCTCGTCCTCGAGCCGAACGGCTCGACCCGCGAGGCACAGGTCGAGCGAGTCGTGCATCTCGGCTTCGAGGTGCGCTGCGAGCTCGTCCGGGATGACGGCGAGGAGTTCTCGGTGCAACTGACCCGCGAGCAGGCGGAGACGCTCGAGCTCGAGCGCGGCCAGATCGTCTACGCGCGCCCGATCAAGCAGACCGTCTTTTCCTGAACCTGATTCGGCGCAGCCGAACCAGATTCACGGGTTTCGCACCGAGACCAGCAACTCGGGAACCTGGTTCGCTTCGCGAATCAGATTCCGACTGAACCTAGTGTGGCGCCCAGGCGTCGGGGTCTGCAACCAGGGTGCGAACGCTCGCGGGCAGCTCGCCGTTGGCGAGATCGGCCAACGTGACGTTTTCCAGCACGCTTCGCAGTGACGCCCGCACGGCGACCCACACGTCGCGCAGCTTCTCCGCGCTCCCCTGATAGGCGACCTGCTCCGACCGGACGCCGCGGACGTTCGCGAGCGGACCGTCGACCGCGCGGATCACGTCCGCGAGGCTCACGTCCGCGGCCGGCCGTGCCAGCCAGTAACCGCCGTCGGCTCCACGCCGGCTGGCGACGATCCCGGCGTTCCGCAGGTCGGAGAGGATGTTCTCGAGGAAGTTCGAGGGGATCTCCTGCGCCTGCGCGAGCCGCTCTCCCTTGACCGGACCGTCGCCCGCCGCGGCCAGCTCGACCGCCGCCCGGATCGCGTAGTCCGCCTTTGCCGAGACCCTCACTCGACCATTCTGCTGTCGCCTACGCGAACTTGTCGAGCAGGATGCGGATCTCGCAGACCTCGCGGAAACCGAGGCGCGTGAGGATCGGCCGGGACATGGGACTCGCCTGCGTGACGAGCACCGGCGTCCCGCGGGCCACTGCATCCGCCCACCGGGCCGCAACGAGAGCTCGGTACGCGCCGTGGCCGCGGGCTTCCGGCAGCGTCGCGCCGCCGAAGAGCGAGACGGCACGCTTGCCGAACGACGCCGAGGCCCGCGCGACCGGTGTGCCGTCGACGAACGCCAGGTAGACGACGTTGTTCGCATCGTCGTTGGGAGGCGGGGGCTCGGTCGGCTCGGGGCCGCCGAAGGCGATCGCGGCGATCCTGGACGAGGCCAGCCACTCCTCGGGGGTCTCCGGCCGACGCACTTCGACGTCCGGCGGCGGCGCGGCGGGCGGCGCGGTGAGCACCATCCCGACGGCGAGCGGCGTCGGCTCGTCGTCGACGAGGCCGAGGGCGAGCAGCCGCTCGGTGAGGTCGCCGGGGGTCGCGTGCGTCCCGACCTCCCACGTCAAGCCTGTGCGGCCGCGCTCGCGCAGGATCTCGTGGAGCTCAGCGCGCACGACCTCCACCTCGTCGGCCTGCAGGCGGAAGCGCTGCGCGACGTTCCAGCCGGGCTCGTCACCTCTCCCCATCCAGATGACATACCGGTCGTTCGCGATGCGCACGTCGCCGGCCCCGAGCGGCGTGTAGGTGTTGGCGTTCTCGGCGAGCTCGATCAGCTGTTCGTCGTTCACTTGTCTTCGAGATCCTTGCCCCACGCATCGCGGTAGATCTTCGTCAGGTGCTCGACGCGCTTGACGTACGCCCGCGTCTCGGCAAATTGGATCGGCTGGCCGCTCGCGCGCCACCTGTCGACGTTGCCCTGACCCGCGTTGTAGGCGGCGAGCACGAGCTCTTCACTGCCGTACTTCTCGAAGAGGTTCTTCAAATACCACGCGCCGTAGCGGATGTTGATCTCGGGGTTGTAGAGGTCGTTCGTGTGAAAAGCGCTCCCGTGAGTGCGAATCGCGATCCCGCGTGCAGTCGACGGAGTGATCTGCATCAGTCCGATGGCGCCCGAGGACGACTTCGCATCGCTGCGGAACTTCGACTCCTGGTAGATGACGGCGGCCACGAGCGACGGATCGAGGCCGTGTTCCCGGGCGTGGACCCGGACATATTCCGAGTAGCGCAACGGGTAGCGGATGCGCTCGTACCAGGGCGGGCTGGACTTGTTCACGTAGGCGAACGCGCCGACCAGGACGGCGACGAGCAGAAGGGCCCAGACGAGTCGCCTCAAGGCGCGAGCTCGTGCATCACGGACGCTACGAACTCGTCCAGCTCCTCCAGCGAGCCGATGTTCTTGAACGCGAAGTCGGCGCGTTTCACCTTCTCGGCGTCCGGGAGCAGGCGACCTTCGCGGTCCTCCGTCGCGACGATCGAGCGGGCTCGGCGAAGCTTCTCCGGGGCGGTGATCACGACCACCTTGTCGAAGCGGGCGTCGCCGCCGGTCTCGTAGAGCAGCGGCACCTCCGTCACGGACACCGCCGGTGCATCCGGCAGGCCGGCGAGGTCCTCGCGCCACTGCAGGTACTCCAGCGAGACCAGCGGATGCAGCAGCTCCTCGAGCCAGGCCAGTGCTTCGCGGTCGTTGAACACCACGGTCGCAAGGGCGCCGCGGTCGATCTCGCCGTCCAGCCCGACCACCCCGACGCCCATGCGCTCGACGACCGCCTGACGGACGTCCTCGCGCCGGAGGAGGTGGTGCACGATCTCGTCGCTCGAGACCGTCGCGGCGCCGTGGCGCGCGAACGCCTGTAGCGCCTCGCTCTTACCGGCTCCGATGCCGCCGGTGATCGCGACGGCTACCGGTTTGGTCACTCCTCGGCGCTGGACGGTTCTGGCTGTGCGGCGGGCTCGACGCCCACACCGGTCGCGTCGGCCTCGGCCGTCGGGACCTCTTCTTCGACCTCGGCAGCCGGAACTTCCTCGACCTCGGCGGCCGGAACCTCGTCGACCGCGGCAGCGGGGACCTCTTCGGCCTCGGCGGCCGGCAGCTCGTCCGGAGCGTCGGCGTCGGCTGCCTCTGCCTCGGCTGCCTCGTCCTCCTCTGCCTCGGCCACAGCCTCCGTCCCGGCCTCCTCGACCGCTTCGAGCGGCGGGGCCTCGTCGGCGAAGACGTCTTCCGACAGGTCGATCGCGGGCCGTGTGTGCACCGACTCCGCCCCGTCGGCGCGCGGCTGCACCGGGTCGGTGTCCTCGACGCGCTTGAGCGAGAGCGAAAGCCGGCGGCGCTCGCCGTCGACCTCGATGATCTTCACGTTGACGGGCTGACCCTGCGAGACGACCTCGCGCGGATTCTCGACGTGATGCTGCGCGAGCTCGGAGATGTGCACGAGCCCCTCGACACCGGGGAGGATCTCGACGAAGGCGCCGAACGTGACCACCTTCGTGACGCGCCCCTCGACGACGTCGTTCTCGTGGTAGCTCTCCATCACCTGCTGCCACGGGTCGCTCTGGGTCTGCTTGAGCCCGAGCGAGATGCGCTGGCGGTCACGGTCGATGTCCAGCACCTTGACCTCGACGGTCTGGCCGATGTCGAGCACCTCGGACGGATGGTTGACATGCGACCAGGAGAGCTCGGAGATGTGGATCAGTCCGTCCATGCCGTCGAGGTCGACGAAGGCGCCGAAGTCGACGATGTTCGAGATTTGTCCTTCGACGACGTCGCCGGGCTGGAGCTTGTCGAGGATCTGCTGCCGCTGCTCCTTGCGCTCCTCTTCGAGCACGGCGCGGCGTGACAGGACGACGTTGTTGCGCGAGCGGTTGAGCTCGATCACCTTCGCGCGCAACTCCTGGCCCATGAACTCGTCCAGGTCCTGCACGCGGCGAATGTCGACGAGCGACGCAGGCAAGAAACCGCGAACGCCTAGGTCGAGAATGAGCCCGCCCTTCACGACCTCGATCACGCGGCCGTTGACCGGCTCGCCGGATTCGGCAGCCTGCTCGATCGCCTTCCACGCGAGCTCGAACCGTGCGCGCTTCTTCGAGAGGATCAGACGCCCTTCGGCGTCTTCCTTCGTGAGCACGAGCGCATCGATCTCGTCGCCGAGCGTGACCTCGTCGGCAGGGTTGACCGAACGTCGAATCGACAGCTCGGAGACGGGAATGACGCCCTCCGACTTGTAACCGATGTCGACGAGAACCTCGTCCTTGTCGACCCGGACTACCGTCCCGTGGACGACCTGCCCCTCGTTGATCTCGGGGAAGGTGGAATCGTAGTCGGGGATCAGCTCGCCGTCCGGGCCTTCGACCCAGACACCGGGTTCAAGCTGCATGAGATCGTTGGAAGCCAAAGCGGCCGCGAAGTATAGCCACGTTGGGATTACGCACCGGCGGGCCGTGCGGATTGGCCGTCTGACCGAAACGGCGGCCGTCGATCTGGAGCGCCTCCGCCCGGCGGCCGGCCGGGCTCAGGACTTGGCTTCGGCCCAGTTGTCGCCGACGCCCACGTCGACCGCGAGCGGCGGATCGAGGTCGTAGGCGCCGCACATCTCGGCCCGCACGAGCTCACGCACCTTCGACACCTCGGGCTCGGGGACTTCGAGCAGCAATTCGTCATGCACCTGGAGCACGAGGCGCGCACCTCTCCCCTCCTCGCGCAACCGCTCCGCGATGCGGATCATCGCCACCTTGATGATGTCGGCGTTCGAGCCTTGCATGACGAAGTTGACCGCGATGCGCTCGCCGAACCCGCGCGTCTGCCGGTTCGACGCGCGGATCTCGGGCACCGGGCGTCGCCGGCCGAGCAACGACGTCACATAGCCGTCGGCCGCCGCCTGTTCGATCGTGCGTGCGATGAAGTCCTGGACGTGAGGGAACCGGGCGAGGTAGGCGTCGATGTAACGCTGCGCTTCGTCACGCGGGATCTCGAGATTCTCCGACAGGCCGTAGGCGGAGATGCCGTAGACGATGCCGAAGTTGATCATCTTGGCGATCGACCGCTGCGCCGAGGTCAGCTTCTCCGGTTCGACGCCGAGGACCTCTGCCGCCGTCGCGGTGTGAATGTCCTCTCCCCGCTCGAATGCCTCACGCAGCTTCGGCTCGCCCGAGACGTGCGCCAGGATGCGCAGCTCGATCTGCGAGTAGTCGGCGCTCAAGAGGCGATGTCCCTCCTCGGCGATGAAGGCGCTGCGGATCTCGCGGCCGAGCTCGGTCCGGACCGGGATCGCCTGCAGGTTCGGGTCAGACGTGGACAGCCGACCCGTCGCCGCGACGGTCTGGTTGAAGGTTGTGTGAAGACGCGCGTCGTCCTCCGAGATCAGGGAGGGCAGCGGGCCGAGGTAGGTGTTCAGGAGCTTCGACAGCTCGCGCCACTCCTCGAGCACTTCGACGAGAGCATGCTCGTGGCGGATCGAGCGGAGCACCTTCGCGTCGGTCGAGTACCCGGTCTTGCCCTTGCGGCCGGCCGTCAGGCCGAGCTTCTCGAAGAGGACCCTCCCGACCTGCTGCGTCGACCCGAGCATGAACTCCTCGCCGGCGAGCTCGTACGCCTGTGACTCGAGCTCCTCGACCCGGTCGGCGAGCCGAGCGGTGATCTCACCCATCCGGTAGGTGTCGATCTTGACGCCCGCCGTCTCCATCGCCGCGAGCACGCGGGTCAGCGGCAGCTCGACCGTGCGGTACAGACCGGTGACGCCGCGTTCCTCGAGCCGCTCGAGCAGGGGCCCGATCAGGCGGCGGGGTGCTTCCGCGCGCCGGACGAGAGCTGTCGTCTCCTCCTCGGCGTCGGGCTTCGGGATGAGCTCCACGCCGTACTCGGCGGCGAGATCGTCGAGGTCGTACTCGGCGCGCCCGGGATCGATCAGGTACGCGGCGAGCAGCGTGTCGTCGCGGGCGTCAACCCGCAGCGCCTTTGCGTCGTGCACGATCAATTGCGCGTCGGGCAATTGATCCACTGGGGCGCTGCCGATGACCACCTCGTCACCGGTCGCAACAGCGGCACGGTCGCCGATCGATGAGTAACCGACGACGCCGCGGAAGTCGAGCTCGCCTTCCCGCCACGGCACTTCGATGCCGGTCACCTTCATCGGTGCGCTGGGGACAGCCGCGTCGAGCTCGTCGACGCGGTTCAGCAGGTTGCGGAACTCGAAGCGCCTGAAGATCTCCTTCAGCTGCGCGCGATCTGGCGGACTGAGGACGAGCTCCGCCGGATCGCAGTCGATGTCGAGGTCGCGGCGCATCGTCGCCAGCTCCTTCGACGTGCGCGCGAGGTCGGCGTTCTCGGTGATGTTGCGGGCTCGCGCAGGCGAGAGCTCCGGTGCGTGCTCGATCACGGACTCGAGCGATCCGTACTGCGCGATCAGCTGGCCGGCGGTCTTGTCTCCGATCCCCGGCACGCCCGGGATGTTGTCGGAGGTGTCGCCCTTCAGTCCGATGAAGTCGGGCACCTGCTCGGGCGTGACCCCGTAGCGGGCCTCGACCCGCTCCGGCGTGTAGACGTTGACGTCGGCAACGCCTCGCGGAGTCATCATCAGGCAGATGTTGTCGCTGCAGAGCTGAAAAGCGTCCCGGTCGGTCGAGACGACGCACGTCTTGATCCCGGCCGTGTCGGCACGCGTCGCAAGTGTCGCGATCACGTCGTCGGCCTCCCAGCCCTCGAACTCGAGGTTCCGGTAGCCGAACGCCTCGACGATCGGCCGGAAGTGCGCGAACTGCTCGCGCAGCAGCTCCGGCATCGGCTTCCGGCCCTGCTTGTAGACCACGTCGGCGGCTTCGGCGGTTGCTGCCCGGTGCACCGGGCGCGAGTCCCACGCCACAGCAACGCCCTTCGGACGGTAGTCCGCGAGCAGCTTGAACAGCATGTTCGTGAAGCCGAGCAGCGCGCCCGTCGGCTGTCCGTCGGTCGTGGCCAGCTCTTCGGGCAGGGCGAAGAACGCGCGGTAGGCGAGGTTGTTGCCGTCGACGATGAAGAGATCGCAGTCGCGCGCAGGCGCGTCGTCCAGCTCCAGCTCGGCTCCGGTCAGCGTTTTCGGCACAGCACGAGGGTATCGTCCTCACCCCATGGCGAGCCTCGAGATTCATCCACTTTCCGGTCTTCGCGACGAGGCTGCGAACCTGCTCGCCGAGCGGTACGCGCGCCAGCGCGCCGCCGAGCCGCTCTTGCCGGACGTGGCCGACTTCCAGGCGGAACTGCCGGAGGAAGGGCATGTCGCTACCCGAGGCGGCGAGGCCGTCGCGTACCTCGCCGGCGCGGTCGACGAGAAGACCGAGCTCGCCCGCTGGCTCTTCGCGGGTCATGCCGCCAGCGAGCCGGAGGCGCTGCGCGACCTGTTTGCGTTCCAGGCGGATGAGCTCGGCGTCTCCCGCTTCATGCTCACCGTTCCGGCCACAGACGCGGCGCTGATCGACGTCTGGTTCAGGCTCGCGTTCGGGTGCCAGGCGGTGTGGGCGGTACGGGACGTCGAGCCGGCCGAGCAGGTCGAGTTCGGCGGGTCGATCCGCCGGGCAACGCCCGACGACCTGGAGGCGATCGTCGATTTCGACGAGCTCCTCTACGACCACCAGGTGACGACGCCGAGCTTCTCCGAGTTCACGGCGCCGCCGCGCGACGAGCTGCGCGCCGAGGCGAACGAGATCTGGGACGACGACACCTACATCCCCCTCCTCGCCGAGGTCGACGGGCGAGCCGTCGGCATGCTCGGCCTCTATCGCAGACCGGAGGGCGAACTGCGAGTCCCCGCGTCGAACATCGACCTCGCGTTCGCAGTGACCCGCGACGAGGTACGAGGGAGCGGCGCGGGGCTCGCGCTCACGGCGTTCGCCCTCCAGTGGGCGCACGAGCAGGGCTTTCGCTCGATGACGGTCGACTGGCGTTCCGTCAACCTCCTGTCGTCGCGCTTCTGGCCGCGGCGCGGCTTCCGGCCCCAGTACCTCCGCCTCTACCGCGCGGTTCCCTAGGGCTCCATGCCGTCCGCCTCCGCCATCGCGCTCTTCTGTCTCGCGTCGGTGGCGCTCGCCGTCGTGCCCGGGCCGGCAGTCACCTACATCGTCACGCAGAGCATCGACAAGGGACGCCGAGCCGGCCTCGTCTCGGCCCTCGGCGTCGCTAGCGGAGGGCTCGTCCACGTGGCCGCCGCGACGGTGGGGCTCTCGGCGCTGATCGCCTCGTCGGCGACCGCGTTCACCACCGTCAAGCTCGTTGGTGCCGCTTACCTGATCGTGATCGGCGTCCGGCGCATCCTGAGCCGCGAGGAGGACACCGAGGTGCAGGTCGCGCCGACGCCGCACCGCCGGCTCTACGCACAGGGAGTGGTCGTGAACGTGCTCAACCCGAAGACGGCGTTGTTCTTTCTCGCCTTCTTGCCGCAGTTCGTCGACGCGAGCAGCGGCTCGATCCCGGCTCAGGTCGCTTTCCTGGGCGTGCTGTTCGCGGCGATCGCCCTCACCACGGACACGATGTACGCGTTGCTCGCCGACCTGCTCGCGGGCAAGCTGCGCCGCAGCGGCACCGGCGCGAAGCTTCGACGCTGGGTCTCGGGCGGAATCTTCATCGCCCTCGGGGTGACCGCGGCGACCGCGCGCCGCGTCTCGTGACCCGGATCCCGCTCCTGAACGACGCGCGTCTCGTCGTCGCCGACACCGAGGACGACGATCTCGTCCTGCGGCCGCCACGGCAGCGCGAGTCGCTCGAGGATGTCGGCCGGGCGGTGCTCGACGCGTTTGCGTTCCCACTCGCGGGCGAGCCGCTCGCGAAACTGGTGCAGCCCGGCGGCACAGCGACGATCGTGATCGAGCAGCCGGCGCTGCCGATCCCCGCGGTCAACACGGGGCCAATGCACATCGCAACTGCCACGGTCGCCGACGAGCTCGTCCGCCTCGGCGTGAAGCAGATCACGATCCTGGTCGCGGGCGGCCTCTCGCGCCGGACGACGCCGCGGGAGATCGGGGTCCTCGTTCCGCCGGACTTCCGGCGTCGGTTCAAAGGACGCGTCCTCGTGCACGACGCGGAGGCGGATGACCTCGTCGACCTCGGCCACGACGGCAACGTCGCCTTGCGCGTCAACCCGGCGCTCGTCGAGACCGACCTCGTCGTCACCGTCACGGCCGCGGAGACCGTCCTCCACGGCGGCCCCGCCGCCCTGCTCGCGGCGAGCGGCCGTGAATCACTGCGCGCTGCGGGCGCTCTCTCATTGCTCGAGACGAGCTCGTCGCAAGGTTGGAAGCTCGCCGTCGAGATCGAGCGGCGCCTCAGCCGGCAGGTCCCGGTCACCGGCGTCTCGCTCGCCCTGAACGCGCCGCGTCTGGGAGGACCGTTCGCCGGCTATCCGCACGACCAGGAGGCGATCGACCGCGTGATCGGTTCACGCGTGCGCCGGCTCTTTCAGATCGCGCCGGGCCGCGTCCGTCAGCGGATCCTCGAGCGGCTTCCGCGCGAGCTGACCGCCGCAGCGGTGTACGCAGGCACTCCTTCGGTCGCCCACACCGAGGCGCTCCTCCGGTCGACGGTGTTGAAGGGCGTCTCGCTCGACGAGCCTCTGGACGCGCTCGTGATCGGGATCCCGCCAACCACACCGTGGCTTCCCCGCGAGCGTCCCAATCCCATCACCGCCGCCTATCTCGGGCTCGGGCTGGCGCTGCGGCTCTGGCGAAACGCGCCGCCGATCGCCGAAGGCGGCACCGTGATCCTCCTCCACCCGCTGCCGCGCCGCTTTCAGCGCCCCACGCAGACGCCGTACCGTGCCCTCTTCTACGACCCGCGTACTGCGCGTCACGTCGATGCGATGCGCGATGCCGAACTGGCGGCGGTACGGGATAGCGCCGCACTCGACGACTACCGGTCCGGACGGGCCTGCCATCCGTTGCAGCCTTTCGTCGAATGGAGCGCCTGCGATGCCGCCTCACACCGCCTCGGGGCGGTCCTGATCGCCGGCTGCCGCGATGCGTTCGCCGCACGGCAACTCGGTTTCGTCCCGGTGCACGGCCTGGGCGCCGCACTCGAGATGGCGCACGGGCGCGGGGCACAACGCATCGGCTACCTGCTGACGCCACCATTCTTTCCCCTCGTCGTTGGTTCGTAACCCGTAGCCTGCGCCGCGTGGACACCGTCATCGAGACGAGAGCGCTGACGAAGCGCTTCGGCGAACGAGCCGCGGTCGACGCCGTCGACCTGACCGTGCCGGCCGGCGTCGCCTTCGGCTTCCTCGGCCCGAACGGGGCCGGGAAGACGACCCTGATCCGCACGCTGGTCGGGCTCACCCGACCAACCTCCGGCACGGTTGAGCTACTCGGCCTCCCGCAACCGGCCAAGCGCGCCGAGGCGCTCGCACGGGTCGGCGCGATCGTCGAGGAACCGAGGTTCCACCCTCACCTGACCGGGAGAGAGAACCTGAGCATCGTCGCGGCCGCGCGGGACCGCGCGGCGGATGCGCGCATCGCTGAGTCGCTCGAGCGGGTCGGCCTCGCCCACCGCGGGAACGACCGCGTGAAGACCTACTCGCTCGGCATGCGCCAGCGCCTCGGCATCGCGCGCTGCCTGATCGCCGACCCGGCCCTGCTGATCCTCGACGAGCCGATGAACGGCCTCGACCCCGCCGGCATCCTCGAGATGCGGCATCTGATCCGCGCGTTCGTGAGCGAGGGACGCACGGTGTTCCTCTCCTCCCACCTCCTCGACGAGGTCGAGAAGACCTGCGACCAGATCGCGATCGTCGACCGGGGCCGGATCGTCGTCCAGGGCGGCGTCCAGGAAATCGCCGCGAGCGGCGATCCAACGCTTTTGCTCGAGGTCGACGACGAGGCGGCGGCGCGGCGCGTGCTCGACGGCTTGTCGATCGAGACCGAAGGGCACGCGCTGCGGATCAAGCTGCAGCCGGGACGCACCCCGGCGGAGATCAACCGGGCGCTCGTGGAAGCCGGGGTCGCCGTCTCCAGGCTCGAGCCCGCGCGCGCGTCGCTCGAGGAAAAGTTCCTCGAGATCACATCGAGACTCGAGGCCAACGAGTGAGGCTCGTCCAGGCCGAAGTGCTGAAGCTCGTGCGCCGCCGCGGTCTCATGGTGTGGTGTGTGCTGCTCACGATCGGGGTGCTCGTGATCGTGGAAACCATCCTCGTCATCCTCCACTCGGTCAATCCCGCACATCACGGTCCTGCGGGCGGGGCGTCGAACTTCCGAGACGCAGCAGACACCGTGGGCCTGCTCGGCACGCTGTCCGCCGTGCTGATCGGAGCGACCGGGGGCAGCCAGGACGTTGCCAACGGCGTCTTCCGCGACCTGGTCGTCACCGGGCGGAAGCGCTCGACGTTGTTCAACGTTCGCACCCCGGGCGCGTTCCTCGTCTGGGCGCCGATGGCTCTGGTCGGTTTCGCCGTGGCGGCCGCGGCAAGCTTTGTCTTTGCCGGTGATCTCGCCAAGCCCTCCGGGTCCGACGTCGTTCATGAGCTCGCGTACATCTTCGCGATCGGCGTCGTCAATCTGTTCCTCGCGGTCGGCCTCGCCGCGGTCGTCAGCTCGCGGATCGTGATCGGCGTGCTGATCGTCTGGAACTCGGCGATCTCGCACATCCTCATCTCGTTCCACAGCTTCGGCGGGGCGCGCAAGTTCATCGACGTCGCGGCGGCCGAGCACTTCCAGGTCAACAACTCTTCCGATCGGGTCGCCATGTCGACGGCGGCCGCGATCCTGATCCTTGCTGCGTGGTCCGCTGTCTTCGCAGGTCTCGGGCGGTACTGGACGGAGCGCCGCGACGCCTGAACGGACGTTCCGCTACGTCTCGCCGAGGTACGTCTTGCGCACCTGCTCGTTCGTCTTCAAGGCGGCAGCGCTGTCCTGGAGGACGATCCGGCCGGTCTCGAGCACGTAGCCGCGATGCGCATGGTCGAGCGCCATCAGGGCGTTCTGCTCGACCAGCAGGATCGACGTTCCCTGCTCGTTGATCTGCTTGATGATGTCGAAGATCCGCTCGACGAAGATCGGCGCCAGGCCGAGTGACGGCTCGTCGAGCAACAACAGCTTCGGCCGCGCCATCAACGCCCTGCCGATCGCGCACATCTGCTGCTCGCCGCCGGACAACGTCCCGGCCTTCTGTTGGCGCCGCTCCTGCAGGCGCGGGAACAACTCGTACACGCGGTCCATGTCGCCCTTGATCTCGTTCCGGTCGTTGCGCTGGAACGCGCCCATCTCCAGGTTCTCGGTCACGGTCATCCGCGGGAACAGGCGTCGACCCTCGGGGGACTGCGCGATGCCACGCTTGACGATCTCGTGCGCTGCGACGGCGGTGATGTCGCGGCCCTCGAACTGAATACGCCCTTGCCGGGGATGGTTGAGCCCGTTGATCGAGCGGAGGGTCGTCGACTTCCCGGCGCCGTTCGCCCCGAGCAGCGTCACGATCTCCCCCTCGTGCACCTCCAGCGAAATGCCTTTCAGCGCATGGATCGATCCGTAGTAGGTGTGGATGTCCTGAATCTGCAGGATCGGCGTACGGCCGTTGGCGGTGGCTGTCATGAGAGCCCCTGCCGTTTCATGTCCTCGACGGCGGCCTTGCCGAGGTACGCCTCGATCACGCGTTCGTTCTGCTGCACCTCACGCGGCGTTCCCTCGGCGATCTTCTCGCCGTAGTCGAGCACCGAGACCCGGTCGGAGACGCCCATCACGACCCGCATGTCGTGCTCGATCATCAGCACGGTCAGCTGCTGCTCCTCCCGCAGCTCGGCGACGAACGACGTGAACTCCGCCGACTCCTGCGGGTTCATCCCGGCCGTCGGCTCGTCGAGCAGCAGCAATTGCGGGCTCGTCGCGAGCGCGCGGGCCACCTCGAGGCGACGCTGGTCGCCGTAGGGCAGGTTGCGGGCCGTCGCCTCCGCCTGCCGGCGTAGCCCGGTGAACTCGAGCAGCTCGAGCGCACGTTCACGGGTCTGCTTCTCCTCGCGCCGGACGGAGGGTGTCCGGAGGATCGAGTTGAAGAGATTCGCGCGCATGCGCGAGTGCATGCCGACCATCACGTTTTCGAGCGACGTCATGTTCTGGAAGAGACGAATGTTCTGGAAGGTACGGCCGACGCCGCGTCCGGTGATCACGTGAGGCGGCTTGCCGGTGACGTCCTCCCCGAGGAACAGCACCTGCCCGGCGGTGGGCTTGTAGACGCCGGTGAGCATGTTGAAGAACGTCGTCTTGCCGGCGCCGTTCGGGCCGATCAGCGAGATCACCTTGCCGCGTGGCACGGTGAAATCGACGCCGCCGACCGCCACGAGCCCGCCGAACTCTTTCCGCAGGCCCGTTGCGACGAGGACGTCCGTGTCGTTGGCCGCTTCGCTCATTCCGCCACGATCCGGTTGTCGGAGGTGATGTCGTACAGCGGCTCGTCGTGCACACCTTCGTGCAACTCGGCGGCGACACGTTTCGACGGGATCAAGCCTTCCGGCCGGAAGAGCATGACGAGCAGGATGATCAGCCCGTAGATGCCGGACGCATAGAGCGGCACGTCCAGATTCGGATGGTGGTCACCCAGGTGGACGTTCGCGTTGATCCACGCGCCGGTGTTCGCGAGCCCCTCCTGGTTCAGGTAGGCGAGAAACGCACCACCGACGATCACGCCGGCGATGTTCCCCATACCGCCGAGGATGACCATGCAGAGGATGAACACGGAGATGTTGAAGAAGAAGTCGCCCGGGAACGTCGCGCTCTTGAAGGTCGCATAGAACGCGCCTGCAACCCCGCCGAAGAATGCGCCGCTCGCGTACGCCCACGTCTTGGTCTTCATGAGCGGAATCCCCATCGCAGCCGCGGCGGTCTCGTCCTCGCGGATCGCGATCCAGGCTCGGCCGAGGCGCGAGTACTGCAGCCGCAGCGAACAGAAGACGGTGAACAGGAGCAGCGCGATCGCCGTCCAGAAGAAGAGGTCGGTCGACTGGATCTGATGCCCCAGAACCGTCGCGTTGCAGCACTGGAGGTAGTTCGCCGGCAGCAAGCCGCCGGTCCAGTGCGAGACCTGGTTGCCGAACCCGATCGAGTCGAGCGGCGTGATGCCGTTCGGACCGTTCGTCAGGTTGAACCCCGTGCCCAGGAAGTTGTCGCTGTTGCGCGCGATCTGCGGCAGGATCTCGCCGAAGCCGAGCGTCACGATCGCGAGGTAATCCCCGCGTAGACGCAGCGTCGGTAGGCCGATCATGATCCCGAAGAGCGCCGTGATGAGCCCCGCGAGGGGTAGCAGCAGCCAGAGCGTGACGTGGATGCCGGCGAGGTGCGGATCGATGCCGACCGCGCCGAAGTGCCACGTGACGTGCGGGAACTGCAACGAAGCGAACCACGCTGCGGTGTAGGCGCCGGTGGCGTAGAACGCGACGTAGCCGAGGTCGAGCAGTCCGGCATAGCCGACGACGATGTTCAGGCCGACCGCCATCATCACGAAGACGATCATGTAGACGCCGGTTGCGACGTCCGGCCACACGCCGAAGACCGGGATCGTGAACATGTTCGGCTGGTAGAACGGATAGAGGATCGTCAGCGCGATCGCGATCGTCGGGAACGCCCAGCGGCGGTATCGCTTCGGGATCCAGAAGATGCCGAACGCGATCGCGAGCGTCGCCGCGAGCGAGCGCGGGCCGGTGATGAGAAAGATCAGAACGACGACCGCCTGCCCTGCGAGCTCCCAGGGCAGCGGCGGCATCTGATGGATCCAGTAGAGCGCCGAGATCGCGACGACGGCGTAGCCGAGCGAGTGGTCGACGAAGAAGAGCAGCACGGCGAGCAGGAGCTCGAGCCCGATCGCGATCGCGGCCCGCTGCCGGTACGGCAGGGCCTCCCAGCGGGCGCGCAGCTTGTTGCGCAGGCCGACCGTCTCCGGCGGCGACTCGGTCATCGCGTCGCTCATCCGCCCTCGGGCGTACGTTCGCCGAGCAGGCCCTCGGGCCGGAAGACGAGGATCAGGATCAGGATCGTGAAGACGATCGACTCGGTCCAGTCGGAGCCGGGCGCATGCCAGTTGAGCCCCTCGTTGAACGCCTGGATCAACCCGATCAGGATCGCGCCGAGGACGGCGCCGGGCAGGTTGCCGATGCCGCCGAGCACCGCGGCGGTGAACGCGATCAGGCCGAGCTGGAACCCCTGGTCGAAGCGCACCGTCGTCACGTAGAGCGAATAGAGGAAGCCCGCGGCGCCGGCCAGTGCGCCGGCGATCAGGAACGTGAACGAGATCGTGCGGTTGACGTTGATGCCCATGATCGCCGCGGCGTCCTTGTCCTGCGCCGTCGCGCGCATGGCCTTGCCCTGCTTGGTCCGCTGGACGAGATACGACAACGCCAGCAGCACGGGCACCGTGACGATCACCACGATCAGCTTGTTCCACTCGTACGCGATGCCGTAGAGGTTGAAGATCTGCCCGTGCGGGAACACGTCGGGCGCCGTGATGTAGTTCGGGCCCTTCCAGGCGAGGCCGATGTCTTCGATGATGAAGCTGACGCCGATCGCGGTGATCAGCGGCGCAAGGCGTGGTGCATTGCGCAGCGGCTTGTAAGCAATGCGTTCGATCGACGTGTTGAGCAGCCCGCACGCGAGCATCGTCAACAGCAAGGTCGCGATCGCGATCGGCACCGTGATCGGTCCCTGGCCATGGTGGAGATTGAAGAGGTGCGTGCCGATCGTGATCGCGAACATGCCGCCGAGCATGAACACGTCGCCGTGCGCGAAGTTGATCAGCTCGAGGATCCCGTAGACGAGCGTGTATCCGAGCGCTACGAGCGCGTAGACGCAACCGGTCGTGATCCCGATCAGGAACACCGTCATGAAGTCCGACGGCGCCTTCACGGCATTGACGACGAGCCACAACAGCAGCAGGCCGACGAAGATCAATCCGAAGATCGAGATCAGGCTCGGCCGCTTGACGCGGGTCGCCAGGGTTGGTGCGGAGGCATCTGCGGCCAAGGTTCAGGGCGACTTTACTGCGTCGAGCCGAAAAGTCCTATCGCAGCGTGAGGGCTACGATTGCCCGGCAGGCCGAAGTGGCGGAACTGGCAGACGCGCCGGACTCAAAATCCGGTTCCCTCCGGGGAGTGTGGGTTCGATTCCCACCTTCGGCACCTGTATTGAAGCCAGACTCACTCACCGCGCAGATTTGGTTCAGGTGTCTGGGGCAACGTGTGGGGCAACACGCGGTAACCGATCCCGGTCTGCCTGCATGACTGGGCGAGTGAGCGGGACGTATCGACCGCAACGCCCCGTGCAGACGAAGGCACGAAGTCGTCGACGACGAGCGTGACGACTGAGACGATCGCGGTGACCACACGGGATAATGACGTCGGTGATCATCAGATCAGTCGACGAACGGACATCGACCTGGGAGGTCGATCAGCCCACGTATCGCGTCTTCTTCTGGGAACGTGGTTTCGGGCCGCCCGATGTGCCCCGAGAGCACGTCGGCTACGGGTGCGAAACGTACGACGTGAGCGAAGCGGCAGACGTGTTCGAGGTCATCGCCTGGGCGACCGCGAACTCGGGAGCGCGAAAGGGCGTCATCTATCCCGGCGCTGACCGAACGTTCGCTCTCTATCTCGTGGTGACGGACGGCGGTCGACTTGGCACCGTCCATCTCGCTGGCGTCGACCCAACGCGAGGACGCCATGCGTCAACGATCACGCTCAAGCCGGTGTAGACCGCCCGAACCGCGATGCGAAGGGGTGCCCCCGGGACCGGTAGCGGGCACCCTTGCCCTACCCCCAGGTTTTCTGGAAGAAGAGCGCCGCCTCGTTTCGTGTTACGGCTTTCCCGTGCAGTCGTGCGCTCCGCGCTCCTCAACGCAAGTCGTAGCTTGTCGCGCACACTCGTCGAGATCCAGTCTGCGACTACAGAGCGGTGTTTTATCCCTGGACTACGGTCCCGAGCGACAGTGCGATCGCCGAAGGTCACACACCGCTCGCCGAAGGTCACACACGCCCTCGATGACCACGGTGGGTCAGGGCACGGTGCGGCGCATGACGCAGTTCAAGTTCCCCGTACCCTTGCTCCGGACGAACGCGAAGCCCGCCCGCTCGAAGAGGGTGCGCGTCCCGTTGTAGAGCACGGACTTCTTCTTGCCCTGCGTGTCGTGCGGGTAGCCCTCGACGACGCCACCGCCCGCCTCCGAGATCAGGTCGAGGGCACCCTGCAGCGCGACGGCCGACAGCCCCTTTCGCCGGTAGCGCCGGTCCACGAAGATGCAGGTGATCCGGTAGTCGGGGACGAGGTCAAGCTCCTCCTCGTACTGCTTGCGGTGGTAGATGTTCGGCAGCTCCTCGGGACTCCCGTACTCGCACCACGCGACCGCCTCGTCCCCGTCGTAGACGAGCGCGGCATGCGCCCGGTCCTCCTCGACGAGGCGCCGCTTGAGACTCCGGTTGTCGTCAGCGTCGAACGTCTTCTCAGACTGCATTGTGTGGAAGTAGGTGCACCAGCAGCCTCCGAACACCCCGTTGTGCCGTTGCGCGAGCCCGGCGAACCCGTCCCAGGTTTCCGGGCTGAGCGGTTTGACCACGTAGTCCGTCATGGGGTCTCCTCGACTCTCGTGCGGGCAGCGTAACCCAGCACTGCGAGAGGCAAGTCAGTAACTACAGACTGGATGCTCCAGCAGCGACGCGGAGGTACGCCTCGCACATGACGAGGATCCGTCTCTGTTCGAGGTCAGAGCAGTGGGCCGCCCGACAACAGATCGATCGCAGCGAAGATCTTCGCGATTGCCGCCGGCCCTCGCAGCGCCGGAACCGCCACGGTCGTGCCGATCGTCATCTGGCCGCTGTGCGCAAGCACCGCGGCCAGGCCCACGAGGTCCGCAACTCAGGTACCTGGTACCTCAAGGCCTGAGGTACCAGGTACCAGTCCTTCGACAGACCGTCAGTCGTCGGAGGTGACGGCGTCCTTCACCTTGTCTGCCGCGTCGTCCAGCTTGTCTTTCGCAGCTCCGGTCGCGCGGTCGACTTTCCCCTCACGCTTCAGATCGTCGTTGTCGGTCAGGTCGCCTGCCGCTTCCTTGACCCGTCCCTTGGCATCATCGGTGGTTCCCCACGGTGGACCCCTTTCGTCGTTGAGCAAGTCGTCCAAGGCGTTCCCGCTTACGACCGGGCGTAATCCGACGCGCCGGGACGAGGCCGCTGTTTAGCTGCAGCCGCCAGCGGAAATCGGTCCCAAATGGCTCGCAAGATTCTCGTGGTCACCACCGCCACTGCGCCCCGCGAAGAGGTCGACGCAATCGTCCGGGCACATGCCGGCGAGGACGCTGAGGTGCACGTCGTCGCGCCTGCGTCAAAGATCTCACGGCTCGATCGGCTGACAAATGCCGAGGACGATGCGCGCGCCGATGCGGCCAATCGCGCCGACGCGGCTTCCGAGGCGGTGCCGAGCGCCGACAGCGAGCCGCACGTCGGAGACGTCAACCCGCTGCAAGCGATCGAAGACGCGCTGCGGATGTTCCCCGCCGACGAGATCATCCTGTTGACAGCGCCGGACGAGCAGGCGACGTGGCTCGAGGAGGACCTGGACACGAACGCTCGCGAACGCTTCTCTCTCCCGGTCACCGCACTTACGACCCGCTGAGAAGCTAATCGTCGCACCCCGGTCGCTCGTTCTTTCGAGCAGTCAAGATTGGCGCGTGGATGAAGGGCTGGTGCTTCTGGTTGTCGGAGCCATTCTTGGCTCCAGTGTGGCGTTGGCGCTCGGAGCCGCGCGGACAGGCCTGCCCGTGCTGGTTGCGTTCCTCGGCGTCGGAATGTTGTTGGGCTCGGATGGGCCGGGAGGCATCGACTTCAACAACGCGCGGCTGACGAGAGAGGCGGGCACCGTCGGGCTCGCATTGATCCTCTACGAGGGCGGGCTGCAAACCTCGTGGAGGCGTCTGAGAGAGGTCGCGGTTCCGGCAGCGCTTCTGAGCACGGTCGGAGTCGTGGTGAGTGCCTGCATAACAGGCGTCGCTGCACAGGCGCTGTTCGACCTCTCGTGGCTCGAGGCGTTCTTGCTGGGCGCTGTCGTCGCTTCGACGGATGCCGCCGCCGTGTTCTCGACGCTGCGTTTCACCCACATTCCTCGCCGGCTCGCCCGGACACTCGAAGCAGAGTCGGGCGGCAACGATCCAATGGCGATCGCTCTGACCCTCGGCCTGATCGCCTGGATCGCCCACCCACGCACGCACGGTTTCGGAGATCTCCTGCTGCTCGTTGTGCGGCAGATCGGACTGGGTCTCATCGTGGGGATCACACTCGGCGCGGTCGCCGCGTGGATCTTTGCGCGCATCCCGGAGGCGATCGGCGCGTTCGCGCCGGTCGTCTCGATCGCCGCTGCGGCCGTCTCGTTCGGAGCTGCGGACACGCTCGGGGGAAGTGGGTTCCTCGCCGTCTATCTCGTCGGGCTTGCGGTCGGAAGCACTCCGTCTCGCTATCGAAGGGAGCTGGCCGCATTTCACGAGGGCGTCGCGTTCGTCGCGCAGGTCGGGCTCTTCGTCCTGCTCGGACTGCTCGTGTTCCCGCACGACCTGCCCGGCGTGGCGCTGCCGAGCGTTGCGCTGGCCGTGACGCTGATGCTCGTTGCCCGCCCCGCCGCCGTGTGGGTCTCGACAGCCGCTGCCTCCTACACCAATCGCGACCGACTGTTACTCGGATGGGCGGGGCTGCGCGGAGCAGCCCCGATCGTGGTCGCCACGTTCGTGCTCGAGTCGCAGGTACGGCACAGCGAGTCGATCTTCAACATCGTCTTCTTCGTTGTCGTCGTATCGGCGCTCGTCCAGGGCACGACGCTCGAGCGTTTCGCGCGACGCCTCGGCCTGACCTCGCCGTTGACCCGGCCGCCGCAAAAGGCGGCCGAGACGGGACCGTTGAGCCAACTCGACCTCGTCGAGTTCGCCGTCGCCGACAACCACGCGATCAACGGGTCGGCAGTGCGTGAGCTCGGACTGCCCCGGCAGACCCTCGTAGCCGTCATCACCCGCGACGGAGAGTCGATCCCTCCCCGCGGAAGCACGATCGTGCGCGCAGGCGACCGGCTCTCCGTGCTCGCGCCGAGAGGCCACCGACCAGACCTCGAGGACGTGTTCGCACGATGGCGTCGTCTGATCTAAGCGCTCGCCCGTCGGTGAGCGATCCGACGACCACATTGCTGTTGGTCTTCGTGCTCGTGTCGTTCGCGGCGAACTCCCTGATCACTCGCCACGTCGTCGCCACGAACCTGCTCGACGCCGGGCTCGTGTCCGCCGTGCGGTTCGTGGCCGGCGCGATCACCCTCGTGGGCATCACGGTTGTGCGGCGGGAACATGTCGTGGTCGGGCGTGCGAACCTTCGCCCGGCGCTGTGGCTGGGCGTCTACGCGGTCTGTATCTCCTACGGTTACCGCTACATCGGCGCCGCTGCCGGAACGTTCGTCTTCTATGCGACCGTTCTGCTCACGCTCGTGATCTGGGACGTCGTTCACGGCGACGCGATCCCGCGGCGGCGAGCCGTCGGTGCAGCAATCTCCCTGGCCGGGATCGCGGTCCTGGCCGGCGGCTCGATTCGGACGGTGACGGTCCAGGGTGTTCTGCTGCTTGCGGTGACCGGAATGGCGTGGGGCCTGTACACCGCCGCCGGCCGGACACGAGACGATCCTCGAGTCGCTACCACCGGACACTTCGTCGTTCTCGCGGCAGTCCTGGTTCTTCCGGCGACGGCGGGAGCCCTGACGGGTCTCCACGTCACCGCCGCAGGCGTGGCCTGGGCGACCGCGATGGGAGCAGGGACGACGGCGCTCGCCTACGTCGCCTGGTATGCCTGCCAGCGGTCGCTCTCCGCCACGACCGCCGGCGCCGTGCAACTCGTCATCCCGGTCCTCACGGCCGTGGGTGCCGTACTCCTGCTCGGGGAGCAACTGGAGCTCCGACTGGTCGTCTGCGCGGCGCTGGTCGGCGTAGGGAACCTGGCTCGGCCGACCTGCCGCGCCGGCCAACGCGGCTGCGGAAGCCGGCTGAAGGGAAGCGGCTGAGCCCTCGGCGGCGGAGAGGCCCCACTAGACTGGCGCCTCGATGAATGTCGTGGTCACGAATCTCAAGGGCGGAGTCGGGAAGACGACATCGGCCGTCTATCTCGCGGCCGTTGCCGTCTCGAAGGGATATGACCCGGTGCTGCTGATCGATGCCGACCGGCAGGCCTCGTCGGCCGAGTGGCTGGAAGAACGGCCGGTCGAGGGCGTGACGGTCGTCGAGGCACCGTCGGAGCGAACGTTGGCCCGCGCAATGAGCCGGCACGACGGTCTCGCGATCGTCGACACGCCTCCCGGGGACGAGCGGCTCGTGCAATCCGCGATCAATTCGGCGGATGCCGTCGTCATACCCACCAGGGCCGGCGGTGTCGAGTACCCACGGGTCGTGGTGACGCTCGGGATGATTCCTGCCGGCACGCCGCGCGGGGTCATCATTGCCGCCGCCCGTCTCGGCACCAACGATCTCGAGGAGACGATCGCCTGGTGGAAGAGCGAGAACGTCCCGGTCTGGGGCGTGATCCCGGAACGAGTCGGGATCGCCGCAGGCCCCGAGGCGCGCCTCTACCGCGATGGGCTCCAAGAATACGAATCGATCCTCCGCCGCGCGCTGCGGAAGCGCTGAAAGCGACCTGCGCGCCGGGTCAGCCGTCTCGCCGGCCGAACTGCGTCATCCCGCCGGGATGAGGCGTCATGACCGATGGGTCACCTAGTCTCGAATCGAAACCGACAAAAAGGAGTCGCAGGTGCTCGCAAGTAGTTACCCGTTCCTCGACGTGATGTGGACGATGCTCGTGTTCTTCTGCTGGATCTTGTGGTTCTGGCTCCTGATCGGAGTCTTCGCGGACATCTTCCGCCGCCACGATCTCTCCGGTTGGGGCAAGACAGGCTGGCTGATCTTCGTGATCATCCTGCCGTTCCTGGGCGTCTTCATCTACCTGATCACCCAGAACGAGGGGATGACCGAGCGCGGCCTCGAGCGGGCGAACGCCCAGCAGGCCTACTACCAGGGCGCCGCCGGCGGCGGCAGCGCTGGCGCCGCGGCGGAGATCGAATCCGGCAAGAAGCTGCTCGACAGCGGCGCGATCACGCAGGCGGAGTTCGACTCGCTGAAGCAGAAGGCGCTCGCGACCTAGCGGGCAGGCGGAGCGACGTAAAAGGGTCGCGACGGGCCGCGCCTGAGCGAGGATCGATCCTCGGGCGCGGCCTCGCGATCCGCATAACCACGCCAACTGCGGCGCACTTTGTAAATCCAGCCTCAAGGGATCGCTGCAATCTGCCGAAAATCGTCGGGATTCCGACTAGAAGGGGCTTAGGCGATGAACGATGCGGTGATTGACCAGTCGAACGATTCAGGAACCAGGACAGCGCTCGGCACGCTCTTGATCGAGCGCGGTCTGATCGACGTTCAGCAGCTCGATGACGCTCTGCGCATCGGCGCGGACACAGGCGAACGGCTCGGCGAGGTCCTCGTTCGCGAGGGCTGGACGAGCGAAGAAGATCTGGCGAAGACCCTTGCCGAGCAATGGCACCTCCGTTATCTCGAACGCTCGGCGATCTCATTCGACGGGAACGCCCTCAGCCGGCTGTCCCACGAGGAAGCGACCCGGCTCGAAGCGCTTCCGATGCAGTTCAACGATGAAGGCGCAATCGTGGTCGCGCTCGCCGAGCCGACCGACGCGCGGCTGCTCGCACTCCGGTCCCTGCTCGGCGACCGCATCGACTGCGTCGTCGTCGCAAAGTCGGCGATCGACGCCGGCCTGCGGAGCGACCTGCTCGTGAAGAACGAGACCGCCACCAATGTCGTTGGGATCACCGAGGTGGCGGCGCCCACTCAGGCCGAGCCCGACCAGCCGGTCGAGCAGCAGGAGACGACCGAGCTGTGGAACGCGAGCCCCGTCGCCGCCACTGCGGACGAGGGCGAGCCGAAGTCCTCGGACTTCGACGAATTCGCGAAGACACTCAGCGACGGCCTCAGCTCGCAGCTTGCCTCTCTCCGGGCGATCGTCGTCGAGGCAGAGTCGACACGTGAGCGCGACAGCCTCGAGATCGCGCGGCTCACCACCGAACTGTCGGACCGGGCGACCGAGCTGACCAGTCGGACCGAGACGCTCAAGTCAATGCAGCAGACACTCCGCGAGCTCGCGGACAAGCTCGACCAGTCGCTCTAGCCCCGCGCACAGACGAGGGCCGGCCCCGCATCGGCCTGCGGAGCCGGCCCTCGCCTTCTGTCGGAGCCCCCGGGTCGTGGGACGCCCGGGCAAGTTCTCGCAGTCATCCTTCTTGGGTGAAGTCCGCCCCTCGACTCACTGTTGGAATCGAACGATGATCGCCAACGTCGTCGGTTCGTACGAAGTCACCTCGGGCTTCGGGCTCGTGATCTCGATCCTCGTCCTCGGGCTCCTCGCGATCGCCTGGCTCGTCTCGCTCTTCCTGCTGATGGTCGACTCGATCTCCGTGCTCGCGAAGATCGTCTGGTTCGTGCTGCTCACCTGCCTTGCCCCGGTGGCGATCCCGGTCTACTTGATCCTCCGCCACCGTCGGCACTCGCCCGCCTGACCGGCTCGCCGACCGCCCACAACTCATCCAGATCGGATGACGCAGAGGCGCGCGGCGGCGGCCACCCTTGGGGCCGGGGAATTGACCGACCGCAGGACCTCGGATCAGGGAAGGAAGTGCAGCCGAACATGGATCAGAAATTGATCGCCGAGCTCGAAGCCGAAGAGTCGATGTTCGTGCAGACCGCGCAGGGCATCACGAGCAAGAACGGGACACTCACCCTGGAGGGTGTCACGGCCTCGACGCTCTATTTCTCGGACCGTCCACACCGGATCGTCGGGAACATGTCGACCATCGATTTCGTGGAGCTCTGGGCCGAGGGACAGAACAGCTTCGAGTCCGATCCACCGAACGCAGTGCTCTCGTTCATCGAGCCCGGCGACTCGGTTCCCGAGGACACGGTGATCGTGATCAAGAAGCCGCGCTTGGAAAACGGCGGGCTCACCTACACGATCGAAGTCCTCGAGGGAACGGTTCCTGCCCAGGCCGGGCCGACAACACTGTTCATCGACCCGTTCGGCCGACCCCTGTCCCCCGTATCGGTCTGCGGCGTGCGCAGGCGTGAACGCCGCCGGATGCGCCGGCGGATCTAGGAACACGACAAAAGGAGCAATTCATGACAGATGCACCAGAGACCCCCGTCCTCGACCTGCTGGCGGGGATGACCGAAGGCTCGGTCCAGGCGTCGAACCTCGACCCGCAGACGTTCCTGCTCGTGCGCATCGCCGCGCTCGTGGCGGTCGACGCCCCGCCGATCTCCTACGTCCTGAACCTGGGCGCCGCGAGTGAGCTCGACGTGGACGCCGACCAGGTCGCAGGCGTCCTTGCAGCGGTCGCGCCGATCGTCGGCACGGCACGCGTCGCTTCTGCGCTCGGCCACATCGTGAAGGCGCTCGAGCTCGAGCTCGAGGTCGCCGAGCTCGAAGCCGACAGCCAGGCGTGAGCTAACCAGCTGAGCGCGGAAGGCCTTCGCCTTCCGCGCTCAGCTGCGATTGAGCTCGGCGAGGCGGCGAGCCACGACGGCCGCAGCACGAGCGAGCTCCGCCGCGGCCTCGGCATCGCCTGCGACCGAGGAACGCAACTGACCCCGAACGTGCTCGGCAAGGCTGACGATCTGGTCGGCGCACGAGGCGATCTCCTCCGGTACCGCGATCGTCCGAGCGCGCGTCTCGTCGGTTCGATCGGCCAGGAACGCGCCGTAGGCGGCCGCGTCCTCGTCGGCGAGCTCCGCGAGGCGCGACCAGAGCGCCTTCGCGTGGACGACCGATTCCCCGTCGTCGGCGAACCGCGCGGCGAGCTCCACGAGCGCGGCGGCGATCGCTGCGGTCAGCGCGGTCGCGGCGCCACTTGCGGGCGCGGGCGTTCTCTCGCCCAGCGCCGCGAGGAGCTCACCGACTCGGAGCTCGCTCAGCGTCATGGCGGTAGAACCTCGCTCGAGATGGGGGCAGCGGGGTGAGGCCCCGGATCAGATCGGCGGCTTTCTCGGCGACCATCATCACCGGGGCATAGATGTTCCCATTCGGCACGTGAGGGAAGACGCTGGCGTCGACGACCCGAAGACCGTCGAGGCCGTAGACGCGCATCGTCGCCGGGTCTACGACCGATCCCATCGCACAGGTGCACGACGGATGAAGCGCGGTCTCGGCGTCGCGGCGCACCCAGTCGAGGATCTCATCATCGGTCTCGACGCCCGGTCCTGGTGACAGCTCGCCGCCGTCGAACGGCTCGAACGCCGGCTGTCCGAGGATCGAGCGAGCCGCGCGGACGCTTTCCACCCACTCGCGCCGGTCCTGGTCGGTCGAGAGGTAGTTGAAGCGCAGCGCCGGATGCACGCGGGGGTCGGTCGACGTGATCTTCACCGATCCACGCGCGTCCGAGTACATCGGGCCGACGTGCAGCTGGTAGCCATGGCCCTGCGGCGCCGTCCCGTCGTACCGCACTGCGATCGGGAGGAAGTGGAACATCACGTTGGGGTACGCGACGTCGTCGTTCGATCGGACGAACCCGCCCGCCTCGAAATGATTCGTCGCCCCTGGCCCCGACTTGAAGAGGAGCCACTTCAGGCCGACGAGCGGCCGGTTGCGCCATTTGAATGCGGGCGCGACGGTAACCGGCAGCTTCGACGAGCGCTGGACATAGACCTCGAGATGGTCCTGCAGGTTCTCGCCCACACCCGGGAGGTCGTGCACCACGTCGATCCCGAGCGCGCCCAGCTCCGCCGCCGCGCCGACGCCGGAGAGCTGCAACAGCTGGGGCGAGTTGATCGCGCCCCCGCAGAGGATCACCTCACCGGCACGAATCGTCGCGCCGTCGACCTGCACGCCGACGGCCCGGGCGCCGTCGAAGACGATTCGCTCGACGAACGTGCGCGTTCGCACCTCGAGATTGGGCCGCGACATCACCGGGTGCAGGTACGCGCGCGCGGCGCTCAACCGCCGGCCCCGGTGAATGTTGCGGTCGAACCGCCCGAAGCCCTCCTGGCGGTAACCGTTCACATCGTCGGTCAGCTCGTAGCCGGCTTGCTGCGCCGCGTCGAGGAACGCCCGGAACAGTGGCCCCTCTGCAGGCCCGCGCTCGAGGACCAGAGGCCCGTCTCCGCCGCGCCACTCGTCGGCGCCGGCCAGGCACGTCTCCATCCGCTTGAAGTACGGCAGACAATGCGCGTAGTCCCAGTCGCCGAGCCCCCAGCGCTCGTAGTCCATCGGGTTGCCACGCTGGAAGATCATCCCGTTGATCGAGCTCGACCCGCCGAGCACCTTGCCGCGCGCGTGGTAGATCCGGCGGCCGTTCAGGAACGGCTCGGGCTCGGATTCGTACTTCCAGTCGTACCAGCGGCTGCCGATCGGAAACGAGAAGGCCGCCGGCATGTGGATGTAGAGATCGGACCCCGAGTCGGTCCGTCCCGCCTCGAGCACGAGCACCCGCGTGCCGGGATCTTCGGTCAACCGCGCAGCCAGGGCACACCCGGCCGAGCCTCCCCCGACAATCACGTAGTCGTAGGTCACGCGACGACGATCGTCTGCAGCTCCGTGAACGACTCCATCGGCGCGCTGCCTCCGACGCGACCGATCCCGCTCGCGGTGCCTGCACGTCCGCCGAACGGAAGATGCGATTCCCAGTAGTTCGACGAGTCGTTGATGTTCACCCATCCGGTGCGCACCGCGTCGGCGTAGCGCAGACCCTGCGCGAGGTCACGCGTGAAGATCGCCGAGAGCAGGCCGTACGGCGATGCGTTCGCGAGCCAGATCGCCTCGTCGAGCGAGCCGATCTCGACCACCGGCGCAATCGGCCCGAAGGTCTCTTCCTGTGCGACGAGCGACTCGGCGGGCACGCCGTCGAGCACCGTCGGCTGCCAGTAGAGGTCGGTCGGAAAGCCGCCCTGGCGCTCGCCGCCCGCCACGACCGTGGCGCCTCGCCGTAGCGCGTCGCCAACGTGCTCGTCCATCTTCTCTGCGACGCCCGCGTTGTTCAACGGGCCCATCGTCGTGCCTACGGCGAACGGATCGCCGAGGACGACACGTTCCGTGACGAGCCGGGCAAGCCGCGCGACGAACTCCTCGCGCACGGCTCGGTGGACGAGCAGTCGTTCGCCCGCGGTGCAGCTCTGTCCGGCGCACATGAAGCACGCCGTGACCGTCGCTTCCGCGGCGAGGTCGAGGTCGGCGTCGTCCAGCACGACGACCGGCCCGTTTCCACCGAGCTCGAGCACGGCCGCCTTGCCCGCCGCGGCCTCGGCGACCTTGCGACCGGTCTCGGTGGAGCCGATGAAGCCGACGCCGTGCGTGCCGGGATTTCGGGCGATCTCGTCACCGACGACGGAGCCCGGGCCTGTGACGAGGTTGAACACACCGGGAGGCAGGTCGGCCTCGACGATGCACTCGGCGAGCGCGCCGGCTGCGACCGCCGTCGACGACGCCGGCGTCCACACGACCGCGTTGCCGGAGGCCAGGGCGGGCGCGATCAACTCGGCGGGCATCGTGTACGGCCAGTTCCAGGGCGTGATCACGCCGATCACGCCGCGCGGCCGCCGGACGAGCAGGACGCGTTTGCCCGGCGTGAACGAGTTCGCGAGTCGGCCTTCGAGCCGCTTCCCGTCCTCGGCTGCGTTGCGCCAGTACTGCACGAGCTCCTCGACCTCGTCATGCGACTCGTGCAGAGCCTTGCCCTGGTCGAGCGTCAGCGTGTGCGCGAGCGTTTCGCGACGCTTCTCGACCTCGTCCGCGACGCGATGCATGAACGCGGCGCGCTCGAACACCGTCGTCCTCGACCAGGCGTCGGCCGCCCCGTTGGCGGCATCGATCGCGCGCTGGGCGTCCTCGCGCTCGCCCAGCGGGACCTCGGCGATCGCCTCGCCGGTCGCGGGGGAATCGGCTGCGAAGGTCGCCCCGCTCCGCGCTGCCGTCCAGCCGCCGTCGATGAACATCTCGGTTCTAGTCGCCAAGCTCGGTTCTCCGCCGGTCGACGTACGCCTTCAGCTCGTCCTTCAGCCCCTGCTCGAGCGTGGGCTCCTCGTACTCCTCGAGCGTCTTCTGCCACACGTCGGATGCGCGCGCAGCCGCGTCCTTGCCGCCGAGTCGCGACCAGCGCTCGTAGTTCTCGGTCGAGGACAGCAGCGGCCGGTAGAAGCATTCGCGGAACCGCTCGAGCGTGTGCACGGCCCCGAGGAAATGGCCGCCCTGCCCCACTTCCTGGTGCGCGCTGTAGGCGAGCGTCTCCTCGTTGATCTGCAGCGGCTGGAACACGTGGTGCAGCATCCGCAGCAACTCGACGTCGACGACGAACTTCTCGTAGCACGAGACGAGGCCCGACTCGAGCCAGCCGGCCGAGTGCATGACGAAGTTCGTCCCGGCGAGGAACGTCGGCCACAGCGTCATCGCAGCCTCGTACGCCGCCTGCGCGTCCACCGTCTGAGACGACGTCAACGCGCCGCCGCCGCGGAACGGCAGCCCGTAGTGACGCGCGATCTGGCCGGTGCAGAGCAGGCCGACCGCAGATTCCGGCGTGCCGAAACTGGGCGAGCCCGACTGCATGTCGGTGTTCGACAGGAACGACCCGAAGACGACAGGGCAGCCGGGCCGAATCGTCTGCGCGAGCGCGATCCCGGCCAACGCCTCCGCCACCTGCTGGGCGAGCGTCGAGGCGACCGACACCGGCGACATCGCACCCATCAGCAGGAACGGCGTGATCACGAGCGCCTGGTTCGCGTTCGCGTAGGCGTGCAGCGCCTCCAGCATCCGCTCGTCGTAGCGAAGCGGCGAGTTGACGTTGATCAGGCTGATGATCGCCGGCGTTTCCTCGAGCGACTCGCGGCCGAACACCATCTCCGCCATGGCAATCGTGTCCTCGGCGTTCGCCCCCGAGGTGACCGAGCCCATGAACGGCTTGTCCGAGAGCGTCATCAGCGCGTAGACCATGTCGAGGTGCCGGGAGTCGAGCGGCTTGTCGTTGGGCTCGCAGATCGTCCCCCCGGGCGTGTCGAGCTGCGGGAACGCCTGCGAGAGCCGAACGAGGTTCTCGAAGTCTGCGTACGTCGCCTCTCGACGCTCGATCCCTTCGCGCACGAACGGGCAGCCGTACACGGCACCAAACGCCATGTGCTTCCCGCCGATGTGGATGTTGTTGGCCGGATTGCGTGCCTGGAGGTCGAACTCGCGCGGCGCCTTCGCGACCTGCTCGAGGATCCAGTCCGGGTCGAGCTTGACGAGCTGGCCCTCGACCTTCTGGCCCGCCGCCTCGAGGACCGCCACCGTCGGCTCGTGGGGCTCGGACGTCCCGAAGTCGACGCCGAGCTCGGAGACGATGCGGCGCCAGCCACGCTCGAGCTCCTGCATCGAGTGCTCGTCGAGGATCTCGTAGCGCGGGAGCTCGTTGATCAGCAATGGACTAGGCCTCCTGGAGGAGTTGTTCGAGGGCAAGTTCGAGCCGGGTGTCGCCGGTCTCGCGGAGCTCGAGCGGCAGACCGAGCTTGGCGGCGGCAGCCTCGGCCTTCTCGTGCAGCTCGGGTGTCGGTGCCTGGGCGAGCCAGACGACACGCTCATAGTGGCGAAAGTAGTCGTCGCGCAGCTCGGGATGGCGATCGAGCCCGAGCCCCCGCCACACGACCCGGTCGAAGGAGCGGACCAGGAAGTCGGTCAGGTAGTACGTCCCGAGCTCGTGCTCCATCCCGCCGAAGAGCTGGTAGCAGTCGGCGCCCGGCAGCCGCGGCAGGTCGTCGAGCGCGCCGCGCGTCCCGCAATCCGCGTACGCGACGACGTCTCCCTGCGCCCCGTCGACCGCCGCACGGATGCGCTCGGGCCGGTTGTGCAGCTCCGGCGGCAACGGCCGCACCTCGATGTCCCAGCCGCGACGCTTCGCGATCTGGTCGATGTGGAGCGCGAGCGCGCCGCACGCGACAACGACAGTGGTCATTCCGGGAACTTGAGCTGGTCGATGAAGAGGTCGTTGAAGTCGGTGCGCCCCGAGAGCTCGACGTAGTCGACCTCGTCGAGCACCGCGCTCGCAGCGGCACGCTCGGTCACCGAGAGCGCAGCGATCTTCGCGCCCTCGCCGGCGACGTTCCCTGCCGAGACGATGCGCGCGAGCGCCAGCTTCGGCACGAGCCCGATCTTCACGGCGCTCGCCGCAGTCAGGTACGAGCCGAACGACCCGCCGAGCAGCACCTGGGAGATCTCGGTGGGGTCGACGCCCATGTCGTTGCAGAGGATCTGCCAGCCGGTCGCGATCGAGGCCTTCGCGAACTGCAGCTCGCGCACGTCGCGCTGCGAGAGAAAGATGTCGCCGGACAGATAGAACACGTTCTCCTCGCCGATCTTGCCGAGGTGCTCCGACGAGCCGAGGACGAAGCGGCCCGAGTGGTCGAGAATGCCGGCGCCGACGAGCTCGGCCACCGCGTCGACGAGGCCCGAGCCGCAGAGACCGACCGCTTCCACGTCCCCGATCACCGTCAGCTCGACCTGGCCGTCGACGATCTTCACGCCTTCGATCGCCCCGTCGGCAGCACGCATGCCGCAGCGGATCTGGGCCGCTTCGAACGCCGGCCCGGCCGGCGCCGCCGTCGCCAGTGCCCGTGCGGACGACCCGAGCACGATCTCCGAGTTGGTGCCGACATCGATGAAGAGCCGTACTCGCTTGTCGAGCGTCAGGCCCGTCGCCAGGATGCCGGCCACGATGTCGGGCCCGACGTAGGCGCCGAGGGCCGGGAACAGCACGGCCGGCGCGCGCTCGTGCACCCGCACACCGAGATCCGCTGCCGTGGCGGCCGGAAGCTGACGCGCGGCGATCGTGAACGGCGCCATCGAGAGCGGCTCGGGGTCGATCCCGAGCGCGAGCTGGATCATGGTGACGTTGCCGGCGACGACGATCTCGTAGACCTCGCCGGGGTCGACGCCCGCCTCTTCGCACACCTCGGCGGTCAAGGTCGCGAGCGTCTCGTGTGCCTTGGCACGGAGCACGTCCAGCGCGCCCGGATCGAGCATCGTCGCGCTGATCCGCGAGATCACATCCGCGCCGAACGGCTGCTGGGCGTTGAGAATCGAGCGCACCGCGGCCGGCTGGCCGGTCTCGAGGTCGAGCAGCGTCGCGACGCAGGTGGTAGTGCCGAGGTCGTACGCGATCGCGTGGCGGCGCGCCGTCGTGTCGCCGGGCTCGATGTCCAGCAGCAGGTCGTCGACGACGACGGCGGTCACATCCCAGTTCGCGTCGCGCAGTGTCTTGCCGAGGGCACGCACGAGCTCCAGCGGCACGCGGAGCTCGAGGTCGTCCATCGCGTTCGTGACCCGTTCGAGATCCGAGACCTGATCCTCGAGCGTGGGCTCGGTCAGCTCGAGATGGCGCTTCTGCACCGCAGGCCTGAGGATCACGTGCCGGCCGACGCCTGCGAGCGCCGCCTTCGGCCGCGTCTGCAGCAGAGGCACCTCGACCACGAGATCCTCCTCGGCCTGAGCGCGGCAGGCGAGCCGCCAACCGGCCTTCAGCTCGTCGGGCGAGAACGCACGAGGGTCGACCGACGACAGCTCCTGGCGCCCGGAAGCGACGCGCACCTTGCACTTCTTGCAGGTCCCGTGACCGCCGCAGGTCGAGTCGATCGCAACGCCGTTCCAGCTTGCGCAGTCGAAGAGCGTCGTGCCGGCAGGCACGCGCGCCTCCTTGGTCGCGCCGTCCGCCTGCTCGAAGACGAGCCGGACCCGGTCGGGATGGATCTCGTCGATCTGCGGCGCGGGCGAGCTCACGACGTCAGCGCCGCCTGCTTCTTGCGGTAGGCCGCGATCCAGGCGGCGCCCCACTCGTCATGGCCGAGCAGGAAGTCTGTGGCGCGGACGCCTTCGACGATCTCCTCCGAGCGTGCATCCATGATCGCGCTCGTCAGACCGTGGCTTGCGGCGATCGCGAGAAACGCCGCACCGAGCGTCTCGCGGCCCGGCAGGCCGAACGATGTGTTCGAGGCGCCGCAGGTCATGTTGACGCCGAGGTCCTCGCGGATCAGCCTGACGGTCTCGAGGAACAGCGTCACCGCTCGCGGCTCTGCGCCGACTGGCATCGCCAGCGGGTCGATCAGGACGTCCTCGGGCGGGATGCCGTGGTCGCCGGCGGCAGAGACGATCTTCCGCGCGACCTCGAGGCGCCGCTGCGGCTCCATCGGGATCTCGTCGTCGTTGGCGAGACCGATCACGGCCGCGCCGTGCCTCGCGACGATCGGCAGGATCGCCTCGAGCCGTTCGTCCTCGCCGGTGACGGAGTTGACGAGGGCCTTGCCCTGGTAGGCGCCGAGCCCGGCCTCGAGCGCTTCGATCACCGACGAGTCGATGCACAGCGGCAGATCGGTGAGGCCTTGCACGAGCGGGATCGCCGAGCGCATCAGCTCGATCTCGTCGGCGAGCGGGTCACCGACGTTGACGTCGAGCATGTCGGCGCCGCCTGCGACCTGTTGCGCGACGTCCAACTCGAGGCGTGAGAGGTCGCCGTTCTGCAGCTCGGCCTGGAACTTCTTCCGGCCGGTGGGGTTGATTCGTTCCCCGATCACGCAGAACGCGCGGTCGGGCCCGATCACGACGGTCTTAGACGGCGACTCGAGGACTGTCTGCACGCAGTTCCCTTTCTGCTCGGGTTGGGATGCCGAGGCGGCTGCACAGGCGTGCGATACCCGCCTCCTTGCGGAAACTGATCAGGTGCAGCCCACGCACGCCCGGCAGCGCCCGGGCCGCGTCGGCCAGTTCGCACGCGACCTCGAAGCACTCCGCTTCGGGATCGGCGGCGCGCTCGCAGCGCTCGATCAAGTCGCGCGGCACGGAGATGCCCGGCACCTTCTCGTCCATGAACCGCAGTGCGGCCGGCGAGCGCACCAGGCAGATCGACGGGAGGATGGCGGCGTCGCGCGCAAGCCCGGTCGAGACCGCCTCCGTCATGAATCGGTCCAGCGGCGCCAGGTCGAACGACACCTGCAGTTGGAGGAAGCGCGCACCGACGCGGACCTTCTTGCGTGCACGCTCGACGCGGTGGTCGAGGGGCGGCGCTGCGGGATTCTCGACGGCCCCGAGATACAGGTGCGGCGCGGGATCGAGCTTCCGGCCGGAGAGATACCGCCCGTTGCGCATCGCCTCGGCAGTCGCGAGCAGCTGGATCGAGTCGAGATCGAAGACGCGCCGGGCCTCCGGCTCGTCGCCTGCGGTCACGTCGTCGCCGGTGAGGCAGCAGATGTTCTCGATCCCGTGCAGAGCCGCGCCCGCGATCTCCGCCTGGAGCGCGAGCCGGTTGCGGTCGCGGCACACGAGCTGCATGACAGGCTCCATGCCAAGCCCGCGGAGCGCGATCGCGACCGCGAGGGGCGATGCGTGCGCATGCGCAGCAGTGTTGTCGGTCGCGTTGACGGCGTCGACGTATTCCTCGTACGGGGCAAGATGCCGCTGGACGGCAGCGATGCCGCCGCTGTTGACGGTCAGCAGCTCGGCCGTGAGGACGAACCGGCCCGACGCGACCGCAGCTTCAAGCCTCGACACGCCATCCCTTCGGTGCGGCACGGTCGCGCTTGGTCACGTAGTTCGCCCAGGAGGAGGTGTTCCACAAGCGGTTGTCGACCGGCTTGCGGATGTCGTGGATCTCGTGCGCCCACGGCGTCTTCGGCGCGCGCTCGACCGCCTTCACCCAGACGCAGCGCAGCTCGGGCTTCACCTCGCAATGACCGTCGGGCCGCACGCCGCCGCAGGGGCCGTTGCGCAACGTCTTCGGGCAGTTCATCGGGCACGTCATCCCCGTCGAGTGCAGCACACACTGCCCGCACATCTGGCAGCCGAAGACAGGCTTCTTGATCCCGGCCTCGACGAGCGCGAGCGGCTTCATCATCAAGCTGGGACGGCGGTCCGGCGCTTCTCGATCAGGTCCTTGGCCAGACGGACGGCGGTCGACGCATCGGCTGCGTAGCCGTCTGCCCCGACTGCGTCGGCGTACTCCTGCGTCACCGGCGCGCCGCCGACCATCACGATCACGTTGTCGCGGATGCCCGCCTTCTGCAGCGCGTTGATGTTCGCCTTGAACATCGGCATCGTGGTCGTCAGGAACGCCGAGAAGCCGACGACATCGGGCTTGTGCTCCTGGATCTGCTGCACGAACGTCTCGGGCGCGACGTTCACGCCGAGGTCGTAGACGGTGAAGCCGGCGCCCTCGAGCATGATGTTCACCAGGTTCTTGCCGATGTCGTGCACGTCGCCCTTGACGGTGCCCATCACATAGGTGCCGATCGGCTTGGCGCCGGTCTCGGCGAGGAGTGGCCGCAGGATGTCGAGCGCGCCCTGCATCGCGCGCGCGGCGATCAGCATCTCCGGCACGAAGTAGTCGCCACGCTCGAAGCGTGCTCCGACTTCTTCGAGCGACGGGATCAGCGCGTCGTAGAGCATCGACTCGCAGCCGAGGCCGTCTGCCAGGCCCTGGTTGACGAGGTCCTTCACCTCCGGCGCGTTCCCGACGAGCGTCTCGTCGTAGAGCGCCTTCAGGATCTCTTCATGCGTCATGCGGCACCTCGCTTGTCGTGGTGTCCCAGTCGCTCAGAGACCTGAGCGGCCTGCGTGATCAGATGCGGCGCGAGCTCGAGCATGCGCTCGCGGGTGAAGCGAATGGTCGGCCCGGAGATGGACAGCGCAGCGACGACATCGCCGTCGGGGCCGAAGATGGGAGCGGCGATCGCAGCAAGCCCCTGTTCGAGCTCGTCGACGGCCGAGGCGTAACCGCGCTCGCGGATCGCGCTGCCTTCGGCGGTGCGTGACGTGAACGCCTTCAGCACCTTGCCGTTCGCGGTCGAGTCGTAGGGAACGCGGCGTCCGACCCAGTTCGTCCCGCCCATGAAGTGGCGGGAGTCCTCCTGCGCCAGGTGCTCGACGCCGAGCGGCGTGGGGACGCCGAGGTTGATCGTCTCGCCGGACAGCTCGGCGAGCGTGCGCAGCGCGGGGAGCGCCAGCTCGACGAGGCTCACCGAGCGGTCCTGGTGCGCGAACCGCAGGAGGACCGGCCCCGGTGCGACGCGGCGGTCACCCGCCCGCTGGACGAGGCCGCGACGCTCGAGCGCGCCGACGAGGCGCGACGTGGTCGACTTCGGCAGGCCTGAGCTCGCCGCCAGCTCCCCGACCCCGAGCGGACGGCTCGACTCGACGACGCTGACGAGCAGCTCCGCGGCCCGGTCGATCGCCTGTGTCCCGGATTCGGTCGCCATCTCTCCCATATGGTGGAACATCCGTTCCACGCTTGTCAAGCCCGGGTGCCCGGAAGGCAACCCGCAGAGGCGCTACGATCGCGCCATGGTCGCCGGGGATCGGGACCGCGAACGCACCGTCGCCGCTTTGCGCGAGCATTTCGCCGACGGACGGCTGACGCTGGATGAGCTCTCTTCCCGCACGGAGCAGGTCCTCGCGGCGCGCTCGCAGGCAGATCTCCGTCGCGCGCTCGTCGGCATGCCGCTGATGCCGGACCTGCGGGCGCTCGGCCGCTCAGCGGCTCGCGGTGCATTGCTCGTGCTCTTCACCGGCGCCTGGTTCCTCTTCACCTTCGCGCTCGTCGTCGTGCTGCTGCTCACCCTGCTCATCCACGGCGCGTCGGCGCCCGAGCTCGTCGCCTTCCTGGTCGTCTGGCTCGTCCCGACGCTCCTCCTTTCACGCTGGTGGCAGCGGCCTCTTCGCCGCCCGAGCTCGTAGGTCGACGAAACTCGATCGCGACAGGCCTGGTCGCCGTGGCCGTGGCGATCGCGTTCGCCGACTCGTCGGTCGTCGTGCTCGCGCTCCCCGAGCTGTACGGACGCTTCCAGACCACGATCGAAGGAGTCTCGTGGGTCGTGACCGCCTACAACGTGGCCGTCGCGGTCGTCGCTCTCGCGCTCGTGTTCGTCGTCCACCGGGCCGGCGCCGCTCGGGTGTTCACGGTGGGGATCGTGATCTTCGTCGCGGCATCGCTCGCCTGCGCAGCCGCCGGGAGCCTTTCCTTCCTGATCGCGGCACGCTGCGTCCAGGGAGCCGGCGCCGCGCTCCTGCTGGCGGGAGCGCTCCCGGTGCTCGCCGGGCTGACGGGGTCGGTCGCACGAGGTGCTGCGGTCTGGACGTTCGCGGGGACGCTCGGCGCCGCGCTCGGGCCGGCACTGGGTGGCGTCGTGACCCAGGCACTCGACTGGCGCGCGATCTTCGCGGTCCAGGCGCCGCTCGCAGCCGCCGGGCTCGTCGCGGTGCTCGTCACGCGGACGCCCGGGACGCTCGAGGAAGGCTGGCGGCCGTCGCTGCGGCGGACGGTTCCCGCGAACGTCTGTCTCGGGCTGTTGTTCGGCGCGCTCGTCGGCGTGCTGTTCCTCGCCGTCCTGCTCGTCATCGAAGTGTGGGGCTATTCGCCGCTCGGCGGCGCCGTGATCGTCAGCGCCTTGCCTGCGGCGACGCTCGCCGTTCGTCCACTCTCGCGGCGGCTCGCACCGACGGTGGCGATCTGTGGCGGATCGGCTCTGCTCGCGCTCGGGCTCGTCGCACTCGCGCTGCTCCCATCGTCGACGGTTGCGTATGTCGTGCTCGCGCTCGTGATCTGCGGAGCCGGGCTCGGCCTCGCGGTCCCGCTCCTCTCGGCGGACGCGCTCGACCTCGATGCCGGTGCGAGCCGCAGCGGCACGCTGACGGTCGGCATCAGGCATCTCGGGCTCGTGCTCGCGCTCGCGGTGATCGCACCGCTCCTGGCACGCGACCTTCCGGCGGCGGGCCATCACGCGACGCAGCAGGCGACGGCGGTCCTCCTGGACGCCCCGGTCCCGATCACCAAGAAGATCCCGATCGCGATCGGCGTGGCACAAGAGTTCGACCGCGCGCAGGCCGGTCAGGTTCCCGACCTCGCAGGCCCATTCGACGAGCACGGCGCCGGGTCGGATGCCGACCTGCGGCAGACGCGCGACCGGCTGGTCAGCACCGTGGAGGAAACGATCACCCGCGCCTTCAGGCCGTCGTTCCTGTTCTCGGCGACACTCGCCGCGGCGGCGTTGGTGATCGCCGCGCTCGTGCGCCGGCGGGAGAGGACGTGAAGCTCAATGTGGCCACGGGCGTCCTGGCCGCCCTGCTCGGCGTAGCGATTCTGTTGATCGCGGTCGAAGCCGCGCGCGGGCGTTCGAATCACCCGGTTCAGATCGCCAATCCCTGCGTGCCACGGACGCTGCCCGAGGCGAGCGGCCTCGACGGAACCGTGCAGGCGGTCGTCCTCGCCGGCCTCGATCGAGCCGCTTGCAGCCTCGGCGCATCGCGGGAGGCGGTCGTCCTCTCCATCGCCGGCAGCTCGGCGGGAGGCGGGCCGCACTTGACGCCGGCGAGCGTCACCGCCGCCGTGAGGGCCGGCCTCCTCGGATCGCTCGCGGAGGCGGTGCAGCGAGGGGACGTGCCGTCGTTCGCCGCGCCGCTCCTGGAGCGGCTGATCAAGGACACGCCGATCGAGCAGCTCGTCCGCGGCGGCTTCAGTCTGCAGAACCTGTTCGGCTAGCCGGCCGGCCAGCGGTTGATCCGCTACAACCGCGCATCGCGGCTCGACGCGACTTCGATCCGAAAGCCGTCGGGGTCGAGGAAGAACGTCGCGTAGTACTCAGGGTGGTAGACCGGCCAGAGACGCGGTGCGTGCAGGATCACGGCACCGGCTGCGACCGCGTTCTCATGGACGAGGTCGACCTCGTCCGCGCGCTCGACCGCGAGCGCCAGGTGGTGAAGCCCCGGCGCGTACAGCTCGAACGACTGGTCATCGAGCGCCTGGCGCAACCCGATCGAGCCGGAGCCCGCCTGCGGGAATCGCAGGTACGAGATCGCCTCGCCGCGCTCGCCTCGCGCCAGGTGGGGCGGCTCCAGGCCGAGCCCGCCGAAGACCGCCGCATAGAACGCAAGCGACCTCTCCACGTCGCGGCAGACGAGATCGACGTGCCCCAGGCCGACCAGCATGGCAAGGGTTCTAACCGAAAGCGTGAGGCACGACGGGGCGGAGCGCGCCTTCGGTTGCGCTCCGCCCCGACGCGTCAGGCAGTTCGAGCTTCCCTAGACGCCGCAGTTCTCGGGAGCGGGAGTCACGTCGATTCGTCTCGTCGCCCCGGCCGGAATGAGCTGCACCGCGATCGAGTCCGCCTCAGCTGTTCCCTTGTTCACGATGATGTGGGCGTGCCCGCCGCCCGGGTCGACGAAGCCGACCGGGCCGTTCGAGGCGTCATAGACATGCGGCGTGCAGGTCGGATCGTCACCCTCGTACTCGGTCAGGACACCCTTGGTGACGATGATCAGACTTGGCCCCGGATGGGTGTGCCAGCCGGTGCTGCCCCCGGGCTGCCAGACGTTCGACTGGACATAGAGATCCGACTGATTGTGCGTCAGCAGTAGCGCATCCCAGGCCCGCGGCGTCGGTCCGTGGGCGACCAGCCGGAGGTCGCCGAAGGTCGCGTGCGCGAGCGTGGTCGCCTGGAATCCGGCGTTGCCGGGCGTCGCGAGCACCTTGCCGCCGTAGGCGGCCAGGCCGATCACGACCGTCAGTAGAGCCCCCAGCAGTTTCCACTTCATTACTCCTCCTCTCGGGACGAGACCGCCGCGACCACCCTGATCGGCTCCAGTCCCGCACGCTGCGCGACGAGCGCCGCGGCGAGGCTCGAGGGGGCGTCGAAGACGAAGAAGCAGGTCTCGTCCTCAGGTACGTGGATCGATCGTTCGAAGCGGACGCTCGTTGCTGTTTCCTGCGTCAGCTCCTCCGCGGCCGCGCGTGCTCGCCGCTCGCGTGCAGAACGCTCTCCGGCATGTCCGCGAGTGAGATAGGTCTCGACGAGGTAACCCGGCACGGCTTCGACGCTACGACCGAGGCAGCCATGCGGAAACGTCAGAACGTCTGAACTTTGCCGCGAAGGGTCAGCGGAGCCGACGCGAGAGCTCGGTGCGCGACCGGACGCCGAGCTTGGCGTAGATGTGGGTGAGATGGCTCGCGACAGTGCGCTCGCCGAGGAAGAGCGTCGCGGCGACCTCGCGGTTCGTGTGGCCGTCGGCGACAAGCATGGCGACGCGCAGCTCCGCTGGAGTGAGCCCCTCTTCGCGACTTCGTCCGCCGATCGTCCCGAGCTCCGCCCGCGCCTTCGTGCTCCAAGGGGCGGCGCCGAGCTCCTCGAAAGCGACCAGTGCTGCAGTGATCGCGTCGCGAGCAGCGCGCTTCTGGCGCGCGCGCCTGCGCAGGACTCCAAGTGCGAGCTGTGCGCGGGCCGAGCCGAACGGATCGCCCAGGGAGTCGTGTTGCGCGACCGCCAGCTGAAGCAGTTCCTGAGCTGGGCCGATCTCTCCTCGAGCGGCGGCGACGAGGCCGCGGCATCGCACCACGTTCGCGAGCACCCAGTCGCGCCCGACCCGGAGTGCATCTGCCTCCCAGGCCCCGAGCACGTATTCGGCGTCCGCCGTCTGCCCATCCTCGAGGAGCAGCTCGATGTGGTCGCCGGTCCACCACCGGACGCTGGGCTCGCCCCACCCGAACTCCAGAGCCCGCCGATCGGCCTGACCGAACCACGTCTTCGCAGCGGAGCGGTCGCCGTCCAGGAGCGCCACCAATCCGAGGATCGCCAGATGCTGCGGGGGATGGAGTGCAAACTGCTCTTCGGCCAGGGTCAGTGCGCGCTCGGAGTGCTCACGCGCCTGGTCGAGCCGGCCGCGGTGAACGGCGATCAGAGCGATCGGGAGATGGTCCTGGGGAACTTCGAGCCCGTACTGGATCGAGATGTCGTACGACTGCTCGGCAAAGGTCGCCGCGAGCTCCCACCGGCCTGCCCAGAACTCGACCCAGGCGAGCCCCCAGAGCGCACGGGCCGCGCGTGGCTCATCGCGGTCCCGCCACTCCCGGTGCTCGCGTTCGAAGAACTCGCGCGCCTCCTCGCGCCGGTCCGACGGTGCCAGGGTGTTGGCGACAGCCAGGGTCGCCTCCTGCACGAGCTGCTCGCCGCCGACAGCCGTCGCGAACTCCTCCGCACGCGCCGGGAGGTCATCGGGTGACCTGCCGGATCCAGCGAACCAGTCGAGGACGACCTGCACCATTCGAGCCCGCGCCCTCAGGTCGTCGTCATCGACCTGTTCCGCCAGCTCGATCGCGAGGCGGGCGTGGTCGAACCCCGGTCGAAAGCGCTTCGCCCACGCGAGCCGGGCCTGGATGACGGACTGCAGCGCGGGACGTGAGGACGCCTCGAGCAGCGCTTCGTCGAGCAGCGCCGCGGCGCGATCGAGGGTTTCGAGGTCGGCGAGGACGATGAGCGCCTCACCGCGCAGCGGGCCGAGGTCCGACTCGGCGAGCAGATCGGTCGCGAGCACCCGGGCTCGCGGCCACTCACCGGCTGTCTGATGCGCACGAGCCGCCGCGAGAGCTCGCCGGTGCCGCTCACCGCGACGATCCGGCGGCGTCAATCGATGCGCCTGCTCGGCGAGCTCGGCCGCGACTGCCGCCGCACCGCGACCGGCAGCCAGTCCCGCGGCGTCGTCGAGAAGGGCGGCAACCTCAGCGTCCGGCAACTCGGTCGCGAGCGCTCGGTGGCGTGCACGCAAGAGCGGGTCGTCGGCAAGCTCCGCGATCTGCCGGTGGACGCTCCACTTCTGCTCCCCGAGGTCGCGGTAGAGGGCGGATGCGAGCAGCGGATGGCTGAAATGAATCCTGCCGTTCTCGACCTCGATCACGTCTGCTGCGACAGCGGCGTCGAGGGTGCCTGCCTCGACGCCTGCACGCTCGAGAAGCGTCCTCGAGGGCGTACCGATCGCCGAGGCGATCGCCAGCGCCTCGCGCGTGACCGCGGGAAGCCTCGAGAGCCGCGCGTGCACGAGCTCGTCGAGCGTCGCCGGGACCGTCAGCGGCCTCAGCGGATCAGTGACCTCGCCGAGCGCGCCGGCCAGCTCGAGCGCGAAGAAGGGGTTTCCACCCGAGGTCTCGTGAATGCGCAGCAACGTCTGGCGGGCGAAGGGTCGCCCGAACCGGTCGCGGAGAATCCGGTGCAGGGCACCGACGCTGAGGACGCCGATCCTCAGCCGTCCGACGCTCTCGCTGTCGAGCCCATGCTCGAGCCCTGGCGGGTCCCGGTACCTGACCCGGCGAGCGAGGAGCACGCGCACGCGGCTCGCCGTGAGCCGTCGCAGAGCAAACGCAAGCGCGCTCGACGATGATGCGTCCAGCCAGTGGGAGTCGTCCACCGCGACCAGAACCGGGCCTCGCTCGGCGAGCCGCTCCAGCACGCCTCGGACCGCGACCGCCAACGCTCGACGGTCGACCGGCTCACCCGACTCGCGAAGGAGCGCGACCTCCAGTGCACGCCGACGCGGCGCAGGCAGTTCGGGGAGGACATCGTCGAGAACGTTCTCGAACAGGTCCGACAGCCCGACGTTGGCGAGCGACTGCTCGGCCTCGGCCGGCCGGGCGGCGAGGACCTGGAACCCGCGGACTCGCGCCTCCTCGAGGCCGGCAGCCCAGAGCATCGACTTCCCGATGCCTGCATCGCCCTCGAGCACGAGGGCAGCCGGCCCGTCGGTCGCTTCGTCGAGAAACGAGTGGAGCGAGCCAAGCTCCGCGTCTCTGCCGATGATCTCCATCAGAAGCCTTCTCCGACGATCGTGACAGAGGCAGCGAAGAAGGCAACCGCCGAGAGCGCTAGTCCTCCATCGACTCGACGAGCAGGGTCGCGACGTCGACAACCCTGAGCTGCTTGCCGAGCGACCGAACGCCGTCGTCGAGCATCACCGTGCAGAACGGGCAGGCGACCGCCAGCGTCTCGGCGCCGGTCTCCACCGCCTCGCGCACACGCTCCTCGTTGATCGCCGTGCCGCGCTCCTCCATCCACATGTGCGCGCCGCCCGCGCCGCAGCAGAACGTGCGCTCGCGGTTGCGGCCCATCTCGATGGGCTTGCCGACCGCGGCGACGAGCTCGCGTGGTTCGTCACGCACGTCGTTGTGACGCGCGAGATAGCAGGAGTCGTGGTAGGTGATCTCCCCCTCCCCGGCCTTCGGCTGGAGTTTCCCGTCCCGCACGAGCTCGGCGAGGAGCTCCGTGTGGTGCATCACCTCGTACTGCCCGCCGAAATCGGGGTACTCGTTGCCGAGCGAGTTGAGACAGTGGGGACAGCTCGCGACGATCTTCGTGACCCCGACCTCGTTCAGTGTCGCGACGTTCTGCTCGGCGTACGACTGGAACACGTACTCGTTCCCCATCCGGCGGGCCGGATCGCCTGTGCACGACTCGCGCGCGCCGAGGATCGCGAAGTCGACCCCCGCCTTCTGCAACAGCTTCACGGTCGACTCGGCCGCCTTGCGCGCGCGCTCGTCGTAGGCCGCGGCGCAGCCCACCCAGTAGAGGATCTCCGGCGCAGCCTCGCCTTCCTCGACGACACGCACTCCGAGGTCCTCGGCCCACGCCGCACGGTCGCCCTGCGGCTTGCCCCACGGATTGCCGACCCGCTCGACGTCGCGCAGCATCGACTCGGCCTCCTGAGGGAAGCTCGACTCCATCATCACGAGGTTGCGGCGCAGGTCGACGATGTGGTCGACGTGCTCGATCGACACCGGGCACTCGTGGACGCACGCCCCGCAGGTGACGCAGTCCCACACCATCTCCTCCGGGACGCCGTTCCCGACGATCGGCGTCAGCTCTCCGCCGGCGAGCAGGTTCGGGCCTTCGGCCAGCAGCTGATCGCGAATGCCCATGATCAGCAGCTTCGGGGACAGGAGCTTGCCCGTCGCATATGCAGGGCAGACATCCTGGCAGCGGCCGCACTCCGTGCACGAGAACGAGTCGACCATCTCCTTCCACGTCAGGTCGCCGACCGTCCCGACGCCGAAGCGCATCTCCTCGTCGGGCACGTCGAAGCGGAGCGGCTCGAGCCGGCCACGTCGGCGCGTCCGGCCGAAGAAGACATTCACTGCGGCGGTCGCGATGTGCAAATGCTTCGAGTACGGCAGGTAGGCGAGGAACGTGAGGATCACAAGCACGTGCGCCCAGACGAGCACGCGCTCGCGTACTTCCGGTGAGGAACCGACGTGGCCCGCGAGCCAGTTCGAGAGGAACGACGCGTGCGCCGGCCACTCGTTCAGGCCCGAGGCGATGCGAGCCGCGTGCCAGCCGAGCAGCGTCAGCACGACGAGCGCGATCATCAGCAGGATGAAGTCGGCTTCGCCGAGGTGTGAGCCGTCGAAGCGCGCCGGTCGCATGACCTTGCGGATCCAGACGGCGGTCACGACACCGGCGAGCACCACGAGGATGAAGATGTCGACCAGCGCCATGAACCAGCCCTGCGACCCGAGCCACGGAAACGTCCAGTCCCGGTCGACGGCCGAGATCATCGCCATGACGATCGTCGGGAAGAGCACGAGGAAGCCCCAGAAGATCGCGGCATGCATCGCGCCCGGCAGCAGCCGCTGGAACAGCTTCCGCTGTCCGAGCACGATCACCGCTTCATTGCGGACCCGACCTGGAACGTCGTCGTACCGCTCGACAGGCTTCGCAGCGCGCACGAGGCCGACGAGCAGCAGCGCGCGCCGCGTGAAGAGGGTCCCCGCGACGGCGAGCGCAGCCGCGAGCGCGAGCGCGCCTGCAAGCGTCGCTGCCCCTATGCCTCTCGAGCCTTCCTGAGCTCGGCCGAGATCGCCGGGACGATCTCGTGCAGGTCGCCGATCACGGCGTAGTCGGCGTGCGTGAAGATCGTCGCCTCGGGATCGGCGTTGATCGCGAGCAGCTTCTTCGCGCCCTTGCAGCCGGCGATGTGCTGCGTGGCGCCGCTGATCCCGCAGGCGATGTAGAGGTCGGGCGACACCTTCGTGCCGGTCTGCCCGACCTGATCCGTGTGCGGACGCCAGCCGGCGCTGGTGACGACGCGGGAACAGCCGACCGCGCCGTCGAGCAGCGCAGCGAGCTCCTCGAGGATCGCGAACCCCTCGGCGGAGCCGACACCGCGCCCGCCGGAGACGACCACCTTCGCGTCGGCGAGCGACACCTTGCCGCCCGTGTCGGGGACGACGCGCTCGACGACCTGAACTGCACCGGCGACGTCGGGACGAAGCGTCTCGACCTCGGCTTGTAACAGACTGTTACTTGCCTCGAAGGCGAACGGCGCGGCTGTGAACAGCTGCCGGTCCGAATGGACACGGGCTTCCTCGAGCAGCGTGCCGCCCCAGCGCTGGCGGGTGACCTCGTCGCCCCGCACCTCGGTGACATTGGCGGCGAACGGCAGGTCGAGGCGCGCTGCGACGTGCGCGAGGACCTCGTTGCCACGGTCGGAGCCCGGGCCGACGATCGCGTCCGAGCCGGCGGCCTCGATCAGCGCCGCCGCCCACGCGCTCGGCGCGTACGGCCCTTCGATCTCGACCGCGCGCACATCCCCGAGCGAAAGAGCGAACGTGAGCGCTTGGAGCGACAGCTCGTCGTCGCGCTCGACGAAGACGAGGACTTTCACACCAGCCCCAGCTTCTGCAGGACCTCGACGACGGCGGGCGCAGCGTCCGTCCCGCTCCCGAGCACCTCGGCCTGCTTGCCGAAACCCTCCGGCACGACGAGGCGAAGCTTCTCGAGCTGCGACGGCGGCCGCTCGACCGGGCGCGTATCTACCGGCTTGCGATTCGCGCGCAGCTTCGCGGGGACCGACGGGTAGCGCGGCAGGTTGAGCCCCTCCTTCACCGTGACGACAGCCGGCAGCGTCACGTCGTAGACGTCACGACCCGCGGCGACCTCCTGCTCGCAGCGCGCGTGTCCGTCGGCGACCGTCAATCCCTTCAACCCGGTGACCACCGGCAGGCCGAGCGCATACGCAACGCGAATGCCGACCTGGAAGTTGCCGGCGTCCGCCGACTCGTTGCCGAAGACGATCAGGTCGAACGGCTCCTCGGCTTTGATCGCGTCGACGAGCGCCCCCGCGGTCGCCTGCGCGTCCCACTCCTCGTCGCTGACGAGATGGATCGCCCGGTCGGCGCCGAGCGCCATGCACTCACGCAGCTGGTCTTCGGCCTCCGGCGGCCCGAGCGTCAACACCACGACCTCGCCGCCCTGGGCCTCGACGATGCGCACCGCCTCCTCGACCCCACACTCCTCGTGCGGCGAGATCGTGAACCCGAGGTGCTTCGTCTCGATCGCCTGCTCGTCGGCCGTCAGCACCATCTTCCCGCCGGTGATTGGCACCCGCTTGACGAGGCAAAGCAGTCCTCACGCCTTGACCCTCGAGTTGTCGGGATCGAAGATCGGCGTCGAGTCGTTGCAGGCAACCGTGACCGGATAGTGCTCGCCGAGAAACTCGACGAGCAGCTCCTCGCCGAGCACCGCGCGCTCGGGCGGCAGATACGAGAGCAGGATGTGCTTGCCGATCGACGGACCGGCACCGGCGCTCGTCACATACGAACGGCGGCCGTGCGCATCGACGAGCGGCTTGCCCTGCTTCGAGAGGACCGGCTCACGACCGAGCATGTAGCGCTTCGTCCCGTCGGCCGACGTGTGATCGTCGACCGTGAGCGTGCAGAGCACGGCGACCGGCTCCGACTCGCGGTCCTCGACGTGCGCGGCCTTCCCGACGAAATCGGGCGTCTTGACCTTGCCCCACGCCATACCGGCCTCGACGACGTCGTAGTCCGCGTCGAGCTCGAATCCGAACGCGCGGTAACACTTCTCGAGCCGCCCCGTCGTCCCGTAGACGCCGATCCCGGCCGGCACGACGCCGTGCGGCTCGCCCGCCTCCTGGACGAGATCCCACAGCTTGGCGCCCTGCTCCATCGGCACGTAGAGCTCCCAGCCGAGCTCGCCGACGTAGGAGATGCGCGACGCAAGCACACGCAGAGAGTCGATCTCGATCGTGCGGCAGGTCGCGAAGCCGAACGCCTCGTGCGACATGTCGTCCGCCGTCAGGCTCGCAAGGATGTCGCGCGCCCGCGGGCCCCAGAGGCCGAGCGTCGTCCAGGCGGAGGTCAGGTCGGTGACCTGCGCGCTCCCGTCCGCCGGCGCGTGATCCGCGTACCACTTGAGGTCGGCCATGCCGTGCGCACCACCGGTCACGACGCGGAACTGCTCCTCGCCGAGACGCATCACCGTCAGGTCGCTCTTGAAGGTGCCGCTCGGCGAGAGCACCGGGGTGTAGACGACCTTCCCGTTCGCGACGTCCATCTGGCGCATCGAGACCTGCTGCACCGTCTCGAGCGCGCCCGGGCCGGTGACGTCGAAGATGCAGAACGCGGTCAGGTCGAACATCGCTGCGCGATCGCGCATCGCCAGATGCTCGGCGTTGATGATCGGCGACCACCAGCGCGATTCCCACTCCGCCTCGCGTCGGTTGATCCGGTCGCCGTACTCGTCGAGGAGCTTGGCGTTCGATTCGTACCAGTGTGGGCGCTCCCAGGCCGCGGCCTCGAAGAATGCGGCCCCGAGCTCACGCTCGCGCTCGTAGAACGGCGACAGCCGCACGCGGCGATTCGACTCCCACTGCTCGGCCGGATGCACGATGCCGTACGTCTTGTTGAACCCTTCGGCTGCGCGCGCCTGGACGTGCTCCTTCGAGCGCTGGCACTCGTAGAAGCGCGCAACGTCGGACGACTGGAGGTCGATCTCGGACTCGCCGTTCGTCATCCACTCTGCGACGGCCCTGCCGACGCCGGGGCCTTCCTTCACCCACACCGCCGCAGCCGACCAGAGCCCCTTGACCTCGGGCGTCTCGCCGAGCAACGGGAGTCCGTCGGGGGTGAGCGAGAGGATGCCGTTGATCGCGTACTTGATGCCGACCGACTCGTCGTTGAGCACGTCGGGGATCAGCTCGAGGGCGTCCTCCATCTGCTGCTGGAAGTCCTTCTCAGTGAACGGAAACTCGGTCGGCGACAGCGCCGCCTCTTCGTTCGAAGGGATCTCCTCCGGATCGTGAAGGATCGGGCGGTGCGCATAGGAGCCGATCTCGAGCCCGCTTCCGTCTTGCCGCTCGTACATGTTCGTGTCCATGTCGCGGACGATCGGGAACTCGATCGTTCCCTTCGTGTCCTTGAAATGCGGGACCGGCCCGACGTCGATCATCTGGTGCACCGCCGGCGTCAGCGGGATGCTCGCACCCGCCATCCGCGCGATCTTCGGTGACCAGACGCCGCAGCAGACGACCACGATCTCGGTGGCGATGTCGCCGCGCGACGTGCGAACCCCGCAGATGCGGCCGTGCTCGACGTCGATGCCGAGCACCTCGGTGTTCGCGAAGACATTCATCGCGCCTTTGTCCTGCGCGCGCTCTCGCATGATCGTCCCGAAGCGCAACGAGTCGACGATGCCGACCGACTTGGTGTAGAAGCCGCCGACGATCACGGACTCGTCGATGAACGGGACGAGCTCCTTCACCTCGGCCGGTGTGACGATCGACACATCGTCGATCCCCCAGGCCTTCGCGGACGACATCCGGCGCTGCAGCTCCTGCATCCGTTCCTGGGTGCGCGCCACCTCGATGCCGCCGCTCTCGGTGAAGACGCCGGCTTCGCGGTACTGGCGCACGGAATCGAGCGTCAGCTGCGTCATCTCCTTCGAGTGGTCGACCGGGAAGATGAAGTTCGATGCGTGGCCGGTCGAGCCGCCAGGGTTCGGCAGCGGGCCTTTGTCGAGCAGGACGAGCTCGGTCCAGCCGAGCTCGGCGAGATGGCCGACGAGGCTGTTGCCGACGATGCCGGCGCCGATCACGACCGCGCGCGCGGTCGCGGGCCAGTTGGAGGTCTCAGTCATGGCGGTGATATATCACCTCTCGAGGAGCACGTCACGCATCGCCTCTTCGAATTGCTCGACGTGGGCGCGCATCAGGGCGGACGCCCGTTCGCCCTTGCCGCGAGCGATCGCATCCAGGAGCGCGTGGTGCTCGAGCACCGCTCCCGGCAGGTCGGGCGCCCGGTCGAGCGCGAGCGCCCAGATCCGCAGCGCGTGGGTGTAGTACCACTCGAGCGTCTCCTCCAGCAGCTGGTTGTGGCAGCACCGGTAGATCGCGCGGTGAATCCGTTCGTCCAGCGCGATCAGCAACCGGGCGTCCCGCCGCCGCTCCACGACGAGCTCCTCCAGGAGCACGTTGATCTCGTCCAGATCTTGCCGCGTCGCGCGCTCAGCGGCGAGCCTCGCGGCCTCGGGCTCGAGCACCGCCCGGACTTCGCAGAGCCGCGCGAGATCGCGAACGTCGACGGTGGTGACGAACATGCCGCGGCGCGGATACACCTCGACGAGGCGTTCGAGCGCGAGCCGTCGCAACGCTTCGCGCACCGGCGTGCGTCCGATGCCGAGCCGCGCGGTGAGCTCGGGCTCCTTGATCGCGCTGCCGGGCGCGAGCTCCAGCGAGACGATCAGTTCCCGCAGCGCGTAGTACGCCTGGTCGGCGAGCGACGCGGCCTCGCCGTACGGCGGGGCGAGTAGCCGCGCGGTGCCTGCCCTAGCCACGGAGATATATTAGTCGTATCCTGCGCGGCGACCATTCGTGTCGACCGAAAGGACGAACTTGGATACGACGATGCCCTCGTCTCTCCAGATCGCGCAGGAGGCGACGCTGCGGCCGATCACCGAGATTGCCGCGGCGGCCGGGCTTCTCCCGGAGGAGATCGATCCCTACGGCCGCTTCAAGGCCAAGGTTCACCTCTCCGTACTCGAGCGGCTGGCGTCGAAGCCCGACGGGAAGCTGATCGACGTCACGGCGATCACTCCGACGAAGGCCGGCGAGGGCAAGACGACGACCTCGGTGTCGCTGACGCAAGGCCTCGGGCACATCGGCAAGAACGTCGCGCTCTGCCTGCGCGAAGCGTCACTCGGGCCTGTGTTCGGCATCAAGGGCGGCGCGGCCGGGGGCGGCTACACGCAGGTCGTGCCGATGGAGGACATGAATCTCCACTTCACCGGCGACATCCACGCGATCGGCGCCGCGAACAATCTGCTGGCAGCCATGCTCGAGACGCATCTGCTGCACGGAAACGTGCTCGGGATCGACCCGCTGTCGATCAGCTGGCGCCGTTGCATGGACATCAACGACCGCTCGTTGCGCGACATGGTGGTCGGGCTCGGCGGCAAGGCAAACGGCTTCCCGCGGCAGACAGGGTTCGACATCACCGCCGCGTCGGAGGTGATGGCCATCGCAGCCGTCGCGTCCGACTTGCAGGACTTGCGCGCGCGCCTCGGCGCGATCACGGTCGGCAACACCTACGAAGGCGAGCCGGTAACCGCCGAGCAACTGCAGGCAGCCGGCTCGATGACCGTGCTGCTCAAGGACACGATCAAGCCGAATCTCGTGCAGACGCTGGAGGGCCAGCCGGCATTCGTTCACTGCGGTCCGTTCGCCAACATCGCCCACGGCAACAACTCCGTCGTCGCCGACCGCGTCGCGCTCAAGCTCGCCGACTACGTCGTCACCGAGAGCGGCTTCGCCTCCGACATGGGCATGGAGAAGTTCTTCGACATCGTCTGCCGGCTCGGCAACCTGAAGCCGGACGCGGTCGTTCTCGTGGCGACGGTCAAGGCGCTCAAGCACCATGCGGGCAAGCCCGACGGCGGTCCGGAAGCGATCGAGACGGGCGCCGCCAACCTCGCGCGCCACCTCGGGATCATCCGCGAGTTCGGGCTCAACGCGGTAGTGGCCGTGAACGCCTTCCCCGGCGACGAGACGGAGGAGATCGAACTGGTCCAGCGGATCGCGCTCGAGCACGGCGCCTACGCGGCCGAGGTCAACGACGGCTTCCTCCAGGGCGGCAAAGGCGGTGCCGCGCTCGCAGAGGCTGTCGTCGCCGCAGCCGACGAGCCCTCGAAGTTCGACTTCATCTATCCGCTCGACGCTCCGATCGAGGACAAGATCGAGGCGATCGCCAGGCGGGTCTACGGCGCCGACGGAATCACCCTGCTGCCGGCCGCGCGCGCCAAGATCAAGGCGTTCAACAAGGCCGGGCTCGACACCCTGCCGATCTGCATGGCGAAGACGCACCTGTCCCTCTCACACGACCCACTGCTCGCGAATGCGCCGACCGGCTTCACGGTGGGAGTGCGCGACCTGCGTGCCTACACCGGCGCCGGCTGGATCGTTGCGCTCTGCGGCGACATGCAGACGATGCCCGGCCTCGGCAGGACGCCCGCGGCGATCAACGTCGACATCGACGAGCGGGGCGAAACGGTTGGCCTCTTCTAGCGGACTGGCCGGCGATCCCCTCATCCGCGCCGAGGGGATCTGGAAGATCTTCGGCAAGAACGCGAACAAGGTGATCGGCACGCCCGACGCCCACCTCTCCCGCGCCGAACTGCGCGAGAAGACCGGGTGCGTCGCAGCCGTGCGCGACGTCTCATTCGAGGTCTGGCCCGGTGAGGTGTTCGTCGTGATGGGCCTCTCCGGGTCGGGCAAGTCCACCCTCGTGCGCACGCTGATCCGTCTGATCGAGCCAACGGCGGGACGAGTGGAGATCGACGGGCGCGACGTCACCGCCGCGAGCCGTGACGAGCTCCTCCAGCTACGGCGCCACACCTCGTCGATGGTGTTTCAGCACTTCGGCCTCTTGGCCCACCGCAGCGTGATCGACAACGTCGCGTTCGGCCTCGAGGTACAGGGCAAATCGAAGGCCGAACGGCTCGCGCGCGCAGGCGAGGTGCTCGAGCTGGTGGGGCTCGAGGACGCCGCCAACCAGTTCCCGAACGAGCTCTCCGGTGGCATGCAGCAGCGCGTCGGGCTCGCACGCGCCTTCGCCGTCGATCCCAAGGTGATGCTCTACGACGAGCCCTTCAGCGCGCTCGACCCGCTGATCCGGCGCGACATGCAGGACGAGGTGATCCGGCTCCAGCACGAGACCGGCAAGACGATGGTCTTCATCACGCACGACCTGCCGGAGGCACTCCGGCTCGGCGACCGCATCGCGATCATGCGCGACGGGCGCGTGGTCCAGCTCGGGACGCCGGAGGACCTGGTCGGCTCGCCGGCCGACGAGTATGTGTCGAACTTCGTGCGCGACATCCCTCGCAGCCATGTGCTGACGCTGCGCTGGATCATGCGCGAGCCCGCTCCCGGCGAGGCCGACGGACCAACCCTGGACGTCTCGACCACGGTGCGCAAAGCTGTTCCGGTGATCGCCGCCAGCGAGCGCCCGATCTGCGCCGTCGAGAACGGCAGGGTCGTCGGCGTGGTCGACAAGGAAGCGGTCCTGATCGCGATCGCGGGCGAGGGCGAAGGCGACTGATGGCGGTCGCCGAGGCGGCGCAGCACCGTTTGTCGAAGCCGCTGCCGGCGCCATGGTGGCGGGGCAAAGCGGGCGCGGCTGTGCTGATCGTCGTGGGGATGATCATCGTCTACCTCGGCTGGAAGGGCAGCTGGGCCTGGCCCGTCTGGCTGGAGTGGAACTCGCTCTCTCCGCATCTCGACCGCTTCCAGGCGTGGCTCTCGAACAACCGGAACCTCCCGCATCCGAACATCGCCTTTCGGATCTTCAACGGCTTCGCGAGCTTCCTCGACGATCTCGTCTCCTGGCTGACCCGGTTCTTCTACTTCCTGAAGTGGCCCGGCACGGCGGCGCTCGGGACGTTGATCGTGCTCCGCTTCGGCGGCGTGAAGGCCGCGATCGGGACGTTCGCTGCGTTCGTGAGCTTTGCGGTGCTCGGGCTCTGGGACGAGGCCGTCGAGACCTTCGCCCTGATGTTCGCTGCCGTCTCGCTCTCCCTCCTGGTCGGCATGCCGCTCGGTGTGATCGCCGGCCGCTCGGCGAGGTTCAACCGGGCGATCACCCCGTTCCTGGACGCAATGCAGATCATCCCCGCGTTCGCGTACCTGATCCCGGTCGTGATCCTCTTCTCGGTCGGTCCGGGCGCCGCGGTGGTGACGACGATGATCTACGCCGTCCCGCCTGCGATCCGGATCACCGCTCTCGGGATCCGCGGCGTCATGCCCAACACGGTCGAGGCGGCCACGGCGCTCGGCGCGACCCGGTGGCAGGTGCTGTCGAAGGTGCAGATCCCGCTGGCGCGGCGGATGATGTTGCTCTCGGTCAACCAGACCATCCTCTTCGCGCTCTCGATGGTGGTGATCGCCGGACTGATCGGCGGTGCGGGCCTAGGCGACGCGGTCACGAACGGGCTGTACACGGATCCCGTCTTCGCGATCTTCGCCGGCGTGGCGATCGTGATCATGGCGATTGCACTCGACCGGTCGACCGAGGCGATGGCGAATCGCACAGATCCGGCAAAACGGCACCTGACCCAGCACAAGGCGCATGTCCTGCGCGCGTACACCGCATTCTGCGTCGCGGCCGTCGTGGGGACCGCCGTGCTCAGCCATGTGTTCAACGCCGGGACCGTCTGGTCGCGCTGGACCGCACAGGACTGGCTCCGCAACTACGTCCAGAACGGGTTGGACTACATCCAGAACCCGAACACGTTCTTGTTCCGCGACCTGACGAACCCGACCGGCAACTTCATCGTGCAGCACGGGATCCAGCCGCTGCGGACGTTCTTCATCGAAACGCCCTGGCCGGTCACGCTCGTAGGACTCGTCGCGATCGCGTTCCTGATCAGCGGCCTACGCCGCGCGGCGATTGCCGGGCTGATGCTGTTCATCGTGGGGTTCGTCGGTGAGTGGCCGAACGCGATGGACACCTTCTCGCAGGTGCTCGTCGCGACCACGCTGACCGTGATCATCGGCCTCGTGATCGGGGTCCTCGCCGCCGAGAACCGGACGGTGGCGCGCATCGTTCGGCCGATGAACGACATCCTGCAGACGCTGCCTCAGCTCGTCTACATCATCCCGTTCATCTATCTAATGCCGGTCTCGGGAGTCCCAGGAGTGGTGGCTTCCGTGCTCTACGCGACGCCGGTGATGATCCGGCTGGTCCAGCGCGGCATCCAGGACGTTTCGCCCGAGTCCGTCGAGGCTGCGACCTCGTTCGGGGCGACACGCTTGCAGGTGCTGCTGAAGGTCAAGATCCCGCTGGCGCGCGACGCGATCATGCTCGGCGTCAACCAGGCGATCATCATGGTGCTCGCCGTGGTCGTGATCGGTGGGCTCGTCGGCTCGGGCGCCCTCGGTTACGAGGTGGCACAGGGGCTGCAACGGAACGCTTTCGGGCAAGGAGTGATCGCGTCGCTCGCGATCCTCGCCCTCGGGATCGCACTCGACCGGGTCACTCAGGGTCGAGGCGCTGCAGGTGCACGGAGCGAGGGTTGAGTGTCAAAACCATCAAGGAGGAACGCATGAGTGGGCGCAAGCTCGCTGCGGTCGTCGGCGTCCTGGCCGTCGGAGCAGTCGCAGTACTCGTCGCAGGCCCAGCCGGCGCTCGCAGCAAAGCCAGCTGCGGCACGGTGACGCTCAACGAGCAGGCTTGGGCGGGCTCGACCGCCAACACGTACGTCGCGAAGGCCGTGCTCGAGGGCATGGGCTGCAAGGTCAAGATCACGCAGATCGCCGAGATCCCCGTCTACCAGGCGCTCGCCGACGGCAAGTCGGACGCCGTGCTCGAAGACTGGCAGCACGTCGATCAGTACAAGCAGTACATCTCCAAGCAGCACACGGTCGTGGCGGGCGGTCCGAACGGCGTCGTCGGCCACATCGGCTGGTACATCCCCACGTACCTGATGAAGGCGCACCCCGAGTTCGCGACCTGGAAGGGCCTCAAGGGCAAGGAGTCGCTCTTCAAGAGCCCCGAGTCCGGCTCGCAGGGGATGTTCCTCGGCGGTGACCCGTCCTATGTGCAGAAGGATGCGCAGCTGATCCAGGCGCTCGGGCTGAACTTCAAGTTCGTCAGCGTCGGCGCCGAGCCCGCGCAGGTCGCGCGCTGGAGCCAGCTCTACAAGCAGCACAAGGCGGTCATCTTCTACTGGTACACCCCCCAGTACCTGAACACGGAGTACCAGCTCTCCGAGGTGAAGCTGCCGCCGAGGTTCAAGGGCTGCCAGGACGATGCCAAGTCGGGCGGAAACACCAAGCAGTACAAGTGCGCGTATGACAACACCGTGATCGAGAAGGTGTTCAGCAAGAAGTTCGCCACGAGCGGCTCGCCGGCCTACCCGGTGCTGAAGCGGTTCTCGTGGTCGAACAAGGATCAGGAGATCGTCGCCAAGTGGATCGCAGGCGACCACATGAACCCGGACAAGGCCGGGAAGAAGTGGGTCTCGCAGAACAAGGCGAAGGTCAACAAGTGGCTCGGGAAGTAACCGGCCGCTGAATCCGTGACGACGAGGGGCGCCCGGATCGGCGCCCCTCGTCGTTCGCTAGCTCACGCACACGTTCGTTGCCGGGGTCGTACAGCGCATCGGGCGCCACGCCGTGCAGGCACGAGCTCGCCCAGCACGTCGACCTCGACCGCCGCCCCTTCCTCGAGCTCCGCCGGCAGCTTGGCGAGCGCCACGTTTCGCCGGACGGTGAAGCCGTAGGCCGCGCTGCGGACGCGCCCGACCACGACGCCGTCCAGATGCACAGCCTCGCCGCCGTAGACCGTCAGGTAGTCCTCTGCCGCCCACGAGCGAGCGTGCGCAGCCGTTGCGCGGGCGACGCGGTCGAGCTGCGCACGCTTGCCCGGCGCGACGCAGAAGCCGAGCCCGGCCTCGAACGGCGTGTCGGCGCTCGTCAGGTCGGCGCCGAAGTAGCGATAGCCCTTCTCGATCCGAAGCGAGTCGAGCGCGGTGTAGCCGACCGGCTCCGGAGCCGCGGCGCGCAGCAGCGCGTCCCAGACCTGCACCGCGTCGCGTCGCGCTGACGTAGAGCTCGTAGCCGAGCTCGCCGACGTACGTGATCCGCTGGGCGAGCACCGGCAGGCCCGCAACTTCGACCGTCTGCGCGGTGCGAAACGGAAACGCGTTGCTCGAGACGTCGTCGCCGGTCACGGACGCGAGCGCTTCGCGCGCTGCGGGGCCCCAGATGCCGATCACCGCCAGCTCGTCGGTGACGTCGGCGATCGTCACGTCGCCGTCCGCGTGCAGCTCGAGGAAGCCGCGGTCACTGTCGACGGCGCCTGCGCCGGTGATGATGCGGAAGCGAGTCTCGGCGAGCCGGGTCACGGTCACGTCGCCGACGATGCCGCCGCGCTCGTCGAGCAGCTGCGTGTAGACGACCGAGCCGACGGGCCGGTCGATGCGGTTGCCGCACACACGCTCGAGCAGCGCGAGCGCGCCGGCACCGGTGACCTCGAGCTTGCCGAAGGACGTCAGGTCGACGATCCCGACCCGCTCGCGCATGGCCGCGTGCTCGACGGCGACGCGGTCGTGGGACGGCGGGCGGCTCCACCCGAACGCGCGTTGCTCCTCGCCTGCGCGGCGCCAGGGCTCGCCCGGGCGGAAGTAGTCGGCGCGCTCCCAGCCGTTCTTCGTCAGCCGAACACCGCGCCGAGCTCCTGGAGCCGTCCGTGCAGCGGGCTGAGGCGCCGCGGCCGGCCCGCCTCGGAGACGTCGCACGGGGTAGCGCTGCCGGTAGTAGTACTTGTAGACCTCGCGCGCGCCCGCGGCAGCGAAGTCGGGATCGCGATAGGGGCCGCCGAAGCGCCACGGCCGGTAGGGCTGCACGTCGACCTCGGCCGCGCCGGTCGTCACGAGCTCGGCGAGCGCCTTCCCGAGCCCGCCGGCGCCTCCGAAGCCGTTCAGCGAGAGACCCGCTGCGAGCCAGAAGCCACGCACGCCCGGCATCGGGCCGAGCAGCGGGTTCCCGTCGGGCGTCATCGCGTCCGGATGACAGACGAGCGCGGTCACACCGGCGTCGTCGAGGAACGGGAACCGCCGCGTCGCTCCCTCCATCAGCTGCTGGAACCGCGCGTGGTCGGGCGAGAGCATGCGTGAGCCGTGCTCCCAGGGCACGCCGTCGTGCCAGCGCGACACGGGGTTCGGCTCGTAGCCGCCGAAGAGCACGCCGCCGCTCTCGGCCTTCCCGTAGACGAGGTTGTCGGTGTCGCGAAAGCACGGCGCGTCACGCGGCAGCTCATGGCCCGTCGACTGCGTGGAGCGCGATGTGCTGGTGGTCGACCGGGATCGAGCACGCGAACGTGCCCACCATCGCTGCGATCTGCGGCGCCCACATCCCGGCCGCGTTGACGACCGTTTCCGCCTCGATCCGCTCGTGCTCGGTCGAGGACCGCGCGCACCTCGCGGCGAGGCCCGAGCTCGATGCCGGTGACGCGCGAGTGGATGCGGAGCTCGACGCCGAGCTCACGGGCGGCACCAGCGACGGCGTACGTGGCGATGTGCGGATCGACGTATCCGTCTCCGGGCATCCAGACGGCGCCGTAGAGCGACTCCGACGTCGCCGCCGGCAACAGGCGGCGAACGTCATCCGGTCCGACGAGCTCCGCGTCGAGGCCGATCCCGTGCGCGCGACTGACGCCACGACGAAGCTCGAGGAAGCTCTCGCGGCTCGCTGCGATCCGCAGCGAGCCGACGGCCTCGAAGACTCCGAGCTGCCTGTACAGCTCGACGCTGTACCGGCGGAACCGCATCATCGTCGGAGAGGGATTGAACTGCGTCACGAGGCCGGCTGCGTGATGCGTCGAGCCACTCGTCAGCTCGCCCTTCTCGACGAGCACGATGTCCTCCACCCCTGCCTTCGCGAGGTGGTACGCACAGCTCACACCGGCGATCCCACCGCCGATGACGACCGTGCTCACACCGTCTCCCGCAGATCGCGAATCGCCTGCTCGACGTCCGAGACGATCTGCGCGTATTTCATGCGCGGATTCGCTCGCCGCTGGGGTCGTAGAGCGGCTCCGCCCGCACCTCCGCGTTCACCCAGTCGCCGAAGATGTCGACCGCCAGCGCGGTGCCGGGCTCTCCGTGCTCGATCGGAACGTAGGCGAACGCGATGCTCGCCTCGACCGCGTAGCCGTAGCCGCCGCTCGTCACGCGGCCGACGATCTCGCCGCTTGCAGTGCGAACGGGTTCCGAGCCGAGCGCGATCGCCCGCGGGTCCTCGAGCACGAGGCAGACGAGCTTCTGGCGCTGCTCGCGAACCGCGTCGCGCCCGATGAACTCGCCCTTGTCCCGCTTGACGGCGAACGAGAGCCCGGCCTCCTCCGGCGTCGTCTCGGCGTTCAGGTCGCTCGCCCATGCGCGATAGCCCTTCTCGAGACGCAGCGCGTCGATTGCGCGATAGCCGCCCGGAGTCACACCCCCGCGGCGACCAGTGTGTCCCAGAGCTGCAGCCCGTACTCGGCCGGGCAGTACAGCTCCCAGCCGAGCTCCCCGACATACGTGACGCGCGACGCGGTCACGGGAACGTTGCCGACGGAGATCTGGCGCGACCTCATGTACGCGAAGTCGAGCGGCGTCTTCGTCAACGGCTGCAGCACCTCTCGCGCCTGCGGCCCCCAGAGGCAGAGGCAGGCGTACGCGGACGTGACGTCGTTGACGTAGACGGAGCCGTCGCCCGGTGCGTTGCGCTCGAGCCACGCTCGGTCGTGATTGCCGAACGCCGTGCCCGTGACGAGCAGGAAGCGATCGTCGGCGCGCCGCGTCACGGAGAGGTCCGCCTCGATGCCCCCGCGGGCGTTCAGCAGCTGCGTGTAGACGATGGTGCCGACCGGCCGGTCGATTCTGTTCGCGCACAACCGCTCGAGGAAGGCGAGCGCACCAGGCCCGAGCACCTCGAGCTTCGAGAACGACGACTGGTCGAAGAGGGCGACCGACTCGCGGGCCGCCCGTGCCTCGACCTCGATCGCCGGTGACCAGTTCTCGCCCGCCCAGCCGCGCGGCCGCAGGGACTCGTCGCCGCCGGCGGCGTTCGACTCGTACCAGTTCACGCGCTCCCAGCCGCCCTTTTCGCCGAACGCGGCGTCGAGCTGCTGATGGCGCGGGTAGACCGGCGAGACGCGCAGCGGCCGCCCGGCGACCTTCTCCTCGCCCGGATACTTGATGTCGTAGTACTGCGACAGCGCCTCATAGGATCGTGCGAGCGTGTACGCCTGGCTCGCGTACTGCCGACCGAAGCGGCGCAGGTCGAGCGGCCAGACGTCCCACTCGGGACGGCCGTCGACGATCCACTCCCCCATGACCTTGCCGATGCCGCCGGCGCCTGCGAGCCCGTGCGCGCAGCCGCCCGCAGCGACCCAGAAACCGCGCACGTCCGTCTCGCCGAGCAGGAAGTCGGCGTCGGGCGTGAACGCCTCGGGCCCGTTGAAGAACATCTTCACCTCGGCGTTCTCCATTGCGGGCACGCGCGTGATCGCGTTCGCGAAGAGCTCCTCCATGCGGTCCCATTCCTGCGGGAGGAGCTTCGCCTCGAATCCCTCGGGGATCCCATCCAGCGCCCACGGCGCGGGCTTGCGTTCGTAGCCTCCCATGACGAGGCCGCCGACCTCGGTGCGGAAATAGATCAGGTTGTCTGGATCGCGCAGGGTCGGAAGCGGCTCGAGCGGCGGTGCGAACGGCTCGGTGATCAGGTACTGGTGGCCGTAGGGGATGATCGGCAGGTCGACGCCGACCATCCGCGCGAGCTCGGGCGCGTACATGCCGGCGGCATTCACGACCACCTCGCACTCGATGCGGCCCGCATCGGTTTCGACCGCGACGACTCGTCCGTCCCTCGTCTCGATCCCGGTGACACGCACCCGCGTCTCGATCTGCGCACCGACGCGGCGAGCCGCGTCTGCGAGCGAGAAGGTCAGCTGCGACGGGTCGAGGTAGCCGTCGTCCGGGATGAAGGCAGCCGCCAGCACGCCGTCGGTGCTCATCGGCGGGAAGCGCTCCTGCGCCTCCTGCGCCGAGACGATCTCCATCGGCAGGCCGAACGTCTTCGCCCACGCCGCCTGCCGGCGGATCTCCTCCAGCCGCGCCTGGGACGACGCGAGCCGCAGGCCGCCGAGCTGGTGCCAGCCGGGGTCGTTGCCGGTGAGCTCCCGCAGCTCGGCGTAGAGACCGACTGAGTACTGCATCATCCGGGTCAGCGAGATCGACGAACGTAGCTGGCCGACGAGGCCTGCGGAGTGCCAGGTCGAGCCGTGCGTGAGCTGGTACTGCTCGAGGAGCACGGAGTCCGTCCAGCCGAGCTTCGCGAGGTGGTAGAGGATCGAGCAGCCGATCACGCCGCCTCCGACCACCACCGCCCGCGCACGCTCAGGGATCACCGAAGCGAGTAAACCAGCTTTGGTACAGGCCAATTGTAGGATCGCCCGATGCCCCTCGAGGATGTGCTGGAGGCGGTCCCGGAGCTGCGCGGCGAGCGCGAGGTCGAGCCGCTCGCGGGCGGCCTCACGAACACGAACTTCAAGGTCACGACCCCGGGTGGCCGCTACGTCGTGCGCATCTCCGGCAAGGACACAGGGCTCCTCGCGATCGACCGGGAGAACGAGGCACACAACACGATCGCCGCCGCGGAGAGCGGTGTCGGCGCCCGGGTCGTCGCGGTCGTGCCCGAGCACGACGCGTTGGTGCTGGCGTTCCTCGACGGCGAGGTGATGGATGCCGAGAAACTGCGGCGCGGCGACCGGCTCGAGTCGATCGCGTCAGCCTGCCGCCGGCTGCACGGGAGCCGACGCTTCCTGCAGGACTTCGACATGTTCGACATCCAGCGAGGGTACGTTCGCGTCGTCCGCGAGCACGGCTTTCGATTACCCGACCGGTACGCCGAGTTCGAGCCTGCGGTGCGGGTGCTCGAGCAGGCGATGCGCGAGCGCGCCGAGCCGACTGTTCCCTGCAACAACGACCTGCTCGCGGAGAACTTCATCGAGGTCGACGGCGCCATGCGGCTGATCGACTACGAGTACTCGGGCAACAACGAGCCGGCGTTCGAGCTCGGGAACATCTGGAGCGAGTCGAACCTGTCACTCACTCAGCTCGAGGAGCTGGTCGAGCACTACTACGGCCGCCCGCTTCGCAACAAGGTTGCACGCGCCCGCCTCTGGGGCCTCATGTCGAAGTACGGCTGGACCCTCTGGGGCTCGATCCAGGACGGGATCTCGGATCTCGACTTCGACTTCTGGAGCTGGGCGATGGAGAAGTACGACCGCGCCGTCGCAGAGTTCGACGGCCCGGAGTTCGGACAGCTGCTCGCGGACGTGCGGCGGGAGGATTAGCGACGAACCAGATTCGTTCTTTGAATCTGATTCGCGAGTTTCTCCGAGGCCGCGTAGAACTCGAAACCGTGAATCTGGTTCGGCCACGCCGAATCAGGTTCAGTGCGAACCAGATTCGTACTTTGAATCTGATTCGCGAGTTTCTCGAAGGCGGCGTAGAACTCGAAACTCGTGAATCTGGTTCGGCTACGCCGAATCAGGTTCAGTGCGAACCAGATTCGTACTCTGAATCTGATTCGCGAGTTTCTCGGAGGCCGCGTAGAAGTCGAAACTCGTGAATCTGGTTCGGCTGCGCCGAATCAGGTTCAGGCGTATCTACGTGAGCGAGACGAGCGCGATCCCGCAGGCGACGACCACCGCTCCTGCGATCCGCGTTCGCCCGACCGGCTCGGCGAGGAAGCGTCCCGCGAGCAGCGCCGTCAGGACCACACTCGTCTCGCGCACGGCAGCCACGGGCGCTGCCGCCGCCCGCTGGAGCGCGAGCAGCACGAGGCAGTACGCGCCGAACGTGGCGATCCCCGCGACGATGGTCGATCGGCTGACCTCCGCCCGCAGCGCGGGCAGTCCCTTGGCGCGCGCAACGACGGCGGCGAAGATGAGCGCCGGCGCGAGCATCGAGACCTCGAGATAGGGCAGCGCGGCCGCGAAGGTGACGCCTTTCTTGTCAACGAGCGTGTACATCGCGATCACCGACGCGATCACGAGCCCGAAGGCGACGCCCGCCCCAGCCGTCGGGCGCAGGCCGCGAACGAGCAGGATCCCTGCTCCGACGAGGCAGACGCCGGCCACCTGGCCGATCGAGGTCGTGTGGCCGAGCACGACGATGCCGATCACCAGGACGAGCACAGGCGCGACCCCACGCGAGACCGGATAGACCACCGAAAGTGGCAGCAGACGGTACGCGGTGACGAGGAGCGCGAAGTAGACGAGCTGAAGAGCCCCGCCCGCGACGATGTACGGCCAGACCTCCCGGTCCATCCTCCACGCGAGCCAGGCGGGGACGAGGAAGACGACCTCGGCCGTCAGCAGCGCGACCGCCGTCGCGGCCTGCGGGTCGCGCGCCCGCGCGAGCAGCACGTTCCAGACCGCATGCACGACTGCGGCGGTGAGCGCCAGCAGCAACGCCGTCGTCGTCATGCGCCAACACTACGATCTTCACCCGGTGGCGACGCGTGCTCTGATCTTCGACTTCAACGGCACGCTCTCCGACGACGAGCCGATCCTCTGCGAGATCTTCATCCGCCTCTTCGCGGAGCACGGCAGACCGCTCTCGGCCCAGGAGTACTTCGACGAGCTCGCGGGCCACTCCGACCCGGAGATCGTGCGCTCGTGGCTCGGTGCCGACCATCCCGACGTCGACGCCGTGATCGCGGAGCGAGTCGCCCTCTACCGGGCGGCGGTCGCCGACGGCTCGTCCGTGCACGAGCACACGCGCGAGGCGGTCCGCTACGCAGCGAAGCGCGTTCCGCTCGCCATCTGCTCGGGCGCCGCGCGCGCTGAGATCGAGCCGGTCGTCGACGCCGCCGGCCTCGCGTCGCTGTTCCGCGGCATCATCCCGTCTGACGAGGTCGTCGACGGCAAGCCGCATCCGGAGGGCTATCTCAAGGCGCTGGCGTTGGTCGGCGTCGACGCGGCGGACACGGTCGTCTTCGAGGACACCGAGGCCGGAATCGCTTCGGCGCGCGCCGCAGGTATCGGGCACGTGCTCGCGCTGACCGGAACACTCGACCCCGATCGCCTCCGCGAGGCGGACGAGCTGATCGACCGCATCGACGTCGGCGTGATGCGGCGCCTCCTGGGCTGATGCTCGTCATTGCCCACCGTGGCGCGTCTGCCTATCTCCCGGAGAACACCGTGCCCGCGTTCGAACGGGCGATCGAACAGGGCGCGGACTTCGTCGAGTTCGACGTGCACAACGACCTCGAGGTGACTCACGACAGGCCGGTCCGCGGAGTCGTCTACCCGACGCTCGCCGAGGTGCTCGATCTCTGCCACGGCCGCATCGGTGTGATGGTGGAGCTGAAGCGACCGCGCGGCGACACCGTTCGACGTGCCCTGGCGCTGATGCGCGACGACGACGTCTTCGTCTGTTTCCAGCGGCGGGCGATCGAGGAGGTGCACGACAGACGCCCGCAAATGCGGACGGTGCAGCACGTCGGGCTGGGTGTATCGATCCGCCGGGCGGCCGGCGGGTGGGCTGTCGGCTTCCGTAACGATCGCCTGACCCGGCGCGGGCTCGAGACCGCACGCGGTTACGGCCTCGAGACGACCGTCTACACCGTGAACGACGTGGCGCGGATCGCCGAGCTCGGACGGCTCGGGGTCACCGGCGTCTTCACGGATTATCCGGATCGAGCACTGGCAGCGCTGGCCCGTCCTCCGGGAGGCTGATCAGCTTCGCACCCTCGGACGGGATCCTCGCCATGACCTGAGCGCCGACGGGAAGGGCGGCCGCACGTGACGTCGACATGTCGGCGATCAGGCTCGTCCCGCTGCCTGTTACCTTCAGTCGCGTCACAGGCCCGAGGAACGTCTGAGTCAGCACTTCTCCCGAGAACGAGTTCGGCGTGGACACCGTTCGTGTGGGCCTCCAGCTCGAGCGACTCCGGCCTGATCAGGATCGAGCACGCGCTCGCCGTTCGTGCCGACCGCGCGCAGCGTCGACCTGGAGCCGGATCCCGACGTGCTCGACCTCTCCGGACGCGCCGTCGGTCACGATCGCCTCGAGCCGGTTCATCGTCCCGATGAACTCGGCGACGAACGGCGTCGCCGGCGCCGTGTACATCTCCGCCGGCGTGCCCATCTGCTCGATCACGCCGCCGTACATCACAGCGACGTGGTCGGAGATTGCGAGCGCCTCTTCCTGGTCGTGCGTGACGTACAGGGTGGTGATGCCGAGCTCGAGCTGGATGCGGCGGATCTCCTCGCGCAGCTGCACGCGCACCTTCGCGTCGAGAGCCGACAGCGGCTCGTCGAGGAGCAGCACGCGCGGCTCGATAGCGAGCGCGCGGGCAAGCGCGACGCGCTGCTGCATGCCGCCCGAGAGCTGATGCGGATAGCGGTCGACGGCGTGCCCGAGACCGACGAGCTCGAGCAGGTCGTGCGACGCGCTTGCCCGGTCCTGCTTGTGCTTGCCGCGGATCTTCAGTCCGAACTCGACGTTCTGGCGGGCCGTCATGTTCGGGAACAGCGAGTACGCCTGGAAGACCATCCCCATGTCGCGCTTGTTGGGCGCGACGTTCGTCACGTCCTTGCCGTCGACGACGATGCGGCCCTGCGTTCGGGCGGTCGAAGCCCGCGACCAGGCGCAGCGCGGTCGTCTTGCCGCAGCCCGACGGACCGAGCAGCGACAGGAACTCGCCTTCGCCGAGCGAGATGTTGATGCCGTTCAACGCCTTGACGGTGCCGAAGTCACGGTGCAGGTTCTCGAGCTGGAGGTAGGTCATCTGTGCGCCCGCCACGATCCGGGACTGGCTGCGGCTCCGCTTCCGACCACGACGAGCAGCGAGAGCATGGCCGCCCAGGTGATCCCGAAGCTCATCAGCGTCAACGCTGCCGGCCGGGTACCCCTGCGACTCGTTCACGTACTGGATGAAGATCGGGAACGTGTGGAACGGCGGCGAGGTTCGCAATCGTGAACTCGCCCATCACGATCGCAAGCGTCAGGAACGAGCGCCGCCAGGGCCGCCGCGCGGATGTTCGGCAGGATCACGCGGAAGAGCGTAGTCCGCCCAACGGGCACCGAGGCTCTGCGAGGCCTCGGTCAGCGTGTGCACGTCGATCGACCGGAAGCCGGCGTCGAGCGAGAAGAACATGTATGGGAACGCGAGGATCACGTACGCGGCCGCCAGGAAGCCCCACGGCTGCTGGTAAAACCAGGCCGGAGTCCCCTTGAACACCTTGAGCAGTCCGACCACCATCACGATCGGCGGAATGACGAACGGGATCAGGGCCAGGAAAGCAATCACGGGCCGCAACCTGGGCACCTTCAGGTGCACCAGGTAGATCGTCGGGACGAAGAGCGCGAGACTGATCACGATCGTCTCTAGGGCGATGATGAACGAGATCCTGATCGTCTTCCAGAAGTCGGGGTTGTGCAGCACCCAGCCGTAGTTGTGCAGGGTGCAGCACTTGCCGGTCTGGTTCGAGCGGAGACTGAAGAGCAGCGTCGAGAAGAGGGGCAGCAGGAAGTACGCGGCCGCGAGCAGCAGCCAGATCGCCGCCGACGGCGCGATGAACCGCCGCGACCTCATTTCGCCCACCGCGCGGAGCGCCGCTGTAGCGGGATGTAGATGAGCATCATCCCCGCCAACACGCACGAACATGCCGAAGGCCATCGCCTGCGCCAGGTGCGGGTTGTCGAGCACGTTGCCGGTGTAGTAGTTGCCGATCAGGATCGGCACGATGTTGACCGAGCCGGAGGTGAGGCTGTACGCAGTCGCGTACGCCGCGAAGGCGTTGCCGAACAGCAGGATCATCGCTCCGAGCATCGACGGCATCAGCACCGGCAGGCCGACATAGCGCCAGAACTGCCACTGATTTGCACCGAGGTTGGAGGCGGCCTCGCGCCATTCCTTCCGCAACCCATCGATCGCGGGCGAGATCACCAGGATCATCAGCGGGAGCTGGAAGTACAGGTACGCGAGCTCGACCCCTGTCTTCGAAAAGAGGTTGAAGCCGTGCGCGGTCGGGTCGTAGCCGTGGTTGCGCAGGAAGACGGTCACGATCCCGAGCGGGCCAAGGGTCGCGATGAACGCGAAGGCGAGCGGAATGCCGCCGAAGTTCGCGGCGACACCGGAGAAGGTCGTCAGTCCCGACCGCACGAATTTGGGCGTCCCTTCGCGGATCGCGGCGTACGCGACGAAGAGACCGGCGAGGCCGCCGAGCAAAGCCGTGACGAGGCTGATCTCGATGCTCGTCTTGTACGCGTCGCTATAGGGGTGATTGAAGAGCAGCCGGATGTTCGAGAGCGTCCAATCGCCCGACACTCCCTGGAACGCGCCGATGAGCACCGAGGCCGCCGGGAGGAAGAGGAACAGGATCGTGTACGCGAAGAACGGCAGCGTGCCGATCCACGCGAGCGAGAGGCGCCTCCGGCCGGACACGACGTCCGGCCGGAGTGCCTCAGGTGCTGCATGCACCGTAGAGATCGGGTTAGCCCCCGACCTTCGTCGGCCACTGGCTGGCGATGACCGTCTTCGCCTTCGTCTGCTGTCCGATGCTGGCGAACTGCGCCTTGGCATAGAGCGCAGACGCCGGCAGGGCGGTGAGCAGGGACTTCGGGATCTTCTTGCGGTTGGCAAGGTCGTTGAACCGAGCCGGGTGCGCGAAGCCCTTCAGCTAGAGGAGCTGGCCCTGGTCGGAGTAGACGAACTCCTCCCACAGGCGGGCGGCGTTCGGGTGCGGGGCCGTCGCGTTGACCGCCTGCGCGTAGTAGCCGCCGTAGACACCGTCGGACGGGATCGTGACGCCCCAGTTCGCAGCCGGGAACTCCTTGATGTACGCAAGGTTGTTGTAGTCCCAGTCGATCGAGATGGGGGTCTGGCCCGACGCCACGGTCTGCGGGGTGGTTTGCACCGGGATGAAGTTGCCCGACTTCTTCAGCGCCGCGAAGAAGTCGATCCCCGGGCCGACGTCCGAGAGGGAGCCGCCGTTACCGAGCGACGCCGCGATGACGCCCGAGACCGCCGAGTTGGAGGCGAGCGGGCTGCCGTTCATGGCGACCTTGCCCTTGTACTCGGACTTGGTCAGGTCCTTCCACGTCTTGGGCGGGTTGCTGATCAGCGACTTGTTGTAGCCGATCGAGATCGCACCCCAGTAGTCACCCATCCAGAAGCCGCGCGTGTCCTTCATGGAGCGCGGGATCGTCGCGTAGTTCGAGTTGAAGTACTTCGCGTAGAGGCCGCTGTTGGCGCCCGCGATCGCGAACGAGACGCCGACGTCGACCGCATCGGGGGCACGCTTGTCGCCCTTGAGCGATGTGATCGCTTGGTTCTCCTGCGCCGAGCTTCCGTTCGGGTTGTCGTTCGTGATCCCGATGCCGTACTTCTTCGTGAAGGTCGACATCAGCTCGCCGTAGTTCGCCCAGTCGGGCGGCAGGGCGATCGTGTTCAGGTGCCCTTCCTTCTTCGCCGCCTTGATGAGAGCGGACATGCCCCCCGGCGTTCCCTTCGTGGGCGGAGCGGCGAGGCCGGCGCGAGTTGCGCCGAGTGCCGTGCTGGCACTCCCGAGCACGGTGAGCCCGAACGCTGCCGCGGCACTCCGCCGCAACATCGACGAGCGGCTGACCCCTTCTTCTTCGAGCTTGGCCCAGAACTCGACTTCTTGGGCCTCGTAGTCCTCCATGCTTTCCCCCTCAAGGTTGTGGTGCTTCCTAGAAGATCACGCCTGGGGGGTGCATTTCAATAGTACCGATGCCTGATTTCACCAAATTGTCATCGGAAGGTCACCGGATCTCGGTTCTCGGTTCAAACGAGTAGGCTCGGCTGTGTGACCCCGTTCGACGCGCCCGGAGAATGGCTCCGTTGCGCCCTACACACGCATACGACGAACTCCGACGGCGAGCTGGCCCCGGAGTTGCTCGTCCGGCACTACGACCGGGCGGGGTACGACGTTCTGGCGATCACAGACCACTGGGTGCGCACCGACGAGGCCTCGACCTCCGGCCTGCTCGTCATCCCCTCGGCGGAGCTGAACGCGATCGCTCCGACGCGCGAGGACGACGCCCACGTCCTGGCGCTCGGCCTCGAAATCGACCCGGTCGTCCCCGAACTGGAGTTCGGCCCGCTGGAGGAGGTGGTGGCCTGGGTGATCGAGAACGGCGGCGTGCCGTTCCTCGCCCACACGTACTGGAGCGGTCTGCGGGTCGACCAGTGGGAGACGTGTGAAGGCCTGCTCGGGATCGAGGTCTGGAACACCGGCTGCGAGCTCGAGGTCGGCCGTGGCGATGCGTCACTGCACTGGGACGAAGCGCTCGAACGCGGCCGGGGCCTCTACGCGCTCGCGACCGACGACTCGCATCACCCCGGCTTCGACAGCGGCTTCGCGTGGACGTGGGTGCGCGCGCGCGAGAAGTCGCAGGCGGCGGTGCTCGCTGCGCTGCGCGAGGGCGCGTTCTACGGATCGACCGGGCCGCGGATCGCTGCGGTCGAGCTGACCGACGGCGACGTCACGGTCCGCTGCAGCCCCGCCCAGAGCATCACGCTCTACACCGGGCGCCGCCGCGGCGCCCGCGTCAACGCGGGCCGGCTCGGCTATCCGAACAACGCGGAGGTGCTCGAACGCAACGAGGACGGTCTGATCACCGCCGTTCGGCTGGAGCGGCCCTTCCGCCAGCCCTACGGGCGCGTCGAGGTCGCCGACGCACACGGGAACCGGGCCTGGACGAACCCGCTGTGGATCGCGTAGCCGCCGTCGAACAACTCGCGGCGCGCCGGTTCGACCTGCTGGTGATCGGCGGCGGGATCATCGGCGCCGGCATCGCCGAGGCCGCAACCGCACACGGCCTCGACGTTGCGCTCGTCGAACGCGGCGACTTCGCAGGCGCGACGTCGAGCGCCTCGTCGAAGCTCGTGCACGGCGGCCTGCGCTACCTGCAGATGGGCGACGTGCGACTCGTGCGCGAGGCGCATCAGGAGCGCCGCTACCTGATGAGCGTCGTGGCGCCTCACCTGGTCGAGCGGCTGCCGTTCGTCTTCCCGCTCTACCGCAACGGCCCCCACCGGCCCTGGGTGGTGCGCACGGGCGTCCTGCTCTACTCGGCGCTCGCCCGCGCGAAGCTGAACGGCCGCGTGAGCACGAACCGAGCACTTCGCCTCGTGCCCCAACTCCGCACCGAAGGACTGCACTCCTCGGCGCTCTACGCAGACGCGTGGACGAACGACGGGCGGCTGACGATCGCGAACGTCCGCGGGGCGGCGGATCGAAACGCGGTCGTCCTCAACTACGCGGAGGTGACGGCGGTGCGAGCCGGCGGGGCCGACGTGCTGGTCGACGGAGAGACCGTGCCGGTGGCAGCGCGGATGGTCGTGAACGCGACCGGCCCTTGGATCGACCGGATCCGGCGGCTCGAGGATCCGAACGCGGCCACCTCGGTGCGCTTGAGCAAGGGCGTGCACTTGATCGTGGACGGAGGCGAGGGCTGGAGCGCGGCCGTGACGATCCCGCACGACAAGGTGCGGGTCAGCTTCGCGATCCCGTGGGAGGGAAAGCTGCTGCTCGGGACGACCGACACACTGCACGAAGGCGAGCCCGAGGACGGACGCGTCACCGATGACGACGTGCGGACGATCCTCGACGAGGCGGGCACAGCCGTCCGCGACCTCGGCGCGGTGCGCGCGTCGTTCTGGGGGCTGCGCGTCCTGCCGGGTGGCCCGGGCTCGACCGCGAACGCGCGCCGCGAGACCGTCTACACCCGCGGGCCGTCGGGGATGCTGAGCGTGGCCGGCGGCAAGCTCACGACGTATCGGCGAATTGCCCTCGACACGCTCGACCAGCTCGGCGTGCGCAACCTCGACCGCGCACCGCGGCCGCTGCCGGGGGCGACGGGCCTCGCGAGCATCGCCTGGCCGGTCGAGCTCGACCCCGCGACCCGCGGGCACCTGCAGCATCTCTACGGCTCACTCGCGCCGGAGGTGCTCGCGCCGGCCCTGGCGGATCCCTCGCTGCTCGAACCGCTCGTCCCCGGTCGCCCCGATCTGCGCGCGCAGGAGCTCTATGCGCGCAAGCACGAATGGGCGCTCACCGATGAGGATGTGTTGCGCAGGCGCACGACGGCGTGGCTGTCGGGACTCGGTCTAGACTCGGAACATGGCTCCGAAGTACCAACGGCTGACCCAGCCGCTCGTTCGTGAGCAAGGAGAGCTGAGACCCGCAACGTGGGACGAGGCGCTCGACCGCGCCGCGTCCGGTTTCCGCGAGGTGCTCGACGCCGGTGCCATGACCGGCATCTTCAGCTGCTCCAAGACCACGAACGAGTTGAACTTCGCCACGCAGAAGTTCAGCCGGGTCGTCCTGAACTCCAACAACGTCGACAGCTGCAACCGCACCTGACACGCTCCTAGCGTCGTCGGTCTGGCGACGGTGTTCGGTGCAGGTGGCGGTACCAGCTCCTACGAGGAGCTGCGCGAGTCTGCGGGACCTGATCGTGCTCTGGGGCTCGAACGCGCGCGAGGCTCACCCGATCTTCTTCCACCACGTCCTGAAGGCGGTGCACCGAGGCGCCAAGCTGATGGTCGTCGACCCGCGGCGCACGGTCTCCGCGCAGTGGGCCGATCTCTGGGTCGGCCTCGACGTCGGCAGCGACATCCCACTCGCGAACGCGATCGCCCGCGAGATCATCCACCGCGGCCTGGCGAACGAGGAGTTCATCGCCCGGGCGACCAGCAACTACGACCTGTTCCGCGAGTCGGTCGAGCCGTGGACGCTCGAGGCGGCCGAGCGTGCGACGGGAGTTCCTGCGGACGCGATCCGCGAGCTCGCGCTCGCATGGGGCAACGCGAAGAATCCCCAGATCTGCTGGACGCTCGGCATCACCGAGCACCACAACGGGGTCGACAACGTCTTCGCGCTGATCAATCTCTCGTTGCTCGTCGGTGGAGTCGGGCGCTACGGCGCCGGCCTCCAGCCGCTGCGCGGTCAGAACAACGTGCAGGGCGGCGGCGACATGGGCGCGATCCCCAACAAGCTGCCGGGCTTCCAGGCCGTGGAGGACGACGCGGTCCGGGCGAAGTTCGACGCCGCCTGGGGCTCGTCCATCCCGCCGCAGAAGGGCCTGCACCTGACCGAGATGTTCGAGGCGATGGAGCACGGCGACCTGCGCGCGCTCTACGTGATCGGCGAGAACCCGGCCCAGTCGGAGGCCGACCAGACGCGCGCGCGCAAGCTGCTGCGGGAGGTCGATCACCTGATCGTCCAGGACATCTTCCTGACGAAGACCGCCGAGCTCGCCGATGTCGTCCTGCCCGGGTGCGCGGGCTGGGCCGAATCGGAGGGGACCGTCACCTCGAGCGAGCGTAGGGTCCAGCGCGTGCGCAAGGCACTCGACCCACCCGGTGAGGCGCGAGACGACATCGAGATCGTCTACGAGCTCGCAAAGCGCCTCGGCCGCGACCTCGGCAGCACGCGCGCCGAGGACATCTGGAACGAGGTGCGAACGCTTTCGCCGATGCACACCGGCATGACCTACGCGCGGCTCGACGAACTGGGCGGGCTCCAGTGGCCCTGCTGGGACCTCGAGCATCCCGGTGACCAGTTCCTGCACGGGCGCCTCTGGGACGAGGTCGTCGAGGAGCGAGCGCCGTTCATGGCGGTCAAGCATTCACCGCCCGTCGACCTGCTCGACGACGACTTCCCGCTCCGGCTGACGACCGGACGCCGGCTCGAGTCCTTCAACACGGGTGTTCAGACCGGTGGATTCGACTCGCCGCTGCACGTGGGCGGCGAAGCGCTGCTCGTCTCGCCGGAGGACGGTGAGCGCTACGGCCTCGTCGACGGCGGGCGGGCGCTCGTCACCTCGCGGCGTGGCTCGGTCGAGGCGCCGGTCGCGTTCGCGTCGAACCTGCGACCCGGCCTCGCCTTCATGAACCTGCATTTCCCCGACCTCGTCGAGACGAACGTGCTCACGATCGATGCCACCGATCCCCTCTCGGGCACCGCGGAGTTCAAGGCGACGGCGATCCGCGTGGAGGCCGTTTAGATGGACATCAACCTCCTCGACGCCGCGCCGACCGACGCCGAGCGGTCGGCGATCGACGCGGTGGTCGGCGAGGCACATGACCCCGGCAACCGCGTCGCACGAGCCGACCGGACCCGACGCCATCTCCTCCTCCCTGCATTGCGCGCCGCCCAACTGCGCGTCGGCTGGGTGAGCGAGGGCGCGCTCGGCTATGCATCGCAGCGTCTCTCGGTGCCGCCCGCGGATGCGTACGGGGTCGCGAGCTTCTACGCCTTGTTGGCGCTCGAAGAGCGTCCGGCCGACCTGACGCACGTCTGCACCGATCTCTCGTGCGCGCTCAAGGGAGCTGAGGTTGCGCCCGGTGAGCACGCAAGTCCCTGCCTCGGGCTGTGCGAGCGCGCGCCCGCCTCCTATCGCACCATCGCCGGCGTCGAGCCGCGCGAGCTGCAACTGCCTGCGGCCGGCCCGCCTCTGCCGCAGGCGGGCGACCCGTCCCTGCGCCTGCTCCGCCGCATCGGTGCGGGCATCGACCCGACCTCGCTCGACGCCTACGTCGCGGCCGGTGGATTCGAGCAGCTGCGGCGGGCGCGCGAGCTCGGCGCAGAGGCCGTGATCGGGGAGCTCAAGGACTCCCACCTGCTCGGCCGCGGCGGCGCGGCCTTTCCGACGGGCGTCAAGTGGGAGGCGGTCGCGGGACAGGCGGCTCAGCCGCACTACGTCGTCTGCAACGCCGACGAGTCGGAGCCGGGAACGTTCAAGGACCGCGTCCTGATGGAGAGCGATCCGTTCGCCCTCGTCGAGGCGATCGCGGTCGCGGGATACGCGACCGGCGCCGCCAAGGCGTTCATCTACGTGCGGGCCGAGTACCCGCTCGCCCACGAGCGGATCCGGAACGCGATCGAGCAGAGCCGCGCGCACCTCGACGGGCTCGAGATCGAACTGCGCATCGGCGCAGGGGCGTACGTGTGCGGCGAGGAGACCGCGCTCTTCCAGTCGATCGAGGGCTACCGCGGCGAGCCGCGCAACAAGCCGCCGTTCCCCGTCGAAGTGGGCCTCTTCGGGAAGCCCACCGCCGTGAACAACGTCGAGACGCTCTTCAACGTGCTCGAGGTGCTGCGAGAAGGGGGCGCCGAGTACGCGCTCACCGGAACGGAAGGCTCGACCGGCACCCGGCTCTTCTGCGTCTCCGGCTGCGTCGACCGGCCGGGGCTCTACGAGCTGCCGTTCGGCGCGACGCTCCGCGAGTTGCTCGACCTGGCTGGATCGGCGCCGCCCAAGGCGGTGCTGCTCGGCGGTGCAGCGGGGGCGTTCGTCGGCCCGGACCTCCTCGACCTGAAGCTGACGCACGAGGACACGCGGGCGGCCGGCGTCACACTCGGCTCCGGCGTGGTGATCGTCTACGACGAGGAGGCCGAGCTCGTGCCGGCGCTCCTGCGGATCGCAGAGTTCTTCCGAGACGAGTCGTGCGGCCAGTGCGTGCCGTGTCGCGTCGGCACCGTGCGCCAGGAAGAGGCGCTCAAGCGGCTGGCCGCCGGCACGCCGCACGCGGACGAGCGGGAGACGCTCGCCGAGCTCGCCCAGGTGATGCGCGACGCCTCCATCTGCGGGCTCGGGCAGACGGCTGCGAATGCGATCGAATCTGCGATCGTCAACCTCGGAGTGTTCGCGTGACCTCGACCCTGATCGCCGCCCCGAGGAAGATGCTCGAGCTGACAGTGGACGGCCAGGCCGTTCGCGTCCTCGACGGTTCGACGATTCTCGACGCCTGCCGGCTCGCCGGAATCGACACGCCGACGCTCTGTTACGGCGACACGCTGACGCCGGTGAACGTCTGCCGTGTCTGCGTGGTCGAGCTCGAAGGCGCGCGGACGCTCGTGCCGGCCTGCTCGCGCAAAGTGGAGGCGGGAATGGTCGTGCTCACCGATTCCGAGCGGGTGCGCACGAGCCGCCGGCTCGTCCTCGAGCTGCTCGGATCCTCCGTCGACCTCTCGCTCGCGCCCGAGGCGCTCGAGTACATCGAGCGCTACGACGCGAAGCCGGAGCGCTTCGGGGCCGGCGCGGCAACGGTGGCACAGGACGTGAAGATCGACAACGACCTCTACGTGCGCGACTACTCGCGCTGCATCCTCTGTTACAAGTGCGTCTCGGCCTGCGGCGAAGACGCCCAGAACACCTTTGCGATCGCGGTGGCCGGGCGCGGTTTCGGCGCGCACATCTCCACGGAGCTCGACGTGACGCTCCCCGAGTCAGCCTGCGTCTACTGCGGGAACTGCATCGCGGTCTGCCCCACCGGCGCACTGATGTCGAAGAGCGAGTACGACCGCCGCCAGGCCGGCACCTGGGACGACGCCGGCGAAGAGGTCGTGACGACGATCTGCCCGTACTGCGGCGTCGGCTGCAACCTCGAGCTGCACGTGCAGGGCGCTGACATCGTCAACGTCACGTCGCCCGCAGACCACGACGTGACGCTCGGCAACCTGTGCATCAAGGGGCGCTTCGGCTTCCAGTTCGTCCAGAACCGCAAGCGGCCACGGTGACCCGGGTCTCGGTCCTGTACTGGCAGGAGATCCCGTCGCTCGTGCGGGCGACGGCCGCGGACGGAACCCAGGTCTCGCGCCAGCTGCCCGACTGGTTCCAGCAGGAGATCGACCGCGTGGCGATGGAGCAGGGCCTCGTCGGGAGCGACGCCTACCTCGAGCAGTGGCAGTGGGGCGAGCCCGAGGAGCGCGAGGGCGCGGTGAACGACGTGCTCGACGCGGTCGAGGCCGAGCTCCTCAAGGCTTTTCCAGCAGGAAGCGCGCCACCGCCTGACGCCCCGCATCGCTGACCGCCCGCGCCTGCACCGAGTGCCCGGCGCCGTGCACGACGACGAGCGTTCCCTGCGGTGCGAGCGCGAGCTCCTTGCGCGCCCATTCGAGCGGGGTCGACAGGTCGTGGTCGCCGTTCACGAGCAGCGTCGGCATCCGCAGCTTCGCGCCTGGGGGCGGAAGCGCGGTCGGCGGCGTCGGCGACCACGGCAGACACTGGCGGATGAAGCCGTTGCCGAGCGCCGTTGCACGGTCGAACGGATAGAAGGCGCTCACAGGGTGGCGGGCGACGGCGGCACGAAGCTTCCCCTCGCGACCTGCCAGCCGCGCAGCCGAGTCGCCCCACGGGTAGCGCCAGTCGGCGCACAGCGCGCTGGCGTGGAGGCCCTGGTCGAGCGCCTGGGCCGGTGTTCTCTCCCAGCGCCTGACGACGTCGAGGAACTGCAGAAGCTCGTCCGGACTGCCGTCCGCCGCTGCATGGAGCAGGCGGGGCAGGTCGAAGGTGGAGCGGAAGGACGGGTCGACGATGCTCTGCAGGGTCAGCGCGTCGAAGATCGCCGGGCCTTTGCCCGTCCGCTGCACGGCCGCTGCGAGATCCGCGGCGCACACGTCACTGCCGCAGACGTCGCGGAAGACGCGCCGCACCCCGCGGAACTCGTCCAGGCCGAGATCCGTCTCCCCCTCGTGCGGGACGACCGAATCGAGCACGAGCTTCGACACGCGCCCGGGATGGGCGAGGGCATAGCGCTCGCCGACATAGGTGCCGTACGAGATGCCGTCGACGACCCATTTGTCGACCCCGAGCGCCTGCCGCAGCGACTCCAGGTCGGCAACCACGTCGTCGGTGCCGAAGAACTGCCGCCGGTCACCGAGCTTCGAGGCGCACGCGCGCACCGCGGCGGCCGGCGGTGGGGCAAGGTCGGAGCTCCCCATCGCCGCCTGCAGCGCGGGACAGTCGAGCGCACCGGCGCCGGTTCCTCGCTGGTCGAGCATGACGATCCGGTACGCCCGCTGCTCGGCGCCGACGATCTCCGGCACGCGCGACAGCGCCGGCACACCGGGCTGGCCGGGACCGCCGGTGAGAAGCAGGAGGACACCCCGCGGCGCCTTCGCGTTGTCAGCGGTCGCAACCGCCAGGTGCAGCGCTCCCGGGTGCCGGCCGGCGTGATCGAGCGGAACGGTCAGCGTCGAGCAGGTGAATCCCGGTGCGTTCGCGCACGGGTGTGGTGCGGCGAGGCGCGGTCCGGCCGCCGACGCGCCACCGCCGACGGCAGCGAGCAACGCGGCCACTGGAACGACGAGGCGCACAGGGCGAGTGTCGCTGGCGACCGAACGGTCGGTGCGATTGAGTCGCGATCTGGATCAAACGCCCCGACCTCTATGATCGACAGCGGACGCCGACACGGCGTCCTGGCGACGGCGCCACGGAAGCATTCAGCTTCCGGGCGCCTTTCTTTTTGCCCGAACGGAGGAGTCAGGCGTGACGAGACAAGCAACGGTGTTGATCGCCGAAGACGAGACGATCATCCGGCTCGACCTGAGGGGGCAACTCGAGGCGGCCGGTTACCTCGTCTGTGCGGAGGCGCGTGACGGTGAAGAAGCGGTTGAGCTGGCGCGCGCGACGGGCCCCGACATCGTCTTGCTGGACGTGAAGATGCCGGTCCTGGACGGCATCGAGGCCGCGCGGCGCATCCTGCGGGAGCGCGCCGTGCCCATCTTGCTCTTGACGGCTTACACGGACGCAAAGCTCGTTCGGAGAGCAGCGGAGGCCGGCGTATTCGCCTATCTCGTCAAGCCCTTCGACGCCAACGAGCTCATCCCGGCGATCGAGACGGCCGTGGCGCGCCACGAGGAGCTGGTTGCTCTGCGAGATGAGGTCGCCACCCTGGCGGACGCGCTCGCCGCGCGAAAGTCGATCGAGCGGGCGAAAGGGCTCCTGATGGAGCATGAGGGGATGACCGAGGGCGAGGCATTCGCGCGCCTCCGCCGCGCGAGCCAGGTGAGCGGTCAATCGCTCAAGGTGATCGCCGACGCAATCACTGTGGCGCTCGGCTGATCGACGACGTGCGCATGCGCACGTTCTTGCGCGCTCCGAGGTAGCGCCGCTACGCTCGGCGGGCAGCCTGTCGAAGGGCTTGCGCAGGTCGGTGATGCGCCGAGCTGTTTTCCCGCCGGACACTGACGTCCGCGCCGAGGCGACGCCGCCTTCCCATGCACCACACAGGAGGCGATGCCATGACGTTTTCACACAGCCGGCGAGGCGGCCTGCCCGCACTCGAAGAGGAGCTCGCAGGTCTGCTGCACGCGGCCAGACTGCGAGACCGGCAGGCCCGGGCCGTAGCCGCGCGGCTCGGCTGGGACGGCAAGGGGGCTACGACGCTCGCAGTGGCGGCTGCGGCTGAGGGGTACTCACGCGAGCGCGTCCGCCAGCTCGAGGGACGCGTCCGCGCCCACGCGAGCGTCGCCAAGGCACCGGCCCCATCGACAAAGACCGCACTGAGGCTCGTTGAGGAGCTGGCGCCGATCGCCTCGACTGAGATCGGCTTCCACCTCGTGCTCGCAGGCCTGTCGCGACGGCCGTTCGATGTCTCGGGGCTCCTCTCAGCGGCGGAGATCCTCGGCATCGATCATCACGTGGTCGAGGACGGCGGGATGCTCCGCTACGAGGAGCAGGCGGCATGAGACGCGTCGATGCGGACTTTCACCTGCGAGTGCTGATCGAGTCGATGAGCAGGGCCGGCTGCAGCGAGCGAGAGATCAACGCGGCCGTGCAGCGTGCAGGCGGCGCCGACCGCGAGCCACGGAGAGAGCGCGACCGCTCGGCTCCCGCTCGACGCGGGCGGGCGTGAACGTAAACTCGAAATCGATGCGGATCGGAGTCCTCACGGGCGGTGGCGACTGTCCCGGCCTGAATGCGGTGATTCGAGCGGTCGCGCGACGCTCGTGGGCACACGGCCACGAGGTGATCGGCGTGCGTGAAGGCTGGCGCGGGATGGTCGAGGAGCTCTTCGAGCCGCTCGGCCCGAACGAGATCTCCGGGATCCTGCCGCGCGGCGGCACGATCGTCGGCACCTCCCGCACGAATCCGTACAAGGTGGACGGCGGCGTCGACAGGGTTCGGAAGGCCTTCGGGAAGCTCGACGCGCTGGTCGCGATCGGCGGTGAAGACACGCTCGGTGTGGCGTCGAAGCTCTACTCCGAGTTCACCCTGCCGGTGGTCGGGGTCCCGAAGACGATCGACAACGACCTTTCCGGCACCGACTACACGTTCGGCTTCGACACGGCCGTCTCGATCTGCACCGAGGCGATCGACCGCATCCACACGACGGCCGAGTCGCACAACCGCGTCATGGTCGTCGAGGTGATGGGCCGGCATGCCGGGTGGATCGCCGTGCACAGCGGCATCGCCGGCGGCGCCGACGTGATCCTCATCCCCGAGCGTCCGGTCGTGCTCGACGAGGTGGAAGCGGAGATCCGGCGCAGGCATGGACGCGGCAAGAACTTCTCGATCGTGGTGATCAGCGAGGGCTGCGAGCTCCCGGGCGCCGAGGACAAGGGCGACGTCGACCAGTTCGGCCACAAGCTGCTGGCAAAGCGCGGCGTCGGCGAGCAGCTGGGTGACGAGATCGAGAGCCGCACCGGCTTCGAGACGCGGGTCACCGTGCTCGGGCACGTCCAGCGCGGAGGCTCGCCGTCCGCCCGCGACCGGATCCTCGCGACGCGGTTCGGTCTGAAAGCGGCCGACCTCGTCCAGGAGCAGCAGTTCGGCCAGATGGCGGCTCTGCGCGGCGACGACGTGATCTCCGTCTCGCTCGAAGAGGCGACGGCCGAGCTGAAGAGCGTCCCCGCGGACTGGTACGACGTCGCGCGGACCTTCTTCGGGTAAGGGACGAAACTCGTGAATCTGGTTCGGCTCCGCCGAATCAGATTCAGACCGGGACGACACCGAAACTGATTCGCGCAGCGAACCAGTTTCGCGAGTTAAACCTCAGCGAGCGGGAAGCTGCGGTGGCGCCGCGGCGGCACGATGAAGTTCTGGCGGTGCGTGGTCGAGAGGATCGAGTTGAAGCCCTGGTTGCGGTCGCGCGGCGTGAACGCGATCTTCCCGCCGGGAAACTCGCCGTCCATCGCCTTGCGGTTGCGCCGGAAGTCGTCACCGGTCGGGTTGAAGACGACGAAGTGCACACCGGCCGCCGGGAGCTCGCCGATCTCGTCGAGGTTGACCGACCACATGAACGGGTTGTCGAGCGTGTTGAAGTCGGCGCGCACCGGGATCGCCGCGCCTTTCGGATAGATCACGCCTTCCACCGCCACGTCACGGTCGAGCCGCGAGGTCGTCTGGATCGCAGCGCTGTGGCCGATCCGTCCCGAGCTCTGGTAGTCGCTGTGGACGTCCGCGGTGGTCGAGACGTCCTGCGGGCCCTGGCGCACCGTCTGGGTCTCCGGCTTCACGTCCAGGTTGGGACGGAACGCCGTCGCCACGCGCTCGTCGAAGTCGAAGTTCAGGTACCACGCCTCCACGTCCTCGTGAATGTGGGACAGGTGCATGTGCGTGCCGTGAACGAAGTAGTCGCGGCCGCGGAAGTCGACGTAGCCGAGCGTCTCGAAGTTCGCGATCTGCCCCGGTCCCATGCCGGCGCGCTGGGTCGAGGTGAACCCGAGAAAGAGCTCGGAGGTCTCGGGGATCAGGTCGGCGCCGGGGATCTGAGCGGCTTCCGCCATCTGCTTCGGGAGGGAGCGTTCGCCGTCGAAGCCGCCGCCGGCAAAACCGCGCCGGATCGACGTCAGCTCGAACAGCTTCGAGTCGCGAAGGCGCTTCGTCGCGTCGTCGATGTGCTCACGGACGTCGGAGCGAATGAGGAAGGCCACGTCGTTCGACTCCAGCTTCGTGTCGAACGGGTCGCTCTGGAAGCGCTCTGCGTCGAACAGCACCGGCTTTCCCGCGCGACGGTCCTCCGGGAGATAGCGGCGCAGGGCGTCCGGCGTCAGGCGCTCGAAGTAGGGCAGCCCCCACGCGACCGTCACGCCGAGGCCGGCAGGCGTCGGCTCGTAGTCCGCGTCGAGGCCGGTGAGCACGTGGGCGAGCGACGCCTGGGCGTCGCTCAGGTCCGCCCGGCTCGCCACCACGCGCGCTGTGAGGATCTCGTGATGGAGCGGCGGCACGAGCACCTCGACGCCGTCGCTCTTGACGATCCGGATGCCGTCGAGCAGATGCTGCTCGGGGAGCCGCTGTCCCCCGGCCGCCCGCTGAGGCGTTCCGCCGCTCAGGTGGTCGATGAGCTCGTAGATGCTGCCCGCGCCGACGACACCGGCAGCGGCACCGGCAAGCACCTGCCTCCGTGTCAGCTTCATCAGACGGCGGGGTTGATCAGCACGAGCGCCTTGAGCTCCTGCTTCAGATAGCGCACGACGTGATCGAAGGTGAGGGGCGGCGCGACATGCTCGGAGAGCGTGTAGAGGTTGCCGTCCGCGCGCCAGACGAGGGCTGCGTGCCACTGGTCGGCGTCCTGGTTCACCGTGTAGAGCCGCGTGCTGATGCCGTTCGCGGTGATCGACTTGATCGGCTGGTCGAAGCAGGGGACGTTCCGGCTGTCGACACCGCCGGTGCGGCAGGTGGGAATCTTGGTCCGACCCGGATAGGCGCGCAGGTTCACGTGCAGCTCGCCGCCGGCCGCGCCGCCACCGGTCTCCTGCCAGACGAAGCTCTCGAGGTAGCTACGGTCGGGCGAGACGGAGTTGATGTTGTTCCACTCCCCGCCGAGCTTGCCGACCAGCGGATCGGGCAGCCAGCCCGGGCAGTAGACGGGCGCCTTGATCCGGTTCGCGAGCTTCTGCCAGCCGGCGCGGTCGGGGCAATGCGCCTTCGGCGCCGCAGCGGGAGCAGCGGCGGCCTTCTTCGCACCGCCCGAGCAGCCGGTCGCAAGCAGTGTGCACAGCCCCAGGAGCAGGGAAAACGCGATTAGCCCTCTCACCAGGGCGCCATGGTAGCCCGGCTCAGACGTCGACCGGCTGATGGCCCACGAGCCCGCGGACGTCCCCCGCGGAGACGAGGACAGCGTCGATCCCGGCGCGCTCGAGAGCGAGCACCTCTTCCCGGTTCTCGACGTCGACCTGCGCGATCGCGAGCTTTCCGGCCGGAACATCCGGCAGAAGCTCGAGCACGGCGTCGAGCGGGTCGACGTCGTCGTCGACGTCACCCGCCGTGAGCAGGAAGATCTCGGGGTCGAGGCGCTCGAGCGCCAACTCGAGCTCCTCCTCGTCCCGCACATCGACCACGTGCTCGAGGTGCGGGTGCTTGTGATCGTCCCCGGGCCGAATCGTGACGGCATCGGCCTCGGTCGGCGCTCCCCGGCCGACCCAGAGCAATGGGAGGGTCGTCGCCTCTCGGATGCCCGCGATCACCGACGAGACCGCGAGCGCCTTCGCGCCTTGTTCCTCGGCCTCTCGCGCGCCGGCCGCGTCGTCGACGCAAACGATGATCGCGATTCCATCTCCATCGGAGATGTGGTGGCTGAGGCGGCGTGGACCGGGCACTACTTGGCCGAAGCGTAACTGGCTAGAAGCCCTGTGGCGCACTTGGCGGGAGACGCTCCTGTCCGGCCCAGTCCGCGCGCGGCGGCGCGAACAGCTCGACCAGGGTCGCTCCGTTCGGGCCCGAGCGCACCGAGTGCGGGGTGTTCGCCGGGATGATCCAGGTCGCCCCGGGGAGCAGGTCCTGCTCCTCGTCGCCGATCCGAAAGGTCATCGAGCCACCGGTGAGGATCCCGATCTGCTCGTTGACATGCGAGTGCTCCGGGACGTCGGTGTCGGGCTCGAGCTCGATCGCCGAGAGCGTCGCCTCGGCGCCGTGGAGCGACCGGCCGATCACGCCGTTCCAGATCACGTTCGGAGCGATCGTGTGCAGATTGTCGAAGGCGCTCATGGTCGCCGAGTCTACGGTCAGACCCCGATCGGGTGCCAGACCGTCTTCAGCTCGAGAAAGGCGGAGATCTCGTAGAGCGACTGGCTGTCGGACTTGCCCGAGACGACGCGCTTCACGTTCTCTGCGGCTGCGGTCTCCAGGTCGGCCCGCAGGCCGTCGGCACCCGTCACGTCGATCGCGTTCACGTCCATGTGACTCGCGAGCCACGGCGCGAGCTCCGCGCGATGGCCGGTGAGCAGGTTGACGACGCCGCCGGGGACGTCGCTCGTCGCAATCGCCTCCGCAAGCTCGATCGCTGCGAGCGGCTGGGTCTCGGAGGCGAGCGCGACAACGGCGTTGCCGCCGGTGAGCACAGGCGCGATCCGCGAGACGAGCCCCAGGAGCGGCGGTTCGTCGGGCGCGATCGTGGCGACGACCCCGGTCGGCTCCGGGATCGTGAAGTTGAAGTACGGGCCTGCGACCGGGTTCGTCCCGCCGAGCACCTGGGAGAGCTTGTCGGCGAAACCGGCGTACCAGACCCAACGGTCGATGGCGCGATGCACCTCGTCCTTGCCGGAACAGAGCTCGGCGAACTCCGGCACGCGCGCCTCCATCATCTCCGCGATGCGGTAGAGCACCTGGCCGCGGTTGTACGCGGTCGCCCCTGCCCACTTCGGCTGGGCGCCACGCGCAGCCTGCACCGCATCGCGCACGTCCTTGCGCGACGCGCGCGCGACGTTCTGGTCCTGCGCCTCGTAGGTCCGCCCGCTCTCGCTGCGCGGGAACGCGCCCCCGATATAGAGCTTGTACGTCTTCTTCACCGGGAGGCGGCTCATTGGAAGTCCAGGTACGGCTCCATGCCGTGCAGGCCGCCTTCCCGGCCGAAGCCCGATTCCTTGTAGCCGCCGAAGGGGCTGGTCGGGTCGAACCGGTTGAACGTGTTCGCCCAGACGACGCCGGCGCGCAGGTTCTGCGCCATCCAGAGAATCCGTGAGCCCTTCTCCGTCCACACCCCGGCGCTCAGGCCGTACGGCGTGTTGTTCGCCTTCTCGACGGCTTCGTCTGGGGTGCGGAACGTGAGCACCGAGAGCACGGGGCCGAAGATCTCCTCCTGCGCGATCCGGTAGCTCTGCGCGACGTTCGTGAAGACGGTCGGCACGAACCAGTACCCCTTCTCGGGCAGCTGGCACGGCGGCTGGTAGATCTCTGCGCCTTCCGCTTTGCCCGCGGCGACGAGCTCTTCGATCTTGTCGAGCTGCATGCGCGAGTTGATCGCGCCGACGTCGGTGTTCTTGTCGAGCGGGTCGCCGACGCGGAGGGTCGCCATGCGCTGCTTCAGCTTCTCGATCACCGGCTCGTAGATCGACTCCTGCACGAACAGGCGCGAGCCCGCGCAGCAGACGTGGCCCTGGTTGAAATAGATGCCGTTGACGATGCCCTCGACCGCCTGGTCGATCGCGCAATCGTCGAAGACGATGTTCGCCGCCTTGCCCCCGAGCTCGAGGGTCAGCTTCTTGCCGGTGCCCGCGAGGCGGCGCTGGATCGCCTTGCCCACGTCGGTCGAACCGGTGAACGCGATCTTGTCGACGTCCGCGTCGACCAGCGCAGCTCCGGTCGAGCCGTCGCCCGTGACGATGTTGACGACCCCCGGCGGGAGCTCCGCCTGCCGCAGCACGTCGCAGAAGAGGAGTGCCGTCAGCGGCGTCGTCTCGGCCGGCTTGAGCACGACCGTGTTGCCGGCCGCCAGCGCGGGCGCGATCTTCCACGACAGCATCAGCAGCGGGAAGTTCCACGGGATGATCTGGCCGGCGACGCCGAGCGGCTTCGGCGTGCGGTTGGGGAACGCGTACTCGAGCTTGTCGGCCCAGCCGGCGTAGTAGAAGAAGTGCGCAGCGGCGAGCGGCAGGTCGACGTCGCGCGACTCCTTGATCGGCTTGCCGCCGTTCAGCGACTCGAGCACGGCGAACTCGCGCGATCGCTCGGCGAGAATGCGCGCGATCCTGAACATGTACTTGGCGCGTTCCGACCCTGGCAGCTTCGACCATGAGCTGAACGCTTCGCGAGCCGACGCAACGGCCTTGTGCACGTCCGCTTCGCTCGCCTGCGCGACCTCGGCGAGCGGTGCCTCGTCCCGCGGCGAGATCGTCGTGAAGTGCTCCTTCGCGGTCAACCACTCGCCGCCGATGTACAGGCCGTAGCGGTCCCGCAGCCGGACGATGTCGGTCGACTCGGGTGCCGGCGCGTAGGTCCAGTCCTTGGGGACCGGCGACCGGTCCTGCCGTTTGTCGATGTCAGTCATTCGTGAAGTAGTCCTTCGACTGGTAGGCGCCCGTCTTCTCCTTGCGGAGCTGCATCAGGATGTCGTTGACGAGGCTCGATGCCCCGATCCGGTAGAGGTCGGGGGTCAGCCAGTCCGGGCCGAGCGTCTCGTGCACCTGCACGAGGTACTGGATCGCGTTCTTCGAGGTGCGGATGCCGCCCGCGGGCTTCATGCCGACCTTGCGGCCCGTCTCGGCGTGCACGTCGCGAATCGCCTCGAGCATCACGAGCTGGACGGGCAGCGTTGCCGCGCCGGGGAGCTTGCCGGTCGACGTCTTGATGAAGTCGCCGCCGGCCGCCATCGCGAGCAGCGACGCCCGGCGCACGTTGTCGTACGTCCCGAGCTCCGACACCTCGAGGATCACCTTGAGGTGGGCGGCGCCGCACGCCTCCTTCACCTTGACGATCTCGTCGAAGACCTTCGCGTAGCGGCCGGAGAGAAACGCGCCCCGGTCGATCACCATGTCGATCTCGTCGGCGCCCATGGCGACGGCGTCCTCGACATCGCGCAACTTGACGTCGAGGGGCGCCTGCCCGGACGGGAAGTAGGTCGCGACGCTCGCGATCTTGACGCCGCTCCCCGCCAGGCGCTCCTTCGCGGTCGGGATCAGGTTCGGGTAGACGCAGATCGCCGCGACCGAGGGAACGTTGGGGTCACTCGGGTCGGGGCGGATCGCCTTCGAGCAAAGTGCGGCGACCTTGCCCGGCGTGTCCTGCCCCTCGAGCGTCGTCAGGTCGCAGCAGCGCAGCGCGAGCTCGAGCGCCCACACCTTCGCGTCCTTCTTGATCGAGCGCTTCGCCAGCTCGGCGGCGCGCTGCTCCACTGCGACCTGGTCGATCGAGCCGATTCGCGGCAGCCGCTGCTTCAACGGCAGCTCGAAGCCCCTGGGAAGTACCGGTGCCTGGGCCATGCTGCGAGTGTAGCCCCGGCGAGAATCCAGACGCGTGTCCCGTTCAGACACGTCCGTGGGTCTGACCCCTGGTTGAGCGGTCGTTGAGTGGTTGATGATATATTGTCGATCATGTCCACCTCGCTCGACACCGTTCTCGATCTCGCGCTCGCGCGCACGCTCGTCCTGCGCTACGTCGACACGCCGCTCGGCCACCACCACGGCCTCAGCCTGTCCGACCTGGCGCTCCTGCTCGAACTGCGCAACGCGCCCGGCGAGAAGCTGCGCCGCGCGGAGCTCGCATCCCGCCTCGGCGTGACGACGTCGGGTGTGGCGCGCCAGCTCGGACCACTCGAGCGGATCGGCCTGGTCGGCCGCGAGTCGAACCCGCGCGACGCGCGTCTCGCCCTGGTCACGCTCACCGACGCGGGCCGCCGGATCGCCGGCGAGGCGCTCGTCACCGCCGAGGAGGCGGCCGAGGGCGCGCTCAGGTCGATCTGGGGCGACGCGGACCGCGAGCGGCTCGGAAAGCTGCTCGCCGCCGTTCGCGCCTAGGCGACACTCAGCGAGTCCGCCAAGGCGACTGCGTCGTGCGCGGACACGATCAGGCGTCTGAACTCTGCGCCGGACAGCTCGACGACAACGGCCGGCCCCCCGCGATAGACGGCTGCGAAATCCTTGGCGCCTTTGGTACGCCAGGTGCCGAGCGCGATCACGCCTGGAATGCCCGTTCCGGGCGCGCGCATACCTCGCAGCTCGCGGAACGGGTTGGTCGAGACCCGCACCGAGCGCACCGCCCAGACCGGCACGTGCACGTCGCCGCGCATCGCACCCGCCTTCTCGAGGTCGTTCAGCATGATCACGAGCTCGTCGCCGATGCGGCTGAGCATCGCCATCAGAGGCCCAGCCGCTCGAGCATCGTCTGGTTGCGCCGCCATCTCGGAGACGCCTTCACCTGCAGCTGGAGGTAGATGGGGTGGCCGAGCAGCTGCTCGATGAACGGCCGCGCCTTGCGACCGATCTCGCGCACCATCGTGCCGCCCTTGCCGATCAGGATCTGCTTCTGGCTCTCGGTCTCGGTGTAGAGCCTGACGTGCACGTGCTTGTCCTCGATCTCCACCACCTCCGCGGTGATCGCGTGGGGCAGCTCCTCCTTGAGCAGGCGCAGGGCCTGTTCGCGCACGAGCTCGGCGATCTGCGACTCGACCGACATGTCGGTGTCCGTCTCGGGCGGGTAGTACATCGGCCCCTCCGGCAGGAGCGAGATCAGATCGGATCGGAGCTCGTCGATCCCGTCGCCGGTCACGGCGCTGACGGGATGCAGTGCGTGGAACTCACCGAGCGACGCGGCCTCCTTCATCTGGGAGGCGATGTGACCGGCCTTGAGCCGATCGACCTTGTTGACGACGATGATCACCGGCACGCCGAGGGAGAAGACGCGACGCGCGACAAACCTATCCCCCGCTCCGATCCGCTCACGTGCGCTGACGACCAGCAGCACGACGTCGATGTCGCTGGCGATCGTCTCGTCGACGCGTCCCTGCATCCGCTCGGTGAGCGTGTCGATCGGCTTCTGCCAGCCGGGCAGGTCGACGAGGACGAGCTGGGCGTCGTCGGTCGTGTGAACACCGCGAATCTGATGCCGCGTCGTGTGCGGCTTGTCGGAGACGATCGCGACTTTCGTGCCGGTGAGCGCATTGACGAGCGTCGACTTGCCCACGTTCGGGCGCCCGGCAACGGCCACGAAGCCAGACTTCATCCGGGCAGCTCCCACGTATCGGGCAGCAGGTCAGCAGCACTCGCTGTGCCGATCGAGCCGTCGCCGCGGCGGTACCACACCTCGGGCACACGCCATTCGAACAGCCACTGCCGGCAGCCTCCGCACGGCGACGCGCTGATCGCGACCGTGGCGATGTCCCCCGGCCGGTAGCCGGCGGTCGCCGCGGCGCCGATCGCCGTCTTCTCGGCGCACTGCGTCAGCGGGTACGCCGCGTTCTCGACGTTCGTGCCCGTGAACTCACGACCGTCAGTGGTGCGCACGACCGCGCCGACCAGGTAGTTCGAGTACGGCGCGTACGCCTTCTGCGCCACTTCCTCCGCCTTGAGCACGAGTGCCTCGCTCACGAGAACACCTGGAAGACGACGAGTGCGGCGAGAGCGCCCACGACGGCACCGTACGTCACCTCCAACGCTGAGTGCACTCCCGACTCGACGCGGGTCTGCGCGACGAGAAAAGCCATCACCAGCGCGATCGAGGAGACCAGGAAGCGCTCGGAGTTCCCCGCGACGTACGTCACGGCCATCCACCCTGCAAACGCGAGCGCTGCATGCCCGGAGGGCAGACCACCGCGCAACGGCGTCCCACGGCCCGTATAGGCCTTGGTGGCGATCACGATGATCACGGTCAACACGAGCGCGACGAGCGTCAGCTGAGCAGGCGCATCGCGCAGCCGGTCGAGCAGGGTCGACGATCGGTCGGCGACCTTGCCGGCGAACACGAGGTAGCCGACGAAGACCGCGTTCACGGTCGCGATCAGCACTGCGCCGGCCGCGATGTCCTTCGCCAGCTTCGCCATCGGGTCGAACGATGTCGTCGCAATGTCGATCGCAGCCTCGATGCCGGTGTTCAGCATCTCCGCGATCAGCACGAAGGTGATCGAGATCAGGAGTGCGATCAACTCGAGCTTCGTCACGTTGATGACGAGCGCCGCGATCAGGACGAAGACCGCGATCGCGAAATGGATCCGCATGTTCCGCTGCGTCCGAAGGACGTGGATGATCCCCTCGAACGCATTGTTGAACGAGTCGAAGATCGTCGGTGCGCGCCTGACGCCGCTCATTCTGCTCTCAGCAGTTCTTCTTCACGGGCTTCCATTTCCTCCCCGTGGTCGTAGCCGAGCAGGTGCAGGAGCCCATGCGTCAAGGGCCACCGCCACTTCTCGCCCACCACCTCCGGGCAGAGGACGACGTCGCCGAGCGCGCGTGGGACGCCTTCGAGCACGTCGTCGCGTCCGTCGATCGGGAACGAGAGCACATCCGTCGCTTCGTCGACCCCGAGGTGGTCTCGCTTCAGCTCGCGCATCTCGTCGAGCCCGACGAACGCGATCCCGAGCTCACCCTCGTCGATTCCCTCCGCGCGCAGCACGCGCCCCGCCAGTTCCACCGCCCCGCCTTCGTCCACCAGCGCGCCGCTTCGGTTCTCGACCTCGACCGAGATCATCGGTTGCGCTCGTCGGTGTGCTCCTTGTAGGCCTCGACGATTCGCTGCACGAGCTTGTGGCGGACGACGTCCTTGTGGTCGAACTCGACGAACTGGATGCCGTCGATCTCCGTGAGCACGTCGCGGACGTGCACGAGGCCCGACCGCTGCTCCCGCGGGAGGTCGATCTGGGTGATGTCGCCGGTGACCACGACCTTCGAACCGAACCCGAGGCGCGTCAGGAACATCTGCATCTGCTCCGGGGAGGTGTTCTGCGCCTCGTCGAGGATGATGAAGCTGTCGTTCAGCGTGCGGCCGCGCATGAAGGCGAGTGGCGCCACTTCGATCGTCCCGCGCTCGATCAGGTTGTTCGCCTTGTCGGGATCGAGCATGTCGTACAGCGCGTCGAACAGCGGGCGGAGATACGGATCGACCTTGGCCATCAGGTCACCCGGGAGGAAGCCGAGGCGCTCACCGGCCTCGACGGCGGGGCGCGTGAGGATGATGCGCGACACCTCACGCTCGTGGAGAGCTGCGACCGCGAGCGCCATCGCGAGGTAGGTCTTGCCGGTGCCGGCCGGGCCGATGCCGAACGTGACGGTGGCGCGCCGAATCGAGTCGACATAGCGCTTCTGGGTGACGGTCTTCGGCGCGATCTTCTTGCCGCGATGGCGCCAGACGACCGCGTCGAAGACCTCGCGCACGTCCTGGCCCGCCTCGAGCGTCCCGAGCACCGCGTCGACGGTGTGCCCGCCGATCTGGTGGCCGCCCTCGACCAGTTCGACGAGCTCGTCGATCACCGCGCGGGCGCTCTCGACGTGCTGGTCGTCGCCCTCCAGGGTCAGCTGATTGCCGCGCAGGCGCACGGTGCACTGCAGCCGCTCGCGCAGCGCGTCGAGGACGCCGTCGGAGATCCCGGCCAGCTCGGCCGCGACGGCATTGGAGATCTCAAGCGTTTCCTGCATGGCCCTCAAGTGTAGGTTGCCCGAATGGCGCGCAAGTGGTGGACGCTGATCGCCGTGTGCATAGCGACGTTCATGCTGCTCCTCGACATCACGATCGTGAACGTCGCGCTACCCGCGATTCAGCGCTCCCTGGACGCCTCCTTCTCCGACCTCCAGTGGGTGGTCGACGCCTACGCGCTGGCGCTCGCGACCTTCGTCCTCACGGCGGGGTCGCTGGCCGACCTCTTCGGCCGCAAGCGGGTCTTCCTGATCGGCGTGGCGCTCTTCACGCTCGCCTCGGCGGCCTGCGGCGCCGCAAACGACCCGCTGTTCCTGATCATCGCGCGCGGTGCGCAGGGCATCGGAGGCGCGATGATGTTCGCGACCAGCCTGGCGCTCATCTCACAGGAGTTCCACGGGAGGGAGCGCGGCACCGCGTTCGGCGCCTGGGGTGCGACGATCGGCGCGGCCGTCGCGATCGGCCCGCTCGCCGGGGGCATGCTGACCTCCTGGCTCTCCTGGCGGTGGATCTTCTTCGTCAACATCCCGATCGGCATCGGGGCGATCATCCTCTCGGCGAGGCAGCTCCGCGAGTCGAGCGACCCCGAGCTCAGCCGGCTCGATCCGATCGGGCTCGTGACGCTGATCGGTGGCCTGTTCTGCCTGATCCTCGCCCTGATCGAAGGAAACCAGCAGGGCTGGTCGACCTGGTGGATCATCGGCCTCTTCGTGGCGGCCGGGGTGCTCCTCGTGCTGTTCATCGTGTCGCAGTTGGGCGAGCGGACGTCGATGGTCGACCTCACGCTCTTCAAGCGGCCTGCGTTCGTGGGAGCGCAGACGACGGCGTTCGCGATCTCCTCGTCGATGTTCGCGATGTTCCTCTACCTGACGCTCTTCCTGCAGAACATCCTCGGGCTGTCCCCGCTCAAGACCGGCCTGGTGTTTCTGCCGCTGAGCGTGGTCTCGTTCGTCGCCGCGCCGATCGCCGGCCGGCTGTCGACACGCGTGCCGATCCGCATCCTGCTCGCCTCGGGCCTCGCTCTGAACGCCGTCGCGATGTGGTCGATGAGCCGGGTCAGCCCGTCATCGGGCTGGACGGTCCTGCTGCCCGGGTTCCTGATCGCCGGCGTCGGCATCGGCCTCGTCAACGCGCCGCTCGCTTCGACCGCGGTCTCGACCGTCAGGCAGGAGCGTGCGGGGATGGCGTCGGGCATCAACAACACCTTCCGGCAGCTCGGGATCGCAACCGGCATCGCGGCCCTGGGCGCGGTCTTTGCAAGCAAGGTCGACCCGAGGGCCTTCGCGCCGAACCCCGGCGTGGTCGCGCGGGCGTCGTTCGTCGGCGGGCTGCACGACATCCTGTTGATCGGCGCGGTTGTCGCAGCCTGCGGCGCCGTGCTGGCAGCCGCGCTGGTGCGGCCGCAGGACTTCGTCGCGTCAGGTGGTCCCCCCAAGACGACGTGAGAACTCGAGCACCGCGCCGCCGATCAGGCGGGTGACGAAGAGCTCACGCGAGCTTCTCGCGCACGAGCTGGCTGACCGCCGAGCCGTCTGCGCGGCCCGCGATCTGCGGCATCACGTCCGCCATGACGCGGCCCATGTCCCGCATGCTCGTCGCCTTGTTCTCCGCGATCGCGTCGTCGACGATCCGCTCGAGCTCCTCCTCGGCGAGCGGCTCGGGCATGAACTCCTGCAGGATCGCCAGCTCGGTCTCTTCCTGCTCGGCTTGCTGTTCGCGGCCGCCGCTGCGGAACGCCTCGGCGGCCTCGAGGCGCTTCTTGCGCTCACGCTGCAGCACCTGCAGCTCCTCGTCGTCGGAGAGCGGGCGCAGGAGCTCCTTTTCGGCGGACTTCAGGCTCGACAGGATCAGGCGCAAGGCGTCACGGCGCTCGTTGTCGTGAGCGCGCATCGCGTCCTTGACCTCCTCCTCCAGCTCGCCGATCAGGCTCATAGGTCTGTCTCCGTCATCGTCCGGCCTCCGAGGATATGCCAATGCAGGTGAAAGACGGTCTGCCCACCGCCAGGCCCGACGTTGACGACCACCCGGTAGTCCTCCAATCCGACGAGGCGCGCAGTCTCCGCGATGAACTCGAGCATGCGCTTCGCCTCGTCCGGATCGAACTCTCCCACCTCCCGAAAGGTGTCGACGTGCCGCTCCGGCAGGACCAGGATGTGCACCGGCGCCTTCGGATTGATGTCGTCGATCGCGACGAAACCATCGGCGCGATGGATGTGGTCGCCGTCGCGTACGAGCACGCAGAACAGGCAGTCGTCACGCGGCGGCAAGGATCCCCTCCTCCGTGACGGCCGCAGCACGGACCCGGACGAGCTCTCCGACCGGCGCGTCGACGAGCCACGGCGTGTAGTCGTCGCCGTAGCCGCGGCCGGGTCGATCGACGAGCACGACATCCTCCACCTTGCGGCTCCACCGTTGCAGGCAGAGCTCGTGCGACAGGCGCGCGGAGCGCGGCGCCGCGGTCCTTCTTCACCTGCGGCGGAACGGGATCGTCCTCCGCGGTGACCGTGCCCGGACGCGGCGAGTACGGGAAGACGTGCACCTTCGTGATGCCGGCGCGTTCGACCGTCTGCATGGTCGTTGCGAACGCCGCGTCGTCCTCGGCCGGGAAGCCGACGATCACGTCACTCGTCAGGTTGAACTCGCCGGCGAGCGGCGCCAGCCGCCGCAGGTAGGTGTCGACGGTGTAGCGGCGCCGCATCGCCCGGAGCACGCCGTCGTCGCCGGACTGCAGCGGCACGTGGAGGTGCTTGCTGACCGTCGGCGTCTCTCGCAGCGCCGCGACGAGCGCGTCGTTGACGTGGTTGATCTCGATCGAGCTGAGTCGAAGCCGTTCGAGCCCCGGTGTCTCCCCCGCCTCGCGGACGAGTCGCGCCAGGTCATAGCCCGCTGCGCGGTCGCGGAAGCAGCCGAGGTTGATGCCGGTGAGCACGACCTCGCGGTGACCCTGCGCGACGCGCCGCCGGATCTCGGCGAGCACCGCGTCGGCGCTGCGGCTGCGCGATGCGCCGCGCACGAGCGGGATCACGCAGAAGTTGCAGGAGAACGAGCAGCCGTCCTGGATCTTCACGAACGCCCGGACGCGATCGATGCGTGCGTCGGCCTGGACGCAGCCGATCGCGCCGACGTCGCCGGCAACGAACGCCGCTGTCTCCTCGCTCCGCCTCGCGACCACGGTGACGTTCGCAGGCAGGCCGGCGAATGCCTGTCCATCGAGGTTCGCGCCGCAGCCGGTGACGTAGACGCGGCCGTGCGTCCGCGCGGCGCGCGCGGCGGCCTTGCGGCTCTTGGCGACGGCCTCGTTCGTGACGCAGCACGTGCTGATCACCGCGACGTCGGCGCCGGCGGTTCGGTTTTCCGCATGGCCGTCACGGAGGAGCGCTTCGCGCACCTCGTGCGCGTCGGCATGCGAGACCTTGCAACCGAGAAAGTCGACGCGGAACGTCGCCACGCCGAGAATCGTATGCGCTTACGTCCGTTCGTAGAGGTCCGACGCCCACCCGCCGCGGGCGCGACGCTCGACCTGCTCGAAGCCCGCCAGCCGCGGCTGCTCGGAGGCGAGGTAGCCGGAGGTGACGAGCCGCGCCACGTCGAGGCGTTCGGAGAGCGCTTCCACCGACGCGAGCGAGATGTTCGCGACCGCGGTGTCCGCCGCCGGGAGCCGGGCGTCGGCAGCGACGAGGCGCGCCTCCAACTCGACACCGTTGACGCGGGCGTTCTCGCGGGTCGCCTCGATCGACGGAGCCTCGATGTCGACCCCGAGCACCGGGCTGAAGCCGAGCAGCGCCGCTGCGATCGAGAGCACCCCCGACCCGCAGCCGACGTCGACCAGCGAACCGGGAGTGAGCTCCTGCAGGAACTCGAGGCAGAGCTGCGTCGTCGCGTGCGACCCCGTGCCGAAGGCGCGTCCCGGATCGACGACGACCGCGAGCGCGTCGGCGGGAGGCGTCTCCCACGGCGGCCCGATCCAGAGCGACCCGACCCGGACCGGCTGGTGGAACGCGCGCCACCGGTCCTCCCAGCCCGCTTCGACGTCGTCGCTGCGCGCGCCGCCGAAGAAGTGCCAGAGGCGCTCCTCGCCGCCTGCATCCGTGTACGCAGCGAGCTCGACGCCCTGCGGGCGGTCGACCTCCTCGAAGCCCTCGGGAAAGAGCTCGAGCATCGTCGCGCGCGCCTCCTCGAGCCGCTCGGGGCCGACCTCGACGGCGACTCGGCGGAGGCCGCTCAGCGGAACGCGCTCTTCAGCTTGTCGAAGAAGCCCTCGTCGTGACGGTAGGTGTTCTCGTCGCTCGCCGCCTCGAACTCCTCGAGCAGGCGGCGCTGCTCCTCGCTGACCCGGCGCGGCACCGAAACGTTGACGAGCACGCGCTGGTCGCCGTGGCCGAAGCCCTGCAGCACGGGCATGCCCTTGCCGCGCAGGACCTGGACCTCGCCCGGCTGGATGCCGGCGGCAAGCTCGAGCTCGACCGGCCCGTCGAGCGTCTCGACGGCGACGGTCACCCCGAGCGCCGCCTGCACGATCGTCAGGTCGACCTGCGAGTAGATGTCGTTCCCCTCGCGCACGAAGCGCGGGTCGGGGCTCACGTCGCACGAGCACGTAGACGTCGCCTGCACGGCCGCCGAGCGAGCCGGCGTGCCCCTCGCCGGAGACACGGATGCGCTGGCCGTCGTGGATGCCGGCCGGGACGTCGACGTCGAGCGTCCGCGACTCCGAGACGCGCCCCGCACCGCGGCACTCCTTGCACGGGTGCTCGATGATCTGCCCGCGCCCACGACAGTCCGGGCACGTGTGCGTGCGGACGAACTCGCCGAAGACACTGCGCGACACCTGGTGCAGGCGACCGCTCCCTTCGCAGCGCGGACAGGTCAGCGGCTGCGTGCCGGGCTCGACGCCGTCGCCGCCGCAGATCTTGCAGGCGACCGCGACCTCGAACGGCACCTCGACCTTCACGCCGCGGGCCGCAGCGACGAGCTCGATCTCGATCTCGGCTCCGACGTCGGCCCCTCGCTGTTGCGCGGCGCCGCGCGCTCCGCCGCCGAAGATGTCGTCGCCGAAGAACGCGGCGAAGAGATCGCTGAGACCGCCCATGTCGAAGTGGGTCGGTGTGAAGCCGCCCGAGCGGAGGCCCGCATGGCCGTAGCGGTCGTAGAGGGCTCGCCGTTCCGAGCTGGAGAGCACTTCGTACGCCTCCGTCACCTCGCGGAACCGGATCTCCGTCTCCGGCTCGCTGGAGACGTCGGGATGCAGCTCGCGCGCGAGCCGGCGGAACGCCTTCTTGATCGCGGCGTCGTCGGCGTCGCGGGTGACGCCGAGCAGCTCGTAGTAGTCGCGGTCGGTGCTCATCAGTCGTCCGCGTAGACCTCTTCGACGAAGCGCGACAGCTCGGTCGCGGCCGAGCGCACCGTACGCAGCGCCTTCTCATAGTCCATGCGCAGCGGCCCGAGCAGGCTGACGGCGCCGAGCGTCTGGTGGCCCATGCCGTAGGTCGCGCCGACGAGCGCGAGCTCGCGCAGCCCCGGCTGCTCGAGCTCCTCGCCGACGCGCGCGAACGGACGGCGCGGGTCGAGGCGCTGCGCGAGCATGTCGAGGAGCGCGGCCCGCTTCTCGAGCGCGTCCATCAGGCTGCGGTAGGCGCCGATCTCCTCGGCCCGCATCTCGTCGAGCAGTCCCGCGGCGCCCCCGACGAAGAGGCGCCGGTCCTCGTCGGCCGCGTGCTCGAAGGCGCTGCGGATCACGAGCAGGAAGGTTCGCTCGCGCGGGCTGAGACTCGGCTCGTCGAACGCGACCTTGACCGTGCGCGAGCCGACATGCGCGCCGGCGAGTCGCTCGTTCAGATAGTCGGCGGCCCACGTCACGAGACCCTGGTCGACCGGCTCGGGGAACGCGTAGCGCAGATCGGTGACGCCGCCCGTCGACGTGATCACCACGACCATCACGACCTCCGGCTGGAGCAGCAGCACCTCGACGTGGCGCACCGTCGCCGCCTGGAGCGGCGGTGCGGAGACGAGCGCCAGCAGCCGCGTCACCTGCGAGAGCATCTCGGTCGTCGTCTGGAGCGCCTCCTCCACCTCGGCGCGCGCGGCGGGGAGCCCGAGCTCGAAGCCGGTCGAGCGCACCTCCGGCCGGGCGAGCAGCTCGTCGACATACAGGCGGTACCCCGTCTCGGTCGGCACGCGGCCGGCCGAGGTGTGCGGATGCGTGAGCAGCCCGATCCGCTCGAGCTCGGCCAGCTCGTAGCGCACGGTCGACGGCGACACGTCGAGGCCGGCGCCCTCGACGAGCGTCTTCGAACCGACCGGCTGCCCGGTCGCCACGTACTCCTCGACCACGAGCCTGAGAATGTCGCGCTGCCGCTCGGAGAGCAGGATCGTCATGCGCACCATGGTAGGCGGCGCGTCAGGCGAGCAGGCGAGCGGTCACGCCGCCGCCGAGGAATCGACCGCGCGGCGTCAGCGCCAGTGAGCCCTCGCCGAGCTCAGCGAGCCCGATTCCGGCGAGCCGTGCGAGCTCATCGGGGTCGATCACCCGATCGAGGCCCGCGAGCGGCAACGGCTCGTCGAGCCGGAGCCCGAGCATCACGCGCTCCGTCGCGCGTACCTCGGCCGGCAGCTCCTCGAGCGCTCGCGGCGGCCGCTTGCCCTGCGCCAGGGCAGCGACGTAGCGGGCGAGCGAGGGAGCGTTGCGCCAGCGCCGGTTCTCGATTGTGCTGACCGCGCCCACGCCGATCCCGAGGTAGTCCCGCCCCAGCCAGTAGCCGAGATTGTGCCGCGCCCGCAGATCCCGTCCGGCCCGGTCGGCCGGGACCGCCCGGCAGAAGTTGGCGGTCTCGTACCAGCGGTAGCCCGCGGCGGTCAGCGTCTCGACGACGCGCTCGAAGTAGGTCTCCAGCGACTCGGCCTGGCGTTCCAGCTCGTCTCCGTGGGCGTGCGTGAAGCGGGTGCCCGGCTTCGCCTCCAGCTCGTAGGCGGAGATGTGCTCGGGCTCGAGCGCCAGGGCCTCGGCGAGGTCGCGAGCGAGGTCGGCGGGCTCCTGGCCCGGGATGCCATAGATGAGATCGAGCGAGATGTTGTCAATTCCGGCATCACGGAGACGATAAACGGCGCGCCGGACGTCGTCAGGCTGGGCAACGCGATCGAGCGTCCGGAGCAGACGTGGCGAAAAGGTCTGTGCTCCCAGCGAGACGCGATCGACGTCGCAGGCGGCGAGCAGGCCGGCCAGCTCGGGCGTGACGGTCTCCGGGTTCGCCTCGACGGTCACCTCGGACGCGCGCGGCAGCTCTCGGAGCAGGCGCTCGAGCGCCCGAGGCTCGGTGAGCGTCGGCGTGCCGCCGCCGAGGTAGACGCTCTCGGGCTCCGCAGCGAGCAGCGTGCGTTCCAGCGCAAGCTCGCGCAGGAGCGCGTCGACGTAGCCCCCATGCTCGCCGTGGCGGCCGACGACGGTGACGAAATCGCAGTAGCCACACCGCGACGAGCAGAACGGCAGATGGACGTAGAGATGGCGCGCGCCGTTCAACGAACCGCCGTTCACGAAGCGGCGCGGCGGGGCCGCGGGATGAGCTCACCGCCGCAGTTCGGGCAGACGCCGTTCATCGCGTCGGTGCAGGCGACGCAGAAGGTGCACTCGTATGAGCAGATGCGCGCGTCGCCGTCGGCGGCGAGCGGGGCATCGCAGCGTTCGCACACGGTGCGCATCTCCAGAGCCACGCGCTACCTCTTCGCCGGCTCGTTCAGGTTGAGCACCGCCAGGAACGCCTCCTGCGGCACCTCGACGCCGCCGACGTTCTTCATCCGCTTCTTGCCCTTCTTCTGCTTCTCGAGCAGCTTCCGCTTGCGGGTGATGTCACCGCCGTAGCACTTCGCGAGCACGTCCTTGCGGCGCGCCTTCACGGTTTCCCGCGCGATGATGCGCGCGCCGATCGCGGCCTGGATCGCGACGTCGAACATCTGACGCGGGATCTCCTCACGCAGCTTCTCGACGAGCAGCTTGCCGCGCTCGTAGGCGAAGTCCCGATGGATGATCAGCGACAGGGCGTCGACCGGCTCGCCGCCGACGAGGATGTCGACGCGCGCGAGGTTGCCCGGCTGGAAGCCGGAAACGTCGTAGTCGAAGCTGGCGTAGCCGCGCGTGCGCGACTTCAGCTGGTCGTAGTAGTCGAGGACGATCTCGGCGAGCGGCAGCTCGTAGGTGAGGTGGACGCGCGACTCGGAGAGATACTCGAGGTGGTCGAAGCGGCCGCGGCGGTCGTTGTTCAGCTCCATCACGGCGCCGACGAACTCCTTCGGGACGATGATCGACGCCTTGATGTACGGCTCCTCGACCTCGTCGAAGGCGTCGGGCAGGTCTGCCGGCGTGTGCACCTCGACCCACTCCCCGTTCATCGGCTTGACGCGGTAGGCGACGTTCGGCGCGGTGACCAGCAGGTCGAGGTCGAACTCGCGCTCGAGCCGCTCGCGGACGATCTCCATGTGCAGCAGGCCGAGGAAGCCGCAGCGGAACCCGAAGCCGAGCGCCTGCGACGTCTCCGGCTCGTAGAAGAGCGCTGCGTCGTTCAGCTTCAGCCTCTCCAGCGCGTCGCGCAGCTCGGGGTAGTCGTCGGACTCGGTCGGGAAGAGGCCGGCGAAGACCATCGGCTTCACGTCCTTGTAGCCCGGCAGCGGCTGGGCGGCCGGGTTCTTCTCGGCGGTCAGCGTGTCGCCGACGCGGAGCTCGGAGACGTCCTTGAGACCTGTGATCACGTAGCCGACCTCGCCGGCGGAGAGCTCCTTCACGGGTCGGTTGCCCGGCGACATGAAGCCGATCTCCTGCGCCTCGAAGCGCGTCCCGAGCGCCATCGCGCGCAGCTGCTCGCGCGGATGGAAGGCTCCGTCGACGACACGCACGAACGCGACGACGCCGCGGTACTGGTCGTAGGACGAGTCGAAGATCAGTGCGCGTGGCGGCGCGTCCGGATCGCCCGTCGGCGCCGGGACGCGCTCGACGATCGCGTCGAGCACGTCGGCGACGCCCTGCCCCGTCTTGGCCGAGATGCGCAGCACGCGGTCGGCGCTGTCCCCGATCAGGTCGGCGACCTCGGCCGAGGCGCCGTCGGGATCGGCCTGCTGCAGGTCGATCTTGTTCACGACCGGGACGATCTCCAGGTTGTTCTCGATCGCGAGATAGGCGTTCGCGAGCGTCTGGGCCTCGATCCCCTGGGCGGCGTCGACGACGAGCAGCGCGCCCTCGCACGCCTGCAGCGACCGGGACACCTCGTAGGTGAAGTCGACGTGGCCGGGCGTGTCGATCAGGTTGAGCTCGTGCCCCTTCCACGCGACCCGCACCGCCTGCGCCTTGATCGTGATCCCGCGCTCGCGCTCGAGATCCATCGAGTCGAGCAGCTGGTCGCGCATTTCCCGCACGGAGACGGTCTCCGTGAGCTGGAGAATGCGATCCGCGAGCGTCGACTTGCCGTGGTCGATGTGCGCGATGATCGAGAAGTTGCGGATGTTCTTCTGGTCCATGGGTGCTCAGCCGCTACGGATGCGGCTGCGCAAGGAGAGTAGCGCTTGCATCTCGCGCACACGCAGTGCGCGGGCCACGGCGAGGTAGGCCACGACAGAGGCGGTGACGGCCGGCAGGAGCGAGAGCAACTGGCCCAACAGCGACTCGCCGAACAGGGAGTCGAGTGGCTTCCAGACCCCGAAGGCAACGGCGCCCGCGATCGCGGCCGCGAGGAGCACGCGGACGAACGACGAGGCGATCGCCCCGAACCCGATCCGGCCGAGCCGTCCTCGCAGCACGAGGAGCAGGGCGGCGGTGCCCGCGATGTTCACGAACGACGTGGCCAGCGGGATCCCCCAGATCCCGAGCGGCGAGAACGCGACGTCGAGCAGCCCGTTCAGAAACAGGTTGCCGAGCGCGATCACCGTGGGCACCCAGTTGTCCTGGAGGCTGAAGAACGAGCGGTTCAGCATCAGCATCGTCCCGTTGAACGTGAGCCCGAGGCAGAGCGCCGCGAGGCACGAGGCGACAGCCGTCGTCTGCGAAGCCGTGAAGGCTCCACGCTGGTAGATCAAGCGGGTCAGCGGCTCGGCGAGCACCGCGGTCACGACGCTCGCCGGCACGAGCAGAAACGAGATCTGCCGGAGCCCGAGCGAGCTCGTGCTCCGAAAGCCGTCCATGTCGCGGCGCGCCGCGAGCCGGGCGAGCGATGGGAAGAGGACGGTCGCGACCGCGACGGAGAACACGCCCTGCGGGAGCATGTAGATGCGGAACGCGGCGTCGATCGTCGACGGGGCGTTGGTGCTGATCAGCCAGCCGCCGATCACGCCGTCGACGAGCGCGTTGATGTTGATCAGGCCGAGCCCGAGCGTGACCGGCAGCATCATCTTGAACACGCGCTTGACGGCGGGGTCGCGCCAGTCGATCACCATCTGCAGGCGACCGTCCCGCCCACGCAGCCACGGCAGCGGCAGCAAGAACTGCACGATCGTCGCGACGAGGATCGACCCTGCGTACACGTAGAGCTTGTGGTCGGTGCCGTCGACGCGCGGCACGCCGAACACGAGCCCGGCGATGATCACGAGGTTCCACGCGACGGGTGTCAGCGCCGGGATCGAGAACTCGTCGTAGCTGTTCAGGATCCCGATCACGATCCCGGAGGCACCGAGGAGCGCGACGATCGGGAAGAGCACCTGCGAGAGGCCGATCAGCAACGGGTGATAGTCCGGGTAGAGCGGCGGCATCAACCAGGGCGCGAGCAGGATGAAGAGGGCGCTGACGCCGCCGAGGCCGAGCAGCACGAGCCAGAACATCGAGGAGGCGACACGCCAGGCCCGCTTGCGCTCCCCCTTCTCGAGCAGGTCGCTGAACACCGGCACGAAGGCCGACGAGAGCGCCGCGTCCGCGACGAGCGCGCGGATCGTGTTGGGGACGAGGAACGCGATGTTGAACGCGTTCACGGGGCCGTTGACGCCGAAGTAGTTTTTGGCGACGACCTCGCGGAACAGGCCGAGCACGCGCGAGATGCCGGTGGCGAACGAGAAGATCGCGGTCGAGACGGCGAGCCGCCGGACCGGCCGACCGGCGACCGGCGTCGCCGCCGGGTCATCCGTCTCACCGGGGCCGCTCGTGGTCGTGTCGTCGGCCACTAGGGGCGAACGTTACGCGCGGGGGCGGGCGGCGGGCACCCTCTGCTACCCTTGGCGCGCCCGCTGGAGCGGGCATTTCTTCGCGATATGCCCAATATCAAGCAACAGAAAAAGCGCGTCCGCACCGCCGCCGAAGAGCGGCTCGAGAACCTGCGCTACCAGTCGACGATCAAGACGCTCGCGAAGCGCCTGGCGGCGACCGCCGAGGAAGGCGACGCGGCGACGATCGAGCAGGAGCACCGCGCGCTGGCCAAGCTGATCGACCGCGCAGTCGCCCGTGGCGCCCTGCACAAGAACGCCGGGGCGCGCAAGAAGTCGCAGGCCGCGAAGCTCGCGACCGGCGCCGGCTCCGCCGCCTCCTAACCTCAGCTCGTTCGCCGCTCAGGCGGCGACGGTGATCTCGACGAGCGCCCGCTCGAGCTCGAGCTCGTTCGTGAGCCGGGAACCGCCCTTCAGCGCCCGGTCGAGCTCGGCGAGTCGGATCAGCGCGCTGTCGAGCTCCTCGGCGCTGAAGTTGCGCACCTGGCCGAAGAGCTTCTGCGCCGGGAACTGGTGTCGCATCCCGAGGAGCGGCGCTGCTTCCTGCGGCGACATCCCCTGCTCGTCGAGGCGATGGGCGATGCGCGCACGGCGAACGTGATTCGTGAGGCTGCCGACGAGCTTCGGGATCGTCCGGGAATGCGGGTCGGGCGTGCGGTCGAGCATGCGCTCGGCCGCGCCGAGCACGCCGCCGACGTCGCGGGCGCCCCAGGCGTCGGTCAGTGTCCAGGGCGGTGAGTCGGCGCGTGGCGCGACGAGCGCCTCGACGTCGGCTTCCGTGACCTCCGCGCCGTTCGCCCAGGTCGCGAGCTTGTCGACCTCGCCCGCGAGCTCGTAGAGATCGTCACCCACGAGCTCGGCGAGGAGCCGGCAGGCCTCCGGCTCGACCTTCGTCTTGTGCAGCTTGAACTGGTCGGCGATCCAGCGGGCGACCGCCTTCATCACGACGTCCCAGATGAGGAGCTCACCCTTCGCGGCGACGGTCTTCGCGAGCGGTGAGTCCTTCTTCAGCTCCGCCGCCGACGAGTGCGAGTGTCGTCCCGGGCGCCGGAGCCTTCAGATACTCGGCGACCGCCTTGGCGTCCGGTGCCTTCCAGCCCTCGACGTCCTCGACGATCACGAGCCGAGTGCCCGCTCCGAAGAGCCCCAGCACGTTGCACGCGGCGACCGCGTCGTCCCCGGTCGTGTCGGCCGCATGGAGAACCTCGACCGCGTCCACGTCGAACCGGGCGCGCAGCCGCGCGACCGTGCGGTCGACCTTGGGGCGGTCGCTGCCCGCGATCAGGTAGGCCGGCTTGAGCTCGTCCGCCATCGCCGCCAAGCATAGGCGGCGGCGAGGAGCGACCCGGCGGCGGCGAGCGCCGCGCCCGGGCCGTGCGCCTGTGCGACGGGGACCGCGGCCACGAGCCGCGCACAGAGCGCGATGTAGGCGGCGAGCCAGCCGTTCAACCACGCGAGCGCGGCCGCAAGCGACGGTGCGACAGGGTCGACGGCCGCCGCCGCGAATGCCAGCCCGAGCAGGGGACCGACCGCGGGCTCGACGAGGGCGTTGGCGACGATCCCGAGCAGCGGCACCGCCCCGAACTGCAGCCAGAGGATGGGCGCGGTCGCAACGCTGCACGCGGCTGAGACCGCGACCGCAGCGCCGAGCGACTTCGGGACCGGATAGCCCTCGGCCAAGCGCACCAGCGGGCCGACGGCGAGGAAGATGGCGATCACCGCGGCGAACGAGAGCTGGAAGCCCGCGTCGAACAGTGTGTACGGGTTCCAGGCGAGCAGGACGACCGCGGCCAGAAGCAGGACGTGCCAGGGGTCGCGCTCCCGGGCTGCGAGCCAGGCGATCGAGACAGCCGCCCCCGAGACCGCCGCCCGGATCACCGACGGCTGCGGGCCGACGGCGAGCACATACGCGCCGATCGCGGTGAGCGCTCCGAGATGCGCCCAGACGCGTGGGACGCCGAGCAGCAGCGCCAGGCCGAGCACACCGCCGGCGAGCAGCACGACGTTCTGGCCGCTGACGGCCAACAGGTGGTAGAGACCCGAGCGCCTGAAGGCGTTTTGCAGGCCCGGCGTGAGGCCGTTGTCGTCGCCGAGCAGGACGCCTTCCACGAGCGCGCGGCGTTCGCCTGCCAGGCCGGGTGACGACGCGCGGCGAAGCCAGCCGCGGACGCGGTCTCCGGCTCCGCCGACGCCGCCGCGACGGCCGGTCACCACCCACTCGTCGACCTTCAGGACGACATGGATCCCTTGCCGGCGCAGCCACGTGCGCTCGTCGAAGCCGTGCGACGGGCCGCGCGGCAGCCGCACGACCGCCAGCAGGCGCACGCGGGCGCCTTGGGGCGGCGAGCGGCCGAGCGGCAACTCGAGCTGGACCGGCTCATCGACACGACGCGTCCCGAACCGGCTGACACGGGCGAAGACGCGCTGCTCGAACATTCCCACTCGCGGCTCGGCGGTGATCACGGCGGACACGCGCGCTGCGCGGTCGACCTCCGCGAGGAGCGGGCTCCGGTCGAGCGCGTCGAGCCGGGCGCTGCCCCACCACCAGGCTGCCCCGAGAACGAACAGCGCGCCGAGCGTGAGCGTCGCCGACCGCGGAGCCACCGCGAGCACGAGTGCAGATCGCGGCAACGAGCCACCACGCCGGGCCGAGCTCCAGCCGGACAAGGTTGGCCAGGCACAGCCCGGCCACAGCGGCAGCGGCAACGACGTGCGCAGGCAGGACTCCCTTCATGGCACGACCAGCCCTTGCAGCTCGGAGATCCGCGCCGGGCCGATGCCCGGGATCGCGTCGAGGCCGTCGACCGACGAGAAGGCGCCGTGCTGCTCGCGGTAGGAAACGATCTTCTGCGCCGTCACCGGGCCGATGCCGGGCAGCGTGTCGAGCTGCTCGGCGGTCGCGGAGCTGAGCGACACCGGCCCAGAGGCGGCAGCCGCGCCGGTGGCGCCGGCAGCAGCGCCGGAGCCGCGTTCGGGGACGAGCACCTGCTGTCCGTCGGAGACAGGAGCCGCGAGGTTCACCCCGGTCCGCTCCGCCCGCCGGGTCAGCCCACCGGCGCGCGCGACCGCGTCCGCAACGCGGGCGCCTTTGGCGAGGCGCACGAGCCCCGGCCGACGCACGGCGCCCGCGACGTCGACGACGAGCGCAGGCGCCGCGGCTCGGGCAGGGGCCGGCGCCGCGGGAGGATCGGCGCGACCTGCAGTGCCTCAGGGGTTGACCCAGCGCCCGTCGTGTGCCGCCAGGCGACGACGAGCGCGACGAGCACGAGCAGCCCAACGGCAAGCAGCCGCCGCGCGGACACCCCAAGCGGAAACGAAGGCACTCCGAGACCGTGCCGACGAAAGAGTCACGCGTGGGAGACGCAGGCGTGACAAAAGCGCAATAAGCGCAACGGTCGCTAGGTCGACGCCGCGGACGAGCTCACGGGACCAATGCGGCGGTACCCCAATCCGGCTCGCTCTCCCACAGTTTGGTCTGGACGACCGGGTGCTTGTTCCCGCCGGTCGAGTCCATCACCCACACATCCGCAAGGTGCAGGGCACCACGGCCCGGCTCATGCGCGTAAACGATCTCCTTGCCGTCGGGCGACCAGTTCGGCTCGATATTTCGTCCTGCGCTCGTCAGCCGCGCCAGGCCGGAGCCGTCCGGCGCCACGAGATAGACCTGCGAGGTCTCGCTGCACGAACAGTCTCGGTACGACTGGAAGAGGATCCGGGTTCCGTCGGGCGACCAGTTCCCACCGCCTGCGTTGAGCTTCCACGACGTGATCCGATGAGGCTTCCCGCCGCTGAGAGGAACGATGAACAACGCCTGTTTGTTGACCGGGGCTGCGGTGTCGTTCAGCCGGGTGAAGACGATGTGCTTGCCGTCCGGCGACCAGGCCGGTTCATGATCCTCGGACTCGAGAGAGCTCGAGCGCTGCGTGAGCTGGCGGGGCCGCGTGCCGTTTGCATCCATCACCCAGACGCCGAGCGCGATTGACCCGCTCGGCTGCACTCGGATCGCTCGCGTAAAGACGATCTGCCGTCCGGCAGGCGAGTACTGCGGATCGTCATTTCCGAGGCAGGCGCCCGTGCAAGTACCGATCTGGCGCAGCCCGCTGCCGTCGGCATCGACACGCATCACCTCGTCGGGAATGCTTGGTGGGTCTATGTCCGACTGGAAGATACGCATGAACAGGACGTGCGATCCGTCGGGCGACCAGTCGGGGAGATCGTCGAGCATTCGTGCGCGCGGGTGCGTGAGTTTCCGAGCGTGGGAGCCGTCCGGGTTCGCGGCATAGATGGCCGACGTGCTCTTTGCTCCGGCGCGGGGATAGTCCAGAGCCTTCCAGGCGATCTGGCCGTTCGGCACGCCTGCGGCCTGACCGCCCAGCGCGAGGCCGGCAGCCGCCGCGGCCGCTGCGACGCCGATCGCGAGCCACGCTCTCATTCGTTCCCCTGCGGCGTCCGTGTTTCGAGCCGCGCCAGGGCGCCGAGCGGCGCCCAGGCCGGGCGCCCCCCACCGAGCACCCCTCGGCCCGAAGCGGTCGTCGCCCGGCGCAACCCGGTCCCGTCCGCGCGCATCACGTAGGTCGCGCTCGGGGTCCCGATCGCAATCAGCTGTCCCGTCGGGCGACCAGATCGGCAGCCCACGAACTCCGATGTGCGGGCAGGCAGAAGATCTGCGGGTGTCACGTCGACGCCCTCGGGCGTGACGAGCCGGATCCCGCCGCACTTCGACTGGTACGCGATCGTCGCGCCGTCGGGCGACCAGCTCGGCCCGGCCGCACCGGTCGCAAGCAACCGCCGGTGCGACCCGTCGAGCGAGACGATGTAGACGGAGGAGTGGACGACGTTCGGGTGTCCTGCGATCCCGGAGGGGAGCTCATAGCGGGGCCTCGGCTCCGTCGCGAAGGCGAGGCGTTTCCCGTCTGACGACCACGTGGGCGAGAACGCATTGCGCGTCCCCGTCCGAACCTTGAAGCGCCCCGTCCCGTTGGCCCGAATCACGAAGAGAGGTGAGGGCGTGCGCGGCCCGGTGAAGAGATCCGGACAGGAATAGGCGAGCCGGGTGCTGTCGGGAGACCAGGCGAGGTCGACCGGGAACGCACAGCCGAGCAGGTGCACTGCCCGCACGAAGTCCGCATGACCGACCGTCGCGAGCTGCCCATGCGGGCCGCCCGGCAGCGACGGGATGTGCACGTCCTGGCCCGTCGGCAGATTGACCAGATGCAGCCCGACGTAGCCGCTCGTGCCGCCCACCTCGTCGAGCGTGAACGCCAGGCGACGGCCGTTGGGAGACCACGCCAGGCTGGTCAGGTCGCCGCAGAACGCGACGTGCTCCGGGCAGCGCCAGACGATCCGCAGCTTCCCGGAGCTTCCGACCACCGCGATCGCAGCGCTCGGCCCGGTCTTCCCGTCGGCGAGGATCACGGTCAGCGCACCGGGTGAATCCGGCGAGCCCGGAGCAGCGCTTCGGAGCTGGAGCAGCGTCGCAGTCGCCACCGCGGTCAAAAGAAGCAGCAGCGCCGCGACCGCCAACACCAACCGCGTCCGCCGCGAGACCCGGCGGCGATGCTCCCGCGGCTGCAGCTCGTCGAGGCACGCCTCGAGCAGCGACGTCGCGAACTCAGCGCGGGGCTCGATCGGCCGGTCGAGCGCGCCAAGGACGGCAACAGGATCCTGATTCATGGAGCTCCCTTCGCGTACGCCTCGCGGAAGCCGACGCGGCCGCGCGCAAGGAGCGACTCGACGGCCTCAATGCTGCGGCCCAGCGCAGTCGCGATCTCCGGCACCGACAGCCCGTCGGCGTGGCGCAATACGAGCGCAATCCGCTGCGCGGGCGGGACGGCGGCAAGCGCGCTGAGAGCGCGGCCGTCGGTTTCTCCCGGCAGCGGCGCCGCCTGCGGCAGTTCCAACGCGGACTGCCGGGCTCGACGTTCCTCGCGCCGGTAGTGGTCGAGCAGCTTGTGGCGCGCGATGCCGAAGATCCACGGCAGCGGCGATTCGACGGAGCGGCCCCGCTTCAGCTCGGCGACCGCAGCGAGGAACGTCTCCTGCGCCAGGTCCTCGGCCACCGTGACCGAGCCGCAACGGTGCACGAGGTAGCCGTACACACGGGGCAGTGCGATCTCGTAGAACCGCCGGAAGCCGTCGGCGTCCAGATCGAGGTGCGTAACGGCTCCGTCATCGAGGACGGTGTCGGCCATGGCGAGCATGTCGACTCTAGAGTCGTCCGCCGGCGGCCGATTCCGTCGGGCAGCTACACGACGATGTTGACGAGCTTGTCCGGCACGACGATCACGCGCCCCTCGGCACCGTCGAGATGCGCCTGAACGCGCTCGGACGCCCGTGCCCGCGCGATCAACTCGTCCTCCGGCAGCCCAGCGGGCACCTCGATGCGGTCGCGCACCTTGCCGTTCACCTGCAGCACGAGCTCGATCGTGTCGTGCTGCAACATCGCCTCGTCGTAGGTCGGCCACGCCAGCGTCCACAGCCGCGATGTGTGCCCGAGCACGCCCCACAGCTCCTCCGCCACGTGCGGCGTGTACGGCTGCAGCAACGAGACGGCGGTCTCCGCGGCGAACCGCGCGGCCGGATCATCGGGCGCCTTCGACAGCTCGTTCACGAGCTCCATCACCGCGGCGATCGGCGTGTTGAAGACGAAACGGCGGTCGATGTCGTCGGAGACGCGCGCGATCGTCTCGTGCGCCTTGCGCGCGAGCGGTGTGTCGACGCCGGCCGGAGACTCGGGCTGCGCAGCAGCCTCGTGCACGACCCGCCACAGGCGGCGGATGAAGCGCACGGTCGCCTCGATCCCGTCCGGGCTCCAGTCGATGTCCTGGTCGGCAGGGCCCTGGAACAGGATGTAGATGCGGATCGCGTCCGCGCCGAAGCGGTCGATCAGCTCGTTCGGCGAGACACCGCCCTGCGACTTGGACATGCGCTTGCCGTCGAGGCGCACCCAACCCTGGTGGAAGAGCCGCTGGAAAGGCTCTCGGAACCCGACCATGCCGAAGTCGTTCATCGCCTTGACGAAGAAGCGCGAGTAGAGCAGATGCCCCTTCGCGTGATCGATGCCGCCGATGTACTGGTCGATCGGCATCCAGTAGTCGGCGATCTCGCGATCGAACGGCGCATGGTCGTTCTTCGGATCGGTGTAGCGCAGGAAGTACCAGGACGAGTCGACGAACGTGTCCATCGTGTCGGCCTCGCGGCGGCCCGGGCCGCCGCAGATCGGGCATGGCGCGTTGATGAAATCGGGGTTGGACGCGAGCGGCGGCTGTCCCTTCGGCCGGTAGTCGTCCACCTCGGGCAAGAGCACGGGCAGGTCGGACTCCGGCACGGGCACCGCGCCGTGCACGTCGCAGTAGATGATCGGGATCGGGCAGCCCCAGTAGCGCTGCCGCGAGAAGCTCCAGTCGCGCAGGCGGTAGTTGATCGCCGGCTTGCCCTTGCCGTGCTCGCTCAGCGACTCGATGATGGCGCGCTTCGCCTCGTCGGCCGGCCGGCCGTCGAACTCGCCGGAGTTGATCAGCGTCCCGTCGTCGTCGATCACCTGCACGATCGGCAGGTCGAACTCCTCGGCGAACTCGCGGTCGCGCTCGTCATGCGCCGGCACCGCCATCAGCGCGCCGGTGCCGTACTCCATCAGCACGTAGTTCGAGACCCAGATCGGGATCTGGGCGCCGTTGACAGGGTTGGTGGCGTAGCGGCCGGTGAAGACGCCCGTCTTCTTCCGCTGCTCGCGCTCCTCGGTCGGCCGCGCCGCGGCGACCCGCGCGTACGCCAGCACCGCTTCGTCGTCGCTCAGCTGCTGCACGAGCGGCGATTCGGGCGCGATCACGAAGAACGTTGCACCGAACAGCGTGTCCGGACGCGTCGTGAAGACCGGGATGTCGATATCCAGCTCCTCGACGCGAAAGAGGATCTCCGCGCCTTCCGACCGGCCGATCCAGCTCGTCTGGATCTTCTTCGTGCGCTCCGGCCAGTCGATCGTCGCGAGATCCTCGAGCAGCGCATCGGCGTACGCGGTGATCTTGAAGAACCATTGCGCCATGTTCCGAACCTCGACGACGAACCCACAGCGCCAGCAGCGACCGTCGACGACGTGCTCGTTCGCCAGCACGGTCTGGTCGTTCGGGCACCAGTTGACGGGCGCCTCCTTGCGATACGCCAGGCCGTGCTCGAAGAGCTTCAGGAAGATCCACTGCGTCCAGCGGTAGTACGTCGGCTCGTGCGCCGACACCTCGCGCTGCCAGTCGATCGCCCAGCCCATGATCCGCATCTGGTGGCGGATCGCCTCCATGTTGCGCTCGGTGATCTCGAGCGGATGGCCGCCGTCCTTGATCGCGGCGTTCTCGGCCGGGAGCCCGAACGAGTCGAAGCCCATCGGCCGGAGCACGGTGAACCCGTGGCGGCGGCGGAAGTGCGTGACGACGTCGCCCAACGTGTAGTTGAGGACGTGCCCCATGTGCAGGCTGCCGGACGGATACGGGAGCATCTCGAGCATGTAGAAGTGCTCGTCGGGGGCGTCGCCCGGCGAGGGGTTGTCGACATGGAAGGACTGCTCGGTCTCCCAGACCGCCTGCCACTTCCGCTCGATTGCCTTTGCGTCGTATGCGTCCATGAGCTCCCTAGATATGAAAAAGCCTCTCGAACGAGAGGCCGTGGGAAGCCGACGCGGCTCGCGCCGCGGTGCTTCCTACTTCACGTAAGCAGCAGTTCCATCGCGCCCATCTTAGCCACGGCGACGGTCGGGCCACCAGTTCCAGTCCCCGAGCAGCGCCATCAGGCTCGGCACGAGCAGCGCCCGCACGAGGGTCGCGTCGATCGCGACCGCGAGCGCGATCCCGATGCCGACCTCCTTGACGATCACGATCGACGAGGTTGCGAACGCGCCGACCGCGACGCAGAAGAGAAGGGCCGCGGATGTGACGACCCGTCCGGTCCGTTCGAGCCCGAGCGCGACCGCCTCCCGGTTCTCGAGCCCCGCGTCGTGCGCCTCCTTGATCCGCGAGAGCAGGAAGACCTCATAGTCGGTGGCGAGCCCGAACGCGATCGCGAAGAGGAGCGCCGGCTGGGTCAGCTCGAGCGCCCCCTGGCTGCGGTAGTTCAGGAGACCCTCCAGCCGCCCGTCCTGGAAGATCAGGACGAGGAGACCGAACGCCGCCGAGAGCCCGAGCACGTTCATCACGAGCGCCTTCAGCGGCAGCACCAGTGACCGTGTCACCGCGTAGAGCAGCCCGAAGGTGACGAGCGCGAGCAGGCCGATCGCAACGGGCAGGTGGCGCACGAGGCTCGACGCCGTATCCAGGTACCAGGCCGTCCGGCCCGCGACTGCGACGCGCGGGACACGCCGAATCGAGCGGACGAGTGTCTTCGCGGACGCGCTCATCGCCGAGGCGCGCGGGATCACCTCGATCTCCCAGAGCCGAGCGCCGAGCCGCTTCGGCGGCGGGACCGTGGCGATCCCCGGCAGGCGCCGGATCGCCGCGAGCGTCGCGGTGGGGTCGGCGACGGTCGCGGCAACATGGATCGGCGAGTCCGCGCCCGGAGGGAAGTGCCGTCGCAATGCGGCCTCGGCGGCGCGGGCATGTGCGCTCGGCGGCAGCACGTTCGCATCCACGCCGATGAACCGCGCATGGAGGAACGGGAGGCCGAGCGCGATCAGCACCGTCGCGGACGCGACGGCGATCGGCGCCGGATACCGCATCACCCAGTGGGCGAACCGGTACCAGCCGCCGCGCTCGTCGGGCCGCGCGGCGCGCTCGGCCGCCCGCTGCCAACTGGCCGGCGCGAGTGCGTTCACCTTCGTGCCGAGCAGTGCGAAGAGCGCGGGCAGCACCGTCAGCGCGACGAGGCCCGCGAGCGGCGCGACGATCAGCCCTCCGATCGCCATCGAGCGCAGGAACCCGAGCGGGAAGACGAGCAACGAGCCGAACGCGGCGGCGACGGTGACCGCACTGAACGCGACCGTGCGGCCCGCCGTCTGGACCGTCACCCGCAACGCCTGTGCGCCCGGCCCGTGACGCACGAGCTCCTCCCGATAGCGCGACACGAGCAGCAGGCTGTAGTCGATCGCGAGCCCGAGCCCCGCGCCGGTGACGAGGTTGAGCGCGAAGACGGAGATCGGCGTCACGCCGTTGACGACGCGGATCAACGCGAGCGTGAGCACGATCGAGAGCCCGCCCGCGAGCATCGGCAGCGCGGCAGCGACCACGCCGCGGAAGACCCAGAGCGCGAGCAGGAAGAGCAGCGGGAACGCGATCAGCTCGGCGCGAAAGAGATCGTGCTCCGACTGCGACCGCACCTCCTCGTTCGCAACGGCGGTCCCGCCAACCTCCCCCGGCAACGTGGCGGCCAGGCGCTTCGCGACGGCGGGATGCTCGCCGGTGCCTGCGTGGAACGACGCGGTGACGAGCACGTAGCGCCCGTCGGGCGAAACGGCGGCGCGCGGCTGGACGACTGCGATCGTCGGCTCGCGCCGAAGCCGTGCCGCCGCCACTGCCGCCTGCACGGGACGCGCCACGACGAGCACCGAAGGGCCGGGCACGACCCCGGCGGAGTTGGAGAGCAGCTCGAGCGTCCGGAAGCTCTCCGACGAACGGTCCTGGAAATCGTCGTCGCTCGAGCTCAGGTGGCTCGCCGTCGACGCACCGACGAACGCTGCGACCACTCCCAGGACCAGGGCCACCGCCAGGATCGTGCGAGGTCGGCGCAGGGCGAGATCGGCGAGAGCCCGAAACATCGCCCGGCAGCGTAGGCAGAGCGAGGCGGCCGCCGCATGCGCACAATGCGTGGCAATGCAGCTGCTCGACCTCTTCCCCGACACGGCGTCCGTCGAGAACGGCGAGCTCGTTCTCGGCGGGATCCGCGCCACCGACCTGGCGCGCGAATTCGGGACGCCGGTCGTCGTCTACGACGAGCAGACGCTGCGCAACCAGGCCCGCGCGTATCTCGAGGCGGCTCCGGGCGCGCTCGTCGCCTACGGCACGAAGGCGTTCCCTTCGATCGCCGTGCTGCGGCTCTTCGTCGAGGCCGGCCTCGGAGCCGACGTCTCCACGGTCGGGGAGCTCGAGTTCGCGCTGCACGCCGGCATGCCCGGCGAGCGGCTCGTCATCCACGGCAACAACAAGGAGGACGAACTGCTGCAGCGCTCGATCGAGGTCGGCGCGCTGATCGTCCTCGACTCGCTCGACGAGCTCGAGCGGGTGCACGCGGCCGGCGGGAGCAGGTTCCTCATCCGGGTCACGCCCGGGATCGAGGCTGACACGCACGAGGCGATCAAGACCGCACATCACGGCTCGAAGTTCGGGCTGCCGCCCGACGATGCGGTCGAGGCGATCCGTCGCGCTCCCGAAGCCGAGGGCCTGCACGTCCACGTCGGGTCGCAGCTGATGCATTTCGGCGCGGCGCTGATGACGGTCGACTGGATCGCCCAGTTCGCTGCGCGGCTGCGAGCAGAGTTCGACTGGACGCCGCGCGTGATCGACCTCGGCGGCGGGCTCGGCACCCGGCATGTGCTCGAGGAGCCGTCGTTCACGATCGGCGAGTTCGTCGGCGGCATGGTCGGCGAGCTGCAGCGGGCGTTCCACCTCCAGGGCCTGCCGCCGGCGCAGCTGATCCTCGAGCCGGGCCGCTCGCTCGTCTCGCGCGCCGGCGTCACGCTCTACACCGTCGGCGGTGTCAAGCGTGCGAGCGCCGCGACGACCTACGTCACGGTCGACGGCGGCATGTCCGACAATCCGCGGCCCGCGATGTACAACGCGCGCTACACCGCGCTGCTCGCCGACCGCGCCGACGCCGCGCCCGAGGAAGCGTATTCCGTCGCGGGCAAGCACTGCGAGTCGGGCGACGTGCTGATCGAGCGGGTCGAACTGCCAACTCCGCATCGCGGCGACATCCTCGCGGTGCCGGTGACCGGCGCGTACACGCTTGCGATGTCGTCGACCTACAACGCGGTGCCGCGTCCGGCGGCGGTGCTCGTCTCCGACGGCGAGGCGCGCGTGATCCGCCGGCGCGAGACCGTGGCCGACCTGCTCGCGCTCGAAGTCCCATCCTCGTAGGACGGAGCGGCGATGCGGGAGCTGCCGACGGGCACGGTGACGTTCCTCTTCACCGACATCGAGGGATCGACTCGGCTGCTCACCGAGCTGGGACCTTCCTACGTGGACGTGCTGGCCGAGCACCGGCGAATGCTCCGTGAGACGTTCGGGGAGCGCGCCGGCGTCGAGGTGGACACACAGGGAGACGCGTTCTTCTTCGCCTTCGCGCGCGCCTCGGACGCCGTCGCGGCGGCCGCGGCGGCACAGGACGCGCTGGCCGAGCTGCCGTTGCGGGTTCGGATGGGAGTGCACACCGGCGAGCCGGTGGTGACCGAGGAGGGCTACGTGGGCCTGGACGTCCATCGGGCCGCGCGCATCGCAGCAGCGGGTCACGGCGGTCAGGTCCTCGTCTCGCAGGCGACTCACGACCTCGCGGGGCTCCCCCTGCGGGACCTCGGCGAACACCGGCTCAAGGATCTGTCGGCCGCCGAGCGGATCTTCCAGCTCGGCGACGACGAGTTTCCGCCGCTGAAGACGCTCTACGCCACCAACCTGCCCGTCCCGACCACGCCCTTCGTCGGCCGCGAGCGCGAGCTGACGGAGGTGGCGGAGCTGCTCGGGCGCTCGCGACTCGTGACGATCACCGGCACTGGAGGTGGCGGCAAGACCCGGCTCGGCCTGCAGGCGGCCGCCGCCGCTGCGGACGCGTTTCCCGCGGGTGTCTGGTGGGCGGCGCTCGCAGCGGCCGCCGAGCCGTCGGAGGTTCTGCCGACGATCGGACGCGCGCTTGGCCTGGCAGGCCCGCCGGCCGACGGGATCGCCGACCGCGTCATGCTGGTGCTGCTCGACAACTTCGAGCACCTGATGGCAGCGGCGGCCGACGTCGAGCAGCTGCTCGGGGCCTGCCCGAACCTGACGCTGCTCGTGACGAGCCGCGAGCGGCTGCGAGTGGCTGCCGAACAGGTCTACCCGGCGCCCCTGCTCGAGCGGGGGACGCGGTGGCGCTCTTCACCGCGCGCGCCCGCGCTTCTGATCCGGCGTTCGAGCCCGACGAGCACGTCGATCAGATCTGTGCCCGGCTCGACGACCTGCCGCTGGCGCTCGAGCTCGCGGCGGCACGCACCGGGATGCTCACGCCGGAGCAGCTGCTCGCACGCCTGGGCGACCGCCTCGACCTTTTGCGCGGCGGCCGCGACTCGGATCTACGGCAGGCGACGCTCCGCGCGACGATCGCCTGGTCCTACGAGCTTCTGTCGGGCAGCGAACAGGAATTGTTCGCCGCGCTCTCGGTCTTTCGTGGCGGCTTCACGCTCGTCGCGGCGGAGGCGGTGTGCAGCGCCGACCTCGAGGTGCTCGAGTCGCTCGCGGACAAGAGCCTGATCCGACGGTGGGACAAAGGCCGCTTCGGCATGCTGGAGACGATTCGCGAGTTCGCCGGCGAGCGCGCTGCAGAGCTTGTCGACCGCGAAGCGCTCCTCGCGGCGCTGCTCGACTACCTCCTGGAGCTTGCGGGCGCGGCCAACCTGAGCGCGGAGAGCCTCGGTCGCCAGAGGTACGACCTCGTCGCGGCCGAGCACGAGAACGTGGTGACTGCGCTCGAGTTCGCGGCGACGCACGACCGGAGGGCCGACGCGCTGGACTTGCTCTCGCAGCTCGAGAACTACTGGGTGATCGGCGACCCGCTGGGGCTCCGACGCTGGCTCGACCGCCTCGACCTGGACGAGTCGAGCGATCCCGCGCTGCGAGGCCGCGTCTGGCGCCTGCGCGGCGGCACGCTCGACATGACGGAAGACCACGTCGGTGCCGAGCGCGCCTACGCACACTCGGTCGAGGCGTTTCGGTCGGCAGGCGACGAGGACGCAGCCATGCACGTGCTGCACCGGGTTGCGATGTCGTACCTTCAGATGGGTGACGTCGAGCGCGCGGCCGAGCTCGAGCCCCTCCTGCTCGAGTACGACCGGCGCACCAACCGGCGCCGCGACGAGGCTGTCGCCGTCGCGCTCTCGGCGTATCTCGCCTTCGACCAAGGCGACGTGCCCGGCGCGATCGAACGCTTTCGGTCGAGCGCCGAGATCGCAGGGGAGGCCGGGTTCGTCTGGTGGCGCGTGATCATGCTTGCCGAGCTTGCAGACCTTCTCTGCGACCCTGACCCCGGCTCGGCCGCCGTCGCGCTCCGCGAGGCAGCGATCGTCGTCCAGCAGATCGGCGATCGCGTCAACACGCCGGCTCTCTTCGGGCTCGGAGCGCGCATCGCCGCTGCCCAGGGCAACGCCCAGCGGGTCGGGCTCCTCCTCGGCGCACTCGAAGCCGGCGAGCAGCGCGAGCTGATCCCGGCCTGGCGCGGCGCCAGAGAGGCCGCAGCGGCAGCAGCGGAGAAGTGCACCGGCCCCGAGCTCGAGGCGGGCAGGCGCAGCGGACGGAGCGCAGCGGTCGCGGACGTGCTCGACCTGCTCGCGCGCGAAGCCTGAGCTAGAACGTCCGGTAGGAAACGCGGGACAGGAAGAGACCGTGTCCCGAGCGGTTCGTGCACGTCAGCCCGGCCAGGCGCGACCTGCACGTGTAGGCGCCGTTGCGCCAGGTACGCCCGTAGCCGAGCGTGACGTAGCGCACCGGCCCCATCACGAGGACGCCACCGCTGCAGGTGACCGCTCCTTTGCCCTTGGGCGTCAACTCGAAGCCGTGCCAGTCGAGCTGGGTCGGCGGAGCGAGGCAGCCCTTCTGGAGCCGCGAGCGGTACGAGGCCTGCGCGATGTCGCAATGGAGCGCTCCGGGAGTCAAGGCGCAGGTGATGTTGTGCGTCGGGGTCCGAACGCCCGGGAACGGCGCAGCGACCGCGAGCGGTGCGGCGACCGCGGCCGCGAAGAGCACGAGGGCGAGGATCTTCACGCGGCGCAGGGTAGCGCCGAGCTCGGCGTGCTCCGCTACATCCGCGCGCGCAGCGCGAGGACGTTCGCGACGAACGGCTTCGTCACCTTGTACAGCCCGTGCAGGCGCACCGCGCGTTCGCCCTGGTACCAGCCGGCAAGCGCAAGGCGCTCGTCCCCGTTGAAGACCTGGAGCAGATGACGCAGGTAGAGGATCCCGACCTCGATGTCGCCGTCGACCGTGTGCGGGACGCTCCGTCCGAGCAGCACGTCCTGGACGAACTGCCGCGTCACCGGAAGCGTCTGCAGGACACCCCGGGCGCCTGCGTTCGAGACGATGCGCGTCTGGAACCCGGACTCCATCCACGCGAGCGCGCGAACGAGATGCGGGTCGACGCCGAGCCGGGCCGACCACGCGTCGAGCTTCGCGCGCACATCGGCGCGCGAGGGGACGAGTCCGGCCGTCGCAACCGGCACGCGCAGGCGCTGGCCGAGGAGGATCGGCTTCGACGGATCGATCTTGTTGGCGCGCGCGAGCGCGGCGATCGTCGTCCCGTGGCTCTTCGCGAGCGCCGTCAGCGTGTCGCCCACGCGCACGACGTGCACCGCGGCCGCGACGACGACGCGATGGACACGCACCGGCACCCGGTCTCGCCGGACGATCGCCGACAGCGTGCGCGGACCGACGACCGCATCCACGTTCAGGTGCATCAACCCCTGGTAGCGACGCAGCGCCGCGGTGGTCTGCTTGCCCATGTAGCCGTCGAGCGCGCCCGAGTACACGCCACGCCGCGTGAGCAGGAACTGCAGCACCGCGACGTCCCAGCCGAAATCGCCGCGCTGCAGGATGCGCGAGCCGAACAGCGGCTGGCCCAGGGGCCCGAGCGCGAGCCGTGTGCGCGTGGTCGCCGGGCCGACCGGCAGCCGGTGTGCCCGCTGGAACCTGTGCACCGCCGCCGATGTTCGCGGGCCGGCGATCCCGTCGATCTGCGCCAGATAGAGGCCGTGCGCACGCAGGGCGACCTGCAACCCGGCGATCTGCGGGTTGACACCGGCGTGAACCGCCGGGACGGCCGCCAACGCTCCGATGGCGACGATGAGCGCGAGCAAGCGACGCACGAGACCGGACCCTTCGTCCCGCCGCGCGCGGATCCTGCCCGCCCCTAGGCTCGTTTTACGCGCCGCAGGAGCGGCACGGCGAGCATCAACACGACCAGCAACGCCCCGAAGAAGAACGTCGCCGGGCCTGATTCCTGCGCCGTCACCCGCGGGAACACGCCGACGATGTCGGGCAGGAAGAGGATCAGGAGCGCTCCCGGCACCGCGCCCCAGATCGAGCCGAAGAGCCCGACGACGGCGGCGACGACGAGGAAGAGCGAGAGCTGCAGCGAGAATGTGCCCGGGCCGACGCGGCCGATGTTGATCGCGAGCAGCGCGCCCGCGACGCCGGCGAACGCGGTCGAGATGCCGAACGCGGCGACCTGGTAGGCGGAGCGGTTGACCCCGAAGGCGGTGGCCGCGAGCTCGCTGCCGCGGATCGCACGCAGCGAGTCGCCGAAGCGCGACCCGAGCAGCCACCACGCAAAGAGGAAACAGACGACTGCGACCGTCCACGTGATCAGGTAGAGCCACACCCCGTTCGTGAGCCACAGATATCCGTGGCCGTGCCCGGTCTGGGTGGGCCTGCCGGTCAGGCCGATGCCCGCCGAGCCACCGGTGAAGTGATCGAACTTCGTCGCGATCGACGGAAAGGCGACGGCGATGCCGAACGTCACGAGCGCGAGGTAGAGCCCCGGCAACCGCAGCGCCGGCACCCCGGTCACGATCCCGATCCCGCCGGCAACCGCGGCCGCGATCGGGATCGTCTTCACGTCCTGCACACCGTGATCCGCCATGAGGATCGCGGTCGTGTACGCGCCGATCGCGACGAACGCTCCCTGCCCGAGCGAGATCTGACCGCCGGCGGCGAGCACGTCGAGCCCGAGGATGGCGATGAAGTACGCACCGACGGTCGCGAGCTGCACCATGCGGAACTCCGAGAGCAGGAACGGCAGCACGACGAGCACCGCGAGGCCGAGCCAGAACGCCCAGAGCTTGAGCGCCGTCATACGCGCCTCACCGCGGGCTCGCCGAAGAGCCCGGCCGGCCGCACGAGCAGCCCGACGAGAATCACGGCGAGCGCGATCGCGAGCCGCAATTCGTCCGTCGATCCAGTGGATGTAGGCGCCGGCGAGCGCGAGCCCGACCCCGAGCACGAGCCCGCCCACCACCGCGCCGAGTGGTGAGCTCATCCCGCCGAGCACGGCGGCGGCGAACGAGTAGAGCAGAACGCTGAGCATCATGTTCGGCTCGAGCAAGAGCGACGGCGCTGCCAGCACGCCCGCGACGGCGCCGAGAGCGGCAGCGAGCCCCCACCCGACGGCGAGCATCGCGCCGACATGGATCCCGACGAGACGCGCCTCGCTCGGGTTGACGGCGGAGGCGCGCAGGCCGAGGCCGATCTTCGTGCGCGTGAACAACAGCCACACGAGGCCGAGCGAGACCGCCGAGACGGCAATCACGCCGAGCTCGAGCTTCGAGAACGACACACCTCCGAGGTGGACGGTGGCGGTCGAGAACGGGCCTGCGAACTGCTTCACCGCACCGCCCCAGATCCAGGTCGTGAGCCCGTTGATCGCGATCAACAGCCCGACGGTGAGGAGCACGACCGCGAGCAACGGGCTCCCCTGCAACGGTCGGATCAGCACCTGCTGGACCGCCACCCCGCCACCGAACGAGAGGATCAACGTCGCCACGAACGCCGGCCAGAACGACCAGCCGTGGTCGAGCAGCGACCAGCAGACGAACGCGGACAGCGTCGCCATTTCGCCCTGCGCGAAGTTGAGCACGCCGGTGGCGCGGTGAACGATCACGATCGCGAGCGCCAGCAGGGCGTAGATCCCCCCACTCGCGAGCCCGCCGACGACGTGCTGCAGAAAGCTCGTCACGCTTCACTCGTGAATCTGGTTCGCTGACGCGAATCAGGTTCACCCCTGCGAACCTGATTCGGCGCAGCCGAACCAGATTCGCGAGTTTCATCAGTACCCAAGGTACGACCTCCGCACCGACTCGTTGGCGCGCAGCTCGGAGGCGTCGCCGCCGAGGACGATCCGCCCGGTTTCGAGCACGAACGCATGCTTCGCCGCGCCGAGCGCGAGGGCGGCGTTCTGCTCGACGACGACGATCGTCGTGCCGCTTTCGTTCATCTGCCGCAGCGTCTCGAAGATCTCGCGCACGATCAGCGGCGCGAGGCCGAGCGACGGCTCGTCGAGCAGCAACAGCCGCGGCTTCGCCATCATCGCGCGGCCGAGCGCGAGCATCTGCTGCTGCCCGCCCGAGAGCGCGGCCGCCCGCTGATCGCGTCGTTCGTAGAGCAGCGGGAAGAACTCGAAGACGCGTGCGAGGTCCCGTTGCGACGTGCCGCGCTGTGTCCAGGCGCCGAGCCGCAGGTTGTCGAGCACCGACAGGGTGGCGAAGGTGCCGCGGCCCTCCGGTACGTGAGCGACGCCGCGTCGCGCCATCGCCTCCGGCGTCGGATGAAAGATCCTGCTCCCTTCCAGGAACAGCTCGCCGGTCATCTTCACCGTGCCCGAGATGGCGCGCAGGGTCGTCGTCTTGCCGGCGCCGTTCGCCCCGAGGATCGCGACGAAATCGCCGTCCTCGACGCTCAGCGTGACGCCGTGCAGCGCGCGGATCTCGCCGTAGCGCGCTTCGACGTCGCGGAGCTCAAGGAGCGGCAAGGCGCGCCTCCCCGAGAGCGCGCGTCACGCGGCGGTCGGTTCGGCACCGAGATACGCCTCGATCACCGCAGAGTTCCGCTGCACCTCGTCGGGTGTTCCCTCGGCGATCTTGCGGCCGAAGTCGAGCACGTGGATGCGCTCGGCAGTGCTCATCACGAGGCCCATGTGGTGCTCGACGAGGAGCACCGTCAGGTCGAAGTCGTGGCGCAGCTTCTTGATGAACGTGCCGAGCGCCGAGACCTCCTCGTGGTTGAGCCCGCCGGCCGGCTCGTCGAGCAGCAGCAGCTGCGGCTGAGCGACGAGCGCTCGGGCCAGCTCGACGCGCTTGAGCGTGCCGAAGGGCAGGCCGGCGACGGGACGATTCGCGACGTCTGCGATCCCGACATACTCGAGCACCTCACGCGCCCGCGCGTTGACGTCGCTGGAGCGAAACGGCTTCGTGCGTGTGTGCGCACCGACGAGCACGTTGTCGAGCACCGTCATCGTGCGAAAGAGCTCGACGTTCTGGAACGTTCGCGCGATGCCGCGCCGGACGATCCGGTGCGGCGGTGTATGGAGCAGGCTCTTCCCCGCGAACTCGAGCTCGCCGGCGTCCGGCCGGTACAGCCGCGTGATCACGTTGAACAGGGTCGTCTTGCCCGCGCCGTTCGGGCCGATCAGCCCGACGATCTGGCCCTGCTCGACGTCCAGTGACACCTCGTCGATTGCGACGATGCCGCCGAAGCGGCGGGTGACGTCGCGGACGGAAAGCAGCGCCATCGGCTGGACTCTAAACAGGGCCACCGCACCGCGCAGGGCACCTCGGGCGTTCTACCCGGGAGAAGGCAGAAAGCAAGGAGGCGTACCGATGAACAGGATCACCAGAACGCTCTCGACGCTCGCCGGAATCGCCGCGGCCGGCGTTCTCCTGTGGGCCGCCGCGCAGGTCGGACGGCACTCGAACGGCGGCTACTGGGCGGCGTACGCGATCGTCGCCGCCGCCGGGCTCGTGCTGGCGCTGTCTCAGCTACGCGGCCGCACGGGCCATCCGCCGACGATGATCGCACTGGTCTTCGTGCCGGTGCTCGTCGTGGCCGGCTGGGTGCTGATCGGAATGGAGCCGCACGACAACTGGTTCAGGGAGCACGTGCTCGTCTGGTCGGGCGACCTGGGCGTCCGCAGCGTCGTGGTCGACGTCGGCGCCTGGATCGGCGTGCTCGCATTCGCGATCGGCTACACGCTCGGCCTGGCGCTCGAGCCCGCACCGCGGCGCCGCGTCGTCCCGGCCTACGACACCGAGGCCGCGGACGAACCGGTCGCGGCGGAGCGGCGCGAGGTAACCACGACGACGACGGAGGCGCCTACGAGGACGACCGAGGCGCCTGCGACGACCGAAGAACCAGCTCCGGTTCCGTAACCGGCAGCCTGCACGCGAAGCGCTCGCAGAGGTAGACGGCCGTCCGGCCGTCTACCTCGGTGCGCCCGGTGAGGAGCGGTATGTCCTCGGCCGGACCGAACGCGAGCACGTCCGTGGCCGCCGCGGCCTCGCGCGCCGCCTGCGCGACGGGCGCGGTGGAGTCGCCGACGACCGCCAGCTCGCGGTGCGGTGCAAGGTGCTGGTCGAGCGCGACGAGCAGCCAGCCGAACGCCGAGGGCGAGCGCGTCAGCGAGTCGCGGACGAGCCGCAGCACGGAGACGCCGCGCCGCTCCAGCTCGTCGTCACCCCAGATGCGCGCAAGGCGCAGGAGGACGTAAGCCAGCATCGCGTTGCCGCTCGGTGTCGGATGGTCGTCGAGCTCCTTCTTGCGCGCCACGAGCTGCTCGCCGTCTCGCGGGGTCTGGAAGAAGCCGCCCGCGTCGTCGTCGGCGAACAGGTCGACCGCGAGCGTCGCGAGCCGGTGCGCCTCGCGCAGCCACTGCGGGTCGCCGGTCGCGACGTGCAGCTCCATCAGCCCGTAGGCGACGTCGGCGTAGTCCTCCAGGTAGCCGGTTCCCTTCGCGACGCCGTTCCGCCAGGTGCGGTGCAGCCGGCCGTCCGGCGTCGAGAGATCGCCGAGCAGGAAGCGCGCGAGCGCGGTCGCAGGCTCGAGGCGGCCTCCCTGCGCGAGCGCGGCAAGCATCAGGCCGTTCCAGGAGGCGATCGCCTTGTCGTCGCGGAGCGGCTTCGGCCGCTGCTCGCGCAGCGTAAAGAGGCGCTCCCGCGTCGGCTCGTCGAGCTCGCCCCGCAGCACGAAGCGGCCGTGCTCGAACGGCTCGAGCAGCTCCTCCGGTGCGCCCTCGCCGGGCGCCCACGTGAAGGTCAGCCCCTCGACGCCGTCGGTGTCGGCGTCCTGCGCCGAGGCGAAGCCGCCGCCGGGGAGCGCGAGCTCCCGGAGCACGTAGTCGATCGTCGCGTCGGCGACGCGCCGGTAGCGCTCGTCACCGAACCGCCGCGCGGCGTGCACGTACACCGCTGCGAGCAGCGCGTTGTCGTAGAGCATCTTCTCGAAGTGCGGCACCAACCAGCGCTCGTCGACGGAGTAACGGTGAAACCCGCCGCCGACGACGTCCCACATGCCGCCGAGGATCATCGAGTCGAGCGTGCGCCGCGTCATCGCCTCTTCGCCGCGACGGAGCAGAAACTCGAGCACGGGTGCGGGCGGAAACTTCGGCCTGCTGCCCCAGCCGCCCCACTGCGGGTCGAACCCGGCGCTCAGGTTGCGCTGCGCCTCCGCGAGCAGCTCGTCACTCAGCGGATCCGGCGAGGGCTGCAGGCGCGCACCCGAGCGGATGTGTTCTGCCAGGTGCGTCGCCGAGCGCTCGACGTCGTCGCGCTTCTCCTCCCACGCCTCGGCGACCGAGAGCAGCACCTGCTTGAACGCCGGCAGCCCGTGCCGTGGCTCCGGCGGGAAGTACGTGCCGCCGAAGAAGGGCTCGCCCGCCGGCGTCAGGAAGACGGTCATCGGCCAGCCGCCCTGCCCGGTCAGGGACACGACCGCGTCCATGTAGACCGAGTCGAGGTCGGGCCGCTCCTCCCGGTCGACCTTGATGCTGACGAAGCGCTCGTTCATCACGCGCGCCGTGAGTGGATCCTCGAACGACTCGTGCTCCATCACGTGGCACCAGTGGCAGGCCGCGTAGCCGATCGAGAGCAGGATCGGCCGGTCCTCGTCCCGCGCCCGGGCCAGCGCTTCCTCGCCCCACGGGTACCAGTCGACCGGGTTCCCCGCATGCTGCAAGAGATAGGGAGAGGTCTCCTCGGCGAGGCGGTTCATGCGCCAAGGGTAGGCGCGCGTGTAAGGATGCGGACGTGAGACGCATCGCGAAGGGTCGGATTGCCGCGCCACGCGCGCTCTGGGTTCTCGTGCCGCTGGCGGTTTCCGCGGCGATCCTCCTGGCAGGCTGCGGCGGGAGCAAGTCGGCCTCGTCGACGACCACGACGTCGTCGACGACGTCCACCAGCTCGGGCAGCGCGTTCACCGCCGCGCTGATCAGCGACATCGGCAAGTTCACCGACAAGGGCTTCAACCAGAACCAGCTCAAGGGCCTGATGACCGCGAAGTCGAAGCTGGGGATCAACACACTGGCCTTGCAGTCGAACTCGACGAGCGACTACGCCCCGAACTTCAACTCGGCGATCCGCAAGGGCGCGAAGCTCGTGATCGCAGCAGGCTTCCTGCTCGCGCCGACCGAGGCGACGTTCGCGAAGAAGTTCCCGAACGTCGACTTCGCGATCACCGACTACACCGTGCACACCTCCCCGTTCGCGGACAAGCAGGGCAACGTGCTGCCGGCGTTCAAGAACGTCCAGGGGTTGACCTACAACGCGAACGAGTCGGGCTGCCTCGTCGGTGTGCTCGCGGCGAAGATGGCGCAGAAGATGCTCGGCAACACGATCGGTGCCGTCGGCGGTCTGAAGATCCCGCCGGTCGACATCTGGATCGCCGGCTACAGGTACTGCGCGCAGAAGGCCGTCCCCGGGACCAAGGTGCTCGTGCAGTACTCGAACGACTTCGTCGCGACGGACAAGTGCCAGACGGTCGCCCAGAACGAGATCGCACAGGGCGCCAAGGTGCTGTTCCAGGTCGCAGGCGGCTGCGGTCTCGGCACGCTGAAGGCGGCTGCCGACGCGAAGCTCTGGGGCATCGGCGTCGACGTCGACCAGTACAACGACTCGCCCCGCGTCCTCACGAGCGGTGTCAAACGGGTCGACACGGGTGTGTTCGCGGCCGTCGCACAGGCCAAAGCAGGCAAGTTCAAGGGCGGCTCCGATCTCGTCTTCGACCTGAAGAACGGCGGCATGAGCGTCGGCAAGATCAGTCCCGCCGTGCCGAGCGCGTTCATCGCGCTGATGAACTCGTACAAGGCGAAGATCATCAACGGCACGCTCAAGGTCCCGACCGGGCTCTAGCTCTCCTCGGCATGGCCAGCGTCGCCGAGCTGTTCGGCCTGGAGGACCGGATCGCGGTCGTGACCGGTGCGTCGGGCGTGCTCGGCGGGGAGCTCGCGCGAGGCCTTGCAACCGCCGGTGCGAAGGTCGGTCTCCTCGCACGACGGCGCGACCCGCTCGAGGCAGCTCGCGCGTGACCTCGGCGATACCGCGGTCGTCCTCGAGGCCGACGTGCTGGACGCCGCTCAGCTCGAGCGCGCCCGGGAGACGATGCTCGAACGTTGGGGGCGCATCGACATCCTCATCAACGCCGCCGGCGGCAACGTCGCCGCCGCGACGGTCGGCGAGCGGTCGTTCTTCGAGCTCGACGCCGGTGCGCTCGACGAGGTCGTCCGGCTCAACTTCCACGGCACGCTGCTGCCGTGCCAGATCTTCGGCGCCGGGATGACGGACGGATCGATCGTGAACGTCTCGTCGCTGGCGGCGCACCGCGCGTTCACCCGGGTCGTCGGCTACGGAGCCGCGAAGGCAGCCGTCGAGAACCTGACCCGCTGGCTCGCGGTCGAGCTCGCGCCGCGCGGCGTGCGTGTGAACGCGATCGCCCCCGGCTTCTTCGTCGGTGAGCAGAACCGTGCGCTGCTGCTGGACGAGTCCGGAGCGTTGACCGAACGCGGCGAGCGAATCGTCGCGGCGACGCCGGCGGGGCGCTTCGGCGAGCCGCAAGAGCTCGCAGGCACGGTGATCTGGCTGTGCAGCGCTGCCGCGTCGTTCGTGACCGGCACGGTGATCCCGGTCGACGGCGGCTTCGACGCCTTCGGCGGCGTCTAGGCGAGCCGGTACGCGCGGCGGACGAGGCCGTAGGCGAGCTCCCACGCGAGACGACGAGCCTCGTCCTCGTCCAGGAACCCGCCCTCGACCTTGCGGGCGAGCCAGCCGCAGGTGCGGCGGCGCCACAGGTCGTGACGCGCCGGGAGCGCGGTCAGGGCGCGCGCGTCGTCGACGAAGCCGGCGAGGTTGTACAGCCCCGCCGTCTCGGTGACCCGGTCGAGGAAGCGGTCGATGCCCGCGGGGCTGTCGTGGAACCACCAGGGGCAGCCGAGCAAGACCGCGGGATAGTGACCTGCGAGCGGCGCCAGCTCGCGGCTGTAGGTGCTCTCGTCGAGTGTGAAGAGGATGACGGCGAAGCCGGGCTCGTTGCCGTACGCCTCGAGCAGGGGCCGCAGGCCGCGCGTCCAGTCGGTCGCGACCGGGATGTCGGCGCCGATGTCGTGGCCGAACCGTTCGGCGAGCGGACCGTTGTGGTCGCGCAGGCTGCCGACGTGGAGCTGCATGACGAGCCCGTCGTCGCAGCTCATGCGGGCGAACTCGTTCAGCATGTGCGCCTCGAAACGCCGCGCGTCTGCGTGCGAGACGCTGCCGGAGAGCGCCGCCGCGAACAGCGCGGACGCTTCGCTGTCGGCGAGCCGCGTGGTGTCGGCGCTCGTCGCAGCGTGGTCGGTCGCGGTGGCGCCGAGCGCCTTGAACGCGGCGCGTCGCTCGGCCAGCACGTCGAGGAACGTCGCGTAGTCGCCGACCTCGCGGCCCGCGGCAGCCTCGAGCTCGGACAGCGCGTTGCGCCAGCCGGCAGCATCGAGTGCGACGACCGCGTCGGGGCGAAAGGTCGGCCTGATGCGGGGCCCCGGCTGCGAGTCGGCGAGCGCCCGGTGCTCTGCGAGCGATGACCCGGCGGCGTCGGTCGTCGACAGGCACTCGACCCGAAAGCGGTCGAGCAGAGCCTGCGGAGCGAACGCCGCAGTCGAGAGCTGCTCCTCGACTCGCGCATAGATCGTCTCCGCCGATGCCGAGTCGAGCCGTTCCTCGATCCCGAACACGGTCGCGAGTGTCTCGCGCAGCCAGAGGCCGGTCGGCGTCAGCGCGAACAGGCGCACGTGGTCGGCGAGCAGCCGCCAGACGGCGCGGTCGTCGACCTCGGCCTCGCCGCCGTCGCGCGGCCGGAGCCCGGCGCGCTCGAGCGGCACGCCCTGCGAGTAGAGCATGCGAACGACGTAGTGGTCGGTGGTGACGAAGAGCCGGCCGGGCGGGTCGAGCCGAGCCGCGGGATCGGCGAGGAGTCGCACGTCGATGTGCCCGTGCGGGCTGACGATCGGCAGGTGGGCGACCTCGCCGTACAGGTCGAGGCCGAGCCCCGACGCCGCTTCGATGTAACGGTCGGCCCTCAGATCCGCCACAGCCCGAGGCCGGGGTTCGGGATGTCGACCGTGTCGAGCGGGAATCGCTCGAGCGCCTCGTCCAGGGCCAGGTAGCGGAACCCGGCGCCCTCGACGTCGGCGCGCGAGAGCTCGGGACCCGGTGCGTAGGTGACGGTGAAGCGCCCTTCGGTCGAGCCGTGAATCAGGTGCGCGACCGCAGCGAGGTTCGCGGCGAGCTCGGGGTCGTCCGCCATCGCCTGCAGCGCCGCCTCCCGCCCGTGGTAGCCGTGCCGCCGGATCAGGGCGTCGACGACGGGGTCCTCGCCGAAGCGCGTCACGCCCGGCGCGATGATGAAGAGCTCGCCGCCGTCGGCCATCGCGAGCCGCGTGCGGTAGATCGCCTTGTTGCCGAGCCACGTCGAGCGGTACTCCAGCGGATCGAGGTAGGCGACGCAGCGGCGAAACGGCGTCGCGAGCGTCTCGATGTTGACCTCGGCCGAGAGCGCGGCCGCCGCGCGAAACGCCGCGCCGCCCTGGGAGCGTGTGCCGCCTTCGCCGACGAAGATGCCGCGCAGGATCGGCCGGTCGTGGCGCGCTTCGACGACGGTGAGCACGAACAGCACCCGGCAACGCGGCTCGAGGAAGCGATCGAAGCCCCGGTCGAGCAGCCGGCGAACGGGTGCGTCGACGCGTCCGAGCGTCTCCTCGATCCCGTAGACGGCGCTGAAGAAGTGGCTGCGCTGAATCGTCTCGCCGCCGCCGAGCCCGATCGAGACGTGCTTCGTGTAGCCGCCGAAGCCCGCCACCTCGTGCGGCACCACCTGCCCGACGGACACGACGAGGTCGTAGGAACCGTCGACCAGTGCGCGGTTGACGGTGAACTGCAGGCCGAGGCCCAGACCGCGCCCGACGACCTCGTCGACCTCCTCCGCGGGAAGCTCACCGATCGTCGTCACGTCGTCGCGCCAGTGGTGCTGGAGCAGCGACGCGGGATCGATCGCGTCGCCGAACATCAGCCGTGACTCGGCAGGGCCGAGCGGCTGGTGGGTGCCGAGCGCCGGCATGACGTCGAGACGGTCGACCCGGCCGGCGAGCAGCCCGTAGAGCTCTGCGACGATCTCCCCCGCTCGCGAGTGGAAGCGCGTCTGGTCGGGCGGGACGAGCAGCACCCGGCGCGCCCCCGTCGCGGCCACCTGGTCCGCGAGGTCGCGCACAAACGCGCCCAGCTCGTCCGGCGTCAGGTCGGCGGTCGAGCCGCCGACCGAGAGCAGCGGCCGTCCAGTGGTCGTCGGCACGCCAGCAGGATAGGCACGCCTGCGAGCGCCAGGCTTCAGCTATTCGGGCGGAGTGTCGAGACGGAACGAGCGCGCCGAGCCGGTTCAGGGTGGCGTGATCGAGCCCGAGCCTCAGGCGGGCGCTTCGCACGCCGCCTGACGCGTCGTTGATCTACCCGCCGTTCACCTCGACGAGGACGACGACGTCCGGTCCTGCGCTGTACAGCGCGTCGTCGAGCTCGAGCATCAACCTGTGGAAACCGGGCGCGCCTCCGTTCTCCCAGCCGGCGACCGCGAATCGTGCTGTCAAAGGTCGATTTGGCGACGAACCGGCGACGAGCTCGGACGTAACGCTCCGGATCTCGGATCGTGCTTGCTCGGCAAGCGCAAGAGCACTCGTAGCGTCGCGTCCGGGCAGGCAGATCAGGAACTCATCCCCGCCCAAGCGGAAGACCCCCTGCTCGTCGTCCGGGCCGGCCCGACCAGTCAGGGTCGACGCAAGGATCTTCGCGACGGCCTGCAAAGCCTGATCAGCGATCCCGTAGCCGAAGGACTGGTTGAACCCACCGAGGTCATCGATGTCGCAGACGACCGCGGCGCCGGCGCCTAGCTCGAGATTGCCCTTCAGGGCCGAAGTCCCCTGCTGACGTGTCGCAAGGCCAGTCAATTGATCCACGACAGGCAGCATCGATTCGTGGACCGACGCTACCGCCGCCGCACAACGGCGGCCGCGACTGCAGCGCCCGGTGATCAGCGCGAGCGCGCCGAGGAACAAGGCGACGCCTTGACTCGACCCGCCGCTGAACGCTGCCGAAAGGACGCTGGGATCCGGCGCGGCTAACACGGCCTGCGAGGCCGACTGCGGACTCGCGGGGCGAAGGGTGCGTGGGTGCGCCGTAGTCGGGACTCGACACGATGCGCGTCAGCGCCTTTGCATCGGAACCGGGCCTGCCGCTTGATCGTGCGCGCGACTTGAGGCGACGGCGGCTGCGCTGCCTGGTGCAGCCGTGGGACCACTCCCGCCACGCGACTGCCCGAACTCGTCGGCACCGCCTCGATGTACTGCGCAATAGCGGAAGGAGGAGGCCCTCCTGCCGCGCGCGCAACGCTCGCACCAGCTACTCCTGGAGCCGCAGCGGCGCAAACGAGAACGACGATCGACATGCGTACAGGGCGCATGGACGGGCGGTACCCTAGCAACCTTGGCGCTCGCGGCTGAGGAACGGGAGTACCGGCTCGCCTCCGCGCCCGTCGCCCTCGGCGTTTCCGCCGCGGTCGCTGCCGGGACGTTTCTGCTTGCCCGCCAGAACGGCGGCTACGACCTCACCACGTGGTCGACCGCGGCAGTGCTGACCTGGTGGACAGTTGCGCTCGTGGCAGCGCTCGATCTCGCGCCCAACCTGTCTCAGGCGCGCGCCGCGATCTTGCCCGGTGCAGCGCTTGGCCTCTTCGCAGCCTGGACCGGGCTCTCTGCCGTGTGGCGGCGAGCTGCCGAACAGGCGTATGTGGAGTTCGCCCGTGCCGGCCTCTATCTCGGCCTGTTCGTGCTGGGAGCGATCCTGCCGAGGCCGGGATCGCTCAGACGTTGGCGCGACGGACTTGCCTGTGGAATCGTAGGCGTCGGCGTCCTAGCGCTCGTCAGCAGGCTCGTCCCCGGCTCTTTCGGCTCCAGCACCGGCGCTGCGATCCTTCCAACGCTGACGAACCGGTTGAGTTACCCCATGGGCTACTGGAACGGGCTCGGGATCCTGCTCGCGCTCGGCGTTCCGCTCCTGCTCGCCGCAGCCGTCGACGCGCGCCAGGCAGCGATGCGGGCGCTGCGATCGGCGCATTACCGCCGCTCGCTGCCGCGATCTACCTGACCTCATCCCGCGGGGCGGTCGCGACCGCTGCGGTCGGTGTGCTCGTGCTGCTCGCCGCGGCGCCACGTCGCTGGGCAGTGGCCGCAGCCGCGGCGGTTTCAGCACTTGGTGTCACGGCGGCCGTGGCCGTCGTTGCATCTCGACACGCGCTCACCGCGGGCACTCGCGGTAGCGACGCCGTCTCCCAGGGTCGTGCAGCGGCGGCCGCACTGATCGTTATCGCGGTCGTGGTCGGCGCCGGCTGGTTGATGCTTGAGCGTCTCGGACGACGCTTGCCGACTCCCTCTGCCAACATTGGACGAGCGGCGGTCGCGGTCGGCGTCGTTGCGGCTGGGATCGCGGTCATCCTCTCCCATCCGATCGCCCACTTCGACTCGTTTCGTCAGCCGCCGGTCGGTGTTTCGCAAGCAGCCGGCGACCCGATCGCGTCTCATCTCCTCAGCGCCAACGGCAGCGGGCGTTGGCAGTTCTGGGACGCTGCCGTTTCGGAGTTCCGCTCAAGCCCGTTCCACGGTCGCGGAGCGGGTTCGTTCGAGTCCTGGTGGGCGGCGCACGGCTCACTCCCGACTTTCGTCCGCAATGCGCACTCCCTCTACCTCGAGGTGCTGGGCGAGCTCGGTCTCGTCGGCTTGCTCCTACTCGCGGCGTTTGTCGTCACTGCGCTGGCCGTCGGCGTGCGACGCGTACGCCACAGCGACGATGCGGCAGCAGCCGCGCTGCTCGCTGCGGCCGTTGGTTTCTTGCTCGCAGCGAGCATCGACTGGATGTGGCAGCTGACCGCAGTCGGCGCTGTCGGCGTGCTCTGCCTAGGCCTACTGACAGGCTCCGGAGGTGCCCGCGCTTACCGGCCTGCCGCCTCGTCCCCGATCGCGCGCGTCGCGATCGCCGCACTCGGCGTCGCGGCGATCGCCGCCCAAGCACCACCCCTGCTCTCGCAACTGCACCTCGACGACAGCCAGGCGGCAGCCGCCGCCGGCCGACTGAACGTTGCTGCCGCTGATGCGCGCCGGGCGCACGTCCTGCAGCCCTGGGCAGCCTCACCGCTGCTCCAGCTCGCGCTCGTCGAGGAACAGTTGGGCGACCTCGGGCAGGCCGAGGCGTCGGTACGCCGAGCGCTCGCGCGTGACAGATCCGACTGGCGGATCTGGCTGGTAGCGGCACGCATCGAGACAAAAGCCGGGCGCGTCGCGCGTGCGCGGCGCAGCCTCGCCGAGGCGCGCCGACTCAATCCCCGTTCGCCAATCTTCCAAGGAGGGCTGGGGTAAGCTCCTGTGCCTGGCGCGAACTGAAGTTATATGGTTCCGGTCCGTCGCAAACGGGAACGAGCCTTCCCACAAATCCGACGGAGGTGGCGCGGCAGGTGAGTCATCAAGACGCGTATGGCCGTGCACGTGCGACTTCCGCCGTGCTCGAACAGGCCGAGACGCCGATGGCGCGCACCCGCTGCTCAGACTCGCCGGCTGCACCGGCCGATTCTGGCGGGATGCGCTGCTGCGTCGCCTGCTCGTGGTTGCGGACGTCGCGGCGCTGATGGTCGTGGTGGGGCGCTGGCCGCGTGGGGCGCGACCCGCGATGCCAAGACGCTGTTGTTCTTCATTCCGGTATGGCTCGTGCTCGCGAAGCTGTTCGGGTTGTACGACCGCGATCACCGATCGCTCCGCCACCTCACGGTTGACGATCTGCCGACGCTCGCGCTTTGGTCGTTGGCCGGCAGCGCTGCCATGACGTTGGTCTTCATCACTCTGAACAAGCCGGAGTTCATCGCCGACGATCTGGCGATCCTATGGATCTTCACGACTACGGTGGCGCTGGTCTTTCGAGGCGCCGCTCGGTCAGTATTCAGGCGGATCACCCCTCGCGAGCGCACGCTGATCGTCGGCGACGGGCCGCTGGCGGACGCCGCGCGGCGCAAGCTCCACCTGTTCCCGGAAATCCACGTCGAACTCGTGGGCCGACCGGAGACGTGGACAACTTCCCGAACTCATTGCCTCGCGCCACGTCGACCGCGTCTCTTCGGCGACTGAGACGCTACGCGAGGAGACGATCGCGGAACTCCTCTCGGCGTGCCGTGCCAGCGAGACGAAGCTGAGCGTGGTTCCGCCGGCACGAGGGGTGTTCGGCACTGCGACGCACCTCGAACACATCGGCGAGATGCCGATGCTCGATTACAACACGTGGGACGTCTCTCGTTCGACGCTGCTCATGAAGCGCGCTCTCGACGTCGCCGTCGCGCTGCCGGCGTTGTCTTGCTCAGCCGGTCTTCGCGTTGATCGCGATCGCGATCAAGCTCGACAGCCGAGGCCCGGTTTTCTTCGTTCAGATGCGTGCCGGCCTAGACGGGGCGCCGTTCAGAATGTTCAAGTTCCGAACGATGATCGCCGACGCCGAGGGCACGCTACCGACCTCGTCCACCTCGACGAGCTGCGCGAGCCGATGTTCAAGCTCGCAACGACCCGCGCGTCACCCGCGTCGGCCGCTTCCTCCGCCAATCGAGCCTCGACGAGCTTCCGCAGCTGTTCAACGTCCTCGACGGGCGACATGAGCCTCGTAGGCCCGCGGCCGGAGCAGGTGGAGTTGGTCGAGCGCTACGAGGAGGAGCACCGGTTCCGCTGTCGGTCAAGCCCGGGCTGACCGGACCGATGCAGGTCTACGGGCGCGGCGAGTTGTCCTTCAATGAACGTCTCGCTGTTGAGCGCGACTACATCGAGAACCTGAGCCTCGGCCGCGACTTGCGCATCCTCGGCATGACGGTCGCCGTCGTCTTCATGGGCCGCGGCGCCTTCTGAGACGATGAAACGTCGCGAGGCGAACGGACAGTCGGATGAGCAGTCGTACTAATTCGACGCCGGTTACCTGCGCATCGCCTAAACGAATGCGCCTCCAACATTGAGAGATCGCGTTAGCCCGTCCGGCGCAAACGCGCGACGGGGCAACCCGCGGGCGGCGCGCCATCCGTCGCCGCGACCGCGGATGCCCGTCGCATTACGATCGACGACGACTTGGCCGAGCGCGATCACAACCTCGACAAAGAGAGCACGGCTCGCCAACCGCGGGTGCCGCAGAATCCCATACCGACGCAGCATGTAGCCTCGACTCCAGCCCATCAGAAGGTTTTTCGCGCTCGAACCCGAGCCGAGGGTGGATGAGTGATGATGGATTGCGCGCGCGTCCGGGGCAAGTCGACAGGGAACACCCGCGAGGCGAAGCCGAAGGGCGAGGTCGACATCCTCCAAGTAGGCAAAGATCCGCTCATCGAAGCCTTCGGCGGCCTCGAAGACACTCCGGTCGAACAATGCCGCCCCGCCGGTCGGCCCAAGCGGCGGCGGTGCGCCGAAGAGCACAATCGACACACTCTCCATGGAGGTAGTCCCAAGCGAGCAGCGTCCTGGTCCGCAGCAACGCCGGCCGAGTCGATCAACTCAGGAGCGCCGGGCTGAAGAAGAACGCCGGCGACCATCGCGGGCTCGGATCCTGTTGCTTCGAGCATGGCCTCGAGGAAGCGGGGCTCGCAGACGACATCGTTGTTCACGAACACCAGGCGCTCCGCGGGGTGCGCTCGCACGCCGACACTGAGCGCCGCGCCGAAACCCCGATTTAGTTCGAGCCGGACCACGACCACGTCGGGATGGCGCGCCTTCGCAGCCTGCTCCGAGCCGTCCGTCGAGGCGTTATCAACGACGACCACTTGTGCCGGTGTAGTTTGAGCCGCCAACGAGTCGAGGACGTCAAGCAGTCGTTCGCCCCCGTTCCAATTGGGGATGTAGACGGCCAACGGATTGATCATTGGTGTGTTCGGAGGCGAGGCGAGCGAACCATGCCACAGGATAGATTCAGTTGTCCGATCTGACCCGAACGCATGTGGGTTTGGCGCGCGGCTGACTTGCCTCGGCGCGCTGGCTACGGAGTGTCGATCGCGGCGAAACTGACGTGGCTGTAGGATGGGGCCGGTGAAACCGACTCCCGCCGTCGCGAGCCGGACGGTTTCCTGTTGGGCCTGCGGGGCTGCATCTTCGCTGTCGCCTGATCTGGCCGAGTCGTCGACTTACGAATGCGGTTCTTGCAGATTTGGGTTCCGACCAGACCGAGCCGACGGCGTCGAGCTCTTCGGGAGTGACTACCTCAACGCCTGTTACCAACTACCCCGGGTGGTAACAGTCCCTTGGGCTCAGTATCTGCCATGGTCGATCGCAATCAGCCACTGCCGCAAGCAGATGTTGTTCGTCGGTCACTCGGCATTTCGACCTCACCCGTGGAAGCATGAGTTTTTACGTGTCGCCGCGCGGCCGCGCGCCTGACCAAGGGGGATGTCGGAGCGTATCGGAGCCGAGTTTGTTGAGGTAGTCGCGCCACGCCGCCCAAGTTCTACTCGGCGACTGGTCGCAGTCCTTGGGACAGCCACCATGCTCGCTCAGCTGGGGCAGTTACTCTGGCTTGTAACCGGCAGCCGGTCGTTGCCCCGCACGACGTTCGGTGCAGTTCTCGCTGCACAAGCGTTATACGGCGTGCTTCAAATCGTCGTCGACAATGGCGCCGCGTTTCATGGAGCGCGTCTTGCGGCCGCGAGCACACTCGACGCGTCGAGTCGCGCGTCGCTAGTCCGGGTTCGGCTTCAACTGGCGGCGGCCGCAGCCGTGGTCACATTCGCCGTCGGCGCGGCTGGCGGCTGGACCTCAGTACAGGCCAATGCACCGTTCGCGGCTGCCCTTGTGCTCTGGGCGCTTTTCAACTACTGGGAACCATACGGGCGCGGCGATGCACGGCCGATGTCCGTCTATCTTGTTCTTCGCGGGGTGGCGCCGGCGGTGTTCGCCGGTGTGTTTCTGGGACTTGGCACTACGCTGCCCGCTTGCGCCGTCGGGATCGCGGAATGTCTGTCGCTCATCGGGGTGGAAGCGTATTTCCACCTACATCCGCTTAGGGCCTTTCGGACAGCTCTAAAAGCTGGCCGCGGTCCGTGCGGCGGGTCGCAGCCGTCGGAATTCAGGCCATCGCTTGGCAGATCGGCATAGCCTCGGGGACGATTCTTCTCGCGGCAAGCGGTGCGCCTGCGGCTGCAGCGGCTCTCGGCGTAGCGGTGAGACTTCTCACCGGCGTGAACCAACTTTCTGGCGTCCTCGTTACGTCTCTCTATCCGACTCTGGCGCGAGCCAGCGGCTCACATTCTCGGCCCCTTGGAACAGGGAGGTCAGGATGATAGATCTGGCGGGGCGAGTCGTCGTGTTGCTGGCGTCGTTGGCGCTCGGGATCTTCCTCTTGCGAGAGTCGTTCTTCATTGGATTGTTCCTTACGAACGGGGGCACCGAGGCGGCACGAACTGCGGCCTTGACGCTGGGCATCGCGGGAATCGCCGGGGTGTCGCTGCTCACGACTTTCGTTCTGGTGGCGCGCCACCGTGAAGGGATAGCGGCGGTCGCGTTCTCTGCGGGTACCCTCGTCTCAATCGTCTCCGGACTGACGGTCGCCACTGCACATCCTCCGGATGAGGCGCTTTGGATGGCTGGCGCTCTCGCCGCCGGGCAAATCGTCAGTGTGCTTGCGGTGGTGCTCCGGACGATCGGGTCATGCCCGAACTAAGGCGTTCTCTCTTGAACGCCGGCGGATTCGCGCTGGTGCTGCTCGGCGGAGCCTCGATTGCCGCCTTCGACCAATCCACGAACCTTGGCGTTTCTATCTTCAGTTTCGTCGTTGGGTCGACGGTCTTTCTGAGAGCGCCGCTCGGGACCACCGAGCGATGAAGACTCGCAGATGGTCAAGAGTCCGCTGGGGAGTGTTCGATGACCGATCGTGCTCCTCCAAGTCGGTCCAGCGAGTTTCATGCCCAGGAATGTGCTTTGATCCGCCCTTGGCGCCAACCGTCGACGCCGTTATTCCAACGAGAAACACCCGTGCGATGACGCTTCGCTGTGTCGAAGCACTTCGACATTCAGGCCCGACTGTCAACGTTCATTGCATCGTCGTAGACAACGCCTCGACCGACGGGACGGCTGATGAACTGAAACATGGTTCCCCGACATCACCCTTCGCCGCGAGGTCGAGAACAGGGGCTATGGCAGGGCATGCAACATCGGCGCGCGATTCGGCGACGCCGAATTAATCCTTATCTTGAACAGTGACGCGATCGCCCGTCCCGGGCTTTGAGCGTCTGGCAGGATTCCTCAGTCTTCATAGGGACTACGTTCTGGCCGCCGGGCAACTCGTCGATCCGGGAACGGATCATCCGCAGGTGGGATTCTCTATCCGAGGGTTTCCGACGCTTGCCAATCAACTTGCCCTGCTGATTGGACTTGAACGATGTTGGCCGACGAATCCAGTCTCCCTTAAGCATCTGATGTTGGGATTCGACTACGAGAGCACTCAAGAGCTAACTGCGCAGCCGGCGGGCGCTTGTCTGCTGATCCGCCGGATTGACTTCGAGGCAGTTGGCGGGTTCGACGAGGGGTTCTTCTACTGGTTCGAAGACTCGACGTCATCCGTCGACTCCAAGGACGCGGAAAGATCGGCTACGTGCATGACGCGGTATTTGACCATGTCGGGGCGCAAGTTTCAGTCAGTGGTCTAGGCCGGAGTTGATCGTGGCGCGCTATACCAGTCTGCTTCGCTATTTCGCTAAGCATCGCCCCTGCAGCGACGTCATCGTATTGCGGGCCGCGGTGGCCCTCCTCGCCGCTGTTCGGGCACTAGGTTTCATCCCGATTGATCCACCGCAGGCTCGGGCGTACTTCACCGTGCTCACCCGCACCGTCCCATGTGTAGCTTCTCGAGAAGCGACGAAGTCCCCCGGGCGCGACGCATAGTTCCATCGTGAAACGCGATGGGTCCATCGTGAACACGATCATTCGAGCCTTGCGTTGCGACTGTCGTCGGCCTAGTTTTGCGACCCCGCCCGATATGCAGGCCGCACAAACCTCCTTCGCCTTTTGCTCGACGTATCCGTCGTCGGCTAACCCCCAGGAGCGGTTCGAACGTGCGAAGGTGAACGCCTGGGGGAAGCTTGTCGTATACGTCCGGCTCGCTCCAATGACCTGGCGTACCATGATTCGGTTACACGTCGCCTGATTGCCCTTGATTTCGGCGGTGACGATCGCCGGTTTAGCCGGTATGAACGCGCCATGAGCCAACTGAAGTTCAATGGCAGCCCGTCCATTCCGTGTTCGCTCGTGACGGAGCACGGGAGTGAGTGACTGGAGGTAACCGGTGAGGTCGTCGTACTGTGCCGCGCGCCATACCGTCATGAGGGCCTGCTGTGGCGAGTCGGGCGGCAGTGCCGAGATGTCATGTCGGGTGACCAAGTTTTCATTTGGAGGAATCGACTGGGGCGCGACCGCACCGCCACCGCACCCAACAAGAAGAAAGACCACTGCGATCGAAAACAGCGCTAGCCTCACTCCCTTGCCAAGGAGCCGGTGACGCGCCCGTCAGTTTGCTCGGCGATTTTCAGGCCACGCTTGGAGGCGGCGACGCGTCTGAGCCTGCGACGACGAAGCGAGTCCAGGCCGGGAAGCTGGCATGCTCTGGAGGACGTATGCAAATGCGACGCCCGCCAGAGCGATTACTGTGTTAGCGGTCATCGTGCCAAGGGCACGGGTAATGAGCGCGAACGTGCTGGGAAACAAGACCGCATAAAGGAGTAATGCGAGTCTACCTTCGGCAAAGAACAGGTACATCGAGGCGCCGAGTAACCACGAGAACTAAGCAGCCGATCGCAACACCGGCCAGACCGAAGTTCCAGAAAACTCGCCCTGCATCGCAATGGGACTCCCGGCAGTCGCCCCGGGATAGAGATAACTCGTCACCTGAACATCGAGAGGCTGTGGCTTCCTAGGCCATACTGACCGGGGCACTAGTGCGGCTGGTATCTCCGCCAAGCTCCGTCCGTTGAGCCAGCCAATCGAATGCGGAATCAAGCTTTGCATCGCAACGAGGTCGTCGAAGGTGCTGAGATCCGCTAACTGCTGCGCCGCAGGAGGCGTATGAAGCGCGCGAGCAGTGGCCGCCTTCAGGTTGGTGCCTTGCGCATACGTCCGGACGACCGCCGAGAACTCAAGCGTGATCGCGAGGAGAATGGCGATGCCCGCGATCGTGATCGTGGTCCGTGGCGTTGGCGTTCGAAAGCGCAAATAGATCAACAGCGCGCCCAGCAGTCCGAGCACGGCTAGGCCGCGTGACGCGAGTGCCAACGGTGATAGCAGCGCGAATGGTGCACTGATGAACAGCACGGGCGGCGTGCGGCCTTTCCGCCTCCCTGCAGTGTCCCGGCGAGGGATAGAGGGCCGTTCCCTGCAAGACCCAGATTCCGAACTGTCCATAAAACGCTGAGCCCTTATTGAGGTGCAGCGATCCTGGGGCGTCGATTAGGGCGCGCGGGCCGCCTTGTCGGATGAACAGCGCGCCGGCGAGTGAAACGCCTACGAAGATGGCGAACGCCGACGATCTTTGAGAAACCGGGAAACTCATGTTCGGCAGCCGGTCTGCTGCCCGTCTCCGTACGAACGCGGACCGCTCAGGTATCCCAGCGACCACGTAGAACACCCGAGAGCGAGGATCGCACTTGTACGAGTCAAATCCCGGACGGAGAAGCCTAGGAAGAGCAACGGCGCGATTGTGTCTCGGGGGCTGAGATAAAGCTGGATCGGCCGCAGCACGAATGTTGTGGCCCAGACCAGCGCTGCCACCGCGAGTGGAGACACAACGATCCAACGCCAAGAGCCAAGCAAGCGAGCCGACTCCCACGCGGTGAGGACTATTACTCCGCTCGTGATGGCAAGGAGCGCAAATAGCATGATCGGTGATCGCTGCGGCAATATGCCGGCGGCGCACAGCCAGGCCGTGCCTGCAGCGGCCATGATCCGCAGCGATTCGGCCCAGTCGAGCGGACGCATCCTCCGTCGTTGGCCTCACAGCATGCAAGTGAGTCCACCAGAGAGTAAGCGACGCACAGTAGTGCGGGCGACCGAGAACGCGAACTTCGCACCGATACCGGCGTAAACGATCAAGTTAGTGGCAAGACTCCTCCGGGGAGCCTCGAACTTGCGATAGAACCTAAACATGCCGTAGTGGAAGGCGTAGTTGAGCTTCAGTCCTCGCAGCTTCCCGCTCGTCAGCCTTGATGTGGGTGATGGTGACCTGCGGCTCATACCAAGTGACCCATCCCCCGCGTTTGGCCCGGTAACACAGGTCGAGATCCTCCATGTACATCCAGTAACCCTCATCAAAGGTTCCGACGTGGTTCAGTGCTTCGCGTCGCATAAGCATGAACGCCCATTCACGGCATCCACAGCCCCGACTTCAACGTCCGGTGCGCCATAACTCGCAAACCGTAGATTCGTACCGAACCGTCGGCCGACTCCGGTGAAATGTGCGAGTGCGCTAAGCGGCGTGGGAAACGAACGCTTGGCCGCGTGGTCGAACGACCCGTCCTCCAGTTCGAGCCGGACAACCCGCAATGCCAACCTCGGGATGCTGCTCCATAAGGTCGAGCATTCGCTGAAGAGCGCTCTTTGTCACGCGAGTGTCCGGGTTCAGAGCGAGGACATACGTACCCTCGCCGGCGCGGATCGCCTGATTGTAACAACCGAAAACCCGGCGTTGGTCCGGTTGGCGAACACCGTTTGCGCATGGCTGAAGGCCTGCTCCAGGAAGTAAGAGTGCCGTCCTGAGAATCGTTATCTACGACGAACACGGTCATTGGAACGTCCGGGGGAAACTCCTGCAGCGACAGCAGGCAGTCGCGCACCATTTCCCGTGAGCGGTACGCAACAATTACGACATCGAGCGAAACTCCTGCACCGTGCGATCCTACTCGGGACGATTCGAGGCCAACGCCGCCAACCTAAGGGCAGTTGCAGTCAGGCGATGAAGCGCGAATGGCGTGATCGCGATTGAAAACGCGGAACCAACTGAACCATGATTCCGCAGATCGCGTCATCCCTAGTGGCAGGGAATTGGCCCACCGCAACCGAAGGGTGTTGCCTGCCGGGCTGGTGGGACAGTCAGCGAAAACGGAATTGAGGTTTCCGAACTAGAGACAAGACGTGCCCGAAGGGCAGATGCAGACGGACTCGAGGCAGGCAGGCGACGTGAGAAGATCCCGTATCGATCCGTTTGCAAGCGGGCGACCGAAACCCAGTGTTGACCGACTCGTCGCTCGACGATCACCGCGCCGCTCTCGCCGAGCGGCGTCCGTCCCCATATCGCGACGCCTCGTGGGTCACGGAAGGCAACAAACGGAAACCGAAAAGCCTCGAGCGAGAATTTGGCCTTCCCGTTTACGGTGAAGAAGCCCGACTGGTAAGGGGTCTGCCGCAGCGGGTCGTCTTGCAGCCGAAACCAGACGACTGCATCCACGCCTGCGGTCCACATCCGGAAGAGTGCCTCGGAGACCCAGCGCGCGTGGAGAGCCGAAGGGACTCCCCTGGGATCGGGCGGGTTCGAGTCCCAACTGAACTCTGTAACCCAGAACTCTGGCGATCGGGCCGACAAGATCGTTCCCCTCGCTTTGGCAGCCATAAGCAGCGCGCGCATCTCGGGAAGGTCACCGATCGAGACGTCCGCAGGACTATGGGCGTGGAAGTTGGCCCACCATTTGTGTATGGATTGTGCGCCCATATGTCGAAACGGGTGTGCTGGGAGCAAGTTTTTCGGTGAGGCGCCTGCATCGAGACGCACAGGAGGTCACTCATGAATTTCATAGGAGCCACCACTTGGATGTCGCTCGAGTCGTGCCCAAATGGCCCGAGTGTCCCTGCGACCACACGATTGCCGGGATTGATGCCAACCACCGCATCCGCGAAGGCGTTGACCATAAGTCGGTAGTGCGCGGGAGATACGGGCTGCCGTTCAGTCGCTGCGGCGAGAGTTCGCTCCCTGCGTTCGGTTCGTTCCAGACCTCCCAATACTGAACACGTGGAAGCGGAACACTGCCGCCTGCTGGGACGAAGGAGCCGCTGTAACGCTTCGCAGCCGCCCGGGCAAACTGCGCGAGCTTCGCGGGAGAGGGCCAAGTTCCGGGTAATCCCACAGGCTTGCCACGCACCAGCTGCTGAGCCAGCGATGTACACCAGCGGTGCGAGGCCGCCCTGAACAGTGTCTACGACCTGTCGGTCGATCGCCTGCCAGTGGTAGGCAGGATCGTTCGGATCCTCTGGGTCAGCGGGCGAGAAGGGTGCAGCTTGGCCCCAAACAAGGAAGAGGCGAGCGATGCTGGCGCCTGCGGTATGTGCCCGGAGGACGGACGCGTCGGCCCCGTATCCACTAAACGCACCAGGATCGAGAAAACCCGTTTGGAGCGGATGACCTGCCGAAGCGTTCCCCGCCATGACCAGCGTGACGCCCAGAACCACTATCGCTACCCAACGCATCGGGGCAGTGTAGGTCGGTTGACAGGCTAGACCGAGGTTCCGTGGTGTGCCATAAACTCGGCGTCTTGCGGTTCTAACGAGGAGGGGTAGGTCAGCCGTGCCGCTCGCCAGTGTGCGCCGAGGAACGCTGAGCATCCTGACTGTGCCTCACGTCTGCATCGAGCACGAGAATGTCGTACCGCTGTACTTCGCGTTCACAGACCAAGTGGCCGGCGATGTCAGAGTCGACCGAGTGGCCCGAGCGTGTCCCCTAATCCCCGGCGTGGCACGACAACTCGACGAACGCAGTCGGGCAAGTCGCTCGGCGGGGCCTAGCGCCTTTGGGGATCCAAGCAGCGCGCGAACGGGGCACGGCGTTCTTCGATGAGCTGCGAGACACGTGGCAGCGAGCGGCCGATGCTGCAGGAAGCATCGAGGTGCGCCGCTATCGCGTCGCAGGAACGGCGCTCGAGCTGCGCTTCGCCGGCTCCGCCTTGGTGGATCCTTTGACGCGCGCGCTCGCACACCTCGCACCTCCGAGTCAAGGGGACGACTCGCTCGTCGTCTGGAGCTGGGAAAGCACGACCACCGGCACCGACATGCCACCCACACCCTGGAACGCCGACGACTACCGGGAGTACGGCACGATCCGCGGGTTCTTCGACGAGCGCTTCCAGAGCGTCTTCCAATGGGGCTCCCACTCGCTCGTGGTCCTCGACGTCGAACGGAACGAGGCGGTCTACTGGGTCGAGACGGCCGCCCAGATCCCCTATTTCGAGATGGCCGCGCCGCTTCGGCTGGTGCTCCACGGCTGGCTGAGGACGAAGGGGATCGAGGTCGTTCACGCGGCGGCGGTCGGCTCCGACGACGGCTGCGTTCTCCTCGTCGGCAAGGCCGGCTCGGGCAAGTCGTGGACGGCTCTCGCGGCGGCGAGAAGCGACCTGCGGATCCTGGCCGACGACTACTGCCTCGTTTCGCCCGGCACGCCGACCCGTGTCTCGAGCGTCTATAACGCCGCGAAGACCCACGCGCGACGCGCTCGACCGCCTGCCGTTCCTCGACCAGATGGTCAGCAATCCGAGCAGGCCCGACGACGACAAGGCCGTGTACTTCCTGCAGGAGCACATGCCCGATCGCTTGCTGCTGGAGGCCGACCTGCGGGCGATCGTCATTCCCCGCCGGACGACCGCACAGACCGCCGTCCTCAGCCCCGCGCCGCGCGGAGCTGCGCTCGCGGCCCTCGCACCGAGCACCATCCTCCAGCTCCCTGCCGCCGGCGCGGAGACACTCGAACGGCTGACGGAGCTCGTCCGAAACGTGCCGACCTACTTCCTCGACGTGGGCACCGAGCTCAGCGCGATCGGGCCTGCGATCAAGCCGCTTCTCGACGCGCCGCCGATCGGCTGACGATGAGCAAGCCGACCAACTCGAAGGCGATCGTGACGCTCGCAATCGGATCCGCGTTCGCGAAGCGCTGGCATTCGATCTGCGAGCCACACTGGCGCCGCTACTGCCAGCGGCACGGCTACGACCTGATCTGCTTCGAGGAACCGCTCGACACCTCCGAGCGCGCACGTCGCCGCTCGCCGGCCTGGCAGAAGTGCCTGATCCTGGGGCAGCCGCTCGTCCAGCAATACGAGCAGGTCGTCTGGCTCGACTCCGACATCCTCCCCAACCCGGAGGCGCCGTCGGTCGCAGACTTCGTCCCGGTCGAATGCGTCGGCGCCGTGGACGAGTACTCGATGCCCACGCGCGAGATCCACAGCCGCGTCCTCGCCAAGCTGTACCGGCGCTGGGACGCGGACGGAATCGACTACGTCCACAACCTGACCGTCCCGGAGTACTACCTCAAGTTCGACCTGCCCCCGACGTTCGACGCGGTCGTGCAGACCGGCATGCTGGTGCTCTCACCGTCGCACCACCGCGAGCTCCTCGAGGACGTGTACGCGCGGTACGAAGACAGAGGCCCCGGATTCAACTACGAGATGCGCCCGCTCTCGTACGAACTGCTCCGGGCCGGCGTGGTGAGCTGGCTCGACCCCCGCTTCAACTACATCTGGGGCCACTACAAGGCGCTGCACTTTCCGTTCCTCATCACCCATCCTCGCCACCCGCGCGCCATCGAGTGCGCGGCCCGTGCCCTCTCCGAAGTCCACTTCCTGCACTTCACCGGCAGCCTCGACGAGATGGCCCCTACCGCCGCAGCGCCCCTCCCTTCGCCCGAGCGCCGCCTCCCCGCGGCGCCGACGCAGTTCGGGCTTCGCACGCCCGTCGCGCTGTTCGTCCACTCGCGACCCGAGCTGACCCGCCGGCTCGTCGAGATCGTCCGCGCTGCCCGCCCGAGCAAGGTCCTCGTGGTCGCCGACGGTCCAAACGGCCCCGAAGAGGCTGCGCTGTGCAAACAGACCCGCGAGGTTGTGGCGGCTGCCGGGTTCGAGTGCGAGGTGGTGATGAACTACTCCGACCGGCGTCTCGGCCTGAAACGCCGCGTCGAGTCCGGGCTCGACTGGGTCTTCGGCCTCGTCGATGAGGCGATCGTGCTCGAGGACGACTGCCACCCCCACCCCACCTTCTTCGGGTTCTGTGAGGAACTGCTCACCCGCTACCGCAACGATCCACGCGTGACGACGATCTCGGGAAGCAACTTCGGACAGGGCGCGGACATCGCCGACGCGAGCTACTTCTTCTCGCGCTATCCGCTGATCTGGGGCTGGGCGACGTGGGCGCGCGCCTGGCAGCACTACTCGCCCGACCTGGCCGCCTGGCCGGAGTTCGACGAGCGCGGCTGGCTCATCGAGTTGTTCGACGACCCGCAAGCGGTGCAGTACTGGACGTACATCTTCAGCCGGCGCCGCGAGCTGGAGGACACCTGGGATGCGGGCTGGGTCTTCGGCTCATGGCTCGCAGGGGGCCTCACCGCCGTCCCGTGCCGGAACCTGGTGACGAATCGGGGGTTCGGTGAGCATTCGACGAACACGAAGACCGAGTACCGCGGGCTCTTCTCCGATGTCCCTGCCGTCGCAGATCGAGGCACCACTCCGTCATCCGCTCCGGGTGGAGCGGAACATCGAGGCGGACGAGTTCCTCGAGGACGTCATGTTCAGCGGGAACCTCGGACGGTTGCTTCAGAGGATCAGGACGTTCCGTCCGGAGCCGGCGTCGCGGTGACGGTTCGCGTCACGCATGTGATCCAGGCTTTCTCGCGTGGCGGGGCGGGCCGCGCCCTGCTCTCGCTTGCCGACAGCACCAGCACCATCGTCTCGCTCACCCGGGCGGACCCGCTGATGCGAGCCCGCGCCGAGGCAGCCGGAGCCACCGTCCTCGAAGGTGCCGCTCACCTGTCGGCGCTCGACGCCGCCGACGTCGTGCTCGTCCACTTCTGGAACACACCCGAGCTGTACGAGTTCCTGCGCGGCGGGTTGCCGCCGGTCCGTCTCGCCGTCTGGGTGCACGTCGCGGGAAGCTCGCCGCCTCAGGTGGTCACGCGCGAACTCGTCGAGCTCGGCGATGCGTTCGCGGTGACCGCTCCGGGCACCGCCAAGCTTCCCGTCTTCGCCGATCCTCCGCCGGTGATCCGCGCCGCGCCTGACCCGGCGCGGCTCGCAGGTGCGAGAGGACGCCCGCACACGGGCTTCAACGTGGGGTACGTCGGCACACTCGACTTCGCGAAGCTGCACCCACGCTTCGCCGAGCTCTGCGCCGCGGTGGACGTCGCCGACGCCCGGTTCATCGTCTGCGGGGTCGGGGAAGCTGCGGCGACGATCGCAGCGCAGGACGACGGCCGGTTCGAGCTCCGCGGCTACGTCGAGGACATCGGGCCGGTCCTCGCCGAGCTCGACGTGTTCGGCTATCCCCTCGCACCGGGCAACTACGCCACCTCGGATCTCGCACTGCAGGAAGCGATGGCTGCCGGGGTTCCGCCCGTCGTCCTGGATCAGGGCGAGCCCCGCAGGCTCGTCGAACACGGAGTAACCGGGCTGGTCGCGCGCGACGAAGCCGACTATCCGCGGGCGATCGAGTACCTCTGCGCCAATCCGGCCGAGCGCCTCCGGCTCGGAGAGAACGCGCGAGCGCGCGCGCAACTCCGGCAGCCGGCCGACGTGGCGGAGGAGTGGACGTCGCTCTTCGCCGAGTTGCTCGAGCAGCCGAAGGTGTCGCGCGACGCCCGCCCGCTCTCGGGAGCGCAGGCGTTCGTCGCGTCGCTCGGCGACACCGCGCCGGAGTTCGCAGCAGGCCTCACCGCCGTAACCGAGGAAGAGGCGCTCGAAGCTGAAGCTCGGATCGCCGGCGCACCGCCTGCGCTGGTGAGCGCGTCCGGCGGGGGGATCCTCCACTACCGCCGTCATTACCCGAACGACGCGCACCTACGGCTCTGGTCCGCGCTGGTCCTGGAGGCCGCGGGGAAGCACGTCTTCGCCGCGGGCGAGCTCGCGGCCGCGCGACAGCTGGGTTGCGACGCCCCGCGGGTGAGTCGCTATCTGGCGCGCGCGGAGAAGGCGCTCCGCGTGAGGGAAACGGCTCGCGCAGGATGACCGAGTTGCTCGCGAGCTCGTACGTCAAGCGCCGCGGCGGCCTCGGCGACCTTCCCAATCGCCTGCGCGCCGAGGACTGCACGATCGCGTACATGGGCGCGAGCGTGACGGCGCAGAGGGACGGCTTTCGGCCACGCCTCCACGAGCTGGTGTGTCGGGACACCCGGCGCAATCACCGCGCCGTAGCGGCAGCGCTGGGTGCGACGGGCGCGATCACCGGCGTGTGCCTGATGGACGACCTCGTCCTGTCGCATCACCCCGACCTCGCGTTCGTCGAGTACGCAACCTCCGACGTGGCGGGGACGACGCCGCTTCGCGAGCTCGCGCCCGTGCTCGAGGGGATCGTCGGGAAGCTGCGCGACGCGGGTTGCGAGCCGTGCTTCCTCTACCTGCACCGCAGTGACGTCGACCTCGGCGCGAGCGAGGTCGTATCCGTCTACGAGGACGTCGCCGAATATCACGCGGTTGCGTCGATCAACGTCGCCGACTGGATGCGAGCGGAGATCGAGCAGGGCCACCTGAGCGGCCCGACGATCCTCCGTGACGTCGTCCACACCACGCCCACCGGGTCGACGTTGACTGCCGAGACGATCCTGAAGGCGCTCGCGCAGATTCCGGCGGCGCCGCGTACTGCGGCCGTGCAACTCCGCGACGACACATATCGCCGTGCACGGATCGAGCCGGCGGAGCCCGCACTCGCCGGTGGAGGTCCTTACGCGGGGGGCCGGTTCCGTCTCGTCACTCCGTACCTCGAGATCGACCGTCAGGGCGAGCTTCGGTTCACGCCCGAAGGTGACCTGGTCGGTCTTCTCGTCGTGCTCGGGCCGCACTCCGGCTACATCGAAGTCAATTCGACAGGCGAGTCCGTCGAGTACCTGCTCTGGGACGACGAGTGCTCATACGAGCGACTCGGGTCGGTTGTGCTCGAGCGGTTCGTGCCCGCCGGATCCGAGGTGACGATCCGCGTGATCGACCGTCTGGTCGACCACAGCGCGGCGAAACGCCCGATCGACGCGAGCGAAGCGGCGCGGCCTCGGCTCAAGCTCGCCGGGCTGATGGTGCGGTCGTGAGCGGCCCCTTGGTCAGCGTCGTCGTCCCGACCCTGAACGCCGCGCGCTACCTCGAGGCCGCGCTCGACAGCGTGGAGGCCCAGAGTCACGAGCACCTGGAGGTGGTGCTCGTGGACGGGGGCTCGACCGACGGCACCCTCGAGATCGCGAGCCGCTACGAGCGCGTGCGCACGATCCGCCAGACCGGTACGGGCCTCCCCGATGCCTGGAACTGCGGGATCGCGGCCGCGTCCGGCGAGTTGATCGCCTTCCTCGACGGCGACGACCTGTGGTCGCCGGAGAAACTCGAGCGGCAGGTTCACATCCTCGAAACCGATGCCAGCCGTCGAATGCGTGATCACAAGGATGCGATTCGTGCTCGAGCCGGGCTTCCCCATCCCTCCGGGCTTCAGAGCCCGGTTGCTCGACTCGGACCAGCTCGCGCAGATGCCGAGCTCGGTGCTCGCGCGCCGCACCGTCTTCGACCGAATCGGGACCTTCGACACGCGCTGGCCGATCGCAAGCGACATCGACTGGTTCGCCCGGGTGAAGGACTCTGGGCTCCGCGTCGCGGTCGTGCCTGACGTGCTGGTCGAGAAACGTGTCCACGATGCGAATCTCTCGACGCTCGCCGGCGCGCAGCTCAACGGCGAGCTCGTGGAGCTCCTACGCGAGTCGGTCGTGCGCCGGCGGCAAGCACCATGAGCGCAACGCCCGCCACCGCGGGCGAGCCGCTGCGGATCGAGCGGGCGCAATTTCTCGAGGAGCTCAAGAACGCTCTCGAGAACGGCCGCGGCTACGCCGCCGGGAAGATCGGCAACACGGAGCGTGCCGTCCTGCTGTATCCGTTCGTCCGCGAGCGGTTTCAGGCTCCGCTGCAGATCCGGGCTTACGAGCTCACGCTCGCCAATCACGTCTTGCGCCACAGCGGCGTCTTCCCGACTGACGATGAGTTCCTCGGGCGCTTCAGCCGAGACTATGCGCAGGCGGTGACCCATCTCGACTGCGTCGGGCTGTGGCCGGACCGGCTCGCGGAGGACATCGAACTGGTCGCTCGCCACGGCTTTCGTGGTCACGCGATCCCGTTCACCGACCAGGAGCCCGACCGTTCGTTCCCGTCGGACGACAGCCGCTGCTACCTGCCGTTCCTCCGTGGGCGTCACGTGCTGATCGTGTGCCCCTTCGCCGGTCTTCTGCGCGAACGGGCGACGCGGGAGACGTTCGAGGCCGTCTGGAGCAAGACCGGGAAGCCCTGGTTCGAGCCGGCGAGCGTGCAGGCGCTCGAGCTCCCGTACGGCTACTCCCCGTCCACCTGGGATCGCTATCCGACCGCGCTCGACCTCTTCGCCGAGGTCCGAGGACAGATGGACGCGCTGGACTACGACGCCGCCCTGATCGGGGCAGGGCTCCTCGGGCAGCATGCTCGCGGTGGCGGCCAAGGAACGTGGCAGAGTCGCGATCTCGCTCGGCGGGCACCTGCAGATCCTCTTCGGGGTGAACGGCCCGCGCTGGCGCGACCGGGTCAACTGGCGCCGGAAGTACTTCAACGAGGCGTGGATCGAACTACCGGAGAGCTCCAAACCGGGAGCCGGCGAGAGCGACGAGAACTACTGGTAGCCGGTCGCGCACGACTCGCAGAGCACCGGCCGGCCCGAGTGCAGGCTGACCACGAGCCGACCGCACTCGGTCGCACGCAACGACCCGGTTCGGCGCGATCCGCTTCGCGCTCTGCGCGAGCGCCACCTGCGCGGTCTTGCGGGCGAGGCGCACTGCGAGCTGTCCTCGCGTTCGCACCCCGAAGTGCTCCTGCAGAAACTCGGTCGGGCGAACCGAGCGGTCGATGCGCGACCGTCGGACGTAGTCGTCGAGGATCACCGGCAGCCAGTTCCCGCCGCCCATCGGCTGCAGCGCGGCTCTGGAGGCCCATCGCTCGAGCAGGCCCTTCGGTGCGGCCGCCAGCCGCTCGAGGACACCGTCCGGCAGCGGAAACTCGACTGCGCCGACGAGGCATTCGAGCGCAGCCGCGAGCGTGGCTGTCACGCCCCGGCGCGTCGCCTCGGCGACGAGGCGATCCCAGTCGAGATCGGTCCCTGCCGACCGCTCGATGACAACCGCGTCGGCCAGCCAACGCACGGGTGGCACGGGGTTCCAGCGCGCGCCGTGCACCGCGACGTGGAGCAGCTGGTCGGCGGGGCAAAGGACGCGCGTCGGCACGTTCAAGAGCTCGATCTCGACGGCGGCCGACCAGAACTCGTCATCGGACGCAGCCTGGGCGAGCGCGTAGCGGTGCAAGTCGAGAGAGACGCCGCCCTCGCGGTGCTGGAGATGCTCCGCGTGCACCGCCCTGAGCCCACCGGTCGGGATGTAATCGCGCCCGGCAGCCCAACCCGCACCCCTCAGCACCGTGATCGCACGCTCGAAGTCGCGCCGGGGCACCAGCACGTCGATGTCCTCCATCGGCCGCACACCGTCGTCGCGGTAGTGCGCGATGCTGAGGGCAATTCCCTTGAGCACCAACGTCGGGACTCCCGCGTCGCCGAGCGCACCGAGCGCCTCGGCGGCCCGCTTGAAGAGCAGCTGGTTGTGGACCCACGCACCTCGGTAAGCGCCCTTGAGCTTGGCGAGATCCAACTCGTCCAACCCCGCCGAACGCAGGTTGCTGTAGACGAGTGGGAACAGGCGGAGCGATGCCGAGTCCGCGGTCTCCAGAGCATTGCCGGCCCGCCAACGCTCCCAGGCTGTGCGCGCGGTATCCGCGTCGAGCAGCGCCGCGCGCAGCAGCAGAATCTGGTCCTCGGTGGGCCAGCAGCCGCCAGGCACCAACATGCGGGCGACCCTACCGTCGCGAGCCACAACGTTGCGGTATAAGTTTTCGGCCCGCCCCAGGTCGAGGAGGAGCGCATTTTGACGGACGCCCGGTTCAAGGTGAACAGCCCACCGGTGATTCATCAGACACTCGACGGCGAGGTGATCGTCGTCAATCTCGACACAGGGACCTACTACAGCTTCGACGGGGTGGCCGCCGAGATCTGGGCCGCAGCCGAGCGAGGTCTGACGGTCGCGGAGGTGGTGTCGGAGGCCGCCGAGCTGCACGGCGCATCCAGCACTGCCGCATCGCCCGCCGTCACCCGCTTCCTCGCAGAACTCGCGCGTGAAGAGCTGATCGTCAGCGTCAACGGCTCCGAGCCGTTCACCGCCCCTGACACCGTCGACGGCGCGTCCCACGAGAGCTTCCCCGAGCCGCTGCTCAACAAGTACACGGACATGCAGGAGCTGCTGCTGCTCGATCCGATTCACGACGTCGACGAGCGCGGCTGGCCCAACGCCGCCGCGGCCGGCCAAGACACGACCGGCTCCTAACCTCGGCATGGACGTCAGCGTCGTCATTCCGGTCCGGAACGGCGAGCATTTCCTGGCGGAGGCGATCGAGAGCGTGCTCGGGCAATCGAGCCCGCCCCTCGAGGTGATCGTGGTGGACGACGGCTCGTCCGACTCGACGTCCGAGGTCGCGCAGGCATTCGGTGCGCGCGTGCGTTATGTCTCGCAGCCGCCGCTCGGCGTAGCAGCCGCCCTCAACTGCGGGATCGGCCTCGCGCGCGGAGAACTGCTCGCGTTCCTCGACGCGGACGACGTCTGGCGGCACGACAAGCTCGAGCTGCAGCTCGCGGCGTTTCGCGCCGACCCCGGGCTGGACGCCGTGTTCGGCCACCTCACGAACGTCGGCGAAGCAGGGGATTCTCGCGAGACCTTCGCGGGCTGGAGCAGTGGCACGATGCTGATCCGCGCGGAAGCGTTTGCGCGCGTCGGGCCATTCAGGAATTGGCGTCTCGGCGAGTTCATCGAGTGGTACGCACGCCTCGTCGACCTCGGCCTCCTGCTCCTCATGCTGCCGGAGGTCGTGCTCCTTCGACGCGTGCACGACGCGAACATGGGCGTCCAGCGCCGTCACGAGCGGAGCGAGTACGCCCGGGTCCTCAAGGCCGTCCTCGACCGGCGCCGAGCGGAACACCTGTGATGCGTTCGCTCCGCCCCTTCTTGCCCTTCCTTCGTGGCTCACAGCGGCGGTTGCTTCTGAGCCTCGTGGCCGCGCTCGTACAAGCCGGCCTGCTCGTCGTGATCGGCCTCCTCGTCCGCCGTGCCTTCGACCAGAACATTCCCGACAACGACGTCGGAGCTCTCGCTCTCACGGGTGCCGCGATCCTCGGTGTGGCGCTCGCCGCCGCCGGTCTCACCGTCTGGATGCGCTATCTCGTCCTGGGCGCCGTCAAGGATGCGATCAGCCGCCTGCGGGTCGCGCTCCTCGAGAAGCTGAATGCGCTCCCGACAGCGTGGTTCGATCGCGCCGACGGCGGCAGCCTCCACGCAACGATCGTGCAGGACAGCGAGCGTCTCGATGTCGTCGCCAACAGCGTCGCCGCCCAGGCTGCGCCGGCCCTGGTGATCGGCTTCGGGCTCAGCCTCGCCCTGCTCGTCATCAATCCGCTGCTGTTCGGGATCCTCGCGCTTTCCCTGCCGGTGCTCGCTGTTCTGACGCGGCGATTCGACGGTGTCGTCAGGCGGCGCACGCGTACCTGGCAGCTCAGCTTCGACCGCTTCTCGACCCGCGTCCTCTTTGCCATTCTCGCGCGTCCGCTGATCGTGACCCAGGCCGCCGAGGAGATCGAACTGGAGGAAGGTCGTACAGAGGCGGTCGCACTCAGCGACGCGGGCCGTTCGATGGCGTGGCTGCACAGCGTGTATGCGCAGCTCCACGGCGCGGTCGCGACTTTCGCCGGCGTGATCGTGCTGGTCGTCGGCGGCGCTTCAGTCGCTCGAGGGACGATGTCGATCGGCTCGCTGGTCGCCTTCTACACGCTCCTCGCGCTGTTGCGGGCGCAGGGCAACGCCGTTCTGACGACGATCCCGCAGGTCATCTCCGGCCGAGAATCGCTGGCGCGGCTCGCGGCGATCCTCGATGCGCCCGACCGGCACCCCTACCACGGGAGCCGAACACCGTCGCTGCATCACTCACTCGCCTTGCGGAACGTGGACTTCGGGTACACCGACGGCACGCCTGTTCTGCAGCGGCCTGAGCTTCGAACTCGAGCGCGGTGAGTGGCTCACTCTCGTCGGCCCGAACGGATCCGGCAAAACGACGGTCGCGGCGCTCCTGCTCGGCCTGTACCGGCCCTGGCGAGGAAGCGTCGCCGCCGACGGCGTCCCGTATGACGAACTGGACCTGCAGGCCTTGCGACGCCGGATCGGCTTCGTGCCGCAGCGGCCGATCCTCTTCCCGGCCAGCATCGCCGAGAACATCGCCTACGGAACAGGCACGGTCGACGCCGCCCGGGTGCATGAGGCCGCCGAACTCGCGACGGTCGACGAGTTCGTCGACGGCCTGGACCACGGCTATCGGACTCCTGTCGGCGACGGGGGCGACCTCCTGTCCGGCGGTGAGCGGCAGCGCATCGCGATCGCGCGCGCACTCCTCCGAGAGCCCGCCGTCCTCGTTCTGGACGAGCCGACGAGCAGCCTCGACCGGCACGCGATGGCACAGGTGCTCTCGAACCTACGCGCGCTCGCTCACGAGCCCGCCGTGCTCGTCATCACCCACGACCAGGCGTTGATCGACAGTGCCGAGCGCGTCGTCGAGCTCGGCGGCGACGCGAGCGGCTGGCGCTCCGAAGGGGCCGGTGCCTTCCGCCCCGTCGGAGGCGCCGAACCTACGGCGTAAGGAGCCGCGGCCCTCCCAATCCACGACGCGTAAGGACGCTCGCCAGTGCCACTGAATCTGATTCGGCGCAGCCGAACCAGATTCACGAGTTCGAGTTGCCAACTGCCTCCCGAGAAACTCGCGAATCAGATTCAGAGAACGAATCTGATTCGGTCTCGGTTCGAGGGTCATTCCCGAACGCCGGCGCGCAGGTGAGCCCCCTTCCCGTGACCCAAGCCCAAGCCACGGGCGGCATTCCTGGCCCGAGCGAAGACCCTTGCTAGCAAGCTACTCGGGGAAGTTCTCTGGGTGGAAGGCATACGCCCACATCGATGTCGGCTCGATCCTCATGAAGACGACGCCGTCGCCCCAGTCGAACGGGCTCGAGCCGTAGATGTCCCTCCACACCGGCTCAATGTCGGCGACGCCTTCGTCCTCGTGACCGATGATCGTTGCATGCCCGTGAACGACGATGCCGACGGTGTCGCCGTCCACATGGGCGGCGCTGCACGCGGGCTTCGCACGTAGATGACGGAGGCGTGCGGCGCGCCCGCCGGTCGAGACCGTGAACCTGCCATGGATGAAGACTCCGTCGAGCGGCGCCACGCGCGGCTCGCCGCGCTCGTTTACGGTCGCGAACGCAACGTGCTTCGTGCCCTGCAGGTACCGCGAGACCTGCCTCGCATTCAGGCGTCGCTCTTCCTTGACGATCGTCAGGAGATGGGGGTTCGCGCGGGCGTAGGTTCGCGCAAAGAGGTCGTCCAGCTCTCGGAGCTCATCGTCGGATTCGAACATCGCCATCTCCTTGTCTGGTCGCGAGGTCTCCGGCTGCCAAGCGGTATCAGATCAAGAGGAGTCGAGCCTTCGTCCCACACCTCCTCCGCTCGGTTTTGGAGGACTCCGCGAGGCTCAAGGATGGCGCCGCTGAGGCCGATTAAGGGTGCATGCGGGCCGCCGATCTGCGCGCGAGCTCCGTAGCAAGAGCGAGCGGCCCCACCTCGCCGAGCCCTCACGCGGCTGGGCGCCCCAGGCGGGGCGACATCCAGGGTCTGCGTGCAGTCGCGATTCTCGCCGTCGTCGCCTTCCATGGCCGGCTCGGCGCGAGCGGCGGCTTCACCGGCGTGGACGTCTTCTTTGCGATCTCCGGGTTCGTCATCACCTCGACGCTGGTGCGCGAGCTCGAGGCAACCGACCGGATCGCCCTGCCGGCCTTCTACGGCCGACGGGTCAAGCGGCTGTTGCCGGCGCTCGCCGTGGTGATCCTCTTCGTGGCGGTGGCCGGATCGCTGGCGACCCCGGTGGCGGCGACGCATGTCGCCGGGATGACCGGCTTCTTCGCCTCGTTCTTCGCCGCGAATGCCTATCTCTACTGGCTTCCGTCCGGCTACTTCAGCCTGACCACCCAGCTCGATCCGCTGTTGCACACGTGGACGCTGGCCGTGGAGGAGCAGTTCTATCTCGTCTTCCCGGCCCTGCTCTTCGGCGCCTGGTGGTTCGGGATGCGCCGTGGCGGACGGGGCCGTCTGTCGGCAGGCATCGTGATCGCCGCCGTCTGCGTCGAATCCCTGTGGCTCGCGGACCGCTCCTCACTCATTCCAGGCTTCGGCTTTGCCTACTACGCCTCGCCGGCGCGCGCCTGGGAGTTCGCCGCCGGGTCGCTGATCGCGCTGACCGCCCCGGTCTGGCACCGACTGCCGCGGTCGGCCGCGCTCGTGTTGGCAGCACTGGGCCTCTCCGGCATCGCCTTCGTCGCCTTCGGCGGCTCGGCGACCTCCGGCCTGCTCGTGATCGGGATCATCCCGGTCGCCTCGGCCTGCGCCCTGCTCGCGGCCGGCTCAGCGCCGAACCTCGTCTCGAGCGTGCTCGGGCTACGACCGCTTGCCTGGATCGGTGACCTCTCCTACAGCTGGTATCTGTGGCACTGGCCGCTGATCGTCTTCGCCGTCGCGCTTGCGCCGGGCCATGGTTCAGCAGCGCAGATCGCAGCCATCGCCTCGATCGTCCCCGCCTGGCTGTCCTACAGGTTCGTCGAGAACCCGATTCGCTTCAGCCCACGGATCCACGGCCGGCGCCTGGTTCAGTTGGCCGCTGCCTGCATCGCGATTCCAGCGCTCGTCTCCATCACGGCCGCGCAGCTGCCACTGACCCGGGTCCCGGCCTACGAGGCCGCCCAACACGCGGATCTGCTCCGCGGCTGCGACACCGACGCCCTCTACTCCGCACCGTCCCGCGCCCCCTGCACCTGGCCGGTGCGAAATCCTCGCGGCGACGTGGTGCTGATCGGCGACTCGAACGCCGGCCACTTCACCGAGCCCTTCGTGAAAGCGGCGAACGAGGCAGGCTTCTCAGCGACAGTCGCGGCCCCGTCCGGCTGCCCCTTCACCCAGCTCGACATCTCAAAAGCGACGTACGACTACGCGCCGTGCGTTCGCTTCAACCACGACGCGCTCCGCGAGCTCGAACGGCTCCGACCGAGCTTGCTGGTGATTTCGAGTCGCACCGATCTCTATCTCCGCGACGGGGCGTTCGGCTTCGGTCGGACCGACCGCACACTGAGCACCGACACGGGCGTGAAGCAGCGGCTCTGGGCGGCCGATCTCGCCGCTGAGATCACCGCCGTGAACGGCGCGGGGGTGCCGGTCGTGCTCCTGCACCCAGTGCCCTATCTGCCAACCTCCGGCGGAGGGTGTGCCGTCGTCCGTGTCCTCGCCGATCGATGCGGCGGCGGCATCTCACGCCGGGAGGTCGACCAACAGCTGGCCGGCGCGACCGCAGTCGAACGAGAGGCAGTCCGCGGAACGCAGGCGTGGATCGTAAACTTCGAGGAGCAGCTCTGCCCGAATGGCCGCTGCTCGGGCAGCCACCAGTATCTCTATCGGAACAGGATCACCTCAGCGTGGCCGGCGCGCTGACCCTTACCGGCCGGTTCGCCTCGGCTGTGATCTCCCATGCGCGCCAACCGGCGCCTGCGCACCTCCCAGCGACTAGTTCACTCGTCACAGCGCTGCATTAGTCCAACCAGGCCCTTGGCCCGGGCGTGGCGTCGACCTTCGCCACGCCCGGGCCTCCGGGCAACGTCCCTAGATCAGATGGGTCACCGTCCCGGCGATCGTGACGATCACGTCGCAGGGCTTAGGCTCGCACGGCTTCGGCGGGCACGGTGGCTTCTGCTCGTTGCACGGCTTCGGCTCGGGCTTCGGGCACGGCGCCGGCTCGGGCTTGGGGCACGGCTTCGGCTCGGGCTTCGGGCACGGCTTCGGCTCGGGCTTCGGGCACGGCTTCGGCTCGGGCTTCGGGCACGGCTTCGGCTCGGGCTTGACGCACGGCTTCGGCTTCGAGCCCTTCGGCTCCCACTTCGAGCCCCGCTCGTCCTGGCCGGAGCTCTGCTGGTTGACCTGCGTCAGGTTCGTGTTCGCCGACGAGTTCTGGTCGCCGGTATTGACGAGCGCGACGCTGTTCCCCGACGCAACCGGGATGTTCGACAGAACGGCCGTGTTCGACTGGCCGCCATCGTCCGATTTCCGGCCTTTCTTCCAGTCCCCGCCCTGCTTGTCCTGGCCGGAGCTCTGGTTGACCTGCGTCAGGTTCGTGTTCGCCGACGAGTTCTGGTCGCCCGTGTTGATCACGGCGACGCTGTTCCCCGAGGCAACCGGGATGTTCGACAGGACGGCCGTATTCGACTGGCCGCCACCGTCCGACTTCCCGTCCTTCTTCCCGCCCTGACACCGGCAGTCTTTGCCGTCCCAGCCAGGCTGGCCGTTGCCGGAGCTCTGGTTGGTCTGTGACAGGTTCGTGTCGGCAGACGAGGTCTGGTCGCCGGTATTGACGACCGCCACGCTGTTCCCCGACGCGATCGGGATATTCGACAGAACGGCCGTGTTCGACTGGCCGCCGTCGCTCGAGCCACCGTTGCCGGAGCTCTGGTTGGTCTGCGACAGGTTCGTGTCGGCCGACGAGGTCTGACCCCCGCCATCCTTCGCGTCGCAGCCGCAGCCCTTCTGGCCGCCGTTGATCACGGCGACGCTGTTCCCGGACGCAACCGGGATGTTCGACAGGACGGCCGTGTTCGACTGACTCGAATCCGAGCCGTCTCCGCCACTCGGGCCGTTCGGTGCCGAGTCGGTCGTCGGCTGCTGCGTCGGCTGACCATCGCCGTACGAGCCGCCTTCCTTCCCGACCGGCTGGCGCCTGGTTGACCTGCGACAGGTTGGTGTTCGCGGACGAGTTCTGGTCGCCCGTATTGATCACCGCGACGCTGTTCCCCGACGCAACCGGGATGTTCGACAGGATCGCCGTGTTCGATTGGCCCTGGTCGCCCCCGGTGGGCTGGATCGGGTTCGGTGGCTGCGGCGTTCCTGCGAACGCCGGGCCGGCGGCGAGCGCCAACATCAGCGCGCAGACGCTTGCCGCGAGTACGAAGTACCGCTTCATGATTCCTTCCTTTCATCGCTTGAGCATTCGCACCAGGCAAGTCGCCCGGTGCAACGGGACGCAGGACGCGTCTAGCCGGGGTGCTCGAGCGGTGAAACGGCCGGCGGCATCACGAGGAGGTCGATCACAGGCCGTAGACGACGGCCCACCCTCGGATGTCCCAGCAGAAGGAAAGAGAGGAGCGCGGCGATCACCGCTGCGCCAAGAACTGCGGAGGCGGCCGGCGCACCCGCTGCCAGGCCGTACGGCGCCTGTGGCGTACTGGGCAGGCCCGGCAGGTGCGGCACGGACAGTTCCGGCCGACGCGGACGTGTGCGCTGCCCGCGCGGGCTGCGCTGTCGTCGAAATCGAGGAGGCGGCCAGCGGCTGAGCGTTCGGTGCCGGCTGCGCAGCCGAGGTTGTCGTCGCAGCGCCTGCGTACCAGCCGGTGCTGCGCGGCCGGCTGCTCGAGCCCGGCGTAGTCGACCGAGACCGGCGCGGCCGTCACGTTCCGAGGCGCAGTCGGGGTCGTCTGCAGATCGTCGGCGGTGGTCGATGCCGGCGACACCGTCGACTGCTCGGGCGCCGACACACCGGCGTCCTGCTGGGGCGAGGCGACCACGGTTCCGACCGGCGCGTGGGAGCTCGACGAACCTGAGGGAGAGCTCGGGCCGGAGGGTGTCTTGGCGACGACGGTCGGTGTCGCTACAACCTGAGTCACCGGCGCCGCGGCCGTCGTTACGAGATTCGAAGCGGCGGTGGTCGCGGTGGCCGCGACTTCCGGCACCACGGCGGCAACGGTTGCCACGGTCGTATTCACCGCGGTGGTGACCGAGCCGGCCACCGGGGTCACGACACCTGCCACGGTCGTGTTCACCACGGGGGCCACCGAGGCGACCACCGGGGCTGCGACGCCGGCCACGGTCGTCGCTGCGGCGGCGACCGAGGCGGTCGTGGGGGCTACCGCACCGGTCACCGTCGACAAGGTCGTTCCCGCAGCGGTGGCCGTCGCGGCCACAGTTGTCACCGGCGCCGCGACATCCGCGACGACCGGAGGCGCGACCGCGGACACCACACCGGTGACCGAAGCGGCCCCGGCTGTGGGGGCCGGCGTCGTCGGAGTTGTCGAGGCGGCGACGACGCCAGTCACGCTGGTCGTCGTTGCCGTGACTCCAGCCGCGGCGCTCGTCACGGTCGTCGTTGCGGCTGTCACACCGCCCAGGAGATCGCCGGCGAACGCGGTCCCAGGCGAACCCAGGAATGCCGAGGCAATGACCGCCAACGCGATGGCTCCCCGCCGAGCAATGTGCGATGTGCCGCAGAGCACGAAGTCCGAGTACCCCATTCGAGGGATTCCAATCCTGCCGGCGAGCGGCCCGCGATCAGCCCGGGTCAGCCGCCGTTTTGAAGCGCTTTGGCGAGCGCAGCCAGGGTGAGCGGGCCGGCGACTCCGTCGGCGGCGAGCTTCGACGCGGTCTGGAAGTGCATGACGGCCGCTTCGGTGAGCGGCCCGAAGTCACCGTCGACCGCTCCCGGCGGGTAGCCGAGGTGTGCGAGCGCGCGCTGGAGCTGCTTCACCTGCGTGCCCTGGCTCCCTGCCTTCAGCTTCGCCGTCGGAACGGGCAGCGTCGACGGCTTGGCAGCCGGCTTTGACGGAGTCGTCGTCGTCACCCGGCTCGGGGCCGTCGTCGTTGTCGGCGTGGACGCCGTTGTGGGCGGGCTGGTCGGGTGGTCCTTGCCGCCCGAGAAGACTCCGCCCGCAACGAGCCCGGCCACGATCAGCAGCAAGACGACGGCGGCCCCGGCGATGATCACCGTGCGCGAACCGATGGCTCGGCCCGCGAAGAAGCCGTCGCTGCCGGCAGCCTCACCTCGGTCGGCGTCGCCCTCCTTACTCGTTTCCACGGGAGGGTCGGCGTAGCGCAGGCCGTGCGCGCCGACCCGCCCTGCCCGGCTCGCCGGCTCCGCGACGTCGAGATCGGCGAACCAGTCGTCGGGATCCGGAGGCTGCGGAAGGTCGCGATCAGGGATCGGTCAAACGTACAGCGAACGGCGGGCGCAGCCTAGAACCGCTCCGTTTGGCGGTTAGGCTCTCGCTGTGAGCCTCTGCTCGAGTTGCGGCACCGAGAACGAGCCGAACCGCAAGTTCTGCGGCGAATGCGGCACGCCGCTCACGCACGTCTGTGCCAGCTGCGGTGCGACGAACGCGCCGACGGCGAAGTTCTGCGGCGAGTGCGGCTCCGCGCTCGTGGCGGGTCTGGCGCCGGGCACCGACAGCCCGGTGGTGCAAGCCCCGGCCTCCGAGCGCCGCCTCGTCTCCGTCCTGTTCGCCGATCTCGTCGGCTTCACGGCGCTTTCGGCGACGCGCGACTCCGAGGAGGTGCGGGAGCTCCTGACCCGCTACTTCGAGACGTGCAGCCGGTTGATCGAGCTCTACGGCGGGACGGTCGAGAAGTTCATCGGCGACGCGGTGATGGCCGTCTGGGGCACGCCGACCGCCACCGAGGACGACGCGGAGCGCGCGGTGCGCGCCGCGCTCGACCTCGTCGCGGCCGTCTCGGCGCTGGGCGACGAGGTCGGCGCACCCGAGCTGCGCGCGCGTGCCGGCGTCCTCACCGGCGAGGCGGCGGTGACGCTTGGGCGCAGAGCGCCAGGGGATGGTCGCCGGCGATCTCGTCAACACGGCGTCGCGGGTGCAGTCGGTCGCGGATCCGGGCGCGGTGTTCGTGGGCGCGTCGACGCGCCGGGCAACCGAGCAGACGGTCGTCTACGAGGAGGCGGGGGCGTTCGAGCTGAAGGGCAAGGACGGGCTGCTGCCGCTCTGGCGGGCGCTGCGGGTCGTCTCGGGCGCGCGCGGCTCGCTCAAGTCGACCGGCCTGGAGGCGCCCTTCGTCGGCCGCGACCGGGAACTGCGCCAGATCAAGGACCTCTTCCACACCTGTGCCGAGGAGCGCAAGGCGCATCTGATCTCGGTGACCGGGATCGCCGGCATCGGCAAGTCGCGGCTCGGCTGGGAGTTCTACAAGTACTTCGACGGCCTGCCGCAGCTCACGTACTGGCACCGCGGGCGCTGTCTCGCCTACGGCGACGGCGTGACCTACTGGGCGCTCGCAGACATGGTGCGGATGCGGTGCCGGATCGTCGAAGACGAGGAGCCGGCCACTGCGCTCGAGAAGCTGCGGGCGACACTCGAGGAGCACATCCCCGATCCCGAGGAGCGGCGGTTCGTCGAGCCGCGGGTCGCGCAGCTGCTCGGGCTGGTCGAGCAGGAGGCGCGCGACAAGCAGGAGCTGTTCGCTGCCTGGCGGCTCTTCTTCGAGCGGCTCGCAGACGTCTACCCCACCGTGCTCGCGTTCGAGGACATGCAGTGGGCGGACGCGAGCCTGCTCGACTTCGTCGAGTACCTGCTCGAATGGTCGCGCAACTCGCCGCTGTACGTGATCACGCTGGCCCGCCCGGAGCTGCTCGAGCGCCGGACGAACTGGGGTGCCGGCCAGCGCAACTTCAGCTCGCTCTACCTCGAGCCGCTCTCGGCCGCGCGCGATGGAGGAGCTCCTGGTCGGGCTCGTGCCCGGTCTGCCGGCCGCGCTGCGCGAGCAGATCCTCGCGCGCGCCGAAGGGGTGCCGCTGTACGCGGTCGAGACGGTGCGGATGCTGCTCGACCGCGGTCTCCTCGTGCAGGAGGGCGCGGTCTACCAGCCGGTCGGCGAGATCGGCTCGCTCGAGGTGCCCGAGACCCTGCACGCGCTGATCGCCGCCCGGCTCGACGGCCTGTCGGCCGAGGAACGGCGGCTGCTGCAGGACGCGGCCGTGCTCGGCAAGACGTTCACCCGAGACGCACTGGCTGCGCTCGCCGGCGCCGAGAGCCGAGGTCGAGCCCCTGCTCGCGTTCCTCGTGCGCAAGGAGGTGCTCGGCGTGCAGGCCGATCCGCGCTCGCCGGAGCGCGGCCAGTACGGCTTCCTGCAGGATCTCGTCAGGCACGTCGCCTACGAGACGCTTGCCAAGCGCGAGCGCCGGGCGAAGCATCTGGCTGCGGCCGAGTACCTGAGCACGGCGTTCGCCGCCGAGGAGGACGAGGTCGTCGAGGTGATCGCGTCGCACTACCTGGCCGCCCACGAGGCTGCCCCGGACGCGGACGATGCCGCCGGAGATCAAGGAGAAAGCTCGTGCGACGCTGGCGCGCGCCGGGCAGCGTGCCGCGTCACTGGCCGCGGCCGCCGAGGCGAGGCGCTACTTCACGCAGGCCGCGGAGCTGGCTGCCGACCCATCGGAACGAGCGGCGCTGCTCGGACAGGCGGGCGAGATGGCGCGCAGAGCCGCCGATCCCGACGCGGCGCGCGCGTTGCTCGCGGAGTCGATCGAGCTCTACGAGCAGCAGGGCGACACGCACGCGGCCGCCCGAGGGCTCGCCCGGCTCGGAGATCTCGACGCGTTCACCGGGCCAGCGCGACAAGGCGCTGGTCAGGATGGAGCGGGCTTTCTGCCGTCATCTCGGGAGACGAGCCCGACGAGGATCTCGCGCTGCTCGCGGCGCGGCTGTCTCGCGCGTACTGGTTCAGCGGAGATCTCGAGCGTGCGGCCGAGCGGGCCGAGTTCGCTCTCGACATCGCCGAGTCCCATGCCTACCCCCTCGCCCTCACCATGGCGCTGCGCAGCAAGGCGGCGGTCGTCTTCAGCCGGGGCCACCCCGCAGGAGGCGAACGCGCTCCTCAGGCAAGCTCTGCAGATCGCGGTCGACAACGATCTCGCTGAGGACGCGGCCGTCGTGTTACTTCCTGCTCTCCGACGGACGCTTCCGGTCGGACGAGTACGCGGAGGCGCTCGGCTACCTCGACGAGGTGCTCGCCCTCTCCCGCAAGCTGGGTGACCGGCCGACGGAGTGGGCGGCGTTGTCCGAACGCGCCTACGCGCTCTTCATGCTCGGCCGCTGGGACGAGGCGCGAGCAAGCAGCGAGGAGTTCACACCCGAACAGATCGTCGCCGGCGGTGTGATGTTGAGCCTGCTCCAGGTGGGCGTCGAGATCCACGTGCAGCGGGGCGAGCTCGACGACGCGCGCCGGGTCTTCGCGATGTACCAGCACCTCGAGGAGTCATCCGACGTGCAGGATCGGGCGGCGTACCTGGGATCGCGGGCCTGCCTGCGCCGGGCGGAGGGCGGGCTGCGGGAGGCGCTCGCCGACGGCGAGGCGACCATCGAGACCAGCCCGACTCTCGGCGTCTCGTTCCAGGGGGTGAAGCAGGGCATCGTCGAAGCGCTCGAAGCGGCCTTCGCGTTGGGCGAGACGGCGAAGATGGAGGAGCTGCTGGCCTTCATCGAGTCGATTCCGCCGGGCTCGCGGGCGCCCTTCCTCGACGCCCAGGCGCGGCGTTTCCGCGCCCGCCTCGCTGGTGGAGACCGGTCAGGCTACGAGGCCGCCGTTCGGCGGTTCCGCGAGGCTCGGGCTGCCGTTCTGGGTCGCGGTCACGCTGCTCGAGCACGGCGAAGCCGCAGGCCTCGCCGAGGCGCGCGAGATCTTCGAGCGGCTCGAGGCTGCACCCTGGCTGGAGCGAGTCGCGGCGGCCGAGGCCGAGCAGCACGCACAAGTTCCCGCCTGACCTCTACAACGCTCGTCGTCCGGTGACGAACATGACCGCGAGCTCGGTACGCGAGCGGACGTTCAGCTTGCGGTAGATCCTCGTCAGATTCCATTCGACCGTCTTCGGCCGCATGCGGAGCCGCTCGGCGATCTCCTGATTCGTGCGGCCCTCGGCGACCTCCGCCACAATCAGGCGTTCGGTCTGCGTCAGCTCGCTCACGCCGCCGCACACTACGGCGTTGTGTCCGGGGGTACCCCCGGGTTTCACGCGTGCCCTCAGCCCGGACAAGAGGCCGAGTCGGCCCCTATCCCCCAGGCGCTGGTTGTGTCACGGTCTGGGGATGACCGAGATCCTCGGCCGGCAGGCCGAGCTTGCCGCGATCGGTGCATTCCTCACTGACCGAGCGGGCGAGGCTCGCGCCCTGGTCCTGGAGGGCGAGCCCGGGATCGGCAAGACGACGCTTTGGCGCTGGGCGGTTGCGAACGCGGAGAGCGAGGGCGTCAGCGTGCTGCGCGCACAGCCCGCAGAACTGGAGCAGGACCTCGCATTCGCGACGCTCGGCGACCTCTTGGCACAGGCCCTCGATGAAATCGAGGCCCTCCCCGAACCTCAGCGGCGTGCTCTGCGGATCGCCTTGCTGCTCGAGGAGTCGGACGGCCGGTTGCTCGACGAGCGCGCGGTGGGAACCGCGTTGGCCTCCCTCCTGCGCGAGCTGGCGGGGGACGGCCTTGCCCTGCTGGCAGTCGACGATGTTCAGTGGGCTGACCCCTCCTCCTGGGCCTGCGTCCGTTTCGCGCTGCGGAGGCTCGATGTCCGGGTCAAGGCTCTCCTGACCTGCCGCGTGGGATTCGCACTCGATCCGCAGGCGGCGAAACTCTCGGTGCAACCGCTCACCGACGAGGCTGTACGGGAGCTCGTGGCGCAGACGGCAGACGGGGTCTTCAGCGGTGACGAGGTCGGGCGAATCGCCGACCTCGCCGCCGGGCATCCGCTCTATGCGCTCGAGATCGTGCGTGAGTCCGCGGCACGCCGGCGCGAGGATGGAACAGTCACAGACGCGGTGAGCGTCCCACCGGCTCTGACCGACGCCGTCCTCTCACGCGTCCACGGCTTGCCTCAAAAGACGAGGCGAGAGCTCGTGCGCCTGGCGGCCGGAGGCGACGGAGCCGATCTCTCCGAGAGATCTCTTGCCCTCGCGGTCGAGCGCGGGCTCGTCGAGAGAACCGGCGATGCCGTCCGGTACAAGCATCCGGTGTTCTCATCCGCGGTCTACGCCGCGGCGACACCGCGTGAGCGCCGTGCAGCCCATGCCGCGCTGGCCGAAGCAACGCGCGACGTCGAGGACCAGGCGCGGCATCTCGCTGCTGCGGCAACAGGCCCCGATGAACGCGTCGCCTGCGCACTCGACGACGCAGTCGCGCTGGCGCGCGAGCGCGGCGCGACCGGTGTGGCCGCCGAGCTCTCGCTGGCGGCCCTCCGGGCCGGCCCACCCGAGAGCCCGAAGCACTGGTCGCGCGTGCTCGAGGCGGCAACACGGCAGACCAACGCCGGAAACCTGCGAGCTGCGCGGGGCCTGCTCGAGACGGCGCTCACCGAAGAGCCGCAGGGACGACGTCGCGCGCAGGCTCTCTTGCTGCTCGGAGGTGTTCTCAAGGACTCGGTCCATTCCGATCGAGCCGCCGCTTGTTTCCGCGAGGCGCTCGACCACGCCGAGGGCGATACCGCTCTTCGCGCAGCGCTACACGCGAACATCGCCTATGTCCTGCAATTCGGGGCCGGCCCCGCCGCAGCCGAACCTGACGCTCGCCGCGCGCTCGAGCTTGCCGAGAGCTCCGGTGACGACGCACTCCTCGCGCAGTGCCTGGCCGCGCTCGCCCGGATCGAGTTCTGGCTTGGTCGAGGCGTCCAACGCAAGACGATCGAACGCGCCGTCGAGCTCGAGCGCGCCGGAGTCGATCTCCGCATCGATCCCAGCCCGAGTCTGTTGCTGGCAGGACAGCTCGCGACGGCCGGTGATCTGACTGAGGCGCGCGAGCACCTGTCACGGGTGTTGACTGCCCTGCACGAATCGGGCCAGCCGGCCCACGCTGTGCTGCATCGGTTGTCGCTGCTCGAGCACCGCGCCGGAAACTGGGCAGCCGCCGAGCGGCTCGCGCGGGAGGCGTTGGACGAAGCGCGCTATGCAGGCGAACCGGCCTGGGAGCGTTTTGGGCTGCACGCGCTGGCCACCGTTCAGGCGTATCGAGGCGAAGTCGCAGCGGCGAACGCGTCGATCGAGCGCTGCTGGCAGCTCGCGGAGGAGGTCGGGCAGCCGACCTTCGTCGTCGGCGGGAGGGAGCTCCTCGGCTTCCTTGCCCTGTCCCTGGGCGAGCCACTCGAGGCCGAGCGCCAGCTCGCTCCGGCACACAGCACCCTGCAGGGCATGGGCATCAACGAGCCCGGTCGTTTCTTGTTCCTCCCCGACGAGATCGAGGCGCTCATCCAACTCGACCGACTCGACGAGGCACGGCGCTGGACCGACTGGCTCGCCGCACGCGGGACGGCACTCGACCGCGCCTGGGCGAGCGCGACCGCTGCGCGTTGTCGCGGCCTGCTCCTGGAGGCTTCCGGCCGGGACGCCGAGCCGCAGTTCGACCTTGCGCTTCGTGAGCACGATCGACAGCCCATTCCCTTCGATCGTGCGCGCACCTTGTACTCCTACGGCGCGTATCTGCGACGGCGGAGGCGCAAGGCGGCAGCGCACGAGACACTCGACGAGGCGGCAGAGGTTTTCCGGGGACTCGGCGCGCAGCTCTGGACTGCGCGGGCGCGCCAGGAGCTTGCACAGATCGGAGGTCGTGCCACGGCTGCAAAAACGCTCACCCCGACCGAGCGCCAGATCGCAGACCGGGTCGCCTCCGGCCGTTCGAACACCGAGGTCGCCCGCGAGCTCTTCCTCAGTCCGAAGACGATCGAGTGGAACCTGTCGAAGATCTATCGCAAGCTCGACGTTCGCTCGCGGGCCGAACTGGCCGCCAAGCTGGCGAGCCCAAAGATCGTCAACTAGCGCATCAATCCCGGGGGTTCCCCCGGGTCCATCGTGGCCACCATCGCGACATGCGCATGAAGCTCATCGAGTCCGAGTCGGCTCGAGAGCCGCGCTGCGCGCCGGGCAGGTCCGCTCACGACCCCGCGCGGGACAACAGTCGAACGGATGAGGAGGAGAGATGAAGCGGAAGACCACAATCCGGCTGAGCTGCCTCGCAGCGATCATCGCGGTGGGGGCGACGGTGTGGTTGTCGGTGGCCTCGGCGACTACTCACAGGCCGATCCCGGTGTCGCCGGCAGCAGTGTTGACCTGGAACACGTACACGGTGAAGGCGGTTCGTGCCTCGTTGCCGACCAAGGTCCAGACGGACGGCATGGTCTACATGTCGTACGCGCAGGCGGCGGTGTACGACGCCGTCACGAAGCTGATGGGGGGCTACCAGCCCTACCACGACTTCGCATTCAACGTCGCCCCCGGCGCCTCGGTGCAGGCGGCGGTGGCGGCGGCCACGCAGACGATCCTCGATCACTACCTTCCCGACCAGCAGGCGACGGTCGACGCCGAGTACAACACCTACCTGGGCACGCTGTCGGGCAACGTCTCCGGCGGCGTTGCACTCGGCCAGGCGGCGGCGAACGACATCATCGCCCTGCGCACCGGCGACGGGCTCAACAACACGAACGTTCCGAGCTACGGAGGGAACGGACCGATCCTGCCCGGGCAGTGGCAGCTGCAGCCGGGGCAGAAGGTGCAGACGCCGTACATCGCGACGATGCGTCCGTTCCTGCTCGAGAGCCCCGCGCAGTTCAGGGCACCACCGCCGCCGGCGCTCACCAGTCACGAGTACGCCCGCGACCTGAACGAGACCGAGGCCTACGGCGCGCTGAACAGCACCGTTCGCACCCCGACCGAGACGGCGATCGCCTACTTCTGGGTCGGCTTCAACGTCAACCAGTACAACCAGACGTTCCAGACCGTGATCAACGATCGCCACTTCGACCTCGTCGACGCAGCACATCTGCTCGCGATGGGGAACATCGTCACGACCGACGCCGGCATCGCCTGCTACGACTCGAAGTTCTTCTATCAGGCCTGGCGGCCGATCACGGCGATCCAGAACGCCGACAAGGACAACAATCCCGAGACGACCGCGGACCCGAGTTGGCAGTCGGTCCTACCGGTGCCCGGTCACCCCGAATATCCGTCGCAGCACGGCTGCTTCACCTCCGCGTTCACGGACACGCTCGCGGCGGCGATCCACAGCCAGCACATCGACGTCGATATCCCGGGAGGCCAGGGCGGCAGCAGCAACCTCTCCACCACGCAGCACTTCAACACCGTCCAGGACGTCCAGAACCAGGTGGTGGATGCACGCGTCTGGCTCGGCTTCCACTTCCGCAACTCGGTCGAGCAGGGTGAAGGCGTCGGCAACAACGTCGCCAACTGGGAGCTCGCCAACAACTTCGGGCGCACCCGCTAACCCGATCTAGACCGCGGTGAGTGGCCTGTCTGCGCGCGGGCCACTCACCGTCACACCGGGTGTGCGCTAAGAGGTGGGGGCGGTCTCGAGCACCCAGATTGCTGCGTCGGCACAGTCGACGCGGGTGCCGCCTTCGGCGTCGTCGAGCCGCGTTCGACGAACGTAGACAGTCTCGCCGTCGACCTCGGCCAGCGGCCCGCGGACACCGTCGCGTGCCGCGGCGACCCACCAGGCACGAACCTGCCGGTGCACCTCCTCGGCCGAACGCGACCAGTCGACCTCGGCGAACTCCGGTTCGAAGAAGCCTGCGTAGCTCGCCCCGTCCTCACTCTGCGGGTCACCGGCATCGCCGGCTTCCACGCGCTCGAGCGCCCGCGGCAGGAGCGACGTCCAGAGGCTGAACAGCGCCCCGAGCACGTCCTCGGCGCGCTCTGCACCGCCAAGCGGCACCGAGCCCTGGGCGAGGATCGGCCCCGTGTCGAAGTCGGCATCCATGCGATGGAAGCTGAAGCCGAGCTGTGGATCGCCGTTGCGCAGCGCCCAGCCGATCGGGTTCGGGCCTCGGTAGCGCGGGAGCAGCGCCGGATGGCCGTTGACGACGCCGAGTCGCGGCACCGTGAGAGCGTCCGCCGGTATCCGCACCGGGAAGCCGCCGCACAGCGCCAGATCCGCGTCGAGCGACGCCAACAGCTTCGCGAACCGCGCCGGGCCGCTCGCGACCAGGACGTCCATGCTCTGCGGCCGAACGTCGATCAGAGTAGAGAGCGGCACGTCCCCGTAGCGGCCCGGAGGGCCCTCGGTCGTCACGAGCCCAACGCACTCATGGCCGAGCGTTTGCAGCAACGTCTCGAGGCGGACGACCAATGCGGGAATCCGCGAGAAGAGAGCCACCCGCATCACGAGAGTTCTAGTCGATCTGCCGTCATGAGACTTGCTGCCGTTGGACGGGAGCGGCGGGTGACCGGGGGCAGCATGCGCGCTCGGGGCCGCCCGAAGAGCACTGAGGTCTTCGGGCTCGATGCCAGGAGGCCGGCTGCTTTGGGGATGTGCACCAGGAGGCCAGGCTACTTCGGGGACATGCCCAGGCCGCGTTGCCGCTGGCCGTCAGAGTTGGCTCTCGGCCATCCACCTTTCGAGTGTCTTCCAGAAGTCCCAGCCTTCCTGGGTGGCTCTGGGGTGCATCGAATAGTGGCCGTGGAGCTCCTGGAAGCGGGTGCCGTGGAAGCCCAGCTTGGAGGAACCGGCCCAGCCCAGCTCGATTCCAGGTGCCTGGTTGGTTCCGGTCGCTTTGGCGAGCAGGTCGCCTTGCCGGAGCCGGGTTCCGACTTTGTGTGTCGCCGGGATCTCGATGTCTTCGGCGGTGTAGATCGGGAAGCGCGCCATTGGCCCCTTGTCGCATTGAACGACGATCAGTCCGCCGATCCCCGGCCAGCCTGATTTCGTGGGCACGACCCGTACAACCTCACCGTCGGCGAACATCGGGATCGGCCCGGCCCCAGCGAAATCGACGCCCATGTCGATCCCATTCCAGGCCGAGTGGCGGCCAAGGATCCCCCAGTCGCCGATCTGCTTCGCAGCGAAATCACGCAGCTTCTTCGAGTCGAACGCGTCCGCGAACGGCAGCAACGTCTTGAAGAGCATGTAGTCGACCTTGCCGTCCTCTGTCAGGCCGCGCTTCTTCTGCAGACGCTTGATCGCAGCGTCCAGACCGTCACCAAACAAGTCGTCGAACCTGCCCTGATGCTTCACTTGCCGGGGAAAGCCGACCCCGGCACGCGAGGTCATCCGCTTGACTGCGACGACATCACCGCCGCGGTCGCCCAACTGCAGGACCCGGACCAGCTTCAGATCTGCCTTCGCCATCGCTGCTCCCTTCCGCTTGCCTTGGGTTAGGTCGAGCGGGCTCGAGTGTCCTCCTCATCGATCCTTGTGTCAACCAGCACGAATCGAATCCCGTCGGTGAGCTCGCCCTGACCTGCCGGGCCGCCATTCACGCGCACCGGGCGCCATCGTGACTAGCAGGTCTGGCGGGGGCTGATGTCAGGAGGCTGCGCGACGGCGTCCACCCTGCTGCCGCCCTTGTGGGCGGCCGCCCCTTGTCATAACCCAGGAGGCCGGCGGCGGGTGACCGTTTAGGCTCTTACGGTGAACGTTTGCTCGAGTTGCGGCACCGATGCTCGGTGAATACCGAGACGACGACCCAGCCCGAAGCGCAACCCGTCGGAGCCTTGCTGTCCGTCAACAGCGGCAAGCCGAAGGAGGTGCCCTGGCAAGGGAGGACAGTCTTCACCGGCGTCTTCAAGCACCCTGTTGCCGGCCCTCGCCGGGTGCGCAAGCTCAACGTCGATGGCGACGGGCAAGGTGACCTTGCCGGCCACGGAGGCGAGCAGCGCGCCGTCTTCGTCTACCAGCTCGACTCGTATCACTACTGGGAGCGCGAGCTCGGGCGAGACGACTTCGTCTACGGACAGTTCGGTGAGAACTTCACGGTCGACGGACTGAACGACAACGAGGTCTGCATCGGCGACCGCTACCGCATCGGCAGCGCGCTCTTCGAGGTCACACAGCCTCGCGTCACCTGCTACCGCGTCGGGATCCGCATGAACGACCCGCGCGTCCCCGCGCTGCTCGTCTCACACCACCGCCCCGGCTTCTACTTCCGCGTCCTCGAGGAAGGCGACGTCGAGGCAGGAGACGAGATCCTCAAGATCGCGTCCGGCCCGGAGAGGTTGACGGTCGCCGAGACCGACGCCCTCCTCTACCTTCCCGGCCATCCACGCCAGGAGCTGCTGCGCGCCCTGCGCGTCCCCGCTCTCAGTCCGGGCTGGCAGGCCTCGTTCCGCGCTCTGCTCGACGGTGAACCAGGTGGCGGCAACGCAGGTCTGACCACTGCCAGCCCACCGCCCGCCTGGCCCGGCTTCCGCCGGTTGACCGTGACCGCGATCGAGCGCGAGAGCGACGCTGTGATCTCCATCCAGCTCGACGATCCCGACGGTGCGCCGCTACCAGCGGCACGCCCCGGCCAATACCTCACCCTGCGCATCCAGTCCGGCGACGAGGAACACTCGGTGCTCCGCAACTACTCCCTCTCCGGGCCGCCCGGCGCCGACTACTACCGCGTCACCGTGAAGCACGAACTGGACGGCGCCGCCAGCAGCTACCTGCACGACCGGCTCGCGGTCGGAGACCGGCTCGACGTCGCTGCACCGCGCGGCACCTTCATCCTCGACCAGACGCAAGCGCCCGTTCTGCTGATCAGTGCCGGCATCGGCGCCACTCCGGTGCTGGCCATGCTCCACGCGCTCGCAACGGAGCACTCCGACAGGGAGATCTGGTGGCTCCAGGGCGCCCGCAACGGCCACGAGCATCCCTTTGCCGCCGAGGCTCGCGCGCTCCTCGGCTTGCTCACGAACGGTCACGGCCACATCTGCTACAGCCGTCCCGACCCGGACGACCTCCAAGGCCGCGACTTCGACGACGCCGGCCGCCTGACCGGGTCGCTGCTCGCCCAACTCAAGCTGCCTCTCGACGCCACGGCATATCTGTGTGGACCCGCACCGTTCATGGAGGAGGTCAGCGCCGGTCTGGCCGCGATCGGCCTCAACGCTGTCGACATCCACACCGAGCCGTTCGGGCCCGCACCGGGCCTCACCCCCGGCATCGCATCAGCGCCAAACAGAGCGCCACATCCACCGCACGGACAACCTGGAACCGGCCCCACGATCGAGTTCGCCCGCAGCAACCTCGCCGTCCCCTGGAGCAGCGGATACGCCAGCCTGCTCGAGTTCGCCGAAGCCTGCGACGTTCCCGTCCGCTGGTCCTGCCGCACGGGCGTCTGCCACAACTGCGAGACCGCCCTCATCGCCGGCACGGTCGACTACAACCCCGATCCAGTCGAACCACCCACCGACGGCAGCGCACTCATCTGCTGCTCACGGCCGCACGGAACCATCGTCCTGGATCTCTGAGAAGAGAGAGGTCTGGCCAGAGGCTTCGCCGAGTGGTTGCTTTGCGTCGACCGGCGCGAACCGGGCCGTGAATCAGAAGGATGCCCAAGAAACCCTGGCATCGCACCAGGAGGCCGTCACGTGTCAGACCAAGGGGCCGGCGGCTCCGAGCCGTAGCCCAGGAGGCCGCCGCTCCGTTCTGTCCACCAGGACGCATGCCGTCTATGGCGTGAACCCTCAGGCCGTGTCCGACTCGGCGAGCGCGAGCGTAACCGCGGCATCGAAGCCGATCCGTCTGCCTTCGGTCCAGCATGATTCGGCTTCAACGCCGAGCGCCTCGCGGGCACGTCCAATGTGCTTTCTCAGCAGATCGTCCCAGAACGGAACCGAGATCGTGATGCCGCGTTCCTCCCAGAGCGCTTCGACCGCTGCGGCAAGCGTCAGCGCGCGTACCTCATCTCCACGACCCGCCGCCGACATCGCCAGACCTTGAATCTCGAAGCTTGTCTCCAGCACGTCGCCGAGGCGCAGGACAGATACGAGGCTCTCGCGATACCGATCCTGCGCGCGATCGTAGTCTCCTCGGATAAGGGAGCAGTCCGCCAGGTAGTGAAGGGCGAAATGCTCGGAGCGTGGGTCGGCATCGCCCCGCGCGAGTTCGAGGAGCTCGCTCGAAAGCTTCTCGGTGCGAACGACTTCGCCCTGGGCGACGAGCACCTGACACACGCCGGTGAGGGCGCGCGTCTGCCCTCCGCGATCGCCCGACGCCCGTCGGCGCTCGAGGCTCTCCTCGAACGCCCGCAACGCCTCCGGGTTGCGATCGGTGAAGAAGAGCATCCAGCCAAGGTCGTCCAGCGCTGCCGCCAGCTCCGCCTCTTCGCCGACCTTGCGCCACATCGCGATGCCGGCTTGCAACTGCCGCCGTGCCTCGTCCCCCTCGGCTTGCCTCCCAGCCAGGCCGCCCGCGGCGACGAAGGCGCGTGCAACGGCGCGACTCTCCGCCGGTGCTGCGGCGAGCGCGGCTGCGAGCCGGCGGCGGCCCTCCACAAGATGCGAGTGCGAGATCCAAAACCAGCCGAGCGCCCCCGCCAGTTCGAGCGCGCCGACGGGATCGTTCTCCGCGCACCAGTCAAGCGCGGCCCGATGGTTGTCGTGGTCGTTCTCGAGCACCGTCGCCCACTCCGTCTCGGCTTCGAAGCGATGTCGGTATGCCTCTTCGGCGATGGCTGCGAAGTAGTCCGCGTGCCGTCGGGCGACCGCCTCACCGTCTTCCTGCACGAACAGGCGCTCGCGGGCGAACTCCCGGATCGTGTCCAACAGCAGCAGCCGCTCGTCACCGACCGCCTTGACGAGACTCGCGTCGACAAGCAGCTCGAGGTCGTCGAGCGACGTGTCGCAGACGTGCTCGGCCGCGTCGAGCGAGAAGGACCCCGCGAAGGCGCCGCAGCGGGCAAATACCTCCTGCGTGCGCAGATCGAGGAGATCGTGGCTCCATTCGATCGTCGCCCGGAGAGTGCGCTGTCTCTCTGGCGCATCGCGTGCGCCGGTGGTCAGGAGCGGGAGTGTGCGATCGAGCCGCTGCAACAAGCTCTTACCACTCAGCAGACTTGTGCGGGCAGCTGCCAATTCGATCGCGAGCGGCAGGCGGTCGAGCCGGGCGCAGATGGCGTCGATGGTCTCGGGCTCGGCGTCAGCTCCGCCTGCCGCCGCGGTCCGGGCGCCGAAGAGCGCGGCGGCGTCGGCCGCCTCGAGCGGCTCGAGCCGGTACTGGTGCTCGCCGGAAAGGCGCAGTGGCGCACGGCTCGTGATCAAGAGGCGCAGACGATCCGAGAGGGAGAGCAGCTCGTGCAACGCCGGCGCCGCACTCTGCACATGCTCGAAGTTGTCGATGAGGAGCAGGAGCTCGCGACCGCGCACAAATCCTTCGAGATCCCCCTGGGCGCCCACGGCCTGCGCGATCTCCGGAATGACGAGACCCGGATCGACGAGTCCTCCAAGCGCCACCCAGAACACACCGTCGTGGAAGCGCTCGACGAGCTCGGCAGCAACCTGCAGCGCAAGGCGCGTCTTCCCGATGCCGCCGGGGCCGGTGACTGTGACGAGCCGCGCGTCTCCAACCAGCGCGATGAGCTCGCCTAGCTCCCGCTCTCGTCCGAGCAGTGGGGTCACCCGCGTCGGGAGGTTCGTGGCATCGAGCGTTCGCAAGGGTGGAAAGGATCCCTCGCCGAGCTGGAACAGCCGCTCGGGCGCACCCATGTCCTTCAGACGATGCTCACCCAGATCGCGAACGGGTGCACCGTCGTCCAGCAACGACCGCGTTCGCGCCGAGAGCACGACCTGGCCGCCGTGACCAGCGCTCATCACGCGTGCAGCGCGGTGCACGTCAATGCCCACATACCCCTCGTCAGTGACGGCCGGCTCGCCGGTGTGCAAGCCGATCCGGATCGACACGGGGCCGTGCCGGAGCGCCTGTTGGATGTCCGCCGCCGCCGAAACAGCATCCGAAGCTCGAGCAAAGGCGACGAAGAACGCATCGCCTTGAGTGTCGACCTCGGCGCCCCGATGAGCACTTATCACCCCGCGTACGAGTTGCCTGTGCTCCGCGAGCGCGTCGGCATACCCATCGCCGAGCTCATGCAGGAGCCGAGTCGACCCTTCGATGTCCGTGAACAAGAACGTCACGGTCCCCCGCGGAAGGTCGTGTGCCATCGCGCGCAGACTCACGCAACGATCGAAGACGGTCAAGGCGGGTCGGCGTCCACCCGAAGGCCGCCCTGGTCAAGAACCAGGAGGCTGTGTGCTTCTGGCTGTAGGCCAGGAGGCTTCCGCTCCGGGCGTGGCACCAAGGAAGGTCGCTCCGTTTCCGTCACCAGGAGGCTCCCTTCGGTGTACCGAGATCCCCGACTGTGGCCCAGGAGGCCGCCCCTCCCTGACACGGGCCTAGAGAGGTGTCATCTCTCATCAGGGCAGAGCCGTGTGACGTAAGCCCGTCTCGGTCGAACTCTCTCTGACATATTGGCCCTCGGGGTCAACTCATCAGCGAAGGAGCGAACATGCCAACGGTGATCGGCTACCACGAGGTGAAGGACACACAGCACTGGCTTTCTTCTCCGAAGCGCGAAGAAGTGTTCGGCCCCCTCGGCGTCACCAACATTCGAACGTTCGTCGACCAGGAGAACCCGAAACGCGTGGCAGTGCTGATGGACGTTGCCGACATGGACGCCATGATGGGCGCGATGCAGACACCCGCGATGGCCGACGCAATGGAACACGACGGCGTGCTGCCAGAAACCCTCGTGATCCTCACCGAGTCCTAAGCCAGCGCTTCCGACAACTCGCTCGATCACCCGATGCCGGAGTTCCCTGGCGCTTTCGTCGTGCAGCGGGGCCGTTGCGTACAAGTCAACGCCGCTGGCCGGCGGCGGATGAGTCGGCGGCGCTGTCGAGCGCTTGGATCTCTGCCGCTGCCAACTCGAGCTCGGCGGCGGCGGCGTTCTGCTCGAGCTGCGCGACGGAGGCGGCACCGGGAATCGCGACCACGTTAAACCGCTCCGAGTGCATCGCGGATCGCATCTTCGTGTGAAGACGCCCGCCCAGCTGACCAGGCGGCGGCCAGTGGGTCGTCCCCGAGAGCAGCGCGCGCGGCGGCGGCCGTGCGTTCGTGCAGCTCCAGCTCGATGCCCTGCTGAACGAGGCCGAGCTCCTCGCGCATCCGCTCGGCGACGCCGAGCAGCCGTGTTGCGCGGGTGGGGTCGGAGTCGATCAGCGCGGCCGCATAGAGCTCGAGGGCCCAGGCTGCCGTGTCCTCGTAGCGGCCCAGCTGTAACAGCGTCTGCAGGCTCTCGCGGAGGTGGTTTGCCGCCTGGTCGGCGTCGCCGGCGTGCAGCGCGACCGAGCCGGCCGCGGCATGTGCCCGGGCGACCAGATACGGATCGGTAGCCGCCGTCGACCTCTCGAACTCGGCGCGAGCAGCGACGAGGTCACCGGCCTCGAGCGCGGCATAGCCGAGGTTGAAGGCGGCCATCGCAGTCTGGTTTTGATCGCCGGTCGAGCTCGCGAGCAGGGCCGCTTCCGCGAACAGGGCCAGCGCGCCCGTCCGGTCGGCCGAGGCGAGCGTCGCCCGCCCGAGGGTCAGCATGCACCCGGCGGCCACCTCCGGGTCACCGAGTTCCAGCCCGAGTCGCCGGCCCTCCTCGGCCCAGCGGGTCGTGGCGTGCCAGTCTCCCTGGAGCGAGGCCAGCAGCGCTGCGGTGGCGAGTGTTCTGGCCCGCGCGAGGGTGGGCTCGCCGGCGACGGCGAGCAGCTGCTCGACGATCCGGCGTCCCTCGCTCAGGTAGCCGAGCTTCACCCAGAAGAACCGCAGGGCGAAAGCGAGACTCAGGCTCTCGTCTCGGGCATCCGCCGTGGCGAACAGCGCAAAGGCGGCCCGCAGGTTGGGCGCCTCCTGCTCCAGTGCCTGCAGCACCTCGGCTTGCCGCTCGCCCTCGAGCCCGGGGGCGCTGCGTTCTGCAAGCTCCAGGAAGTAGCGCGCCTGGCGTTCGCTCGACTCGGCGCGTGCTCGATCGGGCAACTGCTCGAGTGCGTACTCGCGGATTGTCTCCAGCATCCAGAAGCGCTCGTTCGCGTGACGGACGAGACTCTTCTGGACGAGCGATTGGAGCGTGTCGAGGTCGGCGTCGCAGGTCGCTTCGGCGGCGGCGAGGGTGCAACCGCCGTCGAAGACGGCCAGGCGGGCGAACAGCTCTTTCCCGTCGTCGTCGAGAAGCTCGTACGACCATGCGATCGTCGCGCGGAGGGTCTGATGGCGGGCCTCGGCGTCTCTGCCTCCTCTGAGGAGGTCGAGCCGCCGGCCGAGCCGGTCGAGGATCTGCGCCGGGGACAGCACGGCGCTTCTCGCGGCTGCGAGCTCGACCGCGAGCGGGAGCTGGTCGAGGCGGCGGCAGAGCTCGGCGACCGTTTCGTCGGCCTTCGCTTGCGCCCGCTCGCAGAAGAGGCTAACGGCGTCCGTCTCGGTGAGCGGCGCGACGGCGTACTCGACCTCGCCACGGATGCGGAGCAGCTCACGGCTGGTGACGAGCAGGTGGAGGTTCGGGCATGCCTCGAGCAGGGTGGCGAGCTCGCGTGCGGCGTCGATCACCTGCTCGAGGTTGTCGAGGAGCAGGAGCAGATCCCGCTCGCCCACGTGCTCCGCGAGCCCATTCTTCGCGCCCAGCATCTGACCGATCGTCTCGGGCACGAGCGCTGGGTCGCGCAGCCCCGCCAGACCGATCCAGAAGACGCCGGCCTTGAAGTCGCCGACGAGCTCTCTCCCGGCCTCCAGCGCGAGCCGCGTCTTCCCCGAGCCGCCGGGGCCGCTGAGGGTGACCAGCCGGTGCCGGCGGACGAGGTCGACCACCTCTGCCGTCTCGCGCTCGCGGCCGACAAACGTCGAGGCGGGCCGCGGCAAGTTCGTGTTCGAGATCGACTTGAGCGGTGGAAAGCGCGCCGAGCCGAGCTGAAAGATCCGCACCGGCCCGGCGAAATCCTTCAGTCGATGGTCGCCCAGCTCCAGGACTTCCCCCTCGACGAGCGCCCGCGTCGCCGACGAGAGGAGCACCTGGCCGCCGTGGCCGGCCGCCGCAATCCGAGCGCCCAGATGGACATCGTCACCGACATACCCCTCCTCCGTCCGGAGCGGAGTCCCCGTATGAAGGCCCATCCGGACGCGGATCGGCCCCGCCGCCAGCGCCTCGTTGGCGGCCGCGGCCGCGGCCACTGCGGCACCCGCGTCGCGGAACACATAGAAGAACGCGTCACCCTGAGTGTCCACCTCGATGCCCCCGCGCGCCGCGAACGCCTCCCGCACGAGCCGCCGGTGCTCGGCGAGCGCCGCCGCATACTCCGCTGCGCCGAGCTCCTGCAACAACCGGGTCGACCCCTCCACATCCGTGAACGCAAGCGTCACCATCCCGGCAGGAAGCACAGGCGCCATGGCGCGATGATGCCGCTTCCATGGCCTCAGTCAAACGACCTCGCCGGTGACCTTCGGGGCGGTGGCGGCCCGGGTCAGCGGGCGGACGACCCGGCCGGCAGCCGTTCGCTGGATCATCGAGTCGACGAGTTGCAACGCCTCAGCAGCCCGGAGCGCTTCGCTGAGCGACCCCACCCGAACGCGAATCATCAGCGGCATGACACCCGGAGGCCGCCCACTCCGGGCCTGCAACCAGGAGG
>CAVZFN010000003.1:0-991483 GCA_963774605.1 uncultured Thermoleophilia bacterium
CGGAAAGCCCCGGAAACGGGGCTTTTCTTGTGCCATTCGACGCAGCGATTGACCAATCGTGTCCGCTTTGTGTCCGCTCCAACAGCCGACAGACGCGTGTCTCAATCGCGTGCCCGAAACAGACTCCAGAGCGGGTTGTGGGTTACCCGCCGGTGCAGCTGGTGGTCTCGTTTTGCATCAGGCGGGCTGCGATCGGAGCGACGAGCGAGCGGAACCGTGCCGGGGTTGTATGGGTTCCGAGCACGCGGACGTGGCCTTTGAAGAAGTCGGCGGGCCAACCGGCGTACTCGTCCCCGTAGTGATGCACGATCCGCGCGAGCCCGGAGCGAGCGCGTGTCGCGAGCGTCAATGAGCGAACAACGCCGGGTTCCAGAAGCCTGGCACCAGGGACATACCCTTGGCGATAGCGCGTGAACACCGTGAACTCCGAGTAGAGGCGCGCACGATGACTGCTCGTCCAGCGGCAGGCCGGTGGTCCACCGGTGCCGACACAGATGACCTGTCGCGGTGGCGTCCGAGGGCGGCGCCCAGCATCGCCCGCACGCAGCGAGCAGGAGACCAGAACTTCGGCGGCGGCTTCGGCACAGCACCGGCAGAACCAACCACGAACAGCCCGAGGCTGCAAAGCATGAGCGTTGCTGCCAGGAAGCGGATCACGTTCATCATCAATCTCCTTCCTCTCGATGAACCGAGCAGGCCAGGAGACTGCGCGGCGAAACTGAGGAACCGCTGAGGCGCCGCTGAGGGAGACGATTCTCCTCGAGACTGGGACGTTGCAATCGAGGGTGGAACGTCGGTGAGCAGAGCATCGTCTTGAGCCGTGTAGTAGCGATCGGCCAGCCTGGACTGAAGGGAACAACGAAGTGCCCAGCAGAGTGGGCACTTCGTGGACCGATCGCTCCTCAATCTCTCTGGACCGAGCTAATTCGAGTTGAGGAAGCCTTCGAACTGCGCCTTCGTATTGCCGTTGGCGAGCTGGACGCCGGCTCCGCGTCCGCCTCCGGCTAGTCCGGCATAGGCGCCTGTGCCACTGATGACTTTCCAGGTGCCGGTGAAAACCGCCAATCCGTCTGGGACATCGATCCATCCGATCTGGTTGCGTGCGACGAGCGTGCCTCGTTTGCCGGTGAGCGTCATCTGGGGGTTGTTGATGTCGATTGCCTGCCCGTCGCGCATGGTGTGGCGCTCGGTCCAGCAGCAGAAGGCGGCGGTGCCGGTGTCGCGTTTGATCGCGCCGGCGTCAGTGGGGTGAGGACAAACCCGACTTTCCGTCTTCTCCTGGATGCATGACTCGCTGTTTCGCTGCGGCCGATCCGGCTGACGCAACAGCCGTCGAGCATGACGGCGGCTGTCGCGAGAGCTGCGATTGCTGTCAGTTTCGTTCTCATTGCTCCTCCTCGTGTCAGACGACAACGTCGGGGGCAAGCGTGGTCGTCGGCGCTGAGGGAGGGCTGAGGGCGGGCTGAGGCGGACCGTGTCGCAGCCTGGCGCGTCAGCAGCCGCCGTTGAGCGAGTAGTTCGTGGAGTTCGCGTTGACCGTCACCCACACCGCACCGTCACCGGCCGCGAGCGAGGTCAGGCACAGGCCGTCGAACGTCGGCGGGGCGGTGACTCGGATGTTGGAGGCGACGTCGTGGGTCATACCGTCCCAGCGCACGACGGTCCCGGTCGGTGTGTCGTAATCCCAGATCGAGCCGTACCCGCCGGTGTCGTAGCCGCCCTCCTCGCCTCCGCTACCCCCGCCAACCTGACCGACGATGTCGAGTGTCCGAGGATCGAAGATCAACGTCTCATTTGCCCCGCCGCCGCCGAACCAGATCGAGCCAAGGACTACCTCGGGTCGACCGGTATCACGGCCGGCAAGGTCGATTCGGTCGGTCACGCGTGCGGAGCGAGGGTTGATCCGGTAGAGGGTCTCAGTGGACGAGGCCCCAAGCCAGACACTGCCAAGGCCGGCGGCCAGACCATCGATCGGCGAGGAGCGGGGGAAATGCATCCGCTTGGTGACCTTTCCGGTGGCTGGGTTGATGCGCAGCAGTTGGTTGTTGAGGGCGCCATGAACGACGACCCAGACGGCGCCGTAGCCGACCGCGATCGCACGGGGTTTGCCTGGTAGTCGGTACTCGCGCTTCCCGCGAAACCCCGAGAACACTCGCGTCAGATAGGGCCTGCCGCGGTCGGTCGCTGCCGATGAGCCAGGCGCCGGCTCGGTCGGCGGCAAGCATGCGGACCCCCGGCGGCATGCGGGTTGTTCGGCGCCGCGACGGAGTGTCGTTGTGTTGAGGACAGCGTTGGTTGACACGTCGATCTCCGTCAACGAGGGGCCATCGGCGTTGAACACCCAGACGCTTTGACCGCCCGCGGCTACGGCGGTCGCGGAGGGGGCCTCGCCGACGGGGACGACCGCGCTTACCGCATTTGTTGCTGGGTCGATGCGGACGAGGCTGTCTGCCGTGACCGGCGGCGTGGCCCTGCCGCCGCTGGCCCTCGAACGATCAAGGCGGCCACGAGCGCCGCCGCGAGCAGAAGAGGGATCGCAACGGCAGCGATCACCAGGAGCCTGTGCCGGCGAACGGTCGGTGGTCGACCAAGCCCGAGCGCCTGCGCGGCTGCGGTGATTAGTGCGGCGCAGGTCGGGTAGCGGTCTCTGGGCTCTTTCGCCATCGCCTTGCGGATCACTGCGTCGATCGCTGCCGGGAGTTCGGGGCGGCGCTCGCTGGCGTTGGGCGGCTCCTCTTCGAGGTGCGCCCAGGCCATAGCCAGCCGCGAGCCGCGGGCGAACGGCGCCTCGCCGGTCAGACACTCGTAGAGGAGACAGCCGAGCGAGTAGACATCGGCGCGGCCGTCGAGCGGTCCGCCTTCGATCTGTTCGGGAGCGAGGTAGGTAGGCGTGCCGACCGAGCGGCCCTCGCCCGCCGGGCCGCCGTGCTCGTCGAATTGCCGGGTTAGGCCGAAGTCGGCGAGGTATGCGTGCTCGTTTGCGTCGAGCAGCACGTTGGAGGGCTTGACGTCCCGATGGACGAGACCGCTCGCGTGTGCCGCGTCCAAGGCGTTCGCGACCTGGTTGCAGATGGCGAGCGCGCGCGGCGGGTCGAGCGCTCCCTCGGTGCGCAGGAGCGCCCTCAGGTCTGTTCCCTCGACGCGGCGCATCGCGAGGTAGAGGCGACCGTCGATGTCGCCCGCGTCGTGGATCGGGACCACGTTCGGGTGCTCGAGCGACATGGCGAGTTCCGCCTCGCGCGCGAAGCGTTCGCGGAAGCGTTGATCCAAAGCGAGTTCGGGCGCCATCAGCTTCAGAGCAACGGTCCGTTTCAGCCGCAGGTCGTAGGCGCGGTAGACCACGCCCATCCCACCGCGGCCGATTAGCTCGTCGATCCGATAGCCGACGAACTCGGAGCCGATCCGGATCTCTGTCTGGGCGCTCACGGCTTCAGCCGTCCTCCTGCTCCAAGCCTATGCTGCTGGCGGCGAGCGAGAATGGTCGACGCTGGTGCTGAGGCCGCGCTGAGCCTCGGCTGAGTGGAGGAGTAGACGTGGAGTTCCGAATTCTGGGACCGCTCGAGGTCGTCGAGAACGGCCGTGTGCTCCCGCTCGGCGGCGCCAGGCAGCGGACGCTTCTCGCGCTGCTCCTCACGCGTGCGAATGAGGTCGTCTCGGCAGACCGGCTCATCGATGAGCTCTGGGGAGCACAGACGCCGGCGTCAGCCGCGAACGCGCTGCAGTACCACGTCTCACAGCTGCGCAAGGCGCTCGCTCCGCACGAGGCGATCGTCACGCAGGAGCCGGGTTACCTGATCCGCGTCCGTCCGGACGAGCTCGACCTGCTCCGCTTCGAGCTGCTCGTCGAGGAGTCGCAGCGGGTGGCTCCGGAGCAGGCGGCGCAGCGGCTGCGCGAAGCTCTCGACCTTTGGCGCGGGCCCGCGCTTGCCGACCTCGCCCAGGAGTCGTTCGCGCAGACCGAGATTCCTCGCCTCGAAGAGCTCCGCCTTGGGGCGCTCGAGCGTCGGTTCGAGGCCGACCTCGCGCTCGGCCGCCACGCCGAGCTCGTCGGAGAGCTCCAGGTGCTCGTCCGCGAGTATCCACTGCGCGAGCGGCTGCGGGCCATACTCATGCAGGCGCTCTACGGCTCGGGTCGTCAGGTCGAAGCGCTCGAGGTCTATCGCGAACACGAAAGCTGCTCGTCGACGAGCTCGGCATCGAGCCGAGCCCGGCCCTGCACGAGCTCGAGCAGGCGATCCTTCGCCATGACCCGACCCTGAGCTCGCAAGCGGCGCCTGCCGCGCCGCGACAGCGAGCAATCATGGTCGTCGCGACCGACCCGCGGCAGCTCGGCGACCTCCTCGCGATCGCCGAGCCGCTCGCCCGACGGCCCATCCGCGAGCTGATCCTGGTCAGGCTCTTGCCAGACGACGAGGAGCTTGCGGCTGCGACCGCCGGGCTCTCCGAGCACCGAGAAGCCCTCGCCGACCAAGGAATCGCATCTCGCATCGTCGCTTACACCACAGGCGAACCGGGAGCGGACGCCGTGCGACTCGCCACAGAACACGATGTCGACCTCATCCTGCTCGACGCAGCACCCGACCTCCTGGACGGAGGTCTGCCCGACCCAGACCTTGCGGCTGTGCTCGAACGCGCACCCTGCGATGTGGCTGTGCTCACGGGTGCCGGCGACATGGCCGCCGGGCCGGTCGTGACCCCCTTCGGAGGCGCCGAGCACGACTGGACCGCAATCGAGGTGGCCGCCTGGCTCGCCCAATCGCTCGGGACAACACTCCGGCTGCTCGGAACCAAGGCGAAACCCGCCCCCGGACGCCGCGACGCCAGCCGGCTGCTCGCGCGCGCCTCACTTCTCGTGCAACAGGTCGTTGGAATCGTCACCGAGCCCGTCCTTGTCCCCGCGGGCCAAGCAGGAGTCCTGGAAGCGGCACGCGATGCCCGACTGCTCGTCGTCGGCCTGTCCGATCGCTGGCGCACCGAGGGCCTCGGCCAGACGCGATTGGCGGTCGCTATAGGCGCCCAGGTGCCAACCCTCTTCGTCCGACGTGGCCTCCGGCCCGGCGGTGTCGCTCCAAACGAGACACTGACGCGGTTCACGTGGACACTCGGGTCAGAGGGAATCCCGCTGCGCGACGCTTAGTAACGCCGGCAAGGGGAACGTCGCTACAAACGCTGCGTCAACATCGCGCCTCGACGCCTCAGCCAACCCTCAGTTATCCCTCAACCTCGGCGGCCACGCTCGCGCCTCGATGTGTGTGACCTCGATGTTGCGCCCAGGTAACAAAAGAGATCTTGCCGCGAGCAGGCCACTTTCTCTGGCTTGAATCCCCGACCTTCCTGCCACTCCTCCGAACCTTCATCAACCGCACATAGATTCAACGCGGACGCCTAAACCGGCTAGCTCGGCGGATCCTCTGGCACCGGCCTTCGGCTGACATCCCGGAACAGGTAGGCAGGCAATGGCTCCTACTGCGATCGGGCGAGAGGGCGTTGGCGCAGGGCAGGGAGTTCTCGATTCTCAGTCCGTCGGGATAGTGAACGTCGCCTGGGGCAGTCCGACGAATTGAGGGATCATTGCGCGACGCGCGCACGCCGAACGATAATAAGGCGGTCGTGGATCTCCGCCGCGCGGTTAACGGCTACCAGGTGTCGCAGGCGTTGCACGTTGCCGCGGCGCTCGGGCTCGCCGACCTGTTGGCGGAAGGCCCAGGATCCACCGACGACCTCGCCGCCGCGTGTGGTGCCCATCCGGACTCGTTACGCCGACTGCTGCGCGCGCTCGCCTCGATCGGCGTGCTCGACGCGGAGCCGGACGACCGCTTTGCGCTGACCAAAACCGGCGAGGAACTGCGGAGCGACGTGCCGGGCTCTGAGCACGCGCATGCGGTGTTCATCGGCCGCGACTATCACTGGAAGGCCTGGTCGGAGCTGGAGCACAGCGTGCGGACGGGAGAGCCCGCATTCCCGAGCCTGTACGGCATGTCCGTTTGGGAGTACCGCGCCGAACGTCCCGAGGAGTCGGCCATCTTCGACCGCTGGATGACCGCGAACACCGAGACGATCAACGACGTTATCGCCGGGACGTACGACTTCTCCCGGTTCGCCCACGTCATCGACGTCGGGGGCGGGCGCGGCTCGCTTCTTGGGGAGATCGTGCACGCGCACCCAGGCGTGCAGGGGACGTTGTTCGACCAGGCGCACGTCGTTGCGGGCGTCGAGATAGACGGCATCGAGGTCGTAAGCGGGAGCTTCTTCGAGGCCGTGCCGCGTGGCGGCGACGCGTACGTGCTCAAGTGGATCATCCACGACTGGGGAGACGACGAGGCGATCGCGATTCTTCGTACCTGCGCCGCCGCCTTGGACGGCGATGCGCGCGTGCTGCTGATCGAGCGCGACCTCGCCGATCCGGCCGCATCCTGGCTCGATCTGCAAATGCTCGTCATGCTCGGCGGGCGCGAACGCACCGAGGACGAGTACGCAGCGCTGTTCCGCGCCGCGGGCCTCGAGCCGGCCGGCACAACGCCGATCGGTGTGGGCCTCAGCGTGTTCGAAGCGCACTAACGATCACCCGGCGAGTGTTGCCGGGAAGCTCGTGAAGGCTTCAGGCTATCGATTGGGGTCGTCGGCTTGTGCCACCGCGAAATCGGTGAATGAGATGAGATCGTGGTGGGAGTCACGCACATCCGCGCGGTACGTCGCGTGGGCTTCGCTGATGAAGCGCGACCACGCCGGGTATCTGGCTGCGGCCCAGGTCGCCGCGTCCTCCTTCGTCGCTTGCTCGCCGGTGGCGAGCGCATAGAGAGCGCGGCACAGCGTCATCACGACGTACCCCTGGTGGGCCGGAACGTACGCGACCCACGACGGACGCACTCTGGTCGGCCACTCTTTGAGCAGCGTTTCCACCGCGTGCCGGTAGGTGCTGCGGCTGACCGGCGGGCCTAGGTCAAGCGGAGGAGGGCCGAGAATCGTCTCCCCCACTGTGATTACGCCGTGCCAGTCGAGCGTCAATTCGACACCCGCCTCTCGGATGTGGAGCGGCTCGCCGGGGCACACCACGGCGATGCGGCCGCGCGGGCGATCCCCGAACGTTTGCAGGACGCCCCGCTCCACGTACGCGACCTCGATCCGTTCGACCCATGTTGGTCGCTCTGAAACGAATGTGTCGTGGAGGCTTCTCAGCTCCTCGAGCTGCGACCCCTCTTCGACCTCGCCCGCGATGATTGCCATGAGGTCTAAGTCGCTCTTGCCGGGGTAAAACCCGCCTGCCGCAAGCGAACCGAATAGGTACAGCCCGAGTAGGTCTGATCTGAAATGACTCTCTATCACAGCCGCGAGCTCCTTCAGCGTCTCGCGCGCATCTGTTGTCGCTTCGTCTCCCATTGGCGAACATCTTGCCGCTCCAGGGGCAACTTCGACGCGTTGTCAGGCGTCATTCCCGAACGCTGGCGCTGGCAAGTCTCACCGATACTCACCCAACGGTAAGGAGAACCGATGCTGGACTTCGTGGCACATGTTGAGTTCCGCTTCGAGGCTGAGACGCTTGCGGGCGGTGGGCGACGGTTACGCGAGCTTCAGGCAGCAGCGAGCACCGTTGGGTTCACTCTGAGGCAAGGTCGCGTGGAGCTCGACCTGCGCGAACGTGACCATTCGAAAATTTGAACTCGGGAGAACCCGCGGCCGCGACATCACCTTGGACGACGGTGGGACCGGTTCGCTCTGGTGGGCAACCAAGAACGAATGGTTGGGTCTCTTCGACGTCGCGGGCCTGCGCCTGGAAGCTCTCTACGGCGGATTCAATGGGAAACCGCTCGACGACAACAGCTGTGAGTACATCTTCGTGGCCCGTCGATAAGCGCGCAGCCTGGCAGTGACGGGCATGGAACCGCCATTAGCTGTCCGTCAGGCGTCCCCGGGCAGCACTATCCGGCGACTACGAAGCCGTGATGGCTGGCAGCATTCACTGATCCTGTCGCAGCAGGGGCGAGAAGCTGTTGAATCCGCGGCAACTAGCCGACGAAACAGCAGCTGCGCGTCCCGAGCTTGCGAAGCAGCACGCATCCGATCTGCTCGGGCGCCCCGTCAAAGACATATACGGCCACTCTTACTACATGCCGCACGTATCCGAAGTCGAAACAAAGCCCGCCGGTGTGGATGTGATTTCTCAGTTAAGTCACAGGTATGTCTGCTGTGATTGGCGGTCATGTTGAAACCGAGACGGATCTTCATCGGGGGCAGTCAGGGCAATGAGCATCTGACGGCTGTTGTCGCGGCCGTGCTTCTGCTCATGTTGTTCGTGGAGGGGGCGACGCTCCTCAGGATCGGGTCGTTGCTTACTGTTCATGTGTTCGTCGGAGTTCTCTTGATTCCGATCGTTGCGCTCAAGCTCGGGAGCACGGGTTGGCGGATGCTCCGCTATTACCTCGGGTCGCAGGAGTACGTCGAACGAGGGCCGCCGAACGTCGTGCTGCGCACCGTGGTCGCACCGCTGATCGTTCTCTCGACCCTCGTCCTGTTCGCGACCGGGACCGCACTCCTCGTGCTGGGCGAGACCGAAGGGACGGTCGTCGGCCTCCACAAGGCGAGTTTCATCGTCTGGGCTGCGGCGACCGGCGTGCATGTCCTGGCACACCTGCAGCGGTTGCCCGGTCTTCTGAGGCTAAAGGTGCCTGGTCGCGGCATCCGCCTCGCGCTCGTCACAGGCACAGTCGTGAGCGGGCTGGCGCTCGCAACGGTCGCGTTCCCGACTGCAGATCACCTGCAAGACCGCGTCTCGGCACACGTCGGCCTCGACGTTCATTAGGTCACTATCGAGCGCATTCCCGAGCGCGTGCTCGGCCGATGGAGACGCTGAGAGTCATCGGTTCATTCTGGATCGCTGACCCAGATCCGCGAGGCTGTACGCACCTATGCATCCGTTCGGCTGGGAAGCCCTGTCCAAGGGTGTTGTCGTGGTGTTCCGGATCGCCGCCCTCGCCGCCGTAGGGCTGCTCGTGGCCGGTTGCGGCTCGCATGCTCCGAAGCTCGTCGTCGGTGTGGTGGAGGACGCGGCGAAGTCGGGCGATCCGCATGCCGAGACTGGCGCGGACGCGTGAGTCGGGCTTTCGCGCGGTTGCGTTCAGCTCGGTCTGGACGCGCGGCTCGAGGGCGCCCGCGCCGGCAGAGCTCGAGTCCTTGCGCGCTGCGAGCACAGCGGCTGCGGCCGAGAAGATCAGGCCGATCGTCACCGTCTACCAGTTCAGCTCGCAGACGCCGGTGTCGCCGTCCGACGACTCGGACTTCGCCGCATACGCCGCAGCGCTCGTGCGCGGGCTGCCGGACGTCCACGACCTGATCGTCGGCAACGAACCGAACCTCAACCTGTTCTGGCTACCGCAATTCGACGACTCGGGTGGTGATGCCGCCGCGATCGCATTCGAGCCGCTTCTCGCGGCCACGTACGACGCCGTAAAAGCCGTGCGGTCGAACGTGCAGGTGATCGGCGCCGGGCTGGCCCCACGAGGATCCGACGATCCGTCCGGCGCGCGGCAGACCCACTCGCCGACCCGGTTTCTCCTGGACCTCGGCGAGGCCTATCGGGCCTCGCAACGTGACCGACCGATCATGGACGCCCTCTCGATCCATCCCTACGGTGAGAGCGGGCGCATACCGCCGACGCTCCAGCATCCTCGCACGAGGTCGATTGGAATCGCCGACTATGGCAAGCTCGTCGACCTGCTCGGCCGCGCGTTCGGCGGCACTGCGCAGCCGGCACGCAGCCTGCCGATCGTCTACGGGGAGTACGGCGTGGAGACGGCGATCCCGGCCGCAAAGGCGGCCCTCTACTCGGGCAGCGAAGTCGTGCCGACCGTCGACGAGTCGACGCAGGCATCCGACTACACGACCGCGATCGCCCTGGCGGCGTGCCAGCCGACGGTCGAGCTGCTGCTTCTCTTCCACGTCGAGGACGAGGCCCGCCTGCAGGGTCTTCAGAGCGGAGTGCGCTACGCCGACGGCACGCCGAAGTCGAGCGAGCGCCCCGTCGCGGCCGCCGCCTCGAAACCCCGCTGCAGCTCGGGCTGAGCCGCTCGAGGCGTTAGCGTCGAGCCGTGAGCGAGCACAGCACCGAGCGCGAGCACCCGGTCACACCACTCGAGCTCTTCTTCGACCTCGTCTTCGTCTTCGGGTTCACGCAGGTCACGACCGTCCTGTCGGACAATCCGACCTGGAGCGGGCTCGGGCACGGTCTGCTGATCCTCGCCGCACTCTGGTGGGCGTGGGCGGCCTACGCCTGGTTGACCAACACGGTCGATCCCGACGAGGGTGCGGTCTGGGGAGCGATCCTCGTGGCGATGGGGGCGATGTTCGTCGCGGCGCTGGCCGTCCCTGATGCGTTCGGCCGTCACGGGGTCGTCTTCGGGGTTGCCTTCCTGATCGTGAACGTCATGCAACTCACGCTGTATGCGCTTGCGGCACGCGGTGATCGAGACCTGCTTGCGGCAATCGGGCGGGTGGCCCCCTGGGCCCTCAGCGGCTCGATTCTGATCGTCGCCGCCGGGTTCGCCCACGGCGGGCTCAAGCCGATCCTTTGGCTCGCCGCAATCGGGATCGGCTTCTTCGGGCCGCTGCTTCGCGGCATCAGTGGTTGGCGCGTGCAGCCTGCGCACTTCGTCGAGCGCCACGGGCTGATCGTGATCATCGCGATCGGCGAGTCACTGGTCGCCATCGGCCTCGGGGAACGCAGCAGCGGGCTCAGCGCCAGAGTGATCATTGCCGCCGTGCTCGGTTTCGTCGTCGCGACATCATTCTGGCTCGCGTATTTCGACTTCTTCCCAAACCGCGCCCGGCAGCTGCTCGCCGTTCGAAGCGGCACCGCGCGAACCGCCCTCGCGCGCGACGTCTACACGTACCTGCATCTGCCGATGGTGGTCGGCATCGTCCTGTTTGCGTTCGCGATGAAGATGACGCTTGCGCACGTCGGCGACGAGCTCGAAACGATCCCGGCGCTCGGTCTCTGCGGTGGGCCGGCGCTGTACCTCTTCGCGTATGTCGGGCTTCGGGTGCGGATCACGCACAGACTCGGCCGCGGCCGTCTTATCGCCGCAGTGGCGTGTGCGCTGTTGTGGCCGGTTGCGGTCGTCGTGCCTGCTCTCGTTGCGCTCACGCTCGTGGTGATCGTCTGGGTCGCCCTCCATGCGTACGAGATCATCTGGTGGCGCGAGGCCCGCGCAGAGGCACGCGCACTGCGCGACCCGCTCTCCGCGTCCTGATCGTCGGCGTCGTTACGCATTTGACAGCTGCGCGTGTTGTTGGTAAAACCGCGTGCTTCGTCTCCGGCCGGTTTCGGCCAAACGACTGAAGGGAGGTCGGAATGTCCAACACAATCCAGATTGCGAACTGCGGCTTCTGGCTTCCCGTCGCGGCGTAACGAACACCGCCGCCCCGGGCTCACCGAAGCCCATTTCTTAGAGGACAGGCTCCGCCTCGAATGGCGGCGCGACGGTCTCACGTAGACCGCGTCGCTCCTTCGCAGGTCGCCGGTCCAAATGATCGGCGCCGTTCCCGGCGTCCGAAGAAACACGAATCCAGCCCGGAAGGAGAACCCACGTCTTGACACCGAACCGCATGCACCAACGCGTCAACCGGAGATCGACAAAACGAAGGGAGGAACACCATGCTTTCTCATCAGCCTGAAGTAAGCCGCCTGCTCCACCAGGAACACGTGCAGCGGCTGGCCGACGACGCGCAACAGCCGATGCAACATCCACACCTGCCGTCGTCGCGGATCGCGGAGAGGCTGTCAGGACTGTCTGTCCTGGCACCGACCGCGCTCGACGTTCGGCATCGGCGCTTGCGAACCAGACCATGATCGACCCGAACGCCGAACGCATCGCCAAACGCCTGGGGCTGACAGACGCAGTCATCTGCCGGCTCCAGGCGCGCGGCCACCTGCAGCGTCTAGCCGTCACCCCCGGCGAGCTCGACGCGCGGATTTACCGAGCGTATGTCGCGCATTCGCCCGGAGCGCCTATCTCGGCTTCTCGTCCTCGATCCAGTCCTTGAACCGGTCGACCTGCGATTGGGGCCAGGCGCCGTCGCACGGCATGCTTCCGGCCCCGACAACGGCCAGGATGGCGTCGGCGTGGGCGCTGACATCGTCATATGACCACAGGTCGAAGCTCGATCGCATCGAGTCGCGGTCTCCCTCGCGGAACATCGGCTTGATGTCCGTCTCGAAGCTCAGCGGGTCGGAGCGGGGGGCAGTCATCTCTCTCCTTTCGGGGCGTCTCAGGCTGGATTCCTCGAGCAGGCTCCGTCGAAACACGGGCCGGCTTGGGCTGCTCGCCCGGCCTCGGGAGCGCAGGAACCATCACGGGCGAGCGCGAACTGACCGTCATGGCTGGCGAGTCGAGGATCGAGCGGCGGTTCGAGCGCATGTTGGCCCGCGCGAAGACGGTGCGCGGGGCGGTTGTCGTGATCGCCTCGATTTCGACGACGATCACCGTCGTGGCGGGCGTCCTGATGACGACCGTCGACCACCACACGTTTCCATCGATCGGCTCCGGGCTCTGGTGGGCCGTTCAGACCGTCACGACGGTCGGGTACGGCGACCTCGTTCCGGTGACGGTCGTCGGCAGGCTTCTCGCCTCGGTTGTCATGCTGGCAGGCATCGGCTTCCTGACGGTCATCACAGCGGCGATCACAAGCTCGTTCGTGTCACGCTCACGGCTCGAGCAGGCGTCCTCCAAGGACGCTGCCGTTACGGCGGACGAGCTGCGGGACATCAACGGCCGGCTCGAGCGGATCGAGGCCGCGCTGAGCGGTCGACCGTCGCCTTCCTGAGCGCACGGCGACGCCCGTAAGATCGCGCTCTGAGCTCCTGGAGCCTCGCATCTGCTGCAGCAATCCTGCTCCTCTACGCGGGCGTCTCGCGGCTGCTGGAACGGACCTGGATTTCCGCGCCGATCTTCTTCCTCTCGGCCGGGCTGCTCGTCGGGAGCGAGGGGCTCGGGTGGATCGACTTCGGTCCGTCCAGCGGGCAGGTCCGCAACCTCGCCGAGGTGACACTGACGCTGGTGCTGTTCGCCGACGCCTCCCGGATCGATGTGCGAGCGCTGCGCCGCGAGTACCGGCTGCCCCTCCGGCTGCTCGGGATCGGGCTGCCGCTGACGATCGTCGCAGGCTGGGCGGTGGGTGCCGGGCTGTTCGGTTCGTTCAGCCTGGCGGAGGTGCTGATCCTCGCCGTGATTCTCGCGCCCACGGATGCGGCGCTGGGGCAGGCGGTCGTCACCGATCCGCGGCTTCCCTCGCGCATCCGGCAGGGCCTGAACGTCGAGTCTGGGCTCAACGACGGCATCTGCGTTCCGTTGTTGTTCATCGCGCTCGCGATCGCCGAGGCCGAGACCGGATCGGAAACGAATCACGGCGCGTTCGTGCTGGTGGCCGAGGCGATCGGCTATGGAGTGCTGTTCGGCGCGATCGCCGGCCTCGCCGGTGGCCTCGTGACACGCCTGGCGCGACGCTACGGGCTGATGGATTCCCCGTGGAGCCAGATCCTGCCGGTTGCGACGGCCGGGCTCGCCTATGGGCTCGCCGCGCCGCTCGGCGGCAGCGGCTTCATCGCAGCATTCGTGGCCGGGTTCGTGTTCGGGATGATTCACCGCGACACGAAAGGAGAGACGACCTACCTCCTCGACCAACTCGGCGGGTTGACCAACAGCGTGACCTTCCTCGTCTTCGGGGCGGCGATCGCCGGCACCGTGCTCAGCGACCTGACCTGGCGCACCGCGCTCTACGGTGTTCTCAGCCTCACGGCGGTGCGGATGGTGCCGGTCGCACTCGCACTCGTCGGCACGCACGCGCAGCTCCGAACCGTCGCGTTCGTCGGGTGGTTCGGTCCACGCGGGCTCGCCTCGATCGTCTTCACCGTCATCGCCCTCGAGGGCGGCGCGCTTCCGCATGCCTCCGAGATCACGGTCGCGGTCGTCTTCACGATCGTTCTCTCGGTCTACCTGCACGGGCTTTCGGCGCGCCCGCTGACCGATCGCTACGCCCGTTGGTACCGGGCGCACACAGATGACCGCCTGCCGTCGATGGAGAGCGTGTACGCGCCGGACCAGCGCTGGCGGCGTACTCAGGCCGTGCCCGTCTCGCGGGCCGCGCCGCCAAACGTGTAGCCGTCAGGGACCGTCAACGCTCGTCGCATCCCCTGGGTGGGGGATGCCTGCTGCCCCGAAGGCACCGATGACACCGACTGTGGGTCCTGCGGCCGATCGTGTCACCGAGCCTGATCGCGTCCCTGCGCTCCTGCAGATGCAGCGAGAACTGCTCGTCAAGGCCGCTTCCGGAGCGGAGACAGGCGAGGTGCTCGAGTTGCTCGTCGGCTTGATCGAAGCCTATGTGCCCGAGGCGATCGGATCGGTCCTGCTCGTGGACACCGAGTCGCGGACGCTGCGGACCCTGGTCGCGCCGAGCCTGCCGAGTGCGTACTCCGACGCGATCGACGGCGTGGCGATCCGTCAGGGGGCGGGATCCTGCGGCACGGCCGCCGCCTCGAAGCAGACCGTCGTCGTCGAAGACATCGCGACCGATCCGCTCTGGGAGTCCTTCCGCGAGCTCGCTCTCGAGCATGGGCTGTGTGCCTGCTGGTCGACGCCGATCGTCGACGGCGCGGGCGAAGTGATCGGCACCTTCGCGCTCTACTATCGCTCCGTCCGGCGTCCGACCGGGAGCGACCTGGAGCTCGTCGACGTCGCAGCTGGGATCGCGAGCATCGTGCTGGAGCGTGAGCGGGCTGTCGTCACGGCGTCCCGTGAAGCCGCCGAGCGCGGCGAGATCGACCGGCGGTATCGCACGCTCGTGGAGCAGCTGCCGCTTGTCATCTATGCCGACGCCCTCGACGCCGTCAGCTCGAACCTCTTCACGAGCAGGCAGATCGAGGACATCCTCGGCTACTCGGTCTCGGAATGGCAGTCCGACGAGCTGCTCTTCGTCAAGCTTCTCCATCCCGAAGACCGCGACCGGGTCCTGGCCGCCCATGCCAGAACGCACAGGACACACGAGCCGTTGAGCGTCGAGTACCGCCTGCGCGCCAGCGACGGCCGCTGGGTCTGGATTCGAGATGAGGGCGTGGTCGTCACGGGCGAGGAGGGAGAGCCGCTCCATCTGCAGGGATATCTGCTCGACATCTCGACCGAGCGGGAAGCGGAGGAACGACTGCGCCGGCAGGCGCTCTACGACCCGTTGACCGGTCTTGCGAACCGTGTCCACTTCACCGAACGGCTCGACCACGCCGTCGCGACCCGCAAACGGTCCGGCCGGCAGACGGCTCTGCTGTTCGTCGACCTGAACAACTTCAAGAGCATCAACGACCGGTTCGGGCACCACGCGGGCGATGCGGCTCTCCAGACGCTTGCCGAACAACTCGAATCCGTGATTCGCACGGGCGACACGGCTGCGCGCCTCGGCGGCGACGAGTTCGGAGTGATCCTGCAAAGCGTGCATGACCCCACCGAGGCCTCGAACGTCGCCCAGCGGCTGCACAGCGCACTTGCCGAACCGCTCGAGATCGAAGGACGCCAGATCAAGGTCGACGCCAGCATCGGCATCGCGATCGGCGACGATCCTCAGGTCCTCCTCAAGGAAGCAGACGCAGCGATGTATCGGGCAAAGTCGCATCCCGGGCTCGGGTTCGCGTTCTTCGACCCGGCGCTCGACGAAGCTGCGCTCGTTCGCTACCGGCGTGTCGCCGAGCTCGGCGACGCCGTCGACCGCGCCGAGTTCATGCTCCACTATCAGCCGATCGTCACGCTCGCATCGGGTGCGACCGACGGCTACGAAGCTCTCATCCGGTGGCAGCATCCGACACTCGGTGAGCTCGCTCCGTTGGAGTTCATCCCCCTCGCGGAGGAATGCGGCCTGATCGTTCCGATCGGCCAATGGGTGCTGCGGGAAGCCTGCGCCTACATCGCGCGGCTCGGCGACCAGACGGGGCGAGTGCTCGAGATCGCGGTCAACGTGTCCGCGCGCCAGCTTCAGCATCCGGACTTCGTCTCGCACGTCGAGGACGCGCTAAGTGAGTCGGGTCTTGCTCCACAGCAGCTCGTGCTCGAGATCACCGAGAGCGTTGTCATCGACACCGGGGATGTCGAAACCCGGCTCGCGCTGCTCAAGAAGCAAGGCGTCCAGATCGCGCTCGACGACTTCGGGACGGGGTACGGGTCGCTCGCGTACCTGCAGAAGCTGCCGGTCGACATCGTGAAGATCGATCGGAGCTTCACGGCGACGATCGACGAGGAGGATGGTGGCGAGGCGCTCCTGCGGGCGATCATCGGGCTCGGCAGCGCACTGGGTACACGTCTGGTCGCTGAAGGGATCGAGCGAGCGTCGCAGAGCGACCTGATCACGACGCTCGGCTGTGAGCGCGGCCAGGGCTACCACTATGGGCGGCCGTCCGCCATGGCGTCGATCGACCTTCCGGACGTCAGGTCGAGCGCGCGTTGATCACGCGCGGCGCTTCTTGAATTCGTCCTCCGTCGGCAGCTCGCCTCGCTTGCGCGCGGCCAGGACACATTCCATGTGCGCGTGGCGCCGCCGGGACAGGTCGCCCTCGGGGGCGATCAGCGCGTGCTCGCTCGTCGCGTGCAGCATCCCGTCGCACAACGGGCACACGTAACTCGCCGGCTTCAGGTTCTGTGCGGGCCGCATCGCCCACCAGCGGGCCGCCTCCACGTCGACCGGCTAAGGCGCGACGCGGTAGATCGCGCCGCTCTGATCGCCCGTGTAGAGCTTGCCGCCGATCGCGCCGACCGCGATCACCGGCGCGCCGTACCCGGTCAGGAACGGTGTCAGCTTGCCGCCGGCAGGGGGCATCGAGACGACCTCGGAGCCTTTGCCGAGGCCTCCGTAGAGCGCGACGTAGAGCCTGCCCTTCACGTAGCCGAGGCCCATGGGCGAGGCGTGTGCCGGGAACTGGACGAACGGCTTGGCGTAGCTCCCGCACGTGCTCGGCGTTGCCGGACACACCGGGAACCCGTAGTCGGCGCCGCGCTCGATCGCGAGGAGGAAGTCGGGCGGACGCTTCGGCCCGAGGTCGTCCTGGTTGAGGTCCGACACGAGCGGTAGATCCCGACCGGGCAGGAAGAGCGGCTGCCACGGCTGGCGGATCCCGGTCGCGAGCACGGTGATCGTGCCGGACGCCGGATCGACCGTCAGGAAGCTGTTGGCGTAGCCGGGACTGGACGTGTCTGGATTGACACCCACGTAGATCAACCCGTCCGGGCCCACCGCCAGACCGTTGAACTCCCAGAAGCCGTCAGGCCCGGTGGTGACCACACGCGAGCTCTGGAACTGCCGGCCGTTCCAGCCGCTCCAGGCGAGAATCTGCCGCCCCGAGCTCAGGTAGAGCGTCCCCTTGCTTGCTGCGAGACCGAACACGTGCGCAGGAGATCCCGGCACCCTCGTCGCCTTGCCACCGCCGAGGAGGTACACGCCCCCGGAGACCTTCGCGTTCTGCTCGTCCCCGTAGCCCGAGACGAAGACGCGGCCGGCGGCGACCGCAAACTCCGTCGGCGTCGGTACTCCATGAGCGACGACCGTCACCGTTCGGCCACCCGCCGCGTGCGGCGGCGAGGGCGGGCTCTTGGCCGCCACGGCTCCGGCTGCCGCCAGCGCCGCCAGGCCGCCTGCGGCGGCCAACAATCTGATCCCGGGGCCTCCCATGTCGGACGTGACAGTAGTGAATCGTGAGGGCGACCCGACGGCCGGGCCTCAAGAGCCGTGGCGCCGGCGCCGATAGCGTGTGGACAGGGCAACCGGGGGGCGAGCGAATGAGGCGAATCGGGAAGAAGCAGTCGGCGGCGGTTCTCGGCGCGGTCGCGGCGGCGTTGCTCTTCGCGGGCGTGGCGATCGCGGACAAGGAACAGATTCATCTGACCTCGGCGGGACAGGCTGCGGCGCGTGCGGCGGTCATGCACCGCGCCGACCTCGGCGCGGCGACCGGCTGGACCGGCGGGTTCAAGAAGCCCGACCTGTCGTCGGGGACCGGCTGCGCGAACTTCAACCCGAAGCAATCCGACCTCGTGCTCGTGGGCGCGGCTGAGACTGCCTTCAAGCACCCCGGGGTCGAGTTCGACAGTGAGGCGCAGGTGCTGGAGACCCCGGCGATGGTGCGCCTCGACTGGCAGCGGACCGTGCTTGCGCCTCAGGTCTTGCCGTGCCTGCGGAGCAACCTCAAGAAGCAGTTGACCGCATCCCAGCGTCTCGTTTCGGCCCGCCGGATTCCCTTTCCCGCGGTCGCTCCGTACGTTCGCGCCTACCGGACGACGGTCGACGTCAAATCCGCCGCCGGGACCGCACGCGTCTTCGTCGATCTCGTGCTGGTCGGTCGCGGCAGCACCGAGATCACGCTGACGACGACGGCGCCGTTGATCGCCGAGCCTGCCGTTCGGGCAGCAGAGGTGCGGCTCGCGCGCATCCTGGCCGGGCGCGCGACCGCCTGAACGGGAGGCTCTTACTCCGGATCGGGAACGCGGTTCAGGTAGTTCGTGTGCAACACGTGCAGCGCCTCGGCGAGATCGGGCGAGGTCAACGCGTCCTTGTGCAAGAACCCGGCAGCGCCGGCGGCATCGGCGCGTGCCACGTCGTCGTACTCGTCCGAGCCGGTGTAGATGACGACGTGCTGGTCGGCGTCGCGGGCATGGATCGCACGCGTCGCCTCGATCCCGTCCAGGCCCGGCATGCCGATATCCATCAGGACGATGTCAGGCGTGTGTGCTGCGCAGAGCCGAACCGCTTCATCCCCGTTCGACGCGCAGCCGACCAGGATGAAACGCTCGTCTTCGTCCAGAATGCTCTCGACGAGCTCGGCGAGTTGTACGTCGTCTTCGGCGATCAGGACTCGGAGCGGGGCCTCGGTCACGTGAGCGGAGCCTGCCACAGCCGGCCCGTAGGATGCGGCAGTGATCATCGACGGCCATAACGACCTCGTCTTGCATCGCTGGCGAGGAGAGCCGACGGAGCATCTCGATCTGGTTGTAGCGGCCACTGCAGACTTTGCCGGCGGGTTCTTCGCGCTCTACGTCCCGTCGCCGGCGGTGCCGGATCCGACCGAGATCCCGTACGCGGTCCCGCTGGCCGATGCGATTCCTCACGAGGAGGCTGCAAGGATCGCGGAGGAGCTCTTCGACGCCCTGTGTGCACTGCCGGTCACACGGGCGACCTCGGCGGACGACTTCCGTACGGATCGGGTGACGGCGATCGTGCACATGGAAGGCGCGGAGCCGATTGCCTCGGACCTCTCGAACCTCGAACGGTGGTATGAACGAGGACTGCGTTCGGTCGGCCTCGTGTGGTCGAGACCGAACGAGTTCGCGGAGGGTGTGCCGTTCCGGTTTCCGTCGTCGCCCGACATCGGAGGTGGCCTGAGCGGGGCCGGTTTCGACCTCGTTCGGGCGTGCAACCAACTCGGCATTCTCGTCGACCTGTCGCACCTGAACGAGGCCGGGTTCTGGGATGTGGCGAGTATCTCCGATGCGCCACTCGTAGCCACACACTCGAATGCCCACGCACTTTGCGCCGCGTCGCGCAACCTGCTCGACACGCAACTCGACGCGATCAGCAAATCGAACGGCATCGTCGGTGTGAACTTCGCGGTCACGTTCCTACGCGAAGACGGGTCGCTCGTGCCCGACACGCCGATCGCCGAGATCGTGCGTCACGTCGACTACCTCGTCGAACGGATGGGCGTCGACCACGTCGCTTTCGGTTCGGACTTCGACGGCGCGGTCGTGCCGGCCGACCTCGGAGGCGTCGGCGGGTTGCCGAAGCTCGTCGACGCCCTGCGGAATGCCGGCTACGACGACGCTGCGGTCGCGAAGATCACGCACGAGAACTGGCTGCGCGTCCTGCGCGCGACTTGGCGCTGACACGAATCTGATCCCGCGCGGGCGAGCGAACCTGATTCCGCGCAGCGGAACCAGATTCGCGAGTTTCGATCTGTGAGGGGCTCCGTGGAACTCGTGAATCTGGTTCGCCTGCGGCGAATCAGGTTCAGTGGACTGAGACGAACCTGATTCCGCGCAGCGGAACCAGATTCGCGAGTTTCGATCTGTGACGGGCTCCGTGGAGCTCGTGAATCTGGTTCGCCTACGGCGAATCAGGTTCAGGTGATCTTCGCGCGAAGTATCCGCGCGCCTTCAGTCGCAGGACGAGGACGTCGTCCTGGTTGAAGACCTCGTTGGTCGTGAAGACCGTGCCGCGCCGCGGATCCTTCGACGACGGCTGCACGTCCGTCACCGTCGAACGCCCCGACAGCGTGTCGCCGGGTCGGACCGGGGCTGTCCAGCGAATCTCGTCGACCCCTGGTGAGCCGAGCGACGCAGTGTCGAGCAGCACCGCGCGAACGAACATCCCCATGAAGAGGGCCGTTGTGTGCCAGCCGCTCGCTATCAGACCTCCGAACGGCGTCTGCTCTGCAGCGTCGGGGTCGATGTGGAACGGCTGCGGATCGAAGCGCGTTGCGAACTCGATGATCTCGTCCCCGGTGACCGTGACCGGACCGACCTCGACGACGTCGCCGATCCGGAAGTCCTCCCAGTAGCGCATGACCCGCCACGCTATCGATACGGTCCGAGCATGCGCACGAGGAAGCTCGGCCCGCTGACCGTCAGCGTCGTGGGCCTCGGATGCAACAACTTCGGAGGTCGGATCGGCGAGGATGCGACGCGTGCCGTGGTCGACGCGGCGATCGAGGTCGGAGCCACGTTCTTCGACACGGCCGACATCTACGGCAACCGTGGCGGGAGCGAAGAGCTGCTCGGCCGCCTGCTCCGCGGGCGCCGCGACCAGGTGGTCCTGGCGACCAAGTTCGGCAAGGAGATGGGGGACGGAGCGGAGCGCCGCGGAACGCGGGCCTACATCCGCGCGGCTCTCGAGGCGTCGATGCTCCGACTCCAGACCGACGTCATCGACCTCTACCAGCACCACGAGGAGGACACCGGGACGCCGCTCGAGGAGACGATCGGCGCACTCGACGAGCTCGTCGAGGAGGGAAAGATTCGCGCTTTCGGCACCTCCAACTACCGTGCCGAGACTCTCGGCCGTGCCAAGGCGATCGCCTCCGCCGCCTACGTGTCCGAGCAGAGTGAGTACTCGTGGCTGCGGCGCAACGCCGAAGCCGAGGTGATTCCGGCTTGCCAACGGCTCGGGCTCGGCTTCATCCCCTTCTTTCCGTTGGCGAGCGGGCTCCTCACCGGAAAGGTCTCGCGCGACACACCGCCGGCCCCGGGAACGCGGTTGCACGGCCGGACGATCGACGACACCGATCTCGAACGGGTCGCGCGCTTGCGGGCATGGGCGGAGGTTCACGACGTATCGCTGCTCGACGTCGCGATCGGCGGTCTTGCCGCTGTCTCGCCGATCGCCTCGGTGATCGCGGGGGCCACCAAGCCCGAGCAGGTGCGCGCGAACGCCGCAGCCGGGGACTGGGTGCCTTCGGCTGCGGAGCTTGCGGAACTGAAGGACCTCTGAGCCGCTCGACGTAGTCGCTCAGTCGATCTTCATCGCGACGTGCTTGATCTGCGTGTACTCCTCCATCGAGTAGATCGACATGTCCTTGCCGTAGCCGGACGACTTGTAGCCGCCGTGCGGCAGCTCCGACGAGATCGGGACGAGGTGGTCGTTCACCCAGACCGTTCCGAACTGCAGCTTGCGCGCCGCGTTCAGCGCGCGGCCGATGTCGCGCGTCCAGACCGAGGCGGCGAGCCCGTACCGGACGCCGTTCGCCCATTCGATCGCCTGGTCGTCGTCGGCGAACCGCTGCACGGTGATCACCGGCCCGAACACCTCGTCCTGGACGATCTCGTCGTCCTGGGAGACGTCCGTGATGACGGTGGGCTTCACGAACCAGCCCGTGTCACCGTCCGCCTCGCCGCCGGTCAGCACCGTGGCGCCCTTGGCGCGCTCGAGGAAGCCGAGGATCCGGTCCTGCTGGTCCTTGGTGATCACCGGTCCCATCTCGATGTCGTCGCCCGAGGCCGGATCGCCCACCTTGATTCCCTCGACCGTGGGGACGAGTGCCTCGAGCAGAGCGTCGTAGATCTTCGGGCCGGCGATGATCCGGGAGCCGGCGGTGCAGTCCTGGCCCGAGTTCCAGAAGCCCGCGATCTTGATGCCGGCGGCAACCTGCTCCGGGTCTGCGTCGTCGAAGACGACCATCGGCGCCTTGCCGCCGAGCTCCAGGTGCACACGCTTGAGGGTGTCGGCCGCGTTGCGCGCGATCAACTTGCCGGTTGCGATGTCCCCGGTCAGTGAGACGAGGCCGATGTCGGGGTGGCTGACGAGCCGCTCACCGGTCGGCACTCCGTCGCCGGTGACGACCTGCAGGACGCCCTTCGGGATCACGTCCTTGGCGAGCTCCATGAAGCGCAGCAGCGACATCGGCGTCTGCTCGGACGGCTTGAGGATCTGGACGTTGCCGGCGGCGATCGCCGGTCCGAGCTTCCAGATCGCCATCATCAGCGGGTAGTTCCACGGGCAGATCCCCGCGACGATGCCGATCGGCTCGCGGCGGATCATCGACGTGTAGCCCTTGATGTACTCGCCTGCCGACTTGCCCTCGAGGTTGCGTGCGGCGCCCGCGAAGAAGCGCAGGTTGTCGGCGCAGAACGGCATCTCGTCGCGGGAGGCCATCAGCGGCTTGCCGACGTTGCGCGATTCGATCTGCGCGAGCTCCTCGGCGTTCTCCTCGATCACGTCGGCGAGCTGGAGCAGCAGCGCAGCACGCTCGCCCGGTGTTGCATCGAGCCACTCCGGGAGCGCCTGCTTGGCAGTCTCGACGACCTCGTCGACCTCGTCGGCCGTCATGTTCGGCACCGAGTCGATCGTTTCCGCGGTTGCTGGGTTGATGACGTCGATAGTTGCCACTGGTTTCTCCTATTCGGTGCGAAGGATCCCGCTCTCGCGGGTCAAACGTTGCGCGAGCGCAACGGGGATGATCGTCAATGCAAGGATCAGGAAGACGACGACGTTCACCTGCGGCAGTTGCTGGCCGAGGCGGATCTGGCCGAAGATCCAGATCGGGAGGGTGTTCTGCGCGCCGGCCGTGAACGTCGTCACGATCACCTCGTCGAACGAGAGCGCGAACGCGAGCAAGGCGCCGGAGACGAGTGCCGTCGAGATCGACGGGAAGGTGACGTAGCGGAACGTCTGGATCCCGTCGGCACCGAGATCCATCGACGCTTCGGTCAGCGAGCCCGGGACTCGTCGCAGGCGGGCGACGACATTGTTGTAGACGACCACCACGCAGAAGGTCGCGTGGCCGATCACGATCGTCCACAGTCCGAAGTTGAACTTCCAGAAGACGAAGTACGAGTTGAGCGCCATGCCCGTGATGATCCCGGGCAGCGCGATCGGAAGCACGAGCAGGAACGAGATCGATTCACGGCCGAAGAACCGGAAGCGGTGCACGCCGAATGCCGCGGCCGAGCCGAGGACCAGTGCGATGAGTGTCGCGAGCGCCGCCGCCTTCAGCGAGAGAAACAACGCCTGCTGCATGTCGCCGTTGTGGATGGTCGGCGAGAACCACTTCGTGGTCAGTCCGGCGATCGGCCAGCTCTGGACATTCGAAGAGTTGAAGGCATAGAGACAGATGACGAAGATCGGGACGTAGAGGAACGCGAGCACGAGCACCACCCAGATGCCGAGACCGATGCGGGTTCCGCGGCTCTCCACGGCTAGAGGGCATCGAACGCGCCGAGCCGGCGCGCCAGCATCAGGTAGACGCCCATCACGAACAGTGGCACGACTGCGAATGCGGCGGCGAACGGGAGGTTCCCAGCGCCGTTCACGGAGTCGTAGACGACGTTGCCGATGAACTGGCTGGAGGCGCCGCCGATCAGCACCGGGGTGATGTAGTCACCGAGCGTGAGCGAGAACGTGAAGATCGAGCCGGCGACGATGCCCGGCAGCGCCAGCGGCAAGATCACCGAACGCAAGGTTCGGAAGCCTTTGGCTCCGAGGTCGCGGGAGGCCTCGATGTAGGAGTGGGGGATCCGCTCGAGCGACGCATAGACGGGCAGGATCATGAACGGCAGCCAGACGTATGAGAAGACGAGCCACATTGCCGTGTTCGTGTACGCGATGTTCGCGGACGGAAGGCCGAGCTTGTGGAGCGACCAGTTGAGCAGGCCGTCCGAGTTGAGGATCAGCCGCCACGAGTAGACCCGCGCGAGATACGACGCCCAGAGCGGGAGCAGGACGAGGACGAACAGGAGCGCTCGAACGCGAGAGGACGCGACCCGAGCCATGAAGTAGGCGAACGGGAAGGCGATGATCGCGTCGGTGATCGTCACGGCGGCTGCGATCGAGATCGTGCGTAGCGCTACGTGGCGGTACACGGAGCTGTTCCAGAGCTCGCGGTAGTTCTCGAGCGTCCAGTTGTGCACGGTCAGCGACGTGAACGGGTCGACGGTCCAGAAGGACGAGACGAACAACGCGGCCAGCGCCGCGATGTACACGATCAGGAACGCGAGGACCGGCGGTGCGAGAAGCGACAGGCCCTTCAGCCACCGGCGGCGCCAGAGCGCGCCGCCGAGTAGGCGGCGCGCTCCGTGCCGATCCGAGCTCAGCCCTTGAGCTGGGTCCAAGCCTGCTGCCACTTCGTGTAGTCCATGCAGTTCTTCTGGCCGTTGCCGCAGTCGGCGATCGGCGTCTTCCAGAAGTGGATCTGCTTGAAGTACTTGAGCGGTGCGTTGGCGTGGTACTGCGCGCACGAGCCCTTGGACAGCTTGTCCATGATCGCGCACGACTTCGAGTTGACGGGTGTCTCACCGAAGTAGATCGCCTGCTCCGCCTGGACCTTCGGCGTCGAGATCCACGCCAGCCACTTGTACGCGCAGGCGAGGTTCTTCGTGTGCGACGACACCATCCACGTGTCGAGCCAGCCCGTCGCACCTTCCTTCGGCACGAGGTCCTTCACCGGGGCCTTCGCACCGATCAGCGTGTTCGTCTGATACGGCCACGAGGCGCCGATCACTGCGTCGCCGTTCTTGAACAGGTCGATCTCGTCCGAGGCGAGCGCCCAGTACTTCTTGATCAACGGCTTCTGTTTCTTCAGCAGGTTGATCGTCGCATTGAACTGGGTGGAATTCAGCTCGTACGGATCCTTGATACCGAGGGACGGCTGGGTCTTCATCAAGTACAGAGCCGCATCGGCGATCTGGATCGGGTTGTCCGGAACGGTGACTTTCCCCTTGTACTTCGGGGAGTAGATCGAGGCCCATGACGTCGGGGCGGGCGACACCTTCTTCGTGTTGTAGAGGAGCGTGTTCGGGCCCCACTGCAGCGAGATGCCGTAGTGCTTTCCGTCGATCGTGTTGTTCGGCGGCGACTGGAACGGCTTGCCGAAGTTCTTGAAGTCGGGGATCTTCGACGGATCGACGGTCTGCACGTCCTTGCCGTAGATCAGGCGCAGGGACGCGTCACCGGAGGCGGAAACCATGTCGTACTGGTTGCCGCCGCCGGAGCGCATGAGCGTGACCATCTCGTCGGAGGAGCCCGCGTATTTCGCGTGCACCGTGCAGCCCGTCGACTTCTGGAACGGCTTCACCCATTGCGCCTGCGTGTAGCCCTCCCACGCGATCATGTTGAGGGTGCCGCCGGTCTGCCGGGAAACGCCGGCCGCGGGGAACGCCAGTCCGACCGCGAGGACGGCAACCAGCGCCCACATGCCCTTCGTCATTTGACCTCCTGCTCGAGAGATTGTTGGGGGGTGATCTCGTATGCGTCCTCGTCGCGCCAGCGGACGTGGACGCGGGCGCCCGGCTCGACCGCCGAACCGTCGTTCTGACGGACGACCGTCAGCCTGTCGCCGGCGTCGGTGTCGACGAGGATGCGCGTGAAGGCGCCGACGAAGATGACATCGGCGACGACTCCGGCCTCGCCGGTCCCGTTCAGCTCGATCCGTTCAGGGCGAACCGAGAAACGCTTGCCGTCGCGCTCGAGGATGTTCGACGTGCCGACGAAGCCCGCAACGAACTCGGTTGCCGGATGCTCGTAGACCTCGTTCGGGGATCCGACCTGCTCGATCTTTCCCTCGTTGAAGACGGCGACGTGGTCGCTCATCGTCAACGCCTCCTCCTGGTCGTGCGTGACGTAGAGGAAGGTCATGCCGAGCTCGCGCTGCAGCGATTTCAGGAAGACCTGCATCTCCTGGCGCAGCTTCAGGTCGAGCGCGCCGAGGGGCTCGTCGAGCAGCAGCACCTGCGGCCGGTTGACGATCGAGCGCGCGAGCGCTACCCGCTGGCGCTGCCCGCCCGAGAGCTGAACCGGTTTCCGGCCGCCGTACCCGTCGAGGCGCACCATGCGCAGAACCTCCTCGACCTGGCGCTTCCGGTCGGCCCTCGCGACGCCCTTCACCTTCAGCCCGTAGCCGACGTTGTCGGCGACCGTCATGTGGGGAAAGAGCGCGTAATCCTGGAAGACCGTGTTGACGTCGCGCGAGTAAGGGGGCTCCTTCGTGATGTCCTTCCCTCCAAGCGTCACACGCCCCGCATCGGGTTGTTCGAAGCCGGCGATGATGCGCAGCGTCGTCGTCTTGCCGGAGCCGGACGGGCCGAGCAGGGTGAAGAACTCGCCGTCGCCGACCGACAGGTCGACGGTGTCCACTGCAACGACGTCCCCGTAGCTCTTGCGGATGCCTTCGACCGCAACGTCAGCCGGCAAGAATGCCCCCGAGGATGTCGAGCCCGCGCTCGAGCTCCTCGTCGCCGACCGTGAACGGCACGAGGATCCGGATCACGTTTCCGTAGAGGCCGCAGGAGAGGAGCATCAGCCCCTGCTCGCGCGCAGCAGCGGTGATTCGGCCCGTCTCGTCGCCCGTCTGCTCCGGCAGTTCGATCGCGAGCATCGGGCCGAGCCCGCGCACCTCCGACCCTGCCGGCGCCATCGCCTCGAGCCGCTCCCGCAGGCGTGCGCCGATCTGCTCTGCGCGAGGGCGCTGCTCGGCGAGCGCATCGAGGATCGCAGCGGCAGCGGCGCAGGCGAGCGGGTTGCCTCCGAAGGTCCCACCGAGACCGCCCGGGGGAACCGTGTCCATCACCTCGGCGCGGCCTGTGACAGCCGCGAGCGGCAAGCCGCCGCCGAGGGTCTTGCCCGAGACGAGCAGGTCCGGCTCGACGTCGTAGTTCTCGATCGCCCAGACCGGGCCGGTACGGCCGCAGCCCGACTGCACCTCATCGTTCACGTAGAGGATCCCGTAGTGATCGAGCAGCTCCTGCAATCGCCGCGGGAAGTCGGGCGTCATCGGGATGAAGCCTCCCTCGCCCTGGACCGGCTCGAGCACCGCGCACGCCACGGAGTGGGGATCGACGTCGCCCTTGAAGAGCCGCTTCAGTCCGTCGATCGCGTCGTCTTCGCTGATCCCCCGGAAGGGATACGGCGCGGGTGTCCGGTAGACCTCGGGCGCGAACGGCCCGAAGCCCGCCTTGTAGGGGACGACCTTCGAGGTCATCGTCATCGACAGGAGCGTCCGGCCGTGGAAGGCGTTGTCGAACACGATCACTGCCGGCCGGCCGGTCGCAACGCGCGCGATCTTCACGGCATTCTCGACCGCCTCTGCGCCGCTGTTCAGGAGAACGGACTTCTGGTTTTCTCCCCGGCAGGGCGAGAGCTCGGCGAGTCGCCGGCAGACCTCGACGTACGGCTCATACATCCCGACCATGAAGCACTGGTGCATGTAACGGTCGACCTGCGCGTGCACCGCGTCCACGACCGTGGGGAGGTTGTGGCCGAGGTTGGCGCAGCCGAGCCCGCCGGCGAAGTCGATGTACTCCCGCCCCTCGACGTCCCAGATCCGTGCCCCTTCGGCGCGCTCGACGACGAGCGGCGGGGTGGAGATCCCGCGTGCGACGTAGCGCTCGCGGGCTTCCTGGACGCGCTCGGATGCGCTGCGTTCCTGCAACGACACGGCAACCGCGACTGTATACGCCGCATTCAGCCGGCGATAGGCTCGGGAGAGCCAGGGGCATCCGGGGCCGGCCGATACCATTCCGCCCCCTGGCGCCTTGGCCGAGTGGTTAGGCAGCGGCCTGCAAAGCCGTTTACAGCAGTTCGAATCTGCTAGGCGCCTCTACAGCAGTGCACTAATCGGCCGCCCGCGGGTCATCCTCCGACCAGTGGCCCGGACGGAATACGTGGCGCGGCCAAGTGCGACGCTTGATCGCAAGCTGCGTTATAACGCCGTGTCCGGAGCGGGGGCCGTGATATCACGCCTCGCTCGATCGAAAGCAAGGGGGGAAACATGACGCGAGTTTCCGTGCGGCTGCTGGTTGCAGCCGGGCTGTGCGCGGCGTCGGCGATGGTGTTCGGATCGCTGGCGTCGGCAAGCGGATCGCAGATCCCGAGGATCGGCACGGGTGTTCCGCAGACGGGGGCGTTCGTTCCGTCGTCGGGCGACGGCTCGGCAAGACGAGTTCGCTTTTGACGACGAGGACGGTCCCGATGCCTACAACGGCACGATCAGCCTGTCGAGCGGCAGCGGTGGCGGCCCGAACGTCACCGGCGGGAAGAAGGCGAAGTCGAACCCGACGCGTCAACACCGGCTTCGAGGGGCTGAACCTCTACCAGCAGCGCTACGCGCGCGGCGGGAACCAGTTCTCGGTCGAGCCGCCCGACCAGGGGCTCTGCGTCGGCAACGGCTTCGTGCTCGAGGCCGTCAACGACGTGTTCAACGTCTACAACACGTCGGGCCAGTCGGTGCTGCCGGACAACACCGCGACGAACATCGTCGGCGGGTTCCCGCGCAACGTGAACCACGCGGTCGACCTCAACTCGTTCTACGGCTACCCGCCGGCGATCAACCGCACGACCGGCGTCCGCGGACCCGAGCTGACCGACCCGACCTGCATCTACGACGCGGCGACGCAGCGCTTCTTCCTCGTCGTCCTGACGCTCGACCGGAACCCGGACAACAGCGCTGAACCTGGTCAACCACCTCGACCTGGCCGTCAGCAAGACGTCCGATCCGACCGGCGGCTGGAACATCTACCGGATCGACGTCACGAACGACGGCACGAACACCGGCGGGCAGAACCCCGGGCCGTACCTCGGCGACTACCCGCACATCGGCGCGGACGCGAACGGCATCTACCTCACGACCAACGCCTACCCGTGGTGCTGCAACGGCTTCGCCGGCGCGCAGATCTACGCGTTCTCGAAGGCGCAGCTCGCCGCCGGCGCGGCCACCGTGACGATGCTGCACATCGACACGTCCGGCATGGTCAACGCCCCGAGCGAGGCGGGCTCGACGCAGCCGGGCTTCACGGTCTGGCCGGCGCAGTCGCCCGGCACCGGCTCGTTCAACACCGGCAACGGCGGCACCGAGTACTTCCTGAGCTCGAACGCCGCCGACGAGGCGCAGAAGCCGATCGCCGGCACCGGCGGAACGCGGACGTCGACACAGCTCGTCGTCTGGACGCTGACCAACACCTCGTCGCTGAACTCGGCGTCGCCGGCGGTCAGCCTGTCGAACCAGGTCCTGCCGGTCGGCCAGTACGGCGTCCCGCCGAAGCAGCAGCAGCCCGGCTCCGGCACCGCGCCGGGCACGAACGCGCCGCAGGGCTACTGCATCAACGACACGACGACGGCGACGATCGCCGGCGTCGGCTGCTGGCGGCTGCTCGTCGGCGCCGGGCCGACCGGCGAGGTCGTCTCGCGGCCGGACTCGAACGACACCCGCATGCAGCAGGTGACGTGCGCGAACGGCAAGCTCTGGGGCGCGCTCGACACGGCGCTCAACCCGGACGGCGGTCCGGCACGCGCCGGCATCGCGTGGTTCGTCGTCAACCCGAACGCCGGGAAGATCGTCAACCAGGGCTACCTCGGCGCAGCCGGGCACGACTTCACGTACCCGGCGATCGGCGTCACAGCGTCGGCCGTGGCGTGATGGCGTTCACCGCCACGGGCGACACGCACTTCCCGAGCGCGGCCTACGCGGCGATCGACGCGAAGGCCGGCGTCGGCGCCTGGAACGACGTCGCGCTCGGTGCTGCGCCCGACGACGGGTTCACGAGCTACAAGGCGCAGGTCGGCAACCCGCCGCGGACGCGCTGGGGCGACTACGGCGCCGCAGCCGTCGACGGCAACTCGATCTGGATCGCCAGCGAGTACATCGCGAGCACGTGCGACTACACCGCCTGGGGCGGCCCGTTCTTCGTCGGCGGCACCGGCGACAACCTGCTCGGCACGTGCGGTGGCGCGAGCCACGGGCCTGGCGTCCGGGCCGCACTCGGCAACTGGTCGACGCGGATCAGCAAGCTGACCCCGTAACGACCTGTAAACAGGAGGTAAAACACGAGGGCCGGCCGTGAGGCCGGCCCTCGTTTTGGGAAGATCACGCCCGTGAGGATCACTCTCGCCGTAATCGCTGCGGTGTGCCTTCTCGGAGGCGCTGCTCAGGGAGCGACCGTCAAGAGCGGGCTGTTCGGGAAGGTCACCCGCGGCCCGATCACGCCGGTCTGCATCGCCGAGGTTCCGTGCAGCGCGCCGGTGCCTGGAGCGATGATCGTCTTCTCGCGCGCAGGGCACGAGGTCGCTCGCACGCGCACGTCGGCGAAGGGCACGTACCGCCTGACGCTGACACCCGGCACATACAGCGTTCGCGTGCTCCAGGCTCGGCCGGTCGACCCTGGGGTCGCCCGCGTGCAGCGGGGCCAGTTCCGGCACACAGACTTCTCGATCGACACAGGGATCAGATAGCCCGCCCGCAGGGCTCCTCACCGCGGCGCGGACTCATGAGCGGCGGCGGATGTTCAGTTCTGAATCATCCCGGCGTCAGCCGTCGCGACCGAAGAGCGAGCTCTCGAGTACGTAGAAGAGCGCGATGACGCCGTACAGGATGACGGCGAGATAGGCCGAGATGAGCGACGAGAGGGTCGCCGTGCCGTAGATGATCCAGCCGGGCGCGAACGACCGTGAGATGCCGCTGACGACGCGCTGGTCGGCGTCGGCAGCAATCAGCCGGCGCCCACGGGCCGCGTAGAACCACATCGTCCCGTAGGAGATCGCCATCAACGTGAAGGTCAAGCCATAGGCAAAGGCCGCGGCCTTCGACCCGTCGCGCAGGGTCTCGGCGAGCACCCGGGTCGGATAGGGGCTGAACGCGACGATCATCAGGAAGACGACGTTGATGAAGAGGAACGTGCGATCGACCCGGTCGATCTGCTGCATCACCGTGTGGTGGTTCACCCAGATGATCCCGATCGTCAGGAACGAGATCGCGTAGGCCACGTACGACGGCCAGGCGTGCACCAGGCCGTGAGCCACCGAGCCGCTGGCCTGATGCACCTCGAGGATCAGCAGCGTCGCTGCGATCGCGAAGACACCGTCGCTGAACGTCTCGAGGCGCGCCGTCTTCATCGCGCCAGTCTAGGATCGGACGATGAGCTTTTCAGGGGCGCTGATCCAGAACGCGATCTATATCGCGCAGCAGCCGCCGGAATGGCCGATCACAGCGGCGGACTGGGAGCGCGCGGCGGAGGAGCAGCTGGACGCCGGCGCGTTCGGCTACATCGCGGGCGGTGCAGGAGCCGAGTCGACGATGCGCGCGAATCTCGACGCGTTCGGAAAGTGGCGGATCCGGCCGCGGATGCTCAGCGGCAACGTCGTCCGTGACATCTCGGTCGATGTGCTCGGCCTGCATTCGGCAGGCCCGTTCCTGCTCGCGCCGATCGGCGTGCTCTCAATCGCGCATGAGTCGGCGGAAGTGGCCGTCGGCGAGGCAGCAGCGTCATCGGGCGTTCCGATGCTGCTCTCGAGCGCTGCGACGCACTCGATCGAAGACGTCGCTGCGACGAACGCGCCGCGCTGGTTCCAGCTCTACTGGGTGAACGACCGTGAGATCTGTGCCAGCTTCGTGCGTCGGGCCGAAGCAGCGGGTTACGGAGCGATTGTCGTCACGCTGGACACGTTGACGCTCGGCTGGCGCCCTCGCGACCTGCGTCAGGCGTATCTGCCGTTCATCAAAGGGGAGGGCTGCGGGCAGTTCTTCTCCGACCCCGTGTTCCTCTCGCGGCTCGCAAAGTCGCCGCAGGAGGACATGCTCACCGCCGCCGCGACGATGCTCGCGACGTTTCCGAACCTCGGGCTCACGTGGGATGACCTCGACTGGCTCCGGCAACAGACGAAACTGCCACTGCTCGTCAAGGGAGTGCTGACCGCCGACGACGCGCGCCGGGCGCTCGAGCACGGGATCGACGGCGTCATCGTCTCGAACCACGGCGGGCGCCAGGTCGACGGTGCGGTCGCGGCGCTCGATGCGCTGGTCGAGGTCCGGGACGCCCTCCCTGAAGCGGTCGTGCTGATGGACGGCGGGATCCGCTGCGCGGCCGACGTGCTGAAGGCGATGGCGCTCGGGGCGGACGCGGTGCTGCTCGGTCGTCCGTACGCATATGCGCTCGCCGTCGGCGGACGGCGCGGCGTCGAAGAGCTGATCCAGAACCTGCTGGCGGAGATCGACCTCAACCTCGCGCTGGCGGGCGGCACGTCGATCCGCGAGCTCGACCGCTCGTGGCTGTCGACCGCGGCGTAGTCCTCTCCGGCCCCGGCGCGATTGCGCTGGAGGAGATCCGCGTCGAGGCGCCCGGCCCGGGCGAGGTGCTCGTTCGCATCGAGGCGACCGGGGTCTGTCACAGCGATCTGCACGTGATCGAGGAAGACGGGTGGGGTCACTCGTTCCCGATCCTGCTCGGGCATGAAGGCGCGGGCACGGTCGAATCGATCGGGGACGGCGTCGACGGGCTGACGGCCGGTGACCGAGTGGTGCTCGGCTGGAAGACGGCCTGCGCCACATGTCCGACCTGCCTGCGCGGCGCGCTGCGCCACTGCACTCGTCCGCCGGCAGCGCCGGGGCGGCTCTTCCGCGCAGATGGAGACGAGCTGACGCCCGTGCTACGCACCGGCACGTTCGCCACCCACACGGTCGTCGCGCAGGCCGCTGCGGTGCGGGTGCCGCCCGAGCTGGCGCCCGAGCAGGCGTGTCTGATCGGCTGCGCGGTCGCGACCGGCGTGTTCTCCGTCCTGGAGACGGCGAAGGTCTGGGAAGGCGCGCGCGTGGGGGTGATCGGGTGCGGCGCTGTCGGGCTCTCGGTGATCCAGGGTGCGCGCATCGCCGGCGCGTCCGAGATCCGTGCGATCGATGTTGACGAACGCAAGCTCGAACAGGCGCTGCGATTCGGCGCCACGCACACGGACCCGGGCCGGGTGGATTTCGTCTTCGACGTCGTCGGGCGCCGGGCAACCTTCGAACAGGCACTCGGGATGATCGCGACGGGCGGTACCGTCGTCCTGATCGGTCTGTCGCCTGCCGGTGAGCGTGCCGAGCTCGACCTGCCGCGTCTGTTCGGACGCCGCGCGCGGATCCTCGTCTCCCACGGCGGCGACCACCTGCCGCAGGTGGATTTCCCGCGCCTGGCGCGCTGGGCTCTCGAAGGCGAGCTCGACCTGGCAGGGATGGTGACCCGAACGGCGCCGCTCGAAGGCTGGCAGGACGCGATCGCTGCGATGGAGCGCGGTGAGGTGATCCGGACGGTGCTCACACCGTGACCCTCGAGGTGCTGCAGCGGATCATCTCCGGAGAGATTCCCGGCGCGCCGGTCGCGGACCTGATCGGCATGCGGATGGTCGCGGCGGAGCCCGGGCGAGTGACCTTCGAGCTCGAGGCCGGGCCGGAGCACTCGAGCCCTCCCGGGACGCTTCACGGCGGCATCCTCTGCGACCTGGCCGACGGCGCGATGGGCTGCGCCAACCTCTCCCGGCTCGAAGCAGAGGAGTCGTTCGCGACGGTCGAGCTGAAGATCAACTTCCTCAAACCGGTCTGGACGGGACGGCTCACGGCGGTCGGAGAAGTGATCAAGGCGGGCCGGACATTGGCCCTGCTCGACTGCCGGATCACCGACGCCTCGGGGTCGCTCGTCGCGTACGCGACTTCGACCTGCATGACGCTCCGCGAGGGTGAGGATTAGGATCGCAGGATGGAGCTTCGGGACACAGAGGAAGAAGCCGCGTTCCGCCAGGAGGTGCGTGAGTTCATCGCGCAGAACCTGCCGTCGAGCGCGAAGACCCGCGGCGCCCGTCGCTTCGAGGACGCCGACCGCGACTGGAGCCACAGGCTCGGCGCGGCCGGGTATGCCGGCCTGACCTGGCCGAAGGAGTACGGCGGCGCCGGAGCGCCATACAGCCACCAGGCGATCTTCCTCGAGGAACTGGCGCGCGCCGAAGCGCCGTCGCATCTCGGTGTGATCGGGCTCGGCATGGCGGGGCCGACGATCATCGCGTGGGGGACTCCTGAGCAGAAGGAGCGTTACCTCTCGAAGATCCTGATGGCCGAGGAGATCTGGTGCCAGGGCTTCTCGGAGCCCGACGCCGGCAGCGACCTCGCCGCCTCGCGTACCCGGATCGACGACCAGGGCGACCACTTCCTCGTCAACGGACAGAAGGTCTGGTCGTCGTTCGCGCACATCGCCGATTTCTGCATCCTCGTGGGGCTCGGACTGCCTGATGCGCCGCGCTACAAGAATCTGACCTACGTGATCGTCGACATGCACGCGCCCGGCGTCGAGACGCGGCCGCTCGTTCAGATCACCGGGCATCCGGAGTTCAACGAGATCTTTTTCACCGACGTCGAGGTGCCCAAGGAGAACGTGCTCGGCGCCGTCGGCGAGGGCTGGCAGGTCGCGATGACGACGCTCCTGCACGAGCGAGGCACACTCGGGTTCGCCCTCTCGGCGACACTCGACGTCGCCGTGCGCAAGCTGATCGCTCTGGCCAAGGAGCGGAACGTCACCGACCCGATCCTCCGCGACCGCATCGCGCGCGAATGGGTGGAGCTCCAGGCGCTCAAGTACACGAACTATCGCTCGCTGACGACGTTGACCAAGACCGGGATCCCGGGCCCCGAGGGCTCTGCGTCGAAGCTCGTCTGGTCGGAGAACAACCAGCGCCTCACCAAGCTTGCGCTGGAGATCCTCGGCTCACACGCCCAGCTCACGAACGGCGGCGGCTACGCCGACGGGTACTGGCAGTACCAGCAGCTTCGGTCCCGCGGGAACACGATCGAGGCGGGTACCAGCGAGATCCTCCGCAACATCGTCGCCGAACGCGTGCTCAACCTCCCAAGGAGTCGCTGATGGACTTCTCGTTCACGTCCGAGCAAGAGGACCTTCGCCGCGAGGCACGCTCCTTCCTCGAGGCGACACCGTCGCCTTCGATGGAGCAGCTCGCCGAGCTCGGCTGGGTCGGGATCCTGCAAGGCGGCGACTTCACGTTTCTCGACGCTGCAGTGCTCTTCGAGGAGCTCGGCCGCGTGCTCTACGACGGCCCGTTCGCCCTGAGCGAGGTCGCGGGCCAGCCGGGCGAAGACGTGTGGTCGATCGAGATCGACGGATTCGTCCCGCATCTCGACCAGGTGACCCGCGTGCTCACACCGGACATGCGCAGCACGAAGGCACAAGGGGAAACGCTCGCGACCGTCGACGAGACGCTCGGTCTGGGCAGGCTGTCGCCGAACGGCGTCGATGCCGCACACGGCGACTGGGCCGACGTCGAGCGGCGACTGCTCGCGGCGCTCGCGTTGGAGGCGGTCGGCATCGGCTCGAAGGCGATCGAGCTGGCGCTGGCATACGTCTCCGATCGCGAGCAATTCGGGAAGAAGATCGGCTCGTACCAGGCGATCTCCCACTCGCTCGTCGACGGTTACGTCGCGGTTGAGCTCTCGCGTTCGCTCGCGTATTGGGCCGCCTGGTGCGTGGCGGAGGAGGACGAGCAGGTTGACCTGGCGGTCGCCGCTGCGAAGTCGCAGGCGACCGAAGCCGCCGTGCTGGCCTGTGAGAAGTCGATCCAGGCGCACGGGGGCATCGGCTTCACGTGGGAGCACCCGCTGCACCGGTACTACAAGCGTGCGCTCTGGCTGGAAGGCGCGCTCGGGTACGGGCGCGAGCACCGCGCAGGGATCGCCGCATCGCTTCTGTCCTCGTAACCGGCACCTCGACGGGGATCGGCCGCGCAACCGCCGTTCACCTGCGCGATTCCGGTTGGCTCGTCTACGCCTCGGTGCGACGCGCGGGCGAGTGTCCTGCGGGGACGACCGAGCTGGTCTTCGACGTGACCGACGCAGAAGGCATTGCGCGTGCGGCGTCAGAGGTCGCATCGCTCGACGCTCTCGTGGACAACGCAGGCATCGCGATCGCGGCGCCGCTCGAGTTTCTGCCACCGGAGGAGCTGACGCGGCAACTCGACGTCAACGTCGTCGGCCAGCTGCGCGTGTTGCAGGCGTTCCTACCGGCGCTGCGCCGGTCGCGGGGCCGCATCGTCCTGATGGGCTCGATCGGCGGGCGATCGGCCCTTCCGTTTCTCGGGGCCTATGCGATGTCGAAGTTCGCGCTGGAGGCGATGGCGGATGCGCTGCGGATCGAACTGGCCCCGTTCGGCGTGCGAGTTGCGATCGTCGAGCCTGGGACGATCGCCACTCCGATCTGGTCGAAGCCGCAGCCCACCGTCGAGAAGTTCCGCGCCGAGGCCACAGAGTTGTACGGTGCACGAGTGACGAAGTTCCGTGCCCTCGCAGCCGCTCGCGCAGCTCGAGCCGTACCGCCTCTCGAGGTTGCCAAAGCGGTCGAGCACGCGCTCACCTCGGCGAAGCCGAAGACACGCTACGTCGTCGGGCCGGACGCAAAGCGGCGCGCCCGAGTGCAGAAGCTCCCGGACCGGTTGCGCGACCGGGTGCTCACGCGCTTTCTCTTCGGCTCATGAGGATGCTCAATCTCGCCGTGCGGTTCGGCTGCGAGCTCGCCGCGCTGGTGGCGTTCGTCTGGTGGGGCTGGCCGCTCGTCGGTTGGCTGGTGGCGGCCGCCGTCGCCGTGATGTGGGGGCTGGTGGTCGCGCCCAAGGCGACGCACCGTCTGCCCGATCCGCCGCGCCTCCTCGTCGAGCTGGTGATCTTCGCTTCGGCGATCGTCGCGTTCTACGAGGCGGGAAGCACCACCGTCGCCGCCGTCTTCGGCGTCCTGGCCGTGGGGAGCGCCGTGCTCGTCCGCGTCTGGCCCGAGCCGGTCGCCTGACGCCTAGGATCCCGCGCATGAGCTATTCGATCTCCTCTCTCGACGCGCTCGGGGAGGGCTACGGGTTCCGCAAGGTCCGCGGGCCGCTCGGCGTGAGCGCGTTCGGTGTCAACGCACTCGTCCTACCGCCCGGCTTCGAAGGGCCGAATCACTACCACGATCACCAGGACGAGCTCTACTTCGTGCATCGCGGCACCGCGACGTTCTCGTTCGACGGCGATCAGCAAGAGGTCGCCGAGGGCGGCATCGTCCACGTCGAGTCGACAACACACCGGATGATCTCGAACCGCACCGGCGACGATCTCGTTCTCTTCATCGTCGGCGGTAAGGGCGGCTACGTCGAGCGCGACGGCCAAGTCGTGAGCCCGGACGATCTCGCGAAGCGGATCGCGATGAAGGAGCTGCAGACGTGAATGGTCTGATGATGGACTACCAGCTGACGCTCCCCTCCTTGTTGCGGCGGGGCGAGCAGTACAACGGCGGCAACGAGATCGTCACCCGCCTGCCGGATAAGAGCTTCCACCGCACGACCTACGGCGAGAACTGCCGCAGGGCGCGCGCGCTCGCCGTCGGGCTGCAGGAGCTCGGGCTGCAGCGGGGCGATCGTGTGGCGACGCTCTGCTGGAACCACCATCAGCACCACGAGGCCTACCTCGGCATTCCGAGCGGCGGCTTCGTGCTCCACACGCTGAACCTGCGCCTGCACCCGAACGATCTCGCCTACATCGCGACCCACGCCGGCGACAAGGTCGTGATCGTCGACAAGGCGCTCCTGCCGCTGCTCGAACAGTTCGTGGACCGGACTCCGATCGAGCACGTGCTCGTCGTCGAGGACTCGTACGAGGAACTCGTCAGCGCGGCTGATGCCGACGCCTGGCGCGATCCGGAGCTCGATGAGAACGAGGCCGCAGCCATGTGTTACACGAGCGGCACGACCGGGCTCCCGAAGGGCGTCCTCTACTCGCACCGCTCCACGATGCTGCACACCCTCGGCGTCGCTTCCGGCAACCCTATGGGGCTCGGGATCGCCGAGTCCGACACGATCCTGCCCGTGGTGCCGATGTTCCACGCGAACGCGTGGGGGTATCCCTACCTCGCGACGATGCTCGGCGCGAAGCTCGTCTACCCCGGCCCGCACCTCGACCCGGAAAGCCTGCTCGACGCCTTCGTCCAGGAAGGCGTGACCTGGACCGCGGGTGTGCCGACGATCTGGCTCGGAATCCTCGGGCTGCTGGACGCGAATCCCGGCAAATGGGACCTCTCGAGGATGAAGGGAATGCTCGTCGGCGGCTCCGCCGCTCCACGCTCGATGATCGCCGGGTTCAAGCAGCGGCACGGGTTGAGCGTCGTCCACGGCTGGGGGATGACCGAGACCTCACCGGTCGCCTCCACCGCACAGCTGCCGGGCGATCTCGCCGAAGCGGACGAGGAGACGCAATTCGACTACATCGCCATGCAAGGGCGGCCGCTGCCGCTCGTCGAGCTGCGCAACCGGGACGCTGAGGGAACGGTTCTTCCGTGGGACGGCGAGTCGATGGGCGAGCTCGAGATTCGCGGCCCGTGGGTCGCGGCCGGCTACTACGACACGCCCGATCAGGCAGAACGCTGGACGGAAGACGGATGGTTCAAGACGGGGGACGTGGTCGCGATGCACCCGCGCGGCTTCATCATGATCAAGGACCGCTCCAAGGACGTGATCAAGTCCGGTGGCGAGTGGATCTCATCCGTCGAGCTCGAGAATGCGCTCATGGCTCACCCGGCGGTTGCCGAGGCCGCGGTGATCGCCATCCCGGACCCGAAATGGGATGAGCGGCCCCTTGCGGCTGTGGTGCTTCGCGAAGGGAAGACGGCGACCGCCGATGAGCTGCGCGAGTTCCTTGCGCCGAACTTCGCGAAGTTCTGGCTGCCCGAGCGGTTCGAGTTCGTCGCCGAGATTCCGAAGACGAGTGTCGGCAAGTTCCGCAAGACCGAGCTGCGCGAGATGTTCGCCGAACAGGCGGCAGCGACGACATGATCGAGACCGTTTGGCTCGACAACCCGCCGGTCAACGCCGTCAACGCGGGGATCATCGACACACTGTGGAAGACGTTCGAGCAGCTCGGCCCCGACGTTCGCGCAGTCGTGCTGCGGGGCCGGGGCGAGCGCGCATTCTCGGCCGGGGCCGACATCACGGGTTTTGTGGGCGGCGCCGCGGACGGGGAACGCCCGGCAGGCATCCAGCCCGTCGCAGACCTGATCGAACACGCACCGGTGCCGGTGGTGGCCGCGATTCACGGCTACTGCCTCGGCGGCGGGCTCGAGATCGCACTCGCCTGCGACTTCCGCATCGCGCAGCGCGACGCTCAGCTGGGTTTTCCGGAGGTGAACCTCGGGCTCCTGCCTGGTGGCGGCGGCACGCAGCGCGCTCCGCGGCTGATCTCGCCCGGGCGCGCGCGTTGGCTCGTCATGTCGGGAGAGCGGATCCCGGCCGAGACGGCCGAGGCCTGGGGGTTGGTCGAGTTCGTCGTCGACGACCTCGACGACGCCATCGCCCGCTACGTCGAGCCGCTCGCGAAGCAGAGCCCGCACGCGATTCGCCAGATCAAGGATCTGCTTCGCGACACGCGCGACGCGCGCAGCGACGAGCGCGAGGTGCTGGCGTTCGCCGCCTGTCTCAACTCGGAGGATGGGCAGGAGGGTGTGGCCGCGTTCCTCGAGAAACGCGCCGCCAACTGGACCGGGCGGTGAAGGCCGTCGTGCTGCGTGAGGTCGGCGGCGACCTCACCCTCGAGGACTGGCCCGAGCCGACGGGCAGCGTGGTCGACGTTCGTGCGGCAGGCGTCAATTTTGCGGACATCCTGATCAGGCGCGGTCTCTATCCGCAGGCTCCGGACCTGCCCTACGTGCTCGGAAACGAGGTCGCAGGTGAGCTGGGCGGCGGGCGTGTGCTTGCGCTGTCTCGGGCAGCGGGTGGCTACGCGGAGCGGGTCGAGGTCGATCCGCAGTGGACGTTCACGCTCCCCGACGACGCGACGTTCGCCGCCGGCGCGTCGTTTCTCACCACCTATCTCACGGCGTACATCCCGCTGCATCGCCAGGTGCGCATCACGCCGGCGTCCACGGTGCTCGTGCATGCCGGGTCCGGTGGTGTCGGTTGCGCGGCGATCCAGCTCGCCAAGCAGCTCGGCGCCAAGGTGATCGCGACCGCGAGCTCCGACGAGAAGCGCACCTTCGCACTCGGGGTCGGAGCCGACGAGGCGCTCGGCTACGACCAGCTCGACGACCTCCGGGTCGACTTCGTGATCGACCCGGTCGGCGGCGAGGTGTTCACCCGCTCGCTGTCGCTCCTCAACCCGCTCGGAGCGATCGTCGCCGTCGGGTTCGCGGGCGGACTGTGGACCGACCCGAGCGTGCAGTGGCTCGTCGGACGGAACGCATCCGTCGTCGGCGTCTACCTCGGTCGCCTGATGAAGCTGCAGCCGCAACTCGTGCACGAATGCGCGATCGAGTTGCTCGCCCTGTGGGCGCAGGGTGAGATCGACCCGGTCGTCGGTGCAACCTTCCCACTCGCGGAGGCCGGGGCGGCCCACTCACTCATCGAAGGCCGGCGGCACGTCGGCAAAGTGGTGCTCGAACCGTGAAGGCGCTCGTGACCGGGGGCGAGGGCGGCCTGGGCCGTGCGATGCGGGCCCGGCTCGAGGGGGAGGGCTTCGAGGTCGCGTCGCTCGATCTGACGACCGGCTTCGACGTTACCGATCCTGCTGCATGGGAGAGTGTCGAGGCGGTCGACCTTGCGTGTCTGAACGCCGGCATCCTCACCGCCGGAACCGACCTGCGCACACTCGCGTACGACGACTACCGGCGGGCAGTCTCGGTCAACGTCGACGGCATCGTCCTCGGCGTTCGTCGCCTTGCGCAGGTGATGGAGCAGGGCACGATCGTCGCCACCGCATCGCTCGCCGGCCTCGTCGGGATGCCCCTCGACCCGATCTATTCGCTGACGAAGCATGCCGTGGTCGGGTTCGTGCGCAGCATCGCCCCGCAGATCACGCCGATCAGGATCAACGCGATCTGCCCCGGAATCGCCGATACGCCGATGCTCGACCAGCACGACCAGAGAGCGCTCTTCGCGTCAGCCGGGTTTCCGCTGCTGCAGCCCGACGAGGTTGCCGATGCGATGTGGCTGGCGGCAGTCAGCGAGGCGTCCGGCGAGTGCTGGTTCGTCCAGCCGGGCCGTGCGCCCGCTCCGTTCCGGTTCCCGAACGTTCCCGGACCGCGGCGCGAAGGCGAGACCGTGGGGCTGCCGCCGATCGGCGGTTAGTTGAGGCCGGGGTCGAAGGGCATGTCGACCATCAGCTCGAAGGGGCCGCCCTTGCGGTGCAGGACGGTCCGCCACAGCTCCTCCGGGTCGTCCGCGAAGGCGTCGTCGGTGAGCGCATCCACGACGATCCAGGACGATTCCTCGAGCTCGGCTTCGAGTTGTCCGATGCCCCAGCCGGAATAGCCGGCGAAGAGGCGCATTCGCTGGATCGAGAGATCCTCGGGCTCGGCCTCCGCCGCCATGAACCCGAGCCGTTCCATGATCGGCGCTGCCGCATCCTCGACGTCGTTGAACTCCGCGAGCACCATGAACGCTTCCGGCTGCACAGGCCCGCCGACGAAGACCGGGTCGGTAGCGCCGGGCAGACCTTCGAGCGAGGGCACCGCATCGACGGCCGCTACTTCGGACGGACGGCTGAGCACGAGCCCCATGGCGCCCTCGTCGTCGTGATGCGCGATCAGGACCACCGTCTTGCGGAAGTTCGGATCGTGGAGCGCCGGAGACGAGACGAGCAGCTTCCCTTGCAGCGAGTCCACCTACTGGAAATGCCACCCGTCGCCGTCCGCAAACGTGCGCAGGATCCGTTTGGCGACGACCTGGCGGTGGACCTCGTCAGGCCCGTCGTAGATCCGACCGCCCCGCGCCATCATCGCCATGTGGGCGAGCGGGGTCTCGTCTGTGAGGCCTTTCGCGCCGTGCACCTGGATCGCCCGGTCGATGATGTCGTTCAGGACCTTCGCGGCGAAGAACTTGATCGCCGACACCTCGACCCGCGCCTCATCTCCGCCGTCGATCTTGTGCGCAGCGTCGAGTGTCATCAGGCGGCAGGCCTGGATCTCGACGTAGCTGTCGGCGATCCAGTTCTGCACGGTCTGCTTGCGCGCGAGCGGCTCGCCGAACGTCTCGCGCTCCAGCGAGTAGCGGCACATGAGGTCGAACGCGCGTTGCATCTGCGCGAGCCAGCGCATGACGTGGTGGATGCGACCTGGTCCGAGCCGCTTCTGCGCGATCAGGAAACCGGTGCCCTCCGCCCCGAGAGTGTTCGTCACCGGCACGCGAACGTCCGTGTACCGCACCTCGCAGTGCGTCGACCAGCCGCGCCCCGCGTGTCCCATGACCGGCACCGGCCGCACGACGTCGACCCCTGGGGTTTCCACGGGAACGATGATCTGCGTCGCTCGCGCGTGCGGTGCGGCTTCGGGATCGGTGACGGTCATGACGATTCCGAACGCAGCTCCCTCGGCGCCCGACGAGAACCACTTGTGCCCGTTGACCACCCAGTCGTCGCCGTCGCGCACCGCGCGAGTTCGCAGCGTCGTCGGGTCGGAGCCCGGCACCTCCGGCTCCGTCATCGAGAAGAACGAGCGGATCTGGCCGCCGACGAGCGGGAAGAGCCACCGCTGCTTCTGCTCCTCGGTGCCGAACATGTACAGGATCTCGGCGTTGCCTGCGTCTGGCGCCTGGCACCCGAAGATCAGCTGCCCCCACACGGTGAGGCCGATCTGTTCGTTCAGATAGGCGTAATCGAGGAAACCCGTTCCCGTGCCACCAGCTTCCGGCGGCACGTGCGGCGCCCAGAGCCCGAGCGCGCGCACCTCGTCGCGCAGCTTGGCGACGAGTGCGTCCGATTCATCGTTCTCCTGGTCGAGCAGGTGCTCGTTCGGGAGCACACGCTCGTGCATGAACGCACGCACCTGGGCGAGTCTTTCGGTGGGCGGCGCGAAGGTCGAGGTGGCCATTCCCATAGCATCGCAGAGGAGTAGCTTTCACCAATGAAGCTCGGCTTCTACATGGGCTACGCGCAGCCGGGAACGAGCCCGCTCGAGCTGCTCGGATTGGCGCGGGAGGCGGAGACACTCGGCTACGACTCGGCCTGGGCTGCGGAGGCCTGGGGCGTGGATGCGATCACGCCGCTCGCATGGCTCGGCGCGCAGACCTCGACCCTGAAGCTCGGCACCGCGATCATGCAGCTGCCGGGCCGGTCGCCGGCCAACGCGGCGATGACCGCCGTGACGCTCGACCTGCTCTCGGGCGGCCGCTTCCTCATGGGGCTCGGGACATCAGGTCCCCAGGTCGTCGAGGGCTGGCACGGCCAGGAATGGGGGAAGCCGCTCGGCAAGACCCGGGAGTACGTCGAGATCGTGCGTGCGATCGTCCGTCGCGAGCGGCTCGAGCATCATGGCGCGCATTACGACATCCCGGTCCAGGGCGGCACCGGTCTCGGGAAGCCGTTGAAGCTGATGGCGCGCCCGCTGAGGGCGGCGATCCCGATCTACCTGGCCGCGATCGCGCCGAAGGCGGTCGAGCAGGCCTTCCAGATCGCCGACGGCTGGCTGCCGATCTTCTGGTCGCCAGAGCAGGCGCGAGCCGTCTTTCCGGTCGACCGGGCGCGTGAGGGCTTCGACATCGCACCGTGCGTGCCCGCGATCGTCACCGACGACGTCGATTCCGGGCGCGCGATGCTGAAGGAGTACTACTCGTTCTACATCGGTGGGATGGGGGCCCGCGGGAAGAACTTCTACAACGATCTCTTCACGCGTTACGGCTACGAACGAGAAGCGCGCGAGATCGAGGATCTGTTCCTGGGCGGCCACCAGCGTGAGGCCGCGACGAAGGTCCCGGACTCGTTCGTCGACGAGGTTGCCCTGGTCGGCTCGGTCGAGCGCATCCGCGACCGGCTTGCCGCCTGGCGGGAGAGCGGCGCCACCACACTGCTCGTCTCGACGCGCGACTCGGCGACACTTCGCGGCGTCGCCGACGCGGCTAGCTGATCGTTTCGAGCGCAGTCTCGGCGAGCAGCGGCACCGCGTGCTCGAAGATCGCCGCGCGTGTGTCTTCGCGGCCGAGCTCGCCTCGGATGAAACGGCCGTAGATCGCCTCACAGAACACGGCCGCCTTCCAGAGCGCGAGCGCTTCGAACCACGGGAGCGGTTCAACGTCGCGACCGCTGCGCTCGACGTAGCGGGCGACGAGCTCCGCGCGACTCGGGAAGCCGGCCTCGCCCGTCACGGGCGACGAGCCCAGAGCACTCGCGCGGCCGTCCGGTTCGGTGTACGTCGCGAGGAGATAGCCCACGTCGGCGCGTGGGTCCCCGATCGCGCCCATCTCCCAGTCGAGCACGGCAACGATCCGGGTCGGGTCGGCGGGCGCGACCATCATGTTCCCGAGGCGGTAGTCGCCGTGCACGACCGTCGCCGGCAGCGGCTCCGGCAGGTTCGCGTCGAGCCACGTTCCCACCTGCTCGACCTGCGGGAGCTCACGGGTCTTGTTGATCTCCCAGAGCTGCTTGAACCGGCGCACCTGCCGCTCCATATAGCTGCCGGGGCGCGCGAACGCGGCGAGCTCGTCGTGTGTGACGTCGGCCGAGTGGATCTCCACGAGTGTGTCGACCAGGTCGAGGCCGAGCGCGTTGCGTGCCTCTTCGGTCTCGAGTCCCGCCGGCAGCTCGCTCGTGACCACGTGCCCGTCGATGTGTCGCATTACGTAGAACGGGACGCCGAGCACGCTCTCGTCCTCGCAGACGGCGAGGATGTCGGCGAGCCGGCCGAAGCCCGCGGCTCTGATCGCGTTCTGCAGGCCCGCCTCGCGCACCATGTCGTGCGCCGTCGGGGGCAGCGGTGGACGTGGGGGGCGTCGAAGGACGAACTTGTCGTCACCGCGCTCGAGCAGAAAGGTGAAGTTCGATCCGCCGCCGTCGCCGATCCTCGTCGCGACGACCGGCCCGGCACCGAGCCCGTGCGCATCGAGGAACTCTTCGACCTTGTTCTCGTCGATCAGCGGAGGCTTGTCGGCCATCGCTGCGATGCTACGCACCATGCGCCGTCGGCTCTACCTGATGCGACACGCCGAGGTCTCGTACGTCGGCGAACGCGACCCCGAGGTCGTGCGCCTGACCGAGCGTGGGCTCGAGCAGGCTGCGGCCGCGCATCGTGCGCTCCGCGACGTCAGCTTCGACCTGGTGGTGACGAGCGGGTTGCCTCGAACCCTCGAGACGGCAGCAGTCGTCGTCCCGGGGCGTGAGCCCGAGCAATGGCCGGCGTTCGCCGAGTGGCGCGGCGGCCGGCTGGACGACGTCCCGCGCGACGAGCTCGAGGAGTTCTTCGTCGGCTCGCTCCAGGTGAGCGACGAGGCTGCGCGGTTCCTCGGCGGTGAGTCGTTGGGAGAGGCGCTCGACCGGGTGCTGCCGGCCTTCGACGAACTGGTGGGCCGCGAGTGGCAGACGGCTCTCGCGGTGTTCCACGGCGGCGTGAATCGGATCCTGCTCTCGCAGGCGCTCGCCGGGGGCCGCACCTACTTCGGCACCTTCGAACAGGCGCCGGCGTGCATCAACGTGCTCGATCTCGGAGCCGACGGAACCTGGATCGTGCGCACCGTCAACTACATCCCGTACGACCCGCTCCATCCGTCGCGCACGACGACGATGGAGCACCTGTGGTCGGAGCTGAAAACCTGGCTCGACGAGCAGACGTAGCCCTTCGGGGACCTGTCGTGGCGAGACCAGTCTCTTGGTCAGACCAAGGTTTACCGAAGTGCCACGAACGTTCCACAGGTCGCGGGATCTGGCTCGGGCACTCAAAGAGCGCCCGGCCTTCCGAGCCACGTCCCTTCGCCAAACGACGTTACGGAAGTGTCACAAAGGTTCCACAGGGTCGCGATTCGCGGTGGCGGTTGCCTTACCCGCTCGCGATCGCGGCTACGCCGGCCAGGGCCACCGCGACGCCCGTTTTCTGGGTGCGCGTCAGGCGTTCGCCGAGGATGACGTGCGCGAGCAGCACCGTGACGACGGGATAGAGCGAGCCGAGGACCGAGACGAGGGAGAGCAGTGCGTGCCCGGCGGCGAACGCGAACAGCGCGTTCGCCGCCACGTCCGCGAGCCCGACCGCCGCGACGGCCAGGAGCCACCGGCGCGGGACGCGCATTGACGCGCGCCGCACGGTGGCGACCACGATCAGCAGCGCCAGCGACCCGACGCGCGCTCCGAACAACGTCGAGAGCGCATCGCCGTGCCTGCTGCCGAGGCCGAGGAAGTAGACGAACAGCCCGAGGGCGATCGCCGCGACCACCGCGAGCCCGATCGCGCGCGCCCGGGCGGGAGACGACGCGCGCCGCTCCTCGACCGACGCGAGCACCGCACCGCCGAGTGCTGCGACCGCGCCCGCGAGCGCCAGCCCGGACGGCCGCTCGCCCGTCGCGATCGAGATGGCGAACGGCACGACCGCACCGCAGGCGACCACCGGCGAGACGACGCTCATCGTGCCGAGCGAGAGCGCGCGATAGAACGCCGCCAGCCCCGCACCTCCGCCAAGCCCTGCGAGCAGACCGAGCGCGAACGAACGGCCGCCGAGGTCGCCGTGGAACGCGACCACGACCGCGAGCGCAACGAACCCTGCCGCCTGCGAGACCACGGTGACGGCGAACGTCGGCAGCCGCTTGGTCAGCGAGCCGCCGGCGAAGTCGGCGGTCCCCCAGACGACCGAGGAACCGAGCGCGAGGACGAGCGCGAGCGCGCTCAGAGCTAGCTCAGCCGCTCCACGAGCATCGCCATGCCCTGCCCGCCGCCCACGCACATCGTCTCGAGCCCGATCGTGCGGTCCATCGTCTCGAGGTCGTTGAGCAGCGTGTTCATGATCCGCGCGCCGGTCATGCCGTAGGGATGACCGACGGCGATCGCGCCACCGTGCGGGTTCAGCTTGTCGCTCCACGGGTCGACCCCGAGCTCGCGGCAAACCGGCAGCACCTGGGCGGCGAACGCCTCGTTCAGCTCCATCACGTCGACGTCGTCGATCGTCATCCCGGCCTGGGCCAGCACCTTGCGCACCGCCTCGATGGGGCCGACGCCCATGATCTCCGGCTCGACCCCGGAGACGCTCGACGCGAGGATCCGTGCGCGCGGTTGAATCCCGAGCTCGTCGGCTCGGCTCGCCGACATGACGACAACCGCCGCTGCGCCGTCGTTCAACGGGCAGGCATTGCCGGCAGTGACCTTGCCGCCCGGTTTGAAGGCCGGCTCGAGTGCCGCGAGCTTCTCGTAGGTCGAGGTTCGCCTCGGTCCGTCGTCTGCCTCGACTCCCTCGTACGCCGTGATCTCGCGCGCGAAGAACCCGGAATCCTGGGCGGCGACCGCCCGTTCCTGAGACTGCTGGGCGAACCGGTCCATGTCCTCCCGCGAGACGTCCCAGCGCTCGGCGACGTTCTCGGCCGTCAGCCCCATCGGGATGTAGACGTTTGCGATCGGCGCGTCGTCGCCGAAGAGCGCCGGATGAAGCTCCTCTTCCGACTTCGGGTACCCGCTCACCTGCGACGTCGACTCGACCCCGCCTGCGATGAATGCCTCGCCCTCGCCGGCCTTGATCGCGTGGAACGCCATGCGGATCGTCTGCAGGCTCGACGCGCAAAAACGGTTGACCGTCGTCCCGGGCACCGTTACCGGCAGTCCTGCGAGCAGCGCGACGCGCCGTCCGAGGTTCATTCCCTGACGCTCCTGCGGGAAGCCGCAACCGATCATCACGTCGACGATCTCCTCGTGCGGCAGCGTCGGCACCTGCGCCAGCGCAGCGCTGACCGCAAACGCAGCGAGGTCGTCGGGCCTGGCTGCGACGAGCGACCCTTTGGCGGCGCGGCCGATCGGCGTGCGCGCGGTTGAGACGATCACGGCGTCCGGCATGCGCCAATATTGACTGATGAGTCAAATGCAGGTTGACTGACCCACCGCATGGGGGCGCTGCTGGAACTCCGGGACGTCGATGCCCGCTACGGCCAAGTGCAGGTGCTCCGCGGTATCAGTCTCACGGTGGACGCGGGCGAGATCGTCGCGATCCTCGGCGCGAACGGAGCGGGCAAGACGACGACGCTGCGCGCGATCTCCGGCACCGTGCGCCGGACCGGAAAATTGGAGCTGGCCGGACAGTCGCTCGCACGCCGCGGTCCCGAGTCGACTGCGCGGCTCGGAGTGGCGCACGTTCCGGAGGGGCGCGGCACGTTCGTCGAGTTGACGGTCTGGGAGAACCTGCGACTCGGGGCGATCGTGCGCCGTGGTTCGCTCCGCGACGACTTTCGGCGCGTGCTCGAATACTTCCCGTGGCTCGAGCAGCGCCGGTCCCAGCAGGCCGGCACGCTCTCGGGCGGCGAACAGCAGATGCTCGCGCTCGCACGCGCTGTCATGCAGCGGCCGCGACTGATGCTGCTCGACGAGCCCTCGCTCGGTCTCGCACCGCTCGTCACCGCCGAGATCTTCCGGATCGTCCGTGAGCTGAACGAGCGGGAGGGCACGGCGGTCCTGATCGTCGAGCAGAACGCACGCACCTCGCTCGCGACCGCCTCGCGGGCGTATGTGCTCGAGGTCGGTCGGGTCGCCTTCGAAGGAACGAGCGAAGAGCTCTCGTCGCGTGACACGATCCGCCAGAGCTACCTGGGCTACTGATGGCAACGCTCTCGATCAGACGGCAAGGCCCGGTGTTCCGCCCGACCACCGGCTGGATCGTCCCGTCGTTGCTCGTCGTGGGGTGCGTTGCCCTGCTGGTCGGCTCGCTGCACAGCGCGCTCTTCGCGCAGCAGACGATCTCCGGCCTCGCCAACGGTGGCATCTACGCAAGCCTCGCCGTCGCACTCGTGCTCATCTATCGCGCGACCGAGGTGGTGAACTTCGCCCAGGGGGCGCTCGCGACGTTCGCGACCTACATCGCGTGGCAGCTGCTCGACTGGGGCCTGACGTATTGGCTCGCGTTCGCCTGCACGCTCGCGATCGCGTTCGTCGGAGGGTCACTCGTCCAGGTGGTGGCGATCCGGCCGGTAGCGCGGCGCGGGAGCCAGTTGACGGTCGTGATCGCTTCGATTGGGCTGCTGATTCTCGTGGAAGGCTCGATCGGCTGGATCTGGGGCAACGACATCAAGTTCATGCCCACGCCGTTTCCCGCGCACATCTACCGCGTCGGTGGCGTGGCGTTCTCACGGCAGGACATCTCGACGATCGCGATCTCGATCGCATCGGTCTTCGCCCTCCATCTCCTGTTCCAGTTCACGAAGCTCGGCCTGGCGATGCGGGCCTCGGCCGTGCGGCCCGAAGCGGCCCGGCTGGTCGGGATCCGGGTCAGCTGGATGCTCTCGCTGGGCTGGGGGCTCGCGGCGGTGCTCGGCGCGGTCGCCGGGATGATGGCGGCGGCGAGCCCGAGCGTCCTTCTGCAGCCGTCGATGATGGACGGCATTCTGATCTACGCGTTTGCCGCGGCGGTCCTCGGCGGCCTCGAGAGTGCCGCCGGAGCGGTCGTCGGCGCTCTGGCGATCGGTGTGGTGCTCAACCTGCTCGGGAGCTATGTGAGTTGGGTGACGCCCCAGTTGCTGCTGCCGGCCGCGTTCGTCCTGATGCTCGTCGTCCTGCTCGTCAAACCGTCGGGACTGTTCGGCCGTACCAGGGTGAGCAGAGTATGAAGCGCCGCGTCGCATCGTCACTCGGTGTTGCCGTCACCCTCGTCGTCGGACTCGTGATCGCGCTGCTCTCGTTCACGCTCTCCGACTATCACCTGTCGACGGGCGCGCTCGTCGGCGTGTTCTTCATCGCGATCCTTGCGCTCAACATCGTGACCGGCTACACGGGGCAGATCTCGATCGGTCAGGGCGCCTTCATGGCGTTCGGCGGCTATACGACAGCGATCCTGACCCACGATCACGGCTGGAACGACCTCGCGACCCTCCCGGTAGCGGCACTCGTCGGCTTCGGTGTCGGCATCGTCGTCGGCCTGCCCGCGTTGCGCTTCCACGGCGTCTACCTCGCGTTGACGACGTTCGCGGTCGCGCTCGCCGTGCCCCAGATCGCGAAGAACTACCCGAACTTCACGGGCGGGACGGAAGGCCTCGCTCTTCCGACCCACACCGGCCTGTGGCTCTACCGCACGACGTGGGCGATCGCGGGCGTCATGTTCGTCCTGGCCTGGCTGCTCCTGCGGGGACGAACCGGTCGTGCCTTCCGCTCGGTTCGCGACAGTGAGATCGCGGCCGTATCGTCCGGGGTCAGCCTCTCGCTCTACAAGACGCTTGCCTTCGGGCTGTCGTCGGCGTTCGCCGCGGTCGCAGGGTCGCTGTACGTCCTGGTGAACAACTTCGTGAACCCGGACGTCTTCGCGCTGGCGCTGTCGCTGACCATCCTGATCGGGGCCGTCGTGGGCGGCCTCGGCTCGCTCTGGGGCGTCCTCGTGGGCGCGTGCTTCGTGGAGTTGCTCCCGATCGGGCTAACCACCAGCCACATCACTTCGTCGCAGTCGGTACCAGTGATCTTCGGAGCCGTTGTCATCGCCGTCATGGCGCTGCTGCCCCTGGGCGCGGCCAACCTGTTACAGGCCTTGCATTTCGGATCCCAGATCGGTCAGAGTTCAGACGTTCCCCAAGGCACGGAGGGCAGATGACTAAAAGGTTGAACGGAGCGCTCGCGCTCGCAGTATTGGTGTTGGCCGCTGTCGTCGTCTCGGCTTCGCTCGCCGCGACCTCCGCGACCCCCGGTGTCACCAGCAAGTCGATCACGATCGGCGGGACGTTCCCGCTGACCGGCCCGGCCGCGCTCTACAGCGTGATTCCGAAGGCCGAGGCGGCGTACTTCGCGTACGTCAACGCGCACGGCGGCGTCAACAAGCGCCAGATCGTCTTCAAGGTCTACGACGACGGGTACAACCCGGCGAACACGGTCCCGCTGGCGAAGAAGCTCGTGCAGCAGGACCACGTCTTCGCGGTCTACGGCAGCCTCGGCACCGCGCCGACGCTGGCCACGCGCGACTACCTGAACCAGAGCAAGGTCCCGCAGGTGCTCGTCGCGACCGGCGACTCGTACTGGGGCCTTCAGTACAAGAAGTACCCGTGGACGATCGGCTTCCAGCCCGACTATCCCGGTGAGTCGCGGGTCTACGGTCAGTTCATCAAGAACAAGATCCCGCAGGCGAAGATCGGCGTGCTCATGCAGGACGACGCCTACGGCCAGAACTACTACAACGGCCTCGTCGCCGGACTTGGAGCTGCGAAGTCGAAGATCGTCGACGTCGAGAAGTACGACGCGACCTCGACCGACGTCAGCCAGCAGGTCGTGAAGTTGAAGGCCGCCGGCGCAAACGTGTTTGCGCTGTTCGCGCTGCCGACGCAGACGATCACTGCGCTCGTCGTGGCCACGAAGATCGGCTGGCAGCCGACGACGTTCATCAACAACGTGTCGTCTTCGCCGCTCTTCATGGGGCTCGCGCAGAAGAGTGGTGCGAACGTGCAGGGCGATATCTCCGCCACGTACGTGTATGACGTCTGGAACAACCCGAACACGGCGACGACCAAGCTGTACAAGTCGATCATCGCCAAGTACGACAGCGGTGCAGACCCGCTCGACGCGAACGTGCTCTATGGCGTCGCGAGTGCGTGGACGATGGTTCAGGCGCTCAAGAAGGCCGGGCCGAACCCCACGCGCTCCGGGCTGATGAGCGCAATGACGAGCATGAACCAGGACAACCCGTTCCTCTATCCGGGCATCCGCATGATCACGACGGCCAAGGAGCGGTTCCCGATCGATCAGCAGATCCTCGAGCAGTACAAGGGGACCGGCTGGCAGCCCTTCGGGCATCTGTTCGGCAAGGCGTTCTAGGACAGTCGGTAGCCGGAGGCGGTGCGGGAGCGCACCGCCTCCGGCAGTCATCTACGGTCCGGGCATGGTCGAGGAGCTCGAGAGCGGCATCCGCCGCGTCACCTTCGACCTGCCATTCGGTATCGACCACGTCCACTGCTATTTCCTGCGCGCTTCGAGCGGCGGCTGGATCCTCGTCGACACCGGGCTCGGTTCTCGGGACCCCCAGCAGCGCTGGCGTCCCGTGCTCGACGAGCTCGACGCACCGATCGAGCGGATCGTCGTCACCCACATGCACCCGGATCACGTGGGCGGCGCGCGCGACATCGCGGAGCTCACCGGCGCTCCGGTCCTCCAGGGTCGTGAGGACTACGCCCAGTGCGTGCGGGCGTGGGGTGAACGTGACCCGGAACGGTTCGCGCTGTACTGGGCCGATCAGGGGATGCCCGAGAGCCACGTCCAGGGGCTCGCTCAGGAGTCCGACCGGCTGATCTCGGCCGTCCACTGGGTGCGGGATCCGCAGCTCCTCGAAGCAGGCGACGAGATCGACGGTTGGCAGGTCGAGGTGCTCCGCGGCCATGCCGACGGCCATATCGTGCTCCTGCGGGACGGTGTGATGATCGCGGGCGACGTGATCCTGAGTGGGATCACCCCGGCGATCGGCCTCTATCCGGACTCTCGCCCCGACCCGCTCGGCGACTATCTCGGAACGCTCGACCGGATCGAGGAGCTTGCACCGCGGATCGCGTACTCCGGCCACAAGGAGGCTGTCCTCGACCCCGCCGGCCGCGCACGCGAGATCCGAGCCCATCACGCCGAGCGGCTCGACCGCGCAGCCGCCGCGCTGAACGGCCGGCCGCGTTCGGCGTACGACGTCTCGCTGTCGCTCTTCGGCGCCGAGCTCTCGACCACGCTACGCCGCTTCGCGACGGCGGAGGCACTCGCGCATCTCGAGCGCCTCGTGCACGAGGGCCGGGCGGCCCGCGCGGGCTCCGGCTACGTCATTCCCGCCTGATTCGGGCGGATACCATTGCCTCATGGAGCCGCTTCGGATCGGCGTTCTCGCCGTGCAAGGCAACTTTCGCGAGCATGCGCAGATGCTGCGGCAGCTCGGCGTGGAAGCGGTCGAGGTGCGTAAGCCGGAACAGCTCGACGGGCTCGACGGCCTGATCATTCCCGGCGGCGAGTCGACGACCTTCACGCGACTGATGCAGCTGTACGGCCTCGACGAGGCGATCTGCCGGTTCTCGGGCGCTGTCTTCGGAACCTGCGCGGGGATGATCGTGCTCGATCGCAACCACCTCGGGCTCGTCGACCTGACGGTCCGCCGGAACGCGTTCGGCCGGCAGGTGGCGTCGTTCGAGACCGATCTCGATGTCGTCGGGCAGGACGATCCGGTGCGCGCGGTCTTCATCCGCGCGCCGTGGGTGGAGGAGGTCGGGCCCTCGGTCGAGGTGCTCGCCGAGATCGACGGCCGTCCGGTGCTCGCGCGCGAGGGCAGATTTCTCCTCGCTGCGTTTCATCCTGAGCTGACGGACGACACGCGGTTGCACGAACAGTTCCTGGAGCTCGTCAGGGAGGAGCAACGTGTCGGGGCATAGCAAGTGGTCGTCGATCAAGCACAAGAAGGGCGCCGCCGACGCGAAGCGCGGCAAGCTCTTCTCGAAGCTCTCGCGCGCGATCATCGTCGCAGCGAAGGAGGGTGGAGGAGACCCCGCCAACAACCTCGCGCTGCAGAATGCGATCGAGAAGGCAAAGTCGTATTCGATGCCGAAGGACAACATCGACCGCGCGATCGCGAAAGGGTCCGGCGCCGACGCGGACGCCGACGCATTCGAGACGATCGTCTACGAGGGCTACGGTCCCGAGGGCGTCGCCCTCATCGTCGAGGCGCTCACCGACAACCGCAACAGGACGGCCGCCGACGTGCGCCACCTGTTCGCGAAGAACGGCGGCAACCTCGGCGCGACGGGCGCGGTCGCCTGGCAGTTCGATCGGCGCGGCGTGGTGATCGTGCCGGCCGAAGGCGTGGACGACGAGGAGCTCTTGCTCGTCGCGGCCGACGGTGGGGCGGACGACCTCGACCGCGACGGCGACGTCTTCCAGGTCACCTCCGCGCCCGAGTCGCTCTCGAGCGTGCGAGAGGCGATCGAGGCAGCGGGTTTCTCCGTCGACTCGGCGGAGCTGATGCTCGTCCCCAAGACGACCGTCGCGGTCGAGGACGAGGCGAAGGCACGCCAGGTGATGCGCCTGATCGACGAGCTCGAGGACAACGACGACGTCCAGGAGGTCTTCGCGAACTTCGACATCCCCGAGCAGGTGCTCGAGGCGGTGGCGGGCTAGAGCTTCTGCTCGGCGTCGAGGTTCCTGGCCAGGCGGGGCACGAGCCAGAACCGCGTGAAGAGCAGGAAGGCGACACCGACGATCGCGCCCCAGACGAACCCCGCGCCCTGACCCTCCGCGTCGCGAATGAGCCAGACGACGAGGCCGACGAGCGCCGCGACCACGAAGCTGAATCGCCACGGATGACGCTGGGTCGCATTGAACGCCCAGATCCGGAAATCGAAGCCCACGTGCGCTCACCGTAGCGCTCGAAGCTGCGCCCGGCTTCTGGGATACTCGCCGGGATGAGCCCTGAGGACCTGCGCCTGCTCGAGACGGTCGGTGCCGAGGCGGCGGTTGCCGCCGGGCAGCTGCTGATCGAGCGGGGCCAGCCCGGTACCGGCCTCTACGTGATCCTCGAAGGGACGGTCCTCGTCGAGGCGGCGGAAGGGGCACTCGAGCTCGGACCGGGCGCGTTCATCGGCGAGCGGGCGTTGCTGGCGGAGGACGGACTTCGAACCGCGCGTGTTCGTGCGATCACCGATATTCGGGTGCTCGCCGTCGATCGCGTCGAGTTCGAGCGGCTCTGCGCCGACGATCCCGCCCTCCAGGGCCGCCTCACGGCGGGCGGCTGAAACGCGTTGCCGTAGGCTCCGGCTGAACGTCAGTCAAGCCCCAGTCAAGGAGGACGCATGTCCGAGTACTCCCGCGTAGTCACGTTCGAGGCCGACGGCGCTGCGATCGACGCGATCGTCAACGAGATCAACTCCTCCGATGGGCCGCCCCCCGGCGTGAACGCCAAGCGCATCACCGTCCTCGCCGACCGGGCGGCTGGAAAGCTGGTCGTCGCCGTCCGCTTCCCGTCCGAGGAGGATCTGAAGGCCGGTGCCGCGATCTTCGAGGCGATGAGCCCGCCCGACGACGGCACGATCCGCCGCGTCTCCGTCGATCAGTACGAGGTGGTGCTCGAGCGCGACGCCTGACGAGCAGCCTCACCGCCTGAAAGGAACGTCCGAAGCGGTGCCTAACGTGTCCACGTGAAGGTTCTCGGCATCGACCCAGGGACGGCAGCGTGCGGGTACGGAATCGTCCAAGAAAGCGGCGGGCGCCTCAGGGCCACGTGCCACGGGTGGTGGCAAACGTCGCCTCGCGATCGCTTGGAGGTTCGTCTGCTCACGATCTTCACGGGCGTCCAGGGGCTGATCGCGGAACACGCTCCGGATGCCGTCGCCCTGGAGGAGTCGTACGTCGGCGCAGACGCCCGCATCGCACTCTCCGTCGGACAGGCACGGGGAGCCGTGCTCGTCGCCGCGTCGTCCGCCGGCGTCGCGTGCGCTGAGTACGCGCCTGCACGTGTCAAGCAGGCGGTCTGCGGCTACGGCCGCGCCGACAAGCAGCAGGTGGGAAAGATGGTGAAGGCGATCCTCGCGCTCGACGAGGTTCCGGCACCGAACCACGCCGCCGACGCGCTCGCAGTCGCGATCTGCCATGCGCTGATCCCACCGCTGATGAGGCTCACGGCATGATCGCGCGGCTGCGTGGCCGCATCGCAGGGCGCGTCGGGCAGTCGCTGGTCGTCGACGTGAACGGCGTCGGTTATCTCGTCAGCGCAACGCCGTCCGTCCAACGTCTCGGGGACGGCGAGATCACGATCGAGATCCATACCGTCGTCCGCGAGGACGCGCTCGCGCTCTTCGGGTTCGCGACGGGAGAGGAGCGCGAGCTGTTCGAGCTGCTGCTCGGCGTCTCGGGGGTGGGACCGAAGGTGGCGCTCGCGATCGTCTCGGGCTCGACGCCGAACGAACTGCGCCGTGCAATCGCCCGCGACGACGTCAAACGCTTCCAGGCGATCCCCGGCGTCGGGCTGAAGACCGCGCAACGCGTTGTCCTCGAACTGAAGGAGAAGCTGCCGTACGTGGAGACCGGCGTGCCCGAGAGCAGTGACTTGACCGCACGCGACGCCCTGGTCGAGCTTGGCTGGACGCTCGTCGACGCCGAACGCGCGCTCGCGGCGGTCGATCCGGAGCTGCCGGTCGAGGAGCAGGTGCGTCATGTGCTCCGGGCGGCAGCGTGACGCAGTTCCTCGCGCCCGTCGCAGGCGACGCCGAGGAGGAGGTCGAGCGGTCGCTCCGCCCGCACGACCTGTCCGACTTCGTCGGGCAGGAGCGCGTGAAGGAACAGCTCTCGATCGCCCTCGAGGCGGCGAAGGCACGCGGGGAGGCTCTCGACCATGTTCTGCTCGCCGGGCCGCCCGGGCTCGGTAAGACATCGCTCGCGCAGATCGTGCGCAACGAGCTCGGCGTGGGAATCAGGCAGGTCGCAGGCCCCGCGCTCGAACGCAAGGGCGACATCGCGGCGATCCTCACCTCGCTCGAACCGCGCGACGTGCTGTTCGTCGACGAGATCCACCGGCTGAACCGCGCAGCCGAGGAGATCCTCTACCCGGCGCTCGAAGACTTCCGGCTCGACATCATCGTCGGGCAAGGGCCGGCGGCGCGGACCCTGACGCTCGACCTGCCGCCGTTCACGCTGATCGGCGCCACCACACGCACCGGGCTCCTGACGACACCGCTGCGCGACCGGTTCGGGCTGACGTTCCGCCTCGACCTCTATACGCCCGACGAGCTGGCGGCGATCGTGCGCCGCTCGGCGTCGATCCTGGGCGTCGAGATCGCCGAAGACGCAGCAGAGCTCGTCGCCCGGCGCTCGCGCGGCACCCCGCGCATCGCCAACCGCATCCTGAGACGCGTGCGCGACGTGGCGGAGGTTCGGCACCAGGGCAAGGTGACGACGGCGATCGCCGAGGAATCGCTGACGCTGCTCGAAGTGGACGGAGCAGGTCTCGAGCGGTTCGACCGAGAGCTCCTGCGCTGTATCGGTGAGAAGTTCGGCGGCGGGCCTGTCGGCCTCTCGACGCTGGCCGTCGCGCTCGGGGAGGAGCCCGAGACGATCGAGGACGTCTACGAGCCGTTCCTGCTCCAGCTCGGCTTCCTCCAGCGGACGCCGCGCGGGCGCATCATCACCGATCTCGGTCGGGCCCATCTGGGGTCGGGCCCCGACTCTTCCCGGCTGTTCTAGGGTTCCGGCGATGAGCACCACGGCACCTCGCGCCGACGCAGCAGCTGCTTCGGTCGGCGCCTCCGACCTGTTCGTCCTGCGCCGGGTCACCGACAACCGTTTCGTGCATTTCGGCGGCAGCGGTCGCGGTGCAGGCTGGGCCGGCCTGATCGAGGTCACCCCTGACGACGAGGCCCCACTCGGCGAGGCGTTGACCAGACGCAGCACGGTTCGGCTCACGCACGGCGGCAAGGAGCGCGTCTTCGGCCCGTACTACGCGCGCGCGGCGGCGTTCGTCCCGGTGACGCACGACGTCGTCGTCGTCTTCGGGGCGGAGGACGGGGCGCTCGAGGCCGCCAGCGACGACGCTCTTGCGTCTGCCGCGACGATGGCAGCCGACGCGGTCGAATCCGTCACGCCTGCGAAGCGGCTTGCCGACGAGCTGGAGGAGCTCGAGGCGGTGCGATCTGCGCTGGTGGTGCAGGGCGAGGACGTCGCGTCCGTCATGCGCACCCTCGGCCTGATCGCGGCCGAGTCACTCTCGTGCGAGCTGGCTGCCGTCTATCTCGCAGCAGGAGAGCGCGTCGAGCTCGTCGATCGCGGCTGGACGCTCAGGGCACGAGCCGACGAGGTCGCCGCCGCGTTGAAAGGCGTCCTCGACGACGGGCGCTTCCCGTACTGCGTCCAGGACGCGAGCATCGTGCCCCTGCCCTCTCCGCTCGACGAGGAGCAGGGCATCCGCTCCTACTACCTGCTCGCACTGGACGGCCTGGCACGAGGGGTGGTGCTCGTGGCCCACACCGATGCCGGACCGCGTGGTTTCACGCTGCTCTGTCGCCGGTTGGGGCTCCGCCTCGCCGACGTGGCTTCGGCTCAGCTCGGGGTTGCGCTCACGCGGGAGTGGTGCTCGACAGAGGCCGATCGGCTTCACTCGGAGTTCGGGAAGCTCGACGCCTCCTGACGAGCGAGAGTGCCAGCGGCGCTGTCAAGAGCGCCATCACGTCGAACCACACGTAGCCGGACGCGACGCCGCTTGGAGGGTTCCCGTCCGGGACGCCGAGTCCCGGCAGCTCGTGCGCCCAGCGCCACGTGCCGATCGCGGTGCCGTACAGCTCGAGCGACGCGACGACGAGGAACACCCCGGCATAGACAGCGCGATTGCGGCTGCGCAAGAGAAAGATCAAGAGCAGCGGAACGCCGAGCGCGCCGGCGACGTCTCGCTGCGGCAGCACCGTCAGCCCGAGCACGCCCCACGTGGCCGCCGCACCGCCTGCGACCCAGACGAGCCAACGGGCGTGGTGCTGGAACAAGATCGCGACCGAGAGACCCGTCAGGTACACGAGCCCGTGTGCCGGAGGCACGAAGAGCGGCAGGTTGTGCAGCCGGTAGGTGTAGACGCCCCAGATCAGCGAGCCGGTCACCTCGCCGATCGTTGCGAAGACGACGACGGCGAGCGCCTGCGCGCGACGCTCCGGCGAAACGCGCGTGAGCGCGACCCCCAGGACGACGAACGTGAGCACGCCGAGTGCAAGCTGTTCCGGATACGAGGCGTAGTGGTCGAGCGCAAGCAGCAGCGCCAGGTAGGCGCAACCGCCTATTGCCGGAACTGCAGCTCGTGCCACGACGGCACCGGTGCGAGCTCGAGCAAGGGTCGTCCACCGCCACCAGGGTGCTGGTAGGCGAACTCCGCCTCGCCCTCGTCCCACACCACCTCGAGCGCTCCGCGTTTCACCTGATGATCGAGCCATGCGCCGCGGAAGATCAGCTTGCGCAACCAGTAGACGAGTGACTCCCCCTCGACGAGTGACACGCGTTCCCAGTTGCGGACGAGGTAGCGGCCGAGTCGGGAGAACGGCTCCTCGACGACGCCTTGCGCGGCCAGCGCGACCAGGTCGGCGGTCTCGTCCTCGTCGAGCTCGGAGCCCTCGACAACGCCGAGCTTGACCGCTGCCGCGACGACGCGGCCCTCGAAATCGGTGCTGCTGAACGAGAACCGGTAGCCGAGGAACTCCACGACGTAGTCGTTGCCGGAGCTGTAGTTCGAATCGGGAGACGGGAGCGATTCGGGCACGATCCCATGGTAATGAACCTTCTTGCCGCCGCCTCCAACTGGGAACGCCTGGTCATCTGGCTGCCGGCCCTCGTCGTCGGGACCGGGCTCGTCGGCGCAGTGATGATCTTGCTCGGGCGCGCGTTCATGGCGACCGTGCGGGAATCGGGGCACCCCAGGTGGATCTTCGGCGGGCTCTTGGCGCTGGTCGGCGTGGTCGTCGTGCTGACGTGGCTGGGCGTCGATCTGCCTAGAGAATGACCACGGGCGTGCCGACATGCACGCGCTCGAACAGCCACTCCGCATCGGGCACATGCATCCGCACGCAGCCATGGGAGGCGCTGTAGCCGATCGAGGTGGGGGCGTCCGTGCCGTGGATGCCGACGCCGGGCGCGTTGAGGCCCATCCAGCGCGTCCCGAGAGGGTTCGACGGGCCTGGCGGCACCGGTTTCAAGCCCTTGGCCCACTCGTCGTAGGTGGGCGGATACCACCAGGGGTCGAGCTGTTTGTTCATGATCCGCCAGACGCCGGCGGGTGTCGGGTAGATCGCCTGGCCCGTCGCGACCGGGAAGGTGCGCACGAGCTTCCGGCCGTTGTAGAGCCGAAGCGTGTTCGAGCCCCGCGTGACGACGATGACCGGCCCGAAGTGCGCGATCGTGCGCTGGGCCGGGACGGGCCGCGTGATCAGCCGCAGCGGCGGGCGCGTTCCGTCGCTCAGGAGCCGGCCGAGTGCGGTTCGCGTCGCCGTGACGTCGACGGCGACGCCTGCCTTCGCGGGCGTGAACTCCGGGCCGTCTGAGGTCGCGCCGATCACCGAAGCGGCGATCGCGGGGCGGTCGATGCGCGCGGCGAGGCCGGCGACGATCCGAGCCGCGCGGGCGCGTGAATACGTGACGGGGAGCGCGATGCGGCTGCTCGGCGTCGCTGCGAGCGCCGAGCCGACCGCTCCGTTGACGTCGATGCCGGCCCCGATCTGGGCCGGGTGGACAAGGGTCTCTCCGCTGTCGTAGGCGATCGTCACGGGCCGTGCGAAGGCCGCGTCGATCGCAGCGCGCGCCGGCTCGGCGCTCAGCCCTCCGACCTGCAGCCCGGCCACCGTGACCCCAGGCGGGATCGTGTGCGTTCGCTCGGAGGCAGGGGCGGCCGCGCAGGCCAGCCCGGCAGTCGCGACGATCGCAGCGAGCGTCCGGAGCACCAGAGCCAGAATTGAACCAGTTTCCAGGAGGTTCTGTCCGACGGCGTCCGTACCGTCGCCGTGACATGGCGTCCGGAACCTGGCAGCTCGAACCTTGTTCGCACGCGCGCGTGCGGCTGCTCGCCGACGCGCTCGCGCTCGACGAGGTGACCGCATCGGTGCTGGTCCGGCGCGGCTACAACGAGGCCGACGACGCGCGCCGTTTTCTCGAGGGCGCGCTGCCCGGGCACGATCCGTTCGCGCTCGGCGACATGCGTGAGGCGGTCGCTGTGATCTCCGCTGCGGTCGAGGCCGGGAAGCGGATCTGTGTGCATGGCGACTACGACGCCGACGGGATCTGCGCCACGGCATTGGCGGTCCTGCTCCTGCGGGAGCTGAAAGCCGACGTGGCCTGGCACCTGCCGTCGCGGTTCGAGGAAGGCTACGGCTTGAACGCGGACACGCTCACGCGGTTGGCCGACGAGGGTTTCGACCTCGTGCTCACGGTCGATTGCGGGATCACTGCGATCGCAGAGGTCGAGCATGCGCGTTCGCTCGGCCTCGGCGTCGTCGTCACGGACCATCACCGGCCTGCCGACGGATTCCCCGCCTGTCCCGTCGTCGCGCCGCTGAAGGGGGACTACCCGTTCGCCGGGCTCTGCGGCACCGGCGTCGTGTGGAAGCTCGCCCAGGCCCTGCTCGGGGTGGACCATCCGTTTCTCGAACGGCATCTGGACGTCGTCGCCCTCGCGACCGTCGCCGACGTCGTGCCGCTCGTCGACGAGAATCGCGCGCTCGCACTGCTCGGCCTACGGCGGCTCGCTCAGACGCAGAAGCCCGGTTTGCGGGCGCTGATGCGCGTCGGTCACGTCGACCCGGCTTCGATCGACGAGTCGTCGATCGGCTTCAGGCTCGCGCCGCGGATCAACGCGTCCGGACGCCTGTGCCGGCCCGAGGCCGCGCTGGCGCTGCTCCTCACCGAGGACGAGCGTGAGGCGTTCAAGCTGGCTGAGGAGCTCGAGGCGCTGAATCGCGAGCGCCAGGCGGTCGAGGAGCGGATCCTGCGGGAGGCGATCGCCGAGGTCGAGTCCTGGCCGGAGGCCCGCCGCCGACGGCGCGGCTACGTCGTCGCCGGCGAGGGCTGGCACGAGGGCGTGATCGGCATCGTCGCGTCGCGCCTCGTCGAGCGCTACAACCGGCCCGTTGTGATGATCGCGGGCACGGACGGCGACTGGAAGGGCTCGGGGCGATCGGTAGCAGCGTTCGACCTGCACGCCGGGCTCGCGGCGTGCGCGGCGCAACTCGAGCGCTTCGGCGGCCATCGCGCGGCTGCCGGCCTGACGATTGCGGGAGACCGCGTCGAGTCGTTCGCCGCGGCCTTCGCCGCGCACGCCGATCAGGTGCTGACCGAGGAGGATCTGCGGCCGGTGACTCGCGTCGACGCGATCGTTCCGGGCCGCAAGCTGAATCTCGACCTGTGCGCGGAGCTCGCCCGTCTGGCGCCCTTCGGGCTCGGCAATCCCGGTGTGCTCCTGCTCGTCGACGGCTGCGAGCTCGCGGAGCTCTCGACCGTGGGCGAGGGCAAGCATCTGCGCTTCCGCGTCCGGCAGCGTGGCCGCGATTCCGGTTCGGCGATCGCCTTCGGCATGGGGGGCCAGCTCGACCGCCTCAGCAGCGAGGGCCGCTACGACGTTGCGTTTCGCCTCCAGGAGAACCGCTGGAACGGCGTGTCGTCACCCCAGCTCGTCGTGCGACGCGTGTTCGACGCCGTCGACGGGTTCGACGAGTTGCGCGACTGGCTCGGCGGCCAGTGGAAGGCGGGGGAGGCGGCGTGGACGCCGCAGGCGCGGGCGATCTTCGAGGAGCTCGAGCTGGAGGCCGGTGCACACCGGAGCCTGCTCGAGTCGCCGTCGTTCAGGGCGTTGCTCGAAGAGAAACCCGCGCTCGCCGCGGCCGCCTAGGCGCGGCCGCAACCGCGTCCAGCTCGTGCAGCATGCGGGCGATCGCGATCAGTTTCTTGGTCTGCCTGCGTCTCTTGAACATCGGCTCCTCTCGTTCATCGGCAGAACGCCGTTTCCTCCTGAGGGGTTACGGATCCCTCGGATAAGGCAGGGGTACACTGGATTGATGGCCGTTCTGGAACGCCATCAAGACCTCGTCGACGAGCTGATCGCCGATGTCGAGGCCTATAAACCTGACGTCGACCGCGAGCTGCTGACGCGGGCGTTCCAGTACGCCGCTGACGCCCATGCCGGACAGGTTCGCCAGTCGGGCCAGGAGTTCATCTACCACCCGTGGGGCGCTGCGAAGATCCTCGCGAGCCTGCAGCTCGACGAGGCGACCCTGTCTGCAGCGCTGCTCCACGATGTCGTCGAGGACACGGACAAGGACATCGACGAGATCCGCGCCGAGTTCGGTGACGAGATCGCGCAGCTCGTCGAGGGTGTCACCAAGCTGACCCGCGTTCGCTTCCAGAGTCGCGAGCACGCTGAGGCCGAGAACTACCGCAAGCTGATCGTGGCGATGGCGGAGGACCTGCGCGTGATCCTGATCAAGCTCGCGGACCGGTTGCACAACCTGCGCACGATCGAGTACCTGGGGAAGCAGAAGCAGCTGCAGAAGGCACGCGAGACGCTCGAGGTCTACGCGCCGCTCGCTCATCGTCTCGGTATCCATGCGCTCAAGTGGGAGCTCGAGGACCTCGCCTTCCAGACGTTGCATCCGCGCAAGTACGAGGAGATCAAGCAGATGGTGGCCGAGCGGCGCACCGATCGCGAGGAGCACGTGCGCGAGGCGGCGCTCGTTCTGCAGAAGGAGCTCGACAAGGTCGACATCCCTGCGGAGATCTCGGGACGCGCGAAGCACTTCTACTCGATCTACGACAAGATGGCGAAGAAGGGCCGCGAGTTCAACGAGATCTACGACCTCACGGCGATGCGCGTGATCGTCGAGCGCGGGGCCGACGAGGGGACGCGCGACTGCTACGGCGCGCTCGGCCTGATCCACTCGCTCTGGAAGCCGATGCCCGGTCGCTTCAAGGACTTCGTCGCGATGCCGAAGTTCAACGGCTACCGCGCACTGCACACGACGGTGATCGGGCCGCAGGGACGGCCGCTCGAGATTCAGGTGCGCACCCGGGAGATGCACGAGACGGCCGAGTTCGGCGTCGCCGCGCACTGGCTGTACAAGCGCGGGAAGAAGGACAAGGACGCCGAGTGGGTTGCCTGGGTCAAGCAGCTGATGGACGAGGGGACGACCGACGAGGCCGACCCTCGCGAGTTCATGAAGACGTTCCGCACCGACCTCTTCGACGAGGAGGTGCACGTCTTCACGCCGAAGGGCCAGGTCAAGACGCTCCCCGCGGGTGCGACGCCGATCGACTTCGCCTACGCGGTGCACACCGACGTCGGGCACCGAACGGTCGGCGCCAAGATCAACGGACGGATCGTCCCGCTGCACTACACGCTGAAGAACGGCGACTTCGTCGAGATCCTCACGTCCAAGCAGGGACGTGGCCCCTCGCGCGACTGGATGTCGCTCGCGAAGAGCTCACGGGCGCGCAACAAGATCCGGCAGTGGTTCTCGCGCGAGACGCGGGAGGATGCCGAGCACAAGGGGCGTGAGGCGCTCGAGCAGGCGCTGAAGGCGCAGAACCTCCCGTACGCGAAGCTGCGCGGCTCGGCCACGCTCGCGCAGGTGATCCGCGAGACGGGGTTCAAGAAGGCCGATGACTTCTACCTCGCGCTCGGCTCGGGCAAGCTGCAGCCGGGGTCGATCGTCAACAAGGTCGTCCAGCGGCTGAAGACGGAACAGGTTGCCGAGGAGGCGCCGGTCTTCACCAAGGCTGCAAAGACGCAGCCCGTCTCCGGCTCGGACATGGGCGTGGTCGTGGCCGGCGTCACCGACGTGCTGATCCGGCTCGCAAAGTGCTGCACACCGGTGCCGGGCGACCCGATCGTCGGCTACATCTCGATGGGCAAAGGCATCACCATCCACCGCAACGACTGCCCGAACGTGAAGGCGCTTCGCCGCAGCCCCGAGCGGTTCACGCAAGTCGATTGGGACGGCGCCGCATCTGCGAAGAGCTTCCGGGTCCAGATCGCAGTCGACTCGTGGGACCGTCCGCGTCTGCTCGAAGACGTCGCCCGGACGTTCGCAGAGCATGGTGCGAACATCGTCGGCTACGGCGGGATGGTCGAGGATCAGCTGGCGAAGAACTGGTACACGGCCGAGGTCGGCGACGTGAAGGGGCTCCGCACGCTCCTGACGGCGCTGCGCAACCTCGAAGCAGTATTCGACGCGTATCGCGTCACGCCGTCGTGAAGCGACGGGTTCCCTCGATCGAGTGATCGTGCTGTTTTCGACCGGGGTACCTCAAGAGGGGGATAGCGGTTTCCCCGCCGTTCTCGTACAACGGAGGCAAGGGGAGAGGTAGACGGCCGCCCCGCCCGCCCGGCCCAGGCGGATCGGGTGGGCGGAGCGCCGCTCTTCACGCGCGGCTCGGATCCTCCATCGCGGCGATCTGGTGGCGGAAGGCATCGGGCACCGGCACCGCCTTGCGCTCGGCGAGCGCGATGCAGACGACAGTCGCCTTTGCGGTCGCCATCAGCGTGTCTCCGTCGTCGTCGATGCGGTACGCGGCGTGGTCGTAGGTGATGCTCGTGGTCCCGATCCGCTCGACCCGGACGAAGATCTCGAGCAGGTCGTCGAACCGTGCGCCCGCGACATACTCGACGTTCACCGCGCGCATCGCGAAGTCGACGTCATCGAGCTGCACGCGGCCGAGGTGACGGTGGTACTCGGTGCGTGCGAGGTCGAAGTACGGCATGTAGCGGCCGTAGTAGACAACCCCCTGAGCGTCGGTCTCGGAGAACCCGACCCGCTGGTAGGCGGCATACCGGTACGGCGGCTTCCGGTCGGTGACGTGCCCAAGCTCGATCATCCACGGGCGATCGTAACGGTCGGCTGTGGAAGGTTCGTCACACTTCCGTCACGTCGTTTGGCGTCGCGACGCGTCCCGACGCGCCGATGCCGATCTGTGGCTCCGAGCCGATCACTCGGCACCGTGAGCGCGCGTGCGGCTCCGCGCGAGCGTCGTTTGGCGACGGGACGCGCCGCGCCAAGCCTGTCCTTGCCGGCTAGAGCCTGTGGAACGTTCGCGACACTTCGGAAACACTTGGTCTGACCAAGAGACTGGTCTCGAATGGGCAGGTCGCTGCCCTGGAAGAGGTCAGGTACTCCCGGATCACCGCGAGCACCTCGTCGCGCCGGTCGTTCATCAGCTGCTCCGAGTTGGCTTCGAGGTTCAGGCGGAGCAGCGGCTCCGTGTTCGACGGGCGCACGTTGAAGTGCCAGTCGTCGAAGTCGACTGAGAGGCCGTCGAGGTGCGTGACCCGGCCGTCTGCGCCGAAGCGCTCCTCCAGCTCTCGCAGCTTGCCCGGAACGTCCGCCACCGGCGTGTTGATCTCGCCGGTGATGAAGTACTTGGCACGGAACGGCGCGAGCACCTCGCTCAATTTGCCGCGGCGCGAGACGAGCTCGCACATCAGCAGGAACGGCACGGTGCCCGAGTCGGCCTGCGAGAAGTCGCGGAAGTAGTAGTGCGCCGAGACCTCGCCGGCGAACACCGCATCGACCTCGCGCATGCGCTGCTTGATGAACGCGTGGCCGACGCGGTTGATCAGCGCCACGCCCCCGGCGCGCTCGATCGTCTCCGGCACCGCGCGGGAAGCTCGAACGTCGTAGATCACCTTCCCGCCCGGCTCGCGGGCGAGGATCGTCTCCGCGAAGAGCGCCGTCGTGAAATCACCGGGGACGAACTCGCCGGTGTCGTCGACGAAGAAGCACCGATCGGCGTCCCCGTCGTAAGCGACACCGAAGTCCGCGCCTTCGCTGCGCGTCTTCTCGATGATGAAGTCGCGGTTCTCGGGCAGGAGCGGGTTCGGCTCGTGGTTGGGGAACGTCCCGTCCGGGTCGAAGTAACAGGTGACGACCTCGAGCATCGGCAGCCGCGCGATCACAGGCGGCAGCATTGCGCCCGCCATCCCGTTTGCTGCATCGATGACGATGCGCAGCGGCCGTAGTGCGTCCAGATCGACGAACGAGAGCACCCGGTCGACGAACCGCTCCCAGATGTCCTCCTGCACGATCCGGCCGCGCGCGGCCTCTCGCCAGGCTGCCGCGACCGCCCGGTCGCGCACGTCGAGGAGACCCGATTCGCCGCCGACCGGGAGCGCGCCGCGGCGCACGATCTTCATCCCGGTGTACTGCTTCGGGTTGTGCGACGCAGTGACCATCACGCCACCGTCGAGCGCCAGCTCGCCGACCGCGAAATAGACCATCTCCGTGCCGACCATGCCGAGGTCGAGCACGTCGGCGCCCGCGTCGGCAGCACCGTCCATCACGGAGGCCGCCATCGACGGTGACGAGAGGCGAACGTCTCGCCCGACCGCGATCGAGCTCGGCTCGAACTGTTCGACGAAGGCGCGTCCGATCGCGTAGGCACCGGCTTCGTCCAGCTCCGACGGATACAGCCCACGGACGTCGTATGCCTTGAAGGCCTTGGGGTCGAGCACGGTCTGAGCCTAGCTATGCCTCGAGGATCTCCTTGATCGCTGCCGTCGATTCCGGAGTGGGGGACTCGGAGATGACCGTCGCCGGCCGCTCGAAACGGGCCAGCGCGTCTCGCAGCGGCTCGGCGCGCAGCGTGCCCTCGCCGTAGGGCAGGTGCTTCGTCTCGTTGCGGTTCGCGAACTGGATGTCCGAGAAGTGAATGTGGAACGGCGCCCCCGACTCGATCACCGCATCGGCCTGCTCGAGCGCCGCGGCGAACGGCTCCACCGACAGGAATGCCCCGTCGGAGGTCGCATGCATGTGTGCGAAGTCGATCACCGGACGGACCCAATCGAGCTGAGCGGCGATCTCGCAGACGTCGTCGATCGAGCCGAGATCGCGTACGCGACCCATCACCTCGATCCCGAACGGGACCGCACGATCCTTTCCCTCCAGCCGCTCGCGCAGCTCGGCGAGCTGCTCGACCACCGAAGCGATCGCCTCCTCCCGCGTCCGGCCGAGCAGAAAGCCCGGGTGGAAGACGACGAGCTCCGCGCCGGCAGCCTTGGCGATCCCGGCCGAGTGGTCGAGCATCCCGACGGCCATGTTCAGCTTCTTGCCGCGCTCGGCGTGACCCATGAAACCGGCGATCGGCGCGTGCACCGACAGCACGATGTCGGCCTGCCGGCAGCGCTCGCCGAAATCAGCCGCGAACTCGTAATCCATCCAGAACCGGCCCTCGAAGTCGATCTCACACGCCGTGAGCCCCCGTTCCAGCAACGCTTCGACCGCCGCCGCCGGGGATTCGCGGGAGGGCACCCGAGCCGGGCCATAGTGGAGGCGACGAGCCATCGAACGGAGGGTATCGCCGGCGCCCTCGGGCAGCCCGGCGAACGCCGTCCCAGGTCCGTCCGACGCTGTTCCTACTCTGAAGACGCATGTCAACGGGGCCCTCACGGATCGACCTCCTCGAGCTCGATATCGACCTCCGGCTCGCCGATCTCTGGCGCGAGGCGTCGGGGATCAGCGAGTGGTCGCTGGACGTCGTCGCAGCGTTCATGCGCGCGGCCTATGGCAAGGGCTATTGCGACGCGCTCACCGAGGATCTGCCCGGGTCACTTTGTGCGGATCACGGCTATCGCGTGCCGGCGCGCAAGCAGACCGCGAACGCCGACGTCTAGCTAAACTCGGCCCGTGCCCACGCGCAGTCCCGCGCGGCTCGTCGTCGCCCTCGCGGTGGCGGCCGTCCTCGCCGTCTTCCTGCTCTATACCGCGGTCGCCGGCAATTCGACGCCGACGTTGACACCGCACGAACTCGCCGGCCACACCGGCAAGCTCGCCGTCGTCGGAGTCGTCGTCGGACCGCTGCTCGGGGACTCGCATTCGCCGCGTGGCTTGCGCTTTCGGCTGAAGAACATCGACGGTGCCAGTGGAGTCGTCCCGGTCGTCTACCGCGGGGAGGACCCACCGCCGCTCTTCAAGGTAGGACGGAGTGTCGTGGCGAGTGGGAGCTTCGCCGGCGGCCGCCTGAGCGCGACGGACATCCTGACGAAGTGCCCGTCCAAGTACACGGCAACGACGACTCCGTCCTAGTGCTCCGCACCGATGGCTGATCTCGGCCGCGCGGCCCTCGTCGTCAGCCTCGGGCTGTCGGTGTACGCGCTCGTGGCCGGGACGACCGCTGCGGTCACGAACCGACGGCGGTTGGCCTCATCCGCACGCAACGCGCTCTACTGCTGCTTTGCGTCGACACTGATCGCCGCGATCGTGCTGGCGTTGGCGCTCGTGCGTCACGACTTCTCGTTCACGTACGTCGCTCAGCACACGAACCGCACGCTGCCGACCGCCTACACGCTGAGTGCCTTCTGGGGCGGCCAGGAGGGCTCGTTGCTCCTCTGGCTCCTCGTCCTGACCGGGTACGGGGCGCTTGCCGTCGCACTGAACCGCAAGCTGATGCGAGACCTGACGGCCTGGGTCGTGCCTGTGCTGGGCGGCATCGCGACGTTCTTCGCCTTCGTGCTCGTCGCCGTCGCGAGCCCGTTCGGCACGCAGCCTGCGCCGATCGACGGTGCTGGTCTCACGCCGAGCCTCCAGAACCCGTACATGGTCGCGCACCCGCCGATGCTCTACCTCGGGTACGTGGGGCTGTCGATCCCGTTCGCGTTCGCAGCCGGCGCGATGCTCTCCGGGAGGACCGACGAGCGCTGGATCGTGGCGACCCGTCGCTGGACGCTGGTCGCGTGGGCGTTCCTCGGGTTCGGACAGCTGCTCGGTGCCCACTGGGCGTACGTCGAGGTCGGCTGGGGCGGCTACTACGCCTGGGATCCCGTCGAGAACGCCGCGCTGATGCCGTGGCTCGCTGCAACCGCGTTCCTGCACTCGGTGATGATCCAGGAACGCAAGGGCATGCTGAAGGTCTGGAACATGGTGCTCGTTGCGCTGGCCTTCGAGCTGTCGGTCTTCGGGACGTTCCTCACGCGATCTGGCGTCGTGAACTCGATCCACTCGTTCGCGAAGAGCCCGATCGGGTCGTGGTTCCTCGCCTTCGTCGTCATCTCGACGATCTTCTCGCTCGTGCTGATCATGTGGCGCCTGCCGCTCCTGAAAGCCCGCACGAAGCTCGAGTCGGCGCTCTCGCGCGAAGCGGCATTTCTCTACAACAACCTGCTGCTCGTGGCGCTCTGCCTGACCGTCCTCTGGGGCGTGTTGTTCCCGATCGTGACGCAGCTCGTGAAGGGTGAGACTCGAACGATCGGACGGCCGTACTACGACTTCTTCCTGCGGGCCTTCGGGCTGCCGTTGCTGCTCCTGATGGGCATCGGCCCGCTGATCGCCTGGCGAAAGACGAGTGTGCGCGCACTGGCGCGAACGCTTGCGTGGCCGATCGTCGTGACGGTCGCCTGCGGCATTGCACTGGCAGTCGCCGGAGCGGGATCATCGAAGCCCGGACTGATCGCCTACACGTTCTCGGCGTTCGTCCTCGCGTCGATCGTGCTCGAGCTCGTTCGCGGCACCCGCGTCACCGGGTCGGTGTTCACCCTGGTCGCGCGCAACCGGCGCCGCTACGGCGGGTACATCGTCCACGCCGCGATCGTCCTGCTGGCGATCGGGATCGCCGGCTCGAGCGCCTACGGCCGCTCCAAGGAAGTGCGCCTGACTCCCGGTCAGAGCACGTCGATCGGCGGCTACACGCTCGCGCTTCGCGACGTGCGTCGGACGCCGACCCCGAATGCGATCGAGACCCGCGCGCGTCTTCGACGTCAGCGGCCGGTGGCACGGAACGCTGACGTCCGGCGACAACCAGTACTTCTTCCCGCCCGAGCCGTCCCGTGAGGTGGGGATCAAGACGAGCTGGTTACGCGCTGAGGACCTCTACGTGATCGCCGACGACGTGAACCTGAAGTCGAACGTCGTCTACGCGAAGATCCTGGTGAAACCGCTCGTCAACCTGATCTGGATCGCCGGCATCGTTTTTCTGTTCGGAGCAGCCGTGACGCTGTGGCCGGATGCGCGCGAGCAGCGGCGGCTCGCGACGCGACTCGTACCTGCATGACCCTGGTTCTGGGGATCGTCCTGGCCGCCGCGGTGGTGCTGATCGTTGCGCTGCCGTTTCTCCGCGAGCCGACGGTCGAGGATGATCGCCTCGATGCTCGGAGTGCAGATGACCTCCGCCGCATCGGTCTCGCGGAGGACCGTGACCGTGCGCTCGCAGCGCTCAAGGACCTGGAGTTCGACCATCGCTCAGGCGATATCGACGACCGGGATTACCGCGAGCTCGTCGGCCCCCTTCGCCAGGCAGTCGCGTCCGCACTGCGCGCGATCGAGCAGGATCGGCGCTACGGTCTCGAGGTGACCGACTTCGAGACACCGGATCCCCCGCCCGAGCCGTCGCCGCCGCCGGACGAGGGCACACCGCCGACGCCTGCGCCCGTCCCCGAGCCGTATCCGCCGCCGGACGAGGCCACCCTCCCGCAGGAGTAGACGCCAGGGACGGCGAAATCGTCCCGTATGGGGCGGATCATGCTCGCTCTCGTCGTCGCGCTCGTCTGTGTCACGCCCGCGCTCGGGTCGGACATCGGCCGTAAGCACGAGATCGACACGAAGATCTCCTCGCTGAAGGACCGGCTCGCCGCCCAGAAAGAGCACGAGCAGGCCCTGCGCGGCGAGGTCGACGGCTACACCACGCGCATCCGGTCACTCGAAGCCAGGGTGGGCGATGTGTCGCTGCGCCTGGCGACCCTCGAGGCCGACGTCTCGTTGCATCAGCGCAGGCTCGACGCCCTCGACGCGCTCTTCCGCCTCCAGACCCAGCGGCTGGACTTCCTGAAGCAGCAGTACGCCACGTCGATCGAGACCTTGAACCGGCGGCTCGTCGACATCTATGAGTCCGAGCCCGCCTCGACGCTCGACGTCGTGCTCGGCGCCCGTTCGATTCAGGACGCACTCGACCAGGTGCAGTACCTGAACGAGATCGGCGAACAGGATCGACGGATCGCCGCTCAGGTTCGATACGCCAAGCTCCAGGTGACCGCTGCGCGCGCGAAGACGAAGAAGCTCCGCGCAACCGTCCAGGGGGAGACGGCGGTCATCTCGGCGCGCGCAGCCCAGACACGGGACGTGAAGGACGAGCTGGCGGGGGCTGCGAACGATCTCGCGACCACGAAGCAGCAGAAGCTCACCGATCTCTCGAAGCTGACGGCCGCCGAGCAGGCGGAGGCGGGGGAGATCGACGCGCTGCAAGCGGCGTCGAACGACATCGCCGCGCGGATTCGCGCCGCCCAGGCACAGCACGGCGCAGGTGGAGCAACGTCGACGCCGTCGGCGGCGGGGCTGGTCTGGCCGGTGAGCGGTCCGATCACGAGCCCGTTCGGCTGGCGCTGGGGGCGGATGCACGAGGGGATCGACATCGGTGTGCCGTCGGGAACGCCGATCAGGGCTGCGGCCGGCGGGACGATCATCTATTGCGGGTGGGAGGAGGGCTACGGCAACCTGACGGTGATCGACCACGGGGGCAACCTCGCCACCGCCTACGGCCACCAGAGCTCGATCGCGGTCGCCTGCGGCCAGCAGGTCGAACAGGGACAGGTGATCGGCTACGTCGGCTGCACGGGCCACTGCACCGGCCCACACCTGCACTTCGAGGTTCGCATCAACGGGGGCCCCGTCGATCCGATGGGCTACCTCTAGGAGCGGCGTCTGCGGTTGCGCTCAGACCGCGCCGAAGGTTTGCAGCAGCAGGAAGACGTTCAGCGCAACGATCAGCGCCGTGACGCCGGTCGCTGCGACCGTTGTGATGCGACGGTTGACGAGTGGTCCCATGATGTCGCTGCGTGCCGTGAAGATGACGAGCGGGATGAGTGCGAACGGGATCCCGAACGAGAGCGCCACCTGGGAGAGAACGAGCGTGCGCGACGGGTCGACGCCGATGGCGATCACCACGAACGCGGGGATCATCGTCACGAGCCGTCGCACGGTGACCGGAATCTGACGGCGGATGAATCCCTGCATCACGACCTGCCCGGACAGCGTCCCGACGGCCGAGCTCGAGAGGCCGGAGGCGATCAGGGCAAGCGCGAAGATTGCGCCCGAGGCGCTGCCGAGGATCGGTTGCAGCGTTTTGTGCGCAGTGTCGAGCGATGCGATGTGGAACAGGCCGGTGCGGTAGAACGTCGACGCGGCCATCACCAGCATCGAGACGTTGATCACTCCGGCGATCGTCATTGCGATCACCACGTCGACCCGCGTGTAGCGCAGGAGCGTCCGCGCGTCCTCGTCCGTCTCCGGCACGAGCCGGTCCTGTGTGAGCGCGGAGTGCAGGTAGATCACGTGCGGCATCACCGTCGCGCCGATGATTCCCACCGCGAGCAGCAGCGCTTCGCCGCTGCCGAACTGCGGCTCGACCGCATGTTTGAACACCGCGCCGTAGTCGGCGTGGGCGAATGTCAGCTCGATGATGTAGCACGCTCCGATCACGCCGACGAGCACAGCGATCACTGCCTCGAAGGCGCGGAACCCGAAGCGCTGCATGCCGAGGATCAGGAACGCCGCAACGCCCGACAGCAGCGCGGAGGGGAAGAGGGCCCAGCCGAAGAGGAGCTGGAAGCCGATCGCAGCGCCGAGGAACTCCGCCAGGTCGGTGGCCATCGCGATCAGCTCGGCCTGGATCCACAGGAAGATCGTCGTCCGGTGCGAGAACCGCTCGCGGCAGAGCTCGGGCAGGTTGCGGCCGGTTGCGATCCCGACCTTCGCCGACAGGGTCTGGATCAGCATTGCCATCAGGTTCGCGGCGACGATCACCCAGACGAGGCGGTAGCCGAAGCGCGAGCCGCCGGCGATGTTCGTCGCGAAGTTGCCCGGGTCGATGTAGGCGACGCAGGCGATGAAGGCCGGCCCGAGGAAGGGGAGGATGCGGAAGCGCGTGCGGTGGAGGGCCTCGTCGACGGTGCGGAGCCCTTCCGGGAGCTCGGTCCGGGAGGCGATCACCCAGTCAATTTAGCCGGACCTAAAACTTTCAGCGGACGAGGCGCAGATCGGGCAGGTTTCGGTAGCGCTCGTCGAGCTCGAAGCCGTAGCCGACGAAGAACTCGTCCGGGATCGTGAAGCCGACGTACCGCACGGGCAGGTCGTCGACGAGCCGCCGGTATGGGCGGTCGAACAACGTGGCGATGTGCAGCGACCTCGGGCTGCGGATCGCCAGCGAACGGACGAGGTAGTGCATCGTCAGTCCGGTGTCGATGACGGCGTCGACCAGCACGACGTCACGGCCCTCGATCTCGGCATTCAGATCCTTGAGGAACCGAATGCCGTCGTCGTCCTCGCCGTAGCCTGCGAGCTCGATGAAGTCGAGGTGGTGATGGATCTGGGCCGCCCGGGACAGGTCGCAGATGAACGGGATGCACGACTTCAGGGATCCGACGAGCAGCGGCTCCCGGTCCTCGTAGTTGTGCGCGATCTCGACTCCGATTTCTCGGACACGTCCTCGAATCTCGTCGGCGTCGAGAAAGACCTCGCCGATTCGCTCGTCGAGCTCGGCCAGCGCGCTCAGGACGCTTTCCGCAGCCCGTAACGCGCCGCGAGCCGTTCGAAGTCCCGCTCGTAGAAGAGCTTGCACTTGACGTCGGGATAGAGCGCCCGCAGCTTGCGCAACTTCCGGTTCTTCCTGGTGACGAGCGACTGCTTCATGACCGTCACCTCAAGATAGAGATCCTGGTCGGGCAGGTAGAAATCAGGTGAGAACGCCTCGGTGACGCGCCCCTCGGCGTCTCGTTCGAGCACGAAGGTGGTCGGCTCGTATTGCCACGGGATGCCGTACCAGTCGAGCACCTTTGCGTACTCGAGCTCTGCGGGGTTGGCAAAACGCGGCGGCTCTGAGCCGCAATATGCCTGGAAAACGGGTGTTTCCGGCACCACTGAGGCCAGGGTAGCACCGACCTCGGATGCCCTAGACTCATTCGCATGGATGTGACGATCGCTCATCTGTCGGATCTCCACTGCGGAGATCCGCATTTCGTGCCGGATCTGATGGACAGGGCGATTGCCGAGATCAACGACGTGAAACCCGACATCGTCGTGTGCTCGGGTGACCTGACGACGTTCGGCTTCAAGGAGGAGTACGCCCAGGCGAAGCGCTACCTCGACCGGATCGACTGCGAGTCGCTCGTGGTCGTCCCGGGCAACCACGATTCCCGGAACGTGGGCTACGTGCACTTCGAGGAGTTGATCGGCGAGCGGAGCTCCGTGCTCCGGAAGGCCGGAGCGACCGTGGTGGCCGTCGATTCGACCGAGCCCGACCTCGACCACGGGCAGATCGGGAGGGGCCGGTACGGCTGGATCGAGGAGCAGTTCGCAGCGCAGCCGTCCGAGTTGCGCGTCTTCGTGCTGCATCACCATCTGCTGCCGATCCCGGGCACGGGCCGCGAGCGAAACGTCGTCTACGACGCAGGCGACGCGATCGAATGCCTGCAGCGGGCCGGCGTCCACCTCGTGCTCTCCGGGCACAAACATGTTCCGTACGCGTGGAAGCTCGAAAGCCTCTTCGTCGTCAACACCGGGACCGTGTCCAGCCTTCGGCTGCGCGGGAACACGCGGCCCTGTTACAACGTCGTCGAGGTCTCGGGCAACCACGCCGCGATCTGGCGGCGGTATCCCTTCCACGGACAGGAGAGGATCATCCAATTCGACCTCGTGACCGGTGAGTACGAGAAGTACACCGGACGGATCGAGCGCGAGGTCACGGCCCGGCGTTGAGGGCGGTCGCGCTGATCGACGGGGAGCACTATGCGCCTGTGGTGCGTGACGCGCTGCAAGCGCTCCCGTACCAGTGGGTCGGCGCGATCATGGTCGGAGGCACCGAGAAGCTGCGCGGCGACGCGGACTACGGCGTGCCGCTCGTCGACGGCTTCGCGGGAGCCGAGGTGGTGGTCGACCTCTCCGACGAGCCCGTGCTCGGGCCTGCCCGCCGCTTCCGCTGGGCCTCGAAGGCGCTGGCCGAGGGACTGCCCTACATCGGCGCGGACTTCCGGTTCGACCCGCCGCAGTTCGAGCCGTTCGAGCTGCCCTCGATCGCGGTGATCGGCACGGGCAAGCGCGTGGGGAAGACGGCCGTGACAGCGCATCTCGCACGGCTCCTCGCGCGCGACCGCAGCGTCGTCGTGGTGGCGATGGGTCGCGGCGGCCCGGCTGACCCGGAGGTCGTCGAGACGGCACCGTCGCTCGACGAGCTCGTCGAGCTCTCGCGCTCTGGTCGCCATGCCGCGTCCGACCACCTCGAGATCGCGGCGCTCACCGGCGTGCCGACGATCGGCTGTCGCCGGGCCGGGGGCGGGCTGGCCGGCGCGGTCTTCGTCTCGAACGTTGCGGCCGGCGCGGCACTCGCGGCCGAGCGCAGGCCCGACGTCGTCGTCTTCGACGGCAGTGGAGCCGCGATCCCCCCGATCGAGGTCGACCATCGAATTCTCGTGGTCGGGCGGGGCGAGTCCGGTGATGACTATCTGAACACCTACCGGCGGCTGATCTCCGACATCGTGATCGAGGACTTCGAGCTGCGACTCGGCGCCACTGCACCGCTCGAAGGCCGGGTCGCGGTCTTCACCGCGGGGGCGCGAGATGTCTCGCATCTCGACGCGGATGTCGTCCACGTCTCGACCAATCTGGCAGACCGGCTCGCTCTTCAGAATGACCTCGTCGAGGCAGATACCTACCTGGTGGAGCTGAAGGCCGCTGCGATCGACGTGGTTGTCGAGCATGCTCTCGCCCGCGGTGTGAGCGTCGTTCTCGCCCGCAACGAGGTGATCGCGCCAGGACTGGACGAGCAGCTCCGCGCGCTCGTGCCGGTGGAGGCATGACGCAGCGCCGGCACGGCGAGCCGCTGCCGCTCGGGGACGACGGTCTTCCGTATTCGAAGGGGATCATGGCTCGCGCGCTGATCGCGGCCGGTGTCCCGGCCCACTACGCGTACCAGTTGGCGCGGCGGATCGAGCTGGATCTCGCCGAGCGCGGCATCTCGGCGATCGAGGTCGACCGGCTCGACGAGCTGGCGCGTGAGGTGCTCGGGGAGGAGGAGGCCGGCCGTGCGATCGGGCGGCTCCGCCGGCTCGCGGACCTGCAATCGCTCGACGTGCCGATCGTGTTGCTGATCGGCGGCTCGACCGGCACGGGGAAGTCGACGGTGGCAGCGGAGGTCGCCCATCGGCTCGGCATCACCCGGGTCGCCTCGACCGACTTCATCCGTCAGACGATGCGCGCCTTCTTCTCACCGGAGTTCATGCCGACGATCCACTACTCGAGCTTCGAAGCAGGCGAAGCGCTGGACGACGAGGTGACCGGAGATCCGACGATCGTCGGCTTCATGGATCAGTGCACCCATGTGTGCGTCGGTGTCGAAGCGGCCCTCCGCCGCGCGCTCACCGAAGGGTGGTCGATGGTGCTCGAAGGTGTGCACCTCGTTCCCGGACTTCTGCCCGCTGAGCTCGAGGGCGCCCTGCTCGTTCACGTCGTGATCGAGATCGCGGATGAGGACGTGCACCGGCTGCACTTCCACGTGCGTGACTCGACGACCGGCGGCGTGCGGGCCATGGACAAGTACCTTGGGCAGCTCGATGCAATTCGCAGAGTCCAGACCTACATCGTCGGCCGCGCGCGCCGCGAGCACGTGCCGGTGATCGAGAATGCGAACGTCGAGCGGACGATCGACCAGGTGATCGAGCTCGTCATGCAGGCGGCGGAACGGACTCGGCAGGTCGCGTGACCCAGACCGCCGACGACGCACGCGCGCCATGCCAGTGCGAGACATTCGCGCGCGTCACGGAGCGCGCGGCCCTGGCCGGCGCGCGCTGGCTCGGCCGTGCAGACATGCAGGCGGCGGAGGACGCCGCGTTCTCGGGCGCGCGACTTGCCCTGGAGCGAATGCAGATCAGCGGCCGCGTCGTGATCGGCGGTCACGAGGAGGCCGAGCAGCTCGCCGCAGGAACGGACATCGGGCTGGGTGGTGAGGAGTACGACCTCGCGCTCGATCCGCTCGAAGGACGATCGGTGGTTGCCCGCGGTGGGACGAACGCGATCTCGATGATCGCGGCGGCGCCGCGCGGTTCACTGCCGTCGCTGCCCGACATGTACATGCGCAAGATGGCGGTAGGCCCGCGCGCGCGGGGGAAGATCTCGCTGTCGAGCCCCGTGAGCGACAACATCAGTGCTATCGCAGAGGCGTTCGACCGCATGGTCAACGACGTCACCGCGATCGTCCTCGACCGTCCACGCCACCATGATCTGATCGAGGAGATCCGCGCGTCGGGGGCGCGCATCAAGCTGATCCAGGACGGTGACGTGACTGCTTCGATCAGCGCTGCCGTCCGCGGGACGAACGATCATCTTGCGATCGGGATCGGTGGAACCCGCCAAGCAGTCCTGTCGGCGGCTGCCTTGCGCTGCCTCGGCGGCGAGCTCCAGGCACAGCTCTGGCCGACGCGCCGGGCCGAGATCGCCGAGGCTGCCGAGCACGGCATCGAGGACATCGACCAGATCTTCACGATCGACGACCTCGCGCCGCAGGAGGTGATCGTCGCGGCCACCGGCGTCTCGAACGGCGACCTGCTCAGGGGCGTCCGCTTCCTCGCCGACTCGGCCCGGACACACTCGCTCGTGATGTGCACCCGCTGCAACTGGGTGCGCTTTGTCGACGGGATCCACTTCTTCGCCCGTGATCGCCGCGAAGAAGTCCGCCTCAGCTAGCCTGGGGACATGCCGTCGAAGGAAGAGGTCGTCGAAGCACTCCGCGGGGTCGAGGACCCGGAGCTCGGGATGGACATCGTCGAGCTCGGGCTCTTCTACGAAGCGGAGATCGAGGGACCGAACGTGAAGGTCCAGTACACGCTCACCTCGATGGGCTGCCCGGCGGGCGCGATGATCCAGGAGGACATCGAACGCGTCGTCCGTGAGATCCCGGGCGTCGAGGGTGTCTCGAGCGAGCTCACGTTCGAGCCGCCGTGGTCGCCGGACAAGATGTCCGACGATGCCAAGTTCATCCTCGGCTTCGGATAAGCCGACCGGTCACTCGGTCGCGAGCACGGCCAGCAGTTCGCCGACCTTGTGGTGGGCGAGTGCGGAGTGCCGCAGCGGTCGCGTTGCGTCGACGCGGTAGTGGATCCTGCTGCCGACCCGCTCGCCCAGCAGATATCCCTCCTCCCGGAGGTCGGCGAGCACGCGGTAAGCCTGCCGGTCGGTCAGCCCGACCCGCTCTGCGATGTCCCGCACGAGCGCGTCCGGATCCCGCGCGACCTCCACGAGCACGGATCCATGGGAGCTGAGGAACGTCCACCGACGTTTGCCTGCCATCCTGCGATCACGGTACTCCGAATCTGTGCGGAGCATTTTTCGCAGCGTGACGGACGCTGGGCGCCCGTCAGGCCTTGTCGGGCTTTTCTGCCTCGGTGTCGATCCCGCCCTGGGCTGCCGCCGAGCCTGCCTTGCCGCCGCCCGAGCCGCGTAGGACATAGGCGAACCCGACCGCGATGATCGCGCCGGTGATCGGCCCGGCGACGTATACCCAGTAGCTTCCGAAATCACGGCCGACGAGGTCGGGGCCGAAGGTACGCGCCGGATTCATGGACGCGCCCGAGATCGGGCTGCCCCAGAGACCGGCCAGCGCGATGTAACTGCCGACACCGATCGCGCCGAAGATCCCGATGTTCTGTGCGCCCGAGGCCGTCCCGAGGATCACGCTCACGAGACCCAGTGTCAGTACTGCCTCCATCAAGTACGCCTGCCAGCCCGAGAACCCGGTCGCCGGGTAGTTGGAGCCGAACTTCGCCGAGACCTTGATCACCTCATGCAGGAAGAGTGCTGCCAGCGATGCGCCAACGAGTTGCACGATGACGTAGCCGGGCACCCGGCGCCACGGGAAGTCACCGCGGAGCGAGAAGGCGATGCTGACGGCAGGGTTCAGATGCGCGCCAGACACCTTGCCCATGAACATGATGATCCCCATCACCATCAAGCCCGGCGCAACCACCGCGGCGCTGCGGGTGATCGTGTTCGGGAAGGCTTCTCCCATCATCCCGCCGCCGCCGGCCACGAGCACGAGCAGGAACGTGCCGTAGAGCTCCGAGAACAGCCGCCGCCACTCTTGCCGGGGGTCCTGGAAGTTCGCCATCGGCTCCCTGACGTCCCTGTCGATCCAGCTCAGGACATCCGTCTCCGTGCTTCTCAACGACTCGTCCACTGCACCCTCTCTTGTTCGACTTGACGGGCGACTTCGCCGGTCACGAGACCTGTCAAACCGGGATCCTGCCTCACTCCGATGTCGTCTCGTCATCCATTTCGGATGAATCGTGGATCCCGATTCCGTGTAATCCCTATAGATTCAGGCGTGATCGCCAACCCGGCCGGCAGCCCAGGAGGACAAGCGCTATGAGCACCGATCTCACCGCGGGAGACCGCAACCTCGATGGTCAGTCGACCCCGGCGGCTCGCGTTGAGCACCTGAGCGAAGCCGAGCGCGCGGAGAAAGGCAAGGCAGCCCGGGCGGAGGTTCCTCGCTCTGCGCACGCAGACTGGAAACCGTCGGCCGATCGGCCGAGTCCTGTGGCGCTCCTCGAGGAGCAGGCTAAGACGCGCGTTCCGGAGCTCGTGCCGATCCGTTACGGGCGGATGCTCGTCTCGCCGTTCACCTTCTACCGCGGCGCGGCCTATCTGATGGCGTCCGACCTATCGGGCCTGCCGAGGACCAGTCCTGCAGACGCAGCTCTGCGGCGACGCTCATCTCTCCAACTTCGGCGGCTTCGCGGCGCCCGACCGGCGGATCGTGTTCAGCATCAACGACTTCGACGAGACGCATCCCGGACCGTTCGAATGGGACCTGAAGCGACTCGCTGCGAGCTTCGCCGTCGCGGGCAGGGACCGCGGCTTCGACGACAAGCGTCGCGAGGCGATCAACCTCGCTGTCGGGCGCTCGTACCGGGAGGCGATCAACCGGTACGCCGGCATGCGCAACCTCGACCTCTGGTACACGCGCGTCGACGTCGAGGAGCTGTTCGCTGAGGTGCGAGAGATTCGCGACCGCGAAGGAGCGCAAGCGAGCAGAGGCGAATCTGGCGAAGACGCGGACCAAGGACAGCTTGAAGGCATTCAGCAAGCTGACCGAGATGGTGGACGGCGAGCCGCGGATCGCGGCTGACCCGCCGGTCGTGACCCCGATCGAGGACATCTTCGGCGGCGAGCGCCTGCACGAGCTCGAAGCCTTCCTGCACAGTGTCATCCGCTCCTACCGGCGTACTCTGACCGGCGACCGCCGCCGTCTGCTCGAGCGCTACCGCTACGTCCATGCCGCACGCAAGGTCGTCGGCGTCGGCAGCGTCGGCACCCGTGCGTACATCATGCTGCTGCTCGGTCGCGACGACAACGACCCGCTCTTCCTCCAGTTCAAGGAAGCCGAGGCGTCGGTGCTCGAACCGTTCCTGGGCAAGAGCAAGTTCGCCAACCACGGCCAGCGCGTCGTCGAGGGCCAGCGCCTGACCCAGGCCGCCAGCGACATCATGCTCGGTCACATCCGCACCGAAGGCGTCGACGGCGTCAAGCGCGACTTCTACGTCCGTCAACTCTGGGACGCGAAGGGCTCCGCGCTCGTCGACCTGATGGAGCCGAACGATGATGGGCCACTACGCCAAGCGCCTGCGGCGCCGAGCTCGCCCGCGCGCATGCCCGCTCCGGAGATCCGATCGCGATCGCAAGCTACCTCGGGAACAGTGAGACCTTCGAACGTGCTCTCGCAGCCTTCGCGGAGTCGTACGCGGACCAGAACGAACGCGACTACAAGACGCTCACCAAGGCCGTCAGCACCGGAGAGATCAAGGTCGAGACGGGAGTCTAGGTCGGCGGCCTAGGGCGAATCGACCACGGCGAACGCTTTTGCCGCGCAGGCGAGCGAGTCGTCGTCGGTCGAGCCAGAGTGCAGTTGACCTGCGATGTAGACCGAGATCGTGGTCCGTGTCTCCCAGTCGACGAAGTCGCGCTGGGCGTGGACGGGCTGCAGCGTCGTCGGGTCGCGATCCGCGATCGAGAAGCTCAGGTCGCTGCCGGACGTTGCGCCGGCGAGCGAGCGGGCCGCTTGCCGTCCACAGGTCGTCGGCGCTCGTGTTCGTGAACGAGACGTCGCTCGAATACGCGCCGTCCTGGTTCGCGGAGCAGCCGGCGACGGTGACGGTCAGGACGTTCGGGATCACGAGCAGTGACGTGGTCTCGCCGGGCCGGGGCTCGCCGTTCCCATCGTCGTGACCTGAACACCGGCGCCGGGATCGCCCTTCGGGCCTGGATCGCCCTTCAGGCCCGGTGCGCCGGCGTCGCCCTTCGCCCCGTCGGCACCCGGGTCTCCTTTCGGCCCCTGCGGCCCGGCCGGGCCCGCGCGGGACCGGAGTCACCGGTTTCTCCCTTCGCGCCCTGCGCGCCGTTCGATCCGTCCTCGCCGGGGAGCCCCTGGGCGCCACTCGGACCCGCTGCCCCCTGTGGGCCGGTGCTGCCCGTCGGGCCTTGCGGACCGACTGCTCCCGGGGAACCCGGGTCGCCCTTCGCCCCTGCTGCGCCCGTGGCGCCCGCGGCTCCGGTTACCCCGATCGCGCCGTCGCAGAGGGGACCGATCAGCGCATCGTTCTGGTTGGCGTCTTGCTGATAGATGTCGAAGCCGCGGCCCGCACAGTGGTTGGAAGGTTGGACGGCGTAGACCGACACGCCCTGCGAGCCGTCCAGGCCGGGCGGTCCGATCAACCCGGCCGCGCCCTGCGGGCCGGCCGGCCCAGTGCGGCCGGTGCCTCCCTGAGGGCCGGTGCCTCCCGGGGCTCCGGCGACTCCGCTGTCGCCCTTCGGCCCGGCAATCCCCGACGGCCCGGCCGGCCCCTCGACATTCCAGGTGAGGAGCGTCTCGCCGGTCCGGCAGTTCGCCCCCGCGTTGACGACGCGCAGGAGGCCGGAGGTCTTGTTCCGGCACGCGCGGATGGCGGCGGTAGCGGAGCTCCCACCCCCGGCATACGCAACGCCCGCGACGACCGCCAGGGCGAGGGCCGTCAGCAGCACGAAGCGCACCGGCCACCGGCCGGCGAGCATCCGCAAGGCTTGGCCCCTCTCAGGGTGGTCGTCGAGGCTCTCGATGGTCTGAGCCTGAGCGGAGGAGCTCTGGCCGGCGCTGGCCCTCAGGCTGGTCCCTGACTAGCCCCCGGTCAGGCCCGGCCCGCCTCTCGCCCCTCCCTTCTTCATACCAAGAGAGGCCCGTTGTTCCCACCGGCCGACCCGATCCTGCGTGTCGAACGACCACACCCCCCTTCGGATTCAGGAGCAGACAATCACCATGAGGCAGCGGATCTTGATCATCAGCGCGATCGCGGCAGTGGCGCTGGTGACGGCCACAGCAGCTCTCGCCGGCACGCTCACGGCGACCGCGACGGTGTCCGGCACGGCCGGCGTGTCGCTCAATCTCCCGTCGAACCCGTCCGTCTCGGACACGCTCGACGGCACCGACCAGACGGTCTCCTACGCCCCCGTGCTGGGCGTCGTCGACGCTCGCGGTAGCGGAGCGGGCTGGAACCTCCAGATCTCGGCGACGACCTTCTCGGACGGCGCCGGCCACACGCTCGCACCCGGCACGGTCTCAGCGGCCGCGCAGGCCTGTCACTCGGGCTCGAGCTGCACCGCAGCGACGAACTCGGGCATCACGTTGCCGCTGACGATCTCCGGCACCGCCGCGAAGTTCTTCAACGCGGCAGCCAACACCGGCCTCGGCAAGCTCGACGTCACCCCGACGGTCCAGGTCGCGATTCCCGGCAACACGTTCGCCGGCACGTACACCTCGACCGTCACGCTCGCAGCGGCGACCGGCCCCTAGGACTCCACCCCCTGAACGCTGCCTCGAGTGCCTCGGCCGCAAGCCGGGGCACTCGTCGTTTCGGGCTAAGGGATCGAGAGCACGATCTTGCCGAGCTGCTCGCCGGCTTCCAGACGCTCGTGCGCCGCGCGGGCCTCTGCGAGCGGGAACACCCGGTCGACGACGGGACGCACCTTGCCGGCCGCGATCAGGTCGTAGACACCTTGGAAGTCGTCCGGCGTCCCCATCGAGGAGCCGAGGATCGACAGCTGCTTCCACCAGACGCGGTGCAGCGCCGCGGGCGGGTTGGGCCCGGTGGTCGCGCCGCACACGACGATCCGTGCTTCGGCGCGTGCGGCTTCGAGCGTGCGCTTCCACGTCGCCTCGCCGACATCATCGACGATCACATGTGCGCCGCCTCCGGTTGCCTCTTTCACCGCCGCCACGACGTCGTCCGTCGCGTGGTTGACGGTGACGTCGGCTCCCAGCGAGCGGGCGCTTGTGAGCTTCTCGTCGCTCGACGATGTGACGACGACGTGCGCACCGAGCGCCTTCGCGATCGAGAGTGCTGCAGTGGCCACGCCGCCGCCGATGCCCCAGACGAGTACCCATTCCCCCGCCTGCAGGTGGGCCCGCGTCACGAGCATCCGGTACGCCGTCAGGAACACGAGCGGAAATGCAGCCGCCTCCTCGAACGAGAGCCCGTCGGGGATTGGATGGACGAAGTCGCGCGGCATCGCGATCAGCTCGGCGTGCGTGCCGTCCATCGTCTCGCCGACGATGTGCACCCGTCCGTCCCTCATGATCCCGGGGTTGAGCACGACCCGTTCGTCGGTCCCCGCGATCACGCCGGCTCCGTCTGCGCCCAGGATCCGCGGCTTCGGGACCGACGGCAGTCCTTTCCGGATCCAGACGTCGAGGTGGTTGAGTGACGCCGCGCGCAGCTCGACGAGCACCTCGTCGTCGCCGGGCACAGGATCCGGGACGTCCTCGTAGCGGAGCACGTCAGGGCCGCCGTCCTCGTAGATGCGGATCGCCTTCATGTGGGCACAATCCTCGCATGACCGCAGACGACATCCGCCGGTTGGCTGCGGAGCTCGGTCTCGATGCGGTCGGTGTCACGCGGGCCTCGGCGTACGTCGAGACCGAACGCCACATCAGGGAACGCAGTGCGCGCGGCCTCTTCGCGGGGATGAAGTTCACGATGGCCCAGCCGGAGCGGTCGTGTCATCCCGAGTCGCTCTTGCCGGGTGCTCGCAGTGTCGTCTCGGCCGCACTGTGCTACTGGGAGCCGGAGGAAGCGCTCCCGCCCGGCGCCGGGCGTCTCGCGCGTTACACATGGGCGGATGCATACGAGGAGCTCCGCGCCCAGCTCGCCGCGCTCGGCCGGGCGATCGGCGGGACCTGCCGGGTGCTCGTCGACGCGAACCAGCACGTCGACCGCGAGGCGGCGGCGCGCAGCGGGGTCGGGTTCTACGGTAAGAACACGATGCTGATCACACGCAAGCACGGCTCGTGGGTCGTGCTCGGGACGCTCATCAGCGACCAGGAGCTGGAGACGACGCCGCCCCTGGACACGGATTGCGGCGAGTGCAGGATCTGCATCGACGCGTGCCCGACGGGCGCGCTCGACGAACCGGGGACGCTGGACGCGACGAAGTGCCTCTCGTACTGGACACAGGCGCCCGCAGCGATTCCCGAGGAATATCGCGCGCCGCTCGGTGCGCAGGTCTACGGCTGCGACATCTGCCAGGACGTGTGCCCGTGGAACCGCGGCGTGGAGAAGCGGCGCGGCGATCGGGAGCCGAGCAGTGGCGGCCACGTCGACCTCGTGGAATGGCTCGAGTCAGACACGTTGGTCAGCGACTACGAGCGCCTCTACGTGCCGCGGAACGATCCGCGCTTTCTCCGCCGAAACGCGCTCGTCGCGCTCGGCAATGTCGGCGGGCCAGAGCACGTCGCCGTGCTCGAGCAGCATGCCGACGACGAGCATGCACGCTGGGCGATCGAGCGGATCGCAGAACGCGCCGAGCTCGAGCGCCGCCGCCGCCCTCAGGCTGACGCTGCGCGCTTCGGACGCAGCTCGGCGGCCAGGGCGCGGGCGCGGAGTGCGACCTGGGCGCGTAGATCGGCGGGCTCGAGCACGATCGCCTCGCCGCGGTAGGAGACCACCTCTCCCACCAGCCACTCCGCACTGCCGACCGACTTGTCCGCGAGCGCGGCGCCGTCGACGAGCGGGCGCGCGCCCTTCTCGACCTCCCACCGTGCAACCGCCGGCGAGTACCAGATGCGCGCGGTGGTCGCGGTGTGGAGCTCCGACGGATCGAAGCCCTCGCGTGGCTTGAAGCTCTTGCGCAGCACCCTCGCATTCCGCATGCGGTCGAGCCGGTAGGAGCGCGGCTGGTCGCGGTCGATGTCCCAGGTGTGGACGTACCAGTGGGGGAGACGCCGCTCGATCGAGTACGGCTCGACGTTGCGTGTCACCACCTCTTGCTCTTCCGGTTTGAGGTACTCGATCTCGACGAGCTTGTGGTCGTCGATCGCGTGCGTGAGCGTGTCGACGAGGCCCTCTTCTTCTCCGACGTGCGGCGCAGGCGTCTGTGTCAGCTCGAACGCGCCGAACGTCTCCTCGAGCTTCGCGCGCACACGATCGAGTGGGGAATGCGTGCCCGCTGCGACCATCGGACCGACGAACTCGAGGGCCAGGCGGATCGCGCGCGCTTCGAGCGGCGTCAACCTCGGTGCGCGGCGGAACGTGTCTCCGAAGAGCTCCTTGTCGACGTGCACCTCGTCGCCGTGCAGTTCGGCGTAGACCGCGTAGCAGCCACCGCCGAAGTTGACCAGGTTGAGCAGCGAGAGGTGCTCCTCGAGCTGCTCCGCCGGAATCGAGAAGCGGTTGACGAGCTCGTGGGCCGGGATGATCCCCTCGCGCTCCTCGCCGCAGGCGGCGAGCAGGTACGCGAGCAGCGATTGCAGGACGCCGAAGCGCTCCGGCGCCACAGGGCCGGCGAAGCGCTCGACAACGTCGGAGACGCCGGCGACGACCTCCGCGGCGGGCGTCGGCGGTGCGCCTTCGTGCGCGATGCGCGCAGCGCGCGCGCCCTCGACGACGAGCCGGCGGAGCTCCGACGGCTCGAGCGGCACCGCGCGACCGTCCTGGCGGAGGATCCAGCGGGCGAGCAGGTTCGACGAGGCGTACTGCGTGACGAAGATGTCGCCCTCGACACGGTTCCGCTCGCCGCCGTAGGCGCGCTCCACCCACCAGGCGGTGTCGGGGGCCACCTCGATCTTGGCCTCGCCGACGATGTCGCCGAATTGCCATTCCGCCCGGCCTCGGTAATTCTCGACGTCGAATTCGGGCGGTAGCCGGAAGTCCCGTTCGCGCCGAGTCGAGAACCTGATGTCGGAGCGAATGCGCGAGACACGAAACGTGCGGATGTCGGCTCGTTCGAGGTCGTGTCCGATCACGTACCACGATCCGTTCTCCGGCAGGAGCGCGAACGGATTGAGCGTCCGCTCCTCCTCCTCGTCGCGGTAGATCGACCAGTAGCGGAACTTGACGGTGCGTTGTTTCGAGATCGCTCCCTCGAGCTTGCCGAGGCGGCCCTGCAGCTCGGGCGAGTAGTCGGGGTCGCTCACCTCGACGCGCGACGCGGTGCTCGTGGGGGCCGCTGCGAGCGCGCCCGCCGAGCGGCCGAGCGCGAGGTTCTGCAGCGCCAGTCGCAACGGCTCGGCGTAGGCGAAGCGTCCTTCGAGCAGGAAGAAGCAGGTCTGCAGCGCCGCCAGCTCCTCGTCGTCGAGCTCGAGCTCGGGCAGGAAGTAGCGCTCGGAGCGCAGCGTGTACAGCTCCTCGCCCGTGAACTCGTCACGCTGCGAGTCGAGTGGAACGCCAAGTGCCACGAGCTCTGCGCGGTCGGAGTAGAAGCGCCGCGCGAACGCCTCGTCGCTCATCTCCTGGTAGCCCTCGACGTTCGACTTGATGTCGCGCGCCGTCAACGGGCGCCGCTCCGCCATCAGGAACGCAACCAATGAGAGCTGACGAATCAGCTTGTCGGTGTCATGGCTCATCTGATCTCTCCGGCCGGCTCCGTCGAGCCTACGCCGGCGAGGGCGAGCTTATCCGACAACTATGCGGCGGCTTTGCTGCGTTCGAGGTGCTGATGGCTCGGGCAGTAGTCGCGATCCGGCAACGGAGTGCGCTGACAGGCCTTGCCCTTGCGTGTCGTCGCGCGGCAGCGAGCCACGCCACCGTCGAATGCGCCGGCCTCGATCTGGTCCTCGACGAAGCCGACCGCAGCATCAACGCCGTGATTGACCGCCCAGGCGACCTGCGCCTGCACGTTGATCGGGAAGTAGCGCCGGATGTCCTGGAAGAGCGCACGGTCCGGCTTGGCGAAGTAGTGCGGATCTTGGGCGAGACGCTGCATGGTCCCCTCGCACGCCTGGAGCACCTCGCGGCGGTACTCGAGCTGCGTCTCGCCGTCCACGTAAGGGTCGATCAGGTCCTTGATCGAGCGATAGATCGCTCGCGAGTACTGATACATGCAATGTTGAATATGCAGGATCCGTTCGTCCATAACGCCTTCTAACTCTCCTCGACTGTAGCCGCCAGCCCTTTAAGATGCAGTAAATCCTCCACTGCCGACGCGACCCGAGGTCGACTCTACACGCTCCAAAGGGCTGTTACAAATGTTTTCAGTTGAGTAAACGGGCGATTCGGGTCTCACAGGTTCCGTACCCGTCCGGCCGGGGTCTACACCTCCCGGCTCTCGCTCGGCTCAGCGCGCGATCTGGCGGGAGTAGGCGCCACCGAAGCCCGCCTGGCGTGCGGTGGAGACGGCGGCGTCGGCGTCGGCCTTCGAGCCGTAGATCCCGGTGAACACGACCAGATAGCCGGGCTGGAGGCTCGCGTAGCTCGACGAGTCGAGCACGCCGGCCCTCGCGAGGCCCGCCTTCGCAGCCTGGGCCGCCTTCTGTCGAGCAGAGGCGGCGCCGGTCGTCTTCGGGTAGGAGACCAGCACGATCGTCCAGCCGTTCTCGTTGGCGGGCCAGGCGAAGCGGCCGTTGCGAAGGGCCGCGTTCGCTCCTTTGCCCGTCGGCGTGTTCGGCTCCGGTGCCTTCGGCAGCGTCGAGGTGTTCACCGGCGTCGTCGCGGTCGGGACCGGTGTCGGCTCGGCGATCGTCACGGGTCCCGCGGCGACGAACGTCGGCCCGTTGGCGCTCGCGTCCGAGGCGGTGAGCGCGATCGCACCTGCAGCGCCGCCGACGGCGACCACCAGCGTCAGCAGTGAGACCCACACCCAGTCGCCGGGATACCAGCCGAACCGGCGGATCCAGCGGCGGCGCAGCGACGGCAGCCGGCCGGTCACCGCCGGGAGTGGGAGACCGCAGTCGAGGCAGTAGCGCTGGTCCTGCTCCCGTCTCGCGCCGCAGCGTGGGCAGGTTTCGTCGGCCGCCGCGATCGCCGTCTCGCGCTCGGCCGCCTTCGCGCCCATCAGGCCTGCTGGGACTGCTCGATGATCGTTTCCTCGGACGCCGCTTCGGCGCCGAGTGGCCGACCGCAGTTCGGGCAGAAGCGCGATCCCCGGAGCATCGGCGCACCGCACTCGCAGCGCGGGACGCGGCGGTGGACGTGCAGCAGGTCCTCGATCTCTGCGAGGCGGGCGTCGATCCCGATCACCGTCGCGGCCCGCTCGGACAGCAGATCGTCGCGGAAGCCTCCGCGCCGGTACATCTCGACCAGCAGGCCGCCCAGGTCGCGCAGCGCATCTTCGCGGGCTTTCAGGAGCGCCCGGCGCTCACGGCGCAGCACACCGGCCTGTGGCCGGCGTGGGGCGATTCCTTCAGCGTCCTTCGCTTTCCGGCGAAAGGGTGCGGCCATCGCCAGCGAGTGTAACGAGCGGTTCGGCGCGGATCCCGGCTAGAGCTGCAGGACGACGAGCCGCTCTTCGGTCATCTCGCGCACGGCCCAGGCCGGGCCTTCCTTCGTGTTCCCCGATGCCTTGACGCCGCCGTACGGCATCTGGTCCGCGCGGAACGTCGGCGCCTCGTTGACCGTCACGCCGCCGAACTCGAGCTCGCGCGCCGCACGCAGGCAGGTCGGGAGATCGCGGCTGAAGATGGCCGCCTGCAGCCCGTAGCGGGTCGCGTTCGCCCCGGCGATCGCTTCGTCGAAGCTCGCGACGCTCGTGAGCGTCACGACCGGGCCGAACACTTCCTCGCACTGCACCTGGTCGGTCGGCGCGGGCCGGGCGATCACCGTCGGGCGGATCAGTCCGTCGGCGGTCAGTTCCCCGCCCGTCAGCACCTCGCCCTTCGAGGCTCGGATCCACTCGAGGATCCGGTCGCGCTCGCTCTCCTCGATCACCGGCCCGACGTCCGTGCTCGGATCGGCCGGATCGCCGACCTGCAGCGCCCGCACGGCGGGGATGAACTCCGAGACGAAGTCGTCCCAGGCGTCCTGCAGGACGAAGATCCGCTGGACGGAGATGCAACTCTGCCCGGCGAACGAGAATGCGTTCGCGGCGAGCTTCGCCGCCGTGCCCGGGGGCGCGTCGCAGCAGACGATCGCAGGTGTGGCGTTGCCGAGCTCGAGCTTGACGCGCTTGCGGTGCGCGCGTTCCGCGAGGCCCCAGCCGACCGCGCCGGAACCCGTGAACGTGATCAGCTTCACGCGTTCGTCGTCCACCAGCACATCGCCGATCGCCCCGGCGGAGCCCGCGACGACGTTGATCCAGCCCGGGGGCAGGCCGGCCTCCTCCTCCAGTCTCGCGAGGAAAAGCGCCGACAAAGGTGTGGCGGACGCGGGCTTGAGAACGACTGCGCAACCGGCGGCGAGCGCCGGCGCGACCTTGTGCGCGACGAGGTTGAGCGGGAAGTTGAACGGCGAGATCGCGCCGACGATCCCGATCGGGCCCCGCAGCGTGAACGCGAGCTTGCCTGCGCCCGCGGTCGACGCGTCCATCGGCACCATCTCGCCGGCGAGCCTCCGCGCCTCGACAGCGGCGAACGTGAAGGTGGAGGCCGCGCGCTGTGCCTCGACCAGGGCCGCCTTCAGCGGCTTGCCCGCTTCGGCGGAGATGATCCCGGCCGCCTCCTCCTGCCGTTCCTCGAGCAGCCGCGCCGTCGCATCCAGGATGCGCGCACGCTCGTGTGCGGGCAACGGCTCGCTCATCGCGTGCTCCGCGGCGTCGAGCGCCCGCTGCGCCTCGGCTGCCCCGCCTCTGGCGATGCGCCCGACGAGCTCGCCCGAGTAGGGGGAGCGCACCTCGGTCCAGTCGCCGGTCTCCACCGAAGCACCGTCGATCAACAGCGGATGATCGGTATTGACCGTCGTCATCGAGCTCAACTCTAATCTTCCCTCGTGAGGTTCAGGAGAGCAGCCCGGATCGGCGCCCCGACGCTGTGGGCCCTGGCATCGATCGCCATGGTGATCAGCGTCGGCGTACCGACATCACACGACCTGGTCTTCTTCTGGTTCGCGCTCGGGATCATCGCCTTCTCGGTGACCGACGTGAAGCGACGAACGTCGCGGCTCGTGATCGAGTGGTCGCCGTTCATCGCAGTGCTGTTCATCTACGACCGGCTACGCGGGTACGCGGACGGCTTGCTCTTCCACGCTCGTGAGGTGCCGCAGATCAAGGTGGAGGCGGCGATCTTCGGCAAGCCGATCCCGACCGTGTGGTTGCAGGCGCACCTCTGGCACGGCGCCGGCGATCTGCGCTGGTGGGACTACCTGACGTGGTTCATCTACCTGACGCACTTCTTCGCGACGCTCGTCGTCGCGGCGATCCTCTGGCGTTGGGCGCACGAGCGCTTCGTCCGGTTCGCGACGATGGTGTGCGTCCTCTCCCTCGCGGGCTTTGCCACCTACGTTTTGTTCCCTGCGGTGCCGCCGTGGCTCGCCGCGCGGAACGGTTCGATCGGTTCCGCGAACAGGACGATCGGCATCGTCTGGCATCACGTTCCGATCGCGCACTTCGGGTCGTTGTTCGAGAAGGGTCAGACGTATGCGAACAACGTCGCAGCGATGCCGTCGCTGCATGCGGGCTACTCGCTGCTGATCGTCCTCTACCTCTGGCGTCTGGTGCCGCGCTGGTGGCGACCGCTGCTCGCGCTCTATCCGCCCGCCATGGCGTTCTCGCTCGTGTACACGGGCGAGCACTACGTCGTCGACTGCGTGGCCGGGTGGGCCTATGCGGTCGCGACGTTCGTGGCGGTCAACCTGGTGTTCGAGTACCGCGCACGCCGTGTCACGGCGCTCGAGCCTGCCTACGCCGATTGAACACCGTGTACCTGGCGCACCACGAGCAGCCGTGGCGGCCGGGCTAGAGTGACACGGATGGTCGGCTACATCGTCGACGCCGTACGCGCACCGATCGGCCGCAAGAACGGCACCCTCTCGGTGCTGCGCGGGGACGAGCTGGCCGCTCAGGTGCTCAACGGCCTACTCGCGCGGCACGACCTCGACCCGGCGGAGATCGAGGACGTTCAGATGGGCTGCGTCACCCAGATCGGCGAGCAGGGCTGGAACATCGGCCGAATGGCGGTGCTCGCGGCAGGCTGGCCGGTCACCGTCTCGGCGACGACCGTCGACCGTCAATGCGGCTCCTCGATGCAGACCAACTTCAACGCCGCGGCGGCGGTGATGGCCGGACAGCTCGATCTCGTCGTCTCCGCCGGGGTCGAGATGATGTCGCGGGTCCCGATGGGCTCGAACGGCGGGTCGATCTCGGAACGCGTCACCGAGCGGTACGACATCGTGATGCAAGGGACGTCGGCCGAGCTGCTCGCCGACGAGTGGAACCTGTCACGTGAGGCGCTGGACGCCTATTCGCTCGAATCGCACCGGCGTGCGCTCGCCGCCTCGGACAGCGGCAGGTTCGAACGCGAGATCATCCCGATCGAGCTGCCGGACGCACCGGCCCCGAACGACGCAAGTAACAGTCTGTTACAAGCCGGCGGGGCGGTCGTGTCCGCCCCGGCGGTGTTCGCGGTGGACGAGGCGCCCCGCCGCGAGACCTCGGCCGAGGCGCTCGCGGCGCTGAAGCCGGCGTTCCGGCCCGACGGCGTCGTGACCGCCGGCAACTCGTCCCAGATCGTCGACGGCTCGGCGGCGGTGCTGATCGCGAGCGAGGCGGCCGTCAAGCGACTCGGGCTCGAGCCGCGCGCGCGCTTCGCGTCGTTCGGCATCGCCGGTGTCGATCCGACGCGGATGCTGCACGGCAACCCGCAGGCGATGCAGCGCGCCGTCGCGAAAGCGGGCCTCACGATGGACGACATGGACGTGATCGAGGTCAACGAGGCGTTCGCATCCGTCGTGTTGCAGACGGCGCAGGACCTCAACCTCGAAGAGCGGATGGGAGACGTGAACCCGAACGGCGGCGGCATCTCGCTCGGGCATCCACTCGGCGCGACCGGCGCGCGGATCACGGCGACGTTGATCGCCGAGCTCGAGCGCCGTCAGGCTCGCTACGGGATCGCGTCGATGTGCGTCGGTTTCGGGATGGCGATCGCAGGAGTGGTCGAGCGCCTGTGAGGATCGGGGTCGTCGGCCTGGGCTCGATGGGCTCGGGCATCGCCCAGCTCGCGATCGAGTCCGGCTTCGAGACGGTCGGCCGCGAGATCGACCTGCCGCGGGCGGAGGAGGCGCGCGACAAGATCGCGCACTTCCTGACCCGCAAGGTCGAGAAGGGCCGGCTCGACCAGACAGCTCGCGACGCGGCGGTCGCGCGCCTGGTCCTCACGACCGACCTCGCCGACCTCGCAACCTGCGACGTCATCATCGAGGCGGCATTCGAGGATCTCGCTGTCAAGCACGAGCTCTTCCGCGCCCTCGAAGGAGTCGTTCGCGAGGACACGATCCTGGCCACGAACACCTCTGCGCTCTCGGTGACGGAGATCGCATCCGTGCTCGAGCGACCCGAGCGTGCGGTTGGGATGCACTTCTTCAACCCGGCGCCGCTCATGCCGCTCGTCGAGATCGTGCGGGCCGAGCGGACCTCCGAGGCGGTGTGGGACACCGCGTTCGAGCTGGGCGAGAAGCTCGGCAAGACGCCGATCCGCTGCTCGGACACGCCGGGCTTCGTCGTCAACCGCGTCCTGATCCCGCTGCTCAACGACTGCGTGCGGGTGCTCGACGAGGCAGGCGTAACGCCGGAGACACTCGACGCGGGAATGCAGCACGGCGCCGGCTGGCCGATGGGGCCGTGCGCGCTGCTCGACCTCGTCGGCGCCGACGTGCACGTGCACGCGAGCGAGGCGCTGTACGAGAAGCTCCGCGAGCCGCGGATGGCGCCGCCGCCGCGCCTCGTCCGCATGCTGCAGGCCGGCAAGCTCGGCCGAAAGAGCGGCGAGGGCTTCTACACGTACGACTAGCGCTTTCGCCGTCCGGGCCTGTCACTACCGTGGGCGGGCAGATGGCGATGTGCCAGGTCTGCCGCCGCACCCTGCTCGCGGGCGAGCGCTATCGCACGTGGCGCTGGGAACGGCGCGATCAGACCGTCTGCGTGGTCTGTGAGCCGATGGTCCACGAGGCCGGCGCGGTCCGCGTGGTCGATGCTTACGAGAGCGTTCGGGCAACCGGGCTCACCCGCACGGTTCGCCGCGTCGCCTAGGCGCGCCGTTCGACCCCCAGGCGGCGAGCCGCAATGCCCATCGTCCCGCCCTGGACGATCACCGAGGCGAGCACGACGACGAAGACGGTCTCGTAGATGCGCTGCGCGTCGGCGACGTGGCGTCCGAGCGCGAACGCCGCCAGCAGGATCGGCACGGCGCCCTTCAACCCGCCCCAGATGACGAACAGCCGCTCGCCCGAGCGGAGGCGCGCCGGGGCGAGCAGTGCGCCGAGCGCCAGCGGGCGGGCGATCAGGGCGGCGAAGGCGGCGAGTAGCAGGCCGTCCACCCAGCGGTCGGCGGTCAGCCCCGAGAGGTTGATCGTCAGCCCGAGCGCGACGAAGACGACGATCTCGGCCAGCGCAGCGAGCCCGTCCTGGAACACCCGGATCTCGTTGCCGAACGGCGCACGCAGGTCGCCGATGAGCAAGCCGGCGACGAACACGGCCAGGAACCCCGAGCCGTGCGCCACCGTCGCGACGCCGTAGACGAGTCCCGCGAGAGCGAGCGTGCGCAAGGTGTAGAGCCCGGCGGAGGGCAGGGCGACGCGCTGCATCAGGACGCGCTCGACCAGGCCGCCCGCGATCCCGATCGCGAGCCCGATCGACATCTGCTCGGCGAAGACGCGCACGACGATCCAGAACGACGCGTCGGCATGAGTCGCCAGCTCGATCATCCCGAGCATCAAGGCGATGCCGACCGGGTCGTTCGCGCCCGACTCTCCTTCGAGGATCGTCCCTGTCCGCCCGGAGATCTCACGCTCTCCGAGCACCGAGAACATCACCGCGGGGTCGGTGGGAGCGATCGCCGCACCGAGCAGGCCCGAGGTCACCCAGGCGAGCCCGAATGCCCAGTGCGCGAACGCGGCGACGAGGCCGGCGGTGGCGAACGTGCCGAGCACGCCGAGCGAGGCGATCGGCAGGAGGGAGGGGCGGAGGCGGCGCCAGCCGATCGACGAGCCTCCGTCGAACAGGATCACGATCAGGGCGACAGTGGCGATCCGCTCGACCGTCTGGATCGAGAGGACGAGGGAGGGCCAGAGATCGGAGGCGAGGGCCGCGGCGACGAGGAAGAGCGCCGCCGACGGGATCGACGTGCGCGCACTCAGCTTCGATGCGAGCAGCGCGGCGGACAGCGCGCCGGAGACCACGAGGATGGTGAGGCCGAAGCTCGTCAGGTCGTGCACGAGGACGACCGTATAAGAGGCCTCGTACAAAACTCCTTACATACCCCTCATTCGAGGCATAATTCGGCAGGAAAGACTGTTCATGCCGATGCGCCGGCTCTGCCTCATCCTGCTCTGTGGCCTCGTCGCCGTCCCGGCGGCGCTGGCTGCCGCGCGCTCGCCCGGTGACGGTGTCCTCGAGTTGAGCAAGGTCAACGGCTCTGTCGTCGTCGCGGGCACCCGCGGGACGCTCTGGGGACAGATCGACAAGGGCAAGCTCGTCGTCACCGACCCGATCCTCGGCGACGGCCAGGTGCTCGTCAGCGGCGCGGAGACGAAGCGGCCCGGTGTGCTCGACGGGACGACGATCTACGGCGGCACCGACATTCGCTACCGCGTCACGGGCGGGAAGTACAGGCTGTCCCTGAAGGGAACCGGGATCGATCTGACGGCGGTCGGCGTCGGCACCGCGCAGCTCTCGGGCGACCTGCTCGCCGAGACCCCGGGCAACTACGCGCTCGACAGCGGCAAATGGATCCCCGTCCCGTACTTCCCCGCGTCGCGGCTCGTTCTCTTCGGTGTCCAGCCCGCGACGGCGGGCAGCCCGTCGTCGACTCCGTAGCGTGAGCTCAGCGACCTCGAACATCCTGGTGGTCGAGGACGAGAGCTCGATCGCCAGCTTCGTCTCTCTCTATCTGAAGAACGCCGGCTACGGGGTTCGCACCGCGTCGAACGGGACCGACGCGCTGGCGCAGGTGGCGCAGGAGATGCCGGGCCTGATCGTGCTCGACCTGATGCTGCCGGACATCGACGGCATCGAGGTGACGAGGCGGATTCGGCAGACGAGCGACGTGCCGATCCTGATGCTCACCGCCCGCGATGAGGACGTCGACAAGATCATCGGCCTCGAGGTCGGCGCCGACGACTATCTGACGAAGCCGTTCAACCCGCGCGAGCTCGTCGCTCGTGTCAAGTCGATTTTGCGCCGTGCCACGCCCGAGCGCCGCGAGCTCGAGAGCGAGACGATGGATCACGGCGACCTGCACATCGACGCAGGCCGCCGAGAGGTTCGGGTTGGCGACGAGGAGATCCAGCTCGCCCCGAAGGAGTTCGACCTGCTGTGGGAGCTGCTCGACCATCGCGGTCTCGTGCTGACGCGCGACCAGCTGCTCGAGCGCGTGTGGGGTTACACGTTTGCGGGCGACACACGGACTGTCGACGTGCACGTCCGGCAGCTGCGTCGCAAGCTCGGTGATGCATCGCCGATCGTCACGGTGTGGGGGGTCGGCTACAAGGTGTCGCCGGCCAAGGACGCCAAGAAAGACCCCGCGACCCCGTAGGCTGATCGCGATGCTCGGATCGCTACGCGTCCGGCTGCCGCTCATCTTCCTCGCGGGAATCGTCCTCGCGGGCGTGATCACGACGGCGATCTCGATCCGTCTCTTCCAGCAGTTCACCCAGAACCAGACCCTTTCGAAGCTGAACCGCGAGGCGAACGGGATCGCCGAGCTCTACTCGAAGGCGGTGAACGCGGGCTACGGCAACAAGAACCTCGACCAGAAGGCGCCGACGTTCGCCGGCAAGACGCTGGAGAAGGCGACGGGCGACCGTATCTACCTGCTCGGTCCGCGGCTCGGTCTCTTCCCGGGACAGATCACGGGCTTGCGTCCGTTGCCGCAGGAGCCGATCGACTGGCACATCGGGAAGTCGGTCACGTTCGAGTTCACGCCGCCGGGGCAGCACCGCCGGTTTCTGGCGGTCGCCAACCCGATCGCATCGTCCGGCACCACGATCGGTGCGATCGTCGTCGCGACCCCGAAGACCGACATCCGCCAGCAGGTCAACGCGCTGATCGGCCGGCTGGCGATCGCCGGGGCCTTCGGCCTGCTCGTCGCGGCGCTGCTCGCCTGGTATCTGTCGCGGCGGATCGTGCGGCCGATCCTGCAGCTCTCGGACGCTGTCGACGAAGTCGCGAGCGGGAACTACGACGTCGAGGTGCCGCCGAACGCGCCCGGCGAGCTCGGTCATCTGAGTTCGCGCGTCGGCGAGATGGCGCACCGGCTCGGCCTGGTCGAGCAGATGGAGCGGAACTTCCTGATGTCCGTCTCGCACGAGTTGCGCACCCCGCTGACAGCGATCCGCGGCCACGTCGCGGCGCTGCTCGAGGGCGTGATCGAAGATCCCGAGCTCAGACACAGCTCACTCGAGACGGTGGAGGCGGAGACGCAGCGGCTCGAGCGGCTGGTCGGCGACATCCTCGACCTCGCGAAGCTCGACACGAACCGGTTCACGGTCACGACGGAAGAGGTCGACATGGCGGCGCTGATCGAGCAGGCGTACGAGCGCTATCGCGACGAGGCTCAGCGGCGCTCGATCGACTACCGGCAGCAGCTCGACGCGCGGCCGGTGATCACCTCGGACGGCGACCGGGTGCTCCAGGTGGTCGGCAACCTGCTCTCGAACGCGTTCCGCGCGACGCCCGACGGCGGACGGATCACGCTGGAGCTTGCTCAGCGGAACGGCACCGTGCACGTCGCCGTGGAAGACACTGGACCGGGGATACCGGCCGAGGCGCGCGAGCGCCTGTTCCGCCCGTTCGTCTCGAACGTGAGCGGTGGCACCGGTCTCGGACTTGCGATCGCGAAGGAGCTGTCGACCGCGCTCGGAGGACGAATCGACCTCGAGTCAGTCGTCGGCGAGGGCTCGCGGTTCGAGCTGCTCCTGCCCGCGAACGGGGCCTAGGCGCTCTCGCGGAGCTTGACGACGTTCGTCTCCGCGGGCTGCACGGCCGCCTCGATGCGATCGAGGCGTGCGTTCAGGCCACGCCATCCTTCGGTCAGCAGGTCGACGAGCAGAGCCAGGTCGTCGACGCGCGCGTCTCGCTCGGCATCGATCGTGTGCTCGAGCTTGTCGAGCCGGCGGATCACGTTGTTCGAGAGCCCCTTCACCTCGGCGAGGCGGCGGGCGATCGGGGCCGCCTCTTCACGGAGGCCGTCGCGGAGCGCTTCACGGATCTCGTCCATGGTGGGCGAAGCTACCGTCCGCACCGGATGGAGGCCCACGAGCTCGACTACGACCTGCCGCAGGAGCTGATCGCCCAGCATCCGCCGGCGCGGCGCGGCGACTCGCGGCTCCTCGTCTACCGGCGCTCGACGGGCGCGGTGTCGCACCATGTGTTCGGCGAACTGCCGACGCTGGTCGACTGCCTGGCGGTCGTGAACGACACGCGGGTCGTGCCTGCACGGATCCCGATCGAGCGTCCCCGCGGGGAGGTGCTGCTGCTCGAACGGGTCGACGGAGACGTGTGGGAGGCGCTTGCTCGTCCCACACGGAAGCTGCACGCGGGCGACCGTCACGGCGTGGTCGAGTTGCTCGAGCATCTGGGCGACGGTCGCTGGCGCGTGCGGCTCGACGGAGAGCCACAAGGGGTCGTGCCGCTCCCGCCCTACATCACCGAGCCGCTCGGTGACGCGGAGCGCTACCAGACCGTCTATGCGCGTGAGGCAGGCTCGGCGGCGGCGCCCACGGCCGGCCTGCACTTCACGCCGGATCTGCTCGCCGCACTCGACGTGGAACGCGTGACGTTGCATGTCGGGCTCGACACGTTCCGGACGCTCCAGGAGGAGGTGGTCGAGGCGCACCACATTCACGGTGAGCGGTACTCGGTCGAGCGCGCGGCGTGGCAGCGGATCCGCGACGCACAGAGCGTGCTCGCCGTCGGCACGACCACGGTGCGCGTGCTGGAGACGATCGCGGGCGGTGCGCCACTGGCCGGCCGAACCGAGCTCTTCATCACGCCGGGATTCACCTTCCGGCGCGTCGATCAGCTCGTGACGAACTTCCACCTGCCGCGCTCCACGCTGCTCGCGCTCGTGATGGCCTTCGCCGGGATCGAGGAGACGAGAAACCTGTACGAGCTCGCGATCGCAGAGCGCTACCGCTTCTACTCCTTCGGCGATGCGATGCTGATCCTGTGACCTGTGGAACGAAAGCGCGCGTCTCGTCACCCTGGTCTGACCAAGGGACTGGCCCGGCACGGCCGTGCCCTACGGTCGCAAACTCCCTGCTCGCGCCGCCTGTGGAGAGAAAGTCCCCATTCCGTCGTCTTTGGTCTGACCACTAGACGTGGCTCCGTGAGCCGTGTCTTCGAGGTGCAGGCGACGGAGGGGGCGGCGCGGGCTGGGGTGCTGCGTACGGCTCGCGGCGAGATTCGCACGCCCGTCTTCATGCCGGTCGGGACGAAAGGGACGGTGAAGTCGCTGCACCCCGACGAGGTGCGCGAGCTCGGCGCCCAGATCCTGCTCGGCAACACCTACCACCTGCACTTCCGGCCCGGCGACGAGCTGATCCGCGACCTCGGCGGGCTGCACCGCTTCATGTCCTGGGAGCTGCCGATCCTCACCGACTCCGGCGGCTTCCAGGTCTTCTCGCTCCGCGACACGATCTCACGGGTCGACGACGAGGGCGTGACGTTCAGAAGCGTCTACGACGGTGCGTCAACGCGCTTCACGCCCGAGCTGGCCGCTGCGGTTCAGGCGAATCTCGGCAGCGACATCGCGATGTGCCTCGACCACGTGCCGCCGGCCGGCGTCTCGCGCCGCAAGCTCGAGGAGGCCGTGCGCCGGACGACGACGTGGGCCGAGCGCCAGCGGAACGCGCCCCGTGCGGACGGACAACTCCGTTTCGGGATCACCCAGGGCGGCGTCGACCCTGAGCTGCGGCGGCGCTCGACCGAGGAGATCGCAGCGCTCGACTTCGACGGCAACGCAGTCGGGGGGCTCGCGATCGGCGAGGAACGCCAGGCGATGTTCGAGACCACCGACTGGGCGGTGGCGCTGCTCCCGGCGGACAAGCCGCGCTACTTCATGGGCATCGGCGACCCCGAGGGAATCCTCGAAGTGATCGAAGCGGGGGTCGACATGTTCGACTGCGTCCTCCCGACGCGCACCGCCCGCACGGGCAGCGCGCTGACCCGCGACGGTCGCATCAACCTCCGCAACGCCCGGTTCGCCCGCGACCAGGCGCCGCTCGACGAGACGTGTGACTGTCCTGCCTGCTCACGCTTCACGCGCGCCTATATCCGCCATCTCGTCAACCAGAACGAGCTGCTCGGCCTCCGCCTGCTCTCGCTCCACAATCTACGCTTCCTGATCGAGCTGACCCGGGGCGCGCGAGACGCTATCGATTGCGGCGGATTTGCGTCCTACAAGCGTGACCGACTCGAAAGGCTCCAGTGGGCGGATTCCTGATCTTGATAGTGATCTTCGGCGCGGTGTGGCTGCTCTTCCTGATGCCTGCCCGCCGCCGGCGCGCGTCGCACTCGGCGATGCAGGAGACGATCGAGGTCGGTGACGACGTGATCACGGCCGGTGGGATCCATGGGTCGGTGCGCGAGGTCGTCGACGATCTCATCCACGTCGAGATCGCGCCCAAGGTCGTCGTCGAGGTCGACCGGCGCGCAATCGCGGCCGTCGCCCGCGAGGTCGAAGTCGAGGTCGAGCCGGAGCCGGAGGCCGAAGTGGCTCCGGAGCCGGACGAATCTGCCCGCGGAACGACCGAGGAACCAGGCTAACCTTCCCGCGCGTGTCGTCTCGGCGCTTCAATCTGCTCCTGCTCGGCGTGATCGTGCTCGCCCTCATCGGCGTGGCCTATCTGGCCGTGCCTGGCTCGCCCGGGCACCGCGGCGTGAAGAAGGGCCTCGATCTCCAGGGTGGCCTCGAGGTCGTCCTCAAGGCGCAGCCGCCGAAGGGCCACAAGCTCACGTCGGACGACCTCGATCGCTCGGTCTCGATCATGCGCAGCCGCGTCGACAAGCTCGGCGTCGCTTCGCCCGAGATCCGCAAGCAAGGCAGCAACCAGATCGTGATCCAGCTCGCGGGCGTCCATGACCCGGCGCAGGCAGCGTCGATCATCGGCACGACGGCGCAGCTCGAGCTGTACGACCTGGAGGTCGCGCTGGTACCGCCGTCGATCGCGGCGAGCGGCGGCCAGCCGATCGCGTTCCGCAACCTCTACAACCTGCTCTCGCGAGTCGAGTCGACGGCGAAGGTCGGCACCCCGACCGGCTATGTGCTCTTCAAGCCCGTCAAGGTCAAGTCGACGACGGGCATCCTGAAGAACAAGAAGACGAAGACGACCACTGTCTGGGTGAAGGCGGCCGGCCCGATCGCGACGTTGCACCGCGATCCCTCGACGGGGAACGAGGGTCTCCTGGACTCCCACAAGGGCAAGATCCCGGCCGGCTGGAAGGTGCTGCCGGTGCCGGCACGCACCGTGGTGATCAGCTGCTCGCAGCCGGGCTCCGTCATCTGCCCGGGCGACCCCGCGGGCGTGCCGCCCGTCGGGCTGAGCGACTACTACCTGTTCAAGAACGGCGCGTACCCGGACAACCAGTACGCGACGAACGGCAAGTTCCCGAATATCACGGGCTCCGAGCTGAACCTCTCGGGGACGCGGCAGGACTTCGATCCGACGACCGGTGATCCGATCGTGCTGCTCTCGTTCAAGGGCAAGGGGAACAAGGCGTTCGCCCAGGTGACGAAGAACGAGGCGGTCCGCGGCTCGATCCTGAAGGTCCCGCAGCACTTCGCGATCGTGCTCGACAACGAGATCCGCTCGTGGCCGCAGATCGACTACACGCAGTACCCGAACGGGATCGACCCGACCGGGACAGGCGCACAGATCACGGGCATGTCCAGTCTCAAGGAGGCGCAGAACCTCGCGCTCGTCCTGCAGACGGGCGCGCTGCCGGTGAACTTCGTGCCGCTCGAGCGCACCGACGTGTCGGCGACGCTCGGTAAGGACTCTCTGAAGCAAGCGCAGAACGCGGCGATCGGCGGCCTGATCGTCGTCTGCCTCTTCCTGCTCTTCCTCTACCGCTTCCTCGGCCTCGTCGCCGTGATCGGCCTCGGCATCTACGCCGCCTTCATGTACGGCGCAATCCTCATCTTGGGCGTCACGTTGACGTTGCCCGGCTTTGCCGGCTTGATCCTGACCATCGGCGTCGCGGCCGATGCGAACGTCGTCGTGTTCGAACGCATCAAGGAAGAGGCACGTGCCGGAAAGTCCGTGCGCGCCGCGATCTCGGCGGGTTACGCGAAGGGCTTCCACACGATCATCGACGCGAACGTGGTCACCGGGATCACGGCGTTGATCCTGTTCGCGGTCGCGACCGCCGGTGTGAAGGGCTTCGCGCTGATGCTGCTGATCGGTACTGCGATCTCGCTGGTCACGGCGGTGGCAGCGACCCGCGCGATGCTCGGCCTGCTCGCCGGCTTCCGCTGGTTCGAGAACCCGAAGTTCATGGGCGCGAACCATTCGCAGCGCGGCCGCTGGCTGCAGATCGACTTCATGAAGCGGACGATGCTCTGGTTCGCGATCTCCGCGCGGCATCCTCGTGATCAGCATCGGTTCGCTCGCCGTGCGCGGGCTGAACCTCGGCATCGACTTCAAGGGCGGCGCGCAGATCACCTTCCGCACGGCGAAGCCGACCACGATCACGCTCGTGCGCGACCAGACCGCGGCAATCGGCCGCGGCGACGCCGTCGTGCAGGGCCGAGGAACGGCGTTCGGCAGCGAGAGCTACAAGAGCTTCCAGATCCGCCTGAAGAAGCTGACCGACCGGGAGCAGACCAGGCTCAACACGCTGCTCGACCAGAACGTCCATCCGATCGCGGCCGGGACGACGAACGTCTCGTCGAGCTTCGGCAGACAGATCGCGAGGTCGGCGCTCCTCGCCATCTTCTTCTCGATGCTGATCATCACGCTGTACATCACGATCCGCTTCCGAGGGCTCGCGTTCGCGGTCCCGGTGATCGCGGCGATGCTGCACGACGTCCTGATCACCGTCGGCGTGTACTCGATCACGGGACGCGAGGTGACCGAAGCGACGGTCGCAGCGGTGCTCACCGTGCTCGGCTACTCGATCTACGACACCATCATCATCTTCGACCGCATCCGCGAGAACATCCCGATCATGCGTCGTGCGTCGTTCGCGACGATCACGAACATCTCGCTGTGGGAGACGATCCGCCGCTCACTGGCGACGACGTTCATCACGTTGCTCCCGGTGGCCGCGCTCTACTTCTTCGGCGGCGCGACCCTGCAGGACTTCGCGTTCGCGCTGCTCGTCGGCGTCACGTCCGGCGCCTACTCGTCGATCTTCATCGCAGCGCCGCTGCTCAACCTCTGGAAAGAGCGTGAGCCCGAGTACGCACGGCGCAAGGGTCAGGACATGCCGGAGGGCGAGAAGGCCGACCGCATGCTGGCCGACGCCGAGCAGGCGGCCGCCGACGAACCGAACCCGGAGACTCCCGTCGACGTGATCGAGGCAGCGGTCACCGACGGCGACCCGGAGGCGAAGCGCGAGGCGCGCCGCCAGCGGCGCAAGTCGCGGCCGCACGGCCGTGCCAGATAGCGACGCCGACCGGCTGTTCGCCGTGCTCGGGCCGCGGCTCGACGAGCTCCGCTCGCTCTTCGAGGACCTGAGCGGTCGTTGGCGCGGGGACGCGATCCGCGTGGGAGAGGGATCGAAGCGCCGCATCCAGGAGCTTGCGCGCGAGGTCGGCCTCGTGACCCGGGAGGAATGGGACGAGCTCGAGCTTCGGGTCGCCCAGCTCGAGCACCGGCTGCGCCTCGTCGAAGACCGCGACTCCAGCCGCGACTGAGCCACCCGCCGGTTCCCCTGCTACCGTGGTCTTTACGGAATGCGGATAGGCCGCACTCCCGTGAGATCGCGTCTCCTTCGTCGGACACACGATCTCGACGTCCGAAGGAGTTGAGACAAGTGACAGATTTTCGTCCCCTCGGGGTGTCCGAGGCCGTGTGCCAGTTGCTGGCCGCACGCGGCATCGAGTCCCCGTTCCAGATCCAGACGCTCGTGATCCCGGAGGCACTCCGCGGCGGCGACATCCTGGCCAAGAGCCCGACGGGCTCCGGCAAGACGCTCGCGTTCGCGATCCCGATCCTCGAGCGTCTCGACCCATCGCAACCGCGGCCCGCCGCACTCGTGCTCGTCCCGACCCGCGAGCTCTGCGTGCAGGTCACCGAGGAGTTCGCACTGATCTCCGGCGACAAGATCAAGGTCGCGTCCGTCTACGGCGGCGTGCCGCTGAAAGCGCAGGCGAACGAGGCGAAAGGGGCGCACGTGATCGTCGCGACGCCGGGTCGCCTGCAGGACCTCGTCGATCGCGGTCTCGTGTCGCTCGATGCGGTGCAGGTGCTCGTGCTCGACGAGGCCGACCGCATGCTCGACATGGGGTTCAAGCCGCAGGTCGACCGCCTCGTGCGCAAGCTGCGGGAGGATCGACAGACGATGTTCTTCTCCGCGACGCTGGACGGCGAGGTCGGCGAGCTCGCTCGCCGTTACACGCATTTCCCGGCGCGATTCGAGGGAGAACTGCCGGCCGACCGGAGAAGCGGCGACATCGACCATCGCTTCGTCCCCGTGACGAACGAGACCAAGGTCTCGACGCTCGTGGAGTTGCTGAACGACGCCGAGCGCGGCCTCGTGCTCGTCTTCGTGCGCACGAAGGCCGGCGCCGACCGCCTGGTCGAGAAGCTGCGCCGCAACGACGTCGATGCGATCGCGATTCACGGTGACAAGGGCCAGGCGCAGCGTGAACAGGCGCTCGCGCACTTCGACACCGGCAAGGTGAAGACACTCGTCGCGACGGATGTTGCGGCGCGCGGGCTCGACGTCGACGACATCACTCATGTGATCAATTTCGATCCACCCGAGGAGCCAGACGTCTACACACACCGCGTCGGCCGCACCGGCCGGGCCGGGAAGGGTGGCGTCGGCATCACGCTGGTGCTGCCCGAACAACAGGCGGATGTGTCGCGCGTCGCGCGGCTGCAGGGCCACGTCGAGAAGTTCCAGGAGACCGGTATGCAGGTCGCGAAGCCGCGGGTTGTTTACACGTCACGTCGCCGGGGAGGCCGCTCCAAGTGGTAGAGGGCGAGCAGCTCACGGAGAAACAGGCAGCGGCGTTGCGTGAGGAGCTCGAGGAGCTCGAAGGGCCGCGCCGCACCGACGTGATCGCGGCGATCAAGAAGGCGCGCGAGTTCGGCGACCTCTCCGAGAATTTCGAGTACCACGCTGCGAAGAACGAGCAGGGACTGCTCGAGGCGCGCATCCGCACGCTGCGCGCGCGGCTCGACGGCGCACAGATCGTCCAGGCTGCGGGCACGGACGAGGTCGGCGTCGGCTCGGTGGTCGATGTCGCCGGCGACGGCGGCCAGGCGATGACTGTCGAGATCAGCGCGGTCGGCGGTGCAGGCACCGTCTCCCCGACGTCACCGCTCGGCTCGGCGCTGCTCGGCAAGAAGGTCGGCGACAGCGTCGACGTCCAGGCGCCCAAGGGCGCGTGGAACGCGACGATCAAGCACATCCACTGAGCCTGTCGACACTCTGACGGCCGCAGTTCTGGCTCGGCCCGGCCTTCATGCAACACTTGGGCGGTGGCCACCCGCCCCAAGCAGCGCAGCCTGGGTCGCCTGAGCGAGATCGCCCAGGTCGCGGTCCGGCACGGCTTCGGTTATGCGATCGAGGGCCACAAGGCCACCGACCCGGCGGCCGAGGGCACGGCCCGCGGCAGGCACTTGCGCGAGATGCTCGACGAGCTCGGCCCGACCTTCGTGAAGTTCGGGCAGCTGCTCTCGACGCGGCCGGACGTCGTTCCGCCGGACATCATCGCCGAGCTGCGGGGCCTGCAGGACGACGTGCGGCCGTTTCCGTACTCCGACGTCGAACGGACGATCGAGGAGGAGCTGGGCCAGCCGGTGGTGCGGCTGTTCACGGAGTTCGATCGGGAGCCGCTGGCGGCGGCGTCGATCGGCCAGGTGCACCGGGCGACGCTTCCGAACGGCCGGCGCGTGGTGGTCAAGGTGCAGCGCCCGGACGCGCCACGGAAGATCGAGGCCGATCTATCGCTCATGTACCAGGCGGCGCGGCTCGTCAAGGAGCGAATCCGTGCGCTGGACTTCATCGACGCGAGCGAGATCGTCGACGAGTTCGCGCGCTCGATCCGGCAGGAGCTCGACTACCGCCTGGAGGCCCGCAACGCGGATGCGTTCCACAAGGAGTTCGCCGGCCATCCTCACGTCGCGGTGCCGCGCGTCTACTGGACCTACACACGTTCCCGCGTCCTCACACTCGAGTACCTCGACGGTGTGCAGCTGGCCGACCTCGAGCTCGACGCGTGGTCGCTCGAGCAGCGCCGGCATCTCGCGTACCTGATCACCGAGACGTGGATGACGATGATCTTCCGCAACGGGTTCTTCCATGCCGACCCGCATCCCGCCAACATCCTCGTGCTGGCTCCGGAGCGGATCGGGCTCGTCGACTTCGGCCTGACCGGGAGGCTCACCGACGACGACATGACGAAGCTGACGCGGCTCTTCATCGACGCTGCGTCGGAGAACATCGAGATGATCCCCAAGCGGCTCTTCGACCTCGGCGTGCGCTATCCGAAGGAACGTGAGGACGAGTTCGTCGCGGCGCTGCGCGAGCTGTTCTACCGCTACTACGGCGCGAGCCTTCAGGAGATCGACTCGATCCAGGTGATCCGTGAGGCGTTCGGGCTCATCTACTCGATGAACCTGCGTCTCCCAACCCGGTTCGTGATGCTCGACAAAGCGATCGCGACGCTCGGCTCGGTGGGCATCGAGCTGTATCCGGACTTCAACGTGTTCGAGGTCGCAAAGCCGTATGCACGGGACCTGATGCTCGAGCGGTTCACGCCGCGGCGCATGGCTCGCCGCGCCCGCCGTGAGGGTTGGCAGTACACGCAGATGGCGTTGGAGCTGCCGTACCAGATCCACGACACGCTCGAACAGGTGCGCGACGGTCAGATCGAGGTCGGGTTCGTGCACAAGGGCCTGGACGAGCTGATGGCGAAGCTCGACACGCTGTTCAACCGGCTGGTGATCGCACTGGTCGTCACCGGTGGTCTGATCGGCTCGAGCCTGATCGGCATTTTCGCGAAGAGCGGACCACATGTCCTCGGCCTGCACGTTGTCTCGGTGCTCGGCTTCCTCCTCTCCGCGATCCTCGGCGTGTGGCTGCTCTGGGGCGTCATCCGCTCCGGCCGCCTCTGAGGCATTTCCCCGGGAGTTCCCCACCTTGACAGCAACGTATCGGTGCGATATATCAAACCGATAGATGAAGCCAACCGCGGTCACCTGGGCGGTCCTCGGGCTGCTCGACCAACGGGCCAGGAGCGGCTATGACCTCAAGACCGCGGTCGATCGCACGATCCGGCACTTCTGGGCCGCGAGCTACGGCCAGATCTATCCCGAGCTGAAGCAGCTCGAAGCGGCGGGCTGGATCCGCGGTGCGGCGGCCGACCGTGGGGGCCGGGCCCGGCGCGTCTACGAGCTGACGCCGTCCGGGCGCGCTGCGCTGGACGGCTGGCTGCACGGCACAGAGACGCGGGTGGAGCTTCGCGACGAGTCGCTGCTGCGGCTCTTCTTCGCGGACGCACTGCCCGTCGGCGAGGGGCTCGGTCTGCTGCGCGCACGGCGCGAGGGCTACGCGGGCATGCTCGCCTATCTCCGGGGGCTCGACGACGGCAGCGGGGAGTCGGATCCGCCCTTCGTCGACCTGGTCTATCGCTGGGCGCTCGACTACTGCGAATGGGGGATCGAGTGGTGCGACCGCCAGGAGCGCCGCTTGCTGACCGGCTGAGCGAGCTGCCGGACCCGACCTGGCAGCTGCTTCTTCGGCGCGGACTGCCGCAGTTCGCGTTCGAGGGGATCGTTCCCGTGGTCGTCTTCTACGGCCTGTGGCGGACCGCCGGCCTAGGCCCCGCCGTGGTCGCGTCGACGGTGCTCTCGATGACGATCGCCGCCTGGGCGATCCGTCACGGCCGGCAGGCGGGACTGGCACTGGTCAGTGCGATCTTCGTCGTCGTGCAGGCGCTCGTCGCGCTCGCTGCGGACAGCGCGACCGTGTATCTCGCGCAGCCGGTCGTGCTGAGTGCGATCTGGGGCCTCGTCTATCTCGGCTCGGTCGTCGTAGGCCGCCCGTTGATCGGCATCTTCGCGAGCGCGTGGTACCCGTTCCCGCCGTGGTTCCAGGCGAGTGCGCCGTACCGCCGTGAGTTCGGGCTGCAGTCGCTCGTCTGGGCGGCGTACTGCCTGGGGCGGGCGGCGCTCCGCCTGTATGTGCTCCTGGGCTCCGGCGTCGGTGGGTTCGTGGTCGTCTCGGTCGTGACCGGAACGCCCGTGCTCGCGGCGCTCGTCTTCTGGGGCCTGTGGCATGCGCGTCGCACATTCGGTCGTCTCGACATGGCCGCGTTCGCCGCCTGAGGATCGATCGGCGCAGAATCGTGCGAATGGACAACTGGTGCGCCCGGCCGGGCGGGGCTACCGTCGCTCTCAATGGCCGCTGCACTGCTCCTCACCGACGCCGAGCCCGAGACACGCGGGTTCCTCGAGCGGCATCTACCACGAGACGGCTTCGAGCTGGTGCCAGACCATGGGCGGTTCGATCTCGTGCTCGCGGGCGACGTCGAGCGGCTCGAGCGCTGGGTCGAGCGTGCTCCGGTGATCGTCCTCGGACGCGAGCAGGCAGACGCGGTCGATCGCATCCACGCGTTTCGACGCGGCTGTGACGACTACGTCCCGCGTCCGTTCGAGTACCAGGAGCTCGTCGAGCGGATCCGAGCCGTGCTGCGCCGGGTGCGGCCGCCGCTCGACGACGTCGTCGATGCCCCGCCTGTGCGCATCGACACGCGCACCCGTGACGTCCGCGTCGGCGGACGGCGCGTCCAGCTCGCCCAGAAGGAGTACGAGCTGCTCGTGCGCCTCGCGCGCGAGCCCGAGCGCGTGTTCACAAAAGGGGAGCTGCTCCGTGACGTCTGGAACTATCGCGTTGCAGGCCGGACTCGGACGCTCGACTCACACGCATCGCGCCTGCGCCGCAAGCTGCGCGAGGCCGGCTCGCAGGCGACACTCGTCGAGAACGTCTGGGGTGTGGGCTACCGCTTGCTGGGGGTGATGCCGGAGGAGTGACCGGAATCGACCGAGGTTGAAGCGGCAACTCGATCAGCCTACGATCGGTCTGCGGCCGCACAGGCCGCGTAGGCAATCGGTGAGAGGGGAAACGACGGATATGAGATTCAAGGCGAGCTCGCTCGCATTTCTGCTCGTGCTCGTGATCGTCGCCGCGGGCTGCGGCAGCAAGAAGTCGGCTTCTGACGCGGCAGCCACGAGCACCGCGACCACCACGGGCACGACGACCACCACAGCGACCGCGACGAGCAGTTCGAGCAGCAGCAGCAGCTCGAGCAGCAGCAGCAGTTCCAGCAGCAGCTCGAGCAGCAGCACGGTGCACACGTTCGCCTCGGTGAAGAACTGCAGCCAGCTTGCGGGTCTCGGCCAGAAGTTCTCGGCGGCACTGGCCGCCTCGAGCGGGCAGGGAAAGACGAGCCTCACCGACGTCGCGACCGTCTACAAGTCGCTTGCGAGTGCGGCCCCGGCTGCGATCCGCTCCGACTTCGAGACGATCGCCGAGGCATTCCAGAACTACGCCAAGGCAGTCCAGGGGGCGGGCTTCACGCCGGGCAAGGTGCCGACGGCGTCGCAGATCGCGGCCATGGCCTCCGCGTCGAAGTCGTTCTCGGCCCCGAAGCTCCAGGCTGCCGAGCAGCACCTCAGCACCTGGGCAGCTCAGAACTGCCACGGGTGACGATCGCCGCGACCTGACATGGACCAGCACGCCAAGGCCGCCGCTTTCCGGCGCATGCACCTCGAGCCGCCGCTGCTCGTGCTGCCGAACGCCTGGGACGTCGCAAGTGCGAAGGCGCTCGCGGCGCTGCCGGGCTGTCGTGCGCTCGCGACGACGAGCTCGGCGGTCGCGCGGTCGCTCGGGTGGGAGGACGGCGAGCGGGCGCCGCGCGACGAGATGGTCGAGGCCGCGCGACGCATCGCGGCGGCGGTCGACGTGCCGGTGTCCGCCGACCTCGAACGCGGTTACGGCGACCCGGTGGGCACCGCCCGTGCCGCCTGGGATGCGGGCCTCGTTGGGATCAACTTCGAGGACTCGACGCGCGCGGGCCTCGTCTCGCTGGACGAGCAGACCGCCGCGATCAGAGCGATTCGCGAGGCCGTGCCGGAGCTCGTCCTCAATGCCCGCGTGGATGTGTTCCTTCGCATCGGCGGTGACGTGGACGAGGCCGTCGAACGGGCGAACGCCTACCTCGAAGCCGGGGCCGACTGCACCTACCCAATCCTGTGCCCGCCCGTCTCGATCCCGGAGCTCGCGCGGCGCATCGATGGGCCGATGAACGTGATCGCGGATCAGGGTGTGCCCGGCCCCGCGGATCTACAGGCGCTCGGCGTCGCCCGGCTGACGTGGGGCGGAGGGCTCGCAGCCGTCGCCTACGACGCGGCGGTGCGCACCGTGACGGAGGCTCTTGGCTAATTGTGGTGAATGACGCGCGCGCCGCGGCCGCGGGTCACGTAGCTGAATGACCAGCGGGTCAGGACGAGCAGCCGGTTCTCAACGCCGACGAGATACGTGATGTGGATCCCGAGCCACAGCGCCCAGGCGAGGAAGCCGCTGACGCGGACGCCCTTGACGACGCCGACCGCCCGCGAACGGCCGATCGTCGCGAGCTCTCCCTTGTCGCGGTAGTGGAACGGCCCGCGCGAGCCGCGGGCGATCGAGCGGGCGGCGTGTCGCCCCTGCTGCATCGCGACCGGAGCGACACCGTGCAGCTGCTGTCCGCGCACGGTCACCATGTCGCCGAGGGCGAACACCTCGGGATGTCCTGCCAGGGTGAGGTCGGGCTCCACGGTGATCCGGCCCGCGCGGTCGGTCTCTGCGCCCGCCGCAGCGGCGAGCAGCCCGGCGAGCGGCGAGGCGGTGACGCCCGCCGCCCAGATGACGGTGCGTGCCGGCACGCGCGAGCGGGCCCCGTCCGAGTCCTCGATCTCGACGGAGGTCGCGTCGATCCCGACCACGGTCGTCTCGAGCAGCGGCGTGACACCGAGCGTGCGCAGCTGCCGCTCGCCGCTCGCGGAGAGCGACGGTGGGAAGGCGCCGAGCACGCGGCCGGTCGCCTCGATCGAGCAGGACGCGGGTCGTCCGCGTGTCCATCGCTCGATACTCGCCGTGCAGGGCGTCCTTGCCGAGCTCCGCGATCTGGCCGGCCATCTCGACGCCGGTCGGGCCGGCGCCGACGACGACGAACGTGAGCCACTCCGCGCGCGTCGCCTCGTCCTGCTCGACCTCGGCCGCCTCGAAGGCCCGCAGGATGCGATCACGGAGATCGAGCGCGCCTTCGAGCGACTTCAACTCGGGTGCGTGCTCCGCCCAGTCGTCGTGCCCGAAGTACGAGTAGCGCGCGCCCCCGGCGACGACGAGCGTGTCGTAGTCGAGGGTCTGCGTCCCGCCGTTCGGCAGGTGCGTCACCGACACGCGGCGCGCATCGAGGTCGAAGCCGTCGACTTCGCCCAGGACGACACGCGCGTTGCGCTGCCGCCGCAGGATCTGGCGGAGCGGCACTGCTACCTCGGCCGACGAGAGCGATCCGGTGGCAACCTGGTACGCGAGCGGCTGGAAGAGATAGAAGTTCTGCCGGTCGACGAGCGTCACCTCGACGTCGGCTCGTCGGAGGCCGCGAACCGCGAGCAACCCTCCGAAGCCACCACCGACGACAACGACCTTCTGCACTAGACCAGTGTGGCGCCTTCGAGCTGGAGGAGGCGTCGCTTCACCTCGAGGCCCCCTGCGTACCCGGTGAGCGATCCGTTCGCGCCCACGATGCGATGGCACGGAAGCACGATCGGGATCGGATTGCGGTTCATCACCGTCCCGACCGCACGGGCGGCGCGAGGGCGGCCAACCTTGGCCGCGAGTGCGCCGTAGGTGTCGGTGCGCCCGTACGGGACGAGCGCCAGCTCGCGGAGCACGTCGGCGTGGAACGGCGCGACACGGAGGTCGAGCGGCAGGTCGAACTCGCGGCGCCGGCCCTCGAAATACTCGTCGAGCTCGCGGCGCACGTCGTCGAGCGGCGAGCGAAGCACGCGGGTCCCAAAGGTGCGCGCGAGCACTTCCTCCATGCCGTCGGAGCGGTAGGAGATTCGTGCGAGACCGCGGTCGGTCGCCGCGACGAACAGCTCGCCGACCGGCGAGTCGAAGGTGTCGAAGCGCACGTCGACGAGCCCCTCCCGCAGTGCGGCGTCGCGAAAGCGCGCGTCGAGATCAGGCGTGACGTTCATGGGTCCTCCTCAGTCTGCGGACTCCGGACGATGCCGCGGCGCGGGCAGCGTCCTCTGAAGAGCCGAGCGCGGCGGCGATCTCGGCATAGGGGAGGTCGTACCCGTAGCGAAGGACGACGGCCGCCTGTTCCGTCGGAGGCAGGTCGCCGGTCAGGTGCTCGAGCTCGTGGAACGCGTCCCGCCGCAACTCGACGGCAGGCTCATCGCCGGGCGCGAGCGTCTCCGGCCGTTTCTTGCGCAGGTCGTCCAACGCCACGTTCGTGGCGATCGTGAAGACCCAGGCGCGCAAGTGCTTGCCGTGCTGGAGCCGGTCGTAGGCGCGCAGCGCCCGCAGGAACGTTTCCTGCCAGGCGTCCTCGGCTCGTTGACCGAGCAGCCGCCGCAGGTAGCCCAGCACCTCGTCGCGGTGCATGAGGTAGAAACGCTCGAACGGCGGGATCGGCTCCGGTGTGGTCACGCTCCCCATCATCGAAGCAAACGTGGCAGGGTGCGAAATCGTGAGATGCGCCGTCATCGGTCACGTCGAATGGGTCGAGTTCGCGCGGGTGCCCAACATGCCGGCTGCCGGCTCGATCGTTCATGCCTCCGAGACGACGTCGGAGCCGGCTGGAGGCGGCGCTGTGGTCGCGCGCCAGCTGGCGCTCCTCGCAGGCCGGTGTGAGCTCTTCACCGCTCTGGGGAGTGACGAGCTCGGCCGTTCGGCGCAACGCCGGCTCGCCGAGCTGGGGATCGACGTCCACGTCGAATGGGGCGGTCAAACGCGACGTGCCTGGACGCACGTCGACGACGACGGCGAGCGGACGATCACCGTGCTCGGCGACAAGCTGTTGCCCCGCGGCCCGTTGCCGCTCAACGGCTACGACCTCGTGTTCTTCGTCTCCGGCACGGCCGCGGTGCTGCGTGAGGCCCGGTCGGCGCGGTTCCTGGCAGCGACGGCACGTGAGTTGCCCACGCTCGACGAGGCGAAGGTGCCCCTCGATCTGCTCGTCGCCAGTTCGAACGACGCGGGCGAACGCTACGACGGGTCGCTCCAGGTGGGGACGGTGGTGCTGACGGACGGCGCCAACGGAGGTACCGCGAACGGCGTTCCCTACGCTGCGGTGCCGGCCGACGCCGTGGTCGACACCTACGGCGCCGGCGATTCGTTCGGGGCGGCACTTGCGTTTGCGCTGGCGCGTGGGGACACGCACGAGGATGCGCTCGCGCTCGCGGCGCGAGCCGGCTCGGCGGTGCTCGGCGGTTCCGGGCCGTACGCCGCGCAGCTAGCTTGACCGCGATGAGTGGACGCATCGTCTGGATCTCGCTGACGCCTGTCAAGGCGACCGCAGTGCACCTCGTCGACGAGATCGAACTCCTCGAGAGCGGGCCGAAGGGAGATCGGCGCTTTTACCTGATCGGCGAGTCCGGCCGCCTGGTCAACAACAAGGACTGCGGGCCGTTGCAGCTCGTGCAGGCGGACTACGACGAGGGTGCCGACGAGCTCACGCTGCGGTTGCCCGACGGCGCCACCGTCAGTGCTCCGGTCGAACGTGGGGAGGAGGTCGAGACGCGCTTCCACTCGCGAGCGCGCCGCGCCCGGCTCGTGCGCGGCCCTTGGGGCGAAGCCGTCTCGAAGCTCGTGGGTGAAGCAGTACGGCTGGTCGAGCCGGAGCACGGGGCCGCCGATCGGGGCCGATCCGGCGCGGCGACCCTGCTCGGGACCGCGTCGCTCGGCGCGCTCGCCGAACCTCTTGGTGTCCAGGAGGTCGACCCACGCCGCTTCCGCATGAACTTCGGCGTCGAGGGTCTCCGCCCGCACGAGGAAGACGGCTGGCTCGGCCGCAGGGTGGCGGTCGGCGAGGCGGTCGTCGTGCCCCAGGGCAACGTCGGCCGCTGCGTGGTCACGACCCAGAGCCCGGACACCGGGCTGACCGATCTCGACACCCTGAAGGCGCTCGCGGTGTACCGCAGGCACGTCGAAACCACCGAGCCGCTGCCCTTCGGGGTGCACGCTGCCGTCGCCCAGCCCGGCCGGGTCCGGGTCGGCGACCGCGTCGAAACCCTCTAGGAGCAGGCACATTTCGGCCCGGTAGGCCTCGGCCTGGTCCGGAGGGGTTTACAGGTGGGGGAAAGTGGGTTAAAGTGGGGCGCAGTGGATCACCACCTGCTCGGTGAGCATGAACATTCCCTCGACGACAAGAACCGCCTCACCCTGCCGTCCAAGCACCGGGCGGCGTTCGAGGACGGTGTCTTCGTCACCCGCGGTCTCGACGGGTGTCTCTACGCGTACCCGCGCACCGCATGGGAGCAGCATGCCGAGCGGATCCGCAGCCTCGATCCGCTCGCCGAGGGATCGCGCGTGATGCAGCGGCACTTCTTCGCAGGCGCCGCGCAGAGCGAGCTCGACAAGCAGGGGCGGGTGGTCATCCCCGCCGGCCTGATCCAGCACGCGGGCCTCGGGCGGGAGGTCACGGTGGCCGGCGTGTTCGACCATCTGGAGATCTGGGATCGAGCGAAGTGGCGTCAGCAACTGCACGAAGTCGAAGGGAGCGCGGAAGATGTTGCCGAGCGTCTTGCCAACTGAATCCGATCATGTCCCGGTCCTCGCCGAGGAGGTCGTCTCGCTCCTCGACCCGCGCCCGGGTGAGACCATCGTCGACGGCACGTTCGGCGCCGGCGGCCATTCACTGCTGCTCGCGTCGCGCCTCCGAGGCGACGGCAAGCTGATCGCGATCGACCGTGACCCCACTGTCGCGCCGTTCTTCGAGCGGCTTCGGCGCGAGACCGGGGTCAAGGCGCGCCTGCACCACGGCGAGTTCTCGGTCGTCCTCGAGCACCTGGGCGAGAACGGCGTCAAAGCCGACGTGATCCTGCTCGACCTCGGAGTCTCTTCGATGCAGCTCGATCGTCCGGACCGAGGCTTTTCGTACGCGGTCGACGCGCCGCTCGACATGCGCATGGATCCGAGTGCGCCGTTCTCGGCGAGCGACCTCGTCAACGAGGGAGACGAGCGCGAGCTCGCAGACATCTTCAAGCGCTACGGCGAGGAGCGGTACGCCCGCCAGATCGCGCGGGCAATCGTCCGGCGCCGCAGCTCGCAGCCGTTCGAGCGCACCGCCGACCTGGTCGAGGTGATCAAGGCGGCGATTCCCGCTCCTGCTCGCTTTGGCGAGGGTCATCCGGCGAAGCGCGTCTTCCAGGCGCTGCGCATCGAGGTCAACGACGAGCTCGGCGCCCTCGAGCGTGCGCTGCCGGCGGCCCTCGAGATGTTGCGGCCGGGCGGCAGGCTCGGGGTGATCTCGTTCCATTCCCTCGAGGACCGGATCGTCAAGCAGTTTCTCCGCAAGCAGGAGCACGGCTGCACGTGTCCGCCGGACTTCCCCGTCTGCGTCTGCGGCTCGGAGGCGACGATGCGCGCGACACCGCGCCGTGCGGTGAGGCCGTCCGCGGCCGAGGTGGCCCGCAACCCGCGGGCGCAGTCCGCGCGTCTGCGCGTAGGGACGAGAGTCTGATGGCCACGCATGCGCAGGCATCGACGATCGCCGAGCCCGTTGCGAGGCCGCGTCCGAGGGCGCGGAAGCGGACACAAGCCAGGACGCGCGGGGGGATCCTGTGGATCGCGGTGAGCGGGATTCTGCTGGCCGGCGTCGTATTCGTGAACGTGGCGGTGCTGCAGCTGAACCTCTCCCTCGACAAGACCAATACTGAGCGCTCGAAGCTGCTGGCCGACAACGCCGCTCTGCAGTCGCAGTACTCGTCGCTCGTCGCGTCGCGTGCGATCAAGCAGGAAGCGGTCAAGCAGTTCGGCCTCGTCTACCGAGATCCGTCCGGGTACGTGAACGTCGCGAAGTGATGCGCGACAAGCAGGCCAACCGGCGCATTCGCCTGCTACTCGTGATCTTCGCGCTCGTCTTCGCGGCGACGCTCGCGCGAGCCGTTTGGCTCCAAGGCGTTCGCGCCGCAACGCTCGGGCGAATGGCCGAACGGCAGCATCGCGAGTCGGTCGTGGTCCCCGCCGGGCGCGGCACCATCTTCGACACGAACGGCGTCCAGCTCGCGATCGGCGAGCAGACGAAGACCATCTACGCCGACCCACGCGAGCTGGCGGACCCGCGGGCCGTGGCGATTGCCGCTCACCGGATCCTCGGCGTCGACGCGAACCAGCTCTATCCGCAGCTCCTGAACCGCAAGACGGCGTTCGTCTACGTCAAGCGCTTCGCCGACCCGACCAAAGCAGAGGCGTTCATGAAGAAGGCCTTCACGGGCGTGAACGACTATCCGGAGGAGAAACGCGCCTATCCACAGGGCAGCGTTGCCTCCCAGGTGATCGGCTTCGCCGGCACCGACAACAAGGGGCTCGGCGGCCTCGAGATCGAGTACGACAAGCAGCTCGCCGGGAAGCCGGGCAAGCAGACGATCGTCCGTGACCCGTTCGGGCAGGCGATCAACGTCGTGAGCTCGACTCCCGAACGCCAGGGGCATGACGTGTTCTCGACGATCGACAACAAGATCCAGGCGAACGCCGAGGAGGTGCTGCGGGAGACCGTGGCCAGGTGGCGCGCCAGGTCGGCCACTGCGATCGTCCTCGATCCGCACACGGGTGCCGTGCTCGCGATGGCGCAGGCGCCCGGCTACAACGCCAACGACTCCTCGCGGGTCCCGCAGTCGTACCTGACGAACCATGCGGTCACCGACGTGTTCGAGCCGGGCTCGGTGTTCAAGCTCGTGACCGTCGCAGGCGCGCTCACCGAGGGGCTGGTGACGCCACGGTCGACGTTCCGGCTGCCCCCGTGCATCCAGGTTGCCGACAAGTGCATCCATGACGCCGAGCTACGTGGCACCGAGACGCTGACCGTGGCGAAGATCCTGTCCTACTCGTCGAACGTCGGGGCGATCACGATCGCCGAGAAGCTCGGCGCGCCGGATCTCGTGAAATGGATCGACCGTTTCGGCTTCGGCAAGCCCACCGGCCTCGACTTTCCGGGCGAGAGCGGTGGGATCGTTCCGTCGTATCCCGACCAATGGTCGGGCACGACGATCGGCAACGTGCCGATCGGGCAGGGCATCGCGGTCACCCCGATCCAGATCGCCTCGGCGTACGCTGCGATCGCGAACGGCGGCGTCTGGATCCAGCCGCATCTCGTCGAGCGCGTGGGCGGCCGGACGCTGAACGACTTCAAGCATCGGAGAATCGTCTCTCCCGCGGTCGACCGAGAGTTGAAGACGATGCTCACCGGCGTCGTCGACGAGCACGGCGCGACCGGGAACGCGGCCCAGATTCCGGGTTACAGCGTCGCGGGCAAGACGGGCACGGCCCAGATTCCAGGCCCGCACGGCTATACCACCGGCAAATACGTCGCCTCGTTCGTCGGCATGGTTCCGGTGAAGCGGCCGCGTCTGCTCGTGCTCGTCAGCGTCGAAGAGCCGCACGATCAGATCTTCGGCGGCACCGTCGCCGCGCCGGCGTTCGCCCAGATCGCCAAGTTCGACCTGCAGTACTTGTCGGTGCCGCCGAACGCACCGGTCGCCACGACCGGCCCGTAAAGCCCGCCGCTAGGCTCACCTCTCGATGGATCTGACTCGACTCGGGATCCCCGGCGCGCCTGCCGTCGAGATCAGTGACCTGGCGTACGACGCGCGCTCGGTGACCCCTGGGGCGCTCTTCTTCTGCGTCAAGGGGACGAATGTCGACGGTCACGATCTCGCACCGGCCGCCGTCGCGGCAGGCGCTGCCGCGCTCGTCGTCGAGCGCCACGTCGACGTGGCCGCGCCGCAAGTCCTCGTGCCGAGCGTTCGAGCCGCGATGGGGCCCGTCGCCGCGCGGTTCTTCGGCGACCCGTCTCGCCGGCTGGACGTTGCGGCGGTCACGGGCACGAACGGCAAGACCACGACTGCGTTCCTGCTCCGGGCGATCCTCGAGGCGGCCGGACGGCGGCCGGCCCTCTTGACGAACATCGAACGCCGCATCGGAGGCGAGCGACGGCCGACCGGGCTCAACACGCCCGAGGCGATCGATCTGCAACGTCTGTTCCGCGCGATGCTCGATGCAGGCGACCGTTCGTGCGCGATGGAGGCGACATCGATCGCAGGCACACAGGGGCGACTTGCCGGCACGCGGTTCGCCGTTCTCGTCTTCACCAACCTGACGCAGGACCACCTCGACTTCCATGGGACGATGGAGGACTACTTCGACGCCAAGCGCGCTCTCTTCGACCAGGCCGCCCGCGCCGTCGTGAACATCGGCGACGAGTGGGGGAGACGCCTCGCGGTCGACCTTCCGAATGCGCGGACCTTCACGCCCGACGACGACCTCGAAGGCATCGATCTGAGGCTCCGCGGCCGCTTCAACCGTGCCAACGCGCTGGGCGCGATCTGGGCGGCGCGAGAGCTCGGGATCGACGAGGACGCGATTCGCGCGGGCATCGCCACCGTCACGGGCGTCCCGGGCCGGTTCGAGTCGGTCGAAGCGGGACAGCCGTTCGACGTGATCGTCGACTACGCGCACACGCCCGATTCGCTCGCCAACGTTCTGGAGGCGGCACGCGATCTCGGCCGCGGCAAGCTGATCGTCGTGTTCGGCGCCGGCGGTGACCGCGACCGCGAGAAGCGGCCGCTGATGGGCCGCGCAGCCGCGCGGCTGGCCGACCGCGCGATCGTGACGACCGACAACCCGCGCTCCGAGGACCCAGCCGAGATTGCCGCGCAGGTCGCGGACGGCAGGCTGGAGATCGTGCTCGACCGGCGAGCTGCGATCGAGACCGCGCTCGGTGACGCACGGCCCGGCGACGTCGTTGTGATCGCCGGGAAAGGCGCCGACTCCGAGATGGAGATCGCCGGACACACGATTCCCTTCGACGACCGCGTCGTCGCGCGGGAGGTGCTCTCGTGATTCCGCTGAGCCTCGACGTGATCGAGCCGCTCGGCCGGGTGATCGCCCGGCCGTGGGCGGACGTCGTCACCGGCATGCAGGTCGACTCGCGTCGGATCGACGAAGGCGACCTGTTCGTCGCGGTCGGCGGCGGCGAGGACTTCGTCGAGCATGCATTTGCGCGCGGTGCGTCGGCGGCACTCGTCCCGACGGATGCGTTCGAGGCGCTTGCGGCGGTCGCAGCGGCGGTGCGCGAACGCTCGCGGGCGCGCGTCGTCGGGATCACGGGCTCGACCGGAAAGACGTCGACGAAGGACATTCTGTTCGCCCTCTGCGCGCCGGAGCGACGGACGATCGCGAACGAGGGGAACTACAACACCGAGATCGGTGTCCCGTTGACGCTGTGCCGAATCGAGGAAGACACGGAGATCTGCATCAGCGAACTGGCGATGCGCGGTCTCGGCCAGATCGCATGGCTCGCCTCGTTCGTTCGTCCCGACGTGGCTGTGATCACGAACGTCGGCCCCGTTCACCTCGAGCTCGTCCACACGATCGAGAACGTCGCTCGCGCGAAGGCGGAGGTGCTCGAGGCGCTGCCTGCCGGAGGAACGGCGATCGTGCCCGAGGAGCCGCTTGCTCGAGCCGTATCTCACCCGCGCGGACATCTCGATCACGCGGGTCGACCAAACGTCGCCGATCCCGTTTCGGACGAACTACTCGTCCGCCCATCAGCTCGCGAACACGCGCACGGCGATCGCGACCGCAGAGGTGCTCGGGGTGCCCTTGCCGGAGAACGAGCTGACGGTCGAGTTCTCGAAGCTGCGGGAGGAAGAGCGCGAGCTGCCGGGAGGCGTGCTGCTGCTGAACGACTGTTACAACGCCAACCCCGTGTCGATGCGGGCGGCGTTGCTGCACCTCGTCGAGCGCGGGAACGGCAGGCGGCTCGTCGCGGTGCTCGGCGAGATGGCCGAGCTCGGCGAGGCGGCACCCGCGTACCACCGCGAGGTCGGAGCCTTGCTCACCGAGCTCGGGATCGCCGACGTGATCGCGGTCGGACCGCTCGCCCGGGACTACGGCGGCCACTGGGTCGCGAGCGCCGGTGAGGCAGCGGACCGGTTGCGCGCCGAGCTCAGGCCCGGGGACGTCGTTCTCGTCAAGGGGTCGCGATCGGTGGGACTCGAGGCCGTCGCGGAGAACTTGATCGCGTAATGGCCAGAGTTCTCGTTGCGGCACTCGTCGCCATGATCATCTCGATCCTCGGCGGGCCGACATTCATCAACTACCTGCGCCGGAACGAGATCGGCCAGCACATTCGCGAGGAAGGGCTGCAGCATCATGCGGGCAAGAAGGGCACGCCGACGATGGGCGGCCTGTTGATCATCGGGGCCGCGACGCTCGCGTTCCTGCCGCTCTCCGACTACACGCTGCCCGCGCTGACGATCCTCGGCACGACGCTCGCCTGCGGGGCGATCGGGTTCCTCGACGACTGGATGAAGCTGCACCACCGGCGTTCGCTCGGGCTCCGCGGGCGCTGGAAGATCCTGATGCTCGCCGGCATCACCGCTGCGGTCGGCTTCGCTGCGCAGCATCAGCACCTCAGTCATTCCGTCTTCGTCCCGATCGTCGACCACGCGGTGCCGCTCGGGCCGTTCTGGTACGTCCTGCTGTTCCTGATCATCGCCGGTGCGGTGAACGGCGTGAACCTGACCGACGGCGTGGACGGGCTCGCGGCGGGGACGAGCATCATCGCCCTCTCGACCTTCACCGCCATGGCGGTGACGATCTACATCCGGTCGGCGACGCCGTTCCACGGCCGCATCGAGAACCGTCTCGACATCGCCTTCATCGGCGCCGCGCTCGTCGGAGCCGGAATCGGCTTCCTCTGGTTCAACGCTTTCCCCGCCGAGGTCTTCATGGGCGACACGGGGTCGTTCGCGATCGGCGGCGCGCTGGCGGCAATGGCGATCATGATGAAGGTCGAGCTGCTGCTGCTCTTCGTCGGCGGCATCTTCGCGGTCGTCGCGCTCTCGGTGATCCTGCAGGTGGTCAGCTTCAGGTACTGGGGGCGACGCATCTTCCTGATCGCGCCGTTGCAACATCATTTCGAGATGAAGGCGTGGTCGGAGACGAAGATCATGGTGCGCTTCTGGATCGTCACCGCGATCTTCTGCGCGGCAGGCTTCGCGCTCTTCTACAAGTACTACCTGCCCTTCCGGGCGCATAGTTGAGAGCGCTCGTCTACGGTCTCGCGCGCTCCGGCCGCGCCGCGATCGAGCGGCTCGACGACCCGGTCGTCGTCGACCGGTCGCTCGGGAACGAGAACGACCTCTCACTCCTCGACGGCGTCGACGTCCTGGTCAAGTCGCCCGGTGTACCGGGAGAGGCGCCGCTTATCGTCGCCGCGCGTGAGCGGGGAATCCCGGTGTGGTCGGAGGTCGAGCTCGGGTTCACGCTGCTCCCCGGCGCGAGGTTCGTGGGAGTCACCGGCACGAACGGCAAGACGACCACTGCCGAGCTGCTCGGCGCGATCTTCCGGCACGCGGGCCGCGACGTCGCCGTGGCGGGGAACGTCGGCACACCGTTGACCTCGGTCCGCGCGGCAGACTGGGTCGTCTGCGAGCTGTCGTCGTTCCAGCTCGAGGACGTGCACGACTTCGCCTGCGACGTTGCAGTCCTGCTGAACCTCGAACCGGACCACCTCGACCGCCACGGCTCGTTTGCGGCCTACCGGGACGCGAAGCTGCGCATCTTCGAGCGGGCGCGCGCGAAGGTCGTGCCGCGCGGCCTCGAGCTCGAAGGGATCGAATTCTCCGCCGACGACCCGTTGCCCGCCGAACCGCTGATGCGCGGCGCCCACAATCGCGAGAATGCCGCTGCGGCGACCGCGGCCGCGCGAGCCGCGGGGATCGCGGACGCGCCGATCGGAGAGGCGCTTCGTACCTTTCCCGGTGTGCCGCATCGGCTGGAGGTCGTTGCCGACCGCGACGGAGTGCGGTACGTCAACGACTCGAAGGCGACGAACGTCGCAGCCGCCCTCCGCGCGCTCGCCGCCTACCGCGACGAGCCGGTGCATCTGATCCTCGGCGGCTCGCCCAAGGGCGAGGACTTCGCGCCGCTCGCCGCAGCGATCGGGCCTAACGTGCGTTCGGTTCATCTGATCGGCGCCGAAGCGCCACGGCTGGCGGAGTTGATCGACGGAGACCTCGACGTGACACTCGAAAAGGCCGTGACGCACGCGACGCGACTGGCCCGGCCGGGAGATGTCGTCCTGCTCAGCCCGGCCTGCGCGAGCTACGACCAGTTCGCGAACTTCGAGGAGCGCGGCGAGACGTTCCGCAAGCTCGTCAACGGCTAGCCCGGAGGCTACGCGAGCCGCTGCCAGACGTTCTCGAGGATCTGCGCGGTCTGGGGCCAGAGCAGTATCTGCCCGCCGAAGTCGAGCGTGCCCGCGCTGAAGACGCGCGCACCGCTCGGATGCTCGTAGTAGGTCATCTCGGCCGTGCGTCCGGGACCGAAGAGATTCGGAATGTTCGCGAGCACCTGCGTGGTGACCGGTGATGCCGGCCCGCGCGCGTCGATCTCGATCCCGTACAGACCGAACGTCGAACCGTTGCCGAGGCCGGTGCCCGCAAAGGCCCACGGTGCAATGTCCGCGCCGACGACGGTGAACGGCGCCCGCCGCTGGCCGCGGTCGCTCGCGAGGTACTGGTTGCCGAGCAGCGCCGCCTCCGGCCGACCGAGGTCGCGCCACTCGTCGACCAGCGTCAGCAGATGATCCCGTCGGTCGACCTTGCGGAAGAAGTTGTTCGCCGACAGGAACAGCAGGTTGCCGCCGAGGTCGCGGTAGACCTGGATCAGGTCGTACACCCTCTTCGTCACGTACTCGGTGTGGCCGGGGAAGACGATCAGATCGTACGCGGCCCGTAGCGTCGCGGGCGAGAACTGTTCGAGATCCTCGTCGGCGTACGTGTCCACGTTCTTGCCGGTCTGGGCCAGCCAATGTTGGAAGGCGAGGTCGTAGCTGCGATAGCGATACGGGACGCCACGGTTCGCGTGCGGTCGAGCCAGGTCGGCCTGCATGGTCTTCCAGCGGGCGTACCAGGTGTCGCCCCAGCCGTCACGGTCGGCGTCGTAGAAGTTGTAGGCGCCCCAGGTGCTCGTCGGCATCGCCACCGCGACCCGCGCGCGCGGTGCCTGGGAGCGCACGATGAGCGGCGCGAAGCCGACGCGGCCGTCGTCCGCGTCGATCCGGGCGGCGTACACGCCGCTCGGCCAGTCGGCGCCGAGGGTGACCGGGAGTGGTGCGGGCGCGTTTGCGTGCACGCTCCAGTCGACCTGGATGGGGGCGCCGACCGGGATGCCCTTGATCTCGGCGTTTGCATACGTGGGCTCCGTTTCGGGGCCGCTGCGCAGCATCTGCACGGTCAGCGTCTTGGCGTCGGTGCGCACCACGAGCGTCGCTTGAGCGCCCGGCAGCGCACTCCGCTCAGAGAAGGCGGCCTCGACTCCCAGCACGCGAACGACCGCATGCATGGTCTGGGCGGGAGTGCCCTGGGCGCGGGCCGAGACACGAGCGATATACGTTCGCGCCGGCAGAGAGGGGGGCGGCGTCCAGCGGAGCGTTCGGTGCCCTGCACCGGCAACGGCATGCTGTTCGCGCAACGTCGTCTCGGCCACGACGGACGGCTGCTCCGAGGCGGCGCCCTGGCCCGTCGCGAGAATCGACAGAGAAACGGTGGCGCGGCGGGCGAGGTGGAAGTCGAAGCGCGCAGTGGTGCGGGGTGCCCGTGTGCTCACGGTCGCGAACCGGGGGCCGTCGCCTGCGAACGGCAGGCCCTCGTTCTCGACGGTCAACCCGCTGAGGACCCCCCGCGATGCCGCCTGCGCTCGTCCGCGGGTGAGGAGCCAGACCGCTCCCAGGCCGCCGAGTCCGAGCACGCGGGCACGTGAACCGCGCCACGGCCGGCCGACGGAATGTTTCCTGATCATGAACATTGGCTGTAAGGCCCACCTTACAAGCAGCGGAGATCTCCGCCATCGTGCCTGTTCCGCAGGACGTGCTGGTCGTGGCCGGCGGGCCTTCGCGGGCCCGGGACCGGCTCAAGGAGTCGGAGAAGCGCCGGAGAACTCGCACTCGTGAGGCGGCGTGAGCTCGATTCCAGACTGCTGATCCTCGTGACCCTGGCGCTCGTCGCGTTCGGGCTCGTGATGGTCTACAGCGCCACGTCCGCGGCCGCCGCGGTGGGAGGTCGCGATCCGAACTACTACCTCGAGCGGCAGGGCATCTACGGTGCGCTCGGGATCGTGTTGATGATCCTCGCCCAGCGCTGGGATTACCGCAGGCTCAAGTCCCTCGCGCCGACGCTGGTCCTCCTGTCGTTCGTCCTGCTCGTCGCGGTGCTCGTCGTCGGGCCTCCGATCAACGGCGCGCGGCGCTGGATCTCGTTCGGGCCTGCGGTGTTCCAGCCGTCCGAGCTCGCGAAGCTCGCCCTGGCGATCTGGGCTGCGGCGCATCTCTCGCGCAAGAAGGCGCCGCGAACCCTGAAAGAGCTGTGGCGCCCGCTCGGTGCGCTGACCTGCGTCTTCGCCTTGCTGCTCGTCCTCGAGCCCGACCTCGGCACGACGATCGCGCTCGTGCTGATGCTGACCGGCATCCTCGTCGTCTCGGGAACTCCCGTGCGCGTGCTCGGTGTGGCGCTGGGGCTCGCGTCGGCCGCCGGATTCGCTGCGATCTGGATGAAGCCGTACAGCCGTGCCCGCTTCTTCGCGTTCCTGCATCCGACCCACGACGCGGCCGGCACCGGCTACCAGATCCTGCAGGCGCAGATCGGGATGGGCTCCGGCCATCTCTTCGGTGTCGGGCTCGGCCAGGGTGTCCAAAAGATCTTCTACTTGCCCGAGGCGCACACGGACATGATGCTCGCCAACATCGGCGAGGAGCTCGGGCTGATCGGTGTCACGGCCGTGATCGCCGCGTACGCGCTGTTCGCCTACGCCGGCCTCGACATCGCGATGCGCTGCAAGGATCCGTTCGGGAAGCGACTTGCCACAGGGCTCACGGTGCTCGTGTGTGGGCAGGCGTCGATCAACATCCTGGCCGTCATGGGCAGCGCGCCCCTGACCGGGATCCCGCTGCCGTTCCTCTCCTACGGCGGCTCCAGCCTCGTCGTTCTCCTCGCCGGCGTCGGGATTCTCCTTAACATCGCTCATCGTGGTGGTACAGCGGCAGTTGCGGTGCCTGATCGCAGCCGGGGGGACGGCAGGACACGTGCTGCCGGCGATCGCGGTCGCGCAAGCGCTGACGGAGCGCGGCGTGCACGTGACGTTCGCCGGGTCGCCGGATCGCGTCGAAGCGCGGCTCGTTCCTGAGGCGGGCTACGAGCTCGACACGTTTCGCGTCAGCGGCTTCCCGCGCCGCCCGTCGATCGAGCTCGCGCGGTCGCTGCTGCTCGCCATGGTCGCGCCGCGCGCGTGCCGACGGATCCTGCGGGAGCGACGGCCGGACGTCGTGCTCGGAGGCGGCGGGTTCGTGGCAGGGCCGATGGTCTTCGCCGCTTCGACGCTCGGCATCCCGGCGGCGTTGAGTGAGGCTGATGCGCACTTCGGTCTTGCAAACCGGCTCGCCGCCCCGTTCGCGAAGCGGATCTTCCTCTCGTACCCGATCGCCACCCGGCACCGGGCAAAGACGCGGGTGATCGGGCGGCCGATCCCGCTGCGTTCCCGCGCAGTGCCCGAGGAGGAGGGACGTGCGATCTTCGAGCTGCCGAGGGACGGGCGAGTGCTCGGTGTGTTCGGGGCGCTCGCAGGCGCGAAAGCCTTGAACGAGTTCGTCGTCGACACGTGGGGCACGAGAGGCCCGGCGATCCTGCACGTGACCGGGAAGCGCGACTTCGACCTGGTGCGACGCCGCGTCCGTCGCGACGACTACCGGGTGCTCGCGGAAACGGAGCGCTTCGGCGCGGCGATCTCGGCCTGCGACCTCGTGCTCTCGCGTTCCGGTTCGACGGTCTGGGAGATCGCCGCGGCGGGCAAGCCGGCGATCCTCGTGCCGTATCCGTTTGCGACCGGGGACCACCAGTCGCTCAACGCCCAGCATTTCGTCGACGCGGGCGGCGCGATCATGGTGCCGGAGCTCGATCTCGACGACGTCCCCGAGCTCGTGCGCTCGTTGCTCGACGACGCCACGCGGCTCGAGCGAATGGGCGCCGCGATGTTGCAGGCAGCACGACCGGACGCTGCAGACGAGATCGCAGACGAGCTCGTCGCGCTGGCGAAGAGATGAAGGGCCGGCGCCTCTGGTTCGTCGGAATCGGGGGTGCCGGGCTGTCGGGCTACGCGCAGCTCGCCCGTGCCTGGGGCGCCGAGGTCGGCGGCTGGGATCGGGTGCGCACGCCGTACCTCGACGCGCTCGAGGGCATACCGATCGAGATCGCCCCGGAGCCGGTCGTCCCCGAGGGCTGGGAGGCGGTCGTCTCCTCCGCCTACCCGCAGGTGCCGGGGATTCGGCGCAAGGAGCTCCTCCGCGAGCTCGTTGCGGCGCGACGGTCGATCGTCGTCAGCGGCACACACGGAAAAGGGACGACCGCGGCGATGATCGCGTTCGCCCTGTGCGAGACCGGGGGCGACCCGGCCTGGCTGATCGGCGCTCCGGTGCCACAGCTCGGCTCGAACGCCGGCTTCGGAGCCGGGTACCTCGTCGTCGAGGCCGACGAGTCCGACCGCACCGTCTTCGAGCTGCCGGCGGAGATCGCCGTGATCACGAACCTCGAGCTGGACCATCACACGGAGTACGCGTCCCTCGCCGAGCTCGAGGACGAGTTCGCCCGCTGGCTCGCGGGAGTGCCCCACGTGGTCCGTGACGCACCCGCCTACCAGGGGCCGCTGGCGGTTCCCGGAGAGCACAACCGCCGCAACGCCGGCGCGGCGATCGCGGCGCTCGAGCTCGCGGGTGTCTCGCGGCAGGACGCCGGTGCCGCGGTCGGGCGGTTCGCGGGCACCGGCAGGCGCTTCGAGGTGCACGACGGTGAGATCACGATCGTCGACGACTACGCCCATCACCCGACCGAGATCGCCGCCACGATCGCGGCCGCGCGCGAACGGTTCCCTGGTGCCCGCCTACGTGTCCTCTTCCAGCCTCATCTCTACTCGCGCACCCGCCACCTGGCCGCTGAGCTCGCCGAAGCGCTGGCCGCAGCCGACGACGTGACGGTCACGGACGTCTATGCGGCGCGCGAGGAGCCCGTCGAAGGGGTGAGCGGGAAGCTGGTGGTCGATGCGCTCAGCGACCTTGGCGTGCTCGCGGCGTACACGCCGACCGTCGAACAGGGCGCAGAGCGACTGGCGCGGCGCGCACGGCCGGGCGACGTCCTGCTCGTCGTCGGTGCCGGCGATGTCGACCGTGCTGTCGGCCTGCTCCGCGGCTAGCGTGGCCCGCATGGAGGAGAACGTCCCGCTCGCGCGCTACACGACGATCGGCACCGGCGGTCCTGCCCGCTGGTTCGCGCGGCCGGAGACGATCGAGCAGCTCCAGGACGTGCTGCGCTGGGCCAAGGACCGCGACGTGGTCGTCGAGACGATCGGGCTGGGCTCGAACGTCCTCGCCCATGACGACGGCGTCGAGGGACTCGTGGTCAAGCTCGACGGCGAGCTGGTCGCCGCCGCCGTGGACGGAAACGTGCTCGTCGCTGGAGGAGGTGCGCCGAATGCAGTCGCCTTGCACCGAGCCCGCGCCGCCGGTCTCGGCGGGTTCGAGTTCGCGTCGGCGATTCCGGGCACCGCCGGCGGCGGCGTCCGCATGAACGCCGGCGCCTACGGCCGGGACTGGAAGGACGTGCTGATCGACGCGGTGATCGTCGACGCCGACTACGTCCGGACGCTGACGGCGGTCGAGCTCGGGCTGTCGTACCGGCACTCGGCGTTGCGGGCCGGGGAAGTCGTGGCACAGGTCAGGTTCCAGCTCGATCCAAGCTCGCCCGAGGCTGTCAAGGCGCGCACGTCGGAGCTGCTCGCACAGCGGAAGGCGGCGCAGCCAACCAACAAGCGCACGTTCGGCAGTGTCTTCAAGAACCCCGGGGGCGACCGGGGTGCGGGGCGGATGATCGAGGAATGTGGGCTCAAGGGCCATCGGATCGGCGGCGCCGTCATCTCGCCGCGCCACGCGAACTTCATCGAGAACTCGGACGGCGCGACGAGTGCGGACTGCCTCGCGTTGATGGCCGAGGCCCGCAGACGGGTGCACGACGAGTTCGGGGTGGTGCTCGAGCACGAGGTGCAGTTTCTGGGGCCGCTCGAGCTTCCATCCGTGTAGGGGAAGCGACGGCCACGGCGAAGTGAGCCGCGTGGCTGCCCGAAAGAGGTCGACCGCGCGCATCGCGGTGCTGCCCGCGCGTCTCGGCGCGCCGGACCTCGCCCGGATCGCGCCCTCGGGCCGTTCCTTGCTCGTCGGGCTCGCTCTCGTCGTGCTCGCCGCCGGCTCCTACTTCGTGGCCCGCGAGACATCCGTCTTCGCCGTGCAGACCGTCGACGTTCGTGGCGGGACGCCGCTCTTGCGCGCTCAGGTGCGAGCTGCGCTCGCGCCCGCAGTCGGCAAGAGCCTGCTGAAGGTCGACGGCGACACCGTGGCTCGTGCCGTCACGCCCCTTCCTGGCGTTCGTTCGTTCACCTTCGATCGCTCGTTCCCGCACACGTTGCGGGTGCTCGTCCGCCAGGAGCAGCCCGCGTTCATCCTGCGCCGCGTCCCCGGCAAGGACGCGTTCCTCGTCGCGGGCAGCGGCCGCGTGATCAGGCTGCTGCCGCACGCGCGCCGTTCGAGCCTGCCGCGCCTCTGGGTGACGAAGGAGGTTCACGTCGTCGTCGGAGACCGGCTTGGCGTAGGGCCGACCCAGGTCGCCGCAGCGCTGACGCTGCTCCGCGGGGCACCGCTGCCCGGCGGCGTCAAGGACGTGCGCGCCGGGCCGAAGGAGTTGACGCTGCTGCTCCAAGGAGGGCTCGAGCTGCGCCTCGGCGACGGCGGTGACCTGCGCCTGAAGCTCGCGATCGCCCGCAAGATCCTGCGCCGCACGGGTGCGGCGGGCGTGGCGGGCGGTTACCTCGACGTCAGCGTTCCCGAGCGTCCTGTGCTCTCCACTAACTCTCGACTCTGAGGTCGAGGTTGAGGGTTAGGCGAGTCGAGACTGGACGTTTGCGCGTTGACAGGGCAGGAAACCACCCGTACCCTCCCGAAGGAAGGAGTCGTTCGACAGCCCCAGCCTGCACTCGAGCTTGAGGTCGAGCCACACGAGATGAGAGATCGCTCCGGCAATTACCTAGCTGTGATCAAAGTCGTCGGCGTCGGCGGCGGGGGTACGAACGCGGTCAACCGCATGGTCGACGCGGGGCTGACGGGCGTCGAGTTCGTCGCCGTGAACACCGACGCGCAGGCGCTCCTGATGTGCGACGCCGACGTGAAGATCCACATCGGTGCCAAGGCAACACGCGGTCTCGGCGCGGGGGCGGACCCCACTGTCGGACGCGAGGCCGCCACCGAGTCGCGCGACGAGTTGAAAGAGGCGCTGAAGGGCGCCGACATGGTCTTCGTCACCGCAGGCGAAGGAGGCGGCACCGGTACGGGTGGTGCGCCGATCGTCGCGGAGATCGCACGCGAGCTCGAGGCGCTCACCGTCGGCGTCGTGACACGACCGTTCGCGTTCGAAGGCCGCCGTCGCTCGCAGCAGGCAGAGCAGGGGATCAGCGAGCTCGCCGACAAGGTCGACACGCTGATCGTGATCGAGAACGACCGGCTGCTGCAGGTGGTCGAGAAGAAGACGCCGCTCTCCGACGCGTTCAAGCTCGCGGACGACATCCTGCGTCAGGGCGTGCAGGGGATCACCGACCTGATCACGGTGCCCGGCATCGTCAACCTGGACTTCGCCGACGTTCGCACGATCATGCGCGACGCCGGTTCGGCACTGATGGGGATCGGCACCGGCTCCGGCGAGAACCGGGCCGGCGAGGCCGCGCGGCACGCGGTCAGCTCGCCGCTCCTTGAATCGTCGATCGAGGGCGCCACGGGGATCCTCCTGAACATCAGCGGACCGCCGGATCTCGGCCTCTTCGAGGTGAACGAGGCCGCGGAGGTCGTCACGAGCGCCTCCGACCAGAATGCGAACGTCATCTTCGGCGCCGTGATCGACGACCAGCTCCGCGACGAGGTCCGGGTGACCGTGATCGCGACGGGCTTCGGCGCCCAGCGTCGCCGCCGCGGCCGCACGACGGGCGCCGAGAGCGGCTCGCCGCTCGGGTCGAGGGGGCCGGAGTTCGATCCCGGCGACTCCCTCGACGTGCCGTCCTTCCTGCGCGACGAATAACGCGCGGCTCGCGCCGCCCGCCGCCGGACGCCCGTCCCGCGCCGCCGAAGCGGGCTCCGCGCCTGTCACAAAGCTCACCTTGCGGCCATGGCCGTGCCGGGCACGTCCGGTGTCAGACACCGTCGCACCTCGTCCACAGATCGGACATGTCCTTGGGGCTCGCCCGGGCGGCGAGCGGCGGGTTCCGCTGTCTGGACCGGACGGGGAGCTGGGGAAAACGCACAACCGCAGGGACATGTCCACGCCCGGGTCACGAACCTCGATGCGGGGCACCCTGACGCCCGCGGCTTCGGAGACGGTTAGCATCGCCCGGGGATGCAGACGCTCCGGCGAACGCCCTTGTACGACCGTCATGTTGCCCTCGGGGCACGCATGGTCCCTTTCGCCGGTTGGGAGATGCCGGTCCAATATGAGGGCGTGATCCAGGAGCACCGGGCGGTGCGCACCGATGCCGGCATCTTCGACGTCTCGCACATGGGCGAGCTCGAGGTCGAAGGACCGACCGCACGCGATCTGTTGCAGGCGACGCTCTCGAACGACGTCGACAAGCTGCAGCCCGGCCGGGCGCAGTACTCCCTGATCACGAACGAGGCCGGTGGGATCGTCGACGACGTGATCGTCTATCGCCTCGACGAGCATCGCTACCTGATCGTCGTCAACGCGTCGAACCGCGAAGCGGACTTCGCCTGGCTCACGGAGCGCGAGCTGCGCGGCTCGGATGTGCGCGACGTCTCCGACGATTACGCGCTCCTCGCCGTGCAAGGGCCGCGCGCCCTCGAACGGCTCGGGCTCGCCTCCGGAACGTCGTTCACGTTCGAGCTCGGCGAGCTCGACGGCGTCGAGGTGATGATCAATCGCACCGGGTACACCGGTGAGGAGGGAGTCGAGCTCGCGTGCATGGAGGACGACGCAGTGCAGCTGTGGGATGCGATCCTCGCCCGCGGCGTGACGCCCTGTGGGCTCGGAGCGCGCGACACGTTGCGTCTCGAGGTCTGCTACCCCCTGCACGGCAACGACATCGGCCCGGAGCGCGACGCGATCTCGTCGGGCCTCGGTTGGGCGTGCGCGCTCGACACCGAGTTCACCGGCGCCGCCCGTCTGCGCGAGCTCAAGGAGCACGGCACCGACCAGAAGCTCGTGCCGTTCGTGATGACCGAGAAGGCGATCCCCCGCCAGCACATGCCGATCGAGGGCGGCGGCGAGGTGACCTCCGGCTCGCATTCGCCGATGCTGGACGTCGGCATCGGCCTGGGCTACGTCCCGGCCGCGTCGGCGAAGGCCGGCACCGAGCTGGTGATCGACGTGCGCGGACGCCCACGCAAGGCACAAGTCGTGAAGAAGCCCATCTACAAGAAGGAGCTGTGACGTGGCCTCGAGCGAGTCGTACCCCGACGATCTCCTCTACCACCCCGAGCACGACTGGGCCCGCATCGAGGGTGATGAAGCCGTGCTGGGTGTCACCTGGTACGCGCAGGAGGCACTCGGCGAGCTCGTTCACTACGAGGCGCCGGACGTCGGCGCGGCGATCAGCAAGGACTCCTCGTACGGCGAGGTGGAGTCGGTCAAGGCGGTCTCGGACCTGATCTCGCCGCTCTCGGGTGAGGTGCTCGAGGTGAACCAGAAGGTCGTCGATGCTCCGGAGACGGTCAACGAGGACCCCTACGGCGACGGCTGGTTGATCCGCATCCGGCTTACGAACGCCGACGAAAAGGCCGAGCTGCTCGACCTGGCGGCCTACACGAAGGTGCTCGAGGAAGTGGCGTAGGCTTGAGCTACCTCTCCCTGACCGATCAGGACCGCGAGGAAATGCTCGCGACGATCGGCGTCTCGTCCGTGGACGAGCTCTTTCGCGACATTCCGGCGTCCATGCGCTACGGAAGTGCGCTGGACGTGGCTCCCGCGTTGACGGAGCCCGAGCTGCAACGACACCTCGAGGAGCTCGCCGCCAAGAACCACGTCGACGAGATCTGCTTCCTCGGCGCGGGCATCTACGACCACCACGTCCCCGCAGTGGTCGACGCAGTGCTGCAGCGGGGCGAGCTGCTCACGGCCTATACGCCCTATCAGCCCGAGATGAGCCAGGGCGTGTTGCAGGCGATCTTCGAGTACCAGACGGCGATCTGCGAGCTCACGGGGATGGACGTCTCGAATGCCTCGGGCTACGACGGCACCACGGTCGCCGCGGACGCCTGCTTCGTCGCAAAGCACGCAACGGGCAAGACGAAGATCGTCGTCACCGAGGCCACGAACCCACAGGTGCGGCAGGTCGTGAAGACGTACGCGCCCGGCTTCGGGCTGGAGGTCGTCGAGGTGCCGCATGAAGACGGCACGACCGACCCCGGCCGCCTACGCGAAGCCGCCCAGGGCGCAGCCGCCGTGATCTTCCAGCAGCCGAACTTCTTCGGGATCCTGGAGCACGCGCCCGAGCTGGCCGCGGCCGCCAACGATGCCGACGCGATGCCGATCGCCCACGTCGACCTGGTCTCGCTCGGCGTGCTCGAAGCGCCCGGCAACTACGGCTGCGCGATGGCGATCGGCGAGGGACAGTCGGCGGGCAACGCCATGAGCTACGGCGGCCCGCACTACGGGTTCCTCTCCGCGCGGTCGGACCTCATTCGCCGGCTGCCCGGCCGGATCGTGGGCGAGACGGTCGACGTCGCGGGGGACCGCGGCTATGTGCTCACACTGCAGACGCGCGAACAGCACATCAGGCGTGAGAAGGCGACGTCCAACATCACCACGAACCAGACCTTGCTCGCCCTGGCCGGGCTCGTGCACCTGAGCCTGCTCGGGCCCCAGGGGTTGCGGGAGCTGGGGGAGACCTGCATGGCCCTCGCCGGCTACGCCAAAGACCGGCTCGCAGCCGCGGGCCTCGAACCTGCGTTTCCCGACAAGACAACATTCAAGGAGTTTGCAGTCCGCACCGGACGGCCGGCCCTCGAGGCGCTCGCGGCCGCTCGCGCGCAAGGCGTCTACGCGGGCTACCCGCTCGGGCGCGACTACGCCGGCCTCGACGACGCGCTGCTCGTCGCCGTGACCGAGAAACGCACCGTCGAGGAGATCGACCGGCTCGTCGAGGCGCTCTCATGAAGCTGATCTACGAAAAGTCGCGCCCCGGACGCCGCGGGATCGGCGTTCCGAGGCCCGACCTGCCGGTGCCCGAGGTGCCGGGCGAACTGGCGCGAAAGGAGGCACCGCGCCTGCCGGAGCTCGCGGAGCCGGAGGTCCTGCGGCATTTCACCGAGCTCTCGACGCGCAACTTCGGCATCGACACGGGCTTCTATCCGCTCGGGAGCTGCACGATGAAGTACAACCCGCGCATCAACGAACGGCTCGTCGGACTGCCGGGCTTCGCAGGCCTGCATCCACTCGTCGAGGACGATGCCGCACAGGGTGCGCTCGAGCTCGAATGGCTTCTGCAGGAGATCCTCCTCGAGGTCACCGGCCTGGACGCAGTGAGCCTGCAGCCCGCGGCAGGGAGCCAGGGCGAGCTGACCGGGCTGATGCTCTTCCACGCCTACTTCCGTGACAAGGGTGAGGACGACCAGCGCCGCAAGATCGTGATTCCCGACACGGCGCACGGCACCAACCCGGCGAGCGTGACGATGGCAGGTTACGAGCTGACGCCGGTCAAGACGGACGCACGAGGCAACATCGATGTCGATGACCTGCGCGGCAAGGTCGACGAGCACACCGCCGGCCTCATGCTCACGAATCCGTCGACGCTCGGTCTGTTCGACGAGAACATCGAGGAGATCCGCGACATCTTCCGAGGTGCCGGCGCGCTCATGTACTACGACGGCGCCAACCTGAACGCGGTCTGTGGCATCTCGCGCCCGGGTGACATGGGCTTCGACGTCGTGCACATCAACCTGCACAAGACCTTCTCGCAGCCGCACGGCGGGGGTGGTCCCGGCGGCGGTCCGATCGCCGTGCGCGACATTCTCGAGCCGTTCCTGCCGGTCCCGGTGATCGTCAAGGAGGGCTCGACGTTCCGGCTCGACTACGACCGTCCGAAGACGATCGGCAGAGTGCGCGCGTTCAGCGGGCCGTTCGGCGTCTTCGTCCGCTCATACGCGTTCATGCGCTCATACGGTCCGGGCCTGCGCGAGATGAGCGAGACCGCGGTACTGAACGCGAACTACATGCTCGCGCGGCTGAAGGACGACTACGACGTTCTGTACGACCGGCTCTGCATGCACGAGTTCGTGCTCAGCGCTCGCAACCTGAAGAAGGAGCACGGCGTCAGCGCGCTCGATGTGGCCAAGCGGCTGATGGACTACGGGTTCCATCCACCGACCGTGTACTTCCCGCTCGTGGTGCCCGAGGCGCTGATGATCGAGCCGACCGAGTCGGAGGCGAAGGAGACGCTCGACGCCTTCTGCGACGCGATGCTCGCGATCGCGCGCGAGGCGGCAGATGCACCGGAGCTCGTCCACGAAGCCCCGCACTCGCGGCCCGTCAAGCGGCTCGACGAGGTGCGCGCGGCGAAGGACCAGATCGTCAGGTACCGGTTTGAGGAGCATCCGGTCGAGCAGGGAGCAGGTGACCGTCCACTCGAAGTCCAGAAAGGCGCCTGATGCCCGAGAACCAGTACCACGAGCCGCCGGAAGAGCTCGCGCAGGAAACCCGTACGTTCGCGCGCATGATCACGTCACTCGTCGAGGAGGCCGAGGCGATCGGCTGGTACGAGCAGCGCATCTCCGTCGAGCGCGACGCCGACGCGAAGGCGATCATGGAGAACGCGCAAGGGGAGGAGTTCAAGCACTTTGCGATGGACCTGGAGTTCCTCCTCCGGCACAAGAAGAAGTGGCGGGTCGCCTGCGAGGGTGTTCTGTTCCACGACGGCGACATCGTGGAGCTCGGGGAGCAGGCGGAAGAGGCCGAAGGCGAGGCGTAAGCCTAGGAGGCCGGGTCGAGCTCGTCCCAGAAGCTCTCGAGCACCTCGGCTTCGCCGGCCTCACCGGCGCCGAAGACGAGCACCTCCAGACCGTCGTCGCCCGCCTCGAACGCGCGGGCCGTTTGCGGCGAGACGCGGATCGTGTCCCACTGCCGGATCGGCCGCGTCTCGTCCTCGAGCGTCACTCGTCCGCTGCCGGAGAGGACGACGTAGAACTCCTCCTGGTCGCGGTGCCGATGCCCGAACGGCTGGCGGAAGTTGGGAGCGAACCGCTGGTAGCTGAACCCGCCCTGCTGGGCGTCGGTCGCGGAGCGCCCGAAGCGCGCCTCCATGTTCGGGGACATGCCGAACTTGACCGCCATGTCCTCGAGCTCCTTGATGTTGACGATGCTGTAGCCGGCCATGGCGAGATCCTAGGCGGTCTGGCGCAGCTCCCGTCGCGCCCTGTCAACATGTCGCGTGTCGACCCGTAACGCTTCGGCCCTGAACGAGTCAGTACAGGCGTGAAGAACAAAACGATCAAATCAGAGTCCGAGTGGCGGGCAGAGCTCAGCCCCGAGCAGTACCGCGTGCTGCGCGAGAAGGGCACGGAGCGCCCGTTCACCGGCGAGTACGACCACGTGTTCGAGCCCGGTCAGTACCACTGCGCGGGCTGCGGCGCCGAGCTCTTCCGGTCGGAGGCGAAGTACGACTCCGGCTGCGGTTGGCCCGCCTTCTACGCGCCTGCCTCGGACGACGCGGTCGAGGAGGAGACGGACGCGAGCTACGGGATGGTTCGCACCGAGGTGATGTGCGCCGCGTGCGGCGGCCATCTCGGTCACGTGTTCCCCGACGGGCCGAATCCCACCGGGTTGCGCTACTGCATCAACTCGGCGTCCATCAAGCTCGAAGAGGAGTAATCGGGCCTCGCGAGCCGCGCTCTGCGGCTCGCCCGGTCTCCTGAGGGTTCACCCCGGCGACGGCGGGGTAGTAAGGCTGTATGCCGAAGCTTGAACCGCCGTCGCCGGCGGCCCGACCCTGCGCCACCGTCGCCCGGGCCGGAGCCGACTCCCCTGCCGCCGGATCCGAATCCGCCGACGATCTAGGCGCGGCCGGCGGTCTCGCGCTTGCGCTTCGAGGCGCTGCTCGCGCGTTTCGACGCGGAGAGCTCGACCTTCCGCAGCCGAATGCCCTTCGGCGTCACCTCGACACACTCGTCGTTGCGGATGAACTCGAGCGCCTGCTCGAGCGAGAGCGGTCGCGGTGGGATGAGGCGAATCAGCTCGTCTGCCGAGGAGGCTCGCATGTTCGTGAGCTTCTTCGGCTTCGAGGCGTTCACGTCGAGATCCTCGGAGCGCGAATTCTCGCCGACGACCATTCCCTCGTAGAGCTCGTCGGTGGGCGCGATGAAGAGCGAACCGCGTTCCTGCAGGTTCTCGATCGCGAAGCCGGTCGCCTGGCCGCGCCTGTCGGCAACGAGGCTCCCGGTCGGCCGCGTCCGCAGGTCGCCGAACCACGGCTCCCAGCGATCGAAGATGTGGTGCATGATCCCCGACCCGCGGGTCTCCGTCAGGAACTCGGTGCGGAACCCGATCAGCCCGCGCGCCGGGACCAGGTACTCCATGCGCGCCCAGCCGGTGCCGTGGTTGACCATCTGTTGCATCCGCCCCTTGCGCAGGGCGAGGAGCTGGGTGACAACTCCGACGAAGTCCTCCGGAACGTCGATGGCCACGCGCTCGACCGGTTCCTGACGCTTGCCGTCGACCTCTCGCACGAGCACCTCCGGCTTGCCGATCGTCAGCTCGAAGCCTTCGCGCCGCATGATCTCGGCGAGCACGGCGAGCTGGAGCTCTCCGCGGCCCTGGACCTCCCAGGTATCGGGACGAAGGGTGGGGAGGACGCGGAGCGAGACGTTGCCCACGAGCTCCTGGTCGAGGCGCTGCTTCACCTGGCTCGCGGTCAGCTTGTCGCCTTCGGTGCCGGCGAGCGGGGAGGTGTTGATGCCGACCGTGATCGAGAGGCTCGGCTCGTCGACCACAGTGACCGGCAGCGGCCGCGGATCGTCCGGGTCGGCGATCGTCTCCCCGATCGTCACGTCCGGCAGGCCCGCCAGCGCCACGATCTCACCGGGACCTGCTTCCTCGGCGGGCACCCGGTCGAGCGCCTCGGTGATCAAGAGCTCGGTCACGCGCGCGTTCTGGATCTCGCCGTTCGCGCGGCACCAGGCGATCTGCTGGCCCTTCTTCAGGACCCCGTGGCGGACCCGCAGCAGGGCGAGCCGGCCGACGTAGGGCGAGGCATCGAGGTTCGTGACGAGCGCCTGCAGCGGATGATCCGGGTCGTACGAGGGTGCGGGGATCGTCTCGAGCAGGGTCTTGAAGAGCGGCTCGAGATCGTCGGCGAGCGCGGCGGGGTCGAGCCCCGCCTTCCCCTCACGTGCGATCGTGTAGATGATCGGAAACTCGATCTGCTCCGCGGTCGCGTCGAGGTCGAGGAAGAGCTCGTAGACCTCGTTCACGACCTCCTCGATGCGTGCGTCGGGTCGGTCGATCTTGTTGACCACCAGGACGACCGGAAGGCGCGCCTCGAGCGCTTTGCGCAAGACGAACCGCGTCTGCGGCAGAGGTCCCTCGGAGGCGTCCACCAGGAGCAGCACACCGTCGACCATGGTCAGGCCGCGCTCGACTTCGCCTCCGAAATCTGCGTGCCCAGGCGTGTCGATGATGTTGATCTTCGTGCCGTTGAGGCGCACCGAGGTGTTCTTGGCCAGGATCGTGATGCCCTTCTCGCGCTCGAGGTCGCCCGAGTCCATCACGCGTTCGGCGACGTCCTGGTTCGCCCGGAACGAGCCGGACTGCCACAGCATCGCGTCGACGAGGGTCGTTTTGCCATGGTCGACGTGGGCGACGATGGCGACGTTGCGCAGGTCATCACGGTGGGCGAGTGTCTTCGACACGGCCCGGCAGGGTAGCGAGCCGGTCTACGGCGCTCGCCGGCCGGCGAATGTCCGCGCAAGCTCTCGCGCTTCGATTCCCGCCTGCCGGAACGTCCCGCCGAGGACGACGCGGTAGCCGACGAAGTGCAGACCGGGCGCCCGAGGATGCTCCTCGGCGCCGTGCACCTGGGGCACCTCGTTTTCGTCGAGCACACCAAGGTGCCCGACGAGCGGCGCCAGTCCGGTCCGGAACCCGGTCGCAGCGACCACAGCGTCGACCTCCTCCCGCGAGCCATCGGCGAGGAGCGCCGCGCCGGGCTCGAATCCCTGCAGGGCCGGAACGACGCGAACGCGGCCGTCGCGCACCGCCGCGACGATGCCGACGTCGAGGATCGGGAGCGTTCTGCGCTGTAGGAAGTCCGTGTACGGGTGAGCGGGCGCCGGCAGGCCGTGTGGTCGAGGTTCGGAATCGCGACGCGGCGGATCGTCACGGCAATCGCGTCGACCGCTGTCGTGGGCAGATGACCGCTCGCGATGCCGAGCAGCTGAGTCGGTACACCGAGCACGTCGCGGCGCACGATCGCGGGCGGCGTACGCACCGACAACAGCACGGTGGCGGCACCGTGCTCGACCAGGTCGACCGCAATCTCAGCCCCCGAGTTTCCCGAGCCGACGACCAGCACCCGCTGATCGCGGTAACGGTCGCCGTTCCGATACTCCCCCGAGTGGAGGGTCTCCCCACCGAGCTCACCCGGCCAATCGGGGATGAGAGGAACGTTGTTGTATCCCGTCGCGATCACCACTCGCTCGGCGTGCAGGCCGCCGGCCGGCGTCGTTGCCAGCCAGCCGCCATCCGAGCGTTCGAGCCCCGTCACCTCGACGCCCGTGCGGATCTCCAGTTCGTGGTGCGCCGCGTAGGCGCGCAGGTAATCCACGACCCGGTCTCGAGCTCGGCCACTTGCCGGAGGAGCGGGGCATCCGCAGACCGGGGAGGCCGGAGAGCCAACGCACGGTGTGCAGGTGCAAGCGGTCGTACCGTGAAGCCCATAGCGAGCCCACCTCCAGGCGTTCGAGCACGACGACCTGCTCGCCCGCGCCCTGCAGCATCGCTGCGGCGGCGAGCCCGGCCGGCCCTGCCCCGACTACCAGCACCACGGGGCAGTCATAGCGCAGACGGGCCCGCCGTCACCGTCACTCCCGTGAGCCAGAGGTCTAAAGGCCGGGCTCGTTCGTGCCGAAAGAGGCGAGATGCGGATCGGACTGCGGGAACGGCTGCTGCCGGTGGTCACCGTCGGTCTCCTGGCGGCTTCGCTGCCCGCCGTCGTTCTCGTTCTGGTCGGCGACGTCAAGGTGAGCCTGACCGGCGAGGTGCACTTCTACTCGGTCGGGTTCAGCGCATTCGCTGCCGCCGCTGCCGCCTTCGGCCTCACCCTGGTGGGCGCACGTCGCTCGGACACGCGAACGGTGCTGGTCGGGACTGCCTTCGCCGTGATGGCGAGCCTGCTCGCACTGCATGGTTTCTCCACGCCCGGCGTCTGGTTTGGCAACAACGGTGTCGTTGCGATCACCGGCGGCGCGACCTTGCCGGCCGGCGCAGTGATCCTCACCCTCTCGATCTTCCCTCTGCCCCGCATCCTGCAGAGCATGCGTGCGCTGCTCGTGCTGCAGGCGGTCCTGCTCGTCGCGGTGTTCGGGCTCGGATTCTCTGCGCTCGTTGGCCCGAGCTGCTGCCGGCGGTCCCTGCACCGAACAGCCCGGCGGCGATGGCGCTGCTCCTCGTCGGTCTCTTGGCGTACGGGCTCCTGATCCTGCGGGCGTCGCGGACATTCCTGCTCACACAGCGCGCACTCGATCTGGTCGTCGTCGTCGGGCTCCTGTGGCTCGGAACGGCTCTCGTGCCTGCGCTGACGATGGACTACTCGCAGCTCGGTTGGTGGATCGGCCACGAGGTCGAGCTCGACGGGATCCTGCTCGTCGGCCTCGCGGTCGCGGTCGACCTGGCGCGGGCGGCGCAGTCGCGTCCCCTGGCCGGCGACCTACGGGGCGCCGACCTCGTGGCGGCGGAGGATGTCTTTCTCGGCTCCCATGTCCGCGCGTTGACGGTGCGTCTCGCCGACAAGGACGAGTACACCGAGCGGCACACGAGACGAGTCGCGTTGCGCGCCGTCCAGGTCGGCGAGCAGCTCGGTCTGTCTGCGAACAGGCTGCGCACACTGGCGATCGGCGCCCTCGTGCACGACATCGGGAAGCTGTCCGTGCCGGACGCGATTCTCAAGAAGCCCGGGCCGCTCGACGAGGCCGAGTACGCCGAGGTGCAGGAGCATCCCGAGCGCGGCTACAAGCTCCTCAACGAGCTGGGCGGTTTCACGGCATCCGTGCGCCACCTCGTTCGCGATCACCATGAGCGGCTCGACGGGGCCGGCTACCCGCGCGGGCTGACCGCCGCCGAGATCGATCTCGACACCCGGATTCTCACGGTGTGCGATGTCTACGACGCGCTGATCTCGAAGCGCGTCTACCGGGCAGCGTGGTCGCACGAAGACGCGATGGCGCTGCTGCACCGCGAGACCGGCACGGCGTTCGACGCCCGCTGCGTCGCTGCGCTCGAGCAGGTCGTCGCCGGGGAGCAGCCGACTGCAGAGGTCCCGGCGCCCGCCGTTCGGCAGCCGGTCGTCGTCGCCGTTTCGTAGCGGTTCGCCGCCGCGGGCCGAACGGAGGCGTCCAGCGTCCCCATGAAGATCCCTGCGTACTACCTGTTTGCTTTCGGCGCCTCTCCGCTGGGTGGTGTGGCGGCCGTGGTGTGTCTCAGCGTCACCACCATCCGCTTCGTCGACAACTTCATCGTGCTCCTGGATCTGGCCGCCCTGTTCGGCGTTCCGGTCGCTCTCGTTGTTCTCGTCGGCCGCCACGCGGGGATGCCGCGACCCCGGATCGTGACTGCGTCGATCGGGGCTGTCATGGTCACGTTCGCGCTCGCGTTTGCGATCCTGCTCATCGCTCTCTCGCACGCGGATTTCGTCAACCCGGCTCTCTAGGCCGGTCGGCGACCAGCTAGGCAGCTTCGGTGGCCGCGAGCTGCCCGCACGCAGCCGCGATGTCACGCCCGCGGGTGAGTCGAAGGGTCGGTGAGAAGCCCGACCTGTGCAATGCATCCTTGAACGCGGCCATCGTCTGCCGGGAGGAGCCGTCGAACATGCCGGTCGGGTTGTAGGGGATCATGTTCACCTTGAAGATCTTCGGGTCGAGGAGGTCCGCCAGGCCCCGTGCGTGGTCGAGCGAGTCGTTGACGCCCGCGAGCATCACGTACTCGACGAAGACCTTGCGCCTGCGCAGCTCGTAGTAACGCAGGCATTCGCCGATCACCTCCTCCAGGGGATAGCGATCGTTCACGGGCATGATCTCGCTGCGCAGGGCATCGGTCGGCGCATGCAGGGAGAGCGCGAGGCGAATCGGCTCTTCGACCTCGTCGACGAACCTGCGCAGCCCCGGCAGCCAGCCGACGGTGGAGATCGTCGTCCGGCGGTGGGTCACCCCGAGGTCGGGAAGGCGGCGGGCGGCGGCCGCGACGGCGTCGAAGTTGAGCATCGGCTCGCCCATGCCCATGAAGACGACGTGCGAGATCGGTGTATGGCGCCGGAAGTGCAGCGCCTGGTCGAGGATCTCCCACGCGGTCAGGTTGCGGCGGAACTGCATCTGGCCGGTCGCGCAGAAGGTGCAGGTCAGCGGGCAGCCGGACTGCGACGAGAGGCACACCGACTGGCGACCGTCGCGGAAGCGCATCAGCACGGCCTCGACCGGATGCCCGTCGGCCGTATGGAAGAGCGCTTTCACCGTACCGTCGACGGACTTTGCCTCGTGCACGAGCTCGAGCGTCGAAAACGGCACGGTTTCCTCGAGCCGTTCGCGCAGAGCGACCGACAGGTTCGTCATCTCGGCGTACGACCCGCTCCCGCGCGCCGCCCATTCCCACACCTGGCGGGTCCGGAAGGCCGGTTCGGGCGCGAGCGCCTCCGTGACGAGCTCGAGATCCATGCCGACACGGTAGCTCCCGCTTCGCGGACTCAGCTCCGGGCGCTCCGCGTAGGATCGCACGATGATCGATCTTCGGTCCGACACGCAGACGAAGCCGTCACCGGGGATGCGGCAGGCGATGGCGAACGCCGAGGTCGGCGACGAGCAGGAGCGCGAGGACCCGACGGTCCTGGAGCTCGAGCGTCGCGGCGCGGAGCTGCTCGGCCAGGAGGAGTCCGTCTACCTCCCGACCGCGACGATGGGCAACCAGATCGCGCTCGCGATCCTCGGCGAGCGCGGCAGCGAGCTCTTCGTCGAGCAGCGAGCCCACATCATGGTCGCCGAGCTCGCGGGCGCCGCCTTCCACTCGGGCTTGCAGACGCGCGGTCTGCCAGGGCATCGAGGGCGCCTGACGCCGGATCAGCTGCGAGAGGCGAGCTGGACCGAAGGCGGCTTCTGGGGACCGCGGGCGTCGGTGCTGGCGCTCGAGAACACGCACAACACCGCCGGCGGCACGGTCTGGCCGCTCGAGCAGCTCCGAGCGGTGGTCGCGACGGGCCGTGAGCTCGGCCTGCGGGTGCATCTCGACGGCGCGCGCCTCGTGAACGCAGCCGTGGCGTCCGGCGTCCACCCGTCGGAGATCGCCGGCAGCTTCGACACGGTGACGCTCTGCCTCTCGAAAGGCCTCGGCTGTCCGCTCGGTGCGCTGATCGCCGGCTCGCACGACCTGATGTATCGAGCTCGCATGGAGAAGCACCGCTTCGGCGGGGCGATGCGGCAGGCCGGCATCGTCGCTGCCGCGGGGCTCTATGCGCTCGACCACAACATCGAGCGTCTCGCCGAGGATCACGCGCGGGCGCGCGAGCTTGCCGAAGGGTGGGCCGCAGCCGGTCTGCCCATCGACCTCGAGCTCGTCGAGACGAACTTCGTGCAGCTGAACGTTGCGGCGCTGGGACTGGAGGAAGAAGACGCGCTCGAGCGCATTCGCGCGCAAGGTGTGCTGCTCTCTGCGACGAAGCCGGGCACACTGCGCGCCGTGACGCACCTCGATCTCTCGGACGACGATGTCGAGCGTGCGCTCGAGCTCGTCCCGCGGGCGCTCGGAGCACATGTCCGCGTCTGAGGCCCTCGACCGGCTCCTGCAGGAGCGGCAGGCCGACCGGCTGCCGTCGGTCGCGGCCGCCGTCGCACGGAAAGGTGAGCTCGCGTGGTCGAACGCCGTCGGCAGCGCGAACTACGACGAGGAACGAGAGGCGACGCCGGGCACCCAGTACCGCATCGGCTCGATCACGAAGACGTTCACCGCCACGGCGATCATGCAGCTGCGCGACCTCGGCGCGCTCGACCTCGACGACAGACTGGGGCAGCACGTCGCAGGGCTTGCCGACGGCTCACCGACGATCAGGCGCATGCTCGCTCACATCTCAGGCATGCAGCGCGAGGTGGGGGAGATGTTCGTCGAAGGAACCACACCGGCCGAGGACGATCTCGAGGTCGCCTTCGCGCTCGGCCCTGCTCAGGCGCACCACTACTCCAATCTCGCCTTCGGGCTGCTCGGCCGAGTGATCGCGGAGAAGTCGGGAACTGGCGTACACGGACTACGTCGACGAACGGATCATCGGGCCGTTGGGGCTTTCTCGCACGACGTGGCGCTCGCAGGAGCCGAAGGCGCAGGGCTACCTCGTCGACGAATACGCCCGCACCGTCTGGATCGAGCCGGAGACCGACCTCGGCGGAGTGGCGGCAATGGGGCAGCTGTGGTCGACCGTCGAGGATCTCGCGACCTGGGCGACGTTCCTCGCGCGGGGAGCCGACGGGGTGCTCGACGCCAAGACGATCGAGGAGATGTGGTTCCCGCAGGTCATGTACCTGCCCGATAGCTGGGGCCTCGGCTGGGGCCTGGGCCTGATGCTCTACAACCAGAACGGCAAGATCTTCGGCGGCCACGGCGGCGCGATGGCCGGCCATCTCGCCGGCGTCTTCGTGCATCGCAAGACGCAGATCGGCGCCGCAGCTCTCACCAACTCGGGCACTCGCGCGAACATGGAGCTGTTCGCCATCTCGCTCGTCGAGAAGGCGATGGAGCTCTGGCCGGAGCCGATCGAGCCGTGGCGCCCCGAAGCCGATCCCCCCGACGATGTGCGCTCGCTGCTCGGCCGGTGGTGGTCGGAGGGGAACGAGTTCGTCTTCTGGTGGGAGGCCGGCGCGCTCCAGGCAAAGGTCGTGGGCACGCCGCCCGGGCGTGCCGAGACGACGTTCGAGCGCGACGGCGACGGGTGGCGCGCCGCCGTCGGCCGGGAGCGTGGCGAGCGCCTGCGGGTCGAGGACGGGCAGCTCGTCTGGGCGGGTTACCCGTTCACCCGGGCACAGCAGCCCTTCAAGGTCTAGGAGAGGGCATACGCGCCCACGACGCCCACGTAGGCGCCGACGAGCAAGTACCCCTCCCAGCGCTTCGACGTGCCGTCCTTCGTGACCAGGAACGCCAGGGCGGACGCGAGTGCCATCGTCGCGATCTCGACCGGGCGGAAGGAGAGCGACAGGTGGTGGGGCAGCAAGAGCGAGACGATCGCGGCCACCGGCGCGACAAACAGCGCCACCTGCATCGAGGACGTGATCGCGATCTCGGTCGCGAGGTCGGTGTTGCCACGCTTCGCGATCACGATCGCTCCGCCATGCTCCGCCGCGTTGCCGACGATCGCGACGATCACGACCGCGATGAAGAACTCGTGCAGGCCGACCGCCTTGCCGAACGCCTGCAGCGAATGGACGAGGATCTCCGAGACGAACGCCGTCACGAGCGTCGCCACGGCGAGCGTCGCGAGCGACGCACGTAGGGACCACGCGTGAGCATCGGGTGCGGCGCGGGCGGCCTCGTGGTGGATGCGCAGGTTCTTCACCGTGATCCACAGATAGACGGCGAGCAATACGACCGCGACCGGGATGCCGGCAATGAAGAGCGACGACCGGTCCGGCGAGCCGTGCCAGCCGGGAATGGACGAGATCAGCAGCAGCACGACGGCGATCGCGACGCCGGAGAGCTGCAAGCGCAACGACCGTGCGTTCACCTTGCCTTCGCCGCCCGCGATCATCGCGATCCCGAGCACGAGCAGGATGTTCGAGACGACCGAACCGGTGATCGTCCCGCGAACGACGCCCGGCAGGCCGTCCGCGATCGCCAGGAGCACGATGATCAGCTCCGGGGCGTTGCCGAAGCTCGCGTTCAAGAACCCGCCGATCCCGGGCCCGGTGTGCTGCGCGGCGTTGTCCGTCGCTTCTCCGATCAACCAGGCGAGTGGGATGAGCGCGGCTGCGGACAGCAGGAACGACGCCGTTGCGCCCACATGGAAGCCGTAGTGGGCGATGAAGGCGATCGGGGCCAGGGCAAGCGATGCCCAGAGGATCCTCCGCGCCACGTCGTTACCCTAGCCGGGCTGTGATCGAGGCCGTGCTCTTCGACTGGACGAACACGCTCGTCCAATTCACGTGGGACGACGAGCTGCTGGTCGCAGGGCATCGCGCGGGTCTCGGCCGGGACGATCCAGATTTCACCCAGCGCTACCGCGAGTTGATGCTCGGTGCCGTGCCGCACCGCCCCTATGCCGAGGTGCTCCGCGAGCTGGGCGTCGCCGACCCGGATGCGTTCATCGACGCGGAGCATGAGGTCTGGCGCCCGGCGCATGCCGTCCTCGGCTCGGCTCAGGCGCTGCTCGAGTCGCTGCGGGGGAGCGGGATCAAGACGGGCCTGGTCGCAAACTCCTGGCCGGAGCCCGCGCGGCTGCTCCGCGCGGACGCGGAGGCCTTCGGGCTCGCGCCGCTCCTCGACGTGCTGGTGTTCTCAGAGGAGGTGGGGACGGCCAAGCCGGAGCCGGAGATCTTCCTGCGCGCGCTGGACGAGCTGGGCGTCGAACCGCAGGCTGCCATGTTCGTCGGTGACCGCCTGGAGACGGATGTGCAAGGAGCGGCGAACCTGGGCATGACCACCGTCCAGGCCCTGTGGTTCTCAGCAGACGACAGCACCGCTCCGATCGAGCCGGATTTCCTGGCGTTCACGCCCATGGACGTGTTGAACGCCGTCCGCCGCGTAGCGCTGTCGGGCTGAAAAGTCAAGTCTTGCGGCCGTCCGCAAACGCTCGGACAATGCAGCCATGACGCCCGAGCAGACCGCCGCCGCGCCGGCCCTGCCGCTCCATCCTCAGGATGAGCTGGAGTGCCGCCGTTGTGGCGTCCACTGCGACAAGGTCGTCTATCCGGGGGCCTGTCTCTCGCGCGGCTGCCCCTTCGTCTACTCCTACGAGGCCTGGGGGCATACGTACGTCGGCTGCATGCAGAAGGTGTACGACGTCGAGATCGACATGGACATGCTGCGGGCCGCAGAGGCGCGGAAGCCGGGGTTCGGCGCGATCCTCGCCCGGCGCCGGCCGCTCCCGATGTGCAAGGCCGAGATCGAGCGGACCTACGAGTCGCGGCTCGACGAGGAGCTGGGCTGCATCAACCCGGAGTTCGACGAGCTGCCGGTCGGCGAGCCGACGTTCCGCATCTTCGCCCAGATCAAGAACGGCTGAGCAGAGCGTCGTCGCGGCGCCTGCGGATCGTCCGCGTCGCGATCCACGCGAGCCACCCGACGAGCAGGAGCGGGGCGCCGAGCGCGAGCGTGTAGACCGCGCCGATCCCGAGCCAGCGGAACGCGACGCCGAGACCGTGCAGCGGGCCGTGGTGGGCCCTGGCCGCCTTCGCGGCGGCGGTGCCGAGATGCAGCCGGACCGTGGCGTAGCGGGCCGACCGAACCGTTGCGGCCTGGGCACGCTGGAGGCCCTGGATCTTCAGCACGAGAGCGGCGATGCGCTGGCTCGTGAGCGTGGACGGAGGCCCGGCGCGCAAGCCTGCGAGTTGACCCTGCAGCCGGGCGATCGTCCGGTCGGTCGCGTTCAGGCCGCTCTGCAGATCCTGGACGTCGACCTGCTCGGCGGTGATCGTCCCGATCGCCGAGAGGCGGGGGATCGCCTCCTGGATGTGCGTGCGCGGGATCTTCAGCGTCAGGTCGGCGCTGCCCGCCTGGCCGGTGGTGGTCGCGTGGACCGAGCCGGCATAGCCGCCGAGCGACTTGGTGATCTGGAGCGCGCGCTTGACCCCGGTCGAGATACCGCCCGGCGTGGGGACGCGCAGGGCGAGGAACGCGCCGTACCGTTGCACGCGCGTCACCGACGGCGCTGGGGTGACCGGAGTCGAGAACGACTTCTGCTGAGCGGCCGAAGGCGCCGAGCTGCTCGCGACGCCGGCGCGCTCGACGGGCACCGCTGTCGGTGGGCCATGGGAGGGCCGCGTGACGACGATCGCAGCTGCGACCGCCGCCGCGACCGGCAGCGCGACGACGAGCGCGCGGCGCCAGGTGAATGTGCGGCGCTGCACGGGCGTCGTGTCGGCCGCGGCGATCAGCCGCACACGGGCACGGACCTCGGACGGTGCCTCGATGCGCGCGGCGCGCAGTTCCGCGACGAGATCACGCTGCGACATGGAGTGCCTCCTCGAGTTTCTTGAGCGCCCGGTTCAGGCGAGTTGTGCAGTTGGTGGCCGAGATGCCGAGCACGCTTGCCGCGGCCCCCGCCTCGAGCTCGAGCAGGATGCGGAGCGCGACCACCTCGCGCTCGCCGGCGGTGAGTGCGCGCAGGGCGGTCTCGAGGTCGGGTGAGAGCCCCTCGACGAACCGCTCGTCGATCCGCTCGTGCTGGGCAGCGAGCTGCTCGCGCCGGGTGCGCCTGCGCTCGGAGCGGAAGTGGTCGAGCGCCGTCGTCCGCGCGACCTGGCAGAGCCAGGTTCGGGCCGAGCCGCGATCGGGGTCGAAGCGATGCCAGAGGCGCAGCGCCCGCTCGAACGTCTCGCCGGCGAGGTCGTCGGCGGCAGCCCGGTCGCCCGTGAACCAGGCGAGGTAGCCGTAGACGTCGTCGAGGTGCGCTTCAGCAGCCTGGGCGAAAGTCATCTCATGGTTCCTACGCCGCCTGTGCACAAACCGTCACACACTTCGCCCTCTTCGCCGCGACTCTTGCCACGTTTCCTCTGAGCCGCGTCTGAGCCGGCTCTGAGCTGCGTCTGAGCCGGCTCTGAGCTGCGTCTGAGAAGGCTCAGACGCTGTTCGTCCAGCGCGCGTGCAGATCGCGGAGCTTCTGGATCTCGTCCGCGTTCGGGCCCTCTTTGTTCACGCCCGGTACTTCGAGGTAGGCGCTCAGGTGCTGGAGGGCGGGATGCGCGATGAACGCGCCGAGGCCCTCGCCCATCAGCCCCTCGCCGATGTTGGCGTGCCGGTCGCGGTTCGAGCCGAGCGGCATCGCGCTGTCGTTGACGTGGAGCGCTCGCACGCGGTCAATGCCCATCGCGTTGTCGATCTGCGTGATGACGGCGTCGACCTGCTCCGGATCGGTTACGTCGTAGCCGGAGGCGTACAGGTGGCACGAATCGAGACAGATGCCGAGCCGCGGATGCTTGTCGAGCCGGTCCATCAGTGTCTCGAGCTCCTCCAGCGACCGCCCGACCGTCGCACCCGGCCCGGCGGAGTTCTCCATGCACAACCACGTGTCGCCCTCGCACGCTTCGAGAACCTGTGCCAGGCCGTCGGAGATCCGGTCGACGACCGCCTCGAACCCCGAGCCCAGGTGCGAGCCGACGTGGAAGATCACTGCCTCCGCGCCGATTGACTGTGCGGCGGCCATCGTCGCCTTCAGCGTCTCGACTGACTTCGTGTAGATCGCGTCGTCCGGTGCCGCGACGTTCACCAGGTAGAGCGCGTGACAGACGACGCCGCCGATGCCCGCTTCGGCCCGGCGTGCATGGAAGCGCTCGATCGCCTCGGGCTTGTGGTTCGTCGGCCGCCACATGCGCGGGCTCTGCGTGAATACCTGCACACAGTCGCCGCCGATCGCCTCGATGCGATCGATCGCCTTGTCGATGCCCCCGGCGGCCGACATGTGCGCCCCGAATTCCACAGTCGCCCTACGATAGAGAGATGGCAAACGTCCGCGTCCGCATGGCCCCGAGCCCGACCGGCTTCCTCCACATCGGCGGCGTCCGCACCTTCCTGTTCAACTGGCTGTTCGCGCGCCAGCAGGGCGGGGAGTGCCTGCTGCGCATCGAAAACACGGACACGAGCCGTGAGGTCGCCGAGGCGGTCGAGCAGATCCAGGCCTCGTTGCGCTGGATCGGGATCGACTGGGACGGCGATGTGACGTTCCAGCTCGACACGGCCGACAAGGCGCGAGAGCTCGCGGCTCGGCTGCTCTCAGAGGGAAAGGCGTATGAGGACGAAGGCGCGATTCGCTTCCGTCAGCCCAAGGAGGGCGTCGTCGCCTGGGACGACGCGGTGCGCGGCCACATCGAGTTCCGGAACGAGCTGTTGAACGATCTCGTGATCATCCGCTCGGATGGGCGCCCTACGTACAACTTCGTCAGTCCGGTCGACGACGTCTTCGACGAGATCACCCATGTGATCAGAGGCCAGGATCACGTATCGAACACACCGACGCAGATCAACATCCTGCGCGCGCTCGGAGCGGACCTCCCGGTGTACGCACACGTCCCCGACATCAACGGCGACGATGGGCGAAAGCTGTCGAAGCGGCACGGTGCCGTCTCGATCGACCACTTCCGCAACGACGGTTACCTGCCGCAGGCGCTGATGAACTTCCTCGCGCTGCTCGGCTGGAGCTACGACGACAAGACCACGATCATGTCTCATCGAGAGTTGATCGACCGCTTTTCGCTCGATCGCGTCGTCCCGAGCCCGGCAACATTCGACTACAAGAAGCTGGACTGGATGAACGGCGTCTACCTGCGCAACCTCCAGCCGGACGAGTACGCACACGATCTCTGCAAGTGGCTGACCGAGCAGGGCATCGCGTGGCCGGTCGAACGCGTGCGCGCGACGGTGCCGCTCGTGCAGGAGAAGATCGAGAAGTTCTCGCAGTACCCGGACTTCGTCCGCTTCCTCTTCGAGCCGGTCGACCCACCAGACGGCCTCGATCCCGAGCTTTGCCGCGCGGCGGCCGAGCGGCTCGCGGCGGTCGAGCCGTGGGAGGCGACCGCGATCGAGGAAGCGCTGCGCGCGCTGGCGGACGAGCGCGAGTTGAAGCCGCGCGAAGCGTTCGCGCCGATCCGGCTCGCGGTCACCGGCTCGAAGGTCTCCCCGGGGCTCTTCGAGAGCATCGAGCTGCTCGGCCGCGAGGAGAGCATCGCCCGGCTCAGCGCGGCCGTTGTCGCCTGAGCGGGCGCGGCGGCGCGAGCGGGTCGAGTGCGCGCTCGAAAGCGCGCCACGCCTTCAGGCGGAACTGGAGGGTCGGACGCGGAAGCCGGGGGTCGTCAATGGAGGCACTTCGGGCGCCCTGCACGTGAGGGCGGTTCATCATTCCTTTGAAATGAACGTCGCAGGCGGCCGTGTGGGTACGGCCGCGGCGCCGGCTCCCTCCTAGGAGGGCCGGTACGCAACCACCGAGCCGCACACGGCCACGAGCCCGGCCACCCAGAGCGGCCAAAGCTGCAGCGTCGCTCCCGCGACGAACGCGAGCGCCCCGGCGAGCGCCAGGGTGATCGCGACCAGCGGCCGACCGAGATCACGCTCGAAAGAGTCCTCCACGACGACGGCACGTGGCGCAGGCGTTGCGAGCCGCATGCGGGCGAGCCGCACGCGGAACAGCGCGCCGCGCCACTCGTGGAGGATGGTGTCGACGCCGTCGGCGCCCCAGATCGAGACGGCCTCGGCGACGTCGGCGGTCGCATCGCGTGCGCAGGTGAGCGCATCGGCGAGCTCCGCGTGAGCGCTTGCAGAGGAGGGTGGAGGTTCGAGCCCGTAGACGTGCTCGGAGGCGAGGTGCAGCGCGTACTGGAGGCGGCGGAGGGAAATTCCCGCGCCGGCCTCGTCGAGCCGCTCGGGCTCTGCGGCGGCGACGTCGAGCCGCGTCAGTGTCCGGGCAAGCCCCGACCACAGATCGCCCAAGGCGACCGAGTAGCGTTCATCGGTGCCGGTCCTCGGCCCCACACGCCGATCCTACCGTTACCATCCTGCGCCGATGGATCGACCTGCGGCCAGGGTGCTCATCGTCGACGACGATGCGTCACTTCGCTTGCTCTGCCGGGTGAATCTCGAGCTCGACGGGTTCGCGGTGCGTGAGGCAGCAACGGTCGCAGAGGCAGACCGCGCCGTGGCCGACGAGCGCCCCGACGTCGTGCTCCTCGACGTGCACCTGCAGCACGACGACACGCGTGAGCTGCTGGCGCGCCTGCGGGCAGCCGGAATCCCGGTCGCGTTGGTGACCGGCTCCGCCGATCTCAACGACTATCGGGGCGCGGCGGACGCAGTGCTCGGCAAGCCGTTCGAGCCGCGCATCCTCGTCGAGACGGCTCGCCGCCTCGCTAGGGTTGCCTCGTGAGCTCGACCTCTGTCCTCAGCCCGACCGAGTTCCAGGCGCGACTCGAGCGCTACCTGTTCGAGCGCTCCGAGGAATGGCGTGCGGTGCGGGTCGGCGAGAAGGAGGTCTCCGAGCAGGCCGAGATCGTCCGCCGCTTCGCCGACCTCTTCAGCCGGGAACAGCTCGACGCGCTGGGCGAAGCCGAGGAGCGCACCGACGGCGATGAGCGAGAGCTGCTCTATCGCTTGCGCAAGACCTGCGAGTCGGGACTGATCTCCGCGCAGCTCGCGGAGCGAGAGGACGAGCTCGAGAACCAGGTGCTCGCCGCCCGTGTCACCTTCAAGGGTGAAGAAATGCCGCTGCGGAACGCGCAGGCGCAGCTCGCCGTGCTCCCGTCGTACTCGGATCGCGAGCAGCTCGGCGAGATCCAGGCCGCCGCAAGCGCGAAGTTCAACGACGACCGCCTCGAGTTGCTCCGATCCAGCGAGGAGCTCGCAGCCGAGTACTCCGGCATCGCCGACGCGATCGAGCGCAACGAGGAGGAGAAGGACATCTCGTTGCACGAGCTCTCCCGCGCGCTCAAGCAGGCGAGTGACGACTCGACTGCGGCCTACCACCAGCTGCAGGAGCGTTGGTTCGCGAAGCTCCTCGGCGACGAGCGCGAACCGATCCCCTCGAGCTATCACACCGCCTGGATGCGCCGGCTCTCGCCGCTCGAGTCGACGTACACGAAGGACCGCGCGACCGAGATCTGCCTGCAGACCCTGGAGGCACTCGGCTTCGATCTCAACGCGCAACCGAACATCAAGCTCGATCTCGACGACCGGCCGCAGAAATCACCTCGCGCGTGTGTGATCGCCAGCGATCCGCCGAAGGTCGTGCATCTGATCACGCGCGCCCAGGGCGGTCTGCACGACTATCAGGCGTTCCTGCACGAGGCGGGGCATGCGCTGCACTACGGCGGCTGCGACCCCGAGCTGCCGTACATCTTCCGCCGCATCTCACGCGACCACGCGCTGACCGAGATCTACTCGTACATCGTCGAGGCGATCTCGCGCGAGCCCGAATGGCATGAGCTCTACTTCGGCCTGTCACCCGAGCAGGCGCGCGAGAACGCCGAGGCGACGACGTTCCTCGAGGCGCTGCTCTACCGGCGCTACGAAGCGAAACTGCGGTTCGAGCTCGACTTCTGGTCGCGCTTCAGCGGCGACGGGGGCGACCCCGACGTCTACGAGCGGCTGCTGACGGAAGCGACCGGCGTGCGCTACCGCCGCGACAACTATCTCTCCGACATGGACGCCGGGTTCTACTCGGCCGACTACCTGCGCGCCTGGATCCGCTCCGCGCAGCTTCGACACCATCTCGTCGACCAGGTCGGCCCGGACTGGTGGCGCAACCCGCGCACCGGCGAACTGCTGCGCGAGCTCTTCCGCGAGGGCACGAAGCCGACCAGCGAAGAGATTGCCGGCCGCCTCGGCTTCGACCCGCTCGACACGAAGCCGCTGCTGCACGAGATCGGCGTCTAGCCCGGGTTCGCGCAAAGCCCTTTCGCTACACTCCCCGCGTTCTACGTGGCCCATTCGTCTAGTGGCCTAGGACACCGCCCTCTCACGGCGGCGGCACGGGTTCGAATCCCGTATGGGCCTTCAAGACCCGCATGGCTAGGCGACCTTGGCTTAGCTATGCGGGTCGGGTGTGCCGCAATTGTCGCGAAAGCGCGTGCGGTGCTGGCCCCGGTGCTGTCCTCGATCGGGCGGCGGTTGGGATCACCTGCGGCGGAAAATGGCGGGCTACGTTGATCCGGATTGCACGCCTATCAGTCCCGCCGATGCCGGTTGAAGTGGGAGACCCCTTTGTGACGGGATTACGTGCCGGGCCAGGAGTGCGCCTGAGGTTCGCATCCCCGGCCCGGCAATCCGACCACGTTGTTGACCGATGCGTTCCCAGACACGGTCAGAGTCGAGGGAACCGACCTTACTTCATTTAGTAAAGCGCGATGCCCTCAGAGGCCTGGAGGACTGGCCGCCATGAGACAACTCCTCCGTTGGCCACAGACTGGAACATTGGTGTCGCGAACGCATCCGGGAGTTCACGGATCGGAATGGCGCGTTTGGCCGACTGGCCGACTCCCCAATGTGGAGGCCGCCGGCCGAACCCGCACATGCCCGTCGCGCTGAAGGTATGTCCGCTCTGCGAGCATCTGTGTGTGGCCGAGTTCGCAGACCAGGGGGCGGAGGTCCCTCTGCATGGCGGGGACATCAACCCCGTGGTCCGAATCGGCAATACCATCAGGCGGCCCCGAGAGCCTGACCATGTGCGGCAGTTGCTGCTTTGGTTTGAGCAAGTGGGGTTCGAGGGTGCACCTCGTTTTCTCGGCGACGATGAGCAAGGTCGTGAGATCCTCTCGTTCGTCGAGGGTGAGCCGGGATTCGCGCCCGTGCCGTCCTCCGACGAGGTGATCATCGGCATCGGTGAGCTATTACGACGGGCGCACGACGCCCAAGAGGGATTCGCGCCTCCCGGCCAAGTGGTGGCACATATGGATCTGTTTTGGACGAACGTCGTCTTCCGCGACGGCAGGCCGTTTGCGCTGATCGACTGGGAACTGGCGCGACCCGCGACACGGACAATCGAAGTGGCACTTGCAGCGACTTATTGGGCCGGCCTCCGAATCGACGAACAGCTGGTTGAGTGGGGCATCCTGCTGGACCGGCGAGGTGAGCGGCTGCGACTGCTCTGTGATGCCTACGGGTTGGCTCGCGCGGCCCGCGCATCCTTGCTCGACGAGTTGATCGCGTATCGGCGTCAACGCATTGCGTCGGGCAAGATCCGTGGCACGACGCCGATCGAGGTGATCGAGGCGAACCTTCGGTGGACCGAGCAGAATTACGCCCATTTCGCAACGTTCCTCGCCTGACGGTCAATAAGGAGAGTTCATGGCCACCGCAACCGTCCCAACCGTGACGTTGAACAACGGTGTCGAGATGCCGATCCTCGGCTTCGGCGTCTTCCAGATCCCCGCCGATCAAACGGAGCAGGCGGTCCTCGAGGCGATCGCCACTGGATTCCGTTCACTCGACACCGCCCGCTCCTACATGAACGAAGAGGCCTTCGGGCAAGGGATCAAGGCGAGCGGCGTTTCCCGCGACGAGCTGTTCATCACAACCAAGTTGTGGGTTGAGGATCAGGGCGAAGACAAGGCCAGGCGCGCCTTCGAGGCGTCACTCCAGCGTCTCGGACTTGACTACGTCGACCTGTACCTCATCCACCAGCCGTTCGGTGACTACTACGGCTCCTGGCGTGCGATGGAGGAACTCAACAGCGAAGGTCTCGCGCGTGCGATCGGCGTATCGAACTTCTACCCCGACCGCCTCGTCGATCTGATCGAGCACAACGAGGTCACGCCGGCCATCAACCAGGTCGAGTGCCACCCGTTCTTCCAGCGCGCCGACTACCAGGAACTGATGCGCGAACGCGGAGTACAGATCGAGTCCTGGGGCCCGTTCGCGGAAGGCCGGAACAACCTCTTCTCCGATCCGACGTTGTCGGAGATCGGCGAGGCACACGGCAAGTCAGTCGCCCAGGTCGTACTGCGATGGCTGATCCAGCGCGAGGTCGTCGTCGTACAAAAGTCGGTCCGCCCGGAGCGGATGCGCGAGAACCTCGACGTGTTCGACTTTCAGCTGACCGACGAGGAGATGACCCGCATCGCTGAGATGGATCGCGCCGAGACGCTGTTCTTCGACCACCACGACCCGGAGCGGGTCACCTGGATGGCGACTCGCCGTCTCAACTGACCACAGGCCGCCTAGACGCCGCGTCGGCCATGTCCCGAAGCGCCGTCAGCGCGACCTCGTGCGAGTGGGCGCCGAGTTTCTGCAGCGCTGCCGCGACGAGGATCGCCTCGTCGATCGTCCGCGCGCTTCCAGGTAGCGCTGACGCGAGGACGGCGAGCGGTCAGCCGTGCCGAAGACGTCGAGCGAGTCGGACGAGAGGCGCGGATGCGAACACGACTCCGGTAGCGAGCACCGACAGGATGTTGGTGCTCATGCAGTTGCGGCAAACGCCACAGCACGCCTGCGCGGCCGGCGCGAAATCAACCACCTTGTTGAGAACCGGAAGGCTCTTGGTGGTCGTCCGCTCAAGCATGGTCAGAGTGAGGGTACTCCTCTGATCCGGAGGCCGGCCCCGCGATTTCGAACGCCTCGCGCTGACACCGACCCGGCCGGCGCGCCGAGATCACGCGTCATTGCGTCACCATACGAAGACCGTCGAGTCTTCTCCAACGCAACCAGGAGGGAGCCATGAGCGCCGCCGAAGCAGACGAGCATCGGCCATTCATCGACAACGAGAACTTGCCCGCTCCAACGACGGGCTTTGTCGTCACCCAGTTCATCACCGTGCGCAGCGTTGCTCGGTCTCGTGCGTTCTACTCCGAGGTCCTCGGTGGCCAGGTGGTCCTGGAGGAGAACCCGTGCATCGTCAAGCTCGCCAATTCATGGATCCTGATGAACCCCGGCGGTCCCCCAACCCCCGACAAGCCCGACATCTCGGTCGTCAACTACGAGCCCGGGAACACGGTCTCGAGCTTCCTGAACCTGCGAGTCGCCGACATCCAGGCCTGTTATGAGCAGTGGAGCGCGAAAGGGGCCGAGTTCGTCACGCCGCCGATCGATCGCCACGCTGAGATCCGCTGCTACATGCGAGACCCCGACGGCTACCTGATCGAAGTCGGCCAGTCCACCGGATTGCTCCGCGGAGAACTTGCTGCGAAGCGACCGGAAGACCTACCCGGCTAAGGGGCCTCTGGCGATCAGACGGAAAGTGCGTTGACTTCCGTTGACGTTCACCCCTTCGAGGGATGCCGGAACGACCCTGGGCGGGTGGAATGGCGGTTCGGCCGGGTGAGATTCTTTGCATCGCCCAGCGTGCGCTGTGAGTGGCTCGCGGCCGTGAGGCGGGTACAACGGCGGCGGTCACCCCTCCACTCCCCGTGGCCGCCGCCGTTGTTCGCCTCTATTTGGCACGACGCCCTCGAGGCCGAAAAGAAGAGTGGTTCACCCCTCAGAGGGATGCCGGATCGGCGTCTCGCTGATGTGATTGCGGGGCACTCGAGCGGTTGGGTCTTGGGGGAGATCCTGCTCGGCTGCGGCGATCGATCCGCTGCTCAGTTTTGGAAGGGGAGAGGAGCGGATCTCGCCTGCCCGAGCGAGCCGGTCGAGGCTACTCGTCGATCGGCTCGAGGACGATCGCTGCCGGTCTGTCGGCATCGCCGGCCATCACTTTGGCGACTCTCCACGTGAGCAGGTCACCCTCTGCCGGCCAGGTGACGCCGTCCCAGTCGCAGGGCTCGTCTTCGCGGCCGTCGTTGTAGCGGCGGATGATGACGTAGTCCACGAAGCTGGCCTATTCGACCGGTTCGACGACGACGTATCCGACGGGTGGGCTGCCGAGAAGCTCTTCGCGGGGTGGCGTAGGCACGACGGCCCGGATGAGCATGCGCTGCCCGCTGGCCTGGATTTCTTCTCCGGTGGTAGCGGGCTGGTTGAGTTCGATCCGACCGACGTCGTCGAGGTCGGGTGTCCTGAGCGTGTACGTGAAGGGCATTGGGTTCGATTCAGACGGGCCGAGCCGATCGAAAGTTGGTCGGCGCCTCGCGATTCCACCGCAACGCGTTCCACGACCGACCTCTGCGCAGACCCCCGCGCGTTGTCTACCGTTGACGTTGACCCGTGTGAATGACTGGTGGGGAAGTTGTCGCGCGTGGTCGGCGTCGGGCCGGGGATGGGGTCCCGAGACCCTCCCTCTCCGTCCCCGGCCCTCGCCTTTACCTCGCTCCGTGCGCATCCGCCGGCGTGGGCCTGTGACCGGTCAACTTCTCCGGCAGTGTCGAGCGGTAGCCCGCGCTCGAGCGCGGTCGCAGTCCGCTCGTACGGCGTGACCCGAACTGGCCTCCGTCTTTGCTGCGCGGTTTCGGGGTGGCGGCGGCGTCGACGACGCGAAATTCATTCATCAGGTACCTCCGAACTTCGAGGCCGAGCCGCGACGCAGTCAGCGGTCCGGTGAGACACGTGCTCCGCGTCGCCGGGGCGGTGGAACCGTGCGAGGCGCGCACCCGGCAGGAGAATCAAAGAAGCGCGGCACGAGCGAAGGTAGCAGCGAACCCGACGGGCTCCACCGAGAACGACCCACTCGTGTCATACGCGCTCTGCAGCAGCCGTGGTTCCATGACTGGGCAAGCGTGAGTTCCCCTGCGGCGGTACTCACGCTTTTGATCGGCCCGTGGTGACGCGTGACTCTCTGACACCCGCCACGGGTCGATCAAATCGAAACCTAGCCCCGAACCCCGACCTCCGTCCAGGTGACAGATGTGACAAGCGGACGAATGCTGAATACGAGATGACGTTGCGCATGGCCCTGACGGCTGTCCTCGGTTCTGCGACCTCGTTTGCGGCTGCCGCGCTGGCGGTTCTGTGGCGGTCGTAGTCGTCCCCGCGCCGGATTCCGCCGACCGAGGCGACACGCTGGACCGGATTCGGGCGATTCTGAACGCCCTCGTGCATGAGCGGCAGGCGCTTCGCCATGCCGGCACCGACCAGGCTGCGCTCGAGGCCAACCGGCTCGCGATCGTGTACTGGCAGCAGGAGCTCTCGAGTCGTCTCATCGAGGGCGGCGCTCGCTGAGACCGGCTCGGTTCGCCCGGCTCAGAACGCGAAGCGCACGAGCAACACGATCACGACCACGATCGCGGCCAGCAGCAACACGCCGAGGAACGCGATCAAGAGCCCGCCGGCAGCGAGCTTCGTCATTCCGACTGGGGGATTCGAGGAGATTCCGTCCGGGCCGCCGAGTGCCAGCTCCACGCGGCTCTCGACATAGGACTTGATCCGGTTCTCGAGCCGTTGTTCGAAGTCGATCGGTTCCTCGCCGTGCGTGCGCAACGGTGGAAAGGCCGATGGCAGCCCATCGACCTCGAGTTGATAGATGCGCTCGGGCTCATCGATGTCCTTGAGCCGGTGCGCACCGAGGTCGCGTTCGCGAACGCCTTCGGGCAGCGTGGTACCGACGAGTGCCGCGGTGGCGGACGACAGGAGCACCTGTCCGCCGTGGCCCGCCGCGCAGATCCGGGCGGCGCGGACGACGTCGATCCCGACGTACCCCTCCTCGCCGACCACCGGCTCACCCGTGTGCAGGCTCATGCGGACACGCAGCATCGCTCCGTCCGGCCAGGTGTGCGAGGCGAGCTGTCTCTGGGCCGCGACGGCTGCCGCGACCGCGTCGCGGGCGCGCCCGAACGAGAAGAAGAACGCGTCACCTTGTGTGTCCATCTCGACGCCGTTCCGGTTGCTGAATTCCTGGCGGAGGATTCGGCGATGCTCGGCGACCACTTCGGCGTACTCGTCGCCGAGCCGCTTCAGGAGCTCGGTCGAGCCCTCGATGTCGGTGAAGACGAACGTGACCGTGCCATGAGGCACCGCCGCGCTCGGGCGCTGTTCGTCCGGGGGGCTCGTGGAATCAGGATCGCCGAGCACAGCGAAGGTTCTATCGCGCCTCACGACCCCGTGTCGAGCCGAACCGTCGGCGATCCGGCCCGCCGGCGAATTCCCTCAACTGGGGGAGTGTGAAGTCCGTCCGACTGTGTGACGATTTGAGTTCTTCGATCGACGACGAGGGGGAAACGATGGAACGTCGCGAGACGGGGATGGGGAGTCCCGAAGGCATGGACGATGTGCATATGGCACTCGACGTCCTGCGCCATCGGGATCTCTACCTGCAGCGTCGTCATGAGCTGCTGGTCGAATACGTGGCGCGCTACCCGAACTCGGTCAACCGCCGTCAAGAGCGTGAGATCTCGAGCGCCAGAACCGCAGTGGCGTCCGGAATCAACACCCTCGAGTCGTGGGTCGACCATCGGGAGTTCACGCCCGGCTTCTCCTGAGGCGGCGCCCGGCTCGCCCTCGCGAGCCGGGGCTCCCTCAGTTCCTCGGAAGGAAGATTTCGCCGCGGCGGCTCGTCTAGTGCGCGAGGGTTCGTGCACGGCGACGGGGGGAGGCGCGCGATGGCGACGGCACCGGCAATCGTCGACGAGGTACTCGCCGGCGGGTCACGCGGTCGAGCCGACCGGGGTCGGTGGCACGATCGCGGCGTTCTCTCGCTGATCGCCGCCGTCCAGCTCGTCTGGCTGGTGGCGATCTGCATCGCGAGCTACTACGTCCTCTTCTTGTAGGCCTCCGACCGACAGGTGAGCCCCGGTAGCGTTCGGGCGTGCGCATCTATTTGGCGGGGCCGCTGTTCTCGGAGGCTGAGCGCGAATGGCTCGACGGCCTCGCGCTGCGGCTGCGGAACGAGGGCTTCGACTGCTTCGTGCCGCACGAGCACTTCGGAGCACTCAAGGAGCTGACGCCGGCCGAAGTGTTTCGCGTCGACTCGGAGGGACTGCGTTCCGCGAACGCGGTCGTTGCCTGGCTGGACGGTCCGGTTGTCGACGACGGCACCGCATGCGAGATCGGACTGTTCGCCGAGCTCGTCGCCGGCGATGATCGGCGCTACCGCGGGATCGTGGGGATCGTCACCGATCTTCGTCTGCAGCGCCGGCGTGGGAACGCGGTCGGGGACGGGATGAACCTGTTCGTCATCGGGGCGATCGAGCAGGTCGGTCGTGTGTGCTGGTCCGTCGACGATGCGATCGAGGCGTTGAGGGAGCTCGACGAGGACGTGGCGGGCACCGCCTGACGCAGAGGTCGTTCAGCGCCGCTGGCCGAGGTCGGCCTCGGCGTCGGCGAGCTCCGCCGCTGCTCGTTCTGCCTCATGCCGTTTCTCGGCTGCCTCGTCGGCCAGGATCTCTGCGGCGCGAGCCGCTTCGGCGGCAGCCTGGTCGGCCTGGCGTGCCTCCGTGCTCAGCCGTCGTGCCTCCGCGCGTAGAACCGTGACGCGTTCGCGGGCGGCCCGGGCCACCTCGTCGCCACGGCGGCGCGGCGGTGCGACCGCTTCGAGTGGGCCGAAGCCGGCCGCCTTCAGCTCCTCGGTCAGGCGTCCGCGCTTCAGCACGCCGCGCGCAGTCTCGTCGATCGCGGCGGCACGCAACGTCTGCGAGAGCCGCTCGAGCAACGGTGGTGTCGCGCGCGCTCCGAGCGCGGCCCGGGCAGAGGCGAGCAGCGAGCGCAGGGCTTCGCGCTCGGCGACGGAGGCCTCGTCGACCTCGTCGGCGCTCGCCTTGCCGCCGAGCGAGCGCTGCTGAGCGTCGCGGAGCTGTTCGGCCGCTTGCAACAGGCCATCGACCTGCGTCGGCTGGTCGCGCGCGAGCCGGTTCGCGACCCACGCCACCGTGGTCGGCTTCTTCAATGCCCGGACCATCGCGGCGACATCGTCCTGATGTGCTTTCCGCAGCCGTGCGGCCAGATCGTTCCGCGCCTTCGTGAACTGCTCCAGCGGCAGGGCGTAGAGCCCGTCGAGCTCGTTCTCGAGATTGGGCACCGCGGCGAGTGACATGCCTCAAGCATAAGAAGAGGGGGAGAGCTTGCGCTCTCCCCCTCGGTCAAACCGCTGGTGGGGTCCCGGCTATGCGGCCTTCACTAGCGCCTTGGGTGGCACGATCACCTTGAAGGGCGGGTACTTGCCCCCCTTGACCTTGTAGATCGTGACCGGGTTCGAGGTCACGTCGCCGTTCGCGTTGAACGACACGTTGCCGAGGATGCTGCCCTTCAGAGCGACCTTGAAGAGCTGCTTGGTCACGTCCGAGCGACTGCCGTTGGACTGCTTGATCGCCTGGACGAGCACCTCGGCGGCCTGAGCCGCGTACACCGAGTACGGGTCCGGCGGCCGGTGGTCGGCCTTCGTGAACGCAACGACGAACGCCTTACCGGCGCCCCTGAGCGCGTTGTTCGGCAGGCCGGCAACGGAGACGGTCATGCCCTCCGCCGCTGTGCCTGCGCCCTGGACGGTGGCCGAGATCGGGGTGAAGCCGTCAGGAGCCATGATCTTCACAGCCGGAGCACCGGCCCGCAGGTCCTTGATCAGCTTGCCACCGTTCTCGCAGACCAGTCCACCGAGGAACACACCCTGTGCCCCAGACGACTTGATCTTGACCGCAAGGGCCTCGTACGAGGTTGCCTTGCCGTCCCACGCCGTGAACCCGGCGACCTTGATGCCGAGCTTGACTGCGGCGTTCTTGAAGTTCGTCGCGACGCCGAGGCCGTAGGCCTCCTTGTCGTTCAGAATGAACACCTTCTTGACGCCGAGCGACTTGGCCAGGAGCGCGTCAGCGGCGCCCTGGTAGTCGTCCGCGGCCACGACGCGGACGTAGTTCCGCTTCCCGGTCGGGTAGTACTTGCCCGGCTCGCCGGCTGCCGTGCCCGGGCCCGGGTGCGTCAGGCCGACATACGTGTTCGCCGGGCTGACCATTGCGATCGGGCCGTTCGACGCGCGGTTGAGGACCGGCACGATGATCTCGGCGCAACCCGAGTTGAACGTCCCGATGACGCCGACCACGCTGGAGTTCTGCGCGTAGGCGTTCGCGTTCGCCGAGCACTTGCCCGAGTCCCACTTGCCGGCCTGGGCTGTCGCGTCGTCACAGGCCTGATAGGCGAGCGAGTACTTGCCCGCCTTGTAGCCATGCGCCTTCAGAATGAACTGGATTGCCCGGCCCATCTGTGTCGTCTGTGTCCGGCCTGAGCCCTCGAGGGGCAGGTCGGACGCGATCAGGTACTGACCGCTTGGATTCTGAATCGCCGAGCACGACGACGCCGGCAGCGGACTAGCACCGCTCCTGGCGATTGCGCCGCTCACCATCGTCGCCAGGGCGACGATTGCGATCAGCGCGGACGCTCCCGCGCCCACGTAGATGCGCTTCTTCACTCGTCCTCCTGTCTGGGGGGTCAGGGGAATGTGCGGTGGAGCATAGAGACGACGGCGGCAAACGGCCAACCTCTACGCCCAATCTGAAGGATCGAGGCCGCTGCTACGGGCGCCGGTAGCGGTAGCCGAACCCGCGCACCGTCTCGATCGGAGCAGTCTGCGGCGCCTCAGGGACGAGCTTGCGCCGGAGATAGCCGACGTACAGCTTCACCTGGTCGCCCGAGACCCCGTAGGGATCGCCCCAGACCAGCTCCAACAGCTGGTCGCGCGAAAGCACCTGGTTCGGGTTCTGCACGAAGGCCGACAGGAGCTTGAACTCGAGCGGCGTCAGTTGCACATCTCGCCCGTCCACCTTGACCTGCCGCTGCGCGTAGTCGACCTGCGTGAAGTCGTCGCTGTAGGCCTCGATCACCTCCGACTTGCCGCCGGTTCGGCGGAGCAGTGCCTGGACGCGCGCGAGCAGCTCCTGGCGGCCGAACGGCTTGGCGACGTAGTCGTCGGCTCCGGCCGAGAGGCCTCGGACCTTCTCCAGCTCCTGACTGCGTGCCGTCAGCATCAGCACCGGGACATCCGAGAGATCGCGGATCCGCTCGAGAGTCTGGTAGCCGTCGAGCTCGGGCATCGTCACGTCGAGGATGACGAGCGACGGGGTGTTCGCGAACAGCTTTCTGAGCCCCGTTTTCCCGTCCGCCGCCTCGTCGACGGCGTAACCGGCCCGCTCGAGGAGCTCCTTCAGGAGGAGGCGGATGTCGGGGTCGTCGTCGACGACCAGGACCCGGAGTGGGGCGTTCATACCCACTTCATACCATCCGCGCTCTGAAACCCTGCGCCGTCGATCGATCCTGGGGAGGAATGGCACGCGTCCTGATCTGCGAGCCCCACGACGACATCAGGGCGCTCCTCGAGCTCGTCGTCCGGCGCCTCGGCCACGAGCCCGTCGCCGGCAGTGGTCCCGCCCTCGCGCACGCCGGCGTCGACGTCGCGGTGATCGAGCCGGGCGAGGCCGACGGGCTACAGCTCGCCCGGGCGCTGCGGGCACAAGGTGTGCCGGTCATCTTCACGAGCATCTATCCGCCGAGCGACGACCTGCTCGAGCTGAGCCCAGCCGCCTATCTGGTCAAGCCGTTCCCGCTCTCGACCCTCGAAGGTGCGCTCGAGCAGGCGCTTGTGCTCTCTCCGGCGTCCCCGGTCGCGGCGGCGTAGCGCCGTCGGAGGTCACGAGCGCAGCGGCTCGGCGGGCGAGACCGTCACCTCGCCCCGGTCGTCGACCGAGACGACCTGGCGGCCCTGGGCGCTTGCGCGGCGGAAACGGCCCAGCACCGACCGCACCCCGGTGGGTGCGATGATCGCCTGCGTGACGCCGCGCGTCTCGATCCGGTAACCGGCCGCGACCCGCTCGTCCAGGTAAGCACTGAGCGCATCGCGCCGGTGCTCCTCACGGGCCTCGTTCGTTCCTACTTGCCGCGCGATGTCTTCTTCACCTTGGCCTTCTTGACCGTCTTCGCCGGTTGCTCCAGCGGCGATCCTGAGGCCTCGGCTCTGAGCTTCTGCTTTCTCGTCGCCATCGTCCACCATCGATTCTGCAGGCAGGGCCTGTGTGGGGCGGGGACGTGGAGCACCAACGAACGCGACCGGGCCTGCGAGCCACTCGGTCGTCCGCGTCCTACCGTCTCGTTCGCAAACGATCGTAGCCAAGTCTCCGGGGAACCGAGGCTCCCTCAGCGCTCATTCCAGGCCGGTCGTGGCGATCGGCACCGTTCGGGCCGGCACCTGAACGTGCACCGCTTCGTTCCAGTGGCTGAAGAGCGTCTCGTCGAGCGCCTTGCCGAACGTTTCGACCTCGCCGACCGGGAGGGGCGTTCCGTGCGCGCGGGCGTAGAGAGCGGCCTGTGCGGCCGGTTTGCCGATCGTTCCCTTGATCCCGGTCACCTTCTGGCCCGCGACGGTCTTCTCGGGCAGGAACGACAACGGGCCGGCAAGTCGCAGCTCGTCGATCGTCGAGGGCAAGGTGACGGCTGCGGAGATCGGCGCGTAGGCGCGATCGGTCCGGGGAATGCGGATCCACGTGTTCGCGTACTTCGCCGACGCGGGTGCCTTGAACCCGAGGTAGGTGCTCAGCACGAAGCTGTCGCCGCGGAGATAGGCCGTGCCTGCGTTGACGAGCACCGTCACCTTTCCCGTCCTCCCGCCGATGGAATAGGTGATCCGCTGGATTCCTGAGGCGGTGGCGACGTCGCAGACGAGCCGTGTGTGAGAGACACCGTTGGTCGCGAGCGCAACGTAATGGACCGATCGCTGCGCACGCCCGGCCGCGAGGATCGCAGCCAGCGATTGGCGTGGGGACGCGGCAGCGTCGACCGCCGCCGGCACGAGCGCCACGCACACGAGCACTGCGGCGAGCCCCCCGATCGACCGACCCAATGACCCCACCCGACACCTCTCGATCCGAAGGACCTCGCCAGCCTGCACCGTAGACAAAAGCCCCGCCTGAGCAGGGCTTTCGTGAGGCTGCGGGACTAGGACTCGAACCTAGACTACCGGATTCAGAGTCCGGCGTCCTACCATTAGACGATCCCGCAAAGCGTCCGGATTGTAGCCGCCATCGGGGCTCAAAGATCGAGTTGGTAGAGCGGGACGAGGCGCTTTTCCGCCTCCGTGTCGATGTGTGCGATCACCTCCACATAGGGCTCCAGTCCCGAGCCACGCAGCTTGGCTTTCAGCAGCCCGTCGACCTGATAGATGCCGGACGAGTTGTTCATCCGGATCGAGATCCTGATCGGCTTTTCCTCGCCGTCGGAGATCTCGACCTCTTCGATCGCCGCGGCGGAGAGGGAATGGATCCCTACGCGGCCACGCTCGAACGCGATCCGGGAGCGGCCCTGCTCCATGTCGAGCGCGTCTGCAACGCGCAGGATGCCCGCCTCGAGCGTCAGAGGCTCTCCATCGGAGCGGTGGCTGATGATCCCCTGCAGCACCTCGGAGACGACGACGGTGAGGTCGGGCTCGTCGAAGAGGCCGACGAGCAGTTCGCGCAGCTTCGGCTCCGCAAGGAAGAGGCTGAAGTCCTCGTGCCCGTGCCTGTGCACCGACATGCCGATGCAGTGCGTCAGCGCGGTCAGCGCCACGACCAGCTCGGCGTCGTCGCGGGTCATGCCGTAGTCCTTGACCATCGCGGGCTCGATGCCGTGCTTCGTCAGCTGCCGCAGCAGCTTGAGCGCGATGTTCGTGACGATCTGGATGTGCACCCACGAGTGGTCGTTGATCTCCATGCGGGCGACGGCGTTGACGTTCGCAACGTGCCACCAGCCCTTGATCTGGTCGTCCTTGTTGACGCGGTCGATCACCGTGCGCAGCTTCTTGTTCGCGCGCACGGGAACGCGGATCCGCATCTGCTTGACCGCTTCGGCGGGCGTCAGGCGTGTCTCGAGCTCCGCCTCCTTGGAGACGGGGTCGGCGATGCGTTCGCGTGTCTGTGGATCGAGCTGGTTCATGTCCTCCGGCATGGGGGACACGATACGCCTCGCTCTCAGGCGGCGTCCGCAGCCCAGTCGCCGTAGAGCGACGTGTAGAGGCCGCGCAGTTCGAGCAGCTCGTCGTGCGACCCCTGCTCGACGACCTTGCCGTGCTCGAGGACGACGATCAGGTCCGCGTCGCGGATCGTCGACAGCCGGTGCGCGATGATGAAAGCGGTGCGGCCGTGGAGGAGCCGCCGCAGCGCGCCCTCGATCTTGCGCTCTGTGCCGATGTCGACCGAGCTCGTGGCCTCGTCGAGGATCAGGATGCGCGGGTCGGCGAGGAGCGCGCGGGCGAACGCAACCAGCTGCCGCTGACCGAGCGACAGCCGCGAACCGCGCTCGCCGAGTTGCGTCTCGAAGCCGTCTTCGAGCTGTTCGATGAACTCATCGGCCCCGACGGCGCGGGCTGCGGCGACGATCTCCTCGCGTTGGGCCTCGGGGCGCCCGAAGGCGATGTTCTCCAACACGCTGCCTGCGAAGAGAAACCCTTCCTGCGGCACGATGCCGAGCTGTCGTCTCAGCGAAGCCTGGGTGACCTCGCGCAGATCGATGTCGTCGATCAGGATGCCGCCCTCGGTCGGGTCGTAGAACCGAGCGAGGAGCTTGGCGATCGTCGATTTGCCGGCGCCGGTGTGGCCCGACCAGCGCCACCGTCATGCCGGCCGGGACCTCGAGGTCGATCCCGTGCAGGACCTCCGGGCCGCGGCCGTAGGCGAAGCGGACGTCGTCGAAGGTGACGCGGCCTTCGATCCGACCGAGTTCGACTGCACCGGGCTCATCACGCACCTCCGGCTCCTCGTCGATCAGGTCGGTGATCTTGTCGAGCGCGGCGACCGCCGACAGAAAGGTGTTGTAGAGCTGCGAGAGCTGCTGGACCGGGTCGAAGAAGTTCGTGAGGTAGGCGAGGAAGGCGATCAGGACTCCGATCGTCAGCTCGTGGTTGAACGCGAGATAGCTGCCGTAGCCGAGGACGACCGCCGTCGCCGCGGACGAGATGAAGTCGACCACCGGGAAGTAGATGCCGCTCAGCACGACCGTCTGCATGTTCGATTCGCGGTAGCGGTCGCTGACGACACGGAAGTTCTCGCGGGCTGCGGGCTCGCGGGTGAACGACTGGAGCACGCGCATGCCGGCAATGTCCTCGGCGAGGGTCGCGGTGACTGCCCCGAGTGTCTCCCGGACGCTGCGGTACGCACGGCCGGACCGTTTTCGGAACCACGCGGTTGCGGCCCCCATCACGGGCATGATCACCAGCGCGGCGAGCGCAAGCCGCCAGTCGAGGAAGAAGAGAACGACGGCCGTGCCCACGAGCAGCAGCGTGTTCTGGACGAGCGTCGTGAAACCGTCGGTGACGAGCTGGTCGAGCGCCTCGATGTCGTTCGTCAGTCGGCTGATGATCACCCCGGCGCGATTGCGCTCGTAGAACCCCAGCGAGAGTCGCTGCAGATGCCCGAAGAGCTGGCCGCGCAGGTCGGCGAGCATCCGCTCGCCCGTCCAGCCGGTGTAGAAGGTCTGCGCGTAGCTGAAGGCGATGCCGAGCACTCCGGCGGCGATGAACGCCGCGACGAGCCAGCCGAGTGTGTCGGTGTTGCCGTGACCGACCTCGTCGATCGTCCGCCCGATGAGATAGGGCGGCAGGAGCGAGACCGCGGTGGCGCCGAGCAGCGAGCCGATCGCAATCGCCGTGCGACCCTTGTAAGGCCGGGCGAGCCGGTAGAGCGCCGACAGCCGCCGCTTCGTCTGCCCCCACGACCAGTCCTCGACCTGCGCCCGCCCGCCGCGCGTCAGGTGGCTCCCGGGCTGATGGATCCTCACTGTGCGGCTCCGTCGAGCCTACGCCGCCACATCACGCGACCTCCTCGGTGAAGACGCGCTCGAGCAGTCCGTGCTCGTAGATCTCGCCGTAGACCGGGCTCGTCGCGACCAGGTCGTCGTGCGTGCCGCGCGCCGCGATCTGTCCGTTCTCGAGCACGATCACCTCGTCGGCGAGTGCAATCGTCGAGAGTCGATGGGCAATGATGATCGTCGTGCGGCCTCGCATCGCCTCGCGCAGGCCGTCGCGGATCCTTGCCTCGGTCGAGGCGTCGACGGACGCGGTCGCGTCGTCCAGGATCAGGATGCGAGGGTCGACGACGAGCGCGCGCGCGATCGCCACGCGCTGGCGCTGCCCCCCCGACAGTGTGATTCCACGCTCGCCGATCACGGTGTCGTATCCGTCCGGGAGCGCCGCCACGAAGTCGTGTGCCTGCGCCAGGCGCGCCGCCCGTTCGATGTCCTCGTCGGTGGCCTCCGGGCGGCCGAAGGCGATGTTCTCCCGAACCGTGGCGGAGAAGAGGAATGGGTCCTGGGCGATCACGCCGATCTCACGGCGCAACGATGCGAGTGTCACCTGCCGCACGTCCATCCCGTCGATCGACACCGACCCTGTCTGGACGTCGTAGAAGCGGGGCACGAGTGACGCGAGGGTCGTCTTGCCCGCGCCGGTGTGCCCGATCAGCGCGACGACCTTGCCTGCCTCGAGCTCCAGGTCGATCGCGCGCAACACAGGCCGCTCCGGGTCGTACCCGAACGTGACGGAGTCGAAGGTCACGCGCCCAGGGCCCGGCGCGAGCTCCGCTGCGCCGGGTGCGTCGCCGATCTCCTCCGGCTCGTCGATCACCTGGAAGATCCGCTCACCGGACGCCGTCGCGCGCTGAGCCTGGCCGATCCACATGCCGAGTGCGCGCAACGGCATCACGAGCATCGCCAGGTAGAGGTTGAAGCGAACGAAGCTGCCGACCGACAGCGAGCCGTTGGCGACCATGCGCCCACCGACGAGCAGGATCGCCGCCTGTGAGAGGAGTGGGAGGAAGCTGAGCATCGGGACGTAGAACGCCCGCTGGCGATTCGCCTTGACGCTGAGGACGAACACTTCCTCCGAGCGACGATCGAACTTCGCCTGCTCGGCGTCCTCCTGCGCGAACGACTTCACGACGTGAACGCCGACGATGTTCTCCTCTGCGACGGTTGCGACGTCCGCCATCTTCTGCTGAACGTCGCGCAGGAGCGGATGCGACACATGGCTGTATCGGTACGCGACCGCGATCAGGAAGGGGGCGATCGTCAGCGAGATCAGGGCGAGCCTCCAGTCGATCAGGAAGATGACGACGCCGACGCCGATGATCGTGAAGATGTGCTGGAAGAAGAAGATCAGGCCGTAGCCGAGAAAGAACCGAACGCCCTGCAGGTCGACCGTCGCACGGCTCATCAGCTGGCCGGTCTGATGGCTGTCGTAGAACCCGAACGAGAGCCGAACGAGCTTGGCGTAGATCGACGTCCTCATGTCCAACTCGACGTCGAGCGCCTGTCTCCCGGCGATCAGCCGGCGGCCGGCCATCATCAACGCGCGGGCGACGCCGAGCGCGAGGATGGCGGCGATGAGCCATGGAACCTCGTTCCGCTCGTTCTTCGTCAGTGCATTCGCAACCGAGCCCGTGAGATAGACGCCGATCAGAGCCGCGGCTTGCGAGCCGATCGCCAGCACGACCGAGACAGCTGTGGACAATTTGTAGGGACGAAGAAACCCGAGCAGCCGAACGAATGTCGTGCGATAACGAGGCGCTTGAGTCACCCGTTGAGGGTACCGGGCGTCACCGTCGTGCCAGCTCTGCGTGGATCAGGCGGACCGCGTCTGCGACACGCCCGCGGTTCTCGGGCACGTTGAGCCAGCTCGATGCGCCCGACGGATGCGGGAGCGGGATCGCGACTGCTCCGTCGAGCTCGTAGCGAACGCCGACGCTCTCGCCGACGCTGCGTACGCCGATCAGCCGGCGCGACGCGAGGCCGCCGACGGTGACGATGAGACCGGGCTTCAGCAGGCGGAGCTCTTCGTCCCGCCAGCGCTCGCAGAGCCGCTGCTCCTCCGTCGTCGGCGTTCGGTCGCCGCGGCCGGAGGCGGGCCGTCCCGGATAGCAGCGGGTGACCGACGCGCAGTAGAAGGTCGCGTAGAACTCGTCCTCGTCCAGCTCGAGCCAGCGGCGCAGCGTCTTGCCCGCCCGGCCGCGCCAGGGGCGGCGCTCCTCTCCCTCGACGATCCCCGGCGCCTGCCCGAAGAGGTACGCGCGCTGCCCCGAACCGGGGGCGATCACCGGAAGTGACTCGAGCGGGTAGCCGGCTTCGGCGCAGGCGCGGCACGCCGACTGATCGCGTTTCAGGGCCGTGATCGAGCGATAGCTCACGGCGCCGAGCGAACGACGACGAACCAGCGCCCCGCGTGGAGCACCTCGCCGTCGAGCTCAGCGGCCAACACCTTCGGGTCGAAGACCCGTTTGAACACCGGCCACCGGGAGCCGTCCGTGAGGACGCGTTCCTCCCAGCGCTCGAAAGGCTCGCCCGGCTCGGCTCGGCTGCCGAAGACGATCAGCTCCGGCGCGACGCGCCGCGCCTCGTCCAGGAAGCGGCTCCGCTCGGCCTCCTCGAGGTGGCAGTAGAAGAAGCTCGCGTGGATGCGTTCGAAACTCGCGTCCGCGAACGGCAGCGCGAGTGCGTCGCCGACGACGAACTCGGCGTCGGGGAGGCGACGGCGGGCGATCGCGATCATCGCTGCGCTCTGGTCCAGGCCGACCACCTGCCCGGGGAGATGACGGGTGATGAACCCGGTGCCGCACGCGATGTCGAGGGTTCGCACCGGTGCGAGCGCTCCGAGCTGCACGGCGACCTGGTCGAGCTCCGCCTCCCAGCCGGGCCGCTCGCGGTCCGTGAAGAGACCGCGGCCGAGCCACCAGTCGTCATATTCCGGAGCCCGCCGGTCGTAGTACTCCTTCACGGCTCCTAGAGTACGAACTGTGCTGCCCCTCGAGTCGGTTCCCAACTTCAGCGAAGGTCGCGACGAGGCGACAGTCGATGCGATCGGCTCCGCGCTCGGTGCGCATGCCCGCCTGCTGGACGTCCATTCCGACGCCGATCACAACCGCTCGGTCTTCACTCTCGTCGGCAGCGAGACGGAGCTGTCCGACGCGCTACTCGCAGGAATCGCGGTGGCCGTCGAGCGGATCGATCTGCGCACGCACGAAGGAGCGCATCCGCGCATCGGCGCCGCCGACGTCGTGCCGATCGTGCCCCTGCGCCCCGAGGATCTGGAGCGGGCACGGACTGTGGCGCTGGCCGTCGGGGAGCGAATCGGCTCGGAGCTCGGATTGCCGGTGTTCGTCTACGCGCCGCCCGAGCGGGGGCCGGCGTTCTACCGGCGCGGTGGCCCGGAGGAGCTTCAGCGGCGGATCGACGACGGCGAGCTCGTGCCTGACTACGGATCCTCCCGTCTGCACGAGACGGCAGGCGGCGTGATCGTCGGGGCGCGCGCGCCGTTGATCGCGTTCAACGTCAACCTGCGTGGGGACGTCGAGGTGGCGCGGGCGATCGCGGCGATCGTGCGCGAGCGGGGCGGCGGGTTCCCCGGTGTGCGGGCGCTCGGCCTCGAACTGCCTCGGGCGGGGCTCGTCCAGGTGTCGATGAACGTCGAGGACTGGGAGGCCTCCGCCCTGCACGAGATCGTGGCTCGCATCGACGCCGAGGCGACCGCGCGCGGCGCCGAGGTGGTCGGTTCGGAGCTCGTCGGCCTGATGCCCGCCGGCGCGGCGGCGGCCGCCGCGGGGTCGGCGCTCAGGATCGATGGTTTCGACGCGTCGCATGTGCTCGAGCTGCGGCTGCTGTAGAGAGCATCAGGACTGCGACCCGCGGCGCCGCATCTCCGCGGCGGCGCCCGAACTACACTCGGGTCGTGACCGCGACGCACGCGCTGACCGGCGACGACCTATCCCTCGACGACGTGTGGGCGGTCGCGGTCGAGCGGCGGCCGGCCGCAACGCTCTCCGACGCTGCCCGGGAGCAGATGCACGCGGCCCGCGCGGTTGTCGAGGCCGTCGCACACGGCACCCACGAGCACACGTACGGCGTCAACACAGGCTTCGGCAGGTTCGTCTCCACGTCGATCCCGGAGGAGCAGACCGAGGAGCTGCAGCTGCGCCTCCTCCGTTCGCACGCGTGCGGCGTCGGCGATCCGTACCCCGATGCGGTCGTGCGTGCGGCGATGTTGCTGCGCGCGAACGCGCTGGCGAAAGGCAACTCGGGCGCGCGGGTCGAGACGGTGGAGTTGCTGCTCGAATGCCTGAATCGCGGTGTCCTGCCGTTCGTGCCTGCGCGCGGTTCCGTCGGTGCGTCCGGAGACCTCGCGCCGCTCGCGCACCTGGCGCTGCCCCTCGTCGGCGAGGGACGTGCGTGGTGGGAGGGAGAGCTGCTCGACGGCGGTGATGCGCTCGGCCGCGCCGGCCTCGAGCCGGTTCGCCTCGTTGCGAAGGAGGGCTTGTCCCTGATCAACGGGACGCAGTTCATGGCGGCACAGGGCGCGCTTGCGCTCGTTCGTGCCTGGCGGCTCGCCCGCGTCGCCGACTGTGTGTGCGCGCTGTCACTGGAGGCGCTGCAAGGGTCCCGCAACTCGTTCATTCCCCAGGTGCACGCCCTGCGCCCGCTCCGTGGGCAGTCGGCTTCTGCGCGGAACGTCATGCGCCTGCTCGACGGCTCGGCGATCACCGAATCGCATCGTTGGTGCGACAAGGTGCAGGATGCGTATTCGCTTCGGTGCGCCCCCCAGGTGCACGGTGCGTCTCGTGACCTGCTCGACTACGTCGACTACACGGTTTCGACGGAGCTGAACTCGGCGACCGACAATCCGCTCGTCCTCGTCGACGACGGGATGCTCGTGTCGGCGGGCAACTTTCACGGCCAACCGCTCGCGTTCGCCCTCGATGCGCTGGCGATGGCGGTCGCCGAGCTCGCGAGCATCTCGGAGCGGCGCGTCGAGCGTCTCGTCAACCCGAACCTCAGTGACGGCCTGCCGGCGTTCCTGACGACGGACGGCGGGCTGAACTCAGGCTTCATGATCCCCCAGTACGTCGCCGCGGCGCTCGTCTCCGAGAACAAGTCGCTCTGCCATCCGGCGTCGGTCGACTCGATTCCGACGAGTGCCGGCCAGGAGGACCACGTGTCGATGGGCAATGCGGCGGGCCTCAAGGCGTCGCAGGTCGTCGCCAACTCGGAGCGGGCGCTGGCGATCGAGTTGTTGGCCGCAACACAGGCGGTGGAATTCCTGGCGCCGCTCGAACCGGGCCGCGGCGGCCGCGCGACGCATGCCTTCGTCAGGACCTTGTCACCGCGCCTGCGCGACGACCGGTCGCTCGGACTGGAGATCGAGGCAGTCGCAGACGCGATTCGCGACGGGTCGCTGCTCGCTGCCATCGAGTCCGAGGTGGGTGAGCTCGAATGAGCCGTCGGTTGCAGTGGGGTCTGCCGGAGTCGCCGCCGCCGCAGCACCCGTATCGCGACACGCTGCTCATCTACGGCGCGCTCGCACTTCTGATCGTCGTCGTCGCCTGGCTGACCGGCGGAGCGGTCGGCAAGGCGACCGTCATCGCGGTGTTCTTCTTCGTGGTTGCGTCGGCGTGGAGCATCTACCGCTGGCGCAGCCGCCTGAAAGCGGACGCCGCGGCACGCGCTGCCCGAGAGGCCGAGCTTTGACCGTCGTCGGGTCGATCGACGGGCTGGTCGAGTCGCTCTGCGGCGATCTCTCCTCGATTCACGCGCCGCACGGCCCCCAGCTGAACGCGCGCTCGTGGTCGACCGAGGCGCCGCTGCGCATGCTGCTCAACAACCTCGACGCGGACGTCGCGGAGCGCCCCGAGGACCTCGTCGTGTACGGCGGCAGCGGGAAGGCCGCCCGCTCACACGATGCGCTGAAGGCGATCGTTCGCGCGTTGCTGCAGCTTGCCGACGACGAGACACTGCTCGTCCAGTCCGGCAAGCCGGTCGCCGTGTTCCGGACGACGGTCCAGTCGCCTCGCGTTCTGATTGCGAACTCGCTGCTCGTGCCCAAGTGGGCGACGTGGGACGAGTTCCGGCGGCTCGAGGCCGAAGGCCTGACGATGTTCGGCCAGATGACGGCAGGCTCGTGGATCTACATCGGCACGCAGGGGATCCTGCAGGGCACCTACCAGACCTTCGCGGCAGCCGGGGAGAAGCACTTCGGATCTCCGTCGCTGGCCGGGCGCACGATCCTCACCGCCGGTCTGGGCGGGATGGGCGGCGCTCAACCGCTGGCGGCGACGCTCGCGGGCGGAGCGATCCTCTGTATCGAGGTCGATCGGTCGCGGATCGACCGCCGGCTCGAGACGCGCTACCTCGACGAGGCGACCGACTCGCTCGACGACGCGCTCGCGCGGGTGCGGGCCGCCGCCCGGGACGGCCGCGCGCTCTCGGTCGGCGTGCTCGGAAATGCAGCCGACGTCGTGCCCGAGCTGGCCCGGCGCGGCGAGCACTTCGACTTCGTCACGGACCAGACCGCGGCTCACGATCCGCTGACCGGCTACGTCCCGAGCGGTCTCTCGGTCGCCGAGGCCGATGCGCTGCGGAAGTCCGATCCGGACGAGTACCTCCGCCGGGCCCGCGGATCGATCGCCGTCCACGTCGCAGGGATGCTCGAGTACGTCCGAGCGGGAAGTTATGTTTTCGATTATGGCAACAACCTGCGAGGTGAGGCCAGGGACGCCGGCGTAACGGAAGCCTTCTCATATCCGGGCTTCGTCCCGGCCTATATCCGGCCGCTCTTCTGCCGCGGGATCGGGCCGTTTCGCTGGGCCGCGCTGTCCGGTGATCCGGCCGACATCGCCGTGATCGACGAGGCACTGCGCGAGCTCTTTCCCGACGACGAGCTCCTGCAGCGATGGCTAGCGCTTGCACCCGAGCGGGTCACCTTCCAGGGCCTCCCGGCACGCATCTGCTGGTTGGGCTACGGCGACCGCGCGAAGGCGGGGCTGGCGATCAACGAGCTCGTGCGCACGGGGCGGGTCAGTGCGCCGGTGGTGATCGGGCGGGATCACCTCGACGCGGGCTCGGTCGCCTCGCCGTATCGTGAGACGGAGGCGATGCGCGACGGCTCCGACGCGATCGCGGACTGGCCGATCCTCAACGCGCTCGTCAACGTGGCCGCGGGAGCGACCTGGGTCAGCGTCCATCACGGTGGCGGCGTGGGGATCGGTCTCTCGATCCACGCCGGCATGGTCGTCCTCGCCGACGGAACCGCCGGCGCAGGCGAGCGGCTCGCGCGTGTTCTGACGACCGACCCCGGGATGGGCGTCGTCACGGCATCTCGACGCGGGGTATCCGGAGGCGGTTGCCGCGGCGCACGAGCACGGCCTGTCGACGCCCATGTTCGAGGCATAGCCGCGTGACCCGCACCGCGGCCCGCGGCCCGAACCGGCTGCTCATTCGCGACCTCACGCAGCTGGCCACGCCGGCTGACGGTCCGCTGCCACGCCGGGGAGCGGACCTGGCCGCGGTCGACGTGGTCGAGGACGCCTACGTCCTGTGCGCGGGCGACCGGATCAGGGCGGTCGGGCGCATGCGCGACCTGGCGCCGATCGACGGCGACCTCGAGGAGCTCGACGGGAGCGGCCTGTGCGCGATCCCGGGACTCGTCGACTGCCACACACACCCCGCCTGGGGCGGCGACCGGGTCGCCGAGTTCTCGCTCCGGGCCGCCGGAGCGAGCTACGAGGAGCTGCACGCGGCCGGCGGCGGGATCCTCTCGACCGTCCGGGCGACGCGGGCGCTCGCCCCGGACGCCCTCCATGCTCGGGTCGAGCGCCATGCCGCCTGGTTCCTCGCGCACGGCACGACGACCTGGGAAGGCAAGTCGGGCTACGGCCTCGATCGGGAGACCGAGCTCGAGTCGCTGCGGGCCGTGCGTGCGGCGGCCGGCCGGCCGACGTGGCTCGGAGCGCACGCCGTGCCGCCGGAGCATGACGATGCCGACGCCTATCTCGACTTCGCGCTGGCCGAGGTGCTGCCCGAGGCTGCCCAACTCGCGGAGGCGGCGGACGTGTTCCTCGAACGCGGGGCGTTCGATGCTCGGCAGGCTCGCCGCTATCTCCTGGCCTGCCGGGACGCCGGGCTTGCGCTCCGCATCCACGGCGACCAGTTCACGGAGAGCGGCGCGCTCCCGCTGGCGATCGAATTGGGGGCGCGGTCGGTCGATCACCTCGAGGCCACGGGTGACGCCGGTGTCAGGCTCCTGGCCGAGAGCGACGTCGTCGGCGTGCTGCTGCCGGCGAGCGCTCTCTTCCTCGACCGGCCGATGCCGCCGGCGCGCGCGTTGGCGGACGCGGGCGCGGCGCTTGCACTCGCGACCGACTTCAACCCCGGTAGCGCCTTCACGAGCAGCCTGCCGCTCATCTGCTCGCTCGCGTGCGTGCAGCTCCACCTGAGCCCGGAGGAGGCCCTTAACGCCGTGACGGTGAATGCCGCTCACGTGTTGGGGCTCTCAGGGGACCGCGGTCGCATCGCGCCGGGCTTACGGGCCGACCTGACGCTGCTCGACGCGCCGGACTGGCGCTACCTGGCCTACCACCTCGCCGGTGACGTCGTGGCAGCGGTTGTGCGCGGCGGCTCGGTGGTCGTCCGGCGCTAACCTGCGGCATGCCCACGCGCAAGCAACGGCGGCGTCGCAGCAAGGACTTTCGGCACGACGTCCGCGTCTTCGAGGTCGACGGGGAGGGGAACGAGGTTCCGATCGCCGAGCTGCGCACGCGGGACACCAAGCCCAAGGCGGTTGCGGCGAAAGGCAAGCAGGCAAAGCCGGCGCGTTCCAGGAGCGGGCGGCCTGTTCGTGAAGTCTCGCCTCCCTCCTGGGAGCGGGCGTTCAAGCGCGGCGGGCTGATGGGCGCGCTGATGCTGGTCGCGTTCCTCTTCCTGTTCAAGAGCGCGGCGATCGGGTTGCGCATCGCGTGGGGCGCCTTCTACGCGCTGGCGTTCATCCCGCTGACGTACTGGATCGATCGCACGGCGTACCGCACCTACCTGCGCCGCGTCGACCGTCAGAGCGCCGACAAGAAGTCCTAACTAGCCGGAGCCGCGGTAATGGCCCTCGCCGGGCCAGGGCGCGAGCAGCAGGAGGATCCGTGCTCCGTCGGCGCTGCGCAACGAATGACGCTCGTCCGGTTCGAAGCGCGCCATCGTGCCGTGGCCCACGGTGATCGTCTCACCGCCGGCGCTGACCTCGACCTCTCCGTCGAGCACGGTGATCCAGGTGTTCTCCTTCACCTGGTGCTCGCCGAGGGACTGGCCGGGGCTGAGCACGATCAGGACCGCACGAGCGCCGTTGTCCGAATGGAGCACGATCGGATCGCGCGTCCCTTCGGGGGCATCGAGGTCGAGCAGATTCCAGCGCTGCACCGCAGGAAGCGTATCCGCGCCCGGATACACTCAAACGCTGCTCATGCCGCTCGCCGTCGACAGCTTCGTCATGGGACCGTTCCAATCGAACTGCTACGTCGTTCGGAGTGAGCGCGGCGCGGCTGAAGCGGCGGTTATCGACCCAGGCGCCGACCCGACCGAGCTGCGGCTGGAGCTCGCGCGGATGGGGACCCGGACGGGCGGCATTCTCGTCACGCACACCGACATCGATCACATCGGCGGCGTCGCTGCGCTGGCGGACGGCACCGGCGCCGAGGTCTGGGCGCCTGCCGGCGAGGTCGAAGCCCTCCGCACCGGCGAGACGCGTGGGGGCATGCGCGTCCCGGCGCACGAGCCGGTGCACACCGTCACCGGTGGAGACGAGATCGCAGTCGCCGGGATTGCCTTCGAGGTGATCGACGTTCCGGGGCACTCCGCGGGCCACGTCGCGTTCCACTCGGGTGGCGAGCTCTTCTCCGGCGATCTTCTGTTCGCCGGGTCGGTCGGCCGAGTCGATCTGCCGGGAGGCGACTGGGAGGTCCTCCTCGACTCGGTGCGCGCTCTGCTCGGCCGCTTTCCCGCGGAGACCATCGTCCGGCCCGGTCATGGCCCTGCGACCACGCTTGGTCGTGAGCTCGAGACGAACCCGTTCCTCCGCGAGTTGCGCGCCGAGCGCGCGTCGTAGACGTGGCAGAGAAGTTCCAGGCTCCGCGCGGGACGCACGACGTCCTGCCGAACGATGCAAGCTGGTGGCAGCTCGTGCGCACGATGGAGGAGGTGACCGCCCTCTACGGGTGGGGACGCATCCAAACGCCGGGCTTCGAAGACACGAGGCTCTTCACGCGCACGGCGGGAGCGGCGTCCGACGTCGTGCACAAGGAGATGTACAACTTCACCGACCGCAGCGACCGGCCCCTGACGCTTCGGCCCGAGGGCACCGCGCCGATCTGCCGCGCCTACATCGAGCACGGGATGCACCGCGAGCCTCAACCCGTCAAGGCGTACACGATCGCACCGATGTACCGCTACGGCGCGCCCGGGCGCGGGCGCTACCGGGAGCACTACCAACTCTCCGTCGAGGCGATCGGCAGCGCCGACCCTGCGATCGACGCGGAGATCATCCAGCTCTATCACGAGCTGCTGCGCCGGTTGGGCGTCACGAAGTGGGAGCTCCGCCTGAACTCGATCGGCGACGCGAATTGCCGTCCCCAGTACGTCGAGCGCCTGAATGCCTGGCTCGACGAGCACGCAGAGGTGCTCGACGACGATGCGCGGCACAAGCGCGCGACGAGCCCGTTGCAGGTGTTCGACGTCAAGACACCGTCTGTTCGCGCCGCGCTCGAGGCTGCACCGAAGATCGGCGAGTCGCTGTGCGCGGAGTGCCGCGCCCACTTCGAAGCCGTGCGCCGGCAGCTCGACCTCTACGGCGTTCCGTACGTCATCGACCCGACGCTCGTCCGTGGGCTCGACTATTACTCGCGCACGACGTTCGAGTTCATCGGTCCCGACGAAAACGCGAACTCGGCCATCTGCGGCGGCGGACGCTACGACGGGCTCGTCGAGCAGATCGGAGGCCCGCCGACCCCGGCGATCGGGTTCGGCGCCGGCCTCGAGCGTCTGCAACTCGCGCTCGAGAACGAAGGCATCACGGTCAAGCAGACCGGGGTGGAGGTGTTCCTCGTCGTCGACGACCCGCCGTCGCGTGACGCCGCTCTGCAGGCCTTGGCTCAGCTGCGCCGAGCCGGGGTCTCGGCCGACACCGACTACGCCGGGCGCTCGTTCAAGGGGCAGATGACGCAGGCCGGCCGGAGTGGTGCGCACACGGTCGTGATCGTTCGTGCGGACGGCGCGACGATCAAACGCGACGGACGCGGCGAGCAGGAGGTTGCTCTCGCTGAGGTCGTCGCTACGCTCACGGCGTGAGCTGGCGCGACCTCTATTGCGGCGAACCGCGGAGTGACCACATCGGGAAGCGGGTCACAGTCGCCGGGTGGGCGGACACGCGCCGCGACCACGGCGGGCTCGTCTTCATCGACCTGCGTGACCACACCGGCAAGCTCCAGCTCGTCGTCAACCCCGAGCGCGCCGCCGACGCCGCGGAAATCGCCCGCGAGGTTCGCAACGAGTTCGTGCTCCAGGCCGAAGGGGAGATCGTCGCCCGCGCACCCGACGCGGTCAACCCGAACCTGCCGACCGGTGACGTCGAGATCCAGGTCGACCGGTTGAGCATCCTTTCGCGCTCGACGCCCCTGCCGTTCCAGCTGGACGAGGAGAACGTCGACGAGACGCTGCGGATCAAATATCGCTGGCTCGACTTCCGTCGCGACCACATGCAGAGGAACTTCCGCCTCCAGCACACGGCGATCGCCGGGATCCGCCGGGCGATGGACGCCCAGAACTTCATCGACGTGTGGACGCCGAGCATGACGCGCGGCACGCCCGAAGGCGCACGCGACTTTCTCGTGCCCGTACGCCTGCAGCCCGGAAAGTTCTTCGCGCTCGCGCAGTCGCCGCAGATCTTCAAACAGCTCTGCATGGTCGGCGGCTTCGACCGCTACTACCAGATCGCCACCTGCTGGCGCGACGAGGATCTCCGCGCCGACCGCCAGTTCGAGTTCCGGCAACTCGATCTCGAGATGGCGTTCGCCGAGCGTGAGGATGTGCTCGACGTCATGGAGACCGCCGTCGTCGCGGCCTTCGAGGCGATCGGCCGCGAGGCGCCGCCGCGCCCGTTCCCGCGAATCTCGTTCGACGAGGCGATGAAGAGCTACGGCTCCGACAAGCCCGACCTGCGGTTCGGGCTCGAGATCCAGGACGCGACCGCAGTCACGCGAGACTCCGAGTTCGGCGTCTTCAAGAACGCCGAGGCGGTCCGCTTCATCGTCGCCCCCAGGGCGTTCTCCCGCAGCGAGATCCAACGTCTCGAAGATCTGGCGAAGGAGTGGGGGGCGAAGGGGCTCGCCTACGTCGTCGTCGACGACGCCGGCGAGGTGCGCTCGCCGATTGCGAAGTTCCTCTCGCCGGCCGAGCTGGCGGCCGTCGAGGCGCCTCCCGGATCGACGGTGCTCTTCGGGGCCGGCGAACGACGCCGCCGTCCTCCGCGTGCTCGGGCTGCTGCGCCTGCACCTCGGCCGTGAGCTCGACCTGATCGACTCGGAGCTCGACGTGTTCCACTGGGTGCTCGACTTCCCGCTCTTCGAGCAGGACGAGGAGACGGGCGCCTGGACGTTCATGCATCACGCCTTCACCGCACCCGTCGCCGGCGCCGAGGTGTGGGACGAGTCGGATCCGGCCGACGTGCGCGGCCAGCACTACGACCTCGTCTGGAACGGCTGGGAGCTCGGCTCGGGCTCGATCCGCATCCATGACGTGGAGCTGCAGCAACGGGTCTTCCGGACGATCGGCCTGACCGAGGAAGAGGCGCACTCGAAATTCGGCTACCTCCTCGACGCGCTCGCAATGGGCGCGCCGCCGCACGGTGGCTTCGCGATGGGGATCGAGCGTTTCATCGCACTGATGGCGGGTGAGCCGGACATCCGGCAGGTGATCGCCTTTCCGAAGGTGTCGAGCGGATCCGATCCGCTCACCGGTGCACCGACCCCGATGCCGGACGAGGTGCTGCGGGAGCTCGGCGTGCGGGCACTGCCGCAGGAAGGCTCCGGCTGACCCTCGATGTCTGACCGGCGCGGCTCGCGGTTCGTCCTGGAGGTCCTCTTCCTCGTCGTCTTGGCGGTCGCCCTCACTCTGGCGAAGCTCGACCCGCTCGAGATCGGCGGCGTCATGCTGCTCGGCTGGCTGATCGTCGCCATCCTCGAATGGGCGGCCTGGCGCGGCGAGGCGCACTACGGGAGCGGCTTGCCGCCTCGCTACTACGTGCCGAACGTCAACCTGCCGCCTGCCCAGCCGCTCGAACAGGTTCGGGTGGGCTACCCGGAGTCGCACCGCGACGAAGCACCCACCTGGATCGCCTCTGCGGCACTCCGGGCCGAGGTGCTGGGCGACTGGCCCCATACGGCGCCGGCTCCGGAACCGGAACCGGCGTCCGCGGCCCCGGCCGAGCCCGGGCCGGAGCCAGGCGACCTCGACGATGATCGCTGGACCGCGGTCGGGCTCCCTGCGGCTCCGCTCGAAGGGCCGGAGCCCGAGCCGGGGCCCGATCCGCAGCCTCGGCCCGCCGTGACGGCCTCCCGCGGGGCAGCGCCGACCGGGGTCGTGCTCGCCCGCTCGGAGCAGGGCGTCGCGCGCTACAGCCTCGATCCGCTCGGCGACCCGCCGCCCCGGCGCCGGTTCGGCCGGGGCGGGACCGAATCGCCGGCTGCAGCTCGACGTACCGGCGCGTCCCGCCGGGCCGCGGGCGCTTCCCGGCCGGGCGAATCGCCAGGAATAGCGCGTGAGCAGGGTCCGATGAGGTCGCAGCTCGCGGTGCGGGAGATCGCGCTGGCGGGGCTGGCCGTCCTCGCGGCCGCCGTTTCGCTCGCAGTGACTGCGCAGACGCGCGACAAGCGCGCCACAGGCCCGCAGCCCGAGGGCTCGTTCGTGGCGCTCGCCGGCTCGAGTGGTCCCGCCGCGTTCGGCCGGCCCACCGCCTGCGGCGGGGTCTTGCGGCCCGACACGGAGGGCGTCGCGCAGCCGACTCTTCCGTGCGGTGTCCGGATCTTCATCACCTTCGACGGAACCACCGTGCTCACCCAGGTCGTCGATCGCGGGCCGTATGCCGCCGGCCGGCAGTTCGATTTGACCGACGCGCTCGCACGTCGTCTCGGACTGCACGGGGTGCAGCAGATCCACTGGTCGTACGCGCGAGCGGGGTGATCGCCGCTACTGTCTGAAACGAGTGCTCGACCTCGTTCGTAGAGCCGCGTACATGTAGAACCAACACCATGTGAAAGGGAGCCCGGGTCGGGCCTAGGCATCTGATGCCGACGGTTCGCACGGCACCCACCTGGCTTGTCCAGGTTCACGTGGACGCGGCACGACCGGCGTCGTCGGAGCATGGTGGGGGGAGCCTGGCTCCCCCCACGACTTTCCGCCAGTACCCTGACGCGATGCAGGAGCTGTACGGCGATTCCGCACGCGGCACCGACTGGGCCGCCGTCCGGCTGCGCGTGGAGAACGGCCGGATCAGCGATGCAGACGCTCCCGGAATCGACACCGACCTGCGCGGCCTGACGCTGCTCGAGGCGTGCGCAGTCGGCGGGGAGACGTTGCCGGTGGACGCGCTGGCAAATGCGCTCGCGCCGGCAGTGCGAGCGGCACCGGACCCTGCGCGCATCGCCGTGGCGATGAGCGGTGGGGTCGACAGCGCGGTGACGCTCCTCAAGGCGGGGCCGGATGCAGTCGGTGTCACGCTCCGGCTGTGGCTCGATCCGAACGGACCGGACAGCGAACGTGCCTGCTGCTCGCCGAGCGCGGTGATCGCGGCACGCGAGTCGTGCCACGCGCGCGGTCTGCCACACGTCACGCTCGATCTTCGTGAGGAGTTTCGCCGCGCCGTCGTCACACCGTTCGTCCGTGGTTACGCGCGTGGCGAGACGCCGAACCCGTGCATCCGCTGCAACGGCGGCTTCCGTTTTGCCGAGCTCCTCTCGTTTGCGCGCCGCGTCGGCGCAACCGCGCTCGCGACGGGCCACTACGCGCGGATCGTCGAGCGAGACGGCCGGCTGCTGCTCGCCCGGGCGCTCGACGAGCACAAGGACCAGAGTTACATGCTCGCGCGACTCGCTCCGCGCCATCTCCCGCACATCCGCTTCCCGCTCGGCACGCAGACGAAGGACGAGACCCGCGCCGAGGCAGCAGCTGCTGGGCTTGCCGCCGCCAACCGCGCCGAGAGCCAGGAGGCGTGCTTCCTCGCCGGCGACGACTATCGCTCGTTCCTCGACCGGCAAGGGCTGCCGGCGGCCGACGGCGCGATCGTCGACGAGGCCGGGGCGGTGCTGGGGCGCCACGGCGGTTACTGGCAGTTCACTCCCGGGCAGCGGCGCGGTCTCGGAGTCGCGGCTGCCGAGCCCCTCTACGCGCTGTCGACCGACGTCCGCACCAATACGGTGGTCGTCGGGCCACGCGCGGCGCTCGCCCGGACGCGCGTGTCGGCCCGCGGGCAGCTCTATGCACCGGTGACACGGGTGACCGCCAAGCTCCGCTATCGCTCTCCCGCAGTGCCTGCGACGGTGGAGCAGACAGCCGGCGGATTCCGCCTCCAGCTCGACGAACCCGCCTACGGCGTCGCCCGCGGCCAGGCCGCGGTCCTGTACGACGGTGACACCGTGGTCGGTTCCGGTTTGGTCACGTCGGCCGCCGCGGGCTAGTCTGGTCGGCAGTGGTCGTCGCCTTCTCCTACGGAGATCTCGCCTATCTCGCCCTCGCGGTGTTTCTCGTCGCCGTCGGTCTCGGGCTGTCGCTGGGCCTTCTTGCGGTTGGCCGTAACTTTCGATCGACTTTCTTCGTTGATTCGGGGAGCAGAACGTGAGGTTCTGCCGGTGATCAACAAGGTCGGGGGTTCGGTGGACCGGGTCAACCATCAGCTGGACAAGCTCGACACAGCGACGGACAGCGCGGTTGACGCCGTCGAAGCCGCGGACGAAGCCGTCCGCGCTGCCAGCTTCGCCGTCAAGCGCCCCGTCCAGAAAGCTCGTCGGCCTGTCCGCCGGCGTCTCGCATGGGTGGGCGTCGTTCAAGTCGCGCCGTAACTGGCAAGACGCCGTCGCGGAGGCCAAGGATGCGGCCGAGCGACGAGAGCGAGATCTCGACGAGGAGTTGAAGTCGACCCGTGCGCCGTAGGAACCATGGCGGATGAGATCACGCTCACGCTCCCGCGGGCGCCCGAGTTTCAGCGTGTTGCGCATCTCGTGCTCGGCGGTCTTGCGGCCCGGCTGAACCTGACCGTCGAGAGTCTCGAGGATCTCCAGCTGGCACTGGATGCAGTGCTCGATCGGATGGATCCGAACGCCGGCGAGCTCACGGTCCAGATGTCGTTGCGCGACGGCGAGCTCGAGACCAGGATCGGCCCGTTGCTGCCCACGTTGCTCGACGAGATCGAGCGTGAGGCCGACGGCGTGGATCTCGGGGTACGGCGTGTCCTCGACTCCACCGTCGACGATGTGCATGTCGACGGAGAGTGGGTGCGCCTGACCAAGAGGGTGACGACTGTTGGCTGAGAACGACAAGGTTCTGCTCCGCCGCTACCACGAAGAGGGCGACCTGCAGGCCCGCGAGCAGCTGATCGAGCAGTACATGTCGCTCGTCCGCTCGCTCGCCCGCCGCTACAGCTACCGGGGAGAGCAGCTCGACGACCTGGTTCAGATCGGATCGATCGGCCTGATCAAGGCGATCGACCGCTTCGACATCGACCGCGGTGTCGAGTTGACCACGTACGCGACGCCGAACATCATCGGCGAGATCAAGCGCCACTTCCGCGATCGCGGCTGGGCGGTGCGCGTGCCACGCGGCTTGCAGGAGCTGAACGTTCAGCTCTCGAAGCTCGTCGAGCAACTGACCGTGCAGTTCGCACGGTCGCCGACGATCCCGGAGCTGGCCGAGGCCGCGGGTGTCGAGGAGGAAGACGTGCTCGAGGCGTTGGAGTCGGGCCGGGCGTACTCGTCGCTCTCCCTCTCGTCTGGCGGCGGCACCGAGGACGGCGAGGATCTCGATCCGCTCGAGTCGCTCGGCGAGATCGAGCACGAGTACGAGGTCTCGGAGGACCGAGCGGTGCTCGCCCCCGGGTTCAAGGTGCTCGACGAGCGCGAACGGGCGATCCTGCACCTGCGGTTCTTCGAGGGACTGACGCAGTCGCAGATCGCGCAGCAGGTCGGCATCTCGCAGATGCATGTCTCGCGGTTGATCCGGCGCGCACTCGAGAAGATCCGGGACGAGATCGCGGCAGACGAGTTCGACCCCGAACGCGCCGCCTGATCGGAACCATCGATCGGTCCCTCGGGGCGGCTGACGGCTCGCATAGCTTCCCGGCGTGCGACTCGTCGAACTGGGCAACGCAACGCTCGCGGTGCACGAGTGGGGGAGTCCGACCGGCCGCCCGTTCTTCTTCTGGCATGCACTTGGCCCCGATGCGTCCGCTGAGTACTTCGGCCCGGTTGCCGAACGGCTCGCGGCCGCCGGGTACCGCGTCGTTGCGGTCGACGGTCCCGGCTTCGGAGCCTCGCCGCTGCTCGACGAGGAGCGCTATGCGCTCGAATCACTCGCCGACCTCGTGCACCAGCTCGTTGTCGCGCTCGATCTTGCACCGCTCGTCGTGAGCGGCCACTCGTGGGGCGGGGCGATCGCCGTGCGCTACGCGGCCGCCTATCCCGAGACGGTGAGCGCGGTCGTGCTCCTCGACAGCGGTCACATCGACTACGGCGACGTGCCCGGTGTCGAGCCCGGCCGGACCGCCGCGGAGTGGGTCGAGGAGGTGCGCAAGCGCGACGGCCGCCTGCCGGAGGCCCGAGGCCGTGCGATGCACGGTCTGACCGCCCGGGTCAGCGATGCGTGGCCGGTGATCGCGGAGCACCACATCCCGACCCTGCTCGTCCTTGCGACGCTGCCGCCGCACGTCGACCAGAACCGCGAGCACATCGGTCTTTTCCAGGCGGCCGTCCCGCAGGCCGAAGTGCGGTGGGCGGAGAACGCGGGCCACGGCATCGTCGACGACGTCGGCCCGCCGCTGGGAGACGAGATCGCCGAGTGGCTCGCCGCCGAGCTCGAGCAGCCCTAGCGGACAAGTCTCCGCGAGACCAGTCTCGTGGTCAGACCAAAGCGCACCGAAGTGCGACAAACGTTCCACACGAGCGCGGCGGGCTTTGACGATCCCGGATTGCACCAGGTTTTGGCGCTCCGGACGGGCCGTTGCGAGACGTGTCAGGTGGTCAGACCAAGGTTCGGAGTGCGACGAACGCTCCACAGGGCGTCCGTACACTGTTTGCCGTGGCGATGACGACCAACGAGCTGCGCGCGGCGTTTCAGCGCTTCTACGAGGAGCGCGGCCATCTGCGCGTGCCCGGGCACTCGCTCGTTCCGGACGCGGAGGACCAGACGACGCTCTTCATCATCGCCGGCATGCAGCAGTTCAAGCCGTACTTCCTGCGCACGAAGGAGCCACCGAGCAAACGCGTCGTCAGCGTCCAGCCGTGCCTGCGCGCCGGCGGGAAGGACAACGATCTCGACGAGGTGGGTCGCACCGACCGCCACTGCTCCTTCTTCGAGATGATGGGCAACTTCTCGTTCGGCGACTACTACAAGGACGAGGCCGTCGACTTCGCCTGGGAGTGGGTCACCGACGTGCTCGGGCTCGAGCCGGAGCGCCTCTGGGCGACCGTCCACGAGGGCGACCCGATGCTCGAGCTGGGAGAAGACACCGTTGCGATCGAGGCGTGGCGGCGTGTGGGCATCCCCGCCGAGCGGATCGTTCGCCTCGGGAAGGACAACTTCTGGCAGGCCGGCGAGACCGGGCCCTGCGGTCAATGCACCGAGATCTTCTACGACCGTGGAGAGATCTACGCCTGCGGCGACCCGAATTGCGGGCCGGGCCACTGCGACCGGATCATGGAGATCTACAACCTCGTCTTCATGGCGTACGACCTGCAGCCGGGCAACGTCCTGGTGCCGCTGCCGACGCCGAACGTCGACACCGGCAACGGCATCGAGCGCACGGCCTGTGTCCTGCAGGACGTCAGCTCCGTGTTCGACACCGACGGCTTCCGCGTGATCATGGATTGGATCGAGCGCGAGTCGGGAGTCGCTTACAACGAGAGCCGGGTGTCGCAGCGCGCGCATCGTGTGCTCGCCGACCACGGTCGCGCCGTCACGTTCCTGATCGCGGAAGGGATCGAACCGTCGAACGAGGGGCGCGGCTACATCTGCCGTCGTTTGTTGCGGCGTGCGATCTACCAGGCCAAGCGCATCGGCCTCGATGGTGTCCACCGTCTGCCCTCGGTCGTCGTCGAGCAGATGGGGGACGCGTACCCGATGCTGCGCGAGCATGCCGGGCAGATCGAGCGGATCGTGCGCGCCGAAGAGGAGAAGTTCTCCGAGACGCTCGCGCGCGGCATGAAGGTGTTCGAAGACCTCGCCGGCCAGGAGGCGATCACGGCCGAGGACGCGTTCGCGCTCGTCGCGACGTACGGCTTTCCGATCGAGCTGGCGCAGGAGCTCGCCGAGGAACGCGGCCAGGCGCTCGACATGGACGGTTTCCACGCGCTGATGGAAGGCCATCGCGAGGTGTCGCGTGGCGGCGGCGAGGACACCACGCAGCAGGTCGCCGCCCAGCTCGTCGGAGCGGGCAAGCGGGCGACCGAGTTTGTCGGCTATTCGAAGACGGACGTGCTGACCGCGGTGATCGACACCGCGCCGGCGGGTGGAACGCGCCAGTTCGTGAAGCTCGAGCAGAGCCCTTTCTATGCGGCCGGCGGGGGCCAGGTGAGCGACCAGGGCTACCTCGTCGTCGACGGCGAGCAGGAGAGACTGGAGATTGTCGACGTCCTGAAGTTCGGCGACGACCAGGTGCTCGTCGTCGAGCTCTCGGGTCGCTTGCTGCTGACACCGGGCACGCGTGTGCAGGCGGTCGTGAACTGGAGCGACCGGTTCCCGACGCAGGCGAACCACACCGCGACGCATCTGCTGCACCAGGCGCTGCGCGACGTGCTCGGCGACCACGTCAAGCAGGCGGGCTCCGCGGTTCGTCCCGACAAGCTGCGCTTCGACTTCACCCACGAGCACCAGTTGACGCCGGAGGAACGCGAGCGCGTCGAGCGGATCGTCAACGACAAGGTGTTCGAGGCGATCCCGGTCCGCACGTACGTGACGCCGATCGAGGAGGCTCGCAAGCTCGGGGCGATGATGCTCTTCGGCGAGAAGTACGGCGACGAGGTACGGGTCGTCGAGATCGGTGACTACTCGGCGGAGCTCTGCGGCGGTACACACGTCCGCTCGACCGCAGAGATCGGGCCGTTCCTCATCCTCAGCGAGGGCTCCGTCGGCTCCGGTGCCCGCCGAATCGAGGCCGTCACCTCGGGCGAGGCCTGGACGGTGCTCGAGGGCCGCTCGAAAGAGCTCGACGAGGTGCGCAGCGGAGCTCGAGCAGCTCAAGCGCACCGCCAAGAAACCGAAGCAGGCCGAGGCCGGGCCGAACATCCTCTGGCAGGACAAGCAGGGGAAGGTCTTCGTCGCCGAGGTCGAGGGAGCGCGCGGGAGTGCCCTGCGCGATTTCTCCGACCAGTTGCGCCAGCGTGAGGCGGCGGATGCGGTCGTTCTCGCCTCGGCCGACGACGGCAAGGTCGCGCTCGTCGTGAACCTCGACAACTCACTCGCCGGGCTCGATGCGGTGGCGATCGTCCGGGAGCTCGGCCCTCTGATCGGCGGTGGCGGCGGGGGACGGCCGACGCTGGCGGAGGCCGGCGGCAAGAACGTCGCCGGTGTGCGTGACGCGCTCGCCGCAGGTCGCGACCGGCTCACCGCCGCGCTCGCGTGAAAGTGCTCGCGCTCGACTACGGCTCCGCGCGCACGGGCGTCGCGGTTTCGGACCCGACGGGCATGGTTGCCCGTCCCGTGACGATCGTCGAGCGTGCGGCGACCGAAGCCGGGTTCGGCAAGCTCCTCGCCGTGATCGCCTCCGAGGAGCCCGAACAGGTCGTCGTCGGCATGCCGCTGACGCTGCGGGGCGACCACGGTGAGCAGGCGCGCGAGACCGCGGAGTTCGTGGAACGCCTGCGCGCTGCGCTGACGACGCCCGTCGAGACCTACGACGAGCGGTTCACGTCGGTGCTCGCCGGCGGGGACGACGCACGCGCTGCGGCACATCTGTTGTCGAGCTATCTCGAGTGGCAGAGCGCCCGACGATGAGCCCGGAACGGCGGCCCAGCGGGCCGTCGCGTAAGCAGATCAGACGTCGGCGCGTCGTGGCGCTCACGGCGAGTGTCGGCGCGGTCATCGCCGTCGTCGTCGCGATCGTCGTCGCCCTCCCACACGCGCACCACTCGCACGTCGCAGCGACTGTCGTCCCGGTCGCCCCGAAGCCGTTTCGGATCGTCTTCCCGGAAGGCTTCACGCGGGCACAGATGACTGTCCGCGTGCGGGACGTCGCACGGATCGCGCGTCGGAAGAGCCACAAGCCCGTCAAGCTGAACTCGGCCGCGTACCTGCTCGCGACCCGGCGTGCCTCGATCCCGTGCTTCCGCCCCCGTCCGCAGAGGAATCTCGAGGGGTTCCTGTTCCCTGCGACCTACGACTTCCTCCGCTCGACGACAACCCGTCAGCTCGTTCGAGATCAACTCGAGGCCTTCTGTGAGAACTGGTCGCACGTCAATCTCGCCTACGCGAGATCGAAGAATCTGACCGACTACGACGTGCTCGTGATCGCGTCGATGATCGAGGAGGAGACGGTCGTGCCGGCGGAGCGAAAGCTCGTGTCCGCTGTGATCTACAACCGGCTGCATGCGCGGATGCCGCTCGGGATCGACGCGACTCTCCGCTATGGGCTGCACATCCCGCCGACGCAGTCGATCCTCGAGTCGCAGCTCCAGACCGACAACCCGTACAACACGCGCAAGACGACCGGCTTGCCGCCGACCCCGATCACGAATCCCGGGCTGGCTTCGATTCAGGCGGCGGCGCACCCTGCGCATGTCGACTACCTCTACTTCGTGCGCAAGCCCGACAAGATCCACCAGTACTTCACCGCGAGCGCTGCCGCGTTCGCCCAGTACGAATGCGCTCACGGGTACGGCTGTTGAACAACGTCGCTCTCCTCGGACATCCGGTGGCGCAGTCGCTGTCACCGCTCATGCAGAACGCCGCGTTCGCGGCGCTCGGGCTCGACGACTGGCACTACACCGCGTTCGACGTCGCCGACGCCGTGGCCGCCGTCGGGGCGCTCGAAACGCTCGGCTTCGCCGGAGCGAACGTGACGATCCCGCACAAGCAGACCGTTGTCGCGGCGTGTGACGAAGCCGACGGCGATGCGGTCAACACCATCCTCTTCCGCGACGGGCGCGTCCTTGGCTTCAACACCGATCGAGAGATCCTCGCGGGAATCGACGCGTCCCGCGCGTGCCTGATCGGGGACGGTGGGGCCGCTCGCGCGCTGATCCCTGCTCTGCCGGAGGACACCCGCGTCTTCACCCGGTCCGGGACCTGGCCGCCGGATGCAACCGACTGCGATCTCATCGTCAACGCGACCCCCGAGCGCTCGGCGCTGTTGGTCGAGCCCCGGCCTGGGCAGACCGTCGTCGACCTGGCCTACGGCGACGAAGAGACCGCGCTCGTTGTGGCCGCGCGGGCAGCCGGCTGCACGGTGATCGACGGCCGCGAGGCGCTCGTCCGGCAAGGCGCGGCGAGCTTCCGGCTCTGGACCGGTCTCGAGCCGCCGCTCGAGACGATGCGCGCGGCGATCAGGATCTAGCCCAGACCACGAGCCCGGCGAGCGCGGCGAGGAGCAGCCCCGCCGCGACCGCGATCGTCGTCGCCCAGTCGCGGCCGTGCGCGACCGGCTGTTCCGCGACGGGAACCCTGGGCGGTACCGCCGTGCGATAGAGGTAGACCGTCGTCGAGGATCCGGCCGGATCGGGATTGCCGAGAAAACGCTGGTACTGACGCAGGCGACCGACCGTCAGGACGGCCGTCGTCGCACGCGCCAACACGTCCCGACCTGAGAGCCCGCTGGGCACTCCGAGAGCCGGGGACTGCGGCACGACCGTGACTGCGATCTTGCCGCGCGCAGGCACAGTGAACCGGCCGCTCACGCGCGCGGAGATCTGCCGGCCGCCGACGGAACCGCTCACGAGCAGAGGCACCACGACGTGAAGGCGCGTCGTGCGGGCGTCGCTCGTGAGGCTCGCGGTGCCCTCAGGGAGAGGCCCGCCCGCTGCGACCGCCTGCTCGAGCCGGGTCAGGTAGTCCACGAGCGGGGCCGGATCGGCGTCGGCCGCGAAGGCGTCGACCGTGACACCGGTGGTGTTCACGAAGGTCGTCGACCCCTTCTGCACCTCGATGCGCAGCGGCAGCGCCGGCGCCGCCCGGCTCGCGACGAGCCGCGCCCGCGCCTTCAACGTGCGGTGCCCCGGGTTGAAGCCCTCCCAGACGATCGACGTGCTGCGTAGGCCCGGCGTCGCGCCCGACCCGGGCAGCGCTTCGACGCCGAGGAGCGGCGCGCCGATCGTCAGGAAGTAGTCACCCGGCACGGTCACGACGAGCGTCTGGTCGGCGGCGACCGCGAACGGCCGACCGTTCGGCAGGACCGAGACGTGGACGCGGACGGTGGACTGGATCCGGTGCCGCACCCGTTCCGTGAGCGAGGTCGCACGCCCGAGCGGAGGCGACGGGGAAAGCGATGCAAGCGGCGAGGGCAGAGGCGCTTCGCGCCCAGCGGCGGCGGGCGCGGCCAGGGCGAGCCCGACCGCGACCGCCGCGAGTGCAGTTCTCAGGCTGGGCGGATGGTGATTACGACGCTGGTCCGGTCCTCGCACGTCTGGAGCAGTTTGACCTGCCCGCTGTTGCCGGCTCCGGTGAAGTTCACCTCGGCGTCCGCCTCGTCCTGCTCTTCCTTCGTGACGGAATAGCCGGGCGCGTTCGTCACGGCCTGGACATACGCGTCGTGCGCGGGACCGATTTCGTCGGGCAGGTAGCCCGTCGCGACGGTCGCGGGGCCGTCAGTCTTGACAGCCGTGTAGGTGATCCCCTCCGCGTCGGGGAAGTTGCCGGGCAGCGTCGGCGCTGTCGCCATGGCCGCCGGAGCGGGCGGGCACGGCTTGCTGAGCCCTTCCTTGTCCTTGTCGTCGTCGCCGCAGGCCGATACGGCGAGCGCGACCACGGTGAGAAGCGGTATGAGTGCGAGTCTTGTCATCTGGTCTGAGCGATCCTCGGCAAGGTTGCTGACAGTGGGTCGTCCTTCACGGGCGCGTAGGTCATGTCCCGGAAGCGCGCAAAATATACGTCGTCGTCGACAACGCCGTCGTGATTGACCTTGTTGAACGCCCGCTCGTCGCCGTTGGCCCCTTCGGTGGTGACCTCCTCGAGCGCTGCGGCGATCTTCGGCGGATCGGTCGACCCGGCCTTCAGGACCGCCGCTGCGAGCAGGTTGACGAAGTCGTAGGCGTACATCGCCGTCTCCGGCGGTTGGATCACCTCGAGCCCCGCGCGCGTCTTCACGCCGACGCGATCGACGCCGTACGCGGCCACGTAATTGCGGTTGAAGGTGTTGAACGGTCCAGGGCCGACCTCGGCGGTCAAGCGACCGCCTGCGAACGTGAGCCCGTCGACCCAGGACGGGTGGTCGGCCAGCTGCTGTCGGACGAACGGGTCGTCGCCGGCGGGCGGCGTGTAGAACGGGACGTTCCAGCCCGCCGAGCGCGCGGCGGTGATCGCTGCGGCGATCGTGGCCGGCTGGCCCCAGACGATGAGCGCCGTCGCGTGGGCACGACGGGCACGCAGCACCTGCGGGGCGAGGTCGACCGCGTCCGCCGGCAAGGTCTCCTCGAGGGCGACCGACGATTTGTTCTCCGAGAAGGCCTCCGCCAGGGCCGCGCCGCCGTCCGAGCCGTAGCCGGAGTCGTCGTGGAGCAGTCCCACCTTCAGCCCTTTCGGTATCAGGTACTCCGCCAGGCGAAATGCGATCCCGTGATCCGTGGGGGCGATCCGGAACACGTTCGGGCGCGTTGCCGGATCGACCAGCTTCTTCCCGCCTTGGAACACGATGCCGATGGGCATACCGCGTGCCACTCGCCAGGACGCATCGACGCCGGTGCCCTCGTCGACCACGGCGATCGCATGCTCGTTCGCGGCGCGGCGCACATTTGCGAGCGCGCGCGCGGGGGAGAGCGCCGAATCCATCGTCTGCACCTTCAGGTCGTAGGAGGTGCCGTCGATCCGGATGCCGCTGGCGTTGACCTCGCTCGCCGCGAGCCGAACGCCGTTCTCGATCGTCTGGCCCAGATAGGGCGTCCGCGAGAACGGTGCGTTGACGACGACGAGCAACTGCTTGCGTGGCGCTCCTTGTGCGGAGCCGCCGCAGCCGGCGAGCACTGCGACCAGTGCAAGGAATGCGAGGGCGAGCCCGGGCCTGCGGCTCACAGCCGTCCCTCGTCGAGGACGAGCACCTGATCGGCGATGCGTTGCACGAGTCCCACATTGTGCTCGACGACGAGAAGCGCCAGTCCTTCAGCACGGAGCGACCGCAGGAGCTCGCCGATTCGCTCCGTCTCGAGGTGCGAAGCGCCCGCCGTCGGCTCGTCGACGAGCAGCACGGATGCGCCGGTGGCGTAGGCGGTCGCCAGCATCAATGCCCGCTGGTCGGTCACGGGCAGCTCGCCGGCCGGGGTGTCGCGTGGCAGGCCGAATCGGCCGAGCACCTCTTCGCCCCAGGCGACGAACGCCGCGTCCTCACCGCGCATCTGCGGCGTCGAGAACAGCGAACGCGCCAGCCCGCCACGCCGGCGACGGCCCGACGAGGCGGTAAGGACGTGCTCGAGCGGAGTTTGTGAGGCAAAGACTGCGGTCGCCTGCAGCGTGCGGACGACCGTCCCACGCCCGACCTCGATGCTGCCGGCATCGGGAACCACCCGCCCGGCGAGCATGCGGAGCACCGTTGTCTTCCCGGAACCGTTCGGACCGACGAGAGCGGTGATGTGCCCCGCCGCGACTTCGAGGTCGATCCCCGCCGCTGCGACGATGTCGCCGTAGCGCTTGGTGAGGTCGTGCGCGACGAGGCCCGACGGCGGGCTGCGCTCGGGCAGAGCTCCGGCGCGTCCGTGCCGCTCACGCAGTCCGGGGCGCACGAGGCCGTCCCAGCCGAGCGAGATGACCCCGAGCAGCATGATCGCCGCGAGCAACGTGTGCGACCGAGCGGCGGCGACATGCTCGAGCGAGCCGATCGCGTCCGCGGCGACCGACAGGACGCCGAGGACGAGCTCGCCGACGACCCCGCCAACCGCGGAAAGCGGGCCGCCGATCAGGACGACGACAAAGAGCTTGAACGAGAGAAACGGGCTGAACGTCCCCGGGTCTCCGATCCCGGCGAGGTGAACGGCGAGTGCCCCTGCCAGGCCGGCGACCGCGCCGGACGCGCCGAGCGCTGCCGTCTGCAACCGCAGGATGGGCAGGTGCAGCGCCACCGCGGCCGGCTCGCGCTCGCGCGCCGCTGCGAGCTGCAGACCGAGCGGCGCCCGCGCGAGGGCGAGGTACCCGAGCACCGCCAGGAGGGTCAGGCCGAGCGCGAGCTCGTAGTGCTCGACCGGCGACGGCCCACCGGCGATGACGATTCCCTGCGTTCCGCCAAGTGGCCAGTCGATCGACTGGAGCGCGAAGGCGACGAGCCACGAGACGATCCAGGTCGCCACCGCGAAGCCGGCCTTCGGGAGGCGCGCGAACGCCACTCCCACCACGGCGCCTGCCAAGCCCCCCGCGACAGCGCCCGCGGCTGCGCCGAGCGCGGTTGAGCCGAGGTGCGCGGCAGTGACGGCGCCGATCGCCATGAACGCTCCCTGTGCGAGCAGCGGCAATCCGGCCACGCCCACGGTGAACGCGAGGCCGACGGCGGCGGCGGCGAGGTAGAGGCCGCTCGCGAGGTCTGCGACGCGCGATTCGCCGACGACGAGCGGTGCGAGGGCCGCGAGTGTGAACGCGGCGACGGCGATGGAGGTGCGCGGACGCCAGGCGTCCCGCACGTCACGAACCGCGTCGGAGACAGCGTTGCCCGCCGTCATTCGACCACCTCGGGGGTGGAGCGAGCGCGCCAGGCGAGCAGCACGAGGCCGATCGTGAGCGGCAGGACGTCGCGGTACGCCGCCGCACCGCTCCAGTGCACCGACGAGACCGTGGCCTGAAGGAGACCGAGGGCGATGCCGGCAACGAACGCCCGGCGCGGCTCGAACCAGACGACGACCGCCGCGACGAGCCCGTAGAGACCCAGCCGGGCGGCGGTGTCCACGTTGAACGCACCGGAGGGCGCCGCGAGGATCGCCGCGAGACCGGCCCACGCGCCGGCGAGCGCGAAGGCAACGCCGACCAGGCGCGACACCGGCAGCCCGACGAGGACGGCAGCGTCGAAGTCCTGGGCGATCGCCTCGAGCGCACGGCCGAACCGGGTTCGCTGCAGCAGTGCCGCCCCGAGCGCAGCCAGCGCAACGGCGACAGCTGCCACGACCAGCGAGCGCTGTTGGATCGTTGCGCCGCCGACGTGCCAGACCCCGAACGGCAGCGGGTCGGGAAACACATACGCGGGGCGGTCGAAGAAGACGACCAGCAGTGTCCGCACGGCGAAGGCAACAGCAAGGGACGCGCCGACCCAGCCGATCACCGATCCACGGGCGCGGTAGGGCTCGATCGCGAGGAAGTACGAACCGGCGCTCGCCGCTGCGGTCACGGCCAGCCCGACTGCCAGTGCCACGAGGAACCGGCCACCGCCGACGCTTGTCTGGGAGATCGGCCCGGAGCCGGCTGCGACGAGCAGCGTGATGAACACACCGAGTGCGATCAGCTCGCCGAACGCGAAGTTGACGACGCCTGTCAGGCGGAAGACGATCGACTGCCCCGCGGCCACCAATCCGTAGACGGCGCCTGCGGCAAATCCGCTTGCGAGGATCTGGAGGGCGACGGCCACGACGTCGCACTCTAGGCTTCGCCTCATGACGCTTCGCCTCTCGACTGCCGGGGAGTCGCACGGGCCCGCGCTCGCCGCGATCCTCAGCGGCCTGCCCGCCGGACTCGAGCTCGACCGGAATTCGATCGACGCCGACCTGAAACGGCGGCAGGAGGGCTACGGCCGCTCGCCGAGGCAGCAGATCGAACAGGACCGGGTCGAGGTGCTTGCGGGCCTCCGCCACGGTCGCACGCTCGGCACGCCGCTGGCGCTCGTCGTGCGCAACGTCGACCACAAGAACTGGACATGGGGGATGGCTCCGTGGCCGCCCGAGGGGGAGCCGTCGGGGAAGGGAACAAAACCGGTGACGCTGCCCCGGCCCGGGCACGCCGACCTGGCCGGAGTGCAGAAGTACGGGCACACCGACGTGCGCAACTCGCTCGAGCGTGCCTCTGCGCGGCACACCGCGGTCCACGTTGCAGCCGGTGCAGTCGCCAAGGCGCTGCTCGCGACCCTCGGCATCTCGGTCTCCGGCTCGACCGTCGACGAGGAAGGCCTGCGCAAGCGCATCGACGAGGCACGCGCCGAACGTGACACCGTCGGCGGGCTGGTCGAGGTGCGCGCGACCGGTGTGCCGCCGGGTCTCGGTTCCTACGCGTCGAAAGAGGATCGTCTCGACGCCAGGTTGGCCGCTGCCGTGATGGGCATCCAGGCGGTCAAGGGCGTCGAGATCGGCGACGGGTTCGCTCTGGCCGGGCTGCGTGGATCGGAAGCGCACGACGAGATCGACTCGTCGAGGCGCCGCACGTCGAACCGAGCGGGCGGCATCGAAGCGGGCGTCTCGAACGGCGAGGAGATCGTCGTGCGCGCGGCGATGAAGCCGCTGCCGACGCTGATGAAGCCGCTCGCCTCGGTCGACCTCGTGACCGGAGAGCCGGGCGATGCGCTCGTCGAGCGTTCGGATGTCGCCGCCGTCGAGGCGCTCGCGGTGGTCGCGGAGGCGGCCGTCGCCTGGGAGCTCGCAGTCGCCGCGAACGAGAAGTTCGGGGGCGACTCCGTCGAAGACTTCGTTGCCGCCCACGCGGCTTATCTCGAGCGCATATGACCTTGAACGCGCTCGAGCGGCACGTCGCGCTGATCGGGTTCATGGGCGCGGGGAAGACGACGCTGGCCGAGGAGGTCGCCTCGCGGCTCGGCCGCCGTGCAGTCGACGCCGATCGGCTGGTCGAGGGACGGGTGCAGTTGCCGCTCGGCGCCTTCTTCGCGAAACACGGTGAGCTGGAGTTTCGCGTCGTGGAATCCGCGATCGTGCGCGACACGCTGCTTCAGGCCACCCCGGCCGTGATTGCGCTCGGCGGCGGCGCCGTCAAGACACCGGCGGTGCGAAACGCGCTTGCCGACCGCGCGCTGACGGTGCTCGTCCAGGTCGAGGTCGACACCGCGTGGGAGCGTGTGCGCGGCAGCGATCGTCCACTCGCGCAGGACGAGGTCGAGTTCCGCAAGCTGTTCGAGGAGCGCCGGCCGCTGTATCGCGAGACGGCGGACGCCGTCGCAACCGATGCCGACGGTGTGATTCTCGCCGCTGCGGGGGTCCATCATGAGCTCGGCGCGCTCGAACGGCTGGGCGAGCTCGTCCCCGGAACCGGCCCGGTTGCGCTCGTCACCGACTCGACCGTCATGGGCATCCATGGCGCCGCGGCGCAGACGGCACTCGGCGACCGGCTCGTCTCGACCCACGAGCTGCCTCGGGGCGAGGAGGCCAAGCAGCTGCACGTCTTGGACCGCCTTTGGTCGGAACTACGGCTCGATCGTGCCGGGACGCTGGTGGCGCTCGGCGGTGGATCGCTCACGGACACCGCGGGTCTCGCCGCCGCCCTCTACCTGCGCGGCGTCCCGTGGGTCGCGGTTCCGACGACGCTCGTCGGGCAGGTCGATGCGGGAATCGGCGGCAAGACCGCGATCGACATCCCGCAAGGGAAGAACCTCGTCGGTGCGTTCCATTGGCCGGCGTCCGTTGTGATCGACGAGGCACTGCTCGGGACGCTGCCCGAACGGGAGCGGCGCCAGGGCGAGGCCGAGCGGATCAAGACGGAGCTGCTCGCGGGCCGCGCGCTCGACGTGCGTGCGGCCGCCGCATACAAGGCGGCGCTCTGCCTGCGAGACCCTCACGACCGCGGACCGAGACAGTGGCTGAATCTCGGGCACACGTTCGCGCACGCCCTCGAGGCGGCCGCCGACTTCGACCTGCCACACGGAGAGGCTGTCGCGCTCGGACTCCTGGCCGCGCTGCAACTGAGCGGCCGCGACCCGAAGCCGGTGATCACGGCACTCGATCCGCAACCCGTCGACGTCGACCGCGACCGCGCCTGGGCGGCGCTCCTGCGAGACAAGAAACGGAGTGGCGACACGATCAACCTCGTCTTGCTCGGCGACGACGGGCCGTACCTGGACGCGCGCTCGCCTGACGAGGTCCGAGCCGCCCTGGATACGCTGATTTCCTGATGCAGGTCCTCGTCCTCAACGGCGTCAACCTGAACGTGCTCGGTCGCCGCGATCGTACGATCTACGGTGGCCTCAGCCTGAACGAGCTCGAGAGCCGCATCTACGGCTGGGCGCACGAGCTCGACATCAGCGCGCGCTGCCGGCAGACGAACAGCGAGGGCGAGTACATCGGCTGGATCCACGATGCCTACGACAACGTCGACGGTGTGGTCGTCAACCCGGGCGCGTGGAGCCACTACAGCTATGCGATCCGCGATGCGCTCGAGCTGGTGAACGTGCCGATCGTGGAGGTTCACCTCTCCGACATCGACCACCGCGAGGAATGGCGCCGCACGAGCGTGGTCGCGGAGCTCGCGGCGCATCGCGTGATCGGCAAGGGACCCGACGGCTATCGCGAGGCGTTCGAATTCCTCGCAGGGAAGGAGCTCGGATGAGCGATCGGCTCACGTCGCTGAGCGAGCGGCTCGACGCTCCGCTCCTCGTGACGAACCTGACCAACGTCTTCTACCTGACCGGTTTCGACAGCTCGAACGCCGCGCTGCTGGTCGAGCCGGGGGGCGGGGCGACGCTCTACACCGACTTCCGCTACATCGAGTCGGCTCAGGCGGTGCCCGGCGTCGAGGTGCAACTGGCCAAGCGCGGGTTGATGCAGGACGTCGCCGGGCACCTGAGGGGAAGCGTCCAGTTCGAGGCGGACGTCCTTCCGTATCTCGAGTGGCAGCGGCTCGAGTCCGGCAGCGCGAAGCTGGTCCCGACGCACGGACTGGTCGACGAGGTGCGTGCGGTCAAGGACGCGGACGAGGTCGCGAAGCTCAGCCGGTCGGCGAAGATCGCCGACCGAGGCCTCGAGGCTCTGACCGCCGAGACGTGGATCGGACGCTCCGAGCGTGAGCTCGCGTGGCGGCTGCGGGAGCTGCTGCATGCGCACGGCGCCGACGAGCTCTCGTTCGACTCGATCGTCGCCTCGGGCGAGAACGGCGCGAGGCCGCACGCCCATCCGACCGACCAGATCGTCGACCGGGGCACGCTCGTCACCGTCGACTGGGGAGTGAAGGTCGACGGCTACTGCAGCGACTGCACGCGCACGTTCTCGACCGGAAGGCTCCCCGACCGCCTGCGCGAGGCGTACGACGTCTGCCTCGCCGCGCAGCAGCGTGCGTGCGCCGAGATCAAGGCGGGGCTGACCGGCATCGAGGCAGACGCGCTCGCGCGCGACCCGATCAACCAGGCCGGGTTCGGAGACAACTTCGGACACGGCCTCGGGCACGGTGTGGGGCTCGCTGTCCACGAGGCGCCGCGGCTCTCGACCGAGTCGGTCGACACACTCGTCTCAGGACATTGCGTCACGATCGAGCCCGGCATCTACCTCTCGGGCCTCGGCGGCGTCCGGATCGAGGATCTCGCCATCGTCCGCGACGACGGCGTCGATCTGCTGACGAGCTTCCCGAAGGAGCTGATCGAGGTTTCGTAGAGGTGGTGTCGGGCCGTGGAATCTGATTCGCGGAGCGAACCAGATTCCCGAGTTTTTCTGGTCTCGGTACGGGACTCGTGAATCTGGTTCGGCTGCGCCGAATCAGGTTCACGGGCAGGATTCGCTACCCTCCGGCGCCGATGGCAGAGGTCGTGGCAACCAACCAGTTCCGCAACGGGATGCACATCGAGCTGGACGGGCAGACCTGGCGGATCGTGGAGTTCCAACACGTGAAGCCGGGCAAGGGCGGCGCGTTCGTGCGCACCAAGCTGAAGTCCCTCGGTTCCGGGTCTGTCGTCGACAGGACCTTCAGAGCAGGCGAGAAGTTCCCGCGTGTGCGCACCGAGCAGAAGAACATGCAGTTCCTCTACGACTCGGGCGACGAGGTCGTGTTCATGGACGAGGCGACGTACGAGCAGCTCTCGCTGCCGCATGCCCTGATCGAAGACGAGTTGCCGTTCATGCAGGCGTCCTCATCGGTACAGGTGATGTTCGTGGGCGGGACGCCGTCCGGGATCGACCTGCCCGCATCGGTGATCCTCGAAGTCACCGACACCGAGCCGGGTGTGAAGGGCGACACGGTCTCGAACGTGACGAAACCGGCCACCCTGGAGACCGGAGCGATCATCCAGGTGCCCCTCTTCGTCAACGTCGGGGACAAGATCAAGCTCGATCCGCGCGAACGTCGCTACATCCAACGTGCCTGAGCCCACCGGCCGGAGGGCTCAGGTTCGGTAGTGAGATCACGGTAGGGTCCCAGGCCATGCCGCGCCTCGTCGACACGACGATCCGCGTCCTCAGTCAGGAGCCGCTTGCCGGACTGATGCCGACGGCGGATCTACTGCGCCTCGCCGAGCTCCTCGACGGGGCGGGCTTCGCGTATCTCGAGGTCTCGGGCGGCGGGGTCTTCGACAATGCGGTGCGGCGCGGCGTCGAGAGCCCGTGGGAGCGGATCCGCGCGCTCAAGGCCCGGACGACGACGCCGCTCGCGCTGGCGTTGCGCGGTCGGTTCCTGGTCGGCTCTCGTCCGGTCGGCGGTGACTTCGCCCGTCGCTTCGTCGCGAGCGCCGCTCAGAGCGGCATCGATGTCTTCCGCCTGCACGACCCGTTGAACGACGTCGACAACCTGCGCGAGGCGGCCGAGGCGATCGTCGACTCGGGCGCCGAGTTCGAGGCGGGCCTGCTCTACGGAAGCGGGAGGCACGAGGCGCTGGTCGACGCGGCGAAGCGCTTGCCACAACTTGGGGCGGCTCGCATCCTGCTCAACGATCCCGCCGCCGTCTTGCAGCCGCACCGGGCCAGCGAGCTCGTCGCCGAGCTGCGGGACGTGTCGGGCCTGCCGGTCGGGCTGTATGCACAGGGTGCGGGCGGCAACGCGCTCGCGGCCGCCATCGAGGCCGCTCGCGCCGGCGCCGACGTGATCGCCACCTCCGTGTACCCGGTCGCGCTGACGATGCACCGCGTCTCATCCGAGGCCGCCGCTCAGGCGCTCCTCGGGCTCGGGCTCGGGACGGGCGTCGACATGGACGCACTCTGGGCAGCCGCCGACCTGGTCGACGAGCACATCGGCGACGAGCCGGTCGCGCCGGTCGCGCCGCGGATCGCGGTGCGCGCGGCTCAGCGCAAGTTCCCGGTCGGGCTCGTGGCCGCGCTCGACTCGCAGCTGCGCACGCGGGCGGCAGGAGACCGGTTGGACGAGGTGCTCGAGGAGGTCGACAAGGTGCGCACCGAGGTCGGCTCGCCGCCGCTCGCAGCCCCGATCGGCAATATCGTCGCCTCCCAGGCCCTCCTGAACGTGCTGACCGCGAATCGCTACTCGACGATGGTCGACGAGCTGCGCGATCTCGTCGAAGGACGGTTCGGCCGCACTCCGGCAGCGGTCGATCCGGCGCTCGTGCGCGCCGTCGGCCTGATCGGCAACGGACGCGAGGAAGATCCGCCGGTCGATCTCGAGGAGTTGCGGACGGAGGCCGAGGGACTCGCGTCGAGCGAGGAGGAGCTGCTCCTGCTCGCGCTGTTCGGCGAGGAGGCAGAGCCCCTGCTGAGGTCGATCCGCGAACGCTCCGGCGGTGATGAATCGCTCGGCGCGCGAGGCGTCGACCAGGCACGCGCCGAGAAGATTCGCGAGGTCGTTCGCATCGTCCAGGAGACGGGCGTCGGCGAGATCACGATCGAGGAAGACGGAATGCGTGTCAGCGTGCGTCGCACCACCGAGCAGCCCTTCGCCCCGGCCCCGACCGCGCCGGACGCACCCGGCGGCGAGGTCGAGCTCCCGCCCGTTGCACCACGCGACGATTCGCTGGTGCGGGTCGAGAGCCCGATGGTCGGGACGTTCTACCGCGCCCCGGCGCCGGGCGCCGCCGTGTTCGTCGAGGAAGGCGACCCCGTTGCGGCAGGGCAGACGCTCTGCATCCTCGAGGCGATGAAGCTGATGAACGAAGTGAAGGCCGAGATCGAAGCGGTCGTGCGAGCGATCCACGTGGGCAACGCAGAGCCGGTCGAGTACGGCCAGCTCCTCTTCGAGCTCGAACCGGTCAACGGTCGACCGTTCGACGCGGTGTAGTGATGTTCACGAGGGTCCTGGTGGCGAACCGGGGCGAGATCGCCGTCCGCGTGATCCGCGCACTCCACGAGCTCGGCATCGAGGCCGTGGCCATCTACTCGACCGCCGACAAGGATGCACTGCACGTGCGTCTCGCCGACCAGGCAGTGCACGTCGGTCCGCCGCCGGCCGCCGAAAGTTATCTGCGCATCCCGAGCGTGATCGCCGCCGCGGCGACGACCGGCTGCCAGGCGGTGCATCCGGGCTATGGGTTCCTGGCGGAGAACCCGGCGTTCGTCGAGGCGTGCGTCGACAACGATCTCGTGTTCGTCGGGCCGCCGGCGGACGTGATGGCGACGATGGGCGACAAGATCTCCGCGAAGCGGGCGATGCGCGCGGCAGAGGTGCCGACGGTTCCCGGCACCGAGGGCGCGATCACGGTCTCCGCCGCCCGCGCTGCGGCAGAGGAGATCGGCTTTCCGATCCTGCTCAAGGCGACGGCGGGCGGCGGCGGCAAGGGCATGCGGCTCGTCAAGGAGCCGGACGAGCTGGAGGACGCATTCGGAATGGCCGCCGCCGAGGCGGAAGCGGCCTTCGGTGACGCCACGATGTACGTCGAGAAAGCGCTCGTTCCGGCGCGGCATGTGGAGATCCAGGTGCTGTGCGACCACTACGGCAACGTGCTCACGCTCGGGGAGCGCGAATGCTCGATCCAGCGCCGCCACCAGAAGCTGATCGAGGAGTCCCCGTCGGCGGCGCTCTCCCCGGAGGCGCGGGAGGCGATGGAGCTGGCAGCCGAGCGCGCGTGTCGCGCGGTCGGCTACCGGAACGCCGGGACGTTCGAGTTCCTGCTCGGACCTGACGGGAGCTTCTACTTCATCGAGCTCAACGCTCGCCTACAGGTCGAGCACCCGGTGACGGAGCTCTGCACCGGTATCGATCTCGTGCGCGAGCAGTTGCTCGTCGCGGCCGGTGAGCAGCTGACCGCAACCGGCCGCGCCCCGCGCCGCGGGCATGCGATCGAGATCCGGCTGAACGCGGAGGACCCCGAGCACGATTTCCGGCCCTCGCCGGGTCGGATCGCGCTCTTCGAGCCTCCGCTCGGGCCCGGCGTGCGGGTCGACACGTTCGTCGAGTCGGGCTCGATCATCTCGCCCTTCTACGACTCGATGGTGGCCAAGCTGATCGTCTGGGACAGCGATCGGCCGGCGGCGATCAAGCGCGCGGAGCGCGCGCTGCGCGAAACGATCGTCGAGGGTGTCCCGACAACACGCGATCTGGCGCTCGACGTGCTCGCGAGCGAGCCCTTCCGCAGCGGCGAGTACTCGACCTCGACGCTCGAGGTTCTCCGGGAAGCGGAAGTGTCCAGTTGATGACCATCTCCCGCCGTCAGGCGCGCAGGCAGGCGTTGTTCCTGCTCTATCAGTGGGATCTTTCGGGGCAGGAGATCGGCTCGCAGTACGCCGGCGAGATCGATCCCTGGGCGCGCGGGGTCGCGGAGGCGGTGGCCGGGCACGCGCCGGCGCTCGACGAGCGCATCACCTCTGCCTCGGACGGCTGGACCGCCGACCGGCTGGGCGCGGTCGAGCGAAGCGCGCTGCGCGTCGCCGTGCACGAGCTGACGACGAACGAGGTGCCCGCAGAGGTGGCGATCAACGAGGCCGTCGCGTTCACCAAGCGCTATGCATCCGACGACGGTGCGAGGCTCGTGAACGGCATTCTGGGTCGCATCCAACGGGAGGAGTCGAGTCTCAATGACATCTGAAGAGTCGCTCAACAACGCGGAGCACCTGCTTGCGCGGCTGGAAGCGGCGCGCGTGCGGTTGGATGAGACGCAGGACCCCGATCAGGCGATCGAGATCTTGCAGGAGCTCGCCGAGCTTGCCAAGGAGGTCGAAGGAGAGCTCCAGCGCGCCAAGCGGGCGGCCGAGACGGAGGCGGTAGCGCCGCCCGTGGAGACGCCGCCGGATGCAGCCGCGGGTTGACCAACTGCGCGCGCTCGTCGAGGCGTACCTCGACGAGGTCACGCTGACCCGGGAGCTCGGGACGTTGGAGCCTGCGATGCGCCATGCGCTCGGCGGCAAGCGAATCCGCCCGGTGCTCTGTCTTGCGACGGGCGACGCGGTCGGTGCGCGCGTCGAGGACCTGCTCCCGGCCGCCGCAGCGGTGGAGCTCGTGCACTCGTTCTCGCTCGTCCACGACGACCTGCCGGCTCTCGACGACGACCGCGAGCGTCGCGGCGCGCCGTCGGTCTGGGCGCACTACGGCGAGGCCACGGCCATCCTCGCCGGTGATGCGCTCATGGCCGAGGCGTTCCGGCTTGCGCTGACCTATCCGGTGGCTTCCGTGGCCCGCGAGCTGGTCGAGGCGACGGTTGCGATGATCGCCGGCCAGCAGATGGATCTGGAGGGAGGTGCACCGCTCGAACGCCTCCATTCGCTGAAGACCGGTGCGCTCTTCTCCGCTTCGGTGATGTGCGGCCTCTGGGCTGCCGAGGTGCCGGTGTCGGAGCACGCGCCGTGGCGCTCCTTTGCGGGCGAGCTGGGGCTGCTCTTCCAGATCGTCGACGACATGCTCGACGGTGACGGTTACGTGCTCGAGGTCGGCGAGGAAGGTGCCCGCCGCCTCGCGGACGAGGCGGCGGAGCGTGCGCATGGGCGCCTCAGCGAGATCGACGCAGATACGGATGTGCTCGAGGCGATCGTCGGCGAGCTCGCCGTTCGGACCGCGTAAACCGCCTCACCGCTCTGCGACCCGGGCCGTCTACGCCGTCGTGGTGCGGTGCCAGACGCCGCGCCCGAGGGCGACGAGCGCGAGCACGATCAGGGTGAGTACGCAGAGTAGGAAGCCGAGCCACCCGATCCCGCCGAGGATCCAACGGATGCCGTGCTCGTCGTTTCGGAACGGATAGCTGAGGGCGAGCAGTACGGCACCCAACACGCCGACCGCACCCATCGTCTTGTAGAGCTTCACGAGACCCTCCTTCGTCGATGACTGACCCGGTCGACGGTAGGTGCGACCGTGAGCTACGTCGTCGGCGCGCGGGTTGATCGTGGGTCGACCTCGGGGTTGATGCTGCGGGCGGTCCTCCGCGATACCGTTTGACCGTGAAGAAGATCGACATTGCGATTGCCGCCGGGCTGACGCTGTGGATGGTCGCCGAGGTCTGGGCGGAGAACCTGCACCCGGCCGGTCTGGCGGTTCCGTTGATGATCGTCGGCGGCGCGTCGTTGGCGTGGCGCCGCCTCTACCCAATCCCGGTCGCGCTCCTTGTCGTCGCGGTCTCGATCGCGGAGGCGGCGGCGGGCATGACGTTGCACACTGCCGTAGCTCCCGTCGTAGCGCTGTTTCTCGTCTCATGGTCGATCGGCGCATACGAGGAACGGCGCCGCGCGGTGCTCGGCCTCACGCTGCTCGTCTGCGGCGTCTGGGTCTCGATGGCGGTCGACATGTTTCGCGGGACTGACCACTACGAGGGAACGGACTTCCCTTGGATCGGCGCCCTTGTCCTGGCACCTGGTGTGCTCGGCGTTGCGTTCGGAGCGCGCACGCGCAGCCTCCGAGCCGCCGAAGCACGGACACGGGAGCTCGAGCTCGAGCGGCGCGAGGCGATCGCCTCCGAGCGTGCCAGGATCGCCCGGGAGCTGCACGACGTGATCGCCCACTCGGTTTCCGTGATGACGGTTCAAGCCGGTGCAGCGGAAGCAATGCTGAAGATCGATCCGGTGCGTGCCTTCGAACCGGTGCAGGCGATCCAGGAAACCGGCCGCGGCGCACTCGTTGAGATGAAACGACTCGTCGGCGTGCTGCGGGATGACGACGAGGACGTTGGACTTGCGCCCCAGCCCGGCCTCGGTGACCTCGAGCGGTTGCTCTCGCAGATGCGCAATGCGGGCCTTCGTGTGGAACTGCGGATCGAAGGATCGAAGCGGCCCGTGCCGCCCGGGGTCGATCTCTCCGCGTACCGCGTCGTCCAGGAGGCGCTGACGAACGCCTTGAAGCACGCCGGGGGCGCGCCTGCCGTCGTCACGGTGCGCTACGGCGACGACGCCCTGGAGGTCGAGGTGACCGACGCGGGGAGCGGGCCACGGCAACGCCGTGACGGCGGCCACGGCCTTGTCGGCATGCGCGAACGGGTCGGCATCTTCGGCGGAACGTTCGACGCCGGGCCAAGCGACGCCGGTGGCTTTGCGGTGCGCGCGCTACTTCCGCTCGAAGTCTCCACGTGACGTCTGTCCTGCTCGCCGATGATCAGGCGCTCGTGCGCGGGGGCTTTCGCATGATCCTCGACGCCGAGGAGGGCATTGAGGTGATCGCCGAGGCTGAAGACGGACGAGCAGCGGTCGAGCGCGCACGCGAACTTCGGCCCGACGTGGTTCTGATGGACGTGCGCATGCCTGTGCTCGACGGCATCGGGGCGACGAAGATCGTGGTCGAGGAGGGCCTGGCCGGGCATGTCCTCGTCTTGACGACCTTCGACGACGACAGGATCGTCTACGACGCACTCCAGGCGGGGGCAAGCGGCTTTCTTCTCAAAACGGTTCCCCCTGTACAGCTCGTCGACGCGGTACGCGTCGTCGCCGCCGGCGAAGCGTTGCTCGCTCCCGCGGTGACGCGGCGCTTGATCGAGGATTTCGTGCGGCGACCCCCGCCGGGTGGTGAGGCTCCGGAGCGGCTGGCCGCGTTGACCGAGCGGGAGCGGGAGGTCCTGGCGCTCATCGCCCGAGGGCTGACGAACAGCGAGATCGCCGAGCGGCTTTATGTGAGCGGCGCCACGGTCAAGACGCACGTCAACCGGATCCTGTCGAAGCTCGACGTGCGCGATCGCGTACAGGCCGTCGTGCTCGCCTACGAGACCGGCCTCGTGCGGCCTGGCGACTAGTCAACCATCTAGGCTCGGGCCGGCCATGCTTCGCGACCGCTCGCTGATAGCGCTGCTCACCGCCGAGCTGATCTCGCGATTCGGCTCGCAGCTGACCTACCTCGCGCTGCCCTGGTTCGTCCTCGTCACGACCGGCTCGCCGACGAAGATGGGCCTTGTCTTCGCTGCCGAACTGGCGCCGATGGCGCTGCTCGGCATACCGGCCGGCTCGGTGGTGCAACGTCTCGGGCCGAGGACTTCGATGCTGATCGCGGACGCGGCACGGGCGCCGATCGTGGCGCTCGTCCCGCTTCTGAACGCCATCGGCGGGCTGTCGTTCACCTTGATCCTCGTCGTCGCAGTCCTGCTCGGCACCTTCGGGTGCGCGTATTTCACCTGCCAACGGTTGATCCTGCCCGCCGTCGTCGGGGAGGGCGAACAGGAGCTCGCCCAGGCGAACAGCCTCGTCGAGGGCGCCGGCAACATCACCAATCTGCTCGGTCCCGCACTCGCCGGCGTGTTGATCGCGTTCCTCGGGGCGGCGAACGTGATGTGGCTCGACGCAGCGTCGTTCCTGATCGCGTTCGCCGTGGTCGGCCTGTTCGTGCGCGTCGGGCACGGAGTCCAGGACGAAGGGGAGGAGGGCGACGCGGGCGGGATCTGGGCCGGGCTCGCGTACCTCCGGCACGACATCCTGCTCGCCCAGGTGTCGCTCTCCAGCCTGACGTTCGGCTTCCTGTTCCCGATGCTCGGTGCGTCACTGCCCGTGCTCGCCTATCAGCAGTACGACCACAATCCGCGCGTCGCGGGGCTGCTCTTCGCCGTGATCGGCGGCGGGCAGGTCGTCGGGTCGCTGCTCGCGTTTCGGCTCGTCACGAGGGTGCCGGGCATGCGTCTCGCGGCGATCGCCGCCTTCTTCACCGCCGCGCCGCTCTGGCTGCTCGTCCCTCAGGTGCCGCTGGGGGTCGTGGCGCTTTCACTCGCGATCTGCGGCGCCTCGATCCCCCTGATCAACGCGCCGTACCTGGGGATGCTCTCGGTGCGCGTGCCTCGCGCGCTTCGCGGCAAGGTGCTGCAGTCGCTGATCACGATCAACCAGCTCGCCGGGCCGCTCGGATACCTGGTGGCCGGAACCCTGTTCGTCGCAATCGGTCTGCATGGCACCTATGCCCTGATCGCCGTCCTCGCGACGATCGCGAGCATCAACTTCATCGTCGCCTCACCGAGGTTCGCCCTTGTCCAAGAAGCGGCTTGACCTCCTGCTGGTCGAGCGCGGGCTGGCGGAGTCACGCGCGCAGGCGCAGGCGCTCGTGATGGCGGGCCGCGTGCCCGGGCACTCGAAGGCCGGCGAGCAGGTCGACGAGGCCGCAGAGCTCGAGGTCAGCGAACCGCCGCCTTACGTCTCCCGGGCTGGCCACAAGCTCGCAAACGCCCTCGACGCGTTCGGGATCGACGTCGCCGGCCTCGACGCCCTCGACGTCGGCGCCTCCACCGGCGGATTCACCGACGTGCTGCTGCAGCGAGGCGCTGCTCGAGTGATCGCGCTCGACGTCGGCTACGGGCAGCTCCACGACAAGATCCGGCACGACCCGCGCGTGACGGTGCTCGAGCGTGTCAACTCTCGATCCTTGACGGAGCTGCCGTTTCCGCCGCAGATCGTCACCTGCGACGTCTCGTTCATCTCGGTGAAGTTGGCGCTGCCCCCGGCACTCCGGCTCGCAGCACCGGGGTGGCAGGCGCTCGTCCTCGTCAAGCCCCAGTTCGAGGCGGGCCGGGCCGAGACTCCGAAAGGCGTCGTGCGCGACCACGAGGTGCGGAGGCGCGTCGTGCGCGAGGTGGCGGAAACGCTCGTCGCGGCCGGAGGAGAGCCGCGCGGGGTCATAGACTCGGGGCTGCCCGGCCCGAAGGGAAACCATGAGTTCGTCCTCCACCTCGTCCAGCGCCAAGGCGCAGAGCTCCCAGCCGATCTCGACCGGTGGATCGACGATGCCGTCGGTTAAGCGCGCCCTGGTCGTGACGATCGATCGTGACGGCGTCGGCGACGCCCTTGCGCGCCTGCGGGCAGTGGCCGAACGCAGTGGGGTCGAGCTCGTGGACGGCGACGACGCGGACCTCGCGATCGTGCTCGGAGGAGACGGCACGATGTTGCGCGCACTCGCCCGCTTCCTCGGCAAGAACGTGCCCGTGATCGGCGTCAACTACGGCCGCGTCGGCTTCCTGACGGCGATCTCCGGCGACGAGCTCGACACGGCGATGACCCGCGTCTTCGCGGGCGACTATCGGACGATCGAGCTCGCCACGCTGGAGGTGACGGTTGCGGGCAAGACGAGCGTGGCGATCAACGACGTCGTCGTCGTGGGCGAGACGCTCGGGCGAATGATCGAGGTCGGCTACTCGATCGGCGGGGAGGGGCTCGGCTCGCAGCCCTGCGACGGCTTGATCTGTGCAACGCCGGCCGGCTCGACCGCCTACAACCTCTCGAACGGCGGGCCGGTGCTCGTCTGGGGCATCGACGCGATGGTGCTCACGTTCGTCGCACCACATGCGCTCGTGATCCGGCCGCTCGTCGTCCCGCGCGGGCCGGAGGTGACGATCACCAACGTGACCCCGGACCTCGAGACGACCGTGCTGGTCGACGGCCAGCAGGTCGCGACGCTCGCCACCGGGGCGGAGGCCGTGGTTCGGGTCGGCAGCCAGCCGAGCCTCCTGGCGACGCTGCCCGAGGTGACGTTCTTCCGCCGCTACGCCTCCACCTTCGGGCGATAGGAGGGCGACAGGCGCCCTCCGTACGATGGAGGGATGCTGCTTCGCCTGCGGATCTCGAACCTCGTGCTCATCCGTGAGGCCGAGCTCGAGCTCGATACCGGCCTGAATGCGATCACCGGGGAGACCGGTGCGGGCAAGACGATCCTCACGAATGCGATCGGCCTGCTGCTCGGCTCACGCGGCGATGCGGCACTGATCGGTGCGGCGGGCGACGAGGCCTACGTCGAGGCCGAGTTCGACGGTGTCGACGACGATGCGCTCGGCTCACTCGCCGAGCTGCGACCCGACGGTGAAGACGGTGTCGTGCTCGCGCGGCGGATCTTCGCCGACGGCCGGACACGCGCGTACGCATGGGGCCGCAGCGCCGCTCGAGAGGACGTCGCCGCGGCGGCCGAGGCGCTGATCGCGATGAGCGGCCAGTTCGAGCAGCGGCGTCTCGCGCGGCCCGCCTACCAGCGCGGTGTGCTCGATGCCTTCGCCGGGCTGGACACCCGGGCGGCGGCTCGTGCCTGGCGCGAGCTCGGTGCCGCCCGCCGGGCCTACGACGAGCTGACCCGCGACGCGGCCGCCGCACAGACGCGCTTCGAGGAGCTGCAGCGGCTTGCATCCGACACCGACGGGCTGGCGGCAGGCCGGGAGGACGAGCTGCGCGCTGAACGCGAGCGGCTTCGCCACCTCGGCGAGCTCGCGGACGGCGTCTCGGCCGCAGCGAGCGCTCTCTCACCCGACGAGGGCGAGGGCGCAACCGACCTGGTCGCGCTGGCCGAACGCTCCGTCGCGCCCGTCGAGCGGCTCGCGTCCGAGCTCCAGAGCGCCGGTGATGCACTGCGGCAAGCCGGCCTGCAGCTGCGCGAGACCGCGTCCGACCTGCGCGCGTTCCTGGCCTCGCTCGAGGCGGAGCCCGGCCGGCTCGAGGAGCTCGAAGGCGAGCTCGAGGGGTTCTCCGACCTGAAGCGGCGTTACGGCGCCCAGACGTACGGCGAGTTGCTCGAGCGCGGGGAGGAGGCTCGGAGAGAGCTCGACCGTCTGGCCGACGGCCACGACCCCGTTCGAGCCGCAGCCGACGCGCTCGACGAGGCTCAGGCGGAGGTCGACCGCCTTCACGCCGAGCTGCGGGCGGCTCGCCAGACGGCCGCCGCGCCGTTCGCGGCCGCCGTCGCCGCAGAGCTGCGGGCGATCGGCCTCGGCGACGGGGAGTTCCAGGTCGTGCTGAGCGAGCGCGATCCGGGCTCCTCCGGCGCCGACGAGGTCGCATTTCTGATCAGGCCGAATGCCGGGCTGCCGTTCGGTCCCGTCGCCGAGACCGCATCGGGAGGGGAGCTGTCGCGCGTCGCGCTCGCGATCGCCGCAGTCGCGGGTGGCGAGACGATGGTCTTCGACGAGATCGACGCCGGCATCGGCGGCACGACGGCGCACGCGGTCGCGGAGACACTGCGCCGCCTCGCCGAACGGGCGCAGGTGCTGACGATCACCCATCTCCCGCAGATCGCGACCGTGGCCGACCGCCACTTCTCCGTCGAGAAGGTCTCCGGCGATCCGACCCACACCCGCATCGAGCAGCTCGACGACGCCCAACGGCGCGACGAGCTCGAGCGAATGCTCGGCGGGGCTGACTTCCTCGCCACGATCGATCGCGGTGGGGGTGTCTGACACCGTGACGGTGTCAGACACCTCTTCGGGGAGCTGCGACAGTTCACGCAAAGGTGTCGGACACCTGCGGTGTCAGACACCAACCTGTGATGTCTAGCGCCAGCCGCGAGCTGCTCGCGCCGCGCGAGGACGTCTGGCAGTTCCTCGCCGAGCCCTACCACCTCTCCGACTGGTGGCCCGGAATCACCGGCGTCGAGCCGGACCTGCGCGGGTTCGCGCCTGGGGCCCGCTGGAAGGTCCAGGTGTCCAAACGCAACGTCTTCACCGGGCGAAGGAGCGTCGAGACCTTGGTGCTCGTCCGCGAGATCGACCCCTACGAGCGCTGGTCGTGGCATCTGCTCGTGCCGGAGACCGACACGGAGGTCCGCCTCCAGGCGATCGCTCCCGACCGCACACGCGTCACGGTCACGACCTCCGGCCGCCTGGCCGCGGCGGCGGTGCGGCGGCTGTACGACCTCGTGCAGACAGCGGCACAGCTCTAGATCAACCGGCCAGCCGACGGTCCACCTAGGATCCCCGCGAGTGATCGAGGCGGGCGCACTGGTAGGATGGAGTTCCGTGAAGCTGTTCACGGAGAGATGCGCGTAGGTGGCCAAGTTCGTTTTCGTCACCGGCGGCGTCGTCTCTTCTCTCGGAAAGGGCATCACCGCAGCGTCCCTCGGGCGGCTGCTGAAGGCGCGCGGCCTGAAGGTGCAGGTGCAGAAGTTCGACCCGTACATCAACGTCGACCCGGGCACGATGAGCCCGTTCCAGCACGGCGAGGTCTTCGTCACGGAGGACGGTGCGGAGACCGACCTCGACATCGGCCACTACGAGCGGTTCATCGACGAGAACCTCTCGCGCGCCGCGAACCACACCGCCGGCGGTGTTTGGGACCGCGTGCTGCGCAAGGAGCGCAAGGGCGAATACCTCGGCTCGACCGTGCAGGTGATCCCGCACATCACGAACGAGATCAAGGCACGGATCCGCTCGGTCGCGGAGGCGACCGACACCGACGTCGTGATCACGGAGATCGGCGGCACTGTCGGCGACATCGAGTCCCAGCCGTTCCTCGAGGCGATCCGCCAGTTCCGTCGCGAGGTCGGGCCGGAGAACGTCATCTACCTGCACGTCACGCTCGTTCCGTTCATCGACACCGCCGGCGAGCTGAAGACGAAGCCCACGCAGCATTCGGTCAACGAGCTGCGCCGCATCGGTATCCATCCCGACGTGCTCGTGTGCCGTTCCACGGAATCGCTGCCGCGTGAGATCCGCGAGAAGATTGCGCTGTTCGCCGACGTCGACGTCGACGCGGTGATCACGAATCCCGACGTGTCGGACGTCTACCTCGTGCCGCTCGCGCTGCAGGAGCAAGGGCTCGACGAGCTCGTGTGCCGCAAGCTCGGCATCGATGCTCCTCCGGCCGAGCTCGGCGAGTGGCTCGAGCTCACCGAGCGGATCAAGACCAGGAAGGAATCCGTCGAGATCGCGCTCGTCGGCAAGTACGTCAAGCTCCACGACGCGTACCTGTCGGTGCACGAGGCGCTCAAGCATGCGGGCATTCACAACGGCTGCCGCGTGCACGTGCGCTGGGTCGACGCCGAGGACATGACGCTCGAGGAGACCCGCGCCGAACTGGCGGGCGTCGACGGCGTCCTGGTGCCGGGCGGCTTCGGCTCACGCGGCTGGGAGGGGAAGATCCTGGCCTGTCGCGTGGCCCGGGAGGATCGCATTCCCTATCTCGGCATCTGCCTCGGCATGCACGTCGCCGTCTCGGAGTTCGCGCGTCACGTGTGCGATCTGGAAGGCGCGAACTCGACCGAGATGGATCCGGAGACGCCGTTCCCCGTCATCGACCTGCTGCCCGAGCAGAAGGAGATCGAGGATCTCGGCGGCACGATGCGCCTCGGCGCACAGGCCGTCGAGCTGGGCGAGGGGACGCGGACGCGCGCCGTGTACGGCGGCGAGACCGTGATCGCCGAGCGGCACCGCCACCGCTACGAGGTCAACAACGCGTTCCGCCAGCAGCTGATCGACGCCGGGCTGGTTGTGAGCGGGACCTTCCAGGAGGGCCGGCTCGTCGAGATCGTCGAGCTGCCCGACCACCCGTGGTTCGTGGCCTCGCAGTTCCATCCCGAGTTCAAGTCGCGGCCCACGCGGCCGGCGCCGTTGTTCCGGGAGTTCGTGGACGCTGCGCTCCAGCGCGCCCACACGCGCGCCGGCGTCGAAGTCGCCTAAGCGCCTAAGCGGTTCCGACCGACACGTACACCGGCATGCCGGCAACGGTCGTCTCGCCCGCGAGGTAGTTGAACTCGATCTGCGATCCGTCCTTGCAGTCGAGCAAGGACGTGCCCGAGAGGCGGCCGTTTTCACGCATCTCGTCCCACCTGCGGGTGTCGCGGACGAGATCGGACACCTCCATCGAGAGGAGCTCCTCTCGCGTGTAGCCGACGAGCGTGCAGGCCGCCTGGTTGACCGCGACGAAGCGGCCGTCCTCGTCGGCGACGAAGACCGCTGCGGGCCCGTGCTCGACGGCCTCGCCGAGCAGGGAGGCTTGGATGAGCGGCTCGGAGACACCCATGCTGCACCTGAAACTTCAGCACCTTTCGCCGCTTTTCGCAATAGGTACTGGTGTTTTTCACCGGTAGGCCGTCCGGGCCTGCGCAGCAAAGGGATCGCATAGGATCTTCCCCCGGTGCCGCCGGACGTCCTCGACCTGTTCACGGAGCTCGCCGCGGTGCCGAGCCCGCCCGGTGAGGAACGTGCGGTCGCCGATCTCGTCAGCCGGTACCTGCAGGACTGCGGTCTCGACGTCGACGAGGACGGCTGTGGGCCTCAGATCGGCTCGACGATCGGGAATCTCTACACGCGGATCGAACCGACGGCCGCCGGTGAGCCGCTGCTTCTGTGCGCGCACCTGGACACCGTCCCGCCGACCGGTGCGATCGAACCGGTCCTCGACGATGGAGTCGTCCGGAACGCCGCGGGAACGATCCTGGGCGCCGACAACAAGTCTGCGGTCGCCGCGATGCTCGAGGCGACGCGCGCGATCGTCGCCGAGCGCCGGCCGCAGGCGGGCATCGAGTTGCTCTTCACGCCGAAAGAGGAGGTCGGGCTCATCGGTGCGTACGCCTTCGACCACACGCGCCTGCGGGCCCGAACGGGTTACGTCTACGACCAGGCCGCCCCGATCGGTGTCGTGATACTCGGCGCGCCGTACTCGCAGTCACTGGAGGTCACCTACCACGGACGCGCCGCGCATTCGGGGATGCACCCCGAGGACGGCCGTTCGGCGATCGCCGCAGCGGCGCGCGCGATCTCGGAGTTCCGGCTCGGGCGCGTCGATGAGGACTCCACAGCAAACGTCGGCACGATCTCCGGCGGCACCGCGACGAACATCGTCCCGGAGTGGTGCACCTTCGTCGCCGAGGCGCGCTCGCAGGACGAGCGGAAGCTCGCCGACTTGATCCAGGAGATGCAGGACGCCATCACCTTTGCGGCAGGCATCGCGGAATGCGACGTCGAGACGAAGGCCCGCAAGAGCTACCGCGGCTACCGCTTCGCGAAGTCCGACCGCGCGGTCGCCCTCGCGGCCGGCGCGCTGACGCGATCCGGGCACGCGGTGACGTATGAGCTCTCCGGTGGTGCGGCGGACGCGAACGTCTTCAACGAGCGTGGCCTCGAGGTCGTGAACCTCGGAAACGGCATGGCGGACATTCACACACCGGCCGAGCACATCTCGGTCGCGGATCTCGAGGCGATGGTCGACGTGACCCTCGCGCTGGTCGAATCCGCACTGGCCTCGTGATGGTGGAACGGCGGCTCGGCCCCGTCGTCGGTCTCGGCACGTGGAACACATTCGACACCGATGACCGGCTCGCACGCGAGGTAGTCGAGTCGGCCTTCGCGGCCGGCACGAGACTGTTCGACACCTCGCCGATGTACCGAGGTGCCGAGGCGGCGCTCTCCGCAGCGCTCGCCGGCCGTCGGCGGGAAGCGATCGTCGCGACGAAGATCTGGGCGAGGTCGGTGGTCGAGGGCCGCGAGCAGTTCGCCCGGCAGCTGGAGTGGTACGAAGGTCACGTCGAGGTGGAGCAGGTGCACAACCTCGTGCTCTGGCGCGAGCATCTCGAGTGGCTCGAACCCGAGCGCGCTGCGGGTCGCATCGGCCGCCTCGGCGTCACGCACTACCAGGCCTCCGCGATCGGCTCGCTCGCGGAGGCGTTGGAGACGGAGCGGTTCGCCGTCCTGCAGGTTCCGTACAACCCCTGGGAGCGCGAGTGCGAGCGCGAGCTGCTGCCGCTCGCGGCCGAGCTCGGTGTTGCGGTGATCGCCATGCGCCCGCTCGGCGGTTCGGGCGAGGACCGGCGCAGGCGCATCGAGCTGACGGCCCCGCAGCTCGAGGAGCTCGGCGTCGAGTCGTGGGCCGAGGCGCTCCTGCGCTGGGCGCTCGCCGACCCTCGGATCGATTCGGTCATTCCTGCCACGTCGAGGCCGGTTCGAGCTCGGGAGAACGCGCGGGCCGGCGACGGCGCGCCGTTCACACCAGAGCAGCGGGCGTTGGTGGAGCTGCTCGCTCAGTAGAAGACGGCCGTGCGCACGCGGCTGCGCAGCTCCTCGCCCTCGAGGTAGCGGCGCAGGTTGTCTGCGAACAACTCGATGATCCGTTCGTTCTCGTGCCACGAGAGTGCGGAGGTGTGCGGGCTGACGATCACGTTCTCGAGCGCCCAGAGTGGGCTCGTCGTCGGCAGCGGCTCCTCCGCGAAGACATCGAGCGCGGCGCCCGCAAGCTTGCCCGAGACGAGCGCTTCGATGAGTGCCTCCTCGTCGATCACGCCGCCGCGGCCGACGTTCACCACGATCGCTCCCTCCCGCATGCGGGCGATGGTGCGGCGGCTGATCAGACCGCGGGTCTCGTCGGTGAGCGGCAGGGTGATCACGACCGCGTCGGCCTCTGCAACGAGCTCGTCGATCGCCGACGGCGGGTGCAGCGACTCGACGTTCGCGACCCGCTCCCCGGTGTCGCGCTTGACGCCGAGCACGCGCATCCCGAAGGCGCTCGCGAGCCGGGCCACCTCGGCGCCGATCTCGCCCACACCGACGATGAGCACCGTTCGCCCACGGAGCTCGTCGACCGGATAGTGGCCCCAGTGCCGTGCGGCCGAGTCGCGGCGGAGGCGGGGGAGGCCCTTCGTGAACGCGAGCAGGCCGAAGAGGCTCCACTCGGCGAGCGGCACCGCGTGCACGCCGCTCGCACTCGTGATCGCGACCCGGTCGAGCTCCTCCGCCGACAGGTGGGCCGCCCGCACCTGCTCGCCGGCCCCGGCGGCAGTCGCCTGGACGAGACGAAGCCCGGGCGCCGTCCGCACCGCCCACGCGAGACCCTCGGGCACGTCGCCGGGAATCCCGTACAGGACCTCCGCGCTCTCGACGAGCCGGAGGAAGCGCTCCTGATCCGCCGGCGACCGTTCGAAGTCCAGGACGCCGCGGTGGTCGGACGGGAAGCGAGGCGAGGGCAGCAGGTCGGCCTCGAATCGGATGTCGAGCCGCTCGTTGATCGTTCGAAGGCGGTCCACGAGCTCCGCTTCGACCGGCGTCGCGATCACGACGGGCACCAGGTTCATGCCGGGGTTCTATCCGTCTCGGAGATCAGGTGTCGCGGGTAGGCTTGCGCCGCCATGAGGATCGGCGTTGCCAAGGAGATCAAGCCCGACGAGTACCGCATCGCGCTCACGCCGGCCGGCGCGCTCGAGCTGATCAATCACGGGCACGAGGTGTCGATCGAGGAAGGCGCAGGGGCGGGCAGCGCGTTCCCGGACGAGGCATTCGCCCGCGTCGGCGCCGAGATCGTCTCGGTCGACGACGTTTGGCAGCGGAGCGACCTGGTGCTGAAGGTGAAGGAGCCGATCGCAGTCGAGTATCCCCGTCTCCGCGAGGGGCTCATCCTCTTCACGTATCTGCACATCGCCGCCGATCAGCCGCTGACACGCGCCCTGATCGACTCGGGCATCACCGCGGTGGCGTACGAGACGGTCGAGGTGGGCCGGTCGCTGCCGCTGCTCGCCCCGATGTCGGAGGTTGCCGGCCGCCTCGCGCCGCAGGCCGGCGCCTACTTCCTCGAGAAGCCCGTCGGTGGACGCGGCCTCCTGCTCGGCGGCGTGCCCGGCGTGGCGCCCGGCCGCGTCGTGGTGGTCGGTGGCGGTGTCGTCGGCTACAACGCCGCTGTGATCGCGCTCGGGCTCGGCGCCCAGGTGACGATCCTCGAACGATCGATCGATCGGATGCGCCATCTCGAGGAGGTGCTCTCGGGCCGCGTCTCGCTGCTCATGAGCTCGAGCCTGCAGGTTGCCGCCTCCGTCGAAGAGGCCGATCTCGTGATCGGTGCCGTGCTGATCCCCGGCGCTGTTGCCCCGAAGCTCGTGACGCGCGAGATGATCGCGACGATGAAGGAAGGCGCGGTCGTGGTCGATGTCGCGATCGATCAGGGAGGGTGCTTCGAGACGTCGCACGCCACGACACACGCCGACCCCGTGTACGTCGTCGACGGGGTGACGCACTACTGCGTGGCGAACATGCCCGGCGCCGTCCCGATCACATCCACCAAGGCGTTGACGAACGCGACGCTTCCCTACGTCGAGGCGATTGCGAACCAGGGCCTGCGGAGCGCGGTCTCACACGATCCTGCGCTGGCCAAGGGCGTCAACGTGATCGACGGCAAGCTGACGTACGAGGCTGTGGCCGAAGCGCACGGGCTCGACTACACGCCGCTCGACGACGTGCTGCCGTTGTCTGCGGTCTAGCCGGCTGCGGCGTCGGCCTTGGCTGCTGCTTTTGCCTTCTTCTTCGTGGGCGACGGGCTGATCTGCACGACAAGCCACGTGACAGCTGCCGCAAGCGAGATCACGAAGACGATGAAGACGGCGATTCCAAGCAGGCCGAGGATGTTTTCGAGCACGGAAGTAGGATAGCGGGGTGGCTCGTGCGTGCGTCATAGTGCTGGACGCCGTCGGAGCGGGTGAGCTGCCGGATGCCGCCGAGTTCGGCGACGCCGGGTCGAACACGCTCGCGAATGTCGCCCGCGCCGTTGGTGGCCTCGACCTGCCGACGTTGGAGGCGCTCGGCTTCGGCAACATCGAGCCGCTCGAGGGCTGTGCGCCCGAGCCGGGGGCGCCGGGAGTCGCGGGGCGGCTGCTGGAGCGCTCGAAAGGCAAGGACACGACCACGGGCCACTGGGAGATGATGGGGGTGGTCACACCGCAGGCGATGCCGACGTACCCGTACGGGTTCCCCGACGAGGTGATCGATCCGTTCATGAACCGGACCGGCCGGGGCGTGCTCGGGAACAAGCCGGCGAGTGGCACGGAGATCATCCAGGAGCTCGGCGAGGAGCATCAACGGACCGGCAAGTGGATCGTCTACACCAGCGCCGACTCGGTGTTCCAGATTGCCGCGCACGAGGAGACGGTGCCGCTCGAGGAGCTCTACGACGGCTGCCGCACGGCGCGCGAGATCCTCACCGGCAAGCACGCAGTCGGCCGCGTGATCGCCCGCCCGTTCATCGGCGAGCCCGGCTCGTACGAGCGCACGCCGAACCGCCATGACTTCTCGCTCGAGCCCCGTCGCCCCAACTACCTGTCGATCGTCCGTGACGCGGGTCACAAGGTCTACGGCGTCGGCAAGATCGGCGACATCTTCGCCCACCAGGACATCGACGAGGAGTTTCCGACGAAGTCGAACGTCGACGGGATTCAGAAGACCGAGGAACTCCTCCGCACCGTTGACGACGGCCTGATCTTCACGAACCTCGTCGAGACCGACTCGCTCTGGGGCCACCGCAACGATCCGGTGAACTTCCACCGCTGCTTGCAGGACTTCGACCGCCGGTTGCCCGATCTCCTCGATGCGCTGCGGCCCAACGACCTCTTCATCCTCACCTCCGATCACGGCTGCGATCCGACGACACCGTCGACCGACCATTCGCGGGAGTACGCGTTGCTGCTCGTCTACGTGGAGGGGCGCAACGCGGCGGGCCGCGTGCACGAGAACGGTGAGTTCGCCGACGTCGGCGCGACCGTCAACGCCTGGCTCGGTGGACGCGCGCCCGGCAAGGGCATTCCCGGGTCGCCGATCGTCGAGCGGACGTGAGCGGAGGAGCGGCGGCCTGACCCGACTCGATGACCCGGCGCTCGTCGCGGGCGAATATGCGGATGACGCTCGGCTCAGGCGGCGGGCGGCGGCGTTCACCGGCGTGACGACCGAGCGAGACGTGCGCGTGTCGGTGGTCGAGGCGGTCGCAGAGTCGAAACCGGCCCGCGTTCTCGAGGTCGGCTGCGGCTGGGGTGAGCTCGCAGAGTGGATCGGGCGCGATACCGGTGCCGATGTCGTTGCGACGGACCTGTCGCCGCACATGGTCTCCCTCGCATGCGACCGCGGTGTCGATGCGCGCATCGCGGACGTTCAGGACCTGCCGTTCGAGGATGGTGAGTTCGATGTCGCGGTCGCCGCGTGGATGCTCTACCACGTGCCTGATCTGGATCGAGGCGTGGCAGAGCTGGCGCGGGTGCTGCGCTCAGGCGGCCGTCTGGTCGCGGTGACGAACTCCCGCTTTCACCTGCTCGAGCTGCGGGAGCTGGTGGGGAGCGGCCCGTCGCCGCTGAAGTTCTCCCGTGAGGACGGCGAGGCGATCCTCGCGCGTCGGTTCGAGCGCGTTCGGCGCGAGGACATCGACGGGCGGATCGAGTTCGCGGACCGCGGTCACGTCGATGAGTACGTGCGAGCATCGATCTCGATGTCGCCGTTCGTCGGCAACCTGCCCGAAGTGGTGCCGGAGCCGTTCTTCGCCCGCCGTGCGAGCTCGATCTTCGTCGCGGAGAGGGACTGATGGCGTTCGACGACCAGGCGGCCGTGCGTGAGCAGTATGCGACCGAAGCCAATCTCCAGGCTCGCAAGGCGCTGTGGGAGGGCGCCGAGGGCTCCGACCCGAAGGAGATCCTCTGGCGCACGATCGAGGCGTGGCAGCCCCGCCGCGTGCTCGAGGTCGGTGGAGGCGAGGGAGAGCTTGCCGAACGCATGCAGCGGGATCTCGGTGCCGAGGTGTCGTTCGTCGACCTCTCGCCGCGCATGGTCGAGCTGGCGCGAGCACGCGGCGTCGACGCGCGGGAGGGGGATGTCCAACAGCTGCCGTTCGCCGACGGCTCGTTCGACACGGTCGTCTCGGCGTGGATGCTGTACCACGTGCCTGATCTCGACGCCGGCCTCGCCGAGATCGCACGCGTCCTCGTGCCGGGCGGGGCGCTGATCGCCGTCACGAACTCGGTCGACCACATCTCGGAGCTCCGCGAGCTCCTCGCCTACCCGCCCGGGGTGTTCGAGCTGTCGTTCAACAGCGAGAACGGGGAGGAGCACCTGCGCCGGCACTTCGCCGCTGTCGAGCGGTTCGACACGGTGGTCACGGCCACGGTCCGCGAACGCGAAAAGCTCGTCGCGTACCGAGACTCGGTCTCGGTTCCGGCCGGTGAGGTGCCGGACGACGTCGAGCTGCCATTCGTCGTCCACGGACACAGCACGATCTTCGTGGCGACGACATGATCCGTCCCGCCGAGCTGATCCAGCGCAAGCGCGACGGGGAGGAACTTCCGGACGAGGAGCTGGCCGAGTTGATCCTCGGCTATGCACGCGGCGACGTGCCGGACTATCAGATGGCTGCTTTCTGCATGGCCGTCTTCTTCCGCGGCCTGTCGGAACGTGAGACGTATGTGTTGACCGACGCGATGATCCGCAGCGGCGAGACGATCGATCTCGGAGCTCGGCTCGGGCGCAAGGTGGTCGACAAGCACTCCACCGGTGGAGTCGGCGACAAGACATCGCTGTCGGTGGCGCCGATCGTCGCGGCGTGCGGTGTTCCGCTCGGGAAGATGAGCGGCCGCGGCCTGGGGCACACGGGTGGCACGCTCGACAAGCTCGAGTCCATCCCCGGCTACCGAACGGAGCTGAGCCTCGACGAGTTCGTCGAGCAGGTACGCGACGTCGGCATGGCGATCATCGGCCAGACCGGTGACCTGGTGCCCGCGGACAAGCTCCTGTACGCCCTGCGCGATGTCACGGCGACCGTCGATCAGCTCTCGCTGATCGCCGCCTCGATCATGTCGAAGAAGATCGCAGGCGGCGCCCAGGCGATCGTCCTCGACGTGAAGGTCGGGGACGGCGCGTTCATGAAGACCCTCGAAGCTGCGCGCGAGCTCGCAGAGACGATGATCTCGCTCGGCCGACAGGCGGGCCGCGAGGTGGTCTGCCTCCTCACCGACATGGACCAGCCGCTGGGAGCGGCGGTCGGCAACGCTGTCGAGGTCCGCGAAGCGCTCGAGACGGTGCGCGGGCGTGGCCCGGCCGATTTCACCGAGGTCGTGCTCGACGCCTGTAGCAAGCTGCTGGCGCTCTCCGACCTGGGCATCGACGAGACGGAGGGGCGCCGCCGCGCCGAGACGGCCGTCGCCGACGGCAGCGCCGAGGCCGTCTGGCGGCGGTGGATCGAGGCGCAGGGCGGAACCTCCGACGAATCGGTCCTCCCGGTCGCTCCCGTGCTCCGTCCGGTCGCCGCCCCGCAGGCGGGCTACGTGCGGGAGCTCGGCGCAATTGCGATCGGCAACGCGGCCATGCACCTCGGCGCGGGGCGGCGCACCAAGGATGACGTCGTCGATCACGCGGTCGGCATCGTCTGTCGGGCGAAGCGGGGCACGCAGGTCGACGCCGGTGACGAGCTCGCGCTCGTCCACGCCCGCACGGATGCGCAGGCGGACGAGGCAGTTCGCAGCGTGCTCGCGGCCTATCAGCTCGGAGACGAACCTCCGCTCGAGCGGCCGGTCCTGCTCGACGTCGTCACCTGAACGACACCTCGGTCTGGCATCAGGTCGTCACCCGGACGCGCGCCGGTACGGTGGCCGAGTGCCCGAGTTGCCCGAGGTCGAGACCGTCCGCCGCCGGCTCGCGCCCGTGCTCGAAGGACGCGTGTTCGCCGACGTCGAGATCACCGACGCGCGCCTGACGCGCCCGTTCGACCCGGTCGAGGTTGCGCGGGAGCTCGAAGGTGAACGGGTTGCCGCCGTTGATCGCCGTGGCAAGTATTTGATCGTTCGGTTCGAATCGGGAAGGGCGCTCCTGGTTCACCTCCGGATGACGGGATCGTTTCTGCACGACGCGTCTGGCCGACTGCCGGACGATCCTCATCGCCGTGCTGTTGTCAGGTTGGACGACGGTGCGGACGTCGCGTACCGCGATGTCCGGCGCTTCGGTACGTGGCTGCTGCTCGAGCCGGCCGAAGTGGACGTGTACATCGATGCGCGCGTCGGGCGCGAGCCGCTCGCCGCTACGTATCGGGCCAAGCACCTGGCGGAGCAGCTCGAGGGCAGGAGAGCCCCGATCAAGGCGGCGATCCTCGACCAGCGAACGGTCGGAGGTGTGGGGAACATCTACGCCGACGAAGCGCTCTGGCGCGCCGAGATCCATCCACTCGTGCCTGCCTCCTCACTCGGGCCCGACGAGATCAAGGCGCTGTACCGGGGCATCCGCCAGGCGCTACAGGCCGGGCTGCGCCGCCAGGGCTCGACGCTGCGCGATTACCGCCTCCCGGACGGCGGGAGCGGCGGGGCTCAACACGAGTTCAAGGTGTACGGCCGGGGCGGCGAGCCGTGCGACCGTTGCGGCACGCTCATCGACAAGATCCGCGTGGCCGGGCGTGGCACGTGGTACTGCCCGAACTGCCAGCGCTATGCCGCGAGCAGGGCGTCCAGCCGCCCCTCGCGGTCGAGGCGCCAGAGCTCCGTGTAACCGCCGATCGGCCGGTCGTCGATCAGGATCTGCGGCACCGTCCAGCCGCCGGTGAGGTCGTTCAGCGTCGCGCGGAAACCGGGATCGTCGTCGAGCGGGATCTCCTCGTACTCGAGGCCGAGCCCATCGAGGAGCACCTTCGCGCGCACGCAATAGCCGCACCAGCGGGTCGTATACATTCGAATGCGGGGCATCACGAGTTACAACGGAGAACGCCGGATCGGGATTCCCCGGAGCCGTCTCTAGACTGGCCCGCATGGGCAGCCGCACCTACAAGAGCGAGGCGATCGTCCTCCGCTCACTGCGGTTCTCCGAGGCCGACCGGATCCTGCACATCTACACCGCCGAACGAGGCCGGATCGGCGCGATCGCGAAGGGCGTCCGCAAGACGAAGTCGCGTTTCGGTGCGCGGCTCGAACCGCTCTCGCACGTCGAGCTGATGCTGCACGAGGGGGCGGGTGAGCTCCAGACGATCACGGGAGTCGAGTTGCTGCGCTCCCATCACGCCGTCCGTGAGGACAACTACCGGCTGAGCGTGGGCCTGATCGGAGCGGAGGCGATGCTGCGGCTCTTCGGTGAGCCGGAGGCGAACGAGCGGGCGTTCGGCGCCCTGGCGCGGTTCCTCGACCTGCTCGACGAGCTCGCGCCAACCGAGAGCCGGCCGGCGGTCGACCCGCTCGGGCTCTCCTTCCAGTTGAAGCTGCTCTGGCTCGCCGGCTACCTGCCGCATCTCACGAGCTGTGTCGAGTGCGGCTCGGATGCACAGCTGGTCGCCTTCTCGGCGCGCGCCGGCGGCGGTGTCTGCGCTGCCCATGCGGCGAATGCGCTGCGGCTGTCGCCCGAGGGCATCGCAGGGATCGAGCGGCTTCTGTCCACGCCGCTCGCAGAGGCGACCGCGGCCGAGCTCTCGGAACGTGCGCGCCGGGATGCGCTCGCGGTGATCACCTCGTCGTACGAGGAACACGGAGGCTTCCGACTGAGGACCCTGTCCGCGTGAAGCGCGAGCTGGGGAACGGAATCGAACTGGACGACGACAAGGCGCGGATCGATCGAGCCGAGGTCCACCGTTTCCTGAGCGAGGAGAGCTACTGGGCCGCCGGACGTCCCCGCGAGACGCAGGACCGGCTGATCGAGGTGGCTTCGCGCGTGGTCGGTCTCTACGACGGGCCTACGCAGATCGGCTTCTGCCGAGCGCAGACCGACGCGGTCTCGTTCGTCTATCTCGCCGACGTCTACGTCCTCGAGACCTATCGTGGGCGAGGCCTCGGTGAGGAGCTCGTCCGCGAGATGATCGAGAACGGGCCGTACGCCAGGGTGCGCTGGCTGCTGCACACGACGAACATGCATCCGCTCTACCGCAAGCTCGGCTTCCTCGCGCCGAGTCAGAAGGTGATGGAGAGAGAGGCGACCAGGTAAGCGAGCGAGAGCGGGTAGCGGTGGCTGAGCCCGCGATGGCCACCCGGGAAGAGCTCGAAGTGAAGCCGCTCCTCGGGAAGCCCCACGCGCCGGATCGCACTTCGAAGGGCGAGCGCGGCACGGTCGAGGTAGTACTCGTCGCGGTTACCGGCATCGAGCCAGACGCCGCGCAGGCCGGCAGCGGCAGAGGCATGCTGCTCGATCAGGCACACGGGGTCGTGCGCGAGCCATCGATCCCACCGTTCCGGAAAGAATGCCGCGGTCTCGAGGTCGACTGGGAGCTCGCCGTCGCCGAACGCAAGCGCGCAGGCGCCGAGCTCGACGAGCAGCGCGTCTTCGGCATCGCCCAACGCGGAGAACGAGCGCCAGAACTCGGTCATCGAGCTGAGGCCGCGCGCGCCAAGGGTGCGCGCGGCCGTGGGAAATCCCTGCGCCAGGGTCACGTCGAACAGCCCGTCGGGAGCGTGCGCTGCGACCGCCTGGAACAGGTCGGGCCGCGCGAGCGCGTTGACGAGTGCGCCGTAGCCTCCGGACGACTTCCCCTGGAGCCCGCGGAGACCGTCGGTCGGGTACGAGTCGTCGACGAACGGCACGATCTCTTCCCGCAGGTAGGTGCCGTAGCGCCCGATGCCCTCCGAGTCGATCCACTGCGAGCCGCCCACAGACGTCCAGCCGTCCACCAGGACGACGACGGCCTCCGGGGCGAGTGTGTCGATCTCCTCCGGATACGACCGATCGAACGGCTCGATGTTGAACCAGGACCCCGCGGAGCGCATGTGCGCGTGCAGCACGTACACGGTCGGGTAGCGCCGCGAGCGATCCTGCGGTGACCACACCCACAGGTCTCGTTCGTCAGGGTCGCCCAGCGGATTGCCGCGCAGTGCAGCGGAGGTGACCGAGTGTGTGTCCAGTTCAAGGTCGAGCTCAGGCGCGCGGGTGCCACGGCTGCTCGAGCCTGTCGACCAGCAGCTGCTTCGCGCCGTCGAGCGGGATCCGCTCCTGCTGCAGCGTGTCGCGGTCGCGGAGCGTGACGGTGCCGTCGGCCAGGGTCTGCTCGTCGATCGTCAGCGCCCACGGTGTTCCGATCTCGTCCTGGCGGCGGTAGCGCTTGCCGATCGCCGCGGCGTCGTCGTACTCGGCGGACATCGCCTTGCGGAGCTCCTCGTAGAGGCCGCGAGCCTGCTCGACCATCGCGGTGTCCTTGCCGATCAGCGGCAGCACCGCCGCCTTCACGGGTGCCAGGCGCGGGTGCAACCGCAAGAGGGTGCGCGGCCGGTCTGCGACCACCTCTTCGTCGTAGGCGTCGCAGAGAAACGCGAGGGTCGAGCGGACGACGCTGATCGCCGGCTCGATCACGTACGGGACGTAGCGCTCCTCGTGACCGATCCACTCGAGCGTCGTCCCGGACGCTTCGCTGTGCTGGCGCAGGTCGTAGTCGCCGCGGTTTGCGACCCCTTCGAGCTCGAGCCAGCCGATCGGGTACAGGTACTCGATGTCGCTCGTTGCGCTCGAATAGTGCGAGAGCTCGGCCGCTTCGTGGGCCCGGACGCGCAAGTGCGACTCGCGCAGGCCGAGGTCGAGGTGCCAGCGGCGGCGTTCGTCGATCCAGTAGCGGTGCCACTCGTCGGCCTCGGCAGGCGGGACGAAGAACTCCATCTCCATCTGCTCGAACTCACGCATGCGGAAAAGGAAGTTGCCGGGCGTGATCTCGTTACGGAAGCTCTTGCCGATCTGTGCGATCCCGAACGGCGGCTTGACGCGCATCGACGACGTGACGTTCTTGAAGTTGACGAAGATGCCCTGGGCCGTCTCGGGGCGCAAGTACGCACGCGAGGCGTCCTCGCGTACCGGGCCGACGAACGTCTCGAACATCAGGTTGAACTCGCGCGGCTCGGTGAGGTCGCAGTCCGGGGTCTCGCCAGGGTGCTTCGAGGGCCGCTTGCCGCAGGCGCTCTGCTCGAGCTGGTCGGCGCGGAAGCGCAGCTTGCACGTTCGGCAGTCGACGAGCGGATCCGAGAATCCGGCGACGTGCCCGGAGGCGACCCAGACCTCAGGGTTGAGGATGATCGCCGAGTCGAGGGCAACGACGTCCTCGCGCTCCTGGATCAGCGAGCGCCGCCATTCGGCCTTGACGTTGTCGTTCAGGAGGACGCCGTAGTGGCCGAAGTCGAAGGACGAGCCGAGGCCGCCGTAGATGTCGGACGAGGGGAAGACGAAGGCGCGCCGCCGGCACAGCGACGCGACCTTCTCGATCGTGGCGGCTCCTTCGAATGCTTCGAGCATCGCCTGAAACTAGCTGAGACCCGAACGGCCCTTCGAGGCCAACCGACCCGATTCAGGAGCGAGCGTTGTCGACGAGCGCCGCGATCTCTACGAAGTCGATGCGCGGCCGGACGCCGTAGAGGCCGGTTACGCGCTCGGTGAGCTCCTCCGTGAAGAAGGCCTTCGCGGCGGTCTCCGATTCCCAGACATAGACGTTCATCGCTCGCTTGTGGTCTTCGTCGACCGTGAAGATCTTCAGCCGGAGCTCGGGCATGCCCTCGAACGACGAGCGGGCCTTCTCGGCGACTTCGAGCACTCGCTTGCGGTCGAGGTCGCCGCCGTAGTCGAAATTGACGATCACGCCCACCATCGGTTGCCTCCTAGTCGTCGGGCTCGCCGTCGCCGTATTCGAGGGCCTCGATGCGCCCGATCACACCGAGGCCGCGCCACGAGATCTTGTTGGAGCGCGGGTACCAGCACATGTCGTTGGGGTCACGGGTGCCGTAGATCAACATCGTCACGCCCTCGTCGCCGGCCTGGAACCAGTGCGAGACCGCACTGCCCGGGGGCCGGGCGACGACGTGCCCCGGCCGCACCTCGTGCTGCTCGCGTTCGCGCCCCGCGCTCGGCGCGGAGCGGGGAGGGCCAGAGATGCAGCGTCGCAGTGCCTTCGAGGATGACGAAGATCTCCTCCTCGGCGGAGTGGCAGTGCGGCACAGCGCCGGTCTTGCCCGGGTTGAGGCGCTCCCAGTGGAAGCCGGCGAGGTCGGAGCGATCGCGCGTCGCGAGCGGCGCGGTCACTCCCTTGTCGCCCCAGTGCTCGAGCTCGACCTGGTCGATGTTGACGATGTTCTCGGGCCGCGGCGCGGGCGTTCCGACCTCGAGCGGCGGGCCGGCCGCCTCGATGTCCCACGGGTCGTCGTCGCGACCCTCCACCCAGGGCCAGCCGATGCGGATCGCGCGTGACCGCGGCAGCCAACCGATCTCGGTCGGGTGACGCGTGCCGAAGACGAGGTAGTCGAGCCCGTCGGGGCCGGCGACGAACGTGTGCTCGTGGTGGTCGGCCTGGTGGATCACGCAGTCGCCGGGGCGCACCTCGTGCACCTGTCCGTCCTGCCAGGCGAGCCCCGAGCCCGCGAGGACATAGAAGATCTCCTCGGAGGCGCCGTGCGAGTGCGGCGGGGTCGGCAGCATGCCGGCGGCGACGCGCACGCGATTGACCCCGACGTCCTTGGTGCCTGCAGCACGGCCGAGCATCTGCCAGGTCGCGTCCATCTCGCCCTTCGCGCGGTGGTGCTGGTCGACCTCGTCCCAGTGGGCGATTCCCACACCGGGAAATCTACGGCTTCGAGACGTCCACCGTGAACGAACCGCGGCCCGAGACGCGCTCCACCTTCAGCTTCAATGCGCGCTGACCGCAGATCTCGAAGTGGACGCTGGTCGGGCTGTGCGCGATCAGGGTCGAGCCGTTGTAGAGCTCCAGCTTGAACCGAGCCTTCGCGGGCGCGTGCAGCCGGGCCACGAAGCTCCCGTCGAGCGTCGTCTGCACCCCGATCGTCCGTGTCGTGCCGTAGCCGAACGATCCGTGCACGTGGCGGACCGTCGGTCCGGTCCACGGCGAGGTGATGTCCTCCTGCAACAGCTGCAGGGCCCTCGCGTTGGGGTAGAAGCTCTGGTTGACGATGTCCCAGCTGCTCGGCGCCAGGCCCAGCGCCGTCAGCGCCAGCACGCGATAGGACTCGGCGAACGCCTCGCCCGGGTTCTGGCTGTAGGCGGCTCCTTCGTCTCCCGGATATGCCGTCCCAGCGGCGGTCTTGGCGCAGATCTGTTCGTACGACGACCAGCGCTTCGTGCCCCAGTCCTCCGCCGACCACGGAGCGTCGTTCTGGTGGTTCGCGATGTGGTGCCCGTACTCGTGGGTCACGATCTCCTTCGCCGGCGGCTCGTCGAGCTGATCATCGGGAGCGGCGTAGATCGTGTTGGTATCGGGGTCGTAGCAGGCGAGCGACTGGTCGCCGCAGTACTGACGCGACTCGACGGTCGAGAGCGGCATCAGGTTCAGCGTCAGCAACGAGAGCTCCGGACCGTGTGGGAGCGAGCCGAGGTACGTCGCCCAACTCTGCGGCAGCGCCTGGTCGACGGGATAGCTGTCGGCGACGACGATGTGAACGGCGGTGCCGGTGGCGTCGCCGGTCGGGTACGAGCCGTCCCACGCGAACGCGGCTGCGGGAAGCACGAGCGCGACGAGTCCGACGAGGAGCACCTGCTTCACGGCCCACAGACTGCCCTGAAATGGTCAGGAGCGCGTGAACCGCCGGTTAAGGTGGCCCGATGAATCTCGTCGAGCTGCACATGATCTCGGACTCGACCGGTGAGACGGCGGCGCGGCTCGTCCAGGCGCTCGAGGCGCAGTTCCCGGATCAGGAGTTCAGCGAGATCCGCCATCCTCGAGTGGAATCGGCCGCCGATCTGCAGCTCGCCGTCGAGCGGATGAAGGGCCGGCAGGCGGTCGTCATCTACACCCTCGTGGAACCGGAGCTGCGCGAGTCGATGCGCACCCTCTGCCGGAGGGCGAAGCTGCACTACTGCGACCTGCTCGGCCACCCGATCGAAGCCGTGGCGCGCGTGTCGGGCCAGTCGGCGCGGATGAAGCCGGGGGCGAGGCCGCCGCTGAACGACGCGTACTTCAGGCGCATGTCGGCGATCGAGTTCGCGGTGAAGTACGACGACGGAGTGCCGGCCGGGCTCGACGAGGCCGACATCGTGCTCGTCGGTGTCTCACGGACGTCGAAGACGCCGCTCTCGATCTATCTCGGCTACCTCGGCTACAAGACCGCGAACGTGCCGCTCGTCAAGGGGATCGATCCGCCCGCGGAGCTCTTCACGATCGACCAGACGAAGGTGGTCGGACTGACGATCGATGCCCAGCGCCTCTCGGAGATCCGCGGCGAGCGGATTCGTTGGATGCGTGGTGACCGCAAGTACGCGAGCCTCGTCGAGATCTACGAGGAGCTCGACTATGCCGAGCAGGTGCACCGTCGGCTCGGCTGCCCGGTGATCGAGGTCAGCGAGCTGTCGATCGAGGAGATCTCGCACCGGATCATTCGGGTGGTCGAGCGCCGCCGCGAAGAGGTGCACGCCTCATGAAGTCCGCATGAAGCCGAAGCCCCCCGTTCCGCTGTGGCGCTGGGGCGTCTGGTACACGGTCCTCGGGGCCGCGCTCGTGCTCTTCTACGGCTTGTTCACGCCGTTCTGGTTCGGCCTGCGCTCGCTCGCGTGGCTCGCGGAATTCCGTTCCCGGAGGCGGGGCGGCCGAGCCGCTTGAGCCGAGGCTCGGCCGGATAGATTGCGCAGCCATGGCCGAGCGCTACGTCTTCGACTTCGAGGAGCCCACGACCGGCGGCCGCGAGCTGCTCGGCGGCAAGGGGATCGGGCTGGCGGAGATGACGCAGTTGGGCGTGCCTGTTCCGGCCGGTTTCACGATCACGACGGATGCGTGCCGCGCGTACCTGGCTGCGGGCGATCTGCCGGAGGGGCTGGAGGCCGAGGTCGACGAGCATGTGCGCCGGCTCGAGGAGCGCGCCGGGAAGCGGTTCGGTTCGAGCGACGATCCGCTGCTGGTGTCGGTGCGTTCCGGGGCGGCCGTGTCGATGCCGGGGATGATGGACACGATCCTGAATCTCGGGCTGAACGACGAGGCGGCTGAGGGGCTCGGCGCGCGGACGGGCAACGCGCGGTTCGCGTTCGACTCGTACCGCCGCCTGGTGCAGATGTTCGGCGAGGTGGTGGAGGGGATCGACGGGCATCGCTTCGAGAGCACGCTCGCGTCGCTGAAGCAGAAGCGTGGCGTTCAGCACGACACGGATCTTTCCGCCGACGACCTGCGCGAGCTCGTCGAGTCGTTCAAGCAGATCTATCGTGACGAGACCGGCAGCGAGTTCGCCGCGGATGCCCGGGAACAGCTGCTGCGGGCGGTGCGGGCGGTGTTCGAGTCGTGGGACACACCGCGCGCGCAGGTCTACCGGCGCGCGCACGAGATCCCCGACGACCTCGGGACGGCGGTCAACGTCGTGCAGATGGTGTTCGGCAACAAGGGCGAGCGGTCCGGGACCGGCGTCGCGTTCACCCGCGATCCGTCGACCGGCGAGAGCGGGCTCTACGGCGAGTTTCTCGCGAACGCCCAGGGTGAGGACGTCGTCGCCGGCATTCGCACACCGCAGCCGATCGAGACGATGCGCGACGTGCTGCCGAAGGCGTTCGACCAGCTCGTCGAGACGATGCGCCGCCTCGAGGAGAACTACCGCGACATGCAGGACATCGAGTTCACGGTCGAGGACGAGCAGCTGTATCTGCTGCAGACACGCTCGGCCAAGCGCACCGCGGCCGCAGCGCTGAAGGCGGCGGTCGCGATGGTCGACGAAGGGTTGATCTCGCGCGAGGAGGCGGTCGGGCGCATCGACCCGGGACAGCTCGACCAGCTCCTGCATCCGATGATCGATCCGAAGGCATCGCTCGAGGTGGCGGGGAAGGGACTCAACGCATCGCCCGGCGCGGCGAGCGGTGCGATCGTCTTCGACGCGGACACCGCGGTCGAGCGGGCGAAGTCCGGCCCTGTGATCCTCGTTCGCTGGGAGACGACCCCGGACGACATCCACGGGATGATCGCCGCGCAGGGAATCCTCACGGTGCACGGCGGCATGACCTCGCACGCGGCGGTCGTCGCACGAGGGATGGGCAAGCCGTGCGTCGCCGGCTGCGACGACCTCTCGCTGGAGGGCGGCAAGGCGACGATCGGCGGCCGAGTGCTCGACGAAGGCGACGTGATCACGATCGACGGCGGCACGGGCCGGGTGTTCATCGGCGAGGTGCCGCTGGTGCCGCCGCAGATCAACGACGACTTCGAGACGATCCTGGGCTGGGCGGATGCGTTGCGCAGGCTGAAGGTGCGCGCGAACGCCGACACTCCTGAGGACGCGACCCGTGCGCGGGAGTTCGGCGCGCAGGGGATCGGCCTCTGCCGCACCGAGCACATGTTCTTCGGTGCCGAGCGGCTGCCGGTGATGCAGGAGATGATCCTCGCCGACAGCGAATCGGGGCGCCGCGCGGCGCTCGACCGGCTGCTGCCGTTCCAGCAGTCGGACTTCGAGGGGATCTTCGAGGCGATGGCGGGGCTGCCGGTGACGATCCGTCTGCTCGACCCGCCGCTGCACGAGTTCCTGCCCGACGAGGCTGAGGCGACGGACGAGAAGCTGCGCCGCGCGGATCCGCGCGCTTGCACGAGTCGAATCCGATGCTCGGAACCCGCGGCTGCCGGCTCGGGCTGCAGTATCCGGAGATCTACGAGATGCAGATTCGCGCGATCGCGCGCGCTGCTCGCGCCGTGGCGCAGCGCACCGGCGAGGCGCCGCTGGTCGAGGTGATGCATCCGCTCGTCGGCTTTCGCGAGGAGCTCGCGCGCCTGCGCGAGCTCACCGAGTCGGTCTGGGCCGAGGAAGCGCCCGAGGTCGAGCATCTTGTCGGCACGATGATCGAGGTGCCGCGCGCTGCCCTGCGGGCAGACGAGATCGCCGAGGTCGCCGACTTCTTCTCCTTCGGCACGAACGACCTCACCCAGACGACGCTCGCGTTCTCGCGCGACGATGCGGAAGGGAAGTTCCTCACCACGTATCTGGAGGACGGTGTGCTGGAGCGAAATCCGTTCGAGGTGATCGACATCGACGGTGTCGGCGACCTGATGCGGATCGCCGTCGAGCGCGGACGGGGCACGAAGCCGGAGCTCAAGCTCGGCATCTGCGGCGAGCACGGCGGCGAGCCGCGCTCGATCGCGTTCTGCCACGAGCTCGGCCTCGACTACGTCAGCTGCTCGCCGTTCCGCGTGCCGCTCGCCCGCCTCGCCGCCGCCCAGGCCGCGCTGAACGAAGCCGGCTCGGGCGCGTACGTCTCCGCGGGCGGTTAGTCGCGCCTACTGATAACCGCGGACTCGTACATAGGCCACGACGAAACTGACGACGAGCACGCCGAGCGTCGACAGGATGCTGTACGCCGCCGATTGCCGGAAGCGCAGCAGAAGCCACATCAGGATGGCGCCCGCGATCAGACCGCCGATATGGCCGCCGACGGAGATGTTCGAGAGCGCGAAGGTGAAAACGAGGTTCAGCACGATCAGGCCTGCGACCTGCCCGCCCGTCGCGATATGCCGTTCGCGCTCCAGGACGAAGAGGCCGCCGAGCACCCCGAAGATCGCGCCCGACGCGCCGACCGTGACGCTGTTCGGGCTCAACCAGATCGCGCCCGCGGAGCCGGCGATGCCCGAGGCGAAGTAGAGCAGCGCGAACCGCCATCGCCCGATCACCTGTTCGAGCAGCGAGCCTGCGAAGTAGAGCGAGTACATGTTGACCGCGAGGTGGAACGGGCCGTAGTGCAGGAAGGCAGGCGAGAGCATGCGCCACCATTCGCCGTGGGCGAGGCCGATCGCGTGGAATCCGGCGGGCAGCACCTGGTGTGCCGGGATCGGCACGACGCTTCCCTGTGTGTAGACGCCCGAGGCGAACAGGGCGCCGTGGTTGAAGAACCAGTTGCTGACGCCGTTGACGCTCCCGCCCGCGGCGAGCTCAGCGACGTAGACCGCGACGTTGATCCCGATCAGGGTGAGCGTGACGACGTTGGTGCGCCGGCTGCCGACCCCGGTGACGGCGCGCTGCGCCGGCGCGGTCACCTTCTTGAGCCCCTGCGGCTTGCCGGAGTGCTCCGGGCAGCGCAGGCCGACCGGCGCCGGCGTCATGCACTCGTAACAGATGGGCCGCCCGCACTCCGAGCACGAGAGACCCGTCTCCCGGTCGGGATGCCGATAGCAATAGCGCGGTTCGTCCACGCGGCTAGCGTATCGGGGTGCATGTTCATGTCGCGTTCACTCCCGAGGAGGAAGCCGCCGCTCGCATCGGGATCGTCGTCGACGTGATCCGCGCGACATCGTCGATCGCCCAGGCGCTCGCCTCGGGCTACGAGCGGGTGCTCTGCTGCGCCGAGATCGCCGAGGCGCAAGCGCTTCGGGCCGAGCTCGGCGACGAGGCCGTGGTCGGCGGCGAGCGCAACGCGGTCGTCGTCGAAGGGTTCGACGTCGGTGCGTCTCCGCGGGAGTTCGCGCAGGCGCCCAAGGCACCGACGCTGATCCTCACGACGACCAACGGGACGCGGGCGATCCTCACGGCTGCCTCGCGCTGCGAGATCGTGCTGCTCGGCTCGCTGCTCAACCTGTCAGCGCTCGTCCGCGCGGTGCGCGGGACGGGCGGGGACGTGGCGATCCTCTGCTCCGGGTTCAAGGGCGCGTTCGCGCTCGACGACGCGTACTGCGCGGGCCGGATCGTCGAGGCGCTCGACGGTGAGCGCAGCGATGCGGCGATCGGCGCCGGGGTGATCGCACGCGCGTGGCCGGACCCCCTCGCCGGCCTGAATGCGCGCACCTACGGGCCGCCGGGCCTCGAGGCCGACATCGAGTTCTGCGCGCAGGTCGACCTGCTCGACGTCGTTCCCCGTTTCTCCCGCATGGTCGGCACCGCGGCGGAGATCGTCGCGTGAAGCAGTTCGAGCTGCCGACTCGCGAGATCGAGCACTTTGGCTCTCAGGGGTTCACGCACTCGCGCGTTGCGCGCGGGGAGGTCCAGGTCTCGGTTGCCCGGCTCGACGGTGTGATCGGGGGCCACGAGGCCGCGTCACAGCAGCGTCTCGTGGTGCTCGCCGGGCGGGTGACCTGCTCGACGAAGGACGAGAGCGTGGTCCTGGGTGTGGGGGAAGCGGTCGAGTGGCAGGAAGGCGAGTGGCATGAAACGCGTTCTCATGAACCGTCGGTTCTGTTACTCGTGGAAGGAGCATTCGAATGAGCGAGCCCAAGACCCTGTTCGGCGCGGAGCACGTCGAGCGCTACCGAGAGACCGGCGGCGAGGTCGGCCACATCTGGAAGGAAGGATCGACGATCCTCCTGCTGACGACGACCGGCCGCAAGAGCGGCGAGCCGCGGACGACGCCGCTGATCTACGCGGAGGACGGCGACCGCTACGTGATCGTCGCTTCCAAGGGCGGGGCGCCGGACGATCCCGGCTGGTACAAGAACCTCTCCCAGGATCCCGACGTCGAACTGCAGGTGCTCGACGAGGTCTTTCCGGCCCGCGCCCGTACCGCCGAAGGCGAGGAACGCGATCGGCTGTGGGCGAAGATGAACGAGGTCTGGCCGCACTACGCCGAGTACGCCGAGAAGACCGACCGCACGATCCCCGTCGTCGTCCTAGAGCGCGCGTCCGGCTAGCGCTCCCAGGTAGACGAAGGCGATCCCGGCCGTCACGCTCCCGGCGACGTAGAGGAGCGTGACGCCGATGTCGCGTGCTTCGAGAAGCGTCAGGCTCTCCTGGGCAAAGGTCGAGAACGTGGTGTAGCCGCCGATCACTCCCACGACGAGGCCCACCCGAAGCCACGCGGGCAGATGGTGGCGATCGACGAGCGTCTCGGTGATCACGCCGATCAGGAAGCAGCCCGTGAGGTTGATCGTGAAGGTCGCCCACGGGAAGATCGAGAAGCTCCGTTGCTCGATCGCGAGGTCGACCAGATAGCGGGCCGAGGCACCGAGCGCTCCACCGAGCGCGACGCCGACGATCACGGGCATTGCTGGCTCCTTTCGTCGTAGGAGCCATCAGCCGTCGTCGGCGGTTGAGGGCGAGCTCCATCGCCTCTGACTGTTGGTAAAGGATACGGGGATGGAGGCGCAACAGGCGTTCAGCATCGACCTCGAGTACTACGAAGGACGCGCCGCGGGCTTTGCGAGTGTCGCGGACGTCACGGCCGACGAAGCCCGACGTGATCTCGCGGCCCGCCACGGCTTCCTGGACTGGGACGAGCTCGTCGAGCACGTGGCGGCGTTGCGCGACGGCCGCGAGCCGCCCTCACCGTTCGTCCTCGCCTATCGGGCCCTCGAGGCCCGCAACGAGGAGGCGCTGCGCGAGCTGCTCGACGAGCACCCGGAGCTCGTCCGGCAGCGTGGCACGAACGGCAACGACCTGCTCGGTCTCGCCGGAGGTGCGCCCTCGCTCGTCGGGCTGTTGCTCGAGCGCGGGGCGGACGTGAACCGCGGCAACGACTACGGCTGGACGATCCTGCACCAGGCCGGCTACGCCAATGACCGCACACTCGCCGGGCTGGCACTCGAGGCAGGCGCGGATCCGGGTCTGAGCGCACGAGGTGACGGGGGCACGCCGCTCGTCGTCGCGCTCTTCTGGGGGCATCGTGAGGTCGTCGGGCTGCTGGGCAACGAGCCGCGGAACCTGCGCGTCGCCGCGGGGCTCGGCAGCGTCGACCTGATCGACGAGCTGGCCGGGACGCCGGCGGCCGGCCTGCACCGCGCGTTCTACCGGCCGCACGGCGGCTTTCCGGCCTGGGAACCGGGCGACGGTCCGCAGGAGATCCTGGACGAGGCGCTCGTCTGGGCCGCGAAGAGCGATCGGGTCGAGGCGATCACGCGACTCGCCGAGCTCGGCGCTCGTCTCGACGCGGATCCCTACCGCGGGACAGCCCTCACGTGGGCCGCGGTGAACGGCCGGGTCGAGGCGGTGCGGCGGCTCCTCGAGCTCGGCGCCGATCCGAACGCCCGCGCCAGCTTCGGCGGGCCCGACCATGGCGAGGGCGTGACCGCGCTCCACCTGGCGGCTCAGGCGGGCCGGAGGGAGACGGTCGAGGTGCTGCTGGAAGCCGGCGCCGACCGCTCGATCACGGATGCGCTGCACGGCGGCACTCCGGCCGGCTGGGCCGAGTTCGGCGGCCATCCTGAGCTTGCGGAGCAGCTGCAGAGCCGAAGTTGACAGGAGAACGTGTGTTCGTGTAGAACATACGTTCCCGTGATCGCTGCAATCGTCATCCCGGCCTTTGATCTACGGGCTGCGCTGCGTCTCCGCCCGCGGCTGCAGGCGCAGCCGGCCGCGCTGGCGCCGCTGCCCGGCACCGAACCGCTGATCGGCTCGGTCACAGGGGCGGCCGAGGCGAAGGGCGTCCGGCCGGGGATGCGGCTCGGAGAAGCGCTCGCAACCTGCCCGGAGCTCGAGCTCGTCGAGCAGGACCCGGCAACCGCCGAACAGGCGTGGGAGGAGATCCTGCGCCGGCTCGAGGACGCCGGTTTTGCAGTCGAGCCGGTCGATCCGGGCACGGTCTTCTTCGAATCGAAGGGCGTCGAGCGCCTCTACGGCGGGCTCGAGCCGGCGCTCAAGCGTGCGCTCGGTGCTGTCGGGTCGACGTGGGACCCTCGCGCCGGAGCTGCGGAGCGGCGGTTCGCGGCGCTCGCCGCGGCGAACGTGGCGCGGCCGGGGCAGGCGCTGATCGTCTCCGACGACCGCTCGCGCTCGTTCATCGCGCCGTTGCCGCTGCAGCTGCTGCCGCTCGAACGGCGCCGCTACGAGGAGCTCGAAGAACTGGGTGTTCGCACGATCGGACAGCTTGCCGGGCTGCCGGGCAGCGCCGTCTCCGAACGGTTGGGGCCGGACGGACGGCGCGCCTGGAGCCTGGCGAGAGGCGAGCAGGACGGGAGGGTCAAGCCGAGACGGCCGGCAACGGCCATCCACGAGACGCTCGAGTTCCCGGAAGCGGTCGGCAACGAGCTGACGCTCCGGCGAGGGCTCGGAGTGCTGCTCGATCGCCTGCTCGCACGGCCGGAACGCGCGGGGCGGCCGCCGAGGAAGGTCGCGGTCTGGGCGCGGCTGGTCGGCGGCGCCTCGTGGCGCCGGACGGTGACGCTGCGCGAGCCCACGGCCGACCCGGCCCGGCTGCGTGCCGCGCTCTCGCCGAAGCTCGCGGAACTGCCGGCGCCGGCGCTCAAGCTTCGGCTCGAGGTGGTGGAGCTCGCAGAGCACACCGGCGAGCAGCTCGAGCTCGTGGCCGCAGAGGGCGAAGTGATGCAAGGCCGGCTTCGCGAAGGCCTGCGCCAGGTGCGCGCAGCCGTCGGGGCGGGCGGAGTCTCAACGGTTGTGGAGGTCGCTCCGTGGTCACGCATACCCGAAGCGCGCGCACTGCTCGTTCCGCGCGACGACTGAACGCCCCTCGCCCTGCGCTCGTCGAGAACCACGCCGACGGAACGCCGCGCTGCGTCAACCGGCAGGACGTCGCAGTCGTGCGCGAGGAATGGCGCGTCGTCGACCGCTGGTGGACGGAAGACCCCGTGCATCGCCGCTACTTCGATCTCGTGCTCGAGACAGGGGAGAACGCCGTCGTCTACCACGACGACGACGCCGGAACGTGGTTCACCCAGCGGGCCTAGGAGGGTTTGGCGCTCATCGCGCGCAGTTCGCGCTCGAACCCGCCAGGCGCGTGGATGTTCAAGAACCGGCAAACGCCGGCGTCACGCTTCGTGAACCCGTGCTCGACTCCGGGGGCCGCCGCCATGAACGTGCCGGGCGTCGCGCGTGTCCACTCGCCGTCGATGTACACGTCGAGCTCCCCTTCCAGGATGTAGAAGGAATCCGTCTCATCCGCGTGGGTGTGCGGCTCCGGGCCGTCGAACGGTCCTTCGATCGTGAATTCGAAGACGGCCAGGTGCGGCAGCGCCCCCTTCACGATCGAGACACGGTTCCCCGACGCATTGCGCAGGAGCTCGCCTTCACCGGGGCCGTTGAGGATCCCTTCCGACATGGGGCGATTCTATGAGCTTCAACATCTCGAAGGACGCATTCCCCGCCCGTGGCGGCGTTGGCGACGAAGGAGCGGTGCCAGGTGCCCGACGGGCACCTGGCACCAGCCCCGATGCCGCGCCCTACGTCGAGCTGCACGCGCACTCCGCCTACTCCTTCCTCGACGGCGCGTCGCTGCCCGAGGAGCTCGCCGCGCGCGCCGCCGAGCTCGGCTACGACGCGCTCGCGCTCACCGACCACGACGGCGTCTACGGCTCGCTCGAGTTCGCCCACGCCGCGAAGCACCTCGGCGTCCGCCCGATCACGGGCGCAGAGGTGACGCTTGCCGGCGATACACACGTGACGCTCCTGTGCGAGACGCGGGAGGGCTACGCGAACCTCTGCCGGATCCTCACGGACGCGCACGCGGGCACGCGCTTGCCGGGCAAGGAGCGCGACCTCCTGCCGGCCGAGACGACGATCGAGGTCGTCGAACGCCATGCAGAAGGGCTCGTCGCACTCTCGGGCTGCGCGCGCAACGGTCTCGCTGTCGTCGACGCGAAGGCGGCCGAGCGGCTCGCGCGCGCGTTTCCCGGTGCGTTCGCGATCGAGCTGCAACGTCCGTACGAGCGCGGGGATGCAAGACGAAACGCGCGGCTCACCGAGCTTGCCGAGCACCTCGGCGTGCCCACCGTCGCCACCGGCAACGTGCACGCGCACAGTCCGTCGCGAGCACGGCTGCAGGATGCGCTCGTTGCGATCAAGCACCGCACATCACTCGACGGCTGCGAACGCGAGCGGCGCGGGAACCACGAAGCGGTGCTGCTCGCGCCCCAGACGATGCTCGAACGGCTGCCCGCAGATGCAGCCCGCCGCACACGCGAGCTCGCCGATCGCTGCACGTTCGACCTGACACAGGAGCTCGGCTATCGCTATCCCGACTTCTCCGACGGAGCAGACCCCGCAGACCGGCAGCTCGAAGAGATCTGCGACCGAGCATTCGCCGAGCGATATGCGGATGCGAACGGCCACAAGAAACACGCGCGGCAACGACTCGACGATGAGCTTGCATTGATCGCGCGGTTGGGGCTCTCGGGGTTCTTCCTGCTCCACTGGGAAGTGCTCGAGCTTGCCCGCGAGTGCGCGCTCGAGGTGCGCGGGCCGGGTAGTCCACGCCATGCGCTGCCACCGGGGCGAGGACGCGGCTCCAGCGTCGGCTCGATCGTCTGCTACCTGACGGGTCTCTCGCACGTCGATCCCGTCACGGCCGGCCTGTCGCTCGGCCGCTTCATCAACGACGAGATGGTCGCCGTTCCCGACATCGACCTCGACTTCCCGCGTGACATCCGAGAGAAGCTGATCGTGCGCGTCACCGAACGCTACGGCCGCGAGCACGCTGCGCTCGTCGCGACGTTCGCGAGCTATCGCAGCCGCGGTGCGATTCGCGACGTGGGCAAGGCGCTCGGGCTGCCGTTCGCCGAGCTGGAACGGCTCGCACGGGTCACCGACGGCTGGGATGCGACCCGCGTCGGCGACGAGCTCGACGGCGTGCCCGGCACGCATGCAGGTCCACGGTGGGCCGCATTCCGCGAGCTGACGAAGGAGATCGCAGGACTGCCGCGCCACATCAGCCAACATCCAGGCGGCATGGTCATCTCGACCCGGCCGCTGATCGACCTCGTGCCGGTGCAGCCCGCTGCAATGGTGGGACGCCAGATCTGCCAGTGGGACAAGGACAGCTGCAGCGACGCCGGCTTCCTGAAGATCGATCTCCTCGGGCTCGGCATGCTCTCGGCGGTCGAGGACACAATCGACCGCATCGCGCGGCTGCGAGGCAAGACGATCGACCTCTCACGCGTGCCCCTCGACGATCCCGGCGTCTACGAGGAGATCCAGCGGGCGGACACCGTCGGCGTCTTCCAGATCGAGAGCCGTGCGCAGATGCAGAGCCTGCTGCAGACTCGGCCGGAGAACCTCGAAGACCTGACCGTGCAGGTCGCGCTCGTGCGGCCCGGGCCGATCCAGGGCAAGGCAGTCCATCCGTATGTGAAGCACCGCCATGCCAAACGGGCCGATCCCAGCTTCGAGCCGCCGGTGCTGCACGAGTCGCTGCGCGAGGCTCTGCGCGACACGCTCGGCGTGGTCGTCTTTCAGGACCAGGTGCTCGACGTCGCCATGGCATCAGCGGGCTTCTCGATCGGTGAGGCCGAAGGACTGCGCCGCGCGATGAGCAGAAAGCGCAGCGAAGAGGCGATCGAGGCATTCCGCCCGCGGTTCGTCGGTGGCTGTCTCGAGAACGGCATCGACGACAAGACCGCGCACGCGATCTACGACCAGCTCGTCGGCTTCGCCGGATTCGGCTTCCCGAAGTCGCATGCGGCCGCCTTCGGCCTGCTCGCCTACCAGTCGTCCTGGCTACGGCGGTACTACCCGTCGGAGTTCCTGTGCGCGCTGATGAACGCACAGCCGATGGGCTTCTACCCTCCGTCGTCGCTCGTGCGCGACGCGCAGCGGCGCGGGGTCGAGGTGCGCCCGCCGCACATCAACCGCTCGGAGGCGGAGTGCGACATCGAAGACGGCCGGGCGGTGCGGGTCGGCCTCGCCTACGTCCAGTCGGTCGGCGAGGCAGAAGCCCTGTCGGTGGTCGCACAGCAGCCCTACCGCGATCTCGGCGATCTCGCGCGCCGTGCCTCGGTGAAGCAGGACGTGCTCGAAGCGCTCGTCTCGGCGGGCACGTGCGACGAGTGGGCGCCGCGGCGCGAGCTGCTCTGGCGCCTCGGCGTCACGCCACGCGGAGAGGCGCTCGCCGGCGGCAATCGACAGCTCGCGTTGCCGCTCGAGCCGACCGCCGAGATCCCGGAGCTGCCGGAGCAAACGCCGTGGGAGCAGATGCTCGCCGACTACAAGCACACGTCGCTCTCGGTCGGCGTCCACCCGCTGCAACTTCTCCGTCCGCATCTGCCGGCCGGAGTCGCGACGAGCGCCGATCTACCGGAGACTCCGAACGGCACACGGATCCAGGTGGCAGGCATGGCGATCGCCCGCCAGCGTCCGGCAACTGCGAACGGGATCGTCTTCATGCTGCTCGAGGACGAGCACGGACAGGCGAACCTGATCATTCCGTCGAAGGTCTACGAGGAGCACCGCGCGATCATCCGCGGCGAGCCGCTGATCCTCGCGCGCGGCAAGCTCGAGCGTCACGACCGCAACGTCAACCTGCTCGTCTCGGACGTGAGCTCGCTCGGCCCGCTGGCGCGCAAAGCGGCGAGCGAGGCGGAGGTGACGCGCTCCCTGCCGCGCGCACACCATTTCGGCCATCGCTGAACCTGGGTGGAACCTGATTCGCGAAGCGAACCAGATTCCCGAGTTGCTGGCCTCGGTGCGAAACTCGTGAATCTGGTTCGGCTGCGCCGAATCAGATTCCGAGAGAGCCTCTCTTCTACCGCTGACCCGTGCGCTGGTGCGTCGGCCCGACGTGATGGGAGAGGTTGTAGGCCGAGTTGACGAGACCGACGTGGGTGAACGCCTGCGGGAAGTTCCCCAGGAGGCGTTTCGCAGCCGGGTCGTACTCCTCGGAGAGGAGACCGAGGTCGTTGCGGATCGCCAGCAGCTGCTCGAACAACGCACGAGCCTCGTCGCCGCGGTCGGCCATCAGGAGCGCGTCGACCAGCCAGAACGAGCAAGGGAGAAACACCCCTTCGCCTCCGGGCAGCCCGTCGACGTCGGTGGCCTTCGCCCGATAACGCTCGACGAAGCCGTCGCGGGTGAGGTCGCGCTGGATCGCGTCGATCGTGCCGAGCACCCGCGGATCGTCGCCGGGCAGGAAGCCGACGAGCGGGATCAGCAGGGTCGAGGCATCCAGCTCGTTGGAGCCGTAGGACTGGACGAACGAGTTGAGCTCGATGTCGAAGGCTTCCTGACAGACTTCTCGATGCACCTCCTCACGCAGTCTGCGCCAGCGCTCGACGGGGCCCGGCAGGTCGAAGCGCTCGACGGTTTCGACGGCGCGATCGAACGCCACCCAGGCCAGCACCTTCGAATGCGTGAAGTGGCGACGAGACGCGCGTACCTCCCAGATTCCGTCGTCGGCCTGCTCCCACGCACCCTCGAGGAAATCCATGATCGCGCGCTGCAGCGACCAGGCGTGGTCGTCGGCCGGGAGGCCGTCGATGCGAGCTTGGTGCAGCGCATCCATCACCTCGCCGTACACGTCGAGCTGGAACTGCTCGTGGGCGGCATTCCCGACTCGGACGGGCGTCGAGCCCGCATAGCCCGGAAGCCAGTCGAGCTCCAGCTCCACCACGCGACGTTCGCCGGCGACGCCATAGAGGATCTGTGCATTCGCCGGATCCCCTGCGACCGCCCGCAGCAGCCAGTTGCGCCAGGCGCGCGCCTCGTTGGTGAACCCGGCGTTCATCAGGGCCAGCAGCGTGAACGTTGCGTCACGAAGCCAGGTGAACCGGTAGTCCCAGTTGCGGACGCCGCCGATCAGCTCCGGCAACGACGTCGTCGGCGCGGCGACGATCCCGCCGGTCGGCTCGTAGGTGAGCGCCTTCAGGACGGCGAGCGAGACGTGGACCGCGTCCCGGTACTCGCCGTGGTAGGCGCAGTTTTCGAACCACTTCAACCAGTGGCGTTCCGTCTCGGCCAACGCACGCTCCGCGTCGACCGGCTGGGGAAGGCGGTGATTGGACGGGAACCAGGTGAGGACGAACGGGACTCGCTCGCCCTGGTGCACTTTGAAGATGGCGGAGTGCTTCATGCCGTCCGGCTGGAGGTCGACAGGCGTTCGGAGCGCAAGTGCATCTGGCCCGCCGATCGCCACGAGGGTGTCGTCGTCGAGCCGGCGGAGCCACGGGACGACCGAGCCGTAGTCGAACCGGATGATCAGCTCGGTCATCATCTCGACCGTGCCCTCGAGGCCCTCGACGATCCGGACGATGTCGGGAGCGTTGCCGCGTTGCGGCATGAAGTCGATCACGCGTACGCGGCCGGTCGATGTCTGCCACTCGCTTTCGAGGATCAGGGTTTGCGGCCGGTAGCGGCGCTCGGTTGCCGGGCCGCCGTCGGTCGGCGTGATGCCCCAGTGGCCGTGGTCGCGCGTGCCGAGCAGCGCGCTGAAGCAGGAGCCCGAGTCGAAACGCGGGAAGCAGAGCCAGTCGACCGAGCCCTCGCGGCCGATCAACGCCGCCGTCTGCAGGTCCCCGACGAGTGCGTAGTCCTCGATCCGCTCGGCCATTACCGGTTCTCGATCTCCAGTGCGAAGGGCGGCAGCCGTCGCTCGACGGCCTTGTTGAACTCACTCAGGTAGCCGTCCGGCTCGTCGAGCGTCGCTGCGTAATGATCGCGCATGTCCGCGAGGATCTCGGTCCCCGTCTCGACCGCGTCGACATAGTCGCCGTAGAGCTCCTCCGCCTCGTCGCGTCCCGCCGCGTTGTAGGCGTCGAGGCGTGCGGTGGCTTCTTCGATCACGTCGAGGTGATCATGCTCGAACAGGTCGAGCTGGGACGCGATCAGCTGCGCGAAGCGAGCACGGCGGAACATCAGATCAGCTCCCGGTACAAGGCAAGATGCTGGGCTGCTGCAGCGTCCCACGTCAGTTCGGCCCGAGCGCGCTCTGCTCCCGTCCGTGCACGCTGCCAGCGCCTGCGGGTCGGTGAGCAGCTCGCTCACAGCTGCGGTCAGGGCATCGATGTCCCCGGCCGGCACGACCCGCCCTGCACCGTAGGTGCGTACAGGCTCGCCAAGGCCGCCGACGTCGTAGACAACGGCAGGCACCCCTGCACCGAGTGCCTGGAGCAGAGCGCCGGACTGGTCGAGCTCGGCCCGGTAGGGAAAGACTGCGACCGTGGCAGCCGAGAGCGCACGATCGAGCTCGCTCGCCGAGAGAAAACCGAGGCGCCACTCGACCCGGTCGGCGCCCCGGAGTTCATCGAGCGGCATCGCGGGGTCGCCTGCGACGAGCAGGCGCGCATCAGGCAGGCGCCGCGTCACCTCGACCGCGTCCGCGAGCCCCTTGTACGGGCGGATGACTCCGAGCGCGAGGAGCGTCGCCCCGTCGTCCTGCCGGGTGGCCGCGCTTGGGTAGACGGGGTGCGCGATCACCCGTGCCTCGACGCCCAGCTCGGCCAGTGTCTGGCGGCCCTGCTCGGTGTGCACGACGACCCGGTCGAAGCGAGCAAGAAGCTTCCGCCAGAGCTCCGTGCGCGACGCCGTTCGCCGCGGTAGCAGGTCGTGAGCGGTGAACACTGCCGGCGAGCGAAAGCGCAGGTGCACGTCCGCCTGCGGGAGCGCGAGCCACTGTAGGTGCAAGACGTCTGCGCGGGCGAACGAGAGAGAGCGCATCACATCGAGATGCTCGACCGCCTTCAGAGGCAGTCGCAAACGAGAGCGCTTGAAGAGCCGCGACGACAGTGGATACCACCGTTCGCTACGGCGGTAGCCGTCGACTACCGGGGTCTCGCCGAAGCGGAAGCTCGACGTCTGAAGCTCGACCTCTGCACCGGCGCGAGCGAGAGCCGCCGCCAGCTCGTGGTCGTACCACGGCGTGAACGCGGGCGGATCGGCAAGCACTACGCGCATCGAAGTAGCTTAGGCGTGTGCTGGTTCGGAGCTGGAACCTCTTCCACGGGAACACCGTCCCACCGCAGCGGGCCGGGTTCCTCGGCGAGATGATCCGGCTTGCGACTGCCGACGATCCGGACGTGCTCTGCGTGCAGGAGGTGCCGGCGTGGGCGCTCGGCCTGTTCACCGCCGGAGAGGTCGCGGCTCGTCCGCGGCTCGGCCCGATCCCGATCAACGCCGGGTTCGGGCAACGGTTGACCCGACCCCACCAGGGGCTCTTCCGCTCGGCGTTCTCAGGGCAGGGGAACGCGATCCTCGTCGGCCCCGGGCCACGGCTTTTGTCACGCTCGGCACTCACGTTGAACCCTCGTCGGTTTCGCGACGCACGGGCTCGTCTGCTCGGCCTCGGTCGCGCGCGCCCGCGCCGCCTGGGCGAGGGAGCGGCGCGTCGTCCAGGCGGTGCGTCTCGCAGACGAGACGGGTCGCACGTTCATGATTGCGAACCTGCACTGCACGAGCTACGCAGCCGACGAGCGGCTCGCCGACGCGGAACTGCTCCGCGCCGCCTGGTTCGCGGTCTCCGAAGCGCAGCCGGAAGATGTCGTCGTCCTGGCGGGTGACTTCAACGTGACGGCCGCCCGGTCGAGCACGCTGCGAGACCTGACGAACGAGGAGTGGGGGTTCTCCGAGCCGGGGCCGGGAATCGACCACATCCTCGTTCGCGGCGCTACCTCGACGCCCGTGCGGCGCTGGCCGGACGAGCGCCGCGTCCACGGCGGGCGCATCCTGTCGGACCACGCACCGGTGGAGCTCGACATCCGATGAACTGGGACGAACAGCGCGCGCGCTTTCCGGTGCTGGACGAGTACGCATATCTGAATGCGGGCACCTTCGGCCCACTCGCGCGGACGACGCTCGCTGCGATGGCGGAGCTGCGCGCGTGGGAGGGTGAGCACGGCCGTGGCGGCAAGGTGTACTTCGACGCGATGCTCGAACGGCGCGAGCGCGTTCGGGAACTGCTCGCGACCCAGGTCGGTGTGCCGGCGGAGAACATCGCGTTGACCGATTCGACCACGCAGGGCGTGCACGTCGTCGTCAGTGGGCTCGGTCTCCGCGACGGCGATGAGGTGGCAACCACCGATTCCGAGCATTTCGGTCTCACCGGCCCGCTGCTGGCAGCGGGGGCGCGACTTCGGATCGCCAAGGCCCGCGGTGTCGAGGCAGGCGACATCTTCGAGTTGATCCGTGAGCAGGTGACGCCTCGCACGCGGCTGATCGCGATCTCCGCCGTCTCGTGGCTCGACGGGACGATCTTCCCGTGGCGCGAGTTGCGCGAGGCCACGAACATCCCGGTGCTCGTCGACGGAGCCCAGTCCGTCGGGGCTCTCTCGGTCGATGCGAGCGACGCGGACTTCTACACGATCAGCGCCCAGAAGTGGCTCTGCGGTCCGGACTCGACCGGCGCTCTCTACGTGCGTGATCCCGAGTCGCTACGGCCGGTACTGATCGCCTACCCGAGCGCCGAGTCCTACGACATCGCCGAGGGCACCTGGGAGCCCAAGGCGGGCGCGCGTCGTTTCGACACGACGTTCACGCCGGCGACCTCGCTCGTCGGGCTCGAGGCCGCCCTCGGCGATCTGCCCGAGGAGCGATTCCGGCGAGCACACGAGCTCGCGCAGCGGTTCCGGGCCGTGCTGGCAGACGGCGGCCACGAGGTGGTTTCCGGCTCGAACGGGGCACCCCTGGTGTCGTTCCGGTTCGACGGCGACACGGCGGAGGCGGTGGCCGCGCTGTACGAACGCGGCGTAGTCGTGCGTGAGCTGGTGGGAACCGGCCTGCTCCGCGCGTCCGTCGGTTGGTGGAACGACGAGAGCGATCTCGACCGGCTGGTCGAGGCGCTCGCAGCGCTCTGATCAGGACGGGAGGCCGAGCTCGCCGGCGATCGGCTGCAGCGCCGTGACGACGTTGGTGATGTGCTCGTCGAGCTCGATCCCGAGCAGCTCGGCGCCCTCGTAGACATCGTCGCGCGAGACGCCGGCGGCGAACGACGGCTGTTTCAGCTTCTTCTTGACCGACTTCGGCTCGAGGCCCTCGAGGCCTGTGGGGCGGACGAGACCGCAGGCGTGGATGAAGCCCGAGAGCTCGTCGCAGGCAAACAGCGTCTTCTTGAGCAACGTGTCGCGAGGCAGGCCGAGATGGTTGGCGTGTGAAAGCACGGTGTCGATCACGACGTCGGGATAGCCCTCTTCACGCAGAATCGGCGCGCCGTCCTGCGGGTGCTTGTCGAGCGTCGGGTGAATCTCATAGTCGAAGTCGTGCAGGAGCGCGGCGACACGCCAGAGCTCCTCGTCCTCGCCGAACCGAACCGCGTACGACGCGGTCGAGGCCTCGACGGCCAGGCCGTGGCGCAGGAGAGCCTCGCTCTTCGTGTAACGGGTGAGCGTGTCCCAGGCTTGTTCGCGAGTCGGATTCACGGTCGGGCTAGCATAGTGCGCGCCTTGTCCTCGACCGTCGTCAGGCCCGTGGCCGAATCATTCGTCATCGAAGGGGGCCACCCGATCTCCGGGCGCGTCCGCGCGTCCGGAAACAAGAACGGTGCGTTGCCGATCCTCGCGTCGTGCCTGCTCACGGACGAGCCGGTATCGCTCTCCAACGTGCCCCGCATCCGGGACGTCGACACGATGATCGATCTGCTCTCGAGTCTGGGCGCCGAGGCCGAATGGACCGGTGAGCACGAGATCCGCGTCCACGCGCAGAACATCACGCATGAAGTGGACGCGCGGCTCGCGAGCCGGATCCGCGCCTCGTTCCTGCTCGCGGGGCCGTTGCTCGCCCGGCTCGGGAGCGCGAGTGTTCCACCGCCGGGCGGCGACGTGATCGGCCGGCGGCGGCTCGATCCTCATATCCACGCGTTCGCGGAGCTCGGTGCGAAGTTCGAGTACCCCGGGCGCTATGAGCTGAGCGGCAGCCTCAGCGGCGCACACATCCACATGGACGAGGCGTCGGTGATGGCGACCGAGAATGCGGTGATGGCGGCATCGACCGCTCCCGGCCAGACGATGATCTCAAATGCTGCGTGCGAGCCGCACGTGCAGGATCTCTGCCGGTTCCTGGTTTCACGCGGTGCGAAGATCGACGGGATCGGCTCGAACGTGCTGCACATCACGGGCGTCGAGGGCCTGTCCGGCGGCGCGTACTCGATCGGGCCTGAGCACGTCGAGGTGGGGAGCTTCATCGGGATGGCGGCGCTGACCGGCGGCGACATCACGATCGAGGGCATCGTCCCCGACGATCTCTGGCCGGTCCTCCCGGTGCTGAGCAGACTCGGTGTCGAGGTCGAGCTCGGCGACGACTGGGTGCGGGTACCGCCGTACCAGACTCTGGAGATCAAGGACGATCTCGGCGGTGCGATCCCGAAGGTCGAAGACGGGCCGTGGCCTGCGTTCCCGGCCGACCTCACGTCGATCGCGGTCGTCATCGCGACGCAGGCGAGGGGCACGGTGCTCATCTTCGAGAAGATGTTCGAGAGCCGCCTGTTCTTCGTCGACAAGCTGGTGTCGATGGGCGCGCGGATCATCCTCTGCGACCCCCACCGCGTCGTCGTCACGGGCGCAGCGCCGCTCTACGGTCAGCGGATGTCGAGCCCGGACATCCGCGCAGGCATGGCGATGGTGATCGCAGCGCTGTGCGCCGAGGGAACCTCGACGATCGGCGACGCCTACCAGATCGACAAGGGCTATGAGCGCATCGACGAGCGCCTCCGTGCACTCGGCGCGCAGATCGAACGCGTCGAGGGATAGTCGTCGAGCGTTTTTGAGAGCCGGCCGCGTGCCCGCGCAGCGGCTACGGACGCGCTCGGACGCACTGCGGGGTACGCTCAGCCGCGATGGACGAGAACCCGACGGGAGGTCGCGTCGCGCTCGCAGCCGAGGGCGTCGCGAACGTGAACACCGGCCTGCCGGTGCTCGACCACCTCGTGACCGAGCTCGCACGAGCGGGGCGGTTCAAGCTGTCGCTCGAGGTGGGTCCGGGCGGAGCGGACGAGGGCGTGGTCGCCGCAGGCGGCACGCTCGGGGCCGCGTTCGGCGAGCGTGTATCGGCCGCAGGCGCCGCCGGGCGAGGGTGGTCGCTCGTGCCCGCCGAGGAGGCACTCGCGCTCGCTGCGCTCGAGCGCGTGAACGAGCCGCGGTTCGTCACCAACGTCGACTTCTCGGATCAGCGTGTCGGCGGGCTCGGCACCGACGTGGCGTCGCGCTTTCTGAACGAGCTCGCCCTCGCAGCCGGCCTGAACCTGCATGTTCGGCTCGTCGAGGGCACGGACCCGCAGCACGTGCTCGCGGCCATCTTCAAGGCGGTCGGCGCCGCGCTCGGCCAGGCCTGTCGTCCCGCACCGGAGAGCAAGGAGGATTCGTGACCAAGGAAGTCGTCCGCACCGAAGCAGCACCTGCGCCGTTCCAGGGTGCGCCGTACTCGCAGGCGATCAAGGCGAACGGGTTCGTGTTCGTCTCCGGCCAGCTCTCGTTGCGTCCGGGCGAGAAGGACCTGGCCCCAGGCGACATCAAGGCGCAGACACAGCAGGTGTTCTCGAACCTGCGTGCGATCCTCGAGGAGGCAGGCAGTTCGCTCGACCGCCTCGTGAAGACGACGGTGTTCCTCCAGAATCTCGACGACTTCGCCGGGATGAACGAGATCTATACGACTCACGTCGGCTCGACGCCTCCTGCGCGCTCCACCGTCGAGGTCGCGAAGCTTCCGTCCGGTGCACTCGTCGAGATCGAGGCGATCGCCCTCGTCTAGAGAGGTTGAGGACTATGTCCGCTCGCTCGGGCTGGACGCCTACGTCGTCGGCGGCGCAGTGCGCGACGAGCTGCTCGGGAACGATGCGAAGGATGCGGACTTCCTCGTCCCCGGGGTGGACATCGAGGGCCTGCAGGTTGCGCTCGCGCCGCACGGCCGCTCGGAGGAGCTCGTCGTCGCGGGGCGCGCGGTCGGTGTCCGTTTCTATCCGCGCGAGCCGGTCGTGCGCAAGCTCGTGCCCGCGGGCATCGAGCTCGCTCCACCGCGCCGTGAGGTCTCGACCGGGCCGGGGCGCCACGACTTCGAAATCGTCGTCGACCCGGCCGCGACCGTCGAGGAGGACCTGCAACGGCGTGACTTCACCGTGAACGCCATGGCTCGTCGTCTCGCCGACGGGAAACTGGTCGATCCCTTCCACGGTCGAGCCGATCTCGACTCCAAGACGCTGCGAACCGTCACCCCGTCGAGCTTCTCCGAAGATCCGCTGCGCATCGTCCGCGGTCTTCGGTTCGTCTCGCAGCTCGGCCTCGAGCCCGATGAGCTCACGCTCGCGCAGATGCGCGACGAGGCGTCGAGCGTCGAGCTCGTCTCCGGCGAGCGGATCGGCGGCGGTCTCGCCGCCGACGGGATGGGGGAGCTGTCGAAGCTGCTGCTCGGAGCGGAGCCGGCCAGGGCACTCCGACTCGCGCGCGACACGGGTGTCCTGGTTCATCTCCTCCCGGAGTTCGAGCCCGCGATCGGCTTCGAGCAGGAAAGCCGCTGGCACGCACTGACCGTGGACGAGCACACGTTCGAGGTCGTCCAGGCAGCTGCCGATGCAGGGTTTCCGCTCCGCATTCGCCTGGCGGCGCTCTTCCACGATCTCGGCAAGCCGCACGTCGCCTGGCGTGGCACCGACGGACGTCTGCACTACTACGCGAAGCGCGGGTACTCGGACTCGAGCCACGAGCAGATCAGCGCACGGCTCGCAGAGCAGGCGCTCGACCGGCTCCGCTACCCGACCGAGCTCCGCAAGCGCGTCGCGCGCATCGTCCGCAGTCACATGATCGATCCCGGCAAGGCGGATCCCCTGCGGGCACGCAGGCTGCTCGCCCGGTACGGGGCGGGGCTCCTCTTCGACCTGCTCGATCACAAGGAGGCCGATCTCCGCGGCAAGGGCCAGCCGCCCGACGTCGATCTGGCGCGGCTCGAGCGGTTCCGAACCGTCGTGCGTGAGCAGCAGCGGAACCCCCATCGTCTCGCCGACCTTGCGGTGAGCGGCGACGACCTGATTGCGCTCGGCTACGTGCCGGGGCCGACGATCGGGCACACGCTCCAAGCGCTCTTGCGCGAGGTTGTGGACGAGCCGGAGCTGAACACCCGGCGAAGCGCTGCTCGAACGGGCCAAGGAACTCGCAGGTTGATCCGCTGGGAGGCACCGGGGTATGTGGTCGCGTTCACGACACGCGCGGGGGGTGTGAGCAGCGGCATCTATGAATCGCTCAACCTCACGACGGGAACGGGCGACCAGGTCGCGGTCGTCGAAGAGAATCGCCGCAGAGCCTGCGAGGCTCTGGGTCTGGACGCGGTAGGGCTCGCGTTCAACCGGCAGGTGCACTCGACTGTCGTTCGTAGGGCGCACGCCGGGATGCGTGGCGAACCGGGAGACGGGATCTGGACCGACGAACCGCGGCTACCGCTGCTCGCCATGTCGGCGGATTGCCTCCCGATCGCGATCGTGCGTCGCGACCCGCCGCGAGCGCTCGCCGTGCTGCATGCCGGCTGGCGCGGCCTGTCGGACGGCGTGGTCGCCGCCGGCGTCGCTGCACTCGGCGACGGTGCGAAGACCGCGATGGTCGGGCCCGCGATCGGGCCGTGCTGCTACGAGGTGGGCGAGGAGGTCGCGTCGCTCTTCGACGCCGACCTGACCGTCGGCCGGAAGCTGGATCTCTGGAGCGCCGCGGAGCGTGCGTTGCGTGCGGCCGGGGTCGAGCAGGTCGAGCGCGCGGATCTGTGCACGCGGTGTCACCCCGAGCTCTTCTTCTCGCACCGGCGAAGCGGCAGGGCGCGCGGCGTCCAGGGGGTGCTCGGTGCTGTCGCCTGACGAGATCCGCGCGCGCTTCGACCACGTGCAGTCGACAGTCGGGGCCGCGGTGACGGTGGTCGCCGCGACGAAGTACGTTCCGCTCCCCGACATGGCCCGGCTCATCGAGGCGGGGATCACGATCGTCGGCGAGAACCGCGCTCAGGACCTCGAGGCCAAACATGCCGAGTACGGCGACGCGTTCATCTGGCACTTCATCGGACATCTCCAGTCGAACAAGGTCAAGGTCGTGAACCGCATCTGCACGCTCGTTCATTCCCTCGACTCGGAGTCGGCGGCGCGCCGGCTCGAGGTTCCGGCGCTCGTCCAGGTGAATCTCTCCGGAGAGACGTCCAAGTCAGGGGTCGAGCCCGACGACATCCCGGCCTACCTGCCGTACGACGTGCGCGGCCTCTCGACGATGCCGCCTGCTGCGGCGACCCCGGACGCATCACGAGCGTGGTTCGCGAGGCTCCGTGGGCTGGCGGAGGAGCACGGCCTCCACGAGCTCTCCATGGGCACGACGCAGGACTACGCCGTCGGGGCCGAAGAGGGCGCGACGCACGTTCGCGTGGGATCGATCCTCTTTCGGGATTAGGATTCGCGGAATGGCCCTTGGAGATCTCTGGAGTCGGACGCTCGTGTACTTCGGCATCGCCGAGGAGGACGACGATTGGGACGACGAAGACGGCTTCGCGGCCGAGGAGAGCCTCGAGCAGAGCTATCGCGAACGGCCGAACGTGCGGAGGCTGACGCCGAGGCGCCGCTCGCAGGACTTCGACGACTGGACGGACTCCGAGGCGGACCAGCCGACGCAGCGCGCGCCGGCTGCGCGTCCCTCACGGGTTCGCGAGATCCGGCCGCAGATCGAAGCCGTGCCGACGCCGTCGAGCGTCAAGGTGCACCTCGTTCTGCCGCGCAGCTTCAACGACGCCCAGCAGATCGCCGACAAGTTCAAGCAGGGGATCCCGGTGATCCTCAATCTCCAGAACGCGGACACCGAGCTTTCGAAGCGGCTGATCGATTTCGCCAGCGGGTTGACCTATGCGCTGAACGGCGGCATGCAACGGGTCGCGGACAAGGTCTTTCTGCTCACGCCGCGAAACGTCGAGGTGTCGGCCGAACAGCGCGCGGCGCTCCTGGAGCGCGGCGGCTTCTTCAATCAGGCGTAAGTAAGTAACAGTCTGTTACTAGCGACGTAGGAGAAGCCCGCAACGGCACGAAGGGTGCGCCATGCTGCTCGACGCAGTCAGCGAAGTCGAGTTGTTCGTTAACGTCTTCTTCGACGTTTACATCCTGGCGATCCTCGCGTACATCCTCACGTCCTGGGTGCAGCTGCCGTACTCGTTACGTCCGGTCCAGCGCTTCCTCTACGACGCGTGCGAGCCCTATCTCAGGCTCTGGCGGCGGATCCTGCCGTTCCGGGTCGGGGCTTTCGATCTCTCGCCGATGGTCGCCGTGTTCGCACTGATCGCAGTCGAGCGGGTGCTGATCGCCGTTCTCGACCGCCTGCACTGAGAGGAGAACTGAATGCGGTACACACCGGTTGAACTGAGACACATCCGCGTCGGGCGCAGCCTGTTCGGCTACAAGCGCCACGACATCGACAAGCTGCTGGAGGATGTCGCGGACAGCTTCGAGGAGGTCTGGAGCGAACGCGGCGAGCTGGCCGACAAGGTCGAGGACCTCGAGAAGGTCCTGACCGACATCAAGGAGCGCGAGTCGCTGCTCGCGGCGACGCTTGTCTCCGCCGAGCGCGCGGCGGCCGACGCGAGAGACCATGCGAAGAAGGAGGCGGAGCTGATCGTCGCGGAGGCCCACCTGGAGGCGCGGTCGGTCACCCGCGGTGCCCAGGGAGAGCGCGACAGGCTGTTCGGCGAGGTGCGCCGCGTCGAGACGCTGCTGCGCGCGGCGCTCGGGATGGTCGAGGAGACCAAGCACGAGCTCCCGGCGTCCGAGGGCGCCGAGGACGAGGAGGAGTGGCCGAAGCGCGAAGACACGCGCGAGTTCCAGGCGGCGATCCAGCCGGATGTCGCACCGCAGCCGAGCGAGAGCGAGCCCGAAGCGGCCGAAGAGCCGGCGGAAGACGCGCCGCAGCTGCCGCCCGTGCAGTCGGTCGCAGGAGGGCCGGAGGACGACGACAGTCCGAACCCGGGCCGGAACTTTTCCTGGGGCTAGGTTTTCCTGGGGCTAGGGGCGCGGCGTTGGAGCTACGCTCTCGGGGTGAGCTCTCGTCTCCAGCTGCGGGTCTCTCCCGGTGCTGCGTCGCCCGGAATCGTCGGTCGGTACGGCGCTGCCTGGAAGGTGCGCGTCACCCAGGCTCCCGAGGACGGCAAGGCGAACGCCGCCGTCGTGAGGCTGCTCGCGGACACGCTCGCGTTGCCCGCGCGGGACGTCGAGATCGTTTCCGGGCATGCGTCGCGCGACAAGACGATTGCGCTGACAGGCATCGACCATGATGAGCTCGAACGGCGGCTCACGGAGGCGAGCGGCCCCGGTAAGGGCTCACAGTGACGAGCGTCGACACCGGCGAGTACAAGAAGCTGCTGGAGCTCGAGCGCGCCCGGCTGCACGGCGCGGTCGCCTTCCTCGAGAAGGAGAACGCCGGCAGCATCGAGGAGGAGCTCGGAGAGATCAGCGGCCGCGGCGACGACAACCACCTGGCCGACATGGCGACCGCCACCTACGACCGGGAGTTGGACGAGGGGCTCGAGGAGGGCGCGCAGAACGCGCTCGCCGAGGTCGAGGCGGCGCTGCAGCGCATCGTCGAGGGGAACTACGGCGTCTGTGAGGTTTGCGGGGAGCCGATCGGCGGCGAGCGCCTGTCCGCGATCCCATGGGCGCGCCTGTGCATCGACGACCAGCGCCGTCTCGGTTGAACGACGTAAACGAAGTACGGGTGGGCTCGAGGACGAACGGGCTCGAGCCGGTCTCGGTGGCGGAGCGGTCCCTGGGCGCCGGCGCGTGGCAGTGGGCCGGCCTCGGAGCGGTCGCGGTTGCCGCGGTGGTCGCCGACCAGGTCACGAAGCACGTGGTCACGAGCACGCTGGCGCTCGACGAGTCGGAGCACGTGATCGGGCCCCTCTCGATTCATCATGTGCAGAACTCGGGCATCGCGTTCGGTCTCTTCTCGAGCGCGACGGTGATCGTGACGGCGGTGACCGCCGTGGCTGTGATCTGGATGCTCGTGTTCTTCGCGCGCTCCGGAGCACGTCATCCCGTGCTGCCGGCTGCGCTGGGGCTGTTGATCGGCGGCAGCGTCTCGAATCTCGTCGATCGGATCCGGCTGCACCACGTGACGGACTTCATCGACATCAAATGGTGGCCGGCGTTCAATCTTGCCGACAGTTTCATCGTCGTCGGCGTCGCGATCCTGCTCGGCGCATTGATCGTCGCCGACCGCAAGCCCAAGCCGCCGCGGCGCACGCTCGACGTCGCCGCGCGGTGAACGCGATTCGGGTCCCCGAAGCGGCGGCCGGAGAGCGGCTCGATCGATTCCTCGCGACGCAGCTCGGCTCACGCGCGGCGGCCGAGCGCGCGGTCGAGGCCGGCGCGCTCGTCGACGGTGTGACACGTGTGAAGAGCTTCAGGCTCGAGGGTGGTGAGGAGATCGAGCTGCCGGCGGCAGCGACGCCCGTGAGCCGTCGTCGCGCCCGCCGGCCGATGCCCGCGATCGTCTGGGAGGACGAGCACCTGCTCGTGATCGACAAGCCGGCCGGGCTGGTCGTTCATCCTGGAGCCGGGCACGCGAGCGGAACGCTGGTCGACGCTCTCGCCGGGAAGGCCGCGGGCGGCGAGCCGGGGCGGCCCGGGATCGTCCATCGGCTCGACCGTGACACCTCCGGCCTCATGGTCGTTGCCCGGTCCGCAGGAGGCATACGAGCTCCTGACCGAGCTGGTGCGCGAGCACGCGCTCGAGCGGACGTACACCGTCCCTGGTGAAAGGGCGTCCGCGGTCGCGCACAGGTCGGATCGAGGCTCCGATCGGACGCGACCGAGGTGATGCGACGCGCGTCTCGCTCGACAGCGAGTCGGCACGCGAAGCGACCACGCATTTCGAGGTGCTGGAGCTCTGGCCGGAACATGCGCTGCTTCGGGTCACGCTCGAAACGGGGCGGATGCACCAGATCCGCGTCCATCTCGCCGCGGTCGACCTGCCGGTCGTCGGCGATCCGACCTACGGGGTCCCGGAGCCGAAGCTCGGCCGCCAGTTCCTGCACGCGTCCGAGCTCTCGTTCCCTCACCCGGTCTCGGGCGAGCGGATCGAGCACGCGATCGGACCTGCCGCAGGACCTCGCGGCGTTCCTCCGCGACCTCGGTTGATCGCACGGCGGCGGCTACTATGCGGACGTCCAACGTTCCCTCGACCGGTGGGAACTCTCGGTGGACGGTGGCCGGAGCTCATCCGGCTTCCACCGCGGCCTCGCCGGAGCATCGCAACTCAAACCGCAGAAAGGGGCTCCCATGCCCGTCGTTTCCATGAAGGAATTGCTGGAGGCCGGCGTCCATTTCGGCCACCAGACCCGCCGCTGGAACCCGAAGATGAAGCGCTTCATCTTCACCGAGCGCGGTGGCATCTACATCATCGACCTCACCCAGACGCAGGAGCTGCTGGACGAGGCGTACAACTTCGCCAAGGCGATCGCCGAGCGGAACGGCTCCGTGCTCTTCGTCGGCACCAAGAAGCAGGCGCAGGACGCCGTCAGGGACGAGGCGCGGCGTGTGGGCATGCCGTACGTCAACAACCGCTGGCTCGGCGGGCCTGCTGACCAACTGGCGCACCATCTCCGACCGGATCCAGCGGCTGCACGAGCTACGTGCGCTGAAGACCGAGGCGCAGCTCGACCTGCTGCCGGCGAAGGAGCGCATCTCGATGGAGGCCGAGCTCGAGAAGCTCGAGTCGAACCTCGGCGGTGTCGCCGACATGCGCCGCCAGCCGGACGCGATCTTCATCGTCGACCTCCGCAAGGAACAGCTCGCGGTACGGGAGGCCAAGCGCCTCAACCTGCCGGTGATCGCGCTGGTCGACACGAACTGCGATCCGGACGAGGCCGACTTCGTGATCCCGGGCAACGACGACGCGATTCGCTCGTGCCATCTCGTGATCAAGGCACTCGCCGACGGTATCGAGGCCGGCAAGCGCAAGGTGACGGCTGCCGAGCTGCAAGGCGCGCGAAACGGCAAGGCCGAGGAGCCCGCGGCTGAGGCAGAGCCCGCAGCCGAAGAGGCGCCCGCTGTCGAGGCGCCCGCTGCCGAGGCGCCCGCTGCCGAGGCGCCCGTTGCCGAGACTGCCGCGCCGACCCGCGACCGAGGAGCCGACGGCCACGGAGACCGCCGAATGACCGACATCACCGCTGCAATGGTGAAGGAGCTGCGCGACGCGACGAGCGCCGGGATGATGGAGTGCAAGCGCGCGCTCCAGGAGACCGACGGGGACTTCGACGACGCAGTCAAGCTCCTGCGTGAGAAGGGCATGGCGTCCGCCGCGAAGCGCGCCGATCGCGCGACAAGCGAAGGCAAGGTCGGGGTGATGGTGCGCGACAACGTCGGCGCGATCGCCGCGCATCGGCTGTGAGACCGAGCCCGTCTCGAACAACGACGACTTCCTCGCCTACGCGGAGAAGCTCTTGAGGACCGTCTTCGACGGCGGCGATGCGGCGTCGCTCGAGGACGAGCGCGTTGCGCTGGCTGCAAAGCTCGGCGAGAACATCCAGGTCGCCGGCGCCAAGCGCATGGAGGCGGCGGACGGTGAGCACCTGAACTTCTACGTGCACTCGCCGGCGAACAAGGTCGGCGCACTGGTGCGCACGAAGGGCGGCGACCCCGCAGCCGCCCGCAGCCTCGCGTTGCACCTCACGTTCGCGCGCCCGACCTACGGAACACGCGACGAGATCCCGCAGGAGCTGGTCGACGCCGAGCGCGAGATCCTCTCCAAGTCGGAGGAGGTGCTGTCGAAGCCGGAGAACGTCCGCGAGAAGATCGTCGAAGGACAGCTGAACAAGCGGTTCTTCGGGGAGGCGGTGCTGACCGAGCAGACGTGGTACCGGGCGGACGAGGCGACCGGCACGGTCGCCCAGTACCTGTCCGACCACGGGATCGAGCTCCTCGACTACGCCTGGTACGCAGTCTCGTAGCGTGCCCTTCAAGCGCGTCCTGCTGAAGCTCTCCGGTGAGGCCCTGATGGGCTCGCGGCGAGTTCGGCCTCGATGCACGCACCGTCGACGATCTCGCCTGCGAGCTCATCCGTGTGCGCGCGGGCGGGCTCGAGATCGCGCTCGTGATCGGCGGCGGCAACATCTACCGCGGTATGGCGGCCGCGGCGCAGGGAATCGACCGGGCGACCGGCGATTACATGGGCATGCTCGCAACGGTGCTGAACGCGCTCGCCGTGCAGGAGGCGCTCGAGCGGAACGGCGCCGACACACGCGTGCTCTCAGCGATCGACGTGCGAGAAGTCGCCGAGCCGTACATCCGCCGGCGCGCCGTGCGTCATCTCGAGAAGGGGCGCGTCGTCATCTTCGCCGCCGGAACCGGGAACCCGTACTTCACCACCGATACCGCCGCAGCCCTCCGGGCGCTCGAGATCGGCGCCGAGGCCATCCTGATGGCGAAGCACGGAGTCGAAGGCGTGCTCGACGGCGATCCGCGCGAAGGACCCGCAGGCCAAGCTGATCCGCGAGCTTACGCACTTGCAGGCGATCGAGCGAGGGCTGAAAGTGATGGACACGACAGCCCTCTCGCTCTGCATGGACAATCGTCTCCCGATCCACGTCTTCGAGCTCGCGCCGGGCACCATCGGCAGAGTGGTGGAGGGGGAGCGAGTAGGCACCATCATCTCTACACCCGAAGGAGACGCACGGTGATCGAGAACTTCATCGGCGACGCGCAAGGACGAATGGACAAGTCGGTCGAGGCGACGCACGAGCACTTCAACTCGGTGCGCACCGGCCGCGCGGCACCGGCCTTGCTCGACCGGATCACGATCGACTACTACGGCACGCCGACCCCGCTCAAGAACCTGGCGACGATCAACTCTCCCGAGCCGCGGATGTTGACGATCCAGCCGTTCGATCCGACCTCGATCAAGCAGATCGAGAAGACGATCCTCGAATCCGACCTGGGCCTGACTCCCTCGAACGACGGCAAGCTGATCCGGCTGCCGATCCCGCAGCTGACCGAGGAGCGCCGCAAGGAGCTCGTCAAGATCGTGAAGCAGATGGCCGAGGAGGGACGCGTCGCGGTCCGCAACGTGCGCCGGGACGCGATCAAGCATCTCGAGGAGCTGGTCAAGAACGGTGACGTCGGCGACGACGAGGAGCGGGCGGCAGAGAGCCGCGTGCAGAAGCTCACCGACGAGCACACCGCCAGGATCGACGATCTGTTGAAGCGCAAAGAGGCCGAGATCATGGAGGTCTGACGACCTCCGTGAGGCTGCTCTCCCGCATCAGGACACTCGCGCGCATTCGGCCGCTGCCGCAGGAGGATCTGCCGGAGGTCGCCGGCTCCGTCGCGATCATCCTCGACGGCAACGGCCGCTGGGCGAAGCGCCGCCGCCTGCCGACGGCGGCCGGCCATCGCGCCGGAGCACGGACGGTCCGCCGCATCGTCGAGGCTGCGATCGACCTGGGAGTTCACGATCTCTCCGTCTTCGCGTTCTCGACGGAGAACTGGTCGCGCCCACCCGACGAGGTCGACGCTCTGATGGAGATCTTCGCCGAGACGATCGAGCGCGAGCTCCCCGACCTCGCAGAGCAGGGGGTTCGTGTGCGGTTCATCGGCCGTCGTGACCGTGCACCGGAGGCGTTGCAGCAGCGGATGGCAGCGATGGAGGACCGGACCGAGCTCAATACGCGCATCAACCTCTGGGTGGCATTCGACTACGGAGGCCGCGCGGAGCTCGTCGAGGCGGCCCGGCGGATCGTCGAGAGCGGCGTCGAAGCCGGCGGAGATCGACGAGAACGTGTTCGCCGCGAACCTGTACGCGCCAGAGCTGCCGGATCCCGATCTCCTGATCCGCACGAGCGGGGAGCTCCGCGTGTCGAACTTCCTCCTCTGGCAGCTCGCGTACTCGGAGCTGGTCTTCGTCGACAAGCTCTGGCCCGACTTCGACGAGCGCGATCTGCGCGCGGCGTTGGCGGACTACGCGTCGCGGCGCCGAAGATTTGGCGGCAGATGAGCAACGCCGTCTCACGCGTGGTCGTCGCGCTGGCGCTGGTGCCGGTCGTGCTCGGTGCGGTGTACCTGGGCGGCTGGTGGATGTTCGCGCTCGTTGCGTTCGGGGCGGCGGTGGCATTGCACGAGTTCTGGCTGCTCGCCAGGCCGCTCGCACCGCTCTCCCTCGCGGGTTACATCGGTGCCGCGCTGGCGCTCCTCGGCGCAGAGCTCTCCGGCTTGGACTGGATGATCGGCGGCGTGCTCTCGACCTTCGTGCTGGCCTTCGTCCTGAAGGCGATCTCCGAGGCGCGGCAGGCGGCCACGATCGCGATCAGCGGGACGCTCATGGGCGCGGTGTGGATCGGCGCCGGCCTCGGGTTCCTGATCCTCTTGCGCGCGATCCCCGACCACGGACGGCTCGCCGTCGTCACCGTGCTCGTCGCGGTCTGGGCGGGCGACTCGCTCGCCTACTTCGGCGGTCGTCTCATCGGACGTCACAAGATGGCGCCGCGCACCTCACCAGGGAAGACCTGGGAGGGATTCGTCTTCGGGACGGCCGCGACCATCTTCGTCGCGTTCGTCGCGCTCTACAAGCAAGACTTTCTGACGATCGGCCAGTCGATCGTGCTCGGCGTGGTGCTCGCCGTCGCGGCGCCGCTCGGCGACCTCTTCGAATCGCTGCTGAAGCGCGACATGGACGTAAAGGACACCGGCACGCTGCTCGGCGGCCACGGCGGGATGCTCGACCGGCTCGACGCACTGCTGTTCGCAGCCCCGGCTGCGTTTTTCACCATCCTGGCCTTCACCGGTCAGGTACCTGGTACCTGACCGGGCACCGGGTGCCGGGCTAGCTGGGCACACTGTCGGGATGACGCGGGTCGCCCTGCTCGGCGCAACCGGCTCGATCGGCCGCCAGGCGCTCGAGGTGATCGAGGCCAACAGCGCTGCGCACGGCGGTGTGCTGGAGCTCGTCGCCGCCAGCTCCGGCACGACGCCGATCGACGGGCTCGCTCCGCTGACCCAGGTCGGCGGGGACCCGGCCGAGCTGCTCGAGCGGGCCGAGCCGGACCTCGTCCTCAACGCCACGCTCGGCTTCGCCGGGCTGCCCGCGACGATGTGGGCCCTCGAGCACGGCGTGACGCTTGCCCTCGCGAACAAGGAGAGCCTCGTTGCGGCCGGTGAGCTCGCACTCGCCGCCCGCGAGCGGGGAGGAGGGCTGCTGGTCCCGGTCGACAGCGAGCACTCGGCGCTCTTCCAGTGCGCCCAGCTCGGCGACCCCGAGAGTGTCGTCTTGACCGCGAGCGGCGGCCCGTTCCGCGGGCGGACCCGTGACGAGCTCGCCGACGTCACCGCCGAGGAGGCCCTTGCGCATCCGACGTGGACGATGGGCGCGAAGATCACGATCGACTCCGCCACCCTCGCGAACAAGGGCCTCGAGGTGATCGAGGCGCACTTCCTCTTCGGGATCCCGTACGACCGCATCGAGGTCGTCGTGCACCCGACGTCGATCGTGCACGGAATCGTTCGGTTCCGCGACGGCGCGTCGATCGCGCACCTCGGCTATCCCGACATGCGCGTGCCGATCTCGTATGCGCTCACCTACCCCGATCGCGCTGCGACCCCGATTCCCGGGCTGGACCTGACCGCCGGACCGCTGGAGTTCCTCGAGCCGGACGAAGAGACATTTCGGATGCTCGCCCTGGCGCGCGAGGCCGGCGAACGCGGCGGAACCTATCCCTGTGCGTACAACGCGGCGAACGAGGTCGCGGTCGCGGCCTTTCTCGGCGGCCGGATCGGCTTCCTCGAGATCGCTGCGCTGGTCGAGAACGCGCTCGAGCACGTCGACGGCGCCCCGGCCCGTGACCTCGACGAGCTGACCGAAGCCGACCGGCGCGCCCGCGAGCTGATGGAGAGCGTATGGGCCTAGTCGCGGCGATCTTCGGTCTGGCCATCCTCGTGATGATCCACGAGGCGGGGCACTTCTTCGCCGCGCGCGCCGTTGGCATGACCCCGCGGAAGTTCTACATCGGCTTCGGGCCGGCGATCGCAAAGACCGTGCGTGGGGGCGTCGAATACGGCATCGGCTCGATCCCTCTGGGCGGCTACGTGAAGATCCCCGGCATGAACCGCCCGTCACCGGGCGACCTGAAGGCGAGCCTGCAGCCGCAGGTGCGCGAGCGGCTCGCGCCGCAGCTGGCGCGGCTCGACGTGGCGATCGAGAGCGGCGACGATGACGCGGCCCGCGCAGCGCTCGCCGAGTTGCGGCCGGAGCTCGGGAGCACCCGCATGTGGCAGGAGCTCGAGTGGGCGCTTGCACCCGATGCGTACTGGCGCCAGACCACGTGGCGGCGGCTCGTGGCGATCGCCGCCGGGCCTGCTGTGAACCTCGCCTTCGCCTTCGTCCTCTTCGCCGTGCTGTTCGTGGTCGCCTCGACGCGTGACACGAATGTGATCGGACGCGTGGTCTCGGGCACGCCTGCAGCCTCCTCGGGGCTTCGCCAAGGGGACCAGGTGCTGCGCGTCGCCGGAGTGAAGGTCGCGCCGAAGGAGATACCGGCGCACATCCGCGCGACCGGCGGTCGCCCGTTCCGGATGCTCGTCCTGCGGGACGGAAGACGGGTGCTGATCGGGCCTGTGCGCGCGAAGCTGACGCAGGGTGCCTACCGGATCGGGATCGCGATCGAATCGCGCACCGGTCCCGGGGAATCGATCCCGGCGGCAGCTGCCGATTCTGTGCGCTTGACCTGGTCGATCACATCGGAGACCGTGCGCGGCATCGGTCACCTGACGACCGGCCGCGACACCGACCAGGTGTCCAGCTCGGTCGGGATCGTCCGCGTGTCCGCCCAGGCGTGGCGTCAGGGACTCCGTGACTTCCTCTTCGTGCTCGGGCTCGTCAGCCTCGCGCTGGGCTTGCTCAACCTCCTACCGGTGCTGCCGCTCGACGGCGGGCATATCGTGATGGCCCTCGTCGAGAAGGTGCGCGGGCGCACGTTCGCCCAGGCGGTCTACATGCGTTACAGCGTGATCGGGCTCTCGCTCTTCGCGGTGCTCATGTACTTCGGGCTGCGAAACGACCTATTCGGCGGCGGCGGCTGAGAGACAGTGTCTGACACCTGCGGTGTCAGACACCCCGGCGGAGACCGGCGGGTACCCTGACGCTGTGGCCAGCGAGCGCTCGGTAACGGTCGGCGGCGTCAAGATCGGAGGGGGTGCGCCTCCGGTCGTGCAGTCGATGACGCTGACGAAGACGCACGACGTCGAGGCGACGACCGCTCAGATCGCCGCGCTTGCCAGTGCCGGCTGCGAGATCGTCCGGGTTGCGGTCCCGAAGAGCGAGGACGCTGACGCGCTGCCGAAGATCGTGCGCTTCTCCCCGATCCCGGTGATCGCCGACATCCATTTCAACGCGAGCCTTGCCTTGCGCGCCATCGACGCGGGCGTCGCGGCCGTCCGCATCAACCCAGGGAACATCGGCGGCGCGGACAAGGTTGAGCAGGTCGTTCGGGCCGCGAAGGCGAAGGGCACGCCGATGCGCATCGGAGCCAACTCGGGATCGCTCCCGAAGCACCTGGCCGGGCTCGCGCAACAGGACCAGGCCGAGGCACTTGTCGAGGCCGCTCTCGAGGAGGTGCGGTTGCTCGAGAGCCTCGATTACCGCGACTTCAAGATCTCGGTCAAGTCGAGCCACGTTCCGACGATGATCCGTGCCTACCGGTTGCTCGCCGACAAGGTTCCGTACCCGCTGCACCTGGGCGTCACCGAGGCCGGCACGCCGTTCTCGGGCGCGATCAAGAGCGCCGTCGGGATGGGCGCGCTGCTCGTCGGACGGGATCGGGGACACGATCCGCGTCTCGCTGACCGCCGACCCGGTCGAAGAGGTGAAGACCGCGTTCGAGATCCTGAAGGCGCTCAACCTGCGCGAGCGCGGGCCGGTGATGATCGCCTGCCCCAGCTGCGGCCGGGACAACGTCGGGGTGCAGCAACTCGCGGAGCGGGTCGAAGAGCGCCTGCGCACCTATCCGCAGGCGTTCGAGGTCGCGGTGCTCGGCTGCGCGGTCAACGGGCCGGGGGAGGCGGGGGACGCCGACTTCGGCATCGCCGGCGGACGCGACGTCGGCTTCGTCTATGCGCACGGGCGGGTGCTCAAGAAGGTGTCGAGCGACATCCTCGTCGACGAGCTCTTCCACGAGATCGACAGGTGGATCGGCGAGGGCATGTTCCGCCCGAAGCGGCTGAAGATGGCGAAGCCGGCCGCGCTTGCGATGGCCGAAGCCTCCGCGATTCCGCTCGAATAGTCATCCGCTGCGATCCTGACGGCGTCTCGGTAGCCTGGGGCGGCAACAGATGATCGCCCGCGCTTCACACCTTTTCCTGCCGACTCTGCGCGACGCGCCCGCTGATGCAGAGGCCGTCAACCACAAGCTGCTGGTGCGCGGCGGGTTCGCGCGCCAGGTCACCGGCGGGGTCTGGACCTTCCTGCCGCTCGGCTGGAAGGTGCACCGCAAGATCGAGCAGATCATCCGCGAGGAGATGGACGCGATCGGCTGTCAGGAGATGCTGATGCCCGTCTTGACGCCGTTCGAGCTCTGGCAGAAGACCGGCCGTGACTTCATCCAGGAGATCTTCCGCCTCAAGGATCGCAAGGGCGCCGACTACGTCTTGCCGATGACCCACGAGGAGACGGTGACCTTCCATGCGCGCGAGCTGCAGAGCTACCGGCAGTTGCCGCAGATGCTCTACCACATCTCCACGAAGGAACGCGACGAGCCTCGTCCGCGCGCCGGCCTGATCCGGCTGCGTGAGTTCTGGATGAAGGACGCGTACTCGTTCGACCGCGACGAGGAGGGCTGCGCGAAGAACTTCGAGCTCCAGCGCGGCGCGTACGAGCGCATCTTCGAGCGCTGCGGTCTCAAGGTCTACGGCGTCGAGGCCGAGCCGGGGATGATGGGCGGCAAAGAGTCATTCGACTTCCTCGCGCCGGCCCCCGCTGGTGAGAACACGCTCGTGACCTGCGAGAACGGTGACTTCGCCGCCGACATCGAAGTCGCGCGCACCATTCCCCGCGCGCCGATCCTCCCCGAGGCGCTGGTTGCCCCGGAGGAGGTCGAGACGCCGGGTGTGAAGACGTGCGAGGCGCTTGCGCAGTTCCTGGCGATCGACGTCGCCGCGACTTCGAAGGCAATGCCGGTGACGACCGACGAGGGCGTCGTGCTCGCCCTGATCCGCGGCGACGACCGCATCGAGCCCGCGAAGCTCGATGCCGCGCTCGGCCTGCAGTCGCGGCCTGCGACCGACGAGGAGATCCGCGAGGCCTTCGGCGCGAGCGGCGGCTCGCTCGGGCCGGTCGGTTTCAACGGCCGGATCGTCGCCGACGAGACCCTCCGGGAGGGGCAGTTCGTCGCCGGTGCCAACCGCGATGGCTGGCATCTGCGCGGAGTCCAAGCCGGGCGCGACTTCCAGAGCGAATTCGCCGACCTGCGCGCGGCGGCCGAGGACGACACCTGCCCGATCTGCGGCGGCAAGCTGAGCTTCACGACGGCGATCGAGGTCGGGCACATCTTCAAGCTCGGCACGCGCTACTCCGAGCCGCTGGATGCGCGCTTCCTCGACGAGGACGGCAAGCAGCGTGCCTTGATCATGGGCTGCTACGGCATCGGGCTGGCCCGGACGATGGCGGCGGTCGTCGAGCAGAGCTACGACGAGAACGGGATCATCTGGCCCGCATCGGTCGCGCCGTACGATGTCCATGTGGTCGTGCTGAGCGGGGCGGAGGAGATCGGCGAGCAGGCCGCTGAGGCGCTGTCGGCCACCGGGAGGGATGTGCTGCTGGACGACCGCGACCAGCGTCCCGGCGAGAAGTTCGCCGACGCCGACTTGATCGGCATTCCGATTCGCATCACCGCCGGCAAGAAGAGCCTCGACGACGGGGCCGTGGACGTCCGCGACCGCGCCACCGGCGAGGAACGACGTGTGAAGGTCGCCGACCTGGGCACCGTGATCTAGATGGCCAAGCGTCGCCGCTACGCATCCGAGCCGTTCGGGCCTGCCGTGGAACGGCTGATGAACGAGACCGGTGTCACGTACCGGGCGCTCGCCGCGAAAACCGGTCTGTCGGCCGGCTACCTGAACCATCTCGTGCACGGAAACCGCCCCGTGCCCTCCAACGACGTCGTCGAGGTGCTCGCGAAGGCGCTCGACGTCGAGGCCGAGCATTTTCGGGAGTACCGCGTGCGCGTGATCACCGAAAAGCTCGAGGCGATGCCGGATCTGGTCGACCGGCTTTACAAACGCCTGAGCGGCTAACACCCCAGCGGCGCCCGCGTCTTATGGATAGGTCCGGTGGGGTCCCGGCAAGCGACCACTGGGGGGTTAGGGGCCCCACCGAGCCTTTATCTGCGGGCGTGACGGCTACGACATTCGTCCCTGCGCAACGGCCACGCAGGCCTGGCAGGGAGGGAAGCCCTGGTTCCACGGCACGTTCGTCTGGTCGACGCCGCACAGCGCGGTGTCGGGATCGTGGTCGTGGACGATGTGCTCGCACTCCTCGAAGGAGTGGCCGTCGACGCCGAAACGCGGTTCGATCTCGGGCAATGAGCTCATGAGGCGCATCGTAGAGGTGTAACGCCCCGGGCCGTTCGCGGTCTACGGCTCCATGGTCTTTCGCGCCGCCCGCCGGCTTCGCCACTCGCTCGCCCTGCTGTCGGCGATCACGCTCTTCTGCGTCGGCTGAACGGTCGACCGCGCCCCCGTGCGGGGTGGACACGCAGCACTGGTCGAGCTCGAGCGGCGACGGCGGGAGCCCGCCTAGGCAGGACCTCGCACTCGGAGGCCCTGCCTGAGCGCGTTGTCCTAGGCCTGGACGGTCTCGTGGACCGGGAACTCCTTGATGTCAGGCGGTCCCTGCATCTCGACGCCCGCTGCCTGGACGCCCTCCTGAATCCGAACCGAGAATGCGTCGAAGTCGGCCCGGGACTCCCAGAAGTCGATGATGCCCCAACCGCCGTCGATCGGGCCGGATGCGTGGAACACGAGCCCCTTGGGTGAGGTGCGGTCGGGATTGATGTGGTCGTGCGCCGAGTCGTACTGCTCCTGGGTCACACCCGGAAGCTTGATGCGGATGCCGATGGTCACTGAGGGGCCCCTCTCGTGGGTTGGTGGAGAGCCGACTCTACGCCGTGCGGCCGCTCAGCGCGGAAGCGGCAACGCGTGGTGCGCGTAGTACGAGCGGGCCAGCGACTTGAAGAGCCCGCCGTCGTCGTCCGCACTCGTCGCGACCCGCGTGTTGCCGTTGATCGGCGCCGGATTCGTCACGCCGTCCTTGGCGGCATCGCATGCGCACGTCGCACCGTCAGCCCCGCGACCGAACATGAAGCCGATGAACCCAGCGGCCGCGTACGCGCGGAGATGCGCGCGAGAGCCGAGGATCCACTGGACGCGGTTGTCCTGGAAGTGGTCCCAGGTGTTGTTCATCGACCGCATGACGGTGTTGCCGAGCGGGATCTGCCAGGCGACCATGCGCACGCCGGCAAGGCGCGTGAACGTCTGGGCGTAGAGGAGGTGGCGCCGAAAGTCGGCAGGTGTGAACCAGGTGCGCGGGTTGCCGCTCTGCTTCGCATAGAAGCCGGCATCGCGATCGGAGAAGTCCTCGAAGGAGAGATCGAAGTGCGCGTGCAACGAGCGGTAGAACGACGCGGACTGCGCCGCGTAGGCGCGAACAGTCGCATCGGGCGGGTCCTCGTAGACGATGTCGTGCTTCGTGCCCCAGCCGCTCATGTGGTAGGCGAGGATCACGTTGGGCGCGGCGCTGTCGCGGAGCTTCACCCACTGTTGCGCGAACGACGACGCGAGACCGGCGTCGCCTGCCTGTTCGAGGTAGCCCCAGAGGTCCGGCTCGACGTGCACGACGACCGGCTTCGAACCGCGGACCCGCGAGAAGAGCAGCTTGACGTCCGCCCAGTACGCAGACATGGTCGACGAGTCGCGGAGGTTCGTCAGATCCGCGTGCGCTTCGTCGCCGCCGCCGGGCTTCGACTGCAGGAGCATGTAGTAGGTGAACACGGGTGTGACGCCGTGCGCCCACGAGTCCTGTGCGTACATCGAGGCGAACGTCCCGTTGGGGTTCCACGTCGACCACCCCGACCCTGTGTTGACGCCACCCGCGAGGTACTGGTAGCGAAAGCCGAACGGCGCAGCGCGGCGGAGGGCGGCCGCACCGCCCGGACCGTCGGCGACGCCGATCTGCAGTGTGTGCGGCCAATGGGCCGGTGCCGAGGGCAGCTTCGGGGCGGCTGCACCGGCACCCGCGACGCAGATGAGCGCGACGACAGCGATCGCGACAGCCTCGAGACGACGCGAGAGCGGCATCGCGACGCACCGTACTGCAGACACCGGCCACGAGCCCGTCCGGCGTCGACCGTGTACCGCCGGGTACCGTCTGAATTCCAGTTCGTTGGAACCCGGAGAAGGAGACGATGAGCGCACTTCGTGAAGGTGGCTGCGCCTGCGGATTGGTTCGCTACCGACTTGGGTCTGATCCGCTCTTCATCCACTGCTGTCATTGCCTGAACTGTCAGCGGCAGACCGGAAGCGCGTTTGTGATCAACCTGATGATCGAGGCAGACCGGGTGGAGCTGGTCGGTGGCGTTCCACAGCCGGTCGAGGTCCCGCGCGACGACGGCAGCCGGCAGCGGATCTTCCGTTGTCCGAGCTGCCAGGTGGCGGTCTTCAGCGAGTACGGACGACCCGAAGTGCGATACGTGCGCGCGGGGACGCTCGATCGGCCGTCAGAGGTCACGCCCGACGTTCATATCTTCACGAGGTCGAAGGTGAGCTGGATCACGATCCCGGAGTCGGCTGCCGCTTTCGAGATCTACTACGACATGAAGGAACTCTGGCCGGCCGCAAGCCTGGAACGGCTCGACGCGATCCGCGCAGCCGCGGATTCCGCGACCTAGTACCGGTCATCGCAACGACGCCGACGAGGGGCCATGGCTGGGACTCGCCGACAGGCGAATTAGGCCCTTCAGACCTATACAGCCCGAGCGGCTAAGTGCCAGGATCCGGCAAGCACCACCCGCGAATCGAACTCGAGCACAGGTCGGCGACCCAAGGGGAGAGCTATGAGTCAGACGGTTGGACTGGACGATGAGCTTCTGTCGGCGGCGACAGCCGCCTTCCTCGCATACCCCGACACGCTCGCTTCTTTCGTGACCGCGATGTCCGCGATCTTCATCGAAGGACGTTCACTCGCCTGCGCTCCCTCGCCGCTTTTCGTCGACACCGCATAGCCCCGAATCCGCTGACCGCGGTGGACGTAGGCCGAGATTGCGTTCGGAACCAACTCGCGGCATCGGTGCTGACGCTGACCGAAGATCGACGCACGGGAGCCCAGAAAGGCTGAGCCGGCCTGAAAGTCTGGCTCGCCAGGCGTTTCCTGCCGTGCGTGGAGCGGTATGACGGATCTTTGTGTCCGACGATTCTCGGCTCGACCGGCGGCGGGAACGCGCGACCCAGAACGAGAGCGTGTTTCGAGAGGTCAATGAGCGAACCAACGAGTTGGCCGATCCTGCGGCCTTTCATTTGTTCGTCTGCGAGTGCGATGACCGCGGCTGCACCGAGACCGTGGTGATGACGGCGCAAGAGTACGAGGAGATCCGTAAGACCTCGAACAGCTTCTTCGTGCTTCCCGGCCACCAGGAGCCGCTGGTCGATGAAGTGACCGAGACGCATGAGCGATACTTCGTGGTTCGCAAGCTCGGTGTCGGTGCTGAGGTCGCCGAGAAACTCGACCCACGCACGCGCTGAACTTCCGTCACCGCCGAGCCCTGACGAACGCAGGTTGCTAGGCGGCCCGACGGGATCTGGCGCGCTCGCCAGACGACCCGACCCACCGGTGAACGTGCTCCACGTTGTCGTTCTTCTCGACGATGCGCCAACCTTGCGGGGCGCGGTCGATTTCCAGGACCCACTGACCGTCACGGTAGACGTTGTGCACGAACCAAAAGGCGTGCGACATTCGTCTGCTCCTTCATTCGAGGAGCCCTTCTTCTACCCAGACGACGCGGAAGCTAATCCGAGGCCGCCTGAGTGCATCGTGCGTGGGGTGGGCGATCGATGCGCTGCGGGTTAAGTTTCATCGGTCGCGTCTGTAACGGAACCGCATTGCCGCAGCAGCCTTCGATCATGACACGGATGTCCAACACGCCCTCATCGTGGAGGACTCCGATGGCTTCGATGAGGCTGGGCCACCTGCGAGTTCCGGGGGATGTTTGTTGTCACCCCGGTAGAGCTCGCGGAACCTTGAACGGGGGCCGGGACGCCCTCGGAAATCCCGACCCCCGAGAAGCGCCGCGCAACCTGACCCGACTCAGTTGCGCGCGCCGAAGGTGCAACGCAGTCAGAGCCCTACTGGTTGTCCTGCCTGAGCTTCCTCGCGTCGATTTCCGCGATCTGTCGATCGATGCTCGCAATCAGGGCAGCGCGTTCATCGGGGCTTAATGGCAATGCGCCGTCTCTCGGCCGCGGCCGCGAATCGGCCGGGTCGTCCTTGTGTGGCACCTCTGCGCTCTCGTGCACGCTGGCCATTGCGGGCCGCAATTTATCGCGGTGCATGCCTGATGTCGAGACCCCATCACAAGACTGTTCTGACGGTCAGGTTGGCGTCGGAGGGGCTCGCGGACGAGACGAAATGCGTGTTCGGAAAACGCCGCCCAGCCCTTCGGTCAGACGATGCTCGTCCTAACCCGGTTCAATGTCCGTTAAGTGCGGCGTGGCGTCCAAGTTGCCGGAAGACAAGCTGCAGCAAGGCGTTGCCAACGAGCATGGTGAGGATGATTACGACGATCTCGATGAAGTGTCCGAGCTCGACATGGTCTCCGAAGACGATGTTCACGAGCTCGAGGATCACGAACTTGCTCAGGAACAGGATGGAGGACACAGAGATCAGACCAAGGGCTCTCCAAAGCAGTCCCTGCTTGGTACGGAAGTAGTTGCGGACACGGTGCTCGAGACCCTTGACGGCGTCGATCGCCAGCTTCATGAGGAGCGCGGTCAGGACCGAGATCGCGAAGGAGTCGATGACGATCGTGTGGACGTACTCGACGAAGAGATTCAGGACGACGATATCCAGCAGGACCTCGGAGACCCAGGAGACGAACCGCGCCTGGGCTCTCGTGATCGTGATCTCGTCCGAGCCGTCCACGCCACTCATACGTGATGCATCCTGAACATCGTTGCTGACGTAGATGCCACGGGCGGATAAGTTCGCCGGCTTCCTTGTCGTGGCGGCGACGGAGTTGGGTGAACCGTGAGCTACTAGTCCGACGTCACCGCCAAGCGGTGTGGGGCAGGTGCTAGCGATCGTCACCGAACTGTTTGACAACTAGATAGGCGCTGAAGCCCTCGCCCGGCTCAGCCTCGACTACGGCGGTTACCTCGTAGTCGGCACCGGGCCGAAGGATGATCCGACCCGCCCTCCAATCACCGGAGCCCGTCACAAACGGCCCGAGATCGACACCATCCACGTCGATCAGTCGGTAACGGTAGACAGTCATCTAGCGATGCAACGCCGGCACGGAGCTTCCGGCTACGGGGGCCGCAAGGCTGTTGTCGGCGTGAAGGTCGACCGAATCGCGGAAACGTGACGGGGGTCGAGAGCAGGTAGGCACAAACGTAAGCCCCCTGACTCCCGACCCCCGGAAGCGCAGAGCAACCCGGCTCCCGGCGGGGTTGCACGCGCCGTGGGTACAACGCAGTCACCGCCCGGCGGGTTGCTCTAACCGGAGCATGGTGACCATGGGCAGGCCACTTGGTGGTTTTTTCTTCTGTGCCGCGGGCAGTTTGAGGGTTCAGCCGACGTTCGCACGCCGGGGGGCGTCAGGCGTCGGCCTTGCCTGGCCCAAGGATGTGAACGACGTCGTTGGGCCAGGCACTTGCGCTTCTGTTCGGTCTGTCGGAAAGAGCTCGTGGCGGGTGTCAATGAAGTCACGTCATCACCCCGAGCCCGTCCGACGAAGCCGCAGCAAATCAGGTGCCGTGGCGGTCGCGATTGCCATCACAGCCGGCTGAGGTTGCGGGCAAAAACTTGGCAAAGAATCTCGACCCGTGCAGGGTGAACTCGAACGAATTCGCAGCGGCGGTAGCCGGGGGAGAGAAGGGGACGACCACCGCCGCTGGTTCGCGCCTGACCGTCCGCGAGCTTCGCACATTCGCTTCACAAAATGAAGCCATGTCGTCACCAAGTCTTTACTCGGCCGTCTCGACCGCGGCGGCTAGGGTCGAATTATCGGCGTGAGCCTTGGGGGGTTGGCGTCGTCAGCGGAGCCGGGGATGGAGTGACTGCCCTCCTCTGTCCCTGGGCTTCGCACTTGGGCTCGCGGTAGAGCTCGCAGAGCCTCTTCGGTGAGGCTTAACAATCGACCGATGAAGAGGTAAAACGGAAGGGTTCGGGAAGCGTTACATCCGCTTGATCCCGCGCCGCTTCCGTTTCGCTTCCGTTCACCTTTTTCCGTTGATTTGCCTGCAAAAGCGCACTCTTGACAACCGCGTTGGAGGACCTACTACACCGAGATCAAGGAGCGGATCGCTGAATCCGATGACCCGACCCCCTCCTACAGATGTTTACGGGAATGTTGTCGCCGGTCGAAGACGGTCGGCAACTGATGCTTTCGGCGGAAAGTGACAACGCGGTATGCACCACCCGGATGATGTGGACGGAGATTACGGCGAGATTCACCCCCGCCGATTACCACCGCGAGAGGGCCGGGGATTGCGCCCCGGCGAGGGCCGCGTACGTCGCGGCCTTTGTCGTTCGAGGATCAGACTCTGACCAAACTCTGACCCAAGTGCCACGCGTCCGCCAGTGCGCAACCGGGCGTGATTCGTTCCATGCCGCACCGCTGCTACGGTCTCGGTGTCGCGGGGCGTGGCGCAGCCTGGTTAGCGCGCTAGTCTGGGGGACTAGAGGTCCCGAGTTCGAATCTCGGCGCCCCGATCAGTCAGAGACACGAGTTGCGCCCGTTCGTCCACGTTCGGCGAGGCGCTTCTCGTGCTCCATCTACCACCCATCTACCACCCGGCGACGGCGGAGGAGCTGGATCCGTACGCATCGTCGGTTGGCGAGTGGTTCGCCTCTGACCCCCGGCACGGACCAGAGCTGCCGTTTGAGTATTTCTCTGAGGAGGCGCAAGTCGCCATGAAAGAGAGGTTTCGTGAGGACAGTGAAGCTTGGCAGCGGAGAGACATCGCGCTCGAGCCGACGCGGAAACTGCGACGTGAGGCAGGAGCTAGGATCGACCCGTCCACGTCAAAGGTCTGGTTCGTCTGGAACGCCGGCGACGACTACGGCGATTTTCCTCCAGATCCGACTAACGCGTGTGTCGGTCGCGCCTATTTCGCGGCCGATCCGATCGAGATGATCGCTGTCAGTTTCGACGACTTGCCGGAGGCCGCGCAAGATGCTCTCTACCGACGTCGAGATCTGGGGATCGAAAGCGAACCCGATGGGGCGAAGTTGCGGTGGATCAGTCACCCGGACTGACGCGGTTACAGTCCGAGCGCGCATGAACACACACATCTGGTGTCGCGACGTTCCGCCATTCACCAGCACGTCTACCGCGACCGCTCGAAAAGCACCGGTTTGGCGCTGTCGGAGCTACGCTGATCAAGTCGACTCGGAGTAAGCACCTTCGCCTCGTCTGAGCCCTGCCGAACTTAATGAAGCCCGCCGGGCAAGCGGCAACCTCGGGGGCCGGCCCCGCAAGCCCACCCAAGCCGAGGCCCGGGCCGCTGCTCTTGAAGAACTCGTCTCGTACGCGGTCAAGAGTCTGGCGGCTCACCTGAACGGCGGGGAAGCCACTGCTTGGCGAGCAGCGCTGCGCGTGTTCGAGCTCAGCTACGGCAAGCCGGCGGAGACGCCCGAAGACATTCCTGAGGACGTCGACCCGTTTCAGGTTGCGGCTATGTCCCCGGCCGAGCGGTCGCAGTTGGTGCATCGCGTGCTCAAGGCCTATCCGCACTTGAGTCCGCTCGGGTCGACGATCAACCTCGTTCCCGAAGAGCTCGAGCTTGCTCCCGAAAAGCTCGAGCCCGACGACGGGACCGGGTAGGCGCACAGCGGACGACCCCCACCCCGTGAACTCGATCAGACCCTTGAGACTTCCAACCGGGGGGGCACGGCTGACGACCCCACCCCGCTGAAGTCGAGCAGGCGGGTGGGACTCCCAGACGGGCGGGCGCCGACGCCCCGCTCGACGGTACCGTCCTTCGTCCAGGTGTGCGGGGCGGACCCGCCAGCCTGCAGGTCCGCCCCCTGCTAGCGCTGCTGTTATGGGCCTTGCAGGTACGGCACGAGGACTTCGCAGCCGCCGCTTTCGAGGTCGGGATGTGGCCCGTGTAGGTCAGACACCGTCTCGGAGATGGAGTCACCCACCGGATTGTTTGGATCCCCGGTGTACTCGTAGACATCGACGAAGGTGACACGCCCAGCATCAACACTCAAGGTCGGGCCACCGGTGATCGAAAACTTCTCGAACAGGCCCCCGTAGGTCGTCGTGATCGTGACCGTCCCCGTCTGTTCGTCGATCACGGCCGGCGATGTTTGCCTCTGCGGCCCGGCGAAGGTGAGCGTGGTTGATCTTCCATTGTCGGCCGTGAAGACGCCGACGAAGTTGCCGCTCATGAAGTACGTGCCGTTGCCCGTGTCGCGGAAGACCGACGTGCCGTGACCGACGGTCGTTCCCGAGATGCCGCAGACGTTGGAGGGCTTCGTGAACGAGAAGTGCGTGACCTGCGTCGATCCCGCCGCGAGACCCGTCGCCGCGGTGACGCACGCCAGCACCGTCACGATGACTAGCGGTAGAAGCCTCCTTCGCATGACCTTGCCCCCTCCCTCCCGGATCGTGACATGAAGCGCCCCAACCGGCGAAAGTAGCGTTCGCATTCGATCTCCTCTCCGCGCCCACGCGCTGACCACGGATCGATCGCCGCCGGCCATTCGTGGCTTGTGAAAAAGCATGTCGCGGGCAATACTCCGCGTGGGCGGCTAGAAACCCGCTAGTCCAGCGCTAGCGCGCCGCTAGGAGGGTTGGGAGGAGACGGGCTGAGCGTTCGAATCTCGTTGACGGAGCGTCTCGCGGTCGAGGCGAACGGCACGAAGCTGGACGAGCCGCGCTTCCCGGGCCGGCAGGGTCGGATCCTGTTCGCCTACCTGGCGGCCCAGCATGGTCGATCTGTCCCTCGCCACGAGCTGGCGGAGTTGTTATGGGGCGAAAACCTTCCGGCCACGTGGGAAAAGGCACTCCGGGTGCTGATGACGAAGCTACGTGCGCTGCTCGAGGAGTGCGGCCTCGAGGGCTCGAGCGTGCTCAGGAGCGCCTTCGGCTGCTACCAGCTCACGCTGCCCGCCGACGCCTGGATCGATGTCGACGCGGCGGCGAGCGCGGTCGAGCGGGGAGAGGCGGCACTCGCCGCGGAGGATCTCGACGAGGCTCGGGGGCAGGCCTCGACAGGAGCCGAGCTTGCTCGGCGGGTGTTTCTGCCCGGCGAGGACGGACCGTGGGTCGAGGATCAGCGGCGCGACCTCCGTGACGTTCTCGTGCGTGCGCTCGAATGCCTACGCGATGCGGCGCTTGCCGAGGGGGGGTTCGGGAACGCAGTCCGATATGCGGTCGAGATCACCGAGCTCGAGCCCTTCCGCGAGACCAGCAACCGCGCGCTGATGCAGGCGCATGTCGCGGCCGGCAACCCGGCCGAGGCACTCCGCGTGTACGAGCGCTGCCGGCGCTTCCTCGCCGACGAGCTCGGCGCTTTCCCTTCGCCGGAGTCGGAGGCCGTCTATCTCGAGATCCTCCGCAGCTCGCCCGGTGGCTCGGACTCCGAGATCAAGGGCCTCGCCACTGATGGTCGCCGCCCTGAGTCGCCGCCGAAGAACGACGAGCTGCCCCGGAGAGGTCGCGGCAAGGTCGGACCCGTCATCGCCGGCGCCTTGCTCGTCGGCGGCAAGTGCGACGATTGCGGAGCGACCCTGCCCCAGTACTCCAAGTTCTGCCAGGAGTGTGGGCATGCCGTCGAGGCGACCCCGTCCCCGGCGACCTACACGCCCGGCCATCTGCGTGACCTGATTCTCGCAATCCGCAGCGCGATCGAGGGCGAACGGAAACAAGTGAGCGTTCTCTTTTGTGACATCGTCCGCTTGCCCGAGCTGGCGGCGCAGGCTGGCCCGGAGGAGTATCACCGGGTCGTCGACCGCTTCTTCGCGTTCGCCCTCGCCGAGGTCCATCGCTACGAGGGCATCGTCAACCAGTTCCTCGGCGACGGCTTCATGGCCCTCTTCGGCGCCCCGATCGCCCACGAGGACCACGCACGCCGCGCGGCGCTTGCCGCACTCGCGGTCAAGGAGCGATCCGAGATCGACGTCCGGATCGGGATCAACTCCGGTTCGGTAGTCGTGGGCGCCATCGGCGATGACCTTCGGATGGATTACACCGCATCGGGTGACACGACTGTGCTTGCAGCTCGTCTGCATGGGGCGGCTCGCCCGGGAGATTTGCTGGTGAGCGCCGCGGCCGCGGGCTACCTGCGTGGTTACTTCGATCTCGAGGAGACACAGCCGGTGACGGTCAACGAGCGCACCCTCCAGGCATTCCGCGTCATCGGACGCGGCCCGCGCACGTCCCCGATCGACGAGGCACACCAGCAGCTGACTCCCTTCTCGGGACGACACGAGGAGCTCGAGTCGCTGCGGCAAGCCCTTTGCTCCGCGGCCGGGGGCCAAGGACGGGTCATCGGCATTTCCGGCGAACCCGGCCTCGGCAAGTCGCGACTGGCCCACGAGCTGCGGCTCGCGGCCGAGGAGGACACCGTTGCGCTTCAAGGCCGCTGCTTGCCGTTCGGGACCGCCGTTCCCTATCTCCCGATCCTCGATCTGGTGCGGGAAGCGTGCGGGATCGCACCAGAAGACGACCGTGAGAGCATCACCGCGAAGATCAACGCGACGCTCAAGGAGCTGCGTCTGGATCCGGATTCCCGTCGTTACCTCCATCACGCGCTCGACGTCACCTCCGGCGACGCTCAGCTGGTCGCGCTCGATCCGGCAACGCTGAAGGGCCGAACGTTCGAGGCGCTGCGCAGGCTGCTGCTCGCGAAAGCCAGTCGGCCGCTGCTCGTGGTGATCGAAGACGCGCATTGGATCGACCGCACGTCGGAGGAGTTCCTGACCGAGCTCGTCGACGAGCTGCCCTCCGTCCCGGCTCTCTTGCTGACGACGTACCGCCCTGGTTACAACCCCTTATGGCTCGGCAAGTCGTACGTAACCCAGATCGCCCTCCGGCCGCTCTCGAAGGAGGCCGGCGAACAGATCGTCGGAGCGATCCTCGGCGACGCAAACGACGCGACTGAGAGAATCGTCGGTCGGGGCGAAGGAAACCCCTTCTTCCTGGAAGAACTCGCTCGAGCCGCACAACAGGAGACCGACAGCCGCCCTGACGGCTCGATCCCGACAACCGTGCAGGACGTTCTGGCCGCACGAATCGACGGGCTCGACGCCGGAGACAAGAGCGCCGTCCGCGTCGCCTCCGTCCTCGGGCGCGAGTTCTCGCTCGACCTCATCGAGAGCGTCTGGGACGGTGACGGAGCGCTGCTCCCGGCCCTGGACGAGCTCAAGCGGCGCGAGTTCTTGCACGAACAGCATGGAGGGACTGAGCGGACGTTCGTGTTCAAGCACGCGCTGACCCGCGACGTTGCCTACGACGGCCTACTGCAAGACCGGCGCCAGTCTCTCCACGCGCGCGCCGGCGCAGCGGTCGAGCGCTCCTTTGCGGGCAGACTCCACGAGAAGTACGAGCTCCTCGCATTCCACTACTCGCGGAGCTCCGAGCGGGAACGCGCCGCAGACTACCTCGAGCTTGCCAATCGCAAGGCCTCAGCACAGCATGCGATGGAGGAGGCTCTCGGCTACTTCTACGAGGCGCTCGCGATCCTCGAAGACCTACCCGACTCCGAGGACAACCGCAGGCGCAGACTCACGCTCGTGCTCGACCAGACAGGCGGATTCCACTACCTCCATCGTCACGAGGACTACTACGAGCTGCTGCTCCGCCACGAGCCTCTTGCGCTGGAGCAGAGCGATTCTGGCCTCCTCGGGGCATTCTACGATCGCTTGGCGCACCGTCAGATGGTCTTCGGCGAATACGAGCAGGGGAGAGAGACCGCGAGCCAGGCACTCGAGCTCTGCGAGCGGTCCGGCAACCACGAGGACGCGGCACACGCATGCAACCAAGTGCAATGGGCGCACATGCTGCTCGGCGAGTACGGGTGCGCCCACCGTTACGCGGAGCGGGCGCTCAAGCACCTCGCCGTCAGCTTCGACCCGATGGCGTACATGTACGCACAAGCCGGCGCCGCGCTCACCCACATGATGGCCGGGGGCTGGGAAGCCGCGTTGCACGAGGTCGACGAAGCTGTGGTGACAGGCACGGAGCGTTCCGACGCCGGCATGGTCTCGTTCTGCAACGCGATCGGCGCGCAGGTCTGCGTCGAGAAACGGGACTGGGCGACCGCGATCGACTACGGCAACGCCGCGAAGCAGACTGCCCCGACCGTGTACTTTCGCGGTTTCGCCTTCGGCTTCACGGCGCTAGCGCTCTGTCATACGGGGGCCGTTGACGAAGGCCTGGCGATCCTCGAGCAAATTGTCCCGATGGCCAAGGCGGCGCACCATGAGATGGCGTGGACCTTCCTTGCGTTGCGGCTGGCCGACGCGTACGTCATCGTCGGCGACCACGCGCGCGCGCACCAGACGCTCCTGGAGATCCACGGCGCGGCCGCGAGGAGCGGGGCGAACTTCTTCCTCGGCGCCAGCGGACGGCGCCTCGGAGAGGTGGCCCTGGCTCAGGGCGAGGTCGAGGAGGCTGTACGCCGACTCGAGGCAGCAATCGAGACGTTGCGGGCGAGCGATTCCGAGAACGAACTCGGACTCGCGTTGGGAGCGCTGGGCCACGCCCAACGGCTCACGGGTAAGGACATGGAGGCCGCAGCGAGCGCGCAGGAGGCGCTCGCCATACTCGATCGTCTTGGCACCCACGAGGAACCCGATCGTTTGCGGCACGAGCTCGCGGTTGGACCGGTCTGACGGACAACGAAGGCCATCTTGAGGCGCTGCGCGACGAACGGCGCCGACGTGCTGGAAGACAGCGGTTGTGTGTACGCCCAAACGGCTCCGTACCGGTACTAAGCCCTCCTCGTCCGAGGTGCAGTGAAGGCCCTCTACGCGGGGGTCTGCGTGGCTGAAGAAGAGCCTGATCCTGCCACTCTCGACCCGTTCAGGGTTGCTGAGATGACGCAGTTGCAGCGTGCGCAGCTGATGCAGGTTGGCGGGCGCGTACGCGCCACTCGTGATGTCACTACAGCGATCTGGCGGAGCTCGCACTGCTCGGTTGGGCGCTCGCGGCGAGTCGGAGCTCGACAACCACGCCGGCTAGTGGAGCAGCGGACGACCGCACCCACCCCGTGAAGTCGATCAGGCGCTTGGGACTCCCAGGCGCGTGAGGTCGAGGAACTGCCGGTCGACTTGTTCGCTTTGGACCTGAGGTCGACGACCAGGCCAGGCTAGGCGAGCGGCAGGAGGGACTTTCCCCTCAGCCCTTCACACGAGGTGCTTCTTCAGCAGTGTGATTTGGGCGTACTTGGTGTGCTTGTTGCCCTGGTCGTCTTCGGTCTCCCAGGAGTCTTCCTCGTGCCCGCAGACTTCATATCCGAGTCGCTCGTAAATGCTCCGGGCACGGTCGTTGTCGTTTTCAACTCCCAGCATGGCAACGAACAAACCCCGTTCCCTGATCCGGTCTTCGGCCACGCCGATGAGCCGTCTGGCGATGCCCAGGCCTTGAAGGCTGAGGAGCGTCGCCAGCTGGAACATCGTGCCGGCGCCCTCGTGCTGTGTGTAGTCGATTCCGCCTTTGGCGACAGGCGCGCCACTCGGTGATCTGACGGCGAGGTACTCCACCTCTCCGCTAGCGGCGCGCGCCAGTTGACGTTCAACGTTTCTCAGATGGCTCGGATTGCCAGACCACGCGATGTGCGGCAAGTCCGCGGTCACAAGGTCGTCAACCTGAAGTGCTTCGGGCCCGGCCTGGTCGATGAGGTCGCGCGTTTCACGTTCAGTCTGCGCGAGGGACGACGAAGCTTCAGGCACAGTTTCGTCTGCCATCCATCAATCGTCGCACTCGCCGCCTGCTGAGACAACACGATAAAGATCTGCGCTAACGGCTGCCGTTGATCTCGCCTGGGCGAGCGCCCTTGCGCCCGAGCCCATGCTGGCTCGGGCTTGCCGGCGAACGAACATGATCGTGCCTGCGGCGCCGGCCTCTCCCGCGAAGGAGATCACCAGCCCGGGACTGTCGGCCGCGTGAGTCCCTCGCAAGTTAGGGACGAGCGCCGGGTAAAAATAATAAGGCCGGGGACGGGAGAGCCGCCAGCCACCCCTGGCCTTACGAGACGCCCGGTGACCAAACCGTTCTCCCCGGACAGATGGTCAACGAGCCGGATGCGAACTTCCCACAAGTCACACTCCGACTGCTGGGAACCTAGCCGTCGGTGTTGCGAGACGACGGCCAGTGATCGCTGGTCGGTCACGGCGGCAGTCTTCAGCTGGCTAGTGTGGGTGAGGAGATGGACTGGGGTCTGGGGCGATACGAGGACACGGCGCGGCAGCTTGAGCCTGCATCGGCGCATGTGGTCAGACTCGCGCGCGTTGCCGCTGGCGAGCGGCTGCTTGACGTGGGCTGTGGGACAGGCAACGCCGCGTTGCTCGCGGTTCAGGCAGGCGCCGAGGTTGTCGGCGTCGATCCTGCCTCGCGGTTGATTGGGGTCGCTCGCGAGCGTGCGTCGGCCGAAGGGGTCGACGTCGATTTCGTCGTGGGTGATGCGGAGTCGCTTCCGTTCGAGGACGCCTCGTTCGACGTCGTGCTCTCCGTCTTTGGGGTCATTTTCACCGACGATCCTGAACTGGCGATCGGTGAGGTGCTGCGGGTGCTGCGGCCGGGAGGACGGGCCTTGATCGCGGCGTGGGTGCCTACCGGCACGATTGCGTCATTGATGGGAGTGTTCGGGCGGGCAATTGCCGCTGCAACGGGCGTCGCCCCGCAGCGGTTTGCCTGGCACGACCGTGAGGTGGTCGCCGAACTCGCGCCTTGCCGCCGGTGGAGTGTCTCAGCCGCTGACTGCGAGATTCAGTTCAGCGGTGAGTCGCCGGAGGCGTACTTCGCTTCGCAGGAGCGGCACCACCCGATGTCTGTCGCGTCGCGGCCGCTGTTGGAGAACGCCGGTGTCTACGACGACGTCAGGCGCGAGGGCATCGCGGTTCTGCGCGACGGAAACCAGGATCCAAACGCCTTCCGCGTTACCTCGCCCTACCGGGTGCTCGAGCTCCGCTCGAAGTAGCCGAGACTTTCAGCGCACCTGAAGCCGCCGCAACCGGCAGCGCTCCCGAACCACGCACGGATTACTGAGTCGGTAGCTGTCGGGCACCTTCGGGCCGCTTTCGCGCGGATTCCTTCGGCAACCAGCTTCGTCTGCCGGAGGACCCTGACGGTGTCGATCTGGGTCTGACCGTCCTGAGGGCATCCCGGCCCCGTTCACGGTTCCGCGATTGCGGTCGGCGTCACGGCGAATGCTCCGCCGAAGTCGCCGACCACATTTCCGTGGGGGCAACGACGTCCAAACTCCGACCGAGAGCGCCCTGCGGCGCTCCCGGTGTGCCTCATCCTGGCCTTCGCAGGTGCCACGCCCCCGGCGATAACCCGCGCGTGCCCCTGTTACCCGCGGCCCTGGTGGTCAAACAACTGATCGGCCGGCTTCTTCCTCCGCAATGTTTTATCCGCGCCGGGCGGGGACCTGCTGCGCAACCATTGACAGGGATTCTGCGTTAGAGACGGTGATGAGCGAGGCGATTCTCTTTGACCGCGACGCGGTAGATCATCTTGACCTGTCGGAGCGTCCGCGGCGGCTCCGCCGATCGCAACTGCTGTGGGTTGATGTTCACCGCGAATCCAGTTCTAACGCTGCTGAGATCGGGCAAGCGTTCGCGCTCGACGACACCACGTGCGAGTACCTGTCGAGGCCCCATGAGCGGCCGGTGTTCAACGACCACGGCCGCTACATCCACATCACGACCTACGCACCGCGTGAGGAAGACGAAGGTCAGTTGCACGCGGTCGAGTGCGTGGTCGGAGAAAACTGGGTGATCACCGCGCACGACCAGCCGATCCCGGTTCTCGAGGAGTTTGCCGAGCGGGTATCTGGCTCCGGTGACACGGGGTCTTTGGACGGTCCTGGCTTCCTGGCGGCGCTGCTGGAATGGGTGTTGGGCTCGTACACGTCGGCCTTTGAGCGGATCGAAGAGCGGCTAGAGGAGTTCGACGTTCACGCGATGCGCGGCGAGGGAGCTGACGAGGACATCGAGTCGCTGATCGAAATGCGCCGCCACGTCGGTACGTATCGCCGCGCGCTTGCAGCACATCGCTCCGCCCTTGTTGCGTTGACGCACCCGGAGCTCGAGGCTCTGGGCAACAACGCCTCAGGCGAACGCTTCCAGTCCCTTTTTGCGCGCTTCGAGGCGACTCTTCAGGAGGCGCGCGACGTGCGCGAGGCGATCGTCGGCTCCTTCGACGTCCTGATCGCGCGCGGAGGACACAAGACCAACAGGATCATGACCGTACTCACCCTTACCTCCGTGATCCTGCTCCCAGGCGCTCTCCTCGCGGCAGTAATGGGGATGAACTTCAAGGTTGGGCTCTTTGCAAACGCCTCCCTGTTCTGGGTCACAGTGGCGGTGATCATCGCGATCGCGCCACTAACGGTCGGCATCGCCAAGCTCAGGCATTGGCTGTGAACCAGGAGGAACATTTCGCCGCCCCACGTGCACTCGGCCTCAAGCGCTTGGACTAACCGACCAAGTTCGGTCGGCGGCCCAGCCGCATACACCACACCCCGACACCCTCGCGTTCTTCGTGAAGCCGATGTCTGCGATCTTTATCGAGGGACGTTCACTCGCCTGCTCTCCCTCACCATTCTTTATCGAGCTATGAGTCGGGGCGCGTGATTGCTCCTTTACGCGGCGATCTCGCTCGGGGGCCGCGCTTTCGCCCTCGCCATCTGGCTCATCTTCCAGTTGGCTAATCGCCCAACCACAACGAGTTACGCCTTGACCGGGTTGTAACTTCGGCGCGTGCAACCCTTCCTGCGGCCGGGTTGCGCTGCGCTTTCGGGGGTCGGGAGTCAGGGGCTTACGGTTGTGCCGATGTGCTTTCGACCCCCGTCGCGGTTCCGCGATTGATCGACCCTCATGCCGACAACAGCCTTGCGGCCTCCCGTAGCCGGAAGCTCCGTGCCGGCGTTGCATCGCTAGATGACTGTCTACCGCTACCGACTGATCGACGTGGATGGTGTCGATCTCGGGCCGTTTGTGACGGGCTCCGGTGATTGGAGGGCGGGTCGGATCATCCTCCGGCCCGGCGGCGACTTCGAGGTAACCGCCGTAGTCGAGGCTGAGCCTGGAGAGAACTTCCGCGCCTATCTAGTCGTCAGGCAGTTCAGCGGCGACCGCTAGTAGTCGTTTGCTCCTTAGCTCAGCAGCTCCACGTCTTCCAGGTGATGTGCGGGCAAGTCGTAGCCAGTATGGGCCCGCAGCTGCATCTCTCGCGAGAGACACCGGACACCGTGACCGTGATGAGAAGTCGGTAGCGATGGACAGCCATCTGACAGTCAACGTCGGTAAGTGGCTCCAGGCTACGGTCTCGCGGCGAGTGCTCGTTCCGTCGGCCGTGCCGCCCGGCTAGCTTGACCTGAGCGCCCGGGGTGTTTTGAGCGGAATCGATGCGCTACTGTCGGCCCGATGGGTGACGAGCGCGACGAGCGTCTGGCCAAGAACGAGGCTCTGTTCCGCGAGCTGAACGAGAACATCGTCGGGATCGCGGGGCCGCTGGGCGGTGAGACGCCGTACGAGTTTGTTTGTGAGTGTGCGACCACCGGTTGTTTCGAGCGGCTCACGCTGACTCTTGCAGAGTACGAGCGGGTCCGCGATGACGGCGCACACTTCGTCCTCAAGGCAGGCCATGAGGACATCGAGGTCGAGCAAGTCGTCGCCGTGCATGACGAATACGTCGTCGTTGAGAAGGACGGCGTTGCCGGCCTCGTTGCCCATCAGGAAGATCCTCGGGCCTGATCTTCGCCGAGGTTTTGCGACTGATCGCGGGGAGAGGTACGACCCATCGCCGATCTATCGATTACCGAGCTCGTGAGGCAGCGGAGCATGTTGATCATTCTGATCGCGGCCTGCAAGTCAGCCCAGACGGCGTTCGAGGCTGCCGACAACGTCGTAGACACCGAGCTTTGTGCTGATCTCGCGAGGGTGATCGAACGGGCCGAGGGCGAGCTCGAGAAACTATCTCGGCAAATCGAGGCAGTCGCTTAGCCGCGTCCTACACGCCTGGTGCGTGAGATCAGTAACGGAGCCAGGGGCTCATGAGCTCCGTGAGCTCTGGGCAGCCCTTGGGTCGCTGAGCGCGTGCAGCAACTTTGTTTCCCTGCACGATGAGGATGGTCGGTGTGTCGCGAATTCGGAAGCGTGCGGCCAGGTCAGGTCGTGCCGCGATGTCGATTCGGTGGACCGAGAATGTCTGCTGGTTGCGGTTGCGTTGCAGGACCTGGGCCAGGAAGCCCTCGAGACGCCTATCCCGGCCATTCGTGGGCGAGTAGAAGAACAGCAGGCGTGGCTTGTCCTCGGTCCCGGCGGTCGACGTGTGGTGTTCGGTTTTCACGACGTCCACGGTGACCTCGATCAGGCCCGGCGGAGGAAGTAGAAGATCAGGACGACGAGCAGGATGATCACGAGAATCCCGATCAGCCCGTAGCCGGTTCCAGCGATAGCAAGCATTCGGTCCTCCATAGGTGGTGGGGGTTTACCGATCTGGTTAGATCCGCCACCGGCGACGTCTTCTTTCGAAGCAGCCGCCGGTGGCGGAGCAGGGTCTTAGCGTTCGACGATGGTGGTCTCGCGACGTGCGGCGGTCTCGCGACGTGCGCCGCCGAACCCGCCCCAACTCGACCAGAAGAACAGCGAGATCAGCGCGCCGACGATACCCACCACCAGGAGGATGATCCCGATCGTGTGCACACTGAACGCACTGCTCGAGGCATTGACCGCAAACGCGAGAATCGCGCCGGCGGCAATCAACAGAAGGCTCACACCCATGCCCATCAGGTCAACACTCCTCGTGGTAGACGCTTTGACCGATGCAACGGCGGCGGGGGTGAACTAGGTACGGGTAGCTCGAGTTTTCGGCATGGAAGCCGCAGCCAAAGTTCCGATTTCGGGCGTCATCGCCACATCCGTCCTCAGCTTGAAAGAGAAGGGGGCCGGGAACAGAGAGTGATCTAGACCCCTAACTCCCGACCCCCACGCGGCGCGAACCGCACTCCCCACCGCGTCGGTCGCGCGCGCTGGAACTACAACTCAGTCACGGGCCGACAAGTTGCGCAAGCAGCCTCTCTCTACTTCTTGGTGGGTGGCTCCTCGCCGGTGACGCGACGCCAGATCTGTGCTGCGAGCCGCCGCGATGCGAGCGTAGCCAACGCTCCCAGTCCCGCATAGAGACCTGTCCAAAGTGCTTTGCGAAGCAAGGGTGAGCGTGGCATTGTCACGTCCAGATGCCCGGATACTTAGCCGCGAAACTCAGAGTGCCCTCGCCCCTGCCCACCTTTCCGAAACGTCAGCGCTGATCGTTTCTCACGCCGATACGACGAGCTCGACTGTCGCGCGTTCGTCAGCTGCGCTTAGGAATCAGGCGGTCTGTGGCCTTGCTGAGGGTGCTTCTCATCCAGGGCTCGGCGAGCCTCGCCGATCTTCTCGACCACGCAGTAGGTCTCGTACTCCTCGACGAGTCGCTCTACCCGTGGGTCGTCGTGGCCGGGAATGATCACGAAGCAGTACCGGTGCTCGACGACTTGGCGGTATTCGTCGGGGCGGAGCTCGACTTGCTCGAAGCAGGTCTCGCGGTCGCACTCGCAGTGGAAGCGCATCGGTGAGGCGACCCCATGCAACTCCCCTCCTTGTTCGATCTGTTCGTTGACATCGCGGAACACTTCCTCGTTCCGAGCTGCTCTCTGTGCGAAGTCCACGAAAGGCTTTACCACCTGCAGGCGATTTCGAATCGGCCAGTTCGCGGACGGTGTTCGAGGGCGCCGCTTTGAATGAGCACGCGACGCGCGATCGCGGAGCAGTGAACGGGGGCCGAGAAGCCCTCGGATTCCCGACCCCCGAAGCGCAGCGCAACCCGGCCGCAGGTTGGGTTGCACGCGCAGAAGTTACAACGCAGACAACGCTCGAAAGGGTGCGGAAAGGTAAAAGATCTATTCCACCGGCTCGACGACCAGGGAGCCGCCGTCGTGGTGGGGGCGGTCGATGAACTCTTGGATCCGTTCCGTCGGCACGACAGCGCGGATACGCATCCTACGGTTTCCGCTGACGCGGATCTCTTCGCCGACGTTGGCGGGTTGGCCGAGTTCGATTTCGCCGACGTTGTCGCCGTCAGGCGTTCTGAGTCTGTACCGGTAGGGAATCAACAGCCGTGCGCTGAGGCTATTCGCCGACTGGCTCGAGCACGATCGCGGCCGGTCTGGTGGCATCGCCGGCCGTCACCTTGGTGACCCTCCACGTGAGGTCGTCGCCTTCGACTTGCCAGGCGTCGCCGACGATGCGGATGGTGCGCTGGTGGCCCCACTCGTAGCGCTCTTCGCGGTCGTCGTCGTAGCGGCGGATAAGTGTGTACGGCATCTCGACCGATTCAGACGGGCTGTGCAGCTCGAAAGTTGGTCGCCAGAGCTCGCTGAGCCGCTCAGTTGCGTTTCATAGTTGAGGTGCCCGGGGAAGTTCCGACATCATCCACATCGAGGAGGCAGGCATGGCGGTCGATGGCAGACGGGGTGGCTCGATTGGCGGAATCGGTCTTGGTGGGATCCTCGTGATCCTCGGGATCATCGTCGCGATTGTGTGGAGTCTGTGGCTGGGGATCGTCATCGCACTCGTTGGCCTGGTCGCTTTCGGGGGATTCGCCAAGGGTAAGTGGTATTGAGTCGCGTGCCTGGTGCACATTGACCTGACGGCGTGGTTTAGGTTGGAGTCCTACTCGTCGGGTGGCGGTGAGGGATACGCCTCACGCCATCAGCGGGGAAAGGGGTCCAAGGGTGTCTCTAGACCAGAAGCGAGCGCGCATCTTCGGCGTGCTCTTCCTCATCACGTTCGCCACGTCGATCCCCGCGCTGTGGCTCTACGAGTCTGTGCTCCGCGATCCCGTGAGCTACATCGCTGGTGCCGGGCATGACAATCGGATCCTCTTCGGTGCGCTGCTGGAGTTGTTGCTGATCATCGCGAACATCGGCACGGCGGTCGTGATCTTCCCGATCGTCAAACGGCAGAGCGAGGAGTTGGCGCTCGGCTACGTGGCGGCGCGGATCTTCGAATGTACGTTCATCCTCGTCGGCATCGTTTCCGTCGTCGCGATCGTCACGTTGCGCCGACAGGTTGCCGGGGCCTCAGAGGGCACCGTCGCTTACAGCCTGGCTGCGATCAAGGACTGGACGTTCCTGCTTGGACCAGGCTGGGTCGTCGGCTGGGGGAACGGCCTGATTCTCGGCTACCTGATGTACCGCTCCGAGCTGGTGCCGCGCAACGTGTGCTGGCTCGGCCTGATCGGCGGACCGCTGATCTTCTTGTCCGGAACGGCAGTCATGTTCAGCGGGAACCATCCCGGCGGCACGCTGCACGGGCTGCAAGGCATCGCCACCATCCCGGAGTTCCTGTGGGAGCTCTTCCTCGGTGTCTACTGCACCTTCAAGGGCTTCCGGCCATCGTCTCCGATCCTCCAAGACGACGCCCGCGAGAATCGCGCCGCGATGCCCGTCGCAGCACCTGCCTGACCGGACTCCTGTCCAGGCTAGGAATTGCCCCCGGAAACCTGGCCGTCGCGTCGCAACCCGTCGGGTAGTTTCGTCTGTCTAGGGGCGGAGCGGCAGCGGCGGCCGAGGGGAGAGACAGGCCGCCGCTGCTGCTTTCGCCTGGCTTCCAGCTTTTCACACTGTTGGTTGATCGATCAACGGCTTCACAAGTTGAATGAGGTTGGTTCGTTCGCCTGGAGCCTCCGAAGTGATTCGGCGGAGGGCCGTTCACTCGAGCTGCGTTTACGTCAAGCACGGCGCCGAAATCGTTGCTTGCGCGCGGGCGGCCTCTTCACGATCAGCCACCCGATCCGGACCGCCGCTGCAGTCGGGAAGACAAACCAGAACCATGCCCCCCGTCGTGAATCAGGTGGTAGCCCATGCCGCCGCCCATGAGAGCGAGGACGCCTGCCTCGGCCCGCCACGAGAAGTAGTCGAAGCCCGAAGTGATCACTCTCGAACCATCGGACGGGGCGGCGGTTCTCGATAGGGCACACGTCCAGCGGGGGATGTTTTGGCCCGTGGCGGGTGATCAGGGAGTCACGCATCACCACGGGCCGATGAAAGCGGAGAACCGCAGCAGGAGCTCACGCTTTCGCGATCTATGGGACCACCGGAGCTGTGGGGCCGGTATGACACACCTGGGGTGCCTGCGTCACCTCGATCCTGAGGCCCACGCCCGGAGGAGCGGGAACACGTCGTGGGGGTTCTGCTCGCTCATCTCCCGGGCGATCGCCGTGTGCAGGCTCCCGCAGCGATTGATCATCGAACCGAAGAAGAGCATCGGCACGCCGAGGTCGTCGGGCACGAGATACTTCTCGGCGAGGGGAAGGTAGTCGCGCGTCTGGTCGACCTTCCTGATCGCGTCCTCCACCGGTACACCGCACAGCGGACAGCCGCCCTACCAGGAGACCTCCATGCAGATCACGAGAAACAGCACCGAGACCGCCCGCGGGCCAAGCGACTGGTTCACGGGGGAGGTCTACCTGGACACCGTCGCAGTTCCTTCAGAGACCTCGCGGCTCAGCGCCACCAGCGTTCACTTCACGCCGGGCGCGCGCACCGCCTGGCACACCCACCCGAACGGCCAGACGATCTGGGTGACGGAGGGCGTTGGGCTCGCGCAGCGCCGCGGCGGGCCGATCGAGGTCATCCGGCCCGGCGACCGCGTGTTCTTCGAGGCCGGCGAGGAGCACTGGCACGGCGCCGCTCCGACCCGCTTCATGGCCCATCTCGCACTGGTCCAGGTCGATGACGAAGGAAGGAACGCGACCTGGGGAGACCACGTCAGCGACGACGACTACGGAGCGGCGCCGGCAATCGACGCCTGAGCGAACGTTGGAGAGTCGCGACTTGCATGACATCCCGCGCCGTCTGCTGCAGCGACTCGACGACCTGGGCACCGAACTGGAGCGCCGCGGCGACTCGATTGCACTGATCGCGCTCGGCTCCGTCGGGCTCGACCTCGACCGGCTCGACGAGCACTCCGACCTCGACTTCTTCGCAATCGTCGAGGATGGCGCGAAGCGACGCTATCTCGACTCGATCGACTGGCTCGAGGCACTGGCGCCCGTCGCCTACAGCTTCAGGAACAGCACCGACGGCCGGAAGGTGCTGTTCGCCGACGGCCTCTTTGCCGAGTACGCAGTGTTCACCCTCGACCAGCTGCGCGAGAGCTCCTTCCCAGCCGGGCGGATCGTCTGGCGGCGCAACGATGCGCCGCCCGGGCTCGAGCGCTGGGGACGAGGGCCTGCGGCGATGCCGCACGCCACAGCCGAAGATCAGGCGAACGAAGCCCTGACGAACCTGTACGTCGGCTTGCATCGAGAAGCACGCGGCGAGCGACTCGCCGCGATGCGTCTCATCCAGGTGCATGCCGTGGACCGCCTGATCAACTTCCTCGAGCTCAGCGACACCGAGGGCGGGAAGCGCCAGGACCTGTTCACGATCGAGCGAGGCACGGAGAAGCGTTTCGGCCCCGAGCTGCTCCCGCTGGCGACGATGGTGATGGGCTACACCGCGAACCGCGAAGCGGCTGCCGCGATCTTCGACTGGCTCGAGGCGAGAGTCGAGGTGGATCCGTCCCTCGGCGAGGCGATTCGGAGGCTGCTTCGTTGACCGAGGGGTCCGACCGCTGTAGAACGAGATCAGGTCAAGCGAGAGAGGGATGGTGTTCGGGCGGGCGGCAACGATGCTCCTGGCATGCGTGGTTCTCGGCGTGGGCGGACTCACAGCGTCCGCCGGCGTTGCGGGCGCTCCACCCGGCGCGACCGCGCTTTGCAGAGACGGGACGTACAGCTTCTCGCAGCATCACTCCGGGACGTGCTCGCATCACGGCGGCGTGGCCGGTTGGCTCGACGGAAGCAGCCCCGGCTCTGTCGCGACCGGCGTCCAGTTGGGCCGTGTTGTGCTCCTCGCGAAGCGCACCGAGACGAGTCACTGCGCGCTCGGCGTCAGCCCGGACCGTCACTGCTCTCCCGGCGCGACGTACTCCGGACTGACGAAGACCGTCCTCTGCTCGTCGACCTTCCGCACGAGCTCAATCCGCAACGTCCCGGTCGGCGAGAAGCACCAGGTCGAGGCCGAGTACGGGCTCGCTCCGGGCTCGTACGGGTCGACGCTCGAGATCGACCACATCGTCTCGCTGGAGCTCGGAGGGTCGAACGACATCGCCAACCTCTTCCCCGAACGCGCGTCGCCGGCGCCGGGCTTCCATGTGAAGGACAAGCTCGAGAACAGGCTGCATGCGCTCGTCTGTGCCGGCTCGATGACCTTGCATGCCGCCCAGGTGAGGATCGCCGCCAACTGGCGCGGGCTCTACAAGACGGTGTTCGGGATCGCTCCCTGAAAGAAGGCGGGTTGGGCTGTCTCTCCCCGAGGTCGCGTTTCCCCTCAAAGCGATCGGTGCCGTAGAGCCCAACCCGGCCCTGGGGATTGTACGACCGACCTGCGCGTAGATCAAGGCGGGCGAGCTACCCGGTGGTCGGCCGGTCGTCGACCTCGACCGTCGTGCCCGCGATCAGGTCCGGCAGCGCACGACGCCGAGCCGTCGAAGAACGCGGGGATGAAACCCGCGAAACACGGAATGATCGCCAACGCCAGGCCGAGCACGCGAAGCAGCGACCGGGCGAAGGATGGTGCGGCGCCGCCCGGCCCCCGGACTCGGATCCGCATCAACTGCATTCCCGGTGTCTGCCCCACGAGGTTCCAGAAACCGGCGAAGTAGACGGTTGCGAGGAGGGCCCAGCCGATGCTGAGCAGGAGGCCGACGAGCCAGGCCGGTCTCAGCTCCCCGACGAGGGAGGCGATGAGAGCGAACATCGCCGAGAGCGAGGCGGCGATGAGACCGATCAGTGCGGCGTCCGTGACCAGTGCGATCGCCCGCGTGGCGACCCCTCCGAAGCCGGTCGCCGCGGGAGCGCGACGCTGGTCGACGCGCTCGTCGAGGGCTCGGACCCGCACGCGCAGTGCCTCGGTGACGTCACCCACGGTGCTCGAGGTCTGCTGCTGCACCGCCCGGCGGATCACATCGTGCACGGCAGCCGAGCCGACGGCCTTCTCGATCGCGTCGCGGACCTCGGGTCGTCCGAGAACTTCGTCGATCAGCTCGTCGAAGCGGACATCCTTGGCCATCTCCGTGACGACGCGATCGAGGACGCGTCGCTCGACGAGGATCCGTCCCAGCTCCTCGGGAAACGGCCCGGCGAGCACGGCGTCCACGATCCGGGCCAGCTCCGGCCCGGTGAGGACGTGCTCGACCGACGCCTCGATGCGGGTGCGCGATGCGCGCATCGCTGCGCGCGCAGGGTAGAGCGCGACGCGGCCGGCCGCTGCCACGACTCCGTCATCGCGCGCAGGATCCTCCGGAGTGGTCATCTCGGGAAGATTCGCGCCGGAGGCTCTGCTTCGGCATCACCCGTAGTGGATGACGTCCAGTCGCCCGCGGGAGCCTGGGACTCGTTGAAAGAGCGGAATGAGCCGTCCGGCCCATTGTCGAGCAGCCGGGGGTGGTACATGATCGGGCGCGACCCCCACTATGCGGCGACTCATCCTCGGCATCCTGCTGGCCCTCTGCCTGCCTGCGTCCGCGCAGGCAGGCGTTCGCGTGTCCGCGTTCTACTACCCGTGGTACGGCACCGCAGCGCTGGACGGGGCGTACCGGCATTGGTCGCAGCTCGGACACGATCCGCCCAACGACATCGCCTCGTCGTATTACCCGGCCGCTGGTCTCTACTCGTCCTCCGACCGCCTGGTGACGGCACAGCAGATGGATGAGATCCGGTCGGCGGGGATCGACGAGATCGCCGTCTCGTGGTGGGGAGAGGGGTCGGCCGAAGACCTGCTCCTGCCAGCCGTGATCGTCGCGGCGCGCGCCGACGGGATCACCGTCGCCGTGCATCTCGAGCCGTACGGCGGCCGAACCGTTGCGAGCACGGTGGCCGACGTGGCCTACCTACGCAACTACGGCGTCACCTCGTTCTATGTCTACCGCCCGTTCGATCTGGCAGTTGGCGACTGGGCGGCGTCGAGGACCGCGTTGCACGCCGGCGGCGTGAAGCTCTACGCGCAGACCGGGCTCGTTGGAGATGCGGCGCAGGCCGGCTTCGATGGGGTCTACACCTACGACATCCTCACCTACGGCGGCAACATGTTCCATCGCCTGTGTGCCCAGGCACATGCGCGCCAGCTCCTCTGCGCGCCGTCGGTCGGGCCTGGCTACAACGCGCGCCGCGGAAGCGACGACCCGCGCGTGAAACCGCGTCGAAACGGCGCCACGTACGACGCGATGTGGCGCGCGGCGATCGCGAGCGGCGCGGACTCCGTCACCATCACGTCGTTCAACGAATGGCACGAAGGAACTCAGATCGAGCCTGCCGCGCCGCCTCACCGTCACGGGCTGTACCGCTACCTGTCGTACAACGGGGCGTGGGGACTTCACGGTGTTGCCGCGGAGGACGCGTATCTCGCGCGGACGCGCTACTGGTCGGACGTCTTTCGCAGCACGGTGCCCGTGCAGCTGAAGACCAGCGCCTCGTAGATCGCAGCTTCCTCGACACCGCGCAGTTGCCGGTGCTCGATGTCGACGACTGCATCCGGCCACGTTTCGAGCCCGAGTGCGGCGGCGCCCTCATCGGAGCCGCACGAGAGCAGGGCGTCGACGGAGATGACGCCGCGCTCGCCGGTCTGGCGTCGTGCGATGCCTTCCAGCTCGCGGAGCTCCTCGAGCGGGTCGATGCGCACGTTCGAGTCCGAACCGATGCACATGCCGATCGTCCGGTGGCAAACGCGTGCGACGGGAAGGAACCCGTCGCCGAGATTCGCCTCCGTCGTCGGGCACACGCAGATCCGTGAGCGGGAGTCACGAAGCAGGTCGAGCTCCCCGCCGTTCGCATGAGTGGCGTGCACGATCGTCGAGTGCGGGCCGAGGCAGCCTTCACGCGCGAGCAGCTCGATCGGCCGCAGCCCATGCTCGGCCAGACATTCCTCGATCTCGCGCGGCTGCTCGTCTGCGTGGACGTGGAGCGGCAGGTGGTGCTCAGTCGCGTAGCGGCCGAGCTCGCGCAACGCTTCGTCCGGGCAGGCCCGCACGGAGTGGGGCGCAACCCCGACCTGGATGCCGGCGCTCCGGAGCGCTTCGAGCTCCCGCAGGTAGGCGGCGACCGACTCCTGGCGGAAGCGCGGGATGCCGCCGCGCAGGTAACAGGCATAGAGGCAGACGAAGGCGATCCCTGCCTCGTCGGCGGCTTCGGCGGCGGCCTGTGCCTCCTCGTAGCCGAGATAGTGGAACTCGCCGACCGCCGTATAGCCGTTCTCGCGCAGCTCGCGATAGACCTCGACGTACTCGCTGCGGATCTCCGCGACGCTCACGGACCCGGCCAGGGCCAGCATCTCCTCGCGCCAGCCCCAGAAGTCGCTCCCGTGCCCGCGGCCGCGCAATGCGCGTTGAAACCCATGACAGTGGGCGTCGACGAATCCCGGCAGGGTCAGCACCGACATATCCTGTCAGCGTGACCCGTGCCCAGGTGCCGAACGCGTTGACGATCGCGCGGTTCTGTCTCATCCCCGTCTTCATCGCTCTGATCCTCGAAAGCGACGGCGGCTACTCGTGGCCGGCCGCGATCGTGTTCGCGATTGCCGGCGTCACGGATCAGGTGGACGGCTACCTGGCGCGCCGCTGGCACGTCGAGTCGGCGTTCGGAAAGTTCGCCGATCCGCTCGCCGACCGGCTGATGATCGACGCCGCGGTCATCCTGCTGCTCCATGCCGGGCGGCTGCCGTGGCTCGCGCTGATCATTCCCGCGCGCGACCTGGTCACGCTCGTCGGCACTCCGATCATGCTCGGCCGGGGCTACGAGTTTCAGGTGAACCTGATCGGCAAGGCGGCAACGTGGCTGCTCTACGCGTCGCTCGGGTTCATCATGGTCACCCACGAGGGGACGCAATGGCCGTTGTGGCTGTTCTGGAGCGGGCTCGTGCTCGGGTTGATCGCGCTGGGTGAATATGCGCTGAAAGCGCGGCGGGAGGTGCTCGCATGAGGGCGGTCGTCATGGCAGGGGGCGAGGGGACGCGGCTGCGTCCGCTGACGTCGAACCAGCCGAAGCCGATGGTGCCGATCGTCGGCAAGCCGTGTATGGAGCACATCCTCGAGCTGCTGCTGGAGCACGGCTTCAGCGACGTCGTGATCACGGTCGCCTTTCTGCCGCAGGCGATCCGCACCTATTTCGGCGACGGCGGCAGCCTCGGCCTGAACATCGAGTACTCCGTCGAGGAGAGCCCACTCGGCACGGCCGGCTCGGTTCGGCTCGCCTCGGACCGACTCGACGAGACGTTCCTCGTCATCTCGGGCGACGCGCTCTGTGACATCGACCTGAACAAGATCGTCGACTTTCACAAGGACAAGGGCGCTGCGGTGACGATCGGCCTCAAGTCGGTCGAGAACCCGCTCGAGTTCGGGATCGTCGTCACCGACGAGGACGGCAAGGTCGAGCGCTTCCTCGAGAAGCCCTCGTGGGGGCAGGTGTTCTCCGACACGATCAACACCGGCATCTACGTGCTCGAGCCGGAGGTGCTTCGGCACATCCCGACCGATCGGCCGTTCGACTTCTCCAAGGAGCTCTTTCCCCTGCTGCTGGAGATGGGGCGCCCGATCTACGGCTACGTCTGCGACGGCTACTGGCAGGACATCGGGAACCTCGACCAGTACCGGCAGGCGAACGCCGATGCGCTCGACGAGAAGGTCCGCCTCAACATTCCCGGCCTGAAGATCCGCGGCGACGTGTGGATCGGCGAAGGCGTCGAGATCGACGATGTCGAAGGCGTCGAAGGCCCGGCGTTCATAGGCAATTACTGCACCGTCTCGCCCGAGTCGTCGGTCGGCCCGTACACGGTGCTCGGACCCGGGACGACGCTGCGCGAGCGAGCGCGCGTCTCCCGGTCGGTGATCGACGCGTCCTGCTACATCGGGCGGAGCGCGACGATCGAGGGTGCCATCCTGGGGCGAAACTGCGACGTGCGTCCCCACGCGCGAGTTCACGAAGGCGTGGCCGTCGGCGACCAGGTGACGCTCGGCGACCAGTCGGTGATCTTCCCCGGCGTCCGGATCTACCCGTACAAGGAGGTCGAGTACGGCGCGCAGATCCACGAGAGCCTGATCTGGGAGTCGCGGGGCACGACCAAGGTGTTCGCCCAGGACGGAGTGGTGGGTCTCGTCAACGTCGACCTGACGCCCGAGGTCGCGCTGCGCGTCGGCGCTGCGCTCGGCACCGCGCTCAAACGCGGCGCGCGTGTCGTCGCAAGTCGTGAGAGCGCGCCTGCGTATCGCATGATCAAGCGAGCACTCATCTCCGGCCTGAACTCGACCGGCGTGCAGGTCGCGGACCTACGCACCCTGCCGGCTCCGGTCGGCAAGCATCTCCTGAAGACGCAGAACTACGACGCCGCCTTCCACGTCGGAGCGTCGACCACCGATCCCGAGGCGGTGCAGATCCGCCTCTTCGAACGGCCCGGGGTCGCGCTCTCGGAGGCGATGCAGAAAGAGATCGAGAAGCACTTCACGCGTCAGGAGCTGCGACGCGTCCCGTTCGGCGCCGTCGGCTCGATCTCCTACCCAGCCCGGGCGCGGGAGAGCTACGCGAGCGACCTGCTCGGCGATCTCGACGTTGCCGCGATTCGCGAGCGGGGGTTCCGCATCGTCGTCGACTACGGCTACTCGGGCGGCAGCTTCATCCTGCCCCTCGTCTTCGGGCAGCTCGGAGTCGAGGCAGTTACCGCCCATGCGTTCGAATCCGACGTCGGCTCGGCGCCCGCGCGCTTCGGTGCGACACTCGACTACGCGCAGCGTCTGGTCGAGGCGGTGAGCGCGGACTTCGGCGCGGTGTTCGATCGTTCGGCCGAGCGGCTCTTCCTGATCGATGAGACCGGCCGCGAGGTGCGGCCCGACCAGGCGCTCCTGCTGTATCTCCATCTGCTGACCTTGAGCACCACCGGCAAGGTCGCGGTCCCGATCACGGCGACCAGTCAGGTCGACGAGGTGGTCGGCGACCGGCTCGAGGTGATCCGGACGCCCGCGACGCTCGCCGGGTTGACGCAGGCGGCGGCCGGGGACGGCGTCGTGTTCGCCGGAGCGCCGGGCGGGGGCTACGTGTTCCCGCGCTTCCTGCCGGCCTACGACGCGAGCGCGTCGCTCTGCAAGCTGCTGGAGCTGCTCGCGCCCGTCGACAAGCCTCTGTCGAAGCTCGTCGCGGCTCTGCCGAGGCCGACCCTGATCCACCGTCAGCTGCAGTGCCCCTGGGCGCTCAAAGGCACCGTGATGCGCGTCCTCAACGAGCGCTTCGCCGACGCCAACGTCGATCTCCGGGACGGGATCAAGATCTTCGACGAGCGCGGCTGGGTCCAGGTGCTGCCGGACGCCGACGAGCCACTCGTCCATCTGTATGCCGAGGGCGAGTCGGCGGAAGACTCCGAAGACCTCGAAACCGAGCTCCGCACCCTCGTCACCGAGGTGATCGAACGCGAGGAGATCGGGAGCAGAACCTGACCTCTCGAGGCCCTGGCAGAAGAGCGTCGGCCGGGGATGGAGAGGAAGGGAAGGCCAAAGCCCCATCCCCGGCCGGACGCGAACGGCGTTGTCCCCCCACAGGCCACGCCGATGACCACTGCCAACGCTAGTACCGGCTGCCGCCGCGCCGTACTAAGCCCCGGTTAACGAGCTTCCGACCCGCTCAGGAGCAAACCCGAGCGAGGGGTGGGGGCGGTCGCGTCGAATGTCACGAACAAGGATGGGCTTCCAGACGGGACTTCGAGGGGAGTCTGACTGGAGCCTCCCTGCTGCAACGGCCCCGCTGGGGCCGTTGTTTTTTTGTCGCGCCCGATGCAGAATCTGTCTGCGGCCCAGTCTGCTTCACCCCTGCCGCTAGGGGTTCGACGGTGGACGGCTGCCAGGTCGGGCTGCCCCAGCACTCCCCTTGTGGGGCGGCTCGGCCCCTTTGACTCCCACGGCTGAGAGGACGACGGGCCGGGGAGTGGCAGGCATTGCCTCCCCGACCCGCCGCAATCGACGGGGTCATACGCGTCGATGGAGCTGAGGCTAATCCCGGAAGATGAGGCGTACCTACGGGCTCGCTAAAGAGTTGATTAAGCAGGGCGCGGAGCGAGTGCGCCTTCCCTTCGCGCCGCCTGAGGCAGATAGTGGGGCCTGGCCGCTCCGCGACGGGCCGCAACCCCACATCGGAGGTTCGACGTGTTGCTCGCAACTCACGGCTGGTGGCCCTGGCTCCTGACGTACGCGGCCATCGCCATCGTCATCGTGTTCGCCGTGCGCTACGTCATGAAGCGGCGCCGGGCGACCTAGCTCCGGCTCGTGCTCGCCGGGCCTCCTGGTGCGCATGGTCGCGAGAGATGCGAGGGCCGAGGGCGGAGGAAGGGCAGTTCACTCCACCCCCGGCCTTCGCGGACGACGGCCGCGCCCCCTAGCGCTGCGCGCCGGCTGAAAGACCAGGCTAGTCTCGACTGCCCGCGGCGTCCCTAAGAGTTCGTTAATGGCTGACGTAGGGGATGAACGGACGGGGAAGGAATGGACGTCCTTCAGCTGAACCCTTAAGCTGAGGTTGACGGTTTTGGCAGCCTCTGCTGGAATCCAGTGACTCGACAGACGACGAAAGGCGGCACAGTGGAACCGCTCCCCGATCTGGGCTCATTGCCCGACACCGAACTGAAGGAGCTGATCGACGAGCTCGAAGTGCAGGAGCGCGAGCTCAGCTATCAGCGCCGCCTGCTGCACGGCAAGATCGACATCCTGCGCGCAGAGCTGGTCGCACGACTTCAGACCTCGGGCGGCCGCAGCGTGCTCGACCAGGTCGACGTCGACCGCCTCACCGAGATCCTGACGGGGAAGTCGAGCCCGCCGGCGTAGGCATGAGCGTCGTCTACTGCCAGGAGTGCGGGTTCCAGAACCCGGAGGCCGCCAATTACTGCTCGCGCTGCGGCGCGCTCCTGTCTCGGGGCGACCAGCCCGCGGAGACGACCCAGACCTTTTCGCCCGAGGAGGTCGGCGACATCGAGCACGAGGACTTCGGGATCGAAGGGCCGGCACTGGTCGTACGTGCGGGCGGCGGCAGAGCGGGGGAGAGCTTCAAACCCGTCGGGGAGCGCACGCGCATCGGCCGCTCACCCGACTGCGAGATCTTTCTCGACGACGTCACCGTCTCACGCAATCACGCGGTGCTCGTCGAGTCGAACGGCAAGTTCGTCGTCGAGGACCAGGGCTCGCTCAACGGCACGTTCGTCAACCGCAGGCGCATCGACAGTGCGCCGCTCGTCGAGGGAGACGAGTTGCAGATCGGCAAGTACCGGATGACGTTCATCGCATGACGAGCACCGCCAAACAGCCGGGCCTGCCGCAGAAGCCGCCGCGCGAGCGCTTCTTGCGGATCGGCGAGGTCGTGCGGCGCCTGCACGACGAGTTTCCCGACATCTCGATCTCGAAGATCCGCTACCTCGAGGACGAGGGCCTGCTGATGCCGCGGCGCACCCAGGGGGGCTATCGGCTGTTCAGCGAGGCCGACCTCGAGCGCCTGCAGACGATCCTGCGGCTGCAGCGCGACGAGTTCCTGCCGCTGCGCGTGATCAAGGACGAGCTGGATGCGCCGGGCGCGAAGGAGCGCAAGCGGCGCCGTCCGGCGGCGCTCGGTGCCGCAGAGGAATCGATCACCCTCGACGAGTTGTGCGAGCGCGCCGTCATCGAGCCGGCGCTCGCGAAGGAGCTGGAGGACTTCGGTCTGCTGGCACCGCACGGCAGCGGGGGAGACAAGCGCTACCCCGAGTCCGACATCGACGTCGCGCTGCTCTGCGCACAACTCGCGCGCTTCGGGGTCGGGCCGAGGCACCTTCGCACCATCCGCACCGCCACCGCGCGCCAGGCCGCACTGCTCGAGCAGCTGTTCGCGCCCTCCCTGAGTGGGCGGAACACCGAACGGCGTGCCCAAGCCGTGCGTGACCTACAGCAGCTTGCAGAGCTCGCGGGAGAGCTCTCGTCGCTCCTCTACTGGCGCGACCTGCGAGACTTGGCGCAGTGACAGATCTACGCTCCATGGTCCGGGAAGTTCAGGACTTCCCGACTCCCGGCGTGGGGTTCAAGGACGTGACGCCGCTCCTGGCGGACCCAGCGACGCTCCGCCAGACGGTCGGCGAGCTGGCGACATGGGTGAAGGGGCGGAATGCCGATCTCGTGCTGGGCGCCGAAGCCCGCGGCTTCTGGCTCGGCTCGGCGATCGCCGTCGAGGCCGGTGTCGGGTTCATCCCGGCCCGCCGGCCGGGCAAGTTGCCGCCCGAGACGGTCAGCGCGAGCTACGTCCTGGAGTACGGCGAGAACTCGCTCGAACTGCATCCCGATCTGATCCCGTCGGGCTCCCGGGTCGTCATCCACGACGACGTGCTCGCGACCGGGGGCACCGTCGAAGCGATCAAGAAGCTCGTCGAGCAGCTCGGCGGTGTGGTCATCGGTGCGTGCTTCATCATCGAGCTGTCGTTCCTCGGCGGCCGCGAGCGGCTCGCCGGCACCGACTTGTTCGCGTTGATCGAGTATTGATTTTCGCGTAACAGCCGATACATGGGGTAGGACACGCCCATGTACGACGCGCTCACGAGCACCTACACGTTCTCCTGTCCGATCCACGGCGAGACGCACGTGTCCCTGTCGCGCTTCCGCAGGCTCGAGCAGCTGCCCGGCGCGCGGCATCCGGCCGTCTATCGGGTCGAGTTCGCGTGTGGCTGCGGAGCGGAGCACCCGGGCCTCGTCTCCCACGACGACCTGGACTGGGCGCCCCTCGGCCTCCAGGAGGAGACCAGGTTCGTGAACCTGATGACGTCGAAGGTCGAGGCCGTCGCGAGCGAGCTGAGCGACGTCGCAGCGGCGCGCATCAAGGCGGGGGAGTGGCCGTGGAGCTTTTTCTGCTGGCCGGAGGAACGCCCGCGGCCGGTCTTCCCGTCGGCGTTCAGGCTGCTTGCGCCGACGATCTCCGGCGATCGTGTCGGCGTTGCGGTGCGTTGTCCCGTCTGCGGAAAGGTCTCGGTCAATCTCGTGTCGCGCGCCCACGTGGACGTGCCGTTTTTGAACGACCGCGAGGTTGGAGTCGTCGAGCATGTCTTCGAGCGTGACGCTGCTGCGAGCGTGGAGGAGTTCCGCGCCGAGCTCGAGTCGGAGTCGTTCGACGCTCGACGTCTCGGACTTGAGTGACCTGCTTCCCTCCCGCCAGGGATCGCGCCGTCCGATAGCAGGCCGATACTTCAGACACGTGAGCGAGCTGAGAATCCTCGAGCCACAACCCGCACGTGGAGCAGCGTTGCTTCTCGTCCACTGCTCCGACTTCGGCGACGACCGGCCGAGCGCGTACACGCGCCTCGAGGAGCAGATCGGACTTCCGATGACGCGCCTGCTCGTCGGCGCGCTCGTCGGGCCTCAGGGCTTGCGCGGCTCGTCTTCGCCGTAGGCGCGGACGAAGAGGAACGTCAGAAACCCGATCACCGCGCCGAGGATGAACATCATCGCGCAGCTGTAGCCGACCGCGCTGCCGCCGATCCAGATGAAGAGCCCGAAGAAGAGGGCCCAGAGGAGCGAGATGACGCCGTGGTCGAAAGCGGGAAGGCGCAGGTGCATCGCGGCGAGATCCTACCGAGGCGCGCGGCCGAAGCGAATCGGGACCAAAAAAATTCACCGAGCCGGTTGCGCTTTTGTCCACCTTCCCCGTGAACCTTCGGCTTCCGCCTACGGCCCTCGGGAGCGGCTTCGACCTACTCGCGCTCCGTGCTCGGTGCAAGAGGGAACTTAGAGGACCGGCGCCACCCGGTGCAAGGGGGTCGAAAAGGGCTTTGACGCAATTTGCGGAAACTTCTTTGAGCGCAGGCCGAATTAGCATTTCGTGCTCCGTGCTCTACAAAGGTGCCGGACCAGAAATTCACCGAGCCGGTTGCGCTTTCGTCCACCATCCCCGTGAACCTTCGGCTTCCGCCTACGGCCCTCGGGAGCGGCTTCGACCTACTCGCGCTCCGTGCTCGGTGCAAGAGAGAAGCTAACGCTCCGGACACGTCCGATCAAGAGGGGAGAGGCGTGAAAAAAGCCGCTCGTTGCGAGGCGGCCCTGGGGAAATCCTGTGGACACTTTTCGCGAGCGTCCCTCCAACGGCCACGGCCCGCGGAGACACGCCCGGGGTCCGACCCCGGACATGTCTCGTCCGACCGTGCCGGTGGTCACGAATTCGTCGCGGCTCGTCGACAGGCGATCGAGATTCGACGGAACCATGCACACCGCGTGCTGTCTGCTCCGGACACGGCCGGGGTCTGACCCCGGTGTTCGAGCTGCCGTGCGCCCGGGAGCTGCCGGAGTGGTGGGACCTTGCGCCGGCCGGCTCGCAGGGCGCAGCTGCAGCGCTTTCCTTCGACTTGACATAACTCTCATTTGCGTGCAGACGAGGAACGAGGCCGAATGGGTGTGTTTGGCCGTCTCCCAGAGCGGCTAGATGATCTCTGCGTGGCAACGGAGACCGACATCCTCCTCCTCAGCGACGACCTGCGCCGCCTGGTCGATGCGTGCCGAGGAGCGCGGCTCCGTCCTGCAGTCCGAGCTGAACGACGTGCTCGAGCCGCTCAGCCTCGACCCGCTCGAGGTCGACCCGTCCACCGCGAGCTCGAGACCCGCCAGATCGACGTCGTCAACGACCTCGGCGAGGACGGCGAGGCGCCGGCCCGAGCCGCCGCTGCTCCAGATCACGTGGGAGACGACGACCGACGCGCTGCAGCTCTTCCTGCGCGAGGCGGGCCGCCATCCGCTCCTGACGGCCGCGCAGGAGGTCGAGCTCGCGAAGCAGATCGAGAGCGGCGAACCGCTCGCCAAGCAGCGGATGATCCAGTCGAACCTGCGCCTCGTCGTCTCGATCGCGAAGAACTACCGCAACCAGGGGCTGCCGTTCCTCGACCTGATCCAGGAAGGCACGCTCGGCCTGATCCGCGCCGTCGAGAAGTTCGACTGGCGCCGCGGGCTACAAGTTCTCGACCTACGCGACCTGGTGGATCCGCCAGGCGGTCGCGCGGGCGCTCGCCGACAAGGCACGGACGATCCGCATGCCCGTCCACATCGTCGAGCGCCTGCAGAAGATGAACCGCGCCGAGCGGAACCTCTGGGCGACGCTCGGCCGCGAGCCGACGCTCGAGGAGATCGCCGACGAGGCGAACATGCTCGCTGCAGCAGGCCAAGGAGGTCCGGGCGGCGGCGCGGGCGTCCACCTCGCTCGACGCGCCCGTGGGCGAGTCGGACGACGCCGTGCTCGGGGACTTCGTCGCCGGCGAAGGGCCGCTTCCCGACGAGGTGGTCGAGGACTCGCTTCGCTCCGAGCGCTCGCGATCGCCCTCCGCTCGCTGCCGGACCGACACCGGACGGTGGTCATGCTGCGCTACGGGCTCGACGACGCCGAGCCGAAGACACTCGAGGAGATCGGCCGCCGGCTCGGGCTGACGCGCGAGCGCGTGCGGCAGATCGAGGTCGAGGCGCTGAAGCGGCTCGGCGAAGCTCCACGAGATGGAGGCCGTCGCCTACACGAACTAGTTCGGGCGGGCTTAGCTCTGCAGGTAGAGCTGCAGGCCCGGCGCGACGGTGCGCAGCTCGCGCAGCGCCCGCGTCTCGAGCTGCCGGACACGCTCGCGCGTGATGCCGAGATCGGAGCCGACCTCTTCGAGCGTCTGCGGCGGCTGCCCATCGAGGCCGAAGCGACGCACGACGACGTGCTTCATGCGTGGATTCAGCCGCTCGACAGCCTCTGCAAGCTCGACCGAGCGTGCGCTGTCGGCGCTGGCGCCGTCCGGCGACTCGGCCTTCTCGTCCTCGATCAGGTCGGCGACCATGCTCTCGCCGTCGCCGACCGGGGTCTCGAGCGAGACGGGATCCTCGACCAGGTCGAAGAGCTCACGGACCCGCTGCTCGGCGTGAAGCCGGAATCCATGGCGATCTCCTCGACCGAGGGATCGCGGTTCAGCTTCTGTGCCAGCTGGCGGCGTGAGCGCTGGGCGCGGCGAACCTGCTCGGCGACGTGCACCGGGAGGCGGATCGTGCGGCCCTGGTCGGCGAGCGCCCGGGTGACCGCCTGGCGGATCCACCAGGTGGCGTAGGTCGAGAGCTTGTAGCCCATCTTGTAGTCGAACTTCTCGACCGCGCGGATCAGGCCGAGGTTTCCCTCCTGGATCAGATCCAGCAGCGGCACGCCGGCCTTCGTGTAGTTGCGCGTGATCGACATGACGAGCCGAAGGTTGCACTCGATCAGCCGGCGCTTGGCGCGCTCGTCGCCGAGGTCCTTGAGGCGCGCGAGCTCCCGCTCCTCGGCCGGCGTGAGCAGGCGGCCGTCGCCGATCTGGCGGACGTAGAGCTTCAGCGGGTCGGCGGTCTGGAGGCGCTCGTCCTCGGTGAGGACGGCGTTCTCGGGCTCCTCCTCGACTTCTTCTTCGATCTCGTCGAGGGCAGGCATCAGCTCGAGCACGGGCTCGGCCGGCTCTGCTTCGCAGCGACGCCTCGGGAAGCGGCTTCCATCTCCGTCCCTATCGGCGGCAGGTGCGCTGTACTTGAGCGCGGAAGGAGCGGGTGACTTGAGATGTAAAGAGTTCGTGCCGATAGCAACTCCCAGGGCGTCTCGTCCGTCTACCTTCATAGGATCCATTATGTGCGGCATCGCGGGATACAGCCTTCGTCCACGCTCGAACCATCGAGCGGACGCTGGCTGCGCAGGCACTGCTCGCCGCGATCGCCGAGCGCGGGGCCGATGCCGTCGGCTACGCCTACCGGGCCCCGGAGGACACCTACGCGACGGTCGTGAAGCAGCGGACGCCCGCGTCAGAGCTCCTCGAGCGAGTGCTGTGCCCGAGTCGGCGAACCAGCTGCTCGTCCACGTGCGCGACTACACGAAGGGGCATCCCGTCGATCAACGCCAACAACCACCCCGTGCGCCACGGGCCGGTCGTCGGGATCCACAACGGGATCATCCTGAACGACGACGAGCTCCTCGCCCCCCACTCCTGCGCTCGCGCCGAGCCGCGGATGACCGTCGACTCGGAGGCGATCTTCGCGATCGCCGCCCACTCGCGGAACGACGCGCACGCGCTCGAGCATCTCCGCGGCGCGATGGCGACCGCGTGGATCGACGAGCGCGAGCCGGGCGTCGTGTTCCTCGCGCGCGGCAGCGGCCGCCCGCTGTGGCTCGGCGAGGGCCGCGACAGCGTCTTCTTCGCCTCGACCGAGGCCGCCCTCGAGGTCGTCGAGCGCTACTGCGACCTCAAGCTGCGCAAGCGCGAGGTCCGCGAGGGCACGCTGCTCGCGCTCGCAGGACGGACAGCGTCGCCCGCCGCGAGCGCTTCCGTCCCGACCTCGACTACGTCGAGGACAACCCGCTGCCGTCGGTGCGCGCGCCGCAGGAGCGCGAGCTCGTGCCTCACGCGCCTCGCGGCTCGCCGCCGCTCGCAGCGGTCTCGCTCAGCCGACGGCTCCGTCGGCCGCGACCGTCGCTCCCTCTTCGAGCAGACGCTCGCGGACCAGGAACTGGAACGTCGCCCAGGCGCCGCGGCGCGACTCGAACAGGCGGTAGACCTGCCATTCGGTGAGCAGCGACGGAGTCTGCCCGCCGCGCCGCCTGCCAGTCGCCGAACTTCGGCAGACGGCCGAGCTGACGCGCGAGCAGCGCGCACCCCTGGTCGATCGCCCGCTCGAGCCGCTCCTCCCCCACCGCGACGTCGAACCCGGCTTCGCGCAGCGCCGTCGACGAGCGACCCGAACGTGTGCCAGTAGAGCGACGTCGACGGCATCGTTCCGCGTCGCGCGCTTGATGTCGTGCGCGGTCGGTGTGCGGCCGAGCTCCTCGCCGAGCCGGCGTAGCTGGTCGACGAGCTCCTCGCGCGTCGCGAAACGGCGCGGCATCAGCCCGGCGGCGCGCTTGGCCGCGTTCCAGGTGCCGAAGTGCTCGATCACGGTCTGCGGATGCACCCGCGCCTCCGGATCCGCCGCGAACTCCTTCATCGTCGGCGAGCGGCCGAGCCGCTCCGCCGAGGCCCGCAGCTCCTCGAGGATCTGCTCGTCGGTGTAGCGGCGCCGGATCCCGGCCTGGAACTCCGCGAGCGTCCTGCGGGTCGATCTTGGCGACCGCGCGATACGGCTTCCGCGCCATCACAAGAATGGTAGAGCGCGTTGGAAGAAACGCAAGTGGACGCGAGTTCGCGGTGACGGTTGAGATCGGCTCGGGTGCGCCCGTCGGCTACCGTCGCTCCGGTGCGCCTCGACCGCTGTCGCTCGAATCGGCCGCGTCCGCAGCGCGGGCGCGCTGTCGCGGCTCGCCGGCCGCGGCGGCGGGACGACCCTGCCCGGAAAGCTGCTCTGGAAGCTCGATCCCGGGGCGATCGACCGGCTCGCGGCCAGACTGCCGCAGGGGTCGGTCGCTCGTCTCGGCGACGAACGGCAAGACGACGACGACCGCGATGGTGGCCGAGATCCTCGCGCCGCGCGTCCGGCTCGCGCACAACAGCTCAGGCGCCAATCTCGTCTCCGGGGTCGCCTCCACCCTCCTCTCCGCCCGCGGCGCCGAGCTCGGGCTGTTCGAGGTCGACGAGGCGGCGCTGCCGGAGGTCGCGCGCCGCATCCGGCCGCAGGCGCTCCTGCTCGGCAACCTCTTCCGCGACCAGCTCGACCGCTACGGCGAGCTCGAGCTCGTCGCCGCCCGCTGGCGGGACGCCGTCGCCTCGCTGCCCGACGGCGCAGCTCGTCGTCAACGGCGACGACCCGCAGGTCGGCGACCTCGCTCGCGGCCGTCGCGCGCCGGTGTCTTCGGCGTCGACGACCCGCGGCATGGCGCGGCCGAGCCTGCAGCACGCCGCCGACTCGAAGTACTGCCTGCGCTGCGGGACGCCGTACGACTACGCCGCCGCGTACGTCGGGCACCTCGGCGACTACCGCTGCCCGAACTGCGGCCACGCACGGCCGCCGCTCGACGTCGCGGCCCGCGAGATCGAGCTGCACGGGCTCGACGGCGCTGCGTTCACGCTCGTCGGCACCCGAGGGCGCGACCCGCGTCGAGCTTGCGCTGCCCGGCCTCTACAACGTCTACAACGCGCTCGGCGCGGCCTCGCTGGCGCTCGCGCTCGGAGCTCACGCTCGACGAGGTCGTCGCCGGCCTGCGAGCGGTTCTCGGCGGCGTTCGGGCGCTTCGAGCGGATCACGATCGGCGACCGGCGGCTGCTGATGCTGCTGATCAAGAACCCGGCCGGTGCGAACGAGGCCGTGCGAACGCTCGTCGACGGCCGGCGCCCCGCGGTCGCGGTGATCGCGCTGAACGACGAGATCGCCGACGGCCGCGACGTCTCGTGGATCTGGGACGTCGACTTCGAGCCGCTGATCGACGGCCTCGACCACGCTCGTCGCGACCGGCTCGCGTGCTGCGGAGCTCGCGCTTCGGTTCGCCTACGGCGGCCTGGCGCGCGAGCGGATCGAGGTCGTCCCGTCGCTCGAGGCGGCGCTCGACCGCGGGCTCGAGCTGACGCCGGCCGGCGGCGAGCTCGATCGTGCTGCCCACGTACACCGCGATGCTCGCCCTCCGCCGGATCGTCGCCGGGCGCGGCCACGTCTCGAACTACTGGGAGAGCGCGGCATGAGGATCACGCGTCGGCCATCTCTATCCCGACTACCTGAACATCTACGCCGACCGCGGCAACATCGCGGTGCTCGCCGCAGCGCGCTGCGGCTGCGCGGTCACGAGCTCGACGTGCAGGCGATCGGGATCGGCGGTTCAGTGCCGGCCGGCCAGATCGACCTCTTCTATATCGGCGGCGGCCAGGACCGCGAGCAGGCGCTCGTCGCGCGGGATCTCGTCGACGAAGGCCGGGCGCGCTGCGCGAAGCGGTCGAGGCAGGCGCGGCGTTCCTCGCCGTCTGCGGCGGCTACCAGCTGCTCGGCCGCTTCTATCGGGACGTCGCCGGAGTGGAGCTGCCCGGGATCGGGCTGCTGCCGCTGCACACGGTCGCCGGGCGAGCGGCGGATGATCGGCGACGTGCTGCTCGACTGCGCCTGGGCCGGGCGAGACGATGGCCGGCTTCGAGAACCACGCCGGGCGCACGATCCTCGACGAGGGCGCCGAGCCGCTCGGCCGCGTCGTCTCCGGCTTCGGCAACGACGGAGCGACGCGGCTACGAGGGATGCCGCTCGGAACCGGGTCTACGGCACGTACCTCCACGGACCGCTGCTCCCCCGCAACCCGTGGTTCGCCGACCGCATGCTGGCCGAGGCGCTCGCCCACGCCGGCGGGCCGACGGAGCTGGCCGGGCTCCCCGACGAGCTCGAGACGGAAGCACACCGGGTCTCCGCTCAGCGCGCGCGAGCGCGCGGCGGCAAGTTCTGAGCTGGTAACAGTCTGTTACTAGCGTGCCCAGAGCGCGCCGAGGTACACGGCCGGATCGCCCGGTTGCCAGCGCTCGAGGAAGCGCTTGATCGGCGGGTGGACGACCACGTCCTGCAACTCGTCGTCCGAGAAGAGCCGCGCGCCTTTCACCGCCGCGTCCTTCGTCTCGACGTCCTCGAGCGAACGGTGCGAGAGATCGGCCGAGAAGATGATGTGGACGACGTGCTTACGCGTGAGCGACGCCGACTTGGGCGAGATCGAGTCGACGATCGCAACGGGGCCTTCGAACTGGACGTCCGCCTCGACGCCGAGCTCCTCGCGCAGCTCGCGCCGCAGCGCCTCGATCAGCGACTCGCCGGCGTCGACGCCCCCACCCGGCAGGAGCCAGTACTCCTTCCCCGGCTTCTCCTGGCGGCACAGCAGCACGCGGCCTTGCCAGCGCAGGATCGCGGAGACACGGATGCGCGGTTCCATCAATGCAGGGAGGAGCCGAAGCCGCGGACGCCGCGCTCGCTCTCCGGCAGAACGTCGACCTCGACGAGCTCGACCTCGGGCAGCTCGAGGATCACGAGCTGCGCGATGCGCATGCCCTCCTCGACGACGAACGTCTCGTGGCGGTCGGTGTTGACGAGGTTGATCAGCAGCTCGCCGCGATAGCCCGAGTCGACCAGCCCAGGGGTGTTGACGATCGAGATGCCGTGCTTCGCCGCCAGCCCGGACCGCGGTTGCACGTACCCGGCGTGTCCCTCGGGAATCGCGACCGCGAGCCCGGTCGGGACGAGCGCGCGCTGCCCCGGCGCGAGCTCGACGCGGTCGCAGGCCGAGAGATCGAGGCCCGCGTCACCCGAGTACGCACGCACCGGCACGACGGCGTTCGGTCGCACCTTCTGGATCTGCAGCTCGATCAGGCGGACTCCCTGCTCGTCCCGGCGGCCTCGGCAATGAGGAACGGCGCGAAGCGCGGAAGATCGCGGCGGGGCAGCCGCGCGATGATCAGCACGCCGTCCGGCGTGTCCTCGCGCTCTTCGATCGGGGTGCCGAGGGCATAGAGCTCGGACAGCCGTCCTCCGTCCTCGTAGGGAACGAGCAGCCGTACACGTTCCCAGCGATCGTCGAAGCGCCGGGCCAGTTCGGCCTGGAGACCGTCCATGCCCTCGCCGGTCAGTGCCGAGACCTGCGGCGCGCCCGGGAAGCGGTTGGAGAGCCGTCTGCGCCCGAGCGGATCGACCTCGTCGATCTTGTTCAACACGACCTCGACCGGCAACTCCCCCGCCCCGATCTCGTGCAGCACGTCATCGACCGCCTCGCGCTGGCGGTCCTGTTCGTCGTCGGGTGCGGACGCATCGACGACGTGCAGCACCATGTCGGCGACGAGCGTCTCCTCCAGGGTCGACGCAAAACCCTCGACCAGCTGATGCGGCAGGCGCCGGATGAAACCGACGGTGTCGGTGACGAGGTAGCGGCGGCCGTCGTGCTCGAAGCCACGCGTCGTCGGATCGAGCGTATGGAAGAGCTGGTTCTCGACCGACACCTCGGAGCCTGTCAACCGATTGAGCAGCGTCGACTTGCCGACGTTGGTGTAGCCGGCGAGCGCGATCGTCGGCGTCTCGGTGCGACGACGCTCCTTGCGTCTCGTCGCGCGCTGCTTCTCGAGATCCTTCAGCTTCCGCCTCAGCACCGTGATGCGGTGCCGCGCGAGGCGGCGGTCGGTCTCGAGCTGCGACTCGCCCGGCCCGCGCGTGCCGACGCCGCCGCCGAGCCGCTCGAGGTGCTGCCACATCCCGCGCATGCGCGGCAGGTTGTACTCGAGCTGTGCGAGCTCGACTTGCAGCTTCCCCTCGGCGCTCGTTGCGTGCTGCGCGAAGATGTCGAGGATCAACTGAGTGCGATCGATCACGCGCGTGTCGAGCGCGTTCTCGAGAAATCGCTGCTGCGCAGGATCGAGCTCGTCGTCGACGAGCAGGCTCTCGGCGCCGGATTCCTTGTAGCGCTGCTTCAACTCCTCGAGCTTGCCCTTGCCGACGTACGTTCGCTGCGCAGGCCGGGCCCGATGCTGGACGATCTCGCCGATCGGCTCGACGCCCGCCGTCCGGGCGAGCTCCTTGACCTCAGCGAGCTCCTCGCCCACGTCCGCACCCTGGCCGAGCACCGCGAGGACGAACCCGCGCTCGGGCTCCGGGGAACGTGGAATCATCGGTCTCGATTATGGCACTCGCCGAGCGCACCCTGGATCTCGTGAACATCCCGTCCGAATCGGGCGAGGAGCTGGAGCTGTACAGCTACATCACCTCCGTCGTCGCTCTGGAACAGGCCTATTCGCGACGGCGAGTCGGTGATCTTCGCCAAACGGAGCGGCAAACCGCTCGTCCTCCTCGCGGGCCACACCGACACCGTGCCGTCCCAGGGGAACCTGCCCGGCCGGATCGAGGACGGGTCGGTCGTGGGCCTCGGGGCCAGCGACATGAAGGGCGGGCTCGCCGTGATGATCGAGCTCGCCAACTGGGCGGCGACCACCGAGCTCGGCTACGACCTCGCATTGCTCTTCTTCCCGCGCGAGGAGCTCGGCCCCGCGGAGAACCCGCTCCCCGGCGTCTTCGAGCGCACAGGCCTGGTCGACGAGGCGCAGCTGGTCGTCTGCCTCGAGCCCACGGACAACTCGCTGCAGCTCGGGTGTCTCGGCAACCTGAACGCGAGCGTCGTCTTCGAAGGACGCTCCGCACATTCCGCGCGCCCGTGGCTGGGCGTGAACGCCATCGGGGTCGCCTTCGAGGGGCTGGGGCCGGTCCTTCGACGCCGAGCCGCGCGACGTCGAGATCGAGGGCCTGCTGTTCCGCGAGGTGATGTCCGTCACGCAGCTGCATGCGGGCATCGCCACCAACGTGATCCCAGCGCGCGCCGAGGCGACGATCAACTTCCGCTACGCACCGGACCGCACCCCCGAATCGGCCGCGGCGCGGATCCGCGAGCTCTGGCCCGATGCCACCATCACTGCAAACTCGCCGCCTGCGCACGTGGCGCTGCGCTCGCCGCTCGTCGAGCGGCTGCGCGTCGCCGGCGGGCTACGGGTCGAGCCGAAGCAGGCCTGGACGAACGTTGCCGACTTTGCCGCCCGCGGCCTCGACGCGGTCAATCTCGGGCCGGGCGCCACGCGCTACGCCCATGCGGTGGACGAGCGGGTCGAGATCGGCGAGCTCGAGCGGACGTTCGCGACGCTGCAGCGCTTTCTCGTCGGTAGCGTCTGAGCGTGCAGCTCTCCCCCGTCCTCGCCGACCTCACTCAGTATCCGTTCGCGCGGCTCGATGACTGGAAGGCGAAGGCCTCGGCGCGCGGGATCAAGCTGATCGACTTCGGGATGGGCGACCCACGAGAGCGAACGCCGCCGTTCATCCGGCAGGCTCTGCTCGACTCGGTGGACGAGGTCTCGTCGTACCCCCGCGCGACGGGACTGCCCGAGCTGCGCGACGCCGTCGCCGGCTGGATCGGCCGGCGCTTCGGCGTGAATGTGGATGCGGACCGCGAGATCGTGCCGACCCTCGGCTCGAAGGAGGCGATCTATTCGTTTGCCCAGATCGCTCTGGGCGAGAAGCGCCACGTTGCGATTCCCGAACCGGCGTATCCCGTCTACGAGCGCGGCACGCTCTTTGCCGGTGGGTCGATCACCGGCGTGCCGCTGCGCGAGGACCACGGCTGGCTGCCCGACCTCGACGCGTTCGCTGCGTGGGACGAGATCGCGATCTTCTGGGTCTGCTATCCGAACAACCCCACGGGCGCTGTGGCGCCGCTCTCGTTCTACGAGGAGCTCGCTGCGCGCGCCCGCGAGCACGGCTTCCTGCTCTGCTCCGACGAGGCGTACTCGGAGCTCTGGTTCGACGAGCCTCCGGTCTCGGCGTTGCAGGTCGCAGACCGCACGAATGTCGTCGTCTTCAACACGTTGTCGAAACGCTCGTCCATGACGGGCTACCGCTCCGGTTTCATCTGCGCGCCGGTCGAGGTCGCCGATGCGCTGCGCACGTTCCGCCCGACCGTCGGCACTGCACCGCAAGAGTTCGTGCAGCGTGCATCCGTTGCGGCGTGGTCGGACGACGCACACGTCGAGGACGTCCGGGCGATCTACCGGCGCAAGCGCGAGACGCTGTTGCCCGCGCTCGAGGCGGCCGGCCTGCGTCTGGCCGGATCGACCGCGACCTTCTACCTGTGGCTCGACGTCGGTGGGCCGTCGGAGGCGTTCGCGCGGCGCCTGCTCGAACACGGCGTTGTCTGTGCGCCGGGATCGTTCTTCGGCCCGGCCGGAGAGGGCTACGTCCGCTTTGCGCTCGTGCCGACGCAAGCGGAGTGCGAGCGGGCGGCGGAGATCGTGCGGGAGGTTCTGTGACGACGGAGGAGACGATCGCGGCTCTCGATCGCGGCGAGGTGCGCGTGGCAGAGCCCGACGGCGACGACTGGATCGTCAATGCGGATATCCAGGCGGCGATCCTCGACTACTTTCGTGAACGGCAGATGGCGCCGAGTGAGGCAGGGCCGTTCTCCTACCACGACAAGATCCCGCTGAAGCACGATTACGCGGAGCGCGGTGTGCGCGTCGTTCCGCCGGCGGCCGCTCGCTACGGCGCCTTCCTCTCGCGCGGAGTCGTCTTGATGCCGTCGTACGTGAACATCGGTGCGTGGGTCGGTCCGAACACGATGGTCGACACCTGGGCGACGGTCGGCTCCGGTGCGCAGATCGGCGCGAACGTGCACCTGGCGGGCGGCGTCGGAATCGGGGGCGTGCTCGAGCCGCCGGGCGCGTGGCCGGTGATCGTCGAGGACGGTGCGTTCCTCGGCTCGCGCTGCATCGTCGTCGAGGGGGTTCGGATCGGACGCGAGGCTGTGCTCGCTCCGAACGTGACGCTGACCGCGAGCGTCCCGATCATCGACGTGACCGGCAACGAACCGGTCGAGTACCGGGGGTACGTCCCACCGCGCGCGATCGTCGTGCCCGGAACGAGGCCGAAGGAGTTTCCTGCCGGGACCTTCAACCTCTCATGTGCGTTGATCATCGGCCGGCGGAGCGAAGCAACGGACCTGAAGACCTCGCTGAACGACGCGCTGCGCGAGTACGAGCTCGGCGGCTAGACCCGCACGGCAGGCCCGGTCAAGAACGCCCGGCCTCCTTCGAATCGCACGTGCAGCGTCCCGCCGGGGAACCGAACCGCGGCCGGCAACCCGCCGAACGCGGCGGCGACGGCGACCGCGCTCGACCCGGATGAGGCCGTCTCCCCCACGCCGCGCTCCCAGACACGCGCCTCGATCTCTCCCTCACCGGCGAGGCGGCGCGCGACCTGGACGTTCGTCCGCTGCGGGAAGCGTTCGTGCACTTCGAGCAAGGGGCCGATCCGCGGCAGATCGGTCGGGTCGCCGTCGACGACCGCATGCGGGTTCCCGACGTCGACCGCGACGAACCGGACCCCTGCGACCTCCTCCGGAGGCGAGACGACCACCTCACCGAGATCCTGCTCGACCCGGCCGTCGGGCAGCAGACGAGCGCCGACCTCACGCGGGCCGACCCGTACCGAGATCTGGCCCGCGCCGCTTCGTTCCGCGAGCCACCGGGCCGCGATGCGTGTGCCGTTGCCCGACATCTCCGCCCGCGATCCGTCCGGGTTCCAGATCGTGATCTCGAGCCAGTCGTCACCGTGACGGAGCACCTCGAGCACCCCGTCGGCGTCGCCTACCTCCGCGCGAACCGAGCGCTCCGTCTGCGACTCCTCAGTGACGAGGTAGATGTTCCCTTGCGCGTCCCAGCGCGACGATCTCATCGGCAAGCTCCTCGGCAGGCCGTCTGCCGTCGAGGGTGGTCACGCCCGGCATCCGGCGCAGCCATTTTCTCTGATAGCGGGCGAGTCTACGGGTGGCGTGCGCGACCGACTCGATTGCCCCGGCCTCAGGCAGCGTGGCGAACTGCTCCAGCCCGAGCACCTTGCGCGCAGTCGCCGACAACGGCCGGTCCCACGCCGCCCGGGCTTCCTCGGCGGCGCCCGGCCTCCGCCATCGCCGCTGCCCGCTCGTCGATCCGCCGGTCGAGCTCGCCGGGCGGCACGTCAAGAGCGACCAGCAGGGTCGGCACCCGCACGTCATCCGTCCAGAGCCGGTCCGTGCCAGGCGCGAGCGACGAGCCGGCCTCGGCGAGCTCGAGCGCACGCACGAGACGCTTCCGGTCGTTCGCATGGACCCGCGCAGCGGCCCGAGGGTCGAGTTCGCCGAGCAGCGCGTGTGCGGCCTCGGGGCCAAGCCGGTCGACCTCGCGCTGCCAGTGCTCCCGCCGACCCGGCGCGGGGGGCGGCGGCAGCTCGAGGGCCGAGAGGGCGGCGCGAAAGTACAGCCCGGTTCCCCCGACGACGAGCGGCAGCTGAGCCTCATCGATCGCCGCGTGCGCGAGGCGCTGGTAGGCACCGACCGAGACGTCCTCGGTCAGCGGGATCACGCCGACGAGCTCGGCGGGATACGACGGTGCAGCCGTGATCACCGGCAGGCCGGCGTACAGCGCGGCGGAGTCGGCCGAGACGACCGTCGCGCCGAGCCGCTCGCGGAGGATTCCCGCGACCGCGGTCTTTCCGGATGCCGTCGGCCCGAAGAGCGCGAGCAGGCTATGCGCCGGCGGATGCCGGCTGTTTGAAGCCATGCGGGATATCCGTGGCCGTGCGATCCGGATCCTCGACGACGGCGACCTCTTCCTCGGGATGAGTGGAGCGCCACTCCTGGAACCAGGCGACCGAGCGTTTGATGCCCTCCTCCAGCCCGACGTGCGGTTCGTAGCCGAGCAGCCCGCGCGCCTTGGTCACGTCCGCGACGTAATGCGTCACCTCGCCGAGCAACGGTGGCGCGATCGTGATCTGCGGCTCGACGCCGAGCTCCTGTCCGATCAGCTCCGCGGCGTGCAACAGACGGTTGCCCTTGCCGTATGCGAGGTTGATCGTGCCGTGCGAGAGCCGTCCCTCGGCGAGCGCTTCGATACCCCTCGTGATCCCGTCGACGCAATCGTCGACGTAGGTGAAGTCGAGCGTCTTGTTCTCGCCGTAGACGGTGATCTCCTCGCCCCGTGACAGCTTGTGGATCCACAGAGGAAGGACGCGCACCATGCGGTGCAGGTCGTTGTCGAAGCGTCCGTAGACGTTCGAGAAGCGAAACACGAGGTAGCGCAGTCCGTAACAGCGCGCGTACGAGTAGACAAAGGCCTCACCCGCGATCTTCGACGCCGAGTAGGTCGACTCGGTAAAGGCGAAGTCGGCGACTCCCTCCGAGTACTCCTCGAAGCGATGCACGTCGCCGTAGACCTCGCGACTCGACGAGAAGATGATCGGGAGGTTGAGACCTCGCGCGTACTCGAGCACGTTGAACGTCATGATCGCGTTCTCGAGCGCGCGGTGCGGCTGCCGAACGAGCTGGTGCACCTTCGCGTGCGCCGCCAGGTGAACGACGAGATCGGCCTCCGGATACTCGACGCCGTTGATGCCCCCGGCGAACGCCGAATAGTGTCCTGCCAGATCCTGTAGGAGCGTCGGGAAGGCATTGCCCACCCAGGCGTTCGGCCGCTTGTCGATGCCGAACACCTCGTGCCCGTCGGCGAGCAGCCGCAGCGCGAGGTTCGTGCCGATCTGGCCGGACGAGCCGGTGATGAGGATCCGCATCGCCTAAGTCTGACGGATCGATGTGATGGACCTGTCAGGCCGCGACAAGAGTCTGCTGGGCGCCCCGTAGCGTGGTCGAGGTCGCCCCCTGGACGAGCACGTCGACCAGGGCGCCCGGCGCGGCGTCACCGGTGAAGTTGATCGTGGTGTTTCGCCGGGTGCGGCCGCGCAGGACCGTCGGATCGGTCCGCGACGGCCCCTCGACGAGCACCTGCTCGACCCGGCCGACGCGCGCCTCGTTGCGGACACGGGCGAGCTGCTGTGTCAGCTCGACGAGCCGCTCCATGCGCTCGATCTTCAGCTCGTGCGGGACCTGGTCGGGCATTCCGGCAGCCTCGGTCCCCGCGCGCGGTGAGTACACGAACGTGTAGGCGCTGTCGTAACCGACCTGCTCGACCACCTCGAGCGTCTCGCGGAAATCGTCCTCGGTCTCTCCGGGGAAGCCGACGATGATGTCGGTTCCGAACGCGAGGTCGGGGATCGCCGCGCGCATCTTCTCCACGAGCGCCAGATAGCGCTCGCGCGTGTACGTCCGGCGCATCGCCTTCAGCAACCGCGACGAGCCCGATTGGAGCGGCAGGTGGACGTGCTCGCACACCGCTGCGCACTCGGCCATGGCGGCGATCACGGGCTCGCGGAAGTCCTTGGGGTGCGGACTCGTGAAGCGGACACGCTCGATCCCATCGACTGCGTCGCACGCGCGGAGCAACTCGCCGAATTCGGTGTCGATGTCGGGTCGCAGGTCGCGGCCCCACGAGTTGACGTTCTGGCCGAGAAGCGTCACTTCCTTGACGCCCTGTCCGACGAGCGCCTGCACCTCGGCAATGATCTCTCCGGGCCGGCGGCTCTGCTCGCGGCCGCGCACCGCGGGGACGATGCAATACGAGCACTTCGAGTTGCAGCCCATCGAGACCTGGACCCACGCCTGGAAGGACCGCTCGTTGTGCAGCGGCAGCTCTGCGGCGAACTCACGGTCGTCGAGCCCGAACCGCCCGCGGGCGACGCCCAGGCCCCCCGCCCCGAGCCACTCGCCGAGATGCGCGATCGAGCCGGGGCCGAAGGCGACGTCGACCGCCGGGTAGAGCTCGAAGATCCGCTCGCGCTGGGCCTCCGCGTAACAGCCGCCGACAGCGATCACGCGGTCGGGCTGCTCACGTTTCCGCGCGGCAGCCTCGCCGAGGTATGCAGCGAGCTTCGTGTCCGGCTTCTCACGGATGGTGCAGGTGTTGAAGACGACGACATCCGCCTCGTTGGCGCTCTGCGCTTCGCCGAGGCCGATCTCCTCGAGCATGCCCTTGATCCGTTCGGAATCGTGGGCATTCATCTGGCAGCCGAAGGTCGTCACGAAATATCTGCGCACCGTCGTAGGGTAGCCGTGAGCTGTGCGGCGGTCCGGCAGGAGATACTGCGATCGCGTGCATACGACCAGCCGATCACGGGTCGCTCTCCACACCACTGCCGTTCTCACACCGGTGCTCGTGGCCGCGCTGGTGGCGTGGGCCGTCGCGGTGGAGCAGATGCGCGGCATGGACGCCGGGCCTGGAACCGACCTGGGATCGTTCGGCTGGTTCGCCGGCATCTGGCTGACGATGACCGTGGCGATGATGCTGCCGTCCGCGGCGCCGACGACGCTCATCTTCTCCCGGCTCGGCCGAGCCTCGGAAACGGCGCTGTTCGTCGTGGGCTATCTGCTCGCCTGGACTGCGTTCGGGGCGACTGCGTACGTCGTCAGCCACCTCGCCCGCGCGGTCGCCCCGTCCTTCGTCGCCTGGGACGATCGGGGGCCGTGGGTCGCGGGCGCTGCCCTCGCCGCGGCGGGTCTCTATCAGCTGACGCCGCTCAAGACGTCGTGCCTGCGCCACTGCCGCTCGCCGCTCGGCTTCTTGCTCCGCCGGCGCGGCGGGCACCTCTCGGCCGTGCAAGCCGGGCTCGGACACGGTGGCTACTGCGTCGGCTGCTGCGCCGGGTTGATGTTGGCGCTCTTCGCCCTCGGGATCATGAGCGTGTTCTGGATGGCCGTCGCAGCGGCGGCCATCCTCGTCGAGAAGACGCTGCCTCGCGGCGAGCGCGCTCGCGCGGGTGCTCGCAGTCTCGCTCGTCGCGCTGGGAGCCTGGATCGCCGTCTCTCCCGGGACCGTGCCGGGACTGCAGCAGCCCGGTCAGCTGCACATGCAGATGGGGATGCAACCGTGAGCTGGCGGATCCGCGGCACCTATTTCGAGTCGTGCAACTGCGATGCGATCTGTCCGTGCCGACGCACCGACGGCGCGCCGGGCGGGCGCTCGACGCACGGGATCTGCCTGGGAGTCCTCTCGTGGGTGATCGCCGAGGGCTCGGCGGACGGCGTCGACCTGTCGGGGCTGCCGGTCGCACTGGCCGTGCGCTACGACGACGACGAGCCCGGTTCGCCGTGGAGCTGGATCTTGTATCTCGATGCGCAGGCAAACGACGACCAGCGGACCATGCTCGAGCAGATCTTCACCGGCCGGCTCGGCGGAGCCGCGCTCGATCACTTCCCGTGGGCCTGGAAGGAGAGCAACCGCGTAGCCGTCCGGACGCTCGACATCGAGGTCGACCACACCTCACGTCGCCAGTGGCTGCGGATCCGCAACCTCGTGAGCGTTCGCATCCGTGACCGTTACGCCGGCGGCGAGACGGTCAGCTGCGTCATTCCCGGCCACAAACGGCCCGGCGAGGAGCTCGTCGCCGACGAGCTCGTGGTCGAGGACGGCCCGTTCGCCTTCAGCTATCGCGGCAACTGCGGCTACGGCTCCACCTTCGACTACGCGGGCTAGCCCGTCCGCGCGCCCCGGGTAGGGTGCGACGCGTGCATCCGAACGACGCCGAGTGGGACGCATGGCGCCCTGAGGATGCGGCGGCTCGGCTGGCCGGGATCGACGTGCCCTGGCACGTCTCCGCCGGCTGGGCGATCGATCTCTTTCTCGGTGGGCAGCGGCGCGAGCACGAGGATCTCGAGATCGGCGCGCCGGCCGACCGCTTCGACGAGCTTGCCGCCAGGCTCGGCGAGCTCGACTTCCATGTCGTCACGCAAGGTGTCGCCGATCCGGTGGCGGAGGCGCGCGAGCTGATGCAGACGGTTCATCAGACCTGGGGGCTCGACCGTCCGGCGAACGTGTGGCGGATCGATGTGTTCCGTGAGCCCTTTGCCGGCGACCAGTGGGTTTGCCGCCGTGACGCATCGATCTGTCTCCCCTACGACGAACTGATCGAGCACACCCCGGACGGGATCCCCTACGAGCGTCCGGAGGTGGCGCTGCTCTTCAAGGCGAAGCACGCGCGGCCGAAGGACGAGTCGGACCTCGCCGCCGTGCTGCCACGGCTCAGCCCTGGACGCAGGCGACTGCTGGCCGGCTGGATCTCCCTCGTCCATCCCGGCCACATCTGGCTGCCCGACTTCGCCTAGACGGCGTGCTCAGGCAGCGTCGAGCCGCTGGACGGTCCGGCGCTCGGCTTGCTTGTTCGAGGCGACGTCGATCGCCCGGCTCTCGCGAATCACCGTCACCTTGATCTGCCCGGGGTACTCGAGGTGGTCCTCGATCTCGCGTGCGATCTCGTGCGAGAGCAGCACCGCTCCGTCGTCGTCGATCTCCTGCGGCTTGACGAGCACGCGGATCTCTCGTCCGGCCTGCAGTGCGTAGACCTTTTCGACCCCCGGGTGCCGGCCGGCGAGCTCCTCGAGCGCCTCGAGACGCTTCACGTAGTGCTCGAGCCCTTCACCGCGTGCTCCCGGCCGCGATGCGGAGATCGCATCGGCCGCAATCAGCAAGACCGCCTCGACGGTCTGCGGCTGCACCTCGTAGTGGTGCGCCTCGATCGCATGACAGACCGCGGGGCTCTCGCCGTGGCGGCGGGCGAGCTGGGTCGAGATCTGTGCGTGGGAGCCCTCGACCTCGTGCGTCATGGCCTTGCCGAGATCGTGCAGGAGCGCCGCGCGCTTCGCGGTCTTCACCGAGGCCTCGACCTCCGCGGCCATGATGCCCGCGAGCTGCACGACCTCGAGCGTGTGCTTGAGCACGTTCTGTCCGTAGCTCGTCCGAAAACGCAGACGCCCCAGGATCTTCACGAGCTCCTCGCTGAACTCCCCGCAGTTCGCCTCGAACACCGCCTGCTCGCCGGCCTGCCGGATGTGCTCGTCGAGCTCCGCCTTCGACAGGTAGTACATCTCCTCGATCCGGGTCGGGTGGATGCGCCCGTCCTCGATCAGCTTCAACAGCGTCATGCGCGCGATCTCTCGCCGGATGCCGTCGAAGGACGAGAGGACGACGGCGTTGGGAGTGTCGTCGATGATGAAGTCGACGCCGGTGAGATGCTCCAGCGACCGGATGTTCCGGCCTTCACGGCCGATGATGCGGCCTTTCATGTCGTCCGAGGGCAGCTCGACGAGCGTGACGGTCGTCTCTGCCGCTGCGCTCGCAGCAACTCGCTGCAGCGCATCCGCGACGAGGTTGCGGGCCCGGCGCTTCGCCTCGGTCTGCGCCTCCTCCTCCATCTGGCGCACCCGGCCGGCGAGCTCGTGGCGCACCTGCTCCTCGGACTCGGCGAGGATCCGCTGGCGCGCCTCCCCCGTGGTCATCGACGCGATCCGTTCGAGCTCCACGCGCTCGCGGTCCCTGAGCTCCTTCATCTCCTCCTGCATCTGGCGGAGGTGGATCTCACGATCCGCGACACCCTGCTCCCGCCGGGTGAGCTCGGTCAGCTTCACGTCGATGTCGTCCTCCTTGGAGATGACGCGCTCCTCGATCTTCATCACCGTGTCACGCCGCTCGCGCAACTCCGCCTCGAGCTCCGCGCGCAGCTTGACCGTCTGTTCGCGCGCCTCGATCGCCGCCTCGCGGCGCGTCGCGTCGGCCTCGCGGTGAGCCTCATCGAGCATCCGCACACGCAGACGGCGCGTGGTCTCGAGCCTCGATCTCCCGATCAGCCGCAACACGACCAGCGTGCCGCCGATTCCGACTGCAATTGCAATCACAACTGCCACAGGGACGAGCATGGGCGCTCCTACGGGTTCGGTCGCCCGCACGCCGCACTTGCCGCCGATCGGCGTTTCCCGGCGCGCTCGCGCGCGCCCTTCTGTCTCAGTTCAGGGTGTCTGTCTGGGTGGGGTCTGGCGCTGCCAGGCGGATCGAGGACTGAGGATGGGCTTCAAGAAACGTGTCATCGGTGGAAAGGGCGTTGTGCAGGCAAAAATGCATTTGAGTTCGAGCCAGAAACTCTACAACTCAACCTGTACCCTCCGCAACGTCGGCTCCCAGAGCGGCTTCCAGCGACTCCTCGCCAAAGCCTTTCCGGGCCAGCTGCTGTGCCGTCCTCACCGAGCGTCCGAGCCGCTCCACGAGTGCCAGAGCCCGCTCGCGCTCCGACTCGAGCACCCCGATCGCCTCGTCGGCGCCCTCCGCGTCGATCCCGTGGGCCTCCAGGTCGTGCCGGATCGCAGCATCGCCGTAGCCCCTCCCGGCGAGTGCTGCCGCCCGGGCGGCTGCGAACCGAGCGTCGTCCACGTAGCCGACACGCTCGAGCGTGTCGAGCGTGTCGGCGCGTTTCTCGTCACCCACACCGGCCCGGGTGAGGCGGTCGTCGAGCTCACGCCGGGAGCGATCGCGGTGCTGCAGCGCGCGCGCCGCGAGGTCGATCGGATCGCGCTCCCGGGGCGCGCCGTGCCCGGTCACTACGCCGCTGCGGTCGCTTCCTCTTCGACCTCCTCGAGCACCGGCTTGACCTCGACAGGCTGGTTGCCCTCGGGGAGCAGTCGGGCCGAGATCACCTGCTCCGGTGGGGCCTGCGCCTGGATCGCCTGCAGGATCGACTGGACGATGTCCGGATGCTCCTTCAGGAACGCGGTCGCGTTCTGGCGGCCCTGGCCGAGGCGTTCGTCGCCGAACGAGAAGTACGAGCCCGACTTCTGGACGACCTTCCGGTCGAGCCCGGTCTCGAGCACCGTGCCCTCCCACGAGATGCCGTCGCCGTAGATGATGTCGAACTCGGCCTGCTTGAACGGCGGCGCGACCTTGTTCTTCACGACCTTGACGCGCACACGGTTGCCGTAGGCCTCGACGCCGTCCTTCAGCGTCTCGATGCGGCGGATGTCGAGCCGCACCGAAGCGTAGAAGCGGAGCGCGCGGCCGCCCGAGGTCGTCTCCGGGTTGCCGAACATGACCCCGATCTTCTCGCGGAGCTGGTTCGTGAAGAGGCAGATCGTGTCGGTGCGGTTGAGCGTGCCGGCGAGCTTGCGCAGGGCCTGGCTCATCAGCCGCGCCTGGAGCCCGACGTGCGAATCGCCCATCTCACCCTCGATCTCGGCCTTCGGCGTCAGCGCCGCCACCGAGTCGATCGCAACGACCGCGAGCGCCCCGGAGCGGACGAGCAGTTCGCAGATCTCGAGCGCCTGCTCGCCGGTGTCCGGCTGCGAGACCAGGAGGTCGTCGATGTTCACCCCGATGCGCTTCGCATAGGCGGGGTCCATCGAATGCTCGGCATCGATGAACGCGCAGATGCCGCCCCGGCGCTGGGCCTCGGCGATCACGTGGTAGACGAGCGTCGTCTTGCCCGACGACTCCGGCCCGAAGACCTCGACGACCCGCCCGCGCGGCAGTCCGCCGACGCCGAGCGCCACGTCGAGTGAGAGCGACCCCGTCGAAACGGCGCCGATCACGACCGCGGCCTGGTCGTTCATCTTCATCACGGCGCCCTTGCCGAACTGACGCTCGATCTGTCCCAGCACCGTGTCGAGTGCTTGCTCGCGATCCATCTGTCTACCGACCTCCTAGGGCTGCCGTTTCAAGTGCCTCGTACTGCGCCCCACCGGGTCGCAACGACGAAGAATAGAGCGCAGTTCGGATGGCACGGAACGAACGTATGTTCGCCAGCCCCGGGGCGAGTCCTGCCCGCTCCCTGAAGCGCGCCACCGTCACGTGGGGACGCCAAGGCCGTCGCTCCGAGCGGAAGACGCCGAGCAGCTCGAGCCGCTCCCCGACCGCCGCAGCCAGGGCCGTCGCAGCACCCGACGGATCCTCGTAGAGGATCATCCCGACGCTCCGTGTCTCGCGGTAGGAGAGGGGCCGCAGCTCCACCGCGGCGGCTGCCCGGGCCGCGGCCGCGAGTGCGCCGGCGATCGCGGGCACCTCGTCTGCCGGCCGCCCGCCGAGGAACGCCAGGGTGACGTGCAGGTTCTCGGCTGGGACAAGCCTGCCGGTGCGGCCCAGCCGGCCGGACAGGTGCTCGATCTGCCACGCCGCGAGCTCGTCGGCAGCTGCGGGCGGCACCTCGAGCGCACAGAAGAGCCTGATCCGTTCATCCCCCGCCACCCTAGGCCCAGAGATGTGTCGTGTCTGTCATGCCTGTGTGACAAGTCGGCGCACGAGGTGGAGCGCCGCAACCGTCGCGCGCTGGCGAATCGTTCCCCGGTCGCCTGGAAAGTCGAGTCGGCCCGCGAGCTCGCCGGCGGGACCGGCCGCATGCAGAAAGACGAGGCCGACCGGCTTGTCCTCCGTGCCGCCGCCCGGCCCGGCGACGCCGGTCACGGCGACGGCCACATCCGCACCGAGCCGTGCGCGGGCGCCCTGGGCCAACGCCGCCGCGACCTCCGCTGAAACTGCGCCGTGCTCGGCGAGCACGTCTTCCGGCACCCCGAGCTGCGCGATCTTGACCTCGTCCGAATACGCGACGATCGAGCCCAGGAAGACGTCGCTCGCACCGGGCACGTCCGTCAGGCGCGCTGCGACGAGCCCGCCGGTGCACGATTCGGCCGTCGCCAGCGACAGTCCCTGAGCGCGGAGCAGGCCGAGCACGAGCTCCGCCGTCGTCCGCTCGTCGCGCGAGAACAGATACCGCTCGTTCGCCTCGATCAGCGCCGCCTCGAGCGCTGCGCCACGAGCCTCCGCGCCTGCCTCGACGAAGAGGTCGACGTGGATCTCGAAGTCACGGGCGCAAATGGTCACGGCGACGCCTTCTCCCTCGCCCCCGGCGGCCGCGAGGGACTCCGCGACCGCGGACTCCGACACGCCGAACAGCCGCAGGACCCGCCGCTCCGGAGCCTGCGCGCGTCTGAGCAGGTCGAGCAGCGGCCCGGTCTCGAGCACCCGAGGCCAGAGCTCCTGCAGCTCGCGCGGCGGCCCCGGGAGCGCAACGGCGACCCCCGTGCCGGTGTCGACGACCACGGCCGGTGCTGTGCCGACGAGCCCCACCCACTCTGCCCCGGCCGGTAGCGCGGCCTGCTTGCGCACGCCCGCCGCGAAGTCGGCGTAGGGACGGCCCAGGCGTTCGGCCGCGCGGCGTGAGCGTGCCTCGATCTTGCTTGCGAGCTCCTCGTCGACGGCGAGCGGTCGGCCGGTCGCTGCGGCGAGCAGTTCGATCGTGCGGTCGTCGTGCGTCGGGCCGAGACCCCCCGAGACGACGAGCAGGTCCTCGTCCAGCCCTGCACGCAACGCGGCCTCGAGCTCGGCCGGCTCGTCGCCGACGACAGTGATCCGCACGGGATCGATGCCGAGCCGGAGCAACGAGCCCGCCAGATACGGGCCGTTCCGGTCCTGCCGGTCGCCGCGGACGAGCTCCGAGCCCGACGCGACGATCGCGGCCCTTACGCGGGGCGCCAACCGGTGGACGTGACGATGATCACGCGCGGCTTCAGCCCCGGGACGTGCACGAGCTTGCCGCGAACCTGAATGCGCAGGTTCTCCGGCGAGTCGATCTGCAGCCAGAGACGCCGTGCGCGGAGAGCGACCGCCGAATCGCCCTTGGAGATCGTCCCGTCGAAGGCAACGTTCCCCGATGCGCTTCCCACCCGGGCTGCGACATGCGTCGAACCGCGCAGGCCGGTGAGGGTGAGGAGCGGCGCGGGCGCCGCTGGACGCCTTGCGGTTCGGTGCTTTGCCGGCGGAGCCGTCGGCGAATTGTTGTCGCTCGCCTTCCAGGCCGCAAAGATCACGATCATGAGGACCGCGATCGCGGCGAGCACGACGAGCACGACGTTGGTCTCGCTCCGCCGGTGCCTGTGCTGCGGCCGTGCCGCAGACCGGCGCGTCCGCGGCTCATGCTCGTCGGCGGTGCCGACGAAGCGTGAGTTGTACTCGTCGACGTAGAGCTGTCCGTCGAGTCCGAGGTACTCGGCGTAGGTGCGCAGGAAGCCCTTGACATAGGTCTGCGCCGGGAGCAGGTCGAACTGCTCCTCCTCGAGCGCGCGCAGGTACTTGCCGCGAACCTTCGTCGCCAGCTCGGCCTGCGCGAAGTCGAGGCCTCGGCGCATACGCGCTTCCCGGAGGCTGTTGCCAATCTCGAACACGGCTCCGCAAGGGTAGCCGCGACTCGCACTCTTCGGCTACTGCGCCCAGCGAAGCACGCCGTACACGGCGAGCGCGAGCGCCGCCGTGATCCCGACGTAGAGCCCCGCCCACGCGAGCGACCGGGAGATGCGGCCAGGCCCGGCAGCATCCGGCCGGACGCTGCGGGCGGCAGCGAAGCGCGCACGGCGCGTCAATGTCACGGCGATGAGGCCGAGCAGGCACGACAGCGGCACGGCGAAGTACAGGGCGTGGAGAAGCGTGACTCCGCTCAGGCGCCGGGAGGCAAGGACGGCGACCGGGACTGCGAGCACCGCCAGCGCGCCGAGCAAGCCGGCCGCGCGGGCGGTGCGGCTACTGCTTGGCATACGGCCGTCCGGCCGCCGCCGGGCCGATCGAGCGGCCGACCAGGCCGCCGACCGCGATCAGGGTGAGGAGATAGGGCAGCGCCTGGAAGAGGGTCCCCCACTGGTTGCCGTACGCGGCCGGCAGCCGGTCGGCAAGGGCGCTGGAGAAGCCGAAGAGGAGCGCTGCTCCCCAGGCCGGGAACGGCCGCCACTTGCCGAAGATGAGCGCGGCGAGCCCGATGAAACCGATCCCGTTCGTCATGCCCTGGTTGAACGAATGGACGAAACCGAGCGACAGGTACGCACCGCCCATCGCAGCGATCGCGCCGGAGGCGATGACTGCGATGTAGCGCGTCCTGGAGACCGGGACGCCGACCGTGTCGGCGGCGCGCGGGTGCTCGCCGACCGAGCGCAGCCGCAGTCCCCAGGGCATGCGGAAGACGAAGACGTACGTCGCAACGAGCAGGGCGAACGACAGCCAGATCATGAGATTGAGCTGGCCGAAGATCGGTCCGATGAGAGTCCAGTTCTGCAGAAAGTGAAGGTGGATGTCCGGGATTCCGTAGTCGGGGACGTTACCCGGAGTCCCGGTGTCTCCGTACTTGTCCACGAACAGGAACCCCGTGATCCCGAGCGCGAGAAAATTGAGCGCGGTGCCGGAGATGATCTGATCCGTCTTGAACGAGATCGCCCACACCGCGTGGATCGCCGCGAGCGCCATGCCCGCCAGTGCCGCCGCCGCGAGCCCGACCACCCAGGCGAGGCTGCCGGCCCAGGTGTGCGCCCAGATCGCCCCCCAGATGCCGAAGAACGCTCCCGTGAGCAGCATCCCTTCGAGCGCCACGTTGATGACGCCGCTGCGCTCGCAGTAGAGCCCGCCGATCGCCGCGAAGGTGAGCGGCGTCGCATAGCGCAGCGTGGCGGCCCCGAGCGCCCCCCAGACGACCACGCTGTCCAGATGCGCGGAGGACGAGCGAGTGGCGAGGACGCCGAACACGATCCCCAAGACGCCCGCGGCGATGGCGGCTCCGCCGTTGCGGATCGCTCCCCGCGACGCCGCCCAGATGCCCGCCCCGATCGCCAGCAGGCCGATTGCGATCGGCAGCACCGCTGTACGGGATGCCAGGGGCGGCAGCGCGAGCCAGAACGCCAACGCTCCGAGGAGGATGCCGGCAAGGCCCACCCGTTGCGGCCCGGTCCAGCGGCTCACGCGCGCCTCCGGCGGCGAAACCACGTCCAGAGGGCGCCGAGGTTGAGCCCGACGAAGAGCACGACGAGGCCCTGGATGATGATCGTCAGGTTCTCGGCGAGGTCGGGCCGGAAGATCGTCGGGTCGAGCTGGCGGCTCGAGGTGCCGGTGATCAACGCTCCGAAAAGGAGCGACGCGAACCCGACGCCGACGGCCGTGTTCCGCCCGAGCAGCGCCGCCGCGAGCCCGATGAAGCCGATCTGACTCGCTTGCAGGTCGGCCGGCCCGACCTGGTACTCCCAGCCGGTGACGTCGATCGCCCCCGCGAGGCCGGCGAAGGCGCCGCCGATCGCCATCGCCAGGAAGTAGTTCCGGGCCACCGAGATGCCGCCGTACCGGGCCGCCTCCGGGTTGAACCCGACCGCACGGACGGCGAAGCCGAGCGTCGTCCGGTTGACGATGATCCAGTAGAGGACGAGCATCGCGATCGCGATGAAGATCCCGATCGAGAGCCCCTGGAGGAGCTTCAACCCCCAGAAGACCGGCAGCTTCGCTCCGTCGACGATCGTGTTCGAGATGGGGATCGACGCCCGCGAGCCCTGGAGCGGTCCACCCTCGCCGAACAGATAGGAGCCCACCCAGATCGCGATCCAGTTGAGCATGATCGTGGAGATCACCTCGTGCGCTCCGACCGTCGCCTTCAAGATCCCGGCGATCCCGGCCCACGCGGCACCGGCGAGTGTCCCGGCGACGACGCACAGGGTCACGTGCAGCCAGGGGCTCAGCGAGTCGAACGACGACCCGAGCCAGACCGCGAAGATCGTGCCGACGATGTACTGGCCCTGACCGCCGATGTTGAACATGCCGCAGCGAAATGCGAAGGCGACTGCGAGCGCCGTCAGGACGATCGGCGTCGTGAAGAGGAGCGTCTGCTGCAGGTTCGTCGCTGCGACGGAGCTCGTGTCCCACGGGAACCACATGTGGCCGGTCGCGAACGGGATTCGCGCGGAGTAGTTGCCGACCTGGAAGAACCACCCGAGCCCGGTGCCGGTGAAGATCGCGTGGTAGACCCGCACAGGGCTCTTCCCGGCGAGCGCCACGACGAGTCCGCCCATGAGGAACGCGAAGACGGTCGTGAGAACCGGTGAGAGGATGTCCGCGAGGCTGCGGAAGCGCCAGCCGAAGTGTTGCTGGGGCGTCGGCGAGACGCCCGCGACGGGCTCCTCGTCGAGCTCGTCCGACTCGAAGTCGCTCACGGGGCGGAGCTCGCGAGCTCCTGCGCGGCCGCCCGGGCGCGCGTCACGGTGGCGGCCGAGATTCGCGGGTCGAGCGTGCCGACGCCGATCGCCCCGCTCCCCGCTCCGAACAGGACGTCCTCGCCGCCGTGGTAGACGCCCGCGACGGCGTCGCGTGCGATCAGGTTTGCAACGACGTTGGGAAACTCGAAGTCGCCGAGCTCGAGCCCAGGCACGTTCTGCTGCCGCGCCCCTGAGATCGCCGCCTCGGCGCAGAGGCCGCGGTCTGCGACGACGACCATCGCCCCTCGACCGATGCCCGTCAACGCGGCCTCCTTGCAGCGCGCGGGGATCGAACGCGACCATTCGTCGAGCACGGTCGCGCTCGGCAGCGCGCGGTGGACGCCCTGTGCGAACGCGTTCGCGAGACGGTGCTTCTCGGGGCCGACCCACGCGACGCGCGGGGCCGTGCCGCCTGCATCGGCGGCTGCGTAGCCCGCGACCATACCGGCCAGCCGCGCCGCCTGTTCGTCGCGCAGAACGAGCCCGACGAGGTTCGCGACGCGGTCCGGCTTCGTGCTCACGCCGACGAGGGCAAAGTGCGACGCGGGATGAGCCCGTGCAGCGTTGGCGACGGCCGCGAGGCCGGCGGCCCCCTCTGCGACGAGGACGAGCGGCGCGTCCGCGACCCGGGCGAGCGTTCCGTGCTCGGGCGCCACTCCGGCCACGTCGAGCGTGAGCGGGCCGACGAGTCCGACGCGGAGGGCGTTTGCGGCGGCCGTGGTCGTTGCTGCGGCAGCCGTCGTGGTGGGCGGGCTCGCTTTGCGTCCACCGCCGCACCCCGCCCCGAGCAGCGCGACGACGAGCCCGAGCACCGCTCCCAGCCGCATCCGCCATACCGTACTGCGGGCGACGGGGCGCGCCGTTACTGGACCGTCGTCGGGATGCCGGGGATCTTGCCGGCCTTCAGGAGCACGAACTGGGCCGCGACCGCCCGCCGGATCGCTGCACCGACCCGCGGGCTCCACCGGCCGAGGGTGATACCGCCGTTGCGGGCGTCGAAGAACACATTGGTGCCGCCGGCCAGCTGCCCGGCCCGTGCGGCACGCACCGCAGCCGCCACGGCGACATCGGCACGCTCGAGTGCGCTCGTCAACACGTGCGCGACCCAGCGATGCCTGGTCGGCGCCGAGCCCGATCCCGACGATGCCCTTTGCGCGTGCGGCGTCGAGCACGCCGACGCCGCACGGTCCGGCGGCCTGAAACTCGACGACGGACCCCTTCGCGATCTGGCCGAGCGCTTCGTGCTCGCAGGCGGCCGGGACCGTGAAGTCGCGGGAGTAGCCGCTCAGGACTCTCAGGCCGGGGTGCGCCCGTTTCGCCCCGAACCGGAAGCCCGCCAGCGCGCGTTCGACCGGCGGGATGTCGAGCCCGCCCACCGAGCCGACCGCGGTGCCGCCGCGCCTGGCCGCCCACAGCCCGGCCGCGTAGCCGGCCAGGTAGCCCGCCTCCTGCTCGCGGAAGAGCAGCCCTTCCACGTTTGCCGGCCGGTGGGCGAGGGTCTTGACGTCGACGTCGACGATCGCGAATGCCTGCCGGGGAAACGCGGTCGCGACCTGGTCGACGGCAGTCGCCATCACGTAGCCGACGCCGATCGTGATCCCGGCGCCGTCGCGCGCGCACGCCGTGAGCTCGCGCGTGTAGTCGGCCTGTGAGCCGCCACGGACGGCGCGGCTCACCACCCCGCTTCCTTCGGCGTCGTGCAGTCCCGCAGCGGCGAGCCGGTTGAAGGCCGGATCATCAGGCCCGCCGCTGCCGGTCACGAGACAGGCGAGGAACTGCGGTTGGACGGCTCTCGGTGATGCGGGCAGGACGACCACCAGAAAGGCGGCCAGCACGAGCGCGGTCACGGCAAGCGTGCGCAGGCTACTGCTTGCGATACGGCTTGCCATCCGCCGCCGGCGGGATCGTGCGCCCGATCACGCCCGCGACCGCGATCAGCGTCAAGACGTACGGAAGGACGTTGAAGAGCGTCGACGCCGAGGGCGAATACACCTGGAGGCGCAAGGCGACGGCACTCGAGAACCCGAAGAGCAGGGCCGCGGCGAACGCGCCGGCCGGGCGCCAGTTGCCGAAGATCATCGCAGCGAGCGCGATGAAACCGCGGCCCTCCGTCATGTTGTCGGTGAAGGTCCCGCCGCCGAAACCGTCGGAGAGATAGACGCCGCCCGCAGCCGCGAGCACGCCGGAGAGCACGACCGCGCCGTAGCGCACCGCGTAGACGTTGATGCCGACCGTGTCCGCCGCGCGCGGATGCTCGCCGCAGGCGCGGATCCGCAGGCCGATCGGAGTCTTGAAGACGACGATGTACGAGACGATCACGAGCAGGAAGCTCAGCCAGATCATCAGGCTCAGATTGCCGAACGCAGGTCCGAGGAACTTGAGGCCGGAGATCCACGGCAGATGCACGGTCGGGATCGTGGAGACGCCCTGTGAAACGTAGTTCCCGTGGTAGAGCTGGAAGAAGAAGTACCCGGTGATCCCGAGCGCGAGGAAGTTGATCGCCGTGCCACCGACGATCTGGTCGGCCCGCAGGTGGATCGCGAAGTACGCATAGAGGAGCGCCAGCGCGCCGCCGGCGGCCATCCCGACGAGCATGCCGACAGCCCAGCTGCCGCCCACGTCGGCCCCCCAGACGCCCCAGAACGCACCCATCAGCATCATTCCCTCGAGGCCGATGTTCACGACGCCGCTGCGCTCCGAGAACATGCCGCCGATCGCGCCGAAGACGAGCGGCGTCGCGAACGCGAACGTCTGCGCGAGCAACGAGGCGTTGAAGACAACGTTGAGGTTGCCGATGCTCGAGCGGGTCGCCAGGATCCCGAGCCCAAGGCCGATCACGCCGGCCGCGACGGCTCCGAGCCCGAGCCGCATGCGGCCTCGCGTGAAGGTGGCGATGCCGAACATGACGGCGAAGATCCCGATCAGGAGCGACCAGATGACCCCTCGCGCCTGGATCGGCGGGATGCCGATGAACGCAGCGAGCACCCCGAGCGCGATGCCGGTGTAGCCGGTGACGGCGGGGCTGCTCAGCCAACGGGAGGCCGGGTTGCGAGTGTTGCTCTGTCCGGCCCAGGTCACACCGAAGCTCCTGCGGTGCCCGACGTCGGCTTGTGGCGGAACTTCCGGCGAGCGCCCCACACGGAGAGGATCAGGACGTCGGCGCCGACGAACAGGACCACGAGGCCCTGGATCATGTACGTGAGGTTCCCGGCCAGCGAGGGGTCGATGACGTTCGACGACAGGCCGTGCGTCGTGCCGAAGAGGAGCGCGCCGAAGAGCAGCGCGCCGAAGCCGACCCCGACCGCGGTGTTCCGCCCCAGCAGCGCAACCGCGATGCCCAGGAAGCCCACCGAGCTGACGGGGATGTCGGATGTGCCGAAGTGGTAGAGATAGCCGAGCATGTCGAGCGCTCCGGCGAGGCCGGCGAAGGCGCCGGAGATCGCCATCGCGCGGATCAGGTTCTTCTTCACGCTGATCCCGCCGTAGGCCGCCGCCTCCGGGTTGAACCCGACCGCCCGCACCTCGTACCCGAGCGTCGTCCGGTTGAGGAGCAGGGCAAAGACGACGAGCGCGCCGAGCGCGACGAAGAACGCGACGTCGAGGCCCTGAAGGCCCTGCACGCCCCAGAAGACCGGGAGCTGAGCGCTCGCCGCGACGTCGTTCGAAATCGGGACGGAGCTGTTGGCGGAGTTCTGGAGCGGGCCGCCGTCGCCGAACAGCCAGATCCCGACCCAGATCGCGATCCAGTTGAGCATGATCGTCGAGATCACCTCATGCGCGCCGACGGTCGCCTTGAGGAAGCCCGCGATCCCGGCCCAGGCGGCGCCCGCGAGCGTCGCTCCTGCGACCGCGATCAGGATGTGCGGGAGCGGCTGCATCCCGGCGAGGGAGTAGCCGAGCCAGTTGGCGACATAAAGGCCGACGAGGTACTGGCCCTGGCCGCCGATGTTGAACATGCCGCAGCGGAAGGCGAAGGCGACGGCCAGCCCGGTGAGAATGAGGGTGGTCGTCTGCAGCAGGGTCTGCGAGAGGTTGTAGGCCGACGTCGACGCGATGTCCGTCGTCGGGTGGAAGATCCAGTTGAGGCCGGCGCCGTTGAAGATGTCGCGGTAGGCGAGCAGCGGGTTATGGCCCGTCGCGAGGACGACGAGCCCGCCGATCAGGAATGCGATCACCCCCGTCAGCACGGGCACGATCACTCCGCCGGCGCGCTGTTTGAGGGCGAACCGCGCGGCGATCGTCCCGGTCTCGGCGGCCTCAGTGGGCGTCTCGGGAGGCGCGGTCGGGTCCGTGCTCACGCCGCCGGACGCTCCCGCCCGCCGAGCATCTCGAGGCCGATCTCCTGCTCGGAGACGTCGCCCGTGTGCTCGCCGACGATCTCGCCCTCATAGATCACGAGGATCCGGTCCGAGAGCGAGAAGATCTCCTCGAGCTCGAGCGAGACCAGCAGGACGGCACGTCCCTCGTCGCGCTCGGTGACGAGACGCCGGTGGAGGTACTCGATCGCGCCGACGTCCAGACCGCGCGTCGGCTGGGCGGCGATCAGGACCTTCGGATCGCGGGCGATCTCGCGGGCGGCGACGACCTTCTGCTGATTGCCGCCCGAGAGCCCGCCGGCGCGCGCGAGCGGCCCACCGCCCCGCACGTCGAACTCCCGGATCAGGACGGCGGCGCGCGTGAGGAGCCGGTTCGGGAACAGCCAGCCCCACTTGGCAGATGGCGCCTTCGCGTAGTCGTGCAGCGCGATGTTCTCGGCGATCGAGAACTCGAGCACGAGGCCGCGCCGCTGCCGGTCCTCGGGGATGTGGCCAACGCCGGCGTCCAGCATCTCGCGGGCACTCGCGTCGCGCAGCTCGCGCCCCGCGACCGTGATCGTGCCGGCGTCGGATTTCGTCAGGCCCGTGATCGCATCGATCAGCTCCGTCTGGCCGTTGCCGTCGACGCCGGCCAGCCCGACGATCTCGCCCGCCCGGACATCGAACGAGATCCCGCGCACCTTCTCGATGCCGCGGTCGTCGCGGACGTGGAGATCCTTGACCGAGAGCAGGACGTCTCCGGGCTGCGCGGCGGCCTTCTCGACCCTGAGCAGAACCTCGCGCCCGACCATGGCGCGCGCGAGCGACGCCTCCGTCGCGCCTTCGCGCGGAACCGTCTCGATCTTCTTCCCGCGGCGGAGCACGGTGATCCGGTCGGCGATCTCGAGCACCTCGTTCAGCTTGTGACTGATGAAGATGATCGACTTTCCATCCGACTGCAGGCTGCGGATGATCTCGAACAGCTCGTGCGCCTCCTGCGGGGTGAGCACGGCGGTCGGCTCGTCGAGGATGAGGATGTCGGCGCCCCGGTAGAGAGCCTTCAGGATCTCGACGCGCTGCTCCTGGCCGACGGTGATGTCGCTGACGAGCGCTGCGGGATCGACGGCCAGCGAGAAGCGCTCGGACAGTTCGCGCACGCGCCGTTCGGCGGTGCGCTCGTCGAGCAGCAGGTTGTGGCGCGGTTCGACGCCGAGCACGATGTTCTCGGCGACGGTCATCACCGGGATCAGCATGAAGTGCTGGTGGACCATCCCGATCCCCGCGCCGATCGCGTCTCGCGCGGAGGAGAACTCGACGCGCTTGCCGTTCAGCAGCAACTCGCCCGCGTCGGGCCGGTAGAGCCCGTAGAGGATGTTCATCAGCGTCGACTTTCCGGCGCCGTTCTCACCGAGCAACGCGTGCACCTCGCCACGGCGGATGTCGAGATCGACGTCATCGTTGGCGACGGTCCCCGGGAACTCTTTCCGGATCCCGCGCATCTCGAGTACGAGCTCCTCGGCCATCGCGGAGCATCCTAAACGGAAGACAAAGGGGCGGGCACATGGCCCGCCCCTTCACCTTGCAGATGCCTTCTGACGTTCTAGAGGCCGGTCGGCACGTGCAGCGTGCCGTTGATGATCCTCGCCTTGTACGAGGCCACCAGCTTGACCCACGCCCCCGGAACCGAGGGGCTGATCCGCCCGATGCCCATGCCGCCGTTCTTCAGGTTGAACACCAGGTCGGTGCCGCCCTTGAACTTGCCGGCCTGCGCCTGCTGGATCGCGTCGTAGACGCCGGTGTCGACGCGCTTGACACCGCTCACGAGGACGCGCGGTGCGACGTCGAACTGGTCGACGTCGACGCCGATGCCCCAGAGCTTCGCGTCGGCAGCCGCCTTCAGCGTGCCGAGACCGCAGCCGCCTGCGACCTGGAACAGCACCTTTGCGCCCTGTGCGATCTCGTTCTGGGCGACCGTCTGGCACTTGTCCGTCGCGACGAAGTCGTTCGAGTACTGCACGAGCACCTTCATGCCCGGCGCGACCTTGTCGACGCAGTACTTGTAGCCGGCGATCCAGATGTCGACCGGCGGGATCTTCAGACCGCCGACCGCGCCGACCGTGTTGCCGCCCATCTTCTTGGCCATCTTGGCCGCGAGCACGCCGACGAGGCAGCCCGACTCGTTCGCGTTGTAGGTCAGGCCCTCGACGTTCTTGAACGCCGGCAGGACCTTGCCCGTCTTCGTTGCGAACGGCGCGGTGTGCACCGTGTAGTCGGTGATCGCGAACTTCACGTTCGGGAACTTCTTCGCGTAGGTCGCTTCGGTCGGGGCGAGCAGGAAGCCTGCCGCAACGATGAGCTTCGCGCCCTTGCGGATCGCCGTGTTGAAGTTCGGCGCGTAGTCGCTCGTCGAGTTCGACTGCAGAGCCAGCGTGCTGACGCCGAGCTTCGACTTCGCCGTGTCAAGGCCCTTGAGCTGGTTCTGGTTGAAGCCCTTGTCGGTGAACTTGCCGATGTCACTCACGAGCGCCGCCGTGAATGATGCTTTGTGGGTGGCCGGCGCCTTCGCACTGCCGAACGCCGTGGCCGTGACGACCACTGCGGCGAGTGCGACGACGCACGCCAGAATAATCCCGCGGGAAAACTTCACGTACCCTCCTCTAATTTTGGGCTGACCGGGGGGAATTGCGGGCGTAGCGTAGCCCGTCCGCAGGTCGAACTGCTAGTCCGCAGCGACGCGCTCGAGATCGTGCTCGGTGAGGAGCACCCGGCGCGGCTTCGAGCCTTCGTACGGAGAGATGATCCCCCGGCGTTCCAACATGTCGATCAGCCGTCCCGCTCTCGTGTACCCGACGCGCAAACGGCGCTGCAGCAGGCTTACGGAGGCGGTCTGGGCGGTCACGACGACCTCGATCGCCTTGTCGAGGAGCGGATCCTCGTCCGGGTCGAACTCGCCGTCGTCGCCCTCCGAGCCGTCCGCGAAGACCTGCGGCAGCTCGAGGAAGCTCTCGTCGACGTGTTGCTCCCGCTGTGTCCTCGTCTGCTCGACGATCAGGGCGATCTCGTCCTCGGTCACGAACGCCCCCTGGACGCGCTGGAGACGGGACGTGCCGAGTGGCTTGAACAGCATGTCGCCCTGGCCGAGCAGGCTCTCCGCCCCGTTCTGGTCGAGGATGACGCGCGAGTCGGTCTGTGAGGACACGGCGAACGCAATCCGCGACGGGACGTTCGCCTTGATCATCCCGGTGATCACGTCCACCGACGGCCGCTGGGTGGCGAGCACGAGGTGGATCCCGACGGCCCGCGATTTCTGCGCAAGCCTGATGATCGAGTCTTCGACCTCCTGCGGGCTCACCATCATCAGGTCGGCGAGCTCGTCGATCACGACCAGCAGATACGGGAGCTCCTCCTCGCCGCGCTTGCGGAACGAGCGGTTCGCCTCGGCGAGGTTCCGGGCGCGCACCTGGCTGAGCCGCTCGTAGCGCCGCTCCATCTCGCTGACGACGTTGAGCAGCACCGCGCTCGCTTCCTTCGGGCTCGAGACGACGGGCGTCAGAAGATGCGGGATCGACTCGTAGTAGTTCAGCTCGATCTTCTTCGGGTCGATCAGGATCAGCCGCGCCTCGTCCGGCGTCGCACGCAGCAGGATCGAGGTGAGGATCGCGTTGATGCAGCCCGACTTGCCCGAGCCGGTCGTGCCGGCGATCAGGATGTGCGGCATGCGGGCGAGGTCGGCCCAGACGGCGGCGCCGGAGATGTCCTTGCCGAGCCAGACGCTGAGCGGGCTCGCGGTGGCGGGCAGGTCGTCGTAGATGTCGCCGAGCGTGACGAGGTTCGGGCTCAGGTTCGGCACCTCGACGCCCACGGCCTGCTTGCCGGGGATCGGCGCGAGGATGCGGATCTCCGTCGTTGCGAGTGCGTAGCTGAGGTCGTCCTTCAGGTTCGCGACCTTGCCGACCTTCGTCCCCGGCGCAAGCTGCAGCTCGTACCGCGTCACGCGAGGGCCGGAGATCTGCCCGATCACGGTCGCGTCGACACCGAAGTGCGCAAGGCAGGTGACGAGCGCTTCGGCGACCCGCGCGTTCGCCTCACCCGTCGGGCCGCTGCCGGCCTTCGACTGCTTCAGGAGCGCACGATCAGGCAGCTTGTAGTCCGCGACCGGCACAGCCCGCTCGAACAGCGTCTCCTGCGTGTGCTCCTCCGAGAACGCATGCGGCTCCTCTTCCTCCTGCACGAAGAGTGCGGGCGGCGGCCCGGAGACGGAGTCGGAGACGAGATCGGGATAATCCTTCCTCACGTCGACCGGCGGCTCCAGTGCATGCTCGGGTGTCAGTTCCGGCAGGCTCGGTTCGCGCGGTGCGCGCTCACGACGGACATGGGTGTGTGCGCGGTGCAATTCGTGGCCGGTGCGACGGAGGATCGCGCCCAGGCTCGCGCCCGTCAGGAAGAGCATCCCAGCGATCGTCAGGAGAACGCCGAGGATGGTGGCGCCGGTCGTGCCGAGCCCGAGCGACACGAGCGACTCGAGCCCGTCACCGACGAGGCCTCCGTGCGCGGTGCCGAGCGTCAGCATCAGCCCGGTCAGCGCGACGGCGAGCCCGAGCTGGAACGGGCGGACGTCGACCAGCGCGCTCCGCGCGACCATCAACCCTCCGAGCGGGACGAGGATGACCGGTGCCAGGTAGGCGGCGGCGCCGATCGCGTTCTTCACCAGTCCCCCGACCGGACCGCCGCTGAAGCCGAACCAGAGGATGGCCGCGAGGAAGATGCCGAGCGCTCCGAGGCAGAGGCCGATCAGCTCGGGATGCTGGTGGGGGTGCGGAAGCCGCAGGCCCTTGCTGCGGCGCTTGCGCACCGTCCGCTTCTTGACGCGGCTGGGCGTCTTCGGGGAGGCCTTGTGGGGCCGCTTGCTGCGAGCCATGACGGCGCACTTCGCGCTGCGGCTGGTCAGTCCTCCCGGCTGGGCCTCGGCGTGTAGGCGGCGGTGAGCATCCCGAAGTACGTGGGTGCCTCGTAGGAGAGCAACTCGGCGTCGAAGCCGTCGCCGAGCGCACCGTGGAGCATGAGCAGCTGCCAGAAGCTGTCCGCCTTCGCGGCGACGGCGACGCCCGGGTCCCAGCCTCGGAGCGCCCCGAGCCGGTTGTCACGGACGATCGCCTGGATCTCCGCGTCATATTCGCCGGACTCGGCCGCAAACCCGTACGGGCCGTCGACGGTGTGGCCGTGGCCGTGGTCGGCACTGGCGATCAACGCGACCCGCCGCCGCCCGGTCGCGGCGGCGAGTGCCTCCCCCGCCTGCACGTGCTGATCGTTCGAGAGGGCTCGGCACGGGCTGACGACGACCGCAGGGGCGCGCATGAACCAGAGCGGGATCAGGGCGCCCCAGTCGAGCGGCATCGTCGACGACCCAGCCGCGGTCGCTCCGAACGTGATCCCGAGGGTCGGCAGGCCGGCAGCTTGCAGCGCCTGCACGCAGGCATCGGCGAGCTCGGGGTCGCCAGGCCCTTCGTAGCGCGTGTCGGCGTCCGTCCACTGCGAGGCGTCGCCCCGCAGCAGCCCGGAGCGAACAACGGCGAAGTGCCCGTCCACGTGCACGCCGTGCGGCGTGATCACGATCACCGCCTCCGGCCGCTCCGCGGCGAAGCGGTGGCCGAGCTCCTCCATTCCCCGCCGCGTCGGCCCTTCCGGCTGATCGAACACCAGCCCCCCGTGCGGCGCGATCGCCGCGAAGACGATCAATTCCCGGCCGGCTCCGTCGAGCCTACGCCGGTCACAAGCTGCTGATGCGCTCGACCACCAGCTCGGCGAAGCGCTCGCCGTCGATGTCGAGGCCGACCTTGGCGTTCGGCGCGTCGAAATGCTCGCGGTTCCGCCAGTCGACGTTCGTTCGTCCCCAGCTCGGCCCGGTCGTGCAATCGACCTCGATGAAGGCGTCGCGGACGTCCATGAGCGTCGGGTCGATCAGGTGGGCGATGCAGACGGGATCGTGCATCGGCGAGCCGTCGAGATCCGGATACCGGGCCTTGTGGAAGCGCGCATAGAAGTCCATCAGCTCCGCGACGACCTTCCCCACCCGGCCCGCCGAGCGCATGCGCTCCGTGTGCGCGTCGGTGATCAGCGCGCGATGGGTCACGTCGAGGCCGACCATCGTCGTGTCGAGCCCCTCCGCGAAGACGCGCTGCGCCGCTTCCGGGTCGGCCCAGATGTTGAACTCGGCGGCCGGCGTGCGGTTGCCTTCGCCGACCGCCCCGCCCATCAGCACGATCCGGTCCGGTCGCGCATCGGCGTGGGTGGCGAACGCGAGACCGACGTTCGTCAGTGGGCCGGTTGCGACCAGCGTCGCCTTCGGCGCGGCACGAAACTGTTCGGCGAGGTACTCGACGGCGTGTTGCGACTGCGCTGCCCTGCCGGCGGGCGGGAGCTCAGGGCCGTCGAGCCCGGACTCGCCGTGCACGTGCGCCGCCACGTCCCGGCCGCGGACGAACGGTGCATCGGCGCCCGCATAGACCGGGATGTCGCCGCGACCCGCGAGCTCGAGGACGCGCAGGGCGTTCGCTGTCGTCTTGTCCAGCGTCTGATTGCCGGAGACGGTTGTCACCCCGACGAGCTCGAGCTCCGGCGAGGCGAGAGCGAGCAGGATCGCGATTGCATCATCGTGCCCGGGGTCGCAGTCGAGGACGATCGGAAGCGGCGTCATGCCGCGAGTAGGACGGTCGTTCGTGTCGCTGACGGGGCTCTTATGTGCCGCTGACGTCGAGGCTGACCGGGGCAGGTCACCGGGTAGGCAGAGCCGCCGACGTACTGATGCCATTCCGTGCGCGTTAGATTCCGGCCGGCGACGGCGCACGCGCGCCGTTCCCAGGCGCCTACAGAGGTCGGCCAGACATTCCCCGTCCCGTCGTCGTAGACGACGACCAGACGGTCTCCGTCGGGGGTGTAGGCCGCGTGGCTCCAGGTTCCTCTCGCTCCCACCAGCGCGCTCCCGACCGGTTGCAGCGTTGCAGTCGTCCAGAGCCTCGCAAGGCCGTCCGAGCCTCCGGTCGTCGCGAACGTCGAGCCGCTCGGGTTGAACGTGATGCTGACGACAGGAGCGGGAGCGACCGGCGTCGGCTTGCCCACTTCGCGCCCGGAGGAGGGATTCCAGAGCTGGACGATGCAGGACCAGCCGCCCGTCGCGAGCACGCCACTTGGGCTGAAGGCAGCGGAGACGTACCCGGTCAATCCCTCCGGTTCCACGGTTCGGAGCACCCGCGCCTGTTTGAGGGTCATAGAGCGTCACCCGGTTGGTCTCCTGAGCTGCGGCCAGCATCGAGCCGTCCGGCGAGAACGCGATGTGATTCACCCACCAGTCCTTGTTGCGCACTTTCCAGAGCAGCCGCCCGGTGACGACGTCCACACGGCGACGGTGCCGTAACGCCACGGCACCGGGCCGGCGGTGTGGTTGACGTCGCCGGCTGCGACGAGCGAGCCGTCGGGTGAGTACGCGAGGGCTGTGACAGCTTCGCGGTACTTGTTGATCGAGCCCATGCCGTGCAGGACATGGGTGAGGTGCGGTCGACCCGAAACGTCCCACAACTGGACGTGTCCCTCGTTGCCGCTCACGACCAGACCGCCCGTTCGCGACCAAGCGAGCGCGCCGATGTCGCCGCCCGTGGAGACGTCGAAGGCGGACTGCTTCGCGCCGCTGTCCGGTGCCGGAAGATGCGCGACGCCGGTTGCGCGGAGGTGCGCCTCGAGTCGCCGAGACTCGCGCTCTTCCTCGAGCCAGCTGCGCATGCGGGGCCACTCCCGCAGGAGCGCCTCGTGGGCGACCTCGACGGAGCCGTCGTCGGCCGTCAGCAGACGGGCCTCGACAAGGGCATCGAGCACCTCCTGGACGTCTGCTCTGCCCCGCGTCAGTTCGGCGGCCGGCAACCGACGCCGAACGGCGTTGTCTACATCGCCGGCCGCCAGGCGCAGCATCAGGGCTCGCGCGATCGCCTTGCCGTCGTCGCTCAGGCCGGCGTAGGTCGCCTCGGCCAGGCGCCCGACCGCACCGCGCACGCCACCGGCCGCCTGGTAGTCGGTGAGCCGCAATGTGGATCCGTCGCGACGGCGCCAGAGCTCGAGCAAGGTGGTCGAGAGGAGCGGCAGGCCGCCGGGCTCGCCGGCGACGTCGCCGACGAGAGCCGAGACGAGGTTCGGCTCGACCTCCAGCCCGGCACGCTCGGCGGGAACGACGACTGCCCGTTCCAGCTCCTCGGACTGCATGGGGCCGACGAGAACGTGGCTGCCGGAAAGGAGACGGGCGAAGGCGGGGTAGGTTGCGCACCGACCGTAGAAGTCGGCCCGCAGTGCAATCGCGACGACCCCGTGACGGCGCGGATCGTCCGCGATCGCCATGAGAGCGTCGACGAACTGCGAGCGCTCCTCTTCGTCGCTGCAGACGGTGAACAGCTCTTCGAACTGATCGACGGCGACGACATAGCGGTCGTCCGGAGAGCGCGGCAGGTCACTGCGAGCGGCCTCGAGCTCTGCGGCCGGGTGCGCACCCGGCCGCACGACCACGATCGGCCAATGCTCGCTCCCGGGCAGCGCGCCCGACGCGAGCGCCCGCAGGAGGCCTGCGCGAAGCGGAGATGACTTGCCGATCCCCGAAGGGCCGATGACGCCGACAAGCGTGCCCTCGGCCAGGCGGGCGACGAGGTCGTCGACGAGTCGCTCCCTGCCGCAGAAGAATTTGGCGTCCGCGATGCCGAACGACGCGAGGCCCTTGAACGGACAGATTGCGATCTCGCTGCCGTCGGTGTGCGGCCTCGGAAACGCGTCGAGCGACTCATCGTGGATCAGGATCGCGCGCTCGAGCTGCTGGAGCGACCGAGTCGGTTCGAGGCCCAACTCGTCGCTGAGTCGTTCGCGTCCGTCCCGAAACGCCTGCAGTGAATCGGCCTGGCGCCCGGTTCGGTAGAGCGCGAGCATGAGCTGGCCGAGCAGTCGCTCCTGGTAGGGGTTCGCATCGACCAGCGTGTTCAACTCGGCGACGAGGTCGTGCGCGTTGCCGAGCGCAAGCTCTGCGTCGATGCGGTCCATGACGGCGCTAAGACGCAGCTCCTCGAGCCGCCTGATCTCCGGCTGTGCGAAGTCGAGCTCGGCGAGGTCGGCGAGAGGCGGTCCGCGCCAGAGCGCAAGCGCGTCCCCGAGTTGCTTCGCCGCGCGCGCTGCATCCCCGTCCCCGAGGGCGTATCGCCTCTAGTTCGACAGCAGTGGGCAGGGAAGGCTGCGCGCCGAGTCGTGACGCGGCGAGCGCACCTGCAGCGCAGGCGCGACGCAGCGCCTCATCGCGCGGACGTCCCTCGAGCAGGGAGACGACGAGGCACGCTGCGAACGCGTCGCCGGCGGCCGTTCCGTCGACGGCAACGATGTCCGGCGGAGTCGCGCGGGCAACCTCGAGGCCGTCTTCGAACAGCGCCGCTCCTTCCGCTCCGTAGGTCACCGCGACGAGCTTCCCGCGCGAGACGACCTCCTGCTCGAGCTGGTTCACGATCAACAGGTCCGGCAGCACGTCGATCGGTCGCGCCGGTGCGGCGTTCAAGGCGAAGAAGCTCGCGCCGCGTGCGGCGGCCAGCACGACGTCGTTCGGCACCTCGAGCTGGCAGAGCACTGCGCCGCCGGGTGAAACAGGGCGCACGGTGGCGTTGGCCCCAGGGACGACGACGATCTGGTTCTCTCCGTCGGCGGCGACGATGATGAGGGCGATCCCGGTCGTTCCGGCGTGGTCGAGCTCGAGCTCGACGTCGGCGCTCAGCAGTCCCGCCAGCGCCTCATCCGCGGGCTGATCGGCGCCGACGGCGCCGATCAGCCGAACCCGAGCACCGAGCCGTGCAGCGGCCACGGCCTGGTTCGCGCCCTTGCCACCGGGGAACCGCTCGAACGTGGCGCCGGAGATCGTCTCTCCGGGCCGTGGCAGGCGCTCGACTCGAGCGACGAGATCGAGGTTGATCGACCCGACGACCGTGAGGTCAACAGTCACGTGCCGAGCCTGAAAGCTCAGGCCGCGATTGCCCTGAGATCGTCGTGCGCCCGGCCGAGGAGGTTCTCGCGCAGGTCGAAGAGGCCCGCCCAGAGCGAGCTCTTGTCGATCGACGACTGCCAGCGCGCCTGAGCAGAGAGGCCCTCGAGCGCCCGCACGAGCACGGCCAGTTCCAGGTAGGCCGCCGCCACCCGATGGGGCGCGACCCGCACGCCGGCGCGTTCGAGCACCGGCTCCCAATCCACGAGCTCGGCCGGGCCCGGCTCGCCGAACCAGGACCGCCCCTCCGCGTGGTCGGCCTCCAGCTCGAGCAGGTAGCGCCCGAGCGGACGCTCCAGCCCGGCGAGCGCGGTCTCGACCCGGTCGGCTGCCCGGCGCAGCGCTGCCTGGCGGCGGCCGGGTGTGCTCGGGTCGGCATCGCCGCTCCGCCAGCGCTCCAGGAGCCGACAGAACGCCAGCGACGACACCTCGACCGAGACGAGCTGGCCGATCAGCTTGCGCGCCGTCTCGTCGTCGACCGCATGCTCCGCGATCACCGCCGCCCACTCGGGGCGCGTTCCCAGAGGAGTCGTCATACCTCGATCACCACCGGCAGGATCATCGGCCGCCGATGGGTGCGGTCGTAGACCAGCTGCCCGAGCCCGTCGTGGATGTGCTCCTGCAGCAGCTTCACCTCGCGGATGTCGTCTTCGAGCAGCTCGCGCACGATCTCGTGCGCCTCCTGGCGCATCTCGGACAACAACTCGTCGCTCTCGGCGAAGCCGCGGGTGATCAACTCGGGTGCCGCAGCGCCGCCGTCGGAGAGCGTCGTGACGACGATCAGCACCCCGTCCTCCGACATGTGCCGGCGGTCGCGCAGTGCGACATCCGAGATGTCCCCGACACCAAGGCCGTCCACGTAGGTGACGCCGGACTCGATGCGATCGGCGATCCGGACGCCGCTGCGCGAAAGCTCGACGACATCGCCGTTCTCCGCGATCACGATCGAGCTCGCCGGCACGCCCGCGTCCTGTGCGAGCCGGGCGTGTGCGGCTTGCATTCGATACTCGCCGTGGATCGGCATCACCGCCTTGGGACGCAAGAGGCTCAGCAGCGTGCGCAGCTCCTCGGCGCGCGCGTGGCCCGAGACGTGCACGTCCGCGTTCTCCTCGTGCAGGACCTCGGCACCGTTCTTCGTCAGGCGGTTGATCGCGTCGTGCACGCGCAGTTCGTTGCCGGGCACCGGACGTGCGGAGATGATGACCGTGTCGCCGCGCTCGACCTTCACGGCCGGGTGATCGTTGTAGGCGATGCGCGTCAGAGCGGAGAGCGGCTCGCCCTGCGACCCGGTGCAGATGATCAGCTGCTCGCCCGGCGGCACTCCGTCGAGGTCGGCCGGCTTGACCAGCACGTCTTCGGGCACCTCGACGTAGCCCAGGTTTCGCGCGACGTTCATGTTGCGCCGCATCGAGCGCCCGACCACGACGACCTTCCGGCCCGAGTCGACGCCGACGTCGATCGCCTGTTGCATCCGGTGGATGTTCGACGCGAAGCTCGAGACGAGGATCCGCCCGCGACGGACCGGGATGATCTGTCGAAACGCTTCGCCCACGACGCGCTCGGAGCGCGTGAACCCCGCGCGCTCGGCGTTCGTCGAGTCCCCGAGGAGCAGGTCGACGCCACGGTTGCCGAGCGCCGCCAGCCGGCCGACATCCGTGCGCAGGCCGTCCACCGGCGTGTGGTCGAGCTTCCAGTCGCCGCTGTGGAACACGAGCCCGGCGCCGGTCTCGATCGCGATGCCGACGGCGTCCGGGATCGAGTGGGCCATGCGGATGAACTCCAGCTTGAACGGCCCGATCTCGATCGGGCCCTTCTCCGGCTCCGCCTCCCGCAGTTCGGCGGCGCGCAGCAGGCCGTGCTCGTCGAGCTTCGACTTCACGAGCCCGAGCGTCAGCCGGGTCGCCCAGATCTCCTCAACGCGGATCTCGCGCATCAGAAACGGGAGCGCGCCCACGTGATCCTCGTGCGCGTGCGTCAGGACAACTGCACGGACGCGCTTGTCGCGCAGGTAGCCGAAGTCGGGCAGGATCACGTCGACCCCGAGGTGCTCGTCGCGCGGGAACGCCATCCCGGCGTCGACGACGATGATCTCGTCGCCGAGCTCGTAGACGGTCATGTTCTTCCCCACCTCGCCGAGCCCGCCGAGCGGGATCACGCGTAAGACGTCGTTGGCCATTCGCAGGGCAGTCTAGGCAGCAACCAGCAGGCCCAGCCGTTCGAGGCACGCGCGCACCGCCGCGACCTCGTCCTCGGTTGGGGCTGGGAGTGGCAATCGGTGCCCTCCCACTCCGTGGCCGAGCAGGTTCAGCGCGGCCTTGATCGGGAGCGGATTCGTCTGAACACCGAGGAGGTCGTACGCAGGAGCGAGCTCCCGGTCGAGCTCGCGGCCCCGCTCGACGTCGCCCGCCAGGGTCGCCCGTACCTGCTCCGCGACCTGTGGCCCGACGACGTGCGTGTGGACGCAGATCCCGCCGATCCCGCCGAGCTCCGCGAACGGCTGTACGAGGGCGTCGTCGCCTGCATAGAGGTCGAGACCGGTGTCGACGATGTGCTTCGCCTGCGCGAGATCGTCGTATGCCTGCTTCACCGCGCGAACCGTGTCGATCTCGGCGAGCCGCGAGATCGTCTCCGGCTCGATGTTGACGACGACTCGGCTCGGGATGTTGTAGACCACGATCGGCTTGTCACTCGTCCGGGAGATCGCTTCGAAGTGGGCGACGATCCCGCGCTGCGGCGGCTTGTTGTAGTACGGCGTCACGACGAGCAGCGCGTCCGCGCCGAGCTCGTGCGCGCGCTCCGAAAGATGCATCGAGTGACGGGTCGAGTACGTGCCCGTGCCTGCGACCACTGTCGCCTGGCCGCCCACCGCCTCGATCGCGGCGCGGAAGAGATCGAGGCGCTCCTCGTCGGTGAGGTTCGGGCTCTCGCCGGTCGTCCCGGCGACGACGATCCCGTCCGATCCGTTCTCGACGAGATACCGGGCCAGGCGTTGAAACGCGTCGAAGTCGATCGACTCGTCCTCGCGAAACGGCGTCACCATCGCCGTGAGGATGTGCCCCAGCATCCGATGGAGGATACTCCCGCCATGGCACGGTTCGTGCTCGTGCACGGAGCCTGGCACGGAGGCTGGTGCTTCCGCCGGCTGGCCGACGCGCTGGAGGAGCGCGGGCACGAGGTCACGGCTCCGGATCTTCCGTGCGAAGAGGTCGGCCTGACCTCCGTCGACTATGCGCGGGTGGTCGGCCCACAGCCGGATGCGATCGTCGTCGGCCATTCGCTCGCCGGGTTCACGATCCCGCAGATCGACGCACGTACACGCGTCTATCTCGGCGCGCGTCTGCCGGTCGAGGACGTCGCAAATTCGTTCGCGGACGGCTTCGGCGGGTTCGTGCGCGACGAGCTCGGCCGGTCGTACTGGCCGGATGCCGACACGGCGGCCGCGGGGATGTACCCAGATTGCTCGCGCGCCGACTCCGACTGGGCCTTCGCCCGGCTGCGCCGTCAGGCGCCGGTCGACCCGGTGCTGAGCCCGTTCGGGCGCGGCGACATCGTGGTGGCGACACTTCACGACACAGTGGTCGACGCCGACTGGCAGATTCGGACAGCCCACGCACACGGCGCGCGGGTGATCGAGCTCGATGCGGGCCATTCGCCGTTCCTCACCCAGCCCGACGAGCTGGCCGACGTGCTCAGCTCGCTCGCCTGAGCAGCACGACCCGCTCCGCTACCTGCTCGACGCTTTCCGCAGCGCGCAGAAACTCGGCCTCGTACGGCCGGCCGGCCAGCGCGATGAGGGCCTGCGGGGCGAGCTCGCGCAGCCGGTCGAGCACCGGCTCGACGTTGCGCTGCTCGTAGAGCACGTCGGCCGCCAGCGCGAGGTCGAAGCGGTCGGGCCATGGACTGCGCCAGTCGCGAACCTCGGCGACGAGGCTGAGGCCGTTCCCCTGGGCATTCTCGCGCAGTAGCTCGATCGCGTCCTCCGACCAGTCGGTTGCGGTCACCCGCGCGCCACGCGCGGCCGCGAGGAGCGACGGCACGCCGAGCCCACAGCCGAGCTCGACGACGCGCAGCCCGTCGACGTCCGGCAACGCCTCGGCCAGCGCGGTCGCGGCCGGCCACAGCTCGGCCCAGTACGGAAGGAACTCGTCGTGCGCGAACTCGTCCTCATCGATCAGGGCCTCCGGCGACTCGGGCCGGAGCAGGGTCAGCTCGACGCCCGCGACCCGGAGCGTCTCAGAGAAGAGCGTCAAGGCCGACCGTCAAGCCGGGCGGCAGCGTCGACAGCTTCTCCAGCGCGAGCAGGACGCCCGGCGTGTAGGCCTCGCGAGACGTCACGTCGTGGCGGATCGTCAGCACCTGACCCGCCGCGCCCAGGAGCACCTCCTGATGCGCGTTCAGGCCGGGCAGCCGCACCGAGTGGATCGGCACGTCTCCGCCCAGCCGCTCCGCCGTCAGCTTCGCCGTGCCGGACGGAGCATCGAGCTTCGCCGGATGGTGCAGCTCGATGATCTCGGCGCGCTCCAGGTGGCGGGCCGCCTCCTCGGCGAAGCGCATCATCAGCACCGCTCCGATCGCGAAGTTGGGGGCGTAGAACACGGTGACCGCCGCGTCCGAGAACTCGCTCGTCTCCCAGCCGGTCGTCCCGACCACGCTCGGCACGCCGGCGGCGACCGCGGCCCGTACGTTCGCCGCCACCACGTCGGGACGCGTGAAGTCGACCATCGCCTCCGCGTCGCCCAGCTCGCTGACAAGTGTGTGGCCGGCCGCCTCGAGACCGGGGCCGAGCGCGGAGCCGACTCTCCCAGCGCGCCCGTTGAGGAGGACGTTCACGCCGCGCGCGCGAGGTCGGGCGTGATTCGCTCGAGCGCCGCGAGGAACCGTTCCTCGTCCGGGCCGATGCACGCCGCCGAGAGTCGCTCGGACGCGAGCAGCGCCGCAGCAAGCTCGCAGACCGACGTCGCCTCGACGGCGTCGATCTCCGCGACGATTCGGTCGAGGGAGAGGAGCTCGGAGTCCGTGATCAGCGACTTGCCCAGCCGGTTCATCCGCGTCGAAGTGGATTCCATCGACAGCAGGATCCGTCCCTTCAGGTTCTCCTTCGCGCGTTCCAGCTCGCGCGCGGAGAGGTTGCCGGCGGCGATGTCGCCGATCTGCTCTGCCGTGATCGCGAGCGCGTCGCCGAGGTTGTCCTCGCGCGTGCCGAGGTAGACGCCGATCTGGCCCGTGTCGGTGTACTGCGAGATGAACGAGTACACCGCATAGGCCATCCCGCGCTTCTCGCGAATCTCCTGGAAGAGCCGAGAGGACGCCGAGCCGCCGAGGATCGCGTCGAGCAGGGATGCGGCGAAGCGGCGCCGGTCGGATCTCGAGATGCCCGGCGCCGCGAGGCAGACGTGGTACTGCTCGGTGTCCTTGCGCTGGAAGCGCAGCTGTGGCGGCGGCGCCTGCACGAGCGGCGGCCGCAGATTCGTCCGCGACGTGACACTGCTCTTGCGCCGCTCGAGGCCCTGCTGCACGAGCTCGACGATCTGGTCGTGCTCGATGTTCCCGGCGGCGGCGACCACGATGTTGGACGGGATGTACATCTCGTCGTGGTAGCGCGAGATCGCCTCGTGCGGGATCGACGAGATCACCTCGGCTGTTCCGATCACCGGTCGCCCGAGCGGGTGGTCGCCGAAGACGGCGTCGGCGATCAGGTCGTGGACGAGCTCCTGGGGCGCGTCTTCGTACATCGCGATCTCCTCGAGCACGACCTCGCGCTCCGTCTCGAGCTCGGCGAACGCCGGCGCGAAGACCATGTCACTCATCACGTCGACCGCCGTCACGAGATGGTGGTCGGGAATGCGGGCGTAGACGAGCGTGTGCTCGCGTGAGGTGGCTGCGTTCAGCTCACCGCCGAGACCGTCGAAGATCTCCGCGATCTCGAGTGCGCTGTAGCGGCCGGTCCCCTTGAAGAGCAGATGCTCGATGAAGTGCGATACGCCCGCCTCCGTCGGCTCCTCGTCGCGTGACCCGGCGCCGATCCAGTAGCCCACGGCCGCCGACCGAACATGATCGAGCCGCTCCGTGATCACCCGCTCGCCGGAATCGAGCTCGGTCAGCGTCCAGTTCTGCACGGCCGTAGCGTAGTGCCCGCTCCGACCCGCCGCCTGCCGTCGTGGTCAGCTGCGGTAGACGATCTGGCTCCGCGGGTCGACGTAGAGCGCCGGATCGATGCGCGGCAGCGAGAGCGCCGCAGCCACGCCGAGCCCGGCGCAGACGCCGGCCAGGAGCGCCGACAAGGTGGGCTGCGGGACGAGCGTGATCAGCGCGAGCACGACGAGGCCGACGGTACTCGGGAGCGTCGCGGCCAGCGCCTGGCGCCAGAGCGGAGCGATGCGAGCGTCCGTTGGCAGCTCCACCGGCTCGGCGCGGGCCGGCTGAAAGCGCGCTCGGGGGTCGTTGAAGAGCAGGAACGTGATGCCGATCACGCCGGAGACGAAGGCGAGCAGCGCCGAGGAGCTCGGAGCGCCGGCGACCCGCGCAGCAAAAAGCAACACCACGCCGAGCGCGAGCCTGATCGGGATCACTCCCAGCGTGCGGTTGCGCAGGGAGTGCAGGGTCATCGCGGGTCGTCCGGAAGCAGCGACCAGACGATCGCGTCCTGCCGCCGCCCGTGCAGCCAGATCGATCTGCGTTCGAGCCCCTCGCGCCGGAAGCCGGCCCGCTCTGCGAGCCGTTGCGACGGCTCGTTGTCCGGGTGCGTGCGGAGCTCGAGCCGGCCGATGCCTTCCCGGAAGAGCCAGTCGCAGAGCAGGCGAACGGCGCGCGTCATCAGTCCTCTCCCCCGTCCTGCGGCGCCGGCGAGATAGGCGACTTCGTAGTTGTCACGGGCGCGGCGCGAGGCGATCACGGCGCCCAGCGCAACGTCGAGCCCCGACTCGGTGACAGCGAAGTCGATCCGCTCGCTCGTCGCGCGGCCCTCACGGGCGACGCGCAGGAGCGCGTCGAAGTCGGCGCTGCGCGGCTTGGCCGGCATGTTCAGCCACGTGTGCACGAGCTCGTCGCTCATGGTGGAAAGAACAACGGCGCGATCGTCTTCACGCAGTTCGCGGAGGACGACCACGCCGTCGGTGAGTGACTTGGGGGCGCGTAGAGCCATCGTGTCTGACACCGATGGTGTCAGACACGAGTTCGACGAGAGAGGGCGGCTTGCGCCGCCCTCTGCTCGACTGTCCTATTCGCTACGCGACCCTTCGCGCTCACGACGGGGGCCACCGCGGCTACCGCCGCGGGCACCGTCGCGGCGCGGGCCGCGATCCTCGCGAGGCTCACGCGGCGGGGCGTCCTTCGCCCGCTCGATGAGCTCCTCGGGGCTGACCATCTTGTCGCCTTCGTGCTTCTGCACGAGCTTGAGGCCGATGCGGCCACGTGCCTTGTCGACTTCCTGGACGACCACGTCGAGGATGTCGCCGCGTGCGATCACGTCCTCGATGTGGTTGACCCGACCCGGCCCGACGTTCGAGACGTGGAGCAGGCCGTCGGTCCCCTTCTTCAGCTCGACGAACGCGCCGAAGTCGGTCGTCTTGACGACGCGACCCGTATAGGTGTCACCCACTTCGGGCTCCTTCGTGAGGTTGCGAATCGCTTCGATCGCAGCATCACCCTTGGTGCCTTCAGTCGCATACACGAGGATGGTCCCGTCTTCCTCGATGTCGATCTGCACCTCGTACTCCGACTCGAGCGAACGGATCGTCTCGCCGCCCTTGCCGATGACCATCCCGATGAACTCGGGGTTGATCTGGATCGTCGAGATCCGCGGTGCATGTTCTGCAAGCGCCTCGCGCGGTGTTGCGATCGCCTCGTGCATCTTCGCGAGGATCGCGATGCGGGCTTCCTTCGCCTGAGCGAGGGCCTGCTGCATGATCTCCCGGCTGACGCCGGTGATCTTGATGTCCATCTGCAGAGCGGTGATTCCCTCCTGTGTACCGGCGACCTTGAAGTCCATGTCGCCCAGGTGGTCCTCCGCGCCCTGGATGTCGGTGAGGATCTCGTACTCGTCGCCTTCCTTGACGAGGCCCATCGCGATGCCGGAGACGGGAGCCGTGATCGGCACGCCGGCGTCCATCAACGCGAGCGTCGAACCGCAGACCGAGCCCATCGACGACGAGCCGTTCGACTCGAGCGTCTCGGAGACGATGCGGATCGTGTACGGGAACGTCTCCGTGGTCGGGAGCACCGGCTCGAGCGCCCGCTGTGCGAGTGCGCCGTGGCCGATGTCGCGCCGCTTCGGCGAGCCCATGCGACCCGTCTCTCCCACCGAGTAGGGCGGGAAGTTGTAGTGGTGCATGTAGCGCCGGTCACGCTCGAGCGAGAGGTCGTCGATGCGCTGGCCTTCTTTCGCCGTGCCGAGTGTCAGCAGCGACATGATCTGCGTCTGGCCGCGGGTGAAGAGACCCGAGCCGTGGGTGCGCGGCATGACCGACACCTCGACCTCGATCGGGCGGATCTGCGTCGCAGTCCGTCCGTCGGGGCGACGCTTCTCGACCGCGATCTTCTGGCGGACGAGGCTCTTGTAGATCGACTCGCACGCCTTCTTGACGTAGCTCTTCGTCAGCGAATCCTTGACTGAGGGCTCACCGTCGACGGTGGCCGGGCCGACCGGGAACGGCAGCTCGACGCCGTCGATGATGTGCTCGAAGAGCAGGTTGCGCTTCGCCGACTTGAGCTCCTTGGAGTCCTGCTCGGCGTCGGTGAGCCCGCGCAACTCGTTCTCGAACTTCTCGCGAACGACCGCCTCGACGGCGACCGAGCGCTGCTTCTCGAGGATCTGTGCCAGCGACATCCGAACCTGCAGCTCGCCGAAGACCTTCGCCTCGTCGGCGTCGAGCGACGGAGCGCCGACTTCCTTCTCGACGATCTCCTCGACGATCGCGGCCGCCTCGCGGAGGCCCTGCTGCTGGATCCGCTCCCAGATCTGGTGGCCGTACGTGGCCTCGAGCCGCTCGGTGACGGCCGGGTCGAGCCACTTCGTCTTGCCCTGCTTCGACCGCAGCTCGAGCTGCGCGTCGCAGAGCTTCACGATCTCGCGCTGCGCGATCTCGAGCGCCTCGAGGAGCTTGTCCTCGTGCACCTGCTTCGCGCCGGCCTCGACCATGGTCAGGCCGTCCTTCGTGCCGACGACGATCAGGTCGAGATCCGACTCTTCGATCTCCTGCAGCGTCGGGTTGACGACGAGGTTGCCGTCGATGATGCCCATCCGAACGGCGCCGATCGGGCCGAGGAACGGGAGCGGCGACACGGTCAGAGCCGCCGACACCGCGTTGATGCAGAGGATGTCGTGCGCGGTCACCATGTCGGCCGAGAAGACCGTGGCGACGCACTGCGTCTCGTTGCGATAGCCCTTCGGCCAGAGCGGCCGCACGGGGCGGTCGGTCATGCGGGCGGTCAGGATCGCGCGCTCCGTGGGGCGCCCTTCCCGCTTGAAGAACCCGCCGGGAATCTTGCCGGCGGCGTACATGCGCTCCTCGACGTCAACGGTCAGCGGGAAGAAGTCCGCGCCTTCGCGGGCCTCCGTCCGGCCCTGCGCCGTACCGAGCACGACGGTCTCGCCGCTACGGACGAGTACTGCCCCGTCCGCCTGCTTGGCGATCTTCCCCGTCTCGAATGAAATCTCCTTGCCGCCGACTTCGACGGACACGGAAACCGGCACCCCGGCGGGGTGCTCAGCTTCAACAATGGTCATGTTTCTCCTATTCCTCCACTGTGCTTTGAGTGAAGGGTGGAAGTTTGGGTCAGCGCTCGGAGCAAAGCGCTCGCCCAAACTCCACCCTCCGTGACATGAATCTGAGACAACGCCTGACTAGCGGCGCAGGCCCAATTCCTTGATGAGGGCGCGATAGCCCTCGAGGTTCTTGCGCTGCAGGTAGTTCAGGAACCGGCGGCGGCGACCGACGAGCTTGAGCAGTCCGCGACGCGAGTAGTGATCGTGCTTGTGCGTGCGGAGGTGCTCGGTCAGCTCGTTGATGCGCTGCGTGAGCATCGCGATCTGGACCTCCGGCGAACCGGTGTCCGTCTCGTGCTTGCCGAACTTCTGAACGTGCTCCAGCTTCGCTTCCTTGGTGAGGGGCATGCTTCTCCTCTCGAATGATGACGTCACCCAGGTCTCAGCTCGCCGCGAAGGAAGACGCGAGACGGCCGGGGCCGGGTCCGTCAGTAGGGTAGCGGATTCGCCATGAATTCGAGGTTTCAGGCCAGCTGCGAGGCTGCAGCACTCAGGTGGGACGTGCCCGCTCTCGCCGTCGGAGTCTCCGTCGGAGGCGCGGCCGAGACGTACGCCGTCGGCTGTGATCCGACGACTCGTTTTCGTGTCGCGTCGATCACGAAGCCGTTCACGGCCACCCTGGCGCTCGAGCTGCTCGATCTGGAAGCTCAGACCGGGCTCTGGCCCGCGGACGTCCGGGTCCGCCACCTGCTCTCGCATACGAGCGGCTACGACTGCGAACTGCCCGAGCGTGACCAATCCCGTTTCGGAGACGACGACGGCGCGCTGGCGGCCACCGTGGCCGAGCTCGGGTCGGTGCGGCGATTCCTGGGCGTCGAGGAGGCGTGGTCCTATGCGAACACCGGCTATTGGCTCGCCGGGCACCTGTGCGCTCAGGCGGCCGGAACGAGCTTCGAAGAGGCGATGGAGCTGCGGATCCTCCGCCCCGCAGGCCTGGAATCGACCTCCTTCGGTGAACCTGAGCTCGCGGGCACGGGCCGAGACGCCCTGGACGTTCCGTATCCCCGGGCACGCAGGCCGTCCGGCGGCCTCGTGTCCGATGTCGCCGACCTGCTGCGGTTCGGCGCGTGGCACCTGGGGCAGCCCACCGCGGCCCGGATGCGGGTCGCGCAAGGGAAACCGACCGCCGGTGTCTACGGGCTCGGCCTGTTCGGCGAGCGCGTCGGCGGTGTCGAGGTGTGGGGGCACAGCGGCTCCTACGGAGGGTTCCAGTCCTCCCTCCTGCTCGTGCCCGACCGTCAGGCTGTCTTCGCCGGCCTGACGAACGGCAGCCTTGGAGCCAAGGCGCTGTACGACCTCGAAGCGGAGTTCTTCGAAGACGTCGTCGGCGGGCTGCGGCGGGAGCCGATGCCCGTCGATCTGCCGCAAGCCGTCCTCGACTCCTACGCCGGCTCGTACGCGAACAGCGACGATCGCTACGAGGTCCGCGCTGTGCCCGGCGGTGTTGTCGTCACCCTCGAGGGCGACGAGTACCCAGCGCGCGCAATCGGCGAGCGCACGTTCGAAGTGACCGAGGGCGACGCGATTCGCGAGCGCTTCGATTTCCCGGTCGAGGGCTTTGGCCGATTCGGCAGCCGGCTCGCCGAGCGGCTCGCGTGATCCGGCCGGCAGTCGCCGCAGGTCATCCTGCGACAGCGTCCGCCGGGGCTGCGGTCCTCGCCGCAGGCGGGAACGCGGCCGACGCGGTCGTGGCAGCTTCACTCGTCTCATGCGTCGCCGAAACGCTGATGACCGGGGTCCTCGGTGGCGGCTTCGCGATCTACTTCGACGCGGCGAGCGGCACGGTGCGCAACCTCGACTGCTTCGTCTCGGTGCCGTCCGGATCCGGCGCAGCGATGGAATCGCTGCCCGTCCAGTTTGGCGACGCGCTCGTCGACTACGCGATCGGCGCGTCGTCGTGTGCGGTGCCCGGGCTCCCGGCGGGCCTCGACGCGCTCTGGCGCGCGCATGGACGGCTGCCGTGGGCCGAGCTCGTCGAGCCCGCCCTGCAGGTGGCACGCACCGGCGTCGTGATGCCGAAGGCACACGCATCGTGCCTCGCGATGCTCGAGCCGGTGATGACGATGCGCGAAGGCGCCGCGATGTACGCGCCCGGCGGCCGTCTGCTCACAGAGGGCGACCTGCTGCGGCAACCCGGGCTCGTCCCGGCGCTCGAGCTCATCCGTGACGAGGGCGCGACCTCGGTCTACACCGGGTCGATCGCGGCAGCCCTCGTCGAGCTGATGGCGGCACGTCACGGGTCCGTGACCGTCGAGGATCTCGCCTCGTACGCCGCGACCTGGTCGGACCCGGTCGACCGCGACTTCGCCGACAGCAGGGTGCGGACGCGGGCCGGCCTCTCCGGCCTTCCGGAGACGCTCGCGCTTTTCGATCCAGCCGGCGGCGCCGACGCGCTGCTGGACGCGCTCGAGCGCGGGAGGACGATCGACGGACACACCACGAACATCACGGTCATCGACGCCGAGGGCAGCGCGTGTGTGTTGACGTCGAGCCTCGGGCTGGGCTCGGGCGATTGGCTACCGGGGCTCGACCTGCACCTGAACAGCATGCTCGGCGAGCTGGATCTCGTTCGGGAACCGCTTCGCGCGGGTGCCCGGATGGAGAGCATGATGGCTCCCACGCTCGTCTTCGACGGCGACGGCCTCGAACTGGCGATCGGGTCGGCCGGCGGGACGCGGCTGCGCACTGCGCTCGTCGGCGTGCTCGGCGCGGTGCTCCACGAAGGTCTTCCGCCTCAGCAGGCGATCGACCGGCCGCGGTTCCATCCCGCAGGTCCGGTCCTGAACGCCGAGCGCGGTGTGGACGAGCGTTGGCTCGCCGGCCTGGAGGCGCGCGGACGGGAGGTGCGCCGCTGGCCTGGCCTGCACCACTACTTCGGCGGGGTGAGCGCGATCGGCCGCACCGGCGCAGGCGCCGATCCTCGTCGCAGCGGCGCCGTGAACTTCGCCTAGAAGCTGCCGGCGTGTCAGACGGGCCGCTGCGCCGCCCGCGTCTCCTCGACATCGCGGGCGATCTGCGCGACGAGCTCGGCCTCGCTCGCGAACACACGCTCGTCGCGCAGCCGCTGCCACAGCTCCACGACGAGCCGGTCGCCGTAGAGATCGCCGGTCCAGTCGAGCAGGTACGCCTCGATCCGGCGCTCCGTCCCACCGTAGTGCGGGTTGACACCGATCGAGATCGCCGCGCGCAGCCCGTCGACGGCGCCGGCATAGATCCCGAACGCGGGCACCAGCACGGCGGGGTCGACCTCGAGGTTTGCCGTCGGGAATCCGAGCGTTCCCCCGCGCCGGTCACCGCCGACGACCTGCCCCTCGACCTCGAGCGGCCGGCCGAGCAGGCGCGCCGCGCCAACGATCTCTCCCGCGTGTGCAAGCTCGCGGATCTTCGTCGAGGACACACCTTCGACCAACGGCACTTCGCGGGCGTCGAGACCGAGCCTGCGCAGAAGCTCCAGGTCGCCGGCTCGGCCCTTGCCGAAGTGGAATCCCGTCCCGGCCACCACCACCCGGGCCCCGATCCCGACCAGGTACTGACGCGCGAAGTCGGCCGGCTCGAGGCCGGCGATCTCAGGTCGAAACTCGACGACCAGGACGTCCTCCACGCCGGCGGCCTCGAGGAGCTCCAGACGGCGCTCCAGGGTTGCGAGCAGCTCGACCCGCCTCCCGAGCACGGTGCGCGGATGCGGATGGAACGTGACGACGGACGGGGCCAGGTCGCCGCTGCGGCCCGCGTCCACGGCCGCCTGAACGACCGCCCGATGGCCGAGATGGACGCCGTCGAACGTCCCGATCGCAACCGCGCGTGGCCGCAGGACGAGCTCCGCTGCCGAACGGGCGACGTTCATGCGGCTGTCCCGCCGTCGGGCGGGCCGAGCGCCAGCACACCGGCCCGGACCGCGTCGGTGACCCGGTCGAGCGCCTCGGCCGGCAGGCGCGCGAGCGCTGCTCCGGTCGGCAGCAGCTGTGCGTCCTCGACCGAGCTCGACTCATCGACGCCGAACGGGCCGACGGCTGTCCGTCGCAGCGTCGTGCAGTGGCCGTCGAGCGCGCGTGCGATCGAGCGGACGTAGGTGCCCGAACTGACGTGGAGCGAGAGGCGCACGGTCTCCCCGGTATACGTGATCACTTCGAGCGAGTGCACGAGGGAACGCCTCATGGGCATCTCGACGACGACGCCCCGCCGCGCCAGCTTGTACGCCCGCTCGCCGCCGATCTTGACTGCTGAAGCGGTTGGGATCGGCAGCTCGACCTCACCGCGGAGGCGCTCGAGCGCCGCTTCGAGCACCGCTTGTGCGGGCGCCGCGTGCTGCTCGAGCCGTTCCCCTTCCGGATCGCCCGTCGAGGTCGTCGAGGTCAGGTCGACATCGGTGACGTACCGCTTGTCCAGGCCGACGAAGCACGGAGCCAGTCTAGTTGCCGCTCCGGACAACAGCACCAGGAGCCCGGTTGCGAACGGGTCGAGCGTCCCTGCATGGCCGGTGCGTGCACGCGTCCGCCGTCGGAGCGCCGCGACGATCGCAAACGACGACGGCCCCGCCGGTTTGTCGACCAGCGCGACCCCGACGGGTCTAAGCGCCCTGGGCGGCACCGTCGCCCTGGGCGGCACCGTCGCCCTGTGTCGCCAGCACGAACTCGCGGCGGATGAAGTCGATGATCTCGTCGATCGAGCGCTCCGAGGAGAAGCCGGCGGCCTGGCGGTGCCCGCCGCCCCCCGATGCGCGAGCGATCGCCGACACGTCGACCTCGTCATGGGACGAGCGCAGCGAGATCCGGCGGGCCGGCCCTTCGTTGCGCGGCGGCTCACGGATCAGCGCCACCATCTCGGAGCCCTCGACCGCGCGGAGGTAGTCGATGATGCCCTCGGAGTACGGTTCCTCGGCTCCGACGTCGGCGAAGTCGTCTCTGAGGAGATACGAGACGACGAGGCGGCCGCCCTCGAACAGTTGCGCCCGCTCGAGGGCCCGCGCGAGCAGCTTCAACTTGGCGAACTGCACCGTCTCGTAGACATGCCGGAAGATGCCGTGCACATCGGCGCCGGCCTCGACCAGCTCTGCGGCAAGGCGCAGCGACTTCGGGGTGGTGTTGGTGTACTGGAAGCGCCCGGTGTCGGTCACGAGCCCGACGTAGAGCGCGGCCGCGATGTCGGGTGTCAGCGGCACATCGAGCTCGCGCAGCAGGTCACGCACGATCTCGGCCGTCGACGACGCATCCGGGACGATCAGGTTCAGGGCGCCGAACGCCGAGTTGTCGTGGTGGTGATCGACGTTCACGACGAGCTTGGCGCCTTCGACGGGCGTCGGCTCGGGTCCGATCCTGCGCTCGTTCGCACAGTCGACTGCGATCAGCACCCGTTCGCCCAGATCGGCCGGCAGCTCTCGATGGAGCTGCGAGAGGTCGAGAAAGCTGTACTCGCCGGGCGTCGGAGCCGCTCCCGAGAGATACATCACGACATCCTTGCCCAGCGCCTCGAGGCCGAGCACCGTCGCGAGCATCGAGCCGAGCGCGTCTCCGTCCGGGTTCTCGTGTGCGACGACGATGAAGCGGTCGTTCGACCGGCTCGCGTCCGCGACGGCCTGCAGGTCAGTCTCGATCGTGGTGTGGCTCATCTTCGGCGATCACCGTGTCTTCCGCTGGAGGAGGTTCCATGGGCAGATCTGCGGCAACCTCGTCGATCAGCTTCGTCATGCGGACGCCCCGCTCGACGGAGTCATCGTAAGCGAACGTCAGTGTCGGCGTCCGTCGCAGGCTGAGCTCGCGGTTGATCCTCGCCTGCAGGACACCGCGCGCAGAATCGAGCCCGGCGAGTGTCGCGCGCCGCTTCTTCTCGTTCCCGAAGACCGACACGAAGATGCGGGCTTCGCCGAGGTCGGGCGTGACGACCACGCCGGTGACGGTCACCATGCCGATGCGTGGATCCTTGAGATCGCCGAGGCCCTCCGCCACGACGGCGCGGACGGACTCGTTGACTCGGCGCATGCGCTCGGACACGTCGGGAGCGTAGATGGTTGTCGAGGGTCAGTCGTCGTCGGGCGCGACGAGCAGCCGCTCACACCGGACGAGCGTCCAGTCTCCGGAGGCGAGCCAGCGCTCGGCACCGTCCGCCAGTTCCTCGGCGTCACCGGCGGAGCGTCCGACGCAGGCGAGGGTGAGGGTGGCCCTCTGCCAGAGATCGTGGTGGTCGACCTCGGCGACCGCAGCTCCGAAGCGGTTGCGCAGATTGTCCTTCGCCGAGCGCACGAAGTGCCGCTTTCCCTTGAGGGACGATGCTTCGGGGAAGTGCAGCTCGACTGTCAGGATCGCGACGAAGCCCGACGCCATGAGGCGGCTCGGGCTACGAAGCGTCGGCCGAGCCCGCGGCGCCGGCCGGCTCGTCGAGCGACGTCCGCTCGACCTCGCGCGTCTCGAACACCTCGAGGACGTCGCCTTCACGCAGGTCGTTGAAGCCTTCGAGCAGAATGCCGCACTCGAACCCCTCGGTCACCTCGCGAACGTCGTCCTTGAACCGGCGCAACTGCGAGACGGTCGTCTCGTGGATGCGGGTGCCGTCACGGAAGAGCCGGACGCTCGAGTTCCGGCGAACGAGACCGCTCGTGACCATGCAGCCGGCGATCGTCCCGAGCCTGGAGACCTTGAAGAGCGCCCGCACCTCGACCTCGCCGATGATCGCCTCGGTCTCGACCGGTGTGAGCATGCCGACGAGCGCCTGCTCGATCTCTTCGGTCAGCTGGTAGATCACGCGATAGAGGCGAATCTCGACGCCGGCGCGTTCTGCGACCGCGCGTACTTCTGCCGAGGGACGGACGTTGAAACCGACGATCATCGCCGTGGACGCCGCGGCGAGGTTGACGTCGTTCTCGGTGATGCCACCGACGCCGGTATGGATCACGTTGACGCGGACCTCGGGGTGCTGGATCTTGCCCAGCTCGGAGACGATCGCCTCGACCGAGCCCTGCACGTCGCCCTTGATGACGATGTTCAGGTCCTGCACGCCTCCCGCCTGCATCTGCTCGAACAGCTTGTCGAGCGAGACGCCACCGCTGCGCTGCTTGGCCATCGCTTCACGCCGCAGGCGCTCGCCGCGCTGCTGGGCGAGCTCGCGGGCACGCCGTTCGTTCTCGACGACGCGGCCGAGCTCGCCTGCGGGCGGCGGACGGTCGAAACCGAGGATCTCGACGGGCTCACCGGGGCGCGCCTGCTGGATGCGCTCACCGCGATAGTCGTACAGCGCCCGCACGCGGCCCCAGGCATCCCCGGCGACGATCGCGTCGCCGACCCTGAGCGTGCCGCGGTGGATCAGCATCGTCGCGACCGGGCCGCGGCCGACGTCGAGGCGCGATTCGATGATCGGGCCCGACGCCTCTGCGGAAGGGTTCGCGCGCAGATCGAGCTCGGCGTCCGCGACGAGCAGGATGCGCTCGAGCAGGTCGTCGAGGTTCTCGCCCTGCTTGGCCGAGACGCGCGCGATCTGTACGTCGCCGCCCCACTCCTCGGGCTGCAGGCCCTCGGTCGCGAGCTCGCTGAGCACGCGATCGGGGTTCGCGTCCGGCAGATCGATCTTGTTCACGGCGACGACGATCGGCACGTCGGCGGCGCGCGCATGGGAGATCGACTCCTTCGTCTGCGGCATCACGCCGTCGTCGGCCGCGACGACGAGCACCGCGATATCGGTCACCTTGGCGCCGCGGGCGCGCATGGCGGTGAATGCTTCGTGGCCGGGCGTATCGAGGAAGGTGATCCTGCGCCCGTTGTGATCCGCCTGGTAGGCGCCGATGTGCTGCGTGATCCCGCCGGCTTCGGTGGAGACGACGCGCGTCTTACGGATCGCGTCGAGCAAGGTCGTCTTGCCGTGGTCGACATGGCCCATGATCGTGACGACCGGCGGGCGTGCCTCGAGTGTCTCCTCCGCGTCCTCGAACGCCTCCGGCTCGACATCGTCGTCGTCGGCGTGCTTGATCGTGACCTCGCGCTCGAGCTCCGCCGCGATCAGCTGCACCTCGTCGTCGGTGAGCGACTGCGTCGCGGTCTTCATCGTGTTGAGGTTCATCAACAGCTTGATGATCTGCGGCATCGAAACGCCGAGCGCCTGCGAGAAGTCGCGCAGCGTGACGCCCGACTCCACGGTGACGGGGCCGGTCGGTGCAACGACCTCGCGGGGCTGCCTCGGACCGCGGTCGGCCGGGCGATCGCCGGGGCGCTGGCGCTGGCCCTGCCCGGGCCGGCCGCCCCCCTGGTCGATCACGACACGACGCCGGCCCTTCGGGCCTCCGCCGCGCGGTCTGATCGGTCTGTTCGGTTTGCCGTTAGCCATGCGTGATCAAGTGTAGAGACGGGACAGTTCCGGGTCGACGTGGACGGTCGCGCGCAGGATCCGGGCAAAGGCCCTGCGCGACGCGGCGCGGTCGAAGCACTGCAGGCGCCGGCACGTATAGACGCCGCGCCCGCTGCCCGGCCCCGGGACGAGCGTACCGCGCTCCGCGTGGAAGCGCTGCAGCCCGCTCTGGGGCGCCTTGCGGCCGCAGCCGGCGCAAGTGCGAACCGGTTCTCCGCTCGTTACTTGGCCTCCTCGATCGGGACTCCGGCGTTTGGATCGTCCACGACGTGCTGGGGGTGGGCGGCTCCGCTGTCGAGCGTCTGGTCCTCACCGGCGACCGGCGCATCCCCCGGTCCGGCGGGGAACTCCTCCGGCTCGGGATTGCCGAACGCTGCGGCATCTTCTGTGACCGCCTCGGGCTCCGCGGTGTCGGAGAGCGCCTCGAGCTCGGGCTCCGGCTCGGTGACGATCGGATTGTCCTCGCCGTCGACCTCGTGCAGAGCGAGCTCCTGATGGGCGGGCACGCCACAGTACTTCGAGCCCGGCAGGGCAGCGTTCGGGCACCGCTTGCCGTTCGAGAGCACCGCCGCGCAGCGACCCGAGACGTCGTTCTCGTCACCGGGCTCACCGCCGCCGAAGGCCGCGTCGGCCTCCTGCTGGGCGAACTCGGTGTCGGAGGTGATGTCGATCTTCCAGCCGGTCAGACGCGCGGCGAGGCGGGCGTTCATGCCTTCCTTGCCGATCGCGAGCGCCAGCTGGTCGTCCGGGACCACGACCGTCGCCTCCCTGCCCTCGTCGTCCAGGTAGACCTCGCGGACGCGGGCCGGCGACAGCGCCTTTGCGACGAACCGCGCCGGCTCGTTGTTCCACGGAATGATGTCGATCTTCTCGCCGCGGAGCTCCGACACGACCATCCGGACGCGCGAACCACGCGGGCCGACGCAGGCGCCGACGGGGTCGACGCCCTGCGCATGCGACTCGACCGCGATCTTGGAGCGGTAACCGGGCTCACGGGCGACGCCGCGAATCTCGACCAGACCGTCCGCGATCTCCGGCACCTCGAGCTCGAAGAGCGTCTTGATCAGCTCCGGATCCCGTCGGGAGAGGATGACCTGAGGCCCCTTGGTGCCCGTCCGCACCTCGCGGATGACGGCCTTGATGCGCGAGCCCTGTTCGTAGCGCTCGCCGTCGACCTGCTCGGGGCCGGGCAGCAGCGCCTCGACCTTGCCCAGGTCGACCAGGATGTTGCGGCGGTCTCCGGTCTGTTGGACGATCCCGGTGACCACCTCGCCGACGCGATCGATGTACTCGTCGTACATCATCTCGCGCTCGGCTTCGCGGATGCGCTGAAGAATCACCTGCTTCGCCGTCTGCGCGGCGATGCGGCCGAAGTTCTCCGGGGTGACGTCCTCGCGTTCGATCAGGTCCTCGGGCACCTGCGACCAGTCGATCTCCAGGTCGTCATCGGAGAGCAGCGTGTGGTTCTTCTCGCCCGTCTCCTCCTCGATGCGCTCCAGATCGTCGATCGCGTGCTCGCGGGCCTCGTCGAGCAGGCGCAGTTCGAGATCTTCCGGAAGCTCGATCGCGAAAACGCGAAAGTCACCCTTGTCGTCGAGCTCAACCGTCGCGTGCCGCGAGGCGCCCGGTGTCTTCTTGTACGCCGCGAGCAGCGCGTCCTCGAGTGCTGCGACCAGCGTCCCGCTCTCGATTCCCTTCTCGCGCTCGATCTCGCGAACGGCGTCAACGATCTCCTGGCTCATGCCGACTTCCCTTCATCGATCAGATTGGCCCGCACGATCTGGTCGTACGGTATGTCTGCCGGTTCGGCACCGTTCTGGACCTGTGCGGATCTTTCACCGGCGGAGATGACCGTGCCGCGCGCGCGGCCGGTCTCGGTCTTCACACGCACGTTCATGCCGACGGCGCGCGCGAAATGTTCTCTCGTGCGCAGCGGTCGTTCAAAGCCCGGCGAGGAGACCTCGACCGAGTATTCGTCGAGATACGGCCGCAGCACCTCGGTCACGCGCTCGCAGAGGGCGTGGTCGACGCCTTGCGGGTGGTCGACGTAGACGCAGAACCGCTCCTTGCCCGTGAGCTCGAGTGCGAGCACCTCCACCCCGGGCAGCGTCGATTCGACCGACCGTGCGACGTCGCGCTGCAGTTGTCTCTCCTTGGTATGTGTTGCCGAGGCCATCTTCGGACCAGCCCCCAGAATGAAAAATGGGCGCCGCGCGCCCATCTCGAACGTGCTCGAAATGTCGCCTGCAAGGTAGCAGAAGAGCCTGTATTACAGGACGATCGTGACCGGGCCGTCGTTGACGAGCTCGACCGACATCCGGGCGCCGAAGACACCGGTCTCGACCGGCACCCCGAGCTCGCGCAAAGCGGCGCAGAACCGGTCGTACAGCGGTTCGGCCGCCGCAGGAGCCGCGGCGCCCGAGAAGCTCGGACGGTTGCCTCTGGCGGTGTCGGCGATCAGCGTGAACTGGCTGACCACCAGCGCGGCGCCGCCCGTCTCGAGCAGCGAGCGGTCGAACTTCCCGTCGTCGTTCTCGAAGATGCGGAGCTTCGCCACCTTCTCGGCGAGCCGACCGGCGTCGGCGTCACTGTCGCCGGCCGCGACCCCGAGGAGGATGCAGACCCCGGGCCCGATCGAGCCGCCGGGCGCAACCGACGCGCGGGTCACCCGTTGGACGACGGCTCTCACGGCTCGTCGAGGTCGAGAATGCGGGCGGCGTAGGTCTCCGATCCCGGGTCCATCGAGCTCGCGAGCTTGTAGTGGCCGTTCGCCTCGGCTGTCCGCCCCAGCTGTTCGAGCGCTCGCCCTAGCGCGTAGTGCGCATAGTCGTCGGTCGGCGAGAGCTCTTCGACGATGGTGCGGAACTCGCGCTCGGCGTCTTCCCAGCGGGCGAGACGGAAGTAGGCGATCCCGAGTGCTTCGCGAATCGACGCCTTCTCAGGCTCGAGTCTCTTCGCCCGCTCGAGCGGCACCGTCGCCTGTGCCGCCATGCCGGTACGGAGGCGCTTCTGACCTTCGCGGAACAGGGTGTACGCGTCGCTCATCGCGGTGACCGAACGTTCTGGCGCACCAGATCGGCAGGCGCTAGGCCAGGAGCCTCTCGACCTCGTCGAGAATCGCGCTCGCGATCCGGTCCTTGGACGTCTTGGGCACCAGGCGCTCACCGTCGCGGGTGATCAGAACGACTTCGTTCTCGCCGACGTCGAACCCGATGTCGGAGCGCCCGACGTCGTTGAAGACGACCAGATCCACGTTCTTCGTCTCGAGCATCGCCCGTTTCCTCGCCAGGCCCCCTTCCCCCTGCTCCGCACCGAACGCGACGAGCACCTGCCCCGGTCGCTTCCGGTCGCCGAGCGACCGTGCGACATCGGGCGTCGGCTCCAGCTCGACCGTCCACCCGCGGTCGTCCTTGGGTCGCTTGGTCGCGAGCGTTTCGACGGGGCGGTAGTCGGCGACGGCCGCTGCGAGTAGCGCAACGTCAACGTCCGGCAGGGCGAGCGCCGCGTCGAGCATCGTCTCCGCGGTCGGCGTCGGAATCGCCTCGACGCCGTGCGGGATACCGACGGACAGGTTGGCCGCCAGGAGGATCACCTCGGCGCCGCGGCGTCGTGCCTCCTCGGCGAGCGCGGCTCCCATCCGCCCGGAGGAGCGGTTGCCGACGAACCGGACACTGTCGAGGGGCTCACGGGTGCCGCCCGCGGTGATGAGCACGCGCCGGCCGGTGAGCGCGCCGGGCTCGAGCAACTGGGCCACGCGTGCTGCGATCTCGACCGGCTCTGCCAGGCGACCAACCCCCCACTCGCCCTCTGCCATCTCACCCTCGTCGGGGCCGACGAACTCGACGCCGCGCGTGCGCAGCGCCTCGACGTTCGCGCGGGTTGCGGGATGCGCCCACATGCGCGGGTTCATGGCCGGGGCCACGAGCACCGGGCCGCGATGAGCGAGCGCGGCTTCCGTGAGCACGTTGTCGGCGATCCCGTGCGCGAGCTTCGCGAGTGTGTTCGCCGTGCAGGGCGCGACCACGAGCAGGTCGGCTCTGGTCAGGTGCGCATAGACGTCTTCCCCGGCCGGCCGCCTGGCGAGGGCGAGGAAGGTCTCCTCGGTCACGAAGCGCTGGGCGCCTGGGGTGACGAGCGGAATGACCTCGTGGCCGGCCTTGACGAGCAGGCGCGTCAGCTCGCACGCCTTGTAGGCCGCGATACCGCCGGTGACGCCCAGAAGGACTCGGCTCATGCCTGAATGATGCCCACTTCGGGCGAGTCGCCTACCTCTCGAATCTGGTTCGGCTTCGCCGAATCAGATTCGCCCCACCTACTTCTTGGGGTACTCGTAGACGATCTTGCCCTCGGCGATCTCTTCGAGGGACATCGTCAGGTAGTTCTTCGAGCGCGACTCGATCAGCGGCGGCGCGAACTCGTCGAACGTGCCCTCGCCAAGCTGGTGGTGGTAGTTGTTGATCTGCCGGGCACGCTTGGCCGCGACGATCACCAGCGAGTAGCGGGAGTCGACCTTCTCCATCAATTCGTCGATGCGGGGATGAATCATGGTCGCGGCATGGTAGCGGTCAGGCCCAGTTCCCGGGCAACGATCTCCGAGAGGCGGTCGGCGGCGGCGGCGCGATCGTCGTTTTCGACCACGTAATCGAACTCGCCGCTCTCGGCGAGCTGCCGGTGGGCGGTCTCCATTCGCTCCTCGATCACGCCCGAGCTCTCGGTGGCGCGCTCGCGCAGCCGCCGGTCGAGCTCGGCCACCGGAGCGGTGACGAAGATCGTGACGGCCTTCTCGACCCGGCGCTTGACGCGGAGAGCACCTTCGGTCTCGAGCTCGAGGAGCGGCGCCTTGCCGCGGGCGCGCAGGCGGTCGATCTCGGAATTGAGCGTCCCGTAGCGGTTTCCGACGTAATCGACCCATTCCAGGAACTCGCCGCGCCTGTTCCTTGGCCGTGAACTCCTCCGGCGTCAGGAACCAGTAGTGGACGCCGTCCTGCTCGCCGGGCCGCTGCGGCCGAGTGGTGGCCGAGACGGCAAGCTCGAGCTCGGAGAACCGCGGCAGGACCAGTTGGATCAGCGTGCCCTTGCCCGCCCCCGAAGGGCCGGTGACCACGAAGACGGGTCTGCTCGGGCTAACGGTGGTTGAAGAGGTCAATCAGCTCGTGCCGCTGGCGGTCGGAGAGGCCGCCGACCGTCTTCGACTGGCTGATGCGGCACTGGTTGAGCAGGCGGGCCGCCTTCACGCGACCGAACTTCGGCACTGCCATCAGCATGTCGAAGACCTTCGCGGTCGACACGAACTCAGGCGGTTCGCCGAGGATCTGCTCGATCGAGACGGTGCCGGACTTGAGATCCTTCTTCAGTTGCGCGCGCTTGACACGGATGTCGTTCGCTCGCTTGAGGGCTTCCATCCGCTGATCCAATGAACGGACCGGAGCTTGGACCTGAGTCTGGGGCGGCACCATGAGCGCAGCATCCTACCAACCTGTCAGCGCGGTGCAACTAGGACCTTTTCGGCTAGTTGGCCAGCCTGGCAACGGCCGGGAGTGCGACACCAAACGCATCCTCCGGACGCTCGAAGCCGGCGCGGTTCGCTTCGTCGACGAGTTCGGCGCGTACGCGCGACGGCGCATCGATGTCTGCGAAGAGGACGGTGCCGAGCGCGACGTGCGTCGCGCCGCACGCGATCAACTCGAGCGCGTCGCGTCCGTTCTGCACGCCGCCCATCGCGACGATCGGCAACGCGGTCGCACGTCGCGCGGCGAGTACGGCCGCGAGCGCGACCGGCTTGAGCGCCGGACCGGAATAGCCGCCGGCACCGCGCGCGAGCTTCGCTTGCAGTTGCGCGTCGAGTGCGACGCCGCGCAACGTGTTGACCAGGCTGACGCCGTCCGCACCTGCTTCCTCGACAGCGCGCACCGTCTCTCCCATGTCCCACGTGTGCGGCGAAACCTTGGCGTAGAGCGGCTTTGCGGTCGCTTCGCGGCACGCTCGCACGATCTCGGCCGCCGACTCCGGCGCCTCGTCCACGTTCGGGCAACTGAGGTTCAACTCGATGCACGCGACGTCGTCCCGCGAAAGTTGTTCGCACGTCTCGACGTAATCGCGCACGCAGAAGCCTCCGACGGACACCCAGATCGGGCGGTCGATCACGCTCGTCAAACGCGGCAGCATCTCGCCGAGGAAGACGGTGCGTCCCGGGTTGGCGAGGCCGATGGCGTTGAGCATCCCGTGCTCCGTTTCCGCGATGCGAACCGGCGGGTTTCCTTCGCGCGGTTCGGGTGTGACCGTCTTCGTCACGAACGCGTCGAACAGCGCCGCGACGTCCGGCGCGGTCAACGCATCGAGACATCCGCTCGCGTTCAGGAGGAGCAAAGCACCGGTCCTTCGACACACAACCTTCTCAGTTCCCCGTCGATTTCGACGACGCAGCCGTAACACGCGCCATAGCCGCAGGCCATCGGGGCCTCCCAGGCGAGCTGCGCGTCGGGGGCGAGTGCGCGAACAGCGTCGAGCATCGGTTCAGGCCCGCACGCCAGGACATCGCGACCGAGCGGCATCGCGTCGGTGACGAGCACCGGGTCGATGACGATCTCGGCGTTCGGAACGAGCGCGGCGGCCTCGGCGTGATGCTCCGACCTGAACCCGAGGACGGCGGGCGGATGCTCGAGCGCCTCCGAGAGATACGGGAAGGGCGCGACGCCGATGCCACCGCCCACGAGCAGCGGGCGGTCGACGTCGAGTCGAAAACCGTTTCCGAGTGGCCCGAAAACGTGGATCGACTCGCGGGGTTCGAGCTCGGCCAGCGCCGCCGTACCGGGCCCGACAGGATCGAGCAGGAACCCGAGCTCGCCAGGCGGAGCGAGGCAGAGGGACATCGGCCGTGGCAGCACTCTTCCAGGGGCCTCGAGCATGAAGAACTGTCCGGGCCGGCCGGGATCGACCCCACCGCGGGAGACCCGGACCAGGGCATACGGCCCGACCGCGTCGACCGCGACGACGCTACGACGCTCGCGCCGAGGCTTCGACATCGATCCGCTCCTGCAGGGAGAGCGCGGTTTCGGCGCGGGCATTTGCGATCGCATGGACGGCGGCGGCGGCCCCCGCGATCGTCGTGATGCACGGGATCCGGGCCGCGAGCGCGGCCTCCCGGATCAGATATCCGTCCGAGCGGGGCCCGGAGCCGCCTTCGGGCGTGTTGACGACGAGGTTGCAGCGTCCACGGCGGATCAGGTCGACCACGCTCGGCTCCTCCCCCGGCGTGCTCACCTTGCGCACCTCGTCGACCTCGAGCCCTGCGCCGCGCAACGTACGGGCCGTCCCGTGCGTCGCGACGAGGTGGAACCCGAGCCCCACGAGCGCGGCGGCGACCGGGACCGCCGCGGCCTTGTCGTCTCCCCGCACCGAGAGGAAGACGGCACCGTCTCGCGGCAGAGGCCGGCCCGCTGCCCGCTCGGCCTTGGCGAAGGCGGTCGGAAGGTCGCTTGCGCTCGCCATCACCTCGCCGGTGGCGCGCATCTCCGGCCCGAGCACCGGGTCTGCTCCCGGGAAGCGCGCGAAGGGAAGCACGGCCGCCTTGACACTGACCTGCCGCGGCGGGCGCTCCGCCGGCAGGCCGAGCTCCGCGAGCTTCTGGCCCGCCGCGAGGCGACAGGCAGCCGCGACCAGGTTGACACCGGTCGCCTTCGACGCGAACGGCACCGTCCGGGAGGCGCGCGGGTTCACCTCGAGCACGAACACGACGTCGTCGACGACGGCGAGTTGGACGTTCAGGAGCCCGACGACGCCCAGCGCAGGCCCGAGCCGTTTGACGATCGAGGAGATCTCCGCAGACGCTGCGACCCCGAGCGACTGCGCCGGCAGCACGCAGGCTGAGTCACCCGAATGCACTCCCGCCTCCTCGACGTGCTGCATGATCGCGCCGACGTACGTCGTTTCGCCGTCGCACAAGGCATCGACGTCGATCTCGATCGCGTACTCGAGGAACCGATCGACGAGGGTCGGGCCGTGCACTCCGTGGAACGCCTCGACCACCTGATCCTCGCTGTGACACACGCGCATCGCGCGGCCGCCGAGCACGTACGACGGTCGGACGAGCACCGGATAGCCGATCCGCCGCGCCGCCTCGGCGGCTTCGAGGCCGGACCGCGCAATCCCCCAGTCCGGGCAGCGGATGCCGAGCTCGGCGAGGAGCTTGCCGAATCGCTCGCGGTCTTCGGCGAGATCGACCGCGTCGAACGGCGTTCCGAGGATCGCGAACCCGGCCGCCTCGATCGCCCGCGCCAGCTTGAGCGGCGTCTGGCCGCCGAACTGGATCACGACCCCTTCCGGCTGTTCGCGTTCGCAGATCGCCAGCACGGACTCCACGTCGAGCGGCTCGAAGTAGAGGCGGTTCGACGTGTCGTAGTCGGTCGACACCGTCTCCGGGTTGCAGTTGACCATCACCGCCTCGTAGCCGAGCTCGCGGTACGTCTGGACGGCGTGCACGCAGCAGTAGTCGAACTCGACGCCTTGCCCGATCCGATTCGGCCCCGAGCCGAGAATGACGACGCGCTTGCGATCACCTTGCGGCGCGCCCTCGTCCTGCTCGCCCCACGTCGCGTAGTAGTAGTTCGACGGCGCTTCGACCTCGCCCGCGACCGAGTCGATCCGCCGGTAGACCGGCGGCAGCGTGCGCTGACGCTCCTCTTCTGCTGCCAGCCCTTCGAGCTCCCGCCGAAACCACGGATGAAGGTTGTCGGGAGCCCACTCGAAGTCGCCCTCGAGGCCGCGCTTCGCCTTGACGAACGCCTCGATGAACGACCGTCCGATGCCCATCGTCTCCCCGACGGACTTCATCTGCGTGCCGAGCGTCGTGTCGGCGTTCGGGAACTTCTCGAACGCGAACCGTGGGATCTTCACGACGACGTAGTCGAGCGTCGGCTCGAAGCTCGCGGGCGTCGTGCCCGTCAGGTCGTTCGGGATCTCGTCGAGTGTGTAGCCGACCGCGAGCCGCGCTGCGACCTTCGCGATCGGATAACCGGTGGCTTTCGACGCGAGGGCGGAAGAGCGAGAGACACGCGGGTTCATCTCGATCACGCGGATGTCGCCGGAGCTGCGGTCGCGGGCGAACTGGATGTTCGATCCGCCCGTGTCGACCCCGACGGCGCGGATCACCGAGATTGCCGCGTCACGCAGCTCCTGGTAGGCCTCGTCGCTGAGCGTCATCTGTGGTGCGACGGTCACGGAGTCGCCGGTGTGCACGCCCATCGGATCGAGGTTCTCGATCGAACAGACGATCACGACGTTGTCGGCGTGGTCGCGGACGACCTCGAGCTCGAACTCGTCCCAGCCGCGCACCGACTCTTCGACGAGCACCTGGCTGATGGGTGATTCGGAAAGACCGCGCTCGACCTGCGCGCGGAGCTGGTCCGGCGTGTCGGCAAAGCCACCGCCGTGCCCGCCGAGCGTGAAGGCCGGCCGCACGACTGCGGGGAGCGAGATCCCGGCGAGATCGTCGGGCGATGTGACGATGCGCGACGTCGGCACGCGCAGACCGCAGTCTTCGACGGTCGCCTTGAAGAGCTCACGATCCTCGGCGCGCTGGATCGCGTCGATCTTCGCGCCGATCAGCTCGATGCCGAGCTCGTCCAGGATCCCCGCCTGCTGCAGCTCGCGCGCGAGGTTCAGCGCCGTGCCGCCGCCCATGGTCGCGAGCAGCGCGTCGGGGCGCTCCCGGCGCAGTACCGCGGCCACTCCTTCGACGTCGAGCGGCTCGAGATACGTGCGGTCGGCGAACCCTGGGTCGGTCATGATCGTGGCGGGGTTGGAGTTGACGACGATCGTGCGGAAGCCGTCCTCGCGCAGGACCTTCAGCGCCTGGGAGCCTGCGTAGTCGAACTCCGCCGCCTGCCCGATCACGATCGGCCCGGAGCCGATCAGGCAGATCGACCTCAAGTCGGAGCGCCTAGGCAGCGGTCTTCAACTCCTCGACCCAACCGCTGATGATCGACGCCGCGTCGTGCGGTCCGGGCGCGGCCTCCGGGTGAAACTGCGCTGAGCGGGCGCGGAGCTCCGGGTAGTCGAGGCCTTCCACCGTTCCGTCGTAGAGGGAGCTGTGCGTCACGCCCGACTCGTCGCCTGCGGCGACTGCGAAGCCGTGATTCTGCGCCGTGACGAGCACCCGCCGGCTGCGATGGTCGAGCACCGGATGGTTGGCGCCGCGATGGCCGAACGGCAGCTTGAACGTCTCCTTGCCGGTCGCGAGGGCGAGCAGCTGATGACCGAGGCAGACGCCGAGCACCGGTGAGCGGCCGAGGAGCTCTCGCAGCATCTCCGTCTCGGCGGACAGGGGCGCCGGATCACCCGGGCCCGGCGACAGCAGCACGCCGTCGTAGCCCGCCAGCGTGTCTGCGTCGACGTCGTGCGGAAACACGTCGACGGCGGCACCGTTACCGGCAAGCCTGCGCAGGATCGAGCGCTTGCAGCCGTAGTCGACCACGGCCACCCTCACCCGCCCGTCCGCGGCGAACGTGTACTCGTTGCGTGCCGAGACGCCTGCGACGAGCGCGGCGCCGGTCATCTCCGGTTGCTCGCGCACAGCGGTGAGCACCTGGTCGAGCGAGGCTGCATCCGTCACCGCGGCCGCGCGCATCGCGCCACGGTCGCGCAGGTGCAGGACGAGCGAGCGGGTGTCCACACCGGTGAGCCCCACCACCCCGCGGTCGTGGAGCCAGTCCGTCCAGTCCGGCCCGCGTGCGTCGCGCATGACGACTGCCTTCGCATGCGCCCGCCGCGATTCGTTGCGCGCCTCGTCGACGCCGTAGTTGCCGACCATCGGGGCGGTGAAGCAGACGATCTGGCCCTCGAAGCTCGGATCGGTCGCAACCTCCTGGTACCCGCTCATCGAGGTCGTGAACACCGCCTCACCGAAGGCGAACCCTTCGGCGCCGACCGACCGACCCTCGAAGACCGTCCCGTCCTCGAGCACGAGAGCAGCGGCATTCATTGTTCGAACACCAGACGGCCTGCCGCGATCGTCAACTTGATGCGGCCGCGCAGGCGCCGGCCGAGCAGCCACGAGTTGGCCGAGCGCGAGCGGAAGGCGGACGCTTTCACCCGCCAGGTGGCATTCGGGTCGATGAGCGTCAGATTCGCCCGTGCACCGACCACGATGCGGGGGCGCTCGAGCCCGAAGATCGCCGCCGGCCCCGCGGACATCCGCAGCAGGACTGTCTCGAGCGGCAGCAGACCGGGCTCGACGAGCTCCGTGTAGAGCACGGCGAACGAGGTCTCGAGGCCGGTGACGCCGAACGGCGCCGCCTCGAACGGCACGTCCTTCTCCTCCGGAGAGTGCGGTGCATGATCCGTCGCGATCGCCGCGATCGTGCCGTCTCTGACTGCCTCCACGAGCGCCGCGCGATCGTCAGCGGTGCGCAACGGCGGGTTCATCTTGACGTTCGGGTCGAGGGTCCGCACGGCCTCGTCGGTGAGACACAGGTGATGCGGCGTCACCTCCCCGGTCGCCTGGATGCCCGCGGCGTGCGCACGCCGCAGATGCTCGACCGACTGCCGCGCGGAAAGGTGCATGAGATGCACGGGCTGGCCGATGTCGCCCGCCAGATCGATGTCGCGCGCGACCATCAAGCTCTCGCCGAGCGACGGCCACCCGCCGAGACCGAGCTCGGCTGCCACCGCTCCGGCGTGCGCGTGCCCGCCCCGGGTCAACGACTGCTCCTCGCAATGCACCGCGATCATCCGGCCGGTGATGGCGTTGTACTGCAGCGCCCGCCGCATCACGCCCGCGGCCGCGACCGGGCGTCCGTCATCGGTGAACGCGGCAGCGCCCGCATCTGCGAGCGCACCCAGCTCGGCGAGCTCCGAGCCGTCCTGGCCCTTCGTGAGCGCTGCCATGAATCCGACGGGCACCTCGGCCTCCGCTTCGGCGCGCGCCCGCAAGCCGCGGAGCGTGTCGGCGTCGTCGATCACCGGGTCGGTGTTCGGAACGGCCAGAATCGCGCAGTAGCCGCCGGCCGCGGCGGCAGCGGTGCCGGACGAAATCGTTTCCTCGTCTTCGCGTCCCGGTGTACGGAGATGTACGTGGGGATCGATGAATGCCGGTGCCAGGATCAGACCGCCCGCGTCGACCACCCGGTGCTCGTTCGTGTCCAGCTGCTCGCCGAGTTGGGCGATCACGCCGTTGTCGATCCGCACGTCGATCGTCGCGTCGAGCCCTTCGGACGGGTCGAGCAGACGGGCGCCGCGGATGACGATGTTCTCGCGTCCGGTCGGACCGGCGAGCATCAGGCCACCCCCACCGCGGACTCGACGACGACCGGCCCGGTGGTGAGCAGGTCGTAGAGCACCGCCATGCGGACGATCAGCCCGGAGCGCACCTGGTCGACGACGAGCGAGGCATCGGAATCGGCGACACGTGCGTCGATCTCGACGCCGCGGTTCATCGGGCCGGGGTGCATGACACGTTGTCCGTCACGAACGCGCTCCGGCGTGATCCCCCAGCGCGCCGTGTACTCGCGCAACGAGGGCACGAAGTTGGCGCCGGCGAGCATGCGCTCCTGCTGCATGCGCAGCACATAGACGACGTCGGCATTGTCGATCGCCGCGATGTCGCTGGTCGCGGGCGCGAGCCCGGGCGGCAGCAGGGCGGGCGGCCCGACGAGAATGGCGCTGGCTCCGACCAGCGTCAGCGCCTGCACGAGCGACCGCGCGACTCGCGAATGCGCGACGTCGCCGACGATCGCGACGTGCAAGCCGTCGAGCCGGCCGAATGCCTCGCGCATGGTGTGGAGATCGAGCAACGCCTGCGTCGGGTGCTGGTGCTTCCCGTCGCCGGCGTTCACGACGCGGGCCTCGGTCAACCTGGCGACGAATTGCGCGGCGCCGACCTCGGGGTGGCGCAGGACGATCACGTCCGGGTCGTAGGCGGAAAGCGTCAGTGCAGTGTCCTTCAGCGACTCGCCCTTGTCGACGGACGAACCGACGGCCTTCAGCGTCATCGTGTCGGCGGAGAGCCTCTTCGCCGCGAGCTCGAACGACGACGACGTGCGGGTCGAGGACTCGTAGAACACGTTCAGGACGAGTCGGCCCCGCAGCGTCGGCAGTTTCTTGTTGTCGCGCGCCTGCGAATGGGCGAACGAGCGCGCCGTCGAGAGCAGGCGGTCGATGTCGTCCCCCGTCAGATCGGTGATCGACAGCAGGTGGCGGCGCTCGTCTGCAGGCGGCAGCAGGTCACCGCCGACCACACGGAGCTCAGTCAACGTCGGCCTCCTCGCGCTCGGAGATGAGAATGACGCGATCGATCTCGTCGACCTCCATCAATTCGACCTGCACGCGCTGGCCGCGCGTCGTCGGCAGGTTCTTGCCGACGTAGTCCGGCCGGATCGGAAGCTCGCGGTGCCCACGATCGGCGAGAACGGCGAGCTGCACGCGGTCGGGGCGCCCGTACTCGAAGAGCGCGTCGATCGCCGCGCGGATGGTCCGGCCGGTGTAGAGCACGTCGTCGACCAGGATCACGGTCCGGCCCTCGAGGTCGAAGTCGAGCTTCGTGTCGCGCACGAGCGGCTGCGCGCGGCGCGGCGCCTGCCCGGCGCGCACGTGCACGTCGTCGCGGTGAAAGGTGATGTCGAGCTGTCCGAGCGCCAGTTCGTCCCCCGAGCGCTCCTCGACGAGCTTGCGAATGCGCTGCGCGATCGGGACGCCCCGGGTGTGGATGCCGACGAGGGCGACCGTGTCGAGGTCGTCGTTGCGCTCGATGATCTCGTGCGCGATGCGGGAGAGCGTCCGGCGGATCGACTCTTCGTCGAGCAGGACCCGCTGCGACCGGGTGACGGCAGGGTGAGACATTCGACTCCTTTCCGGCCTCGCTGGACCGGGTTAAAGGCGCGGTGCGGATCGCACTGTAGACGATCTGTCCGGACGGATAGGCTCTCGCGGCCGTGGACGACGCGCTGCTCCGCCGTTACGCAGACCTGATCGTCGAGGTCGGCGCCAACGTACAGCCCGGCCAGATCGTCTGGATCGTCGCCGAGCCTGGCGCGGCGCCGCTCGCACGGCTGGTCGCCGCCGCCGCCTACAAGCGCGGCGCTCTGTTCGTCGACCCCTGGTACTTCGATCCGCACGTGAAGCGGATCCGGCTCGAGCGGGCCGCGGAGGAGACCCTCGGGTTCGTGCCGTCCTGGTACGGCCGGGGGCTCGTCGGTCTCGGCGAGGCCCACGGTGTTCGCATCTCGATCACGCCGCAGGTGCCACCCGGTCTGCTCGCAGGCATCGACCCCGCGCGGGCGGGCGCCGACGGGCTACCGGCGCTCGCGGAGAACTTCGACGTGATCAACGCCAAGACGACCAACTGGACGGTCGTCCCGTGGCCGACGCCCGACTGGGCGCGGCTCGTCCATCCCGGCGTCGACGACGAGACGGCGCTGGCGAGGCTCTGGGAGCAGCTGATCTACGTGCTGCGGCTGGACGAGCCAGATCCGGCCGCCGCGTGGCACGCCCGGCTCGCACAACTGCACGATGCGGGCAAACACGTCGACGCCTATCACTTCGACGCGCTCCGCTTCGAAGGGCCGGGCACGGATCTGACCGTCGGCCTCCTCCCCTCGTCGCGATTCGCCTCGGAGACGCCGGGCATGCAGACGGTCGACGGGATCGTCCACGCGCCCAACCTGCCGACCGAGGAGATCGCGACCTCGCCCGATCCGACCCGCACGGACGGCGTCGTGACCGCGACCAAGCCCCTCGACCTCGGCGGCGCCGTGATCCGCGACCTGCGCGTGCGCTTCGAAGGAGGACGGGCGATCGAGATCGAAGGCGACGGAGCCGAGGCCCTGCGCGCGCGCGCCGCGAAGGACGAGGGCGCCTCACGGCTCGGCGAGGTGGCGCTCGTCGACCGGGAGGGACGGATCGGCAAGACAGGCGCCGTGTTCTACAACACGCTCCTCGATGAGAACGCGGCGAGTCACGTCGCCCTCGGCAACGCCTACGCCATCTCCGTCGGCGACGAGGATCGGGGGCGAATCAACAAGAGCTCGATCCACATCGACTTCATGATCGGCTCCGACGACGTATCGGTCACCGGCGTGCAGCCGACGGCACCGAGGTGCCGGTCCTACGCCGGGGCGACTGGCAGGTCTGACGGCGCCGCGTCGCGCTCGGGGCGGGCGCCGGCCTTGACGAGCAGCGGTTCGCCGCGCTCGGCGAACGGCACCTCGATCACGTCGAAGTCACGCGGGACGACGGTCGCCGGGAAGACCGCACACGCCTCCTCGGCGAGCTCCTTCCCGAAGTAGCGCGGCGAGATATGGGTCAGGGCCAGGAGGCGGACGCCGGCGGCACGCGCGATCTCTGCAGCCTGCAGAGCGGTCGAGTGCAGCGTCTCCTCGGCCCGGTCGCGCTCCTCCTCGGAGAACGTCGCCTCGTGGATCAGCACGTCGGCTCCCTCCGCAAGGACGCGCACGGTCTCGACCGGCGCGGTGTCCCCCGGGATCACGATGTGCCGCCCGGGCCGCGGTTCGCCGAGGACGACGTCGGGTGTGAGCACTCGCCCGTCGGACAGCGTCACCGACTCTCCCCGCTGCAGCGCCCCGCGCTCGGGGCCTGCAGGCACCCCCAGGGCGTCGGCCGTCTCCACGTCGAATCGGCCGGGCCGTACGTCCTCGACGACGGCGTAGCCGAGCGCCGAGACACCGTGGTGGACCGGGAACGCCAGGATCCGGTAGCCCTCGCGGTCGAGTGCCTCGCCCGGGCGGAGCTCCTCGAGCTCCACCGGGTAGCTGAGCCTGCCGATCACGCGTTTGAGGCTCGCGTAGAGCTCGACGAGACCGGGCGGCCCGTAGAGCTTCAGCGGCAGCTCGCGCTGACGGAGCGAGAACGTCTTGAGCAGCCCCGGCAGCCCGAGGTAGTGGTCGGCGTGGAAGTGACTGAGGAAGACCTCTTCGAGGTCGGGCAGTCCGACCGCCGAGCGCATCAGCTGCCGCTGGGTCCCCTCGGCGCAGTCGAACAGCAGCCTCTCGCCGCCGCGGCGCACGAGGATCGCTGCGGGAGCGCGCCGGGCCGTAGGCGCGCTCGCTGAGGTGCCCAGGAAGATGATGTCCAGGTCCATGCCGCAGCTAGTGTCGCAGCGCGGCGGCGGGAAGTTCAGCGGGTCACGGCAGGACGAGCTTCTGGCCGACCCGGACGCCGGCGCTGCTCAGGTGATTCGCCCGTTCGATCCGCCAGACGCCGTCGCGGACATCGCCGCCGTAGCGGTGCTCCGCGATCGACCAGAGCGTGTCGTACGGCCGAACCGTCACCACCTGCTTTGGCCCGTGCGCGATCGAGGAACGCGCGACGGCGCTCCAGGCCAGAACGGCAATTCCCACGATGAGTGCGATCCGAACGAACATATGTTCGTCATACTAGCGAACACCTGTTCGCCTTGTCAAGGGCGAGCTCAGCGCCGGCCGCAACCGTGCTTCCCGTGCCCGTGGCCCTTGCAGTGCCGCGGCGCGGGCCGGGCGTGGCTCCTACCGTGGCCCAGCCTGGCCGGCGTGCCGATCCTGAAGGTCGGGGAGGTCAGAGACGCCGTGCGGGCCGGATTGGTCAGCGCCGTGAGGACGATCTGGAAGCGATACGTTCCGGGGCGGAGCCGCAGGTTCCCGAACCGCAGGCCCGGCCTGAAGTACGCCTTGGCGATCCCCGTCAGCGGCGCACCGACGGCACCGCCCGGGACCTTGACGAGCCGCGCCGCATAGCTCGCGTTCTCGGTGACCGTGAAGCTCGTCCAGAGGCCCTGTGTGTTCGCGGGCCTGGAGGCCGGACGCGAGCCGGGCGACGTTCCGGGGCCGCCGAAGATGCCCTGGGCGCCGAGCACCGAGGTGAGATGCCTCCACCCCTGCCCGATCCCTGCGACACCGCCCTGGCAGAGCCCCTTCGCCGCGGCGATCTTCGCCTGGACGCCACCGTAGGAGAGCTTGTGCGCGAAGTCGGCGAACAGATTCCCCGACTGGAAGCCTCCCGACAGGCTGGTGTCGTCGATCAGGGGGAAGTACAGCAGCGCCTTGACATCCGGGTCACAAGCCGCGATCTCTGCGAGCTGAACGTGGCTGTCCGACTGCTGCTGCTCGGTGATCGGGATGACGTTCTCGGGCGCATCGGTGTACGCAGCCTCGTGCCCGGTCACGACCGTCTGCTCGCCCGCTTCGTCGAGGTTGATCGGCAGCGCCGTTCCGGCCGGCGCCGACCTCGAGCCCTGGCCGACCGCCTGCTCGGCCGGCAGCGGCTGCGCCGTGCCGTTGAACGCATCCCAGAGCGCCTGCTTGATCCGGTCGAGGTTCGCGGCGCCGGCCTGCGGCCACTGGAACGGCTTCGAAAACGGGTCGGCGTCCTGGATCGGCGGGTACGGATGCATGTCGAACTCATCGAAGATCGGCGTCGTTCGGCCCGACGCCTTGTAGGCGTCGCCGAGGTACTTGATGAACCAGACCGGCGAGTGGCTGGGATTCGATGCCGCATTCGCGTTGTCGTTGCCGCGCGACGAGATCGCAGGGCCCCACACGATCGAGTCGGGACGGACCGTCTTCAGCGCGTCGTAGGACTGCGCGAGCGTGTGCTCGTAATCGGTCGCCGCCGCATCAACGCCGCCGCGGTACTGCGGCTGCCAGAACCGGTTCACGTTCGGCTCGTTGCCGACGATGATGTCGCGCACGTCGGGGAACGTCTGTCCGACCAGGCTGACGAACGTCGCGAACTGCGCCTGGGCGGCGGCATTCGCGCCGATCGCCGCCGGATGCTGCGGGTAGATCGCGAGGATCGGACGGAGGTTGGTCAGCTTCGCGCAGTCGATCGCGGCCTGGATGTTCGCCTGGTACGGGATCTCCGTCGGCGTCGTCTCGTTCCATTGCACGGTCATGCGGAAGTCCTGATAACCGATGTCGGTGGCGCTCTGCCACCAGACGTCGCCGCAGGGATGGAACTTCGGCCAGTCGTCCGCCACGCCGTAGCGCAACGGGTCTGCACCGGCCCGGCCCGCGCCGGTGAGCGCGGCCAGCGCGAGCAACGCGGCGAGGAGCTTCTTCACGAACAACACCCTGTGTTCGAGGCCCCGCCCCGGGCAAGTGCCGGGCGACCTACCTCGGTTCGTGGCCCGGCCTAACTCGGTTGAGGTTCGAGCGCGTCCACCAGCTTCGCCGCGCCGAAGCGCACCGGATCGTCGGCCGGCAAGCCCGTCTCGGACTCGGTCTCCTCGACCGCGCGACGGGCAGCCGCCTCGTCGAGGTCGCGCGTGTTGAGGGCGACTGCCAGTACACGCGCCGGCCGCGCGATCAGGCTGATCCGCTCGTGCAGGTCGACGAGCTCGCTGAGCGTCGGCATCGGGAAGCGCTCGTTCTCGTCGACGTACCGCTGGCCCGCCTTGTGGCACAGGACATAGGAGTGCGGCGCCGCGCCGTGGATCAGGCCGAGCGTGACGCCCGAGTAGCCGGGGTGCAGCAACGAGCCCTGGCCCTCGACGAAGAGCACCTCGCCCCCACGCTCGACACCTTCGAGCACGAGTTGCTCCGCTGCGCCGGCGATGAAGTCGGCGACGACCGCGTCGACGGAGATGCCCCAGCCGGCGATGGCGATCCCCGTCTGTCCGGTCGGCACGAACTCGCTTCGCCAGCCGCGGCGTCCTTGCTTCGCGGTCGAGCTCGAGTGAGACCGTCATCTTCCCGATCGCGCAATCAGAGCCGACCGTGAGGACCGTCGTCGCCCCATGGGTCAGGTTCGCGCCGGTTGGGACGTTCAAGCCCGGCGGCGGCATCCGCAGGTCGCGCAGCTCGGCGCCGCGCTCGCGGGCGAGCGCGACGAGCTCCGGATCGGTCGAGATGAACTCGTGCAGGCCATTCTCGACGTCGAGCCCGTCGCGGATGCAGTCCTTCAGGAGCGCGCGCCACGCCGGGGGGAATCGGCCACCCTGCGTTGCGACGCCGACGAGTGCGGTCGTCGGCTCGTACGTCCGCGCCTCGGCGACGGAATGCACGAGCGGGAACCCCTCGTGCTCGGTCGCGCTCGACTCGGAGTCGAGGACTGCGACCACATCCTGCGGCCGGTACCGCAACACGCCGCGGGCGGTCTTCCCGTAGTGCGGGTCGTTCGACCGACCCTCGGCGAGGATGAGCAGCCTACGCGGGCGCAACGCCCAGCCCCGGCGCCGCGGACGGAAGCTGCACACCGTCGACGAACGCGACCCCGGGCCACGGGTCGTGCGCGAGCAACAGGTTGCCGTCCAGGTCGACGTGGTCCATCAGGCTCGCGATGTGCGCGCCGGGCGCGATCCCGAGACCGGACTCGACCATGCACCCGAGCATCACGCCGAGCCCGAGCGCGCGGGCCGCGTGCACCATCCGCACCGCCTCGCGGATGCCGCCCGATTTCGCCAGCTTGATGTTGATCCCGTGCGCGCGGTCTGCACACGCGGCGACATCTGCGAGCACATGGCAGTCCTCGTCGACATAGATCGGGACCGGCGAGCGCTCTTTCAGCTCCGGCCCGTCCGGATCGCCGGCCACGAGCGGCTGCTCGCAGTACTGCAGCTCCAACTGCGGGAGGTACTCGAGTGCTTCGTCGAGGCTCCACGCTTCGTTGACGTCGCACTGCAGCGGCAGGTCAGTCACCTGCCGCACGGCGCGGACGCGCTCGACATCGAGGCCGTCACGGCCGCCGAGTTTCAGCTTCAGCCGCTTGAACCCGCGCCCGGCGATCTTCTCCGTCCGGCGCGCCATGTCGTCGGGATCGCCGAGCCAGATCGTCCAGGAGGTCGGCGGGCCCGTGCGGCGTAGGCCGAGCAATTTGTACACCGGCTGTCCGGTGAGCTTGCCCTGCAGGTCGTGCAGCGCATGGTCGACGGCCGCACGCGCGGCGTGCTCGCCCGGCGGCAGGCCTGCCGCGATCTCGTCGAGCGCAAACGGATCGTCACCGAGCTCGACGCCGTCCAGCCACGCCAGCGCCGATGCGGCCGATTCCTGATAGCGCTCGATCGGGGCCGCCTCGCCGTGCCCGGAGACACCTTCGTGCTCCACCTCGACCTGGACGACATCCGCGTCGTCCTCGGAGCCCCGCGAGATCGTGAACGTCTCCGCGAGCTGCACCGTCGCCACGCGAGTCGTGAGTTTCACGAGCGCAAGACTAGTGCCGCCACACGCCGGGAGCTCAGGGGAGCTGTGGCGGCATCCTCGGAAGGGGGATGCGTGAGTTGCGGGACCGGCGAAGATGCGGGTGGGTTCCTCGACAAGCCATCCATTGGGGGACACGCTTCACGAGAACCCGCCAAGACGCGCAACGGCCTCGACCTGGGGCCGTTGGTGTTTGTCGAGAGCTATCAAAGGTGCCAGGGCCAGGGGACGCGCCTGAGGTTCGCGTCCCCTGCCCCGACTAGACGACCCTGCCCCCCACGGCACACGTCGACTGGGGCTGACCATAGTCCCGGCCCGGCGGAACATTGGTAAGGCTTCTTTAAGGGTCGCGAACGATCAGAAGCGCTTCCGATCGTCCCGCTTCTCGTCGAGGCGCTGGAAGACCCATTCGACGAGCAGACAGAGCCCGACGAAGAAGGCGATCGCGAACACGACATGCCCCATCCCATGACCGTAGGCCAGGCTCGGCTTGCTCGCCCTGAACCTTCGGCGTGTTTCGACTCACCTGGAGTAGCCGCCTGCGAAGAGTCGGCTGGGCGAGAGGGGCGACGGCCAGAGACACGAAGAAAGGGCCACGCGTCTCCGGCCCGCCGCAGTCCGGCGCAGTCTCCCCTGCCGCGCCGAAGACGGGACACTAGAGTCGGCGTCGGTCGGCCCTGCAACGTCGAAGCGTGGGCCGGGGACGGAGGGGAGATGAACCCGCCCCCGACCCGCGCGAGCTGCCGGCAGCTGAGCCCCAAAGTAGCCAGGCCGCTCGGGCTGCCGCGGCTGCGAACTCGAGACTTAGCGTCTCCTTCACATCTCGGCCAACGAGCGGCAGGTGCGGGGGCCGAGAAGCAGGCAGACCACCGTCAGCCCCCTGACCTCCCGACCCCCGAAAGCGCAGCGCAACCTGACTCCCCACAACGGTTGCGCGCGCCGAAGATACAACGCCGCGAAGCCCCGCAAGGTTGCGTAACCGGAAGCAGAGGCGGCAGCCGGGGCGCGCCGGGCAGGGCGCATCCCCAGCTGACCGCACTCACGACGCGGACTCTCCCCAGAATCAAACACGCCGTCGAACCGAACCTAGCTGTCGGGCCGGGGTCGGGCGGGCAAAGACTTGGTGACGGACTGGCGGGTCAGTCGTGCTCCATCGAGTCGCGAGTAGGCCCCCAGGTAGGCGCCGGGCCAGGAGCGATCCCGGCCCGGCGAGGTCAATGCGCACTCTCCCCCGATGGCGCATCGACCGGAGATCTCAACCTACTGCCGCCTGCGTTGGGCTTCGACCCCTGTTCAGGTGATGCCTGTGCGGGCCAGACAGTTCGGCGGCGAGCCGGTGCTAGATTGGCTCGGCTTCAAGCAACGCGCCCGTAGCTCAGGGGATAGAGCGCTCGCCTCCGGAATTTGCCGAGACACGGGCAGTAGCGGGCGACAGTATTACTGCAGCCGTTTACGGAGTTGTCCCGGGGCTGTGAGGGGCAGCGTTGGGCGGTGAAGTCTGACCCAAGTCTGACCTGGCACTCCGCGCCGCTTGCTTAAGTCCTGCCGTCGGTTCAGTGTCGTTCGTTCCGAACTTCACTGACGAGGAGGCATGCATGCGGCATCTTTTCCCCTCCCTCGGGAAGCCGTCTCTGCGACGGGGGGTTGCTTTGAAGTGAAGTCCGCGCGGGATATCGATTAGGCAATCAAGCCTTGCTCGACGAGAATCATCGGGCGGCTTGGTCTTGCTTTTGCCGGGGAAACTCGGCACACGCGAGTACGGCCGTGACGCATGGTTAGCCGGGCCGCTCTCGGACCCCCCTCGAGCGGTTCCGGCTGTGCCCGCCTCCATGCGCGTCAGATTCTTGTGGTCTGTGTGTGAGTGAGAGAGAGGGTAAGAGAGAGGGGGCGCCGGCCGCACCCCCTCTCTGTTTGCTCAGGGCTTGGGGAATGTGAGCGTGGCGGTGAGCACGTCTTCGCGCAACCCGAGATCGATCAGATCCTGGCGGCGGTCGGTCCAGACGGGTCTCACGACGCCGTTGAGCGCGGCGATTCCTTCGTAATCTCCGTACTGGTTGCCCAGGTTGACCCCGGCTCCCGTGGTCTCGTCGGTCGGTGCGGTTGCGACCGGTTGCGACAAGTAGTTCAGCCCGCCGTCGATTGAGCGGGCGAGCGTGAAGATCGTCGTCGGAGCATTGACGGTACCCGTGTTGTAGTACGCCACGTTGATGGAGCCGTCGCTCGGGTCAACGGCGAGCCATTGGTTGAATTCATCGCCGCCTCCCGGCATCTGCCGCACCGTCGGCCAAGTGCTGCCTCCGTCGGTCGACTTGGCGACGAAGACCTTGGTGCCGGCAACAGTGTCGTCCATCCAGGAGCAGTACAGCGCCGTGCCGTATGCACCACAGGCCGGGTAGACGAGCGCGCCGCGCGTCCCTTGCGCGACTGGGTCGAACTCGAAGCCGCCGACCGTCGCGATCGTATGCGGCGGCGAGAACGTCAGTCCGCCGTCAGTGGAGGAGACATCAGCGATCGCCCCGTGGACGTAGTCCTGCCAGGCCACATGCAACGTGCCGTCGCTCGCGACATACGGGTCGGCACCGATTCCGCCGGTCTTGCCGACGAAGTTCCCGCTGACCGAAACCGGCGAAGAGAACGAGACGCCGCCGTCGTCGGAGTAGGAGAGGACAACGTTGTTGCCGTTCTTCTCCGATGACGAGTTCCCGGTTGCGTTGTCCCACGCCACGTAGATGCGGTTGTGGTGATGATGAAGGCCGGTGCCCGTATCGACGGTGATCATCGGCTTGTCGTTGAACTGACCATTGCCCGTCTGCGGCGCGAAGAAGGTCGCCGTCCAGTCGGCGCCGTTGGCTGAACGGGCGACCGCCATCTCGGTGCCGTTGATCGAACCGCCGGCCGAGAAGAAGACGATGATGTAGGAGTAGAACGCGTTGCCGTTGGAATCGAAGGCGACGCTCGGGTCGGAGCCAAAGTCGAAGCCCTTGTTCGTCCGCGGATCGGCAAGCGGAAGATCATGACCCGTGAAAGACTGGCCGCCATCGGTGGAAGTCATCGCGCGCATCGGCAGACGCTGGATCTCGTTCGACCCCGCGATCACATTGTTCGAGTTCATCGGGTTGATCGCGATGAACGTCTCGCTCTGCGAACCACACTCATGACTCGCATCAACATTGACCGGATTGCCCGGGAACGACAGCTGCTGAGCATCACCCACGTTCGAGGTGCACGGCAACTGGACAGGATCCGTCACCGCCAGGTACTTCCCATACCAAGAAGCACCCTCATACGACTTCAAATTGCCGCCTACAGCAGAACCCGCGCCAACAAGCACGACCGCTGCGAACGCAAACACAGCAGACAAAAGGAACCTACGCATCAAAATCTCCCCCCTCGCACGAAATCGACAAGACTTGATATCAGACCCTATATACGGCGACGTGGACCAGCAGGATCTTGACGCGGAGCCGGGCGTCGCACGCCGCTTCAACGGTCAAAGCAAGCGCTGAAACCCCACCCTCACGCTGCCAACCCGGCCGCCCCGCCCGACTCCACTCCGACGATTGCAGATTCACGAAGGCTCGGCCCGCGCCGTTCGTCTGGTCCGCGCCAAACCGACGCATCGTTCGTGCCCAGGGCCAGGCTGCCCCCCAGTAGGACAACATCCTGACCCTGCATCACAACAAGGTCACCATCAGCCCTAGCGGAAGGACGAGACGACCTTGCCACTCAATTCTCTGCGCCAGGCGCAGTCGGTGCAACCCGGTCCGGGACCATTTTACGAACGCCTTTACTGCGCAAGAGAGTGTTCGGCGTTGCTCCGTAACCACCTCAAGGACAAGCTCGAGAACAGGCTGCACAAACTCGTGTGCAATGGGTCGATGACCCTGGGCGCCGCACAGACCGGGATCGCGCGCAACTGGAAGACGCTCTACGAGTCCGTCTTTCGGGTCGCGCCCTAAACGTCAGCCCGCGAGCTCTACCGCCCCCAACCCAAGTGCGAAGCCCGGGGACGGAGGAGGCCGGTCACCCCATCCCCGGCTCCGCTGACGACGCCATCCCCCCGGATAACGTCGATGACCGACCTTAGCCACCGAAGTACAGACGGCCGAGTGAAGACTTGGTAACGACATGGCTCCAGTATGCGAAGGGAATGTGGCAGGCTCGTACGGTCAGCGGCGGTGGTCAACAAACTCCCCTTCTGGCTACCGCCGCTGCGAATCGTCGTCGTATCCAACTTGATGCTTTGCACGTCCGATCCAAACGAGGCGAAGCAGGCCAACCGTCCCGGTAAGACCTTCGAGCGAGTTCATGGCGGCAACAACCCCGAAGGCGCCTGCTTACCTTCCCCAACCAGTCGGATTCTGTCTCCGGTTTTCCCTGTTGGCGAGGAAGAGATCACTCTCCCGAGGGACGCCGCTTTTACACAGCCCTGACACTCATGGTGCAAGGCCCGACCATGATCCGCCTGTTCACTCCACTCCGAAGGAAGTCTCACATGCGGAAGTTGATGATTGCACTGGTTTCTGCGGCGCTACTGGTGCCGACAGTTGCGCTTGCGAAGGGCAAGCCCACCGATCCTGGATCGAAGGGCAAGGCAGCACCGAAGGTGATGTATGTGCTCCGCGGCAGCCTGACGGCCTACACGCCGGCCAACGGCACCACGAATGGTTTGGTCACGATCACTGTGACCGGAGCCAATCGCCACGGCGCTTCTCTGAAGGGCAAGTCGTTCACCTTTGGCGTCTCTTCGGCGTCGAAGATCGTCGGCACCTGGACCGCGAACGACAAGGGCATCGTCAAGCTGCGCGGAGCGAAGGCAGGCCTCGGCGACCCGACGACTTACCCGACGCTCGTCGTCCGGCAGGTCATCGATCAGGGCTCGAACTCGGGCTAACGCCGGGTCGAAACGACGCGAAGAAGGGCTCCCGCAGGCGACCCGGGGGCCTAATTCGCCGGCAGTCTGCCAATTGGAAACGCGCCCCGATGCGGCGGGGGCCTCTTCCAAGACTGCGGATACGAAGAAGGATTGAGCAGGGCCGGCGGCGGCCCTGCTCTCCTTGTTTTCGGAATCACTCTGCCGAGGGATCGAACAGCCGGCTTGCTCCAACCCTTAAGTGCACGAACGGGGCTACCAGTCGCCGAGGGGGCCGCAGCCTCAGGCGACAAGCGACGGCCGGCCACTCGATCGTGGTCGGACCGTCGTAGCCCCACCGATCCCTTGCGTGGTCACGCGGGTCACGTCTCAAGGGTGAGGATGTCTACGGAAGCAACAGCGTAGGAAGCCCGAGGCGTCCGCCTAGACTTGGCTTGGATGCGAAGCGCCGTCGCCTTCTTTATGCGAACCCTCCGCGCGGTCAGAGCTCGCCGCAACTGACACACGCATCCGCCATTGCGGGCACTCGTCGCGCTTGGGTTGAATTCGCCGATCCGGCCCGTTCGATGAGGTCGTTCGTGATTGCCGCGGTGCCGCTTGCGTTTTTTACCGAGAGCCGTTAGGCGGACGCATGGCCTAGCGCCGCTCGCACCACGGGTGAGGGTGAGACTCACCGGCCCTACCGGGTGTTCTACGCCGGACAGTCCGCGGGAAGACCACCGACCCGGTCTAGACGGCTAAGACGGCGCGCGTCGCCTGCGCGTGAGTTCAGGATGAACTCGCTGTTCGGCAAGATCTGAACAGGTCGCAGCAATAGCGCGGGGTTATGCTCTTCAATGGATATGGGGGAGAGGGAGCGGAACCTCGGTGCGGTCGGAGATGTTCAACTGATCCGAGATCGCGGACCGGAACCACACCGCGGGAATGAAAAAGGTTCAACACCTTGGACCTTCATCGACTAAGATGTATGTCTCTTCCTCGGCGCCTTCGACTCCGGGGCGGCAGAGACGTTCCGCAAAGTCACCTGGTAGGCGTCCATTGATCTCTGGCAGAACGCCATCGGAACCGAACCGAGCGAACATGCTTGTGAAGCTCTTCGGCCGTCGGTGCATCGGGATGCTGGGTGCGCCAATACGTCACGAAGTCGTCCCTCTCGATCTGCTTCACAGTTCTGTTGCGCAGTTCAGAACGCTCGGTCGCCGCACGGAGCTGCTCGTCAAACGCAGGGGTCGAAAGGTCATACCCGGTCCAGGCTCGAGAGCTTGTGATAACTGCGCCAGGCGGCAGCCTCCGGGGAAAACCGATGAAGGCCTCGCGGTCGTCTGTGGTGATCTCGTAGAACCGCTGTTGGCGGTACAGATCAACGGGACCCGGCTTACGCGGGCTGTACCCCTTGCGCCGAGTTTGCTAGCTGGGTGTTCTCAACATGAAAGGAACTACCTCCATCAGGGCCGATGTCGGCCGTTTTCAAAATGCCTTGGATACTTCTCGAGGCCCTCGCCGCGGGACTGCAAGAAATTCTCAGGCCCTCCCCGGCCGGCGCGGAAGGAAATGAATTTCAAACGGCGGCCGAGCTCTCTACGCATGTGTTGTGCGTCTGACTCTGACCTCGGGTCTGACCCAGCACGGTGAAAAAATTTCACCACGGTGAACCCGCATGAATCCGAGCTATCTAGTCGGACTGACCCCTTGTCTTGCTAGTAAGACGGTTCGCGGGGTAACAAGCCTCGCGCGTGCACAGGCGAGAATATTCAGTAGACAGTGAATGCTGCGGTAGTGCCGTAGCTTCCGGAGCTACTTACGGCGCGCCTGCTCGGCGGTGTCGGTGCCGGAAGGTCGAATCCGCCGGGAGCTCTCTGCTTCGCGGCTCGGGAGCCGAGTGGAGTGCGGGCGCCTCAGTTGCCCGCGTCGGTTTCGAGCTGGGTCGCACGAACACCGCATCGAACCAGTGGGCGGAACGTGATTTCTCTTCGGTCCATCCTGCTGCGACGAGCGCATCCACGAGCGCGTCGTATGCCGCCCGAGTCTCGGGAGTCTCCGGGGGCGGAGTCTTCCGCCACCACCGGAACGCGGTGGACTCCACCAGAACCTCGCCCGCGTCGGACTCCGCGTAGAAGCTCGAGGTCACGTAGCCGCGCCAGCGGCGAATCCGGCAGGTCTCCATTTCGCCCGCTCCGATCGATGAATCGGTCACACTCGTCGGCGAATCGGTGCGAAGCCGATTTCGAGTCGGGCTCGATCCTGATCCCGGGCGCGCCGAACGCCGAGCTCGACGGCTACGACGTGACATGCTCAGAGGGTAGTTGCCGCCGACACTCCTCGCCACCCCGCGCGCCTGCGACGCCGGGCAGGGTCGGCCTAGGAATACTGGCCTTGCTGGCGGGGCAAAAGGACTCAGAATTCTAAGTACGGCTCGGTCTCCTTCTAGCCCTCCTCTTGGGGCTGAACGGCGGACCGTTGTGGGCGGGCCGCTCCGGGCGGCCACGGGGCGGCTCGGCCATGCGCCGTCACGCCGCGACTGGGTGCGCGTTAGTATCGGCGAATGCCAGCGCCGAGCCGCGACTTGATTCGCGGGGTCCCGCTCTTCGCGGAAACCGACGAGAAGTTTCTCGACCGGCTGGCCGAGGAGTTCAACGACTGCACATACGCGCTCGGCGAGTTGATCGCCGAGGAGGGCGAGCGCGGCCGTACATTCGTCGTGATCGAAACCGGCGAGGCCGCGGTGCTCGTGCACGGTAACGAGGTGCGAAGGTTAGGCCCGGGCGATTCGTTCGGCGAGATGGCTTTGATCGACAAGTCGGCTCGTAGCGCCACGGTCAAGGCGGTCACCGAGGTTCGCGGCTACCAGATGCCCGTCTTCAGCTTCAGACCGATCGTCGAGAGCCGTCCGGAGATGGCCTGGGCACTGCTCGAGGCGATGGCGCAGCGCGTCCGCGACGCGGAGTCGCGTAAGTAGAAGTTCTATTGCCTGCGGGTGCTCGGCCGGAGAATCTTGTCGCGCCCGGAGACAACAGCCCGTCGTTCCCGTCCTACTTGCCGGCTGACCCCCACGGGAGCCGTTCCGCGATGCTCAAGTTCTGCCTGTCGGCTCCGCGGTCCGCTCTAGCGGGCTGATGCCTGCGGCGACCACCTTCTGCCATTCATCAGTTCCTTGAGAGCCTTCCGTACCTGCGGGGCCGCTAGGTGCCTGTGTCCGCTTCCAGATCGGCTTGCTTCGCTCGCGGCTGAACTGAAGAACGGTCTCCCACTCCTCATTCATCTGCGTTCACCGTAAACCTGTTCCGGCCTGCTTGATTGCAGACCATTCCGCTTCGGCTGCCGACGAGCGTTCTGGTCTGCCCATAGCACCTCTCATTGTCTGGGCTTGAACCTTCATTGAAAGGAGAGACTGCTGCTGCATGCAGTTCTGGCGACGTTGGCGACGCAAGAAGGGCAGCAGCGACGCTGGCTTGGACGATCAAACTCGCGCGGAGAACGAGAAGTTCCGTGCGCAGCACGATGGGATGATGGTCGCTCAACCGGCTGCTGATCGCTGGCAGCGACAGACTGAAGGCGAGTTCAAGCCGCCGGCGCACTAGCCTCGTCTGGGCGAGTGTTCGCGAATGACCCCCGAGCGGTCTGTCGGCGCGTCGCGGTCGCCGTCACGAGCGCTGGCGCAGCAGGAAGTCGAGCGTCGCGCGGTTGAACGTCTCGGGGTCCTCGTGCAGCCCAGCGTGCGAGAGATGCTCGAAGACCACCAGCTCGCTCCCGGCGATCCCGCTCTTGAGCGGCTCGGCGAAGCGCGTGGAGCAGACGAGGTCGCGGGCGCCGAAGGTGATCAGCGTCGGAACGTCGATCTCGCTCAGCGCCGCGCTGGCGTCGTGGGCGATGACCGCGTCGGTCTGGGCCAGGAACGCGTCCACCGGCTGGGCGGGGCGGCCACGCACGAAGTCCACCAGCGTGTCGACGAACTCCGGCCGCTCGACGTACATCTCGGGCGTGAAGCACCACGGGAAGATTCCCTGGATCACAACGTCCGCGACGGTCGGCAGCGTGGACGCGAGCGTGCGCCACTGCTCGACGACGATCTTCAGATAGTCGTCGCTGGCGTGCCAGCCGCTATGCAGGGAGAGCGAGCGCACGCGGCGCGGATGGCGGGCGGCCAGGTGGATGCCCACGGCGGCGCCGAACGACATGCCCGCGACGTGGGCCTGCTCGATCCCGATGGCACCGAGGAAGGCGGCGACCTGGTCGGCCTGGCCGTCGGTCGAGTACGGCCCGGGCGGCTTGTCGCTCTCGCCCGAGCCGGGAAGATCGAGCGCGATGCAGCTGAAGTGCTCGGTGTAGGCCGGGAGCTGGAACGCCCAGCAGGCGTGGTCGGCAGACGTGTAAGGGATCAGCAGGAGCGGCTCGCCCTCCCCCTGCACCTCGTAGTTGATCGTGAGACGGTCAACCTCGACCTGCGGCATGGTCGGTCCCCCTTGCTGTCCCGTAGCCTTGTCGAGCTGCGAAACCATCATTGCCGCTGAGCAACGACCTCGCAACATCGCTCCGCGCGTCTCAGCTAAAGCGGAAAGACGCCTTAAGCGAACGCTCGAGGCCGCAGATCATGGACTGAGCCAGCGTCCTCTCGCCAGACTCTGACCAGACTCTGACCGCCTAAGAATTGAAGAGGTCGGGCGTTGTCGTTCTTGGCTTACACTCAGGGCAAGCGCCCGTAGCTCAGGGGATAGAGCGCTCGCCTCCGGAGCGAGAGGTCGCAGGTTCGAATCCTGCCGGGCGCATGTTCAGCATCGGCGCCAGCACTGGTTCGCGCCGTACTTCATGAGCCGCAAGGTCTCCAACGCGCTCGGCGTGCGAAATCCCGGTGCGACGGAAGGCCACTGACAGTCCGCACGGGTAAAAGGCGATCGGAGAGGCGCTGGCCGAAGCCGGATAGTCCTCGCCGGACTTCGCGTGCGGCGAGAACTCCGGGACAGACCCTCAGCCCGAGAGCTTCGCCTCGATGAGGTCGAGTCGTTTGTCGATCGCGGTGTTCTGAGCTTTGGTCTCCGTCAGCGCATCCAGGATTTTCTGGATCTCTCCTTCGAGATGCGCTCGGTCGGCTTGCTGCGCTCCTTGTTGTGAGCGGTTGATCACGGTGCTGGTCACACCGGCTGTCAGGAACGTGATGAACGCGATGCCGAGCAGCATCTCGGTGCCGCCGACGACTCGACCGATCGTCGTCGTGGGGGCGATGTCGCCGTATCCGACCGTCGTCATCGTCTCCAGCGCCCACCAGACCGCCAAGCCGAACGACGAGAAGTCGTGTTGATCGACGAGTCTGATCACGATCGCTGCGCCGAACGCGATCAAGAAGAACGTCATGGCCAGGGCGAACGTGACCGATCGAGCGTTAGCGATCCTTAGGGCACGGCGCTCTAGGAGAAGCGGGCGCTGCTGACCAGGTGTGCGAGCGCTGCTGCCCATCCGTGCGGGTTCTCGTTGCCGGTCGAGATACCTTCCGGCGGGGCACCTAGTCCTTCGGTCTCGACGGTTCGCCGAGGGCGGTGCGCACCCAGTCATGCTTACTGCCGGGATCAAGGTCGGCGAGGAACTCCGTGCGCGAACCATCCCAACTCTCGGTGCCGAGGTCTGCTGCCTTCGCAACGACCATGCGCCTCATGTCTGCGTCGTCGCAGCAGATCAGTGCGATTGCTCCGTGCTCGCCTGCGCGGGCAAGCATCGCGTGCGCCGCGTGCTCGTCCGATCCGACGTGACCTTGATGGACGTGAACGGAGTGACCGAAGCGCCAACCGCCCTTGAGCGTCGAGACCAGGCCCAGAAAACCGACCGTCCATGACAGGGAGACGTGGATGAGCGCAGCGCCGACGCCTCGGACGGTCAGGACGCGAGCCTGCGTGAGCTTCAACGACCCGTCCTCGTTACTGCGCACGATGAAGGCGCTGACCCGTCCCTTGCGGGCCTCCTTACGGAACCCTCGCCCGAGCGAAGCCACCATGTGCTCCGCGGCATGATGCTTCTCAAAGCTGGCAAGAACCACCCACTCTTCCGCCGGATCGACCTGTGCCATGCCTGAACCTTCGCACGATGCCCGTGCGAGATCTATGCGAGAGATGGATGACCACTGGCTGACGCCACGCTAGACCCGGATCGCGTCCAGAAGCCCGTTACTCGGCAGATTCGGCGTCACATGGCCACACCCCGCCACCGGCTGGGGCCGCCTCCGGAGCGAGAGGTCGCAGGTTTCGTGCCGGGCGCATGTCGGGCTTGCGCGCGCCGCGCACACCCGGCCATGTGGGGGTTTCTTTCTCCCGAACGGTCCGCTGCAGCGCGCCGCTCGGAGCTAATCCTGTTCGAGACGTCGCCCCAAGCTGACCACATCGTCGAAGGAATAGCCCAGAGCTCGATAGAAGCCGATCGCCTCTTGATTTGTCGCCCGCACCTGAAGATTGATCTTCGGGCAACCAGCTTCACGAAGCTGCCTCTCGATCGCAGCCATCAACGCCCGCCCAACCCCTGCAAGCCGCTGTCTTGGCAAGACTGCCAGGTAGTTCACCCAGCCACGATGGCCGTCATACCCCGCCATCACCGAACCGACCACCTCGCCACCGCGGACGGCAACAAGAAACCACTCGCGCTGCACCTTTAGCTTGCGCTCGATGTCTTTGCGCGGATCGTTCCACGGACGCGTCAAGCCGGCCGACTCCCAGAGAGCCAGAACCGCCTCCTCATCGCGGCTTTCAAACGGCCGAACCACTAGACCGTCACGCTCCACACGGCTGGTCACCACCGGTCTTCTAGCAACGGATCCGAATTGGCGGTGGGCAGCAACGCGAAGATCCTGCTCGAGCGAGCTTCCTCTCACTTGACCGATCGAGGACCGGGCGGCCATCCGAACGCCGCGGCGCTGACACCTCCCGGTCCGTCAAGCTACGCCCTGCGTGGTGTCGGACAGTGCTCGGGCGTGTTACCCGGTCGCTAGGTCGAGCAGAGCTCTGACGGAGTCACGCGTCGTATGCGACCTGCGCCCCGTGTCTGCGCACCCACTCTGCAGCGGCAGGTTTGGAACAGTGCAGCCGCTCCTCCCGGAATCGCCAGATCCGACATGCCGTGAGCGCCATCAACTCGTGATGCGGCGGGTCGTCTCCGATCTCCTTCCAGCGGCCGAGAACGACCGCGCCAACCTCGTCGACCCACTCATCGGGAACCGCGCCGATCAGCTCCGTGTGGCCGAGTTGCCGGCAGACCGAGAAGTCGACGACGAGATCCGGCTCGTCGATATCGCGCTCGACCTCCCACTGGCCGTTGTGCACGCCGACGTAGAGGCGCAGCCGCGGCGTCCGGGTAGGCACGGCAGCAACGTCGTAGGAGACGACGCGCAGGTCCAGGTTCGTCGGATGGTCGTTCCACTCAGCTTCTACGGCCTCGACGAGTTCGTCGGTTGCCGTGTCGCTCAGCACGAGGATGTCGAGATCGCTCTTGCCCGGGGTGTAGTCGCCCAGGGCGAGCGAGCCGTGCACGAGGACCGTGCTGTCGGGCAGAGCAGTTCGGCAGAGAACGGCGAGTCGCTCCAGCAGCGGAGGCGCGCCCGCTGCGCTCTCATCGACCATGACTCGGAGCGTAGATCAGAGACCGAATTTCTCGGCAGGCAGTCGGCACTCGAAACTCGTGAATCTGGTTCGGCTGCGCCGAATCAGGTTCAGCAAAACCGAACCAGATTCGCTCTCTCAATCTGATTCGTGAGTTTCTCGGCAGGCGGCTGACAACCTCGAAACTCGTGAATCTGGTTCGGCTGCGCCGGATCAGGTTCAGTGAAACCGAACCAGATTCGCTCTCTGAATCTGATTCGCGAGTTTCTCGGCAGGCGGCTGACAACTCGAAACTCGTGAATCTGGTTCGGCTACGCCGAATCAGATTCAGTGGATGGGCCGGTCAGAACGGGAACGGTGTGGCTTTCTCCCTCGAGGTCACCCATTGCCACTCGGTCCAGAGCTCCAGTTGTCCGACGCCGCCGAAGTGGCCCCCGTTGGACGACGCTTTGAAGCCGCCGAACGGGGCGACCGGCTCCTCGTTGACGGTCTGGTCGTTGATGTGGACCATTCCGGCATGGAGTCCTGCGGCGACGTCTGCGGCTCGTGCCTGGCTCCCTGATTGGACCGCTGCTGCGAGCCCGTAGTCGGTCGCGTTCGCGAGCTCCACGGCCTCCTCGTCGGTCCTGAATGTCGTAACTGGGGCGACCGGGCCGAAGATCTCTTCCTTGAACGCCGCCATCTCAGGCGAGACGTCGCGGAGCACGGTCGCGGCATAGAACGGGCCATCGTGCGTTCCCCCGACGAGCGTTGACGCGCCGGCACCGACTGTCTCGTCGACGATCCGCTGCACGCGCTCGACCTGTTTCGCGTTGATGATCGGGCCGAGGGCGACCTCGGTCGTCGCCGGATTGCCGACGGTCAGCCGGCCGGCCCGCTCGGCGAGAGCTGCCAGGTACTCCTCGGCGATCGACTCGTGCACGAGGTGCCGGCTCGCGGCGATGCAGATCTGCCCCTGGTGCAGGAACGACCCCCACGCCCCGGCCGACGACGCGGCCTCGATGTCGGCGTCCTCGAGCACGATCAACGGGCTGTTGCCGCCCAGTTCGAGCACCATCCGCTTGAGTCCCCGGCCGGCCGCCTCGCCGACCTGGCGGCCGACCCGCGTCGAGCCCGTGAACGAGATCATGCGAACATTCGGATCCTCGACGAGCGCCTGCCCGACCTCCGCTCCGCCACCGAGGACGTGCAGGACACCCTCGGGCAGTCCGGCCTCCTCGAAGATGCGGGCGATGATCACGCCGCCGATCACCGGTGTGTTCGGATCGCTCTTGAGGACCGCGGTGTTGCCGAGCACGAGCGCCGGGCCGAGCGAGCGCATCGCCAGTACGAGCGGGAAGTTCCAAGGCGTGATCACGCCGACGACGCCGATCGGCACACGGTTCGCGATCGACGAGCGCCCCGGGGCGAGCGATGGGAGCACGTGGCCCTGCGGATAGGAGATGAGGGACGCAGCCTGGTCGAGCTGCCCGATCGACGCCGTGATCTCTACCCCGGCCTTCGGCGGGATCGAGCCCGACTCGCGCACCATCCACCCCGTGATCTCGTCCCGGTGCAGTTCCAGCAGCTCAGCGGCGCTCCGGATGATCGCCGCGCGCTTCGTGATCGGCGTCGCAGCCCAATCGCGCTGGGCACGCGCCGCCGACTTCGCCGCTGCCGCGACCGACGTCGCATTCGCCACGCCGGCCGTCCCGAGCACATCGCCCGTCGCAGGCTCGATCGTCTCGAGCGTCTCCGGTGCATCCACCCAGCCGTCGCTGAAGATCTTTCCGGTCCAGTTCTGCTCGGCCAAAAGCTCACTGGCGGTCTGCTCGATCACGGTCACGACACGGCCTCCTCTGGCGGGGATCTCAGGTAGCCGAATACTACTGAGGGCGCAGCCTCAGAAGATCGTCACGGTCTCAATGGGCTGTTGCGTTCTCGTAGGCAGCCACGACGGACTGCGCGAGGAGCTGCTGGCCCGACTGGCTCGGATGAACATCGCAGGTGGCCTGGTTGCCGGGGGTCGTATTGAGGAGCCCGGCCGCGCAGGTGTGTCCGCTTGCCGAAGCGGCCGCGTGCTGGAACGCGGTGAAGGCGTCGGCGACGATCGCACCGTCGGCGTGAGCATGGCTCGTGATCGCCTGGTTGAGAACCTGGGTGACCCCCGTTCCGGCCGCATCGGCATAGTCCAGCGAGTAGTAGTTGACGACGATCAGCCGTCCGTGGAAGTGGCCCGCCTCGAGCGCCCGGAAGATCGCGTCCATGTTCGCGCTGATGCCGGCGAGGATTGCGGGCAGTCCGGCGGCGATGCAGGTCGGATCGTTCTTGCACTGGCTTTGGAGAATGAAGAGGTCGTTGGCGCCGAGCTGGATCGTGACCAGCTTGGTGTTCCGGTGCGTGCGCAGGAATGCCGTCGCGAAATCGAGTTGCGTGCCGGTGTAGCTCGTGTGCAGCGGGAAGTTCGCCTTGTACGGTCGACAGCCGTTGTCGGCGCCGGTCGCCGACGTGAATCCAGCGGTTGTCTCGCCCGGGCAGGCTGCGTTCGTCGGTGTCATGCCGAGCGTCAGTCCGACGTAGGCGGGGAAGCCGATGAAGTTGTCGGGGTTCCGATACTCGAACCCGGCCTGGGTGATGTATCCGAAGGAGACGCTGTCGCCGAGCGCCAGATACGGATGACCCGGATCCGCCTGTGACGCAGTCCCGATCACGAGCAGCGCAACCACAGCTGCGAGCGCCGCCAGCGTTGCGATGAACAGGTGCTTGCCTCTACGCGGAATGCTCACTGTTCCCCCTTTGATCGTCGTGCCTCAGTCTCCTGATTCCCTGCGGGCGCGACCGCAAACGGGCACGCGGGCATTCATTCGCGGGGCTCCGGTTCGGATGCGAGCTCGAGCCAACGCTGCGCAGCGGCGTACTCCGCGGCCACGTACTTCGGGACGCACATCGCCCAGGCGCCCTCGACCAGCTCACGCATCTCGTCGGCGTCGATCGCCGCGAGCCGAACGTGCAGCCAGTGAAAGCGCAAGTCCGACTCACCCGGCAACGAGAACTTCTCGGGCTCGGCGTCGACCTGAATCTGCCGCCACTCCTTCGGGAAACCGAAGCCCATCGTCGAGCCGTCGGTCGAGAGGGAGAGATAGACGATGCTGCCGATCCGGAACTTGACCCGCCCGCGGACGAACGCCTCGCTGCTTCGGGGCAGCGTCCTCGCGAACGTGCAGACCTCCTCGGCCGTCACCGGCATCGCCTCGTCAGGATACGGAGCCCACCGCCTCGGGTGTCGCCTCGCCGAGCGCGCTGTTAAGGTCGCTCCGGTGTGGGTTCGCGGACGACGGGCGGAGAGCGAGGTCGTCGACCGCTCGAAGCTCCGGCTCGCGGTCATCAGTACGCCGCGCGTCGGCAACATGTGGCTTCGCCGACAGCTCGTCGCTCTCTACGGGCTGGAGGAGCGCTCGGCGCACACACCTGACGAGGTCGACTGGGAGTCGCTGCCCGAGGCCTGCGTTCTGCAGCTGCACTGGTCGTGCACGCGTGAGTTCGAACGGACACTGCGGCGTCATGGATTCCAGGTCCTGGTGCTCACTCGGCACCCCTTGGACACGCTGATCTCGATCTTGCAGTTCGCCCGGCACGAGCCCGAGACCGCTCGCTGGCTCGACGGGGCGAAGGGCGACGAGCGCTCGATCCTCGAGGCCGATCCCACGTCGGCCGCTTTCCGGGCCTACGCAACGAGCCCGCGGGCCCAGGCACTGCTCAACCTCTCCGGCCAGTGGTGGGAACGGGCGCTCGTCTCGATCCGCTACGAGGAGCTGGTCGCTGCTCCCTCCGTCGAGCTTCAGCGGGTGATCGACGCCCTGGGTGTCACTCCCGCCCTCGCTCCGGAGGAGGTTGGCCGGGAGATCACGTTCGGCAGGCTCCAGGCAGAGGCTGCGAATCGTCACTTCTGGCAAGGGAAGCCGCAGCAGTGGCGCGAGCTTCTGCCGCAGGCCGTTGCGAACGAGATCGCACGGCCCTATGCCAAGCTGCTCAGGCGCTTCGGCTACGACGTGCAGGCCGACCCCGAGTTGACGGCCGAGGAAGCAGCCGTCCGCTGGCACGCGAAGATCGGCACGCACCGCGCGGCAGCTCTCGACCCCCAGGCAAGCGCCGCCTGAGCCACGCCGGCACGTGCTCGACCAAGCACCCTTCGTCGTCTGGTTCACGGGGCTCCCCGGCGCCGGGAAATCGACGCTCGCGCAGCTCGTCGGGCTCGAGCTCGAGCAGTCCGGGGTCGCGACCGAGCTGCTCGACGGGGATCGTTTTCGGAGAAACACGTCTCCCCTGCTCGGCTACACCCGGAGCGACCGCGCCCGCAATGTCGAGCAACTCGCCCAGGCGGCGTCCGAGCTCGTCCGGTCGGGCACCTCGGTGCTCGTCGCCGCCATCGCCCCCTACGAGGAACAACGCAACCGGGCGCGCGAGATCGTCGAGATGCATGCGCCGTTCGTCGAGGTCCATGTCGACGCGTCGATCGAGACGTGCATCAGCCGCGATCCGAAAGGCCACTACCGGAAAGCGCTGACCGGTGAGCTCGAGCACTTCACCGGTGTCTCCGACCCCTATGAAGTCCCGGCGAGACCGGAGCTGACGGTCGACACGAACGCGGTCGAGCCGGCTGCGTCGGCGGCGCTCGTCTTCGCGGCTCTCGCAAGGGGCCTCGCCGGCCAAGCGGCTCAAGGTGTGAGAACTTTGCGCCGACGACGTCCTGCAGCCGTCGTTCTTGAGAAACCGCCGCCGGCGCATCTGCCGCCTACGGGATGCGCCGGAGGAGTCCTTTGTTGTGAAATACGCAGTTTGATCCGGAAACAGCGCTAGAATCTGCACTATGCCGTTGATCCCTGTCATCGAGGATCCACTCAGTACCGATGCCGAGCCTGCCTCGCATCCGGCGCACTCGCACACGCGACATCGTCGTCGCGGAGACTGCTCAGCAGTCGCCTCCCGCTGAGCTCAACGCGGCGGGCCTCACCTGGATCCATCTCGATGCGCCTGACTCGCATCACGCCGGCATGCTCGCGGAGCGATTCGGCTGGCACCCGCTCGACGTCGAAGATGTTCTCTCCAAGCGGCAGCGGCCGAAGGTCGACGACTATGCCGACGAGGGCTATCTCTTCGGCGTGCTGCATTTTCCGGTCTACGACCGGGCCGTCCAGCGGCTGAACGCCGCCGAGCTCGACTTCTTCATCGGGCCTGACTATCTCGTCACGCTTCCAACCGTCGAGCTGCGCCCCGTCACCCGGCTCTTCCGCCGTTGCGAGGAAGACGAGACCTTCCGCGAGCAGCTCTTCACCAAGGGATCGGGCCGGCTGCTCTACGAGGTGCTCGACGACCTGTTCGACTACTGCTTCCCGATCCTCGACAAGATCGGGCACAAGCTCGACTCGCTCGAGGACGACGTGTTCGAGGGGCGCTCGGAGGCAGTCGTCCGGGACATCTCGAACGCGAAGCAGGAGATCATCAGCTACCGGAAGATCGTCAAGCCGGAGCGCTCGACCCTGCGCCTGCTCGAGCGGCACGTCGAACGTTTCCTGCCCGAGGAGCTCGACCTCTACTTCGACGACATCGTCGACGCCGCCGAGCGCATCTGGGACATCCTCGACAACTACAAGGAAGTCGTCGAGGCGCTCGAGTCGACCAACGAGTCGGTGATCTCGCACCGCCAGAACGACGTGCTGCGCATCCTCACCGTCTTCTCGGTCGTCTTGCTGCCGTTGACACTGATCACCGGGTTCTTCGGGATGAATGTCCACTTCCCGGGCTTCGACACCGCGTGGGCGTTCTGGGTGATCTTCGTCGGAATGTTCGTCGCGCTCGTGAGCATGCTCGCGTTCTTCCGGCTCAAGCGCTGGCTCTGAGGCTCGCGGGCACCGCCGAGTAGGCTCCCGGCGATGCCGAAGCCGTTGTGGGCACCGTGGCGCCTCGAATACGTCCAGCACGCCGACGAGCTCGACCGCTGCATCTTCTGCGAGCCCGAGCCGGAACTGCTCGTCCATGAGGGGCGGCTCGCACTCCTCGTCTTGAACAAGTTCCCGTATTCGTCCGGGCATCTCCTCATCGCACCCAAGCGACACCTCGCCGAGTTCGGTGCATTGAGCCCGGAGGAGGCGCTCGAGATCCATCAGCTCGGCGCGCGCGGGATCGACGCCTTGCGGGCGGAGTTCGCGCCGCACGGATTCAACATCGGTTGGAATCTCGGTCGCGCCGCGGGAGCGGGAATCGAGGACCACGTGCACATGCACGTCGTGCCGCGGTGGAACGGCGACACGAGCTTCATGCCGGTGCTCGGCGATGTGAGGGTGCTGCCCGAGGCGCTCGTGCGGACGGCCGAGAGGCTCCGTCCCCACTTCTGACGATTCTCCGTCGCCCGCCGGGACGGGTGACAGCCCGCTAAAGGACTGTGCGCTCAGAGCCGAAATACGCCGGAATGGCCATATCCGAGCTGATCGACCTCGACTCGCTCGAGCTGCGGCTCGTCGAGCTCGAGCGCCGGGAGGCCGACATCGAGCGAAACCTGGCCACGCTCCTCGTGCAAAACGGCCGGGTTCCCGACGGCGACACCGAGCGCCAGATCGCCGGTCTGCGGAAGGACCATCTCGAGGTCCGCCGTGAGCAGAACACGATCCGCGCTCGGCTCGTGCCGGTCCGGCCCCGGTAAGCAACTCGTAAAACGGCAACGCCGGCGCGCGTGGATCAGCGCGCGGTGGGATAGAAGCGCCCTGGAGGCGGGGCCGTTCCCTTGGCAGGAGAGAACCAGGGGGCCGGTGCCCGCCTCGACCTCCTCTGTCCTACGGCCTCTGGATCGCGGCGCGGATGCGAGGCACTCGGCGGGGCCGCCCTCCCCTGCGGCCCCACCGACTGCCCCCGGAGGGCGGCAGCAAGCACGCGTCGCAGCGTCTGCGCCACCCCGATCACGGTTTAGCGAGCGTGGCTCCGTCTGCGCGCCAGACGGACGGTGGGCAGAAATGCTCCGAAAGGCCAGGAGTCGGCCGCGCTCGACCGAGCATTCTGGAGGTGTGGCCGAGGACGCTCCGTGCTGTTGATCCTGCGCATCCTCTCGACGCCGTGGTGGGCGCCGTTCGCGGCCGTCTACGGCCTGCGGCGTCTCAAGGACCGGGCTCGCCGTACGGAAACGCCGAGCCAGACCGACCCTTCGTCCACTCCGGCGTCCTCGGCTCCCGCAGGTCGTCGATCAAGCTCGCGAGCAGCCAGAAAGCCGTGACGATCGCGACGCCCAGCGCCGCGCCGAGAACCAGGTTTGCGACCGGCCCCATGCGAATCGATTCGGCATGAACGCCAGGTTCCTTTAATTAAGCCGACGGGGTCGGCAGCACGCCGACGACGTGCTGGAGAAGCTTCCAGGTCACATCGGGGTTTTCACGCGCAAAATCTCGAAAATCCCAGAACTGGATCTCGAGGCAACGGAGCCTCGTCGTGGCGGTCACGGTCGCCGTGCGCTCCTTTTCGGTGATCATCGCGAGCTCCCCGAAATGGTCGCCCGGGCCGAGCGTTGCCACCTGCTTGCCGCCGACCGTGACGGTTGCGGCGCCCTCCGAGACGATGAAGAAACCGATTCCGCTCATCTTCCCTTCCTGCACGACCGACGTACCGGGCTCGAGCCAACGCTCGCGTGTGAGGCGCCCTAGACGGCTGAGCTGACGCTGGCTGAGCTCGCTGAAGAGGGGGACGCGCTTCAGGTCGTCGGTGACCTTCGACATCGGCCGATTCTACTCCGCGTCCTGCAGCGACGCAGTTTGACGTCGGCTTGGCGGGACTCCAGACGGAGGCGCTCACCGCCTCCCCCTGAACCCCCGTAGATCGACGTGCCGCCCGAGCCGGATCATCCACAACGGGTGACCTCCGCCCGGCCCGCAACGGGGATCGTGACTCTCGTGCCTCGCATCGTTCTCCTCGAACGTCAGATGGCCCGGTTCCTACGCAACCCGGTATCCGTGAGGGGCGCTGCCAGCGTGATCGTCACGACGACTGGCGTGATCGTGATCGCAAGCGGGCTGCTGATGCGCCTGCTCGATCACAAGGAGTACCCGAACATCTTCATCGGCATGTGGTGGGCGATCCAGACAGTGACGACCGTCGGCTACGGCGACGTCACGCCGAAGGCAGTCGGGGGACGCATCGTCGCCGCGGTCGTGATGCTCGAGGCGATCGCGCTCGTCGCCATCGTGACTGCTGCGATCACCTCGACGTTCGTCGAACGCGCCTCGCACCTGCAGGATGCCCGTGCGGCCGAAGAAGAGGACAAGCGGGAGGCAGAAATCGAACGCCGCTTCGACGATCTGGCCGCACAGCTCGAGCGTCTCGAGACGATGCTCCGCGGCCTGACCGGCAAGTGACCGGTTCAGATACTCGGCTTCTCGTCGGCCCTTCGGGCGAGCAGATCGACCGGGCTCGACGCCTGCTTCACCTGTCCGAGGCGTGCACGGAACACGTGATAGGCCCAGCCTTGGTAGAGCAGGATGACGGGCAGCAAGACGAGCGTGAAGATGCTGATCACGACGAGGGTGTAGTGCCCGGACGACGAGTTGGTCGTGGTGAGGCTGTCGCCGAAGCTCGTCGACGAGACCATCACGCGCGGATAGAGCTCGGTGAACAGCGTGGCGACCGCGAGACCGATCGTGGCGCCGGTGGCGATGAAGGCGAGACCGTCGCGGCGTAGGCGCGTCAAGACCACCGCAGCGACGGCGGCCGCGGCGGCCAAGACGACGACGACAATCCCCGGGAAGACGCTCTGGTCGTTGTTCTGGATTCCGACGATCGAGCGTCCAGATGAGAAACGCGGCGCCGATGAGGGCTACAGGGACCGCGAGTCGGGTCGCCGTTCCCTCCGCGCGGGCGCGCAGGTCGCCGCTCGTGCGCAGGCCGAGGTAGACCGCACCGTGCAACGCGCAGAGCGCCACGAGAGCCACGCCCGCGTAGACGGTGTACGGAGTGAACAGATCCCAGAACGTTCCGGTGAACTCCTGAGCGGACGAGACGGGGACACCGTGGAGCAGGCTCGAGAGCGCGATGCCCCAGAGGAGCGGGATGCCGAGCGGAGGCGACCGCGTTCACCCACGTCCAGAAGCCTCGCCAGGCTTTGCTGTCGGCCTTGCCGCGCCATTCGAAGGAGACGATCCGGGTGATCAGGAGAACGAGCAGGAGGAGCAGCGCGACGTAGAAGCCCGAGAACATCGTCGCGTACCAGACCGGGAACGCCGCGAACGTGGCAGCGCCGGCGATCACGAGCCAGACCTCGTTGCCGTCCCAGACCGGTCCGATCGACTGGATCATCGTCCGTCGGTCGTCCTCGCTGCGGCCGAGGATGGGCAGGAGCATGCCGACGCCGAAGTCGAAGCCCTCGGTCACGAGGTACAGCGTCCAGAGGACGAAGAGAATCCAGAACCAGGCGGTCTGCATCAGTAGCTGGGCGCCGGGACCGGCGCCGCTCCTTCCGCGTCGCCGCCGGTCTCAGGCGGATCGAGCCGTGCATAACGGCGCATCAGATAGAAGTCGACGATCGCGAGCCCCGTATAGAGAGCAAGGAACACGCCGAGGCTGAACGCGACCTTCGTCGTCGTCGAGCTCGGCGAGACCGCGTCGGCGGTCTTCTGCAGCCCGTAGACGATCCAGGGCTGGCGGCCGGTCTCGGTCAGGATCCAGCCGCCGAAGCAGGCGAGAAACGGCACCACGATCCCGCCCATCGCCGCCCGCTGGAACCACTTCGCCCGCTCGAGCTTCTTCCGCCACAGCAGCCAGCCGCCCCAGAGCGCGAGCAGCAGCATCAGGCCGCCGAGGTAGGCCATGATGCGCATGCACCAGTACTCGAGCTCGACCATCGGCAGGTAGTTCCCAGGCCCGTGCTGCTGCCACCTGCTTCTCCTGATTCTCGTTCAGTCCGACGACCTTGCCCTGGAACGAGCCCGTCGCGAGGTACGAGAGCAGCCCCGGAATCTCGAGCGAGAAGGTCGGCGTCTGGTCGTTCTTTGTGAAGCCGCCGATCTGGAAGATCGAGAACGACGCCGGTTGCTGCGTGTTCCAGAGCGCTTCGGTCGAGGCGATCTTCATCGGCTGAACATTCGTCGTCTCGATCCCGAACGCGTTCCCCCACCAGAGCTGGATCGCGCTCAACGGGATCACGAGGAGGATGGCGAGCTTCGCCGCCGCCCGGAACACGTCGACGTTGCGGCCCCGGCGGAGATGCCACGCCGAGACGCCGAGCACGACGAAACCACCTGTCAGGCAGCCCGCGAGGATCACGTGCACGTAGGCGAAGAGCGCGAATCTCTGGAACATGATCGTCGCGATGTCGGTCGCCTGCGCCGTGCCGGTCGACTTGTTGATCTGGTAGCCGACCGGGTGCTGCATCCACGAGTTCGCGACGATGATGAAGTAGGCCGAGAGCCACGTGCCGAGCCAGACCAGGTAGATCGTCGCGAGGTGGAGTCGCGGCGAAAGATGCTCGCGGCCGAAGATCCAGAGGCCGATGAACGTCGACTCGAGCATGAATGCTCCGAGTCCCTCGATGGCGAGCGGCGCGCCGAACACGTCGCCGACGTACTTCGAGAACGACGACCAGTTCATCCCGAACTCGAACTCCTGCACGAGCCCGGTCGCTGCACCGATCGCGAAGTTGATCAGGAACAACACCGCGAAGAAGCGCACCAGCCGGTTCCACTTCTCGTCGTGCGTGCGGTAGTACAGCGTCTGCATGATCGCGAGCAGCGGCGCGAGGCCGAGCGTCAGCGGCACGAACGTGAAGTGATACAGCGTCGTCGTCGCGAACTGCCAGCGCGACAGCGTCAGGGCATTTGCAAGCAGGATGCTCAGCTCGACACCGGTGGCTCAGCCACCCCGTCCGGCCGAAGCCTTGCTGTGTGAGCGCATGTGATTCCTCCTCGCGACAACTCGACGAGCCCCCCGAAACGCTAGACACCGGAAAACTGCGGATCGTCGTCCTCTTTGGATGACGTGGCGACGGACCGGCCCGGATCGGAGCCAGTGGTGACCGAGATCACCCCAAAGAGATGAGGCCGTCCGGCCCCGGCATGAACATGTTCACCTCCTTGACACATCGGCAGGCATTCCTTTGAGCCGGGTCTTCGGCCTGGCGCTGGTGGCGGCGGTCAACCCGGTGCTGCTCACCGCGACGACGGTGATGCTGCTCCTGCCGCGCCCGAAGCGGCTTCTGCTCGGCTACCTCCTCGGTGCGTACACGACGAGCATCACGGTCGGGATCGCGATCGTGTTCTGGCTGAGTGGCTCGGGAACGCTCAGCACGACCAAGCACACGATCAGTCCGGGGATCGACATCGTTCTCGGCGCTCTGGCGCTGCTGGTCGCGTTCGTTCTCGGGACCGGGCGGCTGGCCCGTAGGAAGGAGCGCCGCCGCAGCGAGCATGCCGACGAACCGAAGAAAACGCCGCGCTGGCAGACCACCCTCAGCAAGGGCTCGGCCCGCGACACGTTCGTCGTCGGCGTCCTGCTCAGCTTCCCGGGTGCGTCCTACCTCGCTTCGCTGACGGCCCTCGCGAGAGAGGACCTCAGCGATGTGGCGATCGTGTTGACCGTCGTCGCGCTCGCGATCGTCATGCTGCTGCTGCTCGAACTGCCGCTGCTCGCTTACACCTTCGCCCCGGAGTGGACGCCCGCCGCCGTCGAGCGGCTCAAGGGCTGGCTCGCCCGCAACGGCGCACACGCTGCGGTGATCGCCGCCACGGTGATCGGCCTCGCTCTGATCATCAAGGGCGTGCTCGGCCTCGTGAACTGAGCTCTAGCTCAGCCGGTCGAGCAGATGATCCCCCACCCGAAGCGAGTTCGCCATCGCCGTCAGCGCCGGGTTGACCGCCCCGATGCTCGGGAAGACGCTCGTGTCCACCACGTAGAGGTTGTCCAGCTCGTGGGCTCGGCAATCGACGTTGAGCACCGAGCTCGCCGGGTCGGTCCCGAACCGACAGGTGCCGGCTTGATGAGCGACTCCCGCGACCGGGATCTCGTTCTTCATGTACGCAAACCGCTTCAGCAGGTGGCCCTCGTTCAGGTCGAGCTTGCCGAGGATCGACTTCAGCTTCTCGTACAGCTTCTCCTTCGGGACGTCGTTGGTGGCCCGGTAGCGGAGAGTGAGCTTGCCGTCCTTGTCCACCGTGACGCGGTTCTCGGGCATCGGTAGGTCCTCGGTCGAGAGCCAGAAGTCGATCGCGTGCTTGGCGACCCGCTCCAGTGTCCACTCGGGCGCCAGCTTGGTCTCGCCGGGCTGCTCGCCTCGGTACATCTCCGCCTGGGACTTCCCGACCATCTGGATGTTCCCGAGCGGGTACTCGAACTCGTCGTTGGCGAGATAGAAGTCGTTGAGGCCGAGCGTCTTCTGAAACACCGTCGGGTTCTCCTCACGCGACAGTGCGAGGACGGCCTGGCTGTTGTGGAACATGTAGTTGCGGCCCACCTGGTCCGAGCCGTTGGCGAGCCCGTTCGGATGCTTCTCATTCGCGGACCTGAGCAGCAAGCTTGCGGTGTTTGCGGCACCGCAGGCGACGACGAACACGTCGGCGGTGAGCTGTTCGCGCTTGCCGTCGTGTTCGACGACGACCTCCGTCACTTTCGTCCCTCCCGAATTCGTCTTGAGCTCGAGGGCCGTCGTGTTCGTCAGCAGCGTCACGTTCGGGTGCTCGAGCGCCGGCCGCACACCGAGCACCTCCGCGTCCGACTTTCCGTGCACCGCGCACGGGAAGCCGTCGCAGTTCGTGCAGCGCACGCAGATGCTGTACGGCATGTTGGCCTCGTTCAGTCGCACGCCGCACGGCGCGTGGAACGGGTGGTAGCCGGCCGCCTCGAGATCGTCGGCAAGCTGCTGGATCCGCGGCTCGTGTGACAGCGCCGGGAACGGGTACGGCGCACTGGCCGGCGGCTCGGTCGGGTCCTCGCCCCGGGCCCCGTGCACCTCGTAGGCCTGCTCGGCCTTCGTGTAGTACGGCTCGAGCTCGTCGTAGGAGATCGGCCACGCAGGTGAGATCGCCGTCGTGATGGCGAAGCTCACCGAAATCCTCTGCCCGCAGACGGTAGAGCGCAGCTCCGTAGAGCTTCGTGGCCCCGCCCACGAAGTAGTGGATCTGCGGCTGGAAGGCCTTGCCGTTCTCGTCGTACCAGGTCTCGGGCGAGACGTAGCGGTTCTCCACGAAGACGTTCTGCGAGAGCCAATTCTCCGGCTCGCGCGGGAGCCAGTCGCCGCGCTCGATCAGCAGGATCCGCTTGCCGGACGGCGCGAGATGACGCGCGAGCGTCCCTCCACCCGCGCCGGTCCCCAGAATGATCACGTCATAGGCGTCCATAGCTCAATACTCCGATAGTCGTTCGTTGACAATGATGCGAGCGGCAGCCTCGATCAGGGCCAGGTGCGAGAACGCCTGAGGGAAGTTGCCGAGGTGCCGGCCCGTGTCGGCGTCGAACTCCTCCGCGTACAAACCGAGGGGCGACGCGATCCGAAGGAGCCGCTCCATCAGGTCCCGCGCCCCCTGCGCCTCACCGACGACTGCCAGCGCCGAGACGAGCCAGAACGAGCAGATCAGGAACGTGCCCTCCTTGCCCGAGAGCCCGTCGTCCGTCTCGTCGGTGCGATAGCGCAGCACGAAGCCGTTCTCGGTCAGGTCTTCGGCGATGGCGTTCACGGTCGCCTTGAGGCGCACGTCGTCTGCGGGCAGGAAGCCGAAGAGCGCCGCGAGCAGCGTCGAGGCGTCGAGCGAGTCGGTGTCGTAGTGCTGCCGCAGGACGCCCTGCTTGCTCACTCCCTTGGCGAGGATGTCGGCGCGGATGTCCTCGGCAGTGCCACCCCAGGTCTCCTGGAGCTGCGGATCCCCCCGGATCTCAGCGAGCTGTGCTGCGCGGTCGAGCGCAACCCAGCACATCAACTTCGACGAAACGTAGTGCTGTGGTTTCCCGCGCGCTTCCCAGATTCCCTGATCGGGCTGTTCCCAGACCTTGATGGCGCACTCCGCCTGGGCCTGCACGATCGGCCAGAGGCGCCGGGGGAGGCGCTCGCTCTTTCTCGTGTGCAGCAGGATCGAGTCGAGCACGGCGCCGAAGACGTCGTTCTGGCGCTGATCGAACGCCCCGTTCCCGAGCCGGACGGGACGAGCGCCCGCGTAGCCGGAGAGATCGTCGCGCGTCGACTCGGTCAGATCCTTGCGGCCGTCGATGCCGTACATGATCTGCAGCGAGCCGTCCATGTTCGGCTCGAGGTCGGCGACGAACTGCATGAACTCGTCGGCTTCCCAGTCGAGGTTCAGCCAGTGGAGCGCCTGCAGTGTGAATGTCGTGTCGCGCATCCAGGTGAAGCGGTAGTCCCAGTTGCGCTCGCCGCCGGGCGTCTCGGGAAGCGACGTCGTCGCAGCGGCGACCGTCGCGCCGGTCGGCATATACGTCAGCCCCTTGATCGCGAGCGCTGAACGCTGAATCGGATCGCGCCAGCGATGATCGGGAATGCGGGCCTCGTTGAGCCAGTGGCGCCAGAAGCGGACGGTCGCTGCGAGCTGGGCCTCGGCTTCGGCGGTGTCGGCGGGTGCTGCAAGCTGCTCGGCCCATGAGAGCGCGCAGTACGCCTTCTCCCCCTTCTCCAGGACGTGTCGCGCACGAACGCGGTTGCCCTCGACCCCGAGGGGAAGGCTGGAGACGAGGCGGATCGTCTGCCCCGCCCCGCTCGCGTCGGCAGCATTTCGACCACCGTCGACCAACGACCACTCGGCGGGCGCGCGGCCGTAGTCGAACGCCGGCTCGCACACGAGCTCGAGCTCGACCCGCCCACCGACGCATTCGACGACGCGGACGAGCATGTGCTCCGCGTCGTCGTCGGCCGGAGGCCGTGTGTGCGGGGTGATCTCGTCCTCGTGGTCGGTCGGCCCCATCGTCAGTGCGTCACGCACGACGATCCACCCGGAGGGCGTCTTCCACGTCGTCACGAGCACGTTCGTGCCCGGCTCGTACGTCCGCGCCGTCGGATGCGTGATCCCGAACGGACCGAACCGGAAGAAGCCGGCCTGCCGGTCGAGCAAGCTGCCGAAGGCGCTCGGCGCATCGAAGCTCGGCACACAGAGCCAGTCGACAGCGCCGTCCGCCGCGATCAACGCAGCCGTATGACAGTTGGACAGGAACGCGTAGTCCGCGATCGGCGGGAACGGCGACGGTGCCGCTGCGCTCTGCGGCATGGGTTGTTGTTTGTCGGTCGTCGTGCTCATGAGGCGATCCACGGCCCGTACCAGCGGCCGTGACCGGCGACGAGGGACTGCGCCTCCTCGGGCCCCCACGACCCGGGTGCGTACCGGTGCACGGGCGGCGGTGCGTCGAGCAGCGGCTGCATGATCCGCCACGTCTCCTCGACACCGTCCTGGCGCGTGAAGCGCGTGCTGTCGCCGACGAGAGCAGCGTGCAGCAGCACCTCGTACGGTGTCGGCCCCTCCCCTCCCTGGTCCGCGAACTCGACGTCGAGCTCGATCGTCCCGGAGCCGGGTTGATCCGCGCGATGCGCCTCGACGACGAACCGGATCCCTGTCGTCGGGTCGAGCTTGACGACGAGCTGGTTCGGCTGGATCTCGCGATCGAAGCCGAAGCCGAGCTGCGGTGGGTGCCGGAAGACGAGCCTCAGCTCTGTCTGGGTGACCGGCAGGCGCTTGCCCGTTCGGATGAAGAACGGCACGCCGGCCCAGCGCCAGTTCTCGATCTCGAGGCGAAGCGCCGCATACGTCTCGGTCGTCGAGCCCTCTGCGACGCCGTCGATCGACGTGTAGCCGTCGTACTGGCCACGCACATAGTGAGCCGGATCGGCTTCCTTGACCGAACGAAACAGCGCGACCAGCGAGTCCTTGATCGTCGTCGGGTCACCGCGTGAGGGCGCTTCCATCGCAGCGGCAGCGACGACCTGCATCAGATGGTTGACGACGACATCCCTGAGCGCGCCGACCGGGTCGTAGAAGTGTCCCCGGTCCTCGACACCGAAATCCTCGGCCATCGTGATCTCCACGCTCGAGAGATAGTTGCGGCTCCAGACCGGTTCGAGCATCGCGTTCGCGAACCGGAGATGGAGGATCTCCTCCAGGCCCATCTTCCCGAGGTAGTGATCGATCCTGAAGAGCTGCGACTCGTCGATCGACTGGTGCAGTTCGACGGCCAGCGCGTGCGCGGACTCCTTGTCGTGCCCGAACGGCTTCTCCACGACGACGCGCGCGTTGTCGGTGAGCCCCGCGGTCTTGAGCCCCTTCACGACCGTGCCGAAGAGGAACGGTGGAATCTCGAGGTAGAAGACGGGACGCTCCTTGCCTTTGATCGCCGCACCGACGCGCTCGTACGTCGCAGCGTCCCCGAAGTCTCCCTGCACGTAGGACAGACGTGCGGCGAGACGGTCGAACACTTGCGGGTCGAGCTGCTCGCCGGTCCCTTCGATCGACTCACGGGCGCGCTGACGCAACTGGTCGACGGTCCAGTCGTCGACGGCGACGCCGACGATCGGGGTGTCGAGCAGCGAGCGCTTCTCCAGCCGATAGAGCGACCGGAACGTCATCACTTTCGCCAGGTCGCCGGTGATCCCGAACACCACCAGGACGTCTGCTGTCTGCTCTGTCATCGCTTCTCCTCCTGGCCCACCAGAATCCGCCCGGAGCGCTCGTGACTGAAACCGCTCCAAGCCCAATCGACGACCGTCTTCGTCCGGTCGTCCCACGCCGAGAGGAGCGTGAGGTGGACGGCTCCCCAGGCAAGGAACGCCAGCTCCCCCTTCATCGTGCGTCCTCCGTGCAGCTGTGCCACGGCGGTGCCGCGCGAGATCGCCGCCATCGTGCCCTTGTCCTTGTACTTGAACGGCCGCGGCTTCTTACCGGCGACCAGGCGTTCGATGTTCTCGCCCGCATGCTCGCCCGCCTGGAGGGCGACCGACCCGAGTTGCGGCAGCACATCGCCGCTGCCCGCGTCGGTGATCCACGCGATGTCGCCCACGACGAAGACCTCCGGGTGGTCGGGCATGCGCAGCTCCGGGTCGACCGCGACGCGGTTCCCTTTCTCGAGCTCCACCCCCAGAGACTGTGCGAGCGGGCTCGCCTGCAGGCCGGCGCCCCAGACGAGGGTGTGCGCAGGGATGACCGTGCCGGAGGCAAGCTTGACACGCGTCTCCTCGACCGCTTCGACTCGCTCGCCGAGCATGATCTCCACGCCACGCTCCTCGAGCTCGTGCTGCGCGTACTCGCGAATGTCCGGCTTGAACATCGGGAACAGCGTTGGGCCGGCTTCGACGAGGATCAGCCGCGCTTGCTCCGACGGCACTCCGCGAAAGTCCTTGGAGAAGTCGCTTCGGTAGAGCTCGGTCAGCGCGCCGATGCTCTCGATGCCCGTCGGGCCCCCGCCGACGACGACGACGTTGAGCGCCCCGTCGTCGATGAGCGACGGATCGCGGTCGGCCGCCTCCCACCGCCCCACGATGCGCGACCTGAGCCGCAGCGCATCCTCGACGGTGTAGAGCGGAAAGGCGTGTTCTGCGGCGCCTGTGCAGCCGAAGAACTGGACGACCGCTCCGAGCCCGACCACGAGCGTGTCGTACTGCAACGGCGCCATGTCCGCGAACTGCACCGTGCGGCTTTCGAGATCGACCGACGAGACGGTTGCCTGGTGGATGGTGGCGTTCTTCTGATGCTCGAAGAGATCGCGCAGCGAATGGGCGACCGCGGTCGTCTCGATCAGGCCCGTAGCGAGCTGGTAGAGCATGGGCTGGAAACTGTGGTAGTCGTTCGCGTCGACCAGCACGACGTCGACGTCCGCGTGCTCGAGCTTCCTCGCGGCGCCCAGACCGGCGAACCCGCCGCCAAGGACGACGACCCGATGCCGGTCGCCACCGGACTGTGAAGACCCTGCTCCCCCAGGCATGGGGAGAGATTCGCACCGTCGGACTCCCCCCGGAATCACCCCCTCGGGATGAACCGTCGTGCCTAACGCGTCACGCGGGGCCGTCGGGCCAGCGACGGAACACGACGGCGGTGTTGTGCCCGCCGAACCCGAACGAGTTCGACACGCCGATCTCGACCTGCGCTCTGCGTGCGACATTCGCGATGTAGTCGAGATCGCAGTCGGGGTCGGGCTCCGTCTGGTTGAGCGTCGGGGGAAGGATGCCGTCGCGGAGTGTCAGAATGGTGAACACGGCCTCCACCGCGCCCGCCGCGCCGAGCGTGTGCCCGGTTGCTCCCTTAGTGGAGGACACCGGGGTGCGAGAGGCGTTCTCCTCGCCGAGCGCGAGCTTCAACACTCTCGTCTCCCCCGCGTCGCCGGCGGGAGTCGACGTGCCGTGCGCGTTCACATAGCCAACGTCCTCGGGAGCGATGCCGGCATCCGCGAAGGCCATCCGCAACGCACGCGCAGGGTTGGCGCCACTCGGGTCGGGATCGGAGACGTGATTCGCATCCGAGGAGATGCCGTAGCCGATCAGCTCGGCATAGATCCGCGCGCCGCGCGCCTGCGCGTGAGAGAGCTCCTCGAGCACGACCACGGCTGCACCTTCCGCGATCACGAACCCGTCGCGCCCGCCGTCGAACGGCCGTGAGGCTGCGATTGGATCGTCGTTTCGCACCGACAGCGCGCGCATCGCCCCGAAGCCCGCGAGCCCGACCGGCGTGATCGGCGCCTCGGTGCCGCCGCAGAACATCACGTCCGCCCGGTCGAGCCGAATGGCATCGAAGCCGTCCCCGATCGCCATGTTCGACGCTGCGCACGCGGTGCATTCCGAGACGAGCGGCCCGCGAGTGCCAAGCTCGATCGACACCCACCCGGCTGGAAGATTCGGAAGGGTCTGCACGATCGAGAACGGGCTCACACGTTCCGGCCCCTTCTGCTCGATCTGCAGGACGCAGTCCTCGAACGACCCGACTCCGCCGATTGCGGTCGCGATCGCTGCACCCGCTCGCTCGGCCACACCCGCCACCGACAGACCCGAGTCGGACTCGGCCTGACGTGCTGCCGCCAACACCAGATGCGTGCACCGGTCCATCCGGCGGGCGGACTTGCGATCGATGAACGCATCGACGTCGAGGTCCTTCACCTCACAGGCAAAACGCGTCGAATAGCGGCTCGCGTCGAACCGGGTGATCGGTCCTGCACCGGACTCCCCGGCCAGCAGTGCCTCCCACGAATCGGCAACCGTGTTGCCGATCGGGCTCACCATGCCGAGGCCGGTGACGACAACCCTCCGCGACCCAGAGCCCACGGGCGCAGGCTACCGTCGCCCGGCGATCAAGGGTGAGGGGCGCCGCTCGCTGCAGGCGGCAGCGCCATCCCGGCGCGCAGGGACGTGAGCGGTCCGGACGGGATGCGAATCAGCCCGCGCGTCGGCCGGTCGAGGTCGAACGTGACGAGCAGCAGCATGGTGATGAGGCCGGCGGCGATCAGGACCGTCACCACGCCGCGGCCGAGGATCGACAGGTAGACCGCGAGCAGTCCGAGCGCGGCCGCAGCGCCGAGCGTCTCCAGCCCGAGCACCGCCCCGGGAACCCGGTTGTTGAGCGCCGAGACGCGAACGGTCTGCATGTCGATCATGTTGTTGAGGGTGTCGATGTAGAGACGCGGTCCAGTGGCCAGAGGAGCCTTGTTGAGCTCCTGACCGGCGAGCCTCCAGAGGCTGCGCTGCAGCACGTTGCCCTCTGCGATCGTGCGACGCTGCGCGGCGCTACCGGGACGTGCCCGTGAGAGACGGAGGCTCGTGTCGGTGTAGTGCACCAGCAGGGCGAGGGAGCGACTCCGGACCGGCTCTGACAGGAGCTGGGCCCGAAGGTACGTCGTCCCGATCGCGTTCGCGTCGTCGACCACCGCGGCACGCCGCGATTCGTAGCGTCCGACTGCGAGCTGAGGCCGAACGCGAGGATCAGTCCGACGAGCCCAAGCAATCGCCGCCTGCAGGACGCCGAAGGGCTCGCGCAGAATGTCCCGATGCTTGCGCAGGTAGCGGCCCGCGAGCAAGCCGAGCAGCGTCACGCCGAAGATCACCGGCCAAGAGGAGCAGTGCCAACTCCCAGTGGCTGAGCTTGAAGAACATCCTCAGCGGCCGCCGATCGGGTGGACACTCCGACAGCGTCGAGCATCGACCGGACGGCGAACACCGGGAGGACGCCAGATCCACCGCGGTCAGCCGCCCGCGGCGAACACCGTCGCCCAGTCGTTCTTGATGCTGACCACCGTCCAGCCTTGGTCGGCCGCCGTCTCGAGCGACTTCTCGGCCCCGGCCGTGTAGGCGAACTCGCGCTCGGCGTCGTCGTGCAGGACGAGCAGCCGCAGCGCCGGGCGATCCTTCCCGCCGGCGTAGCGGAGCATCGGGATGTCGCCGTTCGAGTTGCCGCCGGCGAGGATCGGCCGCTTGCCGATCCGGCTCCAGATCCGCACCGGCTTGACCGGCCCGTCGTCGAAGAAGTCTCCTGTCGCTGCGTAGGAGACCGTGCCCGCCGTGCTCGTCGTCGGTGTAGGCGAGCGCGTTCGAGCTGCCGATCACGCGCTCGGAAGGGATGCCGTAGATGTCCTCGGTGACGGGCCGCATGAAGTCGCGGTCGCCGCCCGAGGCGATGTAGTTGGTGAAGCCGTTCGCCTCGAGGTAGCGGAGCAGCTCGATCATCGGCAGGTAGCCGCATTCGTGGAACGCACGGCCGAGCGTCGGGTGCTTACCGCCTCGCAGGAACGCGTCGGCGGCCTGCGCGTAGTCCTCGACGCTCTGGCCCGCGAACGCCTGGAGGATGCCCGCCCATCAGCACCTGCAGGTCGGTGTCGTCGCCGTGGTAGTGCTTGGTGATCGCTCCGCCGAGCCAGGCGTAGTCCTTCTCGTACGCGGCCTTCCACGGCTGCTTGTCGCGCAGCGACTCGTCTGCCTCGGCCATCTCGGCGAGGCGCATCAGGATGAAGCCGAGCTCGATCGGCATCGGCTTCTCGCACCAGAGCGTGCCGTCGTTGTCGAAGACGGCGATCCGCTCGGCGGGCGGGACGTAGTCCGGCCCGCCCTCCGTCGTCACGCGCTCGACGAAGTCGACGATCGCCGCGCGGGTCGGCGTGTCGTTCCAGGAGGTCAGCTGCTCGCTCATCTCGCCCCTACTGCGACCGGATCAGCATCTCGGCCTCGCGCTCGAGGTCGACGTAGGGCTCGCCGCTGACGTCGACCGCGACCCGGTTGATCGTCCCGCCGGTGAAGGCGTACGGCGCCTCGCCCGGGTAGTCGTCGGTCACGGGCTCGCCGCTGTGGCGGCCGACGTACAGCCCCGAGCCGGCGATCGCGTACGCGCCGAGCTGCGTCTTGATCTTCCCCTCGCCGACCTTCTTGTCCCCGTGGTAGAGGGACAGCGTCCCGGTGGCGCACGTCGGCTCCATCCCTTCCTTCTCGAACGAGGCCGAGAGGATCAGGTTCTCGCCGGTGGGAACGTCCTCGGTGCCGACGATCATCTGCTCCTCGGCGCCGACGAAGTTGTTCACGTAGTGCAGCCGGTTGTCCTTGACGTAGAGCGCGTGGCCGCCGAACCGGGAGCCGATCGCGAACAGCACGCCCTCGGCCCCGGGCGCCGGGATGTCGACGAGCGCGCCGATCACGAACGAGCGGTTCCTGCGTGTTGACCGCCTGCCACTCGCTGACCGGCGCGGTGTCCGGGAAGTAGACGTAGCGGTCGCGCGGAGCGGTCAGCTGCGGCCGTGGCTCCGTCAGGATCTCGACCGGCGTGCGGTCGTCGAGCGGGAAGGCGCCGTTCGCGCCGGCCTCGGAGAACCAGATGTTGACGAGCTCCCGCAGCTTGTCGGGCTGCTCGGCGGCGAGGTTGTTGCACCTCGGAGCGGTCGACGTCGACGTGGTAGAGCTCCCACTCGTCGTCGTTGAAGTTGCCCCAGCCGGCGATGCACGGATGGGTCGTCACCGCCTTCCAGCCCTCGTGCCAGATCGAGCGGGAGCCGAGCATCGCGTAGAACTGCGTCTTCCGCGCCGACTCGACCGACGCGTCGTCGAGGCTCTCGCGCATGCTGACGCCGTCGAACGGCGACTGCGTGTGCCCCTTGATCGTCTCCGGCGGCTCGACGCCGAGGACGTCGAGGATCGTCGGGACGATGTCGATCGCGTGGTGGTACTGGTCGCGGATCTCGCCGCGGGCCTTCGTCCCCGCCGGCCACGAGATGATGCACGGGTCGCACGTTCCGCCGTTGAACTCGTAGCGCTTCCACATCTTGAACGGCGTGTTGAACGCCATCGCCCAGCCGTTCGGGTAGTGGTTGTAGGTCTTCGTGCCGCCGAGCTCGTCGATCATGGCCAGGTTCTGGGCCAGGTCGTCGGGGACGCCGTTGGCGAACTTCATCTCGTTGACCGAGCCGTCGGGCCCGCCCTCGCCGCTCGCGCCGTTGTCGGAGACGACGACGATCATCGTGTTCTCGAGCAGGTCGTTCGCCTCGAGGTAGTCGAGCAGGCGCCCGATGTGGTAGTCGGCGTGCGCGAGGAAGCCGGCGTACACCTCGGCCATGCGGGCGAAGAGCCGCTTCTCGTCGTCGTTCAGCGAGTCCCAGGGCCGCGTGACGTCGAGCATCGGGAACGGCTTCCCGTCCGGCCCGGTGCGCGTCTGGTCGCCGATCGGGTTGACCGGCGGCAGCTCCGTGTCGGCGGGGACGATGCCGAGCTTCTTCTGCCGTTGGCGAGCGTCTGCTCGCGGATCGCCTCGTAGCCCATGTCGAACTGGCCCTTGAACTTGTCGATCCACTCCTTCGGCGCGTGGTGCGGCGCGTGGCAGGCGCCCGGCGCGTAGTAGAGGAAGAACGGCTTCTCCGGCGCGACCGCCTTCGCGTCGCGGATGAACTCGAGCGCCTTGTCGGTGATGTCGTCGGTGAGGTGGTAGCCCTCGTCGGGCGTCCTCGGCTGGTCGACCGGGTGGTTGTCGTAGACGAGGTCGGGGATACCACTGGTTCGTCTCGGCGCCGAGGAAGCCGTACCAGCGCTCGAAGCCGCGGCCGGTCGGCCAGTTGCGCCGCGTCGAGGCGAGGTTCATCTCGTCGGTCGGGCAGAGGTGCCACTTGCCGACCATGTAGGTGTTCCAGCCCCGCTCGCCGAGGATCTCGGAGAGCATCCCGTTCTCGGGCGGGATCGTGCCGCTCGCGTTCGGGAAGCCGATCGCCGCCTCGGTGATGCAGGCCATGCTGTTGCGCGTGTGGTTGCGGCCCGGTCAGCAGGCAGGAGCGGGTCGGCGAGCACAGCGCCGTCGTGTGGAACTGCGTGTAGCGGACGCCCGTTCGTCGACGATCCGGTCGATGTTCGGCGTCTCGATCGGCCCGCCGTAGCGAGCTCATCGCCGAGAAGCCGACGTCGTCGAGCACGATGTAGAGGACGTTCGGCGCGCCGTCCGGCGCCTTCGGCGGCTCGAACGGCGCCCAGTCCGGCTCCGAGTCGCGAATGTCGACGTTGATCGTTCCCCGGAACGGCTCAGCCATGATTTCCCCCTGTCGGCAAGTTCACAATCCCGCCTCGAAGTCTCTTGACCGGGCGGAGAAGGTCGCATCATCCCGATCGGGTGAAGGCGCTCCGTCGGGGTCGAAGGGACACAGGATCATCCAGAAGAGATGACATGGATCGTCCGTGCAGCATGCATCGTCCCAGCTCAAGGTCGCGCGACTACGCGCGACCGGACCCTGCGGACGGGAGGGCGAGATGCTCGTTGCCTCGATGAGCGGCTGGTGGTTCGGCGGGATCCTGTTCTTTCTCATCTGGGTGCTGATCGCCTTCTGGCCCGCACGCGTTGCCGGTCGCAAGGGCCACAGCTTCTTCCTCTATTTCATCTTCAGCCTCTTCTTCTTCCCGGCAGCATTGATCGTGGCGTACATGGTCAAGGACCGGACCGTCGCCGCTTGACGGCACCGCGATGAAGTCCCCACACGTTCCGGCGCCTGCGCGTCGCGCGGTGGCGGCGGGGACGTCGGTCTACGAACGTGGAAGCCTCTGGATAGCGAACCAGGAGCCGGCTTCCCGCAAGGGCGCGACGGTCGGATGGGTCCGTCGCTATCAAGCAGCGGATGGGCAGCTCTATGCGGTGTTGCTCAGCGCGTACTTCTTCCTGACGATGCTTCCCGTCTTGCTGGTCACCGTGAGCTACGTCTACCGCGACCCCACCGCTCTCGCCCACCGCATGGAACACCGTCTGAACCTGCACGGCCAGACGGCCGCTCTCTTCTCGACAATCATGGTCGGCGTCGGCGAGCACAAGCTCTCCGCCGTCGCGATTGCGATCATCGACCTGTTCTTCTTCGGCCTCGGTTTCGCACGAGTCTTCCAACTCGTGCAAGCACGCTCCTGGGGAATCGATCTTCGGAAGTCGGTGATCGCCGACCAGGTGCGCTATGCGGCGGTGCTCGGAGCGATGGTCCTCGGCGTCATCGTGTTCGTGCTCCAAACGAAGGCGCTGCGAGGCGACCCATCCTGGATCGGCTGGGTGCTCGACGTCGGCTGGCTCGCGTTGCTGCTCTGGTTCTTCGTCTGGGCGCCGCGCTTGCTGCTGCATCACCGAGTCACCACTCGCGACCTCATCCCTGGCGCCGTCTTCACCGTGCTCGGACTGATCGGGCTACGAATCATCTCGTCCCTGCTCTTGACCCACTGGCTGAACTGGTACTCGACCACCTACGGTGCCTTCGGGATCATCATCGCGATCTTCTTCTGGATCATCCTCGAGGGGACGATGCTCGTCCTTGCCGCGGCTCTCTCGCCGGCCCTTGCCGAACGGCGAGATCTGCGGGCCGCCCGCGCCTAGACCCTCTTCGGGGTCGACCCCGGCGGCCCGTGCCGAATCCGTAGGGTGCGGTGATGGAAAGCGAACGAGCACGCGCACTCGCCGACGGAAGTTCGATTCCGATGCTCGGGCTGGGCGTCTGGCAGGTCGACGACAGCCGCGAGTGTGTCGACGCCGTCCGGTGGGCGCTCGAGGAGGGGTACCGGCACATCGACACCGCGCAGGCGTACGGAAACGAGGAGAGCGTCGGTGTCGGTCTACGCGAGAGCGAAGTGCCACGCGAGGAGATCTTCGTCACGACGAAGTTCTTCCCGCGGCGCGACGATCCGGTTGCCGAGCTCGAGGGGAGCCTGCGCCGGCTCGGCCTCGACTACGTCGACCTCTACATCATCCACTGGCCGGCGGGCGGTCCACTTTGGGCCTGGCCTGGAATGGAACGGGCGCGCGAGCTCGGTCATACACGTTCGATCGGGGTGTCGAACTTCGACGTCGACGAGATCGACACTCTGGTGCAGAGCGCCGAGCAGCCACCGGTCGTCAACCAGGTGCTGTTCAACCCCTTCGCCTACCGCAAGCAGCTCCTCGAAGAGTGCTTGGCGAACGATGTTGCCGTCGAGGCGTACAGCCCACTCGGTACGGGGCGCCATTTGAACGACTCGACCGTGGTCCGGATCGCCACCCGCCATGAACGGACCCCGGCGCAGGTCCTCCTTCGCTGGGGCATTCAACACGGCATTCCGCAGATCCCGAAATCCACTCACCGGTCACGGATCGCCGAGAACTCGAAGCTCTTCGACTTCGTGCTCACAGACGAGGACATGGGCGCGCTCGACGGCCTCGACCAAACACGAGGGACCGGCAGTGCCCGCGAAGACAAGTGGTGGCGCTAGCCGCTTCCGAGACTTCGGCGAACTCAGCCTAGGGCCACGCCTTCGACGCTTGCCGGCTCAGGGTCGGCGAGTCGTCTCATCCGGAAGGCGTTGAGCAGTCCGAGGAGGCTTGCGAGGACGGGCACGAGCAGGGCGACTTGAAGGGAGCGGTCCCGCGCTTGCTTGTTGATGTGGAGGACCTCTGCCTGGACGTCCTTTGGTTCTCCGGCGAGGAGGAGCTCGAGCTGCGAGTTGCTCATCACCTCGGCGCCATCCTCGAGGCGGTCGGCGATCTGCTGCTGCTGTGCCTGCGGGATCACCGCGCTGTCTTCGGTCTGGTTGGTGAACGAGAAGGAGAGGAAGGCGAGCATGATGCCGCCGGCCATCGCGAGCCCGAACGAGAGCCCGAAGGAGCCCGCCGCGGAGTTCACTCCTGCGGCTTCGCTGACCCGCTCCTCCTCGATCGGGGAAAGGGTGTAGTTGTTCAGCTGCGAGACGAGCAGGCCGAGGCCCGAGCCCGTGATCAGCAACGGGATGAAGAGCGCCAAGCCCGAGTCCGTGCGCGGGACGATGGGGATGATCGCGGCCATGCCGACCGTGCAGAGCGCGAATCCGGCGAGGACGATGTTGCTCGGGCCGCCGGCCACCCGCCTTGCGTCCCGCGAGCAGTGCGACCGCGAACATGCTGAGCGAGAGCGGCGCGAGGGTCAAACCCGTTTTCATCGCGTTGTACTCGAGCGTCATCTGGAGGAAGATCGGGAGCGCGATCATCGCGCCGCCCAGCGTGACGTTCTGCAGCAGCTGTCCGGAGATCCCGGTCGTGAAATGCGGGAACTTGAACAGGCCCGGGTCCAGCAACGTGGGCTTCCCCGCCCGCTTGCGCCGCACCAGCCAGTGGGCCAGCAACGCGAGCGCGACCGCGCCGATCGCAATCAGCAATCCGACGTACTCGCCGCCTTCCTGCCAGACGAGAATGCCGAGCACGAGGCCGCCCATGCCGACCACAGAGAGGACCGCGCCGACCACGTCGACCTGCCGCGGGCCCGTGTAGGCCACGTCGCGGACGAGCTTGATCTGTGACAACACGACCCCGATCACGACAGCCTCGAGCCCAAAGCCGACACGCCACGAGAGGTAGGTGGTCAGGAAGCCGCCGAGCAGCGGTCCGACCGCGGCAGCGATCGCGGCAGCGGCACCGACCAGCGCATACGTGCGCGTTCGAGCCGCACCCTCGAAGTTCCCGTGGACCAGGGACTGCATCGCGGGCAGCAGCAGCGACGCCCCCAGCCCGCCGATGATCGCCCAGAAGATGATGATCGCGGTCACGCTCTGGGCGAGCGTCATCGCCAGCGCCCCGATCGCGTAGGCACCGAGCCCAAGCACGTACGCCCGCTTCCGGCCGATCAGATCGCCGACCTTGCTGCTGATCAAGATGAACGCAGCCGACACCAACGCCTCCAACGCGATCGCGGCCTGAACGTCGCTCACGGTCGTGTTCAGATCACTGACCACGGCTGAGATGGACACGTTCATCAGCGACGTGTCGACGACCAGCACGAACATCGCCATCGCCAGCAGGAGCGCGAGCCGCGGGTTGCCCGCTTCTTCCGCTGGGGTAGCTGTCACGGTCTCACTCATACGCCACCAGTGGCCTGAGGTTCAGCGTCCGACACATCACGTCTCCTCCTGACCACTCCTGCGCGGAACCCGACGACGACCAGCGGGCGAGCATCGTACACCGGCGCGTGGCCATCACATCACGAAGAAACGGCCCGTGAAGCAGGATCGGTCTATGTTGGAAGCCAACCAACCTGGAGGCTCGTCTTGAGCACGCTCATCCGCTTCGCTCCCCCGTCGTTGACGGCCGAGCAGTACGACAACGTTGTACGTCGACTGACCGAGGAAGGCATCTCGCCTGCCGACGGGCTCGAGTTCGAGATCTGCTTCGGATCGGGCGACCAACATCGGGTCAGTCTGCTCTGGGACTCGCCCGAGCAGATGGCAGCGTTCGGGGAGCGCCTCGCACCGATCCTTGCCGAATTCGGCATCGACCCGGGTGAGCCAGAGGTCTTCGAGGTCCACAACATCATCAGGCGCTAAGGCTGTCGCCGCTCAATCCGTAGTGCGATTCGACCAGGTGTCTGACACCACCGGTGTCAGACACCAGGTGCGGCAACCGCTGTTGCCCGGAGCTCCTTCTCGTACTGCACCCAGCCGAGAGCCGGCGTCATTCCGGCACGCTCGTAGAGGCGAAACGCTCCGGAGCCGCTCTCCGCGTCGACGCCGAGCCCGACGCTACGCTCGCCGCGCTCCCAAAGCCTGCGGAACGCGTCCGCGACGAGCGCCGCGCCGATGCCCTGCCTGCGCCACGGGCGACGCGTGAACAGGATCTGGACGAAGCCCCCGCCGTAGGTGTCGGCAGTGCAGATCGTTCCTGCGGCGATCTCGTCTCCTGCTCTGACGACGCACCACAGGGCCGGGTCGAACCGTTCGCTCGTCAGGTGATCCCTCGACCAGGACTCAAAAGTTGGCGCGACGTACTCCCAGTGATCCGCAAACGCTTCTAGCTGGGCCGCGTGGAACGCCGGCGCGTCGCGCTCCGGGTCGAACGCGGCGACGCGCAGCCCCTCGGGCCAAGTCGGTATCTCGCGGCGGTGCAGCGAGCTCGATGCGCATCTCGCGAAAGACGCGCACAGCGCGATAGCCGATCGATTGAAGCAGGCTGCAGGCAGCAGCGTCGAGCTCGTATACGCCGTTGTGGATCCTGCGTGCGCCACGGGCCGCCGCATCACGCTCGAACGTGGCCGCGATGAGTTTTCCGATCCCGCGCCCATGGGCAGCCGGATGCACATAACCCTCGGCGCGCCAGAGCTCGCCTCGGTCACGCAGGGCGCCGTACCCGACGACGTGGTCGCCGTCGCGAACCACATACGTGTTCCGCTCGAGATCGAGACCGGACCACTCATCCACGAGATCCTCGTGCGAGAACGAGCTCGAGACCTGCGGATAGAGCGACGACTCGAGTGCGACGACGACCTCGGTCACCGCCGCAACGTCCGCTCGGACGGCTGGGACGACGGATAAATCTCCCACGGCGTTCGCAGCCTACGGCAAGCGCGTTGCCGCGGCGATCGCCTGGACATTTCGACCCAGGCGCGCAATATTTCCGTAGTCGTCCACTGGCGAGGTTGAAGGGGTAGCAGTGCGTGCCCATCAGTGTGTCTTCTGCGACGTTCGGTCTCCTGGCACCGTTGCCGCGACCGTTCCCGATGGCCGCAATCACGCGCGGGGACGCTGGGCACTGCAACCCGACCGTGACCTCAGCCAGACGACGACGTCCGCAGGCTCACCGTCTTCGTAAGGAGGTCCGCATGAGCACCACCAGCTTGCTCCCTGACGTCGGGATCGAGGTTCGGGAGGGTTACGCAGACGTCGGCGATGTGAACTTGCACTACGTCGAGGCCGGCGACGGGCCGCTGATCGTTCTGCTGCACGGCTTCCCGGAGTTCTGGTTCGGCTGGCGGCTACAGATCGCGCCGCTCGTGGCGGCGGGTTTCCGGGTGGTCGCCCCCGACACGCGTGGCTACAACCTGTCATCGAAGCCAGAGGGCTTCGAGGCCTACGGCGTCGACCTGCTCGCCGCCGACATCCGCGGCCTCATCGGAGAGCTCGGTTCCGAGTCCGCGCTGGTGGTCGGTCACGACTGGGGCGGAAGCATTGCCTGGACGATGGCGATGAACCACCCCGAGGTGGTCGACCGGCTCGCCATCCTCAACGCCGCCCATCCGCGGAAGCTCTCGGAGGGACTGAAGCACCCGAGCCAGCTCCGGAAGTCCTGGTACTTCTTCTTCTTCGCAACACCCGGGCTGCCCGAGGACATCGTGCAGGCCAGAGACTGGCACTTTTTCCGGCACTTCCTGCAGGACGCGAACCCGCCCTACACCCCGGAAGAGATGGAACGCTACGTCGAGGCGTGGTCGCAGCCAGGGGCGGCGCCCGGGATGATCAACTACTACCGCGCCTCGGTCAGACAGTCCCAGAAGGAAGCCGCCGCAAAGCTTCGCCCGATTTCGGCGCCGACACTGGTGATCTGGGGGGAGCGCGATTCCTACCTCGGCTCCGACCTCGCCGAGCCCCACCCGGACGACGTGCCCAACCTCGACCGCGTGGAACGGCTGGCCGACGCGTCGCACTGGGTCCATCACGACGAGGCCGAACGCGTGAACGAACTGCTCATCGACTTCTTCGCGCCCACGGCATAGACACCAAGGTCGGCGCGCCGACGACGAGAGGCATATTGCATCGATCGGAAAGGAGGCAATTCGCCATGACCTGACGACTCGAATGATCGAGAACGGAGGACACCAGTAGATTGGGAACTTGCGCTCGGCGAGGGCGGTTCTAAGCCTGACCGATGACTTCGCAGACGTCGACGCTGATGAACGTCGCCGGCGCATCGGGCAGGTCGCGGAGCGTGTTGAACGTTGCTTCCGCTGCACGTGCCGTCTCCTCCGTGTCGAACAGCCAGAAGGAGTGCTGGATGATGCTTCCATCGAGGGTCCGCGCCCAGTAGCCGCCTGCCGAGCCAGCCATCCCTTGAAGCATCGCCGCACCATGCTGATTGAGCATCGTCAGTGCCTCGTCTGCCCGGTCAGGCTTGATCTGGACCCGTCCGATCAGCGCGTGCATCTCTCTGCCTCCTTCGCTCGATCTGAAGGGATCAGTTAACACTGGGCGATCGAGCAGTGCCAGTTCGAGCAGCACGCATGGCGCCCTCAACACCGCACTGTCAACAGCAGGGTGTTCGTGTAACGATACGTCGTGGTTCCCGGCGAAGGCACTGACGGGCCGTTTCCCAACGACAACCCTGGGAGCTCGCTCGGTGAGTCGCGGGTACCGCCGACCGTCGCGTTGCTCCTCTTCATGGCGCTCACCATCGCACTGCGCGTCTGGCTACCCAACGGCGGTGTTGTCCGTGTCCCTTGGCTTGTGCCGGCTGTCGAGGCCGTGTTGCTTCTCCTGCTCGTAGCGAGAGACCCAGTCGGTCTCGCCAAGCGAACAAGCTGGCTGCACCGCCTGACGCTGACACTTGTCTGCCTCCTCGTGGCGTCGGCGCTGTGGACGACGGCTCTCCTGGTCTACGACCTGATCAAAGGGACCGGCGTGGCCAACAAGCCCGCTGAGCTCCTCGCCACCGGGGCCGTGGTCTGGCTCGGCAATAACCTCTCGTTCGGGCTTCTGTACTGGCTGATCGACGGCGGTGGGCCGATCGCACGCTCCCGACAGCGATTGCCGATCGACTTCGCCTTTCCGCAGCAGATGAGCCCCGAGCTCGCGCCGCCCGGCTGGAGGCCGGTCTTCCTCGACTACCTGCACCTCGGCTTCACCAACGCGACCGCGTTCAGCCCAACCGACGTGATGCCGCTGACACACCGCGCCAAATACACGATGATCCTCCAGTCGACGGTGTCGCTCGCGCTCTTCGGCCTGATCATCGCGCGAGCCGTCAACGCCTTCACCTGAGACAGAAGCGGCTCCCGTCCGGGAGTCCCGTACTTTCGAGCCACTGGGCCTAACTCGACTTCGGTTTGAGCGGTCTAAGAGCCGAGCAGAGTCAGTCCCGTGAACCGCCTTCCGAGAGAAAGGTGCCCAGGTGTTCGACGTCCAGGCCACATCCAGCTTCCGCGCCGCAAGCGTGGCGGGACACGTCATTGCGCGCACCAACACTCAGATTCGACGGCGCGTCCGAACGGTCACCTGCCCGATCCACGGGAGGACCTTTCCGGTCAGCATCCGCGATTTGCAGATCGGTGTCGAGGACGATCCCTGCTGCAAGGATGGGATCGACAAGGCCCTCGAGTGGGCCGTCGAAGACGCGCTCCGCTAGGCGTTCGGGCGTGGCTGGGTCGTCGGCGGCTGGTGGCTGTCCGGCTAGGCGGGGCGGCCGCGGCTGCGTAGGGTGGTTCGATGCAGTGGGCGCTGTTCGCAGGAGTGCCGGAGGAGGAACTGCGCACGATTCTGCAGGTCGCGCGTCGCCGCAGCTTTGCGAAGAACGAGGTCGTGTTCCACCGCGGTGATCCGGCTGATTGTTTTCACCTGATCGCGCAGGGCAGATTCGCGATTCGGATCATGACGCCGCTCGGCGACACCGCCACTCTCGCGATCCGCGGTCCCGGTGCGACCTTCGGGGAGATGGCCCTACTCGTCGACGAGGCAAAACGCACGGCGACCGTTGCAGCCGTGGAACACGGCGAGACGTACTCGATCTACCGGACCGACTTCGAGCTCATTCGCGCGGCCTATCCGGGCGCGGATCGCTTTTTGTGGGAGTTCTTGGTCAATGAGGTGCGAGTGTTGAGCGAGCGGCTGCTCGAGGCGCTCTACCTGCCGGTCGACAAGCGGGTGCGGCGACGACTGCTCGAGCTTGCCGAGGTGTATGGGGCTGGGAGCGAAGGTCCGGTGACCGTTCCGTTGACGCAGGAGGTGATCGCCGAGCTCTCCGGGGCCGGTCGTCCCACCGTCAACCAGGTGCTGCGTGATGAGGAGAAGCGCGGCACGATCGAGCTCACGCGCGGACATACCCGCATCCTCAACGCTTCCGAGCTCGCTCGCCGCGCCCGCTAGACAACTCTCTCTGTTCGCATGAAGACAGTTCCAGCGTCGCGGCGCGAAACGACGCGGCTCCGGAAGCGACCTAGTTTCTGATCAGTCGGTTGCGCAGGGTGACCGGAGTCGAGAAATGGAGAGTCAAATGTCACGCACCCGGAACGCGAACATCACCCTCGTGGGAGTCACGTCGGAGGAGACGGTGAGTGTACGGAAGGCTACTCAGGTGCTTGCAGTGATGGTTCTCGCGGTGTTGTTCGTCGTGCCCGCCGCCTTCGCTGCGACCAGGCCGCCGGTGCAGCCGGCGCAGTCGAAGCAAGCTGTTCACGCGCTCATGTTGCGCGGGCAGGCGCTCAACCGGATCTACCATCTCGGTCACTCCGCCCGCCCGTCGCCGGCCAAAGCGTCGCCGACGCAGTCGAAGCAGGCTGTGCACGCGCTCATGCTGCGCGGGCAGGCGCTCAACCGGATCTACCATCTGGGCGCCTACGCCAACCAGTCGTCCTCCTCGCGGACGAAGGTGAAGGCGAACACCGCCCTGACGCCCACGGCGGTCAAGATCGCGGCGAACCCGACGGGCGGATCCAAGAACAAGGTGCAGCAGGTCTTCTCGATCCACTGACGACGCCCCTGGCGTTGACGGCAAGCAGCCGCCCGCCACGATCACGTGCAGCAACTCGCCGGCGCGGTCTCCGCGTCGGCGAGTGGACGTGTCCAGGCATCGGCGGATACGTTCGGTGCGGCGTCGACGTCGACCGACAGCGGCCGGAACCAACCCCATCGTGTCATGGTCGCTCCGCCGGGCGCGGGCTACCGTGATCTTTGCGAGAGAGCAGCGTGAAGATCCCAGGCCGAACACTGCTCCCGCCTGCTCATACCGTGACGGCCCGGGGTTAAGAGAGGAACGATCTTGAAAAAGGGAATCACCCTACTCGGGGTGCTCATCGCGATGCTCGCGGTCACCTCCGGCGCGTTCGCCGCCCACCACTACCTGATCACGTCGTCCAATCAGATCAAGGACGGCGTCGTCTCGCTCTCCGATCTCTCGCCCGCCGCCCGCCAGGCGCTGCAGGGCCAGAAGAGATCGACCGCTGCAGCCGGGCCGCAGGGGCCTGCCGGTGCAACCGGCGCTCGTGGCCCGCAGGGACCGGCCGGTGCAACCGGCGCAAACGGCGCTCGTGGGCCGCAAGGACAGGCCGGCGTCACTGGGTACGAGGTTCACACCTGGCGCTACTCGAAGGACGACGCCAACTCGGACATGGGTCCGGGGTACGGCGGCGTGGGCGGCGGCGCCATCGCGACGGTCGCCTGCTCGCCCGGCAAGGTCGCGCTGGGTGGCGGTTACCGGTTCACGTCGGCGGATGACGAGCGGGTTCAACTCGCAGGCCCTCTCGGACGGGAGTGGCGTGATCGCGTCGTTCCCTGGTCGCATGGACTGGACCACAACCACGGTCAAGCCGAACGACAACTCGGGCTGGATCGTGCAGGTCAACGACAAGGTGAACCTCGCAGATCTGACGTTGTACGTCATCTGCGCAAGCGCGAACTAGGCTCAGGCCGGCTCCGGATGCTTGCGCTTCGGCGTGGGTATCCGGGGCCTGTCGGCTTTTTCGGCGACACGTGACAGACCGCTGTCGATCGACCACACTGTGGGAATGGCTTCAACGGTTGGCGGGCTGACGGTCGGCGGGGACGTCGAGCGCGCCCTCTCCGGCTTACTCGTCCCGAGTTACGTCCTCGACACGACCGGCGTTGTCCGGTGGATCAACCCGGCGGCCGAGCGCCTCCTCGGCGACGTTCGCGGCCGGCACTTCACGTCGGTTGTCGGCCTGGAGGACCGGGCACGGGCGCAAGAGCTCTTCGCACGCAAGGTGCTCGGCACGACCGCGGCGACCGAGACCAACGCGGTCTTCGTCTCGACCGACGGAACCCGGCTCGCGCTGGAGGTGAGCGCGGTTCCCCTGATCGGCGGAGAGCGTGTGGTCGGCGTCTTCGGGCTGCTGACCGGCCCGCTCGACGAACCGGCGAGCACACCGCCCGCGCATCTGACGCCCAGGCAGGCCGAGGTACTTGGTCTCCTCGAGCGCGGACGCTCGACAAAGCAGATCGCCCAGGAGCTCCACCTGAGCACGGAAACGGTCCGAAACCACGTCCGCCATCTGCTCCGAGCCCTCGGGGTGAGGACGCGCCTCGAAGCCGTCGCCGCGGCCCGTCACGGCCCTGCTCTCCAAGCCCCCGTCGCAGCCGTCGTCGCGCTCGGGTTCGGCGCAGTGATGGCTGCCGGCGCCTCGCGTCTGTGCGTCGCACTCGGATGCGATCGGAGCCGTACTGGGTTCCCGAACCTCGTGCTCATCCTCGTGCTGTACATCCTCATGGGGAAGCGCGACCGGATACGTCGGGAAGGCTATCGGCACGGCGGCTGGGGTCGCCGCCGCGCTACTCGTGACGGCTGTGTTTTCGCCTCCCGGATGGGTGCTCACGGCGCTCGGCGCAGTCGTGTTCGTCGTCGCGTTGACGCAAACCAAGACCTACTGGCTCATGTACGGCCTGAACACGTTCGCGCTCGTGATGCTACTCGCCTCACCCGGCCAGGTCGGCTTCGAGGCCGAGCAACGCGGCTTCCAGATCCTCGCAGGTGTCGCCCTACTCGTCCTCGGTCTGGCCGTCGTTCACGCGCTCGCCAACTGGCTCGCCAGGCGTGACCCGCAGCCGGAACTCACCGGAGCCTGACCCGCGACAGAACCCAACAGACGAAGCCGCGCTTGCCTGGGCGAGCGTGTTGTCCACGCGACGCGACCGTTCTGCCCTGTTGACTGGCGGATGCGCTGTCACTGAACCTGCTGCTCCCAGACAAGGAGCGGCCGCGTTACGAGCGAGCAGCCCTCCGCTGGCACACGACGATGATTCTGACTCGAAGCGGGCGATGAGATTCGAACTCACGACCCTCAGCTTGGGAAGCTGATGCTCTACCAACTGAGCTACGCCCGCAGGGTCGCCGCGATTGTACCCGCGTGCTTGTTCAGGCGATCGTGACTCCGGACGCCAGATAGACGTCCTGGATCGCGTTCAGGAGCTCGATGCCGTCCGCTGTCGGGCGCTGGAACGCCTTGCGGCCGCTGATCAGGCCGACGCCGCCGGCGCGCTTGTTGATCACGGCGGTGCGCACCGCCTCGGCGAGGTCGCTCTCACCGGAGGAGGCGCCGCCGCTGTTGATCAGCGGTGCGCGGCCCATGTAGCAATTCGCCACCTGGTAGCGCGTCAGGTCGATCGGGTGATCGGTCGTCAGCTCGGAGTAGACCTTGGGGTTCGTCTGCCCGTACTTGACGCCGTCGGTCGAGAGCGCGCCGTAGCCGTTGTTCACCTCGGGCATCTTCTGCTTGATGATGTCCGCCTCGATCGTCACGCCGAGGTGGTTCGCCTGCCCGGTGAGATCGGCCGCGAGGCCGTAGTCGACGCCGTCCTTCTTGTACGCCGAGTTGCGCAGGTAGCACCAGAGGACGGTGAACATGCCGAGCTGGTGCGCCTCCTCGAAGGCCTCGCTGACCTCGACGAGCTGCCGGCGGCTCTGCTCGCTGCCGAAGTAGATGGTCGCGCCGACTGCGACGGCGCCCATCTCCCAGGCCTGGCGGGCGCTGCCGAACATCGTCTGGTCGTACTCGTTCGGGTACGTGAGCAGCTCGTTGTGGTTGAGCTTGACGATGAACGGGATCCGGTGCGCCCAGCGCCGCGAGACCGCCGCGAGCACGCCGATCGTCGACGCAACGGCGTTGCAGCCACCCTCGTGGGCGAGCTCGACGATCTTCTCCGGATCGAAGTAGGCCGGGTTCGGCGCGAAGCTCGCTCCCGCGCTGTGCTCGATGCCCTGATCGACCGGCAGGACGCTCAGGTAGCCGGTGCCGCCGAGACGCCCGTGCCCGTACATCGACTGGAGGTTGCGGAGCACCTGGTTCGGCCGGTCGTTGATCGCGACGACGCGGTCGACGAAGTCCGGGCCGGGCAGATGCAAAAGATCCTTGTCGATCGTCTTGCAGGTGTGGCCCAGCAAGGACTCGGCCTCGTCGCCAAGCAGCTCCTCGATCCGTGCGATTCCCTCGTGTGTGGCGACAGCCATGGTGCTCATCCTCTCCGTCTGCAGCAGTATCGACGCCGCGAATTGTAGGGCGGCAGGGCAATCAGGCGTCAGTACTCCCTGCCGGTGAAGTGGCGGAGCTTGCTGAGCTGGTGGCGTGCCTCGATCCGCCGTACGGTGCCCGAGCGGGACCTCATCACGATCGAATCCGTGACGGCACCGTCGGTGACATAGCGCACCCCACGCAGGAGCGCACCGGTCGTGACGCCAGTGGCAGCCACGAAAACGTCGTCGCTCGCGACGAGGTCGTCGGTCCTGAGCACACGGTCGAGGTCGTAGCCTGCTGCGACCAGCGCCTGGCGTTCCTCATCGGTCCGCGGCCAGAGCTTGCCCTGGATCCCGCCGCCCACGCACTTGAGCGCTGCGGCCGAGATGACGCCCTCCGGCGTGCCGCCGATCCCATAGAGCAGGTCGACGCCCGTCTCGGGACGGGCCGCAGCGATCGCCGGCGCGACGTCGCCGTCCCGGATCAGGTTCACGCGGGCGCCCGCCTCGCGCAGCTCGCCGATCAGCGCCTCATGCCGCTCACGCTCGAGCACGACGACCCGAATGTCCGTGACGCGACGCCCCTTCGCCTTGGCGACGGCATGGACGTTCTCGGTCGGCGTGGCGTTGATGTCGATCACGCCGGCAGAGTCCGCGCCCGCCGCGATCTTCTCCATGTAGACCGCCGCCCCGGGGAAGAACATCGACCCGCGCTCGGCAACCGCGATCACGGCGATCGCGTTCGGTTGACCGAACGCGGTCAACCGCGTGCCCTCGAGCGGGTCGACAGCCACGTCGACCGCAGGCCCCTCTCCCTGTCCGACCGCCTCACCGTTGTAGAGCATCGGCGCCTCGTCCTTCTCGCCTTCGCCGATCACGACGACGCCGTCCATGACGACGGTGTCCAGCATCGCGCGCATCGCGTCCACGGCGGCCTGATCGGCCGCCAGCTTGTCGCCCCGGCCGACCCAGCGACCGGCGCCCATGGCCGCCGCCTCCGTCACCCGGACGAGCTCGAGGGCGAGGTTGCGATCCGGTCTAGGGGTGCCCATGGACCCGGGATCCTAAAGTGCTGCGGTGCGGCTCGATGAGGAGACGGCAAAGGTTGCGGTGATTGCGAGCGCCAGCGGCAACGGCAAGACGACACTCGGGCGCGAATTGGCGCGGCGCCTCGGGGTTCGGTTCGTCGAACTGGATGCCCTCGTGCACGGGCCGGGCTGGGTCGAGACGCCGGACGACGTCCTCCGCGCGCAAGTCGAGCCGATCGTCGCCTCGGACAGTTGGGTGATCGACGGCGCCTATCGGCACAAGCTCGGCGACCTCGTGCTCGACGCGGCGGACGTGGTGGTCTGGCTCGACCTCCCGATTCGGATCTGGCTGCCACGCCTGGCGCGGCGCACCTGGCGGCGCATTCGTCGTGGCGAAGAGCTCTGGAACGGCAACAAGGAGTCACTGGCGTCCGCAATCTGGGGCCGCGAATCGCTCGTCGTGTGGGCGTTCCGGACACATTTCCAGCGGCGTCGTGAATGGCCGCAGGAGCTGGCGCACCTGCGGGTGATCCGCCTGACGAGCTCCGGCGACGTTCAGCGGTTCCTCGACCAGGCAAGGCGCTCTTGATCACATCCGCTCTGGCGCCTCGACCCCGACGAGGTCGAGGCTGCGCGCGATCACCTGCTGGGTCGCGCGGCAGAGGCCGAGCCGGAACGACTCGGCGGGGTCTCCGAGCACGCGGCACTCCTGGTAGAAGCGGTGGAAGTCGTCGGCCAGCCGGATCGCATACGACGGCAGCATCTGCGGCCCACGCCGGTCGGCAGCCTCGCGCACCGTGAGCGGGAAGTCGGTCAGGCGCTTGATCAGCTCCTTCTCCTCGCCCGCGAGCGGCCCGGGCGGCCGTCCGCCCACCTCGGCGTCGCCGGCGTTGCGCAGGATCGCCGCGATCCGCGCGTGCGCGTACTGCACGTAGTACACCGGGTTCTTCTGGGACTTCTCGGCGGCCAGGTCGAGGTCGATCTCGATCGTCTGGTCGGGACCGCGGTTGACGAGATACCAGCGCGTCGCATCGACGCCGATCTCGTCCATCACGTCATCGAGGAAGACAACATTGCCGGCACGTTTTGAGGCCTTGGACGACTCGCCACCCCGTGTGAGGTGCACGAACTGGTAGAGCAGCACCTCGACCCGGTCGGGGTCGAGGCCGAGCATGCGGGCGATCGCGGCGTACCAGCGCGCGGTCGCGTGATGGTCGGCGCCGAGCACGTAGATCGCGCGGTCGAAACCGCGTCCCAGCTTGTCGACGAGATACGCGACGTCGGCGGCGCGATAGGTCGGAGCCCCGCCCCGTTCGTCCGAGCGGATCAGCACCCAGTCCTGCTCGTCGCCGTAGGCCGACGAACGCGCCCAGAGAGCGCCGTCCTTCTCATACGTGTCGAGCTGCGGCAGTAGCTCCGCCAGGCGTTTCTCGAGCTCGCTCTGCAGCACCCAGCTGTCGAAGTGGATGCGGAAGCGCTCCATCGTGTGCTCGATCGACGAGAGCATCTTCGGCACCGGGTCGCCGTCCGCCCGGGCGAGCTCCTCGACGTAGGCGCCCTGGTAGCCGTCCTCTGGCACCGGCTCACCGCGGCGCAGCGCAGCGATCGACTCGCGGAAGCGGTCCATCTGCGCGCCGGCGTCGTTGTAGTAGTACTCCCGCGCCACCTCATGGCCGCCGAACTCCAGCAGGCGCGCAACGCAGTCGCCGTAGGCACCGTTTCGGGCGGCCGAGACGACGATCGGGCCGGTCGGGTTCGCGGAGACCATCTCGACCTGCACGCGCTCGGCCGGGTCGGCCCAGCCGCCGCCGTACCCCTCCCCCATCTCCGCCAGCGCGTCGAGGAAGAACCCATCGCCGACCCGCACGTTGATGAAGCCCGGCCCGGCCACCTCGGCGGACGCCACCTCCTCGAGAGCCGCGATCGTCTCTGCGTACTCCTGCGCAAGCTCGCGCGGCGGCCGCCCGACCGCCTTCGCGGACCGCAGGGCGATGTTCGTCGCAAAGTCACCGTGAGACGTGTCGTTGGGCCGTTCGAGCTCGACCTCGGCGCCGAGCGCCGCGCCGACGCGAGCCGCGAGACGATCGACCGCGCTAGCCGGCAACGGCTTTTTTCTGGCTGAGTCCCTCCACGATCGTCACTCTAGTATCGTCGAGGCAGATGGACGACAGCCCCGAGCGCCAGCTCAACATCCACATGGATCCCGCGAATCTCGCCGGCGTCTACGCGAACTTCGCGAACATCACGTTTTCGGACTACGAGTTCACCCTCACGTTCGCCCGCATCGACCACGAGGTCGAGGAGGGCGACGTCCCCGGCGTCGTCGTCTCGCGGGTGAACATGTCGCAGCAATTCATGAGGGAACTGCTGGCGGCGATGCAGGACGCCTACTCGAAGTACACGACGGTCAAGGGGATCCAGGACCTCCCCGAGACCGACGACCACTCGTAGGCGCTCCGCTCCTAGCGCTTCCAGCGTTCGGCCATCGCAATGCGCTGCATCAACGTCGGGTGGTTCTCGAGCCAGAGGTAGTCGAGGAGCGGCGGGTTCGGTTCCTCGAGGCTCGTCTGCTCGAAGCCTTCGAAGAGCTTCCGGGCCGACGCGGGATCGTGGGTGGCGTTCAGGGCGCGCCAGTCCGCCTCGGCCTCGTAACGGCGCGAGACGACGTTCTGGACCGGGGCCGTGAGGAGCGCCAGCACCGTCAGCGTCAGGATCACGAGCGGGAGGTTCGCGGGATCGCGGACGCCGCCGCGCCGGCGGGTGACCAGCGCGACGAGCCACAGCGTCGGGAGGACGAGCAGAGCGGTCCAGCCGAGCGCTTTCAAGACGTGGCGGCTGCGCACATGACCCAGCTCGTGGGCGATCACCACGTCCACCTCGCCGCGCGAGAAGCGCCCGTCGAGCAGCGTGTTCCACAGGACCACATGTGTCGCCGGCCCGAAGCCGACCGTGAAGGCGTTCGCCTGGTTCGTCCACGACGACACGTCCTGAACGCGCACGGGCGTGCCGGTCACGTGCTCCGCGCTCTCGATGCGCACGACGTCCGAGCGCAGTTGCGCATCCCCGAGAGGGCTTGCTCCCGCTGCGCCGAGCCAGCCCGACACGAACGCGAAGAGCGCCGCGATGACGACGATCACCGGCCAGGCGACGAGCCACCAGCGCCGGAATCGTTGCGCGAGCCCTACGAGCAGGACGATCGTCGCCATCGCCGAGACGGCCTCCGGCGCGAGCGTCGACCACTGGGCGCCGAGCCAGGCGAGCACGTCGAACGGCCCGAGCCCCCAGTGATGCTGCCACCACAGGTCGGCGAGGCTGAAGGGCAACGAGACGAACCAGAGGGTGACGAGCAGCACCATGCCCCCGACGATCGCGCTACCGATCGGGCCGAGGCCGATCTCCCGAATCGACGGGGGCAGCCGCCAGACGAGGACGCACAGTGCGATCAGGGTCGCGGCCGTCCCGAGCAGCCAGAGCACGTCCTCGCCCCGCGAGTAGCTGTGCGCCCGGGCGAGCGCGTGAGCGCTGAAGTAGCGGTGCTCGTCGAAGCCCGACAGGTGCAGGGACGGGACGCTCGTCCGCCAGAGGAGCCAGGCTCCCACGCACCAGACGATCGCCCCGACGGCTAGCGTGGCTCCCCTCCCGATGCGCGTCGCGGTCATTTCAGACATCCACTCCAATCTTCCGGCCCTCCAGGCGGTGCTCGAGGACGTGGACCGTGAAGGGCCAGACGAGCTCTGGTGCCTCGGTGACATCATCGGCTACGGGCCGAGCCCGAACGAGTGCGTCGACCTGGTGCGGGAACGGTCCACCCTGTCTCTCTGCGGCAATCACGACCTGGCGGTGATCGGGACGATCGACGTCGGTGACTTCACCGGCGACGCCGGCGCCGCAGCGCGCTGGACCGCCGGCGTGCTTGGCGAGGCGCAGGCCGCGTGGCTCCGCGAACTGTCGCCCTCCGCCGAACGCGACGGATTCGAGCTCTTCCACGGCAGTCCACGGGACCCGGTGTGGGACTACGTGCTCAACGAGCAGGTCGCCCTGATCAGCATTCTCGAGACGACGGCGCCGATCGTGCTCGTCGGCCACAGCCACGTCGCGCTCGCGCTCGGCTGGGACGGCGCGGAGCTCTCCGGGGGTGTGGCCCCGGACCGGAGCGAGATCGACCTCGGCGGCGGTCGCTGGCTGCTCAACCCCGGTTCGGTCGGCCAGCCGCGGGACGGCGACCCGCGCGCCGCCTGGCTCCTGATCGACGATGTCGCCGGGCGAACGACGTTCCGGCGGGTTCCGTATCCCATCCAGGAGACCCAGGCCGCGATCCGGGACCGCGGGCTCCCCGACGTGCTGGCCTCCCGGCTCGCGCACGGGATCTAGCCGAGCCACGTTCGCGTCGATCTAGCCGGTGACGACGCCGGCGTCGGTTGCGACACCGAAGGTGAAGCCCTCGCGTGCGAGCGCCACCTGGACGTCCTCGCGGGCCTTGAAGATCCGCCACTTGACCGTGGCAAGGGTGACCTCGAGGGAGTCGGCGATCTCGTTGTAGGAGAGCCCGACGACGTCGCGGAGGAGCAACGCCATCTTCAGGTCGACCGGGAGGTCGTCGATCGTGCGCCACAGCGCATCGATCACCTCTGCCTGTTCGGCGGGCTGGTCGACGGCCTCGAGCTGCGGCGCATCGTCGAGATTGACCGGTGAAAGCGGCCGGCGTTCCTTGGCGCGCAGCTCGTCGAGCACACGGTTCTTCGTCACCTGGAAGAGCCAGGTCGTGAACTTGCAGCGGAGCGAGAAGCGAGGCAGGCCCTGGAAGACGCGCAGGAACACTTCCTGCGTCAGGTCCTCGGCCAGCGACTTGTCGCCGTTCGTCAGCCGGAGAACGTAGTTGTAGACCGGGATCTCGTACGCGTGCACGATGATGGCAAACGCACGCTCGTCGCCGCGTTGGGCCTTCCGCAGGATCGCAAGATCAGGCTGGGGGAGCGACAAGAGACCGCAGTATATCCGCGTTAGCGGCTGTTTTTGACCCCCTTACGTAGGATTTACGAGCGATCTGCCCGACATCTCGGGAGGCCGCTCCAGTCCTAGGAGCTCCAGTGCTGTCGGGATCAGATCGGCGATCTCGCCGCCGCTCCGGAGGCTCTCACCGGGCGCGGTGACGATCAGCGGCACCGGGTTTGTCGTGTGCGCCGTGTGCGGGCTGATCCCGTCGTCCTCGAGCATCTTCTCGGCGTTGCCGTGATCGGCCGTGATCAGGCACACCCCGCCGAGCTCGGTGACGCGGTCGACGACCCGGCCCAGGCAACGGTCGACCGTCTCGACCGCCTCCACCGCGGCCGGGATGATCCCGGTGTGGCCGACCATGTCGGGATTCGCGAAGTTGACGACGCAGAACGCGAACCCCTCTCCGACCTGCTCGACGACGTTCTCCGCCACTCCCTCTGCCGACATCTGCGGCTTGTGGTCGTAGCTCGGCACGTCGCGCGGGCTCGGGACGAGAATGCGCGACTCCCCGGGCCACGCGTCCTCGCGCCCGCCGTTGAAGAAGTAGGTGACGTGGGCGTACTTCTCGGTTTCGGCGGCGTGCAGCTGCTTCAGGCCCTCCCCCGAGAGCACCTCGGCCATCGTGTTCGGGACGGTCTGCTCCGCGAACGCGATCGGGGTCGGGAGGTCCGAGGAGTAGCGCGTCATCGTCGTCACGTCGAAGCCGTTGTCGACCAGCAGGCGCGTCAGCTGGCGTCCCCGGTCCGGCCGGAAGTTGAAGAAGATCGCCGTGTCGCCGGGCTCGAGACGCGGTGCTCCCTCCAGCACGATCGGCTCGATGAACTCGTCGGTGATCCCGGCGTCGTAGCTGGCCTGCACGGCCGCGAGCACGTCCGAGACCTGCCTGCCCACTCCGTTCGTGATCGCGTCGTAGGCCAGCTGCGTGCGCTCCCAGCGCTGGTCGCGGTCCATCGCGTAGTAGCGGCCGACCACCGTCGCGATCCGCTCCTGGGGCAGCTCGGCGAGGTCGGCGAGCGCGGCGTGCGGCGAGACGTCGCGACCGTCCGTGAAGGCGTGCAGCCACGTCCGCTCGGGGGCGAACCGGAGCAGCGCCTGCACGTGCTCGAGATGCGAATGCACCCCGCCGCGCGAGACGAGCCCGAGCAGATGCACTCGTTTGCCCCGGTCGAAGGCCGTCCGCAGCACCGGGTTCTCGAAGAACGACCCGTCCTCGATCGACTTGTTGACGCGCATCAGGTCCTGGTAGAGCCGGCGCCCGGCCCCGATCGTCAGATGGCCCACCTCGCTGTTCCCCATCTGGCCCGGAGGCAGTCCGGCTGCCTCGCCGGAGGCTTCGATCGTCGTGTGGGGATATGCGCGCCACAGCCCGTCGAAGACGGGGGTGTCGGCGAGGTCGACCGCGTTCCCCGGCCCCGGCGGGGCACAGCCCCAGCCGTCCAGGATGACCAGAGTTACGAGGGGGAAGCTGCTCGGCATATCGCTGCGAACGACTCGACGTCGAGGGAGGCACCGCCCACCAGTGCACCGTCGACCGCGGCCTGCGAGAGCAGCTCCGCAGCGTTGTCGGGCTTGACCGATCCGCCGTAGAGCACCGGCAGGTCGAGCAGCTCCTTGATCGTCTCGTGCGCCTGTTGCGCCAGCTCGGGCGTCGCGGTCCTCCCGGTGCCGATCGCCCAGACCGGCTCGTACGCGATCACGAGGTTGTCGTCGGCCTCGAGCGCTCCGACCTGGCGGCGCAGGACCGCATCGGTCTCGCCCGCCTCACGCTCTGCCAGGGTCTCGCCGACGCAGGCGATGACGTGCAGGCCGTCTGCCAGCGCAGCGCGGCAACGCTCCGCGACGGTCTCGTCCGTGTCGCCGAAGTACTGGCGCCGTTCCGAGTGGCCGACGATCGCGCCGTAGACGCCCAGCTCGCGGAGCATCGGCGCGGAGATCTCGCCGGTGAACGCGCCCTCGGGCTCCCAGTGGCAGTTCTGCGCGAAGACACCGACCTCCGTGCCGGCCAGTGCCTGGACGGCGTCGGCGAGCGAGACATACGGCGGAGCGACGACGACGTCCACGTCTTCCGGCAGCGCCGTGTCGCGCAGCGCCCGGCAGAACTCGCCCGCCTCGGCAGGCCCCTTGAACATCTTCCAGTTGCCGGCGATCAGCATCAGACCGGGATCGCCGCCACGCCAGGGAGCTCCTTGCCTTCGAGCAGCTCGAGCGAGGCGCCGCCCCCGGTCGAGATCCACGAGATTCGGTCGGCGACGCCCGCGTCGTGCACGGCGCGCACCGAGTCGCCGCCGCCGACGACGGTGAAGCCCTCGCACTCCGCCAAGGCCCGCGCCACTGCAAACGTCCCCTCGGCGAAGCTCGGCCACTCGAAGACACCCATCGGGCCGTTCCAGAACACGGTTCGGGCGGCGGAGATGCGCCGGGCAAAGTCTTCACGGGTCTTCGGCCCGATATCGAGGCCGAGCCAGCCCTCGGGCAGGGACTCGAACGGCGTCACCCGGGTCTCGGCGTCTTCGTCGAACGCCGACGCCGCGATCACGTCCTGGGGCAGGATCGCCTCGAACGAGAAGGGGTTCTCGGCGCGGACGTCTTCGGCCATCTTCCCGCCGATCAAGACCGCGTCTGCGCGCCCGCCGAGGTTCTCGAGCACGGCGATCTTGTCCTCGACCTTCGCACCGCCTGACACGATCACGAACGGCCGCTCCACGTCGCCGAGCAGCGCACCGAGATGCTCGAGCTCTTCGAGCAGCAGGAGGCCCGCGTAGGCGGGGAGCAGCTGCGCGACACCCACCGTCGACGAGTGAGCGCGATGGTCTGAGCCGAATGCATCGTTCACATAGAGGTCGCAGCCGTCTGCGAGCTCGCGGGCGAACGTCTCGTCGTTCCTGGTCTCCCCGGGGTTGAAGCGCGTGTTCTCGAGCACGCGAACTCGATCGTCGCCGACGAGCTCGTCGAGCCGCGCGCGCACCGGCGCCATCGAGAACTTCGCGTGGTCCTCCTCGGTTTTCGGGCGGCCGAGGTGCGAGCACACCCGTACCTCGCGTGCGCCACGGTCGAGCAGCAGTCGAAGCGTCGGCAGCGCGGCGCGGATGCGCGTGTCGTCCGCGACCCTGCCATCGTCGAGCGGCACGTTGAGGTCCGCCCGCACCAGGACGACCTTGTCCTTCACCTCGGCGACCTCCACCGACCGCGGCAGCCTCACAGCACCTTCGCTACGAGATCGACCAGCCTGCAGGAGTAGCCCCACTCGTTGTCGTACCACCCGAAGACCTTGGCGGAGGTGCCGTTCGCCATCGTCAGCCCGCTGTCGAACGTGCAGGACGCCGGCGAGTGGATGATCGCGGTCGAGACGAGATGCTCGGAGGAGTACTCGAGGTACGGCGACAGCGGACCGCTCTTCGCCGCTGCGGCGAACGCCTCGTTGATCGACTCGGGAGTCACCTCTGTGCGCAACTCGACGACGAAGTCGGTGATCGAGCCGACCGGGACCGGAGCGCGAACGGAGATCCCATCGACCTTGCCCTTCAGGTGCGGCATCACGAGCCCGATCGCGCGAGCGGCGCCGGTCGAGGTCGGGATCAGGTTGATCGCAGCAGCATGCGCGCGGCGGAGGTCCTTGTGCGGCAGGTCGAGCACCTGCTGGTCGTTGGTGTACGCGTGAATGGTCGTCATGTAGCCGCGCTCGATGCCGAAGCTCTCGTCGAGAACCTTCGCCATCGGTGCGACGCAGTTCGTGGTGCACGACGCGTTGGAGATGATCGCGTGCCGGTCGGCGTCGTACTGGTCGTCGTTGACGCCAAGGACGAGCGTCACGTCGGGGTCGGTCGCGGGCGCCGAGATGATCACTTTCTTCGCGCCCGCATCCAGATGCTTCTGCGCCGAGGCTCGGTCGGTGAAGAACCCCGTCGACTCGAGCACGACGTCGACCCCCAGATCACCCCAGGGCAGGTTCGCGGGGTCCCGCTCCGCGAGGCCCTTCAGTGCCTTGCCGTCAACGATGAGAGAGCCGCTCTCCGCCTGCACCTGGCCGTGGAACGGTCCCAGCACCGAGTCGTGGCGCAGGAGGTGCGCCATCGTCGGGACGTCGCCCAGGTCGTTGAAGGCGACGATCTCGAAGTCTCCACCGCGCTCGAGCGCGGCCCGAAAGAAGTTACGGCCGATCCGGCCGAATCCATTGATCCCTACGCGTGTTTTCGCCATGACGGCGACTCTAACTAAGCCGAGGTGGCGGTGATTCCGTAGATCGCCGCGAGCTTCTCGCGGAGATAGCGGACGTAGGGCTCGGGGTCGATCTCCGACGTGCCGACAACCCGCTCCAGCGTTTCGCCCGGTGTGAACTTGCGCCCGTAGCGATGCAGACGCTCGCGTAGCCAGTCGCGGAGGGGGCCGAACTCACCCTGCTCGAACCCCTCGTACAGGTCCGGCAGGTCGGCCGTGACCTTCTCCCAGATCTGGGCGGAGATCAGGTTGCCGAGCGCATAGGTCGGGAAATACCCGATGGAGCCGCCTGACCAATGGACGTCCTGGAGGACGCCGAGGGTGTCGTTCGGCACCTCGATCCCGAGGTAGTCCCACATCCGCCGGTTCCACTCCTCGGGGAGCTGCTCGAGCGGGAACTCGTCCGCCAGCATCGCCTGCTCGAGCTCGAACCGCAGGATGATGTGCAGGTTGTAGGTCGCCTCGTCGGCTTCGACCCGGATCAGCGAGGGCTCGACGGCGTTCACCTCGCGATACCAGCGCTCGTGGTCGTACGAGCCGAGCTCGTCGGGGAAGAGCTCCTGCAGTCGCGGAAAGAAGTGGCGCCAGAACGGCAGCGAGCGGCCGACGAGGTTCTCCCACATCCGACTCTGGGACTCGTGCATGCCGAGCGACACCCCGCGCGCGAGCGGCGAGCGTTCGAGCGTCGGATCGACCTGGTGCTCGTACAAACCGTGGCCGAACTCGTGCATCGTGCCGAAGAGGCCGCCGAGGTGCTCGCTGAAATAGCGGGTCGTGATGCGGATGTCGGTGACGCCGGTGCCGGATGCGAACGGGTGCACCGTCGGATCGAGGCGCCACGCCTCGTCGGTGAAGCCGAAGGCGCGGACGACCTCGAGCTCGAACACCTTCTGAGGCTCGATCGCGAAGTCATGGTTGTGGGGCTGATTGCCGCCGCGCTCCGCAACCTCTTTGACGAGCGGAGCCTGATGCTCCTTGAGGTAGTCGAAGATCGCGCGGACTTCCTTCGTCTTCATGCCGCGTTCGTAGTCGTCGAGCACGATGTCGTAGGGTTCGTCGCCGACCTCGAAGCAGTCGATGTAGCGCTTACGCAGGTCGAGGTTCTTGCGCAGGACCGGCAGGAACGCCGCGAAGTCGTTCCGTTTCCGGGCATCGACCCAGACGGGATTTGCCAGAGCCGCAGAGCGCGACATCTCGGCGCGCAGCTCCGACGGCACCTTGCTCGACTTCTCCCAGTCGAGCGCGGTGACCCGGATGAGGCTCGCCTCGAAGGAGTCGTACTCGTGCTCCTCGCCCCAGCTGCGCAGGCCGTCGATCAGCGTGCCCATCTCGGCGGAGGTGAACTTCTGGTGGGCGATGCGGCCGATCGTCGCCAGCTGCTCGGCCCGGAGGGCCGCCCCGCCGGGCGGCATCATCACGTGCTGGTCCCAGCCGAGGAGCGCACCCGTCTTTGACAGATCCGAGATCTCGGCCAGGCGATCCCGCAGTTCGTCGAACTTCGCCTGACTCACAAGAGAGAAACCTATATGAGGCGCGCGTCCCGGCGCGCTGGCGGGCCGGAGGGAGAGCTCCGAGGACGACCCCTCCCTCCGGTTTCCCGGAATCGAGCGGTGGCGGTGGACGGGGTCTGTATCCACCGCCGGCCGAGCCCGGTCCCGCCAACGCCTGAGTATGGAACTACGGACATTTGCTTCGCTAGAGCAGTTGCAAATCAGGCCGCCTCAGTTTGCAACCAGTCTGGTGATCTCCCTCAACCGGCGCTGGGCGGCGGCCTTCGTGATCGGCGGTCGCGCCTTCGCAGCCAGCTCGCGCAGCGACGCCGAAGGGTGGCGCAGGCGCAGCTCGGCGATCTCGACGAGGTGCTCCGGCAGCGCGTCCAGCCCGACGGCGTTGATCGCCTCGACCTGCTCGTGGGCAGCACGGGCGCTGCGGACCAGGTTGGCCTCGTCGGCATTTGCGAGGCGGTTCGCTTCGCCACGAAGGGCGGCGAGCACGGCGTGCTCCTCCAGGCGCAGCGCGGTGTCCCCTGCGCCTGCGAGGGCGAGCACGCCGGCGATCGCCTCGTGGCCCTTCGCGTACGCGACGGCGTGGGATCGCCGCTCGGCGGTCTTGAGGCGAACGTCCTCTCTGGCTGCGACGTCGGCGATGAAGCGTGCGCCGCCGATCCCATCGGCGCGCAGTTCGAGGTGCGGGTCGCGCGGGCCCGACAGCGAGCCGGCGCCGAGAATCGCTCCTCGCAGATAGGCGCCTCGACAGCACGAACGACCCACAACGCGTTTCGGCGGCTGGTCGAGCGGCGCGCCGGAAGCGGACAGCACGCCGGCCTCGCGCAGCACGTCGAGCGCGTGCTCGTCCACGTCGACGTGCAGCTGGTATCTCGTCGCGCGCTCGAACGAGCGCCGCGGGTAGGTGCGGATCTCCGACCGCACCCCCAGGTCGCGCAGGAGCGCGAACGCGCGCCGCGCGATCGACGAGCTCACGAGGTCGAGGTGGACCGCGACCGTCCCGCCACGGAGGTGCCAGGCGCCCGAGGCGTGGAAGAGCGCCGACAGCTCGGCAAGGCAGCAGCAGCGCCGCGCCGGGGCGATCTGCGCGAGCTCGTCGCGGAGGTCGTCAGAGAGCGACGTGCTCGAGCTCCAGCAGCCGCCGTTTGTACTCGACGCCGAGCTCCCCCCAGCTGCCGAGGCCGTTGGCCGACACGACCCGGTGCAGCGGCAGGAACGGCGCGAGGTCGCAGCGGGCGCAGAAGGTGCCGGCCGCCCGGGCGGCTCCCGGGTGGCCTGCGAGTGCCGCCAGCTCGCCGTAGGTCACCACCTCGCCGCGCGGGACGGTCAGCAGCGCGCGTGCGCAGGCGGCGTAGAACCCGTCGGGAAGCGCCAGCGGCACGTCGTGGAACGAAACTGCAACGCCCGCAAAAAACGCCTGCAACTGGAGGACCAACGTCTGAGCCGCGTCTGAGCCGGCTCTGAGCCGGCTCAGACGCCGTGGGCGCGGCAGCTCGCTGTGAAAGACGCGTCCGTCTTCGTCGAGCCAGAGCTCCCCCACGCCCCAACCCGGCGCGTCGTACTGCACGAGCGTCGGCCTCATCTGCCGATGTTGTAGCTTCGCCGCGTGACGCGGGCGCAGCTGCCGGCACTCGGCTACCTCTACGTGGCGCTCGTTCTGCCGGCGCTGCTGCTCGGCACGGGCCATCCTGGGGCGGTCTCAGCGCTCTTCACCGCCGCGGCCTTCTCCTACTTCTGGTTCCTGGCGAGCGTGCGCGCGCTCGTCGAGCGATTCGATCCGGGCGGCTTCTTCGCAAGCGTCGTCGTGATGGGCGGTGCCGCCTTCATCTCGCTCCAGGGAGCGGCTCTCCTGCTCGCCGAACCGCGCTTCGCCGCCGTGTCGGGGGCCGCGGCAGCCGCGGTGATCGTCGGTTCCTCCCTGGCCGCGTTGCAGGCGCGCAAGATCCCGAAGTGGTTCGGCCGGGCAGGCGTCGTAGGCGGTGTGGCCGTCCTCGGCGTCGGGATGATCGAGGGCGCCTCCGACTGGACGTTCCGCGGTGACACGGCCTTCGCGTCGTCGCTCGGTTTCATGGTGTGGGTCGTCGTAACGGCGACCTATCTCCTGCGGCGCTGATCGCCTCGTACTCCGCGAGCGTCAACGCGATCTCGTCGGCGCAGCCCGAGGCGCCGCATTCGCAGGCGAACGCGAGCGGCTCGTCCGGGAGCGTGATCGGGGCGAGCGACTCGCGGTAGAGCCGAACCTGAGTCGCGTCCACATCGTTCTCGAACCGCCGCAGCGCGGCCAGATCGACACTACGCGGGCCTCGCTCGATCGCCGGGCGAAAGTGCTCGGCGGCGAGCTCGATCAGCTCAGCGAGTGGCCGGTCGGCGGGAAGAGCCGTGAGGCGTAGCTCCCGGGCCTCGCGGGCGAACCGGGCCGAGATCAGGAGATCGCGCGCCGTCGCGTTCGCCCGGGCCAGCACGCCGTCGGACGTCCCGGGCATCGGCCCGCGCGCCAGGAGCCGCGCTTCCTGCTCTGCCGGCTCCGGGATCAGGAACAGCGCTCGGTCCGGCGCCGCCAGCACGGCCGAGACCGAGGTCGGCAAGAGCTGCGGCCCCTCGACGATCGCCAGAGGAGAATCGGGCAACCCGCGCAGATCCTCGAGCACGAGGCGGAAGCGGTGCCGGGAGGTGGTGACGAACCACTCCAGCATCCGCTGGGGTGTCGCCTCGACCCAGCGTTCGTCGAGCGACAGGGAGCCGAACTCGGTTGTCGGCATGCGAGCCTCGTGCACCCACGTCCGGCGGTCGACGTTGTAGAGCTGCAGATCGAATCGCCGTGAGAGCGCCTTGGCGACCGACGATTTGCCGCTGCCCTGCCCGCCGCCGATCCACAGGACGTGCGCCGGGTCCACGCCCGTAATGTACGAGGTATGAGCACCCACGCGATCTTCCGTCCGCCCGCGCCACGCAACGAGCCGATCAACGACTACGCGCCCGGCAGCCCTGAACGCGAGCGCCTGCAGCGACGCGTCCAGCAGATGCGCGACGAGCGCATCGAGATCCCGCTCGTGATCGGCGGCAAGGACGTCACGACGGGCGAGCTCAAGCAGGCGGTGATGCCGCACGACAAGGAGCACGTCCTCGCGGACGTCCACCAGGGCAACGCGGAGCACGTGCAGATGGCGATCGACGCTGCCGCGGCGGCCTGGGCCGACTGGTCGCGCTGGCCGTGGGAGGAGCGCGCGACGGTGCTGCTGCGCGCGGCGGAGCTGCTGGCCGGCCCGTGGCGCGACACGCTGAACGCGGCGACGATGCTCGGGCAGTCGAAGACCGCGCACCAGGCGGAGATCGACGCCGCGTGCGAGTCGATCGACTTCATGCGTTTCAACGTCGAGTTCATGACGCGGATCTACGCCGAGCAGCCCATCTCGTCTCCGGGCATCTGGAACCGCATGGAGTACCGGCCCCTCGAGGGCTTCGTCTTCGCAGTGTCGCCCTTCAACTTCACGGCGATCGCGGCGAACCTCACGAGCTCTCCGGCGCTGATGGGCAACGCGATCGTCTGGAAGCCCGCCGGCACGGCCATGCTCTCGGCCTACTACCTGATGCGCCTGTTCCAGGAGGCCGGGCTGCCCGACGGGGTGATCAACCTCGTCTACGGCCCGGGGCCGACGATCGGCGACGCAGCGCTCAGCAGCCCCCATCTCGCCGGCATCCACTTCACCGGCTCGACCGCGGTCTTCAACGGGATGTGGCGCACGGTCGCGTCGAACATGGAGCGCTTCCGCAACTACCCGCGCATCGTCGGCGAGACCGGCGGCAAGGACTTCATCGTCGCGCATCCGTCCGCCGACGTCGACGCGCTCGCGACGGCGATCGTGCGCGGCTCGTTCGAGTACCAGGGTCAGAAGTGCTCGGCGTCCTCTCGCATTTATGCGCCGTCGAACCTCTGGCCGGAACTGCGCGAGCGCCTGCAGGAACAGGTCGCGACGATCACGATGGGCGACGTCTCCGATTTCAACAACTTCATGGGCGCGGTCATCGACAGCTCGTCGTTTCGAACGCAGGCGGATGCGATCGAGGAGGCGAAGGCGAACTCCGAGGCCGACATCGTCGTCGGCGGCGGCTACGACGACTCCCGCGGGTACTTCGTCGAGCCGACGGTGATCGAAACACGCGATCCCGACTTCCGGACGATGCGCGAGGAGCTCTTCGGCCCGGTCGTGACGACGTATGTCTACGACGAGAACAAGTGGGACGACACGCTCGAGCTCGTCGACAAGACAGCGCCATACGGTTTGACCGGAGCGGTGTTCTCGGAGGACCGGGCTGCAGCAGCGCACGCGCAGCAGCGGCTCCGCTACGCAGCGGGCAACTTCTACGTCAACGACAAGCCGACCGGGGCAGTGGTCGGCCAGCAGCCGTTCGGCGGCGCGAGAGCCTCGGGCACCAACGACAAGGCAGGCTCGATGTGGAACCTGATTCGCTGGGTCAGCCCGCGTTCGATCAAGGAGACGTTCACGCCGCCGACGAGTTACCGCTACCCGTTCATGGACGGCGAGCCGGACAGCGCCGGCACCTGAGGCTCAGCGGACGCGGAACGACCAGGCGACCGCCGTCGCATGATCGGCCGTCCGGCCGTAGGCGACGGCGACATGCTTGCCCGCGCTCAGCGGCGCGCTGGGAGCCCCGTAGATCGTGCCGCGGTTCGGCGCCAGGCCGCCACCCTTCTCCAGCAGTTCGGTTCCGTCCACCCAGAGCCCGCTCTCGACGAGCGGCGACGTCGCGACCAACTCGGCGGCGACCTGCGGGGTGGCGGGTGCGACGCCGCGCGGCCCGAGAATCGAGATCTTGACGCTGCCCGCTCGTGTCCGGCCGCCAGCTGCCGGCGGTCAGGCGCAGCGCGCGCGCCGTGCCTCCGTCGAGGACGACCGCCCAACCGCCGCTCTGGTAGAGCACGTTCCCCGGCCCGGGCTTCGGCGGGGCGGCCGCCGTCGTGACGACCGCCTTGGACGAGCCACCGCAGCCGGCAAGCACAGCGGCGACCGAGGCGAGAGCAATCCAGCGCACGGCCGCAAGGGTAGTCACTGCTTCAGGCGCCGCCTGTGCGGTGCAGCTGCGCGTAGATCGAGCGCGCGGTCTTCGCAGGCACGCCGGGCACGCCCTCGAGCTCCTCCCGCGTCGCCGAGACGACGCGCTCCGCAGAACCGAAGTGCTGCAAGAGCGATCTGCGCCTGGCCGGTCCGACGCCTTCGAGCTGGTCGAACATCGACTCTCGAGCGCTCGCATCGCGCCGCTGCCGGTGGAAGGTGATCGCGAAGCGATGCGCCTCGTCGCGGATGCGCTGCAGGAGCTGGAGGCCCGGCGACTGGGGCGAGAGGACGATCGGCCCGGGCCGGCCCGGAACGAACACCTCTTCGATCCGCTTGGCGAGCGCGATCACCGCGACCCGTGGCAGTTCGAGCTCCTGCATCGCGGCGAGGGCGGCCGACAGCTGGCCTTTGCCGCCGTCGATCACGACGAGGTTCGGGGTCGCGGCAAACGACTCGTTCCACTCCTCCGAGCCCGGATCCGCGGAGAGCCGGGCGAATCGCCGCGTGATCACCTCTCGCATTGCCGCGAAGTCGTCCTGCCCGTCGAGCCCGCGGACGGTGAACTTCCGGTAGTGGCTCTTCTTGGCGATGCCGTCCTCGAACACGACCATCGACCCGACGATCTCCTGTCCCTGGATGTTGGAGATGTCGAAGCACTCGATGCGGATCGGGAGTGACTCGAGGTTGAGCACCTCGCGCAGCTCCTCGAGCGCTTCCACGCGGCGGGCACGCTTGGTCTCAGCCTGGAACGTCTCCGACTCGAGCGCGAGCTCTGCGTTCTGCTGCGCGAGCTCCTGCAGACGGCGCTTCTCACCGCGTTCGGGCGCGCGCACCTCGACGTGTGAGCCTCGCCGTTCCGAGAGAAATGCCTGCAGCGCGCTCGTGTCGCCGGAGCCGCGCGGCACGAGGATCTGCGGCGGGATCGACGGCGCCGATCCGTAGTACTCGAGGCAGAACTGCTCGAGCACCTCGTCGAGGTCTTCTCCGGCCGCGTTCTCCAGATGGAAGGCGTAGCGATCGACCATCCGGCCTTCGCGCAGCGGGAAGAGCTGAACTGCGGCCCGCTCGGGCGAGACCGCGACGCCGATGACGTCGACCGAGCCCATCTCACGCCGCTCGACCGCCTGCCGTTCCGAGAGGCGCTCGATCGCCCGAAGGCGGTTGCGGTAGCGCGCGGCGTCCTCGAAGCGCTCCGCGGCGGCCGCGGCCTTCATCTGCTCCTCGAGCCGCCGGCGAATCGGCTTGTCGTCGCCCGACAGGAACTCGATCACCTGATCGATCAGCTCGCGGTAGTCCTCCTTCGAGATGTAGCCGACGCAGGGCGCGTGGCAGCGTTCGATGTGGAAATCGAGACAGGGTATGCCGCTGTGCCGTCCCGGCTGAGGGCCTTCGCACGGCCGATAGCGGAACACGCGGTTCAGGACGTCGAGCGTCTCGCGCACCTTCTTGGCGTTCGCGTACGGACCGAAGTACTCGACGCCGCGCCGATGTCGCTCCCGCGTGAACATCACCCGCGGGTAGTCGTCCTCGACCGTGACGGCGATGTACGGGAACGACTTGTCGTCGCGCAGTCGCACGTTGAACGGCGGCCGGTGGCGCTTCACGAGATTCTGCTCGAGATGCAGCGCTTCGACTTCTGTACGGGTCACGATCGTCTCGACCGTCTCGACCCGGTCGGCCATGTGGCGGATGCCCTGACGGGTGTCGCTCGAGCCGGCCTGGAAGTACGACCGGACGCGCGGCCGTAGCGATTTCGCCTTGCCGACATACAAGACGGTCCCGTCCGCGTCCCGAAAGAGGTAGACGCCGGGCTTCGCGGGGACGCCTTTGAGTTGGCTTTCGATGCGCTCTGTGGCCACGAACGCCAGCGTATCCACCGGCTACTCTGACCCGCGTGCGGCGTCTGGTGGTCGGTCTGGTGGTCTTCTTCGCGTGCGCTGCACCGGCATTTGCGGGCGGTCCTTTCATGATGGTCGGCGCGGCCGAGGACGTCGGGAAGACGTCCGACTACGCCTTCGCGAAGACGTCGATGGACAAGGCGAAGCTGGCCGGGTTCGACTCGATCCGGGTCACCCAGACGTGGACGAAGGATCAGACGAAGCTCGGCGCGGCCGATGCGATCATCCTCGACAACGCCGTCAACGCCGCGCAGTTCACCGGCCTGCGCGTGGTCCTGTCGCTCTACCCGTTCGGGTCGAGTGTGACGCCGCTGACCGACGACCAGCGCGCGAACTTCGCTTCCTTCGCAGCGGACGTTGCCAACCGCTATCCGGTCGTGCACGACTTCATCGTCGGCAACGAACCGAACCTCAATCGCTTCTGGCTGCCGCAGTTCAACCCGGACGGAGCCGACGCAGCCGCGCCCGCGTACGAGCAGCTGCTGGCCGCGGCCTACGACGCGCTGAAAGCTCTTCGCCCCCACGCCACGGTCTTCGGCGGCGCGCTCGCCCCGCGCGGCGTGGACAAGCCGAACACCGGCCGCGACACCCATTCGCCCAGCGCGTTCATCACCGACCTGGGCGCTGCCTACCGGGCGAGCGGGCGTCAGTTGCCGATCATGGATGCGTTCGCCTTCCACCCCTACCCGGAGACATCGAGCACAGGACCGAACGTGGCGCATCCGAACGGCACGTCGCTCGGTCTCGCGGACTACTCGAAGCTCGTCGGACTACTCGGCGCCGCGTTCGACGGAACGGCGCAGCGTGGCTCTGCTCTGCCGATCCTCTACGACGAGTTCGGGATCGAGACGCAGATCCCGGCAGCCAAAGCGCCGTTCTACGTGGCTGCGGAGCCGGCGACCACGAAGCCCGTCAACGAGACGACGCAGGCGCAGTACTACCTCCAGGCGATGCAGATGACCTTTTGCCAGCCGACGGTGCTTGGGCTGATGCTCTTCCACGTGCAGGACGAGCCGGATCTGTCCGCCTGGCAGTCAGGCGAGTTCTACGTCGACGGCACCGCGAAGGCTTCGCTCTCTCCGGTCCGGCGCGCCGCTTTCAGCGTGCGGCGAGGCGTCGCCGCGTCGTGCCCTGGCCTGCTGCTGACACCGAAGCTGAAGCTCACCGCCGGCAAGCCGACGAAGACGGGCCAGCCGGTGACGATCACGTGCTCGCTCGATTGCGTGTACACGGTCCGCCTCGACGGGCGAAAGACGCTGACGGGCACGGCCGTCGGCCGCACCCCCAAGAAGCTGCGCTTCAGGGGCGTTCTGCCCAAGGGGCGGCACTCCCTGGCGGGCAGTGCGACCGCGGCGCTCAATGCAGGGCCGCCCGGCCGCGCCGCGCTAACGTTCCGGCTGTGAACGGCCAGTACGTCGCCTACACGTTCTTCCGCGCCGACCCGGCGTGGCGCCGCCTGCCGGTGGAGGAGCGCGCAGCGGCCAAGGACGCCTTCGCCGAGGTGATCGAGGAGCTCACCCCGCGGTTCGAGCATCTGCGCGCGTACTCGACGGCGGGCGTGCGCCCGGAGACGGATTTCTTCCTCTGGAAGATCACCGAGCGGTACGAGGATCTCGGGGAGCTCGGTGCGGCCCTCAACGCCACGCCGCTGGCCGGTTGGCTGGAGACGCCGTACTCGTACCTGGCGACCACGAAGGCGTCGCAGTACACGTCGGCGCGCAAGGCTCGGAAGATCTCGCCGAAGAACCTGCCCTACCTCGTCGTCTATCCGTTCGTAAAGGTGCGCCCGTGGTATTCCCTCACCGAGGATGTCCGCCAGCGTGCGATGGACGAGCACATCCGCATCGGACGCGAGGAGTTCCCCGGCATCTTCAACCACACGACGTACTCGTTCGGAATCGACGATGCCGAGTTCATGACAGCGTTCGAGTGCGAGGAGCCGGCTGACTTCATGCACCTGATGCTGCGGCTGCGCGACTCGGAGGCATCGGCGTACACCGAGCGCGACACGCCGATCTTCGTCGGCCAGCACATGCCGATCCGCGAGGCGCTCGACCGCCTCGACGGTGTGGGCTCATTCGTCGTCGAAGACCACCGTTAGGCGGGTGATCGCCCCACGGTCGTGCTCGATCACGAGCCGGCCGGTGCCGCCGCGCAGCCAAGCGAATGCCGCGACAGCGGTGTGCTCATCGTTGTCCTGGCTCCCGAGCAGCCGGAGCTCGTCGTCGGGCGGCTGCTCGAGATATCCGCGGCGGATCTCGCCGATACCGCTGAACGGTCCGACCGGCACGTTCTCGAACCGCAGCTCGGCGTCGTCGGCCAACCCGGCGAGCATCGGCTCCCAGTCCCCAGTCCGGACGCCGTGATTGAACGCGCGCACGTGCCGATCCACGAGCTCCCGACCTGTCATTTCTAGACCAGTCCGGTGTCAGACACCGTCGCGTAGTTGTGACACGTTGTGCACAGCTAGATGACCGAGCGCTGGTCGAGCCACGTGCGCGCGGCGACATAGACGCACACCGCGGCGACGACGAAGAAGATCAGCGCGTCGCGGCCCGACGGGTGCCCGAACAGCCACCAGCCGATGTCAATAACGCCGAGGCCGACCGCCGCGTAGAAGACGCGGCTCGAGCGTGTGGACCAGGTTTCGATCTCGCGCCGGCCGATGTCTCGCCAGAAGAAGTACGCGACGACCGCGATCGCGATGAAGAAGGCGAGCCGGATCAGCACGCCCACTGTGGCGAGCGCGACCTCGAAGTTCAGCACCACGATCAGCAGAGCGATGACGGCCAGGATCGCCAGGTTGCGCAGGAACGGGTTGGCGTTCCTCATGCCGTCATCCAGGCCCGAACGCCGAGCGCCGCCGCGACGAGGGTCGCGACGCCGAACCACAGGAGTCGCGCTCTCGGGTCGCTGGGCGCATAGAGCCACGGCGAGAGCACTGCGAGTAGAGCGAACGTGCCGTAGGCGTAGTGGAGGTGGTCGGCGGCGCGCCGATGGTCCGAGAGCAGCAGGAGACCGAGGGCGACCTGGGCGACCAGGAGCGTCTGGGCCAACGCGAGCAACTGTGCCACTGCGCTGCCGGCGCGACGGTGGCGCGCATAGAACGCCGCGGCCGACGCCAGCACGCAGACGGCGATCAGCAGGAATGCGTTCACGTGGTGGGCCGTTAGCATCGGCACCGAAACCTATCGAGAGGATCCAGCCGTGGTGGAAGAAGGCAAGCCGGCCCCCGACTTCGAACTGACGAGCGACACCGGCGAGACCGTCAAGTTGTCGGACCTGCGCGGCAAGCAGGTCGTTCTCTACTTCTATCCCAAGGACGACACACCGGGGTGCACCACGCAAGCCTGCGGGATCCGTGACGCTTACGGCGAGTTCGAGCGCGAAGGCGCCGTCGTGCTCGGGGTCTCACCCGACGACGAGCGATCGCATGTCAAGTTCAAGAAGAAGTACGAGCTGCCGTTCACGCTGCTCGCCGACACCGACCACACCGTCTCCGAGGACTACGGCGTCTGGGGCGAGAAGTCGTACGCAGGCAAGAAGTACACGGGCATCACGCGCTCAACGTTCGTGATCGCCGAGGACGGCACCGTCAAGAGCGCGATGTATCAGGTCAAGCCGGACTTGCACGCCGACCAGGTGCTGGAAGCGCTCCGCAGTTAGGCCAGCGCGACGGTCTGCTCGCCGCGCGCCGCGGCGTAGCCCTCGCCGAGCTTCTCCCGGAGCGTCTGCTCGAGGTCGCCGCTCTGTTCGAGCTCCTCGACGATGTCGGCGCCGCCCACGAGCTCGCCCTTGACGAACACCTGTGGGATCGTCGGCCAGCCGGAGATGCTCGAAAGCTCCTGCCGGATCTGCGGGTCGGGAAGCACGTCGACGGCGGTCACCGGAGCGCCGGCCCGCCGCAGCGCCTGCAGCGCCCGCTCGGAGTTGCCGCACATCGCGAAGGCAGGCGTGCCCTTCATGAAGATCGCGACGTCCGAGCTGTCGATGACTTCCCTGATCTTGTCGGTGTAGCTCACGCCGCCCCCTTCGTCTTGATCCGGAGTTCATGAATGGTGCCGTCGGCCAGAGGGCCGGACAGCGCTTCGTAGACGCGCCTGTGCTGCTCGACGAGGGAAAGCCCGTCGAGGGACGCGGAGGTAACGACGACCTGAAAGTGGTCACCGCCGCCCGTGCGGTCGATCACGTCGAGCTCGGTCGCGTCTGGGAAGGCGCTCTCGAGCAGCTGTCGCAACGGTTGCGTGCTCACGCGTCGATCGTAGCGAGCGAGAGCCGGTCGCCAGGCTGGAGGCCCGCAGCGGCCCCCTCGGCGAGCTCGATCACGACCTTCGCCCCGCGCCGCGAAGCCATTCTCCAGGGGCGCAGCCCACGCACGACGTCGACCACCTCGAGGTCGCGCGTGCAAAACACGGCGTCGATCGTGAACCGCATGAAGAACATGTGGATCGAGCCGCCGGGGCGAAAGAGCATCCCCTCGTCCGGATCGAGTCCCGCTCGTCCGAGCAGACCCTTCATGCGCGCAAGCGGAGAGACCGCGAGCCGGCAGCGTGCACAGACGACGGTTCCGTCCTGGGCGAGAAGGGTGGCCGTCTCCATCGGACGAGAGAGCATAGAGGCGCGCGGACGGCGCGGCTACAATGCTCGCCCACCGGCGGATGTGGCGGAATTGGTAGACGCGCACGGTTCAGGTCCGTGTGCCCGTAAGGGCGTGGAGGTTCAAGTCCTCTCATCCGCATAGCCGTTCAAGCCGAACGCGGGAACAATCGGAGAACAGACGATTTGGGGCCGACCGGCGACCACACGCAGAGCGCCGACCAGTTCGACGATCCGGGCGTCAAGGAGATCCTCCGACTCGCGGAAGCGGCAAACGCACGCGGCATCGCACGACGGCGCCGGCGGCGTCGCGTGCGCGGATTCGCGCTTCTGTCCGCCGTCCTCGCCCTGTGCTCGGTGGCGGCGTTTCGCGTCGGTCTCGAGGCCCGCGAAAAGCAGACGCACTCGATTCCGGACTTCGTCTGGCCGGCGGCGAAACGCGCCGATCACTATCGAATCGAGTTCCTACTCGGCGCCCGTGTCGTTCGCACCGCCGAGACGAGCGTTCCGCGGCTCCACGTGAAGGCCACGAAACTCCCGCCGGGCAGCTATCGCTGGCGAGTCTGGGCCCTGGACAACTCCGGTGCCCGCGTGGGAAGTGCCATCGTCGACGCCTCCGTCACCCTCCGCTGACGCCGGCGCCGCTGATCCGTAGATCAAGGCAGGCGAGATCCGCTCCTCGCGATGTGCGAACAGCGGATCAGTCGCCGCAGACGAGCCAGGCCTCCCCCACCCAAGTGCCGCTCGGCCGCACGGGCATCTCAGCAGCCAGACCGCGATCCGGTATCCCTCGAATGGGTGAGCGCGACAAGCGAACTGGAGATATCGACAGTTTTTGGCGAAAGCGGCGGCAAGGGCTTCCTCTGTTCTCCCGAGTCTCGTATCGTTCCCCGGGGTGGACGACCACGACCGGCAGCGCCTGACCGACCACTTCGCTCTCGGCTTCCGCGAGTTGCAGCTGCGCGACATTCAACGCTCGGACGAGAACGACATCCGGATGGGAACGTTCATCCAGTGCGCGGCGTTGATCGACGAGCTTGCGCTCGCCAACTCATTCAACGTCGAGGACGTCGGCGACGCGCCGGAGAAGTGGCGGCGGTTCGTAGGAGAGTATTTTCCACCGAAGTACGCACCGCTCGCGGATGCAGACAAGGGCCTCAGATGCCTGCTCGTGCACAACGCTTCGGCGACCGACACGTTCGTCTTCACGCATGACGAACCACAGCGGCACCTCCGAACCGAGAACGATCGGCTGATCCTCGACCGAAGCAAGTTCGTCGCCGAAGTCGTGCGTGCGTTCGTGGCCTTCGAACACGACGTGCTGCACGACGAAGACGCGCTTGCCGAGGGCGTGCTGGCATGGCTCGACCTTCATCCGCCTGCCGGGTCCTCGATGCCGATCCAGATTGCCGCGGCGGTGGAACCCACGCCTGAACTGAACGTCGTGCCGGCCGCAGACGCGGAAGAAGTGGCACCCGCGCCCGCGAAGGCTCGGCCGCGCGCAGCGCAGCCTGCGAACGGCGCAAGCAAAAGCAGAGCGTCGGCCACGAGCACTGACCCATTGCCACCGGCCCCGGCAGCCGACGTGGACGAAGTGGACGAAGTGGACGAAGTGGCACCCGCCACCGCACAGGCCCGGCCGCGCGCAGCGCAGCCTGCGAACGGCGCAAGCAAAAGCACAGCGTCGACCACGAGCACTGACCCACCGCCGGCCGCAGACGCGGACGAAGTAGCACCCGCGCCGCCTCGAGCCCGGCAGCGCGCAGCGCAGCCGGCTCGTGCGCCGTCGATCAAGACGCGGAGCCGGCCAAAGAAGCGGCGTTAGATCCGCCTTCGGACTCTCTTGATCAATTCTTCAACGAGTTCCTAGGCTCGTCTTATGTTCGCCCCGTAGCTTGTCTGCATCGACGTCGATTCGTCGATAGCGACGAGCCGGGGAGGGTTGCCTGCCACTCTCCGGCCGTCGCGCCCTCCCTTTTATCGAACTCTTAGGCGCGTGCCTGGTAGCCGTCACTAGGCTGAGATTCAGTCGGCGTTGGCCCGTGGGGGGTTGAGCGTCGTTCGCGAAGGTCGGGGACGGGGTGAGTAGCCCTTCCTCCGTCCTCGACCATCGCTCCAGCGAGCTCAGAAACACCAAGAGCGCCTTGCGGCGCTCTCGGCGTGGAAGTGGTTCCCCTGAACCACTCTGTCCCTGCCCATGTGAGCACCGTTCGAAACCATCCACGTCGCCTAGGGTCCCGTCGGACCTGGTCGGCACTAGGATTCGTACTAGAGCCGATGGAGGACTGTCTGGGACTCGGTCGATGAGCCGTTTCGACCGGCGCACCCCGCCAGGTGCTGCGTCGGAGCTCTGGCGGCGATGGTGGTTCTCTTGGCGTCTCAGGCCGCTGCCGCCGGAGACGACTGGAGTGCGCTGCGCAGGCCGTTGCACCTGCCGAAACTGGAGCAGGATGCCCGGTGTCCCGGTCAGCCACGTCGACGCACGCGTGCCCTGGAAGCGAGTCAACATTTTCGGGGGCGCCGGCATCGGCGGGGGCCGGTCTACCCGGGACTCGGGGCTCGGAGTGGCCTGCTGACCACACGCGGGACGAGCAGTACGGGGGCTCTGGTTCGGAGAGAAGGTGTTCTGGTACGTGCGTCCGAGCTATCGAGGGCCGGTCCTGATCCGCGGGCGTCGCCTCGACGGCAGTCAGTCGATCGGATTCAACGGCAAAGGCGCCCCGACCGGGAACTGCGAATATCGCCGCTCGAGACCGTCAGTTGGAGCGGGCAGCCGAGAGGCAGCCGTGGAATCCCGTCAGCCGTTCGGGTTCTGACTGCCGGCTGCTACGGCTTCCAGGTCGACGGGACCACCTTCAGCCGCATCGTCGTCGTCAGAATCGACGTCGCGCGCTGACCCAGCTGACGTCAGCTCGCCAGCCTTTCCACGGTAGATCCTGAGCGACAGCATCCCCGGGCAGGCGACGAATCGAAACAACGCGTGGCGGGCAAGGTCGCTAACAGGTGCGGCATTATGGAGTCAGACCATGTGCTCATGCCGACCCACGGTAGCCGCCCCGATTTCCCTCCAGCCCTCCGCGAACGGCGCGGAGGCCCAAGGCTGACCTCACTCTGAGAAGGGTCGCGCTCCTATCCCTGATGGCGGCGTTTGCCGCCGTCGCACTCTCGGGCGACGTGCAGGGCGCACGTCCCGACCCGATGACCGAAGTGGTCGTGACGCTCCGCTCTCACGCACTCTCGGCGTTCGGTCGTGGCCTGCTTTCCGCCTCACACCGTGACTACCTGGCGCGGCTCGATGCCGAACAGAACCTCGTCGCCCGTCGCGTCCAGACGACCCTGCCCGCGGCGCAGGTGCGCTGGCACTACCGGCTCGTCGCCGACGGCCTCGCCATCGTCCTCCCCCGCTCCCAGGTCGCAGAGCTCTCTCGCATCCCCGGCGTCGTCAAGGTCTGGCCGAACGTGCGCTACCACGCCCTTCGCGATACCGGAGGGCCGGAGCAGATCGGCGCCGACAAGCTCTGGGGCCAGAATTTCGAGACTGCAGGCAACGGGATGAAAATCGGGATCATCGACGACGGCCTCCAGGCGACCCATCCGTACTTCAACCCGAGCGGCTTCCAGTATCCCGCTGGGTTCCCGAAAGGGATGACCAAGTACACGACGCCGAAGGTGATCGTCCAGCGGGTGTTCACGCCCGCCTCCCCCACCTCGAAGTACTCGGGCCTCCCGTTCGATCCGGTGAACTCGTTCCACGCGACGCACGTCGCCGGCATCGCGGCCGGTGTGCACGGCGCGAGCGCGTCGGGCACGATCATCTCCGGGGTGGCACCGAACGCGTACCTCGGCAACTACAAGGCGCTGACGATCCCCACACCGGGCTTCGGGCTCGATGGAAACAGCGCAGAGATCGCCGCTGCCATCGAAGCAGCGGTATCAGACGGGATGAACGTGATCAACCTGTCCCTCGGTGAGCCGGAGGTCGACCCGGCTCGCGACATCGTGGTGCACGCGATCGAGGGGGCTGCCGCCGCAGGCGTCGTCCCGGTCATCGCCGCAGGCAACGACTTCACCGACTTCGGCTACGGCTCCGTGTCGTCGCCGGGCAATGCGCCCGACGCGATCACGGTCGCCGCAGTCTCGGCACGCGACGTCGTCGCCGACTTCTCGTCGGCCGGCCCGACACCGACGTCGCTCCAGATGAAGCCGGACGTCTCCGCGCCCGGGCTGAACGTTCTCTCCTCGCTCCCGATCGCGCAGGGGACCTGGGGCCTGCTGAGCGGCACGAGCATGGCGACGCCTCATGTGGCGGGCGCCGCCGCGCTGCTCAAGGAGCGCCATCCGTCCTGGACGGTCGCCCAGATCAAGTCGGCTCTCGAGCAGACCGGTGACCCGGTGAAGACGCCGAGCGGCTCCGAGGTGGTGTCAACCCGTGAGGGAGGCGGTCTGATCGATCTGACCCGAGCGGACGTGCCGTTGCTCTTCGCGTCGCCCACCGGACTTTCGTTCGGTCGCCTCGCCCCTGCGGCGACTACGTCTCAGACGGTGACACTCACCGACGCCGGCGGCGGAGCGGGGACGTGGTCTGTCACCTCGCTGATGCAGCAGGGAACCGGCACGTTGAGCGTTCCCACCACCGTGTCGGTGCCCGGCACGCTTTCCATCGGGGCGACCGGCGGCACGACCCCGGGCGACGCGACAGGTTTCGTCGTGCTCACGCGCGGCGCCGACACACGGCGCATCCCGTTCTGGTTCGCAACATCCGCGCCCAAGCTGGCCGGCGAAGCGAAGGTCACCCTGAAGAAGGCAGGCACCTACCACGGCACGACCGCCGGCGGCCCCTCGCTGATCTCCAACTACCGCTATCCGACCGGGGGCGACGTGACCTATGCCGGGCCGGAGCGCGCTTACCGCGTGACGATCACCGGGCACCCGGCGAACTTCGGAGTCGTCGTCACCTCCGGGCGCGCGACGCCGCATGTCACCTTCGACGGCGCCGAGGACCACCTCGTCGGGTACCCCGGGCTGCCGATCGACCTCAACCCGTATCGCAAGACCTACGGGGCCGGTGCTCCGATCGCAGGTGCCGTTCTTCCCGCAGCAGGCGTCTACGACATCGTCTTCGACACCCGGAGCGCAGCCGATGCCGGACCGTTCTCGTTCCGCTACTGGGTGAACGACGTGACCCGGCCCACCTTGCGCGTGATCAGGACGAAAGGTGCGATCACTGTCTCGGCGACCGACGCCGGATCGGGCGTCGACCCCTCGTCGATCACGGCCAGCCTCGACGGCAAGGGGGCGAAGGTCACGTATGCGTCCGGAACGATTCGAATCCGGGCGAGCAAAGGGAAGCATCTCCTCGCGCTGAGCGTGGCGGACTTCCAGGAGGCGAAGAACATGGAAGACGTGCCGCCGATCCTGCCGAACACCCGCACGCTTCGCGCGACCGTCCGCGTGCGCTAGTCGCGCTGCACGTTCGGTCGCGCTAGTCGCGCTTGGCGCGAGGGTCGAACGTCGGCAGGTTGGCCAGGTCCCGCTCGACCGCCTTGGCGAACTCGTCCGAGTCGTCGTCGGGAGACTCGACCACGCGCAGATGCGACCGCTTCCGCGCCCGCGCCCGTTCCTGCAGCCCCACGCGTCGCGACAGCCGCGGCCACTCGGCCACCGCGAGGAGGATGATCGCTGCCACCAGCATGACCAGGGCGATGACGCTCACCCCCAAAGGATACGGGTGGCCGGGAGGGCTTCGGGCGCTGTTCAAGAATCGAGAATCGTTGAAGCTCGGCCTGCCCATCCTGACGGCCGTCGTGCTGTTCGCCGCCGGCTGCGGCTCGGGCTCGCAGGGGACGGTGACCACGGTGACGACCAGCCCCGTCCCTCCCCCGCCGAAACCCATGGTTGTGACGGTTTTCGTGGTCGACCAGGGCAGGCTGCGCCCGAAGCTCGAGCATGTGCCGGCCACACGTGCCGTGGCCCGGGCGGCGCTTGGGATCCTCGGGATCACGGCGCCGGTCTCGATCTCCGGCGGGACGGCGACGGTCGACCTGCCCAAAGCGACGAACGACGAGGTTGCCGAGATCGTCTACACGCTCACCCAGTTCCCCTCGGTGCAGCGCGTCGACGTGGCCGGCCGGACCGGCCTGACTCGCGACGACTTCGCGGCGTACCTGCCTCCGATCCTCGTCGAGACGCCAGCGCCGGGCGCCGAGGTGCAGCCGACGTTCCGCGTCTCCGGCACCGCGAGCGTCTTCGAGGCGACGCTCGTCGTTCAGCTCGTCCGAGGCGGAAAGATCATCGCGAAGCGGACCGTGACGGCGGCCGAGGGCGCGCCGGCCCGCGGTGCATTCGACGCGACCTTCAAGGCGACGCCGGGAGGGCTTGTCGTGGTCGCCTTCGCGCCCTCCGCGGCGGATGGGACGCCCCAGCACGAGGTCGACGTCCCGGTCACGGTCGCGCCTTGATCGGCGGAAAGCGATCGCTACAATGCCCGCCGCTGAGCGATCCCCGGTAGCTCAATTGGCAGAGCATCCGGCTGTTAACCGGAGGGTTGTTGGTTCGAGTCCAACCCGGGGAGCTCCCTCATTCCGCTTGTTAGGCGGCTTCCGACTCGACGAGAGGGTCGGGGTCGTCGAACGTGGTACCGGAACGGCGTGGACGTAATGCTCCGTGATCGACCCGTTCGAGTGCCCGGCCCGCATCTGAACGTAGGCGGCCGGGTTGACCGCCGCCTCATGCGTCAGGGCCCGACGACCAGGTCGCGTAGGGGCCTGGCGGACGACCCCACGCCCGCGAAGTCGATCAGGCGCTCGGGACTCCCATACGTCACACCTTCCGGCGGTCGCAGGTGCACGTCTACCGAATCCAGCTCACTGCCCGCAACGACGCAATCGCACATGCCTATCGTCTGATCCGCAGGTTCCTCCGGTCGGCGGCGCTGGAGCCCCCTTTCCGGGGGCTCCAGCTGGTCGTGGTCGGTGGTCGCGGTGGTGCGCGGCGGCAAGCTAGTGGCAGGCCCAGATCGCTTTGCTGGGCGATGCCGTATCGCAGCTGTTGTGGCTGAAGCTGGGCGTGCCGGTGCCGTCCCACCAGAGATCGGTGCCCGAGCTGCCGCTCGCTGAGTTGTGGCTGAAGGTGCCGGTTCCGCCGAACTCGTAGATCCCGTAGATGCCGCCGGTCGTCGAGTTGTGATCGACCTGCGCCGCGTTCCCGAAGTCGGTGGCGATGCCGAAGTAGCGGGAGGCCACGTCGTTGTGGTCGATCGTGACCCCGGTGTCGGTGTAGATGCCTCCGTCGTTCGCGTTCAGCCTGTTGTATGAGACCACAGTCGACGAGTCAGCCCCGATCATGAGAATGCCCCACGACTGATAGTTGTTGAACCAGTCCGGGCCGCAACCATAGACCGAGTCGTTGCATTCGTTGCCGCTGATCGTGTTGTGATCGATGGTCGCCGAAGCACCAAAAAACACCCCGATTCCGCCGGGGCCGGCACAGACACTGCAGGGCGTGCCCTTAACGGTGTTGTGGTCGATCTGCCCGGTCGAACCGTCGTTGATGACGAAGATCGCGGCTCTCTGGTAGCCGGTCACGGTGGTGTGGTCGATGGTGAGGTGGCCGACCTCAGGATCGGGCGGGAGTTGAGAGCCGCGGATCTGGGTGCCGGCACCGACGCCGAAGCCGTTGTTGCAGTCGTTGCTCGGCGCGTTGTCGCGGATGTCGCTGACCGCCGCCCGCGTGATCGCGAGCGACGCCCCCTCGATGACGGAGATCCCCCTGTCGATGCTGTTGCAGGGTCCAGGGCCGGGGCCGGCAACAGCCAAGTGGCTCATCCGAACGATCGCGCCGCTGTTGACCTCGACGATATTCAGGAACCCGTGGCTGTCCGGCACGAACACGGCAGGCGCAGAGATCGTGCTCGCTCCGGAGCCTGCCCCGGTCAGGGTCAGATCCTTCGCGATCGACACCTGCTCGGCGTAGCTGCCCTGGCAAGCGAGATCGTGTCGCCGGCCGAGGCGACGTCGACCGCCTGCTGGATATGTTTGCACGGGCTGTGCTTGCTGCAGGTCGCGTTGTCAACGCCCGACGGTGACACGTACCTGGTCGTGCCGCCTGCAGCTGCCGCCGCAAGCACGAACACACTCAGTGAGAGCAGCCCGATTGCTGCCAGCATTGCTCGCTTCATCTCAAGACTCTCCGTTCTTCTGTTGCGGTCTGTGGTCGCGCGGGGATCGCGGTCGCTCCTGCCAGCTCGGCGTGGAAGACGAGCAGCAAGCGCCTCGTCGTGCGAGAGCGGCATGCAGTGGGCCTCCGCAGGCGTGGCGCATGACCGCCGCGACGAGCCCTTCCTCGTCCGCTGCGCGGGCGTCGAACCCGCACTCGCACGTGAGCACCTTTTCCACGACCATCGCGGCGGAGGCTAGGAACCCGCGCCTAGAATCAGGCAAGATCACGCCTAGACCGTGGCTAAGTCATTGCGGCGCGATCGATTCTGGCGCCGCCTTCGACCCTCTCCGACGCCGTCACGACCATGCTGTCAGCGCTGTCCTACCGCACCCAGAGCTGGTCGATCAGCAAGCCCATCCCGTCCGGGCTGAACTGGTAGTTGCCGACCCGCTTCGAGAGAAAGTTCACGTCCTTCGTCGCAACGAGCGGCACCCAGAGAGCGGCGTCGGTGACCTCGCGGTCGACCCGTTGCCAGAGCGCGCGGGCTCCGGCGGGATCGCTCTGCTGTTCCGCCTCCGCCTTCCGCATCTGCCGGTCGATGCTCGGGTCACAGAACTCGCTTAGGTTGTTGTTGTCGAAGCTGCGGGGAACGAACGCTGCGCAGCTGAAGAGCCCGACCAGGAACGTCGCCGGGGACGGGTAGCGACGCCGCCGCGCCGTAGAAGCCGATCTGCGCCCGGTTCCGCGAGTCCCCGACCCTACCCCAGTATGTGTCGCCGCGAACCGGTTTCAGGGTCACGCGGTAGCCGAGCGAGTGCAGCACCTTCACGGCCACCCGGTTGAAGCCCGTTCGCCTGGTTCCACGCCCAGATGGTGACCTTCATGCCGCGAGTCCCGAACGTGCGACGAGCGCCCTCGCCGTCGCCAGGTCGGGCGCTGACCACTTGCCGTGCTTCGTCGAGCCGGCCGTGTAGGGGCAGTACGGCCGATAGCCGGGGAAGTTCGGCGGCAGGATCTGGCACGTCGGCTCGGCGAGGCTCGGCCCGCCCCAGGCGTTCGTCGACGCGGCGCGGTCGACGGCGAAGCTCAACGGCCCTGCGGACGTCGAGCCGGTTGAACGGTGGGACGCGGGTGTTGAGGAAGAGCGCCTGGATGTTCGGCCTCGGTTCGGAGTGGATCTGGCTCGCGTACCGGACCTCGAGCCTCGACGCCTGCGTAAGCCGTGAGCGGCTGAGCCGGCCAGCAGGACATCGGCCCTGCCGTCGACGACGTCGCGAATCGCATCGTTCGCGGTGCCGGCGATGCGGAGGTCGATGCGGTCGGGGTACCCGGCCGGCTGCGCGGCCCGCGACCACTCGTGGAAGAACGGATTGCGGACGAGCCTGAGCAGCCTCCCCGGCGTGTAAGTCGCGATCATGTAGGGGCCGGTCGCGGGCAGCCCGTGCGTTCGGGCTGGCCGGTGCGGCGTGCCCGCCGGCAGCACGTACGCGAACGGGAGCGCGAGCTTGTAGAGGAAGTTCGGATCGGGCTGGACCAGGTGGAAGGTGACGGTGTGAGCAGCGTTGTCGGCGACGATCCCGCGCGAGAGGTCGCACCGCTTTGGGTGCTTGCGGCATTGCGCGTCGCCGACGATCTCGTCGTAGAGCATAGTTGAAAGATTCCAGCGCGTAGCTGCGTTCGAAGGTGGAGCGGAAGTCCGTCGCCTGCACCGGCTTCCCGTTCGAGTAGCGGATGCCGGAGACGGAGCCGGAAGGTGTACGTGCGGCCACCGTCGGTCGGCGTCGGCAGCGACGTCGCGAGGTCGGGCACGAGCTGCGCTCCCGGCGAGGCCACTCACCTGGTTGAACGCCGTGAGGCCGTCGCCGGTCATCCGCAGGAACGGGAAGTGTACGTGTAGCCGGAAAGGGCGGTATCGATGGAGTCGATGAAGCGCTGCCCTGCTTGAGCCGTGAGAGCGCAGCACGAGCGTCCCGCCGCGATGGTCGGCGCCCAGAGTGACGGACGGCGACGAGCACGGCGTCGCCCGACGTCGCCAGGCCCAGTGGGCGGCTTCCCACGCTCACTCGCTGCGCCACCTGGTTTCTGTTGGGATCGATCCGCACGACGCTGCCGTCGAACTCGTTGCTCACCCAGACGCCGCGAGCGTCGAGCGCCACCGCGTCTGGCCCGTTCCCGGTGGGGACGGTCGCGGTGACCGAGTTCGTGTCGGGATCGATCCGTGAGACATTCCCGTCCAGGGTGTTCGCCACATACGCCGCGCCGTCGCCGAAAGCGATCCCCGTCGGGCCGTTCCCGACCTGGATCGGACGCGACCTGCTTCCCGGTCGCCGGGTCGATGCGAACCAACTGGCCCGCGGCACGCTCGCTCGCCCACAGCGTGCCTGCGCCGAACGCGAGCTCGGTGGCGGCGACCTGGAGCGTCTCGGTGCGGCTTGCCGCTCGACGGGGTCGATCCTCGTGACCGTGCCGTCACCGGTGTTCGCGACCCAGACCGAGCCGGCCGCGTAGACGATCCCGAGCGGTTCACCCCCGACGCCGATCGTCTGGACGACGGTGTTCGTGCCGGGGTCGATCCGCGAGACGGAGCCGTCGAGGCTGTTGACCACCCACACCGCGCCGGCGCCGGTCGCGATCCCGCTCGGGCCGTTGCCGACCGGAATCGTCTGCGAGGACGGCGTTCGTTCCGGGGTCGATCCGCGACACCGAGTGACCTTCGGCGTTCGTGACCCAGTACGCCCCTTCGCCGACTGCGACGGCCGTGGGTGTAGCGCCGACGGCGGTGTCCGCGACCAGGCGACCCGAGCGCGCGTCGACGACGCCCAGCGAGTCGTCGGCCGCCGAGACGGCCGCGCGGCCTCCGCTTCCACCGTGACCGAACACCACGAGCGGAACCACCACAGTGGTAGCGATCACGCCGGTGAGCGCAGAGAGCAGGACTGCGCGGCGCTTCCGCGACCGTCGCTCGACTACCTGCTCCGCCCGGAGCGGTAGAGCCTCCGTCTGGACTCGCGAGAGCTCGGACTTGCCGGGTTCGACCGTCGGCTCGGCGACCGGGGTCGTTCGAACGGACGTCTGCGGTGCCTCCAGGAGTGCACGGTAGATCGAGTCTGTCTCCGGCGACGGATACGCGCCGAGCTCCTCCGCGAGAAGCTGCCGGCACTGCTCGTACACGCGAAGCGCCTCGGCGCGGTTTCCCGCGAGCCACGTGTGCCTCCATCAGACGGCGGTATCCAGCCTCGCTAAACGGCGAGAGCGCGATCAGTTCCTCGGCCCACTTTCCCGCCTCCCGCGCGGCGCCCGAACGCAGGCACGCATCGGCAAGGACGCTCAACGCGCGCTCGCGGATGTCCGCGAGGTCGCGTCGCTTCTGCCGACCCACGCTCCGTCTTCACCGGGCAGGAACGGCGGGCGCGCCAGTGACTCCGCCGACTCAGCCGCCGCCCGTGCCTGGTCGAGCTCGCCTGCGGCGAGCGCTTCTTCCGCGTCCTGAACGCCGCTCGCCGCTGCGAACAGGTCGACCCACGTTCCCTCGGGCAGGTCGAGGCGGTAGCAGCCGAACGCAGCTGTCAACAGCTCCCGGCCGTCGAGTCCGGCGTCTGCGAGCGCGCCGCGAAGCTTGCTGGCGATCACTGTCAGCGCCTTGTCACTGGTCGCTGGCGGCGTCTCGCCCCACAGCGCTTCGGCGAGCTCGTCCCGCGGAACCGCCCTGCCCCGCTCGGCTACGAGGTAGGCGAACAAGAAGCCGTCCCTGCCGGCCTCCGAAGCTGCGCCTCGTCGATCGCATCGCCGTCGGTCTTGACCGCGACGCGACCCGTGAGGAAGATCTTCAGCCGCAGTGTGCTTGCCATTCGCTTCCGCGATCATGCCTCTATCTAGGCGCGGATTACTAGCCTCGCCACAATGCGTGGGCGAGCAGCGGGCGACCCACCCGGTGGAGTCGATCAGGCGCTTGGGACTCCCAGACGAGAAGCGGACGACCCCCGCCGAAGCCATTTGCACTCCATACCGCCCTCCTGTTAACCGGAGGGTTGTTGGTTCGAGTCCAACCCGGGGAGCTACGCGGAAGCCGAAGCCCTGCGAATGCGGGGCTTCCGTTTCTCGGCCGGACGCGTCGGTTCGCCCGCCTCTCAGTCGATGTAGCCGATTGAGAGGAAGTAGGGCAGATGGGCCACCTGTACTTCCGACGCGCGGTACGAAAACGCCAGCCGCCGTCCATCCTTTGTCCGGATCTGGGTCTTGCCCGACCGTGAGCCCGTTTTGACCATCTCGGTGTACTCGTCGGGCGCGTCAGGCCCGACGGCGACATCTGTGACGCGCAATGCGAGGAGCTCTTCGCGGCTGTAGCCGAGTCTGTTGCATGCAGTCTCGTTGACGGCCGCGTATTGCATGTTCTCGTCGGCGAGGAAGACCAACGCCTGCGAGTTGTCGAGCGCTTCCAAGAGGAGCGTCTGCTGAATTGGTGAGCGGGCCAAGGCCCCGACTGTGGACCCGTTGGTTGATTGCGTACCCACGAACTTCCTTTCCTCGGCAAAGACGCGGCCGGCTTCGGCCGGCTCTAAAGGATCACCAGGCCGGGGAAAGAGACCTCACGCACACCGCCGCAAGTGGCCGGGCTAGAAGAGGGGCACTCGGGGAGACGACCTCGGCACCGACACTGTAGCTCTGTCTTCGTGGGCTCCGATCCAAAGATCGGAGCCCACGAAGAGCGATCTAGACGGCGCGTCTGCGCGCGAAGAGCGCGACGAGCAGCAGGAGAAGCAGCAGGAGGAACAGGAACTTCGACAAGAAGATTCCGCCACCGAGCGCGAGAATCAGGATGATGACGATGAGCAGAATCAGCACTGGATCTGCCTTTCATTGGGGTCTGCGCCGTTGCTGGCGATCAGCGGGCGGCGCGGTGAGTGAACGTTGTTCACGTCTTCAACGCCGGGGAGACCGAAAAGGTCACGCAGAGATCACGAGAGCGCGGCGACACGTTCGAGCAGGCGCTGCAGCGCTTCCTGCAGCTCCTTGGTGCGCAGCGGATCCGAGTGCTGCAGCTCACGGCGCATCTGCCGTTCACGGAGACGGAGCAGGAGCTCGGTGCCCGTGCTCTCGTCGATGCCCTCCGCTACCGCGCGGGCGTCGAGCTCCGCGAGCAGACCGACCTCGTCCGCTTCGAGCGGAACACCGTCGACGATATGTGCGCGCAGCGCGCGGTGAACCGAGTCGTAGAAGTGCTCCGGGGTGAGCTCGGCAAGCAATGGCTTCAGAACCGGATGGGCGAGGACGCCCGCCAGTGCGTTGCGCTCCAGCTTGGTGCTCGCATCGAGCCCTCGCTGTGAGGTTGGCGCCGCTGCCCGGGCCGAGCCGCCTGCGCGCAACTGCACCGTCAGGCCGAGCTTGTCGTTCGCGAAGCGCCATGCGTCATGGCGCTCGGGTGAGTCGGGAGCCGCGTCGAGCAGCGCCTTGACGGTGCGGAACGAGACCTCGCGGTCCTCCCCGCGCTCGAGCTCGATCCGCACCCGATAGAGCAGATACGGCTCCGCGCCGGCGAGGCGCCGCTGGAATCCCTCCGGATCGTCGGCAGGATCGATGCCGGCCGGCAGCGCGACCACCTTCACGTCGAAGCCTTGCTTCGCGGCGAGCTCCATCCCACGCAACGTCGCCGTCTCGCCTGCCGCATCGCCGTCGAACGCGAGCCACAGCCGCTTGGTGAGACGCCCGAGCTCCTTGAGCTGTTGATCGGTGAGCGCGGTGCCCATCGAGGCGACCACCGGCTCGAAGCCGGCCTGCCGCAGCGCGATGACGTCGGTGTTTCCCTCGACGACGCAGGCCCGGTCCTCGCGGGCGATCGCTGCGCGGGCCTTGTCGAGCCCATAGAGGATCGCGCCCTTGTGGAAGAGCTCCGACTCCGGGGTGTTCACGTACTTCGGCGGCAGCGGATCGTCCTCGTGCAGCTTGCGCGCCTGGAAGCCGAGCACGCGTCCCTGACGGTCGGTGAGCGGGAACAGGAGCCGCCGCTGGAAGTAGTCGTCGCCGCGTTGCCGAGTCAACCCCGCCGCGCGGAGCTCCTCCCGAGCGAAGCCCTTCTCGAGTGCCTTGCGCGCGAGCGTCGTTCCGCCGAGCGCCAGACCGAGCCGAAACTCGCGGCAGATCTCCTCGTTCAATCCTCGACCCTTGAGGTAGTCGCGCGCCATACCGCCGGCTTCTGACTCCCACAGCGTGCGCTCGTAGAAGGACGCTGCCTGCTCGAGCAGAGCGACGAGCCGCTCGCGCCGCTTGCGGGCTGCGTCCTGGGCGGGCGAGCTCTCCTCGTACTCGATCGGCACGCGAAACCGCTCGCCCAGCCATTCGATCGAGCCCGCAAAGTCCAGCCCTTCCGTCTCGCGTACGAACGTGATCAGGTCGCCTTTGGCGCCACAGCCGAAGCAGTAGTAGAGCTTGTCGACCGCGTTGACGGAGAAGGAGGGCGTCCGCTCGTCGTGGAACGGGCAGCGACCCGAGTAGCGACCGCCGGACTTGCGCAGCTGCGTACGCGCCGAGACAACGTCGACGAAATCGGCGGCCGCCTTGACGGCTTCGACGGAGCTGTCCTTGATGCGCGCCATCTACAGGGTGGCAGCGTACGACAGAGCGAAGCGGTCGGTCATCCCGGCGATGAACTCGACGATCGCCTCCTGGTCGTCGCCGCGCTCGGCCAGATGCTCGTAGATCCGGCGGATCGTCGCATGCGCCCGGTCGTGCTCGGGCCGCGTCACGGGGGCCAGGTACACACGATCGAACATGAAGGCCCGCAACGAGCCCATCGCGGCTCCGACCTCCTCGCTCTGGGCGATGTCGCCGGCGCGCGCCGAAGTCTCGACCAGGTCGTGGACGAGAGTGTCGATCCGCTTCGCGCCGGTAGGCCCGAGCGTCTCGATCTCGGCGAGCGGCAGGTCGGACTCCTCGAGGATGCCGTAGCGGATCGCGTCGTCGATGTCGTGGTTGATATAGGCAACCCGGTCGACGATCCGCACGATCCTTCCCTCGAGCGTCTCCGGGTCGTCGTCGCCCGTGTGGGTGCGGATGCCGTCCACGACCTCGAACGTGAGGTTCAGCCGCCGCGCGATCTTCGCCGACTGTTCGTTGTGGCGAAAGCCGGACTCGAGCAGCGAGTCGAGCGCAGCCTCGCCGGCGTGTCCGAACGGAGGGTGGCCGAGATCGTGTCCGAGCCCGATCGCCTCCGTGAGGTCTTCGTTCAGTTGCAGCGCACGGGCGACCACCCGCGCGATGCCGCTCGTTTCGAGCGTATGCGTCATGCGCGTGCGGTAGTGGTCGCCCGCCGGGTCGATGAACACCTGCGTCTTGCCCTTGAGGCGGCGGAACGGCTTGGAATGCAGGATCCGGTCGCGGTCGCGCTGAAACGGCGTGCGGACGCTGCACTCGTCCTCCGGACGCTCGCGCCCGCGAGTCTCGTACGAGCGAACGGCGAGCGGCGAGAGGGCATGCTCTTCCAGGTCACGCGTGCGCGCGGCGAAGGCGTCGCCAACTTTCCCGGCCAGTTCGGGCATCCAGACCAGGCTAGCGGTCGAGGCAGATGCCGATCCGGGCGGGCAGCTACGTTAGTGAAGTGACGACGATCCTCCTCGCCCGGCATGGTGAGACCGACTGGAACCGCGAAGGCCGGTGGCAAGGTTGGGCGGATGCGCCTCTCAACCAAAACGGCCGCGCTCAGGCCCGCGAGCTGGCTGAGCAGCTCCGCTCGACGCCGTTCGACGCCGTCTACTCGAGCGACCTGTCGCGTGCCCGCGAGACGGCCGAGATCGTCGCCGCGCCGCACGGCGTGGACGTGGTCACCGACGCCGGACTGCGTGAGATCGACGTCGGTTCCTGGTCCGGCCTGACCCGCGCGGAGCTGGCGGAGCGGTTCCCGAACGGCGACCGGCCGGACGGAGAGACGCGCGACCAGCACCGTGAACGCGTGCACGCTGCCGTTCAGCGCATCGCCCGCGCGAACCTCGGCCGTCGCATCCTGATCGTCACGCACGGCGGCACCATGCGTGCTCTTCGCGGGCAGGTGGGCGACGGCCCACACCATCCGATCGCCAATTGCGGAGTGATCGAGCTGGACTTCCGCGACGACTTGCTGACAGCCCCCATCGGATAATCTCGGATGGCGATGGAGGACTACACCAACAAGTACAAAGGCGAGCAGGTCGAGATCGCGCTCTTCGGTGGCGAGTACCAGGATGGCGTCCTGACGGCGTACTGCTACCTCGAGGATGTCGCGCACGTGGAGCTGAACGGGCACATCCTGATCCCGCTCCAGAACGTCGCCTCCCTCCATTGCTCGAGCCGCTGCGACGCTCCGGAGCCCGACTGGCCGCCACGCGGGCTGGCAGAGGACGATCCGGACTCGACCGACGACGAGGCGTAGCGGGCCGGCGCAGTGCAGCGCCGACTGCTGATCCTCCGGAACGTCCTCAAGGCCTGGCTCGTCGTCACGGTCGCGGCGCTGCTCTTCGGCTTCGCCGGCTGGCAGCTCGGCGGCTACCGGCTCGCGCTGCTCTTCCTCGGCTCGATCGTCCTGCTCGCCGCAGGCGGTCTACTGGTACGCCGACCGAATCGTGCTCGGGATGGTCGGCGCCCGGGAAATGCTTCCCGGCGAGGCGCCGGCGCTGCACTCGACCGTCGAGCGACTGGCGGCCCGGGCGGGAGTCGTGAAGCCGAAGCTCTACGTTCTCGCCGACAGCTATCCACGCGCGCTGTCGGCGGGCCGAGGCGCGGGCGGCGGCACCGGCCTCGCCCTGTCGGTCGGGCTCCTCGGCGTCGCCTCCCCGGCCGAGCTCGAGGGGATCGTCGCCCACGAGCTCGCGCACCTGCGACATCGCGACGTCCTCGTCCAGACGATCGCCGTGATCGTGGCCGCAGTGATCATCGAGACGTCGCGGATCGGCGGCTTCCTCCAGCGTGCCTTCCTCTTCGTGCTCGGCCCGATCGCCGCGGCGTTCGTGCACCTGCTGCTCTCGCAGAAGCGCGAGTTCGAAGCCGACCGCTTCGCCGCCGAGATCTGCGACTCGCCGCACGGCCTCGCCGACGCGCTCGTGCGACTCGAGGCGGCGATGGAGCTGGTCGGGTTCGAGGCAAGCCCGGCCACCGAGCCGGTCTACACGACGAATCCGTTCGCCGAGGAGGGCCTCGCCGCACTGTTCAACTCACACCCCCCGGTCGGCGAGCGCGTGCGCCGGCTGCGCGAGCTCGACCCGGACTGGCGGGAGAAGCTTCGTGCAGCCTGAGCTCGCTTGGCAGGTGGCGCCACCCGAGCCGGCCCAGCTCGGCGGCTCGTCGGTCGCGTTTGCGGCCGGGCCGCGTACCGACCTCTTCGTCGACCCGGCTGGTGCCGACGCGCAGTTGGGAGCGCCGCTCCTGCTCGGACGGCCGAAGGGAGACTTCCAGCTGAGCGCTCGCGTCTCCGCGAAGCTCGCCGCGACGTTCGATGCGGCCGCGCTCGTTGTCTGGGCCTCTCCTTCCTCGTGGGCGAAGCTGGCGCTCGAGTACTCGCCGCAGAGAGAGCCGACGATCGTCTCCGTCGTCACCCGCGAGGTCTCCGACGACGCCAACAGCTTCGTGCTCCCGGACGCAGTCGCCTGGCTGCGCATCTCGCGAGACGGGGAGACGCTCGCGTTCCACGCCTCGATCGACGGCTTGTGGTGGTCGCTCGTCCGCTACTTCACCTTCACCGGTGCAGGTGAGGCGTCGGCCGGCTTTCTCGTGCAGTCACCGACCGGGGACGGTGCGCAGGGCCGGTTCGACCAGATCGAGTGGGCGGAGGAGCCGCTGCGCGAGCTGCGGAACGGCTCCTAGAACGAAAAAAGGTGCCTGACACCTTGCGGCGTCAGACACCTGAAGAAATGGGCGGCGTCCTACTCTCCCGGGGGATTGCTCCCCGAGTACCATCGGCGCTAACGGGCTTAACTTCTCTGTTCGGAATGGGAAGAGGTGTTTCCCCGTCGCTATGACCGCCCAACTTGTGAGCGTGCGCGCGTTGAGCAGCGCACCCTCAAAACTCCATAGCAGCGAAAATGAGTTCAAAATCAAGACCTCGAGCAATTAGTACGGGTCCGCTGAACACATTGCTGTGCTTGCACGTCCCGCCTATCAACGTGGTGGTCTCCCACGGCTCTTACTCTCTCTAGGAGATGGGAGCTCTCATCTTGAGGTGGGCTTCCCGCTTAGATGCTTTCAGCGGTTATCCCATCCAGACGTGGCTAATCAGCAGCGCTCTTGGCAGAACGACTGATACACCAGAGGTCCGTTCGTCTCGGTCCTCTCGTACTAGAGACGACTCCTCTCAAAGCTCCAACGCCCATGGTGGATAGGGACCGAACTGTCTCACGACGTTCTGAACCCAGCTCGCGTACCGCTTTAATGGGCGAACAGCCCAACCCTTGGGACCTACTCCAGCCCCAGGATGCGACGAGCCGACATCGAGGTGCCAAACCCTTCCGTCGATGTGGACTCTTGGGAAGGATAAGCCTGTTATCCCCGGAGTACCTTTTATCCGTTGAGCGACGGCACTTCCACTTGTTACCGCCGGATCACTATGGCCTGCTTTCGCACCTGCTCGAGCTGTCGCTCTCGCAGTCAAGCTCCCTTATGCCATTACGCTCTACGCACGATTTCCAACCGTGCTGAGGGAACCTTTGCGCGCCTCCGTTACATTTTAGGAGGCGACCGCCCCAGTCAAACTACCCACCAGATGCTGTTCCCGCCCCGGATCACGGCAGCGGGTTAGAAGCCCAGACTACGAAGGGTGGTATCCCAAGATTGACTCCACCGACACTGGCGTGCCGGCTTCACAGCCTCCCACCTATCCTGGACAACGTACACCGAACTCCAACATCTAGCTGTAGTAAAGGTTCACGGGGTCTTTCCGTCCAACCACGGGTACTCGGCATCTTCACCGAGACTACAGTTTCACCGGATCCCTCGAAGAGACAGCGCCCAACTCGTTACGCCATTCGTGCAGGTCGGAACTTACCCGACAAGGAATTTCGCTACCTTAGGACGGTTATAGTTACCGCCGCCGTTTACCGGGGCTTGGATTCGAAGCTTCGCCCGAAGGCTAACCTCTCCTCGTGACCTTCCGGCACCGGGCAGGCGTCAGCCCCTATACGTCGTCTTACGACTTCGCAGAGACCTGTGTTTTTGGTAAACAGTCGGTTGGGCCGTTTCACTGCGGCCATCTCGGGCTTTAATCCGCGAGGGATTATCACCCTACCATGGCGCCCCTTCTCCCGAAGTTACGGGGCCATTTTGCCGAGTTCCTTTTCGAGGGTTCTTCCGATCGCCTTGGTATTCTCTACCTGCCTACCTGTGTCGGTTTTGGTACGGGCACGTCCCACCTCCCTAGACGCTTTTCTAGGAGGCATGGTGGCGGCCACTTCGAGCTGAACGCTCTCGGCATCCCGTCTCAGGCTATGTGAGCGACGGATTTCCCTATCGCTCGCCCTACGCGGTTACCCCAGGTCGACCATCGCCTGGGTTGGCTTGACCTACCCCGTCCCGCCATTGGTGATAGCGGTGGGTACGTGGTACTGGAATATCAACCAGTTGTCCATCGCCTACGCCTTGCGGCCTCGGCTTAGGTCCCGACTAACCCTGAGCAGATTAGCTTTACTCAGGAACCCTTAGGCATTCGGCGGACATGTTTCTCACATGTCTTTCGTTACTCATGCCAGCATTCTCACTTCCCAAGCCTCCACGGCTGGCTTACGCCGCCGCTTCGCTGGCTTGGGAACGCTCCCCTACCACTCCATCCGAAGATGAAGTCCGTGGCTTCGGCTCCATGCTTGAGCCCCGTTACATTGTCCGCGCCCGACCACTTGACCAGTGAGCTGTTACGCACTCTTTGAATGGTGGCTGCTTCTAAGCCAACATCCTGGTTGTCTCTGCAATCGGACATCGTTTCCCACTTAGCATGGAATTAGGGGCCTTAGCCGACGGTCTGGGCTGTTTCCCTTTTGACCACGAAGCTTATCCCCCGCAGTCTGACTCCCGCACTCTGGAATTACGGCATTCGGAGTTTGCCTGATTTCGGTAAGCTGGTAGGCCCCCTAGACCAAACAGTGCTCTACAACCGCAATTGAACGTGCGAGGCTATACCTAAATATATTTCGGGGAGAACCAGATATCTCTGAGTTTGATTAGCCTTTCACTCCGATCCACAGGTCATCCGCCCAGTTTTCAACCTAGGTCGGTTCGGTCCTCCACGGGGTCTTACCCCCGCTTCAACCTGCCCATGGATAGATCACTCAGTTTCGGGTCTACCGCCCACGACTGAACGCCCTGTTCAGACTCGCTTTCGCTACGGCTCCGTTTCCTTAACCTCGCCGTGGACGAGTAACTCGCTGGCTCATTATGCAAAAGGCACGCCGTCACCGGACCAAAGGCCGGCTCCGACCGCTTGTAAGCACACGGTTTCAGGTGCTATTTCACTCCCCTTCCGGGGTACTTTTCACCTTTCCCTCACGGTACTAGTTCACTATCGGTCGCCAAGGAGTACTTAGCCTTGCGGGGTGGTCCCCGCGGGTTCCGACCGGGTTTCCCGTGCCCGGCCGTACTCAGGTACTCGAGAAGTGAGGCTCAATCGTTTCGGCTACGGGGCCCTTACCCTCTGCGGCGTGCAGTTCCATGCACTTCGCCTACGACTGAACTTTGTAACTCACCGACCCGTCGGCAGACGGATCAACTCGAGCCCTACAACCCTCCCGTGACAACGCCTGCCGCCTATCACGTCACGGAAGTTTGGGCTCTTCCCTTTTCGCTCGCCACTACTCAGGGAGTCGAGGTTTCTTTCCTTTCCTCTGGGTACTTAGATGTTTCAGTTCCCCAGCTTGCCTCGCGCACCCTATGTATTCAGGTACGCGTCCCAGCGCATTACCACTGGTGGGTTTCCCCATTCGGAGATCCCGGGGTCAAAGGTTGGTCAGCACCTCACCCGGGCTTATCGCAGCCGCCCACGTCCTTCTTCGGCTCTTGGCGCCAAGGCATCCACCGTGTGCCCTTATTCTCTTGATCGTGAAGAACTCATAATTCGCAGCTATGGAGTTTTCAAGGTGCGCGCGAGCTCGTGCCCGCCCAACGAGAGAACGCCGGCCCAGATGTGCCCTTGCAGGCACTGGCCCGGTCTCTCAAAACTCAACAGCAAACGTCTTCTCACGTCGAGGTCGACGTTGATCTAGGCGAGCCAGATCATGGACGGATCGATCGAACCGATCCATCGACAAGCCTGGCAGCCACCAGTGGTAATTGCCACTGGGATCCCTAGAAAGGAGGTGATCCAGCCGCAGCTTCCGCTACGGCTACCTTGTTACGACTTCACCCCAATCATCGACCCTACCTTCGACGGCTGCCTCCCTTGCGGGTTAGCCCACCGGCTTCGGGTATTGCCGACTTTCGTGGTGTGACGGGCGGTGTGTACAAGGCCCGGGAACGTATTCACCGCGGCAATGCTGATCCGCGATTACTAGCAACTCCGCCTTCATGAAGGCGAGTTTCAGCCTTCAATCCGAACCGGGACCGGCTTTTTGGGATTCGCTCCCCCTCACGGGTTTGCAGCCCTTTGTACCGGCCAATGTAGCACGTGTGTAGCCCTGGACATAAGGGTCATGCTGACTTGACGTCATCCCCACCTTCCTCCGATTTGTCACCGGCAGTCTCCCATGAGTCCCCGTCTTTCACGCTGGCAACATGGGACAGGGGTTGCGCTCGTTGCGGGACTTAACCCAACATCTCACGACACGAGCTGACGACAGCCATGCAACACCTGTGCACGAGCCCCGAAGGGCTGCCGTGTTTCCACGACATTCCCGTGCATGTCAAGCCCAGGTAAGGTTCTTCGCGTCGCGTCGAATTAAACCACATGCTCCGCTGCTTGTGCGGGCCCCCGTCAATTCCTTTGAGTTTTAGCCTTGCGGCCGTACTCCCCAGGCGGGGTGCTTAATGCGTTAGCTTCGGCACAGAGGGAGTCGACACCCCCTACACCTAGCACCCATCGTTTACGGCGTGGACTACCAGGGTATCTAATCCTGTTCGCTCCCCACGCTTTCGCGTCTCAGCGTCAGTACCGTACTAGAGAGCCGCCTTAGCCACGGGTGTTCTTCCTGATATCTGCGCATTTCACCGCTACACCAGGAATTCCACTCTCCTCTTCCGGACTCTAGTCAGATGGTTTCCATCGGCGTCTCGAGGTTGAGCCTCGAGTTTTCACAACGGACCTACCTGACCGCCTACACGCTCTTTACGCCCAATAAATCCGGACAACGCTTGCCCCCTACGTATTACCGCGGCTGCTGGCACGTAGTTAGCCGGGGCTTCTTCTGGAAGTACCGTCACCCTCTGGGCTATTAACCCGAGTGGCTTCGTCCTTCCTGAAAGGGGTTTACAACCCGAAAGCCTTCTTCCCCCACGCGGCGTCGCTGCGTCAGGCTTTCGCCCATTGCGCAAGATTCCCCACTGCTGCCTCCCGTAGGAGTCTGGGCCGTGTCTCAGTCCCAGTGTGGCTGATCGTCCTCTCAGACCAGCTACGGATCGTCGCCTTGGTGAGCCGTTACCTCACCAACAAGCTAATCCGCCGCGGGCCCGTCCTTGGTCGGAGGCCGAAGCTACCTTTTCCAACCGCCCCGAAGAGCTGTTGGGCCATCCGGTATTAATCCGAGTTTCCTCGGGCTATCCCGGTACCAAGGGTGGGTTACCCACGTGTTACTCACCCGTTCGCCGCTTTCCCCAGGCCCGAAGGCCTGGTTCTCGCTCGACTTGCATGTGTTAAGCGCGCCGCCAGCGTTCGTCCTGAGCCAGGATCAAACTCTCCGTGAAGATATGGATTGCCGGACATTCCGAAGAAGCCGGCAGACCTTTCACTTCGAGCTTTTCTTGCTTGCTCAAAGGCCATCCCGATGCGGACGAACCACGCAGGACGACGAGGTATTGATAACTGGCTCAACGCTGCTTATGACGGCAGTGTTCGGACCAGGTCTCGACACTCGAAGAACGTTCGCTGTTGAGTTTTCAAAGACCGGTGCCCGTCTGATCGACGGCGTAAAAAAGCCTCCGACTCGCGCCAGAGGCCTCCGTGGAAACGAATCGTATCGGATACGAGTCGGGCCGGGGAGGCTCCTAGGTCGCGGGTTTCAGGACAGTCCTACGCCGCCCTTTCGGACGGCCGAGGAAGTATAGCGCCCGCGCCTAAAGTGTCAACCGGGCGAATCGGCGCTTGCCGACCTGCAGCAGCGCGCCTGCGAGCGCCTCGCGCGGCAGGTCGAGCTCGGACAACGGCTCGCCGTTCAGCTTCACCGCGCCCTGCGCGATCAGCCGGCGCGCCTCGCTCGTCGAGGCGGCGAGGCCGCCGTCGGCGATCAGCTTCGGCAGGTGGACGGGATCGTCGCCGTCGAGGGCGAGCTCGGGCACGTCGTCAGGGGCCTCGCCGCGCCGCACGACCCGGGTGAAATGCTCCTCGGCCGTCCTGGCGGCCTCCTCCCCGTGCGAGCGCGCGACGATCAGGCGCGCCAGGGCCAGCTTCGCCTCGAGCGGGTCGCCGTCGGGGGCAGGCTGCTCCGCGATCAGCTCGTACCACTGGGCGAGCTGGTCGTCGGAGATCCGCATCGTGCTGCCGAACATCTCCTCGGGCGCTGCGGTGAGCGGGATGTAGTTGCCGACCGACGAGCTCATCTTCGCGCCGTCCCAGGAGAGCAGGAGCGGGGTCGTCAGCACGACCTGCGGCTCGAGCCCGTAGTGCGGCATCACCTCGCGCCCGGCGAGGAGGTTGTAGAGCTGGTCGGTACCGCCGAGCTCGACGTCGGCCTCGGATGGCGACCGAGTCGTAGGCCTGCATCAGCGGATAGAGGAGCTCGGAGATCGAGATCGGCTCCTGCGCCTTCATCCGGTTGCTGAAGTCGTCGCGCTCGAGGATCCGCGCGACGGTGATCGTCCGCGCCAACCGCACAATGTCCGCGTAGCTCAGTTTCGCGAGCCACTCGCCGTTGTACCGCACCTCGGTGCGTTCGGGGTCGAGGATGATCATCGCCTGCTCGAGGTACGTCTTCGCGTTCGCGTCGATCTCCTCGTCGCTCAGGATCGGCCGCTCCGCAGAGCGGCCGGACGGGTCGCCGATCCGGGTCGTGTAGTCCCCGACGATCAGGACGCCGGTATGGCCCTCGTCCTGGAAGGCGCGCATGCGCTGGAGCGGGATCGCGCGGCCGACGTGGATGTCGGGCGAGGTGACGTCGATCCCGAGCTTCACCCGCAACGGCCGCCCCAGCTTCAACTTCTCCTCGAGGCCGCCCGCCGGCAGGACCTCGACGGCGTTGCGGGTCAGGCGGGTCACATCCATCGGGGGGCTAGACTACCCCGGTTCTGGCGCTCTTTCGGAGAAAGTCACGCCGTCCCAAGCGGCGGCGGATCCGCAAGCTCAGACTCCTTGCCCTCCTGGCGGTCCTCTTCGCACTGGGCACGGCGTCATTCACCGTCGGTCTCCTGACCGCGGTCGCTGCCAAGATCCCGCAACTCGATCCGTCACGCCAGCGGACGCAGGCGAACACCTACGTCTATGCCGCGAACAGCCACACGGTGCTGTCGATCCTGCGCGGCTCTCAGGCGCGAATCGTCGTCCCGTCCGATCGAATCTCGCCGTGGCTGAAGCATTCGATCGTCGCGATCGAGGACAAGCGCTTCTACGAGCATCGCGGCGTCGACGTACGCGGCATGGCGCGGGCGCTGTACGCCGACATCTCGAATCGCGGCACCGTGCAGGGTGGCTCGACGATCACTCAGCAGTTCGTCAAGAACGCCTACCTGTCGAACCAGCAGACGGTCGGCCGCAAGCTGATCGAGGCAGCGCTCGCCTGGCAGCTCGAGCAGAAGTGGTCCAAGGACAAGATCCTGACCGCGTACCTCAACACGGTCTATTTCGGCAACGGCGCGTACGGCGTCGAGCAGGCCAGCAAGATCTATTTCCACCACCACGCCAACCCGATGAAGCCGGCCGAGGCGGCGCTCCTCGCCGGCATCCCCGAGGACCCGAGCCTGTGGGACCCGGTTGCGCACCCCCAGGCGGCCAAGGCGCGCCGCAACCTGGTGCTCAAACAGCTGTACACCCAGGGCTATCTGACGAAGAGCCAGTACGTCAACTCGCTGGTCTACCCGATGCCGGATCCCGCGAAGGTCGAACCTCCCGTCGACGCAGGGTGTCGCAGCGCCGTACTTCGCCAACTACGTCAAGGACCAGCTCGTGCATACGCTCGGCCCGAGGCGAACGTTCGGGGGCGGCCTGCGCGTGACGACGACACTCGATGTCGGTCTCCAGCAGGCGGCGCGCGATGCGATCTCCTCGGTACTGCCGACGAGCTCCGGCCCGACCGCCGCGCTCGTCGCTCTCGATGCACAGTCCGGCGCCGTGCTCGCCATGGTCGGCGGCGAGAACTACCACCAGAACCAGTTCAATCTCGCCACCCAGGGCGAGCGCCAACCCGGCTCCGCGTTCAAGCCCTTCGTCCTTGCGACCGCGCTGCGGGAGAACATCTCGCCGTCGAGCACCCTCACCTCGTCGAAGCAGGTGACGATCAACGCGGGTGACCGTGTGTGGGTGGTCAACAACTACGAGGGCGAGGCGCTCGGCCCGATCGACCTGACGAAGGCGATAGCGGTCTCCGACAACTCCGTCTTCTCCCAGCTGACGGCGCTCGTCGGGACCGCAGAGGGTCGCGCAGACCGCCCGCGACCTCGGCATCACCACGCCGCTCCAGGGGTACTTCGCGATCGGCCTCGGCGCCGAGCCCGCCACCCCACTCGAGATGGCGCGCGCCTACACCTCGTTCGCGGACGGCGGCAAGCGCATCGACGGCTCGATCTTCGGCAACGCGCCGCGGGCGGTCGAGGAGATCAAGACGGGCAGCAAGGTCGACGTCAACCGGCCCATCTACCGGCCGGTCCTCAGTCCGACGCAGGCGGACGTGGTCAACCAGCTGCTGCAAGGCGTCGTCCGGTCCGGCACCGGAACGGCCGCCGCCCTCCCCGGTCGTGAGGTCGCCGGCAAGACCGGCACGACCGAGAACTACGGCGACGCGTGGTTCGTCGGCTACACGCCTCAGTTCGTCGTTGCCGTGTGGGTCGGCTATCCGAACAAGCTCATCCCGATGCTGACCGAGTTCCACGGCCATGCGGTCGCAGGCGGAACGTTTCCCGCCTTGATCTGGAAGTCGTTCATGCAGAAGGCGCTCGCGCTGAAGCACGTGCCGCCGGAGAACTTCGAGGCGCCGTCGGCGGCGTATGCCGGGCCGGTGAGGGTGGTCAACCGCGGCGGTCTGCTCGAGCGCGACAACGGCGTTTGCAAGAACTCCTACTCGCTCGAGTTCTACGGCGGCGAGGGACCCGCACGAACGGCCACCTGCAAGCCGAACGAGGTCGAGATCCCGGATGTCGTCGGGGACAGCATCGACGCCGCCCGGACGCGGCTGGACGGCCAGCCGCTCACCGCAGCCGTCATCTACAAGCCGGCGAGAACGGGCGACCGGCTCGGGTACGTGGTCGGTCAGTTCCCTCGCCGCGGAACGGCGTCGGCCTACGACAAGATCACGCTCGTCCTGGCCAAGTCGCTCCACGGCGTCGTCCCCCGCGTCGTCGGGCTGCGGCTCCCGCCGGCCGAGCGGAAGCTCTCGCGGCTGCGGCTCAAGGTACGAACGATCGGGCCGGTCGGCGGCCGCGTCGTTCGCCAGTCGCTTCCTCCCCACACCGCATCGGCGCCCGGCCGGACGATCGTGCTCACGCTGAAGTAGGAAACGGCCTGCTGACATAGCGCGAGCCGGCTAGGCCGTAACGCCACGGCCGCTCTGCGGCTTTCGTGATCCCGATCCGCGTTCCGGTCACTACCTCGACCGGCGCCGGTCGTGCCCGCAGCTCGAACGGCGGTGCGAGCACCGACAGCCCATCGTGCTCGCGCGTCACCGCGAGGGCCTGGCACAGCCGTCCCGGACCGGAGCAAAGGAGACGCGGGTCGGCGACCCCCCGCCGGACCCGCATCTCCTCAAGCCCCTGCGTCGGCTCGAGCGCCCGCAGAAGCACGGCATCGGCAACACCTTCCTCTGCGCAAACGATGTTCAGGCACCAATGGATACCGTAGGACCGGTAGACGTAGACCGCGCCGCCCGGGAGGAACATCGAGCCGTTGCGTGCTGTGCGGCGGTTGCGAAAGCCGTGCGAGGCGGGGTCCTGGTGGTCGTAGGCCTCGACCTCGACGATCACCCCGCCCACCCCGTCGAGGTAGAGCTCGGCACCGATCAGCTCCGGTGCGACCTCGTGTGGGCTACGCGAGAGGTTCACGACTGTTGTATCTCAGGAAACCGGGCAGTGCGAGCGCGGTCACCACGCACCCGCCGATGCAGAGCACGCCGCCCGACACGATCGAGAAGCGCAGCGACGTGAGCGATGCGAGCACGCCGGCTTCGAGGTCGCCGAGACTCGGAGCGCTGGCCACCTGCATGAACTCGATCCCTCTCAGGCGTCCACGGAGATGATCTGGCGTCGAGCGCAGGAGGATGACGTTGCGCAGCACGGCGCTGAAGAAATCCGCACCGCCCGCGAGGGCGAGTAGGACGAGCGCCGGCCAGAGACTCGTCATCAGCCCGAACCCCGCGATCGCGGCTCCCCACGCGCACGCCCAGAAGGTCACCGCCAGTCCTTGCCGCCGCACGTGGGACGTCCAGCCGGAGACCAGCGACCCGGCGAGCGCTCCTGCGTACGGAGCCGCGTACAGGTAGCCGACGGTCGCCGCGTTCCCACCGAGACGGTGGAGCGCGAACGCCGGGAAGAGCGCGCTCGGCATGCCGAACACCATCGCGTTCGAGTCGACGAGAAAGATCCCGATCAGTACCTGTTTGCCCTTGAGGAACCGGAAGCCCTCCCCGATCGAGCGCAGGCTCGGCCGCTCGACCTCGCCGAGCGGCGGAAGCTTGGGCAGCGCCCGAATGGCCACGAGTGATGCCACGTAGGTGACTGTGTCGATGCCGTAGGTCCACGGGACACCGGCGACCGAGATCAGCACACCGCCCACCGCCGGGCCGGCGACCGCACCGAGCGAGCTGTAGACGCTGTCGAGCGCGCCCGCCGCGGCGATCTCGTCGTCGGGCACGAGCCGCGGCGCAAGCGAGCTCATGGCCGGCCGGCCGAGGCTGAACACAGCCACCGCGACCGCCTGCAGGACGAAGAGGGCCCAGACCTGCGGGTGCGGCAGCAGCGAGTTCACCAGGAAGAGCGCGGTGATCAAGGCCATCCCCGTCTCGGTCCGGAGGAGCACGATGCGGCGGTCGACCGCATCGGCGATCGCTCCACCGACCAGCGGTACGACGAGTAGGGGCACGAGCGAGGCAAGTCCGAGCAGCCCGACGAGCGCGGTCGAGCCCGTGAGCTTGTACACCTGGTAGGGCACCGCGACGGTTCCGATCGCGCCGCCGAGCGTCGAGATCGCCTGGCCGATCCACAGGTTGCGAAAGTCGCGATGACGAAGCGGCCGCGTGTCGACGCGCAGTCGCCGAAAGAAGCTTCCCCCGCTCGGGTGGAGTGGATCGACCCCCACTAGTCTTCGGCGAGACGTTCCCAGAGCAGGTGGTCCGTCCACACCCCGCGGAGCAGGAGGTGTCGCCGCAACGTCCCGACGAGCATGAATCGGTTGTGCTCCAGCACGCGTTGCGAGGCGACGTTCGCGACCGCGGTGCCCGCCTCGACACGATGCAGTCCGAGCTCTCCGAAGGCGTGCTGGACCGCTTCCGCGACCGCGCGCGTCGCGAGCCCACGGCCGGCACGCGCCTCGTCGACGAAGTAGCTGAGCATCGCTGTCTGGATCGGCCCGCGCTCGATGCCGGTGAGCGAGAGCATTCCGCACAGCTCACCGGCGTCGAGGATCGCGAAACGTTCCTGGCCGTCCGTGATCCACGCGCGCACGCCGTCGACGCTGTACCAGCGCTCTGGATCGTCAGAGTCGAGCTCCCACGGCTCCAGGTATCCACGGTTGCGCAGGCGGAGCGCGGTCAGCCCTTCCGCATCCTCCGGGACGAACGGCCGGATGACCATCTCCTTCAGAAGAGGTGGTCGTCCTGGGCCGTCACGCGATCGCGACACGGAGCGCGTCGGCGACGCGCTCCTGATCTTCGCGGTCGAGCCGCGCATGAAACGGCAGCGCCATGGTCCGCCGGCTGCAGTCCTCGCTGACGGGGAGCATTCCCTCCGAGAAGCCGTACAACTCGCGCATGTACGACTGCAGGTGAATCGACGGAAGGTACGGGGCGGTCGCGATCCCCTGATCGGAGAGCTTCGCCATGACGTCGTCGCGGTCGACGCCCGCCGGCAGCTTCACGACGTAGACGAACCACGAGCGAACGTGGTCTTCGTCGTCGGCCAACGGCGTCTCGACGTCGACGTCGCGCAGCAGCTCGTTGTAGCGCAGCGCCACAGCCCGGCGCGCCTCGAGAATCCGATCGAGCTTCTCGAGCTGGCCGATTCCGAGCGCGGCCGAAAGGTCGTCCAGCCGGTAGTTGTAACCCAGTCGGCCGTGCTGCAACCAGCTCGATGTCTCCAGCCGGCCCTGATTACGCAGCGACACGAGCAGCTCGTGCTGACGCGCGTCTCCGGTAGTCACCGCCCCGCCCTCGCCCGTGGTCATCTGCTTGTTCGGGTAGAAGGCCCAGACCGCAGGGTGCCCGTGGGAACCGAGCGGTTTCCCCTTGTACGTCGCGCCGAGCGCCTCGCACGAGTCCTCGATCAGCGCGATCCCGTGTCGCTCGCAGAGCGAGATCAGCTCGTCGTACTCCGCCGGGTAGCCGAAGATGTCGACGGCGACGAGCGCCTTCGTGCGGGGTGTGATCGCGGCCTCGACCGCCGCCGGATCGAGGTTGAGGGTGTTCGGGTCGATATCGGCGAAGACCGGTGTCGCGCCTTCGTAGATCGCGCAGTTCGCCGACGCGACGAACGAGTAGGGCGACGTGATCACCTCGTCCCCCGCCTCGACCCCGGCAAGGCGCATGCACAGGTGCAGGCCGGCCGTCCCCGACGAGACTGCGGCGCAGTGCGGCGCTCCGACCGCATCCGCGAAGAGCGACTCGAACCGTGCACCCGTCGGCCCGAGCGAGAGCCAGCCCGACCGGAGCACCTCGAGCACGAGCTCCTCGTCGCGCTCGTCGATCCACGGCGCGCTGAGGTTGATCCTGTTCGTGGCGGTGGTCAACTGTGCGCGAGCTGCGGCACGGGCTCGAGCCAGTGCGACCAGCGCTCGGTCTGGCCGCGCACCGTCTCGAGGTACGCCTTCTGGATCGCGAGGGTCACCTCGCCGACGCCGATCTCGTGGTCGTCGACGGCGCGCAACGGAGTCACCTCGGCGGCGGTCCCGCACATGAACACCTCGTCGGCGAGGTAGAGGTCGGAGCGGATGAGCGACTTCTCGATCACCGTGTAGCCGAGATCCGAGGCGATCTGCTTGACCGTGTCGCGGGTGATCCCGGGCAGGATCCCCGTCGAGAGGTCCGGCGTGTAGATGACGCCGTCCCGCACCACGAAGATGTTCTCTCCCGAGCCGTCGGCGACGGTGCCCTCGGGTGTCAGCAGGATCGCCTCGTCGTAGCCCCCATTGTTGGCCTCGGTGACGGCCAACATCGAGTTGATGTAGACGCCTGTCGCCTTCGAGACGTGAGGGACGATGTTCGGCGACACGCGCTGCCAGCTGGAGATCTTTGCGCTGATGCCGTTCTTCAGGCCGTCCTCGCCGAGGTAGGAGCCCCACGGCCAGCTCATGATCACCGTCTCGATCGGGTTGCCCTGCGCCGCGACGCCGAGCTCCCCGTAGCCGTAGAACGCGATCGGGCGTACGTAGCACTCGGGCAGACCGTTCGCCCCGACGAGCTCGTTCGTCGCACTCTTCAGCTCGTCGACCGAATACGGGATCGTCATGTGCAGGAGGCGCGCCGAGTTGTGGAGGCGCTGCATGTGCTCGCCGAGCCGGAAGACCGCAGGCCCCTTCGGGGTGTCGTAGCAGCGAATGCCCTCGAAGACGCCCGAACCGTAGTGCAAGCCGTGCACGCCGACGTGAACCTTGGCGTCCGCCCAGTCGACGAGCTCGCCGTTCATCCAGATTTTCTCGGTCTCCTGCACCGTGCGCTCCTTTTCTCGGGCCGGGAGCCGCGGATTCTACCCGTGGCTCACGAGGTCGACCGCGCGCGCCCCGGAGAGCCGGAGCAGCTCCGCCGGCGCAATCGACGCCATGTGGGCCGGCGACCCGGCCCCGATCCAGACCACGTCGTGCACGAAGAACGAGCGGTCCATCAGGCTCTGAGTGACGGCGCGCTGCGGGAAGGGCGCAACCGCACCGGGCTCGAAGCCGGTTGCGTGCACCACCTCGTCGGGGCGGGCGACGCGCACGAGCTGAGCCGAGACCGCGGCGCCGACCGCCGCCTCATCAGCGCGCTGGTCGCCGGGCACGAGCGCGAGGACGAAGGCACCATCGCAAACGAGCACAAGTGACTTGACGATCTGCGATAGGTCACAACCGATCGCCTTGGCGGCGTCGCGTGCGGTGGGTGTTCCCTCGGTGAACTCCTCGATGCGCGCCTCGACTGCTGCTGTGCGAAGAACCGCTGAGACACGCTCGACCGGGTCAGGCCATGACATGGCCTAAATGATCACATGGGCCTCGTCCATGCCTTGCCGCAGTTGATCGACGAGCTCCTGCGGCGGCGTGGAGTCGATCGAGAGCGCCATCAGCGCCTTGCCTCCCTCGCGGTTCCGCGAGACGGTCATGTTCGCGATGTTCACCCCGGCAGCACCGAAGAGCGTGCCGACGCGGCCGATCACACCGGGAATGTCGTCGTACATCAACAGCACCATCCGCGACGCGAGCTCCATCTCCAACTCGAAGCCGAGCGCGCCCACGAGGAAGTGGCGCGCGTCGGTGCCGATCGTCGTCCCCGCCACCGAGATGTCGTCGGCCGAGACCACGACGAGGTTGGTGTAGTCCCGGGACGTACGGCTCTTGCCCTCGGTGACGTCGATGCCGCGGTCGGCCGCGATCACCGGTGCGTTGACGTAGTTCACGGGCTGATCGGTGTGCCCCTGGAAGACGCCGTTCAGCGCGGCCACCGTGAGCAGCCGGGTGTCGTAGTCGGCGAGCTCGCCGTAGACCTCGATCGTGATCCGGCGCACCTCGCCGGCCGACAGCTCCCTCGCCAGGTGTCCAAGCTTCGCTGCGAGCGGTATGTAGGGGCCGAGCACCTCGAGGTCCTCGGCGCCCACGGTCGGGATGTTGACGGCGTTCGTGACGAGCCCGCCTTCGAGCGCGGCCACCACCTGCTCGGCGACGATCACGCCCGCGCGGTCCTGGGCCTCCTCCGTGGACGCGGCGAGGTGTGGCGTGACGACGACGTTCGGTGCCTGCAGCAGCGGACCGCTGTACGGCTCCTGCACGTACACGTCGATCGCCGCGCCGGCGACCTTGCCGGACTCGAGCGCCGCGATCAGCGCCGTCTCGTCCACCAGCTCGCCGCGCGCCGCATTGACGATCCGCACTCCGTCCCGCATCTGCGCGATCGCCGCGGCGTCGACGGCGTTCCGCGTCTCGTCGGTCAGGGGCAGATGGAGCGTCAGGAAATCCGCCCGTGCGAGCACCTCGTCGAAGCTCGCGCTGTCCACGCCGAGCTCGCGGAACCGGTCGGCCGAGACGAACGGGTCGTACGCGACGACCTTCATCTGGAGCCCAACGGCACGCCGGGCGACCTGACGGCCGATCCGCCCGAACCCGAGCACGCCGAGCGACTTGTCGGCGAGCTCGACCCCGCCCCACTTCGACCGCTCCCACCGGCCGGCCGTCAGCGCCGCGTGGGCCTGCGGGATGTTGCGCGCGAGCGCGAGCAGCAACCCGATCGTGTGCTCGGCGGCCGAGACGACGTTCGACTCGGGCGCGTTCGCCACGACGATCCCGCGCCTGGTCGCAGCGTCGACGTCCACGTTGTCGACGCCGACGCCGGCGCGGCCGACGACCTTCAACCGCGTGGCGCGCGCGATCACATCCGACGTGACCTTCGTCGCGGAACGGACGATCAGGCCCTCGTAGCGGTCGATGATCTCCTCGAGCGGCGAGTCCGTGTCGACGTCGACCTCGAAACGCTCACGAAGCAGGTCGATGCCCGCATCCGCGATCTGCTCACGGACGAGGACGCGCATCGTCAAACGTTGACGGGCGTCTCGAATGCTTCGAACGCACGGGCGACGGCGACGCCGCGCTCGATGTCCGCGCCGAGCTCGGTCAAGGAGAGCTCCACCGCCGCGAGCGCGGTGGCGATGTCGAAGATGTCGAACCAGCCGATGTGCCCGATCCGGAAGATCTTCCCCTTCAGGTGCTGCTGGCCCGGGGCGAGTGTGACGCCGTGTCGGTCGCGGAGGTGCAGCAACAGCTCGTCACTGTCGATGCCGTCCGGCGCTCGGATCGCGGTCACGACGGCGGCCGTGTCGTCGTCGGGCGAGAAGAGCTCGAGCCCCATGGCCTTCACTCCCGCGCGGGCGGCGCGGCCCAGGCGAATGTGCCGTTCAAACCCTGCTTCGAGCGTGTCGTCGAGGATCAGTCCGAGCGCGACGTCAAGGCTGCGGATCAGCGAGACGGCCGGTGTGAACGCCGCATCGAGGGCGTCCTGTGCCTTCTTGTTCCTGCGCCAGTCGAAGTAGAAGCTGCGCGACGGTTTCGAGCGCTCGAGCACGTGCGCCGGCACAGAGGCCATCGCAAGCCCGGGTGGGCACATGAGCGCCTTCTGCGAGCCGGAGACGACGACGTCGATCCCCCAGGCGTCGGTCTCGAGCGGGACGGCACCGAGGGACGAGATCGCGTCGACGACGAGCAATGCGTCGCCAACCGCCTCCTTGATCGCGCGCACGTCCGAAACGACGCCCGTCGAGGTGTCTGACTGCTGGCAGAGCACGAGCTCGACGCCCGACTCGCGTACAGCCGCGCCCACCTCGTCGGCGTCCGGAACGTCGCCCCAGTCGTAGCGGAGCGCCTGCACGTCGAGACCGTATTGCTCGCAGATCGCGATCCAGCGCTCGCCGAACGACCCGTGGCTGACGACAGCTACTCGGTCGCCGGGCGCACAGAGGTTCGCGACCGCCGACTCCATGGCGCCGGTCCCGGAAGCCGTGAAGAGCAACACGTCGGAGCTCGTCCGGAAGACGTCCTTCAGCCGATCGAGCACGCTGGCGTAGACGTCGCGGAAATCGGCCCGCGGTGGTGGACGATCGGCTCGGCGCCGGCCGCGAGGACCGCAGGCGGCACGGGCGTCGGCCCGGGTGTGAAGAGGTAGCGCTTCTCCAAGGGTCTCCAGCCTAGCGCCGCCCCCGGAACGCGTCCGCGGCGACTGGTGTCTGCAGCGCACGTGTCAGACACCTTGCGCGGGTGCGGCTGCACCACGCCATGAGCCCCTTCACGGCAGGAGGCTCACGCCTGGGCGAGCGCCTGCCGTACGAGGGAAGCACACTATCGCCCGTGGACGTTCTGCTCTCGTTTGCCGCGGCGCTCGTTTCGCTGCGACTCGCCGGCCTACTGCTGCGGTCACGGCACTACGCCTGGGCCGGCGGCGTGCTCTCGTTCGCAGCTGCCTGCGCCATGATGGCCTGGGGCGCCGCACACGGGTGGGACACCGTGTCGTTCCGTGTCTGGTACCTCGCGGGCGCCCTGCTCTCCGCGCCGCTGCTGGGTGTCGGCTCGCTCATGCTCTGGGGGCGCAAATGGGCGGCGCAGCTCGGCCTCGTCTACACCGGGCTCGCGGTCGGCCTGGCGGCTGCGATGCCGGTGCACGGCTCGTTCGACTCGACCGCTGTGCCCCACGCGCAGGACCATGTCGACACGCTGGCCCGCGTCGTTGCAATCGCCGCCAGCTCGCTGGGCACGGTGGCCGTCCTGCTCGTCGCGGTGGCGACGTGGAGGCGGCGGCCGCTCGGAAACGCACTCGTCGTCGCCGCCGTCTGTGCGGCGGCGGCAGCCTCCGCGCTCACCCAGACCGCGGTCGCGGCCGCCGCCGCATGCTTCGCACTCGCCGCAGCGCTGTTGTATGCGGCGGTGCGCGTCTAGCTCTGGCTCGTTACCTCCTGGACGTCGTGCGCCTCGACCAGCGAGTCGAACAGTTCCCGATAGTGCTTCATCGCGTGGCGGAGCTCCTCGGTGCCCGCGTTGCCGCGCTCGTGAGCGACGGCGATGCCGTGACCAGCTCGGTACCGCTCGACCACGTCCGGATGGTCGACCGACAGGTCGGCCGCCCTCGTTTCGAAGTCGTCCATCGGATACCCGCGTGCCCGCATGACCTGTTGAATCAGCGCGTCTGCGCGAAGCACCGCTGCGGCAGGGTCGTCCACGAACTCCGCCTGGACGTCAGTCCAGCGGGCCTGAAAGCGGTCGCGCTCCTCGCGGTCGAGCGGCACGATGTCGTACTCCTGCAACCGCCGCTCGCGCTCCCGCAGCTCCGCCTCCGCCTCGCGCTTGGACGGTGCGTCGGCCGCGACCTTGTCGTACTCCGGCCCGAACCGCTCGTGCAGCTCCCGCGATCGACGCGTCCTGAGCGCGCTCCGGAAGACTGCGATCGCCACGACCGCTACCACCACGACGACGATCACCCATAACCAAGCCGACATCCGGTTCTCCTTTCGTTGCTCGGAGGCACAACGGACGAGCTGGGCCTGGCGATACTCGCCGACGAATCAGGTTCCGCGCAATTTCGCGCGGACGCGCTCGTTGACGACGCGCGGGTCGGCCTGGCCGCCGGTCTCCTTCATCACCTGACCGACGAAGAAGCCGAGCAGGCCCTCTTTCCCGCCTCGGAACTGCTCCGCCTGGCCCGGGTTCGCCTCGATGACCCGGTCGATGATCGGGTCGAGCTCTCCCGTGTCCGCTACGACCTTCTGCTCGAGATACGGCGCTGCTGCGAAGTCTGCGTCGCCGACATGTGCAAGCGCCTCGTCGAAGGTCGCGCGCGGGATCTCGCCGCGGGCGGAGACAAGCTGCGCGAGCTCGCTCGGGCTCACCGCGTCCGCCGATATGCCGGTCGCGACGAACTGGTTGGCGAGCACGTTCGCGGCTTCCTTCGCGTCGGCACCCGCCGCGACGAGCGCCGACCAGAGCCGGTCGAGACCGCCGGTCACCAGCACGTCGGCGTCGTAGAACGACAGGGTGTCGGCGATGCGGCGGATCCGCGCGCCGGGCAGCTCGCCGATCTCGGACCGCAGGCGTTCGACGAGCTCGGCGGGCGGCTGCACCGGTACGAGGTCCGGCTCGGGGAAGTAGCGATAGTCCTGCGCCTCCTCCTTGGAACGGGACGGCGGCGACTCCTCGTCGCCCGGGACGAAATGCAGCGTCTCCTGCTGCACCTCACCGCCCGCCTCGTAGATCTGGATCTGGCGCGCGATCTCACGCTCGATCCCCTTCGCGGCAAAGTTGAACGAGTTCATGTTCTTCAGCTCGGTCCGGGTGCGCAGCTCGTCGGATCCCGCGGGGCGAACCGAGACGTTCACGTCGAAACGCATCGAACCTTTCTCGAGCTCGGCATCCGAGAGATCGAGCTCGACGACCGTCTGGCGCAGCAGTTGTAGGAAGTGCTTCGCCGTCTCGGCGTCGTGCAGGTCCGGCTCGGTGACGATCTCCACCAGCGGCGTGCCGCCGCGGTTGAAGTCGACGAGCGTCGCGGTCGCCCCGTGCAGGCGCCCGGACGCCGCGACGTGCACGTTCTTGGCAGCGTCCTCCTCGAGGTGGGCCCGCGTGATGCCGATCAGCACGTCGCCGTCGGCGGTCGGGACGGCGAGCTTGCCGTTCGCGCAGAGCGGCTCGTCGTACTGGCTGATCTGGTACGCCTTCGGCAGGTCGGGGTAGAAGTAGTTCTTGCGGTGGAAGACCGCGCGCTCCGCGATCGTGCAGTCGAGCGCGAGCCCGAGCTTGATCGTCTCCTCGATCGCGCGCTTGTTCGGGACGGGCAGCGCACCCGGAAACGCGAGGCACACCGGGCACGTCTGCGTGTTCGGCCCGCCGCCGAAGCCGTTGCGGCAGCGGCAGAACATCTTCGTCTCGGTCTTCAGCTGCACATGGATCTCCAGGCCGATCACCGGCTCCCAGGTGTTCATCGCGGTCATCTGAGCCTCGCCGGGACGACGTCGAACCCAATCGCCTGCTCGAGCGCGTGCCCGGCGCTGAAGAGCGTGTTCTCCGAGAACTGCGGACCGATCAACTGCAAGCCCGACCGGCAGGCCGTCACTCAGCCCGCAGGGGATGTTCAGGCCCGGCAGGCCCGCCATGCACGACGGGATCGTCAAGAGGTCGTTGAGGTACATCGCCAGTGGGTCGTCGACCTTCGCGCCAAGCTCGAAGGCGACCGTCGGGCTCGTCGGCGAGACGATCAGGTCGAAGCTCTCGAACACCGCCTCGTGCTCGCGCTTGATCACGGTCCGTACCTTCTGGGCGGTGCCGTAGTAGGCGTCGTAGTACCCCGACGAGAGCGCGTAGGTGCCGATCATGATCCGGCGCTTCGGTTCGTCGCCGAATCCCGCGTCCCGGGTGCGCATGACCATCTCGCGAAAGTCGTCACCGTCCACGCGAAGGCCGTAACGCGCCCCGTCGTATCGCGCGAGGTTCGACGATGCTTCTGCCGGCGCGATCAGGTAGTAGCAGGCGACGCCGTACTCGACCGAGCGCGGCAGCGAGCACTCCCCCACCTCCGCGCCGAGCGACTCCGCGAGCTCGAGCGCCGCCCGAACTGCAGACGTGACGCCGGGCTCGATCCCTTCGGCTTCGTTCATCTCCTTGGGGACGCCGATCCGAACGCCCTTCAGGCTCTCGCCGGCAGGCAGCTCGACGGCGGGCGCGTCCACCGTCGTCAGGTCGTCGTCGTCGCGACCCGCGATCACCGAATAGAGGAACGCGCAGTCGCGGACGTTCTTCGCGACCGGGCCGACCTGGTCGAGCGACGAGGCAAACGCAACGACGCCGTAACGCGAGACCGTCCCGTAGGTCGGCCTGAGCCCGACATTGCCGCAGAGCGCACTCGGCTGCTTGATCGAGCCGCCGGTGTCGGAGCCGAGCGCCCATGGCGCGAGGCCGCCGCTGACCGCGGCCGCGCTTCCGCCGCCCGAGCCGCCCGGGACGCGCGTCGGGTCCCACGGGTTGTGTGTCGGCCCGTACGCCGAGTTCTCGGTCGACGAGCCCATCGCGAACTCGTCGGTGTTCGTCTTGCCGAGCAGGCGCAGCCCGCGCTGCTTGCAGCGCGCGGCGACGGTCGAGTCGTAGACCGGCACGTAGTTCTCGAGGATCTTCGAGCCGGCGGTCGTCGGCACGCCCTTCGTGCCGATCACATCCTTGATCGCGATCGGGATGCCGTCGCCGGGGCTGGCCTCGCACACGTGCAGGTAGGCGTGCAGCTCCGGGTTGCGCTCACCGATCGCGGCCTGGTACGCCGCGAAGAGCTCGTCGCTCGAGACCTCGCCCGCCGTCAGCAGATCGTTCGCCGCTTCCGCGGTCAAGCGCAGGGTGTCGATCATGCCGGCGGCACCCGGAAGAAGTCTTCGTCGCGATCGGGCGCGTTCGCGAACACCTCGTCGAGCGGCAGGCACGAGTGCGGCACATCCTCGGCCCAGGCATTCGCGATCTCGAGCGGGTGCGCCGTCGGCGGCACGTCGGCCAGGTCGAGCTCGGAGACCTTCGACACGGCTTCGAGAATGTCGGAGAGCTGCTCCTGCAACCGGCCGACCTCGTCGTCGGTCAACTCGAGGCGCGCAAGCCGCGCAACATGCAGTACCTCCTCCTTCGTGATCCGCGCCATGCGTGCATCGCCTCCGATAGACGACGAGAGGCTCCTTTCGGAGCCTCCCATCCAACTTGGTTCCGAAAGGGTCTAGAGCGCCGTGACGTTCGATGCCTGCAGGCCCTTATCGCCCTGCACGACCTCGAACGCGACGCGCTGACCTTCGGTCAGCGACTTGTAGCCCTCACCGGCGATGGCGGAGAAGTGGACGAACACGTCCGCCTCGCCGTTACCGCGCTCGATGAAGCCGTAGCCCTTCTCGTTCGAGAACCACTTGACCGTGCCTTCAGCCACTTGCGCCTACTCCTTGCTGGATGACTACAAGTCCGCCACTACCGACGGAGCGCGCGCAACATTAGCACCGAATTACCCTGGATATGCAAGGTCGCCGCGCCGATAACGGGCGCAGCGGACGGCGTTCTGCAGGAGGCAGGCGATCGTCATCGGCCCCACGCCGCCGGGAACGGGCGTCATGAACGCTGCGACCTCGGCCGCTCCCGGGTCGACGTCGCCCACGAGCCCTGCATCCGTCCGGTTGATGCCGACGTCGATCACGACGCCGCCGGTCTTCACCATGTCGGGGCTGACCATCGTCGGGACCCCCACCGCCGCGACGAGAATGTCGGCATCGAGCGTGTGGCGGTCTAGGTCACGCGTGTGCGAATGGCAGATCGTGACGGTCGCGTTCGCCTGCATCAGGAGGTGGGCCATGGGCTTGCCGACGATGTCACTGCGGCCGATCACCACGGCACGCGCACCGTCGATCTCGATGTGGTGCTCGCGCAGCATCTCCATCACGCCGACCGGTGTTGCGCCGACGAGAGTCGGCCGTCCCAGGAAGAGCTGACCTGCGTTGAAGGGATTCAGCCCGTCGACGTCCTTTGCGGGAGCGATCGAACGCAGGATCCACGCCTCGTCGATGTGGTCGGGAAGTGGCAGTTGGACGAGGATCGCGTCGATCTCCTCGTCCGCATTGAGCGCCTCGACCCGTGCGAGCAGATCCTGCTCGCTCGTCTCCGCGGGCAGCCGAACGTCCTGTGCGTCGAAACCGGCCTCGAGCGCGGCCTTGTGCTTGAGCCTGATGTAGACCTCGGAGGCGGGGTCGTCGCCGACCAGAACAGTCACCAGCCCGATGTGGCCGATGGCCCGCACTTCCTCGGCCACCTCTGCCCGGATGCGCTCGGCGATCGGTTTTCCCTTGATGAGCGTCGCTGACATGGGTACGACTCTAAAGTCTCCCCATGCGCTGGCCCCGGAAGAACGATGCAGAGTCGATCCGCAGTCGCCGCGAGGCCATGAACCTCGACGGCGGACTGGTGACGTCGGTCGATCTCGAGCCGTTCGTGGGAGCGGCGGAGTCGCTCGTCGGCGTGGCGGTGATCCCGGTCTCCGCGGTGCCGGTCGAGATCGAGCTCGGCGGCTACGAACTCTCCGACGCCGGCGACGTCGTGGAGACCGGACCGCGATCGACCGAAACCGTGCATGTTCCGCTCGCGCACACCGAGGGTGGCCTCACCGCGTCGATGACCCGCGGCGCGCTCGCAGCCGGCGCGATTCGCACGTACGTCCTGCACGACCGGATCACACGCGCCTCCTGCTTCGTCTGTCGGGACGCGGGTGAAGCGGTCACCCTCGCGAGGTGGGTCGAAGCGGAGCTGGTGAGCATGCGCGCCTTCCTCGAGGCGGGCGACGACCCGTCACTCTCCACCCGCGCGAAGCTCCGGGGGGTCAAGACCCATGTCGTCGGACCGATGTGCCACGTGCTCTGGCAGTGGACGACCGGCGACGCCGTGGGACCGAACATGATGACGCGCAACTCCTACGCGCTGAACATGGCATACGTCATGCAGCGGGCGCCGGTCAAGCCGGAGCGCGCCCTCCTCGAGGCGAACATGGGCGGCGACAAGAAGCCTTCCGCCGAGTACTTCCAGTCGGGGCACGGCAAGACGGTGCTCGCGGAGGCGTTTCTCACCGACGAGCAGATCCGCCGCGTGCTGCGGACGACCGCCGCAGATCTCGAAGCGCTGTCGTGGGCCGGCACACATGGCTCGGTGGCAAGCGGCATGCAGTCGGTGGCGTTCACGCCTGCCTCGGCGATCGCTGCGATCTTTGCGGCCACGGGACAGGATCTCGGCATGGTCGGAACGAGCTCGATGGCGCACGGCACCGCCCGACGCGTCGACGGCGGCCTGCAGGCGACGATCCGCTTCGGCGGCCTCGAGGTCGGCACGGTCGGCGGGGGCACCACCCTTCCCTCGGCCCGCGACTGGCTGGCATCGATCGGCTGCGCCGGCCCCGGCCGGGTCTACCGCTTTGCGCAGATCGTCGCCGCCGCGGCGCTCTGCCTGGAGGTCAGCGCCTCGGCCGCCATGGCCACCGCCGGCAGCGAGAACTTCTTCAAGGCGCACCACGAACGCGGCGGCCTCCGCTGATGCAAGTAACAGTCTGTTACAAGCAGCGGTTTGGGGCGCGGCGTGCGCAGGGGCCGCGGTTGCCGGCGCTCCGAGAGCTAGTAACAGACTGTTACTTGTGCGGTTCGGGCTCGTGATCGCGCTCGTCTTTCGCTACGACGTGCGCGACCCCGACGCGTTCGAGGAGGCCTACGGGCCCGAGGGCGACTGGGCCCGGTTCTTCCGCTCCGGGGACGGGTACATCGGGACGGAACTGCTGCACGACGTCGAGGAGCCCGACCGGTACCTGGTGATCGACCGGTGGGAGTCGGCCGACGCCTACAACGCGTTCCTCGCCGCGCACCAGGCGGAGTACCTGCGCCGAAGCGACGAGGCTCGCTTCCACTACGTCCAGGAGCTGCGCTTCGGGACGTTCGAGAACATCTGGCACGAATGAGAAGCCGCCCCGTTTCCGACGGCGGCCAGGGAAGCGGGCAGATTCCGCCTCATCATGATCCGCAGTGCTGGGGGTGCGGGGACAACCCCACGGGCCTGCACCTGCCGCTGCCGGCCGCGGAGGGCCTGACCGAGTACGAGGCGTACTTCTCGTTCGGCGAGTTGCATCAGGGCGGCCCCGGCATCGTCCACGGCGGGATCGTCGCCGGAGCGCTGGACGAGGCGGTCGGCCTGCTGGCCACCTGGTACGCGTTCCCGGCCGTGACGGCACGGATCTTCGTCCGCTACCGCATCCCCGTGCCGATCAACACCGAGCTTCTGATCCGCGCGTGGCTCGACGAGACACGCGGTCGACGGCTGCACGTCGACGCATCGCTCGGCGACGGCGCCGAGGTCTTCGCCGAATGCAAGGCGGCGCTCCTGCAAGTGCCGCTCGAGCACTTTCTCCGCACGCCCGAGGGCCGGACTGCGGCCGAACGCTGGGCTCAGGAGCCCGAGAGCACCTCGTAGACCCCACGGACGCGCGTCACAAGCATGGACGCTGCCCGCGAACTGTCGAGGGAGACGTTCGGCGCGCGATCGGGTGTCGTCTGGGCAGCTTCGAGCTGCGCCGGATCGGCGCCGAGCAGAACCGCGAAGTCGAACCGGGAAACGTCGTCGGCCCCGGCGACGTGCAACGGCCCCGGCGCCGCGAGCTCGAGCAGCTCGAGCAGCGCCGCGGCAAGATCGCCCACGTGGACCGGCGAACGGATCTCATCGACGAAGAAGCGACGGTTGTCCCGCGCCAGCCGCTCCTGCGGGCCGGGCTCTGCGCCGCCGTAGATCAGTGACGTCCTGACGATCGTGGCCTCCGGATGCGCCGCCGCAACCCGCCGCTCCGCCTCCGCCTTCGACCGGCCGTACGAGTTGACCGGCGCCGGGTCGTCCTCCTCGCGGTAGCCGCCGCGAGCGCCGTCGAAGACGAGGTCGCTCGAGAGCTGAATGAGCCGCAGGCCGCGCGCCGCCTCGGCAACGACCGCGGAACCCTCGGCGTTCACCTCCCACTCCCCCGGCCCCTGAACGTACGCGGTGTGGATCACCGCGTCGACGCCCTGGACCGCACGACGAGCCTCGTCGGGATCGCGGACGTCCACGCGCACCCACTCGGCCTCGCCCTCAGGCTCGTTCTGCCACCAGGTTGCGCGCACCTGCCAGCCGGCTGCGGGCGCGCGCCGAACGAGCTCGCGGCCGAGGTACCCGCACCCGCCGGTGACCAATAAGCGTTGCACCTCCGAGATCCTGCCGTGACGACTCCACCCAACCCACCTGAACCGACGACCGACAGCTGGCCGACACGCGAGAGCACGACGCTCGTGGTCCCGCCGGCAGCGCCGTCCCCAACGGCATTGGTGCAGGAAAGAGCGGCTCCGGCTCCCGTCGATCGGCGAATCGGCGCTGGGATGTTGCTTGCGTTAGGTGCGATCGCACTGGTCGGCCTCGGTGCGCTCTTCGCCTGGCTCCTGGTCCATGACCGCAGCAACGCGCAGACCGGGACAACCGTCGTGATCACGACCCAACCCGCTACGTCCGCCACGCGAACGACTGCGGGGGCCCCGGCCGTTCCGCGGAAACTCGTCCCCGACCTGTCCGGCCTCAAGCTCGCCGCAGCCCGGGAAAGGCTGTCTGCCCTCGGCTTGCGGGCGGCCGTCACCGCGGTCACAACCTCGGCCGCTCCGCCCGGCTCGATCGTCGACCAGGCACCAAAGGGCGGTGGCAGGCTCCCGAGGGGCTCGACCGTCACGTTGTCGGTCGCCACGGCCCCGTCGACCACCACCGCCGCCGCCACAACCACCACCACAACCCCGACCACAACCGCCGCGTCGACAACGGCACCCAAGGCCGCCGCTCCCTCGCCGCAGAGCGCCACGGTGCCCGATGTCCAGGGTGAGAAAGAGGCGAGCGCGGTGCAGAGGCTCGGTCAGGCGGGCATTCTTGCGAGCCTCGCGTTCGTCCCGGGCTCCGACCCGCTTGGAACCGTCCTCCAACAGGCGAAGCCGTCGGGAACGGTCGTCCCCTACCACGCCCACGTCCAGATCAATATCTCGCGCGGTCCGGCCGACAACTCACTCGAGCAGGTGCCGAACGTGATCGGGAAGCAGCCTCCAGGATGCCGTCTCGGCGCTGCAGGGCGCGAAACTGCGCTTGATCTACCTCAAGTTCCCCGTCACCTCACGGGCCCAGGCAGGCAAGATCGTTCAGCAGTCGCCGCTCTCCGGCGGACAGGCGCCAGAGAATGCCGAGATCCTGGTGTTCCTCGGCGCGTACCGACCTACCGGCTGAGCTGAGGCGCGTTACCAGCCGCGGCGTTCGAGCAGATCACTCGGGTCGAGCGACTGCGTCGAGATGCCGACCATCGCCTCGCCGAGGTTGGCCGAGACGCGCGCGAGCACGTCTGCGTCCATGTAGTGCGTCGTCGCCTCGACGATTGCGCGCGCCCGTTGGGACGGGTTGCCGGACTTGAAGATGCCCGAGCCGACGAAGACGCCGTCGGCGCCGAGCTGCATGCAGAGCGATGCATCGGCAGGCGTCGCGATCCCGCCGGCCGTGAACGTGACGACGGGAAGGCGGCCGTGCTCGGCCACCCACCGCACCAGGTCGTAGGGCGCCTGCAAGTTCTTGGCCTCTGCGAAGAGCTCTTCGCCGCGCAGCGACTGCAGCCTCCGGATGCCGCCGAACACGGCGCGCATGTGGGTGACCGCGTTGACGATGTCGCCGGTTCCCGCCTCACCTTTCGTGCGGATCATCGCTGCCCCCTCGGCGATGCGGCGGAGCGCCTCGCCGAGATTCGTGCAGCCGCAGACGAACGGGATCGTGAACTGCCACTTGTCGACGTGGTGCTCGAGGTCGGCGGGCGTCAGCACCTCGGACTCGTCGATGTAGTCGATCTCGAGCGACTGGAGGATCTGCGCCTCGGCGAAATGGCCGATGCGGCACTTCGCCATCACGGGAATCGTGACCGCCTCCTGAATGCCCTTGATCATGTCGGGATCGGACATCCGAGCGACGCCGCCGTCCCGCCGGATGTCGGCGGGCACGCGCTCGAGCGCCATCACGGCGCACGCGCCGGCCTCTTCGGCGATCTTCGCCTGCTCGGCGTCGACGACGTCCATGATCACGCCGCCCTTGAGCATCTCGGCAAGGCCGCTCTTGACCCGCATCGTCCCGATCTCGTTCATGCGGATTTACTCTAGCTCTCGCGCGAGGACCGCCGCCACGGCCCGAAGCGCGACCTGCGTCTCGGCCAGCGTCGGCTCGCGTGTCGTCAGCCGCTGCAACGTGAGACCCGGAAGCAGGAACATCCGCCAGAGGCCCCGCGACGAGCGCTGCACGATCCGCCACAGCTCCATCGTCAGCGCGAGCGAGAGCACGAGCACGACGACCGGCGACCAGAAGGCGGGCGCGAACGGCAGCAGGCGATCGGCGACGATCGTCACCGGAGCGGCGAGAGCCGCGAAGTTCGTCCCGCACCTCGGAGAGAACCGTGTCGGGCGAGCCGTTCCTGTCCACGTCGCGCCGAGGCGCCGCTCTTCCGTCGCCGCGATCGCACGATGTTCCGCTCCGTGCAGATGCAACGCACGGCCGCGCAGGATCGTGAAGACGAGGAGAACGGACAACGCGATTCCCGCCGCCGTCGACCAGTTCCCTCCGACGAGAGCGAGCCCGACCGGCGCCAGCACCGCGACGATGATCAGCCAGCGCTCACGTCGCCGGGCCACCCCACCCGGCTTGAGCACCGGTGCGAGCGAGGCCCACAAGCGGACGAGCCCGCGCGCGAGTGGCAAGCGGTGAAGTGCCTCGGGTGGGCGCGGCATGTGCCCCTCGCGGAGCGAGCCGTCGGTGCCCGCAAACGCCCAGAAGCGCTCGCTGACGATCACAACGCCGTTCGGCCGGGCCATGCCGCCGAGCCGGGGCAGCGAGCTCTCGCCGTCAGCGCGCAGCAAGAAATCGAGCGACTGTCCCACACACTCGGTTGTAGCGCACGAAGGGCCGCCCCGCCTGAGCGGGACGGCCCATTTGCTGTGCGCTGACGGTCCTAGTGTGCGTCTACCAGACGCCGCGCGAGAAGAAGCCGAGCAGCGCGAGCACCAAGATGACGATCAGGACGATCCAGAGGATTCCCATTTTTCAGTTCCCCCTTGTTCAGATACATGGAGAACGCAGCTCACGCCGGATTGGTTACGGGCAGCGACACGAGTCGCTCGATTGCCGGTTCGACGCCCCAGCGGTCACGCAGTTCCCGGTACTCGGCGGCCGCGCGTTCGGCGCGTGATCGCGAGGGCGCGCGCTCCGCTCGGAGCATCACGTTCTTCGCCGTGTGCTCGGCTGAGACGAACTCGATCACGTCGACGCGGTACCCGAGCATCTCGAGCGCCGCCGCGCGCAGTGCATCGGTGACGAGGTCGGCCTGCCGGCCGAGCAGCAGCCCGTGCCGGAGCAGCGCATCCTTGTCGCCGGTCGCGATCTGGGCGGCGAGCTCGTGGTGACAGCATGGAGCGACGACGATCGCGTCTGCCCCGAGCCGCACCCCGGCGGCGATCGCCTCATCCGTTGCGGTGTCGCACGCGTGCAGCGACACGAGCAGGTCGACCGGCGCAGCACTCGTGTAGTCGACGATCGCGGTCGCTTCGAAGCTCGCCTCGTCGTAGCCGAGGGTCTCCGCGACGCCTCGAACCGTCTCGATCACAGCGGGGTTGCTGTCCAGCCCCACGAGCTCTACACGCTTGCCCAGCTCTCGCCCGTACGCGACCAGGGCGAGGCTCATGTACGCCTTGCCGCAGCCGGCATCGACGACGCGAACGCTCTCGCGCTCCCAGAGCGGCAGCGGCCGAAGGAGCTCGACGTAGTGCTGCACCTGACGTTCCTTGTCGCGAGAGATCTTCGTCGCGCGGAACAGCGGATGGTCGGCGGGCAACGGATGATGTCGCGCACGGTCGTGCTCGCGTGTCGGGGCTGCGGTCGAAGAGGCCTTGCCCGACGAGACGAGCCAGGTTCCCTTTTTCGTGCGTCGCGCGTGGACGTCGCCGTCCGGCGCGAGCAGGTGCACGTTGCGAGCGCCGTCGAGCAGCTCGTCGAGCCTGGCCGGCCATTGCTCGCGCGGGACCGTCTCGGTGCGCGGGCCGTCGACGACCTTCACCGCCGCGCCGCGCCTGACCTCGACCGGTGTCGCAGTCACCCCGTCGATCACGAGCTTCCGCCAGCCCTCACCCAGCGCGCGCTCAAGCAGCTGCTCCATGAGCCAAGTGTGCCAACCGCAGCACCTGCAGCTCCGGCGGCGGCCGGCGGATGAACGAGGCCACGACGCGGAGATCGTCGGCCGCCTCGGGCGCGAGCGTCGCCTCGGCCCGTGCGACGGCCGCGAGCCCGGCCTGCCATTCGACACCGTGCGGCCCGATGTAGGGCCGTGCACAGACGACCTGGCCCTTGGCGACGAAGAACGCCCGCCGGGAGCCTTCCCGTTCGCCAGGGACGACGACGCATACGGCCATCTGCCGAAGCTGCTGCATCCGGCGAATCTCCCGCGCCGCTTCTTCGAGCGCGTGGATTCGGTCCCGCAGGCGTGCGGCGTCTTCGAAGCGAAGATCCCCCGCCATGCGTCTCAGCTTCGCTCGAAGCTTGGGCAATGCGTCGTCGAGCGTTTCCCACTCGACACCCTGGAGCGCCCGCGAGGCGAGCTGCGCACGCTTGCGGCTCGTCAGCGGGCCGAGCTCGGTCGGCTGCGAAGTGCACACGACGCTGTCGCCGCGGCGGCGGAGGTAGAGGTAGCGATCGGGACGGACCGACCGTGCGTTCGCGGGCGGCCGTAGCTCGCGAATGAGGCGCAGCTCTTCGAGCGACGCCTCGAGCTCCGAGCCGAGCACGCGCCATTCGACTCGTTCGAGGGCGGCAAGGGCGGCCTCGACGGCCGGCCGTTGGCGTTCCGAGCGAAAATAGGAGCGCAGCCGTGCGTGCAGGTCGCGAGCGCGCCCGACGTAGAGCACCTGGTCGTGCGTGTCGCGGAAGAGATAGACGCCGGGCCGCTGTGGTGCTCCGAAGGCCAGGCTTCGCTTGCGCTGGACGCGGCGCGGCTTGGTGGCAGCCAGCTCGACCAGGTCTGCGACGGTGCGAGCGCCGCGCTCCTGCGCCATCCCGATCAGGCACAACAGGATCTCTGCCGTCGCCTCGGCGTCGGGCAGCGCTCGGTGGCAGGGGCGCGCGTCGGTCGCGAACCGGTACGACAGCGCAGCGAGGTTTGCAGGCTGGCGTCCGAGCAGCCTCCGCGCGAGCCCGACCGTGTCGACCACCGTGGCTGCGACGCGCTTCCCGGTCAGCCGCATCGTCTCGTTGTCGAGAAACGCCATGTCGAAGCGTGCGTTGTGCGCGACGAGCACGGCGTCTCCGGCGAAGGCCAGGAAGTGCCGCACCGCGGCGGCGACCGGCGGAGCCCGCCGCAGCTGTTCGTCGCGCAGGCCGGTCAACGCCGAGATCGCCGGCTGCAGCCTCACGCCGGGGTTGGCGAGTGTCTCGAAACGCGCGGTGAGCTCCAGGCGCTCGACCCGGACGGCCCCGAACTCGCACGGGCGCGCCGACGCCGGCCGGAGCCCGGTCGTCTCGAGATCGAAGACGACGAAGGTGGCGTCCTCGAGGCGGAGCGCTTCCCCCGGCGCACCGGCCAGGCCGACCAGGTCGCCCGACCACCGGAGCCGCGCGTCGGCCTGCACCGCCTCGTCGAGCAGCGAGCGCGCGAGCCCGACGGGCACTGCGCTCCCGAGCTTCAGGACGGCCCGCGCGGCCTCATCGGCGGCGATCGGGCCCCGATGCTCCTCCACGAGCTCGACGAGCCGGTCGGCGGCATCGAGGCACAGCTGCACGCCACGATGCTAGTACGAACATATGTTCGTGTCCATTGGGACCTCAGCGAGCCCGCAGGCCGCCGACGAGCGTGCCGATCACCTCCCGCTCGGCTGCGGCAACGTCGTCGGCGTCGTCCGGCAATTGCCCGAGCACCCAGCCGGTCAGCACCTCTTCGAGCGCCCCGTAGAGCATCCACGCGGCGATCTGCGAGTCGAGGTCGGCGCGGAACGTCCCATCTCGCTGCCCACGTTCGATCACCCGCTGGAAGGTCGCAAACGCCTGGCCGATCTCGTCGAGCTCGTCCTGAATGTGCGGGCTGCGCGTGATCTCCCGGACGAGCAGGCGCACGAGGTCGGGGTCGTCCCGCCAGGAGCGGAGCACGATCTTCACCGCGAGCTCGAGCTGCTCGCCCGCGTCGTTCCCCGTCTCTTCGGCGAGGGCGAGTGCGGCGAGAAGCCTCCCCCACTGCTCGCGGAAAACCGCCTCGAGCACCGCGTCCTTGGAGCCGAAGTAGTGATAGACGAGCCCGTATGCGACGCCCGCCTCCTTGGCGATGTCTCCCACGCGCGTCGCCTCGTAGCCCTCTGCGGCGAAGACCCGAACCGCAGCCTGGAGGATCAGCATCCGCTTGTCCTCGGCCGCCGCCATCGCCCGCTGGACCCTACTCCCGGGCATCGGCGACGGTATGTTCAAACGGACCGCCCCGACCCGAGAGGATGAGATGAGCCGCTTCGCCGATGCCGTCAATACGCAGATCCAAAGCGAGTTCGCTGCCTCGCAGCAGTACACGGCGATCGCGGTGCACTACGACGCGGCGACGCTCCCGCAGTTGGCGGCGCACTTCTACCGGCAGGCGCTCGAAGAGCGAAACCACGCGATGATGCTCGTCCAGTACCTGCTCGACACCGGTGAGAACGTCGCGATCCCGGGTGTCCAGCAGCCCCAGACGGTGTTCGACGACGACCGCGCGCCGATTCAGCTTGCGCTCGAGCAGGAACAGTCCGTGACTGCGCAGATCTCGAATCTCGTCACGATCGCGCGCGAGGAGAACGAGCACGTCGGAGAGCAGTTCCTCGGGTGGTTCCTCGAGGAGCAGCGCGAAGAGGTTGCGAGCATGTCGGCGCTGCTCGCCGTCGTCGACCGCGCCGGTGCGGGCCAGCTGTTGCTGGTCGAGGACTATCTGACGCGCGCAGCTGCACTGGCCTCCGCCCCCTCGGGCGCTGCACCTCCGGCGGCCGGCGGCGCCCTCTAGCCCGCAAGAATCGGGAGTCGGCGGGCGGCGCTGGCCGCAGCAGCCGCCCGCCGACTGAACGAGCGCCTCATGTGGCGACCGTTACACGTATTGTGCGCCCGCCTGACCCTACGGCGAGGCTAGGAATTGCGAACCGGAAACCTGGTCTTTCCGGGCCTAACCGGATTCGATACCGCCCGTCTGCCGCTTTGAGCTAGTGGCCGGGAAGCGTCACGAAGGTCACGTTCAGCCTCAGGCGGTCGTAGTCCTCGTGGCTGAGGACGATCCGCTCGACGCAATGCGGGTCGCGGCACTCGCAGACAAACGACGAAGGAAATGTGTCTGTGCCCCAACGGCGGTTCAGCGCGGCGACCCGTTCGTTGGCCTGCCGGAAACCCAGTTGGTTGTGGTCCAAGGTGGCGCCGCGCTCGTCGAACTCACTGCCGCTGCGCATGACCCTCTCCCTTCCCGCCGAGAGCGGCGATTTTCAGCCGAGCCCGCGGGTCAGCGTCCTCAGATGAGCTTACTCCCTTTCGACCAACTTTTCGGGACCGCGCGAATCGAAGTACCGGCAACACGAGCCCAGCTCTGCGAACGCGCGGGCTCCTCTCGACGTGGACCAAACCGGTCCCGAGAATCACGAACGCAAGAAGGTGGTCTATGGCTGACAAAACGACTTGGCTCTACTGGACGTTCGAGAAAGGGCCTGAGGAAAGTGAACTGGACGAGGACCCGGACGACGTCGGGACGGCCTGGATCGAACGGCCGGACGGCACCGAGAGCAAGCTGAACGGTGGCGCGTTGATCACCCGGGCCGAAGCGAGGCGGCTCGCGAGCGAGGACGGCTACGAGCTGAGAGAACGCGGCTGACGGACCGCTTGCTCGCGGAGCAGACTGTGCGGATGCACGTGCTGCACAGGGACCGACGCGAGCACTTCGTCCAGCGCCCGCGGCGAGTACTGTCGTTGGGAGCAGCTTTCCTCGGATTGTTCGTCGCGTTGGCATTGCTCGTTCCCACCCAGCCGCTCGCGATGGAGCAGCACTGGGCCGATTGGATGGGCGAAATCCAGACGCCGCTGCTCGACCACGTTGCGCTGATCTTCAACTATCTGGGTCGTGGGCTCGGACGCGCGCTGGTGCTCGTCGGGATCGGAGGCGTCTTGATCATGGCGCGGCGTTGGTGGGCGCTCCTCGCCTACGCGACAACCGAAGCTCTGACCCCTTTGCTCAGCTCTGTGGCCAAGGCACTCGTCGACAGGGCACGACCTCCCGATGGGCTCGTCCATCCTGCCGGCGCCTCCTTTCCCTCCGGCCACACAGCCTTCGCCGGCGCAACGTGCGTCGCGGCCGTGCTCCTCTTCACCAAGGTCGACCGACGGCGCCGCCTCTGGTGGGCGCTCGCCACCGCAGGAATCGCCGCCATGGCCTGGAGTCGCACCTACCTCCAGGTGCACTGGCTGCTCGACGTCCTCGCCGGCTCTCTCCTCGGCGCAGGCGTCGCCCTGGTTGTTTTCGCCGCCCTCCAGCTCCGGGAGATGACGACGAAGAGATCCAAGGGCCCGCCTGGCCTCGAACTACCCCGCAAAAGCGGCTAGTTCGTCGTCCGGTATCTGCACCGGTATCTGCACCAGGCGAGCATCGCTGACACGTTCGAGCAGTTTCCCCCGGTCGACTTCACGGCTGTCGATCAGCGCGTGCGTGTACGTCTCGAGCGTCACGACCTTCGAGCGCTGACCCATCAGGCGGCCGACGGTCGCCGCGTCGATGCCGCACCGGCGACCGGCCGTCTTCTTCACGGAGTGAACCACCCAACGGGGGACATTGCAACCTTCGGCTCTAATCCGTCTGAACGCGCAAGTGCGCGACAGAAACGCGCCCTGGCGCTCGAGCCGATCGGCCGACGACGGCACCGCGCTCATTCCTCGAACGCCCCCAACGTCTTCGCGAGGCGATTCACGGCTGTGGAAGGTCGTTGGCTTGCGCACCGTCTAGTGAGGTGACAGGGTCGATGACCGTAATCGAAAGAGGTAAATACCGTCCTGTCGACACCGACGAAAGGACCGATGATGGGCGCTCCGAAGGACAAGCCCCAGCACGAGAATGAACCGAAGCAAACCGAGGACGACATGCCGGACCTGGACGTCTCGGGCCAGGACGCCGAGAGCGTGAAGGGTGGGATCACCAAGCAAGAATTCTCGTCGGAGCCGGTTCCGGGAGGCAACCGTCCGTCAGCGAGATAGGGGCACTCGAGCAGCGATCGACAGCGGCTGCGGGAAGTCGCCGAGACAACTCGCCTGTGTCAAGCGGTTCGCGTGACCGTTGCTTTTGCTTTCGCGGCTGCGTTGATGGCAGTTGGCATCGCCACGGGGGCGACGGCGACCACGATGACCGTTCCGAAGCTGCAAGGGACGATCGGCCCTGGCTTCACAATCTCGCTGAAGGACGCGCACGGTAAGAAGGTCACAACGCTGAAGCATGCGAAGTACACCTTCGTCGTCCGCGACAAGGCGAACATCCACAATTTCACGCTCAGCGGCCCGGGGATCAAGAACAAGACCATCACTGGGCACCTGCTTCGTCGGCACGAAACGGTGACGTTGACACTCAAGAAAGGGACGTACACGTTCGATTGCACCGTGCACCCCACCATAACCGGGACGTTCAAGGTCACCTGAAACGGCTCACGCGATGTCGAGGAGAGCAGGGCCGGACGCCTCGCCCTCGCCCTCGCGAGGAGGGTCAGAGATACTCCCGTTACTTGGGCGACGACAGCTTCGGGGAAAGTCTCCGCGAGGCGTTCAGAACCTATGCCGCCGAGCGTCCCGGCCACGACCTCGCGCCGTAGCTCAGTTCGATACGTCGCGTGGCCCGTGTTTGACAATCTCCCCCCGCGGCGAGGAAAACTTCTCGATGCCGGCGCGACATCTCACGCTTCGCAGGCGCTCTGCGCTTCACAGGCGCTCTGCGATCCGAGCCTCACGGACGCCAGCGCCCACCGGCGCGTTCCGATCCGCTTTGCCTGGCGCCGCTCGGGTGTCGCGCGCTGCCGCTGCACCCTTTGCCGCTCGCGGTCCTCACGCCCGATGAGCATTATTCCGTATCCCAGCTGATCCATCTTGGGCCTCCTCCCTGCGGTCTCTCCCGACACTGTCAACGCGCAAGGAACTCATCGGATTCCCAGCCGCTCTCGTCCCGGGCCGAGGGCCGCGCAGGATCTGCTCGCCGAGGAAGCTCAGCTGGGCCAGTGTTCGGGAATGACACCTGAGCGATGTAGAGCTAGGCCGTTATATCCTCGCGCGATGCGCACGCTCGCTGAGATCGAAAAGGCGATCCGAGCCAGCTGGGGTCTCGATACTGCCGAGGAGGATGACGGCTGGACGCTTGAGAATCCTTCGCGCGGCCAGTGCGATGTCACGTCGCTCGTCGTTCATGACATCTTCGGCGGGGAGATTTTGGCGGCGGGTGTGTTCCGCCACGGCGAGCGCGTCGAGTCGCACATGTGGAACCGGCTTCCCGGAGGGCTGGAAGTCGATCTGACACACGATCAATTCAGAAACGGCGAGGTGATTGGAGAGCCGTCTGTGCGGACTCGCCCAGAGCGCTTCGAGCCTGACCACCCCAGATACCACCGCTACGAGGCGTACCTCGTGCTAGCCGGCCGCGTTCGCGACCGACTTTCGAATGAGCCGTCGTCGCGGAAGACCATGCCGTGCTCGGGGCAGGCGGCCGGGTGATGGTCGAAATCTCCGGGTATGCACCCGTATCTGCACGCCACGTACAAACCGGGCATCTGTGACACGTATGGCCCGCGCAACCAAGCCGTTTCCGCTTGGTCGCGCGGGCCGATAAGGGCCCGCCTGGATTCGAACCAGGGACCAAGGAATTATGAGTTCCCTGCTCTAACCGCTGAGCTACGGGCCCGGACAGCGCACGCTACTCGTTAGAATCGCACGCGATGAAGGTCTTCCAGGCGGAGCGGCACTTCCAGACCACCGGAGGCCTCCACGTAACCGACATCACCGCGGAGGTCGCGGAGATCGTGCGCGAGTCCGGTGTCGTCGACGGGATCTGCTGCGTCTACTCGCCTCACACGACGTGCTGCGTGCGGGTGAACGAGTACGAGCGCGGGATGTTCGAGGACTTCGGCACCCTGCTGCGCCGGCTCGTTCCTGCCGAGACGTACTACGCACACGACGACTGGGACCGCCGCACCGAGAACATTTGCGAAGAGGACATGGAGGCGGCGAACGGTCACGCGCACTGCATGTCGATGATTCTCGGCTCTGCTGGCGAGTCGATCCCCGTCGGCGACGGCGAGCTGTCCATGGGCCAGTGGCAGCGCGTGCTCTTCATCGAGCTCGACCGCTCGCGTCCGCGCCGCTGGATCTGCAAGGTCGTCGGCTCCTAGGTTCGAATCTGATTGCGGCGTAGCCGCAACCAGATTCGCGAGTTCCGAACCGCCACCACCTCCGACAAACTCGCGAACCTGGTTCGCTACGCGAATCAGGTTCGACTAGACCAGCTGGTCAAGCCGCCTGCAGCGCCGCGATCTCGCGACGCTCGGCCAACCGCCGCAGCGCCTCGGACTCCAGCTGACGTACGCGCTCGCGCGTGACGCCGAGGATCCTGCCGATCTCCTCGAGTGACTTCGGATCGGTGTTGCCGCCGAGCCCGTAGCGAAGCTTGAGGATCTGCTGTTCGCGCTCGGACAGCTCTGCGATGGCCGCATGCAGGGCCTTCTCCGTCAGCTTGACCTCGACCTGCTCGTCGGGCTGAGCCTCGTCGCTTGCGATCAGATCTCCGAACGACGCCGAATCGTCCTCGCCGACGCGCTTGTCGAGCGAGGCGACGGCCCGCGCGGCCGAGCGGGCCTCACGCACCTGCTTGACCGGCAGCTTGGCCTTCGCCGCGAGCTCCTGGTCGGTCGGAGGCCGCTCGAGCGACGCGATCAGCTCGCGCTCGGCGCGCGAGATGCGCTGCTCGCGTTCGACGATGTGAACCGGAATGCGAATCGTGCGCGCTTTGTTCGCGACGCCACGCTGCACCGCTTGCCGGATCCACCACGTCGCGTAGGTGGAGAACTTGAAGCCTTTGCGCCAGTCGAACTTCTCGGCAGCGCGAATGAGGCCGATGATTCCCTCCTGGATCAGATCGAGCAGCGTCAGCCCGTGGCCCTGGTAGCGCTTGGCGATCGAGACGACGAGCCGCAGGTTCGAGCTGACGAGCAAGTCCTTGGCCCGCTTGTCGCCCTGTTCGATCCGCTTGGCGAGCTCGACCTCCTGAGGGGCGGTGAGGAGCGGGTAGCGACCGGCCTCGTTCAGGAAGAGCTGCAGCGAGTCGGTCGTCGCCGATGCGATCTGCTGGTTCGTATAGACGACCTCCTCCTCGAGCGCCCTCGAGCAGTCGTCGGTCACGTCGATGCCGTGTGACTCGAGCCGTTCGAGCAGGCTCTCGAGGTCGTCGTCCTCGAGCTCGAGCTTCGCGACCGCCTCGTGCAGCTCCGTCAGGTTCACGCAGCCGTGCTCGTCACCGTGCTCGACCAAGAGCGTGATCAGATCCTGGGCCATGTAACTAGAGGTTCCCCTCGTGCAGTGCTCCTAACCCCTGGATTCAACGAATGCTTACAGCAGGGGCACCCCGGCTTCATCCCTGGCGGGAACCCTGGCCGGGGTGCTGCTCCTGGCGACCCTCTACCCCCTCCCGAAGGCCGCGACGCCCAACGGTTCGGTCACCGGCTGGATCTGGCTGATGATCGTGCTCGCGCTGATCGTCGCGGCCGGCGTGGTACTCAGCTCGCGCCGCTAGGTACGATCGAGCCACAATGTGGTGGCTCTACGTACCGATCCTGATCATCAGCGTCGTGCTCGTCGTCTTCCTGCTGCTCCTCCTGCTGGGGCGGTACAAGAACGGCGCGCTGCTTCGCCCCGTGATCACGAAGCTCTCGCAGATCGGCTTCATGCGCCGGTTCTTCACGCGCGTCTCCACCGCGGCCATCGAACGGCAGAACCCGGAGCTCGCGAGCGCCCTGAAGAAGATCAACCCGGTCGCCTCGAATCCGAACCCGCAGGCGGTCCAGAAGGCGATGAGCCGCCTGACGCCCGCGGAGCGCCGCGCCTATATGGAGGCGGCCCAGGAACAGGGCGCCGTGCCGGACAGCGCAAACCGGCAGATGCGCCGCCAGGCCGAGCGGATGCAACAGCAGGCCCGTGGCGGCCGCCCGGGTGGCAGCTCGCGCAAGCGCAAGCGCTAGCGCCCGTAGGCAGAGAACTGCAGACGGCCGTGCTCGCACACGGCAGTCGGCGGCAGCACATTCACCGTGGTCGTTCCTCCACCCCGCGCCGTGACGCGCAAGCGATACGCGGTCGGTTCACACGGCCCGATGATCTGCTCGCCCGTGCCCGGGATATCGGGCGAGAACCGGGCGGTCGCCCGGGCTGCCTGGCCCGGCCGCAACGTGACGAGGATCGCGGTGAGCGCGCCCGGGAACGCTGCACGGATGTGTGTCGCGAGCGGCCCGTTGTGGCGGCCGAGGAGACGGCCTTGCGGCAGCCCCGTCACGCTGCACGACGTCTTCGAGGTGTTCTTCAAGCGCAGCGCGTAGGTGATGTTCCCCGCTCCGGCGCTCCCGGGCACGCCGGCGAACGTGCCCGCAAGCTGTGAGCCCTTGCAGAGGACCGTGCCGGCGCCGTGGCCCGAGGCGGTGCCGGCGAGAACGGCCGAGACAGTGATGAGGATCAGAACGCCGGCGACCCAGGACCGTGTCACCGAGCTAACGGGCGTTGATGTACTCGGTCAGGTACTGGATCTGGACGCTCTGCTGCTGCGACTGGAACTTGACCACGTCACCGATGGAGATCACACCCACGATGCGGCCGTGCTCGGCCACCGGCAGGTGCCGGATCCGCTGGTCGGTCATCAGCGCCATGCACTCCTCGATCGTCGTCTCCGGCGAGACCACGATCAGCGGCGACGACATGATCTCGCGCACCGCCGTCTCGCGATCGGTGCGGCCCTCGAGCGTCACCCGTCGCAGATAGTCCCGCTCGGTGACGATTCCGTTGATCCGGCCGCGCACCGAGACGAGCATGGCACCGACGTTGGCGTCGATCATCTGCTGGGCCGCCTCGAGCACGGAGGCGTCCGCGTCGACCGAGAGCACCTCGCTGCCCTTGCCGGCGAGGATCTCCGTCACGGTGCTCATACGTGAACGATGCCAGGCCTCGGCCCGGCCGTCAAAGGCCGCCTCGGCGGAGCGGACGCCTCAGGCGGCCAGTTCGCGGCGCGCGACCCGGCCGACCGTCAGGTCGAGGATCAAGCTGACGATCGCGAGGACGATTGCCGCCCAGATCGCCGACCAGAAGAACGAGTCGATGGTCAGGTTGTCCGTCAGCGCGTCGGTGAGCTCGAGGAGCAGCGCATTGACGATCACCGAGAACAGCCCGAGCGTCAGCAGGATCAGCGGGAAGGTGAGGATCCGCAGGAGCGTCCCGAGGAACGCGTTGACGATCCCGAAGAGCGCCGAGACCCAGACGTAGCCCCAGAAACCGCCCGAGACGCTGATCCCCGACAGGATCCACGTCGTCAGCGCGAACGCCACGGCGAGCACGGCCCAACTGATCAAGATCGAACGAATCACGACACCGCCAGCCTAAACGGAATCACGCAGCGACGCCAACCCTGGCAACGCTAGTCCGCGGGCACAGGCGGTCTGCGTCGATCACCCCGATCGGGTGACGCCCGTCCTCGGTCCGACGGGCCATGCTTTGCCCCACACTGATGGCACGGGCCGCTGACTCCTCGAACGTCGACCCCTCCGGGCGGGCAGCCCGGCCGGGAGCACCCGCCGCGCGCGCGAGGCGGAACGTTCACCTCAGCGTCGAGGAGCGGGTCGCCCGGGGCAAGGCCGCGCGCCACGTGGCACCGCGGGCGGACCACGGAACATGGCAGCCGGCCGCCGACCGCCCCGATCCGATCGCGCTCCTGGAGGAGCAGTCCGAGAGCCGTGTCCCCGAGCTCGTCCCCATCCGCTACGGGCGGATGCTCGTCTCGCCGTTCACGTTCTACCGCGGCGCCGCGCTGGTGATGGCAGCCGACCTGGCATCGACCCCGCAGTCCGGGATCAACGTCCAGCTGTGCGGCGACGCCCACCTCTCGAACTTCGGCCTCTTCGGCTCACCCGAGCGGCAGGTGCTGTTCGACATCAACGACTTCGACGAGACGCTCCCCGGCCCATGGGAATGGGACGTGAAGCGCCTCGCTGCAAGCATCGAAGTGCTCGGCCGCGAACGCGGGTTCTCTCCCGACGACCGGCGCGCCATCCTCAGGGCGGCCGTCCGCGAGTACCGCCTCGTGATGCGGCACGCCGCGAACCTGGGCACGTTGGAGGCCTGGTACGACCACATGGACGTCGAACAGGTCATGAGCTGGGTTCGCGCCGAGGTCGCGGCAGACCGGCTCGGCAAGAAAGAGGCGCGGCAGGCTGAGAAGGACGTCGCGAAAGCAAGGACGCGCGACAGCATGCGGGTGTTCGCCAAACGCACCGACGAGATCGACGGGAAGATCCGGATCGTCGCCGACCCGCCGTTGATCATGCCGCTCGACGACCTGATCCTTCGCGAAGGCCTCAGCGACGACTCGGAGCGGATGATGCGCTCGCTGATCCAGAAGTACCGGCGATCGCTGGCCGATCACCACCATCCGATCGAGGAGTTCGAATACGTCCACACTGCCCGCAAGGTCGTCGGAGTCGGCAGTGTCGGGACCCGCGCCTGGATCCACCTCTTCGTCGGACGTGACGAGGACGACCCGCTGTTCCTCCAGTCGAAAGAAGCCGAAGCCTCGGTGCTGGAGCGGTTCGTCGGCAAGAGCGAGCATGCCCACCACGGCCGTCGGGTGGTCGTGGGCCAACGGCTGATGCAGGCGGCGAGCGACATCTTCCTGGGTTGGATCCGCGTGAAAGGCCTGGACGGTCAGACTCGCGACTACTACGTCCGTCAGTTCCACGACTGGAAAGGGAGCGCCGACGTCGAGAGCCTGCAGGTGCAGGGAACAACGGCCTACGCGCGGCTGTGTGGCGCGACGCTCGCCCGTGCGCACGCGCGGTGGGGCGACCGCATCGCGATCGCGTCGTACCTGGGCGCGGGCAACTCGTTCGACCGGGCGATCGCAGACTTCTCCACGGCGTACGCCGACCAGAACGAGCGGGACTACGAGAGCTTCGTCGCGGCTGTCAGATCGGGCCGACTGACGGCGCAGGACGGCCTGTAGCCGGGCCTGCTCCCAGGTCGATCTCCGCGGGCAGCTCATCCGGGCCTGTCGGCGCGGTCAGTTCGTCACGAACTCTCGTGTCGAAGTAGACGTACGCAGTCGTGAGTGCGACGAACGGCAGCGACACCGCGTAGATGATGCCCGCGACCAGATCGAGCATGGGCAGCGGCGCGCTCGTGAACAGGATCAGAAGGGAGCCCACGAGCGGCCCGGCGACCAGCGCGACAGCCGCGCCGAGGATGGTCAGTGAGCCGACCTTCAGCCACCGTTGCCGGACGAGACGGTAGCTTCGCCGCAAGGCTTCGACGCCGGAGAGCCCCTCGAGGGCGATCGCGGGCGCAATCAGCGCCCAACGAACGGCCAGCCAGACTGCGATCGGAATCAGGAACAGCGAGCCGGCGAGCAGCACGACCGTCACGGCGGCAATCACGAGCGCGACGAGCAGCGGCCGGACGCTGCTCGCAGCCAACCGGTAGGCGCGCAAGGCGCTCACCGGCCGATCGAACGCGATCTCGACGACCGCCCGAGCGGTCGCAACCTGGACGAGCCCGACCCCGAGCAGGGTCAGCGCCGCTCCGAGCCCAACCAGAATGAGCACGAGCAGCCCCCCGCCCTGCCCCTCGGTCGAGATGCCGGCGACATTCGACGCCTTGAGAATGATCGTCTGGAGGAGGGCGATGATCACCGTGATCGGGACGAGCAGGAGGCCGATCCCGACGAACAGCGGGATCCGCCGTCGATACATCCGGGCCGAGGCGGCGATGATCTGGCCCCAGGCCCGCCGCCGCGCAGGATCGAGCGGCGCGGTCGGCCGCCAGGTCGCCCGTGACAAACCGAGCAGCACGAGCGCGATCAGCCCGGCCAGCACCAGGAGGACAGGTCGCGGCTCGTGCACGAGCCGTCGCAGTACGTCTGAGCCGCCGGCGACGGCGCCACAGAAGAAGTCGGTCGTCCTCGTCCCCAGCACGCCGCCGACAGGGACCGCGTAGCTCCGGTCGCGCCAGCCCTCCGACCACTGGATCGGTTCCGTCCACTGCTGCTTCAGGTTCGGACCGGTCGGCCCGTTGTAGAACGCCCGTTGCAGCTCGCCCCACCGCCCCTGGAATCCGATCCAGGGGAACAGCGCGTGCGCCTGGCCGGGATCGCCGGGAATCGTCTCGACGACCGGTCGAACATCGAAGGCGGGCGCCCTGGTGTCGTCGCAGCCGACGCCCTGCGAGGCCGAGCTGCCGAGATAGAGCGCCTGGCCGAAGAAGTTCGCGTGGGAGCCGGCGGCGACGTGCACGACGGGATGCGTGCCGTCGACGAGCTCCAGCTTGCTCTCGCCCCAGCTCGCGCGCTCCGCACCTTCGTGCTGGCTGTAGCCGACCTCGACGGGCCGTCGGTGAAGTGCCTCTGCCGCGGTGGCTGCATCGAAGTCGAGCTGGATCATCTCCCAGTCGCCTTCGTGGGGGTTGTTCCAGTCGTTGAAGACGTAGAAGAGCCAATACTGCAGCGCGAGCTTTCCAGGCCGTGCTGCCTCGGTAGCGACGTGCGCGTAGACCGTGGGCTTCGAACCGGCGGTGATCGCGCGCTCCCACTGCTCGTACGAGCAGCCCGGGTTGAGCGCGTCCCCCGGGAAGTCGAGGTGGTAGCCGTAGAGCTTCGTTCCGAGCTGCTTCGCCGTCGGCCCGATCGCAATCAGGTCGGTGCGATTCCACGGGCCGCGCAGTGAGACCGTGTCGGCCCCGAAGAGAACGTCGACGTCGATCGGCCGGTAGGGCTCGCCCGGCCCGCACTCCTGCTCCTGGGTGACGAGCCGCACGACCGGGGCGTACTGCTTGGCGAGTGCCTTCTCATCACCGAGTCCGGCTGACGCGGCCCCGCACCAGCACAGTGCGAGCAGGGCGACCGTGAGCGGAATGATTCGGCAGCTGCGCCCTGACAAAAGTGAAATCGACGGGGACGGACCGCGCGCAAGCGCTGTCCGTCCCCGTGACCGATGGTTCAGGTACGAACCTCTTCCGGGTACCCCTCCCACCGTGCGCACAGCGCGTACAGCACCACGATGTTCAAGGTGATGATCACGAGCGCCCACAGCGGGTATGCGCTCGCTCCGAGCCAGCTGAGCTGACCGATGATGTTCAGGGTGACGAGAACGACCGTCGTCCACCGTGCCCAGCTTGCGCCGGACCAGAGTGCGAGACCGACCAGGAACAGAAGGACTCCCCAGATCATCATGATCCAGCCCCAGGTGGTCGTGTCGAACACGATCAGCTGGCTCCCGTGGATCACGTAATAGTTGTTGCGGATAACCGCGATCAGGCCTTCGAAGAAATCGAGTGTGCCGATGACCAAGATCATCACCCCTGCAAACCCGATCCAGCCTGCCATCGGTTGTTTCATCGCCCACCTCTCTAGTCGTTGTCACGACGCGCTCCGATCATGTCGGAACTGCCCCGCCAAGCCTAATTCGACTTCGGCCCTTGGTTCAACGTTGGTCAGCGCAGTCCTACGCGTCAGCGACCCTTTCTGGGCCTGTTCGCAAGGCCCGAGTGAGGGATTGCGAAGCAGTGGGCTTGCGATCACAGTGAGCGCATGTCGACGGCATCTGAGGCGCAGCCCGAGCTTCCAGTCGGCTTCCGCGGCTACGACCGCGAGGCGACGGACGCGTTCCTGGCCCAGCTGGGGGAGCACAACACGACCCTGGCAAGCGAACGGGACGACCTGCGTCGCCAGGTCGACGAGCTGGCCCAGGAGCTCGAGTACCACCGGGGACGCGTCAAGGCCGTTGCCGACGCGCTCGTGACGGCACAGATAGTCGCGGTCGATCTCCGCGAGGCGGCGGAGGCGGAGATCGAGCTGCAGCGCCGAGAAGCAGTCGCCGAGCAGCAGCATCTGACGGACGAGGGGTTGGCGATCCGAGCGAAAGCCCGGCAGGACGCAACGGAGATCATCCGGGAAGCACGCATCCGCGCCGACAAGCTGATCGAGGAGGTGGTCGCTGCGCTCGAGGAGTACCGGCACGACACCGATCACTTCCTCACCGGCACTCGGGAGCGACTCGACTCGCTCGTCCGTGACCTGCTGGGACGGATCCCGGGCAGCGCCGCCCAGGACTTCCCTCCCACTCAGGAGCGAAGCCGAGGACGAGGCTCCGTCGGCCGACGCCGCCGCGGCCTAGCCGCCGACCTCTCGAGACGTCGTCGCAGCGCAGCGGGCGGCGTAGGATCCCCAAATGGCGGCTGAGGACACCGGTCGGGCGGCAACCGAGGTACCCGCGGACGAACAGCCGATCCGCGCCGCCGAAGTCGTCGGGGCCCTCTCACTCGCGACCGACCTCGGTACCGGCCAGCCGCTCGAGCATGCGCTGCGCACCGCCGTGCTCGCCGTCCGGCTCGGCGAGCTCGCCGGAGCATCGGCCCAGGAACTTGGGGACACGTATTACGTCGCGCTCCTGCACGCCGCGGGCTGCACGTCGAACGGTCACGAGGCGACGGCGCTCTTCGGCGACGACATCGCGCATCGAGCCGCGTTCTTCCTGATCGACCCGGTCAACTCCGCTGAGGTGCTCGAGTTCTACCGGGCCAACGTCGGCGTCGGCCGTGCCCCTGAGGTGCGCTCGGCGCTGATCGAGGACGCGATCGCCAAGGCCGCCCCGAGGGCTCGTGAGTCGTTCGCGACGATGTGCGAGGTGGCGCAGCGGTTCGCAGGGTGGCTCGGCCTCGACTCGACCATCCAGGAGCCGCTCGAGTATGTCTTCGCGCGCTGGGACGGACGGGGCTTCCCTGACGTGCGCGGCGACGCGATTCCACTGCCGATGCTGCTCCTGCACGTGGCGCGGGACATCTCTCTCTTCCTCTCGGCATCAGGCCCCGAAGAGGCGCGAGCCGTGATCGAGCGTCGGACCGGGGCCGCGTACGAGCCGCGGATCGCCGGGCTCGCCTTGCAGAACTTCGACGACCTGCTCGCCGAGCTGGACGAGACGCGAATGTGGGAGCAGGCGCTGGAGGTCGAGCCGTTCCCGTGGTTCTGGATCAAAGGCGATCGAATCGACGCCGCCTTCGCCGCGATCGGCGCGCTCACCGGTCTCAAGTCGCCGTGGCTGCGCGAGCACTCGACCGATGTGGCCGAACTGGCCGAGGCAGCCGCGTGGCGGCTGGGGCTCCCGACGGCCTCCGTGACGCTCCTGCGGCGCGCGGCGCTCGCGCACGACCTCGGCCGAGTCGGTGTGTCGAATGCGATCTGGGAGAAGCCGGGGCGTCTTGGATTCGGAGAATGGGAGCGGGTGCGGCTCCATCCTCACTTCACGGAGCGCGCCTTCGCCCAGTCGCCGGCGCTCGCCCCGATCGGGCTCTTGGCGGGCTCGCACCACGAACGCCTCGACGGCTCCGGCTATCACCGCGGCACCACCGGGCAGGGACTCGATCAGAGCAGCCCGCATCCTCGCCGCTGCCGACTCCTACGGAGCGATGCGCGAAGCGCGGCCGTACCGGCCGGCACTCGACGTCTCCGAGGCGGAGGCCGAGCTGATGCAGGAGGCCGCAGCGGGGCGGCTCGACCCGGAAGCGGTCGACGCGGTGCTCGCCGCCGCGGGCCACCGCGTGCAGCAGCGGCCCCGCGAGCTGCCTGCCGGGCTGACCGAGCGTGAGCTGCAAGTCCTCCTCGTGCTCGTGCGCGGCGAGTCCAACCAGCAGATCGCAGCGGACCTCGGCATCTCGGCCAAGACCGTGGGGCACCACATCGAGCACGTCTACGAGAAGGCCGGCGTTCGCAGCCGCGCCGCGGCGACGCTCTGGGCCTTCGAACACGACCTCGTTCGCAGCGCCTGACCGCCCGCTAAGCCATGGGGCGTTCGCCCGATGCGGTGCCGGCGTCCGGAGCGCAGACTCGCTCCACGTTCGGCGTCGAGCAGCGGGGCCGAGAACCGACGAGGAGGAACACCGTGATCCTGGCAACCACAAAGGTCGAGGACTTCGACCGCTTCGTGACGATCTTCTCGACCAAGGGCGCCGAGAAGCGCCGGCAGCACGGGTCGAAGGGCGCGCACGTCTTCCGCGATCCCAACGAGGACGACCGCGTCTGGGTGCTCTTCGATTGGGACGCGGCAGGCTGGCAGAGCTTCGTCGCCGACCCCGAGGTCCCGCCGATCCTGCAGGAGGCCGGGCACAAGGGCCGGCCCCAGGCGGCGGAGCTCGGCGGTCGCTACGACGCGTAGGCACGTACTTCTCCGACCTCTACGTCTGCGGCGGGGCCTCACCGGCTGGGGCCTCGTCGCAGCCATGCATCGGTTGGCTAGATTCACGTCGTGGCCGATACGTGCACGCACCTGGAACAGGTACAGCTCGAGGAGCTGCCGGCCTCCGTCCCGGGCTGCGAGGATTGTCTGCGCACGGGCGGCAAGTGGCTTCATCTGCGGATCTGCCTCACCTGCGGGCATGTCGGCTGTTGCGACGACTCGCCGAACCGGCATGCCAGTGCCCACGCAGCCGGGAGCTCCCACCCCCTCATCCGCTCGCTCGAGCCGGGCGAGAAATGGTGCTGGTGCTACATCGACGAACTCGCCTTCGAGCTGCCGTCCCTGCGCGGCGAGACGCAAATCCCACCGCTCGCCACTGCTCTACGGCTAGCTGCGATTCACCTGACGCGTAGCTGGAGACTGAAGCGCTCTTGGCGCGGCGACCAGATCCGGAGCAGCGCGCCGCGCTTGAGGCGAATCGTGCGGACGAAGACACCGGCATTGTTCGTCAGCCGGACGCGCCCGACCGGCTTCCACACGTTCTTGTGGAGCACCTCCAGCTGGTAGGGCTTCCGCCCGGCCCGTCCGCTGCGGATCTGACCCCAGACCACCGTCTCGAACCCAGTTCGTCGCATCTCTGCGAACGGCAGCTTGAATGACTGCAGCGAGGGTTTCGGCTGGCTGTTCGCGAAGACGAGGCCGGTCTGGAAGCGGCTGAGCACGACCTCGTCGCGGTAGAGGTACTGGATCAGCATCGTCACCCGAGGCAGCCTCCACACGCGCATCGCCGCCAGGCTGAGCAGCGTCGCTTGCCTCTTGGGCGGAACGCCCAGGAACGTGTCCGGCGGATTCGTCTGGTAGCCGTACTCGGTCAGCCAGACGGGCTTCGGCCCGAAGAAGCGCCTGACCAGGATGAGGAGCTTCGGGATCGTCGCCATCGTGATCGAAGGGCAGTTCTTGCAGCCGCCGCTGGACGGCGTCTCGCCCGGCGACGACGGGTACGGATGGTGGGCGTAGGCATCGAGCTTCGCGTGTGCGGCGGCCATGCCGCGGAGCCAGGCGACGGGCGCGACGCCGCCCAGCCCCCCACGAGGGGCCGTCACGCCGCCGCCGACGTGGGCGTGTGGCAGAACAGCGTGGATCGCCTCGTAACCAGGGTTGAGCAGATGCTGGACGTAGATCGCCGACTTCGTCGGCCTGAGCCAGAGCCGCTTGTTCGGCTCGTTCCAGATCAGCCAGTACCTGACCCACGGGTAGCGCCGCGCCGCTGCGCGCGCGAAGGCGCGGAAGTCTCGGGGTCGCGGTGGGGCGAAGTTCGGCGTGCGCCCCCCGTTCGCCCACGCAGGTGTGCCGACCACCGTGAGCACGGGCGTCAGACCGTAGCGGCGAAGGCCGCGCAGAATCCTGTCGGGACGACGCCAGTCGTAGCCGCGGTCGCGCGGCGAGTTCGGATCCTTGGGCCGTCGCACTGCGATCTCGTTCCAGTGGAGCGTGAAGCGGACGAGCGGCACGCCGAGCCGCTTGAACGTCGCCAGCCGCTCGTTGAGCTTCCCCGGCCCGAACTCCAACCACGCGTCGTCCTGGATCCCGTACCGAACCTTGTTCGAAGCCTGAACGGGGCTCGCGGCGACGCAGGCGGCAACGGCAGCCAGCACCACGAGCACGGTCACCTTGCTCCTGGTCGTCCTCATGGGTCTGATCATCCGAGTCAAGGATCCTAGGCGCCGTGACGGTCGACGCGCAGGTGAACACGGGCGCAGCTAGCTTGTGACTCTGTTGAGCAGCGCCGGACGCGAACTTCGTTTGGTCAGTCGATGGTGACCGCGGAGGAGATCGGACGGGTCGCAGTGTTCGCGGACCTCGAGCCGGCCGAACGCGAACAGTTGGCCCGGGTGGTGGCAGACATCACGCTCGTCCCAGGCGAGTCTGCCGTGAACGAGGGAGATGCGCGGGCGCTGTTCGGGGTCCTCGAGGGTCGGTTCGAGGTGATCAGGCGCGTCGACGGCGTGGAGAGCGTGATCGGCGAGCGGAGGCCCGGTGACGTCTTCGGGGAGATGTCGATCGCATTCGGGATGCTCCACCCCGGCGGATTCCGCGCAGCGGAGGCGTCGCGCGTGTTCCGGATCGAACTGGACGACTACCACGCGGTGATCGCCGTCGCGCCGCAGGTCGGCGAGCGAATCGGTCTCTTGGCGAACGACCGGCTCCAGGGAGCCAAAGGCCTGCAGGCCCGCGCCTCGGCGCAGGCCCCGTTCAGGGCGATCGTCCTCGGCCATCGATGGGACGCCGCCTGCGCAGAGCTGAGGCGGTTCCTCGACCGCAACCAGGTTCGGTTCAGATGGCTCGAGCCGGATCGGCCCGCCGATGCAGAGGAGTGGTCGGGCGCCCTGCCCGCCGAGAGTGACCTCCCCGCCGTTCGCGTCGTGAACGGCAAGACCGCCGTGCGGCCGCAGCTTCGTCGGGTGGCCGAGCTCCTCGACATCGCGACCGAGCCGGCGGCCGCGGAGTACGACACGGTGATCGTCGGTGCGGGGCCTGCCGGTCTGGCAGCCGCCGTGTACGGCGCATCCGAGGGACTCCGGACGATCGTGATCGAGCGCGAGGCACCAGGCGGCCAGGCGGGCACGTCCTCCCGGATCGAGAACTACCTGGGCTTCCCCTCGGGCGTCTCGGGTGACGAGCTGTCGAGCCGGGCGCTCCAGCAGGCGCGCAGGCTCGGCGCCGAGATCCTCGTCACCCGGTCGATCACGAAGATCGATGCGGCGACGAATCAGGTGCATCTCGACGGCGGGGATGTGCTGCGCGCGGAGACGATCATTCTCGCGTGCGGCGTCGCCTGGCGACAACTGGCGTTGGAAGGCTTCGACCGACTCGCCGGCAGAGGGATCTTCTACGGCGCTGCACGCAGTGAAGCAGCGAACACGCACGCGCTGGACATCCACGTCGTCGGTGCCGGAAATTCAGCCGGCCAGGCGGCGATGTTCTTCTCGGCGCATGCCCGAAGCGTGACGATCCTCTACCGCGGCGAAACGCTCGAGAAGAGCATGTCGCGGTATCTCATCGACCAGCTCGCGACGCGGGAGAACATCGGCGTGCGCTACCGGTCGGAGGTCGCGGCCGCACACGGCGAAGCCTCGCTCGAGGCGATCGATGTCGTCGACAACGCGACCGCCGAGACGACCCGACTCGAGTCGGGTGGGCTGTTCATCTTCATCGGGGCGGACGCCGAAACCGGGTGGCTGCCACCGCAGATTGCGCTCGACGAGAAGGGCTACGTGCTCACCGGCCCCGACGTGCGTGCCGCGAGCCGGTGGCACATCGAGCGCGACCCGTACCTCCTCGAGACGAGCGTCCCCGGCATCTTCGCCTGTGGTGACGTCCGATTCAGTCCTGTGAAGCGCGTCGCGGCAGCAGTCGGCGAGGGCAGCATGGCGATCGCCTTCGTGCACCAGTACCTCAGGGACCGCTCCTGGTCGTTGCCGAATCCACTCCGAGCGCCAGGTCGATCGCGTCCTCGAGCGACAGCGCGGCCCCGGCGGCAAGCTCGGATGCGAGGAGCTCAGGCCCGAGCCTGACCTCCAGCCTCAGGAGCGTTTCCTGCTCGCGGTCGTCTTGCTCGATGTTGTCCGCACCGAGGTGCGACATCAGTTCCTTCATCCGGCCGAACAGACGAGCTCCGATGCGGGCGTCGCCTGCCTCGGTTTCCACCATCGCTAAGCCGAACAACGCCCAGAGCTGACCCTCGACGAGCCCGATCTCGGTCGCAGCCTCGAGCCCACGTTTGAAGAAGTCGCGCGCACCGTCGAGGTCTCCAAGCGCGTGGTTTGCCCAGCCCAAGTTGCTGTACGCCCGTGCCCGCCGGTCGAGATCGCCGCGGGCTTCGCCGATCGCCAGGCTCTCCTGGAACAGCTCGGCGGCGCGCTCGTACTCGCCCTCGCCCATGAGCTCGTCGCCGAGGTTGTTCAGCGCGACCGAGAGCAGCCACTGGTCACCGCCGCGACGGCCGAGTCGCCAGCGATTCCTCCAGCAACGCGTGTGCCTGGTCGTGATCACCGCGCTTGGAGGCGACGATCGCAAGTAGGTGGATCGCAACCTCATAGACACGCTCCTGGTCCACGGCGGTCTTCGAGATCTCGAGGATGCGTGACGCGAGCTGCTCGCCTTCGTCGATGTCGCCCTGCCACAGCGCGAGAATCGACCCGCCCCACAACGAATTGACGAGTCGCTCCGGGTCAAGGTCTGCCCCGAGGGCGACGGCAGCGGCGAGGTAGCGCCGCCCTTCGGTCCAGTGTCCGCGTGTCTGCCAGTACGGCCAGATCGCCCCCGAGAGCCGCAGCGCGCCGTCGGCGTTCCCGCTCTCGAGCAGGTGCTCGAGCGCAGCCCGCAGATTGGCGTGCTCGGCATCGAGCCGTTCGAGCCACGTCCGAGCCTCCCGCGCTCGCAACTCAGGATGCGCACGCTCACCGAGCTCGATGTACCAAGCAGCGTGACGGTCCCGGAGCCGGGGCGCATCCGGGAGCTCGTCGAGCCGTTCGGCGGCGAACTCGCGAATCGTCTCCAGCATCCAGTAGCGGTCGCCCGTGCGGCGGAGCAGGCTCTTGTCGACGAGCGAGGCGATTGCGTCGATGTCGGCGCCGCAGATCGCCTCGGCGGCCTCCAGCGTGCAGCCGCCGGTGAACACGGCAAGGCGGGCGAACAGGTCCTGCTCTGCCGGCGTCAGCAGATCGTGGCTCCAGGCGATCGTCGCCCGGAGCGTCCGTTGCCGCTCCGGCGCCGACCGGGAGCCACCGGCGAGCAGAGGCAGCCGCTGTACGAGCCGTTCGAGCAGGGCTTCCGGCGAAAGAACCTTCACCCTCGCAGCCGCGAGCTCGATCGCGAGCGGCAGGCAGTCGAGCCGTCGACAGATCTCGACGACCTCGCCGTTTGCGGCGAAGTCGGAATTCACCGCCAGGGCACGCTGCACGAAGAGCTCGACAGCCTCCCGGTCGCGCAACGGATCGACGGCGACCTCCCACTCCCCGTCGACGTGCAGCGGCTCGCGGCTCGTGACGAGCACCGTCAGCTGCGGACACGAGCCGATCGTCTCGGCCACGCCGGGAGCCGCGTCGAGGAGATGCTCGAAGTTGTCCAGCACGAGCAGCAGCCGCTTGTCCCGCACCGCCGCCGACAAGGTGTCCTGCGAGCCGAGCGCCTGCGCGGCGGCATTCTCGACGAGCGTCGAATCTGCAAGCGAGGCGAGCGGCACCCACCAGACACCGTGGTCGTAGTCGTCTGCGGCGGCAGCCGCCGCCTGCAGCGCGAGCCGCGTCTTGCCGCTTCCGCCCGGTCCGGTCAGCGTCACCAGCCGAAGCTCGGGCCGTCGCAGCAGCGCCGTCAGCTGGTCGATCTCCACGCTCGCGACCGAGAAACGGGGTAGCGGGAACCGGGAGGTTCGTCTCGTGCAGCGTCTTCAGCGGCGGGAAGTCCTCCATCCCGAGCTGGAAGAGACGCTCGGGTGCGCTCAGGTCCTTCAGCCGGTGGAGTCCGAGGTCGCGCACATCAGCGTCCGCGAGGTCGACCGTCGACTGAGACAGAAGCACCTGCCCGCCGTGCCCGGCACTCGCGATCCGCGCCGCCCGGTGCACATCGATCCCGGCGTAGCCCTCGTCGGTCTGAAGCGGTTCCCCCGTGTGCAGCCCCATCCGGACGCGCACCGGGCCGCCGGCAAGCGCGAGTTGCCCGTCGGCGGCGGCGGCAACAGCATCGGAGGCACGCCCAAACGCCACGAAGAACGCATCGCCCTGCGTATCGACCTCCACCCCCTCGTGCTGCTGCCAGGCCTCCCGCAGCACACGGCGGTGCTCGGCAAGCACCTCGGCGTACGCGTCGCCCAGTTCCCGGACCAGCCGCGTCGACCCCTCGATGTCCGTGAAGAGGAACGTCACCGTCCCGGTCGGGAACTCGGACCGCATCCGTCGATTCTCTCCCGTTCGGGGCCGCACAACCAAGCGACGGGTGCTGCTTACACCTCGCCCGCCAGAGCTTCAGCTGGGATCAGGCGCTTGTGAAACCAGAGGGCGTCCGTCCCCGACGGGAAGTCCTCCACTCGACCGATCAACCGGTAGCCGCTCCGTTCATAGAGGGCCTGGGCCTGAAAGTCGTAGGTGAAGTGGACGGTCTGTGTGCACCCGCGGCGCCACCGCCTCGGCCTCGGCGGCCGCGATGAGCCGAGTCGCGAGGCCGCGACCCCGGCGACTCGGCTCCACCCAGAGGCTCTGCAGCTCGCAGCAGTCGCCCCAGGTCCAGCCGCTGATGCCGGCCACGACCGTGCCGGCATCGCGCACGAAGATCGCCAACTCGACCTCGTCACCGAGTCCCGTGGCGGCGGACGCCTCGCGACGGATCTGCGTTTCGAGGAATTCGACGTCGAGCGGATCCGGATCGTGCTCGGCGTGGAGCTCCATCGCGCCCTGTTCGTCAGGCTCCGGCGATCTGCTCGATCAGCGTGAGGTCGTCGAAGTACGTCCGGAACGAGCGGATCTTCCCGTCGCGGAAGTCGGCCACGGTCGCGCCCGCCAACCGGACACGACTGCCGGTCGCTTCCAGAGCCGCATCCTCGGAGAGGAAGAGGGGGCCTGTGTGATCGGCTTCGATCAGCCATTCCGCGAACGCCTTGTTGCCCACTTCGTCGAGTCCTCGCAGCACGAGGACGACGTTGGAGAACGCGATCTCGCGGAGGGCGATCAGCTCGACGAGCGCCGTCAGACCCGAAACGCTCGCGTACGGCGACCAGCCGACGACGTCGTCGGTGAACAGGGTGCCCGGATCGACCGATGCCACGCCGACCTCGGTCTCGAGCGCCTTGAGCAGCACGTCCTTGCGCGATTCACTCACCTGCAACCCCCTGTGCTAGCGGTCATGGATCGTCTGACGTCTCCTGACGCCAGACGCCGTTTTAGATACCTAGGGCTTTTGCCTTGGCCGCCGCGAACTCTTCGTCGGTCAGCGCTCCGGATTCGTGCAACTTCGCGAGATGCTCGATCTGGTCCATCGGATCCGGCGGAGCCGGCGCAGATTGCGTCTCGTCCTGCTCGTCGTCGGCATACGCCTGGTCGTCAGCCTGCTGTTGCTGATTTTTCGCGTGGTGATGAGCAACGCCTGCGCCGATTGCCGCGCCGGCGATCAGCCCCCGGCGCCGTGTCCTTCTCCTCATTCCCATCTGTGAGCTCCTTCCATTCGCTCGGTTCGAGAAACGACCGGGCTTCCGGGCGTCCTCGAGTCGGCTCAGGCTGTCACGAGCACTCCCGCGACGCCTCATTCGAAGTGGATGATACGCCGGTACCGCGAGGCGCAAGCTCAGCTCAGTCGCCGATCTCCTCCCAGACCGACTGCTCGTCGTGCTCCTCCCAGTCGCCGCCGGGCAGGGCGATGGCCCAACTCGTCCAGGTGCCGATCGGCTGAGCCGGGGCCGTCCTCACTCTGGCCCGGACGTCCAGGTCGGGCATGAGCTCGACGGGCGAGCGCAGCGGAGCGGTGGTCATCCCCCAATGGGTCGGCGGATCGCCGGGCCCGATCGAGAGCGCGATACCGGGCGCGAGGTCGGTGCTGAACCAGAGCGCGAGTGCGTTGGCCGTCCCGTGCTCGCGGACCGTGCAACAGCGTCTCGGCTTCGTGGGGCGCCTCCGCCTCCTCGAGCGAGATCCGGTCTGCGTCCGTCGTCCACAGCCGGCCCGGCTCGGAGCGCCTGTCGCCCTCCGCAAGGTGACGGAACGTGCCGGAATACAAGATCTCGTTGACCGTCAGGTCGACCAGCCCGTCAAGTGTGAGGCCGTACGGGTTGCCGCGCAGGAACGCCACCGTCTCGTCGAGATAGCGGTCGTGCACCAGCCCGGCCCACGCCGTGACCGACTGCGGGATCATGGCTCCGCCCGGCTTGAGCCAGCGGTCACGGGCGGCGATCACCGGAGCCAGCATCCCTTCGTCGATCCCGAACCCTCCGAGCCACTCCGAGACGATCACGTCGACAGGCTCCGGAAGCTCCACGTCCAGCACGTCCCCGTGGATCACTTCGATGATCTCTCCGCAGCCCGTTCGCGGCGGCAAGCCCCTGCGCGAGCACGGCGACCGTCGTCCGCTCCACCGCGTACACGCGCGCAGCTCCTGCCCGCGCCGCGAACATGCTCAGGATCCCGCTTCCCGCTCCGACGTCGAGCACGATGTCGCCCGGGCGCACCACAGCGTCGATCGCACGCCGGAAGCCCTCGGTGCGCACGCGGTCGCAGATCATCGTCCGGTGCACCTCGAGCTCGGCATACATCGGGTCCGGCGGGTTCCTGATCGGCGTCCGCATCGATCGCTCCTGGGTTGTTGGGGCGGTGTCCTGCCTGATCGTCGCCGGTCGCGTAGTGACGCCGGGCCTCTCCCGTGCGAGACGGGAGAGGCCCGGCGAGGTCGTCCTAGCGCCGGCGCGCGACGCGCCGGGAAGTACGACGAGCAACTCTGCGAGCCATCATCTCTTTCACCTCCATCGCTGAACTGTCGAGAAAGCTGCGCGACGCTGGGTCAAACCGTGGCCGTCTCGCTCGGATGCATCGCCCCGAGCTCCTCGGCCTCCGCAGCAGTCGCGATACCGATCGCGACGAGATCGGCCGGATGGATGAAACCGTCGGCCAGACCGATGCCACCGGCACGCAGGATCGCGTCGCGAAGCGGCACCGCCCAGTGATGCTCGAGCAGGATCAACGCCGCCGCGGAGTCGTTGGGGATGTCCTCGAGGATGTCCCATGCCGCGTCGTCGCTGAAGATCTGAACCCCGTCCTCGGCCGCGCCTTCGGCGCCGATCTCGGCGCCTGCCTCCAGGCCCTCTTCGCCGGCGATGCCGAGGCCGATCAGCGCGGCGACCTTGCTGCCGAACTCGATCGCCTCGTCCTTGCTCAGGTTGCTGAGGTGCGCCACCTCCATCTCACCCGCAGCGTCCTTGTGCACGGCGAGCGCGTCGATCACACGCACCGTGTCGCTCTCGCGGAGCCTCTCGAGCTCAGCGATGATCTCGCCGTGGAACTCCGGCTGGTTGAACCCCAACACCAGCAGCTGAACCGGTCCGATCGCCATCTCTCCTCCTTCTCGTCGGTCAATTCCACACGATCTGCGCCACCGAGCTCGCCTCTCGTTCTACGGTGATTATTCGATCCAGGATCACCACCGTCATCATCCGAATCGGTTGAAACCCGGACCGAGCCCTAGATCGGGGCGCTCTCGAGGGCCTCGACCGGGAGGAGCCGCCGGGTCTCCCAGCGGCGTGCAGCGAAGGCGCCGAGAGCGATCACCACGGCGAGCACAAAGACGATCAGGTCGCCCCCCGGCAGCCGCGTCACGACTTCCATGCAGGCGCCGACGAGGCCCGCCATCGGGATCGTGAAGAGCCAGGCGGCCACGATGTTGCCGGCTACGCCCCAGCGCACGGCGTGAAGGCCCCGCGTCGCTCCGGCACCCATCACCGAGCCCGAGATCACCTGGGTGGTCGAAACCGGGTAGCCGAAGTGAGCCGTCATCCAGAGGATCGACGCGCAGGCCGTCTGAGCTGCGAATCCCTGCGGCGCGTCGATCTTCGCGATCCGCGTGCCGAGGGTGCGGATGATGCGCCAACCGCCCGCGTAGGTGCCGGCGGACATCGACAGGGCGGCACAAACGATCACCCAGGTCGGCGGCCGCGTGAAGTCCGCGTTCAGGTGACCGGAGGAGACGAGCGCGAGCGCGATGATGCCCATCGTCTTCTGGGCGTCGTTCGTGCCGTGGGCGAGCGCGACGAAGCCGCCAGAGAAAAGCTGGCCGAAGCGAAAGCCACGACCGACTCTCGACGGCGAGCGCTTCGCTACGAGCCACACGATCACCGTCATCAGGACGAACGCCAGTGCGAGGCCCGCGAATGGCGAGATCAGCGACGGCTTCAGCACGTTGTGCCAGAGGCCGGACCACTGCACGACGTGCCAGCCCTGCGCGGCGATCGCCGAGCCCATGACTCCGCCGATCAGCGCGTGGCTGGAGCTGGACGGGAGACCCAGGTACCACGTGATCAGGTTCCAGGTGATCGCGCCGACGAGCCCGGCGAGGAGGATCTTCAGCGTGATCCCGTCGGGGTTGACGATGCCCTTGGCCACCGTGGCGGCGACTTTGAACGAGATGAAGGCACCGACGAAGTTGAGGATCGCCGCCATCGCCACCGCTTTGCGCGGCGAGAGCGCGCGAGTCGAGACACTCGTGGCGATCGAGTTCGCGGTGTCGTGGAACCCGTTCGTGAAGTCGAAGAAGAGCGCGACCGCAACGACGGCCACGAGCGTCACCTGCTGCATCAGCTGCTACGCGTTCTTGACGACGATGTTCGCGATCACGTTGGCGGCCGTATCGCAGGCGTCGAGCGCGCGCTCGAGGGCTTCGTAGATGTCCTTCCAGCGGATCACGATCAGCGGATCGATCTTGTCGCTGCGGAACAGTGACGCGATCGCCTCGCGGAGAATGCGGTCCCCCTGGTCCTCGAGCGTCTTCAGTTCGATCAGCGCCTGCTGCACCCCGTTCATGCCTTTCAGGTTCGCGCAGGCGATCGAGAGCTGCTCCACTGCCTTGACGACGATCTCGCACTGCTCGAAGGCATGCCGCGTCGGTGTCGCCACCCCGTAGAGACCGAGCAGGTCGGACGCCTCCTCGAGGTGGTCGACGACGTCGTCGATCTCCGTTGCGAGCTGGTAGATGTCCTCGCGGTCGAACGGGGTCAGGTACTGCGTGTTGAGCAGCGTGATCAGGTCGCGAGTGATCGTGTCGCCCTCCGTCTCCGCCGCCTTCACCTGCTCCTGCGTCACCGACGAGCTCGGATGCTCGCGGAAGCGACGCTCGACCAGCTGGGCCACCTCCAGCGCGTTCTCGCCGGCCCTCGTGAACAGCACGAAGAACTCCGTCGTCTTCGGGGTCAGCGAGATTTTCATCGGCCGCACGGTAGCCGAACGACACAACGGACAGGCGTCGCGCGATCTGGCGACGCTCGTCACCGCCCGGACGTCGAGCGTCCTTTCGGTGGCGAACGTCACAAGCTATCGTCTCCCTCCCTCGTAAGACCCATCACCGCAGGCGGCAATCGAGTCAACGGGCTGACCCGAACCCCGGCACCGCTCATCTTCCTTTGCGGCTTCACGCGCGAGCGAGATCGCAACCGCGCCGGCGAGCGCGAAACAGAGGCCGATCACGGCGAGGACGACATGCCAGGCCGGCCGGCTGAGACGCTCGTCGAACAGGAGTGTCCCGATCAGGATCCCGACGACGGGATTCGCGACCGAGACGGTGGCCACCGAGGGCGAAAGCCGACCGGTTCCGAGCGACACCTGCTGAAGCACGAACCCGACAACGCCCGCGATCGCAAGTGCATAGCACTCCCAGTGCGAAAGCATCGTCCCCACGCCCTGATGGAGGAAGACGAGCGTCGGGCTTCGTCAGCGCCGACGAAAGCCCGAACAGGATCCCGGCGACAGTGCCGTACACGGCCGCTCTCATCGAGGCCGCCGGAGCTGGCCGAGACAAGCAGCAGGTCGGAAAGCAGTAAGAGCAGGCCGATTGTGAAAGCCGCCTGGAGATTGGTCGCGTCCTCTTCCACCAGCAGGGTCGCCGAAGTAGACGAAGAGGCCGAGCGCAGATGATCCGAACGCGCCGATCACCTCGCGGCTGCCCACGGCTGCTTCGTGAGCAGGTAGTCCGAGCGGCAACGCGAACACCACGTCGTGACGAGCAGAGCTGGATCACCGAGAGCCGTCCACGGTCGAGCGCGGCGGCCTGGAACAGGTAACCCGTGAACAGCCGACATCCCGAACAGCACATCGTTGACCAGGAGCCGCCGAGCGACGCCGGCTGGGCCAGCGAGAAGACGACAGGTTCAACGCTTCCTTCCCCGCGGAAGAAAGCGTTCCGTCCTGATTCAGGCGTGGCAACGTCCCGAGGCCAGAGAAGTTCACCGCCACCGCTTCCCGTAGCCGCTAATGATCCCTTGAGCTGCCCTTCGCCGCGAAAACACCTTGGCAAACGTGCGTGCGTGTTGCTTCGCAGAGAAGTGAACGACGACATCGAAACCACAGATCGCGGCGGACAGCGGGATGTCGACGTCCCGACAACAGGAGGTTCCTTTACCGGAGGCGTGGCGCGCCCGGTCGAACCAAGCACAAGCATCGCGACAAACGTGATGACAAACCGCCGCTGAGCGCTTCTTGCCAGCGTGGCGTCTTCTTCACTTTGCCGGCATGTTTTTCAGCGCGACGCTCGCGCGCACGAGCGGCCCGGCCGCTCTGGACCACAAAGGCTGCGAGGAGCGCGATCACTCCCAAGGCGATGTCGATCCCGGGTGCCACCGAGTGCTTCGTCGTGCCGACGACACCTGAGTGGTGCAGCCACTCGACGATCGCGATCCCGACGATCACACTTGTCGTCACAGCGCCTGCGAGGTACCCGAGCATCAGCCGCTTCGGGTTCGGAAGCAAGAGCATCACAGTCGTCGCCGTCAGCAGCGTGGGGTTGAGCGCTGCCGTGAGCGAGAAGAAGAAGACTCGGTCGATTGTCCAACCTCCCTTGTCGTGTCCGGTCGACGCCCAGCCGCAGCGGAAAACGGTGACCGACCTACCAGGCGCTCTGGCGTGGTGCTCGTGGGTCTCTATTTCTGGAGCGCGAACACCATTGTCTGCTCGAACGTCATCTCGCGGCCGATCAGGAGGGCGGCGGCGAGCTGCTCCTTTCCGAGCTCAGCCCCGAGGGCGATTCTCGTCTGCTCGTCCAGGCGTCGTTCTCCGGGCGTGGCCGCGTGCCCCGTTTCCTCACGCAGCGTTTCGATGGCGCCCAAGAGCCTGGCCGCCCGCTCCGCCTCGCCCCCTGAGAGGGCGAGCGGGGCAAGCTCTTCCAGGCACCAGATCGCGATTTCTTTGTCGACCAGCGCCTCGGCATACTCAAGACTCTCACGGAGAAGGGATGCGGCCTCGTCGCGCCGGCCCTCGCGAGACGCGAGTTGGCCGAGACCGACGAGGCCCTCCGCGATCTTTCTCTCGTCGCCGAGCTCGCGGAAGAGTCGGAGGCTTTCCTCGTGGAGAGTCCCGGCGTGTGCGTAGTCGCCCTGTTCCTGTGCGAGAGCGGCCAGGTTGCCGATGGCCACCGCCAGGAACCAGCTGTAGCCTCCCGCGCGCGCAAGCTCCGCGCCCTCGGCGTAGGAGACTGCTGCTCGCTCCTGGTCGCCGAGCGCTAGGGCGTTCATACCTACGCCGACCATCGAGCTCGCAACACCTTCTGCGTCTTCAAGGTGGCGGGCGAGCGCGAGTCTCTCTCGCATGAGCGCTTCGGCGTGGCGGTAGTCGCCGAGCCGGTGGGCGAGGAGACCGGCCCCGAAGAGTGCCTTCAGGCGGGGCGGCGACTGGTCGTCGTGCGCGACGAGCGCGTCGTCGCAGCGGCTGCGTCCCTCGCGCAGGTAACCCCGCACGTACCAGAAGCGCATCAACGCGCCCACAAGTTCGAGCTCTTCGGCGCCGAGGCCGGCATGCCGCAGTGAGTCTTGCGACAGGCGGAGGTTGTCGTGTTCTGCCTCGAGCCGGTCCAGCCACGTTGCTTGCTGTCGTCCGGTCAGATGGGGCTCAGCTTCCTCCGCCAAGCGCAGGAAATACTCGGCGTGCCGGCGACGGAGGGACTCAGCATCTTCGAACTGCTCGAGTCGCTCGGTGGCGTACTCGCGGATCGTCTCCAGCATCCAGAAGCGCTCACCTGAAAAACGGAGCAGGCTCTTGTCGACCAGTGACTGCAGGGCATCGAGATTCGCCTCCACGACCACCTCGGCCGCCTCGAGGGTCCAGCCCCCGCGGAAGACCGCAAGCCTGGCGAAGAGAAGCTTCTCCGTGTCCGGCAGCAGCTCGTACGACCACTCGATCGTCGCCCGCAGCGTCCGTTGGCGCTCCGGCGCGTCCCGGGCGCCGCCTGTCAACAGCGGCAGCCGCTGCTCGAGCCGCTCGAGGATCTGTCGCGGCGAGAGGGCTTTCACCCGCGCCGCCGCCAGCTCGAGCGCAAGCGGTAGGTCGTCCAGGCGCCCGCAGACCTCGGCCACCGCCACGTCGTCGGCGAAGTCCGGCTTGACCGCCCTCGCCCGCGCGGAGAAGAACTCGACGCTCTCCTGACGGGCCAGCGGCGGCACCGGGTACTCCTGCTCTCCGCTGACGTGGAGAGGCTCACGGCTAGTGACAAGCAGGTCGAGCCCGGGGCACGCCGCCAGTAGCCCTGCGAGATCGTCCGCCGCCCCCATCACGTGTTCGAAGTTGTCGAAGAGCAGCAGCGTCGCGGTCTCGCCGATGTGCTCTGCCAATCCGTTCCTCGCCCCGACCGCCTGCCCCGCCGTCTCGAGGACGAGCGCAGGGTCGCGAAGTGGAGCGAGCGGCACCCAAAAGACACCGCCGGGATGGCGGTCCGACGCCGCCGCCGCTGCCTGCAGGGCGAGCCGCGTCTTCCCGGCGCCTCCCGGGCCGGTCAGCGTGAGCAGGCGAACATCTTCCCTCGAGACCAGTGCGTGCACTTCATCGAGCTCCCGCCCGCGACCCAGGAAGGGCGTACCGGGAATGGGCAGATTCGTCCGGTGAAGGCTCTTGAGCGGCGGGAAGTCGCCGTCCCCGAGCTGGTAGATGCGCTCCGGCGCCGTCAGGTCCTTGAGCCGATGCTCGCCCAGGTCGCGCAACCCATTCGTGCCCGCAAGCGCAGCGGTCGAGGCCGAGACGAGCACCTGCCCGCCGTGGCCACAGGCAGCAATGCGCGCAGCGCGGTGCACGTCGATCCCGACGTAGCCCTCGTCGTCCAGGTGCGGCGTTCCCGAATGGATGCCCACACGCACGCGGATCGGCCCAGAGGCCAGTCCGTCCAGTGCCTTGGCGGCGGCTGCCAACGCGCCGGACGCGGTCGGGAAGGCGACGAAGAAAGCGTCGCCCTGCGTGTCGACCTCGACGCCCCCATTGGCCGAGAATGTCTGACGCAGGATGGCGCGATGATCGGCAAGCGCCTGGGAGTAGTGCTCGGCACCGAGTTCGTGCAGCAACCTCGTCGAGCCCTCGACGTCCGTGAAGAGAAACGTCACCGTCCCGGTCGGGAGCTCTGGGCGCACCCGACCATTCTCTCCCGTCTGCGGCCGCGCCACCACTACCGATGAGTGAGAAAAGAAGAAGTGGACCTGAGGGGAGTTTTTTCAAACCCTCCCGAATCACTTCGTCGACTCATCGAAGGTCCGGATCCGGTTCGAGTCCGGTCAGCCGAACACAAGTGGGCAGCTTTGAACCCACCGGTCATCGGCCCTTCTCCAGAGTCTCATGAGGAGGGTTGACTCCGCACTTCTCTCAGTCGTGCACAACGCGCTCGCGTCCCCGGACGCCCTCCGACTCTGGGTCAGGCTCACCCGCCCATGCCGGCTTGGGCTTCGGCCAGTCCGGCCTTGAGCTCTTCGGCGCTGGCGTCGTCGATGTGCGCGACCGATTTCTTGATCGCGTTTGCGAGCGCCTTGTCGACGGCTTCGGCCCCACTCGAGTCGTAGACGGCGATCACGCCGCCCGAGCCGTGCGGGAGCGCGGCGTCCATCTTCTCGGCGATGCCGCTCTCGAGCCGGTGCTTCGCGAACTTCCCCATCACCGCGCCGCCGGCCGCGCCGATCGCCGTCGCGGCCAGAAGCGGCGGCGCGAAGAGGCCGACGACGAGGCCGACACCTCCGCCGAGCTTGGCGCCCTTGCGGCCGAGGTGGTCGCCGGTCTCCTTCACGTGCACCTCGCCGTCGGCGTCCTTCTGGACGAGGACGACGCCCTCGACCGTGATCGTCTTGTCCTCGGCGAGCTTCAGCACTGCGTCGAAGTCCTTCTCGGCGAGGTCCTCGAACAGGTACGACCGCGATCAGCACGTCCTTGTGTGTCGTCGCTCATGTTCGCTCCTTCCTAGGCGTTGATCGCGTGCGCGGCGAGCGCCTGTTGGCGTGCTCGTGCAGTTCCTGCTCGTGCGCGTCGCTCGAGGTGCGGGTTGATGTCGAAGACGACCTTCTTGACCGTGCCGGTGAACGCGAACGGCGACTTGTCGGCGTAGGCGCGGTCGACCGGCAGGCCGTTGTCGCGGCCGATGTCCATGCCGGCGTAGCCCGAGAAGCGAGCCGGAACGGTGTGTTCCATGCGACCGCCGCCGACTGTCTCGTCGTTCACGAACAGCGTCACCTCGCCGCCGGTGGCCGGCTTGGGCGCATCGGCGGCGAACTCCATCCGCACGCTGACGTGCGCCGGTCGGTAGACGGCGTGTCCGACTCCTGCCGGAACTCGAGCACGCCGAGGAACGAGTAGGTGTGCCTCAGCTTGCCGTCCTGGACGAAGAGCGAGAAGCCGCCCAGGTGGTCGGCCTCGGCGACGATCACGCCCTCGGCGCCGCCCGCCGGGATCTCGAGGTCGGCGCTGATCGTGTAGGAGTGGTTGTAGATCCGCGGGATCATCCCCGAGGCGACGTTCTGGACGTCGCCGTAGTAGGTGAACGTCGAGTTGGGCCGGGATCGGCGGGAGCATGCCGAAGAAGCTCGGTCAGCCCGCCGAGCAGCGGCAGCACGTGGTAGCTTGTCGGCCTCCTCCCAGAAGAGCTTCTTGAGCTCCTCGACCTTCTCGGGGTGCTGGTCGGCGAGGTTGTGGGCCTGGGTGAAGTCGTCCGGCAGGTAGTAGAGCTCGACCGGATCGTTCGCCGGGGTCCCAGACGCCCGGCGCGAACTTCTTCAGCGTCTCGGGTCGACCTTCCAGGGGATGCGCGGCATCATCCACGAGAGCCACCAGCCGTCCTTGTACATCGCCCGGTTGCCGAGGATCTCGAAGTACTGCTGCGTGTGCCGCTCGGCGCGCCGTCGCATCGTCGAGCGAGTAGAGGAAGCTCGTGCCGTGCATCGGCTGCTGCTCGACCCCGTCGATGTGCGTCGGCTGCGGTACGCCCGCCGCCTCGAGGATCGTCGGGCCGATGTCGATCACATGCGTGAACTGCGAGCGGAGCCCGCCCTGCTCCCGGATACCGCATCGGGCCAGTGCACGACCATCGGGTCGCGCGTGCCGCCGAGGTGCGAGGCGACCTGCTTGCCCCACTGGAACGGGCAGTTGCCGGCCCAGGCCCAGGCCGCTGAGTAGTGCGGGCCCATCATCTCGCCGCCCCACGCCTCGAGGCCTCCCCACTTGAGGACAAGTTGCAGCTGCTGCTTCGTCGGTCAGCGGGACGCCGTTCAGCGTCGCGAGCTCGTTGAACGTGCCGGTGAGCGTGCCTTCCATGCTGGCGCCGTTGTCGCCCCAGATGTAGATCACCAGCGTGTTCTCGAGCTCGCCCATCTCCTCGATCGCGTCGATCACACGGCCGACGTTCCAGTCGGCGTTCTCGCAGTAGCCGGCGTACACCTCCATCTGCCGCGCATACAGCGCGCTTATGGTTCTCGTCGAGCGAGTCCCAGGCGGGCATCGCCTCGGGACGCGCCGTCAGCTCCGCGTCGGCCGGGATGACGCCGAGCTGCTTCTGGCGCGCGAAGGTCTCCTCGCGCAGCTTGTCCCAGCCCTGGTCGAACTTGCCCTTGTACCGGTCCGACCATTCGGGCATGACCTGATGCGGCGCGTGGCTGCAGCCGGTCGAGTAGTACGCGAACCATGGCTTGTCGGAGCCGTGGGCGCGCACGCCGTGCAGCCACTCGATCGTCTTGTCGGTCATCGCGTCGGGGAGGTAGAAGTCCTTCTCCGTCCGGAACGCCGATCGCGCTGTTGTTCTCGATCATCACCGGATCGAACTGGCCCGACTCGCCGCCGAGGAAGCCCCAGAAGTAGTCGAAGCCCGACAGCGTTCGGCCAGCGGTCGAACGGGCCAGACGGGCCTTGCATGTTGTCCGGGCGTCAGGTGCCACTTGCCGAACCAGGCGGTCGAATAGCCGTTCCCCTGCAGCGTCTTCACGAACGGCATGGCAGTCCTTCGGCAGCGTTCGCCGAGTAGCCCGGGAACGGCCCCGCGAACTCGCCGACCATCCCGAAGCCGACCGCATGATGGTTCCGGCCGGTCATCAGCGCCGCCCGCGTCGGCGAGCACAGCGCCGTCGTGTGGAACCGGTTGTAGCTCAGCCCTCCGCGCCGACGAGCCGCTCCATCGTCGGCGTGCTGATCGGCCCGCCAAACCGGCTCGGATTGCCGAAACCCGCGTCGTCGGTCAGGACGAGCAGGACGTTCGGCGCGCCATCAGGAGCAGGGATCGGAGCAACGAAGTTCCAGTCCGGCTCGGAGCCCTCGAGCGTGCGCTTCACAACGCCATCGAACTTCGGACGGCGGATCGGCAACCTGCTGCGGTCGAGCATCTTGTCGCTCACTTTCCTACCTCCCGTTTCGGTTTGCGTGCCCAGAGGGTGTCCGCGAGTCCATTCGCGAACAACGCACGCGGCTGATCGCCAAACGGTGACTGGTTCGACCCTGCCTGTAGGGAATGCATTACCGCCTCATCCGTTTGGGACGATCCGATCGACAGAACAACTCGCTGGTCCCGGGTCGCGACCGGCCAAACAAGCGCGAGGTCGGGCCGTGATCGCTGCGTGGACGTATGCTCGTGTGCGACTAGCTGAGGAGTTGGCGTGGGATCTGTCGAGAAGGACGATGCCCGTTTGGAGCGGTCGCCTTCCGCCAGTTCTGGCGCACATGGCTCGGCCGAAGACGTTGGCGTTCAGTCGGTCGGAGGGCCTGCACCAGCGGGGGGTCGGCGCGCCACGGTGGCCAAACAGCTCTCGCGCGTGGTCGAGGCGATCCGGAAAGGCGATGACGACGCCGTCCAGGTAATGGTGCTCGAGCTGAGTCGTCAGCACCGCATCTTGGCGCCGCTGGCCTTGGTGGTCGGCGCGATTGCCATGTTGTTCGAGGGTGTCAAGTTGCTGGTGACCAACTGGCGGTTGACGCTCGTCCAGATCCTGCCGGCGATGTGGATCTGGGTGGCCATGTTCGACCTGAAAGCCCACCTCCTGCACGGAAAGTCCTTCCACGTCATCCGGGGGCCGATCCTCGTCCCGATCGTATTGGCCATCGTCGCGATCACCGCAGCGAGCTTCTTTCTCAATGCCGTGTTCGCATTCGCGATCGCGAAGCCGGGCCGTCCCGAGATCCGGCCGGCGATCGCCGAAGCACGCAAGCATCACCGCACCATTCTCGGCTACGGCGCTGTCGCCGGGCTGCTCCTCGGGTTCTCGATGGTCGTCGTCGTCAGGTGGGGGCTGCTGTGGTTCACCCTCAGCCTCGGCATCGTCGTCGCCATCCTGATGGTCAGCTATGTCGCGATCCCGTCTCGATTGATCGGGATGAAGACCACCTACGCGCGAGGCGACAAGCTGAAGGCGACCGCGGTCGGGGGATTTCTGGGCGCGGTAGTCTGCTCGCCCCCGTACCTCCTTGGGCGGATCGGGTTCCTGATGCTCGGCTCACACACCTTCTTTTTCCTCGGAATCGTCCTCCTATCGGTCGGACTCGTGCTCGAGGCGGGCGCCACCAGCGCGGTCAAGGCCATCAAGATGAGCGCCAAACTGGTGGCCGGGCAGCCGGCCGCCGGAGCAGCGCCCGAGCAGACGGCCGGCGCGGGTGGCTAGCGCACCAGACGCGTCTCGTGTCCTCGGCGGAGGCGGGCGCAGCCGCCGAGGACGCCGCCGATCAGCCTCGGCACTGGTGGGGGCACGCGCGCAGCAGCTTGCGCGTCCCCGGTGCTCTCCTACGCCTCGCTCTCTACGACCCGGCACATATCCCTGAGCGGCTGACGATCTACTCGGTCGACAAGCAAGCCGAGAGCGCGCGGTCGTGGGCGCAGCGGACACGCGAGGCTGCACCGGAGACGCCGGTAGCTGTCTTGGCCGACATCCAGCGTCGGCGCACTGTGAGCACTGCGCGGATCGACGGTGCCGTGGCCGGTACGCCGTTCTTCATCGCCCTCGTTCCCGCCTACATCGCATTCCTCCGCCAGGAGGTGCGGTTTCATCTGCGCGTGGCGGCACTCTACGGCGAGGACCCGGCCGACCCGCGTATCGCTGCCGACTTCCTCGTTCTGCGCGGCGTCCACAAGAACAGCGAAACCGCGCTTGCCGAGTTGGAGGTGGTGCGCGCGAATCCGCTCCCGCCCGATCGCAAACGCACCCCGCTGAGGTCCTGGTACGAGGCTGTGGTCAGCATTCTGATCCTTGCCGGCTTCATGCAGGCGCCCGAGGAGGGCGAAGCGACATCCTTGACCGTCGGCCAGAAGCTGTTGCGAGCAGTGCGCTTCACCGTGGCCGGGGTGATCTGGCTTCTGACGTGGGTTGTCCCGATCACCTTCATGATCGTCATGTCCTGGGCGTGCGAGAGCGACGCCCGCCGCTTCGGCCAACGCGTCATGACTCGTTACGCCGACGAAGGCGCAGACATCACCGTCGCGATGGCCCGCGCCGACCGCAAAGCCGGCGGCAACAGGGCAGTCAGTGTTGCGCGCGGCGCAGTGGTCGTCCTCTCGGTCGCGCTCCCGCTCGCCCTGATCGCATCCACAGTGCTGGCGGGCAGCGGCCCGTTCGGCGTCCACGTTCCCGAAGCAGCCGGCGCACTCGCCGCTCTCGCACTCGTGATCGGGGTCAGCGCCGCCGCAATCCGAGGCTGAACTTCACTGCCGCCGCCAGGCCACTGGCCGTCGAATTGCGAACCCGCGTGACATTCCCGCCGCAATCGTCAAACGTGCTCATGCACGACTTCGTGGAGACTTCGGGCGATTTCCAGCCGGTCGACGCTCAGCCGCGGCGCAAAGGTCACCGACCTACCGAGCGCTCTGGCCGGGTGCTGCGTGGGTCTCTATTTCTGGAGCGCGAACACCATTGTCTGCTCGAACGTCATCTCGCGGCCGATCAGGAGGGCGGCGGCGAGCTGCTCCTCTCCGAGCTCAGCCCCGAGGGCGATTCTCGTCTGCTCGTCCAGGCGTCGTTCTCCGGGCGTGGCGGCGTGCCCCGTTTCCTCACGCAGCGTTTCGATGGCGCCCAAGAGCCTGGCCGCCCGCTCCGCCTCGCCCCCTGAGAGGGCGAGCGGGGCAAGCTCTTCCAGGCACCAGATCGCGATTTCTTTGTCGACCAGCGCCTCGGCATACTCAAGACTCTCACGGAGGAGGGATGCGGCCTCGTCGCGCCGGCCCTCGCGAGACGCGAGTTGGCCGAGACCGGCGAGGCCCTCCGCGATCTTTCGCTCGTCGCCGAGCTCGCGGAAGAGTCGGAGGCTTTCCTCTTGGAGAGTCCCGGCGTGTGCGTAGTCGCCCTGTTCGTGTGCGAGAGCGGCCAGGTTGCCGATGGCCACCGCGAGGACCCAGTTGTAGCCTCCCGCGCGCGCAAGCGCCGCGCCCTCGGCGTAGGACGACTGCTGCTCGCTCCTGGTCGCCGAGCGCTCGGGCGTTCATACCTACGCCGATCATCGAGCTCGCAACACCTTCCGCGTCTTCAAGGTGGCGGGCGAGCGCGAGTCTCTCCCGCATGAGCGCTTCGGCGTGGCTGGTAGTCGCCGAGCCGGTGGGCGAGGAGACCGGCCCCGAAGAGTGCCTTCAGGCGGGGCGGCGACTGGTCGTCGTGCGCGACGAGCGCGTCGTCGCAGCGGCTGCGTCCCTCGCGCAGGTAACCCCGCACGTACCAGAAGCGCATCAACGCGCCCACGAGTTCGAGCTCTTCGGCGCCGAGGCCGGCATGCCGCAGTGAGTCTTGCGACAGGCGGAGGTTGTCGTGTTCTGCCTCGAGCCGGTCCAGCCACGTTGCTTGCTGTCGTCCGGTCAGATGGGGCTCAGCTTCCTCCGCCAGGCGCAGGAAATACTCGGCGTGCCGGCGACGGAGGGACTCAGCATCTTCGAACTGCTCGAGTCGCTCGGTGGCGTATTCGCAGATCGTCTCCAGCATCCAGAAACGCTCACCTGAAAAACGGAGCAGACTCTTGTCGACGAGTGACTGCAGGGCATCGAGATCGCCTCCACGACCACCTCGGCCGCCTCGAGGGTGCAGCCACCGCGGAAGACCGCGAGCCTCGCGAAGAGAAGCTTCTCCGTCGTCCGGCAGGAGCTCGTACGACCACTCGATCGTCGCCCGGAGCGTCCGTTGGCGCTCCGGCGCGTCCCGGGCGCCGCCTGTCAACAGCGGCAGCCGCTGCTCGAGCCGCTCGAGGATCTGAGCGCGGCGAGAGGGCTTTCACCCGCGCAGCCGCCAGCTCGAGCGCAAGCGGTAGGTCGTCCAGGCGCCCGCAGATCTCGGCCACCGCCACGTCGTCGGCGAAGTCCGGCTTGACCGCCCTCGCCCGCGCGGAGAAGAACTCGACGCTCTCCTACGGGCCAGCGGCGGCACCGGGTACTCCTGCTCTCCGCTGACATGGAGCGGCTCACGGCTGGTGACAAGCAGGTCGAGCCCGGGGCACGCCGCCAGTAGCCCTGCGAGATCGTCCGCCGCCCCCATCACGTGCTCGAAGTTGTCGAAGAGCAGCAGCGTCGCGGTCTCGCCGATGTGCTCTGCCAATCCATTCCTCGCCCCGACCGCCTGCCCCGCCGTCTCGAGGACGAGCGCCGGGTCGCGAAGTGGAGCGAGCGGCACCCAAAAGACACCGCCGGGATGGCGGTCGGACCCGCCGCCGCCGCCTGCAGGGCGAGCCGCGTCTTCCCGGCGCCTCCCGGGCCGGTCAGCGTGAGCAGGCGAACATCTTCCCTGGAGACCAGTGCGTGCACTTCGTCGAGCTCCCGCCCGCGACCTAGGAAGGGCGTGCCGGGAATGGGCAGATTCGTCCGGTGAAGGCTCTGGAGCGGCGGGAAGTCGCCGTCGCCGAGCTGGTAGATGCGCTCCGGCGCCGTCAGGTCCTTGAGCCGATGCTCGCCCAGGTCGCGCAACCCATTCGTACCCGCAAGCGCAGCTGTCGAAGCCGAGACCAGCACCTGCCCGCCGTGGCCACAGGCCGCGATGCGGGCAGCCCGGTGCACGTCGATCCCGACGTAGCCCTCGGCGTCGAGGTGCGGCGTTCCCGAGTGGACCCCCATACGCACGCGGATCGGCCCAGAGGCCAGTCCGTCCAGTGCCTTGGCGGCGGCCGCCAACGCGCCAGGCGCAGTTGGAAAAGCAACGAAGAACGCATCGCCCTGCGTGTCGACCTCGACGCCCCCATTAGCCGCGAACGCCTCACGCAGGATGCGACGATGCTCGGCAAGCGCCCGGGAGTAATCCTCGGCGCCGAGCTCGTGCAGCAACTTCGTCGAGCCCTCGACGTCCGTGAAGAGAAACGTCACCGTCCCGGTCGGGAGCTCTGGGCGCACCCGACCATTCTCTCCCGTCTGGGGCCGCGCCACCACTACCGGTGAGTCGAGCGAAACAGAAGGAATGGAGGCGGCGGGAATCGAACCCGCGTCCGCGGACGCACCGGATTGAGCGTCTACAAGCATAGGCCGCCGTTTAGATTCGCTCGCCGGCCGGTTGGCGACCGACCTACCGTCGAGCTAGTCCTCCTGAAATGTCGCGCCGCCGGCGAGTGACTTTCCTTTGGCGCCGAGCCTGCTAGTTGATGCCGATCCCGGGCCGCAGGCACTCCCGGGGCGACACGCTGTGCTAAGTCGCTAGGACTTAGGCAGCGAGTGCGAGATTGTGATCCGCACTTGCGTTGTTTCCGGTGGTTTTACGAGGCCGACCGGAACCTCGGCTTGCAGCTCAACCGGAGAACCGACCACGTCGAAGCCATGGCGCCCCCGTATGTGTGTGTTGCCCACAGTGTAGCCGCGACTAGCGGCGACTCTTCAATGCCCGCTCCATCTGGCGCTTCGCGTCGCGCTCGACCACGTCCCGGCGCTTGTCGCGCTGCTCCTTGCCGCGGGCGACCGCCAGCTCGATCTTCACCCGCGAGTCCTTGAAGTAGAGCCGCGTGGGCACGATCGTCAGGCCCTTCTCGCGCACCTGCCCGTAGAGCGAGTCGATCTGCCGGCGGTGGAGCAGCAGCTTGCGCGCGCGCATCGGCTCGTGATTCGCGCGGTTGCCCTGATCGTAGGTCGAGATCTCGAGGCCGTTCAGCCATGCCTCGCCGTCACGGATGTCCGCGTAGGCCTGCGCAAGCGTGGCGCGCCCGTCCCGCAGGGACTTCACCTCGGTCCCGGTGAGGACGAGACCTGCCTCGAACCGGTCGAGCAGGTGGTAGTCGTGGCGGGCGCGGCGGTTCTCCGCGATCAGCTTTTCTCCCATGGCAATGCGAGAGTAGCGTTGAGGGTCGGACCAGGGTGATGCCGGATAGCCCCCGGACCGGCCAGCAGGCAGTCTCGAGACATGAGCGAACACATCACACACACACCCACGGTCAAGCGTCTCGAGCGCAGCTCGGACGACAAATGGATCGCCGGCGTTTGCGGCGGTCTCGGACGCTACTTCGACCTCAACCCGGCCGTCTTCAGGCTCGGGCTCGTCGTCCTCACGCTGCTCGGCGGCGCGGGGATCCTCGTCTACCTCGCGGCCGTCCTGGTCGTGCCCGCCGAGAACAAGCCGTCGATCGCGGCGGACGTCCTGGCCGAGCGGCGCGACCATCCCTGGCCGCTCGTCGCACTCGGCGCTCGCCGGCGTCGCGATCGCCGTCCTGCTCGCCCGGGCCAGCACCTGGCCGACGATCGGCGCGGGCTGGATCGTGATCCTGATCGCCGGGCTGGCGGTGCTCTGGGCCTCCCGGAGCGGCCGCCGCGCCCACCGCATCCTGATCGCCTTCACGGCCTTCGCCGCCGTGCTCGCCGTGCTCTTCGCGGCCGCGGTCGTCACCGCGTTCTCGTGGTTCAACGTGAGCTTGAACGACGGGACCGGCAACCGCGTCTACAGCCCGACAACGGTCTCGGCGGTCAAGCCGGCGTACACGCTCGGCATCGGCGACCTGCGGGTCGACCTGTCCCACGTCCCGTTGACGGCGCCGCTGCACGTGAAGGCACGGCTCGGAATCGGTGAGCTGAAGGTGATCGTGCCGAGGAATGCCTCGGTGGTCGTCGACGCCCATGCGAAGGTCGGCGATCTCTACGTGCTCAACCGTCATGACGACGGACGCAATCCATCCATCCATGCCGGTCGCGGCAACCTCCTCTATCTCGACGCCCGGGTTGGAGCCGGCCGCGTCGACGTCGTCCGGGCGGGATGACCCAGATCCCCGCCCTCCCCTTCGAACGGAGCGATGACGACCGCGTCATCGCCGGAGTCTGTGGCGGCGTCGCGTCGACCTTGAACGTCGATGCGACGCTCGTCCGGCTCGTCTTCGCGCTGCTGGCCCTCGCCGGCGGCGCCGGCATCCTCCTCTACCTGGCCCTGTGGGCCTACTCCGGCACCAAGCGCCCGGGCGCAGGCGCGGTGCTCGTCGTCGTCGCCTCGCTGGCGCTCCTCTTCGCCCTCGGCCTGTCCGGGCCCGCCGTGTTGGGCACCGGCCTGATCGTCGCCGGCATCGCCGTCGCGCTCAGCCGAGGCGGCTCGCTGCGTCCCGGCGGGCACCTGCCGGTGCTCGGGATCGTGCTCGTGATGATCGGCGCCCTGACGCTGCTCGACCACATCGGTCCCTCCCACACCTTCATCGGCCCGGGCGCCGTGGGCGGCGCCCTCATCCTCGTGCTCGGGCCTTGGCTCTGGCAGCTCTCCGCCGAGCGCACCGAACGCATCCGCCTAGCGGAGCGCGCGGAGATCGCCGCGCGCATCCACGACTCGGTCCTGCAGACACTGGCGCTCGTCCAACGGCACGCAGCCGACGCGCCGCGCGTCACCTCGCTCGCACGCCGACAGGAGCGCGAGCTCCGTCGTTGGCTCTACGGCAGCGGCTACGGCGCCTCCGCGACGTTCGCCGACGCCCTCGCCGACGCGGTTGCCGATACCGAAGAAGCACACGGTGCGCGGATCGAGCTGGCGAGCGCCGGCGACGCGCCGCTCGACGACCCCCTCACCCAGCTCGTCCTCGCCGCCCGCGAGGCGATGACGAACGCGGCCAAGCATTCGACGGCCGACGAGATCTCCGTCTACGCCGAGGCGGGGCCGGAGACCGTTGCCGTCTTCGTCCGCGATCGCGGCGTCGGGTTCGACCCCGGAACCGTCGCCGGCGATCGCCGTGGCATCAGCGAGTCGATCGAAGCGCGCATGGCGCGCGCCGGCGGCACGGCGACGATCTTCTCCCAGCCCGGCCAGGGCACCGAGGTCGAGCTCACTCTGCCGCGAGGTGACTCGTGATCCGCGTCGTGCTCGTCGACGACCACGAACTGTTCCGCGCAGGCGTGCGCGGCGAGCTCGGCAGCGGTGTCGAGATCGTCGGCGAAGCGGGCAGCGTCGCCGAGGCCGTGCCGCTGATCCGCGAGCTCGACCCGGACGTCGTTCTCCTCGACGTGCACCTTCCGGACGGTGGAGGCGAGGCAGTGATCGCCGGGATCGCCCCGGAACGGCCGGGCGTCAAGTTCCTTGCCCTGTCTGTCTCCGACGCGGCCGAGGACGTGATCGGCGTGATTCGCGCCGGCGCGCGCGGCTATGTGACGAAGACGATCTCGAGCGACGAGCTGACCGATGCCGTCACGCGGGTGGCCGAGGGCGACGCGGTCTTCTCGCCGCGGCTCGCGGGATTCGTGTTGGACGCGTTCCGCGCAGGCGATCCGGTCGGCGCGGATGTCGAGCTCGAGACGCTGACGCCACGCGAGCGTGAGGTCCTGCAGCTGATCGCTCGCGGTTACCGCTACAAGGAGATCGCGGCGCGCCTGCATCTCTCGATCAAGACCGTCGAGGCACACGTGTCGAGCGTCCTGCGCAAGCTGCAGCTCTCATCGCGCCACGAGCTCACGCGCTGGGCACACGAACGGCGTTTGATCTAGCTCGAAACTCGTGAATCTGGTTCGGCTGCGCCGAATCAGGTTCAGGCGACCAACACCATCGAACCTGATTCGCTCTCTGAATCAGATTCGCGAGTTTCACGTTCACCCGAGCGCGAGCTCGACCTTGCCCTCGTTGCGGGCGATCGACTCGACGCGCACGTCGATCGGATCGCCGAGGCGATACTTGCGGCCGGTCGTCCGGCCGGCGAGGGCGGTGCCGAGCTGGTTCAGCTCGAAGAACTCGCCGTGCAGTCGCCGCGCGGGCAAGAAGCCCTCGAACACGTCGGCGAAGCGGATGAAGAGCCCCGAACCGATCATCCCGCTGATCTCACCTGCGAAGCGCTCGTCCCAGCCGAGCTCGTACAACCGGCGCTCGAGGAGCCAGGCGAGACAGATGTCGTCTGCGAGGTACTCGATCTGGCCCGCCTCGCGCTCCCGCGACGAGCAGTGCTCGGCGAGGTGCTGAAGGTCGCCGGCGGGCGGATCGTCGGAGAGACCCAGCTCACGCAGGAGCGCGCGATGCACGATCAGATCGGGATAGCGGCGGATCGGCGAGGTGAAGTGGCAGTACGCCGTGCTGGCAAGCCCCGAATGCCCGAGGTTCTTCGGGTCGTAGCGTGCTTGCTTGAGCGCCCGCAGGACGAGCGACGGGAACGCCTCACGCCCGCGCCCGGACTGCTCGGTGTACTGCGCGACGAGCTTGGAGGTCTCCCCGGCCAGCGTCGCCGCCTGCTGCGGCGTCATTCGTTTCGGCGCAGGCGGTGTCGGCACTCCGAGGTCGGCCAGCTTCGCGAGCAGGTGCTCCACCGCCTGCGGGTCGGGCGGCTCGTGCACGCGGTAGAGCGCCTCGCGCCGGCGGCCCGAAAGGAAGGCGCCGACGTGCTCGTTGGCCAAGATCATCAGCTCTTCGACGAGCATGTGGGCATGCGGTTCGCCTTCGAGCCATGCGTCGGCCACGCCACCGTCGTCGTCGAAGCGAAACACCGCCTCCGGTGTCTGCACCTGTAGCGCCCCACGGGCGAAGCGGCGATCGCGGAGCGTCGTCGCGAGCTCGTCGTTCAGCTCCAGCTGCTCGAGCAGCTCCGGCGCCGCCTCTCGCCGCTCCGCCTGGCCGTAGGTGAGCCGGGCGTCGGAGCGGATCACGGAGCGGTAGAACTGCGGCTCGCCGCCCGGCGGCATCTCCACCGTCACACACAGCCGGTCGACGTTCGGGCGCAGCGAGCAGAGGTCGTCGGCGAGCTCGTGCGGGAGCATCGGCGCGACGGCGCCCGGCACGTACGTCGAGAAGGCCCGCTCCGACGCCCCGTGGTCGAGCGGCGTCCCCGCGCCGACGAAGTACGAGACGTCGGCGATGTGCACCCAGGCGCGGATGCCGCCGTCCTCGCGGCGGAAGGACAGCGCGTCGTCGAAGTCCTTCGCCGTGTCCGGATCGACGGTGTAGGTCGGCAGTTCGCGTAGGTCGATCCGCCCCGAGTAATCAGGCTCCGGTGGGTCGTGCGGCTCGAACGGCGCCCGCGCCCCGCGCTCCACGAGCAGCGCCTCGAGCACGTTGGCGACGTGGTCCGCCGGACCGAGTACCGCCTCGACTCGCGCGCGGCCGCGGCCCGTGTGCACCACGGCGAGGTCGCCGGGCGAGACGTCACCGATCCCTTTCGTCTCCAGGACGACCGGAACGCCGGGTGTGAAGTACGGCTCGCCGACGATCAGCTTCCCGCGGCGTCCGACCTCGACGACGATGCGCTGCTCGGCCAGCTAAACCTTGAGGAAGCGCCGCATCGTGATGCCCGAGCCGAACGCGCCGACGCCGAGACCGAACAGGATCACGACCAGTGCGATCAGCGGGAAGCCCCACGAGTGGACGTCGGGATCGTTCGTCAGCCGCGGCACGATCGCAGGCAGGATCGCCGCTTTGCCGATCACGAGGAAGAAGATCGCAAGCAATGCGCCGGCGAGCCCGCAGAACACGCCCTCGAGCATGAACGGGCCTCGCACGAACCAGTTCGTCGCCCCGACGAGCTTCATCACCTCGATCTCTCGTCGTCGGGAGAAGATCGACAATCGGATCGTGTTCGAGATCAGGAGCACGGACGCGATCAGGAGAACGCCGGCGGCGAGGATGAAGAACACGTCGATGTAGTGAGCGACCCGCAGGATCGCGTGCGACTTCTGCTTCGCGTCCTGCACTCGCGCAACGCCGGGCGGGAGCTTCGGCGTGACAATCGCGTTGTAGAGCTTGTCGATGTCCTCGCCCTGCTTCGGCTTCACCTGGAGCGCGTCGGGCAGCGGGTTGTACGCGACACCCGCAACGAGCGCCGGGAACCGCTTCTTCATGTCAGCGAGGGCCGCTTCCTTCGACACGTACTTGACGCCGTTCGGGAGGACGTACTGATTCTGCTGCAGCTGCGAGGCGAGCGTGTTCTTCTGCTGAATCGTCGCGTTCGGCGTGAAGTAGATCTTCACGAGCAGCTCGCTCTTCACGTGTGTCGACCAGGAGTCCATCCACGTGCCGAAGCCGATGAACAGACCGAGCATGAACATGCTGATCAGCACGGTCATCGTCGCAGCGACGGTCGTCGAGAGGTTCGCGCCCAACGACCGCCACGCCTCGCTCACCAGCAATTTGAACCGTGCGGTCACGTTACGTCACTCCCCCGCGTACCCACCGCGGCGCTCGTCGCGCGCGAGCCGGCCGTCCTCCAGCTGGATGACGCGCTTGCGCATCTTGTCGACCATCTCCCGGTCGTGGGTCACCATCAGGATCGTCGTGCCGCTGCGGTTGATGCGGTAGAGCAGCTGCATGATCCCGACCGAGGTGTCCGGGTCGAGGTTCCCGGTGGGCTCGTCGCAGACCAGGAGCGGCGGATGGTTGACGAACGCACGGGCGATCGAGACACGCTGCTGCTCACCACCGGAGAGCTCGTCGGGCAGGGAGTTCATCTTGTGCGAGAGCCCGACCATCGCGAGCACCTCCGGCACCTTCTTGCGGATCGCCGAGGACGACTCGCCCTGCACCTTCAGGGCGTACGCGACGTTCTCGGCGGCTGTGCGGCGGGGCAGGAGCTTGAAGTCCTGGAAGACGCAGCCGATGTTGCGGCGCAGTCTGGGGACGTTCGAATGCTTCAGACGGCCGAGCTCTCGTCCACCGACGACGATCTTGCCACTGGAGGGCTCGAGCTCCTTGAGCAGCAGCCGCACGAGCGTCGACTTGCCCGATCCCGACGCCCCGACGACGAACACGAACTCGCCCTTGTCGATGTGGAAGGTGACGTCGCGAAGCGCGACCACGTCCGGCTCGTAGACCTTCGTCACCGAGTCGAACACGATCATCGACGCAGCGCCGGGGCTCGACGCCTCGATCGGCACGTCCACAGCAGGGGCCGCTTGGATATCTGTCAGTTCGGGTTCCTGCACAGTCATTCTGGTGGGGCGTCGCCTACCGAGGGCGCCCAGGTGCGAAGAGGAACGTCAGTGTAGCCCACCGCCTAGACGACCCTCCCGGCCGCGCGGGCCAGCAGGTACTCGCGGATGAACGGATCCAGCTGTCCATCGAGAACTGCCTGGACATTTCCCATTTCGTAACCGGTACGCGTGTCTTTCACAAGTTGGTACGGCTGGAGGACATAGGACCGAACCGATTCTCCGCCGAAGCCGGTGTCGGCGGATCCACCCCGCTCTTTCGCCATCACCGCTTCCCTCTCCTCCAGGGCCTTCTCGGCCAGCCGCGCCTTCAAGACCCGCATCGCGGTCTGCTTGTTCGCGGACTGCGAGCGCTCGTTCTGGCACTGGACGACGATTCCACTCGGCAGGTGGGTGATCCGCACGGCGCTGTCGGTCTTGTTGACGTGCTGGCCCCCGGCTCCCTGGGCCCGATAGGTGTCGATCTTCAGATCGCCGTCGTCGATCTCGACCGCGGCGTCGTCGGGCAGGAGCGGCGCGACGATCACGGTCGAGAACGCCGTGTGGCGACGGTGGGCTTGATCGAACGGGCTGAGGCGCACCAGCCGGTGTTTCCCGCGTTCGGCTTTGAGAATCCCGTATGCGTTCTCACCGACCACGGTGAAGGTCGCCGACTTGAGCCCGGCTTCCTCCCCCGGGCTGGCCTCGAGCAGTTCGACCTTGAAATCACGGTTTGCAGCCCAGCGCTCGTACATCCGCAGCATCATCTCGGCCCAGTCCTGCGCGTCGGTGCCGCCGGTGCCGGACTGGAGAGTCACGACGGCATCGCCCGTGTCGTACTCGCCGTTGAAGAGAGCCGCTTCCTGGAGGCGCTCGAGCTCGGTGCGGAGCGGGACGAGCGCAGCCGCGATCTCGCCGTCCATCTCGCCGCCGTCCATCCCGGCGAGCTCGCGTGCGTCCTCATAGTCGCGCGTCAGCGTGCGGTAGCCCTCGAGCCGCCGTGAGACGCGTGCGTGCTCGGCGGAGACCCTCGCCGCGGTGGCCTGGTCGTCCCAGAACCCGGGCGCATTCATGCGCTCTTCGAGCTCTACGACGCGTTGTTCGAGTGAAGCCGGGTCAAAGGTACTCACGGACCCAGTCGAGCTGGGCCCCGAGCTCGGAGAGCTGGTCCGTGAGTGATTTCCCGTCTTCGATCATCTGTCGATGGTAGCGGTCGCTCGCCCGGATCATTTCGCGCAGACGCGGCGCGGGGCGAGGCCCGTGAGCGTCTCGAGACCTCGGGTGACGTTGACCGAGACGCGCAGGTCGACGAGGCCGGCGTGTGGTGCGAGCAGGCGGAGCATGCCGTCGGGGCCGCGCCAGACACAGCCCGTCGACGACCGCCAATACGGCGACCAGCGGACTCGTACCTTGTAGCGGCCCCGAGCGTCGACGAGCGCCACGATGTGCGTCGGGTAGAGCCAAAGGACGCTCGCGGCGCCGGCGCCCGTGATCAGCGGGATCGCGCCGGGCAGTTGGTAGACGATCACGTGCTCAGAGCGGAAGACCGGCACGAGGGACGTCTTGCCCGAGCGGATCAGGGTCGCTTCGTTGAGCGCGCTGTAGTCGGGCTGTGCGTCGGGCAGCAGCACGTAGCGGACGCCCTGGTTCCGCAGCCACGCCTCGTACGCGTGCGCGCCGAGCGTCTTGTCGTAGAGCAGCTCGTTCTGGGGGAAGTCGTTCTGCCGGTACCAGCCGCGCACGATCGGGATCCCGGCGTCCGGCAGATACGCGGCCGCCCAGTGTTCCTTCGTGTCGACGGCCTCCACGCGGTAGGACGGGCTCAGGTGCGCGTGGAGATAGCCGATTGCAGGCGCCCAGTACGCCGTCGTGTGCGCGGGGTCGGCGGTCGCGCTCCTCGCCGTATGAGCGAGCGCGGAGATGTTCCAGAAGCCGGCGACACTGACCAGGGCGACCCCCAGCACGATCCGCTTGGGAGCAGCGAGTGCTGCCGCGAGGAGGGCGATCGGGATTGCAGCGAACTTGAGACGCTCGACGTTCGAACCGAGGTCACTCGGAATCACGAATAGCGATCAGGAAGGCTGCGAGGAACACGGCGAAGAGTCCGAGGAGCCGCCGCGCACGCGGAACGCGCGCCGTGACCAGGATGCCGAGCACCGCGAACGCGACGCCCGGCACGAAGTCCGCGACGGAGAAGGGGAACTGGCCCTGGCTCGGGAAGACCCGGCGCAAGAGCAACTCCAGGACGCCGGCGGCGCCGACGACGACAACGGTCGCGCGCCGTGGGCGGCGTTCGAGTGAGCTGCCTGCCAGGATCAACGCGAGCAGCAAAAAGGCGAGCGGGCTTGCGAGCAGCGTGAGGAAGACGAGCCCGGCGAAGATGCGCGATCTCCCCTGCTGCGCCGCGCTCAAGGCGAGCAGGGCGAGTGCCGCGCCGAGCGCGAACGGGAAGGCTGCGGAGAGAGCGACTCCGGCCCAGAGCACGGCGAACGTGCGGCTCGAGAAGCGCGCTGCGGGGCCCCATTCCTGCCAGACGACGAGGGTGAACGCCAGCGCAGCGGCACTGATCGTGGCGACCGCCAGCACCTTGATCCCGATCACGGCCGCCATTGGGTAGTAGAGGAAGCTGTAGGTGACGAACGAGTACCGGCCGCCGTACCAGAAGTTGTTCCAGAGGGCGAAGCCGTGCTCCAGCAGGAACGTCCGCTGGTACGCGTGTGCCGCCAGGTCGACGCCCGGCGGCCCGAGCCAGACGATCAGGCCCGTCAACGTCGCGGCGACTGCCGCGGAGATCGCCGCCTCCCGGGCGAGGAGCCGCCGCTCGACTGTGCTCACAGGGGCAGCCTAAGGCACCGGGGGATCGTCGCGCAGCCGCGACCAGACGCCCACGTCCGCTCGGCGTCCTTCCTTGAAGTACGCCGAGCGGCGGATCCCCTCCAGCCGGTAGCCCGCCCGCTGCGCGACCCGCTCCGACGCGGGGTTCGCAGTGTCGATGTCGAGCACGAGCCGGATCAGGTCGAGCTCGTCGAAGCCCCACCTGGTCAGGAGCTCCACCGAGCGGCGGGCCACTCCCCGCCCGCGCGCGGCGGGGGCGACGGCATAGCCGACCTCCCCCTGGCGGGCCTCCAGGTCGAGCTGGACGATCGAGGCGAACGCCAGGAAGCCGCTGTCGGCTGCGTCGCGGGCGACAAAGCCGGCGCAACTGCCGTCGTGCCAGCCTTGCTCGTAGCGCGCGATCCACCCAGAGATGAACTCGGCATCGGCTCCGGTCGGCACCAGCGTGAAGGCCTTCACGGCCTCATCGGCGACGAGTGCGAGCAGTTCGGCGTGGTCGCTCGGCGCGATCGGCTCGAGCCGGATGACGTCGTCGGCGAGCGGAGGATCGGGCGGCGTGAGGCGCGCTACGCCCCGTGGCACTTCTTGTATTTCTTGCCGGAGCCGCACGGGCACGGGTCGTTGCGGCCGACGCTCTCGAACTCCGAGTTCACCTTCGGCCGCTGCGCGACGGGCGTCGAAACGGCTCCTCCACCTCCGCCACCGGTCGCATACGTGGACGACCCGCCGGCGGCGAGGATCGCGTCCGCCCCGGCCAGTGACTCGTGCTCGTAGCTGAGACTGCCGTTGCCGTCGTTCCCCTGCTGCGGTTGCAGCGCCGCCTCGTCGTCGGGTGTGACCTCAGCGTGGAAGAGCAGCGTCACGACCTCTTCGCGGATCCCCCGGTTCAGGTCCTGAAACATGAGGTGGCCCTCGTTCCGGTATTCGACGAGCGGGTCTTTCTGCGCCAGCCCGCGGAGCCCGATGCCCTCGCGCATGTAGTCCATGTTCTCGAGGTGCTCGCGCCAGCGCGTATCGACCGTCTGCAGGACGATGAAGCGCTCGAGATCGCGCATCAGCCCTTCCTGAACCGCCTCCAGATCCTTCTCACGCTCGGCGTACGCATCGTTCGCGTCGTCGAGGAACTCCTGCACGATCGCCGGGCGGTCGAGCCCCTTGAGCTCGTCCTCGGTCACGCCCGTCCCGTAGAGCGAATCCATCGCGCCGATGAGATCACCGAGCTCCCACTCCTCGTTGGCCTCGTCGGTGGTGTAGTCGGAGACCACGTTCGAGATCACTTCCGGCAGCCACTCCTCGCGGATGTCCTCACCGAGGTCTTCGCCGTGCAGCACACGGTTGCGCTGCTCGTAGATCACGTGACGCTGCACGTTCATGACGTCGTCGTACTTGAGGACGTTCTTCCGCTGGACGAAGTTCTGTTCCTCGACCTTCTTCTGTGCGTTCTCGATCTGCCGCGAGAGGATGCCGGCTTCCATCGGCTGGTCGTCGGGGAGCTTGAAGCGCTCCATGATGTTGTGGATGCGGTCACCTGCGAACAGGCGCACCAGGTCGTCGTGGCCGGAGAGGTAGAAGCGGGTCTCGCCGGGATCACCCTGGCGCCCCGAGCGGCCGCGCAGCTGGTTGTCGATCCGGCGGGCTTCGTGGCGTTCGGTGCCGAGGACGTAGAGGCCGCCGAGCTCGCGCACCGTGTCATCGATCTTGATGTCGACGCCGCGGCCCGCCATGTTCGTCGCGATCGTGACCGCGCCGACCGTGCCGGCGTCCTTGATGATCTCGGCCTCCCGCGCATGCTCCTTCGCGTTCAGCACGGTGTGCGGGACTCCCTGGCGCTTCAGCAGCTCACTGAGGTACTCCGACGTCTCGACGGCGATCGTGCCGACCAGCACCGGCTGCCCCTTGTCATGGCGCTCCTTGACGTCCTGGGCGACCGCGTTGAACTTCGCCTCGACGGTCTTGAAGATCAGGTCGTTCTTGTCGTCGCGTGCGACCTGCACGTTCGTCGGGATCTCGACGACGTTCAGGTTGTAGATCTCGACGAACTCCTTCTCCTCGGTCTTCGCGGTGCCGGTCATGCCGCCGAGCTTCTCGTAGAGGCGGAAGTAGTTCTGCAGGGTGATCGTGGCGAGCGTCTGGTGCTCTTCCTGGATCGCGACGCCCTCCTTGGCCTCGACGGCCTGGTGCAGCCCCTCGCTCCAGCGGCGGCCTTCCATGATGCGGCCGGTGAACTCGTCGACGATCTTCACCTCGCTGTCCTGCACGACGTAGTCGACGTCGCGCTTGTACAGCGCTTCCGCTTTGAGCGCCTGGATCAGGTGGTTGACGAGCTGCACGTTCCCCGGGCTGTACAGGTTGTCGACCCCGGCTGCGCGCTCGACCTTCTCGATCCCCGACTCGGTCGGCGAGATCGTCTTGTGCTTCTCGTCGTAGAGGTAGTCGAACTGCTGCGTGAGCGATTCGTCCTCGACCTTCGTGCCCTTCGACTGCGCCCCGGTGAGGCCCTTCACGATGCGCGCGAAGTCGTGGTAGGTGCGCGCGGCCGTCGTCGGCTCGCCGGAGATGATCAGCGGTGTGCGCGCCTCGTCGACGAGGATCGAGTCGACCTCGTCCACGATCGCGTAGGTGTGCCCGCGCTGCACGACAGCGTCGAGGCTGATCGACATGTTGTCGCGCAGGTAGTCGAAGCCGAACTCGGAGTTCGTCCCGTACGTGACGTCGGCGTCGTACGCAGCCTTGCGGCGGTCGAACGGCATGTTGTTCTCGATGAAGTCGACGGTCACTCCGAGCCGCTCGAAGACGCCTCGGTTCCATTCCGCGTCGCGCTGAGCGAGGTAGTCGTTCACCGTCACGAGGTGGACACCGTTGCCCGGCAGCGCGTTCAGGTACAGCGCCAGGCTCGCGACGAAGGTCTTGCCCTCACCGGTCTTCATCTCGGCGATGTCGCCCTCGTGGAGCACGATGCCGCCCATCATCTGCACGTCGAAGATCCGCTGATCCGACTCGCGCAGGCGGGCCTCGCGGACTGCGGCGAAGGACTCGAAGAGGAGCTCCTCGAGCTGCTCGCCGTTCTCCAGCCGCTGGCGGAACTCAGCCGTCTTGCCGCGCAGCTCGTCGTCGGAGAGCTTGGTGAACTCCGGCTCGAGCGTCGCGATGAAGGAGGCCTGCTCGACGAGGCGCTTCATGCGCCGGCCTTCGCCGAAGCGAAGTGCCTTCTCGAATGTGCCCAGGGCCGATGACATCTCGAAACAGGGTACCGGCCTCCACGGAGGCCTCGTACCGTCTACAGAGGCGAGGCCTCGACCTGCCAGAGGTCGCCGTCGAGGCGCTCGGCGCGGACGACGTACTCCGACCCCTCGGACTGCCCGATCCGCTCCAGGGCGGGCTCGTGGCCGAGCCTGGCGCGGCCGTCGACGGTCAGTGTCCGCCCCTCACGGGTCACGACGAGCTCCGCCTGGTCGCCCTTCAGGCCGGGCACGGCGGCGATCGCGATGCGCGAGGCTGCCACGGCCCAGGCCTCGGGACCGCGCCGGACGGCCTCCGCCCGGTAGGGCGGCGGAATGGACGTCTCGACCGCGTCCGCGAGGGGTGTCAGCGCGGCGTCGGGCTCGTCCTCCTCGACGAGCAGGGTGCCGTCCGGGAGGGCGACGAAATGCACGCTGTCGCCGGCCAGCCCCGGCGCCGCCGCACTCGCGACGGCGTCCCAGCGGCGGGGACGCGGCACGCCGTGGATCCCCGGTTCGCCCCGCTGCTCGCCGTCCCAGCCCGGCGGCTGGCTGCTCAAACCGGTCGGGGCGGGATCGTTCGCGCCGAAGGAGAACTCGCCCGCCTCGGCGAGCTGCTGATGCAGCGGCTTGGGCCGCCGAAACAGGCCCACGAGCTAGGCGGCGTTGCCCGAGCCGGGGTCACCGTTGTGCTCGGCGTGACGGCGCGGCTCGAGCCTCCGCATCTCGCGGTACCGCTTCACCTGACGCTCGAGCTTGTCGACCAGCTGGTCGATCGACGCCCTCATGTCGGGTGAGGCTTCGCGTGCGCGAAGCGTCGGGCCTTTCGTGAAGATCGTCGCCTCAGCCACGTGACTCGCTGCGATCGACGGGTTGCGCTGCTCCGAGAGCTCGACCTCGACCTGCGTCTGCTCTGCCAGCTGCTTCGAGAGCTTCGCGAGCTTTCGCTCGGCGTACTCGCGCATCGTCGGGGTGACCTCCACGTTCTTGCCCTTCACCTGAAGCCTCATTGCATGCCTCCTTCGGTGGCGGTCAGATCCCATCCTCACCCTAGCGGACGACCCGCGCGAACGTGACCACGGCGACGGCCTCAGCGCCTGCCGCTCGCAGCGATCGGGCGGCGGCGGTCGCAGTCGCACCGGTGGTGAAGACGTCGTCGACGACCGCGACGCGCGCGGGACACCCCGTCGCGGCAACGAACGCTTCGCGGACGTTGCGACGCCGTTCGGCCGAGCGCAGCCCGGTCTGGCGGGCAATCGTCGCCCGACGGGCCAGCAACGGCGCCTCAGCGATCTCCCAGCGACGTGACAGCTCTGCAGCGAGCCGCTCTGCCGGATGGTGCCCGCGCTGCAGCTGCCGGGCCGCGTCGGGCGGGATATACGTGATGACGTCGACCGCCGGCCGCTCCACGTGGGCGACGACGAGCTCGGCGGCGAGGGCAGCCACCTGGCGGAGCCCGCGCTCCTTCCAGCCGCGGACGAGCGCCCGAGCCGGCCCGCTGTAGGCAACGGCTGCGCGGGCGGTCGCGAAGGCAGGCCGATGCCCGGAGCACTCGCGGCAGCGCCCGACGGGCCACGCGGTCGGGGCGCCGCAGCAGCCACAGCAGGGAGCGCCCAGCGGCCGCAGCTCGAGCAGGCAAGCCGGACAGAGCGTGTCTGCTGCAGCACCGCAGGCGACGCAGCGTCGCGGCAAGAGAAGATCGATCAGCCACGCAAACCACGCTAGAACCGATCGCGTGCCGTGTCTGTGACCGAAGTGCCGCAAAACGGCGACTTCTGGCGGGTCGCGCGTGCTAGTCGGGGGAGTAGGCGCTGCGCGCCGGGAGGCCGGCGGCGACCCGCAGAAGGTTGTCCGCCTCGAGCAATTGCTCGTGATTCCCGATGTCGAACCAGGTGGCATCGAACAGCCAGCCGTAGACCGGCTCGTGCCGCTGGAGCCAGCCGACGAAGCGCCCGGGCTGGTCGGCGCCGTGCTCGCCGTCGAGGTAGGCCTTGATCAACCGCGCGTGCTCGCGATGGAAGAGGTACGTGGCGGTGGCGGCAAGGGTGGACGGTGGGTCGGCGGGTTTCTCGACGAAGTCGACGACACGGCCCTCGTCGTCGAGCGCGACGATCCCGTACTGGGAGGCAAGCTCCAGCGAGCCCACGTCACGCACGGCCACGGCGCTCGCCGTCCCTTTCGAACGCCAGAACGCAGCGAAGTCGGCGAGGCTGAACTCGAACAGGTTGTCGCCTGCGATCACGAGCAGGTCGTCGTCGAGCCGGGCCTGCTCGATCACGAACAGCATGTCGCCGATCGCGCCGAGCCGATCGTCGTTCGAGCTCGTCCCGTCGTCGTGGACGATCACATCGCGGCCCTTCGCCCAGCGGTGAAACGCATCGACCTTGTGCGAGTTCGTGACCACGTGGATCTCGTCGACCAGGTCGACCTCGGTGATGGCGGCGATGATCCGGTCGATGATCGGACGGCCGCCGACGGGCAGGAGCTCCTTGGCCCAGGTGTCGGTGAGCGGACGAAGCCGTGTCGCGTACCCCGCGGCGAGGACGACTGCCTTCATGCCGTCGCTCCCACGCCTTCGAGCGAGGCCGCGTACGGCGCCCGGTGCACGCCGTTCTCGGTGACGATCGCCGTGATCAGTGCTGCGGGCGTGACGTCGAACGCCGGGTTTCGGGCTGCGAAGCGCGTCGTGATTTCTCCAGGGTCACGCTCCTCGATCGGAATCGCGGCACCGTCGGGCGTCTTCGGGTCGAGCGTCGTCGTCGGTGCGACGACGTAGAGCGGAATCGAGTGGTGGCCGGCGAGCACCGCCAGCGAGTACGTACCGATCTTGTTCGCGGTGTCGCCGTTCGCTGCGATCCGGTCCGCGCCGGTGATCACGCAGTCGACTTCGCCCGCGGCCATCAGCGAGGCAGCTGCGGAGTCGGCGATCACCGCGTGAGGGATCGACGCGGCTTCGAGCTCCCAGGCAGTCAGCCGAGCGCCCTGGAGGAGCGGGCGCGTCTCATCGACCCACACGTGTGTGAGCAGGCCTCGCTCCCAGGCGGTGAGCAGCGCGCCGACTGCGCTGCCGAAGCCACCCGTCGCGAGGCCGCCGGCATTGCAGTGCGTGAGCGCTCGGGTTCCCGGCGCGAGGAGATCCGCCGCGTGGGCCGCCATGCTGCGGCACCGCTCGACCTCGTCAGCGTGAATGCGCCGCGCGTGTGCGTAGGAGGGGTCGTCGCGCATCTCGTCCAGGGCCCAGGCGAGATTGACGGCGGTCGGACGAGACGCACGTAGGACGCGGTCGGCCTCGTTCAGGTTCTCCCCTCGTGAGGCCGCCAACGCGATGCCGTATGCCGCTGCGACCCCGATCGCCGGCGCGCCGCGGACGACCATCGTCTCGATGGCCTCCGCGAGCGCGCTCACTGTCTCGCAGCGAACCTCGACTTCCTCGAGCGGCAGGAGCCGCTGGTCGAGCAGGACGACGGCGTCCTCCTCGAGCCGGAGGATCCGCTCAGGCTCGAGCATGCGCGAGGTCGACGTCGATCAGGTGCCTTCGTCCCAGGATGCGAGGTACTTCGCCTGCTCCGCGGTCAACTGGTCGATGGTGACTCCCATCGTCGCGAGCTTCAACCGGGCGATCTCCTCGTCGATCTCGGTCGGGACCGGATAGACCTTCTGCTCGAGCGACGCGGCGTGCTGCACCGCGTACTCGGTCGCGAGTGCCTGGTTCGCGAAGCTCATGTCCATCACGATCGCCGGGTGACCCTCGGCGGCCGAGATGTTCACGAGCCGGCCCTCGGCGAGCAGGAAGAGCAGCCGGCCGTCCGCCATCTGGAACTCCTCGACGAAGTTCCGTGCCTCACGCGTCGCAACTGCGAGCGAGCGGAGCGCCGGGATATCGATCTCGACGTTGAAGTGCCCGGTATTGCAGATGATCGCTCCGTCCTTCATCACCTCGAGGTGTTCGCGCGCAACGACGTGCTTGTCTCCGGTCGCCGTGCAGAACACATCGCCGATCTTCGCTGCCTCCGCCATCGTCATGACCTCGAAGCCGTCCATCAGCGCCTCGAGCGCGCGCATCGGGTCGACCTCGGTCACGATCACGTGGGAGCCGAGACCCTTCGCGCGCATCGCGACTCCGCGTCCGACCCAGCCGTAGCCGGCGACGACGAAGCGCTTGCCCGCGAGGAGAACATTGGTGGCGCGGATGATCCCGTCGATCGTCGACTGGCCCGTGCCGTAGCGGTTGTCGAAGAAGTGCTTCGTGCGGGCGTCGTTGACCGCGATCACCGGGAAGGCAAGCGCGCCGTCAGCTTCCATCGCCTTCAGGCGGATCACCCCGGTGGTCGTCTCCTCCATGCCGGCGATGATGTCGCCGAGCTGCTCGCGCCGGGCGCTGTGGAGGACTCCGATCACGTCGGCCCCATCGTCCATCGTCAGCTGCGGCTTGTGATCGACCGCAGCCTCGATGTGCGAGTAGTACGTCTCGTTGTCCTCACCCTTGATCGCGAACACCGCGATGTCGAACTCGTCGACGAGCGCTGCCGCGACGTCGTCCTGGGTCGAGAGCGGATTCGAAGCGCACAGCACGACATCCGCGCCGCCCGCCTTGAGCGTGCGCATCAGGTTTGCGGTCTCGGACGTCACGTGCAGGCACGCGGCGATGCGGTAGCCGGCGAGGGGCTGCTCGCGCTCGAACCGTTCGCGAATCGCCTGCAGCACCGGCATCTGCCGGTCCGCCCACATGATGCGCCGAACGCCCTCCGGCGCAAGTGACAGATCTTTGACGTCGTGTCGCTTGGTGGTTGCCATGGATCCTTCCTGGTTTGAGTCGCGGGGAGTGTAGTCCGGGCTTTCGATCAGGCCACGAGGAGCCGCTCGTGCTTGCGCTGTTCCCATTCGACCCAGGAACCTGCGTCCTCCCCGGCTGCAAGGAAGGCGTCGACCGCGGTGCGAAGCTCCGGGTCGCGCCTCAGCCGCCGTGCGAACGCGAGCTCTGCGAGCTCGAGGCCGAACCTGCGGCGGAGGTCGCGGAGGCTGCGCAGGCGGTTCACCTCGGAGAGCCCGTACAGCCGATAGCCCGAGGCGGTCCGGTGCGGGGCGACAAGGCCGTTCTCCTCCAGGTAACGGAGCATCCGTGCCGACCAGCCCGTCTCGCGGGCGGCAGCTCCGACGGTCAGCGGTTCCTGCACGCGGCCAACCTTACCAGAACCGTGTGAAGGTTGGCTAGGGTGCCGAGGTGCCTTCGCGGCCGTAGGCGTCCTCGAGCCGCACCACATCGTCGAGCTGCGGCGTGGAGACCTCCAGGATCGTGGTGTCCTCGAGCGCCGTGACGCGGTGCACGGTGCCGGGCGCATAGTGGAACGCCGCCCCAGCGCCGATCACCTCCTGCTTCAGGACCGTCTCGCCCACCTCGCCGAGCTCGAGCTTCGCGCGGCCGGACTGAACGAGCCACGACTCGTCCTTCACGCGATGGAACTGCAGGGAGAGGGAATGCCCTGCCTTCACGAACAGCAGCTTGCCGCAGTAGTCGCCGGTCAGCGCCCAGATCAACTCGTGACCCCACGGCTTCTCGACCTTCGTCACCTGGAAGGCCCACCGGTCCAGCGTGTTGACATTCGGCGAGTCCACGCCCATCGAATCCGATCCTGTCATGACACACAGGCTCCTGTCACGCCAGCCACTCCGGATGCGACTCGACGTGCTCCGAGGCGGTTCGCAGCTCCTTGGGCGTGTTCACGGTCAGCCAGAGCCCCGTGTGGCGGTACGCCCGCAACCGGCCCTCGGCCGCGAGCTCGGGGAACGTCGACGACTCATGGTCGCCCTGATCCGGGAACCGCTCGATCGCCTCCTCCGAGAGGACGTAGTTGCCGCAGTTGACCCAGAACGAGCACGTGGCCGCCCTCCCGGAACCCGTGGACGACGTCGTCGTCGCCGACATCGACGAGACCGAACTGCGACCTGGGCTGGGCCACGGCGATCGTGGCCAGCGCGCCGCCGGCTTCGTGCGCTGCCCGCAGGCCGGCGAAGTCGACATCGACCAGCTCGTCGCCGTTCAGCGCGAAGACGTCGCCCTGCTCGACACGGAACGTCGCGGCGAACTTGATCGCACCGCCCCGACCGAGCCGCTCCGGCTCCTCCGCGGTGACGATCTCGGGGCCGAGGCCCGAGAGCTCGGAGAGAAACAGCGAGCCCTGGCCCGCGGCGCACGCGAAGATCACTCGCGTCACGCCGGCCTTCGCCAGGCGACCGACCTGATAGGCGGCCAAAGGCTTGCGGGCGATCTCGACGAGTGCTTTCGGCCGTCCACCCGCAGCGTCACCGAGCCGCTCGGCTTTGCCGCCGGCGAGGATGATCGCCTCCACGGGAGGTCAGGCCTCCTGGGCGGTCTGCGGTTCGCGCGTCTGCGGTAGGACGTCGGTGAGCGACGTCGGCCGGCCGATGCCCTCGTACGCGAAGCCTGCGAGGCGCGTCTCCTCCGGGTCGAGCAGGTTCCGCCCGTCGATGATCAGCGGATTCGCCATCGCGGCGCGGGTCTCGCTCGTGGCCAGGCCCTTGAGCTCCTCCCACTCCGTCACGATCACCGCTGCGTCCGCGCCCTCCACCGCGGCGGCGACGCTCGAGACCACGTCGACGCCCTTCGGAAGCTTCGTGCCGTCGGCGACGGGATCCCAGGCGCGGACCTCGGCGCCCTCGGCGAGGAGCCGTGAAGCAAGGACGATCGAGGGAGCCTCGCGCATGTCGTCCGTCTCCGGTTTGAACGCCAAGCCGAGGAGTGCGACCTGCTTGCCACGCAGCGATCCGAGGTGTCGTTTCAGCTTGCCGATCACGCGGCGTTTCTGCAGCTCGTTGACCTCGATCACGGCCGAGAGCAGCTGGAAGTGGTAGCCCGAGTTGGAGGCGAGCTGCTTCAGCGCCAGGGAGTCCTTCGGGAAGCAGGAGCCTCCATAGCCGATGCCCGCGCGCAGGAAGTGCGGACCGAGCCTGCGGTCGAGCCCGACGCCCTCCGCGACCTTGACCACATCGGCGCCGGTCGCCTCGCACACATTGGCGATCTCGTTGATGAACGAGATTCGGGTCATCAGAAATGCGTTCGCCGCGAGCTTGATCATCTCGGCGGAGTTCACGTCGCTCTGCACGATCGGCGCGTCGATCGCCGAGTAGAGAACTGCGACGGCCTCGCCGTCCTCCGAGTTCGAAAGCGCCGATCACGACGCGGTCGGGCGCCATGAAGTCGCGCACGGCATGGCCCTCCGCGAGGAACTCCGGGTTCGAGGCGTAGCCGACGTGGCCGAGACCGCGCTGGTCGAGGCCTGCACGGATCTTCTCGCCGGTACCGACCGGCACGGTCGACTTCATCACCAGGATCGGCCGCCCTTGGAGCTCGGGCAGCTCGTCGACGACGGTCCAGACCCGGGACAGGTCGGCGTCGCCGGAGTACGTCGGTGGGGTGTCGACGCACACGAAGAGAAACTCGCAGTCGGCGAGGTCGGCGACGTCGAGCGTGTAGGCCAGTCGGCCCGCATTGCGCTCGAGGAGCTCCGGGACGTCCTCTTCGTGAAACGGCACCTGGCCGAGCCTGAGGGCGTCGATCTTCTCGGGGACGACGTCGCGGATGATGACGTCGTGACCCAGGTCGGCGAAGCAGGCACCCGTGACGAGCCCGACCCAGCCGGCGCCGAAGATGCCTACTTTGCTCATCGGGGCGGCAGTCTACTTCCCGGGTGTTAGGGGTTTGAGGCCCTTGGCGATCGCCAGCATGGTCTCGTTGGACAGGTCGTCCAGCAGCGTGTTGACGACCCAGTACGTCGCCCCGTGCGCATGCAGCACGACCATGTGCAGGTGCGAGCCCGAGTAGTAGAGATCGAACTCGCGCCCGCCGAGGTCGTGGCGGAAGCTCTTGTCGCCGAGCGCGGGAGCGCCGTCCCAGTCGGTCTCCTCGACGCCCCAGTACGTGTTGCCGTTGTGGAACACGAGCCGCACGGCGCGATGGCCGCCCCGGCGGTCGATCCAGTACTGGCGCACCGGCTTGTCGCCCGGCAGCGTGTCCGGGTACGAGTTGCGTTCGAGCACCGTCGGCACCATCAACGGGAACTTCACCTTGTGCGCAAGCGGTCTCAGCAGGTCGGTCGCGGGCGCAGAGTCGTAGCGCACGAACGCGGGCTGGTGCGTCGGCACGTGCGCCTGGGGGGCCGGCGCGATCGAGCCGTGGAACGCGCTGCCGAGCACGACGAGCAGCATGGACCCCGGGTCGCGTGCGAGCAGGCCGGTGCGCCGGGGCAGCTTGGCGATGTCGGCCGGCTGCATCAGGTTCTGCAGCGCCGTCGCCGCGAGCTTCGACTTCTTCTGCGCCGGGTCGTAGTAGATGACCGAGTGGAACCTCGCAGGTCCATTTGCGGTGAGGCCGTTCGGCGGCGTCTGGGTCACGTAACCGCGCGTGGCGAGCACGTAGGAGGTGTTCGCCGCCGCGCCCTGCACGCCGCTGCCGTTCAGCACGGTGACCGTGACCGACGACGGCGGCGGCGACTTCTGCTTCAGCTTCCTGCCGAGCGCGGCGGCATTCGCCGCCTTCGACGAGGTGACGTCGGGGTTCGCGAACTGGTCGACGGCCGCCTGGATGTCGCTCGACGATGCGGAGCAGCCGAGGCCACATTGCACGTTCTCGATCTTCTGCTGGAAGAGATGACCGGCCGGCAGCGACTGGGCGAAGAGCGCATACGAGATCACCTGGTCGCCCTGCAGCGCGTGGCCGCCCTCGCCGACCTCGATGTTGTGCGTGATCGTGTTGACGAGGCTGGGCAGCGACGTGAAGGAGAAGTTGTGCGCGACCTGATCCTTGAACGCGCGGACGAATTCCTGCTGGCGTGCGAGGCGGTAGAGGTCGGAGTCCGTGTGGCGGAAGCGCACGAAGTCGAGCGCCTGCTGGCCGGTCAGGCGTTGATAGCCCGGCTGGAGGTTGATGTTGGCGTAGTTGTCGTAGTACGAGCCGGTGTTTTTGTTGTAGTAGCGCCGGTCGACGTCCATCCACACTCCGTGCAGCTTGTCGACCACTTCCTTGAAGCCGTGGAAGTTGACGGTGATCAGGTAATTGATCGGGAGCGAAGTGAGGTGCTTGATCGTCAGCACTGTGCCCTTCGAGCCGCAGCGCGAGTACGCCGAGTTGATGCGGTCGGTGGTGACGACGTGGCCGACGGAGTCCGACTTGGACGAGCCGCAATAGATCGGCACGTCGAGGTCGCGCGGGAAGGAGAGGAGCGAGATGGTCTTCGTCTGCGGGTCGGCGCGGATCAGCATCAGGGTGTCGGACAGCGACGGTCGGTTCGACTCGACGCCCGCGCGATGGTCGTAGCCGATCACGAGCGCGATCGCGGCGTGGTGAGCGACGGGGATGTCCAGGCTCCGCGCGGCGCGGACCACGTCCGGCGTGTGCGCGCGAACGCTCGCGACGGACTGGTGGAAGTAGAGGTACGAGCCGCCGGCAACCGCGATCACGAAGGACGAGACCACGACCAACGTCCCGACGAGGATCCGGCGGAGGATCCCGAGGCCGGTTCGTCCCGGGGGCGGCGGCTGGCGATAGCGGGTGACAGCGCTGACCGTCCCGGGTGGAAAGACAGCATGGCCGTTGCCGTTTGCGCTGGCGGCTCTGCCGACGCCTCTCTTCAATGTCGTCCGCATGAAAACGTGTGCGGCGCCCTCGAGGGCGCCTGCCGGGTCAGGATAGCCGAGTCGCCGGAGGGTTAACCCAGGCTCGGGCCGAGCCAGCGCTGGGCCTCGGAAACCGCGATGCCTCGGCGCGCGGCATAGTCCTCGACCTGGTCGAGCCCGATCCGCCCGACGGCGAAATACCGCGACTGCGGGTGATGGAAATACACGCCGCTGACCGCCGCCGCCGGCTGCATGGCGAAGGTCTCGGTGAGCGCCAGCCCCACCTGCTCCGCGCCGAGCAACTCGAACAGCTTGCCCTTCTCGCTGTGGTCGGGGCACGCGGGGTACCCGAACGCCGGGCGGATGCCGCGGAAGTTCTCCTTCAGCAGATCCTCGTCCGACAGGTGCTCGTCGGGCGCGTACCACTCTCGCCGCGCGCGCTGGTGCAAGAACTCGGCGAACGCCTCGGCGAGGCGATCGGCGAGCGCCTTGACGGCGATCGACGAGTAGTCGTCGTGTGCCGCCTCGTACCGCGCCGACAGCTCGCCTGCGCCGTGAATCCCGACGGCGAACGCACCCATGAAATCGTTCGCGGGCGCAACGTAGTCGGCAAGACAACGGTTCGGCCGCTCATCGCCGTGGTCTGCCTGCTGCCGCAGGAACGAGAAGCGCGTCCCGTCGATCACGACGTCGTCTCCCTCCGCGTGCGCGGGCCATAGGCCGTAGATGCCCACGGCCCGCAGCGACGCGCCCTGCAGGATCTCGCGCAGGAGCGCCTGGGCGTCGTCGTAGAGCTCCCGCGCCGCCGGGTTCTCGAGGATCGCCGGGAACTTGCCCTTCAGCTCCCAGGCGTGGAAGAAGAACTGCCAGTCGATGAAGGGAACGAGGTCGGCCAGCGGCGGCTCGACCGTGCGGGTGCCGATGAACGGCGGGACGCGGTGGTTCGGCGTACGCCGCCTTGACGCGGTTCGCGCGCGCCTGCGTGAGCGGCAGAAGCGGTTTGCGAACCTTCTCGGCGTGCTGGATGCGGAGCCGCTCCTGCAGCTCCCGGTTCTCCGTGTCGAGCGCCGTCCGGCGCTTCGGGTCGATCAGTGCAGCGACGACATCGACGACGCGGCTCGCATCGAGCACGTGCACCGTCTCGTTCTCGTACTCCGGCGCGATCTTCACCGCGGTGTGCTGACGAGAGGTCGTCGCGCCGCCGATCATCAGCGGCAGCTCGAGCCGGCGACGGTCCATCTCTCGCGCCACGTCGACCATCTGGTCGAGTGACGGCGTGATCAACCCCGAGAGCCCGATGATGTCGACGTGCTCCGCCTCGGCGGTGTCGAGGATCTTTTCCGGCGGCACCATCACGCCGAGGTCGATCACGTCGTAGTCGTTGCAGCCGAGCACGACGCCCACGATGTTCTTGCCGATGTCGTGGACGTCGCCTTTGACAGTCGCGAGCAGCACCTTGCCCTGCGCTCCATGCGTGCCGTCCTTCTCGTCCTCCATGTACGGCTGGAGGTACGCCACCGCTCGTTTCATCACGCGCGCGGATTTGACGACCTGGGGCAGGAACATCCGTCCGGACCCGAAGAGGTCGCCGACGACCCGCATGCCGTCCATCAACGGCCCTTCGATCACGTCCAACGGCCGCTTGGCGGTCTGGCGGGCCTCCTCGGTGTCGTCCTCGATGAAGTCGACGATCCCGTGCACGAGCGCATGCTCGAGCCGCTTGCCCACCGGGCCTTCGCGCCAGCGCAGGTCGAGCTCCCGTTTCGTTCCCTCGCCGCGGAACCGGTCGGCGATCTCGACGAGCCGTTCTGTGGCGTCCGGCCTGCGGTTGAAGAGCACGTCCTCGACACGTTCCTTGAGCTCCGGCTCGATGTCCTCGTAGACCGCGAGCTGCCCGGCATTGACGATGCCCATGTCGAGGCCGGCTCCGATCGCGTGATAGAGAAACGCCGCGTGCATCGCTTCGCGGACGACGTCGTTCCCGCGGAAGGAGAAGCTGAGGTTCGAGATGCCGCCCGAGGTGCGCACACCGGGGCAGCGTTCCTTGATCCTCGGCAGGCAGGCGAGAAACGCGCGCGCATAGTCGTCGTGCTCCTCGATGCCGGTTGCGACGGCGAGCACGTTCGGGTCGAACACGATGTCCTCGGGCCGGAAGCCGACCTCGTCGACGAGCAGGTCGTAGGCACGACCGCAGATTGCGACGCGCCGCTCGACCTCCGTCGCCTGCCCCTCCTCGTCGAACGCCATCACGACGACCCCCGCCCCGTAGTCACGGATGCGGCGGGCGTGGTGCAGGAACTCCTCCTCACCCTCCTTGAGCGAGATCGAGTTGACGATCCCCTTCCCCTGGAGGCACTGGAGGCCCGCCTCGAGCACCGTCCACTTCGAGCTGTCGATCATCACCGGCAGACGCGCGACCTCCGGCTCGGTGGCGATCACGTTCAGGAAGGTGCGCATCGCCTGCTCGCCTTCGAGCAGGTCCGCGTCCATGTTGACGTCGATCAGGTTTGCGCCACCGCGAACCTGTTCGAGCGCGACGTCGACCGCCGCGTTGAAATCGTCGGCCTCGATCAGGCGGCGAAAGCGCGCGGAGCCCGTGACGTTCGTGCGCTCGCCGATGAGCACGAAGCCCGTGTCTTCGCCGATCTCGAACGGCTCCAGTCCACTGAAGCGCGGCGCGCGGCGCGGCCGGGGAATCGAGCGCGGCTCGAGACCGCGGACTGCGGCCGCGATCGCCTTGGTGTGCTCGGGCGTGGAACCACAACAGGATCCTGCGATGTTGAGGAAGCCGTCGCGCGCGAACTCGTGCAGCAGCGCAGAGGTGACGTCCGGGGTCTCGTCATAGCCGCCGAAGGCGTTCGGCAGCCCGGCGTTCGGGTGCGCAGACGTCAGGCAGGACGCGATCCCGGAGAGCTCGGCGACATACGGCCGCATCTCACGGGCCCCGAGCGCGCAGTTGACCCCGACGATCAACGGCTCCGCGTGCTCGACCGACGTCCAGAATCCGTCGATCGTCTGGCCGCTCAGCGTCCTTCCCGACAGGTCGACGATCGTGACGCTGATCCAGAGCGGCAACTGAGGGGCGACCTCGCGCGCTGCGACCAGCGCTGCCTTGGCGTTGAGCGTGTCGAAGATCGTCTCGATCAGCAGCAGGTCGACACCGCCGTCGGCGAGCCCGCGAATCTGCTCGGCGTACGTCTCGACGACCTGCTCGAACGTGTGCGTCCGGTAGCCGGGATCGTCGACCCGCGGGCTCAGGGAGAGGGTGATGTTCAGCGGCCCGACCGAACCGGCGACGAAGCGGTCGGGGCCTGCGGCTTCGCGGGCGATGCTCGCGCCCGCGACGTTGAGGTCGTAGACCGCGTCTTCGAGCCCGTAGTCGGCCTGCCCGATCGAGGTCGCCGTGAAGGTGTTCGTCGTCGTGATGTCGGCGCCCGCGGCGAAGTACGCGTCGTGCACGGAGCGCACGATCTCGGGACGCGTCAGATTCAGCAGATCCGGGTCGTTGAGCAGGTCACGTGGGTGATCCGCAAACCGCTCGCCGCGGAAGTCGGACTCGTTGAGCCCACGGTTCTGGAGCAGCACGCCCCACGCGCCGTCGAGCACGAGGATTCGCTCCTCGGCGAGGCGTCGGATCTCGTGGGCGACGTTGCGATCGGTCATAGAGCTCTTTAGGCGTTTGGTGACCCGGTCGCCAAGCTGCTTGTCAAAGCTTTCCGGGGCTTGAATCCTAGCGAACGGTGTCTGACACCAAGGTGCCGGCCACCGGCGTCAGGAGCGTCCGGCGACCGCGAGCTGGTTCTCGGCGTGACGGAGGCGCTGCTCGATCTGCCAGCGGTCGGCGGTCGAGTCGCCGCGGTCGATCGCTTCGAGCTCGGCCTGCGCCTCTTCGAGCTGTTTCCGGGCACGTGCGTCGTCGATCACCGACGCCTCGACGGCATCGTCGACGAGAGCGATCGCCCGGTCCTGCAGGACCTGGAAGAACCCTGGGCCGGTCGCGAACTCGAGCACCTCGCTGTCGCTCACGTGCACACGGGTCGACCCCGCCTTGAGCGTCGCGATCAGCGGCGCGTGGCGGGCCAGCACGCCGATCTCGCCCGCAGCTCCCGGAACGATGAGCATCTGCGCGTCGCCCTCGAAGGCCGGCCCGTCGGGCGTGACGAGCGAAACGGAGAACTCGCGGCGATCGGCCATCCGCTCAGGCGGCTGCGCCGGACATCTGCTGCGCCCGTTCGACCGCGCCCTCGATCGGGCCGACCATGTAGAACGCCTGCTCGGGCAGGTCGTCGTGCTGGCCGGCCAGGATCTCCTGGAACCCGCGGATCGTGTCCTCCAGCTTGACGTACTGGCCGGGCGTGCCGGTGAACTGCTCGGCGACGAAGTTCGGCTGGGAGAGGAAGCGCTGAATCTTGCGGGCGCGCTGCACCGTCAGGCGGTCCTCGTCGGAGAGCTCCTCGATCCCGAGGATGGCGATGATGTCCTGCAGATCCTTGTAGCGCTGCAGCACCTCCTGCACGCGCGTCGCGGTCGAGTAGTGCTCGTCCGAGACGATCCCCGGCTGCAGCGCGCGGGAAGTCGAGTCCAGCGGATCGACGGCGGGATAGATCCCCTGCTCGACGATCGCGCGCGAGAGCGTGGTCGTCGCGTCGAGGTGCGCAAACGTCTGCGCGGGAGCCGGATCCGTCAGGTCGTCGGCGGGAACGTAGATCGCCTGCACCGAGGTGACGGCGCCCTTCGTCGTCGAGGTGATCCGCTCCTGGAGCTGACCCATCTCGGTCGCGAGCGTCGGTTGGTACCCGACGGCGCTCGGCATGCGGCCGAGCAGGGCGGAGACCTCGGAGCCCGCCTGGACGAAGCGGAAGATGTTGTCGATGAAGAGCAGCACGTCCTGGCCCTGGTCGCGGAAGTACTCCGCCATCGTCAGGCCGGAGAGGCCGACACGGAGGCGTGCGCCGGGCGGCTCGTTCATCTGGCCGTAGCAGAGGGCGACCTTGTCGAGCACGCCCGACTCCTCCATCTCGAGCAGCAGGTCGTTGCCCTCGCGGGTGCGCTCGCCGACCCCGGAGAACACCGACACGCCGGCGTGCTGACGCGCGATGTTGTGGATCAGTTCCTGGATCAGCACCGTCTTGCCCACTCCGGCGCCGCCGAAGAGGCCGATCTTGCCACCGCGAACGTACGGCGCGATCAGATCGATCACCTTGATGCCCGTCTCGAAGATCTCGACCTTCGGCGTCAGGTCGGCGAACGCCGGTGGGTCGCGGTGGATCGACCAGCGCTCAGCATCCTTCGGCGCCGGCTTGTCGTCCACGGGCTCGCCGAGGACGTTCCAGACACGACCGAGCGTCACGTCACCGACCGGCACCGAGATCGGCCCGCCGGTGTCGAACACGTCGGTGCCGCGGGCGATGCCGTCGGTCGCGTCCATCGCGACGGCGCGCACGCGGTCGTCGCCGAGATGCTGCTGTACCTCTGCGATCAGATCGGTGCCGTCGGGCCGCGGAATGCGCAGCGCCGAATAGATCTCGGGCAGCTTGCCGGGGAACACGGCGTCGACGACGACGCCCTTGATCTCGAGCAGCTTGCCGGTATTCGAGTCGCCATTCGTGGACACGTCTAATGCTCCTGGACGGGTGAGGGTGCGAGTTCCGGCCCGCGCTGGGCGCGACGGACGCGCGCCAGCAGCCTGGGCAGGCGCAGCCTAGCGGAACGCTCCTCCGGAGCGAAGTGCCAACGAAGCTCTGCTCGTCTCAGGCCCGCCGACACACGGTCGGCATGGTCGAGCGCTCAGACGTATGAGCTCACAGGGTTGGGGAGCACTCCGGGCCTCCTCTCAACTCGACGCCGGGGGTCGCACGAAGTACGCCCGAACTCCGAATGCGCCGATCGGACAGGCGCCCCCGATGCAATCGTGCGTGCTGACGAGGAGGATGCCGCACGAGCGGGTCCGGCTGTGGCACGACCCTTCGAAGTGCCCGAACGTCCACCCCTTCGCCGGGGTCGAGTGGAGCTCGACGCGGGAGTGCTCCGGGAAGATCGCTCGGCAGACGCCCGGGCAATGGATGCCGCGCGGCGTGCTCGTCACGGTGCCCTGCCCGTGGTTCGCCACGAACACCACCATCCGCAAGCTGTTCGGAGCCGCGGACGACGACACGGCCAGCACACCCGCCACGACGACCGCCCCGAGCACTCGGACGAAGAACGTCACAACCCACACATTAGCTCGTCCATCCCCCACCAATACGCAAATGTGGGGCTGCTAGATTCGAGTGATGCCCCGGATTCCGCAGTCTGCGCGGGCAAGGCGGCGTCTGTTCCGCGGGACGCTCCTGGGTGCCGTCGTCGTAACCGTCGTCCTGATCGCCGTCCTGATCCCGAGCCGCCATGCTCCGAGCCCGAAGGTGACCGGGAAGGAAGGGCCGGCACAGCTCGCGGTGGTCACGCCGCTGCACGTCTCGAAGGCCGACCGTCGGGCGATCGACCGCACCCTCGATCGGTTCGTGCCCGCGGGCGTGGCGCGGAAATCGCCCGCCACCGCCTGGGCGCTTGCCGGCCCTGAGCTCAAATCCGGCTCCACGCTCGCCGCCTGGAAGGCCGGTAACTCGCCGATCCCCTACTACCCCGTGCTCGAGAAGACCTTCCATACCTGGCGGACGATCGACGTCGGCCCGCGTTACGTCGTCTTCAACCTCCTCGTCCACGCGCAGCCCGCGTCCCACCTCGGCTCCTATGTGTTCTCGGGGCAGGTGATCAAGCAAGGCAACCAGTGGCTCGTCAACCGCATCTACACGATCGCGATCATGAACCCGGTCACCAAGAAGACCCACGAGGTCGGCCCGGCGGACTTCGTCGCCCCGCCCCCCAGCTCGCAGACCCCGAACGGCAAGTCGACGATCAAGGTCGGCATCCTGCCGGTGGTCGGGATTCTCGCGCTGATCCTGCTCATTCCGCTCTCGTTCGGCGTGATCGCGCTCGTGCGCGCCCGACGCTGGAAGCGCATGGTGCGCGCGAGCTCGAAGACCGAGCTGCCGCCCCTGCCTTCGAGTTACCGCCCAGGCCCGAATTAACGTGAAAGCAACATGGCGAGGGGCTAACTTTCCGTTGGTACCTTGGTCTTAAGGGCTATGGCGTCCCCCAGCGACATTCCCACAGGTTTCTTCAATTCACCGCGCAAGCAGCGGGCCTTTTTCATCGTGAGCGTAGTCGTGCTGCTCGTCGGCGGCGGGTCTGTTCCTTGCGCTCGTTGCGTTCCGAGGCACTTCGAACGCCTTCACCGACACGTTCTCGAACAAGCCGGCGCAGCTCTACCACCCCGACAAGAAGGTGCCGTTGTCGAAGGAAGAGGTGACGCTCGCCCGGCAGTTCATCAAGACCGCCGTCGAGCGGCGCAACCTCGATGCCGCCTACACGATCGTCCACCCGGATCTCAAGGGCACGCTGACGCGGAAACAGTGGGACACCGGCGTCATCCCGGTGATCACGTACCCGGCGCGAAACGCCGACACCGCCGCCTTCCAGGTCGACTACAGCTTCAAGACCTCGGCCCTGCTCGAAGTCGACCTCGTCGCCAGGCGCGGACAGGATCAGCGCCCGCACCTGCTGTTCTTCCTCGGCCTCAAGCGCCAGGACGGCAAGCCGACCGGCCGTTGGCTCGTCAACTACTGGCAGCCGCACTGGAAGCCTCCGGTGCCCCAGGCCGTCGGTTAAGCCGAGCCGGGCCGCCGTCCGATTGCTGGAATCTGATTCGCGTAAGCGAACCAGATTCCCGAGTTGCCGGTCTCGATTCGAGACTCGTGAATCTGGTTCGACGCCGAGTTAGCGCCGAATCAGATTCTCAGAGCCCGCGCGGCGAGAAGGTTCTAGACCGGGGTGCTGAAGTAGCCGTGCACGGGGCCGTCGGCGATCGAGGCCGGCCGCATGTGCAGGCGCGGTACCTCGACGCTCGTATTGGCCGCCGACGGCTGAGCCGGGGAGACGACCATGACCGGCGCCCCGACCCGTCCGGAGCCCACCGCCCGGCCCGAGTTCCCGGTGCGGGCACCCGGCCAGACGAAGACGGCTGCCGCCGCCGCAACGACGAGGCACGCACTGAGCACACCTGCGGCGCGGCGGGGCACGCCCCGAGCCGGCGTCGTGGAGACCCGGACCGGCCGGGTCGGCTGCACCAGCAGGGCGCTGCGCAACAGGCGGGTCTGCTCGTCCGCGTCGATCGCGAACGACTGGCAGGACGGGCAGTCGCCGAGGTGCCGGTCCAGGAGGGCCGACTCGAAGGCGGAAAGCATGCCGTCCAGCCGAAGCGAGATCGCCTGGCGAGAACGTTCACAACGTGCAGGTGTCACACCCGGTTCGACGCCGCCGGGCCGCAGGAGTTAGTTAACAAGGTGAAATACTCTAGAACGCCTGATGCCGAGGATCGATCACCGCGGCCACGGTGATCAGCACCAGACCGAGTGCGAAGAGGAAGATTGCGGTCTTCGTCGAGTCGGTGCGCTCATCGCCTGTGGCGCGGCGAACCCTGCGGGCGCCGAAGACCGGCACCGTCTCACCCGAGCGGTTGACGCCGCGAAGTGGCCCACGGGCACCCACGACGAAGCAGCCGACGAGCAGGGCGACACCGGCCACGTAGAACCCGACGGAGACCGAGCGGGCGACGCTGCTCCCCGCAACAAGGCCGATCAGGAGCGATGCGGCGACGGTCACGCCGGTGATCGCGCCGAGCACGATCGCGACTCGCCGTGCAGCGTGCAGCAGCACAGCCGGCCGGGTGCTAGTCGGCGGCGCCGACAGGTGCGCCTTGCGGGCTCCGCATCTCTTCCTCGGTCATCGGCCAGTGCTCGAGCGGGAAGTGACAGGCGGAAAGATGGGTGGGATCCGCGCTGACCGATTCGAGCGGCGGCGTGTCGACGTCGCACTTTCCCTGGACGAACCTCGGGCAGCGTGGATGGAACGGGCAGGCCTTCGGCGGATTGAGCGGGCTCGGAACATCGCCCTGGAGCACGATGGGCTTGCGAGACCGGCCGAGCTCCGGATCGGCGATCGGCACGGCGGAGAGCAGCGCACCTGAGTAGGGATGCTTGGGCTCGCGGTAGAGCTGGTCACGGGAGCCGATCTCGACAGCCTTGCCGAGATACATGACCATGACGCGCTCGGAGACGTGGCGGACGACGTTGAGGTCGTGCGCGATGAAGATGTACGTGAGCCCGAAGTCCTTCTGGAGGTCCTTGAGCAGGTTCAGGATCTGCGCCTGCACCGACACATCGAGAGCCGAGACCGGCTCGTCGCAGATGATCAGCTTCGGGTTGATCGCAAGTGCCCGCGCAATGCCGATGCGCTGGCGCTGCCCACCCGAGAACTCGTGGGGAAAGCGGTTGTAGTGCTCGGAGTTCAGGCCGACGATCTCCAGGAGCTCCTGCACGCGGCGCTTCCGCTCGGTCTCGGTGCCGATGCCGTGCACCTCGAGCGGTTCGCCGACGATCGCCCCGACTCGCTTACGGGGGTTCAACGATGCGTACGGATCCTGGAACACCATCATCATCTCGCGGCGAATCGGGCGCATCGCGCTGCGGTCGAGGTGCGTGATGTCCTGTCCGTCGAAGATGATCTTCCCGCCGGTCGGCTGGAGGAGCCGCGCGACGCAGCGGGCCATCGTCGACTTGCCGCAGCCCGACTCACCGACCACACCGATCGTCTCACCGGCGTTGACCGAGAAGCTGACGCCGTCGACGGCCTTGACCGCTCCGACCTGGCGCTGGAACACGAGGCCCTGCGTGACCGGAAAGTGCTTCTCGAGATTCTCGACGACGAGCAGTTCGCTCATCCGTACAGCCCCTGCTGCGCTCTCACGCGGCGTCCTCGGCGACCATCGCGGCGTGCTTGGTCGTCCAGATCCGCGCGCGGGCCTCGTCGTCGAGGTGACAGCGGAACCGGTGGTCGTCACCGACGGGTGACGGGGTCAGCTCCGGCAGCTGCTCGCTGCAGATGCTCATCACGTACTCGCAGCGCGGGTTGAACGGGCATCCGGACGGCGGATGGAGGAGCGACGGCGGCTGTCCGGGGATCTGCTCGAGCCGGCCGCCGGACGAGTTGAGGCGAGGCAGCGAGCCGAGTAGTCCCCAGGTGTACGGCATCTCCGGCTTGGCGAAGAGGTCGTCGACCTTCGCCTGCTCGACGACGCGGCCCCCGTACATGACGATCACGTCGTCCGCGAGCTCGGCGACGACGCCGAGATCGTGGGTGATCATCACGATCGCCATCCGGAACTCCTCCTGGAGGCGCTCCATCAGGCGCAGGATCTGCGCCTGGGTCGTCACGTCGAGCGCGGTGGTCGGCTCGTCCGCGATCAGGATCTCGGGGTTGTTGATCAGCGCCATCGCGATCATCACGCGCTGGCGCATGCCGCCGGAGAACTGATGTGGGTAGCCGTCGACCCGTCGTTCGGCGTGCGGGATCTCGACCTGCTTCAGGACCTCGATCGCGCGCTTGCGCGCCTCCTTCTTCGAGACGTCCTGATGGATCAGCACCGCCTCCTCGAGCTGCCAGCCGATCGTCTTGACCGGGTTCAGCGAGGTCATCGGGTCCTGGAAGATCATGCCGATCTTCACGCCGCGGATCTCGCGCATCCTGCTCTGCGATGCCCCGAGCATCTCCTCGCCGTGGAGCAGCACGGAGCCGCTCACGTCGGCTTGCTTCGGGTCGACGAGTCCCATGACCGTGAGGAACGTGACGCTCTTCCCGGAGCCGGACTCGCCGACGACGCCCAGCGTCTTGCCCTCGTCGACCGAGAAGCTGACGCCGCTGACGGCCTTCACGACGCCGTCGTCGGTGCGGAAGCGCGTTACGAGGTCGTTGACCTCGAGTGCAGCGGGCATCAGTGCGGTCGGACTCTCGGGTCGAGGAAGCCGTAGCTCACATCGACGATGAAGTTGAAGATGATCACGCAGATGGTCGAGAAGACGACGATGCCGGTGATCATCGGCAGGTCGTTGAACTGGTAGGCGTTGATCACCTCGTGGCCGAGGCCCGGCAGGTTGAAGATGCTCTCCGTGAAGATCGCGCCGCCGAGCGCCAGGCCGAGATCCATGCCGAGGATCGTCACGACCGGAAGCATGCTGTTCCGCAGCACGTGCTGCACCATCACGCGGCTCTGCGACGCGCCCTTGGCGCGCGCGGTCCGCACGTAGTCCTCGGACATCGTCTCCATCACGTTCGCTCGGATCAGGCGCACGTAGAGCGCAGCGAAGAGGATCATGAACGTGATCCAGGGCAAGATCAGGTGGTAGGCCCAGTTGACCGGCCCCTCGCATTGCGCGCCGATCGTGCCCGGGATGAAGTTGCAGTAGCCGGCGATCGGGGTGAGGTGCAGCCGATAGCCGAAGACGTAGGAGAGGATCAGGCCGATCCAGACCGGGTGAGCCGAGATGCCGATCAGCACGAAGGTCATCGAGAAGCGATCCATGATCGAACGCGGACGAAGCGCCGAGAGGATCCCGATCGGGATCGAAAGTGTGAGCCAGAAGATGGCGCCGCCGAACACGAGCGAGGCGGTGACGGGCGCGTCCTTGCGCGATGATCGAGTCGACGCTCTGGCGGTTCACGAACGACTGCCCGAGCGAGCCGTGGCCGACGAGGTTCCAGAGGAAGCGGAGGTACTGCTTCCAGATCGGCTCGTCGAGGTGCAGGAAGTGGCTGACGCGGGCGATGTCGGCCGGGGTGGCGGATTTGCCTGCTGCGAGAGCGGCCGGGTTGGCCGGGATCACCCAGAAGATCAGGTACGTGATGATCGTGGCCACGAAGAACAAGAAGATGGCCCAGAAGATCCGCCGGATGAGGAACTGTGTCATGTCGTCTTCTTCTCGCTGTCTGGGGACGAGAGGCCGGGGGCTGGAGAGGCGCCCGAGGACGCCTCTCCAGCCTTACCGGATGCTGCATCTTACTTACGTACGGGTTAGCCGACCGCCAAAGCGTTGAGGTACGGCGCCCCGAAGTACGAGCTGTAGATCCAGTTCTTCGTGCGTGCACTGACGAAGTACCGGTTCGTCGCGACCAGGTACGGCACGACCGGCGCGTACTTGACCATCAGGGTCTGATCGAGCTTCTGGTACGCCGCGGCGCGAGCTGAGCCGGAGAGCGAGGAAGCGTGATCGAGACCTGCGTTGAACGACGAGTTGTTGAAGTACGCGTAGTTGTTGTTGTTCGCGGCCTGGATCTTGCTGCCGTCGAACAGCACGTTCAGGTAGTCGAACGGGTCGAAGTAGTCGGCGCACCAGCCGCCGTTGGTGACGAAGTTGTACGAGGTGCCCTTGGTCTGGATCACCTGGTAGTAGTTCGTCGCCGGCGTCGGGACGTCGTTGACCTTGAACCCGACCTGCTTCAGGTTGAACTCTGCAACCTGGGCACGGTTCGTCGAGTACGAGCTCGTGGTGTGAACGACGTTCAGCGTCGGCGCAGAAGCGATGGCGGAGCCACCGACCTTCTTGGCCTGCTCAACGTTCGCACCCTTCGTCGCGTACGCGCTGAACTTCTTGTAACCGGGGATCCCCGGGACAAGGATCTGCGAGGTCCGCGTGCCGGCGTACGCGCCGAGCAGGCGAACCTGGGCCGGACGATCGATCGCCCAGTTGACGGCCTTCCGCAGGTTCACGTTGTTGAACGGGGCACGCGCGTTGTTCATCGCCATGTAGTCCACGCACGACGTGGCACCGACGAAGAAGCGGCCCTTGTTGATGCCGTACTGGTTGGCGAGGTCCGTCGCCGCGGTCGGAGGAATCTGACCGAGGTCGAAGTCGGCCTGGCCGGCCTTGACCTGCAGCAGCGACTGATCGATGTTCACGTTGGGGGTGATCACGATCTGGTCCGGGTTCGCCGGGCGGTTCCCCTTGTAGTACGGGTTGCGCGCCAGCACCGTGCTGCGGCCCGGATCACGGCTCTTGATGTAGTACGGGCCTGCGGCCGGATACGTGTTCAGCCCCTGGCTCGAGTACGCCATGTTCGGCTTGACCGCAGTGAACCACTGCATCGAGAGGATCGAGACAAAGGTCGCGTTCGGCTTCACCAGGGTGAACGACAGCTTCTGGCCGTTCGCCTTGATGCCCGAGATGTGCGCGGCCTTGCCCGCGAGGAACGCGGCACCGCCTGCGATCGTGTTCTGCAGATCGAGGTTGACGCCGAGCGGTGAGCCCATCTTCGGGCTCAGGATCCGCTCCCACGACCGCTGATACGCGGCCGCAGTGACCGGGGAGCCGTCACTGAACTTCAGGCCCGAGCGGATCGTGAAGCGTGTAGGTCTTCCCGTCCTTGGAGACGGTCGGGAAAGCCGTCGCAGCCTGAGGATACAACTGGCTGCCCGCAACACCGGCCTTCTCCGGGAAGCTCACGAGCTGCATCGCAGTCGTGAACAGCATCGCCCAGTCGTCGGTGCGATACGCGAGCTGCGGATCTACGAAGTCGAAGTCGGCATTCGCCTCGTTCACCCTCAAGGTCCCGCCCTTGCTGACGCCCGCCTTGCCAGTCCGCTGGGTCGCCGAAGTGGCGGCCCCCACGGTCGTGGCGGCAACGAGCAACGCTACTCCCAAGACGAGCATAAACAGGGAGAGCATCTGCTTCTTGCGCATATGACTCCTTCCTCTTCCTCTGACGGACCCGCTCGCCCCTGACGAGCGGCGCCGCATGGTAACAGGGCTGTTACGAAACACCAGCTTGCGACTACGACGCAGCCGCGCACGAATAGTTAGGTCGTTCGGGGGGCGAATCCTGCTCTGGCTCGGGTTTCTAAGAGACGCGGGCGCGCGGGTCGAACGCGTCGCGCAAACCGTCGCCGAGCAGGTTGAAGGCGAAGGTCGTCAAGAGAATGAAGAGGCCCGGCCACACCATCAGCCAGGGCTGTGTGAGGTAGTAGTCGGGAGCGGCAGCCAGGAGATTGCCCCAGCTCGCGGTGGGCTGTTCGATGCCGAGCCCGAGGAACGAGAGCCCTGCCTCGGCGATGATGTTCGAGGCAATGATCAGGGTCGAGTAGACGATGATCGGCGCCACCAGGTGTGGCAGCAGATGCGACCGCATGATGCGGAAGTCGCTGGCTCCGGTCATGCGTGCCGCTTCGACGAACTCCTTCTCGCGGAGCGACAGGACGACGCCGCGGATGATGCGGGCAGGGTAGAACCACCCGAACACCGAGAAGATCAGCGCCAGGGTGAACACGCCTGGAGCCAGGAAGCCGAACGTGATCTGGTTCAGCGTGTTCCCGGCCACGACGCGGATCGCGATGATGAAGAGCAGGAACGGGAAGACCATGACGATCTCGATCAGGCGCGAGACGACGGTGTCGACCCAGCCGCCGAAGTAGCCGGCGGCGAGGCCCATCAGCACACCCAGCCCGACGGATCCGAACGTCGCGAGCAGTGCGACCTCGAGTGATGTCTGGGCGCCGTAGAGCAGGCGCAGGAAGAGGTCGCGGCCGAGGGCGCCGTCGGCGCCGAGTGGCAGCAGCGTCTGTCCGAAGTGACCGCTGGCGCCCGGGTACGGCGCTGTGCTGATCCAGGTCCACGGCCCGACGGGCGCGAGCGACTTCGGGTCGACGCCGTCCGCGAAGATGTCGTTCGGGCCGTGCCCGAGGATGTGGGTCATGATCGGCGCGAGGATGAACGACCCGAAGAGCAGGAAGAAGATGAAGCCGACGCTCAGGAGGGCGAGCCGGTCGCGCTTGAACCGGCTCCACACGAGCTCCCAGTAGCCGCGGGCCTTGACGGCCTTCGCTTCGCCTTCGACCGGGGCGGTATCGAGCGGGACGGCATCGCCGGCGGCGATCCCGATCTTGTCGCTGGTGCTGCTCACGAGGGCCGCAAGCCTACAGGACCTTGTGACCAGAGAGGCGCCATTTGTCGGTGTGACGCCAAGATTCGCAGGAAGTTAGTGCGAAACGCGATTAGCCCGAGAGGGCGTCCGCGCCTGCGACGACCTCGAGGATCTCCTGGGTGATCTCCGCCTGCCGGGCGCGGTTCATGGCCAGCGTCAGGCTGTCGATCAGCTCCCCGGCTGCCTTCGACGCGTTCCTCATCGCAGTCATACGGGCGCCCTGCTCGGAGGCGGCCGATTCGAGCAGAGCCCGGTAGAGCTCCGTCTCGACATAGACCGGCAGGAGCCGAGCCAGGATCTCCTGGGGCTCCGGCTCGTAGATGAAGTCGGGGACGTGACCGGGAACGTCCTCCTCCGCCTCGGCAGCCTGCTGGATCAGCTCTGGGGAGATGGGGAGCAGCTCGCGCACGGTCACCCGCTGGGTGAGGGCCGAGACGAAGGCGTTGTAGACGACGACCACTCTGTCGACCTCGCCGCTGACGAACGCCTCGGAGACGGCATGCGCCAGCACCTGCGCGTCGCGGTACTCGGGCCGTTCGCTGAACCCGGTCCACGACTGGATCACGTTGAGCCGGCGAAAGCGAAGGGTCGACGCGGCCTTGCGGCCGGTGCTGAACCAGACGACCTCCTGCCCCTCGGCCTGCGCCTCGCGCTGAAGCGCGAGCGCGCGCCGGATCACCTGTGCGTTGAAACCCCCGGCGAGGCCACGGTCGGCCGAGATCGGCACGATCGCGACCTTCTGGACGTTCTCGCGCCGTTCCAGGAGCGGCAACCGCACGGCGCCGGCGGCCTGTGAGACCCCGGCCATCAGCTCGAGCATCCGGTCCGCGTACGGGCGCATCGCCTCGATGCGCATCTGCGACCGGCGCAGGCGCGCGGAGGCGACGAGCTCCATCGCCTTCGTCACCTTGCGTGTGTTGGTGATCGAGCGGACGCGCCGCTTCAGGTCCTGGGTCGACGCCACTCGGTCAGGCCTGTTCGTCCGAGGTGCTGAAGCGGGCCTTCAGCTTGTCGATCTCGCCGTTCAGCCGCTCCGCGACATCGTCGGTGAGGTCGCCGGTCTCGCGGATCGCCTTGTAGATCGTGCCTTCGTCGCGCAGGTACTCCCGCAGCTCGTCCTGGAACCGCGCGACGTCCGCGGTTGGGATGTCGTCGAGATACGCGTTCACGCCCGCGTAGAGCGCAACCGCCTGCTCTTCCATCGGCCACGGCTGGTACTGGGGCTGGTTCAGCGTCGCGACCATCTTCTCGCCGCGGTTCAGCGCGTTTTGTGTTGCCTGGTCGAGCTCCGAGCCGAACTGGGCGAACGCCTCCAGCTCGCGGTACTGCGCGAGGTCGAGGCGCAGGCGGCCCGCGACCTTCTTCATCGCCTTCGTCTGCGCGGACGTGCCGACGCGCGACACGGAGGTGCCGACGTTGACGGCCGGCCGGACGCCGGAGAAGAAGAGGTCGGACTGCAGGAAGATCTGACCGTCGGTGATCGAGATCACATTCGTCGGGATGTAGGCCGAGATGTCCCCCGCCTGCGTCTCGATGATCGGCAAAGCAGTCAGCGAACCGCCGCCGAGCTCGTCGCTCAGCTTGCAGGCGCGCTCGAGCAGCCGAGAGTGCAGGTAGAAGACGTCGCCCGGGAACGCCTCGCGGCCCGGCGGCCTGCGCAGAAGCAGAGAGAGCTGGCGGTAGGCGTCGGCCTGCTTGGTCAGGTCGTCGTAGATGATCAGCGCGTGCTCGCCCTTGTAGAGGAAGTACTCGGCCATCGCGCAGCCGGCGAAGGGGGCCATCCACTTGATCGGCGCTGCCTCGGCAGCCCCTGCGACGACGACGGTCGTGTATTCCATCGCCCCCGCTTCGCGAAGCCGCTCGACGACCTGGGCGACGGTCGAGGCCTTCTGCCCGATCGCGATGTAGAAGCACTTCACGTTCTGGTCGTGCTGGTTCAGGATCGTGTCGATCGCGATCGCCGTCTTGCCGGTCGAGCGGTCGCCGATGATCAGCTCGCGCTGTCCGCGGCCCACGTTGGTCATCGAGTCGATCGCCTTGATCCCGGTCTGGAGCGGCTCCTTCACCGGCTGGCGCTGGATGACGCCTGGGGCCTTCCACTCGACGGGGCGCGTCTCGGTCGACTCGACCGGGCCGAGCCCGTCGATCGGGTTCCCGAGCGGGTCGACGACGCGGCCCAGCAGGCCCTCGCCGACCGGCACCGACGCGACCTTCCCGGTGCGGCGTACCGGCTCGCCCTCGGTCACCTTGTCCCAGTCCCCGAACAGAGCGGCGCCGACGTTGTCTTCCTCCAGGTTGAACGCCAGGCCGACGACGCCGTGCTCGAGCTCGAGCATCTCGAGCGCCAGGCAGTTCTCCAGGCCGTGGATGCGGGCGATGCCGTCGCCGACCTGCAGCACGGCCCCCACCTCGTCGAGGTTCGACTCGGTGTCGAAGTTCTCGATCCGTTCTTTCAGGATCGACGTGATCTCTTCTGGGCGAAGCTTCATCTGGTCACTAACTCCTATGCGTGCGTCAGGTCGTTGCGAAGACGTTGGAGCCGGCCGCGCACACTCGCGTCGAGCCTCATCGAGCCGGCCTGGAGGACGATGCCTCCGATCAGGTCTGGGTCCACCTTCCGTTCCGCCTGGACCTTGCGGCCCGAGGCAGATTCGATCCTGCCGAGAATCCGGCCGAACTCCTCGTCCGAGAGCTCGTGGGCGGTCGTCAGCTCTACATCGAGCACACGGTTCTCCGCCGCAACCAGCGCGTCGAGCTCCGCGACGATCTCGGCGATCTCTGCGGCCCTCCCCTTCTCTGCGATCAGGCGCAGGAAGTTGACGACGATCTCGTTCGAGCCGGCAGCCACGCGCGCGAGCACGTCGGCCTTGACCCGCGAGTCCACCTCGGGGTTCTCGAGCATCGCCTGCAGGTCCGGCGCTTCGGCGAACGCGTCGCGAAGCTGCTGGAGGTCTGCGTGCACGACGTCCAGCGAGCCCGACTCCTGCGCAGCCTCGAAGACCGCGCGGGCATAGATGCGGTGCGCGATTGCTACGACGGGCTCCCTTCGAGCTCGCTGAAGTCGATCTCGGCCAGGGCCTCGTCGATCAGCCGGCTCTGGTCGGCGCCCGTGAGCGACTTGCGTGTGATCTTCTCGGCTGCCAGCAGGCTCAGCTTGCCGACCTCCTCGCGGATCTCACCGAGCGCCTGATGAGTCGCCTGTTCGATCTGCCGGCGCGTCTCCTCGAGCCGCCGCAGGCGATCCTCCTCGGTCTCCGCCCGGACACGCTCGCGCTGCGACTCGGCGATCCGCCGCGCCTCGGCGAGGATCTCCTCCGACTCGGTCTTGGCCTGGCCGATCAGCTTGCGGTGCTCCTCGAGCAGGTTGCGGGCCTCCTCACGTGCGCTGTCCGCCTCGGCGATCGCCGACTCGATGCGCGCCCGCCGCTGGTCGATCATCTGCTGAATCGGCGCAAACGCATAGCGCTTCAGCACGAACAGGACCACGAGGAAGCAGACGATCGTCCAGATCATCAGCCCAGGCGTGACCTGGATCAGTGGATTCGACGCGAGCATTCCCCGAGTCCTTCTCTAGACCAGGACGTAGGCGAGGATCGAGCCGAGCAGGCCGTAGAACACGACCGCCTCGGTGAGGGCGAAACCGAGCCACTGGATGCCCTGCAGCTCGCCGCGCAACTCGGGCTGGCGGGCCACGGACTGGATCATCGAACCGAAGATGTTGCCGATGCCGACGCCGGCGCCGAGGGCGCCGAGGCCGACGCCGAGGGCGAGACCGATGGCCTTCCCGGCCTTGGTCACGTCGCCGGTGGTGGCGGCAAGGATGGTGCCGAGCATGTGATTCCTCCTAGTGCTCCGGCTCGATCGCCGAGCCGATGTAGATGGCGGACAGTGCAGCGAAGATGAAGGCCTGGATGCCGATCACGATGATGACTTCGAAGAGGTAGAAGAGGATCCCGACCGGTACGACCACGATTGCCAGCACCCAGCTTTGCAGGATGAAGATCAGGCCGATGAACGTGAGGATCAGGATGTGGCCTGCGAGCATGTTGGCGAAGAGACGGACAGAGAGCGAAATGAGTCGCATGAACTGGCCGAGGATCTCCAACGGCACGATCAGGATGAGCAACGGCTTCGGCGCCTCGGGGATCCAGCTCTTGAAGTAGCGCACCGGGCCGTTCCAGCGGATGCCTTCGACGTGGGTGAAGACGAAGGTCAGAAGCGCGAGCGCGAGCGTGACGGAGATGGAACTGGTGGCGGCGTAGATGCCCCAGGTCGGGATGCCGTGATAGGTCTCGCCGGTCAGCGGCAGCGGGATGAAGCCGAGGAGGTTGACCATGAAGATGAAGAGCATCAGCGTCGCGACGAACGGGAACCAGCGCCCGATCGCCTTGGTCGGCAGCCCCTGCTCGGCGACCTGGGTCTGCGCGATCTCGTAGACCAGCTCGCCCACCGTCTCCCTCCGCCCCGGCTTCTTCGTGCGCATGAAGAAGAGGCCGAAGGCGATCGTGAGCAGGCTGCCGAGCATCAGGTAGACGACCGCCTTCGTGATCGAGAGGTTGAGCGGGCCGAGGTGGATCGGCACCCACTCGTGCTGCTCGAACTCCTTGGTCGGATCGAAGGTCCCGCGCGCGAACGCGTTCGCGGGCAGGAGCAGAGCGATCGTGCTGAGCGCGATGAGCAGGCGCTTCATGCGGCGGCTCCAGCCTTCGGGCCGCTGTAGTAGGCGACGAGCTGCAAGCCGAGCGCGGCGGAATAGCCGGCGGCGTACGTCAAGGCAGCCGCCAGTCCGACCCACTTGTCGGATACAGCGACCGCGAAGACGACCACCATGACGGCAATCGCGCGAAAAAGCATTCCAAAAGCTGCCACGCCTGCGGCGGCGAGGTTACCGGTTCGGGTGCGCAGCCGCGTCAGGATCGCGCCGAAGGCCTCGGACCCGAACCAGAGAACCGCGCCGATCGCCCAGCCTTTGACCGGCCAGCCGGCCAGCAGGAAGAGCGGCAGCGCGACCAGGATCACGATCCCGCCCGCGATTGCGGCCAGGAAGGTCGGCGGGGCCGTGCGTGGCTCGGTCCAGGAGTTGGGCATCAGATGTCGCGGTAGCGGATCACGGTGACGGCGACGCCCACGGGGATGCCGACGACGGCGCCGAAGGCGAGCCCGTAACCGAAGCTCCCCACCGCCCAGCCGATCAGCGCGCCCGCAACGACACACGCTGCGGTGAAGCCTATGAGCACGCTGCCGGCCCCGGCCAGGGAGAACGTCGATCGCGGGGGCTGCACCGACCCGGAGCATACCAGGGCTTGTGACACCTGTTTTCGCATCTTCAAGCCGTCACAGGTGGCATTTGTGACGCGAGTCAGGCGGCTCTGGAGGCTGCGTCACGGCGACGGGGGCGCCGGTTTGCGAGCTTGACGATCTCGAGCAGATAGACGACGTAGAACGAGAAGGCGAGCACTGCCAGACCGGCGGCCGCATCGATCGCCACGTTCGCCACGTTCCACCGGCCGTGTTGATGCGGCGGGGCAAAGCGGGTGGCGAGGGCGGCCAGCGCGAGCGTCGCGCACCACGTCCAGAGGTAGAGGACGGCGCGCCGCTGCGTATACCCGAGCCGCATGAACCGATGGTGGAGGTGCCGCGCGTCCGCGACGTAGATCGGCTGTCCGCTCCGCAGCCGTTTCGCGACGACGAACGACGTATCGAGGACGGGGACCGCGAGCACCAGCAGAGGCAGGACGAGCGTCGCCAAGGCCGCGGTCTTCAAGAGGCCCTGGACCGCGATCGTCGCAAGGGTGAATCCGAGCAGCATGGCGCCGGAGTCGCCCATGAAGATCCGCGCGGGATAGAAGTTGTGGCGCAGGAAGCCGAGGCAGGCGCCGCACACGATCGCGGCCAGCATGGCGGCGCCGATCCGGCCGAGCGAGAGCTCGATCACCGCGAACGTCAGGCCCGAGATCGCGCAGACGCCGGCCGCGAGGCCGTCGAGCCCGTCGAGGAAGTTGACCATGTTCATGACGGCGACGATCCCGATCACCGTCACCGACGCACCGAGCCATGTCGGCACGTCCTGCCGGCCGATGAAAGGGAACGTGAACGTGTGGAGGTAGATCCCGAAGCCGACCGGGATACTGGCCGCCAGCACCTGGCCGCCGAGCTTCTGCCACCAGCTGAGGCCCCGGAAGTCGTCGATCGCCCCGACCGTCGTCGCCACCGCGGCACCGAGCAGAACGCCACGCAGCTCACCGCCGAGCGGCAGAAAGGCGAGCGACGGGACGAGAATGCCGAGGAACAGAGCAAGCCCACCGAGCCGCGGGATGCTCGGGCGTTCTCGCTCCCCTTCGGGCCTGCGTTCGATCAGGCGCAGGTAGCGGGCGCTTGCCCCGACCGCAGGCGTCAGGACGAGGACGATCGCAAACGCGGCGACCGCGCCGTAGAGCACCTGCAGGTGGTCTGTCAATTCGCTCCAGACCATCTCTGCAGGTTACTTCGTGCCGTAGAGCCTGTCTCCCGCGTCGCCCAGGCCCGGGACGATGTAGCCGTGCTCGTTCAGGCCCCGATCGATCGCAGCCACCACGATCTGGACGTCCGGATGACTGTCCGTGACGTTCTTGATCCCTTCGGGCGCCGCGATGATCGCGAGCAGCCGCACGCTGGTCGCACCGGCGTCCTTGACGAGCTGCACCGCGTGCACCGTCGAGTTGCCCGTGGCGAGCATCGGGTCGAGCAGGATGACGTCACGGTCCGCGACGTCGGACGGGAGCTTCACGTAGTACTCGACCGGTCGCAGCGTCTCCTCGTCGCGATAGAGACCGATGAAGCCGACGCGCGCGCCCGAGATCAATGTCAGCACGCCGTCGAGCATCCCGAGCCCCGCGCGGAGGATCGGGCACACGGCAACCTTCTTGCCGGAGATGCGCGCGAACGGCTGGACCTCCAGCGGCGTCTCGATGTCGACGTCCTCGGTCGGGAGATCCTTCGTCGCCTCGTAGGTGAGGAGCAACGTGACCTCCTCGACCAGCTTGCGGAAGTGCACGGTCGGGGTGTCTTTGTCCCGCAGGTACGACAGCTTGTGCTGGACGAGCGGGTGTCTGACCTCCGTGACGCTCAAGAGACGTACGAGGTGTAGCCGCGGAAGCCCGGGTACAGCGGCCGCTTGTCGCAGAGCGCGAGTGCGCGGGCGCGGAGCTCGTCGACGCCGGCGGCCTCGTTCAGAGAGTCGACGATGATCGCTGCGACCTCCCGGAAGTCCTCTTCGTCGAAGCCTCGCATCGTCGCTGCCGGTGTGCCGAGGCGCACGCCCGAGGCGACCATCGGCGGGCGCTCGTCGAACGGCACCGTGTTGCGGTTCGCCGTCAGCTTGCACTCCTCGAGACGCTCCTGCGCCGCGAGGCCCGTCCACTCGGTTGCGCGCAGGTCGAGCTGAACGAGGTGCGTGTCGGTGCCGCCGGTCAGGACGTCGTACCCACCGGCCATCAGCGTCGCTGCCAGAGCGTCTGCGTTCTCGCGGATCTGCGTCTGGTAGTCCTTGAACGCGCTGGTCATCGCGATCCGGAAGCAGGCAGCCTTCGCCGCGATCGCGTGCATCAGCGGCCCGCCCTGCATACCGGGGAAGTTCGCCCGGTCGAGCTTCGACGCATGTTCCTCACGGCAGAGGACGAAGCCGGCCCGCGGGCCGGCGAGGGTCTTGTGGCTCGTCGACGTGACGAAATCGCTGTGCGGCACGGGGCTCGGGTGGAGCCCGGCGGCGACGAGACCGGAGAAGTGCGCCATGTCGCACATCAGCAGTGCCCCGACCTCGTCGGCGATCTCGCGGAACTTGTCGGCCTCGACGGTTCGCGGATAGGCCGAGCCGCCGCAGACGATCAGCGCCGGGCGAACCTCCTTCGCCTGCGCGAGCACCTCGTCGTAGTCGACCTGCATCGTCTCGCGCGAGACGCCGTAGTGGTGGAACTCGTAGAGCTTCCCGGAGAAGTTGACCTTCAGGCCGTGCGTGAGGTGGCCGCCGTGGTCGAGAGACAGCCCGAGCACACGGTCGCCGGGCTTCAGCACCGCGAAGTAGACGGCCATGTTCGCCTGCGCGCCGGCGTGCGGCTGCACGTTCGCGTGCTCTGCACCGAACAGCTCGGTGGCGCGACCACGAGCGAGCTCTTCGATCTCGTCGACGACCTCGCACCCTCCGTAGTACCGCTTCCCCGGATATCCCTCGGCGTACTTGTTCGTCGCGACCGACCCGACGGCCTCGAGCACGCTCGGCCAGGTGAAGTTCTCGGAGGCGATCAGCTCGATCTGACCGCGCTGCCGCTCGAGCTCCCGCCCGAGCAGCGCGGCGATCTCGGGGTCGACGTCGGCGAGCCCTGCCGTGCGGAGCTCCTCGAACGTCTGTTGCGCAACCGCCATCGACGCGGATCGTAATGGGTCAGCCGGAACGAGCGGCCCGAACCCGTTCGATCGCAGCTGCGCTCGGTGTTGCGCCCTCGCGGAGCACGACCGGCTCCGGACCTGTGAAGTCGAGCACGGTCGACGGCGTGCCGGGCAGAGGCCCCACGTCGAGCTCGGCGGCGACCGCCGCTCGGATCCGGTCCGGCACGTCGGCCAGGGTGACCGGATCTGGGCCGCCCGGGTCGTTCGCGCTCGTCGCGAGCACCGTGCGGACGGCGGCGAGCACCTGCCGCCCGGCGACCGGCAGGTCGGGCACCCGAACGCCGATCGTGTCGCCTCGGCTCCCGGTCAGCCAGGGGTAGCGGGCGGCCGGGTTCGGCAACACGAGCGTGTACGGCCCGGGAAGCAGCGCGCGCACGATCGCCTCGGTCGGGCCGCGGAGCTCCGGGACGCACTCGAGCAGTGTCTCGACGTCGGCGGCGAGCAGCGCGCTGGGCTGAGTCGGCGATCGCCCCTTGAGCCGGTAGAGGCGCTGTGCAGAGTCCTCGCGATCCGCGCTTGCCGCGAGCCCGTAGACGGTGTCCGTCGGCAACAGCACCGGCAGTCCCGCCCGGATCGCGCCGATCACGGCGTCGACTGCGTCGTCCCCCACCATGCCTCCACGACTCGTTCTTTCCCCGCCAGGTCGTTCGAGATCCGCGTGCGCGAATACCCCTGTTCCTCGAGCGCCTGCGAGACGGCCTGCGCACGCGCCTCGTGCACCTCGAGGACCAGCCACCCATCGAGCACCAGCTGGGCGTCACCTGCCAGCCGCTCGGTCTGACCGTCGGTGACGAGAGCCTGTCTCGGCTCCCACTCGCGCACCTCCGGCTCGAGCGTGTCGAGCTCGTCCGGGTCGACGTACGGCGGGTTCGAGACGATCAGGTCGAACGGCCCTGCGAGGCCCGCCAGCAGATCGCCCTCGCGAAACTCGACCTCGAGACCGTTCGCCTCCGCGTTCTCGGCGGCCAGCGCGAGGGCGGCCGGCGAGATGTCGGTCGCCTGGACACATGCCTGCGGGCGTTCCTGTGCGATTGCGAGCGCGATCGCGCCGCTTCCCGTGCCGACGTCGACGACACGCGGCGATTCGATGCCGTCGAGCAGCTCCAGGCAGCGCTCGACCACGATTTCGGTCTCCGGGCGCGGGACGAGCGCCCGCGTGTCGGTCTTCAGCGTCAGCCGGCGGAAGTCCCAGTCGCCGAGCACGTACGCGAGTGGCTCTCGCTTTCCCCGCCGCTGCACCAGCTCGCGGGCGGCTGCGCGCTCGGCGTCGGTCAGCGGGCGGTCGTGCTGGGTGTACAGCTCGATCCGCGCGAGGCCGAGCGCCCGGGAGAGGAGCAGCTCGGCGTCTCGGCGCGGATTCTCGATCCCGCGAGCCGAGAGATACTCGGTCGCCCCCTTGAGGACCTCGGCGAGCGTCACCCTTCGAGCGCGCGACGCTGCTGATCCGAGATGAGCGCGTCGGTGTAGTCCTCGAGGTCTCCCTGCAGCACCTGATCGAGGCGATGCGTCGTCAGCTTGATGCGATGGTCGGTGACGCGATTCTCCGGGAAGTTGTAGGTGCGGATCTTCTCGGCCCGCGCGCCGGTCCCGACCTGTGCGCTACGCGCGGCGGCCTGTTCCGCCGCCTGACGCTCGCGCTCCGCTTCGAAGATCCGCGCGCGCAAGACGCGCATCGCCTTCTCCCGGTTCTGCAGCTGCGAGCGCTCGTCTTGCATCGCGACCACGATCCCGGTCGGTACATGCGTGATGCGGACCGCGGAGTCGGTCGTGTTCACCGACTGGCCGCCGGGGCCCGACGACCGGTAGACATCGATCTTCAGGTCGCTGTCGTCGATCTCGAGATCGACGTCGTCAGCCTCGGGCATCACCGCGACGGTGGCCGTCGATGTGTGGATGCGACCGGCAGACTCGGTCTCGGGCACACGCTGGACGCGATGGGTTCCGCCCTCGAACTTGAAGATCGAGTACGCCCCGTCGCCCTTGATCGCGAACACACCTTCCTTCAAGCCGCCGCCCTCGTTCGCGTTCGTCTCGATCTGCTCGAACTTGAATCCGCGCTTCTCCGCGTAGCGCTGCAGCATCCGTTGCAGCTCGCTCGCCCAGAGGGCGGCCTCATCGCCGCCGACGCCCTGGCGGATCTCGACGATCACGTCCTTGTCGTCGGCCGGGTCGCGCTCCGCGAGTGCGAGCTTCAGCTCGTCCTCCAGCCGCGCGGCGTCGGCCTCGTAACCGTCGACCATCTCGGCGAGCTCGGCATCGCCGCGTGCCGCCTCGAGGTCCTCGCGCGCCTGCTTCCACTGCTGCGCGAGCTTGTACGGGCCTTCGAGCTCCTTCAGGCGCCGTCCGACGTCCGCCGCCTCGCGGTGGTCGTTGTAGACGGCAGGGTCGGACAGCCGGGCCTGCGCCTCTTCATAGGAGCGGTCGAGCTCCGCGATCAGATCGTCGAGTGCGGCCATTGCCGCAGTCTGCCTACGCCAGCGACGCTACGAGCGACGTTTCGGGGATGCCCGTGAGCGCTTTCGAGACGGGGCAGTTCTGCTTCGCAGCCTCCGCCGCCTCGATGAACGCGTCACCGTCCATTCCCGGCACGCTGCCGCGAACGGTCAAGGCGCCCTTGGTGATCCCTTCACCCGGCTGGAAGGTCACCGTCACCGCCGTCTCCAGCTTCTCGGGTGCGTGGCCGGCCTTGGCCAGGCCCGCAGAGAGCGCCATCGAGAAACAGGACGCCCACGCCGCCGCGATCAACTCCTCGGGGCTCGTCTTGCCGTTCGGCTCCTCCGAGCGTGACGCCCACGAGACGTCGAGCGGCGCAAACGCACCACTCGTGACGCTCTCGATCGTCCCTCCACCGTTCATCAGGTCGCCCTGCCAGACGACGTTTGCCGTGCGGTCGGTCGCCATTACGCCATCACCTCCACGCGTCGGTCGGTCGGCTGGATCCCGCCCTCGCGCTCCAGGACCTCCCGAAGTGCGCGAATGGAGACCTCGAGCTGGTCGAGCGTTGGTTCCCGCGTCGTCAGCCGCTGCAGCCAGAGGCCGGGCGCGAGCATTGTCATCAGGACACGGTTCTCCGAATGCCGGCCGGCGAAACGGATCAGCTCATACGCGATCCCGGCGATCACCGGCAGCAGCACGATGCGGCTGACGATCAGCCAGTACCAAACGGGGCGACCGAGCGTCGCGTAGACGAACACGCCGACGACCATTACCCAGAGCAGGAACGCCGTGCCGCAACGCGGGTGGATCAAGGAGTAGCGCTGGGCGATCTCCGGAGTGAGCTCCTCCCCCGCTTCGTAGGCGTTGATCGCCTTGTGCTCTGCGGCGTGGTACTGGAACACGCGCCGCAGCGACGGGATCATGCTCAGGACGGTCAGATACACGACGAAGACCGCCACGCGAACGACACCCTCGACGAACACGAAGTATTGGCCGTTCGAGATCGGGAGCGTGTCCGTGAGGAGCGCAGGCCCGACCTTGAAGACCATGACCGCGAACCCGATCGCGACGAGGAACGCGAAGGCGAGCGCCCAGCGTCCGATCTCGGCGGGCTCGCCGTCTCCTTCGGCTTCCTCCTGGGCTGCGTACGTCGCGGAGACGCTCAGTGCGCGGAAGCCGATCGAGAGGCTCTCGCCCAACGCGACGACGCCGCGAATGATCGGCAGGCGCAGCGCCCAATGGCGCGCGGCGAGCGGGTCGATCACGCGCGAGACGTGCACGATGTCTCCGTCCGGCTTGCGGACGGCGACGGCCCAATTGCGCGGTCCGCGCATCATCACGCCCTCGAGGACGGCTTGTCCTCCGATGGCCTGTCCCATGAGCTAGCCCGAGGCGCGCGCGGCGCGCTCGGCCTTCTCGAGCCGGCGCTGGAAGCGCTCCACCCGGCCGCCCGTGTCGACGAGCTTCTGCTTGCCGGTGTAGAACGGATGGCAGTTCGAGCAGATCTCGACGTGCAACTCGGGCTTCGTGGAACGCGTCGTGAACGTGTTCCCGCAGCTGCAGTGCACCGTGGCGAGGACGTACTCGGGGTGAATGTCGGTCTTCATCGCCGGGCCAGGATAGCAGCGGCGGTTTCCCTGGCGACGTTGCCGCCCGAGACCAAAAGCACCGGCCGGTCGGCCTCGACCTTGCCCGCAAGCCAGGCCGCAGTGGCCACGGCACCGGCGGGCTCACACGCGAGCTTGGCCCGCGCGTAGAGGAAGCGAAATGCCTCCTCGATCTCCTCCTCGCTGACGAGCAGACGCTCCAAGTTCTTCGTGATCTCGAGCGACAGGCGGCCCGCGAACGGTGCGTTCAGGCCGTCTGCGATCGAGGTCGGCGTGACGGGCGTCGGCTCACCGTGCTCGAGCCCGGTGTGGAGCGCAGTGCTCGTCTCCGGCTCGACGGCGATCACGCGCATGTCGGCGCCGACAGCGATCTGGATCCCGGAGATGAGCCCTCCGCCACCCACCGGAACGACGATCGCATCGGCATCGGGCGCATCCTCTTCGATCTCGAGCCCGACGGTCCCGGCGCCCGCCAGGACGAGCGGGTCGTCGAACGGGTGCACCAGCGTCCGCCCCGTCTGCTCGATCAGCTCGTCGAGCCGGGCGAACGCATCGCCCGGTCCCGTCGCCTCGAGGTCGACCGTCGCGCCATAACCGCGCGTCGCCGTGATCTTCTGCTCGGACGCTCCCTGCCACATCACGACGAGCGCGTCGATCCCCTCTGTTGCCGCGGCGTAGGCGGTCGCCTGGGCGTGGTTCCCGGCGCTGATCGCGATCACGCCACGATCTTTCTCCTCGGCTGTGAGGCTGCTGATCTTGTTCAAGGCACCACGGGACTTGAACGAGCCTGTGCGCTGGAAGAGCTCGCATTTGAGCCGCGCATTCAGCGTCCGGCTCGACAGGAGCGGCGTTCGCGGCAGGCGGTCGCCGATGGTCGCGCGTGCGCGCTCCGCATCGTCACGGTTCGGGATCACGATCGAACCGTAATCGGACGGGCGGCGAATGAGCGCGGTCAACCAGCTACACGGGGGTTCACCGTTGAAGAATCTGAAGACGTCACTTGCGTTGCTCTCCGTCCTGGCGCTCGCCGTGGCGGCTGTCGCCTCGGGCGCCCTTACCCGCCCTGCGGAGACCGGTCACGGTTCGATGGCGGGGATGAACATGACGATGTCGCACTCGTCGGGGGCCGCATCCTCGAAGGCAGTACAGCTTCGGATCACGCTGAACGAACTGCTGGGCGAGCATGCGATCCTCGCGATCCAGGCGACACAGCGCGGCCTCGTGGGCGGCAAGGACTTTCCGGCGCTCGCGAAGCAACTCGACGCGAACAGCGTCGCCATCTCGCAGGCAATCGCGTCGGTGTACGGCGCGGCCGCCGGACGGCAGTTCCTGAACGGCAAGAACCTGTGGCGCGCGCACATCAACGACTTCGTCGCGTACACGGTCGCAACCGCCAAGCACGACAAGGCGGGCCAGAAGAAGGCCGTCAACGACCTGATGACCTACATCCAGGTCCAGGCCGCCTTCTTCGCCAAGGCGACGGGGCTCCCCAAGCAGGCGCTCGTCAACGACCTCACCGCACATGTCTTGCAGCTCAAGGGGCAGCTCGACGCCTATGCCGCGGGCAACTATGCGCAGGCCTACACACTCACGAACGCGGCCTACGCACACATGGGGATGACCGCGGACCTGCTGGCCGGTGCGATCGCCAAGCAGAAAGGACTCGGTTCGACCACGAGCCCGAAAGCGAATCTCGAGGTCACATTGGACCGGCTGCTCGGCGAGCACGCGTTGCTCGCGACGTGGGCCACGCAGGCCGGCCTCATCGGCGGCAAGAACTTCCCGGCGCTCGCCAAGGCGCTCGACAACAACTCCATCGCCATCTCGAAGGCGATCGGATCGCTCTATGGCGCGTCGGCTGCGAAGACGTTCCTGAACGGCAAGAACCTCTGGCGGGCGCACATCAACGACTTCGTCGCCTACACGGTCGCAACCGCGAAGCACGACAAGGCCGGCCAGACGAAAGCCGTCAACGACCTGATGACCTACATCCAGGTCCAGGCTGCCTTCTTCGCGAAGGCGATCGGTCTCCCGAAGCAGGTGCTCGTGAACGATCTGACCGCGCACGTGCTGCAGCTGAAGGGCGCCGTCGACGAGTACAACAGCGGGAACTATGCGCAGACGTTCTCGCTCGTGCACGGCGCGTATCAGCACATGTTCATGACGGGCTCTGCGCTGGCGGGCGGCATCGCTGCACAGAAGGGCCTCAAGTAATCACGTAGCAGCCGCGCGCTGGCGCACGGCTTCGAAGAGCAGGACAGCGGCGGCGGTGCTCGCGTTCAGCGAGTCCGTCGCCGCTCCTCTCATCGGGATCTCGACCTCGTCGTCGGCCAGGTCGCGCCAGTCATCGTCGAGGCCCGCATCCTCGGCGCCGATCAGAAAAGCGGTCGGGGCGGTGTAGTCGGCCGCAGTGTGGGCTCGCCCCGCGCCGACCACAGCAGCAATCTTCCTGAGGGGCAGCGCGGCGACGTCCTCCTGGCTCGCCTCGACGATCGGGAGCGTGAACACGGCGCCCGTCGAAGCACGGATCGCGTTCGGGTTCCAGGGATCGAAGTTGGGGCCTGCGACGAGCAGCGCGTCCACTCCCGCGGCGTCGGCAGTGCGCGCCATCGCGCCGAGGTTGCCGGGCTTCTCGATGTCGACGGCCACCAGTACGAGGGTCGCGTCCATGGGAAGTGTCCGCTGCGGCGATTCGAAGACGCCGAGCACGCCCTCCGGCTCGGCGCGGTACGCCATCTTGGCGAGGATGTTTGCGCTCACCTCCTCGGCGCCTGAGCGGTTCCACTCGGGCAGCAGCTCGGGCGCGACGTAGATCGCGCGCGGCGGGAGCCCGGCACTGAGTGCGCGCTCGACCTCGCGCGTCCCCTCGGCGATGAACAAACCGTCCCGCCGCCGCTCCCGCGACTTCCGCAGCCGCAGGACGTCCTTGACGCGAGGATTGTCCGCCGAGGTGATCACTCCCTGCCGAATCTAGCCACGTCCGGTGTCAGACACCGAACCGAAAGCGTGACAAGAGAGCGGCGAAAGCCAAAACGGACGATGCGGAGCGACACGGACGTCTCTAGCGTCCGCCCACGATGGGATACCCGATACGCGGCGAGCGACCCGGTGCCTACTACCACGTCGGTACGCGCGGGAACAACCAGCGTGACATCTACACCAACGGGGGCTCGTACCAGCTGTTCTTACTCATCTTCGGAGCCCAGGTGACGGCGTTCGGGTGGCAGGTAGTCGCGTATTGCCTGATGCGGAACCACTACCACCTGGTCCTGCAGATCTGCGACCGCGGCCTGTCTCGAGGAATGCAGAAACTCAACGGCGGTTACGCCCGGGCATTCAATGTCCGCGCAGGTCGGCGCGACCACCTCTTCGGGCGACGCTTCTGGAGTCGGGAGATCGAAGACGAAGCCGACCTGCTCGTGACGTGCCGGTACGTCCACCTGAATCCCACGCGTTCCTTCGGCGTGTTGCCGGAGAACTGGCTGTGGAGCGGCCATCGAGCTGCAGTCGGTCTGGACACGCCGGCCGCGTTCCACAACCCCGATCCGCTCTGGACGCTTCTCCACACCGAGCGGCGACAAGCGATGGATTCGTACGGCGCGTTCGCGGCCGAGGCGATTCAAGACGCGTCCGGTGTCTGACACCGTGAAGAGACGCGCGCGTCCGAGTTACGTGAGTGTGTACTCGGGGCCGCTGCCGCCTTCTGGCGGCGTCAGGCGGCCGCCTTTTGCGGTGATTGCGCCGCACTGGACGCAGTTGGACGGGGCGAGTTTCACCTCGACCGTCCCGTCACCGTCTTCTTCGCCGACCTCGTACACGTGCGCCGGGCACATCCGCGCCCACAGTTCGGCCACCTCACGCGGCACCTTCGTCTGCACGCGAATGTGATTCGGCTGGTCGTCGCGCGTTCGGTTGCCTGACGCGAACACGCTCGACAACTTGTCGAACGTCAGCACACCGTCCGGCGCCGGATACGAGTTGGCGCGGTCGGTGACGATCAGCGACTGCTCCGCGTCGCGCTCCGTCGCCCTGTCACCCGGCGGGAACTTTCCCTTCGTCGCCGTCATCGCGCTCGCGAGCGCACCGCCGACGTAGAAGCCACGGCCGAACGCCTGGCGCATGTTCCGCACCTCTTTGAGATCGCTCCAGATGAAGGACTCGCGCACGGACTCGTCGTACGACGCCAGCGCATCGCGACGCGATACGCCGCGTTCCAGCGTGCGCCAGGCCGCCTCCGCAGCGAGCCGGCCCGACTCGATCGCGTAGTGGATCCCTTTCAGCGCCGGCACATTCACGAGCCCGACCCCGTCGCCGCACATCAGCAGCCCCGGTGCGTGCAGCTTCTTCGGCAACGCGACGAATCCGCCCTCCGGAATCGTCTTCGCGCCCCACTGCACGCGCTCGCCGCCCTCGAGGATCTTCCGCACACGCGGATGGGTTTTCAGCTCCTGCAGCAGGTCATGCACGGATAGCTCGGCATCGCGGTAGTCGAGCCCGACGACCATTCCGATCGTGACCATGTCGTCGCCCATCGGGTAGATGAACGAGCCGCCGAACTCCCGAAACTTGCGTCCACCACGCAACGGCCACCCCATCGTGTGGACGACATCGTGCAGCGGCTTCGCAACCTTCCAAACTTCCTTGACGCCGAGCGCCCACACCTGGGGGTTGTCGCTCTTCAAGTTGAAGTGATCGAGCGCTGCACCCGTCAGATGCCCTTGCGTGCCCTCGGCGAGAATCGTCACGCGGGCGCCGATGTCCGAGCCGGGCTCGAAGTTGCCGAGCTCCTCCCCGCCTCGCCCACGGCCGCGATCACCCGTTCGGACGCCGACCACGCGACCACCGTCGACGAGCAGCCCTGCGGCCGACGTCTCCGGCAGGATCGTCACGCCCAGTTCCTCGGCCTCCTCGCCGAGCCACCGTCCGAGCTGCGAAAGCGACGCGACGTAGTTGCGGTGATTGACCATCGTGGGCGGCGTCGGAATCCGCAGCGCCCGCCGCTTCGTCAGGAAGAGGACCGACTCCCCGTGCACCTCGCCGTAGAACGGCATCTCGTCGACACGCTTGCGCCCCTTGAACAATCGCTGTAGTCCGCGCGGATTGACGACCGCGCCGGAAAGCAGGTGTGAACCGGGAGCCTTTCCCTTCTCGAGCACCGCGACCGGCACGTCGCCGAGCCGCTCCGCCTGCTCGGGATGTTCCTCCAGCAACTGTCCGAGCCGGATCGCCGCTGCGAGTCCCGCAGGGCCGGCGCCGACGATCAGAAACCCGACCTCGATCCGCTCGTCAACCGGGTCGGTCGGCGGGCCGATCGCCTCCGAGGGAGACCACGGTGGAGGGAACTCAGATGGGCGAACGCTCACGAGGTACGGGCGCGGACGAGCTCGACCAGCTTCGGCACGATCGTGTGCAGGTCGCCGACGACACCGAGATCCGAGAACTCGAAGATGGGAGCGTTCGCGTCCTTGTTGATCGCGACGATCACGTTCGAGCCTTGCATCCCGACCTTGTGCTGGATCGCGCCCGAGATTCCGAGGGCGACGTAGAGCTTCGGCGAGACGGTCTTGCCCGTCTGCCCGACCTGGGCCGAGTACGGGTACCAGCCCGCATCGACGACCGCCCGCGTCGCTGCCACTGCACCGCCGAGCGCCTGGGCGAGCTCCTCGGCGAGCGCGAACTTCTCGGGCTCGCCCAGCCCGCGGCCGCCGGCGACGATCACGTCGGCTTCCTCGATCGACGGCCCTTGCTGTTCGGCGTGCGCCTGCTCGATCATCTGGGCCTCGGTGGAGAAGTCCTCGAGCTCCACCGCAGCCTCCTTCACCTCGGCCGTCCCGCCGGTCTCGCTCGGATCGAAGGTGCCGGAGCGGAAGACGGCCAGCTTCACGTCGGTCGACCAGCCGACGTCGACGACGACCGAGTCGGCGAGCGCGGGTCGCTTGCCGACGGCGTCCGCGGTCAGGTCGACGAGGTCCCAGTTGAGCCCCGCACCGAGTCGGGCGGCGAGGCCGGCGGCAGCATCAGCGGCGAGCACCGACTGCGCGAACAGCACCGTGTCGAATCCCTCGTCGCGCACGAGCTTTGCGAGCACGTCGACTCGCGGCTGCGGCAAGGGTGCGCTCAGGCGCTCGTCGTCCGCGACGAAGACGGTGGCGGCACCGAACGCGCCCGCCGAGTCCGCGATCCCCCGAACGCCGGAACCGATCAACACACCGGTGACCGGGGAGCCCAACTGCGCCGCCTTGGCGAGCACGCCGAGCGATCCCTTCTGGATCGCACCCTCGTGATGTTCGAGGAAGACGAGTGTCCCGGCCATCAGACGAGTCTCTTCTCGGCGAGGAACTCGACGATCTGCTCGGCCGCGGTGCCGTCGTCCTCGATCTTGCGCGCTTCGCCGCGGGCCGGGGGCGGCGAGAGCGAGATCACGGTCGTGCCCACGGACGCCGCGCCACCCACTTCTGCAGCGGACAGCGTTTCCTGCGGCTTCTTCTTCGCGCCCATGATTCCCTTGAGCGACGGATAGCGCGGTGTGTTGATCGCATCCGAAACCGCGATCACGGCGGGCAGAGGCGCGCGGATCGTGTCGTAGCCGAACTCCGTCTGGCGCTTGCCGGTGACCGAGCCGCCGTCATTCGTGAGCTCGCTGACCTGCGAGATCACCGGTCTGCGCAGCCGCTCGGCGACCGCCGACCAGAGGCAAGCTCCGCCGCCGTCCGCCGACTGCTGCCCGAACAGGATCAGATCCGCGCTCTCCTTCTCGATCGCCCCGGCGAGCGCGCTCGCCGTGCCGAGCAGATCTGCGCCTTCGAGACCAGGATCCGTGATCAGGACGGCGCGGTCCGCGCCCATCGCGAGCGCCTTACGAAGGGCGTCCATCGCCTTCTCCGGGCCCATCGAGATGACGATGACCTCACCTTCGCCGGTCGCTTCCTTGAGCTTCAGCGCTTCCTCGACCGCATACGTGTCGAAGTCGGAGATCGCGAGCTCGACCGACCGGTCGATGCGGTTCGTAGACGGATCGATCCGCCGCCCAGCAGCGGCGTCCGGAACTGCTTTCACGCAGACGGCGATCTTCATGCGCGGCCGACTCTAGCTGGACTAAACCGGAACGCGGCTCTGCAAGAAGTCGACGATCTCGCTCGTCGGCGCGCCAGGCGTGAAAACCTCGGCCACTCCCTGCTTCTTCAACTCGATCACGTCATCCTGCGGGATCGTGCCGCCGACGAGCACCAGCAGATCCTCTGCGCCCTGGCCCCGCAGCAGTTCGAGGATGCGCGGCACGAGCGTCATGTGCGCGCCGGAGAGAATTGAGATGCCGACCGCGTCCGCGTCTTCCTGAATCGCCGTCTCGACGATCTGCTCGGGCGTCTGATGAAGGCCGGTGTAGATCACCTCCATGCCGGCGTCACGCAGCGCGCGCGCAATGATCTTCGCACCGCGATCGTGCCCGTCGAGCCCCGGCTTCGCGATCACGACTCTGATCTTCCCTGCCACGCCGGGCAGTATAGGAACGCTCAGAAGACCGGCGTTTCGCGCCAGGTGCCCCAGACCTCGCGGAAGGCGTCGCACATCTCGCCCATCGTCACGTACGCGCGGGAGGCGTCGATGATCGGCCCCATGAGATTCCGGCGCTCGTGGGCTGCGTCGTCCTTCAACCGGGCGAGCGCCGTTTCCGCCGCAGCTGAGTCCCGTCGCGCCCGCAGCGCCTGGACGCGGTCGATCTGCTGGCGTTCGAGGGCCGGGTCGATCTTCAATATCTCAAGCTCAGGTTCACCTTCAAGCTCGTAGCGGTTGACGCCGACGATCACCCGTTGCTCGGCCTCGACCTCGGCCTGGTACTGGAACGAGGCCTCGGCCAGCTCGCGCTGGAAGAAGTTCTCCTTGATCGCGGCGACCACCCCGCCGAGCTGGGCGATCCGGTCGAAGTACTCATAGGCCTGCCGCTCGAGCTCGTTGGTCAGGTGCTCGACGTAGTAGGAGCCACCCAGCGGATCGACCGTGTTCACCACACCGGTCTCGTGCGCGATCACCTGCTGGGTGCGCAGCGCGATCCGCACGGCGTCCTCGGTCGGCAACGCGAGCGCCTCGTCATAGCTGTTGGTGTGCAGCGACTGCGTTCCGCCCAGCACCGCCGCCAGAGCCTCGATCGCGGTGCGCACGATGTTCACCTCCGGCTGCTGCGCCGTCAACGACACACCCGCCGTCTGCGTATGGAAGCGCATCAACCACGACTTCGGATTCTTCGCGCCGTACTTGTCGCGCATCAACCGCGCCCAGATCCGGCGCGCCGCCCGGTACTTCGCGATCTCCTCGAAGAAGTCCAGGTGCGCGTTGAAAAAGAACGACAACCGCGGCGCGAAGTCATCGATGTCGAGCCCCCGCTCCAACGCCCACTCCACATACGTGAACCCATCAGCCAACGTGAACGCCAGCTCCTGCGCCGCCGTCGAGCCTGCCTCACGAATGTGGTAGCCCGAGATCGAAATCGGATGCCACAACGGCATCTCCAACGAACAGAACTCCACCATGTCCGTCACCAAGCGCATCGACGGCTCCGGCGGGAAGATGTACTCCTTCTGCGCGATGTACTCCTTCAGGATGTCCGTCTGGATCGTCCCGCGCAACGTGTCCCGGCCGACCCCCTGCTCCTCCCCCACACAGAGATAGAACGCCAACAGGATCGCCGCCGGCGAGTTGATCGTCATCGACGTCGACACCTCACCCAGAGGGATCCCCGCAAACAACGTCTGCATGTCCGCCAGCGAATCGATCGCGACCCCCTCGCGGCCGACCTCACCCTCAGACCGCGGATGATCCGAGTCGTAGCCCATCAACGTCGGCATATCGAACGCAGTCGACAAACCCGTCTGCCCATGCTCGAGCAGATACCGAAACCGCTCGTTCGTCTCCGCCGCCGTCCCGAACCCCGCGAACTGCCGCATCGTCCACAACCGGCCGCGATACATCGACGGATACACACCCCGCGTGAACGGAAACTCGCCCGGCGACCCCAGATCGCGCTCGTAGTCAACGTCGACCTGCTCCGGCGTGTACAACGGCTCGTTCTCGACCCCCGAGATCGTCGAGAAGAGGGGCGCCGCGGCAGGCTCCTCGGTGGTCGCCACGCCTGGAGTTTGCCCGAACGAGGAGTCTGCGGGACGGCTCAGCGTTCGCCGCCGGGGAGCCAGAGCGGTTCGTCGCCGCCGGCGTTCGCCGCCCGCGCAAGGACGAAGAGCAGATCGCTGAGCCGGTTCAGATAGACCAGCGCGAGTGGATTCACGGGCCGGGCCGTGGCCGCCTCGAGCACGTCGCGCTCCGCACGGCGGCACACCGAACGCACGATGTGCAGGCGCGCCGCCCGCTCCGAGCCTCCCGGGAGCACGAAGCTCCTCAGCTCCGGTAGGTCGGCGTTCGCATCGTCGCAGTCGGCTTCGAGCCGGTCGATCGCCGGCTGGTCGATCCGGAGCTTCCCGTCGCCATCGTTGAACGGGACCGACAGGTCGGCCCCGACGTCGAACAGCTCGTTCTGGATCCGCGCCAACCGGCCGTCCTGAACCTCCACCTGGGCCCAGCCGAGGACCGAGTTCAGCTCGTCCACCGCGCCGTAGGCTCGAACGAGTGGGTCGAGCTTCGAGACCCGGGAGAGATCGCCGAGCGACGTTTCTCCCGCGTCGCCGGCGCGTGTGTAGATCCGCGTCAGGCGGACCGGCTCGTCAGGACGCCGTGGCATTGGCCCGCTGTTCGAGGATCTCCCGCGCGATCACGAGCCGTTGAATCTCGCTCGTGCCCTCATAGATCTCCGTGATCTTCGCGTCGCGGTAATAGCGCTCCACCGGGAACTCCTTCGTGTAGCCGTACCCGCCGAGCACCTGGATCGCCTCGGCGGTCTGACGCCGCGCCATCTCCGAGGCGAAGAGCTTTGCCTTCGCCCCCGCTCCCGTGTGCCTGCGCCCCTGTGCCTTCAACCAGGCGGCACGCAGAGTGAGCAGTCGGGCCGCGTCGATCTCCATCGCCATGTTCGCCAGCTTGTGCTGGATCGCCTGGAACTCGGCGATCGGATGACCGAACGCTTCGCGCTCCTTCGCGTACCGCCGCGCGACGTCATAGGCGGCCTGCGCGATCCCGACCGCCTGCGCGGCGATCCCGATGCGGCCGCCGTCGAGTGTCGCCATGGCGATGCGAAAGCCGTGGTTGAGCTCTCCGATCAACCGATCCGTCCCGACGTGCGTATCAATGGCGATGTCGTTCGTGACCGACGAGTTGAGCCCGAGCTTCTCCTCGGTCCGCGTGATCGTGATCTGGTCCGTATCGACGACGAATGCCGACACGCCGCGAGCGCTCCGCGTCTCGGCGTCCGTGCGCGCGAACAGCAGCACGGTGCCGCCGAACGCAGCGTTCGTGATCCACTGCTTCGCGCCGCTCACGTGCCAGCCGTCACCGTCCGCGTCCGCGCGGGTGACGAGCGCTCCGGCGTCGGACCCCGCGCCGGGCTCGGTGAGCGCGAAACAGCCGACCCGTTCGCCTCGCGCGAGCGACGGCACGAAGCGGGACCGCTGTTCGTCGGTGCCGAACTGGAGCAACGGCAGCGTGCAGGCAGAGGTGTGGACGGCCACCGTGACGCCAACGCCGGCGTCTGCGCGTGACAGCTCTTCGAGCACGAGGATGTACGACACGAAGTCCGCGCCCGCACCGCCGTACTCCTCGGGGACGCAGACGCCCATCAGTCCGAGCTCGCCGAGCTTCGTGAGCAACTCGCGCGGGAAGCCGTGTGCTCGATCCCATTCGGAGGCGTGCGGCTCGATCTCCGCGTTCGCAAACTCCCGAGCCAGCGCCTGTATCGCTTGCTGCTCCTCCGTCAGGTCGAAGTCCACGGCGGGCAGACTATCCGCATGAGGCTTGCAGCGATCACGCTCGCCCTGCTCGCGCTCACGGCCTGCGGCAGCCACAAGACGAGCTCACCCGGGCAGGTGGTGCGGGCGTGGAGCGCCGCGCTCGACCGGAACGACAGCGAGGCCGCGGGGCACCTGTTCGCCGACGGCGCGCAGGTGATCCAGGGTGACGTGTTGACCCTCGCAACTCACGCCGACGCGGTGCGCTGGAATTCGGCTTTGCCGTGCGGCGGGGTGATCACGCTGCTCGAGCCGCGCAGTAACGGCCAGATCCTCGCGATCTTCGACCTCACCGAACGTCCAGAGCACAGCTGCGACGCCGCCCCGGGCACCAAAGCCGCCGCCGTGTTCGAAGTCAAGAACGGCAAGATCGTCCTCTGGCACCAGGTCGAAGTGCCGGATCTGCCCGCGTCGGGCGACCTGGCCTAGCCCTTCAGCTCGGGCTCGAGCTTGTAGCCGACGCCGAAGCGCGTCTGGATGAAGGAGTGCTGTGAGGCGTTGCGGTCGACCTTTTGCCGCAGCCGGCGCACGAAGACGTCGACCGTTCGGTCGCGGTGCGTTTCGCGCCGTCCCCAGACCTTCTGGAGCAGCTCGTCGCGGGTGACAACGCGCCCCCGGTCGAGCGCGAGCGTGTAGAGCAGCTTGAACTCGGTCGGTGTCAGCTCGGCGCTCCTGCCGTCCACGAACGCCTGCACCTCTCTCGGATCGATTCGCAGCTCTTCGATCTCGATCGCCTCGCCGCGCCGTTCTTCTTGAGGCCGCACACCGCGCCGGGCAGCAGCGCCGACGCGTGCGACGAGCTCGCGCATCGAAAACGGCTTCACGAGATAGTCGTCGGCGCCGATCTCCAAGGCGTGCACGCGATCGTGCTCCGTCCCCCGCGCCGAGACGACGACGATCGGCGTCCCGATCCCCTCCGCGCGGGCGGTCTCGATCAACTTCCAGCCGTCGAGCTCGGGCAGCATCAGGTCGAGCACGCAGACGTCCGGATTCTCGAAGCGGAGACGGGCCAGCCCGAGCTCGCCGCGGCCGACGACCATCGGGTCGTAACCTGCCGCCACCAGGTGCTTGGCCATCCCGTCGGCGATCACGTTGTCGTCCTCGACGATCAGGATCTTGGCCACGGCGCTTACGATAGACGGGAGATGTGTTTTGTCCGGGTTTCGGAGTGGTGACGATCTGGTGTACGACCGCAGCTTCGACGAGCTCCGCACAGGCTTCACGGCCGCGGTCTCCCATGAGCTGAGGACGCCACTCGCCCGGATCCTCGCGCTCCTCGACTCGACCGATCTGCCCGGCGCCGACGTCGGCGAACTGATCGAGCAGGCGAAGGCCGAGGTCGAGAACGCCGGGAACCTGATCGACGAGGTGCTCTTCCTGTCCGAGCTCGAGAGCGGTAAGGAGGTCGTGTCGTTGGGACACACGGCGGCGCTCCCCGTGTTTCAGGACGTCGTGCGCGGGCTCGCCGGCGCAGCCGAGCGCGCAGGCGTCGAGCTGGACGTGACGGGCGACCCCTACGTCGAACTGCCGCTTCGACCCCGCATGTTGCGGATGGTCGTAGAGAACCTCATGGAGAATTCGATCCGGTATGCGGGCCACGGCTCGCGGTTCACGATCTCGGCTCAGCGAGCGGGCGCGTTCGCAGTGATGTCAGCTGCCGATGACGGTGCCGGTGTCGACGAGGCCAACCTGAACCGGATCTTCGAGCGGTTCTACCGTGCCGACGCAGCGCGTACCTCTCGCGGCACCGGTCTCGGGCTCGCGATCGTGAAGCATGTGGTCGCGGCTGCGGGCGGCGACATCGAGGCGGACGGCGGCCCAGGTCGGGGCCTGCGGATCCGTTGCACGTTTCCGGCGTGACAAGCGACCCTGAATGAGTTCGAGGCGCCCGATGAGCGCCTCGAACTCATCCGTGTTGTGGAGCTTGACCTAACTGTGGACTTTCTTGAGGAGCTTCTCGGAGAGCACCAGCACCGGCTTAGGGATTGGCACGTAGCGGAGTTTCACGCCGAACGGCTGACCCTTGGTGAGGGCCCAGAAGACGAACTGCTTGAGCGAAGCCGCGTTCTGCGTCGTCTGCGGGAGGATCACGTAGGTATAGGTCGAGATCGGATACGCGGTCGGTGCCGACTTCGGCGGGTTCACGATGTGCACCTCGCCGGTCGTCCCGACGTTCTTGAACGCTGCGGAAGCGGCAGAGATCGACTTGATGCCGGGGGTCGTGTATTTGCCCGCCGCGTTCCGAACCGCCATCACCTGGATGTGATTCGTCACCGCGTAGGCGATGTCGGCATAGCCGATGGCGCCGTCCGTGTTCTTGACCACGCCGGCGACGCCGGACGAGCCCTTGCCACCGACGCCCGTTGGGAACGGCGGCTGCGTCGAGATGCCGACCTTCGACTTGAACGCCGGGCTCACGGACGACAGGTAATCCGTGAAGTTGTACGAGGTGCCGGAGCCGTCGGAGCGGTAGACCGGGGTGATCTTCTGGTTCGGGAGCGAGATGCCCGGATTCAGAGCCTTGATTGCCGGGTCGTCCCAGCTCGTGACCTGACCGAGGTAGATCTTCGCCAGCACCGGGCCAGTCATGTGCAGCGGTGCATGCGCGTTCGTCTTCAGGTTCACCATCACCGAAGTCCCGCCGAGCGCCCACGGAATCTGGACGCACCCCTTGCAGTTGGTGAGCTGATCAGGCGTCAGAGGTGCATCGGAAGCACCGAAGTCGACGGTGCGGTTGCTGATTGCCTGGATCCCGCCGCCGGAACCGATCGGCTGGTACACGATGTTGGTGCCATTCACGGATGGGTAGGCCGCCTGCCACTGTGATACGAGAGGTTGGACGAACGTGCTGCCGGCGCCGACGAGCTGGCCGGCGGTGCTTGTGCGCTTGCTCGCCGTGGCGCTCGCGACTAGGCAACCCGCAATCACCGCCGTCGCGACCAGCATCAGCGGCACGGTGCGCTTAGTGACCCTCAAACTCATTTGCGACTTACTCCCTTCAATGGTTTCAACTCCGGGGGGCTTTGCGCGCAAGTGTCGCCCGGGTCGCCGCGGACATGGGCGGACCCCCCGTGTCGGTTTGGCGGCAATCTGGTGAACGGTTCTTAGTGCGCCCGCAGCTTCCGCTCGCGGCGCGAGAGGATGTAGCGCGCGGTGAGGCTGAGGACGAGCACGAAGATCATCAGCACGAATGCTGCCGCCCATGCCTGGTCATTCAGGCTCTGGTCCGGCGATTCCGAGTCAAACAAAATGAGCAGCGGGACTGCAGCCATCGCGTGACTCGGGTCTGTCACGATTTGGTTCGGCAGGAAGATCGACGTCGTGAAAAGGAGCGGGGCTGTCTCGCCGGCGGCCCTGGCGACCGCGAGCGTCGCCCCGGTCATGATCGAGCCGATCGCCGACGGCATCACGACAAACAGCACCGTCCGCCACTTGCTGACGCCGAGCGCGTAGCTGCCGTAGCGCAGCGCATCGGGCACGAGGCCGAGCACCTCGATCGTCGATCGGGCGACCACCGGCAACATGACGATCGCGAGTGCCACTGAGCCCTTCCAGGCCGCGTACCCCGACCCGACCACGAGCAACGCGTAGGCGAAGATCCCGACGACAATTGAGGGTACGCCGTTCAAAACGTCGAGGGCCAGCCTGATGGAGCGCGAAACACGACTTCCACCAAACTCGGCGACATACACCGCGACGAGGATGCCGATGGGTAGCGCGATGGCGGTGGCGATCGCGACCATGATCGCCGTACCGACGAGCCCGTTCGCAATACCTCCTCCGGTCTCGCCGAACGTCACCTGATTCTTCGTAAAGAAGTCGATGTTGAGCGCCTTGACCCCACGGACGAAAACGGAGACGACGACCAGCGCGAGCACCCCGATCGCGAGAAAGGCGGCCAGGACGGACATGCCCTCCGCAACCTGATTGGTCCGCCGGCGCCTCCGTGACCGACCGGTCGATTTCAGCGAGATGGTTGGGGTGGAACCGCCCGCTTCCATCTCAGACCCTTTGTGCGATGTCGTAGCGGCGCACGATCAGGAGTGCAAGGAAGTTCACGATCAACGAGATCACCAACAGGATCGCCCCGAGGTAGAACAGCGACGAGACCTGGAGATTGGAGGCCGCTGCCTGGTACTGCGCTGCAATCCGGCTGGCGAGGGTGTCGCCAGTGTCGAACAGATTGGCGGTGAGATGCGCCGTCGTCCCGATCACCTGGGTGACAGCGATCGCCTCGCCGACCGCACGTCCGCCGCCGAGCAGTACCGCCGAGATTAGGCCGCCGCGCGTGTATGGCAGCACGACGCCCCGCACCATTTCCCAACGTGTCAATCCGAGGCCGACTGCTCCTTCCTTGATGTCCGCCGGCACTTGCAAGAAGAGGTCGCGGCTGATGGAGGCGGTGATCGGCACGATCATGATCGCCAGCACGAGGACCGCGGTGAACATCGTGCTGCCTGAGATCGGCCTGGTGGCGAAGAAGGGCGTCCAGCCGAGTGCGTCGTTCAGCCACGGACCGAACTGGTTGTGCACCACCGGACCGAGAATGATGATTCCCCAGAGCCCGAGCACCACACTCGGGATAGCCGCGAGCATCTCAACGAGCGAACCAACAACCCCGCGCACACCGCCCGGCGCGAGTTCGCTCAGATACAGCCCGATAGCAATCGCAACAGGGGCGGCGATCAGGAGAGCCAGGCTCGTGACGTAGAGCGTTGCAACCAGGAAGTCGAGTGCACCGAACTGGTTGGTGACGGCGTTCCAGGTCTGATGCCAGATGAAGCTCAGTCCGAAGGCCGAAAACGCGGCCCGTGACTGCTTGATCACCTCGTAGACGATCAGGCCGATCACGGCCACCACACCGACGGCGGCGAGAGCCGAGATCCAGTGCAGTGAGAAGTCCCCGATGCGGTCGAGCAGCGAGCGTCGCGACTCGAGTGTGTCTTGCGGCGGATTGGCGACCGGGACGTCCATGCTCAGGCCGGAAGCCTTCCACTTCTCGCGGTTACCCCGGACGCGGTTCACCACCCCGACACGAGATGTTCACATCTCCGAGACCCGGCTGTTCCAGCCCCTCCGCGACACTCGTGCCATGTCGTTGCCGGCATCGAGCAACACGGCCGTGAACATCTCCGCGAGTATCAGGGGCAGCGAGAACCCTACCGTCGGCCGCGAAGCCGTCTTCGGGGTGCACGACCTAAGCGTCTCGTACGGACCGTCCCTCGCGCTCGCCGGCGTCAACCTTCAGGTCTACAAGAACGTGATCACCGCATTGATCGGACCCTCCGGCTGTGGCAAGAGCACGTTCATTCGGTGCCTGAACCGGATGAACGACCTCGTTCCGGGAGTCAAGGTCGGCGGACGGGTGCTGTACCACGGTGTCGATCTGTACGGCCGTGAGGTGGATCCAGTGGAAGTTCGTCGGCGGATCGGCATGGTGTTCCAGCGGCCGAATCCGTTCCCGAAGTCGATCTACGACAACGTCGCGTTTGCACCTAAGAAACTGGGCCTGCCGGGAGCCGTGGACGAGCGCGTGGAACGGGCGCTGCGCGGGGCGGCGCTTTGGGACGAAGTGAAGGACCGCCTCAAGAAGTCGGCGCTGGGCCTGTCGGGGGGTCAGCAGCAGCGCCTGTGCATCGCGCGCGCGATCGCCGTTGAGCCCGACGTGATCCTGCTCGACGAGCCGGCGTCGGCACTCGATCCGATCTCGACCTCGGCGATCGAGGATCTGATGCATGAGCTGAAGAACGAGTACACACTCGTGATCGTCACGCACAACATGCAGCAGGCGGCGCGGGTCGCCGAGATGACTGCCTTCTTCAGCCTCGACGTGAAGGATGACGGCTCGCGGCACGGGATTCTCGTCGAGTACGACGCGACCGACAAGCTCTTCACTTCACCGTCAGACGAACGGACAGAGGGTTACGTCACGGGACGCTTCGGCTAGCCATGCGGGTGTCGTTCACCGAGGAGCTCTCGCAGCTCGAAGCCGCGTTGCAGGAGGAGGGCGACCTCGTCCTGCGCGCACTCCGTTCGTCGTTGAACGCCCTTGCGCGAGGCGACGAGGAGCTCGCAGACGAGGTGATCAGCTTCGACGACGAGGTCGATCGTCGCTACATCGCGCTCGAGGAGGGCGTCCAGTCGTTGCTGGCCCGGCAGACGCCGGTCGCCGTCGACCTGCGTCTGGTGCTGGCGATTCTGCGCGTGAACCTCCACCTGGAGCGGATGGCCGACTACTGCGTGACCGTGGCGAAGCTGACGAAACTGATGGGCGATCTCAACGTCTCCGACGAACGCATCGCGCAGTCGATCGAGGACATGGGGCAGCGCGCAGAGCAGATGATTCGCGTCGCACTCGACTCCTTCGCCTCGCGCGACGCCGACAAGGCGCTCACGCTCGTCGAGCTCGACGAGCTCATCGATCGCGCCAATCGCAATGCCACTGAGGATGTCCTTTCTCTGGGCAACTCGCCGGAGGAGCGCGAGTACGGCCTCCGCATGCTCGTCGTCTCACGCTGTGTCGAGCGAATCGGCGACCACGCCGTGGACATCGGTGAGCAGGTGAGCTACCTGGTCACTGGAGAGTTCCGTGAGTTCAGCGACGCATCGCACCCCGCATAGCGCGGCGCGCGCCTAGCGAACGTCCCAGGCTCCAGCTCGATCAGGCGACGAAGTAGATCGAGCAGGCGAGACCCGCCACGAAGCAGTAGATCGCGAACGGCATCAGTGTGTTCCGCTCGAAGTAGCGCATGAGGAACTTCACGGCGAACCAGGCCGCCGCCGGCGGAGCAGAGTGCGGCGACGAGCGCCTGGCCGCGCACGCCGTCGCCGGTCGAGCCGAAGAGCTCCGGCAGCTTCAGCACCGCTGCGGCCCCGATGATCGGAGTGGCGAGCAGAAACGCGAAGCGCGCCGCATCCTCGTTCGAGAGGCCGACGAGCAGGCCGCCGGCCATCGTCGCGCCCGAGCGGGAGAACCCGGGGATCAGTGCGATCGCCTGCGCGGCTCCGACGAAGAACCCATCGCGCCACGACACAGTCCGGGCGATCCGCGTGTCGTCGTCCGTCTCGGTGACGGGCGCGCGGCGACGCAACTGCTCGGCTCCGAAGAGCAGCACCCCGTTCAGCATCAGGAAGATGGCAGCGGAGGTCGGGGACGCGAAGACCTTGCGCAGCGAGTCCTGCAGCGTCAGGCCGAGGATGCCGGCGGGGATCGTCCCGACGACGAGCAACCAGCCGAGTCTCGCGTCCGGATCGTCGTCGGAGATCTCCCGATCGCGCAGCGAACGTCCGAGGCCCCTGAAGATCCGCATCCAGTCACGCCAGAAGAAGATGAACAGCACGATCGCCGTCGCCAGGTGCGTTGCGACGAGGAACGTCAGGAAGTACTTGTCGTTCTGGTGGATGTCCCAGCCGAGGAGACTCGGGAGGATGACGCTGTGCCCGAGGCTCGAGACGGGGAAGAGCTCGGAGACACCCTGCAGCAGCCCCAGCACGATCGCCTGGGGGTACGTGATCAGGTCTGCGAGGATCACGTTGCGGCGGCGGTGCGCTTCGGGCCGGACTTGAACCAGGCGAAGGCGAAACAGGCGAGCCCGACCAGGAAGGCCGCGATGCCGTGTTTCACGTGATGGTGGTCGGAGCCTGCCTGGTGCCCGGGGAAGAAGCTCGGGAGCGAATCGGCAGGCTCAACCCAGTAGATGACGGCGATCACCATCAAGATGATCCCGACGACGACGGCCAGGGCAACGAGCAGGCGATCGTTCCGCATCGGGCGTAGAATACGGATCCAGCGGACGGGCAGTGTCGGTATCCAGATCGGCACCCACCGTTCACAACCGATCCGGAAGGATGCAATTCCTTGGCAACGATCCTCCAACCTCGCACTGACGACGGCTACGACCTGCTCCTGAACCGGGAGCTCTCCCAGGTCGACCTGATGAGGCGCGTACTGGAGCTGGCCGCCGATCCTTCCGAGCCCTTGCTCGAGCGGGTGAAGTTCTGCGGGATCGTCTCGTCGATCCTCGACGAGTTCTTCATGGTCCGGGTCGCCGGGCTCCAGGACCAGGTCCTCTCCGGCCTTTCCGTTCGCTCGCCGGACGGCCGCACCCCCCAGCAGGCGCTCGCCGAGCTCAGGAGCGCCGTTCTCGACCTGACGGCTGCGCAGTCTGCGCTCTGGCGCGACAAGCTCTGTCCCGCACTCTCCGCCGAAGGGATCCTGGTCGGCGGCGTCGAGGATGCGACGGACGCCGAGCGCAGCGAGCTGGAGCAGGTGTTCTCGCATCAGATCTTCCCGGTGCTGACTCCGCTGGCCGTAGGCCCGGGTCAGCCGTTCCCCTACATCTCGGGCCTGTCCCTCAGCCTGGGGCTGCTCGTGCGCGACCCGGAGGCCGGCGAGGAGCGCTTCGCACGGGTGAAGGTGCCGGAAGGGCTCGACCGCTTCGTCGCGATCGGTTCGCGCGGCCTGCTGGTGCCGCTCGAGTCCGTGCTGTCGCATTTCCTGCCTCGCCTCTTCCCGGAGATGGAGGTGGTGCAGCGTGCGCTGTTCCGCTTGACGCGAGACGGTGACACCGAGATCTCGGACGACGCGGACGACCTGCTCGAGGCCGTCGAGTCGGATCTGCGGAACCGTCGCTTCGGAGCGGTCGTGCGCATGGAGGTCTCCGGGTCGATCTCGCGCGACATGCTGTTGCGTCTGACCGAGCGACTCGGGATCTCGAACGACCAGATCTACGCGATCCGAGGGCTGCTCGACCTGGCAGACGTCACACAGCTCTATTCGCTGGATCGTCCCGATCTGAAGTACGCGCCCTGGGTGCCCTTCACCCAACGTCGACTCGCCGTCCAGGGCACCGACGACCTGTTCGAGGAGATCGCGCGCCGGGACATCGTCGTCCACCATCCGTACGACTCGTTCGGAACCAGCGTCGAGGCGTTCCTCCAAGCGGCCGCGTCGGATCCGCAGGTGGTTGCGCTCAAGACGACCGTGTACCGCACAAGCGACGACTCGGCGATCGCACCGTCGCTGATGAAGGCTTCGGAGAACGGCAAACAGGTCGTCTGCGTGGTCGAGCTGAAAGCGCGCTTCGACGAGCGTCGCAACATCGATTGGGCGCGCGCCCTGGAGCAAGCGGGCGTGCATGTCGTCTATGGGTTCCCGGACATGAAGATCCACGCGAAGACGACCCTGGTCGTTCGGCGCGAGGGCGATGAGCTCCGGCGCTACGTGCACATCGGTACCGGCAACTACCACGCGACAACCGCTCGGATCTACGAGGACGTGGGCGTCTTCACCGCCGACGCCAACATCGGCGAGGACATCGCCGACCTGTTCAACTTCGTCACCGGCTTCGGCCGCCCGCAGCGCTTCCGCCAGCTGCTCGTCTCGCCGTTCAATCTGCGGAAGAAGCTCATCGAGCGGATCAAGGACGTCGCGGACGCGGCTTCCGCAGGCAAGCACGCGCGCATCCGGATCAAGTGCAACAGCCTCACCCACCCGGAGGTGATCGAGGAGCTGTACAAGGCGTCACAGGCGGGCGTGAACATCGAATGCATCGTCCGCGCCAACTGCAGCCTCGTTCCCGGGGTGCCGGGGCTGAGCGAGAACATCCACGTGCGCTCGGTGCTCGGACGCTTCCTCGAGCACAGCCGGCTCTACTGCTTCGAGGCAGGAGACCGCCGCGACTATCTGCTGGGCAGCGCCGACCTGATGCCCCGCAACCTCGACCACCGGATCGAGGTCGTCATGCCGGTGGAGGACACCCAGGTCCGCAACGAGCTCGAGTCGATCTTCAAGGCGCTCCTGGCCGACAACTCCCAGGCGTGGGAGCTGCAATCCGACGGCACCTGGAAGCGGGTGTCGCCGAAGAAGAGCGAGCGTCGCCGGTCTGCGCAGGCGGCGTTCATGCGCCGGCGCGAGCGCGCCCGCAGGCTGGCCCGATCACACTAAAGCGCGCCGTCGTGTGGGGTCGTCACCATGTCGGGCCAATGGTCGGAGTCATCGACGTCGGATCGAACACCGTGCGCCTCGTCGTCGAAGACGGCGGCCGGCAGGTGATCTCTCGCCGCGAGATGCTCCACCTCGGCGCAGAAGTCGAGCTCCACGACTCGATCCCGCGCGCGAAGCTCGCCGCCGCTGCACTACTCGTCGGTTCGTACGCCGACGCTGCGCGAGCCGCGGGCGTCGTCGACCTCGCCGTGCTGATCACCAGCCCCGGCCGACAGGCGGCCAACGGGAACGAACTGCTCGCGGTGCTCGCCTCAGCGGCCGACTGCCCGACTCGGATTCTCAGCGCTGCGGAGGAGGCGCAGCTCGGTTTCCTCGGCGCACTCGCGGTTGCCGCTCCCCCGGGCCGTCGCCGGGTCGCGGTCGTCGACGTCGGCGGAGGCTCGGCACAGGTCGTGGTCGGTACACGGCGTGGCGGTCCGGAGTGGCTGCGCTCGATCGACCTCGGCTCTCAGCGGCTGACCAGCAGGATGCTCGGCGGCGACCCGCCGGGACATGCTGCGATCGGGGCCGCGCGCGCGGAGGCGGGCCGCTATCTCGACGAGTTCGAACCGCCGGAGTCTTCCCTCGCCCTCGCAGTCGGTGGCAGCGCGCGCGCGCTGAAGCGGATCGTCGGAGCGACCCTGGGGAGCGAGGAGCTGGAGGAGGCACTCACCGTGCTCGCCGAGATGCCCGCCGCAGAGGTCGTTTCGCGGTTCGAGATCGACGCGGATCGCATCGGCACGCTGACAGCCGGGGCCGCGATCCTGGCGGAGCTGCAGGCTTGCCTCGTGACTCCGCTGCGTGTGGTGCGTGGTGGTGTGCGCGAAGGCGCGCTGCTCGAGCTCACCGACCGCCGCGCGGCGGCCTGAGCACCTCGACCAGCTCGAGCTCGCGGCCGAGCACGAAGACAGCGCCCTTCTTCCACTTCGGCGCCGCCGTGACGACCGAGTCGAGCCCGCCGTGCCCGCAGACGGCAACGTCACGACCTGCCAGGGAACGGACGAGGGCGCTTCCCTCGGCCCACTGCTGCTCCTCGCTCAGCTCGTCCCGAACGTCGAGCTCGAGGTTCCGGGCCGCTGCCAGCGGACCGACGGTCTCGACGCAGCGCCGGGCGGGGCTGGTCAGGATCGCTTCGAGCTCGAACGGTGCGAGCAGCTCGACCAGGGCGCTTGCGTCACTGCGGCCTCGCTCGTCGAGCGGCCGCTCTCGGTCGTCTCCCACCCAGGCGGTGCGGTCACCAGCCCACGCGTGGCGAATCAGGAGGAGCGGCATCAGCCGAACACTTTCGACCCACGTTTGAGCACCGTCGCCAGCGCCGCCGGATAGCGGTCGCGCTGCTCGGCCCGCCTGAGCCGCTCACGGTCGATCAGTCGCCCCGCGGCGAGCGCGGTCTGGGAGCGGGCCAGCTTGCGCAGTGTCGTCTCCGCCACGACCGCATCCTGGTGTTCTCCGACCACGTCCTGAAGCTCCTTCAGGGCGTCGAGGTAGCGCAGCAGCGGTTTGCTCGACCGGCCGGTTGCCATGAGCTCGGCGCCGTATCGCGCTCGCTTGGCGTCGATCCGTAACGCGTGCAGCTCTGGATCCGTGGGAACGGGCGCGAGTTGCTCCGCGGCGAGGGCGAGCTCGGCGAACTCTGCTCCTGCGATCTCGCCGGCGGGCACCGTCGACGACACCTCGGCGAGGTCCGAGACGGCCGACTCGAACAGATTCAGGAGCTCGAAGTACCGCTCCGACCCGAGAGCCTCGAGCAACCTGTCGCGCGAACGCCCGCGCTGAGCCTCGAGCTTGGCGACGAGCGCCTCGCCCGCGGCAAGATCGTCGTCGAGCTCTAGGACATCGCCGCGCAACCGGTCGATCAGAACGTCGCGGTCGCGAACCGGGCCGAGCAGCCGCGCGAGCCACTTCAGCTCGGCCGCAAGCGCCGTCAGACGGCTCCCGAGCAACGGCTCGGTGGCGCGGATCAGAGCGCGACTGCGTCGCGTTGCAACCCGATATCGATGCACGTCTTCGAGATCGTCGCCGAGCCGAACACCGGGGTCGTGGCGGAGAAGCTCGCGAAGTTGCTCGGCGAGCAAGACCCTCAGCAGCTCGATCGCCGGCGCATCCTCGCCCGCCTGCGGCCGCGGCGGTGGCGGCAGCACACGCAGCAGCTTCGGTGTGCCGGCGGATTTCTTCGCACCCGCTTTTCGAAGGGTGCGGCCGAGGCGTTCGAGCTCATCGTCATTCCCGTCGACGAGCTCGATCTCGATCTCGGCGAACGCCCCGATCGACCGACCGGCGTCGAGCACGGCAACCGAGTCGATGGTGACGTCGGCCACCGTCCGCCCGTTGTCACCGACCCGGACACCGTTGCGACGCGTCCGCAACGTCGCCGCCGGCGCCAACCGCCCGCGGCGCACGTGAGCGACGAGCAGCTCTGCCAGCTCGGCAGGGGGCCCAACGGGCCCTCCGGGCGCTTCGAGCTCGGCGCGCGCATTGCCGCCGCGGGGGAGCTTGAGCTGCCACCGGGACAGGCCGTTCTCGACGCGACGGCGAAGCGTGAGCCCGGCCCCGGCGAGCGACCGGTCAGGCGTGTCGTAGTAGGTGGAGGTGAACAGGCGCGATTCGAGCGGCTCGCCCGGGAGGTCCGGGAGCGAGAATCCCTCCTCCAGCTCGAGCTTCAGTTCCCGTTCGACGAAAGCACGCATCCGGGCAGATCGTAGGTGCGGCGAGCGTCCTGCGGGTGACAGTCGGGCCCGGAGCTTCGATCTCCCCCCACCACTCCGGGCCCGTCCTGTCCGTCCCCAAGGCAACCGTCGTCGGGCTCGCATCTGCAGAGCGCGATTCGTGTCGTCGAGGCCGACGATAGGCCCGGCCGTCCGTGACCTGGGTTACAGAACGGATTCGATCGTGAGTCGAAGCGGCTGACGGCCCTTCCCAAAAGGCCCCGGGAGGCAGACGATGTCCGCTATGAGCACCTTTGCGATCGTTGCCCACCGTGTCACGCCGACGAACAACCGCCTCGGCAGTGTCTTGTCGCCGGCGCAGGCGCTCGCGCGTCTCTCGCCGGGGGATGTCGCGCTCGGACGCCTCGACGTTCTCGCATCGCTCGACGGAGTCGAGCCCGGGCTCTGGGCGCTCGAGCGTCTCGCCGCCTCCGGCGTCACGGTGCTCAACGGCCGTCAGACGCTCCTCGCAGCCCACGACAAGCTCGCCACGGCACAGGCCTTGTTCGCCGCAGGCGTCCCACACCCGCGCACGAGCCACGTCGCGCCGTGGCTGCCGCTGCCCGAGCTCGAGCCGCCGCTCGTCTTCAAACCCCGCTTCGGCTCGTGGGGGCAGGACGTGATCAGGTGTGACGACGAGGCCGCGATCGAACGAACGCTCGCCTATCTCGAGACACGGGCGTGGTATGCGGCGACTGGAGCCCTCGCGCAGAAGCTCGTCTCTCCGCGCGGCTACGACCTACGGCTCGTGATCGCCGGCGGCCGGGTCGTAGGAGCGGTGAAGCGCGTCGCGGCAGCCGGAGAATGGCGGACGAATGTCGCGCTCGGCGCGCGGCGCGAACCGATGCAGCCTCCGGCGGACGCCTGCGAGATCGCCGTCGCCGCCGCCGCCGCGATCGACGGGGCCCTCGTCGGCGTCGACCTGCTGCCGGCAGACGTCGGCACCTGGGTCGTCCTCGAGTTGAACGGCGCCGTCGATTTCAACGGTGCCTACTCGCTCGATGACGACGTCTTCACGGCTGCGACCGCAGCCCTGCTGGCGACGCCGGTCGAGCCGAGCGCGCTCGTCGGCTAGTAGACGTAGAAGCCGCGGCCCGACTTGCGGCCGAGGCGGCCGGCCTGGACGTACTGGCGCAGCAACGGGCACGGCGCGTACTTGGGATTCCCAAGCCCACGGTGCAGCACCTCCATGATCGCAACGCACGTGTCGAGCCCGATCAGGTCGGCGAGCGCGAGCGGGCCCATCGGGTGCGCGAACCCGAGCTTCGCAATCGTGTCGATCGCCTCCGGCTCGGCAACTCCCTCCAGCAGCGCATACGCGGCCTCGTTGATGAACGGCATCAGGATGCGGTTCGAAACGAAGCCGGGGAAGTCGTTCACTTCCGCAGGCTCCTTGCCGAGCTCGCGGGAGAGCTCGATGATCGCCGCGGCGGTCTCATCAGAGGTCTGAACGGCCCGGATCACCTCGACGAGTTTCAGTACAGGGACCGGGTTGAAGAAGTGCATGCCGATCACGCGTTCCGGCCGCGCGGTCACGGCGGCGAGCGAGGTGATGGGAATCGAGCTCGTGTTGGAGGCGAGGATCGCTCCGTCCGGCAGGACACCGTCGGCCCGCTGAAAGAGGGCTTCCTTGGCCGCGGCGTCCTCGGTGATCGCCTCGATCAGCAGCTCCGCCGGCACCAGGTCGTCGGCCGGCTCGATCCTCGCCAGCGTGCCCTCGACATCGGCGCCGAGCCTGCCGAGACTCTTCCGGATCGCCGCCAGGCCCTTGTCGACCGCACCGGGGAACGGATCGTGGAGCGACACCCGTCGTCCGGACGCCGCGACGACCTGCGCGATCCCGGCACCCATCTGGCCGGCGCCGACCACGACGACATGCTCGAACTTCACGGCGAGGGACCCTACCCTTCGCTTCATGGAGGTCAGGGTGGCAACCGGTGCCGATGCCGACGGGATCGCCCGCGTCCAGGAGCGGACGTGGCAAGCGGCGTACCGGCACGTCTTTCCGGCGGGCGAGCTCGACCGGGGCGGCTTCATCCACCCGGAGCGCTGGCGCACACGCATCGCCCGCCCGCCCGCCGGCTGGGCGACCTTCGTCGCGGTGCAGGATGGCGGCGTCACGGGGTTCGCATCGGTTGGCCCGAGCCGCGACGAACAGGGAATCGGCGAGCTATATGCGATCTACGTCGAGCCTGAGCAATGGTCGACAGGTACCGGCAAGGCACTGATCGAACGATCCGAGGAACAGCTGCGCCGCTCCTACGCCGAAGCAACGCTGTGGGTGCTCGAGGAAAACCCGCGCGCCCGCGCCTTCTACGAGCGCTGCGGCTGGTCGCTGGACGGAGAGCGCAAATCGGAGGAGCGTTGGGGGGTGAGCGCGGCCGAGGTGCGCTACCGCAAACGGTTGGCCGCCACCTGAACCTGATTCGGCGCAGCCGAACCAGATTCACGAGTCGCTCGCCGGGCCACCGGCAACTCGAAACTCACGACTCTGGTTCGCTGCGCGAATCAGAGTCGAGGCAAGCAGTCGAGCAGCTGCCGCTGGCCGCCACCTGAACCTGATTCGGCGCAGCCGAACCAGATTCACGAGTTACTCGACAGGCCACCGACAATTCGAAACTCACGACTCTGGTTCGCTGCGCGAATCAGAGTCGAGGCAAGCAGTCGAGCACCTGCCGCTGGCCGCCACCTGAACCTGATTCGGCGCAGCCGAACCAGATTCACGAGTCGCTCGCCAGGCCACCGGCAACTCGAAACTCACGACTCTGGTTCGCTGCGCGAATCAGAGTCGAGTAGGGGGTCGAGCAGCTTCCGGTCGCGCTCGTGGGTCAGAAGCGTGCGCGCTTCGTCGAGCGGTGCCCAGCGCACCTCGTCCACCTCGTTCTGCGCGTGCGCTTCGCCCGCGGCCGCCATGCGGTAGTACCGCACCTCCTTCGGGCCGTGCAGCACGAAGTAGCGGGTCGAGCCGACGAGATCACCGACCTCGCAGCGGAGGCCTGTCTCCTCCTCGACCTCGCGGACCGCCGCTTCCTCCCACGACTCGTCCCCCTCGAGCTTTCCCTTCGGGAACGACCAGTCGTCGTACTTCGGCCGGTGCACGAGGAGGACCGACCCGTCGCGGACCACGATCCCGCCCGCAGCGCGCACGACGAGACGCATGGAGCTACACCTCGATCAGGAGGGCGTCACCCTGGCCGCCGCCCGAGCAGATCGCGGCGAGGCCCAGCCCGCCACCGGAGCGGCGAAGCTCGTGGACCATGGTCGAGACGATCCGGCCGCCCGAGGCGCCGATCGGATGACCGAGCGCGATCGCGCCCCCGTTCGCATTCACCACCGACTCGTCTGCTCCCAGCAGCCTCGGCGGAGTTGGCCGCCACCGAGGCGAATGCCTCGTTGATCTCGACGCGTTGCACGTCGGCGATCGTCTTGCCGGCACGCTCGAGCGCCATCGCGCCCGCGTTCGCGGGTGTGCGCGCGAGATAGGCGAAGTCGTCGGCGACGTAGCCCTGCGACACGATCGTCGCGAGCGGCTCGAGCCCACGCTTCGCCGCCCACTCCTCGGAGCAGACGATCACGCAGCTCGCACCGTCGTTCACGCCCGGCGCGTTGCCCGCCGTCGTCGTCCCTTCGGGGTCGAAGACGGGCTTGAGCGACGCGAGCTTCTCCACCGTCGTGTCACGGCGAATGCTCTCGTCCGCAATCACATCTCCGACCGGAACGATCTCGTCGTCGAACCGGCCCGCATCCTGTGCGGCGCCGGCGCGCTCGTGCGACCGCGCAGCCCAGGCGTCCTGCGTCTCCCGGGAGATACCGAGCTCGCGTGCGACCTGTGAGTTCTGCACGACCATGTGCAACTGGTCGAACGTCGACGTGAGCCCGTCGTAGACCATCGAGTCGAGCAGCTCCCCGTGCCCGAGGCGATACCCGAAGCGCCCCTTCTTCAACAGGTACGGCGCATTCGTCATCGACTCCATGCCGCCCGTGACGACAACGTCGACGTCGCCCGCGCGAATCATCGAGTCCGCGATCTCGATCGCGCGGATCGACGACGCGCACACCTTGTTGATCGTGTCCGAAGGCGTCTCCTTCGGCAATCCGGCCGCGATCGCCGCCTGGCGCGCCGGTGCCTGCCCTGCGCCGGCTTGCAGCACCTGGCCCATGATCACGTATTGAGGCTCATGTGGCTCGAGCCCGATGCGCTCCAGCGCCGCCTTGATCGCAAAGCCGCCGAGCTGTGTCGCCTCGTACGAGGCGAGCCCGCCGCCGAGCTTGCCGAACGGCGTCCTGAGCGCGCTGACGATCACAGTACGGCTCGCCATCAGCGAACGAAGGACTGGTCGACGGTCAAGCGCAGCGCGAACGCGACGATCAGCCTGACGATCGATTCCACGTCGTCGAGATCGCAGAGCTCGTTCGGACTGTGCAGGTAGCGCGTCGGGATCGACAACAGGCCGGTCGGGATGCCTGCACGCGCCAGATGAATCTCGTCCGCATCGGTCGAGGTGATGCGCGAATAGATCTCGTAGGCGTGCGGGATGCCCTCAGCCTCCGCGGCCTCGCCGAGCAGTTCGGTGACGTGCTTGTTCAACGTCGGGCCGCGGGCGATCATCGCCCCCATCCCGAGCTCGACGCGGCCGACCCGGCTCGCGTCGCCGCCCGGGTAGTCGGTCGCAGGCGTCACGTCCACGACGAGCGCGACCTGCGGCTCCAGGGCGAAGGCGGAAGTGCGCGCGCCGTAAAGGCCGACCTCCTCCTGCACCGCTGCGACCGCGACGACATCGACCTTCGCGCTGCCTGCTTCGGCGATCCGCCGGGCGGACTCGAGCGCGATGTACGCGCCGAGGCGGTTGTCGAGGGATTTCGAGAGGAGGCGGTTGTTCGGCAGCTCGACCACGGGCCCCGCCCACACTCCTGCGTCACCGACGCGGACCAGGTTCTCGGCCTCTTCGCGGCTCTTGGCCCCGATGTCCAGGTGCAGCTCGGAGAGCTCGAGCCGCGGGCGGTCGCGGGCCTGCTCCGGCTGGATGCGCTTGCGCGAGATCGCCCCCGGAATCCGGCCGTTGCGGGTGAGCAGTTCGAAGCGTTGGCCGTGCAGCGTCTCGGCGGCGATGCCGCCGATCGTCGTGAACGACAGCAGACCATTCTCGTCGATGTTCGTGACGGCGATGCCGATCTCGTCGATGTGGCCGACGATCGCGAGCATCGGCGCACCGTCGCCCGCGCGAACCCGCGCGAACGAGGAGCCGAGCGTGTCGGAGGTCACCTCGGCGAACGCCGCCGCGGCTTCTCGCCAGACGCGCGCCGGCTCTTCCTCGTGGCCCGAAGGCCCCGAGGCGGTCAGGAGCGCAGAAAGGAGCTCGGGCGTCGCCATCGGCTTGCGCATTGAAGCAGTCCAGCTAATCTTGGCGGAGATGAGCTCCTTGATTCCGACTTGGTGGGCGTGGCGCAACGAGCGGGACGGGAGCCTGCGCGCGTAGACCACGACGCGCCGACCAGCCCGAACCGCTCCAACCGACGACCCGAGAGGGTCGTTTTTCGTATCCGTGAACAGCACAACAGTCCTCAACACCGATCTCCTCACCCCACTCGGGGCGTACCTGCACTTGCGCGGGACCGGGCGGGCAGCGTTTCTGCTCGAGTCCGTCGAGCAGGGACGGCTCGGCCGCTACTCGCTCGTCGGGAGCGGCGACCGTCTCGTCACCTTCGCGGAGGCCGAGACGATCGCCGAGCCGGTCGTCGGGTACCTCGGCTACGACCACGTCGCAACGCTCGAGCCGACCGTTCCGCTTCCGGACGACGGCAGAGGGCTCCCGGAGAGCCGGTTCGTGGTCGCCGACACCCTCGTCCGCTTCGACCACGGCCGCTCGGTCGCCGAGGTGCTCGCGGGCGACCCGGCCGAGGTGACCGCCCTCCTGGAAGGGGCGGTGCCGTCTCTGCCGACAGAGACTTCGGGCGGCGCCGGGGGCGAGACACGACGCTCGCCCGACCAGTCCGAGTACGAGCGGGGGGTCGAGCTGTGCAAGGAGCACATCCGTGCGGGTGACGCGTTCCAGATCGTCCTCTCGCAGCGCGCCGAACGGCGCACGGGAGCGTCGGCGCTCTCCATCTACCGGTCGTTGCGCCGGATCAATCCTTCGCCGTACCTCTTCCTGTTGGAGCTCGACGGTGTGTCCCTCGTCGGCTCGTCCCCGGAGACGCTCGTCCGGCTGGACGGGACGCGCGCCTCGGTGAACCCGATCGCCGGCTCGACGAATCCCGGTGAGGGCGATGCTGAGCGCCTGCTTGCGTCGGAGAAGGATCGCGCGGAGCACGTGATGCTGGTCGATCTCGGTCGCAATGATCTCTCGCGCGTTTGCCTGCCCGGGTCGGTGAAGGTCGAGCGCTTCCTCGAGGCGGAGCGGTTCTCACACATCACGCACCTCGTCTCGGAAGTCGTGGGCGAGCTGACGCCGGGCGTCTCGTCGTTCGACTTGCTCCGCGCAACCTTTCCGGCCGGCACCGTGTCCGGCGCGCCGAAGGTGCGCGCGATGCAGATCATCTCGGAGCTCGAGCAGTACCGACGCGGACCGTACGCCGGCGCCGTCCTCTACTCGCTGCCCGACGGTCCGCTCGACGCTTGCATCGCGATCCGAACGGTCTTCCTGCACGACGGTGTCGCGCTGATGCAGGCAGGGGCCGGAATCGTTGCCGACAGTGACCCACGCGCCGAGCACGAGGAGTGCCTTCGCAAGCTCGCCGCACTCGAACAGGCGATCGACCTCGCCGAGGCCGGAGCGGCCAGAACATGATCCTGCTCGTCGACAACTACGACTCGTTCACCTACAACCTCGCGCATCTCTTCGGAGAGCTCGGCGCGGAGGTGGTCGTGCGCCGCAATGACGCGATCACGGCGGACGAGGCGCTCGCCCTCCAGCCGTCACACCTCGTGATCTCACCCGGGCCCGGCCGGCCGGAAGCTGCCGGTGCCACCCCGGAGATCCTGCGGCAGCTCTGCGAGCGGGTGCCGACGCTCGGAGTCTGTCTGGGGCACCAGGCCCTGGTGCAGGTCTACGGCGGAGAGGTCGACCGGGCGCGCGAGCTCGTCCACGGCAAGGCGACGATCGTCGAGCACGACGGTCGCGGGATCTTCGCCGGACTGCCCGCCGACTTCGTCGCCGGGCGGTACCACTCACTCGCCGCAACATCAGTGCCCGACTGCTTCGAGATCTCTGCGACCGCGATCGACGGCGAGGTGATGGCCGTTCGCCACCGCGAGCTGCCGGTCAACGGCGTCCAGTTCCACCCCGAGTCGGTGCTCACGCCGCTCGGCCGTGACATTGCGCAGAACTTCCTGCAGGGTGTGCGCGAATGATCCAGGACGCGCTGGCACGGTTGCTCGACGGGGAGGATCTGACCCGCGACCAGGCCCGCGGGGTGATGGACACGATCATGTCCGGCGAGGCGACGCCCGGCCAGATCGGCGGCTTCCTCGTCGCCCTGCGGCTGAAAGGCGAGACGGCGGACGAGATCGCGGGCTCGGCCGAAGCGATGCGCGCACACGCGATCACCGTCCATCCGAAGCGCGACGACCTCGTCGACACGGCCGGAACCGGCGGGGACGGTGGACGAACCTTCAACATCTCGACCGCCGCGGCGCTCGTCGCAGCCGCTGCCGGAGCGGGAGTGGCGAAGCACGGCAACCGCTCCGTGTCATCCGCCTCGGGCTCGGCCGACGTGCTCGAGCAACTCGGATTCCGGCTCGACCTGGAGCCCGAGCGGATCGCCGAGTCGATCGATGAGCTCGGCTTCGGCTTCATGTTCGCGCCGACACACCATCCCGCGATGAAGCATGCGGGGCCGGTGCGCCGAGAGCTTGCGGCACGAACGGTCTTCAACGTGCTCGGCCCACTGACGAATCCTGCCGGCGCGCGCGCCCAGGTCATGGGCGTGTACTCGCCGGAGCTGGTGCCCGTGATCGCCGACGTGCTGGCGCAGCTCGGCGCGCGCCGCGCGTTCGTCGTGCACGGCGCCGGCGGCATCGACGAGCTCTCCCCCGTCGGGCCGAATCTCGTGTGTGAGGTCGTCGACGGCGACGTGCGACAGCGCGAGATCGACCCACTGGAGCTCGGCATCGAGCGCTGTGACCCGGCGGAGCTCCGCGGCGGGACTCCGGCGGAGAACGCCCAGCGGATCCGCGAGGTGTTCGAGGGCGGCAACGGCGGGCGGAGGTCTGCGATCCTGCTCAACGCCGCAGGAGCGATCGCGGCCGGGGGTCACGCGACGGATCTGAAGGAGGGCATCGGCTTGGCACGCGAGGCAATCGACAGTGGCGCGGCCGCCGAGCGCCTGGAGGCGCTCGTGGCGTTCTCACTCGCGGGGGCCGAGGCGTGAGCTTCCGGGCCGCGCTGGCGGCGGACGGATTCGGCGCGATTGCGGAGTTCAAGCGCCGTTCCCCATCCGCCGGGGACATACGTCCCTTCGCCGACGTCTCGCAGATCGCGCGTTCGTACGAACAGGCGGGAGCGCGCGCGATGTCGGTGCTCGTCGACGACCGGTTCGGCGGCACCTGGGACGATCTGCGGGCCGCGCGCGCGGCGACCTCGTTGCCGTTGCTCGCCAAAGGCTTCTTCGCCCTCCCGAGCGATCTGGAGACGGCTCGCGAGGCCGGCGCCGACGCGGTGCTCCTGCTCCTCCGCGACCTCGACGACGCACAGGTGCACGAGCTCATCGGCGTTGCGGCAGCACTCGGGCTGGACACGCTCGTCGAGGCGCATGACGCGGAAGAGCTCGCGCGCGCCGTGGCACTCGACGCGCCCGTGATCGGCGTCAACGCGCGCGACCTCTCCACGTTCGATCTCGATCGCCGCCGCCAACTCGAGCTGGTCGCCCGTGCTCCCCGCGATCGGGTCGTGATTGCCGAGAGCGCGATCCAGACGCGAGCACAGGCCGCCGCGGCGGAGTTGACGGGGGCGAATGCCGTGCTCGTCGGATCGACGCTGATGCGCGCGCCCGACCCGGGAGTGAAGCTGCGCGAACTGCTCTCACGGCCGCTCGTCAAGGTGTGCGGCCTGACGAGGCAGGAGGACGTCGACGCCGCCGTCGAGGCCGGCGCCGACCTGGTCGGCTTCATCCTGGCGGCCGAGAGCCCGCGCCGCACTGACGTGTTGCTCGATGCGCCGCAGACGGTGCTGCGAGTCGCGGTGTTCGTCGGCGAGCGTCACGAGACCGAGGCTGATCTCGTCCAGTTCTACGGGCGCGAGAACGGTCACCGGGCACGGGACGCGGAGCTGCTGCGCGGCGAGGCGCGGGTCGGCACGGTCGTCGATCTGCCGTGGGAGGAGGACGATCCTTCGCATCTCGACCGTGCACGGGCAATGGACGGCCGGGTGATGCTCGCGGGCGGGCTCGGGCCCGGGAATGTCGCCGAAGCCGTTGCTGCCGTCCGGCCCTGGGCGGTCGACTCGGCGCGCTCGACGGAGTCGGCGCCCGGCGTCAAGGACCACGATCTGCTGCGCGCGTGGGTGGAGGCGGCGCGCGGCGTAGGCTTGACGGAGCCGCCCAGGAGCGGAGGTGCCGGCTTTGCCGGCGCCGGAGCGGAGACACCGCGGTGAGCACGTTCGGTGTCTACGGCGGGCGATACGTGCCCGAGACGTTGATCCCGGCGCTCGACGAGCTCGAGTCGGCCTGGGCGCTGCTGCGAGACGACGAAGCGTTCCACGCGGAGCTACACGGGCTGCGCACGAACTACGCGGGCCGCCCCACGCCGCTCACACGAGTCGAACGGTTCGCGCCGGACCAGCGGATTCATCTCAAGCGCGAAGATCTGATGCACACGGGCTCGCACAAGCTGAACAACGCGCTCGGACAGGCCTTGATCGCGCAGCGGCTCGGCAAGCGCCGGATCATCGCAGAGACCGGCGCCGGCCAGCATGGCGTCGCGACGGCGACGGTGTGCGCCCGCTTTGGCCTCGAGTGCATCGTCTACATGGGCAGCGAGGACATTCGGCGCCAGGCGCCCAACGTCGAGCGCATGAAGCTGCTCGGCGCAGAGGTGCGCCCGGTCGAGTTCGGCACGCGAACGTTGAAGGAGGCGACGAGCGAGGCGATTCGGGACTGGATCGCGAACGTCGAGACGACCTACTACCTGATCGGCTCGTGCGTCGGCCCGGCGCCCTATCCGGAGATCGTGCGGGAGCTGCAGCGGGTGATCGGCCGTGAGGCGCGCGAACAGTTCCTCGCCGCCGAGGGCCGGCTGCCCGAAGCCGTCGTCGCCTGCGTCGGCGGCGGCTCGAACGCCATCGGCATGTTCTACGACTTCGTCCCCGACGACGACGTGCGTCTGATCGGCGTCGAAGCCGCGGGTGCCGCATCACTCGGCACCGGGCGCCCGGGGGTACTGCACGGCGCCCGCTCGTCGCTGCTCGCCGACGAGGACGGCCAGATCATCGACGCGCACTCGATCTCCGCCGGCCTCGACTATCCCGGCGTCGGCCCAGAGCACGCGTATCTGCGCGACACGGGCCGGGCCGAGTACCTGACGTGCACCGACGACGAGGCGCTGGCAGCCTTCCACCGGCTCTGTGAGACGGAAGGCATCGTCCCTGCACTCGAGTCGTCGCACGCCCTGGCGCGTGCCCTCGACTGCGGCGCAGAGCTCGTCGCCGTGTGCCTCTCGGGCCGCGGCGACAAGGATCTCGCCGAAGTGCTGGCGCGGTGAAGACGCTCGTCGTCTACCTGATGGCGATGCCCGACACGCCCGCGCTCGCCCAGGCGGCCGTGGAGGCGGGCGCGGACGTCCTCGAAATCGGGTTCCCGTTCTCCGATCCGCTCGCCGACGGGCCGGTGATCCGGCGCGCGGGGGAGCGAGCCCTGGCGGCCGGCATGCGGACCGCCCGGTGCCTCGAGGTCCTCGCCGAGATTCGCGCAGGCGTCACGGTTCCGATAGTCGTCATGACGTACTCCTCGATCTTCGACGCCTACGGCTGGGAGCGGCTCGAACGCGACGCCCGCGCGGCGGGCGCGACCTCGTTCATCGTCGTCGACCTTCCGGCAGACGTGCGACCTGAGCTCCGGCGGGTCCAGCTCGTCGCCCCGACCTCGACCGACGACCGGCTGCGGCTCGCCGCTTCGTCGACCGACGGTTGGCTGTACCTCGTCACCGTCACCGGAACGACCGGCGCTCGGACCGAGCTCGCCCCGACCCTCGCGCCGCTGGCCGAGCGGGTCCGAGCCGTCACCGACGAACCGCTCTACGCGGGCTTCGGCATCTCGACGGGCGAGCACGCACGCGCAGCCGGCGAGCTCGTCGACGGGGTCGTCGTCGGCTCGCGCGCGGTCGAGGCGGCAGAGTCAGGTGGCCCTCGCGAGCTCGCGTCCCTCGTCGCCTCGCTGCGCGCCGGACTGGATGAAGCAGGCAAGTAACAGTCTGTTACAAGCTCGGTTCGGAGCGCCGCCACCCACCCAGGCGAGGCGAATCGCCGCCGCGAGCCGACCCGATCGAGCAAGTAACAGTCTGTTACTTGCTCCTCGGCGCGCGTAGGCTCTCGCCATGAACGAGATCGTCCGCGTCGCTTGCGTCCAGGCCGAGTCGGTCGTCTTCGACCGCGAGGCCACGATCGACAAGCTGGCAGCGCTCGCACGCGAGGCGGCGGCGGGAGGCGCGAAGCTCGCCCTCTTCCCCGAGACGTTCGTGCCGGTGTATCCGTCCAACCGCTGGGCGCGCGAGCTCGCACACGGGAGCGAGGGCGCGAAGCTCTGGGCGCGGCTCGCCCAGGAATCGGTGACGCTCCCGAGCGAGCGCCTTGCCGCGGCGGCGCGTGACGCGGACATCTGGCTCGCGATCGGTGTGAACGAGCTCGAGCGCGGGACGATCTACAACTCGCTGCTGCTGTACGCGCCGGATGGCATGCTCGCGTTGCACCACCGCAAGCTCGTCCCGACGAATCACGAGCGGCTCGTCTGGGGGCAGGGCGACGGTCGGGGCCTCGAGGTCGTGGAGACGGACGCAGGCCTCACCGGCGGGTTGATCTGCTGGGAGAACCTGATGCCGCTGGCGCGGTTTGCACTCTACGAGCGCGGCGTCGAGACGTACCTGGCTCCGACGGCGGACGACAGCGAAGACTGGCAGGACTCGCTCCGTCACATCGCGCGTGAGTCACGCGCTTTCGTGCTCTCCTGCTGCGTCTTCCAGAGCGCAGCGAGCTACCCCGACGACGTTCCCCTTGCCGCGGGCGACGACCTGCTCGGCCGCGGCGGCTCGGCGATCCTCGCGCCCGACGGCAGCTACCTGGCCGGCCCACTGTGGGACCAGGCGGGAATTCTCTTCGCAGATCTCGATCCTGCGCGCATGTATAGGGCGCGGCAACGTTTCGATCCGGCCGGCCACTACCATCGGCCGGACGTGCTGTCGCTCACGGTCACGCCGCAGCAGTGAGCTCGGCGTGCGTCGTCGGTGCGGGCGTCTTCGGCGCGTCACTCGCACGCGAGCTGGTGCTCCGCGACTGGGATGTGACCCTCGTCGAGCAGCACACGCCGGGCACCGTCCGGTCTGCATCGGGCGGAGACACGCGGCTGCTGCGCGCCGCGCACGGCGACGTCGAGTGGTACACGGCAAGCGCACTACGCGCCCGCACGCTCTGGCTCGACCTCGAACAGGAGACGACGACCCGGATCTGGGAAGGCGTCGGCCTGGCGTGGTTCGCGCGGCGCGCCGACGGGTTCGAGGCCGCGAGCGTCCCCGTTCTGGAACGCCTCGGGATCGCGCACGAGTGGCTGTCGCCCGACGACGCGCGCGGGCTCTTCCCGTCGCTCGCCGTCGAGGATCTGCACGGCGTGCTGTACGAGCCTGACGCCGGAGTGCTGCACGCGCGGCGCGCCACTCAGCTGCTCGTCTCGGAGGGTGAACGACACGGTGTGACGATGCAGGGAGAGCGACTCGCACCGTCCGACGATCCGCCCGGCGACGTCGTCGTCTGGGCCTGCGGCGCATGGCTGCCCCAGCTCTTCCCCGAGCTCGTCGCGATCGACGTCTCCCGGCGCGACGTCTTCTTCCTCGGCGGCGACCGCGCTTGGCACGGCGCCCCCGGGTTCGTCGACTACGACGGCGGGTTCTACGGGCATGGCGACGTCGCAGGGCTCGGCGTCAAGATCGCCCCCGACTCGGCGAACGACACGATTGACCCCGACACGCTCGACCGTTTGCCGTCGCCCTACTGGGAAGAGCAGGCGCGCAGCTACGCGGCGCGGCGGTTCCCGTCACTCGCGAGCGCGCCGGTGCTCGGCGGTCGCGTTTGCCAATACGACCTCTCGCCCGACACGCACTTCGTCGTCGACCGCCACCCCGAGCGCGATCGCTGGTGGCTCGTCGGAGGTGGCTCGGGGCACAGCTTCAAGCACGGCCCCGCGCTGGCCGAGTACGTCGCCGACTGCATCGAGGGCAAGCAAGAACGTCAGGCGTTCCATGCGCTCGGCGCACGTGCCGGCGACGCGGGCCTGCGTACCGGCAGCACGTAGGCCAGACTTGTCCTTGGTTCTAGGCCGCCAGGCCCCGCAGTCGCTCGACGCGTTCAGATGACTCCGCGTCTTCGTTCAGAAGCTCCAACGCGCGCCGGGCCTGGGCACGTGCTGCGTCGGGCTGCCCGGTCGCCGCGTAGCACTCTGCGAGCTCCTCGTAGAAGTACGGCGTGTCGACCCCGGCCTGGTCGGACCAGGCGACCGCGACCTCGAGCTGCCTCGTCGCCTCGTCCAGACGCCCGAGCGCCCGCAGCGCCCTGCCGACGGCATACCGGGCGACCTCACGCGCATACGGTTGCTCCGGCTCGTCACTACGAAACTGGAGCGCCTCCTCGAACGCAGCCAAGGCTCCAACGAAGTCATCGGAGTCGAAACGACTCCAACCGATGTTGTTCAGCAGCGGACCAAGCCAGTATCGCGCCCCCGGATCATCGCACCGACGAGCGAGCTCAATGCCCCGCGCTGTCCAGCTCTCCGCATCTCCCACCAGCGCCGCCATGTGCGCCGCATCACCGGCCAAGAACCCATCGCGTGCCTCAAGGGCAAACTCGAATGCGGCGTCGAACAGAGGAGCGGCGGCGACCTCATCGCCGCTCGAGCGAAACAGCCGACCACGCTCGATCCACACCCAACCATCTGGCGCTCCGGCCGCCGCTGCTTGCGCCAGGAGAAGCTCGCCCTCTGGGAAGCGGCCACGCAGACCCTCGATCCGTGCGAGCTGAGTCAGAACGCCTGCCCGATCGTGGGCGGTCCCATCGCGATCGAGCAACGCACGGAACCGCGACTCACTCAAATCGAGATCGTCGAAGTCCCACACATCACGCCAACCACCCGACACGCCGACCTTCCTAGTCCTTCGGCGGCGGTTTGTCCTCGCGCGCTTCGAACGCGAGCATCAGCTTGCGCAGCAAATCGTTCAGCTGCTTCTGCTCGGCCTTCGTCAACGCCGAGGCGAAGAACGCCTCGCGGCGGCCCTGGACACTCGCGGCCGTGTCCCACGCCGCGCGGCCCGCCTCCGTCAGTTCGACGATCACGCCGCGCCGGTCTCCGGGCGCAGGCAGTCGGCGCACGAGCCCTGCCTCCTCGAGCCGGTCGAGGCGGCTCGTCATCGCGCCACTCGAGAGCTCGAGGTCACCCGAGAGCTCGCCGGGCGAGCTCCGGTGGTCGGCCGCGAGCCGCAGCGAGGTCAGCACCTGCCAGTCGGGATGCGAGAGGCCGTGCTCGGCGAGCGTCGCCTCCATCCCCCGCTTCAGGCGCCGGTTGATGCCGCCGATCCGGTCGACGATCGCCTCGACGTCCATGTCGATCTCCACCTCGCGCGGCAGCACTGCGAGGCGGCGCAGGAAGCGGTCGATGTGGTCTTCGGAGGTTGGGGCCACCGGACACACATCTTGACAGCAAAAGTCTTGACGTCAAGACAGTTACTTGTTAGTATCTCGATATCAAGATATTCGAGGCCGAGAGAAGGGAGAGGCACATGATGAGGCCTTCCGACCCGATCAGCACCAAGATCATCACCGACGCGCACATCGAGTTGCTGCGCGGCCGCCGTAAGCCGCCGAGGCGTCCTTCCGCCCGCGGCAACTGACGGTTTCCGGGAGCGCTTAACAGGGCCGTTCCCGGTAGCGCGAGAGCGGGGCCCGGCGATCCGCACGCCGGGCCCCACTCCGAGCTCACTCCGGCCAGAAGTCGTCGATCGTCTCGGTGTCGCCCCGCGGATCGTCGATCCGCTTCGAGACGATCACGAGCTCGGCGTCCTCCGGCTCGTCGTTCCAGACCCCGCGCCAGGTGCCGGGCGGGACGCGAATCGCCTCGTGCCTGCCGAGCTCGACGATCTCGTCGCCCAGTTTGAACTGCAGCCTGCCGCTGAGGACGAGGTAGAGCTCTTCTTGCTCCTTGTGCCGGTGGCCGTATGAGCCCTTGCTGCCCGTGTGCTGCGGCATCCGCCGATAGGTCAGCGCCGCCTGCTCCGCTCCGATGGCGTACGTGATCCCGCGCATCTCGCCCGGGTAGTCACCGAGCCAGTCGTCCACCTCCTCGAGCTTCACGATCTGGTACTCACTCATCTCGCCTCCACCCTCCTTCGGTCTGCGAGTATCGAACACCTGGAGCGGACGCCTCGCAACCGGCTGGTGCTCGTCGCCTGCATCCTCGGATCGGTCATCGTGTTCGTCGACTCGACGGTCGTGAACGTGGCGCTCCCTGCGATCGAGGAAGACCTCGGCGGCGGGCTCGCGCTCCAGCAATGGGTCGTGGACGCCTACCTCCTCACCCTCGGCTCGCTGCTGCTCGTCGGCGGCTCGTTGGGCGACCTGTTCGGAGCGCGGCGAATGTTCCTGCTCGGGATCATCGGCTTCGGCATCACGTCCGTGCTCTGTGCCGCCGCGCCGGACGGGACGACCCTGATCATCGCGCGCGGCCTACAGGGTGTGCTGGGCGCGGTCCTGACGCCGGCGGGACTGGCAGTGATCGCAACCACGTTCAGCGGTGAGGCCCGGGGCGCGGCGATCGGGGCCTGGACTGCGTGGACGGGAATCGCCTTCGTGATCGGCCCGCTCGCGGGCGGCTGGCTGGTGACGAATGCCAGCTGGCGGTGGATCTTCCTCATCAACGTGCCGTTCGCGATCGTCACCGCGGCGCTCGTCGCCTACGCGGTGCCGCCACGTTCTCCCGGGAACGAACGCGCGCGCGTCGACGTTGTCGGTGGCGTGCTCTGCGTGCTCGGTCTCGGCGGGCCTGTGTTCGCGCTCATCGAGGAGCCGCAGCGCGGCTGGGACGACCCGATCATCCTCATCTCCCTCATCGGCGGCGTGATCCTGTTCTGCCTCTTCGTGCTCTGGGAGAGTCGCGCCCCCCACCCGATGTTGCCGCTGCGTCTCTTCAGCCGCCGGAATTTCTCGTTCGCGAACCTGGAAACTCTGACGGTCTACGCGGGGCTCTCGACGCTGACGTTCTTCCTCGTCCTGTTTCTTCAGCAGCTCGCGGGATACACCGCGTTGCGAAGCGGCTTGGCCCTCCTCCCCATCACGATCGTCATGTTCCTGCTCTCGCCGCGCGTCGGACGACTGTCGATGCGGTACGGCCCGCGCTGGTTCATGGGCGTCGGCCCGCTGATCGCAGGGCTCGCGCTGATCGGCGTGATCAGGCTGAAGCCCGGCTTCTCGTACTGGTGGGAGCTCCTGCCCTCGCTGCTCGTCTTCTCGGTCGGTCTCTCGATGATCGTCGCGCCGCTCACCGCCACGGTGCTCGCGGACGCGGGTGAAAGCGACGCCGGGATCGCGAGCGGGACGAACAACGCGATCGCGCGCGTGGCGGGCCTGCTCGGCATCGCCGTCGTCGGCGCTGCTGTCGCAGGACCACAGAACGAGCTCGATGTCACGGGCTTCCACCTTGCGATGGTGATCACCGCGTTGCTCGTCCTTGCGGGAGGCGTGGTCGGCATCGCCGGGGTCCGAAATCCATGAGCTCGACAGCTGCGGCTGCGGAGATCGTCTTCGACCACGTCACCAAGCGGTACGCGGGCCGCGACTCGGCGGCGCTCGAAGACCTTTCCCTCGAGATCCCGGCCGGGACCTTCTGCGTGCTCGTCGGTCCGTCGGGTGGCGGCAAGACGACCGCGCTCAAGATGATCAACCGCCTGATCCCCTTCGATTCGGGCGACATCCGGATCGACGGCCGAAGCGTCCGCGACCTGCCGGCGACGGAGTTGCGACGCGGCATCGGCTACGTGATCCAGCAGGTCGGGCTCTTCCCGCACCAGACCGTCGGGGAGAACATCGCGACGGTGCCGCGGCTGCTCGGGTGGCCGAAGTCGCGCACCGCGGAGCGCACGGTCGACTTGCTCGAGCTCGTCGGTCTCGAAGCCGGAGACGCGAAGCGCTATCCCGCACAGCTCTCGGGCGGACAGCGCCAACGGGTTGGGCTGGCGCGCGCGCTCGCCGCCGACCCGCCGGTGCTCCTGATGGACGAGCCGTTCGGCGCCGTCGACCCGATCACGCGTTTCCGTCTCCAGACCGAGCTGCGAAGGCTCCATCGCGAGGTCGGCAAGACCGTGATCTTCGTCACACACGACGTCGACGAGGCGATCCAGATGGGTGATCGGATCGCGATTCTCCGCGAGGGCGGCGTACTCGCGCAGTACGACACCCCGGACTCGATCCTCGCGCACCCGGCGGACGAGTTCGTCGCACAGTTCATCGGCGAGGATCGCGCGCTGCGCCGTCTGGCGTTGAGAACGCTTGCGGACGTGCCCCTGAAACCTGCAGCGCAGAACGAACCAGGTGCCCACCTCTCACCCGGCACCACCGTCAGGAATGCCGTCAGCCAGATGTTCGAGACGAAGAGCGACCAGGTCGTGGTCGTCGACGGCGACCAGGTGCTGGGGACATTCAGGCTCGAGGACGCGGGAGACTTGCTATAGGCGGCCCCGTCGTCATCCCGAAGTTCGGCCAGGGCAGCGCCTGTGTCACCGGCGACCACACCTTCTGCTGGGACTGGGTGCAGGCCCACTGGGGCGACACCCTGCAGCCGGCGCTCATCCAACACATCGAGCTGACCCTGATCGCGGTCGTGATCGGGTTCGCGATCGCGTTTCCGCTCGCCCTCCTCGCCCACCGCTACGGCAAGCTCGAACAACCGGTCGGCGCGCTTTCGGCGCTGCTCTACACGATCCCGAGCCTCGCGCTCTTCCAGTTGCTCATTCCGTTCAGCGGGCTCACCTGGACGACGGTCGAGATCGCGCTCGTGGCGTACACACTCGTGATCCTGTTCCCGAACTTCGTCGCGGGGTTGAAGAGTGCCCCTGACGAGGTGCTCGAAGCAGCCCGCGGCATGGGGCTGACCCAGGGGCAGGTCCTGCGGCAGGTCGAATTGCCGCTCGCAGTGCCTGCGATCATCGGCGGCTTGCGCGTCGCCGTCGTCTCGACCGTCGCGATCGCGACCATCGCAGCGTTCCTCCTGCCCGACGGTCTCGGCTACCCGATCATCCTGGCGCTGAAGGAGCCCACACCGTTCAAGACCGAGATCTATTCGGCCGGAGCCCTCGCGGTCGCTTTGGCGCTCACCTGCGACGTGTTGCTCGTCGCGCTGCGCCGCGCCTTGGCGCCGTGGGCGACGAAGGGGCTCGCGTGACGCTCGCCGACGCGGCGAACCTGCACACATTCGTCGACGCCGGCAGGTTCATCGGCGACAACCCCGGCTTCCTGTTGCAGAAGGCGCTCGAACAACTCGAGCTGGCCGGAGCAGCCCTTTTGATCGCAATCGTGGTGGCCCTCCCACTCGGAGTCGTGCTCGGGCATTTTCATCGCGGCTCCGGCATCGCGATCGGGACGTCGATCATCGGCCGCGCGCTCCCGAGCCTCGTCCTGATCGCGGCGTTCCTGACGTTGCTCGGGATCGGCTTCGTCAACAACATGGTGGCGCTCGCCGTGCTCGGCAGCGGCCCGATCCTGACCAACAGCTACGAGGGCATCGACCGTGTCGACAAGGACATCGTCGAATCCGCCCGCGGCATGGGCATGACCGGCCGACAGATCATTCGGCGGATCGAGCTTCCGCTCGCGATTCCGCTGCTCTTCACCGGAATCCGCATCGCCGCGGTCACGGTCGTGGCGACTGCCACGATCGCGGCGATCGCCGGCGGCGGCGGGCTCGGCGACGTGATCGTCAATCAGGCGAGCTACCGGCTCTCAGGCGTGATTGCAGCTTCGCTGTGCGTGATGGCGCTGTCGACCCTGGTGTACCTGGCCCTAGCTGCGATTCAGATCGGTGTAACGCCCAAGGGGCTTCGGAGTAATAGCGTTACCAACGACCACTCCCGAAAGGAGCTGCAGTGATCCGCAAGCACACAAGGCGAGCCGCCAAGGCGGCGTTCGCGATTTCCCTCGGGGTCGCGATTGTCATCGGCTTGTTCGCGGCCGTCCTCGCGCGGCCGGCGCACGCGAAGTCGACGGCGGGCCCGACGGTCATCATCGGTACGAAGAACTTCCCCGAGGAGTTCATCCTCGGCCAGCTCTACAAGCAGGCGCTCGAGGCCAAGGGCTTCAAGGTCTCCTACAAGGAGAACATCGGCTCGACCGAGCTGATCCAGACCTCCCTCACGAGCGGCAAGATCAACATGTACCCCGAGTACACGGGCGTGATCGTGCAGGACGTCTTCCATCACACGCTGTCGGCCAAGACAGCGTCAGGGACGTACCAGCTCGCGAAACAGCTCGAGGCGAAGAAGGGCTACACGCTCCTCAAGCCGACGCCGTTCTTCGACACCGACGTGGTCGCCGTGACGAATGCGACGGCGAAGAAGTTCGGGTTGAAGTCGATCGGCGACCTGAAGAAGGCCGGCAGCTTCAAGCTCGGTGGGTTCCCGGAATGCAAGACGAGGAACACCTGCTTCCTCGGCTACACGAAGCAGTACGGGATCACGAACGCGTCATTCCTACCGCTCGCCGGGATCTCGGCGTATGCGGCGCTGGATGCCGGCAAGGTGCTGGCGGCCGACGTGTTCTCGACCGACCCGCCGCTCGGCAAGGGCTCGAAGTACACGGTGCTCGCCGACCCGAAGCACGTGACCGGCTTCCAGAACGTCGCACCGATCGTCAAGGCGACGGTGGCGTCTGCACTCGGCTCGAAGTTCACGAGCACGGTCAACGCTGTCTCGGCGACGCTGACACAGAACGCGATCGTGGCGATGAACAAGGCCGTGATCGTCAACAAGCAAAGCGCGGCGAGCGTCGCGAAGGCGTTTCTGAAGGCGAACCATCTCGCATAACTCGCACGTCGTCGTTCTCGGTGGAGGGTCGTCCGGCGAGCATTTCGTCGGCGCCCTCCGCCGGCTCGACCGCACGTCGAAGCTGACCGTCGTCGAACGTCGCCTCGTCGGCGGCGAGTGCTCCTACTGGGCGTGCATGCCGACGAAGACGATGCTGCGCGCGCCGGAGCTCGCGGCCGCAGCCCGCCACTCACAGGGCGCACTGGAGGTCGGCAAGCTCGACCCGCAGAAGATCTTCGCGTGGCGCGACATCGTCGCCGAGCGCGACGACTCGTCCCAAGTCGAATGGCTCGACGCCCGGGACGCCGCCCTCGTGCGTGGCGACGCCACGGTCACCGAGCCCGGCGTCCTCCGGGTCGGCGAGCTCGAGCTGCGGTACGACCGCCTGGTCATCTCGACCGGCTCGTCACCGGTCGTGCCACCGATCAAAGGGCTCGATCAGATCGACTACTGGACGAACATCGAGGCGACCGAGACGCTCGAGGTGCCGGAGCGGCTCCTCGTGCTCGGTGGCGGCCCGGTGGGCTGCGAGCTTGCACAGTTCTTCCAGCGCGTCGGCTCGCAGGTGACGCTCGTACAGGGCGATGAGCGGCTGCTCACTCGTGTCGACGCCGACGCGGCCGCGCTCGTCGACGCGGCACTCCGTGAGGACGGCGTCGAGATCCGGCTCGCTGGGCGTGCCGAAAGCGTCACAAGTAACAGTCTGTTACTTGCGGACGGCTCGCAGTTGCCATTCGACCGGCTGCTGCTCGCGACCGGCCGCAAGCCGAACGTGGACGGGCTCGAGCCGCTCGGGCTCGAGATCTCGCGCCGCGGGATCGAGGTCGACGAGCGAATGCGGGCGGCCGAGAACGTGTGGGCGCTCGGCGACGTCACCGGGATCGCGCCGTTCACGCATGTCGGCAAGTATCACGCGCGCATCGCTGCTTACGACATGTCCGGCCGCGACGTGCGCGCCGATCATCGTGCCGTTCCCGCGACGATCTTCACCGACCCGCAGGTTGCGACGGTGGGCTCGACCGAAGGCGGCGTCAGCTCGACCTGGGAGCTCACCTCCGTCCCACGGCTGTCGACCTACGAGCGGCCGAAGCGCTCCGGCTTCGTCAAGGTCGTGGCAGATCCGGAACGGAGGGTCGTGACCGGTGCGGTTGCCGTCGGCCCCGAGTCAGGCGAGTGGCTGCAGCAGCTGACGCTCGCGATTCGTGCCGAGACGCCGATCGACGTGCTGCTCGACGTGATCCAGCCCTACCCCACCTTCAGCGAGGGAGTCTTCCTCGCGCTGCGCGAGCTCGACCTCGACCTCTGACCGCGCCTGCGTACCTCACGGCAGCCGCTCACCGGTGAGCCGGGCGACGGCCAGCGAGCCGATCAGGAGCAGCGCGGCGAGGCCCGCGAACCACGATGACACCTCGCGAGTCGTGTCGTGGTGGGCGATGCTCTGGCCGAGCTGTTTGTAGATCGAGGCGACCTTCTCGGCAGTGGTCGCACGGAACGTCTGGCCGTCGGTTGCATTCGCGATCGCCGCGAGCGTCACGGGATCGGGCCGAACCGGGAACCGTCGCCCGTTGCCGAAGCCGTACCCGCCGAAGGGCCCGAAGCCAAGCGTCCCGTGATCCGTGCCGAGCACCACCGTGAAGACGCGAATCCCCGCGTTCCGCGCGAGTGCAGCGCCTTGCATCGGCGTCAGAATGCCTCGGGTCTGGGCGCCGTCCGAGAGCAGGACGATCGCACCGGGCAGCTTCCCGTCCTTGCCGCGCGGCGCATCCGCGACCGACGACTTGACGACCTGCACCGCCACGCCCAGCCCGTCACCGATCGCCGTCCCGGCCTCGGGCGAGAGGAGATCGATCCCCTCCTGCAGCACACCGCGATCGACCGTCGGGCTCACGAGCACATCAGGCCCGGTGCTGAACGACACCAGCCCGATTCTCACCTTCTTTGGGACCTTGTCCGAGAAGACGGCCATCGCATGCTGCGCCGCTCCGAGCCTCGTCGGCTTCACGTCGTTTGCCCTCATCGAGCCGGAGACGTCGACGAGGAGAACGACCGTCGCCTGGCTCGAGGTCACCGACACCTTCGCTCGCGGCCGAGCGAGCGCCGTCGACGCGGCTGCGAGCGCGAGCAGGAACAAGGCGAGCGGAATCCAGCGCCGCCAGGGGCGCCTGCGCTTTGCGACGACGGACGCCAGCAGGTCGAGATTCGTGAACGCGACCGCATAACGCGCCCGCCGGCGATCGAACCAGATGGCCAGGCCGAGCACCAGCGGGACGAGCAGGAGCGCGATCAGGAAGTACGGCGAAGCGAAGCTCACGGCGCGCACTCCGCGCCGACCTGGACGATCGCGTGGACGTCGATCGACAGCGCATCACCGGCGGATCCCGTGACCACGACCTTCTTCCCGACGACCACATGACTCGCGCGGATGAACTGGGCATTCGAAATGGGCGGCGGCTGCTTCGTCCGGAAGGCGACGGCATGCCAGGCCCCCACGAGCCGCTCGGACGGCTTGCACGCGACCCGCCCGAACCGCACGGTCCCGGGCCCGATCACCACGATCCGGGAGCGAAACTCCAGCGACTGGCCCGGTGGGCTCACGACGCGTGCGGAGACCGTCGAGCGGCCTCCGCCGCCCTGCGTCGGCACGCAGCCGAGCAGCGGCTGGAAGAGCTGCGCCCGCGTCGACGTCGAGACGGCGCGGAACAACGCGTACCGCGTCGTCGTCGCACCCGGCTGAACCGGTGCGCCGAGCCTGCCGACGAAATCGACGCGCACGTCGCGCGAGGTCACCTGCGCGTCCAGCCCGCCGACGATGCTCTTGCCGCCCGGACAGGTGAGCAGGTACTGCGTCGTTCCGTGCGCGGGAACCACAACCCACGGTCCGGGCACCCGGATGCACGACTGGATGCCGTGGCACTCGTTCGTTGCTCCTCCCACAGGTGCGAGCGCGGCGGCAGCTGCGAGTGCGACGACGATCATCGTCAGAAGCGCTTTCACGGGAACCTCCGGAACCATATGCCCGAGAGGAGCGCGCCCGCGAGCATGAACACGATGCCGCCTCCAGCGGCGATCGCCGTGACCTCGACGGTCTTGTGTGTCTTGCCGACCCGCGACCCGAGCTCCGAATACGTGCTCTTCACGTTGACGCTCGCCGCTCCGTGAGAGAACTGGCCACCGGTCGACCGGGCGATCAGCTGCAGCACCGCAGGTTGAACCGGGACCTGGATCCGCTCGGTGAACCCACCCTTGAGGGGCTGGAGCACGACACCGTCGGGCGTGCCGAGTGAGACCGTCGAGACCGGGATCTTCTGCTGCCGCGCCCAGGCGGCGGCCTGCTGCGGCGTATAACGACCGGCGGTCTGGCCGCCGTCGGAGAGCAGGATGACGACCGCGGGTGGGCGCGTCCCCCGTTTCGTTCCCTTCACGGAGCGACCGGCGTTGACGGCCTTCACGACGGCGTCCGCGAGCGCCGTCCCCTGCGGGCCGGCCCTGGCCTTCGTGATCGCTGCGCGGACGGCAGTCAGATCGTGCGTCGGCGACGCCGAAACGGCGGCATGGTCGGAGAAGGTGACGACAGACATGCGATAGCCGCTGGGGAGCGTGTCGACGTAGTGCAGCGCGACAGCCTTCGCTGCAGCCAGTCGCGTCGGCAGTGAGTCCTTCGCCGCCATCGATCCCGAGACGTCGAGCACCAGGACGACGGTGGCTTCCTGGCGCTTGACCGTGACGGTCGCGTTCGGCCGCGCAAAACCGACGAGCAGCAACGCCACACCGGCGAGCAGCAACGCGACCGGCAGGTGCCGGCGCCAGGACGGAGGACGGTCGGTCATGTTCGGGAGCAGTGCCGGTGCGGCCCAGGCTGAGACACGCCGGTCGCGGCGCCGATCGAGCCAGAGATATCCCGCCACGGCGGCGGGCACGGCCAGCAGGAAGACGAGCAGGGCAGGCGCGAAGAAGCTCACCGCGCGTGCCGCCCCCGGCGCAGGAATCCGGCCAGCGGTCTCAGCCAGTCGCCCTCGGTCGACAGCGCGACATGGCGCACGCCCGCCGACGCCAGCGATGTGACGAGCGTGCGGCGTTCGTCTGCTGCGACAGCGGCGAACCGCTCCCGAAGCCTTCGGTCGCCGGTGTCGACGCGAAGTTGCCGTCCGGTCTCCGGATCGACGAGCCGCAGCTCCCCGACGTCGGCGAGCTCCTGCTCGCGCGGGTCGCGGACCTCGACGGCAAGGACGGCGTGGCGTCCTGCGAGCCGCAGGAGCGGCGGCCGCCAATCGATCGGGCCGCGAAAGTCGGACACGACCACGACGAGCGCACGCTGCTTGGTGACCCGGTCGGCGAGCTCGAGCGCTTCGCGGAGCGTGCCGGTGCCTGCAGGTGGCAGGTCACGCAGGAGCCGCAGCGTGTCGAGGAGCGCGCGCCGTCCCTGGCGTGGCCGCTCCACCACGGGCTCGGCGCCGAACGCGACCGTGCCCAGCCGGTTCCCGCGGCGCGTGGCCGCATAGCCGACGGCGATCGCGACGCCCTCCGCGACGTCTGCCTTCCGTCGTTCACCGGTTCCGAACGACATCGACGCAGAGGCGTCGAGCACGAGCCAGGTGACGAGCACGCGCTCCGCCAGCTCCACGCGAACGTGCGGCTCCCCGGTCCGAGCCGTCACGTTCCACTCGATCCGCCGAACGTCGTCCCCCGGCTGATACGGACGCACCTGCCACAGCTCGCTGCCGACACCCGCGAACGCGGATCGATAGTCGCCTGCGAGGAGACCGTCCACCCGCCGACCGACGGACAGTTCGAGCGCGCGCAGCGACGAAGCCGAGAGCGGGCCCGGCCCGGGCTGCTCGGGCGTGCGAAGCGGGGCGAGCGGGTCGTCCGTCACGTCAGACCGCTTGCGCGCGCCCGAGATCGATCTGGGGTGTCGGCATGGCCGCCAGCACCTGGTCGAGGATCGTGTCCGGAGCGACCTCCTCGGCGAGCGCGCGATAGGAGAGCACGAGCCGGTGCCGGAAGGCGTCGCGGACGAGCGCGTCGACGTCGCCCGGGACCACGTAGTCGCGGCCGCGGATGAGCGCGAGCGCGCGAGCGGCCGACACCAGGCTGATCGGCCCACGGGGGCTGGCGCCGAACGACACGTAGTCGGCGATCTCCCCGAGGCCGTGCTCGGCCGGACGGCGGGTCGCGGTGGCGACATCGACCGTCCAGCTGATCAGAGCTGGATCGACGTAGACCTGGGTCGCCTGCTGCTGGAGCGCGATCAACTCGTCGAGCGACAGGACCTGTGCAAGCTCGGGCGCCCGCTCGAGCGAGCGCGCGACCACGGTCAGCTCTTCGTCGTGCGCCGGATAGTCGACCAGGATCTTCAACATGAAGCGGTCGATCTGCGCCTCGGGCAGCGCGTAGGTGCCCTCCGACTCGATCGGGTTCTGCGTCGCGAGGACGAGGAACGGGGTCGGCACCGGGAATGTGTGGTGCCCGATCGTGACCTGGTGCTCCTGCATCACCTCGAGCAGTGCCGACTGCACCTTGGCCGGCGCGCGGTTGATCTCGTCCGCGAGCAGGAAGTTGCAGAACACAGGCCCGAGCTCCGTCTCGAAGTCGCTCTTGTCCGGGCGGTAGACGCGCGTGCCGACGAGGTCGGACGGCACGAGGTCCGGGGTGAACTGCACGCGGTGGAAGGAGCCTCCGAGCACCGCGGCGGTGGTCTTGATCGTCAGGGTCTTCGCGAGGCCCGGAACGCCCTCGATCAGGACGTGCCCGCCGGAGAGCAGGCAGACGAGCACCCGTTCCAGCATCTCTTCCTGGCCTGCGATCACGCGCCGAATCTCGAACAGCGCCTGTTCCAGCTTGCCACTGACCTCGTCCACTGACGCCTCCTCGTTCGGGTTGGAACCTAAGAATGCACGCCCTGCCTAAGAACTTCTCGTTAAGTTCGAGATCGGTTCAAAGCCGTCAACCACGCCTGGCGCTGTGCTAGAGCGGCGTCTCGGGAGAGCTTCGGCTCGTAGACGGCCCCGACGGCGACCCGGGCGCCGTGCCCTGCTGCGAGGGCTGCCGCACCCAGGGCGGTCGTCTCCTGCTCGGCCGAGACCTCGACCGGCAGGCCGAGGAGGTCGGACTGAAACTGCATCAGGAAGCCGTTCGCGGTCGCTCCGCCGTCGGCTCGCAGCACGGCAGGCCGCTCGGGCAGCGCATCGACGACGTCGGCGACCTGGTGTGCGACCGCCTCGAGCGCCGCCCGCACGAGGTGGGCCTTGGTCGTACCGCGCGTGATCCCGGTGACGAGGCCGCGGGCGTCCGCATCCCACCATGGCGAGCCGAGGCCGGTCAGCGCCGGTACGAAGACCACCCCGTCCGCCGACTCGACGCTTCGGGCGAGTGCTTCGCTGTCGGCCACGTGGCCGAGGACGCCGAGCCCGTCGCGCAGCCACTGCAGCGCTGCGCCGCCGACGAGCACCGCTCCTTCGAGCGCGTAGCCGTCGGCCGCGACCGTCTTCAGGAGCCCGAAGGGGGGAGGCGAGGCATCGTCGCCCGTGTGCACGAGCACGAAGCTGCCGGTGCCATAGGTGGCCTTCCCTTCGCCCGCGACGTGACAGCCCTGTCCGTAGAGCGCCGCTTGCTGGTCGCCGGCGATCCCGCGGATCTCCGCGCGGGCACCGAGCAGCTCGCCCTCCCCCACCGCTTCGTCGGAGCGAACGATTCGCGGCAGCAGGTCCCGGTCCACACCGAAGAGCGCGAGCAGCTCGTCGTCCCAGTCGAGCGTCTGGAGCGAGGCGAGCTGCGTGCGTGAAGCGTTCGTCGCATCGGTCACGTGCACTGCACCGTTCGTGAGCTTCCAGACGAGCCAGGTGTCGACCGTGCCGAATGCAAGGTCGGAGCCGCCGTGCTCGTGGAGGAGCCACTCGAGCTTGGTGGCGGAGAAGTACGGATCGGGGACCAGTCCGGTGCGCTCGCGCAACAGGTCGGCGTCGAGCTCGCGGCAGCGCTCCGCGGTTCGGCGGTCCTGCCAGACGATCGCCGGCGCGACCGGCCGACCGGTCGAGCGTTCCCAGAGCAACGTCGTTTCGCGCTGGTTCGTGATCGCGATCGTGTCGACGTCGTCGAGCCCGGCCCGCGCGGCGGCGTCGAGGACGCTCTGCCAGAGCTCTTCGGGATCGTGCTCGACCCAGCCCGGCCGCGGGAAGTGCTGGGGCACCTCGGCGTAGCCGCGCCGGTGGACGTGCAGCTCCTCGTCGACGACGAGGCACGTCGTGCCGGTCGTGCCCTGGTCGATCGCGAGGATCACGGTCGCCGACCTACGAGTGCCGGGCGATGAACGCGAGCGTTCGCTTCCAGGCGTCCTCTGACGCCTCGGCGAAGTCCTCCTGCTTGCGGTCGAAGAAGCTGTGAGGGGCGCCGTCGTAGACGACGATCTCGTGCTCCACGCCCTCACGTGCGAGCGCCTCCTCGAAGGCCGCGTTGTCCGCCGCTGAGATCGACTGATCGTCGCCGGCCTGCAGCGCAAGGACGGGACACTCGATTTCGCCGGCGCGCTGCACGACGCTTGCTCCACCACGTTCGCGCGTCGGTGACCCGTAGAAGCCGACCGAGCCTGCGAGCCCGTGCCCGGACGCAGCGGCGACCCACGATGCGCGGCCTCCGAAGCAGAAGCCGACGGAGAAGATCGATGCCGCCCCTCGCGAGCGGAGCTCCTCGACCGCTGCCCGTGCATCCGCCTGGACGCCCGAGTCGGTCGTCTGATCGACCTGCGGCCTGTAGTCCCAATCGGCGTCGCGCTTCTCCGCACCCGCGGTGCGCCCGAAGTAGTCGAACGCGATCGCGACGTGCCCGCGCTCGGCGAACCTCAGTGCGAGCTCCTCGTAGAAGCGGTAGAGCCCCCGCACATCCGGGAAGATGACCACACCCGCGGCAGCCGGACCGTCGGGCACTGCGAGGAATGCGGCGAACTCGTTGCCGTCGGCGGCTGTGAGGACGAGATCGTCGTGTGAGACGGCTGCGCCGGCGATCCGCGGGATCGGCGGCTCGGAGTCGAGGTCGAAGCACATATCGGGAATCTAGTCGGACGGGTAAGCTCGGCCGCGAAAGGACGCGGTGCTTGCGGTGCGGGACTACGAATACGAACTACGGCGCAACGGCGCGGTCATCGCCACCGGGCGCCTCCAGCTCGACGTCGTCCCGGAACCGGGAGAGATGCTGGCGCTCGGGACGGACCAGGTCCGCATCGAAGACGTGCTTCACCTCGGCACCTCGCGCCGCTTGATCCTCCGCGCGAGCTAGTTCATGGCTGTCCACGTCAGGTCAGGGAGAGGCCAAGGATGGCGAGGGCACCTAGGACCGCCGCGCCTGCGGCGATGAGCCAGCCTGGGCCGGCGTGGAGCAGTCGGCGCGCGAGGAACGCGGGTATGGCGATGCACGCCGCGAAGGCCACGGCCAACTCCAGCAAGTAGCCGGTCCGCGGCGGTTGATCGCGCGGGCCGCCGAAGCCCTGCGCCTCGAAGAGAGCGGCGAGGACGCAACCCACCGCGAACAACACTCCGAGGGCGGCAGAGGCCACCACGACGAGGTACTTCAGCGGACGCACCAACCGACAGTAGGTGGTTGATCGGCCGTTTCACCAGGCGAAACGCCCGAACGCTGGCGATCACCCGGATGGCGATCTCGATCCTCTGAGGAGTTGAGCTCCCCGGCTCCGGGCGATAGGGTCATGTGCTCATGGGCACGATGTTCGACACGGTCGCCGACCCGGCCAGGAGCTTCACGGGTCTCAGATTCGACGCGATCGCCGCATACGGAAACGGCTCCTACGCGAACTACGACCTGGCGCGGCGGCAGTTCCCGCGTCTGCGGTTCCTGGAGATCGACGTCAGCGGCGCCGGGATCGGCAATGCGGGCGACTTCGAACCCGGCGACATGTCGTATCCCCATGCAGGCCGGTGGGCGAGCGGTCGGATCGCGGCGGGCGTCTGGCGTCCGGTGCTCTACTTCTCGACCTCGCACTGGGGAGAGGTCATGAGCTCGCTCAGGGACGCCGGGATCGACCGGTCGGACGTCCGGATCTGGACGGCTCATTACACGGGCAAGGAGCACCTCTGCTCAGCTGCGTGCGGGTTCGGGGTGACCGGCACCGCCGATGCGACGCAATGGGGTTCCTCTGACCATCCCGAGACCCTTCCGCCCATCTACGCGCACCGCGACATCGACGTTTCGATGACGGCCGACGATTTTTGGGGCGGGACGCCCGTCCCGCCCCCGTTCGAGCGTGCGCTCAAGGCCGGCAGCACCGGACACGCCGTCGAGATCTGGCAGCGGCAGATGAGGCGCCGCGGCTGGCACATCGCGGTCAACGGCACCTACGACGTCCCGAGCGAGCGCATCTGCAAGGCCTTCCAGAGGGAGAAGGGACTCGCGGTCACCGGAAACGTCAACCGCGATACCTGGAACGCCACCTGGAGTGCCCCGATCACCGCCTGACCGCGCCGCCTGCACACCTGGTCAATTGCAGGCGAGGCCGCAGCGGCGGCAGCGGTGTGGTTTTGACGGAAGTCGGGCGTCGCAGCGCTGACAGCGGGCCGGCAAACGAGCCCGACGCGCAGCGGCAGCCGCCCGGATCTCGTCGGCCTGGATCAACAGCACGGCGAGACCGTCGTCGGCCTCGAGCGACGCGAGGTATGCGTCGCGGGACGCCTCGACATCGCCGTGTTGCTCGATGAGCTCGGCGAGTGCGTAGAGGTGACGGCGGCGCGACCTCATGGCCGCACCGCCGTCGGACTGATCACCGCTGTGATCGTCCTGCCCTCGGCGACCGGGATCCCCTCGAGCCGCCCGACCTCCTTGACGTCTTCCGCAAGCCGGGCGATCAGGTCGCGCCCGCGCTGCGGATGCTCCCGTTCGCGGCCGCGGAAGATCACGACGGCCTTCACCTTCGATCCGTCCCGAAGGAACTCGAGAGCGCGATCTCGCTTCCATGCGTAGTCGTGCGAACCGATCTTCGGTCGCAGTTGCACCTCTTTGAGCGATACGTGCACCTGATTCCGTCGCGCTGCGCGCAGTTTGCGCTCCTCCTCGTAGCGCCACTTGCCGTAGTCGAGGACGCGGCAGACGGGCGTGTCTGCGTTCGCTGCGACCTCGACGAGATCGAGATCGCGGGCGTAGGCGTACGCCCGTGCCTCGTCGGCGTTCATAACTCCGAGTTGTCTTCCGTCCTCGGCAACCAGCCGCACCGGCCGGTTGCCGATCTGCTCGTTGATCTTTGCGGTGACGCGCCTGTCCTGCGCGACGGCGCCGCGTTTGCGTGCTCTTCTCAACCAGAGTCCTTTCTCGCGCTGAAACGGGGACGCAGCGGCGCACCGTTCGGCAAGGACGTCTGTGCTGTGCGCGCGCGGGCTAGCGCGCGGCCGGGCCGAACAAGAGGGCTGCTGCATTGCTTGTGTGAACCATGGCGGCCCTCCTTTCGCTCGAGACAAGCCGACGCCCGAATACTACGCGAAGCCCGGAGAACTGACCGAGCCGATTCTTCGTTCCCCTTAGATCAGTTCCTTCGGCAACTCGATGCCGCTCGGATCGATTCCGAGCGACTTCGCGAGCCGGATCCCCTGCTCGAGGTCCTCCCGCAGCATGCGGATGTCGGTCTCGCGCATCAGGGCGCCGATGAACTCGCGTGCTTTCGGCCGCCACAGCGCGTGCTGCGCGAAGATCGGCAGAAGCCGGTTAGCAGCCTCGACGAGCCGCGTCTTCACCCGCGGGCCGGCGCCCTCGAGCAGCACGCGCTCGTAGGCCATGCCGGCGCCGTGATGAATGCCGTCGTCGATTGCGAGACGGTTGCAGAGGTCCTCGAGCACCGTGCCCCGCGACGAGCGGGCGATCATCCTGAACCGCGGGATGATCAGCCGCTCGTAGAAGACCTGCATCAGGAAGACCTTCTCCTCGAGCGTGTCCGCGTCGAGCACCTGCTGGGCGAGCTGGTCGAGGTACGGATCGCGCTCCGCCATCCCGCCCGCCTCCTGGATCAGCTTCAGCCAACCCTCCGTGTGGCGCGACTCGTCCTGAACCATGGTCGTGTAATAGAGCTTCGCCTCGTGATCGGGCGCGATCGAGAAGAGCTGCGCTGCCATCTCGACCGCCAGCTCGTCCGCCTGCAGCTGCTGAGTGACCACCGAGCGCCAGAGATCCCGGCGCCGCGCGAGCTTCTGCCGTGAGCCCTTGTACTCCGGGATCGGCGGCACCTCGCCCCACGGGAGATCACGCACCTGCCACTCGGCTCGCTTGGCGAGCTCGTAGTAGCGATAGACACCCTGGAGGTCCCGCGCCTCCCCCGGCACGGCCTCGTCGACGTGCTCCTCGAGCTCCATCGCGGCACAGCCTAACGATCGGTCGGGCGGACGACCAGGCTGCCGAGCTTCACAGGGACGCTCAGAGCAAATCCACAGGCGGCTTGGACAACGCTCTCAGGGCGCGTCGCGATGGTGGCTGCACATCCACCAACGAAAGGAGCCGTCATGAACGGCATCAACAGAAAGATCGGCGCCGGCGCAGTCGCCCTCGGCGTCGCGCTCGGGAGCTACGGCATTGCGAGCGCAGCGTCCGGGTCCGGGACGACCACGACCACGAGCCCGTCGGCGACGCCCAGCGCACCGAGCACCGCTCCCGCCGCCCCGCAAGGGTGGGGAGGCCAACGGAGCGACGAGACGCTCCTCACCGGCGACACGGCCGCCAAGGTGAAGGCGATCGCGCTGGCCAAGGTCCCGGGCGCGACCGTCGTTCGCGTCGAGACGGACGCCGACGGCCACGCCGCATACGAGGCGCACCTGACGAAGAGCGATGGGAGCCTGGCCACCGTTTACGTGGACAAGGACCTCAACTTCGTCAGTGTCGAGACGCGCTAACGCGCCAGCGCCTCGACCAGCGACGCTACGAGGAACACTGCCGTCCCGGTGAGCACGATCGTGCCGCCGGGCGGCAGATTCCCGTAGTAGGACACCGTCAGCCCGACCAGCACCGACCCCAGGCCGAAGAGCATCGAGATGCCCATCGTCGAGCGCACGCTCCAGGCGACGCGCTGTGCCGCGATCACGGGCAGCACCATCAGCGCAGCGATCAGCAGGATGCCCACGATGCGCATCGAGACGCCGATCGTCAACGCGGCGAGCATTGCGACGACCCCGTTCAGCATGCCGACCCGCAGGCCGGCGACGCGCGCGCCTTCCTCGTCGAGCGCAACGGCGATCAGCCCGCGCAGGAGCACGGCGATCGCGGCGAGCGAGCCGAGCCCGAGCGTCGCGATCACGGCGAGGTCACTCCGCGTCACGGTGAGGATCGAACCGAAGAGATATGCGAACAGGTTTGCGTTGAGCGCCCCGGCCGCCGAGATCAGAACGACTCCACCGGCTATGCCCGTGTAGAAGACAACCGCGAGTGCCTGGTCCCCGGCCGTCTTTCGCCGCGCGCGCAGCCACTCGATGGCCGCAGCACCGATGATCGCCGCGGCGAGAGCAGTCCAGACCGGCGAGACACCGATCAGATAGCCGACCGCGACCCCGGCGAACGCCACGTGGCCGATGCCGTCTCCGATCAGGCTCATCTCGCGCTGCACCAGGAAGAAGCCGACCGCCGGCGCAAGCACGCCGACGATCGCGCCTGCGGCAAAGGCCAACCGCATGAACTCGAGATCAAGCATGGCTGTGGGACGGGTCGTGCCACACGCCGGGAAGCTCCGTCGGCGGGCCGTCGAAGACGATTCGTTCGCGCACGAGCACGAGCCGCTCGACGAAGCGCTCGACGGAACCGAACTCGTGCGAGACGTAGAGGATCGTCACCCCAAGCTCCTCCTGGAGACGATGGAGCAGCGCTCCCAACGCGTCCTGGGCTTCCACGTCGACCCCGGTCGTGGGCTCGTCGAGCACGAGCAACCGCGGCTGCGCCGCGAGCGCCTTTGCAATGAACGCACGCTGCTGCTGGCCACCGGACAAGGAGCTCAGCCGCCGGCGGGCGAACGTCTGCAGCCCGACCCGCTCCAGTGCCTGGTCGACCGCGTCGTTGTCGTCGCGATTCAACCGGCCGAAGAGATGAATTGGCGCGCGGCCGGCTTCGACGACGTCACGAACGGTCGCCGGCGCATGCAGGCCGATCTTCGTCCTCTGCGCGAGGTAGCCGATGCTCGTCCGGTCGCGAAAGCTCCGTGCAGGCTCGCCGTACAGCAGCACCTGACCGTGCGTCGGCCGTTCGAGCCCGAGCGCGAGCCGCAACAGGGTCGTCTTGCCACCACCGTTCGGACCGGCGATCGCGACAAACTCGCCTTGCTCGACACGTAGGTCGACGGCCTGCAGCACCTGCGGCCCCTGGCCGTACGCGAAGTCGACCCCCTTGAGCTCGAGCGCTAGCGGCAACCGAGCTCCTGGCGCAACGCCTGCAGGTTCTGACGCATCAGCGTCAGGTAGTCGGCGCCCTGCTTCTCCTCGCTCGGAGTGAGCCCCTCGATCGGGTCGAGCACGGCGGTCCGCACTCCCGCCTCACGCGCAACCGTCTCCGCGAGCTTCGGTGACACGAGCCGCTCGAAGAACACCGTGCGGATGTGGTCGTCACGCACCAGCTTCGCGAGCGACGCCAGCGTCTGCGCCGACGGCTCCGACTCCGGGTCGACGCCCGTGATCGCGACCATGTGAAGTCCGTAGCGTTCGGCCAGGTAGGCGAATGCAGCGTGGCTCGAGACGAATTCGTGCCGGGCGCAGTGCGCAAGCCCACGCCGGTAGTCGCCGTCGAGGCGCATGATCCGCGCCGCGAGCGAGAGCCCCTTCGCGGGCCGGCCAAGGGTTCTGCCCATCTGCTCGACGATGTGCGCGAAGCGAACCGGATCGAGCCAGACGTGCGGATCCGTGTGGCCTGATTCGTCGCCGACGCCGGTTCTGAGCGTCTGACCCTGCAGCACGTCGACTGTCTTGCCGCGGGCGTCGCGCACCGCGTCGGCGACCGCGGGCTGGAAGTCGTGGGACAGATAGAAGACGAACTTGGCGCTCTGGATCTCGCCGACCTCTTTCGGGGTCAGCTCGATGTCGTGGGGCTCCGCACCAGACGGCGTCAGGTTGTGCACGTGCACGGTCGTGCCGCCGATCTGCTCGGCCGCCCATGCGACCGGATAGAAGGCGGCGACGACCGAACGGCCGCTCGAAGAGGGGCTCGAACCGCAGCCCGCCACGGCGGCCGCAAGGCTCACTGCGAGAACGATTCTCACTAGCATCTCGTGGACGATAACGATTCTCGTTATCCTTTGCCTCGTGACCTGGGCCGACCATGCGAACGAGCAGCTGCGGGAGGCGGGCTACCGTCCGGGCGGGGCCGGCACCCGTGTGCTGGCCTTTCTCGAGGCGCAGACGTGTTGTCGCGGCGCCCAGGAGATCTACGAGGCGCTCGAGCGCAGGATCGGGCTCGCGAGCGTCTACCGCATGCTCGACCGGCTCGACGAGCGCGGCCTCGTCCAGCGGATCGATCTCGGCGACGGGATCGTCCGCTACGAGCCGTCGCGCGAGGCGCACCACCACCACCTCGTCTGCGGCGAGTGCGGCAAGGTGGAGCCGTTCGCCGACCAGCGGCTCGAGCGAGCGATCGAGGCGGTCGAGCAGCGGAGCGGCTATGCGGTCGCGGCGCACGAAGTCGTGCTGCGCGGAGCCTGCGCAGACTGTCGAGCATGAACGTCGGGATCTACATCTACGAGCTCGCCGAAGAGCTCGACTGGGCCGGGCCGTGGGAGGTGCTCGCCGCGTGGTCCGACCGCGCCGACGGCGTGAGCGTCTTCACGATCACCGACTCCGACGCCCCCGTGCGCTGCGCGAAGGGCCTGCGCGTGCTCGGCGACCACACCTGGGAAACCGCACCGCCCATCGACGTGCTCGTCGTGCCCGGAGGCGACTCCCGTGGTCCCGTGGCCGACGCGGCGCTGATCGCGCGCATCCGTGCGCTGCGGGAGCGTGGCGCGCTCCTGACGAGCGTGTGCACCGGCGCGTTCGTCCTCCAGGCAGCCGGCGTCCTCGAGGGCAAGCCTGCAACGACGCATTGGGGCTCGGTCGAACGCCTCCGCTCACTCGGCGTCGATGTCCGCGACGAGCGGTTCATCGATGCCGGCGACGTGATCACGGCCGCGGGCGTGTCGGCCGGGATCGACATGGCGCTGCACCTCGTCGCTCGCCTCGATTCGGTCGAACGGGCGAAGGAGGTCCGCCGCTACATCCAGTACGACCCGGAGCCGCCCGTCTGATGCAGCTGGTCCGCGTCGACAAGTGGCTGTGGGCGGCGCGCTTTTTCAAGACGCGCAGCGCCGCGACCGACGCCGTGCTCGGCGGCCGGGTCCGGATCAACGGGGAACGGGTGAAGCCGTCGAAGGACGTGCGAGGCGGCGACACGATCGAGATCTCGATCGACGCGCTCCAGCGGACAGTGGTCGTGACCGGCCTCGCCGACAAGCGGGGCTCGGCGACGGTGGCCGCGACGCTCTACGCCGAGACGCCCGAGTCGATCGAGCGCGGCGAGCGCGACCGGCTGCAGCGCCGCCTCTCGCGGCCGCTCGGCGCCGACCTCGGCGAGCGGCCGACCAAGCAGGCTCGCCGGCGGCTCGACGCCCTCCGCCGCGGGCAGCGCGGCCACCCGTAACCACTCCCGGCACGCCCTTCGGGACCTGTCCGTTAGCCGAAGTCGACCGCCTGGTCACCGGCGTACTCGCGCGCCGGCGCTCCGACCTGCCGGAGCAGCAGCCCACCGATCGCCGCGGCCGACGCGGCGAAGATCGCGCCGACGAGGAAGGCCGCGTGGTAGCCCCCGGTCAGCGCCTCGAGGTTGCCTTCGCCGGCTGCAGTCAGCGTGTCGGTACGTGACGCCGCGATGCTCGCGAGCACCGCGAGGCCGACCGCCCCGCCCATCATGAAGGACGTGTTGACCACGCCGGAGGCCAGTCCCGACTCCTCTGGCCCGACCTCGCTCATCGCGGCGAGCAGCAGCGGATTGAACGCCATCCCGGCGCCGATACCGAGCAGGACCATGCTCGGCAGGACGTCGACCAGGAACGAGCCGTCCACGGGCGCGCGCACGAAGAGGAGCAGGCCGAGCGACGCCAGCCCCAGCCCCACGGCGAGCGGCGGCCGAAACCCGAACCGCAACACGAGCTTCGCCGACAGCCCGATCGAGAACGCGCCCATGATCAGGTTCGCAGGCAGGAATGCGAGGCCGACCTCGAGCGGCGAGTAGCCGAGCACGAGCTGCAGATACAGCGCGGACAGGAAGAACCACGCGAACATCGACGCCGCCCACAGCACACCGACGACGTTCGCCGTCGCGATGTTCCGACGCCGGAACAGGGAGAGCGGCACCAACGGGTCGCGCAGCCGCGACTCGAGCCAGACGAAGAATGCAAGCAGCACGGCCGAGCAGCCGAGCAGCCCCAGCGTCTGTGTGGATGTCCACCCAGCCTGGTTGCCGTTGACGATCGCGTAGACGGCGAGCACGAGTGCCGTGGTGACGGTGACCGCGCCTGCGACGTCGAGCGGCTTCCGACCGAGTGCGGCTTGCGCCTTCGGCAGCAGTCGCAACGAGAGCGCAAAGACGAGCACGCCGATCGGCAGGTTGACGAGGAAGATCCAGTGCCAGTCGAGCGAGCCCGTCAGCACGCCGCCGAGCAGAACGCCGATGCTGCCGCCGCCGGCCATCACGAACCCGAAGACACCCATCGCCTTCGCGCGATCGACCGGTTCCGTGAAGAGAACCATGATCAGCGAGAAAGCCACTGCCGAGACGACGGCCCCGCCGAGTCCCTGGACCGCGCGTGCAGTGATCAGCAGTCCTTTCGAGCTCGACAGCCCGCATGCGAGCGACGCCAGCGTGAAGACCGCGATGCCGATCAGGAAGAGCCGGCGGTGGCCGAAGAGGTCGCCGAGCCTGCCGCCGAGCAGGAGGAAGCCGCCGAAGGTGAGGATGTAGGCGTTCACGACCCAGGCGAGCGACGTCTGCGAAAAGCCGAGATCCGCGCGGATCGACGGGAGCGCGACATTCACGATCGTGGTGTCGAGGACGATCATCAGATCGCCGAGGCACAAGACGTAGAGCGCGATCCAGCGGCTCCGGGCGGTCATGGACGGCATCTGTCCCTTTCGTTCGGTTTCACAACATTGACCGTGCCGCCGACCGAAACTCATCGGTGCGCAAGACCGATGATTCCCTGCAGCGGGAGCGGTCCAAGCTGGAGATGGTCGCCCCGCGACGGAACCAACTCTTCTGCGACATCAGTGCGCTCGGGGACCCTGACGTCGGGACAGTCGCCGACCTCGCACGCCTCCACGTGGTCGCTCACAGGCTCGACGTGGACGTGGTCTTGCGCAACGCATCGGATGCGCTGGTCGAGCTGATCGCGTTCGTCGGGCTCGCCGATGTACTACGCGTCGAACGTCAGCGGGAGACCGAAGAGCGGGAAGAGCGTTTCGGTGTCGAGGAAGAACGTGAACTCGACGATCCGCCCTTCTGAGAGCTCCAGCACCTGGAGCGCCCACGGCTCGTAGCCACCGTCGGCCGTCGGCTTGTACTGCCCGAACGCCGGCGAGCCGTTCGCCGAAGTCGTCGGTATCACCCGCGACCCCTTGCAGCCGATCCCCGGCCCGAACCACCAGGTGAGGATGTTCTCGCGGCCCGCGAGCCACAGGTCGAACGGCGGCATCGACTGCGATGCGTCCTCCTGGATCAGCGACGTCAGCGCCTCGATGTCGTACTGCTCGAACGCCTCGACGTAGCGCGCGAGCATCGCGCGGTCCTCCTCATCGAGCTCAGCCGCGGTGGTCGCAGGCGTGACCTCGTTGGTGGCAAGCGTCGCGCGAGCTCGCTGCAACGCGCTGTTCACCGACGCGACGCTCGTCTCGAGCAGTTCGGCAACTTCGGTCGCATGCCAACGCAGCACCTCGCAGAGGATCAGCACGGCGCGTTGACGGGGCGGAAGATGTTGGAGCGCCGCGACGAACGCCAGTCGAATCGTCTCGCGGTCGACGGCAACGTCGGCAGGGTCCGGGATCGGCTGGATCCAGGTCACCTCGGTCGGCACGTTCAGGTTCGACTCGATCGGCTCGCGCGCCGGGCCGAGATCCATGGGCATGGCGCGCCGCTCACGACCGCTCAGCATGTCGAGACAGACGTTCGTGGTGATGCGATAGAGCCACGACTTGACAGCAGCCCGTCCCTCGAAGCGATCAAATCCGCGCCACGCGCGGATGAACGTCTCCTGGACTGCGTCCTCCGCCTCGAACGGCGAAGCGAGCATGCGGTAGGCGTAGGCGGTCAACTCGGAGCGGTGCTGCTCGAACTGGGTCTCGAGCTCCGGCGTTACGGCGGGCGACAAGTCCGGCATCGAGGACCATGTTAAGCGGTCCGCGGGGAGCTGCGAAGCCGAAGGTGCTGCCATGCCTCTCCGACCGAACGAGAGCGGGAAACTCATCGGTGCAGCGGCGATGAATTCCCCGTCCTGCAATGGTCTCGATGACATGACACGCTTCTGCTCGGATATCACGATGTCTCTGGACGGGTTCGTGGCCGGCCCGAACCAGACGATGGAAGAGCCACTCGGCGCGGGCGGCGAAGAGTTGCATCAGTGGCTTGTCCGCCTCGCGAGCTGGCGCGAGCAGCACGGGCTTCCCGGCGGTGAGCACAACGCCGACTCCGAGGCGTACGAGTGGCACAGGGGCACTGGCGCCGTGGTGATGGGCCGCCGGATGTTCAGCGGCGGGTCGGGGCCGTGGGAGAACGACCCGAACGCCGACGGCTGGTGGGGCGACGAGCCGCCGTTTCACGTCCCGGTGTTCGTGCTCACGCACCACCCGCGACCGACGGTCGCGAAGGAAGGCGGGACGTCGTTCACGTTCGTGACCGACGGGATCGAGTCCGCGTTCGAACAGGGACGTGCGGCAGCCGGCGCACATGACGTCCTGCTCGCAGGTGGGGCGAGCGTGGTGCAGCAGTATCTGCGTGCGAACCTGCTTGACGAGCTGAGGGTCCATGTCGCGCCGCTGCTCCTCGGCGGCGGTGTCCGCCTCTTCGAAGGCGGCGGCCCCAGGCTCGAGCTGTTGCAGGTGATCGACTCGCCGTCGGCCACCCATCTGCGCTACCGCGTCCTCGACGACCAAGGAGGTCAGTGATGGGAAAGCTCGTCGTGACGGAGTTCGTGAGCCTCGACGGGGTGATGGAGGACCCGGGTGGCGCAGAGGGGTACGAGCACGGCGGTTGGACGTTCAAGTTCGACCGCGGCGCCGAGGGTGACAAGTTCAAGCTCGACGAGCTCACGGCGGCGGACGCGCAGCTGCTCGGCCGGCGAACCTACGAAGGCTTCGCCAAGGCGTGGCCGTCGATCGAGGACGAGGCCGGGTTCGCGGACAAGATGAACTCGATGCCGAAGTTCGTCGTCTCCAAGACGCTGAAGTCGGCGGACTGGGCCAACTCGACGGTGCTCTCCGGTGACCTGGCCGGCGACGTCGGGAAGCTCAAGCAGCAGTTCTCCGGCGACATCCTCGTCGCGGGCAGCGCGCAGCTCGTGCAGGGATTGCTCGGTCATGACCTCGTCGACGAGCTGCACTTGATGGTCTTCCCGGTGACGCTGGGGACCGGTAAGCGGCTGTTCGGGGACGGCGCCGACCTGCGGACCTTCGAGCTCGTCGAGACGACGCAGATGGGCGGCGTCGCCGCGCTCACCTTGCGGCGCGCCGACCCGTGAGAACTACGCGCACCACGGTCTCCCCGGCGTAGGGTGAAGACCCCACGAACCCTGGAGGAACCAATGAGCATCCTTGTCCGGTTTGAAGGCGCGCCCAGCATGACCGGGGAGAAGTACGACGAGGTACTTCCACGCATCGAGGCAGCGGGCCAGTTCCCGCCCGACGGGCTCGAGCTCCACGTCGCATTCATTTCCGGTGGCAGTTTCCGGGTCAGCGAGATCTGGGACTCGACCGAGCAGTTCGAGGCGTTCGGCGAACGACTGATGCCGATCCTGAACGAGAACGGTGTCGAGCTGGCGGGAGCACCCGAGATCCTCGAGATCCACAACCTCATCAAGCGGTAGACCACCTGCTCGACCGGTGGAGGGAGACTCGCTCCTCCACCGGTCTCGCTAGTAGGGATCCTTGGCGGACCGGTCGTCCGAGAGCGACCCCCGCGACCGGGCGATGAGCGCCTCGATCGCGTCGGCGAGGTGCTCCTGCGCGATGTTGTAGTCCCCGCGCTCGACGCGAAGCTTGTGCGCCTCGAGCAGCACGTCGGAGTGCGTGTAACCGAACGGGGGCTCGAAGCGGTACGACGCCAGCTCGATCAGGAGCCCGAGCGGATCCTCGAAGTAGATCGAGTCCATGAACCCACGGTCCTTCACGCCGCTGTGGCGGATCCCGCGTTCGTCGAGCCGCTCGACGGTCTGGTGGAACGTCGCCTGCGAGAGCGAGAACGCGATGTGGTGGACGGAGCCCTGGTCGGTCGACGTGCGCGTCGGGTCAGGCTCGCGCTCCTCGTTGGTGAAGATCGTGATCAGCCGTCCGTCGCCGGGGTCGAAGTAGAGATGGCTCTCCGATTCGTTGTCGAGGTTCGGTTGCTCGAACACGAACGGCATGCCCAGCACGCCTTCCCAGAAGTCGATCGATGTCTGGCGCCCGGCGCCGACGATCGTGATGTGGTGGACGCCCTGCGTCTGAAGCTTGCGCATCAACGAGCCACCAGTGTGGACTTGTACTCGCTTCGTTGCAAGGTTCCCCACGGCACGAGCTCGACGTCCATCTGAACCACGAGCACCTCGCGCAGGCGCGCGCGGATTGCGTCGGCGAGCCGCGAGCGCGCCTCCACGTCGGGCGACAACTCGACGGAGACAGGGACCGGCGGCTCCTGCTTCACGCCCGGCTCCCGCGGCCGGACCAGGATGCGCCCGCTGACCTCTGGAGCAAACCCGCTGATCACCTCCCGGATCGCAGACGGGAACACATTGACGCCGCGGACGATCAACATGTCGTCGGTGCGACCGATGCAGCGAACGCGCGGCGCCGTTCGTCCGCAGGCGCACGGGCTCGTCCAGATCTCGACGTGATCGCGCGTGCGGAAACGGAGGAGAGGTGCAGCCTGGTGGCGTAGATGCGTGAGGACGAGCTCGCCGGTCGCGCCGTCGCGTACCTCACGTGACGCGCCCGTTACCGGATCGATCAGCTCGGCGTGCACGAGCCCGCGTGCGCCGAGGTGCATTCCAGCCTGCTCCTCGCACTCGCCCCAGAGCGACGGCCCGATGTCGCCGATCCCCATCGCCTCGGTGACGCGAGCGCCCCACCCTGCCTCGATCGCCGCCCGAAACGCGGGCTCGCCGCCGCCCGGCTCACCGGCAACGAGGATTCGTTGCACGCTCGACTCGGACAGGTCGCCCAGCTCGAGGAGATAGGCAGCGTACGACGGCGTCACCGCGACGGCATCGGGCCGCAAGTGTTCGATCGCGAGCAGCACGCGCTCGCTGTTGCCGGTCCCGACGGGAATGTGACAGACCCCGAGTCGCCCGAACGCGTCGAGTGCGGCCCCGGCGACGAACGGGCCGGCGTTGTAGGTCGTGAGGAGGCGATCGCCTTCCGGCAACGCCGGACGCTCCGTAGCTGCGCGCCGACCCGGTCACCCAGTTGTCGAGGTCGCTCTCGGTGAGTGGGATGTAGCTGGGCGTGCCGGTCGTCCCGCTGGTCGAGTAGATGCGGACGAGCTCGGATGCGCCGACGCAGAGGTGAGCGCCGAAGGGCTGCTCCGGGGTGCACGTCGCTTTTACCTCGTGCTTCTCGGTGAGCGGCAGCCGCGCGATCTGGTCGAGCCCGATCCCCACGTCGACTCCGGCGAGCTTCTCGCGGTAAAAGGGCGAACGCTCGAGCAGATAGGCCAGTTGCTCACGGAAGCTCGCGTCGTCCAGCGCGAACTGGTCGAGCCACGGCAACCGCTCGTCGTCAGTCATCCCGATACTCGATCGCGTCCTCGGCCTTGGCCGCTAGCAGGAAGCCGATCGGTTGCTCGCGCTCCTCTGCGAGGTGCGCGAGCAAGCTCGCTGTGCGCGCGAGGATCGGCACTGCCTTCACGACGGCGGGCGGGTAGCCGAGGTCGAGCAGGACGGCGGCGATCGGCAGCGACACATTCAGCGTGAGCGGCTTCCCCCACGCCTCCGCGACCGCGTCCCGCAAGGATCGGGTCAATGCGACGTGCGGCCCGCTCACGCCCCGCTCGTCGGCGAGCTCGAGGATCCGCTCGGCTCGCGGATCGAGCGGTCGATGCAGAGGATGGCCGAAGCCCGGCACCTTGCCGCCCGCGGCATGGATCTCGTCCGCGATCTCCGCCGCGTCCTTGCCCTCCGCCACCGCCGCGGCGAGGAGGCGAGCGCACTCGTCGACCGCACCGAGGATCACAGGCCCCGCCCCGAGGATGCCTGCGGCCACGGCCCCCTGCAGCGAGCCAGGATCCGCCGCGAGCGTCATCCGCGCGGCGATGTTGCTCGGCATCAGCCCGTGCTCGGCGATCGAGACGAGAACCAGGTCGAGGAAGAAGCGCTCATCCTCGTTCGGTTCGCGGCCGGTCAGCAGGAGGTGGAAATACTCGGTGAAGGTCAGACGGCCCATCAGATCGGCTGCGAGATCCTGCCCCCGCACCTCGACCCGGTCCGGGAAGGCGCGGCTGATGCGCGTGACGGGCTCGCCCGCTTTGCCGATCTGCATGTGCCGATACCTATGCGCTGCGGAGGGGGCGCGTCAAGGCGAACCGGCGTCGCCGGATGTGCCCGTTGCCCCGCAGAAGCGTGTCAACTTCACGTTCAGGCAGAGCAGTCCGAGCAGATTCTCCCCGGCGTCGAGCACGATCACGCGGCGGTGCGGATTCGCCGCCGCCAGCGCATACCCGGCGGCAGCCGATTCCGTCGGCGCAATCGTGTCCGGGCGCCGCTCCGCGAACTCGAGCGCGAGCGCAGCGGGTTCGGCTTCGGCCGGCAGTTCGCTGATCGCGCCCCTGAAGGCGGTCACGTCGGCGAGCAGGACGAGCTGCACACGTGGATTCTCGAGCACCGCGCGCACCTCCGCGACGGATGCATCGCCCGGCAGCGTCTTCGGGTTGCGGAGCATCAGATCGGCGACAACCTGCCCGTCGCTCCACGCCGGCTCGACAGCGCTCATCGCGAGATTCTACGAGATATCGAGGCAACGCCTAGGCAGAGATCGGAGCAATGACATGTTGAAGGCGCTATCCTCGCTCGCTGATGTCCCTGTGGGCACGGGCATTGCATTGGCATACGACTGAGGAGCGCTGCAGATCGTGACGTCACGTTTCAGTAGGACTGGGCTTTTGCGGCGAGGCGCTGCGGGCGGCGGGGCACTGCTCCTCTCGGGGTCCGCCGTCTCCGTGCTCGCGCGGTCCGCCGCCGCGGCCACCATCTCGGACAACGACCTGTCATACCTCCGCGTCCTGATCGGTGCGGAGCTGCTGGAGGTCGACTTTCAAACGACGGCGCTTGCGAGCAGCAAGCTCGACAGCACGTCAACGAAGCTGTTCAAGAACCTGCTCGGCGACGAGAACGCGCACCTCGCGGGGCCTTTCGAACCTCATGACCGGCGCCGGCCAGGTAGCGGCCACCGCCGACGACATCACCTTCAGCTACCCGAAGGGCAGCTTCGACTCGCAGGCCGCGATCATGAAGCTCGCCGAGTCGCTCGAGGATCTCACCCTCGGGGCGTATCTCGGCGCTGTGCAGAACGTCCAAACACCGCAGCTGAGGCTCCCGATCGGACAGATCGCAGCCAATGAGGCCCAGCACGTGAGCGCGCTCGCGGTTGCCGCCGGACGGCCCGCGATCGGCTCGGCCTTCGCGCCGTCACTCCAGATCGGCGCCGTTTCCGCAGCCCTCGACACCTACGAGGCGTAAGCGTTGGCCAAGCAGCTCTACACAGCGAGTGAGGCAGCGGCAGCGCTCGGCATCAGCCTCGACACGCTGCGCCGCTGGGACAAGGCGGGCCGTGTCACCGTCGAACGCGACGCGAGCAATCGGCGCGTAGTCAACGCATCCGAGATCGACCGCTTGCGCGGCGACGGCGGCGGCACCCACCTCAGCGCCCGCAACCGGTTCAAGGCCGTCGTCACCGAGGTCAAGGTCGAGGGTCTGATGGCGCAGGTGGAGATGGTCGTGACCGAGCCGATGCGCCTGGTCGCCGTTGTCACCCGCGACGCCGTCGAAGAGCTCGGCCTCAAGAACGGAATGGCGGCGACCGCCATCGTCAAATCCACCAGCGTGATGGTTCAGCTCTAGTTGAAGGGAGTTCACTCAGTGCCCATGAACAATCGTCGCCTGGCCTTGGCAACGTTGGCGGCTCTGCTCACCCTCGTCGCGCTCGCCGCCGTGGCCGGCCGTGCCTCCGCGTCCCCGCGCGCCCATGCGGCCGCGCAGGCGCAGCTCACGGTCTACGCCGCGGCTTCGCTGACGGACGTGTTTCCCAAGATCGACTCCACGCAGAAATACTCGTTCGCAGGCTCGAACGCGCTCGCGGCCCAGATCACGCTCGGTGCACCCGCCGATGTGTTCGCCTCGGCCAATATGACGCTGCCGAACCAGCTCTACGCGAAGGGCCTGTGCTCCCAGCCGGTGGTGTTCACCCGCAACACGTTGGTGATCATCGTCCCAACGGCAAATCCGAAAAACATCGGCAACGTCTACGACCTCGCGAAGCCCGGAGTGAAGCTCGACGTGGCCGGCCCTGGAGTCCCGGTCGGCAGCTACACGCTGCAGATCCTCAAGAACATGAACCTGACCGCCGCGGTGACGAAGAACATCGTCAGCCAGGAGACCGACGTGCGTGAGGTTCTGGCCAAGGTGGCGCTGGGTGAAGCCGACGCCGGGTTCGTCTACTCGACCGACGCGAAGACCGTGCCCGGCAAGGTGAAGGTCCTGAAAGTGCCCGCCTGGGCCCAGCCCAAGGTGCAGTACGGAATCTGCGTCGTCGCGAAGAGCGGCAACAAGACGGACGCGCAGGCATTCATCAACAAGGTTCTCAGCAAAGCCGGGCAGGCGAGGATGCTCGCCTACGGCTTCCTGCCGCGCGTGAAGCCGGTCGTGAAGAAGAAGTAGCGCGAGGGGCGGAGAGCGAGTTGGACGGCCAGATGATGGGTGCCCGTCGATGAGGCGGGCGGCCATCACGTGCCTGTACGTCGCGATGGCCGCCGTCACCCTCGCGTTTCTCGCGTTCCCGATCGCGGCGATCTTCGCTCACACCTCGCCCGCGAAGCTGATCGACCAACTGTCCAATCCGGTCGTCAAGGACGCATTCGTCGTCAGCCTGAAGACCAGTGTGATCGCCCAGGCATTCATCCTGCTCTTCGGCACGCCGACGGCCTTTCTGCTCGCGACGAACCGCTTCCCTGGACACTCGTTCGCCGTCACGCTCGTCGAGTTGCCGCTCGTCCTCCCGCCGGCCGTCGCCGGAGTTGGACTGCTCGTCGCCTTCGGCCACGTCGGACTGCTCGGCTCGAGCCTCGACCTCCTCGGCATCTCACTCCCGTTCACGCAGAGCGCGGTGACAATCGCGGTCGCCTATGTCGCCAGCCCGCTCTACATCCGCCAGGCAATCGCCGCATTCGAGGCCACCGACCCGAACCTGACGGCGGCCTCGCGCACGCTCGGTGCCGGCCCTGCGCGCACGTTCTTCCGGGTCGTGCTCCCGCTCGCCCGGGGCGGCCTGATCGCCGGGCTCGCGCTTTCCTTTGCGCGCGGCCTCGGCGAGTTCGGTGCCACGATCATGTTCGCCGGCAGCCTCCAGCACGTCACGCAGACGCTGCCGCTTGCGATCTACGCAGAGTTCGACCGGAACTTCGACGCGACGCTCGCGATGAGTGGTGCGCTCGTCATCATCAGCATCATCCTGCTCCTCGGACTCAGAATCGGATTGACATGGCAAGGCTCCTCCTCGAAGAGATCGTTGTTCCTCTTCGGTCCTTCAGCATCCGGCTGAGCCTGGACGTTTCCTCGACGATGGCCCTGGTCGGACCGTCGGGGGCCGGGAAGACGACCGTCCTGCGCGCGGTCGCGGGGCTGATGCGACCGCAGTCGGGTCGCATCAGCTCCGGGAGCGAAGTGTGGTTCGACGCAGCCGCGGGCGTTTCCCTGCCCCCGGACCGTCGGCCAGTCGGGCTCGTTTTCCAGGACTACGCGCTCTTCCCGCATCTGACCGTGCGCCAGAACGTCGAGTACAGCCGCCGTCACAAGGCCGATGAGTACCTCGACCGTTTCGGGATTCGGCATCTCGAACGCGCTCATCCCGGAGACCTTTCCGGTGGCGAGCGCCAGCGGGTGGCGCTCGCGCGCGCCCTGGCCCGAGACCCGGAGGCCCTGCTCCTCGACGAACCTCTCTCGGCGCTGGACGCCCACACGAAAGCCGATGTCCGCACGGAGCTGCAGCAACTGCTCGCGGGCCTCGACATCCCGGTCCTGCTCGTCACGCATGACTTCGAGGACGCGGCGGCACTGGCCGACCAGGTCGGCGTGATCGTCGAAGGAGAGCTTCGTCAGACGGGAACACCCGGCGACCTCGTCGCCGAGCCGAGCGACCCGTTCGTCGCCTCGTTCACCGGTGCCAATCTGCTGCGCGGTCACGTCGAGTCGTCGGGAGACGCCACCCGCGTGCTCCTCGACGACGGCACCGTCATCACCACCGTTGGCCCGGGCAGTGGCGACGTCGTGCTCGCCGTGTACCCCTGGGACATCACTGTCTCGACGAGCGCGCCAGACGACTCCACGATGAACCGAATCAGCGGCCCGATCCAGAGCATCGCCGAGCTCGGCAATCGCGTCCGCGTCACGATCGGCCCGGTCAGTGCAGAAATCACAGCCGACTCCCTGCACCGACTCGGATTGCAGCTCGGCCACACCGCCTTCGCTTCCTTCAAGGCGACGGGCACACGTATCGTCGCCAACGGCAACCCGAACAAGGAGCAGACCGGATGAAGCTCAGTACCCGTAACCAGCTTGCCGGCAAGGTGACCGACGTGAAGCTCGGAACGATCATGAGCGAGATCACCGTCGACGTCGGCGGTCAGACCGTCGTCGCAGCGATCACGCGAAGCAGCGCCGAGCACCTCGAGCTCGCCGCAGGCGACGACGTGGTCGTCCTGATCAAGGCAACCGAGGTCATGCTCGGGAAGTAGTCCCGGCCCCAAGCGCCAAGGCAGCCGTCGCGGCATCGCAGCCGGCCTGTACGGCGGCGGCGAGCTCCGCGCCGCCTGCGAGGGCGAGCAGCAGCCCGGCGGCGAAGGAATCACCCGCGCCGAGTGTGCTTGCGTCCTCGATCGGTCGCACGACGCCACGGGCCGTGGTGCCCGCGGATGCGGCGACAGCGCCCTGGCTCCCGAGCTTGACGCAGCCGACGCGGTACCGTCGCGCGAGCTCGAGCGCCGCCTCCTCTCCCTCGCGCCCGGTCAGCGCAAACGCCTCCTCGGCGTTCGCGAGCACGACGTCCGCCTTCGCCGTTGCTCCAAAGAATCGGTCGACGCCGAACGCGGTGACCAGGTTCGCGGAAGCCGCGTCGACGGCAAGCCAGCCGGTCCTGGCCCGCTCGAGCGCCGCCCGGGCAGCTGCCTCAGGCCCGGCCTGCAAGAGTGAGTAGCCGGACACGAGGACCGCGCCTGCTGCGAGCGTCTCCGGCACGTCGTCTGGGACGAGACGCGCGCTCGCTCCGGGGTCGGCAACGACCGTCGAGCCGCCGAAAACGACGACGCAGCCGGTGGGCGCGTGCGCGTCGCGCACGAGCAGCAACTCGACGCCGGCGTCAGCCAGTTCCTCGGAGACCAGCCGGCCGGCAGCGTCGGACCCGATGCGGCCGACGACCGCCGCCCCGGAACCGAGGCGTCGCGCCGCGAGGGCAGCGTTGGCGGCGGACCCACCGGGACGCAGCGTGATCCGGCCGTGGCTGCGACGGCCCGCAACGGGCATCGGCAAGGCTCCGTCGAGCATCACGTCGCCCACAGCGATCAGATCTTGCGGCACGAGCGCACGATCCTATGCTCCCGCGCTAGGCTCGAGAGGTGATCGCAAAGGCGGCGTTCGGCGGCACCGGGCACGAGAGCACGCGCACGCTCTTCGGCGCCGCAGCGCTCGGATCCGTCACACAGGCCGAAGCCGACCGCACCCTGGAACTGATCCTCGCGCACGGGGTCAATCACATCGACACCGCCGCGTCGTACGGCGACTCAGAGCTGAGACTTGCGCCGTGGCTGGCCCGGCATCGCGACGGTGTCTTCCTCGCAACGAAGACCGGCCTGCGCGATCGCGTCGGTGCGCGCGAGGAGATCCGGCGCTCGCTCGACCGCCTCGGCGTCGACCATGTCGACTTGCTCCAGCTGCACAACCTCGTCGACCCGATCGAATGGGAGACTGCACTCCGCGAAGGCGGCGCGCTCGAAGCGGCCGTCGAGGCCCGCGACGAGGGTCTCGTCCGCTTCATCGGCGTCACGGGCCACGGGCTGACGGTGGCCAGGATGCACCTGCGCAGCCTCGACCGCTTCGCGTTCGATTCGGTCCTCGCCCCGTACAGCTACATCCAGCAGCGCGACGAGCACTACTCCTCGGACTTCGACGAACTGGCAGCCGTCTGCGCCGAGCGAGGCGTCGCCGTCCAGACGATCAAGAGCATCACCCTCGCCCCCTGGGACGGCCGCGAACAGACGGCTGCGACCTGGTACGAGCCGCTGCGCGAGCAGGACGACATCGATCTCGCGGTGCATTGGGTGCTCGGCCGGTCCGGCGTGTTTCTCAACACCGTCGGCGACATCACGCTGCTCCCCAAGGTGCTCGACGCCGCAAGCCGCTACGCGACGCGTCCGACGGACCGGCAGATGGACGACCTCGCCGCCCGGCGGCACCTCGTCCCGCTCTTCTCCTGACCGCCCCACGCAGCTTCCCCACTGAGCAAGGAGACGACGTGCAGAAACGAACACTGGGAACCCTCGAAGTGTCCGCCCTCGGGCTCGGCTGCATGGGGATGAGCCAGAGCTACCTGCCGATTCCGGACCGGAACGCGATGATCGGGCTGACCCGGGCGGCAGTCGACCGTGGCGTCACGTTCTTCGACACCGCTCAGGTGTACGGGCCATTCGCGAACGAAGAGCTGGTCGGCGAAGCCCTCGAGACGGTGCGCGACCAGGTCGTGATCGCCACCAAGTTCGGATTCGACTTCGACAGCCAGGACCGCGGCGGTCTTGACAGTCGCCCGGAGACGATCAAGCGGAGCGTCGAGGCTTCACTCGAGCGGCTCAGGACGGACAGGATCGACCTGCTGTATCAGCATCGCGTCGATCCGCAGGTGCAGATCGAGGACGTCGCAGGCGCGGTGAAAGAGCTGATCGAGGCGGGCAAAGTCAGGCACTTCGGCCTCTCCGAAGCGGGCGTGCAGACGATCCGCCGCGCCCACGCCGTCCAGCCGGTCAGCGCTCTGCAGAGCGAGTACTCGCTCTGGTGGCGGGAGCCCGAGGAGGCCATCCTCCCGACGCTGGAGGAGCTCGGGATCGGCTTCGTGCCCTTCAGCCCGCTCGGCAAAGGCTTCCTCACCGGGAAGATCGACGAGAACACGACCTTCGACGAGACCGACTTTCGCACCACCGTTCCCCGCTTCGACGCCGAAGCTCGGGCCGCGAACCGTGGGTTCGTCGAGCTGCTCGAGCGAGTCGCGGACCAGAAAGGTGCGACGGCTGCGCAGATCGCGCTCGCGTGGGTGCTCGCACAGAAGCCGTGGCTGGTGCCGATCCCCGGCACGACGAAGCTGCACCGCCTCGAGGAGAACATCGCCGCAGCCGACATCGAGCTCAGCGCGGACGACCTGCAGGAGATCGAGACCGCGGCGACGCAGATCACGGCGCAGGGAGCTCGATATAGCGAGGCGAATCAGCGCATGATCGACCGCTGACACTTTCTGCAACGATCCGCGCGTGTTCAGCAACTCGGCGCGCATCTACGACGCGGTCTACTCGTTCAAGGACTACCGCGTAGAAGCCGAGCGCGTCCACGAACTGATCCAGGAACGCTCGCCGGGCGCTTCGAGCCTGCTCGACGTCGCCTGCGGCACCGGAAAGCATCTCGAGCAGTTCCGGCGCTGGTATCCGGACGTCACCGGGATCGACCTCGACGAAGGACTGGTCGAGGTCGCCCGGGAGCGGCTCGACAACGTCCCGCTCTCGACGGCGGACATGACCTCATTCGATCTGGGCCGCACATTCGATGCGGTCACATGTCTGTTCAGTTCGATCGGCTACGTCGGCACCGTCGAGCGGCTGACGTCTGCCATCTCGTCGATGGCGGCTCATCTCACACCAGGCGGGGTGTTGGTGGTCGAACCGTGGCTTGCTCCGGACGTCTGGCAGGTCGGCCGACCGCAGCTGCTGACCGTTGACGACCCCGATCTGAAGATCGCTCGAATGACGGTCGCGGGTCGCGAAGGTCGCCTTGCGATCATGGACTTCGCCTACCTCGTGGCGACATCCGAGGGGCTCGAGCAATTCTCGGAACACCACGAAGCCGCGCTCTTCACGGATGACGAGTACCGGAACGGATTCGAAGCCGCCGGGTTGACCGTTGAACTGGACGCACACGGCCTGATCGGGCGCGGCCTCTACCTCGGACAGGCGGCCCGATAGGGCTCACGGCCTCCAGCCGCCGCCGAGCGGCTGGCCCAGCTGCAGCCCGAAGCGTTGGAGCAGGTCGGGGACCGACTCCGGTCGCATCTCCAGGCCGTACCGCTCGCTGAGCTGCCCGACGGCCTGCGGGTCCGCGGCGACCGCGCCGCCGAGGTCGGAGAGCTCCTGGAAGAAGCGCTCGAACCCGGCCGGCGAGATGATCTCGAGGATTCGGCACGGCTCGTCGCCGGCGTTCCAGAAGGTGTGCCACTGGTTGCGCGGCTTGAACACGAGATCGCCCGGCCCGGCTTCGCAGACGTCGTCGCCCAACAATGCGCCCATCCGCCCCTCGAGCACGAAGCTGTATTCGTCCTCACGCGTGTGCCGGTGCAACGGCGCCGCGAGCGCACGCGCGGACATCGGATGTTCGACGAGTGAGAAACGCTCACCTGCCTCGAGCCCGTCCACCAGGAAGCGGACCCCGATGCTCCCGAGGAAGCCCTCACGTCCGTCAGCCGGTGTGACCACCTTCACGCCTGCAACTGCAGCCTCCATCGCAACACTCCTTTTGTTGGACAGTCCTGTCGCGCGAAAATACTACGACACACCAGGCTGTGTCAAATATGATTGGACAACCATGTCCGACCAAAAGCGCCCGTACCGGATGAAGCGCCGCGCCGAGCTCGAGGAGGAGACACGCCGACGGATCACCGAGAGCGCCGTCGCACTTCATGAGGAGCTCGGTCCCGCCCAGACCTCGATCAGCGCGATCGCCGGGCGGGCCGGTGTCCGCCGTTCGACGGTCTACCGCCACTTCCCGGGCGAGGACGCACTCTTCGAAGCCTGCTCGTCGCACTGGCGCGCGGCGAACCCGCCGCCTGGTCTGGATACGTGGTCTTCGATCGAGGACCCGGCTGAGCGAACGCGCACGGCCCTCCGCGAGCTCTATGCGTTCTACAGCAGCACCGAGGCGATGTACGTCAGCCTCTTGCGGGACGAGCCGCTCGTGCCGGCCGTCCAACGCAGGCTTCGGGACTTCTACGGCTACCTCGACGCGATCCGTGATGTCCTCGCCGCCGGCCGATCGCCACGCGGTCGCCGCGGGCGGTACGTCCGTGCGGCAATCGGCCACGCGCTTGCCTTTCCCACGTGGCGATCGCTGACGCGCGATCAGGCGCTCAGCAGCGACGACGCCGTCGAGCTGATGTGTCGACTCGTCGAGGACGCTGCGAGCTAGGGTCGCGTCTGAGATTCGCCTGACCTGGAGGTCGCCATGAGCCCGAAGAAGAGCACGCCGAAGCCCGCGAAGCGCACCGCCGGGAGCACGAAGCCACCGGCTGCACGATTCACGGACGAGGAACGCGCCGCGATGAGGGAGCGCGCTCAGGAGCTGAAGGCGGCCGCGCGCGCGGACCGGGACCGGGCGGCCGGTGAGAGCGATGTGCTCGCGAAGATCGCCGAGATGCCGAAGCCCGATCGCGCCATTGCCGAGCGGGTCCATGCGATCGTCAAAGCCAGCGCGCCGGATCTGGCTCCGAGGACCTGGTACGGCATGCCCGCGTACGCCAAGGCCGGCAAGGTCGTCTGCTTCCTGCAGAGCGCCGCGAAGTTCAAGACGCGGTATGCGACGCTCGGCTTCAGCGAGGGAGCGAACCTCGACAACGGCAACATGTGGCCAACCGCGTTCGCGCTGAACAAGCTGACCGCCGCCGAGGAGAAGAAGATCGCCGCGCTCGTGAAGAAAGCGGCCGGCTAAGGACCTCGGCGTCAACAAAAGCGAAAGACCCGCAGATGCGGGCCTTTCTGAGTAGCGGGGGCAGGATTTGAACCTGCGACCTCCGGGTTATGAGCCCGGCGAGCTACCTGACTGCTCCACCCCGCGACGCAGCTGCGATTGTAGCACCGCCCCGGATCCACAGATCCCCCATGGGTGCCGAGAAAGTGGCTTGGCAAGCCAGAAAACCGGGACTCGTTACGATGCCGAGATGACCGTCGTGAACTGGGTCGCACTCGCCTTCCTGCTCGTCGCGACCGTGGCGTCCGTGACGGTCGCCGTCGTCCGCGGACTACGCCTGTGGCGCGTCCTCCGCTCGTTCTCCGGTCAAGCCGAGACGGCGATCGACCACGTCATGCGCTCCGCCGAGACGACCGAAGAGCGCACCGCGACACTCGCTACGAACCAGGAGCGCCTCACGCAGGCACGCACGCACCTCCAGGCGTCGCTCGCGCAGCTCGCTGTGCTCCGAGCCGCGGCGGCCGAGGTCAACGCAGCGCTCGACCGCCTGCGTAAGGCCGTGCCGACCGAGTGAGGCGCGTCGGCGCGATCGACCTCGGCACGAACGCCACGCGCCTCCTCGTCGCCGACGTCGAGGACGGCCTCGTCGAGGAGGTCGTCCGTCGCACGCACATCACCCGGCTCGGCGAGGGCGTCGATGCGCGCCGCCGGCTCCTCCCCGTTCCGGTCTCGCGCGTGCGAAACGTGCTGTCGGACTATCGCCGCGAGCTGGAGCTGCTCGGCGCCGAACGGACGCTCGCGGTCGCCACGAGCGCGGTGCGAGACGCCGAGAACGGCGAGGCGTTCCTGGGCGAGGTCGAGTGGTCGTACGGCTTCGCGACGCGGCTGCTCTCCGGCGACGAGGAGGCTGCACTGACGCTGCGCGGCGTCGGGCCGCTCGAGCCGGGCACGGTCGTCGTCGACGTCGGCGGTGGCTCGACGGAACTGATCACCGAGAGCTTTCGCCGGAGCATGGACATCGGCTCCGTCCGACTGACCGAGCGCTATGGCGACGACTGGGACGCGGCCGCGGCCGAGATCCGGTCGTACCTGCCCGAACTGGCGGGAGAACGACTGCTCGGGGTCGACGGCACCACCGCCGAACTGGCGGCCCTTGACGCCGTCACGCTCTCCGGCATCGCCGAGGTGCTCGAGTGGCTCCGCAACTCCACCGACGCCGAGCGCCGCGCACGGCTGCTGCAGCCAGACCGCAGCGACGTGATCGCAGCCGGTGTGTTGATCGTCCGCGAGGTGCTGCTGCACCTCGGTGTCGACCAGATCGCCCCCTCCCCACGCGACCTGCTGAACGGCGTGGCCCTGGAGGCCGCGGCGCTCCCCGATCCGGTCGAGGGCGGCGCGCCCCCGGGTGCCTATACCTGCTGCTGAACACAGGTATTTGCGTCCGCAACCTTCTTCTGCTAGATTACTTGCGTAATCAAGTATCTCAAGGAGGCCCCACCAAATGAGCACCACCACACAGACACAGACCGGGATCCCGACCGGCACCTGGCAGGCGGACACCGTCCACTCCAGCGTCGCCTTCGAGGTTCCCTACGCGGTCGCGACCTTCGGCGGCCAGGTCACCGACTTCGATGCCACGCTCACCGACGGCAAGCTCGTGGGCTCGGCCCGCATCGAGAGCATTCAGACCAAGGAGGAGAACCTCCAGGCCCACCTGCTCTCCCCCGAGTTCTTCGACGCCGAGCGTCATCCGGTCGTCGGCTTCTCCGGCACGCTCGAGCGCGACGTTGACTCGGTCGAGATCGACGGCGAGATCACCCTCAAGGGCATCACTCAGCCGGCCGTTCTGAAGGGCACGATCGTCGGACCGACGGTCGACCACTTCGGCGCAACCCGCGTCGGACTGAAGCTACAGACCACCGTCGATCGCACGAAGTTCGACATGAACTGGAACATGCCGCTCCCGAACGGCGAGCCGGCCCTCTCCAACGAGGTCACGCTCAAGGCCGACCTGACCCTGGTCGCCCAGGAGGCGTAGGCAATGCGCGTCCTCGCGATCAGCGGCTCGCTCAGAGACGCTTCGAACTCGACGGCCCTCCTCCGCGCTCTGCGCGAGGAGGCGCCGGAGGGCGTCGAGGTCATCATCTGGGACGGCCTGAAGAGCATCCCGCCGTACGACCAGGACGACGACATCGTTCCGGCCCCGGCGGCGGCCGCGGCGTTCCGCGAGCTCGTCCGCGAGGTCGACGCCGTCTTCTTCGCAACCCCCGAATACAACTCGTCGATCCCCGGCGCGCTCAAGAACGCGCTCGACTGGGGATCGCGCCCACTGGCCACGAACGCGTTTCGCAACAAGCCCGTCGCAGTGATCAGCTCCAGCGCCGGCGCGTTCGGAGGCGTCTGGGCCGCCGCCGAACTGCGCAAGGTGCTCGGAGCGATGGGCGCACGGGTGACCGAGGCCGAGCTGGCCGTCGGCCACGCACACGAGAAGCTCGACGACGAGGGCAACCTCGTCGACGACGACGTCCGCACCGGTCTCCGCGAGTCGCTCGAACTGCTGCTCGCGGAGGCCACACCCGTCCAAGTCGCTGCCTAGCGACTGTCGCTGTCAGGCACCGTCGGTGCCCGGCACTTCTTCGTCCTCGGCCAGACGGCGTTGGACGACCGCACGCGACAGCACTCCGACGAGCTTGCCATCGTCGACGACCGGGACGCGTTCGTAGTCGTGCTCCTCCAGGTACGCGAAGGCGTCCGCGAGCAGCGCTGACGCATCGATCGTGGCGTTCGGCGGCTCGGCGATCTGACCGAGCGTCGTCGTCTTCGGATCGAGCCCCGGCGCGACCACCTCGCGCACGAGCGTCTTGCGCGTGACGACACCGACGAGCGTCCCGTCGTCGCAGATGAACACCGCACGAACATCCGGGCGCGCGAGCGCCTCACCGGCCGCCTGTGCCGGAGCGGCAGCCTCGAGCGCCAGAGGCTCGGAGACCATTGCGTCCTTGACGAGTTCCTCGGACATCGCCTAGGGATAGACGCCGCGCGCCTCGAGCGCCGCTGAGACTTCGTGGATCGCGGCAACGAGCGCCGCGTCGCGCAGCAGGATGCCACGCACCTGGGAGAGGTCCCAGACCCGATCGAACGCGTCGGACATCTTGTCCGCGAGCCGGCGGCGGATCTCGTCGCGGTCCCAGAAGAGCCGTCCGAGGTCCTGGACCCACTCGAAGTACGAGACCGTGACTCCACCGGCGTTCACGAGGATGTCGGGCAGCACGGGGATGCCGCGTTCGGCGAGGATCCGGTCGCCCTCGTTCGAGGTCGGCCCGTTCGCGCCCTCGGCGACCAACCTGCAACGGAGGTTGCCGGCGTTCGCGCCGGTGACCTGGTCCTCCCGGGCGGCGAGCACGAGGATGTCGCATTCCAGCTCGAGCAGCGTCTCGTTGGTGATCCGCTCGACACCATTCTGGAAGCCCTCGAGCGAGCCGCGCTCGGCGGCATGCGCGTGCAACGTCGGAATGTCGAGCCCGCCGGGAGCGAGCACGCCGCCCGACATGTCGGAGACGGCGATCACGCGTGCGCCGCGATCGTGCAGCTCGGTCGCAGCGATGCCGCCGACGTTCCCGAACCCCTGCACGACGCAGCGCTGATCTGCGAGGTTCCATCCGAGCCGCTCGCAGGCACGCTCGACGCACATGACGACACCTGCACCGGTCGCCTCGTGCCGGAAGAGCGAACCGCCGATCGACACCGGCTTGCCCGTGACGATCTCCGGCACGGCGTAGCCCTTCTGCATCGAGTAGGTGTCCATCATCCACGCCATCGTCTGCTCGTTCGTCGCCATGTCCGGCGCGGGGATGTCGAGCTCGGGGCCGATGAAGGGCGCCAGCTCGGCGGTGAACCGGCGGGTGATGCGCGACAGCTCGCCCTGGGACAGGTTGCGCGCGTCACAGCGCACGCCCCCTTTCGCGCCGCCGTAGGGCAGGCGCAGGAGGGCGCACTTCCAGGTCATCCACATCGCGAGTGCAGCGCACTCGCCCAGGTCGACCGCCAGGTCGTAGCGGACACCGCCCTTGGTCGGCCCGAGCACCGATGAATGCTGGACGCGGTACGCGGGGAAGATCGAGTACGTGTCGTCGTCCATCCTCACCGGCAGCGTGAGAATCACCGCGCGCTCGGGGCCGCGCAGCCGTTTGGCGACGAAGTCGGGCACCTCGGCGAGCTCGAGCGCGTGATCGAGCTGGGTCAGCGCCTGCTGGTAGAGCGGCGTGTCCCACTCGAGCTGCATTGCCGGATGGACGGCCTCGGCCACGGCCCGGAGGGTACGCGAAACTCCCGCACATCTGGCGCTTCCTAGTCCAGCAGTGACTCCAGGAGCGCCAGCTCTTCGGGATCGTCCGTGAGATACGCGCCGCGGATGATCGCCCACACGCGGATCCGGCGATCGTCCAGTCCCGCGGCGACGAACGCCGCGATCCGCCGCTCGGTCTGCTCTCGATCGGTCATGCGGTAGAAGAGCGGATTGCGCAGCCACGAGAAGAGGTCGTACTCGCGGTCGGACAGATAGGGCTTCGGATCGATCGCCACATAACGGTCGGCGTGACGAAGGACGTTGTGGTGGTGGAAGTCGCCGTGCACGAGCCACTCGTGCCCCGGATCGAACGAGTCCCACAATTCGCGCGCGTACGGAGTGAGTGCACTCACTGCTCCGTCGAGCCAGCGCGGGATCTCGTCGGCGACCGGTCGGAACGGTGACCCCGCTCGACGCCAGAGCCGTGTCGCAATATCCACCGCCACGGCTGTCGCCTCGTCGTCAGGCAGGTCGGAGATGTCGTCGCCGGGCACGGCGCGCTCTTCGAGCAGCGCACGCCGAGCTCGATCGGCTCGATGCAGACGTACGGCACCGTCGCCTCCCCACAGCTCGAGTGCGGCGCCCTCGTCCAGCGACTCGTCGTCACCGGCCCAGGCGACCTTGAGCACCGCGTCGTCACCGACGGGCGCCACGTAGGAGAACCGCGAGAGCTCGAACGGCTCGCCGAGGACGAGACCCCACTCCTCCGCGACCTCGTGCGCCACGCGCTTCGTCTCCGTCAGGTCGACCCACACGCGCGAGAGCCTAGGTGTTGCTGGGGCCGGGGCTGCGGCACCCCGACCCCGCACCGAGGGTACCGAGAGCCAGCCCCTGCATGCCCAGGACGTCGCGCCAGCCCGCTGGGAGCGCAACACCCGCATCCGGGCGCACGGCGGCTGCCACCAGCACCGCTCCGCCCCGCACGAACGCGCACACCCCGGGACCGGCGTCGACCGGGTCGTAGGCGCCGGCAAACGCGTCGGGATGCTCGCGGCGCAGCGCCAAGGCCCGCCAGATCACATAGAGCTTCGCAGTCGCTTCGTCCGGGTCGTCTCCCGCCTGGAGGCTGCGCAGGGCAGCGCTCCGCGCGGCCCAGTCGACCGGTCTGCGGTTGTCGGGGTCGACGAGCGAGAGATCCTCGAGCTCGTCGCCGCGGTAGATGTCCGGCACACCCGGCGAGGTCAGCTTGAGGAGGAGCTGGGCAAGAGCCAGCTTGCGTCCGACGGCCCGCACGCGCTCGAGGAACGGATCTTGCGCGAGCACGTCGGCCGCGCGCGCCGCGAACTCCTGGACAGTTCGTTCGTGCTCCTCGTTCGGGGCCAGCCAGTCCGTGTTCACCTTGCCTTCGCGCAGCGCCTTCTCGAGGTAGGCATCGAGGCGCTCCCGCTCGATCGGCATCGCCCCGACGAGCGTCTGATAGACGAGTAGCTCCTCGCGCGGGTCGTCGAGGCCACCGAGCTCGCCATGCCACGCACGCACGCGGCCGGCCCACTCGTCGGGAAACCACGACAGCGCAGCGATGCGGGAGCGGACGTCGGGCGAGCGCTTCGTGTCGTGGGTGTAGGTCGTCAGCATGTGCAGCGGGAACCGAGCCGCCCGCGCCGCATTCGCCTCGTGGAACTCGGAGACGCTCAGCCCGAAGCGCGCCGGGTCGCCTCCGACCTCGTTGAGCGCCGCAAGCCGGAAGTACCGGTAGAAGGCAGTGTCCTCCATGCCCTTCGCCATCACCGGCCCGGTCGTCTGCTGGAAGCGGACGACGAAGTCCTCGTTTCCCGGCTCCTGCAGGAAGAGAATTCGCCGCAGCTCCTCGCTGACGTTCGCACGGCCGATCTCGGCGCGATCCGCGTCGTCGATCAGGTCCGCGTACGGCTCGATGTAGGTGCGGTAGACGTGGAACGAGGCGAGTGCGAGCGGCAGGTTCTCGAGCGTCACGTCCTCGTGCAGGCGGCGCAGCTCTGGCTCGAAGATGTTCACGGCCACCTCGAGCTTCGCCAGCGAGGCGATGTCTTCGAAGCGGCGCTTGTCGCCCGTGAACTCCTCGTAGAGCGACGTGAACGCCCCCTCCGCGTCGGCGTTCACGCACAGCCCGAGCACGTCGTTCAGGAACTCGTAGCCGGTCGTCCCTTCCACCGGCCAGGCCCGGAGCTCCTCGTCCGGCCCAAGGATCTTTTCCACCCAGACGTGCTCGACGCCCGCGTCCTGGAGCCGGCCGAAGTACTCGGCGGGATTCGCGAGACCGTCCGGATGGTCGACCCGCACCCCCTCGACGACGCCCTCGCGCACGAGCTCGATCACCTTCGCATGCGTCGCCCAGAAGACCTCCCAGTCTTCCTGTTTGACCCCGCCGAGCTCGCTCACGTCGAAGAAACGGCGATGAAACCCGGTCCGCAGGTCGACGTCGAAGAACATCTGCCGCAACGCCAGGTCGCGCCAGAACGGGTTCTCGTCGACGGCCGCCATGTGGTTCGGGACGATGTCGAGGATCACCCCGAGTCCTGCGCCCGCGAGCTCGCGAAACTCGTCCTCGCCGCCGAGCGCGTCGGAGATATGGCGCGGATCGACGACGTCGTACCCGTGCTGCGAACCCGAGCGCGCCTGCAGCGACGGCGACAGATAGAGATGCGAGATCCCGAGGTCGCGCAGGTACGGGACGAGCTCGCGCGCCTCGGCAAAGCCGAACTCCGGCGTCAGCTGGAGGCGATATGTGGCCCTCACAGCCGGCGGAACAGTGCGAGCGAGCGCGACTCGACCACGACGTCGCCCCCGGGCACCGGCCGTTCGCACTCGCAGTTCCCGGTCGAGAGCACGAGCTCCCAGCGCGTGCCGAACCGGCGAGCGGGCAGCCGGAACGTGATCTCTTCGAAGAACGCGTTGAAGAGCAGCAGGAACGAATCGTCGCGCACCTCTTCACCGTCGGGTGATTCGGTTCCAAGCTCGTCGCCGTTGAGGAAGATCCCGATCGCTCTCGACTCGGTGTTGTCCCAGTCACGGCGGGTCATGCGGCGGCCGTCGGGCCGCATCCACCAGACATCCGGGAGATGCTCGCCGGTGCCGTCGAAGAACCTCGTGCGATGGAAGACGGGATGCGCGCGGCGCAACTCGATCAGCCGGCGCGTGAACGCGAGCAGATCCTCGTCAGGGGAGCTCCAATCGAGCCAGGAGATCTCGTTGTCCTGGCACCAGGCGTTGTTGTTGCCGCCCTGGGAGCGCCCCAGCTCGTCGCCGCCGAGCAGCATCGGGACACCTTGCGAGAGCAGCAGCGTCCCGAGGAAGTTGCGCTGCTGGCGTGCTCGGAGCGCGTTGATCGACGGATCGTCGCTCGCGCCCTCGACACCGCAGTTCCAGGACCTGTTGTCGTCGGTCCCGTCGCGATTTCCCTCACCGTTCGCCTCGTTGTGCTTGTCGTTGTACGAGACGAGGTCGCGCAGCGTGAACCCGTCGTGAGCGGTGATGAAGTTCACGGACGCGAACGGCCGGCGGCCGTCGGTCTGGTAGAGATCGGCAGATCCGCCGAACCGCGACGCGAAGTCTCGCAGCGGCGCGCGTCCGCGCCAGAAGTCGCGCATCGTGTCACGGTAGATGCCGTTCCACTCCGACCAGAGGATCGGGAAGTTCCCGACCTGGTAGCCGCCCGGCCCGACATCCCACGGCTCGGCGATCAGCTTCACCTGGGACAGGATCGGATCCTGGTGGATGATGTCGAAGAACGCGGACAGGCGGTCGACCTCGTAGAACTCGCGCGCGAGCGCCGACGCGAGATCGAAGCGAAAACCGTCGACGTGACACTCGGTGACGAAGTACCGCAGCGAGTCCATGATCAGCCGCAGCACCGTCGGGTGCACCGGGTTGAGCGTGTTGCCCGTGCCGGTGTAGTCCATGTAGAACCGCGGCTCGTCGGGCACGAGCCGGTAGTAGCTCTGGTTGTCGACGCCGCGGAAGCTGAGCATCGGGCCGAGGTGGTTGCCTTCCGCAGTGTGGTTGTAGACGACGTCGAGGATCACCTCGATTCCTGCGCGGTGCAGCGCCTTGACGACTCCCTTGAACTCGCGCACCTGATCGGAGGTCGCGGCGTAGAGCGAATGCGGCGCGAGATAGCCGATCGTCGAATAGCCCCAGTAGTTGGTGAGGCCGCGGTCCTGCAGGAAACCTTCGTCGACGATGTGGTGGATCGGCAGCAATTCGACCGCGGTCACACCGAGTGACTTCAGGTAGTCGATCGCACCGGGGCTCGCCAGGCCGCCGTAGGTGCCCCGCAGGTCTTCGCGCACCTGCTCTCGCAGCTTCGTGAAGCCCTTGACGTGCAGCTCGTAGATGACCGTCTCGTGCCAGGGGGTGCGCGGGCGTGTCCAGTCGTCGTCCTCCCAGTCGAAGGCCGGGTCGACGACGACCGAACGCGGGATCGCCGGCGCGGAATCGGTCTCGTCGATCGTCAGGTCGGCGTCCTGACCGCCACCCGGGACGTACGGGAGCGCGTTGGCGGCACTCCAGTCGACAGGCCCGTCGATCGCCTTCGCGTACGGGTCGATCAGGAGCTTCGCCGCGTTGAAGCGCCTGCCGGTCTTCGGATCGTAGAGGCCGTGGACGCGGTAGCCGTAGCGCTGGCCCGGCCCGACCCCCGGGAGGTAGCAATGCCAGTTGAACGCGGTGCGCTCGCGGAGCTCGATGCGTTCCTCGACGCCGTGCTCGCCGAAGAGGCACAGCTCGACGCGCTCCGCGTTCTCCGAGAACAGGGCGAAGTTCGTCCCGTCGCCATCCCACTGCGGACCGAGCGGGAAGGCCTCCCCCGGCCAGACCCGACGAGTCATGTGCTGACCTCGACAGTGCGCGCGTCGAAGTCGGCGATCAGCGTCGCCGTGCCGCGCCGCAGTGTCAGGACGCGGCCGTCGACGTCGAACGCGAGCTCCCGCGGCAGCTCGCGTCGGAGGCGGATCAGCTCGCGGTAGAACGGGTCGGGCTCGGGCTGCGAGATGCGGGAGCGCTCGAAGGTCGAGACCGCCTGTGGGTCGGGCGGCTCTTCGCCAGCGAACGACTCGAAGGCGGCGAACTCTCGCTTGCGTCCTTCGCGCGTCGCATCGGCGATGAACGGATCGATGTGATCGGTGAAGAACTGGAACGGCGCCCGCTCATCGTGTTCCTCGCCCATGAAGAGGAGCGGTGTTGAGAGTGAGAACAGCACGATCGCCAAGGCTACGCGGTGCGCGTCCGCGGGCAGCCGGTCACCCAGCGCACGGTTGCCGACCTGGTCGTGGTTCTGCGCCGCAACGATCAGCCGCTGCGGCGCCGGCCGGGTCAGCTCGCGAACAACGCCGTCCAGAGAGCCGAACGCGGCGTAGTAGCCGTCCTGCTCGCCGGTCAGCAGGGCATGCAGCTCGTGATGCAGATTGTCGAGCCACATCGCGTCGTGACCCCACTCCTCGAGCGGCCGGAAGTCGTCGTGACCCATCTCGCTCGTCACGAGCCCGTCAACGCGATCGCGCAGCTCGCGCAGCACGTGCACCGGCGAGTCGTCGTAGATCGCGTGCACGGCGTCGAGCCGCAGGCCGTCGATGCCGTAGTCGCGCGTCCACATGATCGCGTTCTGGATCGCCCACTCGCGGACTCCGCGTTGGGCGTAGTCGATCGCCTTCCCCCAGAAGGTGTGGTGGCGGTCGGTGAAGTACGGCCCGAATGCACCGATCGCCTCGGAGCCGGGGCCGATGTGGTTGTAGACGACATCGAGCAGGACGCCGAGCCCTTCGCGGTGTGCCGCATCGACCAGCCGGGCGAGCCCCTGCGGGCCGCCGTAGGCGAGATGCGGCGCCGAGGTGTAGACGCCGTCGTACCCCCAGCCCCGGTCGCCCGGAAACGTGGCGACCGGCATCAGTTCGATGGCGGTGACCCCTAGGCGCCGCAGACGCTCCAGGTGCGGGACGACCGCATCGAACGTTCCCTCCCTGCTGAAGGTGCCCACGTGCAGCTCGTAGAGCACGAGCTCCTCCAGTGGCAGTGGCGGCCCAGGAGCAATTTGAAAACGCGTCGGATCGACGATGCACGATGGGCCTCTGATCCCTTCCGGCTGGAAGCGTGAGCACGGATCGGGAAACGCGGCATCACCATCGAGCACGAAGAGGTAGTGATCGCCTTCCGTCGCCTCGATCACCCCCGCATGGACACCGGCGCCGACAGCCTCGAGTGGATGGTCGGCACCTCGCACGCGCACACCGACGCGCGTTGCCGCCGGAGCCCAGACACGAAACTCGACCCGCTCCTCGTCGACCGGAATCGCCCCGAAGGCCCGCAACTACGAGCCGAGTGCCGACGGCCGCAGCCAGATCACGCTCAGCGGCGGCAGCGTCAGCGACGCCGAGAACGGCTGGTCGTGCCACGGCCGAGGCTCGGCCTGCACCTCGCCCAGGTTCCCGACTCCCGTCCCGCCGTAGAAGGACGAATCGGTGTTCAAGACCTCCTGCCAGGCTCCTTCGACGGGCAGCCCGACGCGATAGCCCTCCCGCGGCACCGGTGCGAGATTTGCGATGCAGACGATCTGCCGTGTCCCGTCCTTCGACACACGCGCAAACACGAGCACGTTGTTGAGCGCGTCGTTCGGCTCGATCCAGCGGAACCCCTCGTAGGAGAAGTCGACCTCCCAGAGGGCGGGCTCCTCCAGGTAGACGCGGTTCAGGTCGCGCATCAGGTCACGGACACCGGCATGGTCGGTGTGGTCGAGCAGCCACCACGGGAGCTCGTCCTCGCTCGCCCACTCCCATGGGTTTGCGAGCTCACCGCCCATGAAGAGCAGCTTCTTGCCGGGGTGCGCCCACATGTAGGCGTACAGCGCGCGCAGGTTCGCCAGTTGCTGCCAGCGGTCGCCCGGCATCTTCGAGAGGAGCGATCCCTTGCCGTGGACGACCTCATCGTGCGAGAGCGGCAGCACGAAGTTCTCGTTCCAGGCATAGACGAGCGAAAAAGTGAGCTCGTGATGATGGAAACGGCGATGGATCGGGTCGTGCTGGAAGTAACCGAGGGTGTCATGCATCCAGCCCAGGTTCCACTTGAGGCCGAAGCCCAGCCCGCCGAGATAGGTCGGCCGGGAGACGCCCGGCCAGGCGGTCGACTCCTCGGCCGCCGAGATCACACCCGGCTCGCGTGCATGAATGAGCTCGTTCAGCTCCTTCAGGAACGCGACCGCGTCGAGATCCTCCCGACCGCCGAACTGATTCGGGATCCACTCCCCCGCGTTCCGCGAGTAATCGAGGTAGAGCATCGACGCGACGGCGTCGACCCGCAGGCCGTCGGCGTGGTACTCGCGCAGCCAGAAGAGCGCGTTCGCGAGCAGGAAGTTCTGCACCTCGGTCCGGCCGAGGTTGAAGACGAGCGTGCCCCAGTCGGGATGAGCGCCACGACGCGGATCGGCGTGCTCGTACAGCGCGGTTCCGTCGAACCGGGCGAGTGCCCATTCGTCGCGCGGAAAGTGCGCCGGCACCCAGTCGAGCAGCACACCGATCCCGTTGGCGTGCAGATGGTCGACGAAGTAACGGAAGTCGTCCGGCGACCCGAGGGTGGACAGCGTCGCGTAGTAACCGGTGACCTGGTAGCCCCAGGAGCCCGAGTACGGGTGATGCATCACCGGCAGGAGCTCGACATGCGTGAAGCCGAGGTCGCGCACGTAGGGCGCCAGCTGATCCGCGAGCTCGCGCCAGCCGAGACCCTTCCGCCACGACGGCGCATGCAACTCGTAGATCGTCATGGGCCGGTCGAGCGGCTCCTGTTCGCGTCGCCGGGCGAGCCAGTCGGCGTCCTCCCAGACGTGCTCCGACCGCCAGACGACAGACGCGGTCTTCGGCGGCACCTCGGCCTGGAAGGCCATCGGGTCGGCCTTCTCGCGCCCGTCGAGGTGGAACTTGTACCGGTCGCCGACGGCGGCCCCCAGGGCGATCCCTTCCCAGATCCCGGTTGCGTCGACGGGGCTCAGCGTGTTCGCAGCGACGTCCCAGTCGTTGAAGTCGCCGACGACGCTCACATACGTCGCGTTCGGCGCCCACACCGCGAAGCGCACGCCGCCGTCGACCGCATGCGCGCCGAGCTTCGCATACAGCTCCTCGTGACGGCCGGCACGGGCAAGCCAGATGTCGAGCTCGCCGAACGCCGACTGGGGCTTGGCCGGGATCACGGCATGTCCTCGTCCAGCAGCCGCAGGATGCCGGCGACCGGGATCTTGACCCAGTCGGGACGGTTGTTGAGCTCGTAGCGCAGCTCGTACACGGCCTTCTCCAGTTCGAACACCAGCAAGAGCCTGTCCATCCCGCTCCCGGACGGAACCAGCGACTGCTCGACCGTCGCCCGGTAGCCCGCGAGGAACTGCTCGCGCGCACGGGCCTGCCAGTCATCGGGCGGCTCGATGCCCCGCAGGAGCGGCGCAGCCGACGCCGCGTAGGCGAACGAGCGCAGCATCCCGGCGACGTCGCGCAGCGGGCTCCGCTTCCGCCGCCGCTCCGGCAGCGAGCGGGCAGGCTCACCCTCGAAGTCGAGGATCACCCAGTCGCCGTCGGCCCAGAGCGTCTGGCCGAGGTGGAAGTCGCCGTGGTGGCGGATCACGCGGCCGGGGCCGCCCAGATTCGACAGCATGCGCAGCCGCTCGCGTACCTCCTCACCACGGCCGCGGATCGGCTCGAGCTCGGGCACGTCGTCTGGCAGGTCGAGGAAGACCGATTCGATCTCCTCGTCGACGGTCGCCGTCAGCAGACCGAGCGATTCCCCCGAGGTCTCCTCGGGGCTGAAGCTCGGGTCGTGGGCATCGGAGCCGAGCGTCGAATGCATTTGGCCGGTCACCTCGCCGAGGCGGCGGGTGCTCGCGACGAACTCGTCGGCGCCGGCCCCCATCGAGTCGAGCGCGTGCGTCCAGCCGTCGCGCCCGCTGACGAAGCGCTGCAGGATGCCGAGCGTCGCATCCATCTGCCGCCCTGCGTACGAGTACCAGCCGACGAGTTGCGCGATGTTCTCGAAGCCGTGCTCGGTCAGGAAGCGCAGCAGCTCGAGCTCGGGGTTGATCCCGGCCTCGACTCGCCGGAACACCTTCAGGATCAGCTCCTCGTCGAAGACGATGGAGGTGTTCGACTGCTCGGCCCCCACGGGGCGCGCTTCGCGCAGCTCCCCGCCGAAGCCGGAGATCGCGGCGAGCTCGACCACACCGTCCACGGCCGGCACCGTCACGCCGCGCCGCATCATCGGCACGAGCTCACGCACGCTGAGCGGATCGGTGAGAGCGTCGAGCGTCTCGTCCGCCAACAGTTGATACGTCTCGTGCGTCCCCGTGTCGAAGCGAATCTCGACGAGCAGCAGCTCGAGACGTGGGTCGTCGCGCAGAATGGCACGGTCGACGACCTGCGAATGCGAGACGTCTCTCGTCTTCGACGCGTACCACCGCTGGCTCGTGACGAAGTCGATCAGTTCGCGTTCGTTCGTCATTCGACCTCATCCCGCTTGAGCTGGAACCAGAAAAAACCGCGCGGCGCCATCGTCAGCAGGTACGGCAGCTCTCCGATCCGCGGAAAGCGCGTACGGCCGAACATCTCCTCCGGCACGAAGCCTTCCCAGCGCGACAGGTCGAGCTCGACCGCCTGCGCCGAGCGCGCGAGGTTGTGAACGCAGAGCACGATGTCGTCCTCGTACATGCGCACGTGCGCGAAGATGCGCGGGTTCTCGGGACGCAGCGCCTCGTAGGTACCGAGCCCGAACACCGGGTGATCCTTGCGCAGCGCGATCAGCCGATGCAGCCAGCGCAGCAGGGAGTTCGGCTGGCGCAGTTGCGCTTCGATGTTGACCGCCTGGAAGCCGTAGACCGGGTCCATCAGCGGCGGCAGATAGAGCTGCTGAAAGTCGGCGCGCGAGAAGCCGCCGTTCCGGTCGCCGGTCCACTGCATCGGCGTGCGGACACCGTCGCGGTCGCCGAGGAAGATGTTGTCGCCCATCCCGATCTCGTCCCCGTAGTAGAGAACGGGCGAGCCCGGGAGCGAGAAGAGGATCGCGTGCATCAGCTGGATCTCGTCACGCCCATTGTCCAACAAGGGCGCAAGCCGGCGGCGAATGCCGAGATTCAGCTTCATCCGCGGATCCTTGGCGTACTCGTCATAGAGGTAGTCGCGCTCGTCGTCGGTGACCATCTCGAGCGTCAACTCGTCGTGGTTGCGCAGGAAGAGCCCCCACTGCGCGTTGTCGGGGATCGGCGGCGTCGACTCCAGGATCTCCACCATCGGCAGCGCATCCTCGCGCCGGATCGCCATGAACATGCGTGGCATCACGGGAAAGTGGAAGGCCATGTGGCACTCGTCGCCGTCGCCGAAGTACTGCACGACATCGGCCGGCCACTGATTGGCCTCGGCGAGAAGGACACGATCCGAGTAGCGCGAGTCGACCTCGCTGCGCACCCGCCGCAAGAACGCATGCGTCTCCGGCAGGTTCTCGCCGTTCGTGCCGTCGCGCTCGTACAGGTAGGGCACGGCATCGAGCCGGAACCCGTCGAGCCCGAGGTCGAGCCAGAAGCGGAGCACGTTCAACATCTGCTCCTGCACCTCCGGGTTGTCGTAGTTCAGGTCCGGCTGATGGCTGAAGAACCGATGCCAGTAGTACTGACCCCGCACCGGGTCCCACGTCCAGTTCGACGGCTCGGTGTCGATGAAGATGATCCGCGCTTCGCTCCAGCGCGTGTCGTCGTCGCCCCAGACATACCAGTCGCCGTACGGCCCGCTGGGGTCGGTACGGCTCTCCTGGAACCAGGGATGGTCGGACGACGTGTGGTTCATGACGAGATCGGCGATCACGCGCATCCCGCGCTGATGCGCCTGATCGACGAAGAAGGTGAAGTCCTCGACGTCGCCGTAGTCCGGGTGGATGCCGAAGAAGTCGGCGATGTCGTAGCCGCCGTCGCGGAGCGGGCTCGGGAACGCCGGGAGCAGCCAGAGACAGTCGACGCCGAGCCACTGCAGGTAGTCGAGCTTCTCGGCGAGGCCGCGGAAATCGCCGGAGCCATCGTCGTTGCCGTCGTAGAACCCCCGCAGGTGGATCTCGTAGAAGACCGCCTTCTTGAACCACAGCGGATCGCGCTCGAACCAGTTCGCCGGGTCGGTCATTCCCGCTCCGGCGCCGGGCAAGCCGGCGCCTCCGCTCCTGGGTCGGCTCCGTCGAGCCTACGCCTCATATATGGACCTTGATCAGATGGGCCTTTCCGGGGCCGAGCTTGACGTAGTTGCGGCCGACCCGCCAGGTGAACTCGCGCTCGCCGAGTAGATCATGCGCGTCGAAAGCAGGCGGCAGTCCCAGCGCGACGGGAATCACACACGCCCCCTCCTGCTCCGAGAACGGGTCGATGTTGACGATGCAGATCACGTCGTCCTTGGCGTACGCGATCAGCTGGCCGTTCTCCGTGTCGAGCCACCGGAAGTTCTCGAGCCGTTGCAGCGCAGGCTCTGCACGACGGACCTCGTTCAGCCGCTGCACGAGCGGCAGCAGCGGCCCGTCGAGCGCACGGCGCTTCACCTCGTACTTCTCCGAGTCGAGGTACTCCTCGGAGCCTGCTGCGACTGCCATGTTCTCGAACGACTCGAAGCCGGAATAGATCCCATACGAAGGCGAGAGCGTCGCTGCGAGCACGAGCCGAGCCTCGAACGCGGGCGGCCCGCCGACCTGCAGGTACTCGTGGAGGATGTCCGGCGTGTTCACGAACGCGTTCGGCCGGTAGAACTCCTTCCAGGCGAGCAGCTGCTCGACGTACTCGACGAGCTCCGGCTTCGTGTTCTTCCACGTGAAGTACGTGTAGCTCTGCGCGAACCCGAGCTTGGCGAGCGTCGTCATCAGTGACGGGCGGGTGAAGGCCTCCGCGAGGAAGATCACCTCCGGATGGTCGCGGCGCACCTCTGCGATCAGCCATTCCCAGAACGGAGCAGGCTTCGTGTGCGGGTTGTCGACCCGGAACACCGTGATGCCCCGCTCCACCCAGTGCAGGACGACGTCGCGCAGCGCCTGCCAGAGCCCTTGCCAATCCTCGGACTCGAAGTTGACGTTGTAGATGTCCTGGTAGCGCTTGGGCGGGTTCTCCGCGTACTTCAGCGTTCCGTCCGGGCGTCGGTTGAACCACTCCGGGTGCTCCTTCAGCCACGGATGATCCGGGGAGCACTGGATGGCGAAGTCGAGCGCGAGCTCGACACCGGCTGCGCGCGCAGCCGCGACCATGGCGTCGAAGTCGTCCCACGTCCCCAGATCGGGACTGATCGCCTCGTGGCCGCCTTCGGCGGAGCCGATCGCCCACGGGGAGCCGACGTCGCCCACCTCTCCGCTAACCGCATTGTTCCTGCCCTTGCGGTTCGTGCGGCCGATCGGATGAACCGGGGGCAGGTAGACGACGTCGAAGCCGAGCTGCGCCAGCTCGGGGAGTACGTCCGCGACACCGCGGAAGCCTCCCCAGGAACGGGGGAAGAGCTCGTACCAGGCGCCGAAGCGCGCAAGCTCGCGATCGACGTCCACCGAGAGCGTCGCCGACACGACCTCGCCGCTGCGGTCGCCGGCTTCCGCGGCGAGCGCCTCGGCGAGTGTGGGAACCGAGCCGCCGACCAGGACTGCGCCCTCCGAGAGCTCACCGGTGAGGTCCTCCTGTCCCGCCTCCGACTTGCGTCTCAGCTCGTCCTGCCAGGTGGCGATGCGATCGGTCCAGGCCTGGACGGCGAACTGCCACCGCCCCGGACGGTCGACCGTGAACGTGCCGGCCCACCGGTCGTTGCCGAGTGGCACGAGCGGCTCCTCGCGCCACCGCGATTCACCGGGGCCTCGCAGGCGCACCGCGCCGCCGAGCGTGTCGTGCCCGTCCTTGAAGACGGTCGCGTAGACCTCGACCCGGTCGCCGACCGTGCGCTTGACCGCGTAACGTCCACAGTCGAGGGTCGGCTCGACCGCCTGGATCTGGATGCGTGGTTGTGGGCTCTTGGGAAGGGGCACAGTGTGAAATTCTCAATCGCCGGCTCGTCCTAAACGCATGCTCCTCGAACGCGCCTCCGGAATCCTGCTCCATCCGACCTCGTTGCCGAACGGGGTACTGGACGAGCATGCCTTCGCATTCGTGGACTGGCTTGCCGCTGCAGGACAATCATGGTGGCAGGTGCTCCCCCTCGGGCCGCCCGAGGGCCTGACCGGTTCGCCCTACATGTCGCCTTCGGCCTTTGCCGGATCTCCCGGCATCCTCGCCGATTCCAACGCGCGCGTGACCGAGGACGAGCTGGACGCGTTCCGGTCGCGCAACGCTTACTGGCTCGACGACTGGCTCGACCACGGGGGCACGGTGGCGGACCAGGTGCGGTTCGAGCGCGAATGGCAGGCGCTGCGCGCCTACGCGGCGGAGCGCGGCGTGCGGCTCTTCGGCGACATGCCGATCTACGTCGCGCAGGGCGGCGCAGACCAGCTCGCCCATCGGAGCCTCTTTCAACAGGGAGCCGTCGCCGGCGTGCCGCCAGATCTGTTCGCGCCCACCGGCCAGCTCTGGGGCAACCCCCTCTACGACTGGACCGCGATGCGCGCGGACGGCTACCACTGGTGGATCGAGCGCTTTCGCCGCACGTTCGACCTCGTCGACCTGACGCGCGTCGACCACTTCCGCGGGTTCGTCTCCTACTGGGCCGTCCCCGAAGGAGAGCCGACGGCGGAGCACGGCCGCTGGCGGCGCGGTCCGGGCAGCGCAGTGTTCGAGGCCGTGGAGCGGGAGCTCGGCGAACTGGCTGTCGTCGCCGAGGATCTCGGTGTGATCACCGAGCCGGTCGTCCGGCTGCGGCGCGAGCTCGGTTTCCCCGGCATGGCCGTTCTTCAGTTCGCGCTCGGCCGCGACCCGACCAATCCCCACCGGCCCGAGAACCTGCAGGAGCAGTCGGTCGTCTATACGGGCACGCATGACAACGACACCACTCGCGGCTGGTGGGAGTCGCTCTCCGACGCCGACCGTGCGTGGACCGGGCTCGATCCCGCCGACCCCGCCTGGTCGCTGATCGAGGTCGCGTGGACCTCGCGCGCGGCGCTCGCAGTCGCGCCGCTGCAGGACGTCCTCGACCTCGGAAACGACGCCCGGATGAACCTGCCCGGTACCGAGGACGGCAACTGGCACTGGCGCTACGCGCCGGACCAGCTGACGGACGAGCGCGCGCAGCGGCTGCGCGCGCTCACGGGCTCAGCGGGACGCCGACGTGGTCCGAGCTAGTGAGGTAGGTGCCGGGGGAGGGTCTCGAACCCCCAAGTCCCCAGAGGGACGGCCGGTTTTAAGCCGGCTGCGTCTACCAGTTCCGCCACCCCGGCAGACGTCAGGCTAAGAGCCTCACGGGGCGGTGGGACCGTCGCCCGGCTCGTCGGCGGACAGGGGGATGCCCTCCGGTCCGTGACCGCGGTAGAGGTTGCGGAAGTCCTCGAACGCCTTTTTCGTCGCCGCGGTGAAGTTCGGACAGACCGCGATGTGGCCCTGGCCGTAGTAGCCGTCGTGCTGATAGTGCGACGGATCGCCGGTCCAGGCTGTGATCGCGATCTTGCTGCCGAGCTGCGGATACGGCGTACCGAAGGAGCCGTCAGGTTGCTCGCCGTAAAAGGCAAGCAGCTTGGAGACGGTCGACGCCGGGACCTTCGAGCCCCACCACGTCACGACGCCGCCGTGCTCTTCGTTGTGGACGACCATGCGCGGGTTGACCGGCTCCTTGTAGAAGCCCCAGACCGCCCACTCGGGGTAGTGCTGGCCGTTCGACGGCGGGCTGGTGTTCCAGGGGAACTTCTTGGTGAGGCTCGGGACGTGCGTTCCCTGACCCTTCGGCACGAACGCGGCGACGGTCTTGAAGCTGCAACCTGCCGCCGTCATGTCCACGCCGAGCTGCTTGGGATCGCCGGACTTGCCACCGCCGAGGGCGAGGACGAGGGCCACGACGATCAGGCCGAGGAAGCCGGCACCTGCGAGCCCGTAGAGGAGCGAGCGGTGACGCAGCCCGACGTCGTCGGCAGGTGCGCCCTTGCGGGATGAGCCGCTGCGGCGCTGGGGTGCCTGGACGCGAGGCGGCGGCGGGGTACGGGGCTTCTTCTTGGCCATCGAGCGCGGGTATTCAAGCGGAAACAGCCATAGAGCCGCTGAAGAATGCTGCCACGGCGGCGGGATCTTCGGCGACCGGACAGCGCGGCAGGGCCTGGAGGAACGCCCGTCCATAGGGGCGCGTGCGCAGCCGGGGGTCGAGGATCGCCACCACGCCGCGATCCGAATGTCCGCGGATCAGGCGGCCGAAACCCTGCCGTAGCTGCAACATCGCCGTCGGCAGGGCGTAGTCGCGAAACCAGTCGCCGCCCGCCCGCTCGACGGCCTCGCAGCGCGCCTCGTGCAGCGGATCGCCCGGCGCCGAGAACGGGAGCTTGTCGATCACGAGCAGCGACAGCGACTCGCCCGGCACGTCGACCCCTTGCCAGAAGGTGGACGTTGCGAGCAGAACCGACCCCACCTCGTCGCGGAAGCGCTCGAGGAGACGTTCACGCGGAGCGTCACCCTGGACGAGCACTTCGTACGGGACGCGGCCGCGGACGTGCTCGCGGTAGACCTCGAGCGCGCGGTAGCTGGAGGTGAGCACGAGCGCCCGGCCGGCGGAGAGGGCGAGCAAAGAAACGATCTCGTCTGCGGCCCGCTCGGTGAATCCCTCCCCCCGCGGGTCGGGCATCGCGCGCGGCAGGTACAGCAGCGCCTGCTCGGGGAAGTCGTAGGGCGACCCGACGACCGACTCGCGTGCATGTTCGAGCCCGAGCCGTCGCCGCACGAAGCCCGCGTCGTCACCGGTCGTGAGCGTGGCGGAGACGAGAATCGCAGTCGGCCCCTCGTCCCACAGCCGCTCACGCAGCTCGGTCGACACGTCGACCGGCGCCCAGACGAGCGCGTCCGGCTCGGCCCAGACGACGCGGTCGAGCTCCCCGAGCTCGAGGCACCGCTCGACCTCGCCCGCAGCGGCGAGTGCGCGCCGTGCGAGCGCGTCCAGGTCCTCCCCCTGCCCCTGCAGCGCGTGCGAGAGATCGCCGAGCGCGTCGATCAGCACCAACGCCGCCTCGGCGGGGACCTCACGCAGACGCTTGCGGCCGGCGGCGGGGCCGACCGCGCGCAGGAGCTTCTCGCCGGTGCGCTCGACACGGTCGATCTGCCGCGCCGGGAAGGGACGTTGCGCTTCCCGGCAGGCGCGCTCGACGTCCGCTGCGAGACGTCGAAGGCCTGTGCGCGAGACGCGGCCGCCGAGCCACGAGGCAGCCGACTCTTCGAGGCGATGCGCCTCGTCGAAGATGACCGCGTCGTGCTCGGGCAGCACACCGCCGCCAGATGCAATGTGGGCGAAGTAGAGAGCGTGGTTGACGATCACGAGGTCGGCCGACGCGGCTCGCTCCCGCGCGTGCTCGGCAAAGCACGCCGAGACGAACGGACACCTGCGCCCCGAACAGCGATCGGGCCCGACCGCCAGCTCCGCCCAGAAAGCCTCGGTCGGCTCGAGTGCGAGCTCGGCCCGGTCGCCGGTGTCGGTCGCGTCGAGCCAGCCCTGCATCGCTTCCCACGCGCGGGCGTCGCGACCGTCGGCGAGCAGGAAGGGCTGGAAGCCCTGCAGCTGACGGCGGCAAAGGTAGTTCGCCCGCCCCTTCAGCACCTCGACATGAACGTCACGGCCGATCGCCGCCGCGGCGATGGGGACGTCCTTCGAGAGGAGTTGCTCCTGGAGTGCCTTGGTCGCGGTGGCGACGACGACGCGGCGCCCCGACTCGAGCGCCGGCACGAGATACGCAAGGCTCTTGCCGACGCCGGTGCCCGCCTCCGCGACGAGATGCTCGCCGGTTGCGAGCGCGTGCTCGACGCACGCCGCGAGCGCGGCCTGCTCGCGCCTCGGCTCGTACCCGGGAAGCGCATGCGCGAGCGCCCCTCCGGGGCCGAAGACGTCCTCCATCTGCGTCAGACTACGTGAGCGAACGGACGTTCCCCCCGTCCCGGAAACGGCGTGAAAAGGCGCAATTTGCGCGCTTGGACCGGACGGCCCGCTTGACGGCCGCGGAAGCCGCCGGATAGGTTCCCCCCGTCGGATCCGGTAGGTCTTAGGACTCGCTGGATCCGGCACTCAGCTCCGGTAGGTCTTCGGACTCGCCGGGGCTGAATTTTTTATGGTCCGGCGCCGTCCGACGGCCTCTCTAGCGTTCGTCGGCCCATGACAGCGATCATCACCCTTCTGCTCGGCCTGGCTCTCGGCGGCGGCGCCGTTGCCCTCTGGGCCCGCGAACGGCTCGCCCGGGCTCGCGACGAGCTCGCGACGGCCAACAGCCACAGCCAGTGGGAAGACCATCTGAAAGCCGCGACGGGCGATGCGCTCCTGAAGAGCCAGGCATCGCTGCTCGAGCTCACCGAGGCGAAGCTCGCCCCGATCAAGGAGACGCTGAACAAGTTCGAGGCGCAGTCGAGGCAGCTCGAGGACAAACGCGCCCGCGAGGTGACGGCGATCGGCGAGCGCCTGCGCGAGGTCGCGGCCGGGCAAGAGAAGCTCCGCACCGAGACCGGCAGCCTGGTGACCGCGCTGCGGGCTCCCCACGTCCGCGGGCGCTGGGGCGAGGTGCAGCTGAAGCGGGTCGTCGAGCTCGCGGGGATGCTCGACTACTGCGACTTCCGCACGCAGGCCAGCGAGCGCGATGACGACGGACGTCTTCTGCGGCCGGACATGGTCGTGCAGCTCCCGGGCGGTAAGTGCATCGTCGTCGACTCGAAGGTGCCGATCGAGGGCTATCTCGACGCGGTCGCGACCGACGACGCGGATCTCAAGCGAGTGCATCTCGCGCGTCATGCGCAACAGGTGCGCGAGCACATCAGGAAGCTCGGGCAGAAACGCTACTGGGACCAGTTCGAATCGACCCCGGAGTTCGTCGTGATGTTCGTCGACGAAGGCCTCTACCGCGCCGCGCTCGACGAGGACGGGTCGCTCTTCGAGGCGGGAGCGGCCGCAGGCGTGATCGTCGCCTCACCGGCGACGCTGATCGGCCTGCTGCGCACGATCGCCTACGGCTGGCAGCAGGAAACGGTCGCGGAGAGCGCGCGCGAGATCTCGAACCTCGGGCGTGAGCTGTACGACCGCCTCGGCGTGTTCGCGGGACATTTCGCGAAGGTCGGCCGCGGCCTCGACACGGCGGTCGGTGCGTTCAACCAGGCGGTGAGCTCGTTCGAGACGCGCCTGCTCGTCACCGCGCGCAAGTTCCCGGAGCACGGCGTCACGAACGACGAGCTGCCCGAGACGAAGCAGATCGAGCGCAAGCCGGTGGTCGTCAGCGCACCGGAACTGGTCGCGCTGCCCCAGCGCGACGCCGACGCCGCCTGAGCAGACCGTTATCGAGCCGGTTCAGACGCCGAGACGCTCGGAAGCGAGCTCCGTGCCCTGAATCCGGGCGCGGATCTTCGCGAAGGCCGTCTCTCGTGCAGTCGAGCCGTCGTCTGCAAACGGCGAGAAGCCGCAGTCGTCGGTCGTTCCGAGTTGAGAGAGGGGAATGTGCTTGGCCGCCAGAAGGACACGGTCGCGAACCTGCTCCGCCGTCTCCACGTCGGGGTCGATCGGATCGGTGACGCCCACGAACACACGCTGGTCCGGCCTCAGGTTCGCGGCGACCGTCTCGAGCACCGCCTCCGGGTCGGCTTCGCCGGCCAGCTCGAGATAGAAGGCGCCCGCGTGCAGCTCGAACAGGAGCGGTAACAGAGCGGCATAGTCGACGTCGGCGCTGTGAGTGGAGTCATGGTCGCCACCGGGACACGAATGGACACCGATGCGGCTCCGTCGCTCTTCAGCCGAGAATCGATCGAGCACCTGGTTGTTCAGGTCGATGAAGTTGCGGAGCAGCCCGCCGGATGGGTCGAGCTTGAGCGAGAGCCTCGCTTCGGTGAAGTCGATCTGGACGTTGTACGCGCCGGCCTCGAGGCAACCGCGGATGTCTGCTTCCGCCTCGTCGACGAGATCGGCAAGAAACGCTTCGCGTGAATATCCGTCGATGCCGTCGGACGGGTACAGCAGGCTCAACGCCGAAGCAGAGATGACGGCCTGCTTCACCGGCCGGGTCGCCACCCGCTGGGCCGCGACGAGATACGAGTCGGCGTGCGTCCGGTAGCGGAACGGCCCGGCCGTCAAGGCCGGGAGCTGGCGGGTGTGCCCATCCGCGAAGGGGATGACGACGCCGTCTGAGGCCAGTGTCTCGAGCCCGGCGACCGGATAGGTCGCAAAGCTCGGCTTGCACTGCTCGCCGTCCGTGATCACGGGCGATCCGGTCGCCTCGAGCTCGGTGATGGTGCTGCGCACCGCCTGATCGAAGAGCGCGTCGAGCTCCGCCTCGGAGATGGCGCCCTCCGCGGCCTGCTGCAGACCGACGAGCAGCTCGCGAGGCCGCGGGATGCTTCCGATCGGTTCGGTTGGAATCGCCACGACGAAACGCTAGCCAGGAACGCGCGCGACCGTCAACTTGGTGCGGACGGTTCCGCGCCGGAATCGAGGGCGCCCTCGATCTTGGCGATCGCCGCGCTCTCGGCCTCGTCGCCGCCCGGGGCCGCCGCCGCGACCGAACGCGCCAGGTCGAGCACGAAGCTCCGGTAGGCGGCCAACTCGTCGGGCGCCTTCGCCTGCAGAAGTCCCACCGAGGTGCGAAGTGCTTCGAGCGTGCGTGACTCGACCTCTTCGACCGGCGTCGTGACGCCGAACCCGGTGCTGTGCCCCTGGGCGATGCGCTTGACGAGCTCGCTCTCCGAGCCTTCGTGGGCCGCCGCGACGTGCTTCGCGAGCGCTCCGGCTTCCTTGAACGTGTCGAAGAACCCGCGGTCACTCACGGTCACCAAGAGTCCCGACCCCATCGCACCGAGGCGCAGGGTCTCGATCTCACTGTCGGTAAAGGTCGTGTCGGTCATCTCAATCCTCTCTCGGGTCACGGAAGCCGGGCAACCAGCCCGGCCGGAACTTGACGAAACGCGATCGTGGCAGCGAGGCGTAGACCTCTGCGTAGGCGACCGCCGCCTCGGTGGTCTCGCGAACGACGCTCGCGCCGTAGCGCGCCGCCGCCTTGCACACCGGGTAGACGATCCCGCCGCCGACGCCCCGGCCACGGCCTCCGACGGCCAATACGACCGCCGACTGATCGCCGGCGGCGACGATGATGTGCTCCGTGCCCGGGGCGCAGTAGAAGAAATCCCACTCGGCGAGTCGCCGCTCCCCTCCCTCGACCAGCAAGGTGCACTCGCCGGCCAGGACGAGAAACGCCTCCTGCGCGTTCTCGCGGTGGTACATCCCGATCCGCTCGCCGGGTTCGAGCACGCTGATGTTGATGCCGAAGTGCGGAAACCGCCGTTTGCCCTCGAAGGTGCAGTAGGAGCCCAGCGGCCCTTCGTCCCGCCAGCGCGAGTCACGCGCGTTCACGACGAACCAGCCCTCACCGTCGGTCGACGAGCCCGTTCTTGCTCAGCCGCATCGGAGCCTCAGCCACGCTCGCAGTCTGGCAAAGCGAAGCCTCCTGCGGAGTCGAAGAGGCCAGCACGGGCTTGACTAGGCTGGGAAGTCGATGAAATCGGCACGAGGAGCCGGGGTCGAGACGCTTGCGCGCGGACCATGGGCGGCCACCTGGCTGCGGCTGCGCCGCGACCGCTGGACGGTCGCCGCAATGTTCGCCTTGGCAGCGGTCTGCCTGATCGCGCTCTTCGGCGGCGCGATCGCGTCGCGCATCGTCGGGCACGACGGCTCGAGGCTGTTCCCCTACGCGACGAACGTCCAGCTCAGGCCTGTTGGGCCATGGTCGCATGTGCCGGCGACCGCCGTGATCAATCTCGACCAGTACGGGAACGTGCTGCCGCCTGCCAAGGGCACGAAGCAAGCGCTGCTCGTCCTCGGCGCCGACGGGCCGCTCGGCCGCGACGAGTTGGTTCGCGTGCTCGACGGTGCCCGCACATCGCTCGAAATCGCAATCGGCGCCGTCCTGATCGCCCTCCTGATCGCCATTCCCGTCGGCTCGATCGCCGGCTACTTCGGCGGGGCCACCGACGCCGTCGTCTCCCGGTTCACCGAGACCGTGATGGCGTTCCCGCTGCTCCTGTTCCTCGTCTTCGCGACCGCGAAGCTGAGCCCGACTCTGCGCGGCGTCTCGTACGGCTGGATCCTGCCGTCCGGAGTCTTCGCCGAAGCGCTCCTGATCGGCGCGTTCACGTCGTTCTATCCGACCCGGCTCGTCCGGGCCCAGCTCGTGACCTTGCGCAACGCTGAGTTCGTCGAGGCAGCCCACATGATCGGCACGTCGGACTGGCGGATCCTCCGACGGCACCTCTACCCGCATCTCGTTCCGACGTTGCTCGTCTGGGCCCCGATCGCAGTCGCGACGAACATCCTGCTCGAGGTAGGCCTCAGCTTCATCGGCGTCGGCGTGCAGCCGTCAACGCCAACGTGGGGATCGTTGCTGGCCACAGCGTGGGGAACGGTCTACTCACCGCAGAGCTTCGGCCACACCCAGACGGCGTGGCAGACGATCATCCCCACCACCGCGATCCTGATCACGGTGCTCTCGCTCAATCAGGTGTCCGAAGGCGTCCGGCGCGCGACCGAGCCGTGGGCCCGGCGATGAGGCGTGTCGTCACCTTCGTCGCCCGCCGGCTCGCCGCGGCGATCTTCACGATGCTGATGCTGGTGGCGATCGCATTCGTCGTGTACTGGGCGCTCCCATCCACGCCCGCGGCGTTCGTCTATCCGTCCTCGCAGCACCTGACGCAATACCAACTGACCAACGCGAACCACCTGCTCGGGCTGGACCGGCCGAAGATCGTGCAGTACGGCGACTACGTCGCGCACCTGGCCCGGGGCGACCTCGGCCACGAGTGGACCGGTGCGCAGCTCGAGCCCGGTAACAAGCTCGTCCAGGTCCCCGTCGGGAGCCTGTTGTACCCCGCGGTCGGCGCAACGCTGTCGATCATCCTTGGCGGGGCGTTCTTCGTGCTGCTGCTGGCCGTCCCGCTCGGGGCGCTCGCGGGCAGCCGTGTCGGCTCGCTCAGCGACCGGACGATCTCGATCGTCGCGCTGATTGCGGTGTGCACCCATCCGATGGTCCTCGGCAGCGTGCTGCAGAAGGGGTTTGCAGGCTTCCACCTCCCTTGGCCGCCGTTGAACGGCTACTGCCCGCTGTTCCACCAGGTGGCGGGCTGCGGCGGGCCGACCGACTGGGCGGGGCATCTCGTGCTGCCGTGGTTCACGTTCGCGCTGCTCTTCCTCGCGCTCTACACCCGCATGATCCGGATCAGTGTCGCCGAGACGCTGCACGAGGACTTCGTGCGCACCGCACGCGCGAAGGGCGCCGGCGAGGCGCGCGTGCTGCGCCGCCACGTCCTGCCGAGCGCGGCGCTGCGGGTGCTCACGATGGTCGGGATGGAGATCGGCACCGCGATCGGGGTCTGCGTCTACATCGAGACCGTCTACGGCATCGGCGGCCTCGGGCGGCTGTCCGTCCTGGCGATGGGCGGTGCGACCACCTCGATCGACCTGCCGTTGACGGTCGGCGTCGTCGCGCTGATCACGCTGGTCGTCGTCGTCGGGAACCTGATCGTCGACGTGCTCTACGCCGTGCTCGACCCGAGAGCCGGGCGGGAGACCACGCTGAACCGGGACAAGAACCTGGCGGGCGGGGTGATCTAGGAGCCCTCCTGGAGCCCGGGAACGTCCAGCCGCCCGTTGACGTTTACTTAGGTACAGAACGATATTTTGAGAGGAGAGCTTTGAGCGACCAGAACGTCCGGGAGTTGATCATCGTCGGCGGTGGGCCTGCCGGCTATACGGCCGCGCTGTACGCGGCGCGCGCCGACCTGGAGCCGCTCGTGATCGAGGGCTTTCAGTGGGGCGGCCAGTTGATGATCACGAGCGACGTCGAGAACTACCCCGGGTACGCCGACGGCGTGATGGGGCCCGAGATGATGGCCGATTTCCGCCGCCAGGCCGAGCGCTTCGGCGCGGAGTTCATCACCGACGACGTCACGAAGGTCGACTTCTCCGAGCAGCCGCTCCGCGTCTCGGTCGGGAGCGACGAGTACCAGGCCCGTGCAGTGATCGTCGCCACGGGGGCGAGCGCCCGCTGGCTCGGGATCGACTCGGAGGAGCCGCACAAGGGCCGCGGCGTCTCCGCCTGCGCGACCTGTGATGCTGCCTTCTTCCGTGAGAAGGATGTGTACGTGGTCGGGGGCGGCGACTCGGCCTTCGAGGAGGCGCTGTTCCTGACCAAGTTCGCCTCGCGCGTGCACCTCGTGCACCGCCGCGACGAGTTCCGCGCGTCGAGGATCATGGTCGACCGCGCAGAGCAGAACGAGAAGCTCGACTTCGTGCTCAGCGCGGTCGTCGAGGAGATCATCGGCGGCGCGAAGGTCGAGGGGCTGCGACTGCGCAGCACCGCGACCGACAAGATATGGGAGGTTCCCGCCGACGGTCTGTTCGTGGCGATCGGGCACGATCCGAACACCTCACTGTTCGTCGACCAGCTCGACCACGACGAGAACGGCTACCTGGTCACCAAGCCCGGCTCGACCGAGACGAACATCCCCGGCGTCTTCGCCGTCGGCGATGTGCAGGACCACATCTACCGGCAGGCGGTCACCGCCGCCGGATCGGGCTGCATGGGCGCGCTCGACGCCGAGCGGTTCCTCGCGACGTTCGAGGGGCACCCCGGCACCGCGATGACCGCGAACCGCTAGTCCAGCCGCTCCGACGCGTAGCCTCGGGGCGTGGCCGAGCGTCCCGAGTGGATCGACCTGATCGACCCTTCAGAGGCAGAGCTGCAGGACAAGCTGCCCGAGCGCGTGCACGCGACGGCCCTCCGGGCCCTCCTCGCACCCCACGTGCACGACGACGAGCCGCGCCCGCGAGTCGAGGGACAGGGCAACTACATCCTGGGGATCTTCCTCATCCCGATCGCCGTCCCGGACGAGGACCGCGTCTACTACCAGGAGATCGACTTCGTGGCGACCGTCGACGTCTTCATCACGGTCTCCAAGACGCCGCCGGGGGAGCAGGCGTTCGACCCGAAGCCCGCGAAGGAAGCCTGCCGTGTGCACGAGGATGTGGGGATGTACGCCTACCACCTCGTCGATCTCATCGCAGAGAGGTTCCTCGACCTCGTGGACGACCTCGACGACGAGATCGACGAGCTCGAGGACCTGGTCGGCCCTGCACCGGTGCAGAAAGTGGGACGAAGATTGCGCGACCTTCGCCAGGACGTGCGCGGGATCCGGCGCACGCTCACTCCGACCCGCGATGCGATACGCAGGATCGTCGACGACCGCGTCGAGCTCGACGAAGGCGAGCTCTTTCCCCGCAACGTCGAGATCGCATTCGGAGACGCCTACGACAAGCTGCTGCGCGCGACGGAAGCACTCGAGTCGTCCCGCGACGCGCTGGGCGGCGTGCGCGACTTCCTGCAGGGCAAGATCGCGAACGACCAGAACGAGGTCATGAAGCGGCTGACGGTGATCGCCTCGCTGCTCCTCGTCCCCACGTTCATCGTCGGCCTCTACGGCCAGAACTTCCGCCACATTCCCGAGCTGGCCTGGGGCTTCGGCTACTGGTGGTCGTGGACGTTGATCATCACGACGACGATCGGGCAGCTTGCGTTCTACCGCTGGAAGCGCTGGATCTAGGCTCTCCCAGCGTCCGGATCGCTTGACTTACGAAGTCCTCCTTTGGGACGCTAGGACCAATCAGCGGCAACTCCGCCGCTTCGAGGAAATGAGGGGTTCATGCTGCGGCAACTCCGATCAGGCCTCGTCCTTGCAGTCGTTGTCTTCTGCGCCTGCGCTCTTGCTGCGGTTGCCTCCGCCGCACCGACGGGGGCAATCACGCCGTACATTCATTGCACGGACGGAGTAGAAACGGTGCCTGCAGGTCAGCTCATTGTCATCAGGACGTCGTGGGTCACATCGTCGGCCGGCCTCTCGAGCATCTTCATCAAGAACCAGATGATCGAGTGGACGCTCCATGGCACTTCCAGCGAACAGGCCGACATTCTGGCTACCAGCGGGCCGCAGTTTTTCGGCTCTCTGATGTTTTGGACTGACGTGGGTCAGGTGGACAGGTCGCTTGACGGGGGCAAAGCAAAGAAGGTCTATGAGTCGTTGTACAACGGACAGACAGCCGTTGGCCTCCGGGCCGGTCAGGCAGTTCGTCTTGAGTACACGTTTACGGTGAACAGGGATCTTCGCGACGGCCTCGGGCCAGATACGCCAAAGGGGACCGTCTACTCGACCTCGAGTTGTCTGATCACGGCGGTCTAACTCCGCATGCGGCAGAGCGGCGTACGCCCCGAGCGGCGTACGCCGCTGTTGTCCGCGGGGGTGTCTCGTCCGCGTATCGAGCACCCGGACGAGTTCGGGGCCGATGCGGCCGTAGATAACGGCGTAGTGCTTGGCGCTCCGACGATGAACTCGAGCCGAGCACGCCTGCGGGCGAAGCGGTGGACCTAGGCTCCTCCAGCAGCCATGCGGCCTCACCGAACGCACGGCTGAGCATCGCGCGCACGACGGGTGGGGACCTGAGTTTGACAACTCCCGGAAACGGCAAAAACTCTCAGGCGTTCCGCGGCGGATACTCGCCAGCGGGAGTCTCCGAAAGGAGGAGAGATGCGAGAAGGTTTCAAGCTGCTCTTGGCGACGCTTGTGGTCGCTGGCGTGGCGACCGGCGTCGCTTCAGCGGGAGTGACACAGAACGACGTCAATCAGACAATCCCTTGGAGCGACTTCATCCCCTGTGCCAATGGTGGCGCAGGCGAGGACGTCTCCGGCACGATCGACCTGCACATGTTGATGACGTCGACCGTCAATGGCAACAACGTCTCGGGCAAGTACCACTTTCAGCCTCAGGGGAGCAATCTGGTGGGGAGCGTCTCCGGTGACACATACCAGGCAACCGGCGTGTCCCAGGGGACGTTCAAAGGCAGTCTCCAGAACGGCCAGTTCATGGCAACGGACGTGAACAACTATCGCCTGATCGGACATGGGCCGGGCAATAACCTCCTCATTCACGAGGTCAGCCACATCACCGTCAACGCCAACGGCGACGTGACCGTGACATTCGACAAGCCCAGCGTCGACTGCAAGTAGTCGATCCGCCTGGCCTTGCTGAGACCGAGAGCCGCCTTCGGGCGGTTCTCTTTGGTGATTGGCGACACCACCGGGACGACGCTGCGTCGGAAGCGCGGAGCCGTCGGCTAGTTCGAGCGGCAGAGCATCGATGCATCCCGGCTGGCCAGCGACCGTCTGGTTTTCGCGGTGCGAGAGATCGCGCGCCACTGCCGTCCGTGCAGCTGAAACTCTTGGCCCGGCTCGAGCGGGGTCTCGCGGGTGACCGTCGCCTCGTGGATACGGCCGTTGGGATATTCCAGAGAGACTCTGATGTCCATGCTTCTCTATCGGCGCGCGGGCGCGAGAACGTGAACGCGGTTGTCCTTCTGGAGTTAGAGGTCGACCGAGGGCAGCTCTCCCCCGCCGCGCGCCGCGGCCTCGACCGCTTCCAGGACGTGCAGCGCGAGTGTGCCGCTGGCCCGGTGCGGACGGCCCGCACGCAGCGACTCGACGAGCTCTTCGATCCCGAGCCCGCGCGTCTCCTGTGAGCCACGCGAGGCATACGTGACCGTCTCGCCGTCGTCGCGGCCTCTGCGCACGATCACGTCCCCGCCGAACGCGTTCGCGTCGGGCAGGACGAGCGAGCCCGTGGTGCCGTAGACCACGAGGCCGCTCAGATACTGGTCTCGCGCCTCGAAGCTGACCGTCAACGTCGCCAGCCCGCCGCCCACGAGTTGCAGCACGGTCGCCGCATGCGTCGGGACCTCGACCACGACCACCTCACCGGCCCGCGGGCCTGCGCCGAGTGTTCGCTCCGGCGTCGGCATTTCGGCGAATCCCGCGACTCGAGAGATCGGCCCGAGAAGCGAGACGATCGCCGTCACGTAGTACGGCGCAAGGTCGAGCAGTGGACCTCCCCCGGCGCGGTAGAACATCTCGGCGTTCGGATGCCAACCGTCGGGACCGCCGACGAGCATCGTCGCGGCTGCCCCGAGCGGCTGTCCGATCGCTCCGTCGGCGATCAGGCGCCTGCCCGTCTCGTAGGCGCTGCCGAGGAACGTGTCAGGCGCGCAGCCGAGGCGAAGCCCTTGCTGCTCCGCAGCCGCGACGAGCTCCCGGCCCTCTCCGCTGGTCGCCGCAAGCGGCTTCTCGGTGTAGACGTGCTTCCCCGACTCGAGCGCGGCGCGCACGACAGCAGCATGCGCCTTCGGTGGCGTGAGATTGAGCACGAGCTCGACCTCGGGATCGGCAACCAGCGCGTCGACGGACAGTGGCCGCAATCCGTGCTCGCCGGCGAAACGCTCGGCGAGCTCGGTGTCGAGATCGGCGCAGGCAACCGGCTGCCAGTGCTGGAACGCCGCGGAGTCCTTCACGTAGCGTGTTGCGATGATCCCGCAGCCCACGACGCCGACGCGTAGCGGCGCCGTCATGCCGCGACGATTCGCCGCACGGCCTGTAGCGAGCGCTCGACCGCGCCGAATGGATCGTCGCCTACCTCGTCCTCCTCGACGATCAGCCACTCGGCGCCTGCTCTCACCGCGGCCGGCAGCACGCGCTCGTAGCCGACGATCCCGTCGCCGACCGGCACATCGTCGCGTCCCTCGCGGGTCGCATAGTCCTTGACGTGGACGAGCGGGCAGCGGCCGGTCGTCCACTCGAGCTCCAAGATGGGATCGCCGCCGGCGTGCCAGATCCAGCCCAGATCGAGCTCGAGCCACAGCAACGGCGCCGGCAACTCGCGGAGGAGGTCGAGGAACGTCCTGCCACCCAGGAGCGGACGCAGCTCGCTCCAGTGGTTGTGGAACCCGAGTTTGAGACCCGCGTCCGTCGCCGCTCGCGCAGCGGCGGCGATCCGCTGCACGACGGCCACCGGTTCGTCCAGCCAGTCGGGATCGATCCAGCTGATCGCGACGCGGTCTGTGCCGAGCGCGCCGAGCTCGTCGGCGAGCGTCTGTAGCTCCCCCTCGAGCACCTCGAGCCGCACGTGCCGGCCGGCGGCGACGAGCCCCGCGTCGTCGAGCCATGCTCTGACCGTCCCCGGCTTCTGGCCGTGCAGGTCGTAGAGCTCGACGCCGTCGTAGCCCTGTGCGCCGAGCCGGCGCAGAGTCCCTTCGAGGTCACGGTCGCACTCGTCGCGAACCGTGTAGAGCTGCAAGCCGACGGAGGTCACACGGTGACCCTACCGCCCCCACGCCTCCGGCTACCCTGCCCGCCGTGCCGTACTACATCTGCCCGCAGTGCAAGGAGCGCTCGCTCGACATCGACGCCCGCGAAGGATTCTCGACGCAGGCACCGGCCTGCCGGCACTGCGGCTTCGGCTTCCTCTTCGAGCTGCTCGACGACTACTATCCCGCGCCCGACACGGGCCTGCTGGTCACCGACCAGGACCGTCGCGTGCTCGCGATCGGCCGAGGGGTGTTCGAATTGACGGGCTTCCCCGAGGCCGACCTGATGGGCCGGGATGTCGTCGACGCACTGCAGTTCTCGGATGCGAAGCCGGTCGACCTCGCCCGCGAGTGGGGCGTTCGCCGCCTCGGCGAACAGCTCTCGATCCGCACCCGCGGCGGCAGCGAGAAGCAGATCATCGCCGATGTCTTTCCGGCCTACGACGACGACGGCGGCCTGCTCGTCGCGCTGACGCCGAAACGCGGCTAGCAAGCCGAACCTCGAACCTGATTCGCGAAGCGAACCAGGTTCGCGAGTTTCTCGAAGGTCACCGCAGCTCGTAACCCGGGAATCTGGTTCGGCTCCGCCGAATCAGGTTCCCAGACGGCTCGAAGGGCACGAGTCGAAGCCCGAACCTGATTTCGCGAAGCGAACCAGGTTCGCGAGTTCCTCGGAGGTCACCGCAGCTCGTGACCCGGGAATCTGGTTCGGCTCCGCCGAATCAGGTTCCCAAACGGCTCGACGGGCACAGGTCGGCTGCGAGCGGACAGTCCTCGCAGCGCGGCTTGCGGGCGTCGCAGATCCGGCGGCCGTGCCAGATCAGCAGGTGCGGGAAACGCGCCCAGTCGTCCCGCGGGACGAGTCTGATCAGGTCCCGCTCGATCTTCACCGGGTCCTCCTGCTTGGTCAAACCGAGCCGCTGCGACAGTCGCCGGACATGGGTGTCGACGACGATCCCCTGTGGCGAGCCCCGTTCCGCCGAGACCACGTTCGCCGTCTTGCGCGCGACGCCCGGGAGCTTCAGTAGCTCGTCGAAGTCCTCCGGCACCTCGCCGTCGTGCTCCTCCAGCAGACGCTGCATCGTTCCGCGGAGGGATCTGGTCTTCTGACGGTAGAACCCGGTGGCGAAGATGTCCCGCTCGAGCTCGGCGACCGGGACCGCAAGATAGTCCTCGGGACGCTTGTACTTGGCGAACAGTTTCTCGGTGACACGGTTCACGTTCACGTCGGTCGTCTGCGCGCTCAGCATCACCGACACGAGCAGCTCGAGTGGGTTCGAATACGTGAGCGCGATCTTGGCGTCGGCGTGCTCGACCGCCAGCCGTTCGATGATCGGCCGGATCCGCTCTTTCTTCGGCGCCACCTTCTTGCGCCGCGCTTCTGCGATGTAGCTCCGCGCCATCAGTGCAGGATGTAGCACCAGACCGATCGCGGTCGAGCTCGGGACGCTCCCGTCAAGCGGCTGCGACCAGCCGCCCCGGCGGCTGGCGCAGGTTCGGGCCGGCACAGACGAGGTCGAGGGCCGGGCAGCCGGCGCACGTGAAGTCGCTCGGAGTGGCCACGAACTCGCCGGCGTCGATGCGTCGGATCGCCGCCGAGAGCTCCTCCTCGAGGGCCGGTAGCTCGACCCGGTCGAACGTCGTGGCGACGACCGCATCGGTCCGCTCGAGGAAGTGGTAGACGACCTCGACCTGGTCGGCCCCGGCACGGAAGCACGCCAGCGCGTAGACGAGCCGCTGCAGCCGGTAGTCGGCCTCGACGATCTCCTCAGGCGTTCCCTCCGCCAGCGTGTTGGTCTTGTAGTCGAGGACGAGAGCCCGGGCACCATCGCGCCAGAGCACATCGAGCCGCCCGTGCAGCAGCACGCCGTCGTGCTCGAACGCGAAGGGTCGCTCGGGCTCCGCGCCGGCGAGCGTCGCGATCCGCGCCGCCAGCTCCGACCCGCAATAGGACTCGACGAATCGTTCGATCCGGGCGAGCTCTTCGCCGGTCACGCCGGGGTACCACGTCCGCACGATCTCCACGCCCGGGGAGACCGGCGCGCGCAGATCGACGAGCTCGAGCAGGCGATGCACGGCGTCTCCGATCTCGGTCGCCTTCAGGCCGTGTGAGCCCGGCACCGTCCCCCGCTCCTCCCGCAGCCCCGCGATTCGCTCGACGTAGTAGCGGTAGGAGCAGCGCTCGAACAGCGCCAGCGCGGAGTACGACAGCCGGCGGACCCGGTGCAGCGGCGGCGCCGGCAGCGGCAGCAACTCGGGCAACCGGTACCCCCGCGGCGCCGGTGCCGTCGGCAGCTCGGCGAACAGCGCGAGCTGGCCCGCCTCGTCGATCGCTGGCGCCTGCGGCTCGACGACGGGCTGCGGCGCCCAGTGGTCGACGGTCAACACGAACCGCGCTTCACCCCGCTCCAACTCACCGCTTTCGATCTCACCGTCGAGCCCGAGCCGGGCGAGCACCCAGCCGATGGGCGTCTCGCGGTCCTGCTGGCGATCCGGGTCGATCGCGCCGGAGACGATCAGCCGGTCGACGGCACGGGTCATGGCGACGTAGTAGAGGCGCAGCCGTTCTGCCGTGTCCTCCCGTTTCTCGGCCTCCCGCACCTGCTCGTAGCTGAAGACGCCGCGCTTCTTGCCCGACTTCGGGTCGATCACGCGGAACCCGAACGTCCCGTCCGGACGCACGAGGATCTCGTCCGAGGACTGCACGCCGCCGGTGTCGCGGCCGGCGTCGGCGACGATCACGACCTTGAACTCGAGCCCTTTCGCCGCGTGAATCGTCAAGAGACGCACCGCGTCCGCTCCCTCCTCCTCGGACACCGCCTCGAGCTGCGACGCGCCGACGGCCTGCTGGTCGCGGATGAAGCCGACGAAGCCCTCGATGTCGGGACCGCGTAGATCCTCGTAGGAGCGCGCGAGTCGCATCAACTTGCGGAGATTCGCGTACCGCCGCCGCCCGTCCCATCGCGCAAGGACTGCCAGGTCGTAGTCGTGCGCCGAGACGATCTCCTCACACAGGCGTTCGAGCGACAACCGCGCGGAGGCGGCGGCGAGCCGGTCGTACCGCTGCTTGAAGGCGCGAACGAGGCGCTGGTCGTCCTCGGAGAGCGGCTCCGGCAGCGAGCGCTCGACGCCGGTGAAGAGCGGCCGCTTGCCGGCGTGCCTGCGAATGTGCACGAGCCCGTCGTTCGAGACGCCGACGAACGGCGACGCGAGCACGGTGACGAGCGCCTCGTCGTCGTAGCGGTTGTGGAGGAGCCGCAGATACGAGAGCAGGTCGACGACCTGCTGCTGGCCGAAGTACCCGCGGCCGGTGGCGCGATAGGTCGGCAGGTCGAGTGCACGCAGCGCCGCCTCGTAGCGCTCGGCATCGGTGCCGGCCGCGAAGAGCAGGACGATCTCTCCGGGTGAGGCGACGCCGTTGTCGACGAGCTCGCGCACACGGCGCGCGATCGCCCGCGCCTCGCCGTCGCGCCAGCCCTCCCCCGCCTCGCGGTAGCTCCGCTTGTCGCTGACGAGCAGCTCCACGGGATGTCCGAAGACCGGGTCCGCGAACTCGCCCGACGCGGCCAGCGGCTGGTAGCCGTCGCCGAACTCCTCGCTGAACAGATGGTTGACCGCGGCGAGGACCTCGGGGCGCGAGCGGTAGTTCCTGGAGAGCGGCAGCCGCAGCGCTGCACGCTCGCGGCGCTCGCGGAAGACGGCGACGTCGGCGTGGCGGAAGCCGTAGATCGACTGGAACTCGTCACCGACGAAGAAGACGTCGACCGGACGTAGGCTCGACGGAGTCCGCAAAGGAGCGCAGGTGCCGGCTTCGCCGGCGCCGGAGCGGGGAATCGCGCCGGCGCCCTCGCGCAACAGGTCGACGATGTCGCACTGCAGCCTGTTGGTGTCCTGGAACTCGTCGACCATGATCGCGCGGAAGCGCAGCTGCTCGGCCTCGCGGACCTCGGCGTGGTCGCGCAGCAGATCGCGGGCGTAGAGCTGCAGATCCTCGAAGTCGAGCGACGACTCACGCGCTTTCGCGGCGGCGTACTCGGCTGCGAACAGATCCAGCAGCTCCTGCAGGAGCTCGCTGTCGCGCGCTGCGAGCTCGTCGAACGCTGCCTGGTTGAGCCGGTCGCGTGCGCCACGGAACTCGGCCGCGCGGTCGCCTCCGGCCGCGAGATGCGACAGGTCGAGCAGCCGCTCCGGGTTCGACCCGAGCGCCAGCGCGGCGTTTGCGGCCGCGAGCTGCTTGTCGGTCACCTCGGGATCGGCCGCCAGCGCCTCTGCTGCAGCGTGCAGCTCCGCCAGTCGTTCGGGAATGCCGGCGTGCTCACCGAGCTCGAGCTTCAGGTCGCGGCCCGCCGAGCGAAGCGTCTCGTAGACGCCCGTGAGCATGCGGCGCAGTCCTTGCGCACCGTAGGTGGCAAGCAGCCGCAGCCGTTCGGAGTCACGAGTCGAGCAGAAGCCGGCCAGTGCGCGCTCGAACGCCTCACCCCTGATCACCGCGCCGTGCTCGTCGTCGAGCTCGCGGAAGCGCGGGTCGATCCCCACCGCAAACGGATGCGCTCGCAGGAGGCGCGAGCAGAAGCCGTGGATCGTCGAGATCCACGCGCCGTCGAGCCGCCGCGCGAGGTCGTGCCGGCCTCGCGCGTGCAGCGCCGCGCGGATGCGCGCGCGCAATTCGCCTGCCGCCTTGCGGGTGTAGGTGATGACGAGCACCGACTCGACGTCGAGCCCCTGCTCGCAGACGGCACCGACGAAGCGCTCGACCAGTACCGACGTCTTGCCTGTGCCCGCGCCGGCCGAGACGAAGACCTCGCCCGTCGCGTCGACGGCGGCGCGCTGCTCGGGGTTCATCAGGGACGCTCCACGCGGCACATCGTCCAGAGGTCACACCAGGTCGGGCACGTGCCGCCTTTCGGGTCGTGGCGGACGTCACCGGCCCGGATGCGCTGGGCGTAGCCGCGTCCGCGGTCTCGGGCGGTTTCGACGAGCGACCAGAACTCGCCCTCTTCGAGGTAGTCGTTGCGCTGGTAGCCGGGCAGGTCGTCGGACGCCCCGGCATGCAGCAGACCGCGGGTGACGCGCGCTCCGGCCAGCGCGCGATAGACACCGCCGAGCGGCTCGATGCCGACGAGGTCGCGCAGCACGAGCATGTAGAGCGGGATCTGCAGTTTCAGCTCCTCGTCGATCTGCTTCGCCGAGTGCGCGCTGCGGCCGGACTTGTAGTCCTGCACGATCCCGCGGGCGCTGTACGGGTCGACGTCGATGCGGTCGATCTTGCCGCTCAGGTACAGATCGTCTCCGAGGTGCAACCCCCGCTGCAGCTCCGGGGCGGAGCGGTCGGAGCCGAACGACACCTCGAAGCGCCGCGGCACGAACTGCAGTGGTGACGCGGCCTCGTCGCGGACGAAACCTTCGAGATCCCGGAAGAGGCTCTGGTCGAGCTCGGCCTCCTGCAGGTCGGTGAGCTCGAGCCGCACGCCGCCGCGCATTGCATCGTCGAGACAGCGCCGGAGGAACCCGACCGCCTGCTCGACGTTCTCGGGCGTGACGCGATCGTGTCCCAGTTCCTTCGGGAGGCCGGCGTAGAACTTGTGCAGTGCGCTGTGCGCGACGGAGCCGCGGAGCATCGGGTCGACCTCTGCGTCGATCGTCCTCGGCGAGATGATGCGCTCGAACAACCACGCGGAGGAGCAGTCGGCGAAGCGCTCGAGCTCCGTCACACCGAAGGTCGTCTTCGCCCCGTAGACCGCAAGGAGCACGTCGCTCGTCAGCCGGGTCTTCCGGTCCATCGCCGAGCGCGCGCGTGCGAGCCGCCGTCCCCAGTCGTTCGCATCGGCAACCGCCCGAGCGCCGTCGGGGTCGCCCACGGAGAGCTGCGCGAGCGCCCGGAGCCGCTCGCGGTCGGACGGGGCGGCCTCGAGTTGCCACGTGAGGGCCGAGAGCGGCCGCCGCACCGTCGCCCGCGCGACGTCGTCGTCGTCGAAGACCGCTGCAACCTCCTCCCAGAACGGGCTCGGCTCGCGCGGGCTACCGTCGTCGGTCGCCGCCTCGCGAACGAGGTAGAGGCGCCGCGTCGCCCTCGTGCACGCGGTGTAGAAGAGGTACCGGTCGCGACTCACCTGATCGGGCCGCTCGAGCCGGCCGCCGAGCTCGCGGCGCGCGTCGTCGTCGAGGAACGGCGAGGTCCGGGAGCGCCGCGGCAGCGAGCCTTCCTCGAGACCGAGCAGGAACACCGCCTCGTAGCTACGGGTACGGGCGCGCAGCAGATCGACCACCGCGACTCGTCCGGCCTCGTTTGCGGACGCAAGCCGCACCTCGGCCCGTTCGAGGGCCGCGACGACGTCTTCCGCATGAACGTCCTCGCCGAGCGACGCGAATGCGTCGAGCTCGTCCAGGAGACGTAGCGCCGCGTCGTACGCGCGCAGATCGAGGCGTGAGGTCTCGCCGGCAGGAGGCGCCTCCGTGCCGTAGGCGGAACGGAGCATCGACCGGATCAGGGCGCGGACGCCGGCCGCCGGCGTCTCGGCGCCGCGCAGCTCGGCCAGAGCAGGCACGGGAGCCTCGCGGAGCTTCTCGGCCTCCTCTTCGACCCGCGCGGGCGTGTGGATCGCTCGTCCGCGCAGTCGGCCTTCGACGAAGTCGACCGACGAGCGCGCGAGGCCGGAATAGGGCGAGCGGAGGAATGCGAAGAGCTCGCGCCTGCCCGCGTCGAGCCAGGTGTAGCGAAGCAGTTGCAGCAGTGCATGGCCGAGCGGCGTCGCGCCGAGGCGCACGCGAGACTCGATCGCGTACGGGACTCCGAGCCCACCGAGCACGGTCTCGAGCGGCGCCCGCCACTGCTCGACGGATGGTGCGACGAGCGCGATCTGCTCCGGCGCCGTGCCACCGCGGATCAGCGCGATCAGTTCCTCGCCGACGAGCTCGAGTGTGCCGCGGGCACCGGCACCCTCCAGGAAGCGCACACCGGCGTCGAGGTCGGGCGGCGGCGGCGGGGACTCCTCGAAGAGCGCCCGTTCCAGATGCGCGAGTGCCGGATGGGCGTACTCCGCCGACCGGGGCGGCAGCTCCTCGATGCTGCCGTCCGCGAGCGACGAGAGGTCGTCGGCTGTGCGGGCGAGCGAGGCGAACGCGACCCGCCCGGGCTCGTAGGGCAGCGACACATGCACCTCGGTGCGCCCGGCGAGCGCCTCGAGCAGCGACCACTCGGCGCCGGTGAGGTCCTCGAAGCCGTAGGCGAAGACCGGCTCACCGTGCCAGGCGTCGAGCTCGGACTGAAGGCGCTCGGCGGCACGGCGGCGCAGGAGGTCGCGGTCCCAGAGGCCGAGCCGGTCGAGCTCCGCGCGATAGGCGGTGTAGAGCTGGGCGAGGTCGCCGCCGAGGTCGCCCGGGTCGAGCATGCCTTGCTCGAGCTCGCCGAGCGTCTGGAGCAGCGTGTCGGCGAACCCGTTCGTGCGGGCGGAGCGCGCCAGGCCGTTCAAAGGCGCCGAGGCGAGCGCGCGTCGCACGACCAGCGCTCGCTGCGCGTCCGTCGCAACGGGACGCTGCTCGGGATCGACGCGGCTGAGGCGCCGGAAGAGGTCGTCGAACGTCCCGATCGAGCCGCTGAAGAGGCAGCCGCAGCGGCCGAGCAGGTCGCGCTCGACGCGGTCGACGTCCGACGCGTTCGGCACGATCAGTGTCGGTTCGTCGTCGAGGCGCGCCAGATAGCGCTCCAGAAGAAGCGCGACTTTGCCCGCATGCGCAGGCCCCGCGAGGAGGGACAACCCCACCTTCCCATCGTAGAGCGGCCGCAGGACGTGTCCCTCGGCCGCTCACGACGGAAACGGCGCTCTAAGCGGGCCCGGCGGCCTTCGGCCGGCGGCCACGCCGCGCGGCCGCGCGGCCCGGCATGTTCCCTGCACAGTCGTCGCAGAGGTCGGCCACCTTGGAGCCGCGGCGCGCATCGCCGTAGGTCACGCGGAGCGTCGCCCCGTGCGCCTCATCGACCTCCTTCCCGCAGCTGTCGCAAACGAGAATGGTTTTCCGTGCCAATTTCGCCTCCTGAGCTTGTTTTCTGGCCACAGTTTACGCAGCCGAACGCGCAGCGCGAATTCGCCAGGACCGGAGCAGACTCAATGTCGCAAGCTCTTCCGGATCGAGTCCCGTATCTCGAGCGCCAACGACCCGCAAATGTCGGGGCCGAAAATCCTCGATCGTTCTGCCGTCGAGATACTGCTCCACAACTGCAGGACTGACGTAGGACGAGCGGGCGACCGCCGGGGTGTTTCCGAGCTTGTCGCCGACGGTGCGCATCACCGCCGCAACCCGCCGCTGCGCCTCCCTCGCCGACGTCGGCGCAGCTCCTTCGGCCAGGGCGATCGCGGCAACCAGCGTCCCACCCCACGTCCGAAAGTCCTTGGCGGAGAAATCGGCCCCGAGATACGTCTGGATGTAGGCGTTCAGGCGCCGGTTGTCGAGGTTGTAGCGCCCGCCGTCGAGCGCGAACTGGAAGAGCCTGCTCCCGGGAAAGGCCAGGAGCTCCTTCACCACCTCGGCAAGCTCGGGATCGACGATTGCACTGTGGACGAGCACGTTGTGCTTGCCGCGATAGCGAAAGGAAATGCGAGAGCCCCGCACGACGACGTGGCGCTTGTGCAACGTGGTGATCCCGAATGTGCGCGACGACTTCGCATACTGGTCCGAGCCGGCCCGGAACCAGCCGAGGTTGACCAGACGAACGGCGAGCGCAGCGACCTTCTCCTCGGGCAGGCCGTCCAGCACGATGTGCTCGGACATCGCCGCGCGGAGCTCGGGGAGCCGCTCGGCGAAGCGGATCAGCTTGTCGTACTTGGCCTGCTCCTGCCGCGCCCGAAAGTCGGCGTGGTAGAGGTACTGCTTGCGCCCGGCAGCGTCGTTCCCGGTCGCCTGTAGCTTCGCGCGCGGGCCGGGCGAGATCCACACGTTCTTCCAGGCGGGCGGGATCGCGAGCAGGCGTATGCGCTCGAGGTGCGCCTCGTCCGTGATTCTGCGCCCGTCGGCGTCGACGTAGCGGAAACGCCCCTTCGACCCCTCCCGGCGCCAGCCGATGCCGCGCGCCATTCACTCCCCCTGCCCGGTTCGGGGGCATCGCTAATCTTCGCCCGCCGTGGAACTGAAGACGATCGTCGTCCTCGAAGGCGACCAGACGGGGCAGGAACTGCTCGAGGAATCTCTGCGAGTGCTGTCCCCCGGCGTGATCGGGCTCGAGGTCGAGTTGCCGCGCTTCGACCTCTCGCTCGAGCGGCGCCGCGCGACGTCGAACGGCGTGGTCCACGAGGCGGCGGCCGCGATTCGCGAGCATGGGCTCGGTTTGAAGGCGGCCACCGTCACGCCGGAGGCCCGCGATGACGTCGGCTCGCCGAACCGGATCCTCCGCGAGGAGATCGGAGGCAAGGTGATCATTCGCACCGGACGCAGGATCCCCGGAGTCGTGCCGTTCGGCGGCGTCCATGCGCCCATCTCGGTGGTGCGGATGGCCGTGGGCGATGCCTACGGCGCGAAGGAATGGCGGGAGGGCGAGGGCGACGCAGAGGTCGCGTTCCGGACCGAGCGGATCGAGCGCCATGTCTGCCGCGCCGTCGCAGAGTTCGCGTTCCGCGAGGCGGAACGCACGGGAGCGAAGGTCTTCGGGGGCCCGAAGTACACGGTCTCGCCGACCTATGAAGGGATGCTCAAGGAGGAGATGGACTCGGCCGCTGCCCGGCACCCGTCGGTGCCCTACGAGCCGCAGCTGATCGATGCGACGTTCGCGCTCCTGGTCGCATCGACGGGCGACCCGCTGGTGATACCGGCGCTGAACCGCGACGGCGACATTCTCTCCGACCTCGTTCTGCCGCTCTTCGGATCGATCGCCGCGTCGGAGTCGATGCTCGTCGCGTTCGAGAACGACAACCTCGAACCGACGGCGCTGATGGCCGAGGCCGCTCACGGCACGGCGCCCTCGCTCCAGGGGAAGGACGTGGCGAACCCGATGGCAATGATCCTCGCAGTGGCCGCACTGCTCTCTCAGTCCGAGCTGGGGCGGCTTGCGGGTCGGGCGATTCGCGAGGCCGCCCTCGAGGCAGTCGCGCAGGGAACGAAGACGGCAGATCTCGGCGGCGGTGCGTCGACGACGGAGTACACCGACGAGGTGATCCGTCTGACGCGGACGAAACTCGAGGTCTGGGACTCGCTCTCGTAGAGCTACGCCAGCATGCGTTTTCGCCACGCGCGCACGCCGAAGAAGCCGAGCACGCCGAGCACGAGCAGGACCAGCACGCCGTAGAGGCCGTACTTGCTGACCGCCTCGGCAACAGCCTTGCCGGCCCAGTAGGCAAGCAGGGAGACGCCGATCGCCCAGACGATCCCGCCCGCAGCGTTCCAGAGGAAGAATCGCCACCACTGCATGTGACTCAGGCCGGCGAGCCAGGCGGCGGTCACCCGCAGGACGGCGATGAACCGCCCGAAGAAGACCGTCTTCGCCCCGTGCTTCGCGAAGAAGCGCTCGCTCGGCGGCAGTGCCTTCTCCGCGTAGCGTTGGATGAACCCCCAGCGGTTGATCAGCGAACGTCCGCCGTAGCGCCCGAGCAGGTACCCGATGTTGTCACCGATGATCGCGGCCGCAGCGGCGACGACGATCACGGAGAGCAGCGACCAGTGGTGGTGCTCCGGGCGCGCGAACAGGGCAGCGGTGATCAACGCGGTCTCGCCGGGGATCGGCACACCGGCCGATTCCACGGCGACGAACGCAAAGAGAAGGACGAGCCCGTAGTCGAGGAGGAGCTGCGTCACGCGACAAGCAGTGTAGGTGGGGCCAGGATCCGAGCCGATTCTGCGCGAGAGCTGGTTCGGGATGCGATAGCGTCGCCGTCGGATGCAACTCGGAGTCGCGAAGGAGCTGGTTCCCGGCGAGCGTCGGGTCGCACTGATCCCTGAGACCGTCGGACGGCTCGGGGACGGTGTGGAGGTGATCGTCGAGCCGGGCGCCGGGGACGCCGCAGGATTCTCGGACGACGCCTACCGGGAGGCCGGTGCGACGATCGGCGATGCGTGGTCGGCGGATGTGGTTGCGAAGGTCGCGGCGCCGACCGCGGAAGAGGCCGCGCGGCTGCATGACGGCCAAGTGTTGATCGCATTTCTCACACCCTTGACCGACACACCCGGGATCGAGCGGCTCGCCGCCGCCGGCGTCATTGGGTTCGCGCTGGAGTCGGTGCCCCGGATCACACGCGCCCAACCGATGGATGCTCTGTCGTCGCAGGCGACCGTGGGCGGCTACAAGGCTGCCTTGATCGCCGCCGACCGGATGCCGCGCTTCTTCCCGATGTTGATGACCGCGGCGGGGACCATCCCGCCCGCGAAGGTGTTGGTGCTGGGCGCCGGTGTTGCAGGGCTGCAGGCGATCGCGACTGCGAGGCGCCTCGGCGCAGTTGTCTCCGGATTCGACGTGCGCGCAGCGGTGCGCGAGCAGGTCGAATCGCTCGGCGCCTCGTTCCTCGACCTCGGCATCGAGGGCGAGGAGACCGAAGGCGGCTACGCGGGTGAGTTGACGGCGGAACAACAGGCCGCGCAGCAGAATGAGCTGCAGGCTCGCATCCCGTTGTTCGACGCGGTGATCACGACCGCTGCGATCCCGGGTCGCCCGGCCCCGAAGCTGATCACGGCCGAGGCCGTGCGGGCGATGCGCCCCGGCTCCGTGATCGTCGACCTGGCCGCAGAGACCGGCGGCAACTGTGAGCTGACGCGCCCCGGCGAGGAGATCGTCGAGAGCGGCGTCACGATCGTCGGCACGACGAACCTGCCCTCGACGATGGCCACGCACGCCAGCCAGCTCCTGTCGCGCAACGTCGCGGCTTTGGTCGGGCTGATGGTCACCGACGGAGCGGTCTCGCTTGACTGGGACGACGACGTGATCGCCGGCACGTGTGTGACGCGGAAGGAAGGGCTTACGTGAACCACAACACGCTGCTCGTCTTCGAGTTGACGATCCTCGTGCTGGCGATCTTCCTCGGCTTCGAGGTGATCTCGAAGGTGCCGACGATGCTGCATACCCCGCTGATGTCGGGGACGAACGCGATCCACGGGATCGTGATCGTCGGGGCGATGATCATCCTCGGACAGCCTGACAAGAGCGCGTTCACGTGGATCGTCGGCTTCATCGCGGTCGTACTCGCGTCCGCGAACGTGGTCGGCGGATTCGTCGTCACCGACCGGATGCTCGAGATGTTCAAGAAACGTGATCCGGCGAAGCAGTCCGAGACCGCAAAGGACGGCAAAAGCTCTTGAGCATGAACGTCACCAACCTGCTCTACCTGGTCACGATCGTGACCTTCATTTTGGCGCTGCGGTTCCTCTCGAGCCCGGCGCACGCGCGGCGTGGCAACCAGATCGGCGCGGCGGGGATGCTCCTCGCGATCGTCGTGACCTGGATCGACATCGGCACGACGAGCTGGTGGGCGATCGCGATCGGGATGCTCATCGGCGGGGGTTTCGGAGCCGTCGCTGCTCGCAAGGTGAAGATGACCGCGATGCCGCAGATGGTGGCGCTGTTCAACGGCGTCGGAGGCGGCGCGGCAGCGCTGATCGCGCTGGCCGAGCTGCACCGGATCCTCCCCGATCCGGGGGCGCCCAAGGTGGACATCTCCGTCGCGATCGTGCTCTCGGCCCTGATCGGCTCGATCTCGTTCGCCGGCTCGATGATCGCCTTCGCGAAGCTGCAAGAGCTGATCGGCGGGCGCCCGATCACCTACCCGGGCCAGCAGATCGTCAACGCCCTCGTGTTCTTCGCCGGCATCGCAGCAGGGATCGCGCTGATCGCCGGCGTGCAGGACGAGTGGCTCCTCTGGGTGCTGGTCGCCGCCGCGTCGCTCTTCGGCGTCCTGTTCGTGCTCCCGATCGGTGGTGCCGACATGCCGGTCGTGATCTCGCTGCTCAACGCGTTCACCGGACTCGCGGTCGCCGCGGGCGGCTTCGAGCTCGACAACAACGTGCTGATCGTCGCGGGGATGCTCGTCGGCGCCTCGGGCACGTTGCTGACGATGAAGATGGGCCAGGCGATGAACCGCTCGATCGCCAACGTCCTGTTCGGCGCGTTCGGGCAGGTGACTGCGACCGCGGCGGCGACGGCTGCGGGCGGCACCGGGTCGGTGCGACCGACAACCGCCGACGACGTCGGCGTGATGCTCGCCTACGCGCAGAAGGTCGCGATCGTCCCGGGCTACGGCATGGCCGTCGCGCAGGCGCAGCACGACGTGCGCACCCTCGCCGACCTGCTCGAGGCGCGCGGAATCGAGGTGACCTACGCGATCCACCCCGTCGCAGGGCGCATGCCGGGGCACATGAACGTGCTGCTCGCAGAAGCGAACGTCCCCTACCCTGCGCTGAAGGAGATGGACGAGGCGAACGCGGAGTTTCCCCGCACCGACGTCTCGCTGGTGATCGGCGCGAACGACGTCGTCAACCCCGACGCCCGCAACAACCCTCAGAGCCCGATCTACGGCATGCCCATCCTGAACGTCGACGAATCGAACGCCGTGATCGTGCTCAAGCGGTCGATGAACCCGGGCTTCGCCGGCATCGACAACCCACTCTTCCTCGAGCCGAACACGATGATGCTCTTCGGCGACGCAAAGGAGTCGGTCGCCAAGCTGACCGCGGCCGTCAAAGCACTGTGACCGGCGTTCCCGTCTTCTCCGGGCAGCGCGTCCAGCAGGCGGTCTCACCAGACCGCGCGGTCGAGGCAGTCCGCGCGGCGTTCATCGCTCACGCCCGCGGTGAGTGGACGATGCCGCCGAAGGTCTACGTCACGAACTATCCGGCGGGCGACTTCCGCGCGATGCCGGCGCTCGGCGCGGGTCATGCGCTGCTCAAATGGGTGACGTCTTTTCCCGGCAACCCAGAGCGCGGCCTGCCGACGGTCTCCGGGGTCGTGCTCTTGTCCGACGCGGAGAACGGTCAACTGCGGGCGGTGCTCGACGCAGCGGCAGTGACGGCGCTCCGCACCGGGGCTGCTGCGGTGCTCGCGGCCGAGACACTCGGCCGCGCGGACGCGTCGACGGCGGCGGTGATCGGCGCGGGCGTGAACGGGCAGGCAGCGGCACGGACCTTCCTCGCCCGTGGACGGCCGGTGTCGATCTGGGATGTGAACGAAGAGCGCGCGCCGGCAGGTCGCCGAGGAGCTCGGCGCGGAAACTGCGCCCTCGCTGGAGGCTGCGCTCGCCGCAGACCTGGTCGTGACGGTCACTCCCGGGCACGAGGTGCTGCTTGCCGAGGGGACGCTCCGCGCTGGACAGCACGTCTCGCTGATGGGCGCCGACGGGCCGGGCAAGGCCGAGGCCGCCGATTCCGAGCTCGGGCGCGCCCGGCTCTTCTGTGACGACTGGGAGCAGGCGTCACACGGAGGAGAATTCGCGCACGCCGTCGAGGCGGGCCTCCTGCGGCGCGCTGACGTGACCGACTTCGGACGCGTCCTGACGGGCGACGCAGACGGGCGCCAAACCGACGGTGAGATCACGCTGTTCGACAGCACGGGTCTCGCGATCCAGGACCTCGCGATCGCGCTGGCTGCTCTCGAGCGCGCCGGCGAGCTCGACCTCGGGACGCTCTCGCTCTAGAACGCGTCGCAGGCTAGGGTCGGCACATGGCTGTCTCCGAGCCCGTGCGTCGGCTGGCGCTGTGCCCGTTTCACGAGCTGCCGGTGGCACCCGACGTGGAGCAAGTGGAACTCGACGGCGCGTTCATCGCCATCAACAAGTGGCCGAATGCACAGATCGTGGGAATGCGCGGCAACGGCCCCACGGATGTCGAGGCAACTGTCGAAGCCGCCCGCGCCGTCGGCCGCGAGCGCGACAAGGCGATCATCGCGTGGTGGGTGCCTCCTGATCAGGATCACGTCGTTCCGGCCCTCGAGGCCGCCGGGCTCGTCAACCAGGACACGCCCGGGTACGAGGCGACCGAGAATGCACTCGCACTCGTCGCGCCACCACCCATCGCCGACGATCTGGAAGACATCGAGGCGCGAATGATCGAGACCTGGGACGATTTCCGGGCAGCCGCGCGCGTCGCCGAGCAGGTGTTCGGAATGCCGCCTGTGACCGACGATTATCTCCGGGTGCGCTACGACGACTATCGGCACCCGGACAACCCGGGCCGTGCATTCGTCGCGCTGATCGACGGACGCATCATCGGGACCTCGTATGCCGCGTTCGGCGATGCCGGGGTGAACCTGTTCGGTGGCTCGGTGCTGCCGGAGGCGCGTGGGCGTGGCGTCTACCGAGCACTCATCAGAGCGCGCTGGGAAACCGCGGTGGCGCGAGGAACACCGGCGCTGACAGTTCAGGCCGGCAGGAGCTCGCGGCCGATCTGCGAGCGACTCGGGTTCGTCTTCCTCGCGCCCGTGCGCGTCTTCGTCGACCAGCTCTAGCCGGCGGTCGCGAAGCGGGCCGGGTCGAAGATCTCGAGCTCGGGCGGCTGTTCGCCGAGGATCGCCCGCGCGACCAGATCGCCGCACGCGAGCCCGAGGGCGTTGCCGTGGCCCGAGTAGCCGCCCGCGACCCAGACGCCCTCGCGGCCGGGCACGGGACCGACGAGCGGCTGGAGGTCAGGTGTCGTCCCCCAGATGCCGGCCCACCGGTGCGTCACCTGCGGCCGATAGCCGGCGAGCCGCTCCACGAGTGCGTCGATCCGAGCCTGCACCAGGTCGGTCGTCGCTTCCACGTGGGTCGACTCGGTGTCGAACGATGCATCGCGGCTGCCGCCGATCACAAGTCGCCCATCCGGCAGCTGCTGCCAGTAGTCGTAACCCTCCCGCGCATAGTGCGGCCGCCCGTAGAGGAGCTCCCGAAGTGGCTCGGTGGCAAGCACCTGCCCGCGCGTTGCGTGAACGAGGCCGGCGAGCTCCGGAAGGAGACCGGGGGTGAACCCGTCGCCGGCCACCACGATCACGTCGGCGTCGAGCTCGTCGACGAGTACGGCCTCACCCTCGCGCACGTCCGCTCCTGCGGCCACAGCGTGCGCGGCCAGGCGCCGGACCCACCGCGCGGGCTGGAGCGCCCCGTCGGTCGGGTGGAGGATCGCGCCGAGGTAGAGGCGGTCGAGCGGCGGCGCGAGCTCGTCGACCCATTCGACGGCGAACCCGTCGTCTCGTAGCGCGTCGTGCTCTCGCCGCAAGGCGTTCCGCTCGGTCCCGTCGTAGGCGAGCCGGAGGCTGCCGACGCGGTGGAACGCGTCGCCTGCAAGCTCCTCCATCCGGTCGAGCGACCGCTCGGTGATGTCCATCACGAGCCTGGCGCGCTCCTCGCCCAGTAGGCGACGCGCCTCGTCGTAGGGCGGCGTCGCGCCACGCAATGCGAAACCGCCGTTGCGTCCACTGGCGCCGCCCGCGATCTCACGCGCCTCGTGCAGGCGGACGCGCACGCCGCGATCGGCAAGCGTCAGCGCACACGAGCAGCCCGTCACGCCGCCCCCGATCACTGCCACCTCGGCCCGCCCGTCGAGGCGACGCTGCGGCAGCTGCTCGTGCGACTCCTCGAGCCAATATGAGGTGCTCGAAGCGACGGTCACGGCACGACCCCGACGTTACGACGCCGTTCAGACGAAGCGCTTGACGAAGTTGAGGGCGACGTCGGCGACCTCGCGCCAACCGCTGTCGATCGTCAGTGCGTGCCCGCGGTTCGAGATCTCGACGATCTCGGTCACTCCTTCGTTTTGCTTCTGCTTCTTGTACGAGGCATTTGCGATCGCCCATGGGACGGTGTGATCCTTCTCGCCGGAGACGATCAGGAGCGGTCCGCGGTCGGGGTTCTTGCTGTCGACCTTCGCCTCGGTCCACGGGTTGAAGTTGGCGGCGGCGGCCTGAAAGAGCGGCGCGCCTGCAGCCGGTACGGCGAACGTCTCGTAGAGCTCTTTCGCCTCGTCCTCGGTGACCGCGTTCGCGAACGCGTACCGGAACTGCTCGTAGGTAAGCGGCACGGCGCGGTTCCGGTTCGCAGGATTCCCGAGGACCGGAGACCCCGACTTCAGCGCCGAGAACGGCAGGGGCAGCACCCCGCGGAAAGGAGCCGGATCGATCGCGACGGCCGCGGAGGCCAAACCGCGACCGGCGACGATCTGCGCGAGCAGGCCGCCGAAGGAATGACCGATCACCGCCGGCTTCTTCTGCAGCCGGCCGATCACGGCGGAGTAATGGTCCGCGACCTGGCCGACGGTCTTGCGTGCAAAGACCTCGGGATGTGCGTTCGCCTCTTCGACCGTCTCGGGATCGTCCGGCCACCCTGGGGTCAGGGCTGTGTACCCCGCTTCCTCGAACACCGCCGCCCAGCGGTCCCAGCTGCTCGGCAAGAGCCACAGTCCGTGGATGAACACGACGGGCGTCCGCCCGGTCGCGTTCGCCCGATCGGCCTCTGCCGCCTCGTGCTCGGTGATCGTCGCGGCAGCTGACTTGTCCGCCGGCTCGGTACTGGTCATCTCGGTCCCTCCTCGACTCGACACATCAGAACCGATCCGCCTGAACCGACTCTGATCGCCAACGCTAGCGTGATCGACCTAGGCCGGTGCCATCACCTCCCGATAGAGGCCGTCGGCCTCTATGACGAGACCAAGCAGCTCCAGTTCTGCGAGCGCCGCGGCAAGCTCGCCGGCGGAGAGGCCCGTGCGGCGAATCAGCTCGTCGGCGGGCGTCGGCGCGTCGGCGATGACGGCGCGAACCCGGCCGACCGGCCCGGCGAGCACCGGTGGCTCCGGCAGAGGAGGCGGCTCGAGGCCGATTGCGTCGAGCACGTCGGCCGCGCACGTGACGGGCGTCGCGCCGAGTCGCAGCAGCGCGTTCGTTCCTTTCGAGAGCTGCGAGGTGATCTCGCCGGGCACGGCGAGCACCTCACGTCCCGCGTCGAGCGCCAGGTCGGCCGTGATCAAAGCGCCGCTCCGCTCACGCGCCTCGACCACCACGGTCGCAAGCGCCAGCCCGGCGACGATCCGGTTGCGCGCCGGGAAACGCCACGGCGCCGGTTCCACCCCGGGTGGGTACTCGGAGACGATCAGTCCGGTGGCCGCGATCTGGGCGGCAAGCTCGGCGTGGGCTCGAGGGTAGTCACGCTCGATCCCGCAGCCGAGCACGGCGACCGTCCGGCCATGCGCCAGCGTGCCACGGTGGGCGGCTGCATCGATCCCGCGCGCGAGCCCCGACACGACGACGACCCCCGCCGCCGCCAGGTCGCGGCCGAGCGACGAGGCGACGGACGAACCGTACGCCGAGCAGGCGCGAGCGCCGACGACGGCCACCGAGGGCTGCATGAGCAGGCCAAGCGGTGCGTCGCCGCGGACGAAGAGGCCCGGCGGTGGGTCGTGCGTCGAGCTCAGCCGCGGCGGGAACGCCGGATCGCCTCGCTGGATCCACCGGAGGCCGCGCCGGGCGAGATCTTGGCGGTACGAGCCCTCGTCGAACCCACGCAGGAATTCGGCGAACCGGGCTGTTCGCGGTGCGTCGAGCAGGTGTGAGCCCGACTGTGCGGCGAACACGACGGTCGCGAGCTCGCTCATTCGGTCAGCTCCACGGGTGGCCGGTAGGAGAGCGCCTCCGCGAGGTGCTCGGGCGCGACCGCCTCGACGCCGGCCAGGGCCGCGATCGTCTCGGCGACTCGCGCGACACGCGCACGGCCACGACCCGACAGCGGCAGCCGCTCGACGGCGCGCGTCAACAGCTCGTCGGCCGGTCGCGTCCGCGACGGTGGCCGCTCGCGGAGACATCGGCGCGCGGCGAGCACCCGCTCGCGGACCGGAGACGATGCCTCGCCCGGCGCCCCCGCCAGGTCGCCCGCGCGCGGCCGCGGCACCGTGAGCAAGAGGTCGAAACGATCGAGCAGCGCGCGAGAGAGCTTCTCGCGGTATCGCTGGACACGCTCGGGTGTGCAAGAGCAGCGAGCGGCACCGTCACCCCGGCCGCCGCAGGGGCACAAGTTCATCGACGCAACGAGCTGAAAGCGCGCCGGGAACACGGCGCGCCCCGCGACTCGCACGACGGCGACGTAGCCGTCCTCGAGCGGTTGGCGCAAGGCTTCGAGCACGGGGCGCTGGAACTCGGGCAGCTCGTCGAGAAAGAGGACGCCGTGGTGGGCCAGGCTGACCTCTCCCGGCCGCGGCATCCCGCCCCCGCCGCCGATCACAGCCGCGACCGAGGTCGAATGGTGAGGCGCGCGGAACGGCGGCACGCGGACGAGACCGCTGTCCGGGGCGAGGACGCCGCTGACCGACTGGATGCGCGTCACCTCGAGCGAGGCCTCGTCGGGCAGAAGCGGCAGGATCCCCGGCAGACGGCGTGCGAGCATGGTCTTCCCCGAGCCGGGCGGCCCCGCGAAGAGGACGTTGTGCCCGCCCGCCGCAGCCACCTCGAGCGCGCGGCGCGCGCGTTCCTGGCCACGAACGTCGGCGAGATCGGGGACGCCTGCCAGCGATTCGAAGTCGTCGCCCGGCAGCGGCGGCTCGGGCGGGTCTCGCTCTCCCCGGAGATAGGCGACGGCCTCGGCGAGGTGACGCACGCCGACCGGCTCGATTCCGGCCAGCGCGACCTCCGCGCCCGACTCGGCGGCGCAGACCAGATGGGTGAGGCCGGAGCGACGGGCTCCCTCGGCCGCGACGAGCGCCCCGGGAACGGGCCGCAGTCGTCCGTCGAGCGCAAGCTCGCCGACCGCCGCATGACCCTCGAGCGCCTCGGGCGGGACCTGGTAGGAGGCGGCCAGCACCGCGAGCGCAATCGGGAGGTCGAACCCGGATCCCTCCTTGCGCAGAGCCGCCGGAGCCAGGTTGACGGTGATCCGGCGCTTGGTCGGCCATTCGAGCTCTGCCGACGAGATGCCGCTGCGAACCCTCTCCTTTGCCTCCTGGCATGCGCGGTCGGCGAGGCCGACGATCGCGAACGAGGGCAGCCCCTGCTGCAGATGCGCCTCGACCTCGACGCGGCGCGGGTCGATGCCGACCAGGGCATGAGTGACGGTGCGTGCGAGCACCCCGTCCACGCTAGGCGCCCGGTCGTCACGTGTCTGTCATGGCTCAGCGCCGAAAGTGTGAAAACAACCGGGCTACCGGTGGGCGACCAGCACGTCCTCGAAGTACTCGCCTGCGCGACGGCCGGTGCGGCGGTTCACGTGCCGCTGATAGCGCTGCTCGAGCACGAGGCCCGCACGTTCGAGGATCTCGGGATAGAGGTCGCGCCGGTCGTTGACCACGATCACCACCCGTCCGCGAGGCTTGAGCACCGCAGCGCCGGCTGCGAACACCCTCGAAATGCCGTCGACGTACGCCGCGAGCGCGGCCTTCGAGGTGCCGCGCGCAGCGGCGCCGATCTCGCGCTCACGCAGATCGTCGAGCGCAAGCAGCTCGTACGCGTAGCGATGTTGCTCGTGGTAGTCGATCAGACCGGGATACGGCGGTGAGGTCACGATCGCGTCGAACGGCCCCGGCAGGTCGAGCTCCCGAGCGTCGCCATGCAGGACGAGCGACGACCTGCGCGACCGGACGCGCGCGAACTCCTTCAGGCGGGTGAGCGTGTCGAGCGTATAGCGGCGGATGAAATGCTCGGCGTGCTCGACCGGGCGGCATTCGCGACGATGCTTATGACACCAGTACGGCTCGAGCTGAGGCGCCTTTGGGAAGTCGAGATCGAAATGCGTGGTTCGCCGCGCCGAGCGCGCTGCGCGCGTGAGCACGACGCGCAGCACCTCTCCGTGCTCGTACTCGTCAGCGAGCGAGCGGAAGCGCAGCAGCTGTTTGCGCGCGTCCGGCGCGAACCAACGGCGGACGTACGGCGTCGCGCCGGTCGCGTCGCCCTCCCCACGCTCGAACCGCGCGAGCGCATCGCGCAGGTCGTGCTCGAGACCGAACGGATCGTGGCTGCCCGTCTTGACGCGCATCAGCAGGCAGTTGAACGCCGCGATGTCGACGCCGACCGAATCGTGACCGGACTCGAGCGCCTGCACCAACGTCGTGCCCGAGCCTGCGAACGGGTCGAGCACGCGTCCGCGGACGGGGACGTGGCGTCGGAAGAGCTCCTCGACCAGTTGCGGGACGTATTTCCCGAGATACGGATGCAGGCGATGGACGTGCTTCGTGCGCACGCGCTCCGGAAGCTCGCGTTCGGACCACGAGAGGTCGAGGTCGAGGCCTTCGTAGATCTGCTCCTGGGTGACGCCCACGAAGCAGAGTTCGCCGCCGTCGCGGCGGCTCCTAGAACGCGTCTGCCAGGTGCTCGATCCTCCCGGCGCGCTCGGCGATCACGTCGAAGCGCACATCGAGGCCGCCCAGATGCTGATGGCCCGCGAGCCAGGCAGCGGCTGCCCGCCGCACTCGGGCCACTTTCCGTGCATCGACCATCTCCAGCGGGTCGCCGAACCGATCCCCACTCTTGGACTTCACCTCGCAGAAGACCAGGATGCGGCCCCGGCGCGCCACCACGTCGATCTCGGCGCCTGCGAGCCAGCAGTTGGTGTCGAGAATGCGGTAGCCGCGCAGCCGGTACCACCGCGCCGCACGGCGCTCCGCCCGATTTCTAGGCTGCGGGGAGGTACGCGCGCGCACGCCACGACCTGCGGTGGATCTCGCAAGGCCCTCGCTCGCGCACGATCTCGGTGTGCGACTGCGTGATGTAGCCGACGTGGGAGGCGAACCCGTAGCCGGGGTACAGCGCATCGGCCGTGCGCATGTAACGGTCGCGCGTGACCTTCGCGATGATCGACGCCGCAGCGATCGCGGCGCTCTTGGTGTCGCCGTCGACGATCGCCCGGTGCGGCGGCGCGGTCGGGCCGAGCTTGAATCCGTCGACCAGGCACACGTCCGCCGGTTGACAGGCCCAGAGCGCTTCGCGCAGACCACGCAGGTTGCACTTGTGGAGGCCGTCGCGGTCGATCACAAAGGCGGGAAACACGCGCACCGCGATCACCTCGGCGCAGGCGACCACGGCGCGATAAAGCTCCTCGCGCGTCGCCGCGTCGACCTGCTTCGAATCGTTCAGAAGGGCCAGCGGACGAACACGATGGTCGCGCAGGCACTCGTAGTCGAGCAGGACTCCCGCGACGACGAGTGGCCCGGCGAGCGGCCCCCGCCCCGCTTCGTCGGCTCCGGCGACGAGCCGTGCGTCGAGCCCGCGGTCGAACCGGAGCAGTTTCTGACCCGTCTGTCGGCGCTTCGGCGGCACGTGCCGACAATAGCCCGGCTCGCGGGCGGCATCGTGCTCAGGTGGCCGGAGTTTGCGAAGAAGTTACGACTGGCGGAGCTCGCGGACGCGAGCCTTCTTCCCGACCTTGCCGCGCAGGTAGTAGAGCTTCGCGCGGTGAACGTCGCCGATCTGCATGACCTCGATCTTGTCGATCTTCGGCGAATGCAGCGGGAACGTGCGCTCGACGCCGACGCCGAACGAGTTCTTGCGGACGGTGAACGTCTCCCGGGCTCCCGCGCCCTGGCGCTTGATCGTGATCCCCTCGAACACCTGGATCCGCTGGCGCGCACCCTCGATGACGCGGAAGTGGACGCGCACCGTGTCGCCCGCCTTGAACCGCGGCACTTCGCGCAGCTGACGGCGCTCGATGTCCTGGATGATCGTGCTCATGTCGAAAGGGGCCGGAGGCCGGGCGGAATCGTAGCAGCCGCCGTCAGCGGATCGTGATCCGGCTGGGCGGCCAGTAGGTCGCGAAGACCTTCCCGATCAGGTTCCCCCTCGGAACGGTGCCCCACGACCGTGAGTCGCAGGACGAGGCTCGGTTGTCACCCATGAAGAAGTACTGCCCCTTGGGGATTCGCATGCGCGCGATCGTGCGGTCGTCCCGCCGGTCGGGCTGGATGTAGGGCTCGTTCAGTCGCTTGCCGTTCACGTAGACGTAGCCTTCCTTCTCGGACCAGACGTCCCCGGGCAGCGCGATCAGGCGCTTGACGAAGGTCCCGCCGGCGCCGCAGCGCACCGCAGCGAGCGGGGGCGTCTTGAAGACGACGATGTCGCCGCGCTTCGGGGACCAGAAGCGGTAACAGAAGCGGCAGGCGAGCACGCGGTCGGAGAACCGTGCCTCGCACTCCGACCCGGGCCGGGCACAGTGCAGCGTCGGCTCCATCGAGCTGGACGGGATCCGGTACGGATTCACGACCCACGCCTTGATCGCGAGCACGATCGCGATCGCGCCGACGATCGTGACGAGCCAGTCGATCGTGACCCGCCAGCCGTGCGGCAGCCCTTCGGTCAGATGGTCGATCGGGTTCCTCAGCGGACCTGCTCCCTTCGCCAGCCTTCGATTCGTGCATGGTCACCCGAAAGCAGCACGTCGGGAACCCGCCAGCCCCGGTATTCCGCGGGCCTCGTGTAGTGAGGGTACTCAAGGCCGCCACCCAGCTCCTCGGAGAACGACTCGAGCTCGCCCGATCCCTCGCTCAACGCACCCGGCAGGCGGCGCGCGATCGCGTCGACGAGGACCATCGCCGGCAGGTCGCCGTTCGAGAGGACATAGGGGCCGATCGAGATCGCATCGGTTGCCAGGTGCTCCACGATCCGCTCGTCGAAGCCCTCGAACCGCGCCGACAGAAGCGTCACGTGCTCGGCTCCGGCGAGCTCCTCGACGACCGACTGGGTCAGCTGGCGGCCCTGCGGACTGAGCGCGATCACAGGGTGGTTCACCGTCCCGCCGTAAACCGCGTCGAGCGCCGTGGCGACGACGTCGACGCGCAGCACCATGCCGGCGCCGCCTCCGTACGGCTCGTCGTCGACCTGGCCGTTCCGGAGCGGCGTGTGATCGCGATAGGAGAAGAGCCGCAGGTCGAGCTCGCCGCCGAGCACGGTCGCAACGGGCCGCTGCTCGGTGAGCCAGGCGAACGCGTGCGGGACGAGCGTGAACACGTCGAGCTGCATCAGTCGGCGAATCCCTCGGCCACCGTGATGCGACTCGTGTCGAGATCGATCGTCAGGATGCACTCCTCCACCATGGGCAGCAGCACGCCGGTATCGAGCTCGAGCACATCGTTCGCGACGCCCGGCGTCACGACCTTGACGGTTCCGAGCTCACGCCCGTTCTCCTCCACCACCGGGAGCCCGAGCAGCTGGAAGGCGTAGTACTCGTCGGGCTCTGTCGCCGGGAGTGCCTCCTGCTCCACCTCCAGTGCTGCGCCGCGCTCCGCGGGGCGGTTGAGCTTGATCACCGGCCTGCCGGACGAGCGACGGTGCGCAACGACCTCGACCGGAGCGCCGTCCGCGAGGAACGTCGCACCCGTCTGCCACCAACGTCCGTCCTCCGACGGCTGCTCGACGAAGAACGCGCCGTCGATGCCGTGCGGACGGCCGATCTTGCCGATGCGAACCCTCATCGCGCCGTGATTCCCGGCGCGGCGCACCTGTGGAAGGTCTGTTTCACTTCGGTAACCCTGGTCTGACCACGAGACGTGGCGCGCGAGGACACGTCGCCGGGCGGCTCGGCGATGGACTCAAGCCCTGTGGAACGATTGTCGCCGTTCCGTATTACTTGGTCTGACCAAGGGACTCGTCTCGCAACGGCATGTTTCCGATCGTGCTGTCGCAAGAGCCTCATCGACGCGACTCGAGCGAGGCGATCGCCTCTTCGCGCGTCACCGCTTGGAGGAGATTCTCCGCGACGAACTCCTGTGCCTGCGGCCAACCGCTCGCGCGCGTCTCGCGGACCGCCCGGTCGACATCGAACGGCGTGCGCATCGGCGTCGGCTCCCCGTTGTCGACCATGGTCCAGTACGCCGCGACGTCACCCTCATAGGCCATGCCGACCGAGCCCGCGTTGACGATGCGCAGGTCGCCGATCCGCCGGTCGAACTGATGATGCGTATGTCCGATCACGATCGTGCCGGTGTGGCCGGCGAACGTCTCCCGGACCGCTTCCTCGGGTGTCTCGGCGGTGGTGATCGGAGTGTTGTCGGCGGGAGCTGCATGACAGTAGAGGACGCCGTCGACCGTCACCGCGAGCGGCAGTGACTGCAGCCACTCGAGATCCCCCGCCGCGAGCTCGCCGCGTTCCCAGTCCTCGGCGAGGTCCTCGCAGTTCCCGCGCAGCACCTGCGCATCGAGCGACCGAATGGTCGCGACGGTCTCCCGCGGGCAGGGGCCGTAGAGGTAGTCGCCGCCGAAGACGATCACGTCCGACTCGACCTCAGCGAGCACCGCCTCGAGTGCCCACGGCATCGCGTGGACGTCGTACAGAGCAGCTACGCGCATCTAGTCAGGGTCGGCGATCTCCACCAGCACACGGCGCCCCTCCCGGGCGGCGCTCGCGCGCACGAGCGTTCGCAGGGCGCGCGCGATCCTGCCCTGGCGGCCGATCACCTTGCCGACGTCGTCCGCGGCGACGTGCAGCACGAGGACGAGCGCGCCGTCACGCTCCTCCGTCTCCACGCGCACGGCTTCCGGATCGTCGACGAGCTCGCGCGCGAGATACGCGAGCAACTCAGCCATTCCGGTGGCTCTATTTCTCGATGCCGGAGATCTTGATCAGCTTGGCGACCGCTTCGGTGGGCTGTGCGCCCTTGCCGAGCCAGTCCTTGACCTTCGCCTCGTCGAGATCGATCGTCGACGGGTCGGTCTGCGGGTTGTAACGACCCACGATCTCGAGGAACTTCCCGTCCCTGGGCGAGCGCGAGTCGGCGGCCACCACACGGTAGATCGGGTTCTTCTTCGAGCCCACGCGGGTGAGCCTCAGCTTGACTGCCATTCGATTCCTTTACCTCCGTCCGGCCTTTCTCTTCTTGCGCTTGACGCCCGTCTTCCGTCCTGCGGACAGCGGTTCGGGCGCCTGCTGGTTCGGGAGGGCCGGCATCTTCCCCCGCCCCATCTGCTTCATCATTTTCTCCATCTGCTTCCGCGCTTCGAGCAGTTGATTGACCTGCTCGACGGTCGCTCCGGAGCCGTTGGCGATGCGAATCCGCCGCTTGCCGTCGATCACGATAGGGGAACGGCGCTCCTGTGGCGTCATCGAGAGCACGATCGCCTCGACCCGGCCCAGCTGGTTCTCGTCCACATCGACGTCCCCGAGCTGGTCCTTCATGCCCGGGATCATCTTCAGGATCCCCTGCAGCGGCCCCATCCGGCGAAGCATCTTGTAGGCCTTCAGGAAGTCGTCGAAGGTGAACTGGCCGGCGGCGAGGCGCTTCTCCATCTCCGCCTGCTCGTCTTCCTCGACGGCCGCCTCCGCCCGCTCGATCAGGGTGAGCACGTCGCCCATGCCGAGGATGCGCGAGGCCATCCGGTCCGGGTGGAACACCTCGAGGGCGTCGACCTTCTCGCCCGTCGACGCGAACTTGATCGGCTTACCTGTGATCGCCTTCACCGACAGGGCAGCGCCACCGCGCGCGTCACCGTCGAGCTTCGTGAGGATGACTCCGTCGAAGGCGATGCGCTCGTCGAACGCCTGTGCGACGTTCACGGCCTCTTGGCCGGTCATCGCATCGAGCACGAGCAGGATGTTGTGCGGCTTGGCCTCGTCGCGGACGCGCGCCAGCTCCTCCATCAAGGCTTCGTCGATCTGCAGGCGGCCTGCCGTGTCGACGATCACCGTGTCGAGCCCGTCGGCGCGCGCGCGCTCGATGCCGCTCCGCGTCGCCTCGACCGCATCCTTCGTCTCGGTCCGGTACACGGGCACCTGGATCTGGTTGCCGAGTTGCTCGAGCTGGTCGATCGCGGCCGGGCGCTGCAGGTCGGCGGCGATGAGGCCGGGCTTGCGCCCCTGCTTGCGCAGCGCGAGCGCGAGCTTGGCAGACGTCGTCGTCTTTCCCGAGCCCTGGAGCCCGGCGAGGAGGATGACGGTGAACTTGCCGAAGGCGAGCCCCGACTCGCCCTCGCCCATCAGGGCCGTCAGCTCGTCGTGCACGACCTTCACGACCTGCTGGCCGGGCGTCAGGCTCTTCAGGACCTCTTCGCCGAGCGCCTTCTCGCGCACCCTGGCGACGAAGTCGCGGACGACGGTGAAGTTGACGTCGGCCTCGAGCAGCGCCAGCCGGATCTCACGCATCGCGCGCGAGATCGATTCCTCGTCGAGCTTCCCCTTCTTCCGAAGATCGCCGAGTGCGCTCTGGAGCTTGTCTGCGAGGCTGTCGAACACGACCGCGCATGGTAGCTCGCCCCCTTAGGATCCTGGCATGACCTACTCGGCTGCCCAGGACCGCTACCACCACATGCGCTACCGCCGCTGCGGTCGCAGCGGCCTCCAGCTGCCCGCGATCACGCTCGGGCTCTGGCACAACTTCGGCGGAGACCGCCCGCTCGAGACGAGCCGCGCGATCCTGCGGCGCGCTTTCGATCTCGGGGTGACCCACTTCGACCTCGCGAACAACTACGGCCCGCCCTACGGCTCGGCCGAGGAGACGTTCGGCCGCGTCCTCCACGACGACCTCCGCCCCTACCGGGACGAGCTCGTGCTCTCGACGAAGGCCGGCTACGACATGTGGCCCGGACCCTACGGCGAATGGGGCTCGCGCAAGTACCTGCTCGCATCGCTCGACCAGTCGCTCGCGCGAATGCAGCTCGACTACGTCGACATCTTCTACTCACACCGCTTCGATCCCGAGACGCCGCTCGAAGAGACGATGGGCGCGCTCGACACGGCCGTGCGCTCGGGCAAGGCGCTCTACGCCGGCATCTCCTCGTACTCGCCCGAGCTGACGCGCGAAGCGGCCGCGATCCTGCGCTCACTCGGGACACCGCTGCTCATCCACCAACCGTCGTACTCGCTGCTCAACCGCTGGATCGAACCGGAGCTGCTCTCGACGCTCGACGAGCTCGGTGTCGGCTGCATCGGCTTCTCGCCGCTGGCGCAGGGAATGCTGACGGACAAGTATCTCGAAGGCATCCCGGAGAACTCACGCGCAGCAGAGAACAGCTCGCTCTCGCCCGACCTGCTGACGGAGGAGACGCTCGCGAAGATCCGAGGGCTGAACGAGCTCGCGAAGCAGCGCGGCCAGTCGCTCGCGCAGATGTCGCTGGCGTGGACGCTGCGCGATCCGCGCATGACCTCGACGCTGATCGGCGCGTCGTCGGTGGCACAGCTCGAGGACTCCCTCGGAGCGCTGCAGCAGCTCGAGTTCTCCGACGACGAGCTCGCGGAGATCGACCGCTACGCCACCGACAGCCACATCAACCTGTGGGCGCGCTCGAGCGAGGGTGCCTGACACCGTGGCCGAACGAGCGCTACCTCAGAAGTTCGTACTCGAACTGGCGCAGGTCGAGGCTGCCGCCGAGGCGGCGGAGCGCTGCCGAGGCCGGGTCCGTGTCCGGGACGTTCATGAAATGCAGCGACTCGCCTCGTGCGCGCGCGGCGCTGAGTAGCTCCGCGGCTGCGTCCTCGTCGCTCGCGTCGAGCTGCGCGACGCCGACCCGCGGGCCGTTCACGCGGATCAAGGCTGCGGCTCCGTCGACCTCGATGCGCTCGCAGCCCTCCGGCAGCGACTCGTCGGCTCGCTGCCATGGCAGCCCGGTCTGACCGAGCGGACGCCCGTCCGTGGTGCGAGCTTTCGCGGCAGGCAGCTCGGTGGTCAGCGACCACACCTCGAGAATCCTCGTTCGCGTGAAGCCGAGCTGCTCGTAGAGGCGAATCGCGGGCTCATTCTGCTCGAGCACCTCGAGCGTCACCCGAGCCGGAGCCTCCTCGAGCACGCTCTCCATCAGCGCGCGCCCAACGCCGTTTCGACGCTCGGACGGCACGACTCCAAGCCCACCGATCCAGCCCTCGTCGCCGCGCACACCGAGATTGACGATCCCGATCGGCTCCTCGTCGCGCAGGGCCACGCGCGAGCGGGCCAGATCGATGTCCCACAGGCCGAGCATGGAGCCGAGCGCGGCCGCGTCGACCTCGACAGGCACGTAGTACCCCTCGTACCCCGCGGTGAAGACCGCCGCCAGCTGCTCGAGGTCGAGCGTGTCCGCCGGGACGATCGTCACTCCGCCACCAGTGCCCGCGCGAAGTCTCCGGCGTCGAACGGGCGCAGGTCATCGAGGCCTTCGCCGACCCCGACGAGCTTCACGGCCAGCCCCAGCTCGTAGGCGATCGCAACGGCGATGCCGCCCTTCGCCGAGCCGTCGAGCTTCGTCAACGCCACCCCGGTCACGCCGACCGCCTCGCTGAAGAGGCGGGCCTGCTGGAGCCCGTTCTGCCCCGTGGTCGCGTCGACGACGAGCAGCACCTCGTGCGGAGCGCCGTCGAGCCGGCCGGCGATCACCCGCCGTACCTTCACGAGCTCGTCCATCAGGTTCGTCTGCGTGTGCAGCCGCCCCGCGGTGTCGACGATCACCACGTCGGTGCCGGCACCAACGGCGTCGTAGGCCACCGCAGCGGGGTCGCCGCCGCGCTCACCGCCGACGAAGCCGGCGCCGGAGCGCTGCGCCCAGATCTCCAACTGCTCCTCGGCCGCCGCACGGAACGTGTCAGCGGCACCGAGTGTCACGGTGCGGCCGTGCTCGCGCAGCTTGTTCGCGAGCTTGCCGATCGTCGTCGTCTTGCCGGTGCCGTTGACACCGACGACGAGCAGGACCGCCGGCTCGTGCTGGACGTCGAGGGTCGGCGGTTCGCCGAAGAGCGCGGCGATCTCCTCGGCCAGCGCCTCGCCGAGCTCCGAGAGATCCTGGCGAGCCTCGAGCCGCCGGATCAGCTCTGCGGTCGCCCGGACGCCCACGTCGGCGTAGATCAGCGCCTCTTCGAGCCGCTCCCACGACGCATCGTCGCCCGGATCGAACGCAGCGACCGCGAGTTGCTCGGTGAGCGCGCGGCGCGACTTGCCCAGCGACTCGCGCAGGCGGCCGAAGAAACCGCGCTGTTCGACCTCGCTCTCCGCAGGCGCATCGGAATCACCCAGCAACTGTCCCCAGCTCCGTGCCATGACCGGGGCACGTTAGCGCTCAGGCTGTTGCGGCGACCTCGTCCTCACGCGGCAGCCGTCGCGAGACGATCTGCGAGACGCCGTCCGTGCCCATCGTCACGCCGTAGAGAACGTCGGCGGCTTCCATCGTGCGCTTCTGGTGGGTGATCACGATGAACTGTGCGCGGTCGGCATAGGTGCGCAGGAGCTCGGTGAATCGCCCGATGTTCGTGTCGTCGAGCGCAGCCTCGACCTCGTCGAGGAGATAGAACGGGCTCGGGCGCGCGAGGAAGAGCGAGAACAGGAAGGCGATCGCGCCCAGCGCCTTCTCGCCGCCCGAGAGGAGCGAGAGCCGAGTCACGCGCTTGCCGGCGGGACGGAGCTCGACCTCGATGCCGGCCTCCTCGTCCTCGTCCTCCGGCTCCGTCATCCGCAGCCGTCCTTCACCACCGGGGAAGAGCGTCGCCGCGACCTCGTGGAAGTGCTTCTCGACCGCGACGAAGGTCTCTGCGAAACGCGTCTCGACCGTCGTCGTCAGCTCATCGCGCAGCTTCTCGAGCTCGTCGAGGCTCTTCTCCAGGTCGGCGCGCTGCACGGAGAGCTCCTCGAGGCGCTCCTTCTCGGCGTCGTACTCCTCTTTCGCGAGCGGGTTGACCTGGCCGAGCTGCTCGCGGCGCTTCTCGTAGCGCGCGAGTTTCTCGGCAAGCTCGTCGCGGCCGACGCCCTCGGCGGGCTCGATCGGCTCGACTCCCGCAGCCTCGAGGCGACGCGTCGCCTCGTCGCGTTCGGCATCGGTCCGGGCGAGCTCGACGTCGACTGCCGCCAGTTGCTCACCGACGGTGCTCGCTGCCTGGCGGAGCTCGACCTCCGCTGCGCCGAGGCGGCGCAGCGAGGCGCCGAGCTCCGTCGTGCGGGCGGCCTGCGCCTCAGCCCGGCGGCTGACCGGAGCCTCGAAGTGCTCGACCTCGATCGCCAGCGCCTGCTCGAGGCGCTCGGCCCCGCCGACGAGCCGCTCCAGGACGAGCTCGTTGGGACGGCGGGCATGAGCCGGATCCGCGTCTGCGAGCGCCCGGGCGGCGCTCCTGGCCCGCTCAGCGGCCTCCTCGGCGGCCCGTCCTGCATCCTCTGCCCGTTCCGAGAGGTCTTCGGCCTCGAACCGCAGGCTCCCGAGCTCGCCGGCGACTGCATCCGCGGAGCGACCCCCGGCGCGCCGTTCGGCGGCGAGCGCGCGGGCATCCGCCTCCGCCACGGCCCGGCGAAGCTCGGACTCGCGCGAGGCGATGGCGTGCAGCTCGCCGGCGAGGCGGCCGGCCCGGTCGGCGAGCGGCGCCTCGAGGCGACCGGCGGCGGCCGCCACAACCCTCAAGGTCTCATCGAGCCTTTCGGCGCCGGCGACGACGCGGGCGAGCCACGAGGCATCGGCGCGGCGCACGTTGCGCAGGTGCGCGACGGGAGCGAAGCGCTCGGCCGCGAGCCGCGCCTGCTCGGCGGTCTGCTCGCGCGCGCCGGCAGCGTCGATTGCCCGGGCTGCCAGTTCCTCCACCTCGCCCTGCAGCTCGCGCCGGCGCGCGTCGAGCTCCAGCAGGACTGCTTCGGCCGTCTCCCCCGCGAACCACAGCTCGCCCCGCTCCGGGTCCCAGCCGATCCCGTCTGCGGTGACGGCTGCCACCTTCGACGCGAGCAGCTCGGCGCGCGGGACGACGGGCACGTCGACGAGCTCGCGCGGGTCCCGGCCGACGAGCACGAGCACTGAGCCGAGCCCCGCCGACTTCGCCTTCTCGATCAGCTCGAGACCGCGCGCCGGGGTCGCCGCAAGCACGGCAGAGGCGCGGTGGCCGAGCGCCGCCGCCGTCGAGCGCTCGGCGCCTGCCTCGACCTCCAGCAGGAGCAGGGCAAGCTGCTCGCCTTCCTCGGCGAGCGCGCGTGCTGCGGGCGGAAGCCCCTCGCGCTCGGCGAGCGACTGCTCGAGTGCGACCAGGCGCTCGCGTGCGAGCCGCACGCGCGCTTCGAGATCCTCCTGCTCCCGCACAGCGGTGCGCGCGGCAGCGTCTGCATCGTCGGCCAGGCGCCCGAGCTCGGCCGGCGTCGGGCCTACGGGGACGTGGCGCGCATCCGCGAGCTCCAGGTGCAGCTCGGCCAGGAGGCGCTGCGCCGACTCGTGCCGCACACCGAGGCGCTGCGTGGCGCCGCGCAGCGCCAACAGCGCGTCGCGGCCGCCGCCGGTGAGCTGCGACTCCGTCTCGCCGCGGCGGACGAGCACCTCGTCGAGCTCTTTGGCGAGCGCAGACTGTTCGAGGCGTTCGAGGGCCGCGATGCGCGCCCAGCGTCCTTCGGCCTCGACCTGGAGGCGCGCCCGCTCGGCCGCTGCCGACTGAGCGGCGGTCGACGCGTCGCGTGCTGCTGCTTCCAGTCCGATCGACGCAGACGGGTCGTAGCTACGCGCCGCCTGCAGCTCGGCGCGCAGCGACGAGGTCAAGGCTGCTGCAGATTCCCGGCGCAGGGCGATGCGCTCGCCGCCGCTGCGCAGGCGGTAGAGCGCGGCCGTCGCCTGCTCGCGGGCTCCGGCCGAGTCGGTGAGCTCTTCCTCGGCGCCTTCCCGCTCGGCGACGAGCGCGTTGATCTGCCCGTCGAGCGCGCGCCGCTGCTCGGCCGACGCGGCACGACGCCCTTCGGCCTCGGCGCGGCGCTGTGCCAGGCGCTCGAGGTCGAGCGTCGCGATCGCCGCCTGCAGGCCGGAGATCTCGACCCCGAGCTTCTCGGCGCGCTCGGCGGCGGTCGCCTGGAGCGCGAGCGGCCGCAGCCGCTTCTTGACTTCTTCTTCGAGATCGCGCGCGCGATCGACCTGGACCGCGACCCGGGCGAGCTTCAGCTCGGCCCGGTGCCGGCGCCGCTTGAACCGGCCGAGGCCGGCCGCCTCCTCGATCAGCTCGCGCCGCTCGGACGGCTTCGAGTTGAGCACGGTCTCGACACGGCCCTGTGAGATCACCGAGCGGAGACCGCCCCCGAGACCCACGTCGGAGAGCAGCTCGACCAGGTCGATGCGGCGGACCGGCGTCTTGTTGACCAGGTACTGGCCTTCTCCGCCGCGGTTCAGACGGCGCGCGACGGAGACCTCGCTGTACGGCAGCTCCGGCCACTCGCCGTCGGCGTTGTCGAACAGCAGGTCGACCTCGCAGAAGTCGGTCGGCTGGCGACCGACCGACCCCGAGAACAGGACGTCGTCGGGCTTCTCCGCGCGCAGCTCGCCCGGGCTCATCGATCCGGTCGCCCAGAGGATGGAGTCCGAGACGTTCGACTTCCCCGAGCCGTTCGGCCCTACGACGACCGCCACTCCCCGTTCGAGGTGGATCTCGACGGGGTCGACGAACGACTTGAAGCCGCGCAGCTTGATCGCTTTCAGGTGCACGCCTGGACCAGGCTATCTCGTGCCCAGGACGCCGCTCGATCGCTCTAGTTCGTCCCGGCGCCCACCAGCAGTTCGCAGGGGCCGCTGAACTCACCGGCGGCCTCGAACTCCCGCAGCGCAACCTCGATCTCGGCCCAGGTCGCCTCGCGCGCGGGCTCGTCGAGGCCCGCGAGCATCTGGTGCAGCGCGCCGAACGACTCCCGTTCGAGCTGTGTGCATTCGGCGGCCGTGGCGAGCTGGAGGGGCGCCTCGACTCGGTGTACCTCGACGTCCTGGAAGCCCGCGCCTTCGAGGAGCTCGCCGAGGTTCGTGGCGGAGAACGGCCCCGGCACGCCTGGGCCCGGCGCCGGCAGCTCGGCGTTTCGGCGGATGATCGAGATCGGCACCGAGAAGAACCGGTTCCGGTCGGCCTCGGAGAAGACGATTGCGGCATAGCGGCCGCCCGGCCGCAGCGCGTCCTTGGCCGCCGCGAGCGCGCCGAGCTTGTCCGGCAGGTACATCAAGCCGAGTCTCGAGATCGCCGCGTCGAACGAGCCCGGCTCGACGTCGAGCGATTCGCCGTCCATGACCCGGGTCGCGACGGTGGAGAACCCTGCAGCCCGCGCCGCGGCAGCGGCCTCGTCGAGGATGTTCGAGGAGATGTCGGTCGCGAGCACGACCGCACCGCGCCGGGCCGCCGCGAGGGACTGGCCGCCGGAGCCGGCGGCGATATCGATCACACGCGTTCCCGCGCCGACACGCGCGAGATCGAGCATGCGCGTCGTCGCCTCGCCGAGCCAGCGGTCGAAGACGGGGTCCCAGCGGTGCCACGACGCCGCAGCGTCCTGCCACTGAACGCGCGTCGTCTCCTTGTAGGCCAACGGATCAAAGCTCGCAGCTGTCATCTCAGACCTCCTCGATCCATCCGTGGAGATCTGCGTCGGACACCTTGTCCAGCAGATCCGGGTGGTCGGCGCGCATGTGGTCGCGCGCGCCCTGGACGACCTCTCCGTCGCTGTTACCACGGATCACATAGCCGCACTCACAGGTGATCTGCTTCGACATGACTGCTCCCTTCGCTCGGGTCTGCCCGTTGTACGGGGCCGGCGTTGGGTCTATGTTGGCGCCGAGTTGTCGCGAGGGAAAGTGCAGCTCTGCGGCCGGTTCGTCGTCGAGGTCGACGACCGGCGCGTCGAGGACGAGCTTCCGGGGCGTCAGGGCCGGTTACTGCTCGCTTTCGTCGTCACGCACCGGCTGCGAACGGTCTCACGCGACGAGCTGATCGAGGCACTCTGGCCGTCGGGCCGTGACGGTGGCCTGGCGCCGCTCCTCTCGAAGGTCCGCCGTGTGCTGCCCCTCGACGGGCTGCGCCCCGGCGTCGACGATCTGTGGGTGGACATCGAGGCCGCAGCGGCTGCCGTGCACCGTGCCGAGAGCGCCCTCGCGCTCGGTGACGCGCACGCGGCGTGGGGTCCCTCGCAGGTCGCGATGTTCGTGACGGGGCGTCCGTTCCTGACCGGCGAGGACGCTCCCTGGATCGACGAGGAACGCCGCCGACTGGGCGAGTTGCACGTGCGCGCCATCGAGGCGTACGCCGGATCGACGCTCGGAGTCGGCGGTACCGAGCTGTCCGCTGCAGTGCGCGCCGGCCGGCAACTGGTCGCACTCGAGCCGTACCGTGAATCGGGTCACCGGATCCTGATGGAGGCGCTCGACCGCGAGGGCAACCCCGCCGAGGCGCTGTTCGTCTATGAGGCGCTGCGAACGAAGCTGCGCGACGACCTCGGCATCAACCCGTCGCCCCCGACGCAGGAGCTGCACCGCCGCCTGCTGGGCTGATCCCCTCGAGCGCCTCCCTGGCCGCGTCCTGCTCGGCGTCTTTCTTCGACCGTCCCGTCCCGGTCCCGACTACCTCGCCGCCGATCACCGCCGCCGCCGTGAAGGAGCGGTCGTGCGGCGGTCCCTCGACCTTGACGGTGGCGTACGTGACCGAGCGCCCCGTGCGCGCGAGCCGTTCCTGGAGCTCCGTCTTGTGGTCGACGAACGTCGTCAACGCGTATTCGATGCGCGGCTCGAACGCCTCGACGATCGCGGGCTCGATCGCCTCGAAGCCGTGCTCGAGATAGAGCGCAGCGAGCGCCGCCTCGAGGAGCGCAGCGAGCACGTTGCGGTTCCGCGAGAGCTTGTCGGCGTCGTCGGAGCCCTCGCCGCGCAGCCGTTCACCGAGCTCGAGCTCCCGGGAGACGACGGCGCAGCTGGCGCGCGAGACGACATGCGAGCGCACCTTCGCCATCCGTCCCTCTGTGAACTCAGGGAAGCGGTCGTACAGGGTGCGCGCGACCACGAGCTCGAGCACCGAGTCCCCGAGGAACTCGAGCCGTTCGTACGAGGCGGTGCGCTCGGCGGCCCACGACGAATGCGTGAAGACCGCCCCGGCCCGCTCTGCGGGAAGCTCGTCGATCAGCTCCCGCAGCGATTTTTGGGACTTACTGGTGCGAGGTGACGTAGTCGACGGCCTGCCCGACGGTCGTGATCTTCTGGGCATCCTCGTCGGAGATCTTGATCCCGAACTGATCTTCGAGCTCCATGATCAGCTCGACCAGGTCGAGCGAATCGGCGTCCAGGTCTTCCTGGAACGACGCCTCTTCGGTGATCTGATCTTCCTCGACTCCGAGCTGCTCCGTCAGAACTTCCTTGACGCGCTCGAGGACCTCTTCACGCGACGCTGCCATGTCACCTCAATATTCGTAGGGGCGAAAATCCGGGCGATCATACACCGACGCGCTCGGGGAGCCGCTCAGCGAGGCGCCCGACCACGCCGTTCTCGACGCCCCGGGCAGCCAGCCGGATGGCGTTGGCGATCGCCTGACGGCCCGAGTTTCCGTGCGCGATCACCGCCAGGCCCTTCAGTCCGAGCAGGTAGGCGCCGCCGTAGGTGTCCGGATCGAGCCGCTTGCGCATGCGCTGGGCGGCGGGCCGGATCAGCAGGCCGCCGAGCTTGCCCGTCGCGGTCGCGGTGATCTCCTCGCGCAGCTCGGCGAGCAGCTCGCTGATCGTCCCCTCGAGCAGCTTCAGCGCGATGTTGCCCGTGAAGCCGTCGGCCACGACGACGTCTGCCACCCCCCGGAGGAGGTCGCGGCTCTCGGCGTTGCCCGCGAAATTGAGCCGTTCGTCCTCGCGCAGCAGCCGGTGCGCCTCGATCGTCAGCTGATTGCCCTTCTCGTCCTCCTCGCCGATCGAGAGGAGCCGGACCTCGGGCCGGTGGACGTCGAGGATCTCCTCGCTGAAGACCGAGCCCATGTGCGCGAACTGGAGGAGGTGCTCGGGCCGCGCGTCGGCGTTGGCGCCGGCGTCGAGGAGCACGCTCGGGCCTTGACGCGCCGGCAAGGGGACGGCGATCGCCGGCCGCATCACCCCCGGCAGACGGCGAAGGTGCAGGAGGCCCGCGGCCAGCACGGCGCCGGTGTTGCCCGCGGAGACCGCCGCGTCGGCGCCCCCGTCGGCGACGGCGCGAACGCAAGCGACGAGGCTCGAGTCCGGCTTGGCGCGCACCGCCTCGGCAGGCTTGTCCGACATCTCGATCACCTCGGTCGTCTCGACGAGCGGCAGGCCGCGAGCGTCGAGACCGGCGGGGCCGAAGAGCGTCACGTCGATTCCGTCGGCTGCGGCCGCGAGCGCACCGAGGATCACCTCGCCGGGCGCGTTGTCGCCACCGAGAGCGTCGACGGCGACGCGGGTCACGGCTTACGGAACGTCGAGGCGGAGCGGTTCGACTTCACGGCCCCTGTAGGTGCCGCAGGTCGGGCAGACGCGGTGCGCGCGCTTCGGTGACCCGCACTGCGGGCAGGTGTTGACGCGCGGAGCCTCGAGCTTGTGCGTGGCACGGCGCTGATCGCGGCGCGCCTTCGATGTTTTCCTCTTGGGGACAGCCATGGCGGCCGCCCATGATAGCTATCATTCCGCGCGAGCCCTCCGGGGCTCGTCCCATGACGGATCTCTAAGTCGAAACCACGCTTCTTTCCCTTTCGACTGATCGGAGGTCCGCCCCATGCCGGGCTCATTGGCAGCACGGAACATCTCGAAGAGCTATGCCGCCGTCCAGGTGCTCGACGACGTGTCGCTGGTCGTCGCCCCGGGCGACCGCGTCGGCATTGTCGGCCCGAACGGGATCGGGAAGTCGACGCTGCTGCGCGTGCTCGCCGGCCTGGAGGCGGCAGACGCCGGCCGGGTGATCCGTGCCGGCGCCGTCGGGTACCTGCCGCAGGAGCTCGAGGCCCGGGCCGGCGAAACCGTCCGCGACTACCTCGCGCGGCGCACGGGAGTCGGCGGCGCCGAGCAGGAGATGGACGGGCTCGCGGCGCGGCTGGCCGACGAGCACGAGCTCGTCGGCGCGTACACCGCCGCCCTCGACCGCTTCCTCGCGCTCGGCGGGGAAGACTTCGACGCCCGCGCAGCCTCCGTGCTGGACGACGTCGGGCTGGGCCGCCGCTCGGATCGCGAGGTGCGCACGCTGTCGGGCGGCGAGGCCGCTCGCGCAGCGCTCGCCGCGATCCTGCTCTCGCGGTTCGACGTGTTCCTGCTCGACGAGCCGACGAACAACCTGGACTTCGCCGGGCTCGAGCGGCTCGAACAGTTCCTGCACGGGGTGGCCGCCGGCGTGGTGCTCGTCTCGCATGACCGCGATTTCCTCGACCGGACGATCAACCGGGTCGTCGAGATCGAGGCGGAGACACGGCGGGTGCACGAGTACAGCGGCACGTGGTCGGAGTACGAGGCGGCGCGCGAGCGCGCCCGTGCCCAGCACGAGGCCGCCTACGCCGACTATCTCGGTGAGAAGCACCGCTACACGACGCTGCTGGAGGACCGGCGCCGCCAGGCACACACGCTCGGCGGGGAGCGCAAGCTGGCGCGGCAGACCGGCGGATCCGACCGGCGCGCGACGAACGCCCTGCGCGGCAAGGTCAACCAGGCGCGCAACCACCTGGAGCGGCTCGAAGAGGTCGAGAAGCCGTGGTCGCCGTGGCGGCTGCAGATGGAGTTCGCCGCGCCTCCGCCCACCGGGACGATCGCGGAGCTCGCGGGCGCCGTCGTCGAACTCGGCTCGTTCACTCTCGGCCCCGTCGACCTCGCGCTGCAGTTCGGCGACCGCGTCGCCGTGGTCGGTGCGAACGGCACGGGCAAGACGACGCTGATCCGGGCGCTCACCGGTGAACTGCCGCTGGCACGAGGCGCGCGGCGCGTCGGCCCGGCGGTGGTCTTCGGCGAGCTGACCCAGGCGCGCGACCTCTTCTCCGGCGTCCTCCTGGACGACTTTGCCGAGCTCTCCGGGCTCGCCTCGACCGACGCACGCACCTTGCTCGCGAAGTTCGCTCTCGGCCCGGACGACATCGTCCGCCCGGCGCCGTCCCTCTCGCCGGGCGAGCGCACGCGAGCGGGCCTCGCGCTGCTCTCCGCCAAGGGGGTCAACTGCCTGATCCTCGACGAGCCCACGAACCATCTCGACCTCGAGGCGATCGAAGAGCTCGAGACGGCGCTCGAGACCTACGAGGGCTGCCTGGTCGTGGTCACCCACGACCGGCGCTTCCTCTCCCGGCTGAATGTCACCCGTACGATCGGTCTGTGACGATCGAGGCGCTGCTTCCTGGCGACTGGCCCGCCGTCCTCGCCATCTACGAGGAGGGCATCGACATCGGCACGTTCGAGGAGCTCGTGCCGACGTGGGAGGAATGGGATCAGGGCCACCTCGTCTGGCCCCGCCTCGTGGCGCGCGAAGACGGCGCGGTGATCGGCTGGGCCGCGCTCGCCCCCTATTCGGACCGCACCTGCTACCGCGGCGTGGCCGAGAACTCGATTTACATCGCGCGCAGCGCCCGCGGTCGCGGCATCGGGCGCACCCTGCTCGGCCGGCTCTGCGAAGGGGCTGACGCCGCGCGGATCTGGACGATCCAGGCCAGCATCCTGGCCGCGAATGAAGCCTCGATCGCGCTCCACGCCGCCTGCGGGTTCCGGTACGTCGGCGTCCGCGAGAAGCTCGCCCGCAAGCGCGGCGAGTGGAGCGACGTGGTGCTGATGGAGCGCCGCTCGCCTTCGGTGAACTAGTCCGTTCGAGGCATGTCCCGGGGACTGTCCCCAGGACACGTCCGAAACGGACAGTTTCATGATCGTCGCCGAGTGCTGCCGAGCGCGGCCAAGCGCGGCCTGGAACAGTGGACGAAAGAGACATGTCCCGGGGACTGTCCCCAGGACATGTCCCGAACCGACAGGTCAGGAGTCGTCGCGGAGGGCTTCCAGCGCGGCCCAGCGCGGGTCGCTGTGCTGCTCCTCGTGCGTGTGCGGCTCGTCGTTCAGGTTCTTGCCGCATTCGGCGCAGAGACCCGCACAGTCGTCCCGGCACACGATCTGCTCGGGCAATGCGAGGGCGATCGCGTCACGAGCCCAGGCCGAGAGGTCGATGTTGTTGCCCTCGACGTACTCGGTCCGCATCTCGTCGTCCTCGGGCGCTTCGTCCTGGTACTCGCGCGCCCGGATCGGCAGCTCGAGGACGGCGTCGCCGAGGCAGCGGTAGCAAGGCCCGTACAGGCGGGCGGTGAAGGCGAGAGTGAAGACCGTCCCGGTGGTTGCACGCGTGATCTCGAACTGCGCCGGGACCTTGTCCGGCACGGGGAGGTAGCGCTGGCCGCCGAAATCGAAGGCGGACAGCTCGACCTCGAGCTCGTCACGGTACTGCTCCCCCGGACGGAGCTTCACCTGCCTGAGACTGAAGCTCGTCATAGGACGAGGGTATCGTCCCGAGGGTGACCGAGGAGGCGCGGCTCGAGCAGGTCGGGAACGGTCTGGCCCCGGTCACGGAGGGCTGGTTCGTCGTCAATGCGCGGGATGCGGCCTGGCTCGCCAGACGACTCCTTCGGCTTCCGCTGCAAGTTCGAGACCGACGGCCGACTCGCGGCGGCCGCGCGCGACGGCCTCGAACCGGCAGATGTTCGGCGAGATGGGCTACACGCTTGCCGTGCTCGAGCCTGGGAAGCCGAACGGCATGTACCACGCCGAGGGCCTCAGGAGGACTTCTTCGTCGTCTCGGGCGAGTGCGTCGCGATCGTCGAGGAGGAGGAGCGGCAGACTGCGGCAGTTCGACTTCTTCCACTGCCCCGCCGGGCACGCGCCACGTCTTCGTCGGGGCTGGGCGACTCGCCGTGCGTGCTCCTGATGCTGGGCAACCGGATCGAGAGGACGAGGGCGGGATCACGTACCCCGTTCGGAGGTCGCGCTCGAGCGCGGCGCCGGCGGTCGAGCGAGGAGACGAACTCCCGCGCGAGGCGTACGCGCCGTTCGGGCACTGGCAGACCGGCGGGGCGAAGCCGGAGCTCTAAGCCCGAGGTCTAGTAGTTCGAGCCGTTGTCGGAGAGGTCGACCGGGCCGATCCCGGCGACGACCGACTCCTGCGAGCGCTCATGCAGCCGCTCGCGGCCACGCCGCACTGCGACGAGGAACTTGTCGAGGTTCGTCTCCAGCGTGGCGAGCATGCCGTCGGCCCAGTCCTCCATCTCGAGCCGCATCTCGCGCGCGGAGCGCCGGGCCTCGTCGATGATCTCCTGCGCCTGCCGTTCGGCCAGCTTGACGATCTCGGTCTGCGACGCCTCGCGCACGGCCTGCTCACGGGCCTCCTGGAGCAGGCGATCCTGCTCGCGCTTGGCCTCGGCCAGCATCTCCTGGCGCTCCTTGACGATCCACCGGGCCTGCTTGATCTCTTCCGGGATCGTGGCGCGCATCTGGTCGAGGATGTCGTAGATCTCCTCGCGGTCGATGCGCACCTGGTCGGTGAGCGGCACGGCCTTGGCGTTGTGCACCAGGTCGTCGAGCTTGTCGATCAGAACGAGGACATCCATGGAATTCCAGTCTACTCCTGGTCGGATAGTGGGGCGCCGCCGCGGCCGTTCGGGAACATCGCCTTCAGCCGTGCGGCGACGGCCTTTGGAACCAGCTCTTCGACATTTCCGCCGAAGGACGCGATCTCCTTCACACCGCTCGAGGAAACGAAGCTGACCTGGGCGCTCGCCATCACGTAGACGGTCTCGATATCGGGGGCCAGGTGCCGGTTCAGCTGGTTCATCTGGAACTCCCACTCGAAGTCCGAGACGACCCGGAGGCCCTTGACGATCGCCTTCGCGTCCCAGCGCCGCGCGAAGTCGACGACGAGCTCGCTGAACTCCGCCACCTCGACGTTCTCGACCACGCCCGTGAGCGCCTCCTTCAGAAACCCAACACGTTCCGGCACCGAGAACATCGGGGTCTTGTGGTGCGGATTCCCCACCACGCCGACGACGACCCGGTCGAAGATCCGCGCCGCGCGCGTGATCACGTCGACGTGCCCGTTCGTCACGGGGTCGTAGGTGCCGGGGTAGATGGCGGTGATCACGTCTCGTACAGGGTAAGGCGTGCGGAGCCGTACTTGCGGGTCGTGCGCACCTCGAGGCCCGGCAGCTCCGGCGGATCTGCGCGGCCGGACGTCTCGTAGACGAGCACGCCGTCCTCGGTCAGGAGGCCTGGCAGATGCGGCGCGAGCTTCCCGTGGTCGTAGTCGTAGGGCGGGTCGCAGAGGACGAGGTCGTAGCGACGGCGTTCGCGAGCCAGGGCGCGCATCGCGTCCTGGCAGAGGACGGTGCCACGCAGCTTCAGCTTGTCCAGGTTCGCGTTGATCGTGCGGCACGCCTCGCGGTCGGACTCGACGAAGGTCGCACTTGCGGCGCCGCGCGAGAGCGCCTCGAGCCCGAGCGCCCCGGAGCCCGCGAACAGGTCGAGCACGTCCGCGTCGTCCACCGGTCCGATCAGGTTGAACGCGTTCTCCCGGACGCGGTCCGAGGTCGGGCGAGTGTCGCGCCCGGTCGGAGCGGCGATCCGGTGACCTCTATGCGAGCCCGCGATGATCCGCATCCCCGGACATTCTGTCGGCCTCGTCCTGCCAGGGGCCGTCCTCACCGCGCAGGTCGCCGGCGATCTCGCGGGCCTGTTCGATCAGGTCGCGGTCGGGCCGCAGCTTCGTGAACTGCAGGTCGCTCCAGCCGGACTGCCGAGTACCGAGCAACTGGCCCTCCCGGCGCAGGTCGAGATCGACCTCGGCGAGCTCGAACCCGTCGGTCGTGTCGACCAGCGCCTGCAAGCGCCGCTCCGCGGTCTCGGTGATCTCCTCGGCCGGGCGCGAGATGAGGAGGCAATAGCTCTGGTCGCCGCCCCGGCCGACACGGCCGCGCAACTGGTGCAGCTGCGCGAGCCCGAAGCGGTCGGCCTCCTGCACGATCATGATCGTCGCGTTGGGGACGTCGACGCCGACCTCGATCACGGTCGTCGCGACCAGCACATCGAGCTCGTGGTCCTTGAACCGGCGCATCACCTCGCGGCGTTCGGCCGTCCTCAGCTTGCCGTGCAGGAGACCGACGCGGTAGCCGTGCAGCTCGGCACGCTGCAGCCGCTCGGCCTCCGCCTCGGCGGCCCGCGCGAGCCGGGTCTCCGACAGTTCGATCAGCGGACAGACGACGTACGCCTGCCGACCCGCGTCGAGGTGGACGCGCAGGCGCGTGTAGGCCTCACTGGAGCGCTCCGCCCCGACGCGCGCGGTGATGATCGGCTTGCGATTCGCCGGGGGCTTCGCGATCTCGCTCACCGCCAGGTCGCCGTAGATCGTCAATGCGAGCGTGCGCGGGATCGGAGTCGCCGTCATGTGCAGCACGTGCGTCGAGCGGTTCTCGGCGAGTGCGGTTCGCTGCTCGACGCCGAACCGATGCTGCTCGTCGACGACCGCGACGGCGAGATCGGCGAACTCGACGTCGCGCTGGATCAGCGCATGTGTGCCGACCGCGATCTGCGCGACGCCGTTCGCGATCTCGTCCCGGATCTTCCTCGAGCCGACCGAACCGGTGAGCAGCACGCACCGCACCCCGAGCTGCGCGCAGAGCGGTTCCAGCGTCAGGAAGTGCTGCTCGGCGAGCGTCTCCGTCGGCGCCATCAGCGCGCCCTGCCGGCTCGTCTCCACGGCCCGCAGAAAGCGCATACAGGGCGACGACGGTCTTGCCGGAGCCCACGTCGCCCTGGAGCAGGCGCTGCATCGGCGCCGTCTGGGCCAGATCGAGATCGATCTCGGTGATGGCGCGCTCCTGATGCTGGGTCAGCTCGAACGGCAGCACCCCGCGGTAACGGGCGATCAGCTCGCCCGGCTGCGCCAGGGAGGGCGCCACGGCGTCGGTGTCGCGCAGGCGCGCCACGATCAGCTGGAGCGTCACGAGCTCGTCGAGCGCAAGACGCCGCCGAGCCTGCTCGGCCTGGTGGTCGTCGACGGGGAAATGGATCGCGGCGAGCGCGTCCCGGCGCAGGGCCAGCTCGAGCTCCGCCGGCAGCGGATCGGGAAAGCTCCGCGCGTCGTGCGCGAGCGCTGTCCGGACGAGCTCGCGCAGTCTGGTGGAAGGGATCTGCTCGCTGGCCGGATAGACGGGCGCGTAGTCGGCCGTCCGGCGCGCCTCGCCGATGTCATAGCTCTTCACGTCGAAGCCGTAGCGGCCGAGCTTGCCGCGTAGTCGCAGGCTCGTCCCCGCAACCAGCTTCTCGGCGAGCCACGGCTGGTTGAAGAACGAGGCGCTGACCTGTCCCCCGCTGTCGTCGCGAACGATCGCGGTGACGAGCGTCCTTCTGCCTCGTAAGGGCCGCGCGCGAGCGCTGACTATTCGACCCTCGATCGCGACTTCGCCCTCGGCGAGCCCGAGCTTCGCGATCGGGACCTGGTCGACCGCGCTCTCATAACGGCGGGGAGCGTGAAAGAGCAGGTCGCGCACCGACTGGATGCCGAACGTTCGCAAGCGCTTCGCGAGCGTCGCGCCGACCCCGGGCAACGTCGTGACGTCGAGCGCGTCGAGTCGTTGCGGCGGCGCCCACCCGCGTGGCCGCGGCCACTCGTGCTGGACCACACCTGTGAAACCCGCGTGCATTCGGGTCATTGTCGCCACCTGAGTGCAGCATAGGACCCGGACCGGACGATGCGACTCAGCCGCGGCGGGACGGATAGCGCACGACTGCGTCGATCCCGCCCGTCGCGGCGGCCCGCAGCTCGATCGTCCCGCCGTCCAGCTCGATGAGCCGCTTCGCGATCGACAGCCCGAGTCCCGAGCCAGGCTCGGTGGAGGCGCGCCAGAAGCGGTCGAACGCGCGCTCGCGCTGGTCGGGCGCAAGCCCTGCTCCTTCGTCGATCACGTGCAGCAGCCCTTCGTCGACGGAGACGACGATCGTCGCCCCATGCGGCGACGCGTCCAACGCGTTCGAGAGCAGATTGTCGAGCACCTGCTCGACGCGACTCTCGCCCGCCCGCACGACCGCGCCGTCTCCATGCGCCTCGAGAGCCACACCCCGCTCTTCTGCGAGAGCCGACCACAGCTCGACCCGCCGGTCGACCACGTCCCCGAGCTGCAGATCGCCCTGCGCCCCGCCCGCGGCGTCCGCGCGCGCGAGCTCGAGGAGCTCATCGACGAGGCCCGCCAGGCGCTCGACCTCGTACAACGCCTCCTCGGTCTCGCCGTTCTCGATCCGAAGTCGCAGCGCCGTCAGAGGCGTGCGCAGCTCGTGCGAAGCATCGGCGACGAATTGCTCCTGAGACTTCAGAAGTGCAGCGAGCTTGTCAGTGGTTCGGTTGAACTCACCGGCGAGCCGCCGCACGTCGGAGGGGCCATCGTGTTCGTCGGCGCGCGCCGTCAGTTCGCCGGAGCCGACCCGAGCCGCCACGTTCTCGAGCCGCCGCAGCGGCCGCGCGATCGAACGCGCGAGCAGGAGACCGACGAGAGCCGCGACGCCGAGCACGACGAGCGCGACCGCGACGAGGGCGACCCGATAGCGGTCGATCCGGCGATCGACCACGGAGGTCGGATACGTAATGCGCACCGCTCCGAACACGACACCTGCCGATTTGACCGGAATCGCCACGTAGAGAACGTGCGACTCGCCCCCCGACGAGCGAATGCCGCTGACCGTCTGGCCCTGCAACGCGGACACGATCTCCGCCTGCTTCGCGAACGTCCTGCCGCGCATCGGTGCCTGGCTGCTCGAGTCGGCGAGCGTCTCGCCCTTTCTGTCGACGACGACGACCCGGCCACCGGTCTGGGCCTCGTAGTTCTTCACGCTGCGTTGGAGCGCCGGCGAGTGGTCGCCCGACTGCAGCGCATCCTCGGCGAGCGACGCTGCGGCGAATGCATCGCGCTGCACCTTCGACGTCAGATCCTGGCGCTCGTTGCGGTCGTAGACGATCGCCAGCGGGACCTCCAGCGCGATCAGCACCACGACCGTCAGCGCGAGATAGCTCGCGAGCAGCCGCCAGGTCACGTGGACAGCCGGAGGCCGACGCCGCGGACGGTCTCGATCAAGCTCGGATCGCCGAGCTTGCGGCGCAACGCGGCCACGTGCACATCGACCGTCTTCGACGAGCCGTACCACGTGGTATGCCACACCTCGCGAAGAATCCGCTCGCGGTCGACGACGGCTCCGGCGTTCCGTGCCAGCACGGTCAACAGATCGAACTCCCGACCGGTCAGCTGCACCTCGCTCCCGTCGACCATCGCGCGGTGGCCCCGGAGATCGATGCTGATTCGGCCGACGTCGATCCGTTCGCTCCCGTCCTGCACTGCTGCGCTACGGCGCGCGACGGCGCGGATGCGAGCGACGAGCTCGCGGATCCCGAACGGCTTCACGACGTAGTCGTCGGCCCCGAGCTCGAGGCCGATCACGCGGTCGACCTCCTCGCCGCGAGCCGACACGACGATGATCGGGACCGCCGACCTCGCACGCAGCTCCCGGCAGACCTCGAGACCGTCCATGTCCGGCAGGCGCAGGTCGAGCAGAACGATGTCGGACGGCCCGGCGGCAAGTGCGTCTGCAGCGGAGGCCACGCGCACGACCTCGAATCCCTCGCGGCGAAGCCCGTCGGCCAGGGGAACGGCGATGGAATCGTCATCTTCGACGAGCAGGATGTTCATGCGCGCATCGTTACAGCACGAGCGGCAACGACCTCGGCGATTTCACCGATTCTTAGAAGTCCTCGTACCAGAAGAAGCCGACCGTCCCCGGGCCGGCGTGCGTGCCAACGACCGGGCCGAGCGACGTCGCGATCTCGATCTCGGCGTCGGGGCGCAGGTGCTCGACGAGCTCGCGCAGGGCCTGGAGGCGCTCCGGAGCCGCGGCATGCGCGATCCCGACCTTCAGGTTCGGCGAATTGGTCGAGGAGGAATCGAACAGCGTCCGGAACTCGGCGAATGCCTTCGCGTTGCCCCGCACGCGCTTGAGCGGGATCACCTCACCGTCGCGGATCGTGAGGATCGGCTTCACGTTGAGGAGATTGCCGGCGAACGCCGCCGCCCGGCCGATACGACCGCCGCGGGCGAGGTATTCGAGCGTGTTGACCGTGAACAGCAGCTGATGCCCGCGCTGATAGTCCGCGATGTACGCGTCCACCTCCTCGTCGGTCGTGCCGCGGTCGAGCCGCCGCTGCACGCCGATCCCGAGCATCCCGAGTGCCGCCGAGACGGTTCGCGAATCGATCACCCGCACTGCTTCTCCGCCGAGCATCTCCGCAGCCGCCTGGGCGCTCGCAAACGTGCCGGAGAGCGACGATGCGATCTGGATCGACAGGATGCGCTCATACCGTCCTGCGAGCTCCTCGAACGTGGCCAGGAAGTCACCCGGCGTCGGCTGCGATGTGGTCGGCAGCTCGGGATCGGTCTGCAATCGCTCGTAGAAGCGGTCGGCCGTGATGTCGACGTAGTCCCTGAAGCTCTCGTCACCGAAGCGCACGTACAGCGGCACGATTCGGAAGTTCGGGAAGCGCGTCGGTGCGTCCGGGAAGTCGGCGGTCGAGTCGAGCACGACCGCTGTGTTGTCGACGGTGAGCTTCACTCGTGCGCAGCCTCGCACACGATCGCCACGAGCCGGTCGAAGTCCTCGTCCTTCGTCACCACCGCCGCCGCCCCGGCCTGCTGGACCTCTGCGATCTCCTCGGCGGTCACCGAGGCGCTCAAACAGACGACGCGAGTCGTCGGATCGGCCTCCAGCACCAGCCTGGTCGCCTCGGCGCCGTTCAGGCCCGGCATCCGGTAGTCCATCAGGACGACGTCCGGGCGCAGCGCCCGAACGACGGGCGGCGCCTCATCGCCGGTCGCCACGCTGGCCACGACCTCGATCTCGTCACGAAACCCGAACAGCAGCTCGAGTGTCTGACGGAACGTCTCGTTGTCCTCGACGATCACCACGCGAACCGGCGTCATTCAGCCGCCAGCAGAAGCGGATAGTGCGGCTGGCCACCCTCGTGCACGTCGAGCTCGACGTCGGGGATGCTCGCTCGCGATCCGCGCCAGCAGCCCATCGAGCGACGGCGGGCTCTCACCGGTCAGGAGCGTGACGATGCTGCGGGGCTCGCGCAGCAGCCGCTCCAGCACGGCCCCTGCGACCTCGTCGAACGTGTCGCCCCCGACAACCGGCTCACCGTCGGCGAGACCGAGCCACCTGCCCTTCTGCACCGCGACGCCGTTCAACTGAACGTCACGCGAGGCAATCGTGACCGCGCCGGTTGCCACCGCCTCGGACGCCTCCTGCATCGCCGCCACGTTCTCCTCTGCGTGCTGCGAGGGGTCGAACGCGACGAGCGCCGCGAGCCCGGCCTGCAGCGAACGGGTCGGAACGACGCGCACGACCTTCGTCGCATTCTCGGCTGCCTGCTCCGAAGCGAGGATCACGTTTCCGTTGTCCGGCAGGACGATCACTTCCCGACCCGGCGCCTGCTCGATCGCCGCCACGAGATCGGCGGTCGACGGGTTCATCGTCTTCCCGCCGTCGACGACGACGGCCCCGAAGCTCTCGAACAGGGCGCGATTGCCGGCGCCGGACGAGACGGCGACCACGGCAGTCGCGGCCTGATCGGGGACGGAATGCAGGAGGCGCTCCTCGCGCTGCTGGGTCTGCGTGTGCATGTTCGCGATCTCGACTCCACCGATTGCACCGCGTGCAACGCCGAGGGAGAGGGCGCGGCCCGGGTCGTCGGTGTGCACGTGCACCTTGAGCGCACTGCTGTCGCCGACGACGAGCAGCGAGTCACCGAGCTGCTCGAGCTCGGACTCGAGCTTGTCGGCATCGAGCCCCTCACCTTCGACGACGAACACAGTGCAGTAGCGGTAGCGCGACAGTTCCTGGTGGATCGCCTCGAGCCCGAAATCCTCCTCGGGCTCGGGCGGCGGCGCCAGTGCTTCACCGGTGATCGCAGCCTGAATCCCACGCACGATCTCGACGAGGCCCGCAGCGCCGGCATCGACGACACCCGCCTCCTTCAGTACCGGCAGCATGTCGCGCGTCTGCGCCACGGTGTCGTCGCCGCGAGCGATGATCCCTGCGAGCTCGGCGCCGTGCTCGGCCGCATCGGCCATCGAGCGAATTGCCGTCAACATCGTTCCCTCGACCGGCTTCTTCACGGCGCGGTACGCGGCGTCGCTCGCCGAGCGGAATGCGCGGGCAAGGTCGTCGCTCTCGGCCAGCGACTCGGTCGCACCCCGTACGATCTGGGAGAGGATCACACCGGAGTTCCCGCGCGCACCCATCAGCGCCGCGCGTGACACCTCCTTGGCCAGGCCGGCCCGATCATCGGGGCCGTCCTTGTGCAGCGCCTCGTCGATCGCGCGCACCGTCAGCGTCAGGTTCGTCCCCGTGTCCCCGTCGGGGACCGGATAGACGTTGAGGTCGTCGATCCGGCGCCGGTTCGCCTCGATCGCCGCCAACGCCCCTCCGACCAGCTCACGCACACGCTCCCTCATGCGCTCTGCCTGACGCGCTCGATGACGACCTCGACCGCGGCGACCTTCAGCCCGGTCAGGCGCTCGACCTCGTACGCGACCTGTGACCGTACGGTCGACGCCACCTCCGCGAGGTTCAGACCGTGCGCGACGACGATGTGCAGCTGGATCCGGAGCGCACGCGCATCGCCGTCGATGCTGATCCCCTCGCGGCGAAAGATGCGACCCACCCGAGTGCCGGCCGACAGGCCGACGACGCCGTAGCAACCGAGCGTCCGCTCAGCGACGATCTCCGCCACCGCCTCACGGGTGATCGTGAGCCGGCCGTGCTCCAGGTCTAGGGAAAGGTCGTCCGCCACGGCAGCGGATTAGACCCGAAACGCGGGCTCGAAGGTTGCTCGTTGACCTCCCCGCAGATCCTGTGCGAAGCTCGGACACGGTGCTCGTACCAGGCGACGACCCGCCGTTCGTGATCATGCGGCTGCGCGCTGCACCGGAGGGAATTCCGCTCCGGCTCAGGCAGGGGAACGATCTGATCCGGCGACTCGAAAGCCTCGGTGGCCAGACAGAGCTCGTCAACAGGATCCTCACCGCACGCGGAGGGCCGTACCCCCAGGAGTTCGCGGCCGAGCCCGAGGACGAACCGGTCCTGCTCGCCGCACTCGACGCGGCGCCCGAAGTGCGTCCGGGGCGACTGGCCGAACTGCGGGCCGCGCTCAGAGCGCGCGCCGGCTAGCCCGTCAGATCGCTTTGGTGACCTTGCCGCCCTTGAGGCAGCGGGTGCACACGTAGGCACGCGTCGGCGAGCCCTTGAGCAGGATGCGAACCCTCTGGAGGTTCGGATCGAAGCGGCGCTTGGTCGCGACCATGGAGTGCGACCGGTGGTTGCCGAACCCCGGCTTCTTGCCACAAATTGCGCAGATCTTGCTCATCGCGGTCGGCAGTGTAGCGGTTGAGCCGCTACTGCTTGGCGCTCGCCCGGAGCCGGGCGAAGAGGTCGGCCATCTCGAGCGCTGAGCGGACCGCCTCGCCCGCCTTGTGGATCCGCGCCTCGGCCTGCTCGACGGTGTCGACGGTGAGGACGCCGAACGAGACGGGGACGCCGGTCTCGATCCCGGCCAGTTGCAGCCCGGACGCACATTCCGAGGCGACATAGTCGAAATGCGGGGTCTCGCCGCGCACGATCGCTCCGAGCGCGACGATGCACGCGTACCTGCGCGTCTTCGCGAGCGCCATCGCTGCCAGCGGCAGCTCGAAGGCGCCGGGCACCGGCATGACGGTGATCGCGTCCTGGGAGACACCTGCCTCGACGAGCGCCTCCAACGCGTTCTGGAGCAGCTTGTTCGTGACGCCTCCGTTGAACCGGGAGACGACCACGCCGACCGACCGGTGGGTCCCGCGCGGCGTCCCCTCGAGCACGGTGTAGCCGTCGGGAACGTCGACCTCCCCGCGCACGTGCTCGACACTCGCGCCGTCCTGCGGCGCGTCTTCGATGTCGCCCGCAGACTCCGCGGCGGGCCAGCCCTCGAACGGGTCGCCGCCCGTCCCGTTGCCGTCCGCTCCGTCGTCCTCGACCGACTCCCCGCTCGGATCCGTGTCCTCGCCGACCGCAGGCTCCTCGACCGGAGGCGGAGCCGGCGTCGTCTCGTCCTTGGGCTGGTCGTCGATCTCGCTCACTCGGCCTCCGGTTCGTATTCGAGGTTCTTCAGGTCCTGATGGTGCAGGCGATGACCGAGCTTATCCCGCTTCGTCAGCAGATACCGCTCGTTCTCACTGTGCGGTGCGACCTCGATCGGCACCTGCTCGACGACGGTCAGCCCGAAGCCGTCGATCCCGGTCAGCTTCTTCGGATTGTTCGTGAGGATGCGGATGGTCGTCAGCCCGAGGTCGGCCAGGATCTGGTTGCCGATCCCGTAGTCGCGCGCGTCCGCGGGGAAGCCGAGCTCCAGGTTCGCCTCGACGGTGTCCAGCCCCCGCTCCTGCAGCTCGTACGCGCGCAGCTTGTTCAGGAGACCGATCCCCCGTCCTTCCTGCGCCATGTAGAGCAGCACGCCGCGGCCCGCTTCTTCGATCTGGGCCAGCGCCTGCTCGAGCTGCTCGCCGCAATCGCAGCGCAACGAATGGAAGACGTCACCGGTGAGGCATTCGGAGTGCACTCGCACGAGCACGTTCTCCGCCCCGTCGAGCTCGCCCTTCACGAGCGCGACGTGGATCTTGCCGGTCAGCTTCTCGCGAAACGCGATCGCCGTGAACTCGCCGAACTCGGTCGGCAGCTGCACGGACGCCCCGCGCTCGACCAGCTTCTCGTGGCGGCGCCGGTACTCGACGAGGTCCGCGACGGTGACCATCTTGAGACCGTGGCGCTCGCAGTACGGAGCGAGGTCCGGCACCCGGGCCATCGTCCCGTCGTCGTTCATGATCTCGCACACGACCCCGGACGGGTCGAGCCCGGCGAGCCGCGCGAGGTCGACCGCAGCCTCCGTCTGCCCGATGCGCTCGAGGACGCCGCCCGGCTTCGCGCGCAACGGGAAGACGTGCCCGGGCTGCACCAGGTCGTGCGCGGTCGAGTCGGAATGGATCGCGACCTGGATCGTGCGGCTGCGATCCGCGGCGGAGATGCCGGTGGTGACGCCTTGCCGCGCTTCGACGCTGACAGTGAAGGCGGTGCCGAGGGGCGCCTCGTTGTGGTCGGTCATCGGGCGCAGGCCCAGATGGTCGGCGCGCTCCTCGGTGAGACACAGACAGATCAGCCCGCGCGCGTGAGTCGCCATGAAGTTGATCGCCTCGGGCGTCGCGAACTGGGCCGCAATCGTCAGGTCGCCCTCGTTCTCGCGGTCGGGATCGTCGACGACGACGACCATCCGGCCTTCGCGGATGTCCTCGATCGCTTCCTCGATCGTCGCGAAGGGCGTGGTCACGGCCATCCTCGAAGGCTAGCGGGGGAGCAGCTTCTCGACGTACTTGGCGAGCACGTCGGTCTCGAGATTGACGCGGTCTCCCGCCGCGAGCACGCCGAGCGTCGTCGCGCTCAGCGTGTGCGGGATCAACGCGACGGAGAAGCCGGCCGCGTCGACTGCCGCAACGGTCAGGCTCGTTCCCTGGACGGCGATCGACCCCTTCTCGACGACATAACGGAGCACCTCCGGCGGTGCGTCGAACCAGATCCGCTTGCCGTCGCCTTCGGGCTCGACGGAGCGCACGCTGCCGACACCGTCCACGTGCCCCTGGACGTAGTGGCCGCCGAGCGGCTCGCCGACGCGCAGCGCCGGCTCCAGGTTGACTCTCGACCCTTGGTCGAGGGTTGCGAGGCTGGAGCGGTCGAGCGTCTCCGGCACGGCGTCGAACGCCAAGGTGTGGCCGGCGGTGGCGACGACGGTCAGACAGACACCGTCGATCGCGATCGAGTCGCCGAGCTGCGCGGCTACGGCAGTCGCCGGGGCGTCGATCGTCAGCCGAACACCGTCTTCCCCACCCTCGCGCGAGACGACGGTCCCGACCTCGCGAATCAACCCGGTGAACACGCCTAATCCCCGTAGACGAGCGTCTCGACCGTCTCGCGCACGAGCACCTCGAGCTGCGCGCGCTCGCCGGGGACGGCGGTCGCGAGCTCGGCGAGCAGCTCGTTGACGGCGACGCGGCAGCCGGGAGCAAGCTCATCGGTCCCGATCTCCTCGATCTTCCGGCGCAGCTCGTCGTTCCCGAGCTGGCGCGTCAGCCAGTGGCTCAGATGCATGACGAGCTGGTCGTCCGCGCGCTGTGAGTCAGGTTTGGTGGACATACGCCTCGAGGAGCACGTCGCCGCCGATCCGCCTGGCGGAGAGCTGCGACAGCGTGCGCGAGGAGGGTAGCGAAGCGACCAGTCGCGGCCCCTCGCCCGCGAGCGTCGGAGCGACGAAGACCAGGAGCTTGTCGACGAGATCGGCCTCGAGGAACGCCGCGGCGAGCGTCGGACCACCTTCGAGGAGGAGTGACTGGACGCCTTCGCCGGCGAGCGCCTTCAGCTCGTCTTCGAGCGTGCCGCTGCGACGCTCGAGCTCGAGGCCGTCGGGCAGGGGGCCCTGTGAGAAGACGAGTCGGCGCGGCTGGCCGCGCGGCGTTGAGACGTCGCGCGCGTCGAGTCGCGGCCGGTCGGCTCGGGCCGTACCGCCGCCGACGGCGACCGCGTCGACCTGCGCGCGAAGTTCGTGGACGAGGTGCCGGCTCTCCTCACCGCTCACCCAGCGCTCACCCGGGACGGTGAGGCTGCCGTCCAGGGTCATCGCCGCCTTGTAGATCACGAACGGCCGTCCGAGCGAGACCCAGGTGCGCCACGCCTCGTCCAGGGCGCGCGACTCCCACGACCCGGCGTCCTCGACCTCGACACCCGCGGCGCGCAGCCGCTCCGCCCCGCCCGCCGCCTCCGGATTGGGGTCGGTCGCCCCGAAGACGACGCGGGCGATGCCGGCGGCGATGATCGCGTCGGCGCACGGCGGCGTCGTACCGTGGTGCGCGCACGGCTCGAGCGTCACGTACAACGTCGCGCCCCGCGCGCGCTCACCCGCCGCCTGGAGAGCGACGATCTCGGCGTGGCGCCCGGCAGCTTCCGTCGCACCCTCGCCGACGGTTTCGCCGTCTCGCACGACGACGGCGCCGACGGTCGGCTTCGGATACGCCCGGTGCTGCGCGCGCCGGGCCAGCTCGATCGCAGCGTCGAGGCTCACGCGAGTGAACTGACCAGCTGCCGGTATGCACCGGCGATGTCATCCCGGCCGAAGATCGCCGTCGCTGCGACGAGCAGCGTCGCACCACAGTCACGGATCCGCTCGATGTTCTCTTCGCCCACGCCGCCGTCGACCTGGATGTGAATCGTGTTCGCGAGCGCGAGCCGCAGCCGGCGCACACGGTCGTAGGTCGACTCGATGAACTGCTGCCCCGAATAGCCCGGATGGATCCCCATGCAGAGCACGATGTCTGCGTCGCCGCTCACCGCTGCGACGTCCTCCGGCTCGCTCTCCGGGTTGAAGGCGACCCCGGCCTGGAGCCCATGCTCGCGCGCGGCGCGGATCGTGGCGGCCACGTCGGCAACGGCCTCGTAGTGAAAGGTGACGCTGTCACCGCCCGCTGCGGCCACCGGCTCGAAGTACTTGACGGGCTGGTCGACCATCAGGTGCACGTCGATCGCGCCCCCTTGGCGATGGATCAGCGGCGAGATCGACTTGAGCACGATCGGGCCCATCGTGACCGGCTCGACGAAGTGCCCGTCACCGACGTCGAAATGGAAGATGCGGCACTCCGCGCGCAGCAGCTCCTCGATCTGGGCGCCGAGCTGTGCGAAGTCCGCGCCGTAGAGCGACGGCTCGACCTCGATCGTCCGGATCCAGTCCTGCCAGGCCACGCTCGCGATCCTACGACTTCAACCGCGCGATGAAGAACCCGCTCGTCCGGTCGCGGCTCGGCAGCGTCAGGAGGAACTCGGGTCGTTTCGGGTGCGCGTACCGGGGCCACTCGGCGCCGAGCGGAAGCGGCTCGAGCCCCGAGGCGTCGACGACCGCCTCGTTCTCGTCCGCGTTCATCGTGCACACCGAGTAGACGATCGTTCCGCCGGGCCTCGTGCGCGTCGCCGCCGCCTGGAGGAGCTCGAGCTGGAGCTCCGGCAACGGCTGGGCGCGCCAACGGAGATCCGGACGCCGCGCGAGCACGCCGAGCCCCGAGCACGGCGCGTCGACCAGCGTCCGGTCGAAGCCGCTCTCGTCGAGCTCGCGGGCGTCGGCAGTGACCACGCGGACGTTCGGCCCCACGTTCTTCGCCATCGCCTGCGCACGACCGGGGTGCACCTCGACCGCGGTCACCTCGCCGGCGAGCATCATCGACTTCCCGCCCGGCGCCGCGCACAGGTCGAGGATGCGCTCGCCAGGCTGCGAGCCGACGACCAGAGCGGCGAGCTGTGACGCGCGGCTCATCGGCCGCATGCGCTCGATGTCCACGGTGTCGACGACGTACGCGCCCGGCACGTCGGTCGGCCTCGCCGACCGGCTCGGCGGAGCGGACCTCGAGCCCCGGCGGCTCGTTCTGCGCCCGCATCAGGTCGAGCGCGACCTCCCGGCCGAGATCGCGTGTCCAGATCTCGGCGATCCAGTCGGGGTACGAGTACTTCACGGGACCTTCCGGCAGCGAGGCGACGAGGCCCTGGAGGCCGTGCGCGAGCTTCCGCATGACGGCGTTCGTGAAGGGAACTGCGCGCTCGAGACGCGCCGCACGCACGAGCTCGACGGTGTCGTCGACGACGGCATGGTCGGCCTGATCGGTGAACGCGAGCTGGTACGCGCCGAGCCGCAGAGCCGCCCGCACCGGCGGGTCGAGCTTGCGCACCGGCCGCTTGCCGAGCTGCTCGATCCCGAAGTCGAGCGTCCGTGCCATCTGCACCGTCCCGTAGGCGAGCCGCTGCGCGAGCGCCCGGTCGCGGGCGTCGAAGCCGTCGACGGCGGAGGTGAGGGCCCGGTCTGCGTAAGCCTCTTCCTCGAAGACGCGGCGCACGACGTCGTACGCAGCCTTGCGCGCCGGAGCGATCACCTCGCCCCGCGCAAGAACTCGTCGTAGCTCATCTTGCCGCGACCCTCCGGCTGCACGAGCTCGGGCACGAAGACGCCGTCGTCGAGCCGCGCCCGCCAGATCGTCACGCGCCGACCCTGCAGCTGTGTCCAGGCGCCGATGTGAGGCGAGAGCGCACGCACGCGACGCCACGAGTCGAGCGCGTCGTCGAGGTTGAGCTCGCGATCGGCGGGCGCGATCTTCTCCGCGTAGATCGCGCCGTCCTCCGATTGCGGGGCGAATGACGGCGAATCGATCACCTGCTCGAGCAGGCGCGCGGCGATCTCCGCCGCGCGCTCGAAGACGTCGCCCGCGTAGAGATCGGTCGAGCGGGAACGTCTCCTGTGCCGCGATCGGGCCGGCATCGAGCGCCTCGACCGTCTCGTGGATCGTCACGCCGGTTTCGGCGTCGCCGGCGAGGATCGCCCGTTCGACCGGAGCCGCACCGCGCCAGCGCGGCAGCAGCGACGGATGAACGTTGAGCCAGAGCGAGCGCTCGAGCAGCCGCGGCGGGATGTAGAGGCCGTACGCGCAGACGACGACGCGGTCGACGTCGGCCGGCAGCTCCGGCCGCTCGGGCTGGTGGACGGGAATCCCGAGTTGCAGCGCCACCTCCTTCGCGGGCGGTGCGGCGAGCTTGCGGCCGCGGCCGCGCGGCGCATCGGGACGCGTGAGCAGCCAGGCGACGTCCTGGGTCTCTGCGAGGCGTTCGAGCACGTCGGCGCCGAGCGGCGCCGTCGCGGCGACGCCGATGCGCATCACCTCAGAACGGCGCGCGGCCGCAACGTCGAGAGCGCCTCTTTGCGGTGCTCGTCGTCGGTGCGGTCGATGATCAGCACGCCGTCCAGGTGGTCGAGCTCGTGCTGTACGACGCGAGAGCCGTAGTCGTCGAGCTCCCAGCGGACGTCGTTTCCGTCTGCGTCCTTCGCCCTCGAGCGTCACCTTGACCGAGCGCTCGATGGGCACACGCACTCCTTGCAGCGAGAGACAGCCTTCTTCGTCGACGTCGGTCTCGTCCGCGCGCTCGACGACCACGGGGTTCACGATCACGCGCGGCCCTTCCTCGTCGGGCTCGAAGACGAAGAGACGGCGGAGCACCCCGACCTGGGTCGCTGCCAGCCCGACGCCCTGCGCCTCGTGCATGAGCGTGGTCATGCGTTCGACGAGCCTGCGCAGGTCGTCGTCGAAGTCGACGACCTCGTGCGCGACGAGCCTCAGCGCCGGATCGCCGTACTGGCGGATCTGCCCCAGCGCGAAGCGGCGGCGTGCTTCGGCCTCCGCTTCGGCGCGCGCGTCCTCGTCGGTCTCGGCCGCGTGCTCGTGGTCGTGCTCGTCGTGGTCGTGCTCGTGGTCGTGGTCGTGGTTGCTCACGGCGACGCAGTGTAGGGGAAGCGCTCGAGGATCCAGGCCACGTCGAGCGGCTCCCGCCGGTACGGCCGGCCGCCGACCTTCACGTAGTCGCGGGTTCGAGGGTCCATGGCGAGCCGCGCCTCGATCGGATACCAGCGGTTGTGACGGTCGATCAGGTCGTTCACCTCGCTGAAGTTCCAGCGCTCGGCGATTCGCCGCCAGGCGGACGGGTCGGACGCGTGCTCGGCGTAGGCCTCCGCAAGGAGCCTCGTGTGGCGTTCGGTCTCGTCGTCGATCTGCTTCAGGCGCTGCATGTACGGGAGCGGCCCCCCGAGCGAGGCGAAGTAACGGTCCGGCTCGGCGCGGAAACGGCGAATGCGGCGCGGCAGCGCCCGCCCGGCGAGCGGGTTCAGGTCCTGCTCAGCCTCGAGGCGCCGGCGCTCGGCCTGCGACGGCGGCGTCACGTCGCGGATCCCCCACTCGCCGATGATGTCCTCGGGCCGCTGCTTCACGACCCTGCCATGGTGCCGAACGGACACGCCTTGCCGAGACATGTCAAGTGGTCAGACCAAGGGTCGTGGCCGAAGGGGCGCGGTCCCGAAGCTAGAGGCTCTGGGGGTCGACGTCGACGACCGCGGTCAGCTTCGCCTTGCGCATGTTCGGGGCGGCCGCGGCGAGGAGCCGCGCAGCCTGCGACGCGATCCGGCGCGGATGCGTCGTCTTCGCCACGAGCTGGGCGCGGTGCTTGCCGCGCAGGCGCAGGAGCGCCGCCGGCCCGAGCAGGTCGGCGCCGGTGATCCCCGCCTTCAGCTCCTCGAGCGCCCGCACGACCGGTTCGAGCTCGGGGCCGCTGACGACGATCCGCACGAGGTGCGCGAACGGCGGGTAGCCGAGCTCCTTCCGCCGCTCGAGCTCCTCCGTCAGAAACCGGCCCACGTCGTGGCGCGCCGCGTAGACGATCGGCCGCGCGTCGGGCTGGAACGACTGCACGAGCACCCGGCCGGGCGCGTCGCGACCGCTGCGGCCGGCCAGCTGCGTGATCAGCTGGAAGGTCCGCTCCTCCGCCCGGAAGTCGGGCAGCCCGAGGCCCGTGTCCGCGTCCACGACGGCGGCCAGCTCGACGCCCGCGAAGTGATGGCCCTTCGCCACCATCTGGGTGCCGAGCAGCACGGCGCCCTCGGCATCACGGAAGCGCGCCAGCAACTTGGCGAGCTGCTCCGGCTTGGCCACCGCGTCGGCGTCGAGCCGGATCAGCTCCAGCTCCGGCAGCTCACGTTCGAGCTCCCGCTCGAGCTTCTGCGTCCCGGCCCCGAGCCGTGCGATGTCCGGCGAGCCGCACGCCTCGCAGGTCGACGGCGCCTGACGTTCGTAGCCGCAGTGGTGACAGCGAAGCGACGTGTCGCCGTGCAGGACGAGCGAGACGTCGCAGTTCGGACAGCGGATCGTCGTCCCACACGCGCGGCAGTGCAGCGCCGGCGCGACACCACGGCGGTTGAGCAACAGGATCGCCTTGCCGCGGTGCTCCGCCACGCCACGCAGCGCGCGCAGCAGCGGCGCCGAGAGCGGGTAGCCCGCTTCGCGCCGCAGGTCGATCACGTGCACCGGCGGCAGATCGGCGCCGATCCGCCCGCCGAGCTCGAGATGCTCGAGCGCCGCCCAGCTCTCCGGCCGCGGCGTCGCCGACCCGAACACCGCGACGGCGCCTTCGAGCGCCGCGCGCTTCGCCGCGACCGTGCGTGCGTCGTAGCGAGGATCGGAGTCCTGTTTGTAGGACGGGTCGTGCTCCTCGTCGACGACGATCAGGCCGAGGCCGCGGATGGGCGCGAAGATCGCCGAGCGCGCGCCGACGACGATGCGCGCCTCACCGCTCGCGATCCGCTCGCGCTCGTCACGGCGCTCGGCGTCGGTCAGACGCCGAGTGGAGGATCGCCACGCGCTCGCCGAAGCGGGCGCGCACCCGGCCGACGGTCTGCGGCGCGAGCGCGATCTCCGGCACGAGGACGATCGGCGCCGAAGCCGCGCTCGAGCATCGCCGCGCATCGCCTGCAGGTACACCTCGGTCTTCCCGGATCCCGTCACGCCGTAGAGCAGGAAGTTGCCGCTGCCGTTGACGATCCGGTCGACCGCCGCGACTCTGCGAGTCGGAGAGCTGCAGCGGCTCGGCCTCCCCGGTCAGGCCCTGCCGCTCGGCCGGCGGTGCCTGCTCCTTGCGCCGCTTCGGGGTCTCCGGCGCGACCAGGGCGAGCGCGCGCGCCGGTGTCGAGCCGTAGTAGTCGGCAATCCACAGCGCGAGCTCGACGAGCGTCGCGGGGATCTCTCCGATCACCGCCTCGATCGGCCTTGCGTCGACGCCGTCGGGCGCGCTGTCGTGCAGCGAGACGACGATCCCGCGCGCGCGCGAGCGGCCGAACGGCACGCGGACGATCGCGCCGACCGCGACGTCGGCCGGCACCTCGTACGTGAACTCGCGCGCCACCGCGCGCGCTGTGACGAGCGGGTACACCGATGCGTAGGGCACTACGCCGTCTGCTCTTCCGTACGGGCGTTCGAACGCAGACGTTTGAACGAGAGCGTTCTGGCCATCAGCCCGATCGCGATCAGCCCCATCAGGACGTTCACGACGACGAGCACGATGTTCATGCCGACGCTGAACGCCAGCAGCAGCGTGTGCGAGACACCGCGCCCTCGGAACAGGAACTCGGTCAGGCCCTGCTTCGTCCCCGCGCCGCCGGGCGTGGCCGGGAAGAGCGTCGCCAGCGAGTCGACGACCTGTGCGAGCAGCGCGTTGTGCACGTTCGCGGTGACGCCGAACGCCTTCAGGAAGAAGAAGAGCGAGAGGATGCGGAAGATCCAGGAGATCGACTGCGGCAGGATCACGCCGAACATGAAGCGGCGGCGCTGGCCGAGGATCGCGAACCCTTGCCGCACGTGGACGCGAAACTCGTCGTAGCGGCGGCGCGCCCACACGAAACCGATCACCAGGGCAACGAGCAGCACGACGAGCGCGATCTCGGTCGGCCGTTCGTGGCGCAGGAAGAACTTCCAGTCGACGGTCGGGATCCGCGAGTACAGCTGGTGGGTCGGCAGCACCCCGCTCGCGAGCGCCCAGATGATGAGGGCACCCGAGGTGACGAAGTCGAACAGCGTCTCGACGAGCAACGTCGGAGTGAGCGTCACATAGGTCGCGTCCGGCAAACGGTGCTTGACGAGGTACATCTTCACGACGTCTCCGCCGCGGGCCGGCACGATCGAGTTCACGCCGACGCCGGCGATGTAGGCGCCGAGCGCGGTGCGGTACCTCAGCCGGTCATCGGGATACGCCGCGCGGACGATCGTGCACCAGGCCGCGGCGCGTAGGAACAGCTTGGCGACATGGCACGCGATCGCGAGGCCGAGGAACTGCCACTGCACCGCCGCCAGGTGGTGGAAGAAGACGCCGACCGCATGCAGGAAGTGCCCCAAGGGGGGCCAGCAGCCCGAGGAGGCGGTAATTTCTAGGCCCCGGCGGCCACGAGCACCCAGTCGGTGCCGAAGCCGAGCAACAGCCCGAGCAGGAGCATCCACGCCACGAGCTTCGGCATCGCGAAGCGCTTGCAGACCTCGAAGAGCTGGATCACGACGTAGAGGATCGAACCGCCCGCGACCGCGAAGAACACGACCTCGAGCGCCGGGCTGACCCAGGCCTGTCCGATCAGCGTCCCGAGGAACGTCGGCCCGCCGCCGATCAGGCCCATCAGGGCGAGGAAGCCCCAGCTCGGCACCTCGGCCTCGCCGGACATCGGGCCGACGATGCCGAAGCCCTCCGTCGCGTTGTGGAGGCCGAAGCCGATGATCAGGACGAGCGCCAGGGAGATCTCGCCCGCTGCGGCCGACTGGCCGATCGCGAGCCCCTCGCCGAAGTTGTGCAGGCCGATCCCGGTCGCGATCAGCAGCGCGAGCCGGCGGCCGGGTGTCAGCGACTCGAACCACGAGCGGTGCTCGAACTCCTCGACGGCAGCGGCGCCAGGGCCGACCAGCGGGGTCGCGCGCTTCGACTTCAGCCAGCTGTCGTAGTAGACGAGGCTCATCATCCCGGCCGTGACCCCGAGGGCGAACAGCGTCGCGTAGCCGACGAAGCTCGCCCAGTCGTGCGCCTCGAGATGGGTCTCGACGGGCTCGACGCCGTGCGACATCACGTCCCAGAAGAGGAAGACCAGAATGCCGGTCGCGACCGCGCTCAGTGCGGCGCGCAGCTCGTGTGAGCTGGAGCGGACGCGGCCCATGGGCAGTCCGATGAAGATGGTGAAGCCGGCGATCGCGCCGAGGATGAGTGTCTGCGTGGTGCTCATGCGAACGGTGTAAGGGTTACCTTACACGAGGTTTCCGCACTACGATCCGGACCATGGCCGCAGGTCACGGAATCGACGAGTACCTCGAGACGATCTACTTCCTCGCGTTCCCGATCGGCGAGTACCGGCCGGCCACGACGGGATCGTCACAGACGATCGCCTCGCGCGTCGCCGAGATGCTCGGCGTCTCCCGCGCCTCGGCGGGCGAGATGCTGAAGCGGCTGGAGGCCGAAGGGCTCGTCGAGCGCGGCGAGCACAAGGAGGCGATCCTCACCCCGGCCGGCGCGGAGCGTGCGCGCAAGGTCGTCCGCAAGCACCGGATCATCGAGCGCCTGCTCACGGATTTCATGGGGTACACGCGCCGCGGAGGCGCACGTGTACGCCGACGAGCTCGGCGGCACGTTCACCGACGACATGGTCAACCGGACCGAGGTGAAGCTCGGCTACCCCGACCGGTGCCCGCACGGGTGGCCGGTCGATCCGGACTTCGAGCAGGCGGAGAACCGCGAGCTCGAGCCGCTGTCGGCCCTCGAGCCCGGCGCCCGGGCGACGATCATTCGACTCGCCGAGCACGACGGCGATCTCCTGCACTGGTTCTACGACGAAGGCTTGACGCCCGGGACGTCGTTCGAGCTGCGCGCGGCCGAGCCGGCCGCGGGCCAGTTCCGCGTCGCGATCAACGGCGGCGAGAAGGCGATCGGCGAACGAGCCGCCGACGGGCTCTTCGTCAAGCGCGACTGAACGGAATCTGATTCGGCGCAGCCGAACCAGATTCCCGAGTGCTTGAGCTAGACGCAGAAACTCGCGACCCTGGTTCGCCTGCGGCGAATCAGGGTCGAGCAGGGGAGGACGCGACCGCGAGGCCGGCGGCGGCGCGCAGCGCGTCGGCCTTGTCGGTGCGCTCCCACGAGAAATCGTGGTCGTCGCGGCCGAAGTGGCCGTAGGCGGCGGTCTTCTGGTAGATCGGGCGGCGCAGGTCGAGGTCGCGCAGGATCGCTGCGGGGCGCAGGTCGAAGTGCTCCTTGACGAGTGCCTCGATTTGCGCGACGTCGAGCTTCTCGGTGCCGAACGTCTCGACGAGGATCGAGAACGGATGCGCGACACCGATCGCGTAGGCGACCTGGATCTGGCAGCGGTCGGCGAGACCGGCAGCGACGACGTTCTTCGCCACGTACCGCGCCGCGTAGGCGGCCGACCGGTCGACCTTCGTCGGATCCTTGCCGGAGAACGCGCCGCCGCCGTGCGGGGCCGCGCCGCCGTAGGTGTCGACGATGATCTTCCGCCCGGTCAGTCCGGTGTCGCCCATCGGCCCGCCGATCACGAACTTGCCGGTGGGGTTGACGAAGACGAACTTCGGATCGTCGAGGCGCTTCTCGTCGTAGAGGTCGCGCGGCAGGATGGGCCGCAGCACCTGCTCGATCAGGTCCGGCTTGATCATCGTCTCCGGATCGAGCCCTTCGCGGTGCTGCGTCGAGATCAGGACGCGCTCGATCTCCACCGGCCTCTGGTGCCCGTGCGGCGTCGACCTCGTAGCGAATCGACACCTGCGCCTTGCCGTCCGGCCGCAGATACGGGCAGCACGTCCGACTTCCGCACTTCGGCGAGCCGCTTGGCGATGCGGTGCGCCAGCATGATCGGCAGCGGCATCAGCTCGCGCGTCTCGTTGGACGCATAGCCGAACATCATCCCCTGGTCGCCTGCGCCGACCCTGTCGAGCGGATCGTCGTCGCTCGGATCGTGCTGCAGCTCGTACGCCGTGTCGACGCCCTGCGCGATGTCGGGCGACTGCTCGTCGAGCGTCACGATGACGCCGCACGTGTCGGCGTCGAAGCCGTACTTGGCGCGCGTGTAGCCGATGCCCTTGACCGTCTCGCGCACGATGCGCGGGATGTCGATGTACTCCTCCGTCGTCATCTCTCCGGCGACCACGACGAGACCGGTCGTGATCAGCGTCTCGCAGGCGACACGGCTCAACGGGTCGTTCGTGAGCGCCGCGTCGAGAACCGCATCGGAGATCTGGTCGGCGATCTTGTCGGGGTGACCCTCGGTGACCGACTCCGAGGTAAAGAGGAAGCTCCGCTCCGCCATGGCTGCCAAGGGTAGCTATTCCTCCGTCGGGCGCCGGCCCATGAGCGAGCCGGCGAGCTCGTGCAGCGGCATCCCGTCGAGCACCGCGCAGACACCTTCCGTGATCGGAAGCTCCACCCCGATCCGCCGCGACAGATCGCGCAGCACCGGCGCCGTCGTCAGCCCTTCCACCACCTGGCCGATCTGCGCCCTGGCGTCTTCCGGTGTCGCGCCGCGCGCGATCAGCTCTCCGGCGCGGCGGTTTCGGCCCGTGCGGGTGGAAGCACGTGACGATCAGATCGCCCATGCCCGCGAGCCCCGAGAACGTCTCGGCCTGGGCGCCGCACGCCTCGCCGAGCCGTGCCATCTCGACGAGCCCACGCGTGATCAGGGCCGACTTGGCATTGTCGCCGAGGCCGAGCCCGTCGACGGCGCCCGCCGAGAGCGCGATCACGTTCTTCGCGGCGCCGCAGAGCTCGACCCCGATCACGTCGTTGTTGACGTAGACGCGAAACGTCCCCGAGTTGATCGCATCCTGGAGCCGCAGCGCCAGCGCCTCGTCCTCGGACGCGATCACGGTGGCGCCGGGCAGCCCCGCGGCGACCTCCTCCGCCATGTTCGGGCCTGAGAGCACCGCCACGGGGCGACCCTGCACCAGGGTCGAGAGCCGGTTGCCGGTCGCCGGGTCGAGGCCCTTGACGAGACTGAGCACCGGTGCGTCGCCGCGAACACGTGCCAGCACCTCACCGAACGCAGCGCTCGGGACGGCGATGACGACGAGGTCGGCCTCCTCGTACGGCGCGTCGTCGATCGTCGCGCGAGTGGCGACGAAGACGTCATGCTCGCGAGCGAGCAGCAATCTGCTGAAAGCGCGCCCCCACGCACCTCCGCCGACGACCACGATCCTCACGAGCGTTCGCGGAAGTCGACCACCACCGGCACACCCTCGAGGTTGAAGCGCTCGCGCAGCTGGTTCTCGACCCAGTAGGCGTAGTCGCGAGTCACGAGCCCGGGATCATTGACGGTGAAGCGAAAGCGCGGCGGGCGCGTCGTCACCTGCGCGCCGTAGAGCAGGTTCAAGCGGCGTGTGCCCTTGGACGGCGCCTGGCGCATCTCCTTCAGCTCCGCGATGAACTTGTTCAGCTCTGCCGTCGGCACGCGGGAGACGAAGCGGTCGTACAGCTCCTCGACCTTGCCGAGCAGTCGTGACACACCGCGGCCGGTGAGCGACGAGATCGTGATGAAGTCCGGCCGCTGACGCAGGCGGCGCTGCCAGCTCCGGACGCACGTCCTCGATCGTGATCTCCGAGATGTCCCACTTCGAGAGAACGATCAGCGTTGCGCAATGTGCCTTGCGGGCGACCTCGACCGCAGTGATGTCGCCTTCGACGATCCCCTCCCCCGCATCGATCAGGACGAGTGCCACGTCGGCGCGCTCGGCGGCATCGAGCGCGCGCAACTCGGAGTAGTAATCGATGCCCTGCCGCTGCTTGCGCTTCCGTCGCAACCCGGCCGTGTCGATCAACTGGAACGTCCGTCCGTCGTGCTCGATCACGGTGTCGATCGTGTCGCGCGTGGTCCCGGGCACTTCGGAGACGATCGTGCGCTCCGACCCGACGAGCTTGTTGTAGAGCGACGACTTGCCGACGTTCGGCCGACCGAGGATCGCGACGCGGATCGCGTCCTCTTCCACCGTCCGCGACGATTCCCCCGGCAGCAGGTCGAGGATCTCGTCGAGCAGGTCGCCGGTGTTCGAGCCGTGCAGCGCGGAGATCGGGAACGGCTCGCCGAAGCCCAGGCGGTGGAACTCGAGCGCAAGGCTCTCCTGCGACGGGTCGTCGATCTTGTTCGCCAGCACGAGCACGTTCTTCTTCGCCTCGCGCAGGATCTGGGCCAGCTCCTCGTCGCCGGGAGTGACGCCGATGCGCGCGTCGACGACGAAGAGGACGAGATCGGCCTCCTTGATCGCCGCGCGCGCCTGCAGCGCGATCTGCTTGGTGATCGGGCTCGGGTCGGCGATGTCCACACCGCCGGTGTCGATCAGCAGGAAACTGCGCCCGTTCCATTCGCAGACGAGCTCCTTGCGGTCTCGCGTCGTGCCCTGTGTCTCGTGCACGACCGCCTGACGGGTCGCGGTCAACCGGTTGACGAGCGTCGACTTGCCGACGTTCGGGAACCCGACGATCGCCACCGTGCCTTCGAGCTTGACGGCGGTGCTGCTCACAGCGGTGGAACCAGGCCGGCCGGGCGGCCCTGTGCGTGGATGTCCGCGAGCCAGTCGAAGAGCACGTTGATGCGCCGCTCGATCTCGGCGGTCGCTTCCTTGTAGCCTCGGCCGCCTTTCGGCAGCCCTTCGAAGCGGACCGGCTCGCCGAAGGCGACAGAGCACGGGGCGAAGTTGCCGAGCCTCCAGAACTGCGTGCCGTAGATGGCGATCGGGACGACCGGGACGGACTCCTGGACGGCGACCATCGCCGCGCCGGGCTGCGCCTTGCCCGGCCGTCCGAGCTTCAGGCGAGTCCCCTCGACGAACAGGCCGACGACGCCGCCGCGCGCGTGCCGTCTCACGCATCAGCCGAACCGCGTCGCGATCGGACGCACCGCGACGAACGGCGATCGTGCCGTGCCAGCCGACGAACCGGCCGAGCCCGGGGAACCCCAGCACCTCGGCCTTCGCGACGAAGCTGACGTTGCGAGGCGACAGGACGCCGAGGATCGGGACATCGATCCAGTTCATGTGGTTGGCGGCATAGACGACACCACCGCTCGTCGGCACCCGATCGCGCCCGTAGGCGCGTGCGCGCGTGACCCAGCGCGCCGGCCAGCCCATATAGACGCGGCCGGTCGCCCACGTGACGTCCTGGGTCGTCACGACTTGGCGAGCGAACGCACGCGGATCAGCTCCTCGATCCGCGACACGACATCGTCAACCTCGAGGCCCGTCGTGTCGATCAGCTCTGCGTCTTCTGCCGGCTGCATGCGCACCCGGTCGGACGCGTCACGAATGCGCAGGTCGGTCGCGAGCGCGTCGGCGCCGATGTCGGGGCGCTCGGCCTGCCGGCGCGCGGCGCGAATCTCCGGATCGGCATGGAGATAGACCTTCACCTCGGCGTCGGGCGCGACGACCGTGCCGATGTCCCGGCCCTCGATGACGACGTTTCCCTGGTGGCCCAGCACGCGCTGCCGTTCGCGCATCACCTCCCGCACGTCGTGGTGACGCGCGACCACCGGCACCATCCGGTCGATCCGCGACTGGCGGATCGCCGACGTGACGTCGGTCTCGGCGATGAACACCCGGCCTGCCTCGTCGAACGTGACCGGGCTCCGGCGAGCGAGGTCGCCGAGCGCCTCACCCTCGCCGAGCGGCAGCGCCTCGCGAATCGCCAGCCAGGTCAGGGCGCGATACATCGCCCCCGTGTCGAGGTAGTTGAAGCCCAACCGCTCCGCGAGCTTGCGGGCGACCGTGCTCTTGCCGGCGCCTGCCGGTCCGTCAATGGCGACAATCATCGGTGGGTGACTTGCTCCAGGAGGTCGAAGAAGCCGGGGAAGGATATCGCCACCGTCTCCGCGCCCAGGATCTCGACGCCCTCGCGGCTCGCCAGCCCTGCGACAGCCCCAAGCATGGCGATCCGATGGTCTCCCCGAGCGTCGACCTTCCCGCCCTTCGGTCGCGTCGGAACGCCCGTGACCGAGAAGCCTTCGTCGTGCGCCTTGATGCGCCCGCCGATCGCACGCAGCGCGTCGACAACCGCCTCGATCCGGTCGGTCTCCTTGTGGCGCAGCTCGCCGGCGCCGTAGACCCAGCTCTCGCCGCGCGCCTGCGATGCGAGCAGCGCGAAGAGCGGCAGCTCGTCGACGAGGAGCGGCACCTCGCTCGAATGGATCGTCGTCGCGGTCAGCTCGGCGCCGCGCACCTCGAGGTCGCCGACCTGCTCGGCGCCGATCCGCCGCCGTTGCAGGATCCCGACGCGGCCGCCCATCCGCTCGAGCACATCGAGCAAGCCGGTGCGGCGCGGATTGAGGCTGACGTCGTGGATCGTGATCCGCGACTCGGGGATCAGCGTGGCAGCGACGATGAACGGCGCGGCCGAGGAGAAGTCTCCCGGGACGTCGACCGAGCCGAGACGCAGGCGCTCGGGCGGATCGATGCTCACCGAGCTCGGCCGGACGGTCACCCGCGCACCTGCGTCCTGCAGCATCAACTCGGTGTGGTCGCGAGTCGGGGCGGGCTCGATCACGGTCGTCTTCCCGTTGGCGCCGAGGCCGGCGAGCAGGACGGCGGACTTGACCTGCGCGCTCGCCACCGGCAGCTCGTAGTCGATCGCCTCGAGCGGCGTGCCGGTGATCGTGAGCGGGAGGTGCCCGTCGGTGGTCTCGATCTGCGCGCCCATGCGGCGGAGCGGCTCGGCGACGCGCTCCATCGGCCGTGCCGAGAGCGACTCGTCACCGGTCAGCGTGAAGGTGCCGTCCTGGAACGCAAGCAGACCGACCACGAGCCGTGCCAGCGTTCCGGCGTTGCCACAGTCGATCGACGCGGACCGGAGCCCGCGTAGTCCGACGCCGTGCACCGTGAGCTGATCGCCGTCGTCGTCCACCTCGGCCCCGAGCGCGCGCACCGCGGCGAGCGTCGAAGAAGTGTCGCCCGAGCGCCCGAAGCCGCGGACGACGGTGTCGCCGTCCGAGACCGCGCCGAGCAGGAGCGCCCGGTGCGAGATCGACTTGTCGCCCGGGACCGCGAAATGCCCTTCGAGCTTGACCGCCGGCTCAACCCTCATCGATGACCGCCGAAATAACGACGCTGTAACCCTGCGACTCGAGCATCGTCGCTGCGCGCTGGGCCTCGCCTTCGCCCTCGACGAGCAGCGTCAGCGTGCCGCCGCGCTCGGGTGAGACGTGATGCATTTCGAAGTCCTCGATGTTGATCCGCTCGGCGCCGAGCGCCTGCGTGATGCCGGCCAGCACACCAGGCCGGTCCGGGACGTGCACGCGCAGGCGCTGCAGCGAGCCGGGATCCGGATACTCGCGCTCGAGCATGCGGCGCCGGTTCGCCGACGCCTCGCCGATCCAGCGGGCCAGGAAGCCGGCGTCTCCCTGTTCGAGCGCAGCGTCGACCTGATCGATCAGGCGCCGGTGCTCGGCGAGCGCGCCGCGGATCGCGTCGGCGTTGTCGAGGTAGATGTCGACCCAGATGCGTGGATTCGCGCCCGCGATGCGGGTCATGTCGCGCAACGAGCCGCCGGCGTGCGCGAGCGGCTCGTGCCCGTCGACACGCGAGGCGCCGGTCTGGTTCGCGACGACGTTCGCCAGGACGTGCGGCACGTGACTCGTCATCGCCACGAGCCGGTCGTGCGCATCGGCGTCGATCGCCACCGGCGTCGCACCGAGATCGGAGATGAAGCCGTGGACGAGCCGGTGCCGTGCCGGATCCGTGTGCGCGACCGGCGTCAGGAACCACGTGGCGCCATCGAAGAGGCCCGCGCTCGCGTTCTCGGCTCCCCGCGTCTCGGAACCGCTGATCGGATGCCCACCGACGAAGCGTGGCGAGCCCTCTGCTGCACGGACGACCGATGCCTTGGTCGACCCGACGTCGGTGACGGTCGCGTCCCCGCTTGCAGCGAGCACCGTTGCGACGGTCGCGGGGAGCTGCGCGATCGGCACCGCCACGACGACGAGCTCGACGCCGGACACCGCGTCATCGAGGCTCGAGGCTGCCTGCACGGCGCCGACCTCGACGGCGGCGGCGAGCGCACTGGGCTCCGCGTCCCAGCCGACGACCTCGTCGCCGCGCCGCTGCGCGGCGAGCGCGACGGAGGCGCCCATGAGCCCGGTGCCGACGATTGCGATCCTCATCTCGGCCCCATTGAACCTGGTTGTCTGCGTCGCCGGATCGCTTGCTTGAACCTGATTCGGCGCAGCCGAACCAGATTCACGGGTCTCGCACCCAGACCAGGAACTCGGGAAGCTGGTTCGCTTCGCGAATCAGGTTTCCCACCGGTCAGCGCGGAGCGCGCATCAGCTCGGCCAGGCGGAACGCGAGGTCGAGCGACTGGCGGGCGTTCAAGCGCGGGTCGAGCAACGTCTGGTAGCGCGACGCGAGGTGCTCCTCGAGCACGTCGTCCGCGCCGCCCAGGCACTCCGTCACGTCCTCGCCGGTGAACTCCAGGTGCACGCCGCCCGGCCAGACGCCGACCTCCCAGCAGGCGTTGAAGAACCCGTCGAGCTCCGCCATGATCGCGTCGAAGCGGCGTGTCTTGACCCCGGTCGCCGTGCGGATCCCGTTTCCGTGCATCGGGTCGGAGGCCCAGAGGATCGGATGCCCCTCGTCGCGGATCGCCCGCAGCAACGGCGGCAGCAACTCGCGCACATGCTCGGCGCCCATCCGCGCGTAGTACGTGAGCCGGCCGGGAACGCGCAGCGGATTGAGGCGCTCGGCGAGCTCGACCACCTCGGCGGGAGTCGCGGTCGGCCCGATCTTGACGCCGATGGGGTTGTGCACGCCGGAGAAGAACTCGACGTGCGCGCCGTCCGGCTGCCGGGTGCGCTCGCCGATCCAGAGCAGGTGCGCGGAGCAGTCGTACCAGTCGCCGGTGATCGAGTCCCGCCGCGTCAGCCCTTCCTCGTAGTCGAGCAGCAGGCCTTCGTGGCTGGTGAAAACGTCCACCTCGTGCAGCCGGCGCTCATTCGCGAGGTCGATGCCGCACGCCGCCATGAAGGCGAGCGCGCGCTCGATCTCGCCCGCGAGCTGGTCGTAGCGCTGTCCTTCCGGCGAGCTGGAGACGAAGTCCTTGTTCCAGAGGTGCACCTGCGTCAGGTCGGCGTACCCGCCCTTCGTGAAGGCGCGCAGCAGGTTCAGCGTCGACGCGGACTGGTTGTAACCCTCGACCATTCGTCGAGGGTCGGGGACCCGCGCCTCGGCAGTGCGGGCGTCGTCGTGGATCATGTGGCCGCGGAAGCTCGGGATCTCCTCGTCGCCGACCCGCTCGAACGGCTCCGAGCGCGGCTTCGTGAACTGTCCCGCGATCCGCCCCACCTTCACGACCGGCAGCGTCGCGCCGTACGTCAGGACGGCGGACATCTGCAGCATGATCTTCAGCTTCTCGCGGATGCGCATCGTCGAGAGCTCGTTGAACGACTCGACGCAGTCGCCCGCCTGGAGCAGGAAGGCGCGGCCGTCGATCACCTTCGCCAGGTTGTCGCGCAGGGCGCGCGCCTCGCCGGCGAAGACGAGCGGCGGGCTGGCCTTCAGGCGCTCGACGGCGCTGTCGACGGCGGCGCTGTCGGGCCAGTCCGGCTGCTGCAGGGCAGTCCGCTCCCGCCAGGAACGCGGCGACCAGGTCGAGGGTGTCACGGTCATCGATCCCAGTGTAGTTACGGCTTTTGCTCTATCCTCTCGGCGTGATCTTCGCCTCCCGGATCGGTTGGTCATGGCGCCGCGGGCGAGGCGGAGGCCTGCGCTAGAGCCGCCTCGTCCGCTGATTTCGACCCTGCGCGAGTGACGACCGACGAGAGGTGACTTCAATGCGCGTTTTCTCCGGCATCCAGGCAACGGGTGCCAAGCACATCGGCAACTACATCGGCGCGATGCGCCAGTACGTCTCGACCCAGGACGAGGGCGACGCCTTCTTCTGCATCGTCGATCTGCACTCGATCACCGTCGAGTACGACCCACGCGACCTGCACGACCGCACACTCGACCTGGCGGCCCTCCTCTACGCCGTCGGGCTCGACCCGGATCGCTGCACCCTCTTCCTCCAGAGCCACGTGACGGCGCACCCCGAGGCCGCTTGGCTGCTCTCGGCCGTCACCGGGTTCGGACAACTCGGCCGTATGACCCAGTTCAAGGAAAAGGGCGAAGGCAAGGAGTTCGTCTCCGCCGGCCTCTTCACCTACCCGGTGCTGATGGCGGGCGACATCCTGCTCTACCAGACCGACATCGTCCCGGTCGGCGACGACCAGCGGCAGCACGTCGAGCTCGCGCGCGACGTTGCGCAGCGCTTCAACGCGCGCTTCGGCGAGACGTTCAAGGTCCCGCGCGGGGTCTTTCCGACGGTCGGCGCGCGGATCATGGACCTGCAGGAGCCGGCGAACAAGATGTCGACGACGGGCGGCAGCGCCCAGGGCACGGTGCTCGTGCTCGACGAGCCCGATGTGATCCGCAAGAAGTTCAAGACCGCCGTCACCGACTCGGGCCGCGAGATCCGCTACGTCCCGGACGAGAAGCCGGGCGTCTCGAACCTGATCGAGATCCTCTCCGTCGCGACGGGCCGTCCGATCCCGGAGGTCGAGCAGGCCTACGACGGAAAGGGCTACGGCGACCTGAAGGGTGATGTCGGCGAAGCCGTCGTGGAGCTCTTCCGGCCGGTACAGACGAGGTACCAGGAACTGCGCGCCGACGAGGGCGAATTGCGCAGGTTGCTGAAGGTCGGCGCAGAGAAAGCTCGCGCAGCCTCGGCGCCGACGCTCGAGCAGATGTACGAGCGGATGGGGTTCGTCCGACCGTAACGTCCCGGAGTTTCGTACCATCGCCGCGCCAGTCACTCGGCCGGGGGGTCGGCAATGGGGAGCACTGACTGCGGCAACTCCAATTCGTCACGGAACCGTTCGGTTTCAGACACCCCTGTGTCGGGAGCGCCGACGTAGCGTCGGCGTCGTCCGTCAACCACCCAAGGGGGAGCGAAAGATGCAGAAGTTCGCACGTCGAGCGGTCGCCATCGTGGTTCTCGCCGCAGCCTGTGCAGGCGCGGCGCTGGCTACCGGTGCCGTCACACACTCGACGGCCGGAGCGTCCGCCGCCGGGCCGTGCCAGCTCGGCAACAAGGACGGCCAGATCAAGCACGTGATCTACCTGCAGTTCGACAACACGCACTACCGGCGGGACAGGGCCGACGTCCCGTCCGACCTCGAGCAGATGCCGCACCTCCTGAACTTCCTCAAGGGGAACGGCAGCCTGGTCACGAACGACCACACGATCCTGATCTCGCACACGGCGGGCGGCATCGTGGCGTCGCTGACCGGCCTCTATCCGGATCGCAACGGCCAGACGGTCTCCAACTCGTACGACTACTTCAAGCCGACCGGGGCACCGCAGTTCACGACGTCGTTCAAGTACTGGACGGACACGGTCGACGGGACCAACGAGACGCTGCCGAACATGGTCGGCGACGGTGGGCAGACGGCACCCGCGCCGTGGCTCACCTACACCGCTGCCGGCTGCAACGTCGGCGGCGTGTCGGCGGCGAACATCGAGCTGGAGAACAACTCCACCCTGCCGTCCGGCGACATGACGCGCGTCTTCGGCGAGGGCTCACCCGAGTGGAACGAGGCGAACACACCCGCGACGAAATCGCTCGCGCTCACCGATTTCATCGGCATCGCAGTTCACTGCGCGCAAGGAGCCGCACTCTGTGACACGCCGAACGCGAGGCCGGACGACGCCACCACCATCCCCGGCTCCGACAACGGCTACAAGGCGCTCTTCGGGGCGAAGTACGTCAACCCCGCGATCAACAACGGCCAGGGCTGCGTCAAGGCAACCGACGGCACGGACATCACCGACTCGGCCGGCAACTGCGGCTTCCCCGGGTTCGACGGGGCGCTCGCCAAGAACACGCTTGGTGAGGTCGCGCAGATGCAGGAGAACGGCGTGCCCGTGACGTTCGCGTACATCTCGGACGCGCACGACAACCACACGCTCGGACGCGCGTCGGGCCCGGGCGAGGCCGACTACCAGGCCCAGCTGAAGTCGTACGACGATGCGTTCGCGACGTTCTTCCAGCGGCTGCAGAACGACGGCATCGACAAGTCGAACACGCTCTTCGTCGTCACCGTCGACGAGGGCGACCACTTCGCCGGCGGGACGGGCACGCCCGACCCGGCGAATCCCGGCGCGCTCGTCTACAACCACACACCCTGTTTGACGCCGACCTCCTGCCCGGCGAACCAGATCGGCGAGGTCAACGTGAACATCAACTCGGCGCTGCCCGCGGGCGAGCCGAGCTTCGACATCCACTTCGACGATGCCCCGACGTTCTACGTCAACGGCCAGCCGGAGCGGACGAACCCGGCGTTGCGCAAGCTCGAGCAGGACGCAGGCGCCGCGACGCTGCCCGACCCGTACAAGGGTGGTGCGCAGACGCCGATCGCGTTCCGGCTCGCCGACACGGTCGAGGAGAACGCGCTGCACATGGTCAACTCCGATCCGAAGCGGACACCGTCGTTCACGATGTTCGGCGACGACGACTTCTTCTTCCAGATCGGGAACGTCTGCAAGGGACCGTCGCCCGATCCGGGCGTGCCCGAGTGCGTCAATCCGGCCTTCGCGTGGAACCACGGCGACTCGCAGGACGAGATCGGCAACACGTGGTTCGGCATGGTCGGGCCCGGCGTCGACCAGAACGCGGGATCGACAGCACGACCTGGACCGACCACGTCGACCTGAGGCCGACGATCAACGCGCTCTCGGCCTGCAGGACAACTACCTCGACGACGGCCGAGTCGTCACCCAGGTCCTCGACCACAAGGGAATCCCGAAGCGGCTCGACATCGGGAGACATCGACCGAGGACCTGGGCAATGCCTACAAGCAGATCAACGCGCCGTTCGGGCAATTCGCGACGGACACGCTCGTCGCATCGACCGCGGCGCTCAAGACGAGTGACGCCTTGAAGTACGACTCGATCGAGGCGTCGATCGCCAACCTGACCGTGACGCGGAATGCGCTGGCCGGCACGATCCGGCAGGCGCTGAACGACGCCGCGTCAGGCAACGGGAAGCTCGACCAGAATCAGGCGAAGGACTGGCTCAGCCAGGCTCAGAGCCTGCTCGACCAGGCTCATGCACTGGCGGTTGCGAATCCCGCGTCGTAGCACGTCGTAGCTGCTCCACCTCGGAGGGCTCGAGCTCGCGCCACCGGCCGAGCTCGAGCCCTTCGAGCGTCAGCGGGCCGTAGCGGCTGCGGTGCAACGAGCGGACGCGATGCCCGACCGCCTCGAACATTCGCTTGACCTGGCGGTTTCGGCCTTCGTGGAGCGTCAGCTCGATCCGCGCGCCGGCGAGACGGCGCACCTCGGCCGGGCTGGTCAGGCCGTCCTCCAGCTCGATCCCCGTTCGTAGCCGCTCGAGGTCGGCATCGCTCGGCTGTGTCCACGTCTCGACCTCGTAGATCTTGTCCACCTCGTACTTCGGGTGCGCCAGGTGATGTGAGAGCCCGCCGTCGTTCGTCAGCAGCAGCGCGCCGGTCGTGTCAGCGTCGAGGCGGCCGACGGGCACCACCCGAGCAGCATGCTCGACGAGGTCGACCACGGTGCGCCGGCCCTGCGGGTCGCTTGCGGTCGTCACCACTCCGGACGGCTTGTACAAGAGGACGTAGGCGAGCTGCTGCTTCGCGAGCGGCCGGCCGTCGAGGCTCACCTCGTCGGTGCGCTGCACGAACGTGTTCAGCTGCCCGACCTCGCCGTTGACGGTGACGCGGCCGGCCTTGATCAGCTCGTCCGCCTTGCGGCGTGAAGTGACGCCCGCACGAGCGAGCCAGGCGTTGAGGCGCATGTCCGGATTGTTGCCGAACCAATCGGGCGTGTCGTGCGAACGAGCGCAGAACAAGACGGCCACCGCTTTAACCCCCGAAGGCCGTCTCGAAAGGAGCAACAGGTGCGGAAGCTCGCATTCGTAAGCCTGGTGGCCGTTTCGGTGGCGGTGTTGGTGGCCGTGGCCGCGACCCGGGGCGCAGGCCCCGGAGCCGCCAAGGCGTCGAGCCATCGGGAGGCTCCGTTGATCTCGCAGGATCCGACAGCCGACAACACGGACCTCTACGCATTCGTGTCGCCGGACAAGCCGGACACCGCGACGATCATCGCGAACTGGATCCCGGGCGAAGACCCCGCCGCAGGGCCGAACTACTACACGTTCAGCACCTCGGCCAGGTACGACATCTACGTCGACAAGAACGGCGACGGCAAGCCGGACACCACCTACTACTTCCGGTTCACGAACCTGCCGTCTCAGTTCTTCCTCGGCCAGACGCAACAGCGCTACACCGTCACGAAGGTGGTCGGCGGCAAGTCCACGTTGGTCAAGACGGGGCTTCTGACCCCGCCGGACAACATCGGGCCGCGCTCGACCCCGAACTACCACAGCCTCGCCACCGCGGGCGTCCACTCGCTGGCCGACGGCTCGACGGTGTTCGCAGGCCAGCGTGACGACGCGTTCTTCGCGGACGTCGGCGCGATCTTCGACCTCGTGGCGATTCGCTACGGCACGGGGGCCACGGGCGGCGGCAAGGACTTCCTGTCCGGCTACGGCGTCCACTCGATCGCGCTGCAGATCCCGAAGTCGCAGCTCGACAACAACGGCAACCACACGGTTGGTGTCTGGGCGGCGACCGACCGCCAGAAGGTGACCGTGCGGAACGGGAAGGCAGTCGGAGCGTGGGTGCAGGTCTCGCGTCTCGGCAATCCGCTGATCAACGAGGTCATCATCCCGACGACCCTGAAGGATCACTGGAACGCCAGCTCGCCGGCCGACGACAAGCAGTTCGAGAAGTACTACTCGAACCCGATCCTGGCCACCGTGCTGCAGAAGCTGTACCCGCAGTTCGGGCCGTTCACGGACACCGGCCGCAGCGATCTCGTGGCGGTGCTGCTGACGGGCCTGAAGACGCCCGCGCTGAACTACACCGGGCCGACCCTGGCCGACGAGCTGCGGCTCAACCTGTCGATCCCGGCAACGCCGTTCGACAAGATCAACCGGCTGGGCGTGCTCGGCGGCGACCTGGCGGGCTATCCCAACGGACGCAGGCTCGAGGACGACGTGATCGACATCTCCGAGCGGGCTGTCGGCGGGGCGTTGATCGGCCACTCGTTGCCGCTCGGCGACGGTGTCGACGCGAACGACGTCGCGAACCAGCACGTGTTCCCCTACGAGGCCGATCCGTTCAGCGGCTTCGACAACACGAAGAGCCCGGCGCTCCCGAAGACGGGCTAGGCGTGCGGACTCGGATTGCAGCGATGGGGGTGGCGGCGCTCGCCGCCACCCTCGTCATCCTCTTCGGCGGCGTCCTGCGCCACGACCGGGTCGCGATCGCGAGCTCGGCGTTGCCCGCAGCCGTCGTCGACCAGCTTCAACGCGGCTTTGCAACGGGCGACACCGCCGCACTCGTGACAGGGCTGCAGTCCGAACTGAAGGCGGACCCGGGGAGCGCCAAGACGTGGGGCTCGCTCGGTCTCGCCTACGAACAACGGGCGCGCGAGACCGGAGACGCGTCCTACTACGGCAAGGCGGAGGGCGCATTGCGGCGCGCCCTCGGCCTCCGTCGGCACGACCTCGTCGCGACCGCGGCCCTCGGCCAGCTGGCGCTGTCGCGCCACCGCTTCCGCGAAGCGCTGCGGCTCGGCCGGCTCGCCCGGTCGATCTCGCCCACCACCGCCGGCGTCTACGGCGTGATCGGCGACGCGGAGATCGAACTCGGGCGCTACGGCGCCGCTTTCCGAGACTTCGACCGGATGTCGGCGCTCAAGCCGGACGTCTCCTCGTACTCTCGGGTCTCGTATGCGCGGGAGCTGATCGGACGCACGAACGCCGCCGTTGCGGCAATGCAGCTCGCGGTCAGCGCGGCAGTCGGTGAACGCGAAGCCGGTGCCTGGACGCGCGTCCAGCTCGGACTGCTCTATCTCTCGACGGGACGGCCCAAGCTCGCCGTGATCGAGATGCGCGAGGCGCTGCAGCTCTTTCCGGGCTACGCGTTCGGCCTGGACGGAATGGCGCAGGCCCAGGTCGCGCTGGGCCACAGGGCCGCCGCTCTCCGCTACGAGCAGGACGCTGTCAACCGCATTCCGCTGCCCCAGTACGTCGGCCTGCTCGGCGACCTCTACCACGCGGGCGGAAACGAGAAAGCGGCACGGCAGCAGTACGCGCTGATCGGCGACATCGAGCGCCTGCTGGCGGCGAACGGCGTCCGCAACGATCTCGACATCGCGCTCTTCGACGTCGATCACGGCATCCACCTGCAGCATGCGCTGCAGCTGGCGCGCCAGGGTTACCAGTTCCGTCCGAGCATCTTCGGCGACGACGTGCTCGCGTGGGCACTCGCGCGCAACGGCTCGTGCGGCGAGGCGTTGCACTACTCCCGCCTGTCCCTGCGGCTCGGCACCCGCGACGCGGTCAAGTACTTCCACCGCGGCATGATCGAGCGCTGCCTCGGCCACAACGCCGAAGCACGCGTGTGGTTCAAGCGGGCGCTCGCGCTCAACCCCCACTTCTCCGTCCTCTGGGCACCGGTTGCGAGGAGGCTCGCATGAAGCGCGTACTGCTGATCGCGATCGCCGCTCTCGCCTTCGCACCGGCGGCAGCGGCCCATCCCCTCGGGAACTTCACGATCAACCACTTCTCCCGCGTGCAGGTGTCGGGCCACCAGATCTATGTGCGCTACGTCGTCGACATGGCCGAGATCCCGACCTTGCAGAAGGTGCCGCTCTCGACGAAGGGCCTCGCGCTGAGTGTCGGCGGCGTCTCCGTCCCTCTGCGGGTCGTGCGCACCGCGCTCGCACACCCGCTCGGCGCCGCCGGGCTGCACACGACGCGCTTCCAGGCGATCCTCGTCGGCCCCGCGATCAGCGGCTCCGCACGGATCGCCTACCGCGACGACAGCTACCCCGGGCGGATCGGGTGGAAGGAAGTCGTCGTCGGCGCCCACACCGCCTCCACGAGCGACGAGCTGCGCTCGTACCCGAAGGACCTCCTCTCGAGCCCGCTCGACATCCGCTCGGCCAACGCGACGCTCACGCCCACGAACGACCCGCCGCCGACCTTGCTGAGCGGCAAGGCGCTCCGGGCACCGGACCGCGTCTCGGACTCCGGATTCGCGAGCCTGATCGGACGCGGCGACCTCTCGTTCCTCGTCATCCTCGCCTCACTCGCCGTCGCGCTCTTCTGGGGCGCCGCGCATGCGCTCTCTCCGGGGCACGGCAAGACGATCGTCACCGCCTATCTGGTCGGCAACCGAGGCACGCCGCGCCATGCAGCGCTGCTCGGCCTGATCACGACGATCACGCACACGATCGGGGTGTTCGCGTTGGGCGCCGTCACGCTGGCGCTGTCGGCGTTCATCGTCCCCGACCGGCTCTACCCGTGGATCAACGTCCTGTCGGGGGCGCTCGTCGTCATCGTCGGCGTCGCGGTGCTCACCGGCCGCTGGCGCTCGGCGCACGAGCACAAGCATGACCACGAGCACTCGCACGACCATGAGCACGAGGACGGGCACTCGCACGGCGCCGGGCATCACCATCACCACCACGAGCCGCCGCAGAGCATGCGGGGCCTCGTCGCGGTCGGGATCTCCGGCGGCCTGCTCCCCTGCCCCTCGGCGCTCGTCGTGCTGCTCGCGGCGATCTCGCTGCATCGAGTCGCCTTCGGGATGCTGCTGATCGTCGCGTTCAGCTTCGGCCTTGCACTCACGATCACCGGGATCGGGCTGCTGGCCGTCCTCGCGAAACGGGCGTTCGGCCGCTTCGACCTGAACGGCGGCCTGATCCGCTTCCTGCCGGCGGTCAGCGCTCTGATCATCGTCCTCGCAGGCGTCGCGATGACGGTCCGCGCGATCCCTCAGCTCCACGTCTGAGCGCGAGGAAGATGGCCCGCGCGGCCGAACACGATCTCCATGGCACGTGTCTCCGCCGCCGCAGGTCTGCTGGTCGTCATCTTCGGCGTGTTCCTCGCGATTCTGTTGGTGCGGCCCGGCGTCAGCGCCGAGCCTGCAGGCCCGGCACCGGTGAAATTGTCGTCGAAGCTCCCGGCGTGGGTCGCGCCGGGGGTGCGTGTCGCCGTCTCGGGGTTCACGGGCGCACACCAGCTCGTACGAGCACGACTCAGCGGCCGTAGCTCGGGGGTCGTTCGTTCGGGCCGGCTGGGCGGCTTCCGGCTCGTCGTGATCGCGCCCCGCCCCGGCCGCTACGCGGTCTCGGTGAGCTCGGGCGGGATCGTGGCGAGGGCGGGTGTGCTGCAGGTGCGCCCGGTGCTGCTCGCCGCGGTCGGTGATGTCACGACGGGCGAGCAGGTCGGCGCCAGCGTCTCCACCCTCGGCAGCAACTACCCGTGGGCGCGCGTCGGCCGGACGCTGCGCGCCGCGGACGTGACCACGGCCAACCTGGAAGGCGCGGTCTCGACGCGGGGCGAGGCGGTCGCGAACAAGGAGTTCCACTTCCGCGGTTCGCCCGCGCTGCTGCGCAGCGCGCATGTCGCAGGCGGTCTCGACGTGGTCACCGTCGCCAACAACCATTCGGGCGACTACGGCGCAGCCGCCCTCCTCGACACGATCAGGTTCGCGCATGCGGCGGGCATCCAGACGGTCGGCGGCGGCGCGAATGCGGCTGCCGCCCTGCGGCCGGTGATCGTGAAGGTCGGCGGGCTGCGCATCGGGTTCGTGGGCCTCTCCGACGTCAACCCGTACGGGTTCAACGCGACGGCGGACTCGCCCGGGACGGCCAAGGCGGAGCCCGACACCGTCAGGTCGGCCGTGCGCGCGGCGCGCCGCGTAGCGGACGTCGTGGTCTGCTGGTTCCACTGGGGCACGGAGCTCCATCCCGACCCATCGGAGCGCCAGCGCGAGCTCGCCGCGGCCGCGTTCGACGCCGGCGCGCAGGTCGTGCTCGGGGCGCACCCGCATGTGTTCGGCGCGGTCAGCTCACCGGTCCGCGGCTCCGTCGTCGCCTGGACGCTCGGGAACTTCGTCTTCCCGTCGGGCTCGCCGAACACCGAGCGGACGGGAATCCTGGCCGTCTTGCTCGACCGCTACGGCGTCCGCGGCTGGCGCGTCGAGCACGCCACGATCCACGGCTTCCAGCCGCAGCTCGACCGCTGAGCTCGCTGAACCTGATTCGCCGCAGGCGAACCAGATTCACGAGTTGAAGGCCCGGAGCTAGTAGATCGCGGTCGCGAGGCGACGGCGGTACTGCACGGTCAGCGGGTGCTCGTGGCCGAGCTCGCCGAACAGGGCGACCATCAGCTTCCGTGTGCCGTCCGGGTCCTCGTCGACGCGGCCGAGCAGCAGCTCGAACGCGCGCTCGTAGTCGCCGCGTGCGAGCGCCGCCTGGAGATCGGGATCGTCGACCGACTCGACGACCGGCGGCTTCGTCAGTTCGTCGAGGAACACGTCGACCGCCGCACGGCCCTGCGCCCCGACGAACTCGGCCACCACATGGCCGTTCCGGAACGCCTTGACGGCAGGGATGCCGCGAATGCCGTACTCGTTCGCGAGCGCCTGGTTGGTGTCGACGTCGACCTTCGCGAGCGTGACGCCCTTCTCAGCCGCTGCTTCCTCGAGCACAGGCCCGAGCGACTTGCACGGTCCGCACCACTCGGCCCAGAAGTCGACGACAACGGGTGCATCCTTCGACGCCTCGATCACGTCGGCCTCGAAGCTCTTCTCCGTCACGTCCACGAGCGCACGTTAGCGCGCAGCAGCTCGGAACTCGCGAATCTGGTTCCGCTGCGCGGAATCAGGTTCGTCCCGGCTGAGTTAGGCCGGGCGCTTCTCGGCGACCGCTTCGAGGCGCTCGCGGATCTCGGACACGTCGGCGCCGAGGTCGTCGACGCGCGGGAGCGCGGCCAGCGACTCGAGCCCGAAGACGCGCTCGAAGAGAGACGTCGTGCGATAACGGATCGCGCCGAACTCGTTCTCGCGGCCGCTCTCGCCGATCAGCCCGCGCTCGGCGAGGCCGGCGACGACGCCGTCGACGTTGACGCCGCGGATCCGTGCGATCTCGGGCCGGCTGAGCGGGCCGAGGTAGGCGACGATCGCCAAAGTCTCGAGTGCAGCTTGAGACAAGCCCTTCTCGGCCGGCTTCTCGAACAGCCGCGCGCAAGCATCCGACGCGGCAGCCGAGGCGCGAAACGCCCAGCCGCCGGCGACGTGCTCGAGCACGATCCCGCTCGTCTCCTCGGAGTAGCGCTCGCCCAGGAGCTCCAGGGCGTCAGCCAACTGCGAGGCGTCGACCTCGGCCGCGGCGGCCAGCTCTTCCACCGGCAGCGGCTGCGACGCCACGACGAGCAGCGCCTCGACGACCTTGGCCAGCTCGGCGGCCGGCGTGGCCTCGGTGGTGATCAGGCGGAGTGGGCTGTCCACGAGAGACTCCTTTCTGCATCGGCACGGGAAATCCTTATCGGGGCGAACGGCGCGGACTGCGCGATCGCGATCTCGTTCTGCTTGCGCAGCTCGAGGAGCGCCAGGAACGCGACGGCGACCTCGACGCGCGAGAGCCCCGCCACCTCCTGGTCGAAGTCGAAGCGGCTGCGCCGCCGCAGCAGCGAGCGCCAGCGGTCGACGAACTGCGACACCGGCGGGAAGCGCAGCCCCATGTGGGCGGTGGACGGCGCCGGTGGCTCGATCGAGAGCACGCGCAGGGCGGCCGCCAGCTTGTCGGGGCTCTGCGGGGCGAGCTTGCGCTCGGGGCGCGGCGCGAGCGGCGCCGGCCCGAGTCGGAAATACAGGTCGCGCCGTTCCTCGAGTCGGCCGCGCAGAAACTGCGCCGCCTCCTTCGCGCGCCGGTACTCCGCGAGGCGCCGCGCCAGCTCTTCGGCGGCCTCTTCGGGCTCGAGCTCGGCGAGCTCGGCCTCCTCCTCCGGGAACATCGCGCGCGCCTTCAGCTCGAGCAGCGCGGAGATCAGGACGAGGAACTCGCCGCACGCGTCGAGATCGAGCTCGCCCCGGTCGGCGAGATGCTCGACGAACGCGATCACGATCTCGGCGAGATCGACCTCCTGCAAGCGGCAGCTCCTCACGCAGCACGAGCGAGAGCAGCAGGTCGAACGGCCCTTCGAACGCGTCGAGGTCCAGCTCCAGTTCGCGGACGGCTACCGGCACCCGTTCAAACTAGCGTCCATGCCGGACGCGGCCCTTGCCGCCCTTGGGAATCGCCATGGCAGGCCGGTGCTCGTCCACCTGCTGCTTGCGACGGCGGCGCGGCACGGCCGGCCCACCGAACTGGTGGAGGATGAAGTAGGTCGTCGAGCCGCAGAACAGGATGATCGAGACCCACGCGTTCAGGCGCAGGCCGGCGATGTGGTGCGAGGGGTCGATCCGCAGCAGCTCCTCGAAGATGCGGCCGAAGCAGTACCAGGCGATATAGAGGGAGAAGAGCGCCGGCGGGCGGATCGTGTAGCGCCGCGAGACGTAGAGCAGCATGCCGACGCCGATGAAGTCCCAGATCAGCTCGTAGAGGAAGGTCGGGTGGAAGGTGGCGCGGTCGAGGTACTGCAGAGGCCGGTGCGCGACCGAGATCTCGAGCCCCCACGGCAGCTTGGTCGGCTTGCCGTAGAGCTCCTGGTTCCACCAGTTGCCGATCCGGCCGATGCCCTGGGCGAGCAGCAGCCCGGGCGCCGCCGCGTCGAGGAACTTCGAGACGTCAGCGCCGGAGCGGCGAACGACGACGGCACCCGCCAGAGCTCCGAAGAGGATGCCGCCCCAGATGCCGAGGCCGCCCTTCCACACCTCGAAGATGCCCTGCCATTTCGGCGTCGGCACCTCGCTCCACGAAGTGATGTCGTGGTAGAGCCGCGCGCCGACGACGCCGAAGGCGACACCCCACACCGCGACGCGCGTCACGAGATCCCATTCGCCGCCCATCGCCTTCCAGCGGTGGCCCGTCAGCCAGACGCACGCCAGGATCGCGACGAGCAGCGTGAGCCCGTACATGTGCAGCTGCAGCGGGCCGATGTGGACGACGCCGGTGTGCGGCGAGGGGATGAAGAAGAGCACAGGCGGACGCTATCCAACCTGATTCGGCGCAGCCGAGCCTGATCGGCGCGCGTTCGCCCGCTAGAGCAGGATCGAGGCGGCGAGCTCGGGCGTACAGCCCCGCTGGAGCAGCTCGGCCGCCAGGTGCAGGTCGATATCGGAACGCGACGCGAGCTCGGCGGCCACGTCGGCTGGGTAGCCGGCCCGCTCGAGCTCGGACGAGCGCCAATGCTCGACGAGCTCCTGTTCGGTCAGCGTTGCGTTGGTTTCCGCAGTTTCCATCGTTCGTCCTCTCCCCTTTATTCGGTACAACGAACGAAATGGTTCTCCCCACACCGGGGGAGATCGAGATTTAACGGAACCCAAACGCTCGTTACGCTCCTTCTACCACGAGCGGCGACGGCGTTCTCCGGTCTGACGGGTGGGAGAGACCAGACTTTTGGGCTGGACCTAGCCGCGGCCCTGGCCATCGCTCGTGTAAGGATCCGCTGGTGACCGAATCGGTTCGCGAGGCACAACTGAAGAGAACCGACGACGGGCTCATCCCCCAAGGTGAGGGTTGGTTCGTCCTCAACGCGCGCGACGTCTCGTGGATCCGAAGCGAGGAGCGCGGGCAGGACACCGACTTCGAAGGAGGGCAGGAGTGGACGCAGCTCGGCTTCCGCATCCACGTGCTCATGCCCGGCCAGCGGAACGGCACGTACCACCGCGAGCGCAGCCAGGAAGACTTCCTGGTCGTTGCCGGAGAGTGCGTGCTCGTGATCGAAGGTGAGGAGCGCCTCCTGAAGGCATGGGACTTCGTCCACTGCCCGCCCTGGACGCACCACGTGTTCGTCGGAGCCGGTGAGGGGCCGTGCGTGATCGTCATGACCGGCAGCCGAGCGGACGGCTTCGAGGTGGTCTATCCGGTGAACGAGGTGGCGGCAAAGCACGGCGCGAGCGTGCTCGAGGAGACATCGAAACCGGCTGAGGCTTACGCCCGCTTCGGACCGGAGGAACGGTCGGCGTACCGTGAGGGCTGGCTGCCGTAACGTTCGTCCCGCGGCGGTAACCGGAGGTACCAGGTACCTGAACTGCGAGTCTCGGCGCCGGCCGACGACCGTTGGCGTCTGCGACTCTAGTGCGGGTGACTAGTGGGGAACTGCCTTCGGGGACGGTGACCTTCCTCTTCTCGGATGTGGAGGGGTCGACGAGGGTCGTCCGGGAACTGGGCGAGGCTGAGTGGGCGAGGACGCTTGCTGCTCAGCGGGCGGTCATCGAGGAGCGATGCGCCGCGAACGAGGGGACGGTCGTCGATCTCGAAGGGGATGGCTGTTTTGCGGCGTTTTCGCGGGCGCCGGACGCGCTGCGTGCCGCTCTCGAGGTCCAGGGGGCTCTGGTCGACGGGCGGATTCGAGTGCGGATTGGGATCCACACGGGGACGCCGCTGCTGACGGGGGACGGCTATGTGGGTCTTGATGTGCATCGTGCGGCGCGCATCGCAGCTGCCGCGCACGGCGGCCAGGTGGTGTTCTCGTCGTCGACACGGTCGTTGGTGGACGAATTCCCGGAGGCGATTCGCGATCTGGGCGAGCATCGCCTGAAAGACTTGGCGGCGCCGGAGCGGCTGTTCCAGCTCGGGGCCACCGAGTTTCCGCCGCTTCGCAGCCTGCCGAGCACGAACCTCCCCGTCCCGGCGACGGCGTTCCTGGGTCGCAGCCAGGAGCTGCACGGGCTAGATCGCACTCCTGGAGACAGAGGATCGACGGCTGGTCACGCTGACCGGCCCCGGCGGGATCGGCAAGACGCGACTCGCGTTGCAGGCCGCGGCAGAGGTCTCCGAGGCCTACCCGGACGGCGTGTGGTGGACGCCTCTGGCCTCTGTTCGCGAAGCCGCCTCGGTCCTGCCCGCGCTTGCGCAAACGCTGGGTGCAGTTGAAGACCAGGCTCGATCGTTGTTCGAGGCTGTTGTCGATCGGGTCGCGGACCGACGGATGCTGCTGCTGTTCGACAACGCGGAGCACCTGCTCCCTGGGCTCGCAGCTGAGTTGTCCGCGTTAGTTGGCGCGTGTGCGAGCTTGCGCATGCTGGTGACGAGTCGTGAGCGCCTTCAGGTTGCCGCCGAGGTTGCGTTTCCGGTGCCGCCGCTCTCGCGTCCAGATGGTGAGCGGTTGTTTCTCGACCGCGCGCGTTCGGCGGGTGTCCCACTCAGCGCGAACGGGACGATCGCCGAGCTGTGTGCGCGCCTGGATGAGTTGCCGCTCGCGCTCGAGCTGGCGGCCGCCCGCACCGTCGTCTTCTCGCCTGCCCAACTTCTCGAACGGCTCGGGCAGCGCTTGGACCTGCTCAAGGGGAATCGCGACGCCGATCCCCGCCAGCTGACGCTCCGCGCGACCCTCGACTGGTCACACGAACTGCTCTCAGATGACGAGCGGCAGCTTTTCGCCGCTCTGGCCGTCTTCAGCAACGGCTGCACGTACGAGGCCGCAGAGGCGATCGTCGGCGCCGACGTGGACACGATGCAGTCGCTGCTCGACAAGAGTCTGCTGCGCCGCCGCGATTCCGGCAGTGGGGTGCGCTACTGGATGCTCACCACGATCAATGAGTACGCGCTGGAGAAACTCGCGCTCTGCCCGGACCGCAGCGAGCTGCACCAGCGCCACGCCGAGTGGTACCGCGACCAAGCCGCAGCAGTGCTCGGCGTCCCCGGACTCCGTGATTACCGCGCCGCGAGCACGCGGGACCTCGAGCGCTTCCGCGACGACTACGACAATGCCCGCGCCGCACTCAACTGGGCCTGGAGCACAAACGACGACGAACTGGCAGTTGAAATCGGCATCACCTGCAGTCGCTACTGGCTCGGGACCGGCTCATTCCACGACGCCAACGCCTGGCTCTGGACCGCACTCCCCAGGATCGCCGCCCTGCCGGCACGCACGAAGCTCCACGCTCTCGAGGTTGCAGGGTTGCTTGCCTTCTTTGTCCAAGCCGACACAGGCCGGGCCGACGAGCTCTGGGCGCAGGGTGCCGTGATCGCGAACCAGCTCGATCTCGTGGAGGAGGCCGCCTGGCTCGAGCAGCTACGTGCCGGCGTTGCTTGGGAGCGCGGCGAGATCCAAACTGCGATCGCGACGAACGAACGGCTACTCGCCTTCCATCAGGAGCACGGAAACCGCTTCGCGATTGCGGGCAGCCTGCACCTGCTCGGAGAACAATGGCGCGACCTGGGCGACTACGAACGAGCCGAGCGGCAGTTACGCGCGGCGGACTCGATCTACCGCGAACTCGGCAATAACGTCGGCCTGGCCAACAACTCTCACAGCCTCGCCGACCTCGCCCTCGACCGCGGCAACTACGCCGAGGCGATCGAGATCTACCGAACCACCATGACGGAGTACGCAGGTGAGGACAGCAGAATCCACGCCTATTGCCTCGCAGGCATCGCGAGCGGACTCGCAGCCACCGGCCACGACCCGGAGGCGGCAGCGCTCTGGGGAGCCGTCTGCAACGCCGAGCAAACCCATGGCTTCACCATGATCGGCAGCGAACGAAAGCGCTACGAGACACATCTCACCCGACTCGAAGGAAGCAACAGCTGGGAGCAGGGGCGAAACGCCGACCTCGAACAAGCCACGCAGAGTCTCGACTCGATCCTTGAAGCGAGTCAGCGGCCGATGCGGTAGCGAACGTGCGTCGCACGCGGCGAGTGGATCACCTCGACCGGTTGTAGACCGGGGTCTTGCACTCCGTCGAACAGCCGCTCGCCGGCGCCGAGCAGAACGGGAGCGATGTCGAGCATGAGCTCGTCGATCACGCCCGCCGCGAACGCCTGCCGCACGGTGGAGGCGCCACCGGCGATGTCGACGCCGAGGTCGCCGGCCGCCGCCTGCGCGCGCTCGAAGGCGACATCGAAGCCTTCGGTGATGAAGTGGAACGTCGTCCCGCCCTCCATCGGGATCGGGTCGTGCGGGTAGTGGGTGAGAACGAACACAGGAGCGTGATAGGGCGGCTCGTCGCCCCACCACCCGCGCCAGGTCGCGTCCCACGGGCCTCGAACCGGGCCAAACATGTTGCGGCCCATCACGTACGCACCGCAGGGCTTCATGAGCTCGTCGCGCACGCGGGCGTCGGCTTCATGGAAGGGCTCGTCCAGGTGCCAGCGGTGGAGCTCCAGGCCGCCGACGCCGAGCGGGTTGTCGCGGCTCTGATCGGGGCCGGCGACGAAGCCGTCGAGCGAGATGGACATGTGGCATGTGGTTGGTGTCATGTGAACCAAGACCGCCGAATCGACGAGAAATCATCGCTGCGGGACGCCCTCCGCGAAAAGCTAGCGGGGACCCGTGTGCCGCGCTCAGCCGGGATTGAGCTCGCGCCTGACGATTTCGAGGTTGGCGTGCCATACCTCTTCGGGCACAGGCGGGAGTACGTCGTCCCAGATCGCCGCGAACGAGCTTCGGAACTGCTCCATTCGGGCGGGGCGTGCCATGAACCAGATGTGGCAGTGCTCACTGCCTTCGCCCCACCGTCCCACGTGCACGTTGCCTACACCCGGGACCGCGAGCACCGCGCGTTGCACCTTCAGAAGAAGCGGCCCCAACTCCGATGCGCGGTCGTGGTCGAGATCGGTGAAATCGACGTGTTCGCGCGTCTCGAGCAGGACGACGACGGGGAGACCGCTCGGCTTGTCGAACGAGCGAACTGTCCAGTGCTCATTCGACCAGAGGCTCTCGTCGTCTCCGCGCGAGCAACGCCAGCAGTCGACACCGCCGGTGCCGTTTCGCGGCCGCTCGGCATCGACGGGCGGCGCGAGCTCGCGCACGCGGAGCTCTCCGTCGAAGGGCCATGATTCCCAGTCCTGCACGGGCGGGACATGGAGAGCGTCGCGCGCGCGCTCCCAGAACTGTTCCGGCGTCTCCGGCACCGTGCGATCCTACGCTCGATGGAGTGGCCGAAGCGGTTCTACGAGTTGAAGCGCGGCGAGGGCTGTCCGTTCTGCGCTCACGGACGGCCCGAGGAGATTCCTCATGGCATTCGGTTCTTCGCCGGCAAGATGACGGACGCGTACTTGCACAGTGGCGGCATCCAGCGCGGACTCACGCATGTGTATTTCCGCGGCCGGCACGTCGTTGAGCCCACGGAGCTCGACCAATCTGAGTCCGCGGAGTTCTGGAGGGAGCTGCTGATCGTAGGCGCCGCGATCGAGCGTGTTTTCCTTCCGGTGAAGATGAACTACGACATCCTCGGCAACTCGGTGCCGCACCTGCACGTTCACGTCGTCCCGCGATATGCGGATGACCCTCGGCCCGAATGGCCGTTTCCGTTTCCCGAACACGACCCGCCGCTGTTCCCGGACGAACAGATGCGTTCGGACGTGGCGCGACTTCGAGCAGACCTCGCCGGTCGAAGCTGACTGTGCCCCTGCGGCATCCGTCGGGCGGCGGAAGGAGACTCGGCGTCCAGTCGAGCCTGGCCGACGCCTCGTCTCTGGCGATGCGGGAGCGATTAGCCTGCATGGGTGGCGTTGACTTGGGGTCAGGCATTGGCGTGGCGGCTGCGACGGCATCTGCTTGATCCGGTCGGCACAGGCTCGGTCGGCGATGTGGTCGGCCGACTCGGTGCTGTTCCTGCCTGGCCCGAGACGACGCCCGAGTTCGCGGTTGGCATCCGCCGGACTGGCTCCCGGTTCGGTGATGTCGCCAGCGCGCTGGACGCCGGCGAGGTCTTCAAGACCTGCACGTTCCGTGGTGCGACCCACTTGCTGACGCCAGAGGAGGGTGGTGCCTACCTGGCTCTCCGTGCGTCGGGCCGCCAGTGGGAGCTGCCGAGCTGGCAGGAGACCTACGGGCTGGCGCCGGGCGACTGGCCGGCGTTCCGGGAAGCGGTCCGGGAAGCCGTGGCCGAAGGGCCGCTGACGCGCGAGGAGCTGGCTGTGGCGCTCGCTCGGCGGCGACCGTTCCGTGCGGCGGCAGCGGGCCTGGGCGGCAGCTCCCACACCCTGTTGAAGGCGCTGATGTGGCAAGGCGACCTGTGCTTCGGGCCGGCGCGCGACGGTGCGGGAACCGTGCAAGGCCTGGACCGGGTCCCGCGCTGGGCCGGGCTGCCGGACCTCGACGACGCGGGCCGTTGGGCCGTCGAGGCGTACATCCGCAGCTACGGCCCCACGAGCGCCGACGGGGTGCAGTACTACCTGGGGGCAGGTTTGAGCGCCGGCCGCAAGGCGCTCCGCGGCTGGCTCGACGATCTCTCGGACCGCCTCGTAATCGTCGACATCGACGGCGAGGATCTCCTCCTGTTCGACGACGACGTCGACGACCTGACTTCGACCGTGGTATCCCCCACCATTTGCCTACTGCCTGCCGCCGACCCGTGGGTGATGGGGCCGGGCACCGCAAACCCCCACGTGGTACCTCCTGCCCATCGCCAACCCGTGACCCGGGGCGCCAACCTCGTCCTCGCAAACGGTGTCGTCGCAGGAACCTGGTCGCGCAAGGCAACCACGCTCTCCGTTGCTTGGCTCGAGGACGCCGACCCACCCGATCTCAACCTCCTCGGGCAGGAGGCTGCGCGCCTAGCCGCCATCCTCGTCACCGAGCTCGACCTAAAGGTCACCTCCGGCTAGCGAGCGAGCCTGTGACCCATCCGCGTGCTCAGGGGACATTCCCGGCGACCTACGCGACGGCCGAGTCGCCAAGCAGCATCTTCACCTCGGCATAGAAGTCCGGCGCAGGCTTGACCTTGTACTGCGGGCCGAACGCGTAGACCTTCTTGCCCTGCGAGGTGATCAGGTCGGCGTAGACCGGCGACTCGCCCGGGAAGTCCTTGATCAGCTGGGCGAGCTCGCGGATCGTGCCCGCGGCCGCCTTGGTCGCGTCGATCACTAGCCGCACCTCGCGCTTGTCGGGGACCGCCTCGAACGCGATCAGCTCGAGCGCGACGAGCTTGGTCTCGCCCTCCTTGCGGTCGATGCGAGCCTTGACGATCAGGATGCGGTCGGCGGTGCAGAGCTCGCGCGCCTTGTCGAAGGTCTGGTTGAAGACGACGGTCTCGACGCTGCCGGTGATGTCCTCCAGGCGCAGGAACACCATCGCATCGCCGCGCTTGGTGGTCATGTGCCGCACCCCGGCGACGATGCCGCCGATCGTCACCACCTCGCCGTCGCGGCGGCGGTCGAGCTCGGCGATCGTCGCGTCCGACTTGCGGCGCAGCTGGTCGCGAATCCCCGACAGCGGATGCTCGGAGACATAGAGCCCGAGCACCTCCTTCTCGAGGCGCAGCAGCTCGTTCTTCTCGTACTCGTGGGTCGGCGTCGCCGGGTGGTGCTTCGGCTTGTCTGCCTCTACGGGCCCGAGGTCGAAGATCGAGCCCTGACCGGCCAGACGGTCGGCCTGCTGCTTCTGCCCCCAGCCGACGGCCTGTTCGAGCACCTCGAGGTTGCCCTTGCGCGTGCCGGGCAGCGCACCGCACTTGACGAGCGCCTCAAGCACCCGCTTGTTCGAGACCATCGGGTCGACGCGCTCCGCGAAATCCCAGATCGACTCGAACGGGCCACCCTCGGTACGTGCCGCGATCAGCGCGCGCGCCGCGCCCTCCCCCACGCCCTTCACGGCGTTGAGACCGAAGCGGATCTTGCCCTCGACGACCGCGAAGTCGACCTGCGACTCGTTGACGTCGGGCGGCAGCACTTCGATGCCGAGCTCGTGACACGCGTTGACGTAGATCGGCACGCGGTCCTTGGTCGACATCACCGAGCTGATCAGCGCCGCCATGTACTCGCACGGATGGTTCTGGCGCAGCCACGCGGTCTGGTAGGCGATCAGCGCATAACAGGCAGCGTGCGCCTTCGGGAACGAGTAGTCGGCAGCCTTCTCGACGTCCTCCCAGAGCTGCTTCGCGACACCGGGCGTGACGTTCTGTTCCGCGGCGCCCTCGAGGAACTTGTCCTTGAGCGAGTTCATCAGGGCGCGGATCTTCTTGCCGATCGCCTTGCGCAGGTCGTCGGCCTCGGTGATCGAGAAGCCGGCGAGGTCGCGCGCGATGCGCATGTACTGCTCCTGGTACACGCAGATTCCGTGCGTCTCGCTGAGAATCGGAACCAGGCGCTTGTCGAGATAGGTGACCTGCTCCTGGCCGGCCTTGCGCTTGCCGTAGGACGGGATGTAGCTCATCGGGCCTGGGCGGTAGAGCGCGACGAGCGCGATCAGATCCTCGAACACCGTCGGCTTCACCTGACGAAGCGCATCGCGCATCCCCGACGACTCGAACTGGAAGACACCGGCCGCGTCGCCCTTCGCGAGCATCGCGTAGGTCTTCTTGTCGTCCATCGGGATCGCCGAGATGTCGAGGTTGCCGATCAGGCGGCACGCCTTGTCGACCACGTCGAGGTTGCGCAGGCCGAGGAAGTCCATCTTGAGCAGTCCGAGCGCCTCGATGTCCTTCATCGAGAACTGGGTCACGAGCTCCTGGTCGGTGCCCTTCTGCTGCAGCGGCACGACGTTGATCAGCGGCTCGGCACCGATCACGACGCCCGCCGCGTGGATCGAGTCGGCCCGGGTGAGCCCCTCGAGCGGCTGCGCCAGCTCGATGATCTCCTTCGCGACCGGATCGGCGTCGATCGCCTTGCGCAGCTCGCTGCCCGGCTTGAGGCAGTCGTCGAGCGTCTGGCCGGGGCCTTCCGGGATCAGCTTCGCGATCTTGTCGACGACGCCGTAGGGCACCTCGAGCACGCGACCCGCGTCGCGCACGGCAGCGCGCGCGGCCATCGTCGAGAAGGTGATGATCTGCGCGACGCGATCGGCGCCGTACTTCTCGCGCACGTAGTTGATCACGCGCTCGCGGCCTTCCACGGCGAAGTCGATGTCGATGTCGGGCATCGACTTGCGGCCCGGGTTGAGGAACCGCTCGAACATCAGGTCGTACCGGATCGGGTCGATGTCGGTGATCGCGAGCGAGTAGGCGACGAGCGAGCCGGCCGACGAGCCGCGACCCGGGCCGACCGAGACGCCGTTCGTCTTCGCGAAGCGGATGAAGTCCCAGACGATCAGGAAGTAGTCGGTGAAGCCCATCTCCTTGATCGTCTTCAGCTCGTACTTGAGGCGCTCCTGCAGCTCGGCGGTCACCTTGTCGTAGCGCTTTTGCAGGCCTTTCTCGCACTGCTCGACGAGATAGTCGAACGCGTCGCGGCCCTCCGGCACGTCGAACTTCGGGAGCAGGATCTTGTCGAGCTCGATCTCGACGTTGCAGCGCTCGGCGACCTCGAGCGTGCGCCGCATCGCATCGGCCTGGCCCGGGAAATCGAGCGCCATCTCCTCCGGTGACTTGAAGTAGAAGTGGTCGGTCTCGAACTTCCAGTGGTTCGGGTTCTTCAGCGAGTCGCCGGACTGGATGCAGAGGAGCGCCTCGTGCGCGCGCGCGTCGGTGTCGCGCAGGTAGTGCACGTCGCCGGTCGCGACGGTCGGCAGGCCGGTCTTCGTCGCGAGCTCGGTGAGCTGCGGCAGGATGCGCGCCTGCACGTCGAGGTGCGCGTTCTGCAATTCCACGTAGACGTTGTCGCGGCCGAAGACCTGCGCGAGGTGGTCGAGCTCGCCTTCGGCGTCGGTGACGCGGTTCTCCTCCAGCGCCTTGCAAACCCGCCCCGAGAGGCAGCCCGACAGAGCGATCAGCCCCTGCGAGTGGCGCTCGAGGAGCTCCCAGTCGACGCGCGGCTTGTAGTAGTACCCCTCGAGGTAGCCGAGCGAGGAGAGCTTGATCAGGTTCGAGTAGCCGTCGTTGTCGGCGGCGAGCAGCGTCAGGTGCGCGTTGCCCTTCTCGTGTGCCCTGCGGTCGCCGGCGACGTAGACCTCGCAACCGATCACCGGCTTCACTCCGGTCGATCTCGTCGCCTTCCAGAGCTGGACGGCTCCCGCCATCGAGCCATGATCGGTGAGGCTGACCGACGGCATCTCCAGCTCCGCCGCGCGCTTGACGAGGTCTGGGACCCGGCACGCCCCGTCGAGGATCGAGTACTCGGAGTGGACGTGGAGGTGGACGAACTCGGCGGTTTTTGCAGGCACGGCCATCGCGGAGGGTCAGTGTACGCCGGGGTCCTGACGCCTCCCGGAGAAGCCCGCTCCGAGCAGGTTCTTCTCGCTCGCGGCCCCGCCGGCGTCAGCGCCGTCGTCGTTTCGAGGCGTGCGGCGCCGGCCCTCCGAGCGCCGAGAAGTAGGTCACCGGGTGGAGCTCGACGCCGTTCGGCGCGCCGCGCTGGCCGTGCAGGACGTCGAAGAACAGCACGCCTTCGATCGTCGCGGTGAAGTTCTCGGCCGTGTAGCGGGAGCTGGAGGCGTTCGGCATCGCGTTGTCCATCGACTGACGTGCCTTCGTGAGCAGGTCGACGTACGGCGAGCCCGATTCGCACTGGGCCTGAGGCGCCTCGACGTTCAACTCGGCCCCCGTCGGGCTCGTGAGGAGCACGTGCAGGTCCGAGTCGGCTTCCTGCTTCACGGCGATCACGTGCACGTTCACGAGCGCAACGAGTTTGCGCTCGACCGGGAACCGCGGTGAGTCCTGCGTGACGGGAGGCGCAGCCATCGAGACGAGCTGCTCCGGGGTCATCACGGTGGCCCGCGTCGGCAGGACGAACCCGTCGGTCACGTGCTTGACCGCTGCCCGCTCCGTGCCGCACCCGGTGACGCCGTGGCCGAGCGCGAACTTCTTGAACGGCGTGAGGCCGTCCTCACGCGCCGGGTCGATCGTCACGACGACCGGCGCGCCCTGCTGCGTGCCGGCGGCGGGCGCAACGACGGTCACCGTCCGCGTGGGCGTCTCGCGTGAGGCGAGGAAGCCGGCGAGCCCCAGTGCGAGCCCGCCGGCCACCGCGACGATGACGAGGCCGCGCTTCAGGTCGTGCTCAGCGGGACGGCAGCCTGCTCGGCCGGCGGCGCCGGGGTGCTCCCGACGGCCTGCCCGAACGAGTTCAGGTAGGTCTTCTGCGCCGGATCCTGGAAGAACGCCGAGGCTGCGTCCTTCCCCCAGCCGTAGAGCGCCTGGGCGTTCTCCTGGCTCAGGTTGAAGTCGGTCGTGCTGATCGCGTGCGTCGGGATGCTGACCGTCCGCGCGGAGACGGTGTGCGCCAGGTTGTGGCGGTCCCACGCCTCGGTGGCGGCGGAGAACATCGCCTTCAGGAGCGGCACCGACCAGAGCGGGCGCGGGATCGCGCGGTGCGGGAGCCCCTCGATCGTCGACGTGCCCGGGTGCAGCCGGAAACCCCACGTCGGGACGTTTCGGGTTCGGGCTGTCGAAGAGCCAGATCGGATAGTTCGAGAGCAGTCCGCCGTCGACGACGTAGTGGGGCCGGCCGTCCTTGTAGAGCTCGACGGGCTTGAAGAGGAACGGGTAGCTCATGCTCATCCGCACGGCGTCGACGATCGGGAAGGTGTCCTTGTCGAACTGCTTGCCTTGCTTGTCCTCGTAGTTCGGCAGCGCGTCGGGGAGCAGCAGCATCTGTCCGCTCGTCACCTCGGACCCGATCACGTGCAGGCGATACTTCGCCCGCTCGTACTGCTCATCCGTGATGTCCGGGACCTCGGAGCGCGGCGGCAGGTCCCGGCGCTTCACGTCGGCAAACGTGAGCTCCGTCTTGCCGAGCTCCTTCGCGAGCGGCGATGCGGCCAGTTGCTCGCTCATCCACTGGTGGAAGTACTTGCCCGGGGCGAGCCCGCGCATCCGCACGACCGCGTTGACGAGACCGCCCGCCCATTTCCCACCCGGGCCGCAGTCGGCGAACTTCGGGTACTTCGCGTCGTTGAGGATCCGCTGCAGGCCCGCGGAGTCGTAGCCAACGGCGAGCAGTGCGGCCACGATCGCCCCGGCCGAGGTGCCGGCGATGTTCACCCATTCCTCGACGCCGCCGTCCTGCTCGGCGGCGGCGATCGCCCCGGCGAACGCGATGCCTTTGACACCGCCGCCTTCGAAGACTCCGTCTGCGCGATGGCGCTCGTTCTGCGACATGCCAACCACCTACCTTTCGGTCGAGAGCCGCAGGGCTGCGCGAAGTATCACACCTCGGCACGGCCCCCTCAACCCCCGTAAGGTCGATCTATGCCCGCCCCGTTGTCGATCGCCGAGGTCGTGGCCCGCATGGAGACTGAGGTTGCGGCGCTCCCCGCCAAGGACGGCGTGGCGTGCTTCACGCGCCTCTACCTGTCCGTGACCGAGAGCGTCCAGCAACAGCTCACCGGTTTCGCCTTTCGCGACCCGCGCTTCCTCGCGCGCCTCGACGTCGTCTTCGCCGACCTCTTCTTCAGCGCCCTCGACGCAGCCCGGGCCGACCCGGCGCGGCTGCCTCGCGCCTGGGCGCCGCTCGTCGACGGGCGTTCCGCCCACGGGATCGCGCCGCTCCAGTTCGCGCTGGCCGGGATGAGCGCGCACATCAACCGCGACCTGCCGGTCGCGCTCGTCGCCACCTGCCGCGAGCTCGGGATCGGGCTCGAGGAGGGCTCGGGACAGCACGCCGACTTCCAGCACGTGAACGGCGTGCTGGCGGCGGTCGAGGCGTCGGTCAAGTCGCAGTATGTGACCGGCTGGTTGCACACGCTCGACCGCGTCGTCCACCGTGTCCACCGGATCGACGACGTGATCGCGATGTGGGACGTCGCCCGCGCGCGTGATGCGGCCTGGGTGAACGCCGAGGCGCTCTGGGCGCTGCGTGACGAGCCCGAGCTCTCGGCGAGGTATCTCGACGTGCTCGACCGGACGGTCGGCTTCACCGCCCGCGGGCTGCTCGTCCCGGCGGACACCTGGCTGCAGAAGCTCGCACGGTTGACTTCGCGCCTCTAGTTCACCAGGATGAAAACGGCGTCACTCATCGCCGAGGCTTCTGCGGCCACGGCAGGATCTACCTCCGTGGCTCCGGCTCGACCGCAGGAGGTTTCGTCACGTGACTACCCCAGCTGGGCTCTCCGTCCGCAAGCAGGCGCGGTACGGCTGGCGCCCCGACACACCGGACATGCGCGACTTCTTGCTCGCCGTCGCACCGGCCAAGACGCTGCCGAAGCAGCTGAGCTTGCGCAAGCAGATGCCGCCCGTGTACGACCAGGGGCAGCTCGGCTCGTGCACGGCGAACAGCATCGGGGCGCTCCTCGAGCTGAACGAGCGCAAGCAGAAGGAGCCCGACGCAGCGACGCCCTCACGCCTCTTCATCTACTACAACGAGCGCGTGATGGAGGGCACGGTCTCCGAGGACTCGGGCGCGGAGATCCGCGACGGGATCAAGTCGGTCGCGCAGCTCGGCGCCCCGCCTGAGACCCTCTGGCCGTACGACATCGCCATGTTCGCGAAGAAACCGACCGCCAAGGTCTACGCACAGGCGAAGAAGCACCAGGCCATGCGCTATGCGCGGGTCGTGCAGGACACGATGGCGCTCCAGAACGTGCTGGCCTCGGGCTATGCGGTCTCGTTCGGGTTCACCGTCTACACGTCGTTCGAGACGAGCGTCGGCGCGGACGGGATCATGCCGATGCCTCAGCCCGACGAGAAGGTGCTCGGCGGCCACGCGGTCGTCGCGGTCGGCTACAAGCCGATCAAGGGACAGCTCTATTTCGAGTGCCGCAACTCCTGGGGCACGCGCTGGGGCGACCACGGCTACTTCTGGATGCCTGCTGCCTACATCACGAGCCCGTCACTCGCGAGCGACTTCTGGGTGATCCAACAGGTCGAATGAGGGCTACTCGGCGGCCGCCGGCTGGTCGGGCTTGGTGGCGGGGCGCCGGCGGCGGCGCAGGCGGCGGATCCGCCTTCTTGCCGATTCCCGGCACGGCGGCGACCAGCGTGTCCTGCGCCCAGCGCTCGCTGAACCCCGCCAGGAAGCTGATCACGAGCAGCGCGAGGCGACGGTTCGTGTTCGTTTCGTTCTCCGCGACCGGGAGATGTAGGAGGCCGCCGGTGAACGCGAACGTGAGCACCATCGCGAAGGAACCGCCGATCAGCGGCCGCAGGCCGCCGAGAAACAGCGCGTACGGCTTTCCGACGTCGTACTCGAGGTCGAACTGGCCCGAGTTGATCCGCTGGACGACGCTGACGAGCGCCCCGATCGACCCTGCGACGAGCGCCGCGACGGGCGTCGCCCAGGTGATCGACAGCCAGATCGTCGCGATCAACGAGATCAGCAGGACGACGAGCGCCATCCCTGCGAAGTAGACGATCTGCGCCTGACCGTTCGCCGCCTCCTTGTAGTACGCCTCGGTGCGCTCGATCGTTTCGCGTTCGTGCTCGAGCATTGCGGCGCTCGCCTTCGGATCGTCGTGCGGCAGCGCGGCGGTCGACGAGGCTCATCAGGTGCTCGGCGGAGGCCATGACGAGGTTCATGCAGATGCGCTGGCGGACGCCTGTGAGGACGGTGGTCGCGCGCACCGCGAGCTCGTCGCAGCGGTACATCTCGTTCGCGATATCGGGCTGGTCCCGCGTCGCCCAGTGCGTCTCGCGGTAGAAGCTGAAGCGCGGCCCTCCGAAGCGGGCCTTCTGTTCGGTCAGCGCGACGGCACTTTCGACGTGCGAGCACCAGTAGGCCCGCACGATCGGGCCGTGCTCGCGCTCGAACGCGTCGCGCAGTTCGTCGTAGTGCGACTGGGTCGCGGCGGTGACGCCGTCACCGCGCAGCTCGCGCCACCAGGCGTAGTGCGCGTAGATCAGCTCCGTGAACGACGGCGGCTTGGCCGAGTCGGCCTGCGAGACAACCAGCGTCTCGGTCGGCGCGGACGTCAGCGACTCTGTCAGTTCGGTCATCCAGACCTCCTGTCAACAAGCCGCAGCAGCCCGCTCAGAGTAGAGCGAGTCCTGCGGTTGATCAAGGGACCGGCTTCTCCGCGAGCTCGTGGAGTGCCTCCTGCGCGCTCTGGGTCAGCGGATCGCCGTGGCTGGGGCTGTGTATATGCCGGGCACGAGCTCGGTTACCCGGCCGAGCGCTGCCAGGGGGCGAATGGATTCTCCACCCCACGGAGCGCGGGCTCGAGCTCCGGGAAGTGCCGGAGCAGGAGCGTGCGCATCGAGTTGTCCTCGACCCAGTCGATGCCTTCCTTCGTGTAGACCTCGGCCCGGTAGTCGCGGGTGAAGAAGCGGTCGCTCTCGAGCCGCCGCGACGCCATCAGGATGAAGATGCGGAAGGCGGTGTCGCTGAAGCCGAAGCCCTTCGGCTTCTTTTCGGCATACATCCCGATCATCGTGTCGACGTCTTCCGGATCGCGGTAGATGCGCCGCAGGTCGGCAGCGTGCTCGGGCGTGTCGGCCATCTCCTCGAAGGTGTCGTACGCCTTCAGGTGCAGGAGCCGGCGGAACTCGTTGTAGCGCGGAACACCGCGCTCGCGCACGCGGACGATGTCGGTCGTGGCGAGATCGACGAGCGAGCCGTCGGCCTTGTCGAAGTGCTGCAGGAATCGCGGGAAGTTGTGCAGGGTGATCGCTCCCGGATGCGACGTCCCGAAGGAATAGAACACGTCGGCCATCGACATCTCGGTCAGCCGCTCGCGCACGTGCTGCACACCGACCTCGGGGAGCGTCCGCTCCTGCAGCGTGTGATCGTCGGCGAGCGCGCGGAAGCTGAACTCGTCCGGGATCAGCGGGTGCATGCGGTAGACGGCGACGAACTCCTCGGTCAGCTGGTACGGCACGCCGTGCAGCGCGGTCGGCGAGCCGGGGATGCCGCGGATCACCTCGTTCGAGGTGCGGCGGCCGATCAGGCGGTCGAGCCGGCGGCCCTCGAGCCCCCACCAGTTCGTCCGGAGCGCGGTCACCGTCGTCGGGTGCGCGATGATCGCCGGCGTCCAGTCGACGGTGTGGATCTTCGCCATCAGCGCCGAGACGACGAGTCGCGCCTTGTCGAAGAGCTCGTCGTCGGAGAGCTCGGGATGCGTTGCGTGCAGGTGGTCGCACACCGCGTTGTGCTCCCGCATGAAGAGCGAGTGCAGGAGCGCGAGCCCGACCCAGAAGTTGCCGGCGACGCCCGTCAGGTCGACGTGCGACTCGATCGCGTCCGGGATCAGGCCGCGGTCGTCGATGTGCAGCTTGCCGTGCTCGCCGGTCTTGATCGCCTCGGCGAACGCAGGATCGCGCCCGTAGATCTGCGACCCGTCCCACCAGTGCGTGTCGTCGGTGACGAACGTCGGCGGGCCGTCGCCGTTCGACGACGGGTCGCGCCGCGTGCGTGGGATCGGCATCGGCTTCTCCGGCCACGGGTCGTCGGCGTCGAGCGGCACGAGCCACGGGTTCTCGGTCTCGTTCTTGCCGTGGCTGAACCAGTCGTGCACCTCGAACTGGATCCACGCGCCGGCCAGCAGGTTCAGGGTCGTCGCCGGGATGAACTCGTCGCGGGTCAGGAGCTCTCGCGCGACGAGGCGCGGGTTCGGCTCGAGCGGGTCCGATTCGCGCACGGTCGCGTTCAGCGGCACGTTGCGCCCGAAGCGGCTGCCGAGGCTGCCCATCAGCGGGTCGTCGAGGTTGTTGAAGGTGCCGTCGAGCGTCCGCGCGGTCAGGTAGCGCGGGTGATCGTCGATGTTCGGCTGGTCGAGCGGGCCGCGGCCGGTGTCGTAGAGGTTCTTCTCCCGCAGGATGTTGCGCAGGCCGATCAGCACGAGCATCGCGATCGGCTTCGGGAGCTTGTCCCACCCGACCCGTCGGTCGAGCGCCGCTGCGGCGTCGTTGTAGAGCGAAAACGGCCAACGTGACACGACGTTCTCCTTTCGGACGCGCCGCAGCGACACAAGCGCGCGATCGTCGAGTGCGTTCCGGGCCGTTGAACGCCTCGCGATCTGGGCTGACCTAAGCAGAGGGCGCCGCGCGAGTCAACGCGCACCGACCCGTGGCCGACCGGCACTCTTGACCCATGTCGCTCCCGCCGCTCTCCGTGCTCGACCTGGCGCCGATCGTCGAGGGCTCGACGCCGGCAGGGGCTCTCCGGAACTCGCTCGACCTCGCCCAGCACGTCGAGCGGTGGGGCTACCGGCGCTTCTGGCTGGCCGAGCATCACAACGCGATCGGGATCGCCAGCGCCGCGACCGCGGTCGTGATCGCGCACGTCGCGGGCGGGACGGAGACGATCCGGGTCGGCGCGGGCGGGATCATGCTCCCGAATCACCCTCCGATCGTGATCGCCGAGCAGTTCGGCACGCTCGAGGCGCTCTACCCGGGCCGGATCGATCTCGGTCTCGGCCGCGCGCCGGGCACCGACCGGCTGACGATCCACGCGCTGCGCCGTGTGCCCGAGAGCGCTGACACGTTCCCGGAGGACGTGATCGAGCTGCAGCGCTATCTCGCGGAGGCGGAGCCCGGCCAGCTCGTGCAGGCGACGCCCGGAGCGGGCGCGCGCGTGCCGCTCTGGATCCTCGGCTCGAGCCTCTTCGGCGCGCAGCTCGCCGCGCTGCTCGGCCTGCCCTACGCCTTCGCGTCGCACTTCGCGCCGGAGGCGCTGCTGCCGGCGCTCGAGGTGTACCGCGCCCGGTTCCAGCCCTCCGAGCAATTGCAGACGCCGTACGCGATGGTCGGCGCGAACGTGATCGTCGCCGACGACGACGCGACGGCGCGCCGTCTCTTCACCTCGCCGCAGCAGTCGTTCACCAACATCCTCCGCGGCACGCCGCGGCCGGTTGCCGCCGCCGATCGACGACATCGAGTCGTACTGGACGCCGCCGGAGAAGGAGCGCGCGTCGGCGATGCTGCGTCGCTCGTTCGTCGGCTCACCGGAGACGGTGCGCGCCGGGCTCGAGGCGTTCGTCGAGGAGACCGGCGCCGACGAGCTGATCGTCGCTGCGGCAATCCACGATCATGCGGCGCGGTTACGGTCGTACGAACTGCTCGGCGAGTTGGCCTAGAACAGGCCGAGAACGTCCTTGATGACCTCGTCCAGCTCACGCTGTTCATCAACGGTCAAGCGCCCGACGGCGCGACCGATTCGGCTGCGATCAGCGGTGATGAGCTGGTCGGTCAAGACGCAAGTCCTCCGTCCGCTCACTGTGATCTGGGGCCGGAAGGCAGTGGCCACGGCGCTTGTGGAGGTCGGGGCGACGATAACCGTCGAGAGCCATTGAGCATCGTCTGACTGGAGGACGACGGCGTAACGTTGGCCTCGCTGTTCGTGCCCGCGTGGCTGCTTCGGTGCTCGAAGCAGGACGATGTCACTCCGGCGGATCGAGTTCGCCAAAGAATTCTCGGATCTCGGCAATCACCGCGAGGTCGTGCGGATCGCTCCCGATCCGCTCGGCGTCGGCACGTATCTGCTCTCGGCGGATCTCGCGCGCGGTCCGGATCAGGGCCTGGCGGATCGCCTGAGACTGAGACGTTCCATCTTTCGTGAGTCGATCCAGTGCCCGCTGCGCCTCAGCGTCCAAACGAACGGAAATCGCCTTCTCGGCCATGTCGGCTGAGCGTATCACGTTTGTCATACGTTGCTACTCCAGTTCAGTCAGCAGTCCTTTCTCCTCGAGGACGTCCCAGGCGAGTTGGAACGCCTGTTGGTGCATGACGGCGCGCGCGATCCACGACTCCGAACCGTTGTCGTGCAGATCCTCCTGCGCCTCGAGCACGCGGGCGGCCTGGACGAGGTACAGCTCGTGCACGTCGGCGAGCGCCCGGTCGCAGTCGCCCGACATGTCATCCCACGCGTCCTCCACCACCTCGCCCGCGACTCGCTCGGCTTCGATCAGGTCGTGCCAGTACGCGCCGGGCACGAAGCGAGCGCCTACCAGCTCGCGCAGGCGGTCTCGGTCGACCTCGACGCGCCCCGAGACGTCGAAGATGATCCGCTCTGCGTCCTGCGGTGGCTTCATTCCTCCATCGAAGCAGCGCGGCGGGAGGTTGTCATCGGCGCTTTTGGACAGTTCGGTGTGACAATTCAGTGCCGACTTCGGTCGGCACCGTCGAGCAAGCGGTCGAACTCCGCGGAGCCGGGAACGACGTGGGCGAGACGCGGCACCGATGCGAACCCTTGGTCGGCCGACACGAGCGCGTCAGCACCGCTGGCGAGCGCCGTCGCCGCGAGGAACGAGTCGAAAACACCGAGCGCCGTCGTGCGTTCGAAGATCCGCAAGGCCGCGTCCACGATCGCCGTCGGCATGACGAGGAGCGGCGCGAACAGCTCCGCGTAGTTGCGTCCAGCCTTGGCGGCGTCCGTACGACCTTGTCGGCGGGCGCGCACGTGGACGAACTCCTGGATCACTTCGACGGTCGTGGCAGCGTCCAGGCGCCCCGCCGCGATCGCGTCGATCAGCTTCCGGCTCGGATCCCGGAGCGGATGCTCGGTCCCGACCGCGTAGACGAGCACCGTGGTGTCGACGACGATCACTATGAGCGCGCCCGAGCATCGTCGAGCTCGGCCTTCAGCTCTTCGACGGTGTCGGGAACGTCCATCGGTTCGGCCGCGAGCAATGCAGCGGCAGCCCGTTGCTTCGTCGGGAGATCCGCGGGTAGCGCTGCGTCGATTGCGTCGCGAATCACCGCAGCCACCGACAGCCGGCGCTCCCGTGCGACCGCTTCGAGCCGACGGTAGCGAGCATCGTCGATCAGGATCTGAAGTCGGCGATCAAGCATGCACATACAGTAGCATGTGTATGTTATTGACTGAGCGCTGAACTCGCGAATCTGGTTCCGCTACGCGGAATCAGGTTCGTCGGAGGGAACCTGATTCGCCGCAGGCGAACCAGATTCCCGAGTGTCACAACGACGGGAAGTCGAACAGCTCGACCAGACGCGACAACGCCTTCGCGTCACCGTCAAGCGTGACCGCGCCGGAGGCGACGGCGTCGGCCGGCGTCAGCTGCCCGGTCAGCAGCGCATGCAGGTCCGCATCCGAGGTCGTCACCACGACGTCCGCCTGCTCGGGCGCCCCCGCGGCAACGGTCAAGCTCGTCCCTTCCGCCGCCACGGTGAAGACGCCGTCGCTCAGCCGCAGCTCCCACGTCGTCGGCCGCGCCACGCGCCGGCTCGAATCGTGGAACGCGAGCATCGCGGCGACGAGCCATCGCGACCGCGTCACCACCTCCCCGGGCAACTGCCCCATGCTCCTCGTCCCCCAGCGCCCGAGCGCGAGCAGGATCGGCTCGAGCTCGCGGCCGTAGCCGGTCAGCTCGTAGACCGTCCCCCGGTCAGGGAGCGGCAGCAGCCGGCGCTCGACGACTCCGGCAGCCTCCAGGTGCTTGAGCCGTGCCGTCAGCGTGTTCGTGCCGATCCCGGGCAGCCCCTCGGCGAGGTCGCCGAAGCGGAGCGGGCCGAGCAGCAGGTCGCGCACGATCAGCGGCGCCCAGCGGTCGCCGATCACGTCGAGTGCGGTCGCGATCCCGCACAGCTGGGCGTAGCTCCGGGCCGGTGCGGTCATGCCGGAAGTAGATCACACTTAGCAAACACAACTTCACTTGCATTCTGCAAGTTCGAGCGATTAGGTTGGCCGGAACGACCGAGGGAGAGCCACATGAGCAGGAACGTGATCGTCCGCTACCGCACCCATCCCGAGGCGGCCGAGGAGAACGCGCGCCTCGTCGCCGACGTCTACGCCGCGCTCGCGGCGGTCGATCCAGGCGACTTTCGCTACACGACCTACCGGCTCGCCGACGGCGTCACCTTCGTGCACGTCGCCCACCAGGACGGCCCGGAGAACCCGCTGCAGACGCTGCCCGCCTTCGCCGAGTTCCAGCGCGAGCTGCAGGAGCGCTGCGCCGAGCCGCCCGCACCGAGCGAGGCGACCGTCGTCGGCTCGTACGGGTGGCCGTCATGAGCGCCACGGGCTCGGGCACGCGCGAGGATCCGTGGCAGCTGAAGACGCCGCCGGGCAAGGCGGGCTACGAGATGTGGCGGGACGAGGTGGCCGACCCGCCCGCGCTCGTCTGCCAGGTCGGGAGCACGCAGCTGCGCTACCACCTGAGCGCGATCGACGACCTGCACGCGATGCTGAAAGCGCACGGCGACTGGCTGCCGCTCGGCGGCGCCGACGAGCAGAAGCCGGCGCCGGAGGGCAGCGTCGAGGCATGGGGACGCTCGCCCGACAACCCGGTCGGCGGCTGGTACGGCCTGAAGAAAGGGCTGCGCGGCCGCTTCGGCGTCTACCTGCCCCCACTCCTCGAAGCGCTCGGCCTGGCCGAGCTCACGCACGACGCGCGCAACAACCAGATGCGCGCCCTCTGAGGGTGAACTCGCGAATCTGGTTCCGCTGCACGGAATCAGGTTCGTCCTGCTGAACCTGATTCGCCGCAGGCGAACCAGATTCACGAGTTACGCGAGCGGCGGCGCGAACAGCACCACCCGAGGAGCAGCAGACGTCCCGAGCAGCTCGTCGAGGTCACCGTCGCTCGTCTCGAGCCGCGTGACGTCCGCACCGAGCGCCGCGAGAAACGCGTCCGGCGGCTCGAGGAAGTTGACCGCCGCCGTCCGGTAATGCATCGGCACGACGAGCCGCGGCGCGAGCGAGCGGACGAGCGCGGCGGCCGGCTCGCCGCCGATCGTCGGCCCCTCGCCGACCGGCACGAACAGCACATCGACCTCGCCGATCGCGGCACGCTGCTCGGGGCGGAGCGCCGGCTGGCCGAAGTCGCCGAGATGGGCGAACGTGACGCCGTCGAGCGCGAAGCGGAAGATCGTGTTCGGCCCGCGCATCGTCCCGGCGACGTCGTCGTGCTCGGAGGCGATCGCCACCACCTCACCGATCGGTGAGTCGAGCCGCCCCGCGGTCGAGCGGATCGTCGCCGGGTCGCCGCCGATCGCCTCGGCCGCGTTGTGGTCGACGTGCTCGTGCGTGATCAGCAGCAGATCCGCGGTCACGTCCTCGATCGGCGCGTAGTTGAACTCGAGCCCGCGCGCGGCGAGCGCCTCGCCCGGCCGGTCGAACGGGTCGATGAACACCGTCTGCTCTCCCGCGAGCAGGAACGCTGACTGCCCGTACCACTGAATGCGCATGCGCTACCTCCTAGACGATGTCGACTTCGGGTGTCTCGGCCCGCCCAGGCGCCGGGCGTCGCGCGACGACGCGGCTCCCGCGCGACCACGACATGACCGCCGCAAGCAGGCAGGCGGCGATCGAGAAGGCGAACGCCTTGTGCAGGCCGGCCTGGAACGGCCCCGCGATCAGGTTGGGGAAGAAGCCGCGATGCTCGAGCGCGGCGGCGTTCGCCGCGGACAGGTGCGTGAGGACGTGCGGGCCGATCAGCGTCTGCACGGGGTCGTAGCCGAGGAACGCTGCAAAGAGCACCGACACCGGCGGCAGATGCGCCACGTGTGCCGCCGTGGCCGGCGGAACGCCGTGCGCGACGAGCCCCGCGCTGAGCGAGGCCGGCAGGCTCGCGGCGAGCCCCACGATCATCAGCGTGAAGAAGATGCCGATCGAGAGCACCTGCGCGGAGTTCTGGAACGTCTGGTTCATCGCGCCGCCCGCGCCGCGGTCGGCGGCAGGCAGGCTGTTCATCACCCCGGCTCGGTTCGGCGCGGCGAACGCGCCCATCGAGAGCCCCATCAGAAGCAGCGTCCCGGCGAAGAGCGGATACGAGAAGTGGACCGGCAGCCGGTCGAGCATCGCGAAGCTGAGCGCCGAGCCGAGCATCCCGGCCGTCGCGAACACGCGCGAGCCGTAGCGATCCGAGAGGACACCGGAGATCGGACCGGCGATCAGGAAGCCGACGGTCAGCGGGAGCATGTAGATGCCCGCCCAGAGCGGCGTGCGGGCGAAGCTGTAGCCGTGCTGCGGCAGCCAGATGCCCTGCAGCCAGATGATCAGCATGAACATCAGCCCGCCGCGCGCGACGGCGGACAGGAAGCTCGACAAAACGCCGAACGTGTACGCACGGATCCGGAAGAGCGGCAGCTTGAACATCGGATAGCGCACGCGCGACTCGATGGCCACGAACGCCGCGAGCAGGACGAGCCCGGCGCCGAGGCAGCCGAGCACGAACGGGTTCGTCCACCCCATCGGATGGCCGTCGTACGGACGGATGCCGTAGGTGATCCCGATCATGATCAGCACGAGCCCGACCGCGAACGTCACGTTCCCGGCCCAGTCGATCGGTGCCGGCTCGTGCACGCCGATCTCGCGCAGCTTGAGGCGCGACCAGACCGTCCCGAAGATCCCGAACGGCACCGAGACGAGGAAGACGAACCGCCAGTTGATCGGCGCGAGCACGCCGCCCAGGAGCAGGCCGATGAACTGGCCGCTGATGCCGACGACGTTGTTCAGGCCGAGCGCGAGCCCGCGCTGGTTGGACGGGAACGCGTCGGTGAGGATCGCCGCCGAGTTCGCGATCAGGAACGCCGCGCCGACGCCTTGCACGAGCCGAAAGCCGATCAGCCAGTCGGCGCCCGCGCGGCCGTGCATCCAGTCGATCGCCAGCAGCAGCGACGCGACGGTGTAGATCGCGAAGCCGAGCGTGTACATGCGCACGCGCCCGTAGAGGTCGCCGAGCCGGCCGAGGCCGACCACGAGCACGCTCGTCACGACGAGGTAGCCGAGGATCATCCAGAGCAGGTAGAAGCTGTTGCCCGGCTGCAACGGGCTCAGGCCGATGCCGCGAAAGATGTCGGGCATCGCGATCAGCACGATCGACGCGTCGAGCGTCGCGAGCAGCACGCCGAGCGTCACGTTCGAGAGGGCGACCCACTTGTAGGTCGAGCATCTTCGAACTCTACAGGTAAACTGCACAGTCTTTCTGGTCGGTCTGCCGGTAGGATTGAGCTGATGCCGCCGACCCACGATCTCGCGAACGAGCTGCGCATCGTCCTCGGCCAGCTCGTGCGCCGGCTGCGCGCCGACAACGTGCTCCCCACCTCGCACCTGGCCGTCCTCAGCCGCCTCGACCGCACCGGAGCGCAGACGACGAGCGGGCTCGCCGCCGCCGAGCACATGCGGCCGCAGTCGATGGCCCACACGATCGGCGAGCTCGAGAAGGAGGATCTCGTCGCCCGCCGCCCCGACCCCGACGACGGCAGGCAGATCCTCGTCGACCTGACGAAACACGGCCGCGACCTGCTCTACGAGGGCCGGCGCCGGCGCGAGGACTGGCTCTCACAGGCGATCGCCGACAACCTCACCGCTGCCGAGCAGAAGACGCTCGCCCAAGCGATCGACCTGCTCCACCGCCTCGCCGAAGCTCCGCTGACACCCAACGAACCTGATTCGCCGCAGGCGAACCAGATTCGCGAGTTTCAGCCGCGTTCGACCTGGCTGCCGCCGACGATCGCGTCGCGGCCGTCGGGGTAGCGCACCCACGCCTTGTGCGTGCCGTCGTAGTCCGGCCCGAAGAGGATCAGCGTCGCCTCCTCGCCGCGCACGCGGCACTGCTCGGTTCCCTCGGGGTCGACGCCGCGCCAGATGCGGATGAACGGGTTGTGCTCCCACTCGTCGCCGACCGTCGTCGGCAGCGTGTGCCCGGGATAGATGTCCGTCTCGGGCGGCAGCTTCATCAGGATGTTCATGATCGAGTTCACCTGGTCGGCGTAGCCGGTCGGCCCGCCGCCCATCGTGCCGCCGACCGTTCCCTTGAAGAGACAGTCGGCGGTCAGGCAGTCGGTGCCGTTCACGAGCAGCGCGAAGTGGTCGGGGCAGTGGCCGGGCGTCGCGATCGCCTTGATCTCGAGGTCGCCGGAGCGGATCGTGTCGCCGTCGGCGAACGTCTCGTCGATCGGCACGCCTGCGTCTCGCGTCAGCGCGCTGCCGACGACCTTGACGCCGAACCGCTTCGCGAGCCCCGTCGGGTCGACGACGTGGTCGCCGTGCTGGTGCGTGACGAGCACGTGCGTGATCGTGATCTTGCGCTGCTCGACCTGGTTGCAGCAGCGGCGCCTCGACGCCGTTCGAGTCGACGAGCACGCCGTGCCCGCCGTCGCCGTCGGCGATCGAGGTAGGCGTTCGAGGTCCACTCCGGGTGCTGGGCGCGCTCGAGCAGCATCAGAAGGAGATTACGCTCCGGATGCCGTCCTGCGCCTCCATCAGCTCGAAGCCGCGGTTCACCTCGTCGAGCGTGATGCGGTGCGAGATGAACGACTCGGCGTCGATGTCGCCGGCGAGCCAGCGCTCGACCAGCATCGGGACGCCGTCGCGGCCCTTGACGCCGCCGAACGACGAGCCGGCGACGCGGCGGCCGGTGATCAGGTAGCGCGGCACGATGTCGAGCGTCTCGCCCTTGCCGGCGACGCCCGCGACGGTGCAGAGCCCCCACCCCATCCGCGCCGCTTCGACCGCCTGCTTCATCACGTTCACGTTGCCCGTCGCCTCGAAGGTGTAATCGGCGCCGAAGCCGCCGGTCGACTCGACGATCTTCTCCACCGTGTCGGGGCCGCCGACCATCGTCTCGGTCGCGCCGTGCTGCGTCGCGAGCGCGAGGCGGTCCTCGGAGAGGTCGACGCAGACGATCCGCTCCGCGCCCTGCAGGCGGCAGCCGATCACGGCGCCGAGCCCGACCATGCCGGCGCCGAAGACGACGCACGTCGAGCCGGCGTCGACCTTCGCGGTGTTCATCGCGGCGCCGATCCCGGTCGAGAGCCCGCAGGCGAAGAGCGCCGCACCCTCGAGTGGTGCTTCAGGGTTGATCTTCGCGAGCGCGATCTCGGGCATCACGGTGTACTCGGCGAAGGTCGAGGTGCCCATGAAGTGGCGGATCGGCTCGCCGCCTGCCGAAAGGCGGGTCGTCCCGTCGGGGAGAAAGCCCTTGTTCTGCTGCTCGCGGATCGCGAGGCAGAGGTTCGTGCGGTCGCTCAGGCAGTGGATGCACTCGCGGCACTGGGGCGAGAAGAGCGTGACGACGTGGTCGCCGGGCGCGAGCGAGCTGACGCCGTCGCCGACCTGCTCGACGACGCCGGCGCCCTCGTGCCCGAGCACGGTCGGCGCGTAGCCGGACGGGTCGGCGCCCGAGGCCGTGTAGAGGTCGGTGTGGCAGACGCCGCAGGCGACGAGCCGCACGAGCACCTCGCCGGCGCGCGGCTCGGCCAGGTCGATCTCGCGGATCGCGAGCGGCGCTCCGAACTGCTCGAGGACGGCGGCTCTGATCTGCATCCGAACGCGATCCTACGACAGGCATTCTACTCGGCGGGATGGCAGCCGATCTGGATCCGCTGGAACTGCATCTGCTCGAGCAGCTCGGGCCGCTCGAGGCCGGCCCGGCGGCCGAGACCGCCCCGAGCTCGAGGCGGTCTGGCGGGCGCAGGTCGAGAGCCGCCAGTGCGACTTCGCCGCCCGCTACCTCCAGCAGACGGGCCGCAGCTTCTACACGATCGGCTCGGCGGGCCACGAGAGCAACGCCTGCGTCGCCCTCGCGCTCCGCCCCACCGACCCGGCGCTCCTCCACTACCGCTCGGGCGCGTTCTACCTCGCGCGTGCGGCGCAGGCGGGACGCGACGGCGTGTCCGACATCCTGCGCGGCGTCACCGCGGCGCGCACCGAGCCGATCGCGGGCGGCCGGCACAAGGTGTTCGGCCACGCCGAGCTGGCGGTCATCCCGCAGACCTCGACGATCGCGTCGCATCTCCCCCGCGCCTTCGGCGTCGCGTTCGCGATCGAGCGCGCGAAGAAGCTCGGCGTCGAATGCTCCGTGGCCCGCCGACGGAGTCGTCGTCTGCAGCTTCGGCGATGCGTCGCTGAACCACGCAACGGCGCAGGCGGCGTTGAACAGCGCGGCGCACACCGCCTACCAGGGCCTGCCGCTGCCGCTGCTCTTCCTCTGCGAGGACAACGGCCTCGGGATCAGCGTCCCGTCGCCGCAGGGCTGGGTCGAGCAGGCGCTGCGCGCGCGCACGCAGCTGCGCTACGTCGTACGCCGACGGCACCGAGCCGGAGGAGGTGCTCGCGACGGCGCGCGAGCTCGTCGACTGGATCCGCGAGCACCGCCGCCCCGCCGTGCTGCACCTGCGCACGGTGCGCTTCCTCAGTCATGCGGGCGCCGACGTCGAGTCCGCCTACCGGTCGCCGCAGGCGATTCGCGCCGACCTGGACGACGACCCGCTGCTCGCCACCGGGCGCCTCCTCGCGGCGACGCGCCGGCTGGAGCGGCGAGCGGCTCGTGCGCGACTACACCGACACCGGCGAGCGGGTGCGCGCGCTCGCCGACGAGGCCGCCCGCATTCCGCAGCTCGACTCGGCGGCGGAGATCGTCAGGCCGCTCGCGCCGCGCACGGCGCCGAAGCGGGCGCGCTGGCCGGCCGCGACGCACGGCGAGCCGTTGACGCTCGCGCTGTCGATCAACGCCGCGCTCTCGGATGCGCTCGATCGCGATCGCGCCGTGCTGCTCTTCGGCGAGGACGTCGCGGTCAAGGGCGGCGTCTACGGCGTCACGCGCGGCCTGCAGAGGCGCTTCGGCGCCGGGCGCGTCTTCGACACGCTGCTCGACGAGACGTCGATCCTCGGGCTCGCGCTCGGCGCTGCGCTGAGCGGGTTCCTGCCGGTGCCGGAGATCCAGTACCTCGCGTACCTGCACAACGCGGAGGACCAGCTGCGCGGCGAGGCGGCGACGCTGCAGTTCTTCTCGCGCGGCCAGTACCGGAACGGCATGGTCGTGCGGATCGCCGGGTATGGCTACCAGAAGGGTTTTGGGGGTCATTTCCACAACGACAACGCGGTCGGCGTGCTGCGCGACATTCCCGGGCTCGTGATCGCCTCGCCGGCGCGGCCCGACGACGCGAGCGCGATGCTCGCGGCGTGCCTCGCGACGGCGCGCGCCGACGGCAGCGTGTGCGTCTACCTCGAGCCGATCGCGCTCTACAACACCCGCGACCTCTACGACGACGGCGACCGGCTGTGGCTCGCGCCGCCGTCGTCCGAGCGATGTCGCGCTCGGCTCGGCGCGCACCTACGGCGACGGCAACGACCTGACGATCGTCACGTGGGCGAACGGGCTGCGGATGTCGCTGCGCGCCGCGCGCGCGCTCGAGGCAGCACGGCGTTGCGCGCGCGCGTCGTCGACCTGCGCTGGCTCGCGCCGCTCCCGGTCGACGACGTGCTGCGCGAGGCGAACGCGACCGGCCGCGTGCTCGTCGTCGACGAGACGCGCCGGACGGGCGGCGTCTCGGAGGGGATCGTGGCGGCGCTCGTCGATGCGAAGTTCGACGGGCAGGTGGCGCGCGTCGCGAGCGCGGACTCGTTCATCCCGCTCGGCGATGCGGCGAACCTCGTGCTCGTCTCCGAGCGACGAGGTCATGCAGGCGGCGTTGGAGCTCGTCGGGGAGCGCGTCTGATCCGGGCGATCCTCGCGGTGCTCGTCGTCGCTGCGCTCGGGCTCGCGGCGGCGGTGATCTGGTGGTCGGGGGCGACGCTCGCGAAGGACAACGTGGCGCTCGCGAAGGTCGAGGTGCAGCCGCTCGGCGGCTCGCTCGTCTCGGCGAAGGCGTCCGGGCCGAGCGGGCGCCGGATCCCGCTCGCGGTCAGCGGCGGACGGCTGCTGCCGCGGACGAAGCTGAAGCCCGGTGAGGTGGTGACGGTCGAGGTGGTCGTGCGCCGGCCGGGCTGGCTCGGCTGGGCGCTCGGCAAGACGCGAACCGAACGTCTCACCGTGCAGGCGCCGATCGCGCGGCTCGCGCAGCGCTGGCCGAGCCTCGCGGCGAACGCGCCGCTGCAGCTGCACTACGTCGATCCGGTCGACCGGGTCGTCTACCGGATCGGCTCGCAGCGAAAGCTCGTCCCGGTCGGCGGCCGTGTGGTTCCGGTCGACGTACGAGACGGCGTCGGGCACCGCGCTGGTCGCGGCGGCGGCGCGCTCGTGGGAGCGCCTGGGGCCGCCGGTGCGCGTGACGTGGTTCCCGCAGTCGCAGCCTGCCGGTCGTGCTCGTCAGTCCCGCCGCGGGCAAGCCGATCTCGCCGCTCGATCCGATCCGGCTGACGTTCTCGAAGCCGGTCGACAAGGCGCTCGGCGATGCGCGGCCGCACTTCTCGGCGCCGGTTCAGGGCCGCTGGCACCAGACCGACAGCCACACGCTCGTCTTCGCGCCGGGCGGCTACGGCTTCCCGCTCAACTCGAACCTGCACCTCGTGCTGCCGCCCGGGCTGAGCGTCAGCGTCGGCAGCAAGACGGCGGCGTCGAACCAGGCGGTCAACTGGACGGTCGCCGGAGCGAGCTTCCTGCGCCTGCAGCAGCTGCTGGCCGAGGAGGGCTATCTGCCGGTCAGCTGGCAGCCGGCGGGTGAGGAGGTCGCGCAGCAGCGGCAGGCGGAGGTCGATGCGGCGATCACGCCGCCGGCGGGGACGTTCAGCTGGCGCTACTCGAACACGCCGGCCGAGCTGCAGAGCCAGTGGACGGCGGGGCAGCCGAACCAGATCACGCGCGGCGCGGTGATGATGTTCGAGCACGACCACGACCTGGCCGTCGACGGCTCGGCAGGCCCGCAGGTGTGGCATGCGCTGATCGCGGATGCGATCGCGGGCAAGAAGAAGACCGACGGCTACAGCTACGTCTATGTGCATCGCAACGTGCCGCAGCTGCTGACGCTGTGGCACAACGGCAGCATTGTCTTGACGTCGCCGGGCAACACGGGCGTCCCGGCGGCGCCGACGGCGCTGGGCACGTTCCCGGTGTTCGAGCACATCCCGGTCGGCACGATGAGCGGCACGAACCCCGACGGCTCGCACTACAACGATCCGGGGATCCAGTGGATCAGCTACTTCCACGGCGGCGACGCGCTGCACTCGTTCAACCGCGCGTCGTTCGGCACGCCGCAGAGCCTTGGGTGCGTGGAGTTGCCGCTCGCGACCGCGGCGAAGGTGTGGCCCTACACGCCGATCGGGACGCTGGTCACGATCGAGAACTGAACCGGTTCGAACCTGATTCGGCGCAGCCGACTTTGTTCGAACCTGATTCGGCGCAGCCGAACCAGATTCGCGAGTTTCAGGGCTTGCCGGGCACCGGGATGGGCGTCGGCACCGGCTGCACCTCGGGCGCCGGGAACGCGGCCCAGCCCTGCGGCGCGAGCGCGGCGAGGCTGTTCGAGGCGACGCCCGCGTCCGAGATCGTGAAGACGCTGCCGCCGACGACGACCGACCGGGTGATGGCGGCGTTCCCCGCCGCCGGCTGTGTGATCCGGCCGACGAGCTGCAGCCCGTGCGCGCGGTCGACGCGGTAGCCGACGGCGCGCGGGAAGAACGGGACGACGACGAGTCCCGTCGGCGGCCAGAAGAGGAAGGCGTGGTGGTCGGACTCCGCTGCAGACCAGCTCTGGCCGAGCGACGCGTGCGCAAGCCGCGTCGGATGGCGGAGGTCGGAGACGTCGAAGAGCGAGAACTGCGTGCCGGTCGGCTCGTTGTTCGCGCCGACCTCCTCCCCGATCCCGAGCAGCAGGTCGCTGCCGATCGGGTGCAGGTAGGCCGAGTAGCCGGGCAGCTCGAGCTCACCGAGCACCTGAGGCCGCGTCGGGTCGCTGACGTCGATCGTGTAGAGCGGATCGACCTGCTTGAACGTGACGACGTACGCGGTCGAGCCGACGAACCGGACCGCGTAGACGCGGTCGCCCTTACCGAGGTTGCCGACGCGGCCGACCTGGTCGAGTTCACCGGGATTGAGGCGCAGCGTCGTCAGCGACGACGCGGTCGTCGAGTCGCTCGTGCTGAACCACGCAGGCGCGTCGGTGCTGACGACCCGCAGGATGCCGGCGTTCTCCGACAGCGACCATTGGTTCAGCAGGTAGCCCGACACCTGGCCGCTGCCGCGGTAGCGCGTGCGGTCGGGGTCGGAGATGTCGAAGCGGTGGATGGCGGTGGTGACGTCCTGCTGCTGCGGCTTCGTCGGCGTCGCGGGCAGCGGCCGCTCGGCCCAGCGCTCGGTGGCGAGGTACAGGTTGCCCTGCGAGGCGTAGACGATCCGCGCGTCGGTCATCACGCCGATCGAGTCGACCGGCTCGAGGCCCTTGGCCAGGTCGACGGTGAGCACGGTCAGCATCCCGAGGCCCGAGAACTTGCGGGGGCGGTCGACGCTCCGGCACTGCACGAGCGGCCGTGCCGCGGTTGCCGTGTGGCCCGCGCGCTTGATCGTGTAGGTCGGGAGCCAGGAGCCGACGCGGGACGACTGGACGACGGCGCGGTTCTGGTCGCGTGCCGTCGCAAGCGCGGCGTCCGTCGACTCGGTCGGCGTCACGAAGGGCAGCTTCGTCGGCACCTGCGAGGAGACGACGATGCGCGCGCTCGAGCCGACGAGGCGCGCGTCGACGTAGCCGCCGCTGAGCGTGAGCGTGTTGACGACCCGCAGCGCCTTCGGGTTCGAGATGTCGATCTCCGAGATGGCTGACGTGGCGGGATAGAACGGCAGCGCGAGCGCGGTCTGGGCGGGCAGCGGCGTCAGCCAGTAGCCGCCGCGCGAGAGCACGAGCAGGTGGTCGCCGACGAGCAGGAGCTCGTGGCTCCAGCCGGTGTCGAGCTTCAGCGAGTCGAGCAGCTTCGGGTGTGAGCTCGTGACGTCGACCGCGTTCAGCCGGTTGCCGGCGACCGCGAACAGGGTCTTGCCGTTCGTCTTGACGGAGTCGGGCTCGTCGACGCCCTGCTCCTGGACGTTCGTGCCGGAGTAGTCGATGCCCTCGGTCGGCCCGGTGCCGGCGTCCGTCTTCGCGGATCCGGCCGCCGGGACGGCGACGCCGGGCGGCAACGGGCCGGGCGCGTGCAAGCCGCCGAAGACCCCACGCGCCGACGAGCGGCACGGCCTGGGACTTGACGTAGCCAAGCAGGTCACCGCAGGAGCGGAACGAGACGAGGCCGGCGGGGTGAGCAGCGCTGGTGCGTAGCGACACGGCCGGAGGCCGAGTTGCCGGCCGTCCCGACGAAGCCCGCAATCAAAGCGACCGCCACCGTGATGAGCGCGATCCGCGTCCGGGTCATGTACTCGTTATACGCCGCCCGGAGCCTGATGTGTCACAAGGCGGGCCACTCATCGCGCCCAGGAGGTCGACTCAGTCCTCCGGGTAGAAACGATCGAGAACTGACGCTTAGGCCATCGCCCGTCAAACGTCGGTGTGCGCACTGACCACCAGTTGCCCCAACTGGAGGTCGACCAAGGCGGCTTTCAAATCGGTCAGGTCGCTTACGACGCGACAAGCGCGTCGTAAGCGACCTGAAGCGGATTCGCAAGGTCATCTCCGCCGAGCTGCATACCGGTCGGGCCGAGGCGTTTCAAGACGGCGTGCCTCGGCATGTGGCGCGCCGGGTCGCGGTCGCCCAGCTCCTTGCCCCGCCACGGGTCGCGTGAGCCCTCGGCGGTTTCGCTCGTCGACTCCCGCGACGCCGCGCCAGCGCAACAGCACCCGCGCCGAACGCTCAACCTCGTCCGCCACCGCATAGGCCGCCGCGACCACGTGCTCGCACACCCCATCCGCATCGCACGAGCAGACCCGCGCGATCGCCCGCGGCCGCGGAACAGCTGCTCGCCCCAGTCCTCCTCCAGCAGATGCTCGAGGTGCACCGACTGGAACTTCCCCTCGACCGCGTCCTCCAGCTGCCCCATTCCCTGCGCATAGCGGGTCATCGCCGTCCACATGCGCTGCGGGATCGGCGCCGCCGTCAGCGTCACCTCACAGCCGTCGACTCGCGCGCTGATCACGCCCGGCTCGATACGTAGGTCCTCCACGGCCAGATCCGGGCGTTCCGCGTTGCCGGCGACGGCGGCGATGAAGGAGCGAGACCACGGGCCCATCAGGCTGCCTCCTCCACCACGCTCGGCGCCAGCGCGACCGCCGCTCTGATCGCGCCCAGGTCGAGATCGCCCAGCCAGTCCTCCGAGCGGCCGGCCATCACCTTCTCGACCAGCTCGCGCTTCGAGTCGAGCAGCCGGTCGATGCGCTCCTCCAGCGTGCCCGTGCAGATCAGCGAGTGCACGAACACCGGCTTGTGCTGCCCCAGGCGATGCGCACGGTCGGTTGCCTGCTGCTCGACCGCCGGGTTCCACCAGCGGTCGAAGTGGAAGACGTGGTTCGCCGCCGGCAGGTTCAGACCGCGGCCGCCGGCACGGATCGAGATCACCAGCACCGTGGGGCCGCCCGGTTCCTCGCTCGCGAACTCGGTCAGCAGCTCGTCGCGCTGGCGCGCGTTCAGCCGGCCGTGGAAGAAGCCCGACCTTCCGGTCGAGCTTCTCCGCGAGATACGGCACGAGCCGGTCGAAGCTCGGGTACTGCGTGAAGACGAGCGCCTTGTCGTCGGCCGGCATCGTCTGCAGCAGCTCGACCAGCCGCTCCAGCTTGCCCGAGCGCCCGTCGAGCGGCGCGCCCGTGTGCATCAGCATCTCCGGGTGATTGCACACCTGCTTCAGATGCCCGAGCATCGCGAGCACCGCCCCACGCCGACCGAATCGGTCCTCGTGCTGCTCGATCCGCGGGAACCAGCGGTCGACAGTCGCCTGGTAGAGGCTCGCCTGCTCGATCGTCAGCTTGCAGTAGTCCTTCTCGACCGTGATCGGCGGCAGGTCGAGCTCGACCTCCGGCTCGTCCTTCGCCCGCCGCAGGATGAACGGCCGCACCACCGCCCGCAGCCGTTCCAGCGCCTCCTCGTCCTTCTCGACCTCGATCGGCTGCGCGATCACCCGGTTGAACCACTCACGCGAGCCGAGCAGCCCCGGATTGAGGATGTCCATGATCGCCCACAGCTCGCTCAGCCGGTTCTCGATCGGCGTGCCCGTCATCGCGACCCGCCGCCGCGCCTGCAGCGTCCGCAACGCCCGCGCGCGCTTCGTCTGCGGGTTCTTCACATCCTGCGCCTCGTCCATGATCAGCCGGTCCCAGTCGACGTCGGCGAGCGCCTCGACGTCGCGCGTCGCGATGTCGTACGACGTGACGATCACGTCGACCGCGTTCGCCTTGCGGTGCAGCTCCTCGTTCGCCAGCCGATCGCTGCCGTGATGCAGATGCACGCGCAGCCCCGGCGCAAAGCGATGCACCTCCGCCACCCACTGCCGCGCGACGCTCATCGGGCACACGACGAGCGTCGGTCCGAACGCCTCCGCCCCGGCCTCCTCGCGCTCCGACACGAGCATCGCGATCGCCTGCACCGTCTTCCCGAGCCCCATGTCATCGGCCAGGATCGCCCCGATCCCGAGATCGCCCAGCAGCCGCAGCCACCCGTGCCCCTTCTCCTGGAACGGGAACAGGTCGTGCCGCATCCCCGCCGGCGTCCCGCGCGGGCGGTAGCGCGCGTCCTTGCCCGACAGCAGCTCGTCGAGCGAGCGGTCGAGCTGCACCGTCCCCAGCTCGAGCCCCGCCTCGTCGGTCTCGAGACCCGACACCGCCCGCACGAGCTGGACGAAGCCGACGCCCTGCTGCCGTCGTTCCAGGAAACGGATCGCGCGCTTACGTCGGCTGCGCGCACCGCCTGCCAGCGCCCGTCGACCTGCACGACCGGGCTCTTCGCCGCCGCGAGCGCACGCAGCTCCTCGTCGGTGAGCTCCGTGTCGCCGACCGCGAGCCGCCAGTCGAAGGACGCGAGCACCGAGGTCGACAGCAGCCCGCTGCTCGGTGCATGCGGCTCGCTGCGGGCCGTCACGTTCGCCCGCAGGCGCGTCGGCGCGCGGAGCCACGCCGATGGCAGCGCGACCGGCACGTCGAGCTCGTCCAGCCTCGGCATCAGGTCGCGCAGGAAGTACGACACCGTCTCGGCGTCGAGCTCGACCTCGAACGGCCGCTCTCCGTCGAACTCGATCCCCTCCGTCGCAAGAAGCGGCCGCAGCTCCGCGAGGTCCCGCTCCAGGTCGCCGAGCGGATCCCCGAGCGCACGAACGCGAACGCATCGTCGCCCGCCTCCCAGAGGAGCGACACCGGCAGACTGAGCGTCGGGTCGTCCTCGGCATGCAGCCACAGCTCGAGCGCCAGCGCATCGTGCGGACGTTCATCGAGATGGAGGCCGAGCCGCCACGTCGTCTCCTTCACCTCGGAGAGGCCGCTGTCCACCCAGCGCGAGAGGCGCCGCTCGAGCCCGGCGTAGCTCGCGTTCTGCGGCAGCTCCGGATCGGGCGACGACAAACCGGCGAGGAACGAGTCGACCGCGGTGCGCCGGCCGATCCGCGACGTGTCGCCGAGCTTCACGCCCGCTGCGACGAGCCGGTCGCGCGCGATCTGGTCGACGAGCTGCGGATAGAGATCGGCGACGGTCGCCTCGCGGTCGTCGTGGAAGCCTTCCGCGCCGACGAGCGGCAGCGCGCTCGCGATCTCCGCGAGCGAGCGCTGGATGTGATCGTCGAGCGTCGCGCCCCAGAACGCGTACCAACTGCCGCCGCCGCGCATGAGCTGCGGATGCACCATCCCCTCGGCGACCGAGCGCTGTGCGACAGCGACGAGCGCAAACAGAACGCGCGCGCTGTCGCCGAGCTCGAGCGCGGGCGGCGACGCGGCGAGCTCGAGCAGCTCGGGCACCGAGAGCAGCCGCGCGTCGACCTCGTGCTCCAGCACGTGCACCGTCGCGGGCTCGCCCACGCGCAGGCCGCCGTCGGAGAACGACTCGCCGTCACGCGCGAACGCATACGCGCCGGCGCTCCGCCAGATCACTTCAAGAGAAAGCACGACCTAACAGAGTAGGCACTAGAGTGGTCTCCTTGCAGAAGCTCTATCACCGGCAGGGCGCCGGTCGCCCTCCCCGCGTCCGCTGGACGCTCGAAGAAGCGGGCGCTTCCTACGAATACGTGGTCATGGACGAGGCCGAGGGCCACGGCCCGGAGCATGCCGAACGGCACCCGCTCGGGCGCGTTCCCGTGCTCGAGACCGACGACGGACTGCTCTTCGAGTCGGCCGCGCTCTGCCTCCACATCGCCGACTCGAACCCCGAGGCGAACCTGATCGCGCCGCTCGGCACCCGCGAGCGCGCACAGACCTACCAGTGGGTCTTCTTCACGATGACCGAGCTCGAGCGGACAATGGTGAGCTGGGGCACAGCGCGCCATCGGAAGGACGAGGAAGCGGTTGCGGCGGGCCGGACGCGGATGGCGAAGGTCGCGGCGGCGCTCGAGGAACAGCTGGCCGGCAACGAGTACATCGTCGGCGGGCGCTTCACCGTCGCCGACATCGTGCTCGGCGGCGTGCTCCACAGCGCACGCCAGTACGACCTCTTCCCGGACTCGCCGGTTCTGCTCGCCTACCTCGAGCGGCTCGACGCGCGCTCGGCGAAGCAGCTCGCGTACTCCTGATGCCGCTCGACCTGATCGAGTTTCCCGCCGACGATCTCGCACGCGCAACACGCTTCTGGGAAGGGCTACTCGACCTGTCGCTCGACGAGCGGACTGCCGCGGAAGGGTCGGGGCGGCAGTCGCACGGCGACGGTGCGGCGCTCGGCGTGCACGAGCGCGGCGCGGGGCCTGGCGACCGTTTCTCGCTGCCCTACTTCCGCGTCGAGGACATCGCCGCCGCGCAGGCGCGCGTCGTCGAACTAGGCGGGAGCATCGTGCATCCCGGCGAGCGGTTCGCGATCTGCCGCGACTCGGAGGGAAGTCCCTTCGGGTTGTCGGGCGCCTAGACCAGCGAAAAGGTGTCAGACACCTGCGGTGTCAGACACCGGTGCGGGCGTCTCGGGGACCTCGGGCGGCAGGTCATCCTTCGAGCGTGAGCGCGACTTCAAAATGCGAGCGCCCCGACGGCAGCCGCCACGCCGAGCAGGATCGCGCTCTTGTTCGGCTTCTTCGTCTTCGGATGGATCGCCGGCTTCGCGCCCCTCGCGGCATCCTTGGCGGCATAGGACGCAGCCCGCTTGCCGGCCGACCAGGCGATCCAGCCGATCATGGCGTTCCGGCGATTGAAGACGGTGCTCACACCGCCACCCTATCTGGCCCGCGTCGGCGAGCAAACGGGAAGCGGGGGCTCCGCCTCATGCGGCACGAGGCAGAGCCCCCAGGGGAGAGCGCCGAGGACTGCGGGTCAGCAGTGCCCCGGCAGGACGAGGGCACGTCCACCCCTCACCTGCCCACTGACGGACAAGTCAGCCGGGTTAAACCCCCGTTTTACATTTCTCTTAACAATTGCGAAACGCGCGAATCTGGTTCCGGCTGCGCCGGAATCAGGTTCGATCCAGGGCTACTGCGCGTTGTCGTCGATGAGCCGCGAGGCGCCGTGCAGGATGTCGTTCGCGACCGCCGAGAAGGCGGTGTTCAGCTCCGCGGCGTTCGGCTGGTTGTAGAACTGCGACGGGTCGCTCGCGATCCCCTGCAGCGCCTGCAGGCCGGTGATCGCCGGGCTCTCGTTCGTCCGGCTGACCGGCGGCCCCTTGATCTCCTTCTGGCAGATGTCGTGGCCGACGTCGTAGCCGATCGAGTAGACCGACGTGCCGGCGGCATGCGCGACCTGCGAGGACGTGATGCCCTGATGGCACGGCGTCAGCAGGTACGGCGAGAGGCCGGGTAGTAGAGCGGGCCGGTGTTCGCCGCGCCGTCGGAGAGGAGCACGATGATCTTGATCGCCCCCGGCCGGCCGTCCTTGACGATCTCCGCCTGGGCGGCGTCGATCGCGTTCGCGTAGGCGGTGTTCCCGTTCGCCTGCACGCAGTTGATCGTCGAGACGAGGTTGGAGGCGGTGTTCAGGTCGGTGCCGGTCTTGTAGTCGCTCGAGAGCGGGACGAGCACGTAGGGCGCCGTCGGGTCGTCGTAGCTCGGCGGTGTTCGGCGGCTTGTCGCACTTGGTCGCCATGCTCGACGCAGGCGGCAGCACCGCCAGGCCGACATGGTCGAGCGCGGGGTTCATCAGGCCGAGGAACGTCTTCATGCCCGCGCGTGCGTTCTCCATGTCGGTGCAGGCCGGGTCGGGCTGGCCGGCCGAGTTCGTGCACATCGAGCCGGTGCGGTCGAGCACGAGCATCACGTCGAGCGGCTTCTCGCCGCACGGCGAGCACGCGGTCGCCGAGGCATGCACCGTGATCGTCGGGACGCCGAAGAGCTTCGCGAAGGTCGTGTTGACGACACCCGTCTCCTTGACGACGACCGCGTTCGACGGCGCGCAGCCGGGAACGGAGGCGATGCACCTGGTGGTGACGGTCGATCGACGAGCTGTCGAGCCCGCTCGGCGCGTTGTTGCCGTTCGAGCCGTAGGTGTTCGCGAACGTGGTCGCCGACGTCACATCCGGCAGCTCCTGCGCGCCTGCAAGTGCCGCCGCGTCGGCCGCCGACTGCAGCCGGCGCTGCGCCAGGTAGGCGTGGCCGACGTCGAGGCACAGAGCGCAGAAGCCGAGCAGGACGAGCATGAACAGGACGATCAGGACGATCGCCTGCCCGTCTTCGGACTGCACGCGGTGGCGCAAACGGCTCACAGGTACTTCCCGAGCTCCAGGATCGCGGGGCCGAGAATGACGATGAAGAGCGCCGGGAAGATGAAGAGCGCTGCCGGGAAGAGCATCTTGATCGGCGCCTTGGCCGCGGCCTCTTCGGCGAGCGAGCGGCGGCGCCGGCGAGAGTCGTCGGCGAGATTGCGCAGCGTCTGGCCGAGCGAGAGACCGAGCTGCTCGCCCTGGAGCAGCGACCGGACGAACGACGTCACCTCAGGCGTGTCGAGCCGCTTGGCCATGCGCTTGAGCGCCCGCTCGCTGCTCTCGCCCACGCGGAGCTCCGTCAGGACGAGCGAGAACTCGTCCGCCAGGGCCCCGGACGTGCACTCGACCAGCCGCGCGATCGCACCGAAGAGGCCAACGCCTGCTTCGACCGTTACCGCCAGCAGATCGAGTGCATCGGGGAGGTCGTTGCTGATCTCCGTCGCGGCGCGCCGCGATGCGGCGGCCGAGGAGGAGCTTCGGGATGGTGAAGGCGATGACGCCGAACGTGCCTGCGAGCAGCAGAGTCGCGCCGAAGGGTTGGCTCGAGTAGGCGGCGAGCAGGAGACCGACGAGGACGCCGGCCGCGACGAGCAGGAACCGGTAGGCGACGTAGGCCTGCGGGGTGACCCGCCCGGCGAGACCGGCCGCGGCAAGCCGCTGCGGCAGGGCGTCGGCGAGCCGCTCCGACATCAGCCGCTGGCCGAGCCGCTGGATCCACGGCTCGCTCGCTGTTCTGCGACGTGTCGCCGCGGAGCTCGCCGGAGGCTGCCGACCACTGGCGGACGACCGCGACGGCCGAGTGACGGCGCCGGCCGTTGGCCGTGACGGCGCCGGCGGCGACGAAGATCGACGCCGAGAGCGTGAGCGCTGCAAGTACGAGCAGGAGCACCGTTACCACCGCACCTTTCCGATTCGCCGAAGGACGATCGAGCCGCAGACGATCATGGTCAGCGCAATCAGCGCCAGCAGGCGTCCGCTCGACGTGTGCCAGAGCGGGCTCATGTAGCCGGGGTTGATCGCCGTCAGCAGCACGGCTGCGACGATCGGCAGCGCGGTGAGCACGTTGGCCGACATGCGAACCTGGCCGGTGATCGCGCGCAGGTTGCGCCGGAACTGCTCCCGCGCCCGCACCGTCGTCGGCGACGAGCTCGAACAGCTCGGCGAGGCTGCCGCCGACCTGGCGCTGGATGGCGATCGCGTCGAGCACGAACTGGAGGTCTTTCGACCGAATGCGCCGGCCGAGCTCGGCGAGTGCGTCCTCGAGCGACCGGCCCAGGTGAACCTCGGCCACGACCCGCCGGAACTCCCGGCCGGCCGGCTCGCCGACATCGGTGGCGACCGTCTGCAGGCCGTGGTCGAACCCGTGGCCCGCCCGGAGCGACGCCGCGAGCGTGTCGAGGATCTCGGGCAGCTGCTGCTCGAATGCCCGCGACCGCCTGAGCGCCTTGACGTGCAGGACGATCCACGGCGCCGCGAGCCCGGTCGCGCCGCCGGCGAGCGCCAGCACCGGTCCCTTCCAGTCGAGCAGGAGCGCGAACGCTACGAAGCCGATCAGCACGTCGAGGCAGACGAACGCCCCGGCGCGGGCGTCGATGCCGGCGCGATCGATGTGGAGCTGAATCGACTCGTGCGACCCGAACCGGGTGAGCAGCTCCTCGGCACGGGCGCCGAGCCGCTCCACGATCACGCTGGACCGAGGCGCGCGCTCGAGCTCGGCCTCCGCGAGATAGGGGCTGAGCTGACGGCGAACCTGCTCGCGCCGGCGCGTCACGAGCGTGAGCTGCACCGCACAGAAGACGAGCCCCGCAACGAGGATCGCGACGACGACGAGCTCGATGCTCATGAGACCCGCCGCCCGCCCGCTGCGACGAGCCGCGGCTCACTGGGGTCGAAGACGTCGACCGGCAGCACGACACCGGACGCCGCCAGCTTGTCGGCGAAGTGGGGCCGGATCCCGGTCGGGCGGGCAGGGCCGCTGCCCGGCTTCGCGAGGAACAGATCCTGGATCGTGATCACTTCCGACTCCATCCGCAGGACCTCGGTCACGTGGGTGACCACCCTGGTGCCGTCGACGACCGTGAGATCTGGATGACGACGTCGAACGCGCTCGCGATCTGCTCGCGGATCGCCCGCAGCGGCAGATCGACGCCCGCCGTGAGGACGAGCACCTCGAGGCGCGCGAGCGCGTCACGGGGCGAGTTCGCATGGATGGTGGTGAGCGAGCCCTCGTGGCCCGTGTTCATCGCCTGGAGCATGTCGACCGTCTCGGGGCCGCGGACCTCGCCGACGATGATGCGGTCGGGCCGCATGCGGAGAGCGTTCCGCACGAGGTCGCGGATGCGCACCTCGCCCTGCCCTTCGATGTTGGCCGGCCGCGCCTCGAGCGAGACGACGTGCTCCTGGTCGAGCTGCAGCTCGGCTGCGTCCTCGATCGTCAGGATCCGCTCGCTGTCGGGGATGAAGCTCGACATCACGTTCAGGAGCGTCGTCTTGCCGACGCCCGTACCGCCCGAGATCAGCACGTTGAGCTTCCCGCGCACGCAGCCCTCGAGCACCTCGACGAGCTCCGGGCGAGAGCGTGCCCAGGTCGACGAGATTGCTCCCGGTCAGCGCGTCGGCCGAGAACTTGCGGATGGTCAGGATCGGCCCCTTCAGCGCCAGCGGCGGCACGATCACGTTGACGCGCGAGCCGTCGGGCAGGCGGGCATCCACCATCGGCGAGGCTTCGTCGACGCGGCGGCCGACCGCCGAGACGATCCGCTCGATGACGCGCATCAGATGGGCGTCGTCGGCGAAGCACGCGTCGGTCTCGTAGAGCACACCTGCGCGCTCGACGAACACCTGGTCGTGGCCGTTCACCATCACCTCGGTGATCCCGTCGTCGCGCAGGAACGGATCGATCGGCCCGTAGCCGAGCACCTCGTCGATCACGTCCTCGACGACGCGCTGGCGCTCGTCTCCGGTGATCCGCTCGGAGCGGCGGTCGAGCTCGACCTCGACGACGGTCTGCACGCGGCCCCGCAGCTCGTCCGGAGACGCGCTCAGGGTCTGAAGCTCAGGCCCGATCTTCGTGACACACACGTCGTGAAGCGACGCGCGCAACTCCGCGAAGCGATCGATCGGACGCTCGTTCGAGCTGCCGATGCGAGGCTGCAGAGCGGGCGGCTCCTCGAAGCCGTCCGCGCCGTTGATCCGTTGCTGCAGAGACATGGTCAATTCCTCCCAAAGCTGAAGAGGCGTGCTGCCCGGTGCTGCTGCTGCTTGGCGACCCAATCGCCGCCGCCGGCAGTTGCACGAGCGAGCTCCAACATCGCCACGCCGAACGGTGCGTCCGGCTGAGCGAGCACCGCAGGCTTCGCCCCGTTCACCGCAAGCGGCACCGACGGGTCGAGCGGCAGTACCCAGTCCACGTTGCGGTCGAGCGCCGCTTCGACGTCGCCGCGGTCCATCAGATTCGCGCTCGCGCGGTTGAGCACGATGCGCAACCGATCCTCCGGGAAACGACAGCAGCTCGAGCGTCTTCAGCGTCAGCCGAACGTTCTTCAGCGTCGGCACATCCGGGTTGCAGAGCAGAAGCAGCTGGTCGGTCTGGTCGAGCGTCGCGAGCATCGGCCCGTAGAAGAACGGCGCCGTGTCGACGACCACGAGATCGTAGGACTCGCGGGCGACCTGGAGCAGCGTGCGAATCGCCTCCTCGCCGACGAGCTCGGCATCCTCCGGGCTCATCGGAGCCGGCAGGACGTCGACGCCGGACGAGTGGCGCTCGGTGTAGACGCCGAGCTTCTCGCCGTCCAGCGTGGCCGGGGTGCCGAGCAGCTCGCGCACCGTGTTGTCGGGGGCGAGGCCGAGCATGATCGCGGCGTCGCCGAACTGCAGGTCGAGGTCGATCAGCAGCGTCTTCTTGCCCGCATGCGTCGCTGCCGCGACCGCAAGGTTGGTCGAGACGACCGACTTGCCCGAGCCGCCCTTCGGCGAGAAGACGGTGACGACACGACCGTCGCCGCCGACCTCGGCCTGGCGGGCGGTCTGGGCCGCCTTCTCGATCACGAAGAGCACGCTCTCGCGGCCGCGCAGGCAGCGGCAGCACGTCGGCGATGCCGGCGTCGAGCGCCCAGCGGACGAGCCCGCTCGAAGGCGCGGTCGTCGCGAGCACGACCGGCGCGCCGCTGTGCTCGCGCAGCTGCGCCAGCTCCTCGCGGGGCTCCGACTCGCCCTCGTGCACGAGCACTGCGACGTCGAGCGGTCCGCCTGGTCGCGCCCGGCGAGCTCCGCGAGCTCGAAGGCGTCCAGCGTGGTCATTCCCTCGCGCAGCGCGGAGGCCGCCTCGCCGTTCCCGGCGAGGGCGACGCGGAGGCGGCGATCAGTGGCCACTTGAGCCCTCGATGACTGCCTCAACCGAGGCCGGCGTCACGCGCTGGTCAGAGGCATGAACCGACGGGCGAAGGAGCAGCGACCAGTCGCCGTTCTTCTGCAGCCAGTAGAGGCGCTGCGCCTGCTTGCCGGTCAGCTGCAGGTCGACCGACAGAACCTGGCCGGTCGCGCTCGACGACGGCGACGAAGGAGCCTTGACGACGAGCAGGTTCCGCAGTGCGATCACCGTCGAGTGGTTCTGGCTGCCTTCAGGGTTCGTCACGTTGCCGATCACGTCGACGCGGTTGCCCTGCTTGAGGGTGCCCGCGAGCAGCTGGTGCGGGTCGCCCGGCAGCTCCATCACACGCGAGACGCCTTTCAGGTCGGACAACAGCCCTTCCTGCTGGGCGGTGCCGAAGCGGCGCGCAACGATCTGCTCGCCGGCGTAGGTCGGCTGGATCGCAACCAGGTTGCTGAGCGTCGTGGTGTTCACGACGGCGCCCGAGGCGACGCTGTTGCCGGCGAACTTGCGCGCAACGAGCCACCCGCCGGAGGCGAGCTGAGCGCCCGTCGTGCCGATCGGGATGTCGCGCGTCGCGACGTACACCGTCGCGCTGCCCGCCACCGGAGTCGCAGTCGACTTGGCGTGCGAGGCATAGATGAGCATCAGCGCGACCGCGCAGAGAGCGAGCGCCGCGGCGATGAGCAGGTTCCTGACCCGGTACGAGACGACCGAGTTCCTGACTCTGTATGACATGTCCAGCATCTGGGTCCCCTGTCGCTAGTACTCGACACGCTCGGTCGTCGAGCTATGCAAGTTGCCCGAGGCGACGACGATGCCGAGGAGGTTGATCGAATATGGATAGGTCGCAGTGACGGTCACGGTGGCGCCCGGCTGCCAGGGCGGCGCCGTCACGGTCACGTTCAGCTTCGAGGTGTCGAGATCGCTCGCGGCGCCGACGACCGAGGCCTTCGTCGTCGCGATCGGGTCCGGGGCGTTGCGGCTGACGGTGGCCTGACGGGCACCGGTGCGAACCGCGTCCGACAGCGTGATCGAGTTCTTGAACGCGATCCCGTACTGGACGATCCCGAACAGGATCAGAAAGAGGATCGGCGCGATCAGCGCGAATTCCACGAGCGTCTGGCCGTCTTCGTTTTTCCTGATCCTTTTTGTCATGTCAATGCTCCTCCGGGGTGGGCGGCAGGTGAGCGCCGCATTGCTCACCTGCCGCCACCAGTCGAGTTGCTGCTTAGAGCGCGTTGCCCGATGTTGCGTGAAGGCGTCGTCGATCTTGGCTCTCGAAGGTGCCGAGGATCGCGATCGAGAGCGACGGCGACGAGCACGCCGATCAGGGAGTACTCGACGAACGTCTGGCCCTCTTCGCGCTTCAGGCCGAGGTACGCGCGCATGACGACGCTGTTGATCGCTTCAATCATTTCTAGCCCTCCTTGAATTGTTTGCCGGCCGGAAATCGATCCGACCTGCTCCGCTAGTAACGAGATTCCGATGAAGTGGAAACCGCTATCCGTCACCGTAGGGACGTCACGGAGGCCAAACACACCCGTAGGGATAGGTGGGGTCCTACCTTGGTCCGGTTGGCGGGGCGGACCGTCCCTCGGACGAGTTAGGTCTCATCGACCGAGGGAAGAAACTCGTGAATCTGGTTCGCTTGCGCGAATCAGATTCAGTTCAGCGCCTCACGAACCTGATTCGGCGAAAGCCGAACCAGATTCGCGAGGTGGACGTCTAGGCCTTCGCCGCCGCTTTCTTCTTGTTCGGCAGGTGAATCGCGCGGCCGAGCGCGACGAGGCCGGCTTCCTTGATCGCCTCGCTGAGCGTCGGATGCGCGGCCATGCCGTCGGCGACCGTCTCGACGGTCGATTCCGCGTCGATCGCGACCGTGCCCGCCTCGATCAGGTCGGTGACGTGCGGGCCGACCATGACCATGCCGAGCAGCTCGCCGTAGCGCGTCTCGTGGATCGACTTCACCCAGCCGACGGTCTCCGCCTGCATCACCGCGCGGGCATTGGCCACCCAGGGGAAGACGCCGACCGCGACGTCGTCGCCGTACTGCTCGCGAGCCTGCGCCTCGGTGAGGCCGACGCCGGCGATCTCGGGATCGGTGTAGATCGGGCGCGGCACCGCGCGGTTGTCGACGATCTCGTCGTGCCCCATGGCGTTCTCCGCGGCAACCTCGCCCTCGCGGAACGCCGTGTGGGCGAGCTGCCAGTAGCCGGCGCAGTCGCCGACCGCGTAGATGTGCGGCACGGTCGTGCGGCGGTGCTCGTCGGCGGTGATGCCCTTGCGCTTGTCGAACTCGATCCCGGCTGCCTCGAGGCCGACGCCTTCGACGAGCGGCCCGCGGCCGACGGCCACGAGCATCAGGTCGCAGTCGACCGTCTCGCCGTCGCCGAAGGTCACCTTCAGCGAGTTGCCCTGCTGCTCGACGCCGGTGCACTGCTTGCCGAGCTGCAGCGTGATGCCGCGCTTGCCGAACGCCTTCGCGAGCTCCTTCGCGGCATCGGCGTCCTCCTGCGGGATCAGCGTGTCGAGCATCTCGATGATCGTCACCTCGGAGCCGAAGCGGTTGAAGATCGAGGCGAATTCGGCGCCGATGATGCCGCCGCCGAGGATCACGAGCCGGCCGCGGGATCTCAGTCTGGGCGAGCAGCCCGGTCGAGTCGACGCACAGGTCCGACTCGAGGCCCGGAATCGGCGGGCGCAAGGGGAACGAGCCCGTCGCGACGATCGCCGATCTTGAAGTTGACGTCCTCCCCGCCCTCGACCGCGATCGTGTTCGCGCCCGTGAACTTGCCGTAGCCCTTCACCCAGTCGACGCCGTTCGCCTTGAACAGGCCGGCGACGCCGCCCGTCATCTGCTTGACGACGCCGGCCTTCCACTCGTTGGCTGCGGCGAAATCGAGCTGCGGCGCCTCGACGCGGACGCCGAGCTTCGCGAACGTGTCGTTCGCCTGGTGGAGGAAGTGCGCGGTCTGCACCCAGGCCTTGGTCGGGATGCACCCGACGCGCAGGCACGTGCCGCCGAGCTCGGGCTCCTTCTCGATGCACGCGACCTTCGCGCCCAGCTGGGCGGCGCGGATCGCTGCGGTGTACCCCCCGGGGCCACCGCCCAGAACTGCGATATCGACATCCATGAGGCGATCGTACCGTCGTGCTACGGGACGATGACGATCTTGCCGAACTTGCCGCCGGCGGCGAACCGCTCGTAGGCGTCCTGCGCCTGGTCGAGCGGGAAGGTCTCCTCGACCGGCACCCGGATGCGTCCGTCCGCGAGCAGCGGCAGCACGTCATCGCGGAGGCGCCGGATCACGTCGGCCTTCTCCTCGACGCGTGCGGAAGCGCAGCATCGAGCCGTGGATGCGGCCGCGCTTGCCCATCAGCAGGCCGAAGTTCAGCGTCGCCACCGACCCGGCGCCCATGCCGATCACGGCGATGCGCCCCCGCGGTGCGAGCAGCTCCAGGTTCGTGGCGAGGTTGTCGCCGCCGACGAGCTCGAGGATCACGTCGTAGAGGCCGCTCGAGTTCGGTGTCCGCGCCGAGCTCCTCCAGCTCCTCCTGGTGGTGGCGCGCGGTGCCGGTGACCTGCGCGCCGAGGGCGACGCCGAGCTGCACCGCCGCGACGCCCACGCCGCCCGCGGCGCCGTTCACGAGCAGGCGCTCGCCGGGCTTCAGCTCCGCCTGCGTGAAGAGCGCGTCGTGCGCGGTCGCGTAGACCTCGACGAAGCCGCCGGCCTCCGGCCACGTGACGTGCTCGGGCACCGGGAGCGTGTGGGAGGCGTGCACCGCGACCAGCTCGGCTTGCCCGCCGCCTGGGAGCAGCGCCATCACGCGCTCGCCGTCCTCGGTCTCGCCGGCGCACTCGAGCCCGGGAATGTCGACCGGGGCGCCGGGCGGCGGCGGATAGCGGCCGGCGCGCTGGGACAGGTCGGCTCCGTTCACTCCTGCGCCGCGGACGCGGATCAGGAGCTCGCCCTCGCCGGGCACGGGATCCGGCCGCTCCTCGGTGTGGAGTGCGCCTTCCGCGATGACAGCCGCGCGCATTCCGGCATGCTACGGCGATGAAGCTCGAAGGCGTCCACCACGTCACCTGCATCACGGGCGACGCGCCCGCGAATGTGCGAGTTCTACGCGCGGGGAGCTCGGCCTGCGGATGGTCAAGAAGACCGTCAACCAGGACGACCCGACCGTCTACCACCTCTTCTACGCCGACGAGCGCGGCTCGGCGGGCGCAGACATCACGTTCTTCGAGTACCCCGGCTCGCCGAGGGGCCGGGCCGGCGACGGGATGGTGCATCTGGTCTCGTTCCGCGTCGGCTCCGAGGAGTCGCTCGAGTTCTGGCGCGAGCGGGTCGGCGGCGTGGTCTCGGGCCGGTCGCTCGTCTTCGAGGATCCGGAAGGGCTGAAGCTCGAGCTGGTCGTCGACGACTCGGGCGAGCCGCCGCTGATCGCAGACGCGCCCGACATCCCGGAGGAGCACCGTCTCCGCGGCTTCGCCGGTGCGCGCGCGTACGCGTCGCAGCCCGAGCGGAGCAACGAGCTGTTGGTCGGCCTCGGCTTCGAGCCCGGCTGGGAGGTGCGCGGCGACTCGCGGAGCGGGTTCTACCGCTACGACGCGCCGCCGGAGCAGCGCGGCCTGCAGGGCGCGGGCACGGTGCACCACATCGCGTGGTCGTCGAAGCCGGAGGAGCACGAGGCGTGGCGGGCCAGGGTGTTCGAGGCGGGCGGCCAGCCGACGCCGGTGATCGACCGCTTCTACTTCAAGTCGATCTACTTCCGCGAGCCGAGCGGCGTGCTGTTCGAGATCGCGACCATGGGGCCGGGCTTCACCTCCGACGAGCCGTCTCGAGACGCTCGGCGAATCGCTCTCGCTGCCGCCGAACTACGAGCAGTACCGCGACCAGGTCGAGCGGATCCTCACGCCGCTGCCGGATCTGCGCGCGGAACGCTCCGCGTGATCGTCCGCGAGCGTCCCGCCGAGGGCGAGGCGGCCGGCGCGCTCGTGCTCTTCCACGGCCGCGGCGCCGACGAGAACGATCTCTTCCCGCTGCTCGACGTGCTGGATCCCGAGCGCCGGCTGGACGGGTACTGCCCGCGCGGCCCGCTGTCGCTGCCGCCGGGCGGCGCGCACTGGTACATCGTGCCGCGGGTCGGCTATCCGGATCGTGCCGACCTTCACGTCGTCGTATGCGCGAGGCGTCGGAGTGGCTCGACTCGCTGCCGCACGCGCAGATCGTGCTCGGCGGGTTCTCGCAGGGGTGCGTGATGGCGCTGGCGCTGGGGCTGGGCGTCGGGCGGCCGCGGCCGGCGGCGATCTGCGGCTTCTCGGGGTTCATCCCGGTGGTGGAGGGCTGGGCGCTGGACGTCGCGCGTCCGCTGCCGCCGGTCGCGCTGGGCCATGGCACGTTCGATCCGGTGATCCCGGTCGAGTTCGGCCGCGCGGCCCGCGACCAGCTGCTCGCGGCGGGAGCCGAGCTGCTGTACGAGGAGTACCCGCTCCCGCACACGCTCGACCCGTCGTTTCTCGCTGACGTTCAGCGCTGGCTCGGGTCGAAGGTCTACGCGAACCTGGTTCGGCTGAGCCGAACCAGGTTCGTAAGCGACAGGATGAATCTGGTTCGCGTAGCGAACCAGATTCACGAGTTTCACAGATCACGTCACAGCGGTTCAGTCGGCAACGCTTGGAGTCGATGCGCCCGACGCAGCGCTGGCAACGTTCCACGTCACCTGCGCGATCGATCGCGGAGGAGCGCATCTTCCGAGACGATCGCGACTATCGTCGCCGGCGTCCAGATAATCGCCGAGCTGGTCACCGACGGATTCTTCGTCTGCCATGGCTTCTGTCTCATGCCGACGCACTACCACCTCTCGCATCGTTCGAGGAGGACAAGCTCGCACCGGCGATCCAGCGGCTTCAACCGGCGATACGCCGGCGGCTTCAATCGGCGCCAGTCGCGTCGCGGGCACGTCTTCGACTCCCCGTACACGGCCTCCGTGGTCGTGCGAAGAAGACGCACGCTACCGGCTGCCTCGACTACATCGCCGAGAACCCGCGCAACGGCCATGGCCGTGGAGCAGCTTCGACGTGACGTTCTCCTTCGTTCAGCCGCTGCCGTGGGTCGAGACTCGCGAATCTGGTTCGGCTGCGCCGAATCAGGTTCGCTGAGAGCGCGCTTCATAACAAGCCCGCCGTCCGATTCGCCGGCGGGCTCGAAGCCGTTGCGCTCGTAGAAGGCGACCGCGGGCGAGTCCTTCTCCACCGACAGCGAGACAGCAGGAATGACCGACCGCTTTCGCCTTCCCGAGCAGCGCATCGAGCAGCTCCTGCCCCACGCCGTGGCGGCGGCGCGACGGGACGACGGAGATCGACAGCTCCGGCGTCTGCTCGTCGACGAAGCCGTAGCCGGGCTCGCCGGCGGTGAAGAGCCTGAACCACGCGGCCCCTACGCGGTTGCCGGTCTCATGGGCGACGAGCGACAGGTCGCCGGCGCGGCCCCAGTTGTCCACGTAGCGGGTGAGTGGAATGTCGGCGTCGAGCGCGTTCACCCGCCAGGCATACGCGTGCGCGAGCATCGAGCGCATGAAGGGAACGTCGGCGAACGAGCCGTTGCGGATCACAACGCCAGCGCGGGCTCTTCCACGAACTGCTTGACGGTGCGCAGGAAGTCCGCACCCTCGGCCCCATCGACGGCGCGATGGTCGACGGTCAGCGTCATGCTCATCATCGGCCGGACCGCGACTTCGCCTTCGCGGGCCACGGGCGTGTCCAGTGTCGCTCCGACGGCCAGGATCGCCGCCTGCGGCGGATTGAGCACCGCGACGAACTGCTCGATACCGAACATGCCGAGGTTGGAGATGGTGAACGTGCCGTCCTCCAGATCCTGCGCCGTCAGCTTGCTTTCGCGCGCACGGCTCACGATATCGCCCCGCGCGGCGGCGAGCTCTGCGAGCGTGAGGCGCTCGACGCTGCGCACCACCGGCACGACGAGGCCCTGCGGCGCGGCCACCGCGATCCCGACGTTCGCCGTCGGGAACTTCAGCAGCGCCTCCTCGGTGTACTGCACGTTCACGTCGCGGTGGCGCATCAGCGCGTGCGCGCACACCTTCGTGAGCAGGTCGGTGACCGTCACGCGCACGTCGGGATTCAGCTCGCGGGCCGCGCGCGACGAGCTCGTTCGCGCGGGTCATGTCGGCGCTCACCGTGAGCTGGAAGACGGGCGCCTGCCACGCGGCGGTGAGCCGGCGGGCGATCGTCTTGCGGATGTTCGTCAGCGGAACGGATTCGATCTCGCCCGTCGGGACGGCAGCCGGCGCCGGCGCAGCGACCTGGCCGCGCTCGACGTCCTCGGCGACGATGCGGCCCTCGGGGCCGGTGCCCCGCAGCGCACGCAGATCGATCCCGCGCTCACGGGCGATCCGCCGGGCGAGCGGGAGGCTTTGATGCGGCCGCCGTTGCTGCTCGCAGGCGGTCGTCTGCAGGCTTGGCGGCGGACACCTCGCGAATCTGGTTCGGCTGCGCCGAATCAGGCTTCGGCGCGGTCTCGGTGCGCGGCGCCTCGGGCGCTCGTGACCTCTTCCCCGGCCTCGCCGATGTAGGCGATCGTCTGGCCGACGGGCGCCTCGCCGGCCGGGAGCACGATCTTCAGCAGCACGCCGGCGAAGTCGGACTCGACCTCCTGCGTGACCTTGTCGGTGTCGACCTCGAAGAGCGGCTCGCCCTTCTCGACCGTCTCGCCCTCCGACTTCAGCCACTTGTTGACCGTCCCGGCTTCCATGCCTTGACCGAGCCGCGGGAGCTTGACCTCGTTCGCCATTACTGCTTCCCGACGGTCCGCCGGATCGCCTGCGAGGACGTCGTCCGCCTGCGGGACGACGAACTGCTCCATCACCGGCGCGAAGGCCAGCGGTGCGAACTTGGCGCCGACGCGCTCGATCGGCGCGTCGAGGTAGTCGAAAGCCTGGTACTGCAGCACGGCGGTCACCTCGGCGCCGAAGCCCATGCGCGTGACGGCCTCGTGCGCGACGACGGCGCGGTTCGTCTTCTTCACGCTCTCGACGAGCGCCGCCTCGTCGAGCGGCTGCAGCGTGCGCGGGTCGATGACCTCGACGGAGATGCCCGTCCTCCGCGGCGCGCTCGGCCGCCTCGACCGAGCGGTGCACGAGCGGGCCGATCGCGATCACCGTCACGTCGGTGCCCTCGCGGATCGTGCGCGCCTTGCCGAGCGGGATCGGCTCGAGCTCGTCCGGCACCTCGCCCTTGACCGGGTAGAGCAGCCGGTGCTCGAAGAAGATCACGGGGTTGTCGTCGTGGATCGACGACCAGAGCAGGCCGCGCACGTCCTCGGGGGTCGACGGGTAGGCGACCTTGAGCCCCGGCACGTGCACGAGCCACGCCTCGAGCTGCTGCGCGTGCTGCGCGCCCGGCGACCAGCCGGCACCGCCCTGCGTGCGGATCGTCAGCGGCACCTTGACCTGGCCGCCCGACATGTAGCGGTGCTTGGCCGCCTGGTTGACGATCTGCTCGAGCGAGAGCGTCAGGAAGTCCTCGTACATGATCTCGACGACCGGGCGCATGCCCGCCATCGCCGCGCCGATGCCCGCGCCGACGATCGCCATCTCGGAGATCGGCGTGTTGCGCACGCGCTCCGGGCCGAACTCGTCGAGCAGCCCCTGCGTGACGCCCATCGAGCCGCCCATCTCGGCGATGTCCTCGCCCATGATGAAGACGTCGTCGTCCTTGCGCATCGCGCCGGCGAGCGCGTCGCGGACGGCCTCGCGGTAGGTGATCTCAGGCATAGACGTTCTTCAGGGCGTCTTCGGGCTGCGGGTCGGTGCCGTTCTGCGCGAACTCGAGCGCGGCCTCGACGATCTCGTGCGCCTCGCGCGTCGAAGCTGTCGAACTCCTCGTCCGCGAGGCCGAGCCGGTTGCGCAGCCGCTTGATCGGATCGTGCTCGGCGGCCTCCTCGCGGTCTTCCTTCGAGCGGTAGACCTGCGGGTCGCCGATGTAGTGGCCGTGCATGCGGTAGGTCTCGACGTCGAGGAAGACGGGGCCCTCGCCGGAGCGCGCGAACTCGAGCGCCTCGTGCGCGGCTTCGAAGACGGCTTCGACGTCCTGGCCGTCGACCTTGATCGAGCGCATGTCGAACGCGAGCGCGCGCTTCGACATGTCGTCCCACACCGGCGAGTGCTGCCAGCCCGGCGTCGACTCGGCCCAGTGGTTGTTCTCGCAGACGAACACCGTCTTCGTCTTCCAGAGCTGCGCGAGGTTGAGCGACTCGTGGAAGGTGCCGATGTTCGTCGTGCCGTCGCCGAAGAACGCGAGCGCGACCCGCGGCTCGTCGCGCAGCTTGTACGCGAGCCCCGCGCCGGTGACGGCCGGCAGGCCGCCGCCGATCACGGCGTTCGCGCCGTAGTTGCCGCGCTCGACGTCGTAGAGGTGCATCGAGCCGCCGTAGCCGTGCGAGCAGCCCTCGATCTTCCCGTAGAGCTCGGCCATGACCGCGTTCGGGTGCGTCCCGCGCGCAAGCGTGTGGCCGTGGGCGCGGTGCGTGGAGGCGAACGATGTCGCCGTCCTCCATCGCCTGGCAGACACCGACCGCGACCGCCTCCTGGCCGATCGCGACGTGCAGGAAGCCCGGCAGTTCGCCCGCGCGGAACGCTCCTCCACCTTCTCCTCGAAGCGCCGGATGAGGAGCATCTCGCGCAGGAAATCCCGCAGCGTCTCCTCATTCAAGGCGCGTTTCCTCTCGACCTTGGCCAAAGCTCCGGCAGTGTACGTTTTGGGCATGAGCGTCGCGCGGCAGTGGAAAGTCATTGGATCCGAGTTGCCCGACTGCGTGGGCGCGCGCCTCGCTCCGGCTCGAATTGCACGATCGCGCTGCCGCCGACCAGGCCGCTGCAACGCTGGGCCCGACCGGCCCCTACCGCGTCTCGCCGACGGTGCTTGCAGTTCTCGGTCGCCCGCGACGGGAGCGCTCTCGGGCCCCAAGGCATCACACGACTGCTCGCCCGCATCGCCGAAGCGGCACGCTGTCGCTGTCCAATTCGCAGGCGTCGCCCCGGCTCGCACGAGCGCGAGATCACCTCGCTCGTCGAGGGCTGGGACGCCGCGCTCGCCGGGCTGCCGTCCGACTGGAGCGACCTCTACGCCGAGATCGAGTTCACGTCGAGCGACTACATCGAGCCGGCCGCCGTGCTCTGCATCCAGATGAACCCGCGCCGCGACGGCACGCGCGCCGCCTTCGACTTCCGCGCCGGCCGCCAGGCCGGCTACGGGGTGTCGCCCGGCATGGCGCGCCGCTGCTTCGAGCGCTGCGACGAGAAGGGGATCCGCGGCTCGATCAGCGTGCTGCGCGTGCTCAGCGACACGCACCTCGTCGCGACGCAGGGCCCCGTTTGGCTCTCCGGCGGCAAGACGCTCTGAGTTGACCGACGCCCTCGGCCTGGCGGCGCGCGTTCGCGACGGCGAGGTCTCGCCGCGAGAGCTCGCCGAGGAGTCGATCGCGCGGATCGAGGCGACGAACCCGCGAGCTCAACTTCCTCGTCACCGACTGCTTCGAGCAGGCGCTCGCAGCCGAGCCGCGCGACGGCCCGTTCAGCGGCGTGCCGATCCTCGATCAAGGACCTGAACGAGACCGCGGGCGTCCGCACGACGTTCTCGTCGCGCGCGTTCGCCGACTACGTGCCGGTGAACGACTCCGCGGTCGTGCGGCGCATCAAGGACGCGGGCTTCGTCGTGCTCGGCAAGTCGAACACGCCCGAGTTCGGGAGCACCGCCGTCACCGAGTCGGCACTGAACGGCGCGTGCCGCAACCCGTGGAGACCCCGCGCACACGCCGGGCGGCTCGTCGGGCGGCGCGGCCGCGGCGGTCGCCGCCGGCGCGATGCCGCTCGCGCACGGCTCGCGACGGCGGCGGCTCGATTCGCATTCCCGCGTCGTGCTGCGGGCTCTTCGGCATCAAGCCGTCGCGCGGCCGCGTCTCGCCCGCGCCCGTACGTGAGCGGCTCGCTCGAGCTGTCGCAGAACGGCGCCGCTCTCGGTGAGCGTCCGCGACGCCGCGGCGTTCCTCGACGTGATCGCCGGCTACGAGCCGGGCGACGCGCACTGGGCGACGCCGCCGGAGCGGCCGTTCCTCGAGGAGGTCGGCGCCGACCCCGGCCGACTGCGCATCGCGTTCACGACCGAGCCGCCGATCCCGCACGAGATCGATCCGCGCGTCGTTGCCGTCGCCCGCTCCGCGGCGGACGCGCTCGCCGCGCTCGGTCACGAGGTGATCGAAGGAGGCCCGCAGTGGTCGGACGAGGCGCTGCTCGGCGGCTTCGCGAAGATCTGGCAGGTCGGGCCGGCGATGTATCCCGCTCAGCGATCTCTCGCTGCTGGAGCCGCTCAACCGCGCACTCGCCGAGGCGGCACACGAGACCTCGAGCGTCGTCTTCGCGCAGGGCCGTTGCCGCGCTCGAGCTCGCCGCGCGGCGGATCGTCTCGTTCTGGGACGACGTCGACATCGTGCTCACCCCCGGCCTCGGCAAGCTGCCCGTTCCGATCGGCTGGGTCTTCGAGCCGGACGATCCCTGGGAGCAGTTCCGCGCGGGGCGGCGAGTTCACGCCGTTCACGCCCATCGTCAACGTGACCGGGCAGCCGGCCGCGATGGTGCCGTTCGACGTCGTCGACGGCCTTCCGGTCGGCGTGCAGCTGATCGGCCCGCCGGACGGCGAGGCGATGCTCTTCCGCCTGGCCGCGCAGCTGGAAGAGGCCCATCCGTGGGCGCAGCGGCTGCTCAGCGCATCGCAGCGTTGAGCTCTGCCGCGAGCTCGACCGGCGCTCTGAGCGTCGGCCGCGATCGCGAGGCAGGTGTCGTCGCCCGCGAGCGTGCCGAGCAGCAGCGGATGCGCACACCGGTCGAGCGCCCGCGCGATCGCCGGGGCCGAGCCGATCTCCGACTGGAGCACGACGACGTTCTGCGCCGCCACTGCGCGGCGCCCGAACTGTGCCGAGCAGCGCATTGAGCGTCTCGCGCGGGTCGGCGCGGCGCTCGCGGTTCGGGAGGACGTAGCGCAGCGTCCCGAAGGCATCGCGGGCCTTCTCGAGCCCGAGCTCGCGAATGTCGCGCGAGACGGTCGCCTGGGTCACAACGCACCCGACGCCCGCCAGGGCGGTGATCAGCTCCTGCTGCGTCCCGATCCGCAGCCGCTCGACGAGGCTCGCGACGAGCTTCTGACGGTCGGCCTTGCTCAGCTGGTCCTCCGTCTGCACGGGCTCAGCATTCCCGTTCACGTTTAGGCCCGCAAGCACGAGGCAGATAAGCTCGACACATGGTGAGTGACACCCAGCCGGGCGACGGCGCTGTTTCCACGCCGGCCGCCCCCTCCGTCCCGCAGTTCGAGCGGCCCAAGCCGGCGAAGCGCAGCAGCTCGCCGAACCCGCTGGCGGTCATCGGCGGGGCGCTCGTGGCGGGCTACGTGCTGGCGAAGACGATCGACTGGAGAGGACAGGCCCATCCCCGCCGTTGACAACACGAACGGAGGAGTTGGCGGGGCGGCCAAGCAGGTCGCAGAGCATGCCTCGGCGATCGCGCGGCTCGAGCTCGAGCTCGCCAGCCTCGAGCTGAAGAAGAAGCTCACGTCGGTCGGGATCGGGGTGGGGCTCGCGGTCGGAGCCGGCGTGCTCGCGTTGTTCATGGTCGGGTTCCTGTTCGCGACGATCGCCGCGGGTCTCGCGACCTTCCTGCCGTGGTGGCTCGCGCTCCTGATCGTGACGCTGTTGCTCGCCGCGCTCGTGGCGACGCTCGGGTTGGTCGGACGCAGCAGGATCCAGAAGGGCTCGCCGCTCACGCCGGAACAGGCGATCCGCGAGGCGAAGCTCACCGGCGAGGCGCTCAGGCAATGACCACGCCCACGCCCCGGACACAGGCGCAGGTTCAGAGCGAGATCGAGGCCGAGCGTGAACGGCTCGCCGACGCGGTCGAGGAGCTGCGCGGTTCGTTCAACCCGATGCCGAAGCTGCCCGCGCTCGCGGCCGGCGCGGCCTCGCGTCGGATTCGTGCTCGCCGGAGGGATCGGCGCCACGATGCGCTACTTCGCGCGGCGCAGCCGCGAGCGGCACTGAAGCACGGACGCCTGTCGTGGCGCGAGTGGTTCGCTGTCGCGAAGCGAACCGGTAGGCAGTTCGTCGCAGACGACTGCATGGGGCTCGCGCAGGAAGTGGCGTACAGCTCGCTGCTTGCGTTCTTCCCGGCGGTGATCGCGCTGCGTCGGACTGCTGGATCTGATCAACGCCTACGGCGCGCTCCGAAGCTTTCTCGATCCGGTCGCGCCGCAGGCGGTCATCCAGCTGATCGATTCGTTCGAGCGGGATTCGGGCGGGTCCGGGTCGGTGTTTGCGCTCGTCCTCGGCTTGACTCTGGCCGTCTGGGCGGCGTCGGGAGCGATGGGCTCGGTCGTCAAGGCGGTCAACCGCACCTACGACCGGATGGAGACGCGGCCCTTCTGGAAGGTGAAGCTGATCTCGATCTTCCTCGTGCTCGTCTCGGCGCTCGTCACCGCGGGAATGCTGCTCTTGATCGTGCTCGGCGGCACGCTCGGCGACGCGATCTCGCGGCGGACGCACAACGGCAGTTTCACCTGGGTCTGGAACATTCTCCGCTGGCCGATCGCGTTCGGCGCGGTGCTGCCTTCTGTTCGCGTTGATCTACTACCTCGCGCCGAACACCGACGAGCGGCGCTGGCGCTGGGTCTCGGCGGGGGCCGTGACGGGTGGCGCTCATGTGGCTCGCGCTGAGCGGGTTTGTTCGCGCTCTATACGTCGTTCTCGAGCTCGTACACGAAGACGTACGGCGCGCTGGCCACGCGGGATCATCCTGCTGCTCTGGCTCAACTACTCGGCGTGGGCCGTCCTGTTCGGCGCGGAACTGAACGCGCAACTCGACCGGCACGCGGAGATCCAAGCCGCGGGCGGCGAGCATGCGGGCTTGATCAGGCCCGTTCGCCGCTCGCGCTAAACGCATGGGGTCAGACCCCAGACGTGTCTGATCTGGACATGTCTGGAGGCTGCCCGCGGGGGCTACTGGACGAGGTACGGCTCGTCCGAGGAAGGCCGGCCGATCGCCTCGCCCACGAACTGCGCATACCTCACGCGACCCGTGGCGACCGCCGCCGAAGAGATCGAGCACGCCGTTGACCGTGAGGAACTCGGGCACCCCATCGAGCCCGACGGTTGCCTGGTAGCTGCTCCACGGCCATTCGTCCGGCCGCCGGGCCAATCCCGCCCGGACCGGGTTGAGGACGACGTAGCGCGAGAGCTCGAGCGACGTAGGCCTCACTGAGCGCGATCCGCGACCAGAAGCGCCGTTCGAAGAGCGCTCCCTCGCGCCCGGCAACGGCGTTGAACCATTGCGCGTACTGACCTTTCAGGTACTGCATTCCCGCTGAGAGGTTGGCGTTCGGAGTGTCGAGCACCAGGTGGAAGTGGTTTCCCATCAAGCAGTAGGCGTGGACCTGCCAGACGAACTTCCGGACGACCTTCGCGCCAGTAGCTCGAGGAAGTACTCGCGGTCACGATGAGCGCAATCGAAGATCTGGCGTTTCTCGACGCCGCGCGAACCGACGTGGTACGAGGACGTCGGGAGCCTCGAGACGCGAGGTCGCGTGGCCATTGCCCTTCGACGGTAGCGGCGACGTTCGCGTTCCGACAGCCGCCCGGAGACAAGTTCGCACTCTTGTCACCACTGACGTGTCCGCTTCGGACACGGCCGGGGTCTGACCCCGGTTGAAGCGCTCCGAACGACCGCCGCGCGTCAGGCGCGCAGGTCGGCGCCGAACCGCGCCGCGAGCGCAGCGACGATCGCGCCGCGGAGCCTCGTCGCATCCTCGTCCGACAGCGTGCGCTCGGGCGACTGGAACGCGACGGCGAACGCGACCGACTTCTTGCCGGCCGGGATCTGGTCGCCGCGGTAGTCACTGAGGAACCGCACCTCGCGCAGCTCCGTCGCCGGCCGCCTCGCGGGCGGCGGCGAGCAGGTCGCCCGCGGGCACGTCCTCGTCGACGACGAACGCGAGGTCCTGCCGCAGCGGCGGGTACGTGATCACGTCGCGGTAGAGGATCGCGCTCGGGCACGAGCGCGAAGAGCTCCTCGAGATCGAGCTCGAACGCGCTCCACTCGCCGTCGAGCTCGAGCCGACCGGCCGTGCTGCGCCGACCCAGCCGCGACTGCACCCGCGCGCCGAGCGGCGAGCCCGGCGAGACCTGGGCGCGCTCGAACTGCGGCTCGATGTGCAGCGCCTCGAAGATCGCCTCGACCGACGCCCTTCGCCCGGAAGAGGTCGCCCTCGGACGATCCCGCCGAGATGCCAGCGCTCCATCGCGGCAACGGCCCGCCGGCCGGCAGGTAGACGTGCGCGACCTCGAAGAGCGCGACGTCGTCGTTCCCCACGTCGACGTTGTGCGCGCCGCGCCGAGCAGGCCGACGCTGAGCGTCGTGCGCAGCAGCCGCTGCTGCGAGCGTGAGCGGCACAGGCAGCTCGAGCGCGTTCGGGTCGGGATCGTCGGGCTGCAGCGAGTAGGTGTACGCCTCGTAGAAGCCCGGCGCCGACGAGCACGTCCTCGACGAGCCGGCGCAGCCGCTGGAAGTGGGTCAGCCGCCCGAACATCGCCTGCCGGCGGGCAGCGTCGCCGGCACGTCCTCGAGCCGGAAGCGCGCCGACCTCCTCGACGACGTCGATGTCGCGGCGGACGTCGCGCGCGCGCCACGACGGGCGTCGCCACGTCCAGTCGCTCGTCGACGGCGAAGCCGAGCCGCTCGAGCCGCTCGCGCTGCTCGTCCTCCGGCATCTCGAGCCCGAGCACCTCGTCGCGTACGCCGGGCGTAGCGCGATCACGCGGCGGCGGCGGCGGCTCGCCACGCACGTCGTTCTCGCCCGGTCCAGCGCGCGCCCGCGAGCTCGGCGAGCAGCTGCGACGCGTAGCTCGCCGCAGGCCCGCGCGAGCTCCGGAGTCGACGCCCTTCTCCCAGCGGGTCTGGCTCTCGGTGCGCATGTGATGGCGCTCGCCGCTCCGGAGCACCGTCAGCGGCTCGAAGTTCGCCGCCTCGAGCAGCACGCGACGTCGTCGCGTCGGAGACCTCGGTGTTCTCGCCGCCCATGACGCCGGCGATCGCCGATCGGCGCGCTCGGCGTCGGCGATCACGAGATCGTCGGGATCGAGCTCGCGGCTCGGTGCCGTCGAGCGTGACGAGCTGCTCGCCGGGCCGCGCGCGGCGCACGACGATGCGTCCGCCGGCGAGCGTCGTCGTAGTCGAAGGCGTGCAGCGGGCTGCCGAGCGCGAGCATCACGTAGTTCGTGATGTCGACGACGTTCGAGATCGGGCGCATGCCGGCGCCGAGCAGCCGCGCCTTCAGCCACGCCGGCGACTCGCCGATCGTGCACGTCGCGCGAAGAGGCCGCGCGATGAACCGCGGGCAGCGCGTCGAGGTCGTCGATCGCGATGTCGACGCGCTCGTCGTCCGTCGCGCGCGGCCGGGTCCGTCGTGCCCGGCATCGGCTTCAGCTCGGCGCCGGTCAGCGCCGCGACCTCGCGCGCGATCCCGTAGATCGACGTCAGATCGGGCCGGTTGTACAGCGTCTCGATCTCGAGCACGTCCTCGCCGAGCGGCAGCACGTCGGCCAGCGGCGTGCCCGGCTGCGAGCTCGTCGGCGAGCAGCATGATCCCGCCGTGGTCCTGGCCGAGCTCGAGCTCGCGCTCGGAGAGGATCATCCCGTCGGAGACCTCGCCGCGCAGCTTCCGCTTCTCGATCGTGAACTCGCCGCCGGGCATGACGCCGCCGGGCAGCGACGACCGCCACCGTCGCGCCGGCGCCGAAGTTCCAGGCGCCGCAGACGATCGAGCGCGGCTCGCCCTCGCCCGACGTCGACCTTCGTCAGCTGCAGCTTGTCGGCGTTCGGATGCTTGCCCGGCCTCGAGCACGCTGCCGACGACGGAAGTACTCGAGGTTGCCGTCGCCGCCGGGCACGCCCGCGCCGCACGATCCGGTCGACCTCGCAGCTCGTGAAGACGAGCTGCGCGCGCGAGCTCCTCGAGCGGCAGGTCGAAGTCGACGTACTCGCGCAGCCAGGAGACGGGGACCTTCATCAGAACTGCCCCAGCACGCGCAGGTCGTTCTCCCAGAACGCGCGCAGGTCGGGCAGGCCGTGCCGGAGCATGCGCGATGCGCTCGATCCCGAGGCCGAACGCGAAGCCCTGCCACTCGTCGGGGTCGAGGTCGACGTTGCGGAACACGTCGCGGGTCGACCCAGCCGGCGCCGCCCATCTCGATCCAGCCCGAGTGCTTGCACGTCGCGCAGCCCGTGCCGCCGCAGATGAAGCAGGTGACGTCGAACTCCACCGACGGCTCGGTGAACGGGAAGAAGCTCGTGCGCATGCGCACCTCGCGCTCCTGCGCCGAAGAGCGCGCGGAAGAACTGCAGCACCGTTCCCTGCAGGTCGGCGAGCGTGATCCCGCGGTCGACGGCGAGCACTCGACCTGCAGGAAGGTCGGCGAGTGCGTGGCGTCCGGCGTGTCGCGGCGGTAGACAGCGGCCGGGCGAGATCATGTAGATCGGCGGCGTCGCGCTGCTGCATCGCCCGGATCTGGTCGGGCGACGTGTGCGTGCGCAGCACGGTGTCGTCGTCGAGGTAGAAGGTGTCGAGCTGCGAGCGCGACGGATGGCCGGGGTCGCTCGTCAGCGCGTCGAAGTTCTCCCAGACGGTCGCGACCTCGTCGCCGTCCCAGACCTCGTAGCCCATGCCGAGGAAGATGTCCTCGATCTCGCGCCGGATCTGCGTCAGCAGGTGCAGGCGGCCGCGCGCGACCGGCGTGCCCGGGAATCGTCACGTCGACGCCCGAGTCGGCGGCCGCCGTCGTAGGCGAGACGCAGCAGCTCCGGCTCGCGCGCCGTCGACGGCCTCCTCGAGCCGCGCCCGGATGCCGTTCAGGAGCATCCCGCTCTCGCGGTCGCGCACGCCGCGCAGCGCCTGGGCGAGCTCGGACTTACGGCCGAGGTAGCTGACGCGCGCGTCGTCGAGCTCGGACTCCGTCAGAGCCTCCGATCGCGCTCAGCGCTTCGCTTCGTACGCGTTCCACACAGCGTCATTTGACGACATCGCGGCGAGACTATCCAAGGTTTCCTCCTTCGGTTCGACGGGGCTGACAGATCAGGCCCCGGTGCGGCGAAGGAGCGCTAGACAACGCCCCCGGTTGCGCACCGGGGCCGGCTAAAGAGCGTCAGCGACGTCGTCTGCATCGGTAGAAAGCGATACCGACGTGTCCGCCTACGACAAGATCGCCCGCCTCTACGACCCCTGGTCGCGGACCGTCGTCGAGGACGTGCCGTTCTACGTCGACGAGGCGAAGCGCGTCGGCGGGCCGGTGCTCGAGCTCGGCGTCGGCACCGGGCGGATCGCGGTGCCGGTCGCCGCGGCGGGCTTCGCGGTGGTCGGCATCGACACCTCGGCCGGGATGCTCGAGGTCGCGCGCGAGACCGCGGCGCTCGCCGGCGTCGAGCGTCGACCTGCGCCACGGCGACATGCGCGATCCGCCGGTCGAGGGCGAGTTCCCGCTCGTGATCGCGCCGTTCCGCTCGCTGCTGCACATGGAGACCGACGCCGACCGGCGCGCGGCGCTGCGCGCGGTGCGCGCGCATCTCGCGCCGGGCGGGCCGCTTCGTCTTCGACGTCTTCACGCCCGAGCGCGGAGGACATCGAGGAGACGCACGGCCGGTGGCTCGAACGCGAGCCCGGCATCTGGGAGCGGGCGGACTGGCAGGAGGCCTCGCGGACGCTGATCCTGCGCGTGCGCGGCGAAGCCGGTGCGGCGGAGATGTCGCTCGCCTGGCTCGCCGTGCGGGAGTGGAAGGCGCTCCTTCGCGAGGAGGGCTTCGTGGTCGAGCAGCTCTACGGCTGGTTCGACCGCAAGCCGTGGCGCGGCGGCGAGGACTCGATCTGCGTCTGCCGCAAGCGGAAAGGTGTCTGACACCTGTTAGGCTGTCCGACACCGGTTCGACCTGCCGCGGACGCTCGTAGAGCGCGATGCGCCCGGACACGGCGACGTTCAGCGACTCGGCGCCGCCGATCGGGATCGTCGCGTCGACGTCGCGCTCCACCTCGTCCGGCAGCCCATCGCGCTCCGCGCCGAGCAGGAACGCCACCCGGCCGGCGAGGTCGACCGACGGGCAGAGCGCTCCCCACCGTGCGCGACCAGCGCGACCCGCGCTGCCGCCGAGGTCGTCCCAGGTTCCGAGCGGCACGCGCCAGATCGAGCCCGCGCTCGCGCGCAGCGCCTTCGGCGAGGTCGGGTCGGCGCAGCCGTCGGAGAGGACGACCGCCGCGCCGAACGCCTCGGCGGTGCGGATCAGCGTGCCGACGTTGCCGGGGTCGGCGAGACGTGCCAGAGCGCGAGCGTCGCGTCGCGCTCCTCCCAGGCCGGCAGATCCGCTCGCCGGTAGACCGCGATCACGCGCGGCGGATGCGGCGTGCTCGCAACCTCGGCGAGCAGCTTCGGCTCGACGTCCTCGCCGGCCCGGAGCAGGTCGACCGGCGGCGCCGCCGCTGCGGCGACCGCGTCCTCGCCCTCGACGAAGAAGAGCCCGAGCTTGTCGCGCCAGCGCTTGTCGTGCAGCTTGCGCACGAGCTTCAACCGCTCGTTGTCCTTCGGACGTGATCATCAGCGCCCCACTCCAGCCACTCGCCGTGGAAGTCGATCACCGCGAGCCGGGTCGGCCGCCCGCCGGGATGCCGCTCGAGCTCCAGCCCGTAGCCGTCGTCGTCCGGCGCCGCGCCCGGTCGTGATGAAGACGAGCGGCTCGTCGCGCCCGGCGACGTGCATCGCGGCGTGGAGCCGTTCGAGCGCCGCCGCATCGAGGTACATGCGTCGAGGCGGACTGGAAGATCACGAGCTGCGCTCCCGCGCGACGGTCGCGCGAGCAGCTCCGGCAGCAGCTCGACGTAGTCGCCGCGCTGCAGCTCCGGCGGGTCGTGGCGCACGACCTCGATCGCGCGCCGCAGGCGGTCGAGCCGACCCGGCTGGTCCGGCCAGACGAACGCCTGCAGCAGCCGCGCGCCGTCGCTCGGTCGTCACGTCGACGGGATTCAGGTCGATGCCGCGGCGGCGCACGACCGATACGTCGCCGCTCGAGCAGCTCGGCAGGCGGCGGCACCCGATCGTCACCGGCGAGCTCGAACGGGCCGCTCCCCCACGTACCGCGTCGAGTAGCGGTAGCGGTAGCGGTCCCAGAGCAGGTTGAGCCCGGCCGACGGGCCCGAGCTCGAGCAGGTCGAACGGCCGCCCGTCGGCGACGACAGGAACGCCGGGCAGGAGGCCCCACGAGCGCTGCACCTCGTTCGTCTGCACGTCCTGCTCGGCCGCCCACCGCGCGAGGAACGCCGCGCTGGCCGTCGAGCGCGCCGTCGAGGTCGTCCCACGAGGCGTCGCCGCCGAGCACGAGGTAGTGCAGGCCGCGCGAGCAGACGCAGCGGCAGGTCCCACGCGAGGTCGGGAGCGATGTCGCCGACCCGCGGGTCGTCCGCGAGCCGGCGACACAGCTCCGCGTACAGCGGCGAACGGCCGTCGCAGTAGGCGGCCTGCCGGTTGAAGATCTCGGCTTGCCGCGTTATTTCGCAGCGCCGGCGAGCGCCGACTTGGCCTGCTCGACGATCTCGCCGAACTTCGCCGGATCGGCGACCGCGAGATCGGCGAGCACCTTCCGGTCGAGCTCGACGTTCGGCCGCCTTCAGGCCGTGCATGAACTGGTTGTACGAGAGCCCGTTGGCGCGCGCTCCGGCGTTGATGCGCATGATCCAGAGCTTGCGGAACTCACGCTTCCGCACCTTGCGGTCGCGGTACGCGTACGCGAGCGAGCGCTCGACCTGCTCCTTCGCGTACTTGTAGTTCGAGTTCTTGAGCCCCCAGTAGCCCTTGGCTTCGCCGAGGACCTTGCGCCGCTTCTTGCGGGCGTGGACGGAGCGCTTGACGCGAGGCATGGTTACCGCCTTCCCAGCATCCGGTTGACGGTCTTCTCGTTGTCCTTGTCGACCGGCTGGTCCTTACTGAACTGCCCGCTTCTGCTTCGGCGACTTGTGCTCCAGCATGTGGCTCTGACATCTGCCGACCGGCGCATCAGCTTCCCCGTGCCCGTCACCTTGAACTTCTTCTTCGCTCCCGAGTGTGTCTTCTGCTTCGGCATCTCTTTTTGCTCCTGCGTTCTTCGTTGGGCCGAGCACCATGGTCATGTTCCGCCCTTCGAGGAGCGGCTGGGTCTCGATGAGACCGATCTCCTTGACGTCGTCTGCGAGGCGCATCAGGAGGTCACGCCCGCGGTCCGGATGCTCGCGCTCGCGGCCCCGGAACATGATCGTGACCTTGACCTTCGCGCGCTGATTGAGGAAGCGCTCGACGTGGCCTTTCTTGGTCTCGTAGTCGTGAATCCCGATCTTGGGCCTGAGCTTGATCTCCTTGACGTTGATCTGCGTCTGGTGCTTGCGGGCGAGCTTCGCCTTCTGCTCCAGCTCGTACCGGTACTTCCCGTAGTCCATGACCCGGGCAACCGGCGGGTCGGCCTGGGCCGCGACTTCGACCAGGTCGAGGTTCTTCCCGTATGCGTACTCGCGGGCCTCGTCGGTCGTCTTGATTCCGAGTTGCTCTCCGTTCTCGCCGATCAGCCGGACCTTCGGGACGCGAATCGCATCGTTGATGCGCGTCTGGGGCTCGGGACGGCGCGGCGGTTCGAATCCGGAACGCCTACGCGGCCTCAAATGATCTTTACCAAGCTCGTGTTGACCTCCTCATTGAATGACAAAAACCGCTGGCATGCAGCGGCGAAGGTTCTCGATCAACCGACTCGGTTGAGCCATCGGTTGAACCTCCGAAGCGTGAGCTAGGAGGTGAGAGACGGTTTCGCCCCTGCTTGCCAGGGACTCAGGGTAGCAAGTTTTGCCCGGAAATCATGGAGCGACAGGGTGCTCTGGTCCCCCCCGTGCTCCCGGATCGCCAGCGCCTCGTCGGACTCCTTGTCGCCGTAGACGACGACGAACGGGATCTTCTCGACCTCGGCGTTCCGGATCCGCTTGCCGACGGTGTCGTCGGAGTCGTCCACGTCGACCCGGTACGGCTCGAGCCTGGCCGCCAGCTCCGGAGCGGCCTCGCGGTGGCCCTCGCCGACCGGGAGCACCCGGATCTGCACCGGCGCGAGCCAGAACGGGAACGCGCCGGCGTAGTGCTCGACGAGGATCCCGATGAACCGCTCGAACGAGCCGATCAGGGCGCGGTGGATGACGTACGGGACGTGCTCGGTGTTGTCGGCGCCGACGTAGCGGCAGTTCGAGCCGCTCCGGCTGCTGGCTGTCGAGCTGGATGGTGCCCATCTGCCACGAGCGGCCGAGCGAGTCGTTCATGTGCAGGTCGATCTTCGGCCCGTAGAACGCGCCGTCGCCTTCGTTGAGCTCGTACTCGAGCCCGCGCCGCTCGAGCGCCGCGCGCAGCGCGCCCTCGGTGAAGTCCCACTCCTCGTCGGTCCCGAGCCTGTTCTCCGGGCGGGTCGACAGCTCGAAGCTCGATCTCGAGCTCGAAGAGGTCGTAGACGAACTTCGCGTAGTCGAGGCAGCCGAAGATCTCGTCCTCGATCTGCTCGCGGGTGCAGAAGATGTGCGCGTCGTCCTGGGTGACGTGGCGGACGCGGGTGAGCCCGTGCAGGGTGCCCGCGCGCTCGTTGCGGTGCAGCGGTGCCGCCTCGGCGTAGCGCAGCGGCAGCTCGCGGTAGCTGCGCAGCTGGTCGGCGAAGAGCACCATGTGCCCGGGGCAGTTCATCGGCTTGATCGCGAAGACGCTGGTCGTTGTCCTCCGGGATCAGGAACATGTTCTCGCGGAACTTCTCCCAGTGGCCCGACCGCTCCCAGAGCACCTTGTCGTAGATCAGCGGTGTCTTCACCTCGACGTAGCCGCGGCGCTGCGTCCTCGCGCCGGCGCAGGTCCTCGAGCTCGTTCCAGATCACCATCCCCTTCGGGTGCCAGAACGGCGAGCCGGGCGAGATCTCCTCGAGGTGGAACAGGTCGAGCTGCACGCCGAGCTTGCGGTGGTCGCGGGCGCGCGCCTGCTCGAGCCGCTCGAGATAGGCGTCGAGGTCGGCCTGCGAGTAGAACGCGGTGCCGTAGATGCGGGTCAGCTGGGTGTTGTGCTCGTCGCCGCGCCAGTACGCGCCGGCGAGCCCGGTCAGCTTGAACGCCTTGATCGGCTTCGAGTTCTGCAGGTGCGGGCCGCGGCAGAGGTCGGTGAAGTCGCCCTGCGTGTAGAGGGTGATGTCGCCCTCGGCGGTGTCGACGAGCTCGACCTTGTACGGCTCGCCCTCCGCCTCGAAGCGCGCCTTCGCCTCGCCACGCGAGATCTCCTCGCGCGACCAGTCGCGGCCCTCCTTCAGCTCGCGCTTCACCTCGTCCTCGATCTTCGCGAGGTCGGCCTCGGTGATCGGCTCCGGGAACTCGAAGTCGTAGTAGAAGCCGTTCTCGATCGGCGGGCCGATCGCGATCTTCACGCCCGGGTAGAGCCGCCGCACCGCTTCGGCGAGCAGGTGCGCCGCCGAGTGCCGCAGCACGTAGAGCGCGTCGGGGTCGTCCGTGTCGCGGGTGGTGAGGAGCTGGATCTTCTGGCCGTCGGCGAGCGGCAGCCGCAGGTCCTGCGCCGCGCCGTCGGCGCGGACGAGCACGGCCTGCTCGGCGAGCTTCGCGCCGATCGCGCGCGCGGCATCGAGCCCGGTCGCGCCGTCGGGCAGTTCGAGCTCTGAGTTGTCGGGCAGGACGACCTTCATGGAAGCGGACAAGAGTAATCACCTCCGTGAGGACGACAGGAACGAAAGCGCGACGAGTCGCCGGAGACGATCCGGGAGGAGAGTTAAGCCGCGCGCGGGCCGGCGACAGTCGCCCGCGCGCGGCAGCCGCGCGTCAGCGTCGTCGTCATGATCGGGCTCGCGTACATCGCTGGAATGCGTACCTGCACCCGAACCAGATTCGGTTTGTGAATCTGATTCGCGAGTTTCTCGGGAGCTGGCTGACCACTCGAAACTCGTGAATCTGGTTCGGCTTCGCCGAATCAGATTCAGCCGGTGCGCGGCTCGAAGCGCATCACCCAGCCTGCTCCGCCGGTGCGAGAGACCTCGACGAAGCCGGCCTTCGCCCAGGCGCGGATCGCGCGCTCGTTCCACACGTAGGGGTCGACCGTGACGTATTGCCAGCCCGCAGCGAGCAGCGACTGGGCGAGCGCACGCGCGGCGTCCGGCATCAGGCCGCGCCCGCGAGCGCCCGGCACGAGGAACCCGTCGAGCCCGCCGCGCCGCGGCTCGTCGTCCTCCCACCACGACTGCAGGTAGCCCACCGGCTCACCGTCCGCCTCGACGATCCACGCGTCGACCGGCTCGCGGTGCAGCCGCTCGAGCATCTCGTCGCGCGTGAACGTCTCGTCGTCCCAGTAGCGGGAGACCTCCGGATCGGCATGCCAGCCGACGAGCAGGTCGGCGTCGTCGTCCGTCGCCGGCCTGACGACGGTCAGGCGCCCGCGTAGCGGAAGTCCCACATCACCGTCTCGACCCGCTCGCCGCCGAGCGAGCGGTAGAGAGCGTTCGCCGGATCGTTGTCGGGCTCGGTGAGGACGAACCCGTCCTCGATGCCGCGCGCCCGTGCAATCTCCGCGAGCTCGCTCATCAACCGTGCGGCGATGCCCTGGCGGCGGTGCGCCTCGGCGACGTCGAGCTCGTAGACGAACAGGATCGACGGAGCACCGTGCCGCCGCGGCAACTCGTAGCCGAAGACGAAGCCGACCGGCTCGTCGTCCCGGAACGCGGCGAGAAAGATCGTCGCATCGTCCTCGAGGAGCGCCGTCTGCGCCTCGCCGTCGGCGAGCTTCCGCACGACGTCCTCGTCGCCCGGCCCGAGCCGCCTGATGGTCGCCTGCCGACCTGTGCTCATGCACGGAGACAGCCTACGTTCAGAGCGGATTTCGCGGAAAGAGCGGACATTTTCGTGCGCGCTCCTCTTGCACGGCGGCGCGCACACGTCGTACATTGGCGCTCCCGCCGGGTGCGGCGCGCAAGTAGGTCGAAGCTCCACCGAGCAGTCTGAAGGGTGCAAGCCCGGAACAGGCCGGTCGGTGAGGTGGACGAAAGCGCTCACCGCACCAGGCGGTTTTTTTTGGACCATGACTAGGATCGCCGCGTGGACTTGACGCTCTCCGACGAGCAGGAGCTGATCCGGCAGACCGCGCGCGCGTTCTGCGACGCCGAGATCGCGCCGTACGCGGCCGAGTGGGACCGCACGGAGACGATCGACCGCGGCATCGTCGGCAAGCTCGCCGAGCTCGGCTTTCTCGCCGCGGCGCTGCCCGAGGAGCACGGCGGGATGGGGCTCGACATGGTCACGTACGCGCTCGTCGTCGAGGAGATCGGCCGCGCCGACTCGAACGTGCGCGGCATCGTCTCCGTCTCGAACGGCCTCTACGGCAAGACGGTCGCCCGCTGGGGCACCGACGAACAACGGTCGCGCCTCCTCCCCGGCCTCGCCGCCGGCGAGGCGCTCGGCTGCTACGCGCTCACCGAGCCGGGCGCCGGCTCCGATCCCGGCGGGCTCGAGACCCGCGCCGAGCGCGACGGCGACGGCTGGGCCCTGACCGGCCAGAAGATCTTCATCACGCTCGGCTCGTGGGCGGCGCACGCGCTCGTCTTCGCGCGCACCGGCGAGGCCGGGCCGCGCGGGATCACCTGCTTCGTCGTCCCGACCGACGCAGCCGGCTTCGAGGCACGGCCGATCAAGGGCAAGCTCGGCCTGCGCGCGCAGGACACCGCCGAGCTGTTCCTCGACGGCGTGCGCGTGCCCGACGAGAACCGGCTCGGCGAGCTCGGCGACGGCTTCAAGGTCGCGATGTCGGCGCTCGACCACGGCCGCATCTCGCTCGGCGCCGGCTGCGTCGGCATCGCGCAGGGCTGCCTCGACGCGTCGATCGCCTACACGAAGGAGCGCAAGCAGTTCGGGCGAGCCGGTCGCGAGCTTCCAGCTCGTGCAGGAGCTGCTCGCCGACATCGCCGTCGAGACCGAGGCGGCGCGCCTGCTCGTGTGGCGCGCGGCGGCGACCGCCGACCGCGGCGAGCGTCACACCGTCGAGGCGTCGATGGCGAAGTACTTCGCGAGCGAGGTCGCGGTGCGCGCGGCGAACGCCGCGGTGCAGGCGCACGGCGGCTACGGCTACATCGACGAGTACCCGGTCGGCAAGTACCTGCGCGACGCGCGCGTGACGACGCTCTACGAAGGCACGAGCCAGATCCAGAAGCTGCTGATCGGCCGCGCGCTGACCGGCGAGAACGCCTTCTTCTAGGTTCTCGGCTCAACGACGCGACGGCTACGTCGAAGCGTCGCGCTCACCGAGCTGGGGCTTCCAGGCCGGCCAGTGTGCGTGCGAGCACGATCGCTTGGTCGAGCGTCATGGTGGCGCCGACCGCCTGCTCCTGTGCCCACGTCTCGGCGCCGAGGGCCTCAATGATCGGCAACTCGAGTTTGCGCTCGAAGTCATCGGAGCCGAGTTGCCAGTCGCGCCGCGTCCTCTGTCGAAAGGTCGTCGCGGCGCCACGGAGACGTGCGCCTTCACGGGCGCTCCCGGCGGCCGTGGTCAATGCGATGCCGGCGATCGCATCGATGATCGTCACCGACGATGGGCCGAGCCGTTGCTCGAGGTCGAGCAGGCTCGAGAAGGCAGCGCGTGCCTCGCCGGGGCGATCGAGACCGAGTAGGGCAAGGCCGAGGCCACGAAGTCCGTCTGCTTCCAGAGCGATGTGGCCCAGGGATCGGCCCGTCTCGATCGTCGACACGAACGTGGCGCGAGCAGTCTCGAAGTCGCTCTCACTGAGGTCGAGCCAGGCGAGGTTCTCGGCGGCGGCAGCAGGACCGACCTCGCTGCCGATCCGGACGAACCCGTCACGGGCCTCGATCATCATCGCCCGCGCCTCGTCCGGACGACCTGCGTCGGCCAACGTGATGCCGGCATCGACAAGAGCGGAAAGCCGCATCTGGTCGTCAAGCTCGCGGGCCAGCTCCACGGCCTCACGAGCGAGCCGCACGCTGCGTTCAGTTTCACCGCGCTGCAGGCTCACGGTCGCGGCGAGTAGAAGCGCGAAGGCGTGATCAGCGCTTCTCGGCTCGACGATCGCGAGGGCAGCGCCGGCGGCCAACTCCGCCCCCGCAGCGTCTCCGAGGCGGAGCGAGGTCGAGGCCAAGGAGAGCAGCAGGCCGGGTCGTGCATTTTCAGGCAAGCCGTCCTGAGCGAGGAGCGCGTCCACTCGCTGGCGCTGCTCGAGGTATGCGCCCCGCGAACGCAAATACCAGCCGAGCAATTCGACCGCCTGCGCCGCCTCGCCGGCGCTCTGGCAGTGAGCTCGTCGAGCAAAGCTCGCAGATTGTCCTCCTCTGCCGCAAACCACGCAAGCCGCTGTCCCGCCGGCGCCGACGCTCTCGCTTCGAGCCCGGCCAGGTAGTGACGCGCGTGTCGTAGCGCATACTCGGCGTCCTCGTCTTCCAGGTCGAGCCGCTCGCGTGCGTACTCGCGCATTGTCTCGAGCAAGAAGAAGCGGTCGTCGCCGAGCGGCTTGAGCAGGCTCTGATCGAGGAGCCCGGCGATCTGGTCGAGATCGGCCCGGGTGACCGCTTCGGCAGCGTCGAGGGTGAACGACCCGGAAGACAGACAGCCGCCGGAAGGCGGCCTTGGCTCGGGGTCGAGCAGGTCGTGGCTCCACTCGATCGTCGCGCGCAGCGTCTGCTGCCGTTCGGGCAGGTCACGGGCGCCGCCGGACAGGAGCGGCAGCGCGGCGTCGAGGCGTTCCAGCAGCGCGGCCGGTGAAAGCAACTTCGCCCGTGCGGCGGCAAGCTCGAGCGCGAGCGGCAGGTTGTCGAGGCGCCGACAGACCGCTGCGACGGTCGCGTCCGCTTCGACCTCGCGTCCGGCGGCGGCGGCGCGACTGACGAACAGCTCCACCGCTGCCTGGCTCGGGAGCGGATCGACCGGCAGCTCGCGCTCGGCGCTGAGGTGCAGCGGCGCCCGCGAGGTCGCCAGCACCACCGCCTCGCCGACCAGCAGCTCGGCGACGATCGCTCGACCCCGGCAGATGCTCGAGGTTGTCCAGCACGAGCAGCACCCGCCGCGACCCGAGCCAGGCGACAACGTCGTCGTCGGCCTGCAAGCCGACCGCCTCCGCCACCGTCGCGCGTACCGCGTCCGTCTCCCGCAAGGGCGCCAACCCGACGAAGAAGACGCCGTCCGCGAACTGATCCGACAGCTCCGCCGCCGCCTGCAACGCCAGCCGCGTCTTTCCCGAGCCGCCCGGCCCGGTCAATGTCACCAAGCCGAGCGTTGTCCGCGACCAGGTCGCGGATCTCCTCGAGCTCCCGCTCACGCCCGAGCAGCGGCCACGCAGCCACCGGCAGGTTGGTCTGATGCAGCGAGCGCAGCGGCGGAAACTCGGCCGGCAGCCCGTCGACCTCGAGCTGGTAGAGCCGGATCGGCTCGCAGCAGGTCCTTCAGCCGATGCGGCCCGAGATCACGCAACGCCACCCCGTCGAGCAGCGCGGCGGTCGTCTCCGAAACGAGCACCTGGCCGCCATGTGCCCGCAGCCATGATCCGGGCCGCCCGATGCACATCCATGCCCACGTACTTCGGCGGCACCGGCAACGGCTCCCCGGTATGAACACCCATCCGCACCCGCAAGCCACCCTCGAGCGGCCAGACCACCGACTCCAAGCCCTGCTGAGCCTCACGGGCGGCCGCGACCGCCTCGCCGGCGGCCTGGAAAGCAACCAAGAACGCATCGCCCTCTTCGTCGACCTCATAGCCTCCATGCCGCGCGAACGCCTCACGCAGCACCCGCCGATGCACTGCAAGCGCCTCCGCGAACCGCTCCGCGCCCAGCCGCTCCAACAGCGACGTCGACCCCTCCACATCCGTGAACAGCAACGTCACCGTCCCCGTCGGCTGGGCCACCATCAAGCGACTATCGCACGGGCCTCGAGGCTCGCGAACGTCGCCGGGCGGAGACGCCTAGTTCAGCTTGTCGAGCAGTTCGAGATCCTGGAGGTGATGGGCGGGCAGGGCGTAGCCGGTGTGCGCCGCTCGCTGCAGCTCTCGCGAAAGACACCGGACGCTCTGATCGTCTACCGCACCCGTTGCGCCCAATCCAGCGGCCGTAAAGATGTAGGGCACGTTCCAGAGCAGCTCGACCTCGCCATCGTCGGATTGCTGCACCACGTGCACATCGACTTCTCGACCGTCGGCATGCCCGTAGACAAATGCAGACGGCTGCTCCAAGAGGGACGACCACTGGTCGTGACGGATCCACCTGACTTCATCGTCCCACGTGTACTTGAGAACAAAGCCCAGATCGATCAAACAGAGCCGCAGCCGCTCGAGATCCGCGATGCCGACAAGTACGTCTACATCGTGATGCGGACGGGTCTGACGACCCACAAGCGCATCGATGCCCCATCCGCCCATCAGCCAGACGGGAGCGCCGGCGGCGACAAAGGCGCGGTAGAGCAAGATCACGTCAGCGCCGTCCATCTTCAGCGAACTCTACGGCGACGATCACCTTTCACCCGGACGTTCATCCAGAAGAGATGACGTGGTCATTGCCCGGGAGGTTCAGGGTCGCACTTAAGGTCGCGACGCTCCTCTAACGGCGATCGCCCAACAAGGACGGAGGTCCGACATGCTCGTTGCCTCGATGAGCGGCTGGTGGCTTGGTGGAGTGCTTTTCTTCATCCTCTGGATCCTCATTGCCTTCTGGCCCGCGCGTGTGGCCGGCCGCAAGGGTCACAGCTTCTTCCTCTACTTCCTCTTCAGTCTGGTGTTCTTCCCGTTGGCGCTGATCGTCGCGTACATGGTCAAGGACCGCACTCGCGCGGCTTGAGTCTTCCTCAGGCCGCATGGAGGAACGCGAGCAGGCGGGGCCAGAGATCCTCGCGGCCGCGTTCATCCGCGGGGACGAAAAAGTCGCCGGCCAACGATCCGGGCTGGAACACCAGTGACGGCGTGCCGACGTAGTGGCCGGCGTCCGGATAGGCATAGAGCTGGGTCACTTCGCCGCCGTGCGCGTTGCGCCGGGCGACGATGGCACGCGCCGAGCGGCAGGAGTTCCAGAACTGATCGCGGCCGCCGCACGCGAGGAAGACCGGCGACGGGATCCGATCGACCGGGATGACGGCCTGCGGTTTGTCGGCCGGCTGCAACTTGTTCGGAACGGCCGCGTAGGGGAGCGGCTTGCCGGCGAACGTCCACGGCGAACCGAGGCACGCGTGCGAGCGAAAGCCGCCGCGGCCCGCACCGATCGTTCCGCACGTGACCACCGAGCTCGGAACGAGCGCTGCGACGCCGTGGACGAGGCTCGGATAGTGGGAAGCGAGCAAGAGGGCCGCCTCGCTGCCGTACGAGACGCCGAGCAGCGAGACGCGCTGCGCATCGACCTCCGGCCTTCGGTCGAGCCAGGCGAGCGCCGTGCGGAAGTACTCGAGTCGGGATGTGCTTCAACCGGTCGGGAAGACCGGGAGCATGGAAGTAGCCGACGACGAGGGTCGGAATCCCGTGCGCGGCGAGCCGTTCTCCGAGCCACGACGATCCGACTCCGCCTTCCTCGCCGCCGATCGCGAGCACGGCTTCCTGATCCCGAGCCCCGGTGGGGGCGTAGAACGTCCCCACGAAACCAGCGTGGGAGATCGTTGCTCTCACCGAGGTGTATCTCCCCTGACGCCAGCGCCGCACGAAGGTCGTGGACGCGATCGCTCGCGATGCAGAGACCGCCGTCAGGACGAATCGCCGCGATGTGCTCCCCCACGCGTAGTCGGTGAACGGTTGAGCGTTCGCCGCAGTCATCGAGGTCACCAGCCCCATCGGCCACACACCACCCGAATAGACGCTGCCGGCCTGCGGCCGAGCTCGAGCGAGATCGAGCACACCGTGCTCGTCGGCGCCGAATGCCGCCCGCGAGAAGAACACCCTGCCCTTCGCATCGGTCGAGCGCAGCTCGAGCCAGACGCCCTGCAGCCGCCTGAGCCCTTCGAACCGAATGCTCACCGGCTGGTCCTCGACCGACACCGCCGGCGTCACCTGGAGTCGCAGTACGGGGTGCGAGGCGCCACCGCAGCCCGCCGTCACAACGGCGAGCAGAAGGCCGGCGAACAGAGTCGTGCGCGTCCAGCGATCCTAGCGCGGCGAAGAGCGCCTACACGAGCCGGCTACTGCAGGTTGTAGGAGGCGCGCAGCTGCGTCTCGACCTGCTGCGCGATCAGGTCGCCCGCCGCCGCCGTGTAGTGGACCCCGTCGGGCAGCCGCATCAGCGTCAACGTGCCGTGCACTCGCAGATACGGCGTGTACCGGCCGTGCGCATCGTCGAGGAGATGCCACGTGTCGACGTAGGTCGAGGTCTTCGGATGCCGGGCGGCAACCGCTTCGAGCACGCTGTTGACGACCGGGAAGCTCTTCTTGAAGCCCGGCCCGTCGGGGATCGGCAGGCCCAGCCAGACGACGTAGATCCCGTCGGCATTGAGCTCACGGGTGACACCGTCGACCCGTCGCCGGTACTCGGCGCTCCAGGAGCGAGAGCCGATCGGCCCAACCGTGCGCCCGGCCGGCACCCCGGCCATGAAGTCGTGCGCGTCGTCGGCACCGAACGACAGCACCGCCACCTTTGGACGCAGCTCGTGCGGGACTTCCTCGATGCGCGTGAACCAGTTGTAGAGGTCGGGCCGCGCGAGCCCCGTCGAGAGCCTGCTCTCGAGACCGACCACATCCAGCGCGCCTCCGATGCGCTCGAGCGCCTGCCCCGGCACCTCGGCCAGCGAGTCGCCCGCGACCCAGACCCGCAGTGGATGCGCGGTCGTGAAGACGGGCTTCACCACCTTCGCCGGCCGGCCGTGGGCGCGTCGAGGCGCGCGCACTGCCGGTGGCTGTGCACGCACCGGCGGCAGGTCGAGGTGAACCTGCGAGTCGATGCGATCCTCGTCCTGCCTGCCGATCGCCTCCTGAAGCTCGTGCCGCGGTGTCGTCAGGCGCAGCGCAGCGCTGACTCGCACGAGCGGCCGCGTCACCGCGAGCGCGAGGTTTCGCTCCGCACCTGCCGGCTGGATCTCGGCCTGTTTGCGCAGGCCTCGTGCGTCGAGGACCCCGGCGAACGCGAGCCCGAGGGCGAGAACGAGAAAGCCACGGCCTGCCGCGGTGGAGAAGAACTTCATCAGAAGCGGAAGTAGATGAAGGGGGCCACGCCCTCGGGGCCGAGCGTGTTGATCACGAGCAACGAAGCTCCCAGGCAGGCCGCCTGCGCGACGACCGGGAGACGTTGAAAGCCGACGAGCAAGCCGCCGAGCAGGCCGGGCCGCACATACTGGCCGGCGATCCCGACGACGATTGCGAGCACGACCGAGGTCGTGACGAGCGGTGACGGCTGACCCCACGCCGTGAAGAGCCGCTCGATCACCTGCCAGGCCCGCGCGAACGAATCGGCGCGGAAGAAGATCCAGGCGAAACAGACGATCTGGAAGGTGAGGATGCGGCCGAACCACCGCGCCGCCTTCGACGTCGGCTGCCAGTGCAGCGCGCGCTCCACGCACAGCCCGATGCCGTGGATCGCGCCCCAGGCGACGAAGGTCCACGCCGCGCCGTGCCACAGGCCGCCGAGCAGCATCGTGATCATCACGTTCCGGTAGGTCACGAGCGTGCCCTTCCTGTTTCCGCCGAGCGGGATGTACAGGTAGTCGCGCAGCCACCGGGAGAGCGTCATGTGCCAGCGCCGCCAGAAATCCTGCAGCGTGACCGCGGCGTACGGCGAGTTGAAGTTCTGCGGGAACTCGAAGCCGAGCAGCAACGCGATGCCGATCGCGATGTTCGTGTAGCCGCAGAAGTCGGCGAAGATCTGCACGGCGTACGCATAGACGGCGACCAGCACCTCGAGCGACGAGTGGCGGTTCGGCGCCGCGAAGACCTCATCGACGATGTGGGTCGCCAGGTGATTCGCGATCACCACCTTCAGAAACAGCCCGGTGACGATGAGCATGAACGCGCGCGAGGTGTTCACCTTGCGCGGATCACGCGGCTCCTCGAGCTGCGGCAGCAACTCGCTCGCACGCACGATCGGGCCGGCCACCAGGTGCGGGAAGAACGCCTGGAAGACGGCAAAACGGGCGAACGACGCGGGCACCAGCTCGCGCCGGTAGGTGTCGACGACGTACGAGATCGCCATGAACGTGAAGAAGGAGACGCCGACCGGAAGCGTCACGTTGACGATCCACGCCGTGCCGAACACGTTGGCGGCGGAGCTGACGAAGAACCCCGCGTACTTGAAGTACGCGAGCAGGCCGATGTCGAAGCCGACCGCGAGCGTGAGCAGACCCTTGCGCGCGCGCTGCCCCTGCGTTCGGTAGATCGCCAGGGCCAGCACATGGTTGACGACAGTCGACGCGGCGAGCAGGAAGACGAAGTGCCAGTTCCACCAGCCGTAGAACACGTAGCTCGCGAGGAGGATCCAGACGCGCCACGTCCGTTGGCGCGTCATCAACGCCCACGAGACCGGCAGCACGATCAGGAAGAAGATCGCGAACGTGACTGTGGGGAAGAGCACGCTACGGCCGAACGCGGAGCGTGAGCCGCCTGGTGGCGGTCGAGCCGTCGGAGTCCCACACCTGCACGTTGAACGTGTAGCGCCCGGCAGCGGTGTTCGGCTTGCCGGTGATCTTGCCGCCGGCGAGCAGTCGCAGGCCCCTGGGCGCACGCTCGAGCAGCGCCCACCGGTACGGCGGCAGTCCGTTCGTGGGAACCAGGGTCGCGCGGTAGGCGTGGCCCCGACGTGCGATCGGCAACGCCTGGGTCACGACGCTCACTCCCTTCGGGGCGATCCCGTCGGTCACGAGCTGCTGGTGGATGAGCCCGGCCATCGCCTCGGAGCCGGCGGAGAGCAGATGCAGGCCGTCGTTCTGGAACCACTCGGGGTGACTGCGCGAGTAGACGTTCCAGTCGATCACCTCGAGCTCCGGATGCTTTTGTGCCGCAGCGACGATGTCCGCGTTCATGGTGATGTACGGGTGATGTGCAGCTCGGAGCGTCAGCCACCAGACGCGTTTCACGCCTGCCGCTTTGAAGATGCCGAGCGCCGTCTCGATGTTCGTTGCGTACTGATCCTCGAAGTCGTTGTATCCGACCGCGACCACGACGTTCGGGCCGAGCTTGGTTCCCATGCTGGTTGCCAGCTGAACGAGGGTCGGGGGCCGGACACCGTTGATCGGGCAGCTGCCCTGGTCGACGCGCCGGCAGGGAGCCACTTCGAGATCCAGGTCGATGTCCGCGCCGAGCATCGCCCGCGCTTTGGCGTCACCGGCGATCCCGTCGGCGACCGAGTCCCCGATCACGGTGACGTGCTGCACACGAACCGTGCTCGCTTGCCCGGTCAACGGAGCGAAGGCGAGCACGGCAAGGATGATCACAAGGCCCCCCTTCATCATGCGCGATCGTATCGCTAGCCCTTGAGATGGAACGGCGCGGAGCGCCAGGCAGCCCAGCGCCAGTACCAGGCTGGCGGCTTCTTCGGCGCCTTCGCCGGCCGAGCGCCGCGGCCGTGCTGCGCGTCGTAGAGCCCCCACGTCCAGCGCGGCAGCGCACGCGGCAAGCCGGTGGGACGCTTCGTCGGGACGACGACGAGCGCGCGCGACGGAGTGCTCACATTTCCCGCGCCGTCGACGGACTGCACGCGGTAGACGCTCGGGGCGGCCGGGTGGAACGCATGCACGATCGCCCGGCGACTCACGGCCGGCACCGTCACGACGGGGGAGCCGTCGAGCAGTACGTCATACGACACGATCGGGCCGGCATTGTCGGTCGAGGGAAGCCAGCTGAGCCGGAGGGCGCCGTTCAGGAACCGGCCGGCGAAGCCGATCGGGCGCGTGGGCGGCACGGTGTCCGGCAGGAGCGCGAAGAAGCCGGGGACCGTGGTCTGAATGTCGACCCCGCCGTCCGACGCTGCCTTGTACGCGGTCTTCGGCAGCGGCGTCCAGGTCTGGCCGTCGGTCGAGAACGAGGGTGCGAGGCCGGTCGCACCGGTGATGTGCAACGTCAACGGCGCGCCGAACGTCGTCACCGGCGTCGACGTGTCGGTGTCGGTGACCGACAACTGCACCGCGTAGCCGTTCGCCGGCGGTGGCGTCACCGGCGTCAGCGCAACGGCCACCGGTGTCGTGAACGCACCGTCGGGCCACGAGACTGCGGCGCGGTTGTCGCCGGAGCCGACCGACCCTGCCGGCGGCGGCGGAGGCGGAGGCGGCGGAGCGAGGCCGCCGAGCACAGGCCCGTCGACGTAGTTGCTGTCGATGTTGATGGAGACTCCGCCCCAGGTCTCCTTGTGGCCGCCCTTGTACTGATGCACGCGCTGGTGGTTCGACCAGATGCTGTCGCTGACGTGCGGATCGCCGAAGACCCCTTCCACGCCGTTCCAGTTCGCGATCCAGGCGGCGTCGGGAAGCGACGGGCCGAGTGTCGCGATGTCGCGGATCGTCGAGGCCGCGCTGCCGTACACGCCTGCCACGAAGCCGCGTGCGTGCAGCTCGTTGACCCAGGCGGCGACGAACGTCTGCACCACCTTCGTGCACGATGCGTTCGCCGTCGAATAGCCCTCCATGTCGTAGTAGATCGGGGTGCCGCCCGGCAGCGCGAACTTCGCGGTCAACGAGACGGCGTCGTCGGCAGCCGCCCGCCCCTGGTTACCGGCGGTCGTCAGGTTGGACGAGATCTTCGAGAGCTTGCCGCTCACGCAGGGTGCCTGCAGTCCGACGTAGAGCGGGAGGAGGCTCCAGCCCGCGGCGAGTGTGGACGTGATCCACGACGCGTTGAGATTGCCGTCGGCGCAGGCCCGGTTGACGCCGCCGAGGTAGATGCCGAGCGCGCGGTATGGAGAGGCGCTCCAGGCGTTCAGCGCCGCGGTGGACGGTGCGGTGCAGGCGTCGAAGCCGTAGCCGGTGAACACGCCGGCGCGCGCAGCCGTGTTCGCCGCCGTCCCGCTCGACGGCAGAAACACGAGCAGAACCGCTGCCAGGACCCCCAACCTGCGCACGGCGTCAGGATGCCGGACGACTGTTAGCGAAACGCAAACTCGATCAGGACCACCGAACCTGATTCGGCGGAGCCGAACCAGGTTCGCGAGTTTCGAACTGCCACGCAGCTCCCGAGAAACTCGCGAACCTGGTTCGCTTCGCGAATCAGGTTCGGAGGCTGCCGAGCGCTTCGAGCAGCCGATCGACCTCGTCGAGCGTGTTGTAGTGGGCGATTCCAGCGCGCAGGGACTGCTCCGGCAGGTGCGGGCCGAGCGAGACGCAGTACCAGTTGTCCGCATACCAGACACCGAAGCCGCGCTCGGCGAGGCGATGCGCCGCGTCGACGGCCGGGACGCCGTCCACGTTGAAGAGGAACGTCGGCACACGTCCGTCCATCGTCGGCGGTCCGTAGAGCGTGACGTTCTCGGGCAGGCTCTCGATCAGGTGCGCGCCGAGCTCGCGTTCGTAGTCGCGGATCGCTTCGATGCCGCCGATCGAGTCGAGGTAGGCGATCGTCGCGCTGAATCCGGCGAGCAGCTCGTACGGGAGCGTGCCCGTCTCGAACTTGCGTCCCACCGGCGTCGAGGCGGACGGACGCGCCTTGTACGGACGCCACGTCTCGGCGAGCTCTCGCCGAACATAGGCGATGCCCAGATGCGGTCCGCAGAACTTGTACGGCGAGCAGAGGAGAACATCGCAGCCGAGCTCGCGCACGTCGATCGGCTCGTGCGCCGCGAAATGCACCGCGTCGATCCACGAAATCGCGCCCGCTTCGCGCGCGAGCTCGCAGATGCGCTTCGCATCCGCGACCGACCCGGTCGCGTTCGATGCCAGCGCGAACGCGACCACCCGCGTCCGCTCCGAAAGTTGGCGCTCCAGATCGTCGTAGTCGACGGTCAGCTCGTCCGTCACACCGGCCACCCGGACGCTCAGCCCCTTGTCGGCGCCAAGCTCGACCCAGGGCGCCACGCCGCCGTCGTGATCGAGCTCGGTGGTGAGCACCTCGTCGCCGGCCTGGAAGTCGCGCCCTGCGGCGCGTGAGATCGCAAAGTCGAGCGTCGTCATGTTCATCCCGAACGAGATCTCGTCGGCCGTCGCACCGAGGAAGCGCGCTGCATCGCCTTTCGCGCGCTCGAGGATCGCCTCGACCGCGCGTCCGGTCGCGTACGGGGCTCCCAGGTTTCCCGACGCCTCGCGGAGCGCGTTCGCGATCGCCTGCCCGACCTCGTCCGGCACCTGCGTGCCGCCCGGCGCGTCGAAGAACGCGAAGCCATGCTGGAGCGACGAGAACCGCCCGCGGACCGCCTCGACGTTCACGGCTGCTCTCCGACGAGGATCCGGCTGAGCACGGCGGGGTCGATGTTGCCGCCCGAGACGATGCAGACCACCTTCTTCGCGCCGCCGAGCCGTCCGGAAAGAGCCGACGCCACCGCCAGCGCACCGGCGCCCTCAGCGATCACGCGCGCCCGTTCCGCGATCAGGCGCACAGCGGCGGCGACCTCCCCGAGCGGCAGTGCGAAAGCGCCGTCCAGGAGCTGTGAAGCGTGTTCCCAGACGCGCGGGATCAGCTCACGGCTGCCAGAGCCGTCGACGAAGGACGGCTCATATTCGACCGCGGTCGGCGTGCCTGCGGCGAGGGTCGCGGTGACCGGGGCGCCGGTCACGGGCTCGACTGCGAAGAAGCGCACGTCGGGGCGCGCCGCCTTGACCGCGCTCGCGATTCCCGTCACCAGGCCGCCGCCGCCGTACGGGACGACGACCGTGTCGAAGTCGGCCGACTGCTCGAGCAGCTCCAACCCGATCGTGCCGTTGCCCGCCATCACGCGGTCGTTGTCGACCGGGTGGATGAAAAGACCCGGGAACTCCTTCGTAGACCCCGGTCACGAGCACCTGCCACCACTCTTCGTAGGGCACCTTGATCACACGGCCGCCGTAGCGCTCGATCGCGTCGATCTTCGTCTGCGGTGCGTGCTCAGGGACGACGATCGTCGCCGGGACGCCGCGCAGGCGCGCGGCATACGCAACGCCCTGAGCCATGTTCCCTGCGCTCGCGGTCAGCACCCCGTCTGCCAGGTCCTCGTCGCTCGCCTGGAGGATCGCGTTGCCGGCGCCGCGGATCTTGAACGAGCGCACCGGCTGCAGTACCTCGAGCTTCAGCCAGATCTCGGCGTCGGAGTCGACGTCGAGCCGAACGAGCGGCGTGCGGATCGCCGTGCCTGCGAGCACCTCGCGGGCACGTTCGATCTCGACGACCGGGATCAAAGCGAGACGACCTGTCCGACGTTCTCGGCCTCGGCGCGCCGCACGAACATGCTCGGCGGCGGCCAGGTCCTCGACGGCCAGACCGAGCGACTTGAACACCGTCAGCTCGTCCGGCGAACGGCGCCCTTCGCCGGACCCGATCAACAGCTCTCCGATCTCGGCGCGAATGTTCTCCGGCCCGATCGCTCCTTCGCGCTGAGGGAAGAGGAAGTCGCCCGCCTCGTTGACGGTCGACTCACGCCGGTCGACGAACAACGCCGCGTCGCGCATCGTCGCGGTATCGAGCTCGCGGGTCGTCGGAATGCTCGAGCCGACGGCGTTGATGTGCACGCCGGGCTTCAGCCACGCGCGGTCGATGATCGGCTCGGCTGCGGAGGTCGCCGTGACGACCACATCCGCATCCCGTACGGCCTCTTCGGCCGAGCCCGCCTCTTCGACGCCTGCGATCCGGCCCGGAGTGCGGCCCCAGACGACCACCCGGTCGAAATCGCGCACCGCGCGCATAGCGTCGAGGTGCGACTGGCCCTGAATGCCGGTGCCCAGGATCGCGAGCGTGCGAGCGTCCTCGCGCGCCAGCAGCCTTGTGGCGACGCCCGACACCGCGGCGGTGCGAACGGCGGTGATCCCGCCCGCGTTGAGAAGCGCCCTGGTCGCGCCGGTCTCGCCGTCGAACAGCGCGACGAAGCCCTGATGCAAGTCGAGCCCGCGCGCACTGTTCCCCGGGAAGATCGCAACCGCCTTCAGCGCGTAGAGCGGTGAGTCGCCGCCGCGGTGCGCCGGCATCAGCCCCATCAGGCTTGCTTCTCCGGGCGGCCGCACGACGAACCGAAGCGGGTTGTGCACCTCGCCCCGCGCGAGCGCCGCGAGCGCATCGGCCATCACGTCGATGCACTCGTCCATCGGCAAGAGCCGCCGGACGTCGTGCTCGTCGAGTATCCGCACCGTCATGAGAGAAAAAGAGCCTACGCGGTCTCGGTCGGCCGGCGAGAGGATGAGGTCGCGCGCGGCGAAGATCGGGTCGAGTTGCGAGGCTCGGTTCGGCCCGCACACGGCGCCGTCGACCGCGGCGAGCACCCAGGCGAACGCGAGCGCCGCCATCGTGACGCCGAGCGCATCGGCCTCGGCACGCAGCCGATCGAGCGCGTCGTAGACACCGTCGTCGACGAACTGTTCGTACGGCTCGGGGCGCAGCGTCATCCGGGAGCCGGCCGGGAACGGTGCGCCACGCTCGTACTTGCCCGTCAGCCAGCCGCCGGAGAGCGGGCCGAACGGCACGTACGCGATCGCGTTCGCCTCGCAGAGCGGCAGCACGCCTTCTTCATCGGCTCGGTCGAGCAGCGAGTAGGCGTTCTGGACGAGCGCCGGCCGGCCGTGCCGGAGCCCCTCGGCGATTCCGGCGTGGTCGTAGTTCGAGAGCCCCCAGGCGCCGATCAGACCCTCCTCGGCGAGCCGCTCGAAGCACGCGATCGTCTCGTGCAGAGGCGTGTGCGGGTCGGGCTCGTGCGCGAGATAGAGATCGACCCGGTCCACACCGAGCCGCGAGAGGCTGCCTTCCAACTGGCGACGGATCCGGTCGGGCGCCAGGCCGACGTCGTCAGGGTTGCCGACCGTCGAGTGGAACACCTTGGTCGTCAGCACGAGCCCTTCGGGCCGGTTCGCTGCGCGCCAGCGGCCGATGAACGTCTCGCTGCGTCCGCCGCCGTAGGCATCCGCCGTGTCGAACCAGTGGATGCCGCTCGCCCACGCGCGGTCCATGATCTCGATCGCATCGTTCTCGTCGGTGCCCTGGCCGAAGAACGCGGGCGACGAGCCGATGCCCCCGAAGTTGCCACACCCCAATGCCACACCCTGGAACCTCACTCGGGCAGGTTCATTCTCGTGAGATCGTTCCGGACGTCCCAGAGCTCGGGATAGAACGAGTGGTGGATGAGGCGGCCCATCACTTCGACCGGTGTGCCCTGTGTGCCGATCACGTCGCCACCGATCACGCGCTGCACGACTTTGAAGTGGCGCACGCGCCAGACGATGATGCGCTCGTCGAGCTCGATGAGCTGCTCGGCCAGCTGGTACAGCTCCTCGAACTCGCGCCCGCGCGTGTAGACCTCGACGAGGGTCAGCCCCGCCCGTTCGTGCGCCGCGTGGAACGCCTCGCCGAGCGGCTTCGCTACACGCCGCAGCTCTTTGAACCCGGGCGAGTCGAAACCGCTGCCGTGACCGAGCACCTTTCGCACCTCGGTGTACTCCCACGGCGACATGTGCTCGAGCATGTCGAGCGCCGACGTGACGAGCTTGAAGCAGTCGTTCGCGCGGCGCAGGAGCCGGATCGCGGCCGCAAGCTCGTCGTCGGCGACGAGCCGCCCCGCCTCCTCGATCTCGTTCCAGGCGAGCTTCAGCCAGATCTCGGAGGTCTGGTGCACGCTCTGGAAGAGCAGCTCGTCGCGGTGGATCCACTCATCCGCCGTCTTCTGCAGTCGCAGCAGCTCGTCGGTGCGGAGATAGCGCTCGTAGTCCGAGCCTCCCTCGCCTGCGAGGACCGGCTTCGCCAGCTCGCTCATGGCCGTGCCTCCGTTCCGTCGAAGATCTTCATCGGCAGGTCGGCAAGCGGCACGCCGCCGTCCGCGGTGACGAGCCACGTGTCCTGCATGTAGAGGCAGGCCTGCCCGTCCTGCGAGATCGCGTGCGGATGCATCGAGAACACCATTCCGGAACGCAGCTCGGTCTCGTCCCCTTCACCGATCTTCGGCCACTCGATCATCGTCATGCCGATCGAATGGCCGGTGACGTGGCCGAGCTTGAAGCCGCGGTCGACGAATCCCCTCGAGACCGCACGATGCACGTCGTGCGCCGTCGCGCCGTCACGCAGCGCGCCTCTGGCTGCCTCGTAGTACTCCTCGTAGCCCTCGAGCATCTGCCGCGTCTCCGCGCTCGGCTCGCCGGGGCAGATCGCCCGCGAGACCTCGACCCAGTGACCGCCGACGCCGGCGATCTCCAGCGACGGGAGCACCAGGTCGGTCGCCTTGATGCGGTAGTCGCCCGCGATCTTGAACTCGGGCAGGGCGCTCCCGTTCGGCCCGGTGAGCACCATGTCCATGGTCAGGCGTCCGCAGCCCTGCTCGACGAAGTACTGCTCGCAGTGGGCGAGGATCTCGCGCTCGGTCTTCCCCGGGGCGAACTGCTCGAGGAAGATCCAGAAGCCCTCCGCGTTGATGCGGACGCTGTCGCGGACCGAGGCGAGCTCGAGCTCGCTCTTCACCGCGCGGGCGTGGTCGAACTCGATGTCCCACGGCACGAGCTCGGCCGCAGCGGCCTCGAGCTCGCGATAGTCGCGCACCGTGGTCACGTAGTCGAGCCCGTAGACGCCGACGCGCAAACCGCGGACGGCGTCGGCAAGCCATTCGCCCGGCTTGTCGACGAACACCTGCTCGTCGATCCACGTCGTCCCGTGCTCACCGACATACGTCGCCTCCCGCGGAAAGACGATCGTGGGATCTCCCTCGAGTGGGAGCAGCACGTACGCATAGCGGTGCACGATCACGAACCCCGACATGTAGGTGACCGCGCCTTCGAACCCCGTGTACTCGTTCCCCGACACGATCACCGCATCCAGGCCGTCCCGTGCCATCGCCTCGCGCACGAGGCCATACCGCCGGTCGATCTCTGCCTTCGGCATCACTGCTCCCACGCAGCCTCAACCCCTTTCACGAGTGCCCAGATGGATTCATGTGTCGGCGTCGGAACTCCGAGTCGCCGCCCGAACTCCGCGATCCCGCCGTTCAGATAGTCGATCTCCGTCTGGCGTCTCGCCTCGACGTCCTGGAGCATCGACGCCTTGTGGCCGTACGCGACCTCGGGCCGCGCCGCATAGTCGATCAGTTCCTCGGGGTCGGCGTCGAGCTCGATCCCCTGCGCCGAGGCAACCGCCTTCCCCTCCGTGACGAGCCGCGAGGCGAGCGCGCGCAGATCGGGGCGCTCGCAGAGACGGCCGTGAGTGAGCCCGGTCAGCGCGCCGAGCGGGTTCGTCGCAGCGTTGAAGATCACCTTGCGCCACTGCGGCCCGCGTGCATCCTCGACCGCCTTGGTCGGCATCCCGGCGCGCGTGCACGCTTCCGCGAGGCGCTCGACCTCGGCGAAGGGAGCCGGCCGGTCCTCGTACGGGCCGAAAGTCGTGTCGCCCTGCACGTCCCACTGAACGACTGCCGGCGCGACGATCTTTCCGGCCGGGAACGTGGTGCCGCGAATCACCCGCTCGACATGCCGGGCAAGCACCTCTTCGTTCCCGATGCCGTTCTGCACGGTCGCGACACAGCCGTCGCCGAAGGCGTGCGCGGTCGCCGCGATCGCCGACTCGGTGTGCATCGCCTTGGTGGCGACGATGCCGAAGTCGCACTGCGGGAGCTCGGCTGCATCGCTCGTCGCGCGCAACCGTCCGACCACCTCTCCCGCGCCGGTCAGCCTCAGGCCGTCGCGGTTGATCGCGTCGACGTGCGCCTGTGCGAGGTCGTACGCCCAGACCTCGACGTCGTCGAGCGTCGCCAGGTTCGCCGCGAACAGCGACCCCACCGCGCCACAGCCGACGATACAGACCGTTACTGCCACGAATCCTCCTTCGCCTTGATCAGCCGTTCCATCGTCTCGTGCAGCGGCACCGGAACGCCGACGCGGTGCGCCTCGCGCACGAGCGAGCCGGTGATCATGTCGATCTCCGTCGGGCGGTGCGCTTCCACGTCCTCGAGCATCGATGGATAGTGGGCGCTGCCGCGCCTCGTGGCGAGCACGTTCATCTCCCACGGATCCTCGCCGAGCGTGACGCCCGCGGCGGCGGCGACCGCCTTGCCCTCGTCCATCAGCGCGCGCACGAGATGGCCGAGGTCGCTCGGCCGGTCGAGCGCGGCGAAATGCGGGTCGTGCGGCAGCCCGGTCAGCGCCGCGACGGTGTTGACGGTCGCGTTGAAGATCAACTTCGACCACTGTGCCGGTTTGAGGTCGTCGAAGGCCTCGGCCTTCAGGCCCGATTCGACGATGAGGTCCGCAACCGCCTGCGCGTCGACAGGCGTCGTGCCGCGAGCCGGGCCGATCCAGGTGGCCGTGTCGAGCACGTACTGGACGTGCGTGTCCTCGTGCCGCGTCCCGCTCATGAACGTGACCGACGAGAGCTGCCGCCAGTCGCCGTAGCGGGAGATCACCTCGTCCGCGCCGATCCCGTTCTGCACGGTCATGACGATCGCATCGGGCCAGTGGCCGGCGAGGCGCGCCGCGACGGAGTCGAGATCGAGGCTCTTGCAGGCGACGATCACGAGCTCCGGCACGGGCAGAGCTTCCGGCGTGGTGGCGGCGGCGAGCCGGCCGGTGAAGTCGGCGCGCCCGCTGATGCGCAGGCCGTCCCGCTCGAGCGCGGCCGCGTGCTCCTCCCTGCGCACGAGCGCGGAGACCTCGGCGACGCGCGAGAGGTGAGCGGCGAACAGGCTGCCGATCACACCCGCACCGGCGATGCAGACTCGTGTCATCTCGGCCACAGCTTGAACTCTCGCCCACGGGTCAGGCCGGACGGGCGGAGGATCAGGACAGCCGCCATCAGCGCACCGACGACGATCTCGCGCGTCCCTGCCGGCAGGTCGATGTGCCAGCCCAGGAACGACGTGCCGTTCTCGGCCACTGCCAGCGAGGAGTCGAGGGCGCTCACTGCAAGCGCTCCGACGACCGCCCCCCACAGGCTCGTCGCGCCGCCGATCACGAGCATGGCGAGCGTGATGAAGGTCAGATCGAGGTACACGGACTCCGTGTTCAGCGGCAGCAGATGCACGTACAGACCGCCCGCGAGCCCGCACAGCGCGCCGGAGATCGTGAACGCGATCAGCCGCTGGCGGTAGACCGACGCCCCGACGGCGCGCGCGGCCGCATCGTCCTCACGCGTCGCGCGCAGCAGGCGGCCGTAGCGGCTGCGGCTGTAGGCGAATGCGATCACGACGACGAAGACCGCGCCGAGCGCGGCCTGGCGCAGTCCCGTCGTCTCGGGAACGGACGAGAACGTGTTGAGCCCCGGCCCGATCTTCTCCTCGTAACGCAGCAGGTTGTGGGTGATCTCCAGCACCGCGAACGTCGCGATGCCGGCGGCCAGGCCGGAGAGCCTCATCAGGGGGAGCGCTGCGGCGAGCGCGCAGACACCGCCGACGACCCCTGCCAGTACGAGCGACGAGACGTTGCCGGTCGTCCGGTCGCGCAGGAAATGCGCGAGGTTCGGCATGATCGCCGGCTTCTCGGCGGCAGGCACCGACAGCACACCTGCCGTCCAGGCGCCGATCGCGACGAAGCTGATGTGCCCGAACGAGACGACGCCCGAGTTGCCGACGAACACGTACAGACCGACGACGATCGCCACCTTCACGAGCGCGTCGGTGAAGTAGCTCTGCGTCGAGAGCGAGACCGTCGTGCCGAGCAGTGCGGCGACGACGATGAGCACCACCGGGCCGCCCAGCGTCTGCAGGTCGACGAGTCGCTTCACACGCGCTCCACTGTTCTCGTGCGCGTGAACAGCCCGTTCGGGCGGACGAGCAGCACGACGATCACCGCAGCGAAGATGAACGAGTCGATGTACTGGCTCTGGCTCGTCGGCAGAGCGCCACCGAGGAGGCCGGTGGCGAAGCCGATCGTGAAGCCGCCGAGCGTCGCCGGGACCGGCCGGTTCATGCCGCCGACGACCACGCCCGCGAGCACCACGATCGTGTCCCGCAGGGCGAAGTCCGGCGTGACGAGCGGGTTCTGAACCGTGAGCATCACGGCGACCACCGCGGCGAGGGCGCCCGACAGCAGCACCGCGAAGCCGATCACCCGGTTGGCGCGGACGCCGAGCATGCGTGCCGTCTCGAAGTCCATCGACGAAGCGCGCATGTGCAGACCGATGTCGGTCCGCTCGAGCACCAACTGGAGGAGCAGAAGACAGACCGCAGCCACGACCACCGAGACGATTGCGATCTTCCGGATGTCGACGCTGGAGATCGTCCACGGCTGGTTCAGAAACGCGAGCGACGATGCGATCTTCCCGAGCGGACCGAACCAGAGCAGCGCGATGTTCTGCAGGAGGAATGCGACCGCAAAGGTGGCGATGAGCATCACGGCCGGGGAATGCCCACGGAGCGGACGGAAGACGAGCCGGTCCATCAGCATCGAGAGTGCGAGCACGACCGCGAAGCAGAGAACGATTCCCGCCCACACGGGCCAGCCCCATTGCGAAGCGAGCGCGAGTGCGAAGGCCCCGGCCATCACGAGCTGGCCGTAGGCGAAGTTGACGAGGCGCAGCACGCCGAAGACAAGGCCGATGCCGACGGCCATCAGCGCGTAGACCGCCCCCAACGCGAGCGCATCCGCCAGCGTCTGCCAGTCGATGTTCCAGAACGCCAGCATCAGGCGAAGTAGGCCGCCACCAGGGCCTCGGTGTCGTTCGCATGCTCCGGCCCGAGCGTCACACGAAGCTCGCCGCCCGCGATCACGTGGCAGCGATCGGCAGCCGCAACGGTGCGCTGCGCACGCTGCTCGACGAGCAGCACACCGAGCCCGCGCTCGCGGATCGCCGCCAGAGCGCCGAACACGACGTCGACGATCGTGGGCGCGAGCCCGAGGGACGGCTCGTCCAGAAGGAGTATGTCCGGCTCCGCGACGAGCGCCCGGGCGATCGCAAGCTGCTGCTGCTGGCCGCCGGAGAGCGCACCGGCCTGCCGCGTGCGGAACTCCTCGACGATCGGGAACAACTCGTAGACGCTGCGAAACACGGCGTCGTGACCGGCCCGGGTCCGCCTGGCGGCGAGGCCGAGGCGCAGGTTCTCCTCGACGGTCAGCTCGGCGAAGATGCGGCGTCCTTCGGGCACGAGCGCGATCCCGTCGCGCGCGACGTCCTCGGGGCGACGGCCGAGCAGCGAGGCATCGCCGAGGCGCACGTCGCCGGTCGCCGGAGCCATCCCCATGATCGCGTGCAGCGTCGACGACTTGCCGGCGCCGTTCGCACCGATCAGCCCGACGATCTCGCCTGGCGCCACCTGGAACGAGAGGCCCCGGACGGCGTGGACGCCGCCGTAGCGGACGTCCAGATTCTCGACGACCAGCGTCCTCATTCCTCGGCCACCGCGGTCTCGCCGAGATACGCCGCCGTCACGTCGAGGTTGCCCCGGATCTCGGCCGGTGCGCCCTCGGCCAGCGTGCGGCCCTGATCGAGGACGTGGATGCGATCGCAGATCTCCATGATCAGCGCCATGTTGTGGTCGATCAGCAGCACGCCGGCGCCGTGCTCGTCGCGCACCGACCGGACGAGCTCGGCGAAGGCGGGAACCTCCGCTTCCGGCAGACCCGCAGCCGGCTCGTCGAGAAGCACGAAGCGCGGCTCGGTGGCGAGAGCGCGTGCAACGCCGAGCCGCCGCTCGTCCCCGTGGGCGAGCGCGGACGCGGGCGTGTCGGCGTAACGCGCGAGCCCAAGGCGCTCGAGCAGTCCGTCTGCGCGAGCGGCAGCCAGCCGCGGCCCCGCACCGACTCCCAGCGCCGAGACCTCCACGTTCTCACGCACCGAAAGGGTGCTGAAGCCACGCGTGTGCTGGAACGTCCGTGCAAGACCGTGCCGGCCGCGGCGGTGCGGTGTCCAGCGCGTCACGTTCTGATCACCGAGTGTGACCGTCCCGCTGTCGGGCCGGTCGAAGCCGCTCAGGACGTTGACGAGGGTCGACTTGCCGGCACCGTTCGGGCCGATCAGGCCGACCACCTCGCCCCGGTGAAGGTCGAGGTCGACGCTGTCGAGCGCCTGGACTCCCTCGAACGAACGAGAAATGGCGGAGGCCCGGAGTGATTCTCCGGGCCTCCGCTCCGACTGCATGTCGTCGGTCAAGCCGTCCTAGATCTTCGGGACGACCTTGGCGACGACAGTGCCGACCACCTTCGGCACGTTGTTCTGGATCTTGATCACGCGGTACTGACGGCCGAACACGGTGTGCAGCGTCGGCGAGAAGCTCACGAGGCCCGACAGGGTCGGAACCTTGTGGAACTTCTGCATCGTCGCGGCGAGCACAGCGCCCGTCGTCGAGCCGTGCGAACGGTTGATCGCGGTGACCACACCGTCGATCGCGGCCGACCCGGCCACGAATCCGCCGGTGCCCGCATGGACCTGCTTGGCGAGCTTGTTGATCGCCGCGTTCGGGTCGTCACCGAACACCGACGCGTAGGTGACGAACCAGTAGTTCGTCACTTTCGGGCTCTTCGGCAGCCAGTAGTTGCCGTCGCCGGCCCATGAGTTGAGGATCGGCGTGTTGTTCCCGAGTGTCCGCAACCCGGTGATGAACGGCGCGAGCGCGCCATAGGCACCGGCGGTCGACGTCACGATCACGTCGGCCTTCTTGTCGTTCAGGCGGCTGACCGCGTTCTGAACGTTGTTGCCGCCGAACGTGGGATCCTGATACGTCTCCTCGTCGACGATCTTGCCGCCCAACTGCTGCCAGCGGGCCTTGAACGCCTGGACGACGTTCTTGAAGTAGACGATCACGGAATCGGTGGCCAGGGAGGCACTCCGCCAGCCCTTCCCCCATGCGTACTGCGCCATGGCCGACCCCTCGTCCTGTGCAACGTTGCCGAAGCTGAACGCGAGCTTGCCCTTCGGCCCGAAGCGCTTCGGCCCCATCTGATCGGTGCCGATGCACGGTGCGACCGCGAGCACGCCGCGGTTGATCGTCTCCTGCACGACCGGTGCCGCGAAGTCCACGTCACAGGTCGTGAAGATGATGTTCGCGCCACCGCCGAGCAGCTTCAGCGCGCACGCCTTCGCCACGGCCGGCTTGTTGCCCTGCGTGTTGCACGTCTTGATCTCCAGCGGACGTCCGCCGACCCCGCCCCGTGCATTGACCTGCTTGACGCGCAACTGCGCCGCGGCCAACGCCGGACCGTCGAACGGCGCCATCGCGCCCGTGCTGTCGTACGCCCAGCCGATCACGATCGGGCTGGCCTTCGACGACGTCGTACGAGCGGCCGCGGTTGCCGCGAGCGCGACAACGGCGATGGCGACTACCGCCAGAATGAGCCCCGCGCGGGAACCCAGTCTCTTCATGTTGACTCCTTCGATCGATTTGGGGGGGCCAAGCACCAGACCTCTAGACGCGAATCCTCTCACGGGGTTTGACATCTGATCAAGGGTTGTGGGAGCGTCCGGGTGGAAATGGCGAAAACGAGACAGGTCGAGCCGAAGCAGCCGATGCGCCACCGGACGATGGCCGAGTACGCGCTGGAGCAGCTGCGCGAGGCGATCATCCTCGGCGAACTGCCGGCGGGAACCCCGCTGCGGCTCGACGAACTGGCTCGCTCACTGGGAATGAGCATCTCCCCGATCCGGGAGGCGGTCCGGCAACTGGAGGCACTGGGGCTCGCGAAACACGTGCCGCACCAGGGGGCCAAGGTGCTCGACTTCGACGTCGACGAGCTCCGCGACCTCTTCCAGGTGCGGCTCGCGCTCGAGTCGCTTGCGGTGCGGCGCGCGGCCGAGCGGTTCACCGACGCCGATGCCAAGGCTGCCGCGAGACATCTCGAGCGCTTCGACGAGATGCGCAGCGCCGGCGATGTCCGCGAGACGATGCGCGCTCACACCGACTTCCACTTCACGCTCTACGAGGCCTCGCAGAAGCCCTGGCTCGTGTCGTTGATCCGCCCTGCGTGGGATCGCTCTGAACGCTTCCGGCCGGCACTTCTTGCTTCGGCCGGCGACCCGCAGGATCTCCACCGCACGTTCGACGAGCGTCTGCTCACGGCGTGTTCGGTGCACGATCCGCAGGCCGCTGCTCATGCGCTCTACGAGCATCTCGAGCTCGCAAGTGTGTTCTTCAAGACCGAGCTCGGCGGGCAGGGCATCTTCGAACCGCGGTGAGGGTCGACGAATACGACCCCGCGTGGGCGGAGCGATTCGATGCCGAACGCGTGGTCCTCGAGAAGGTTCTCGCGCCGTGGCTCTCGGCCGGCGTTCACCACATCGGCTCGACGTCGGTGCAGGGCCTCGCGGCCAAGCCGATCATCGACATGATGGCCGGGGTCGAGTCGTTGGACGCCGCCTGGGCCGCCGCCCCTGCGCTGGAAGAACTCGGCTATGTCTACCGCGTGCATCGCCCCGAGGCGCACGCTTTCCATCGCGGCGAGGAGTTTCACCTGCACCTCACCGAGCCGGGGAGCGACCTGTGGCGCGAGCGGCTCGCCTTTCGCGACGCGCTCCGCGAGGACGCCGGCCTGCGACGCGAGTACGCCGACTGGAAAGCAGCTCATCGCGGCGAGGACGGCTACACGGCGAGCAAGCGGCCGCTCGTGTTCCGCGTGCTGGCCGAGCGCGGAATCGACCTGAAACCGGACGCCCAGCGCCTCGCGTGAGCACTGGTGTGCGAGAGTTCGAGACGTGAGCAACAGCCGCCTCGTCTATTCGACCGGCGACGGCGACCGGCGCGCGCGGCGCGACGAGGCGCCCGCGCCCGAACTGCCGAATGACGGCGTCGTCCGCATCTTCCGTGGCAAGGGCGGGCGCGGTGGCAAAGCGGTCAGTGTCGTCCGCGGCCTGCCGCGCCGTGACCTCGCCACGGTCGCGAAGGATCTCAAGAGGCACTGCGGCTCCGGCGGGACAGTGAAGGACGGCGCCGTCGAGATCCAGGGCGACCAGCGGGAGAAGATCGCAGCGCGTCTCGAGGCGCAGGGGTACACGGTCAAGCTCGCCGGCGGCTGATGACCGCCCGCTCTCAGCCGCCGGGTTGGGCGACGCCCGTTTCGTAGGCGAGGACCACCGCCTGGACCCGGTTTCGAAGGTCGAGCTTCTGGAGGATGCTCGCGACGTGCGTTTTCGTCGTGTGCTCGCTGATCACGAGCTCCGCGGCGATCTCGGCATTCGACTTTCCCTTCGCAACGAGGCGCAGCACCTCGAGCTCTCGCGCCGTCAGCAGCTCGAGCCCCGCTGGCCGCTCGGCCGGATCGACGCGTTTCGCGAACTCCTCGATCAGCCGCTGGGTCACCGACGGAGCGAAGAGGGCGCCGCCCTCCGCGACAACTCGAATCGCCGCCACGAGCTGCTGTTCACGGGCGTCCTTGAGGAGAAATGCGCTGGCACCTGCCCGAAGCGACTCGAAGACGTACTCGTCGAGGTCGAACGTCGTCAGCACGAGGACGCGCGTCCCACCGTTGCGGGCGCAGATCTGGCGGGTCGCCTCGATCCCGTCGAGGTTCGGCATGCGGATGTCCATCAGGACGACGTCCGGGCCGAGCTCGGCGGCCTGACGAACCGCTTCGTTGCCGTCGTCGGCCTCGCCGACGACCTCGATGTCGGGCTCGCCCTTGAGGATCATCCGGAACCCGGCACGGACGAGGCTCTGATCGTCCGCGAGGAGGACGCGGATCATCCGGGCTCGCCGAACGGCAGGCGCGCACGAAGGGCATAGCCGCCCTCGGGACGCCGCCCCGACGCGAGCTCGCCGCCGTAGACGGCGACCCGCTCACCGATTCCGGCGAGCCCGTGGCCGGAGCCGTTGCCGCCGGCCGCGCCGGGCCCGTCGTCCAGCACCTCGAGCTCGACAGCGCCGGGCTCGTAGCGGACGACGACGGAGGCCCGCGCCGGCCCGGCGTGCTTGAGCGTGTTCGTCAGCGCCTCCTGGACGATGCGGTAGGCGGTCACGTCGATTCCCGGCGGCAGGTTGACCGGCGTCCCCTCGACGCGCACCTCGACCGGCAGTCCCGTCTCGGTGAGGCTCGCTGCGAGGTCGTCTATGCGGGCGAGGCTCGGCTGCGGAGCAAGTGCGAGCTCCTCGTCACCGTCGCGCAGCAGCCCGAGCAGGCGGCGCATCTCCGTGAGCGCCTGCTCGCCCGCGCGCTCGATCGCATCGAGCGCCTCGCGCGCCTCCCCGGGGTCGCTGTGCAGCACTCGGCGGCCGCCGCGCGCCTGGAGCACGATCACGCTGATCGCGTGCGCGACCACATCGTGGAGCTCGCGGGCGATGCGCACGCGCTCCTCTGCGACGGCTTCGCGGGCTTTGAGATCTCGCTCGAGCTTCAACGCGCCGGCCTCGTTCTCGAGCTGCTGCTCGCGCTCGCGACGGTGCCTGATCACGCGACCTGCCACGTACGGCCCGCCGAAGAACATCCCGAAGAAGGCGAAGTCCGTGAACGCGACCGGCGTGCCCGGCTCGATCGCAGCCAGTGGAATCGAAACGCCGACGAAGACGATGCTCACGGCAGCCCAGTAGCCGCGCGCGTAGCGGCCGGCGGAGTAGATCCCGATCACGATGCCGAGCAGGAACGCGCCGGCCTCTGCGAGACCCTTGAGCACGGTGTTGTCGAGCTCGATCACCACGAGCCCGACCGCGAGCACGGCGAGCGGAGCGCGGCGTCGAACAGCCAGCGCGGCAGCGAAGCAGACGGCGACGGCCATGCTGGGCAGGCGGTGCTCCACGTCGCCCTCGAACGCGAGCTCCAAGCAGTAGAGCGCACCAATGGAGCCCGCGAGAACGAGGTCGCCGTACGTGGTGAGGAACCGGCGCAGCATCATCGGCACGCACAGTAACCCGGTCGAAGACGGACGGCCATCGCTCTCAGGAGCGAGATTCCGTGCTTCGGATTTCGCTCTCAGGAGCGGCTCGGAATCGTGAGCGCGGCCGATGCGGATCGCGACCTCACGGGCGACGCTCTCACCGAGTAATCGAATCGAGGAGGAGCACATGAATCGCATCCCGTTCGTCTTTGCGACCGCCGTGGTCGCGACAGCCGCAGGCTGTGGGAGCCAGGCGTCACCGACGCTCACGAAGGCACAGGTGATCAGCCGGGGCACCGCGATCTGCAAACACGCAGAGCGGGAGGTGGACGCACTACCGCAGCTGACGACGCAGCATCCCTTCGCCCCGGGGACGTCGAGTCACGAACGCCGGACGGCGCGCACCTTCCTCGTCGGTTACGCGAAGGCTCTCGACGACTCTCGCACCGGCCTTGCGAAGCTGAAGGCTCCGAACGACGGCAAGGAACTGCTCGACGCCTACCTCAGCGGAATCGGAAAGGTCGCCGCAGAGCTGCGGGCTGCAGCGAACGCGCCCGACCCGCAAGTCGAATCGGCCGCAGGCAAGGCGTTCACCCTCTTCGACAGCGTGAGCGCGAACACCGCGTCGTACGGCTTCGGCAAGGGGGTCTGCGCCTCCGGGAGCTCGAGTTAGACATGATGGGGCCATGCCAGCCAAGCAGCGTGTCCTCGCCGTCGACGTCGGCGGATCTCACGTGAAGCTCCTCCTTCAGGGCGAGGTCGAGCCGCGCAAGGTCGAGTCCGGGCCGACGATGACTCCGCGCGAGATGGTCGAGAAAGTGGTCGCGACGTCCGAGGGCTGGTCCTGGGACGTCGCGAGCATCGGGATCCCGATGCCCGTCCGTCACGACCGGCCCGTCCTGGAGCCCGCCAATCTCGGCAAGGGCTGGGTCGACTTCGACTTCGAGCGCGCGCTCGGCCGTCCGACGAAGGTGGTGAACGACGCGGTCATGCAGGCGCTCGGGAGTTACGACGGCGGCCGGATGCTGTTCATCGGCCTCGGCACGGGACTCGGATCGGCGCTGGTGACCGACGGCGTCGCTCAGCCGCTGGAGCTCGCACACCTCCCGTTCCGCGACGGCACCTTCGAGGACTATGTCGGCGAACGCTCGCTCGAGCTGCGCGGCAAGAAGAAGTGGCGCAAGCTCGTGTTCGAAGTCGTCGAGATTCTCGCGCGGGGGATGCAGTCCGACTACGTCGTGATCGGCGGCGGCGGGGTCAAGGAGCTCGACGAATTGCCGCCGAACGCCAGGCGTGGGAACAACGAGCTCGCGTTCCTCGGCGGCTTTCGCCTCTGGGACCCGGACTGGACGCAGACGATGGCGGGCGACGCCGGGGTCAACGCTTGAACCGCGCGGCAACGCGCTTCGTCAACGGCTCCTCGAGCAGTTGAGCCGCCACCAGCGCTCCCGAGCCGCCGCCCAGTCCGGGGCCGGGGTGGGTCGAGGCGCCGACGTGCCACACGTTCTCGACCTGAGTCCGGTGCGGAGAACGCCAGAGGAAGCTCTGGTCGAGCGCAAGTGACCCGCCGTACGGGTCCCCGTGCACGAGGTTCACGTTCGCAGCCTGCAGGTCGGCAGGCGACAGGCACGTGCGGGCGAGAACCGTCGATTCCAGATTTGGGATCGCGCGCGCGATGCGCGCCTGGATGCGGTCGGCGTAGCGTTCACGCAGTTCCTCCGTCCAGGTTCCGTCGCCGGTGTCGAGCTCACCCGCGGCGTCGCCCTTGACCCGCCACGGCAGCTCCTGCAGCTGGATCCACAGCAGGCCCTTCCCCTCCGGCGCACGTGACTCGTCCATCGTCAGCGGCTGCCCGACGACGACCGTCGCCTCCGCGGGCAGCAGCCCCCGCTCGGCCTCGTTCACGGCCCGTGAGACGCCGTCGAGGCCGGGCGTCAGATGGACGATCGCCGTCCTGCCCAGGCGCTCGTCGCCCTCCCACTTCGGCGGCTCGCTCAACGCGAAGTGGATCTGCATCTCCGAGCGCCCGTACCGGAAGCCCTGCGCTTTGTGCTGCAGGCCGTCGAGCAGCTCCGTGTAGAGCTGCGTGGGCGTGACGTTGCAGATCACCGCGCGGCCGGCCGTCAGCTTCCGTCCGTCCGCGGTACGAACGCCGCCGCTCGACACGCGCTCGACGTGGACGCCGGTCTCGCAGGTGCCGCCCTGGGCGCGAATGTATGAGACGAGCGCCTCGGCGAGCTTGGCACCACCACCGCGCGGGATCGGCATGCCGCCCTCCTGCACCGCGACGGCGATCACCTGCGCCATGTAGCCGGAGCTCGCCGCCTCGGGCCCGAGCCCCGTGTGCAGGACCCACGGCGCGAGCACGCCGTGCGTCCTGGGCGATGCAAAAGTTGCCTCCAGCCAATCGCGCGCCGAAGTGAGCAGCTGACCGGTGAACTCGCGGGCTCCGTCGCGCCCGAGCCTGCGCACCGCCTTCCAGCCCAGACCGGCGCCATGTCGCGACCACAGTTCCGTGCCGAGGATCCCGAAGGCGAGGTCCGCGTTCGGAAAGAACCCGTCGAGCATCGGCCCCCACTCCTCACCCAGCTCCGCGGTGTTGCCCTCGGCTGTGCGCAGGAGAAACGCACTTTCGCCGTCGGGGAACGCGGTCGCCGTCGGCAGGTCGGTGTTCAGGTACTCGAGGCCGTGCCGCGCCAGGTCGTCGCCGAGCTGCGCATGCGCCGCCCCGCCGACCCAGAGCGGATGCCAGGCGCTGAACACGTCGTGCTTGAAACCCGGCACGGTGATCTCGTCGGTCTTGATCGCCCCGCCGAACCAGTCGTTCCGTTCGAGGACACAGACGTTCCAGCCGCCCTTCGCCAGCAGGGCGGCGCAGGCCAGGCCGTTGACGCCACTGCCGACGATGAGGGCGTCGAAGTCAGCCAACGATCTTCTTGAACTCGTCATCGGTGACGAGGCGCCGCTCGGTGGCGCCGAGCTTCTTCACCGCCGCCAGCACCTCGGCGCGCCGCTCTTCCGGAAGGTCGAGCCCGAGCTCCTCCGCCTTGATGCGCACCGAGTCGAGCCCGCTCTTCTTGCCGAGGACGATCGAGCGCTCCGTTGCGACGAGCTCCGACGAGTAGGGCTCGATCGACTGCGGGTCGTGGAACTGTGAGGCGACCGCACCGGACTCACGCCGGTAGAGCGTCTCGCCTGTCACCGGCTTCCACGGCTCGAGCTCGTAGCCGGACAACTCGCGCACCCGCGCCGACACGTCGCGGATGCGATCCAGCCGCAGGTTCGACTCGACACCGTAGAGCGCCTTCAGCGTCAGGGCGACCTCGCCGAGGTTCGCATTGCCCGCCCGCTCGCCCATCCCGTTGATCGTCCCGTGCACGTAGGTCGCTCCCGCGCGCACCGCTGCCACCGCCGAGGCCGTGGCGACGCCGAAGTCGTTGTGGCCGTGAAAATGCACCGGCACGTCGACGAGCTCGACCGTGTGGCCGACGAGCTCCGCGACCGCCTCGGGGGAGGCGATCCCGAGCGTGTCCACGACGACGACCTCCCTGGCGCCCGCCTCCACGGCCGCCGAGTAGACCTGGTCGTAGAAATCGCGCTCAGCCCGGGTCGAGTCGACGCCGAAGAACGCCGCATGGATGCCGTGCTCGGCCGCGAAACGCATCGCGGCGGTGATCCGCCCGAGCATCTTCTCGCGCGACACGCCGATCGCATCGAGCTTGAGGTCGGAGATCGGCGACTCGATCACCGAGAACGAGACACCGAGCTCGACGAGCGCCTCGAGGTCGGCGGGCACGGCTCGGGAGAAGCCCCAGATCTCGGCGCGCAGGCCGGCGGCGGCGATCCGCTCGACAGCCTGCCAGTCGTCGTCCGACACCCGCGGAAAGCCGGCCTCGATCCGGTCGACGCCGAGCTCGTCGAGCAGGCGGGCGATCTCGAGCTTCTGGTCGGGGTCGAGCACGACGCCCACCGTCTGCTCGCCGTCGCGCAGCGTCGTGTCGTAGAGGCCGACACGACCGCCGATCTCGTACGCGTCGTTCAGTGCGCCGGTCCAGATCAGCTCGTTCCCGCTCCCGGCGCCGGCGGAGCCGGCGCCTCCGCTCCTGGATGGCTCCGTCGAGCCTACGCCATCAGACATAGACGACCCCGTCGGGGAACGGCGAGAGCTGCTCGGCTCCCGTCTCGGTGATCAGGAAGTTGTCCTCGACGCGCAGGCCGCCGCCGCCCTCCCAGTAGCAACCGGGCTCGATCGCGAACACCATGCCCGCTTCGATCGTGCCGCCGGCCGCGCGATGCGGGTACGGCGGCTCGTGCGCCCGCGCGCCGATGCCGTGGCAGATCGGGTGTGTCGGCTGGCCCGGATAACCGAGGTCCTCGAGCCCGTCGCGCACGAGCACGTCGAGCTCGCTCATGCTCGCGCCCGGCTCGCAATGATCGATGGCGCTGCGGTAGACGGCCATCAACCCCTCTTCGAGCACGCGGTAGTCGGCGCGCAGCTCGCCGATGCACAGGAGCTTCGTGTGGTCGGCCCAGTAGCCGTCGGCGCAGACCCAGATCTCGAACAGCGTCGGCTCGCCCTCGACCACCGGGAGGTCGCCCGTCGCCGTGAACGTCTTGATCCCACGGCCGGCCCAGATCAGCGAGAAGCCGAAGGCCAGCTCGACCTGCCCGTTCCAGCCCGTGCCCTGTCCGTGCACGAAGCCCTGCCAGAGCGCGGCGACCTCGCTCTCCTTCATCCCGGGCTTGATCAGCCCGCGCACGTGCTCGGTCGCCGCGGCGCAGATCTCGTTTGCCAGCCGCATCCGTTCGATCTCCTGCGGCGTCTTGATCGACCGTGCCGGAACGATGACCGACATCGCGTCGTGCGCATCCGGCCAGGCATCGAACCAGCCCTTCGTGAAGGTCGTCGGCTCACCGACCATGCGGTCGGTCGCCTGGGTCCCCATCGACAGCTCGAGCCCCACGTTCCGATAGTCCGTGGTCGCTGCGAGCGCCGCCTCGAGCGTTCGCGCGGGAACCGGACGCGGGTCGTCGGGCGCGTAGCCCTGCACGAGGCGAACGTCCTTCGTCCACGACATCCGCTCCGCATCCTCCTCGGAGGCCTCGAGGCAGATCAGCACCGGCTCGCCCTCCCGCGGGAACACGCAGGCGTCGTAGCCCTTCATGCCCCAGAAGTTCGTCAGGTAGAGCACGTTGTCGGGAGCCCGCACGACGAGCGCATCGAGGTCGCGCTCCGCCATCAGCGCGCGGACGCGGTCGAGCTTCGCGTCGTCGCGGTTCCACGTCAATGGTCGCCCCAGGGGCGAATCCGCGGGGGCGCGGGCTCGCCGTGGCCCTCCTGCCACGAGACGACCGGATTGCGCAGCACGCCGATCCGTTCGATCTCGGCCTCGATCACGTCGCCCGGCTTCAGGTAGAGGAGTGCGCGCTCCTCCGGCGACTTGAAGCCCGCGACGCCGGAGACCGTTCCCGTCGAGAGGACGTCGCCGGCCGAATAGCCGAGGGCCGAGAAGTTCGAGAGGATCTCCGGGATCGTCACGCTCATTCGGCTCGAGTGCGACTCCTGCCTCGGCTCGCCGTTCACGCGCAGCTCCATCGCGAGGTCGTGCGGATCGGGGATCTCGTCGGCGGTGACGATCCACGGGCCGAGCGGGCAGAACGTATCGATCGCCTTGCAGAAGCTGAAGACGCCCGACTTCATCTCGCCGCGCTGGATGTCGCGCGCAGTGATGTCGTTGAAGATCACGTAGCCCGCGATGTAGTCCGCCGCCTCCTCGGGGGAGAACCACTTGCCGGCCTTCTTCAGCACGACCGCGAGCTCGAGCTCGTAGTCGAGCTCCTCGGTCAGATGCTCGGGATAGATGATCGGCTCGTCCGGACCGACGATCGCGTCCACGTTCTGGAAGAAGTTGATCCAGGGCGCGATCGCGTGTGCCCAGTTGACGTTCTTCGACTCTTCCTCGTGCTCACGAAAGTTGCCCGCGGTGTGGAAGAACTTCTTCGGGACGATCGGTGCCCGCAGGCGAACATCGGCGAGCGCCTCGCGCTCTGGGGTGTCGTTCGCGCCGCCGCGCTCGAAGTAGTCGCGCATCGTCGGGACGTCGAGGCGAACGACCTCGTCGCCCTCGATCCGGCCCACCCTTCCGTCGTCATACGTCACCAACTTCATGCGCAGATCCTCTGTGCGACGAGCGCGTAGGTCTCGGCGGTCTTGACGAGCCCGTCGATGTCGAGGTTCTCGCCGAGCTCCACATCCATCAAACCGGTCGACGTCCCGTAGTTGAGCGTCGGGATGCCGTAGCGCGTCAGGGCGGATGCGTCGCTGAACCAGCGGGTGACGTCGCGGCCCGGCACCTCGCCGAAGATCTGTTCGTGCGCCGCATCGACCGCCTGCACGAGCTCGTGGCCCTCGTCGATCTCGGCGCCCGGCGCGGTGACGTAGACCTCGCCCTCGATCCCGTAGTCGGGGAAGCGGGCGCCGAGCGAACGGACGAACTCGAGCACCTCGCGGCGCGCCACGCCCATCTCCTTCGTCGGCGGCACCCGGATGTCGAGGAAGAGGTCGGTGTGGTGCGGCGTCCGCGATACGCGCCAGCCGAACCCGCCGCGCACGGCGCCGACGTTGACGATCGCCTTCGCTCCGCGGTAGGCATTCGCGGGGTCGTCCTCCCACGTCGGGATCCACTCGAGCACGGCGTTCGTCACCTCGTGCATGCGCAGGATCGAGTTCTCGCCGCGCTTGCCCTCGCTGAAGGCGGTGTGGATGAAGTTGCCGTGCGTGCGAATCCGCAGCCAGAGCGCACCGAAGTGCCCGAGCACCACCTTGCCCTCGGTCGGCTCGCCGAGCAGGCACATGTCGGCGACGCCGCCGTGCGAGACGAGGTACCTGGTACCGGCCGCGTAGCCCCGGTACTGCGCACCTTGCGCCTCCGCGTACTGGGTCTTCTCGATCTCCCCGCAGACGGCGGCGATCAGCACATCGCCGCGCAGGCGAACGCCTGCGTCCTGCAGCGACCGGACGGCCTCGACGTAGCAGGCGAGCGCGCCCTTCATGTTCGAGATCCCGAGCCCGTAGAGGCGCCCGTTCTTCACGAATGCGCTCGGCTGGAAGCCGGGCACGTCCTTCAGCCACGGCTCGCGGCCGGAGTACGAGGTGTCCATGTGCCCGTTGAACATCAGGGTCTTCCCGCCGCCCGTCCCGCGCCAGGTGCCGAGGGCGTTCGCACGGCCCTCCTCGACCTGCTGCCACTGCACCTGCAGCCCCATCTGCTCGTACAGCGAGACCATCAACTCGGCCATGCGCTGCTCGTCACCCGTGAAGCTGTGCACGTCGATCAGCGCGCTCGCCGTGTCGACGAGCCGGTTCTTGTTGATCCTCATCCGGCCCCTCCCCACCGCGACCCGAACCCGGTGAACCCGGTGGCAGCCACCGTCACGGGACTGCCACAGTCGTTCCACGGCCCGGCGGATCTGCCCTGCTCCCGGCCGATTTCAGGCCCGCCCGCGCCGGTGGCAGCCACCGGTACGAAACGGTCGCGTTTCGTCCACAACCGCATCGGCCGGTCAGCTCCGGACATGTGGCAGGACCCGCTCGCCGAACAGGCGGATCTGCTCGTGACGGTCGGCGCCCCACAGCTCCAGCATCACGTGGGTGCAGCCGGCGTCCTTGTACTCCTCGATCGCGGCGATGCAGTCGTCGGGCGTGCCCGCGATCGGCTTGCACTTGTCGAGGATCGCGTCCGTCACCAGCTCCTTGGCCGCGAGGCGGCCGCCGCGCTCCATCGCCTCGGCCACGGGGCGAATCTCGTCCTGCTCGAGGCCGGCCAGGTCGAGCAGCGTGTCGGCGGAGCCCTGGATGTTCTGAACCTTGTTGGCGAGGTACATCCCGGCGATCTCGCGGGCGCCGTCACGGCCCTGGTCGCGATCGGTCGCGTGGATCGAGGCGACGACGGTGCAGCCGATGTCGATGTCCGCGTTCACGTTCCCGCGCGTGTACCGCACGAAGGCGGGCGTCGTGATCGACGGAGTCAGGCACCCGTCGGCGATCTCGCCTGCGAGCGCCTGCATCTTCGGCGCCGTCGCCGCGACGTACACCGGCGGCACGTCACGCGGGGTGTGCGCCTCCGCCTGCAGAGCCGGGATGTCGGCGCTCCACGTGTCGCCGTCGTACTCAAAGCGCTCGCCGCCGAGCACGCCGCGCACGATCTCGACCGCGTCTCGCATCGGCCCCAGCGTCTTCTTGGTCTGCATCTTCGTGTTGTTGAGGAAGATCTTCGACGTGCCGAAACCGACGATGAACCGGCCCGGGCCGGCGGCCTCCTGCACGACGCGGGCGTCCATGGCGACCTGCACGGGATGCCGCGTCGAGGCGGCGATGATCCCCCAGCCGATCGTCAGCTGCTTCGTCTCGCGTGCCATCAGCGCGGAGACGACGGTCGACGAACGTGCCTCCATCCCGTGCTTGCGCCACCAGGGATAGGCCTCGGCGAGCCAGATCGTGTCCAGGCCCGCCTCGTCCATCGCACGCGCCGACGCGAGCATCTCGTCGAGCGGCTCCATCGTGAGCTGCATGACGCCGATCCGGAACGGCACTGCCATCAAGCAGCTCCGCCCGCGACCGCGTCCTGCACCTGGCGGTCGAGTGCGGAAAGCACGTGCTCCACCTGCTGATTCACGATCGGCTGGAGCACGCGCTGGCCCATCGAGCCGACCGGGCCTGCGATCTTCACGTCGGCCGCCCACTTCATCGCGGTGCCTCCGCCGACGTCGCTGAGCTCGAAGGAGGTGACCATGGAGAGCATCGCGCCGACGCCCTTGCCCTTGATGTTCAGCTTTGCGTACTCGGGCGCGCGCTCCTCGGTCTTGTCCATGTCGATCTTCATCTTCAGGCCGCCGAGCCCGAGCGGGATCTTCACGTTCGCCGTCCAACGCTCCGCGTCGTGCACGTCGAAGCTCTCGACCCCGGGCATGGTCTGCGCCATCGAGGCCGGATCGTTGAGCACGTCCCACACGGCCTGCCGCGGCGCCGCGAAGGTGCGCTCTCCGGAAACGTTCATACGTCCACCACGGTAACGCGTCCGCCTGCCTCGCGGGGCTGCTCGAGCAGCTCCCACACGCGGTGGTACGGGTTGCAGCTGTCCGCGACGATCGCATCGCCGTGACCGCGCAGAGCGTCCTGCACGGCGGCACAGACGGCGTGGATGCCGGCTCCGCCGCCCTCCCCCATCCCTTTCGTGCCGAGCGGCGTGAACGGCGATGGGCTTTCCGTGGCGCCCGTCTTGAGCGGCGGCATGTCCATCGCGTGCGGGACGTGGTAGTCGTAGAAGTTCGGCGTCAGCAGATTGCCGTCTTCGTCGTAGGCGAAATGTTCATGCGTCGCAGCGCCGAGCGCGTGCGCGGTTGCGCCCATCACCTGGCCCTCCACGATCTGCGGGTTGATGCGGTTGCCGCAGTCGTCGACGGCCGCGTAGTCGACGATGTCGTACGCGCCCGTCTCGGGGTCGATCTCGATCACGGCGACGTGGATCTGCGTTGCGTAAGTGAGCGTCAGGTTGCCGAACTTGCGCTCGATGTCCGGCACCTGGAAGGGCGGCCGGTACACGTAGCGGCAGTTCAGCGTGACATCGAGGTCTTCGGGCAGGCCTGCGTTGTTCGCGTTGATGATCGCGCCGCAAGCCATGAAGGGCAGAAACGCATCCGGGTTGTCCTTGATGCGAACGCCGCCGTCGGCCAGCTCGAGCGCCTCCGCGGGCACACCGCCGAAAACGGCGCCGGCGAGCTTCTTGATCTCGCCGGCGAGCAGGTCGGTCGCACCTTTCACGGCGCTGAGGCCCGTGACAGCGAACTGCGACGCATAGGTGCCCGAGAAGCCGGCGTGCGAGTTCCAGTAGCTGTCGTGCCCGGCGCGCACATGGACGTCGTCGACGGCGCACTTGAGGATGTCCGCGACGACCTGCGCAGCCGTCGTCTCGTGGCCCTGGCCCTGCGGCGTCGTGCCGAGCGTGACGACGATCTCGCCGAAGATGTCGAGCTTCACGGTGGCGACCTCGTTGTTGCCCGAGAACTGCAGCTCCGGGTTGATCATCCGCGACTGGCCGAAGTTGTTCGTGCCGCTGTCGAGCGTGGAGCCGATCCCGACACCCAGCAGCTTCCCACGCGTCTCGGCCTCGGAGCGCCGCTGCGCGACGTTCCGATAGTCGATCAGGTCGAGGCCGATGTCGAGCATGCGGGAGTAGTCGCCGGAGTCGTAGACGCAGCCGTTCGGGGTCTCGTAAGGCATGTCCTCGGTCTTGACGTAGTTGAGCTTCCGCACCTCGACGGGATCGAGGTCGAGCTCGTGCGCGACGATGTCGATCACGCGCTCGGTGAACCACAGATGCTGCATGCGCGAGTAGCCGCGGTTCGGCGACACGGGCGCCTTGTTTGTCGCAACCTGCGTGAAGTCGACGCGGATGTTGCGCCACTTGTACATCCCCGGCGTGACCTGGGCCCAGATCACGCCGCCGAGCGGCTCATACCGCAGCCACGCGCCGGCATCGTCGAGCGCCTTCGTCCGGAAGCCGAGCAGCGTCCCGTCGTTCTTGACCGCCACCTCCGTCTCGTGGAACCAGCGCTCGTTGCCGTGCGACATCGACATGTGGAAATCGGTGCGCCATTCGGTCCACTGCACCGGCCGGCCGAGCTTGCGCGCGAGCAAGCAGCACGCAACGAGCTGCGGGTGCGATGTGATCTTGTTGCCGAAGCCGCCGCCGATGTCCTGCGTCACGAAGCGAAGCTTGTCGAGCCCCGTGCGCATCGCCGGCCCCATCATGATCGCGGCGAAGCCCGGGAACTGGTTGTTCGTGTGGATCGTCCACTGCCCGACACCTCGGTTGTACTCCACGAGCGCCCCGTCACACTCGAGCGGTGTCGAGTTGAACCGGTGGAAATGCAGCTCGTCGATCTTCACGATCTTGTCCGCCTCGGCGAACGCCGCGTCGAGGTCACCCCACTCGTACGTGCCGTGCCACATCAGGTTTCCGCCGGCGTCGTCGTGGATCGTGGGAACGCTGTCGTCCTGGGCGCGGCGCGCATCGGTGATCGCGTCCAGCGGCTCGTATTCGATCTCGACCAGCTCCGACGCGTCGCGAGCGCGCTCGCGCGTTTCCGCCACCACGGCGACGATCGCCTCCCCGACGTAGCGCACCTTGCCGACCGCCAGGGCGTAGTCCTTGAGGTTCGCGCCCGGGACCGACGAGATCTGGAAGAACGGTTCGGTGAGCGCGGCCACCTCTTCCCCGGTCAGCGTTCCGTAGACCCCCGGCAGCTCCTCGGCCTTCGACACGTCGATCGAGGTGATGTGCGCATGCGCGTACGGGGAGCGGACGAAGTGGATGAAGCCCATCCCGTGCCGCTTGACGTCGTCGACGAAGACGCCCTGCCCCTGCACGAGCCGGCGATCCTCTTTGCGCGGGACGTTCTGCCCCTTCCACTCCTCGGCCGGCGCCTCGACCTCGGTGGTCTCGGGCGCCGTGGTCGTCGTGGACGACGAGGTCATTCGGACGCCGCCTTGACCGCCTCGAAGATGTTCCAGTAGCCGGTGCACCGGCAGATGTTCCCCTGCAGGCCCTTCTTGATCTCATCCTCGGACGGGTGCGGATTCGAGCGCAGAAGCGCGGTCGCGCTCATCAACATCCCGGGGGTGCAATAGCCGCACTGCAAGGCGTGGTTGTCCTTGAAGGCCTGCTGGAGCTTCGAAAGCTCCTCACCGTCGGCGAGCCCCTCGACCGTCTCCACGTTCCCACCGTCGGCCTGGACCGCCAGCATCATGCAGCTCTTCACGAGCGAACCGTCGACGATCACCGAGCACGCACCACAGTTGCCGGTGTCACATCCGATGTGGCTGCCGGTCAGGTCGAGGTCGTCGCGGATGAAATGGATGAGGAGCTTGCGCGCCTCGACCTCGCGCTCGTACGTCGTTCCGTTGATCGTGACCTTGATCGACCTCGAGGAAGTGACGCGTGCTCAATCTCAGCTCCTGGCTTGGTTGACGGCGCGTACGGCGAGCACCTCGGAGAGATGCTTGCGGTACTCGCTCGAAGAATGAACGTCGGACGGCGGATCGAGGTTCGCATCGCGCACGGCTTCGCGCACGGCCTCTTCCTCGGCCGAGCCGGGATGGAGCACGACCGGCACCGCGTCGACACAGCCGAGCGCGACGGTGACGCTGCCGTTCACCGATGCGGCTGCGCTCGCGATACAGGTTCCGTCGACCCCGAGCGTGACCGCGGCGAACCCGTCGCCGCGGCCGGCCGGAACGGTGATCTTCGTCAGCACCTCACCGACGCCGACGGCCGTCAGGTAGACGCCGAGGAAGAACTCGGCCGCAGGCACGGTGCGCTCGCCGTCCGCCCCGGCGATCGTCATCTGCGCGCCTAGCGCCGCCATCAGAGGCGGGAGATGATTCGTCGGGTCACTCGTGCAGAGGTTCCCGCCGATCGTGCCCCGGTTTCGCACCTGGACATCGGCGATCTGCGCGCAGACGTCGCCGATGATCGGGCGTGCGCGCGCCTCACTCGATTCGACGAGCTCGGTGTACGTGGCCATCGCGCCGATCTCCAGCGTGCCGTCAGCTCCGAGCTCGATCCCTTTCAGCTCCTCGATCGCCGCCAGGTCGATCAACGCGTCCGGCGATCCCGCGCGCGCCTTCATCACGTTGATCAGCGTCTGACCGCCTGCGAGCGCCCGGGCACCGTCGTCGGCCGCAAGCAGCTCGATCGCTTCTGCAAGCGATCCCGGCCGCGCATATCCGACCTCACGAAGAAGCATTCTCAGTACGTCTTATAAAATGTCAGGTAGGGCGAGCGCAAGTCGGAACCGCGTCGGCCTCGCGAGAAACTCGTGAACCTGGTTCCCGGCTGCGCCGGCAATCAGGTTCAGATGAGGTTCCGGTGCCGCGCCAGGGCGGCGAGCACCTCGTCGATGTCTTCCTCGGTGTTGTAGGCGTGCGCGGAGATCCGCAGGTTCCCGTCCCGCTCCGAGGTGACGATGCCCGCGTCGCCGAGCGTCGCGACGAGCTGTGGCGCATCGGTCGACCTGATGCAGACGAGCGCGCCGCGCTTCTCGGGGTCGCGCGGCGTGACGACCACGCCTCCGAGCTCGTCGACGCCGCCGATCAGGCGCTCGTTCAGCGCGGTCACATGAGCACGGGTCTCCGCGACGCCGATCTCCTCCATCAGCTCGAGCCCGGCGATCCCGGCGTAGATGGCCGGGACCGGCGGCGTGCCCGACTGGAACCGGCGAGCCGTGGGCGACGGCGAGTAGTCGGTGATGTCCATCTCGAAGATGTTCTGGTCGGCGAACCAGCCGGTCTGGGTCGGCAGGAGCTGCTCGCTGAGACCCGGCCTCGTCCACATGAAGCCGAGCCCGGCCGAGCCGAGCAGATACTTGAGCACTCCGGCCGCGAGCACGTCGACCCCGAGCTCCGCCACGTCGAGCGGATACGTGCCGATCGCCTGGTAGGCGTCGAGCACAACGAGTGCGCCGCGTTCGTGAGCGATCCTCGCAATCTCCTCGACCGCGAGCCGCGACCCGTTGCGGTAGCAGACGGCCGCGATCGAGACGACCGCCGTCTGCTCGTCGATCGCCTCGTCGAAGCGCTCGACGGGGATCTCCGCCCCATCGGCGTGCACGTGCACGACCTCGGCGCCGCGCAGCTCCTGCGCGTGCCAGATCTGGCCGATCGTCGGAAACTCGAAGTCGCTGATCACGACCTTCGGCCGCGCAGTGAAGTCGATCGCGCTGGCGAACGGGCTCACTCCGGCCGACAGCGAGGTGGTCACGGCGACGTCGTCGGGCGCGCCGCCGACAAAGCGGGCGAACGTCGCCCGGGCGGTCTCGGCGCGCTCCACCCAGTACTCCCACGGCGCGCCGCGCTCGTCCCAGCCCGTCAGATAGTCGCCGTAGGCGGCGCGCACCGAGTCGGAGAGCGCGCCCTGCGAGCACGAGTTGATGTAGGTCAGCCGTTCGAAGATCGGGAACCGCGAGCGACAGTCCGAGACCGAGGCCGCTCCCTCCTTAACGGCCAAGGTAGGCCTTCCTCAGGTTCTCGTCCTCGCGGAGCTCCGCGGCCTTCCCTTCGAGGACGAGCCTGCCGGTCGAGAGGACGTAGCCGCGGTCGGCGATCGAGAGCGAGACGTTCGCGTTCTGCTCGACGACGAGGATCGCGACACCCGACTCGTGCACCTGCTTGATGATCTCGAAGTTGCGCTCGACGAGGATCGGCGCGAGCCCCATCGACGGCTCGTCCATCAGCAACAGCTTCGGCCTCGACATCAACGCGCGGCCCATCGCGACCATCTGCTGCTCGCCACCCGACAGCGTCCCCGCAAGTTGCGAGCGCCGGTCACGGAGCTGGGGGAACAGCTCGTAGACGCGGTCGAAGTCCTCCTTGGAGCCTCCGCCACGTAGGTATGCGCCCATCTCGAGGTTCTCGAGCACGGTCATCGGGCCGAAGAGGCGGCGGTTCTCCGGAACGATCGCCAGGCCGCGGCCGATGCGGTAGCTCGTCGGACGCTTGGTCACGTCCTCCCCGTCGATGCGCACCACGCCGTTGCGCGGCTTGACGATGCCGAGGATCGTCTTCAGCGTCGTCGACTTGCCCGACGCGTTGCCGCCGAGCAGGCAGACGAGCTCGCCCGGCGCGATCTTGATCGACAGCGCCTGCAGGATGTGGATCTGCCCGTAGTAGGTGTCCACCGCGTCGAGCTCGAGCAGGCTTTGCACCGAGCTCATTTGCTCTGCGCCGTCCCGAGCCCGAGGTAGGCCTCGATGACTTTCTCGTTCGTCGCGACCGATTCGTAGGAGCCTTCGGCGATCTTGATGCCGTGGTCGAGCGCGATCACACGGTCGGAGATGCCCTCGACGACGTGCATGTCGTGCTCGATCACAAGGATCGTGTAGCCGCCGTCCTCGCGCAGCTTGGCGATCAGCTCGGTGATCTCGTGCGTCTCCTTGGGGTTCATCCCCGCGGCGGGCTCGTCGAGCAGCAGGATCCGCGGGATTGGTCGCCGTTGCGCGCGCGATCTCGAGGCGGCGGCGGTTTGCGTAGGAGAGCGAATAGGCGGGCTGGTCCCAGCGGTAGCCCATCAGGCGTTCGCCGAAGAAGGAGAGCCGGTCGCGGGCGAGCTGCTCGATCTCGCGCTCCTCGCGCCGCATGCCCGGCGTGCGGACCATCGACCGAAACAGCCCCGCTTTCGTGTGGCAGTACGCGGCGGCCATCACGTTCTCCTTGACCGACATGTTCAGGAAGAGGCGGAGTGTCTGGAACGTGCGCGAGATGCCCCGGCCGGTGATCTGGTGCGGCTGCAGGCCGGCGATGCTCTTGCCGTCCAGCCTGATGTCGCCCTCGTCGGGGTCGTAGATGCCGGTGATCAGGTTGAAGAGCGTGGTCTTGCCGGCGCCGTTCGGCCCGATCACGGAGACGATCGAGCCTTCCTCGACATCGATGTCGAGTCTGTCGACCACCTTCAACCCGCCGAACGAGAGCGAGACCCCTGGAGCTCCAGCACCCCCCTCATCAGATGATCTCCACGCGGCGCTCGCCGAGCAGGCCGTTCGGCCGCAGGATCATCAGCCCGATCAGGATCAGGCCGAGCACGATGTACCGCGCGGGCTCCGGCTTCGCGAGCATCACGTTCTCCCAGACGAACGCGCAGAGATAGAGGGTCGGCACGAGGGCGATCAACCGCCACGTTCCCTTGAGCTGGGTCACGACGAGCACGGCCGCGATTGCCCCGACATACGTGACCGGAGCGACCCAGCGCGCCAACTGCGTCGGGGCAACGACCCAGTAGGCGAGGAAGCCGGCGAGGCCGCCCGCGTGCTCACCGGCGATCCAGGACGAGTGCATCCCGCCGGCGATCGCGTGGACCACGAACCCGAAGACGACGAGCCCCACCGCGGCCACGGCGACGGGCCGCGACTTCCGTGCAGCCAGCGCCAGCCCGCCGACGAGCAGGATGAAGAAGATGGCGCGTGACTTGTTCGGGTCGCGCAGAGCCTCGAGCAGCGGCCCGATGATGAGGGCGCCGAGGACCACACCCGCCTGGCTGCCGGAGCCCCCGAGAATCACCATCGTGTACACGGTGATCAGCAGCACGAAGTAGAAGGCGAGTGGAAACACGCTTCCCGTCAGCGAGGCGAAGAGCGTTCCGGTGAGCGCCGCGATTGCGGCACCGGACGCGAAGGCGACGAGCTTGAGCCGGTTGACAGGCATGCCCATCGCCTCGGCTGCAAGCGAGTCCTCTCGCAGCGACCGCCACGCCCGGCCGGTCCGGGAGTTGTTGACGAACCGAAGCGCCACGAACACGACGGCGAAGAACCCCAGCGCGACATAGAGATACGACACGGCGAACACACCGGCGTTTGCGACGACGAGCGTGTGGCCGAAGAAGCTGAACGGATCGACATTGAGAATCCCGAACGGCCCGCCGGTGATGTTATGACCGGCGACGCTGTCGCCGTTCGTCGTGAGCGTCTGGAAGAGCTGCAAGAAGAACAACGTGACGATGGCCAGGTAATCGCCGCTCAGCCTCCGCGAGGGCAGGCCGACCATCAGTCCGATCAGGGCGCCGACGCAGACGACCACGGGCACGGAGACGATCGTCGGCAGGTGGACACCGAACTGATCCGAGTCGAGGAATGCGTAGGTGTACGCACCGATGCCGTAGAACGCGACGAAGCCGAGGTCGAGCAGGCCGCCCCAGCCGACGACGACGTTCAGCCCGAGAGCGAGCAGCATGTACAGGACCGTGTCGAACGCGACGAGCCGCACATAGCCGCTCTGCTCGAACAGCGGGAACAGCGAGAACGCAGCCAGGAACAGCGCGAGCCACACCCACCACGGGACGCGCCGCAGGCGGTCCTCGATCGTCCCGAGGGGCCCTCCGCGGCCAACCCGGTGCTCGCCGTGCCGCGCGACCCACTCGTCCTGGCCGACGGCCGGGCCGGTGGCCCCAGCTGCTGAAGGCTCGGGGCCTCTGAGTGCGGTGTCGAGTCGCTCACGGGCATTTCCTCCGCTGCCGGAACCCTACGCTCATACCTTCCGGATGTCCGCCCGCCCGAGCAGGCCCTGCGGGCGGAAGATCATGAACGCGATCAGGATCGTGAACACGATCAGGTCGGACCATTTCGTCGAGATGTACCCCTCGGTGTACGACTCCAGGAACCCGAGCATCAGCCCGCCGACCATCGCGCCGGGGATCGATCCGATGCCGCCGATCACCGCTGCGGTGAAGCCTTTCAGCCCCGAGACGAACCCGATCGAGACGGTGGTCGGAACTCGAAGCGCGAACATCACTCCCGCGGCGCCTGCGAGCGCCGAGCCGAGCACGAAGGTGAAGACGATCACCTTGTCGATGTTCACTCCCATCATCGCCGCCGCCTCACGGTCGAACGAGGTTGCGCGCATCGCCTTGCCGGTCCGCGTGCGGTTGACGAGGAACCACAGCACGATCATGAGCACGAACGCTGAGCCGATCGTGATGAGCCGAAGGAGCGGCACCTTCACGTCGCCGATCTGGATCCCCTTCAGGTAGAGCTCGCCGTTGTTGAACGCAAAGGTGTTGTAGTTCCTGGGCTGAGCGCCGAACAGCAACTGCATCGAGTTGGCGAGAAAGAACGACACACCGAGCGCACTGATCAACGGCGCGATCCTGGGCGCGTCCCGCAGAGGTCGATACGCGAATCGCTCGATGGTGACGCCCAGCGCCGCGCAGCCGGCCATTGCCGCGACCGTCATGATCGTGATCACAGCCCAAATGGGCACCTTCGGATGTTCAGGTCCGCCGAGCGCATTCAGCACGCCGAAACCGATGAACGTGCCGACCATGAACACGTCGCCGTGCGCGAAGTTCAGGAGCTTGAGGACCCCGTAGACGAGGGTGTAGCCGAGCGCGATCAGCGCGTAGACGCTGCCAAGCGTGAGAGCGTCGACGGTGAGCTGGATGAATGTGTCCACGTGGTCTCTCAGGCAAGACCGGGGGCGACCCACTTTGGGCCGCCCCCGGACATTGCAACCGCTCTATCTTGGACTACTGAACGACTTTGTACGAGCCGTTGGACTGGATCTGGAAGATCGTGAACTTCGCGTTCAGCGGGTCGTTCGTCTTCGTCGAGAAGGCGAAGTTGCCGCCGAGGATGAAGTTCTTGATCCTGACCTTCTTCATGTTCCGGAACACATCACGCCGCTGGATCACGCCGTGGTGCTGTCGCACAGGTCAGCTTGACCGCCTGCAGGATGATCTGGATCGCGCCGTAGGTCGGCGGTCCGAACGAGCCCAGCGGTTTGCCGGGGTTCGCCTTCATCCAGCCGGCGATGATCGGCTTGTTGTACGCGAACAGGTTGATCGGCGCTGCGAAGTTGGAGACGTACGAGCCCGGCACCTTGAACTGAGTCGGGTCGTTCGATCCGTCACCGCCGAAGACCTTGGCCTTCTTGCCCTGCTCGAGCAGCTGCTGGGCGAACGTCTGAGCGTCACCCGGCTTCTGCGTGGGGAAGAAGACGACGTCGGCGTTGTTCGGCACCTTGGTCACGTAGGCCGAGTAGTCGGTCGTCGTGTTGGGGGCCGACAGGTGGGTCACGTTGACGCCGGCCTTCTTGAGCACCTGGTCGACTGCGCTCGAGAGGCCGACGGAGTACGGCTCCTGGAAGTCCATGGTCACAACGTTCTTGACCTTGAGCTTCGTGAGCATGAAGCGGGCATCCGTCGGGCCCTGGATGTAGTCACCCGGGACGTCGCGGAAGAACGCCGGTGTTCCGACCAGCGGGTCACCTGCGGTGCCGATCGTCAGGTCCGTGTGAGTCGCCGACGGGGAGATCGCCGCAAGGCCGGCTGCGAAGAACGGCTTCGCGGTGGCGGCTGCGTCACCCGAGGTCGACGGCCCGAGAATGGCGACGACGCTCTTGTCGGAGATGTACTTCTGCGCGAGTGCCTGCGCTGGCGCGGGGCCCTGCTCGACGGGCGTGTCGCCCAGTGCGAGCTTGACCTTCAGACCGTACTTCGCCGGCAGCGTCTGGACGGCGTACTTCGCCCAGCTCGCCTGCTCGGTGCCCAGGAAGCCGGCACCACCGGTCAGCGGCGTGAGGAACGGGATCGTCATGGTGCTGCTGCAGCTGATCGACTGCGAAGAGGCCGCGGAGGCCGCGACCTTGTGGGCGCCCTGCGCGCTCGCTGCCACGACCGAAGTCATGAGCATGACGAGGGCGAGGCCGATCGCCTTCTTCATCTAGGTGTCCTCCTTAGTGGGGGCACGACGTTTTTCGATTGCCGGGGGTTGGCGCTGAAGCCGTGAGTGTCGTCCGTGACGCTCACGGTGTCAATGATCAAATCCCGAGCGCCTCGACCCAGCCCGCCGTGTCGAGGAACTGGCGAAAGCGAACCGCCTGCTCCCCTCGGAGCGTCCAGATATGGACAAACGGCACGTCGAGCCGTTTGCCGGTCTCTTTCGCGATCCCGCGGTAGCGTCCGAGGACGACCACTTCGCCGCCTGCATCGAGGAACTCGTCGGGCTGAGCACTGAACTCATCCCACCATTCGACGTCGAGCGGGTCGAAAATGTTGCGGCGGACCTCGTCGAGGCCGCGGTAGGTGCCGCCGTGGGGAAGGCCCTGAGCCTGCTGCCATTCGATCTCCGGGTGCATATCGGCCATGACGCCCGCCAGGTCCTTCCGGGCGAAGGCGTCGTAGGAGCGCTTGACGATCTCGATCGAGGTCATCCACGTAGGTTACGTCCCGATGCAGTACGCGATGCACGAATCCGAGGCCGCGGACGGCCGCCTCTTCGAATGTGCCGAATTCGCCCAGCGTGTCCGGGCCGTCGCCGGTGAGCACCGCGACGACAGCTGCGACGAGGTGATCTACGTCCTCTCCGGCTCGGGCAGCGCCCGGATCGACGGCGAAGAGCACGACCTGCGACCAGGCACCGCGCTGTTTCTCGCCCGCGGCACACCGTGGTCGGCCGAGGGCGACGCTCGAGGTGTCTCCGTGCTGGTGCACGACCCCGCGCCCGCCGCGGCGACCCACGCCGTCGTCGACCTGAACGCCGTCGAGGAGGGCCAGGCGACCGCGGGACGCTCGTTTCTCCTCGGGGCGACGCCCGACGTCGGCTGCGAGTCGGTCACCCAGTTCATCGGGCTCGTCCCGCCCGGGCGCGCCCCTGATCACTTCCACCGCTACGACGAGGTGATCTACGTCCTCGAAGGCGAGGGCGTGCTCGAGATCGGCGGCGAGCAGGCTCCGCTCCGGGCCGGAAGCTGCATCCACCTGCCGCGGACCCTCGTCCACTGCCTCGCCAACACCGGCGAGAGCGACCTGCGGCTGCTCGGCGTCTTCACGCCGGCGGGCTCTCCCGCCGAGGCCTATTACCCCGACGGCACTCTCGCCGCCCTCCCAGAAAGGAACTGACGATGCCGAGGATCGAACGGACCGCAGAGGTCGTCTGGGAGGGAAACCTCGCCCGCGGCGGGGGAGCGATCACCGGCGGCACCGGAGCCTTCAGCTCGCTCCCGTTCTCGCTGCCGAGCCGGATCGGCGACCCGGGGGGCAAGACGAGCCCGGAGGAGCTGCTCGCAGCGGCCCACGGCGGCTGCCTGACGATGTCACTCGCGGGCGAGCTCACCCAGGCGGGGACCCCGCCGACCCGGCTCGACGTCACCTGTCGAATCGTCATGGACGAGGTCGAGGGGGAAGGGCATCAGATCGTCGCGTCACACGTGACGATCGGCGTCGATGCCGACGGCGCCGACGAGGCCGCGATCGGAGCCGCGATCGAGCGAGCTCACGCCGAATGCCCCTTCTCGACGCTGCTCGGCAAGGCCGGGGTCGCGGTCGAGATCTCCCGCCGCTAGCGCCCGACCTGCCGACCGACATCTAGCATCGAAGGATGGCGGCCGAGCGCGCAGGGATCGACAAACGCGCGATGACCGCGCTCTCGGGCGGGCATCTCGCGGTCGACTTCGCGTCGGGGAGCGTGCCGGCGCTGATTCCCTTCATGACCGACCGCTTCCACCTGAGCTATGCGCTCGCAGCGATGCTGCTGCTCGCAGCGACCGCGTCGTCCTCGCTCGTGCAGCCGCTCTTCGGCCTCTGGTCGGATCGGCGGGGCGCGCTCTGGCTTCTCTCCGGCGGTGCGCTGCTCGCAGCGGTCGGGGTCGGCGGCGCTGCGATCGCACCGGTCTATCCGCTCGTCCTGCTGCTCGTGCTCGCAGGCGGGCTCGGGGTCGCGGCATTCCATCCCGAGGGGGCCAAGTTCGCGTCGTATGCGAGCGGCCACAAGAAGGCGAGCGGCATGTCGTACTTCAACAGCGGTGGGAACGTCGGCTACGCGCTCGGTGCGTTCGTGACCGGCCAGCTCGTCGTCTGGCTGGGGCTCGTCGGCGGACTGGTCGCGATGATCCCCGTCTTCGGCGCCGCGCTTGCGCTCGCGCGTTTCGCGCCGTATCTCTCCAGACTCAAGCCCCTGTCCGACACCGGCCGTCTGGTGCGCGGCGACGATCAGCGGCGGGCGATGACGCTGCTCGGAATCGTGATCGCATTGCGCAGCGTCGCCTGGTTCACCCTGCTCGCATTCGTCCCACTGTGGGTCGTCTCGCTCGGACACTCGAAGGCGGACGGGAGCAGGCTGCTCTTCCTGATGCTGCTTGCGGGGGCCGTCGGGACGTTGATCCTCGGAGCGGTCGCCGACGTGATCGGGCTGCGGACGACGCTCGTGGTCACACAGGCACTGATTGCGCCGCTGATCATCGTCTTCATCTATGTCGGAGGCATTGCAGGTGTGGTCGCGCTCATGCTCGTGGGCGTCTGCGTCGTCGGCACGTTCGGCGTGACGATGGTGCTGAGCCAGCTCTACCTGCCACGGCACGTCGGGATGGCCTCCGGCCTCTCGGTCGGCCTCGCGATGGGCGTCGGCGGCGTTGCCGCGGTCGTGCTCGGCGCGGTCGCCGACGCCGTCGACCTGAAGGCGGCGCTGACGATCTGCGCCGTGGCGCCGGCCGTCGGCGTGCTTCTTCTGTCTGAAGCTCCCTGCCCCGGCGAAGCGAGCCCGCCCGACCACCGCGCCTGCCGGAGCCCTCGAGCCGACCGGCTGACTCTGGACGCCGGCCGCTCGGCGCTCCAAGGCCGTGAACTTCAGCTGAGGAGCGGGCTGAGGCCCCACGCGCCGACGAAGGAACTGCCGGGCTCGAGCACGATCAGGTCTTCCGTCGAGCGGAAGGCGTTCGGCGGGCAGGTCATCGGCTCGACGGCCAGGCTGCGACGGGCGACGTCCGGGAGGGGGTCGCCGGTGAACAGCATCAACCAGCCGTAGCTCTGGTCCACCCACAATGCGAGCCCGAGGTCACCGCCCGGCCGCCGGAGCTCGACGCGGGCGACGCCGTCCGCATCCCGCTCGAGGTCGGTGAACGCGTGGTCGAGCCGCGTCGCGCCGATCGGCCTCGCCTGCAGGAAGTCGTGCTCGGTCCCCCGCACCGCGCCGCGACCCGTCGGGATGCCGTGCGCGTTCGCAAACAGCACCGTTCGACCCGGGGAGCGGAGCACGACCGAGTCGACCGTGTCGGTCCCGATCGTGAGATACGGATGGGCGCCGCCCCCGAACGGGCACGGCTCGGGGCCGACGTTGGTCGCAGTTGTCTGCACGCGTAGACCGGCCTGCGAGAGCGAATACTCGATCGACAGGTCGACCGAGAACGGATAACCGGGCCGGGGATGCACCTGGTGGCGCATCACCACCCGGTTCGGCTCGCGCTCGGCGACCGTCCAGTTCTCCCAGCGGACGAAGCCGTGAATCGCGTTGCCCGCCTCCGGCTCGTCGAGGGGGAACTGGTGCCGGCGGCCGCCGAACTCGTAGGACCCGCCCTCGAGCCGGTTCGGCCACGGCATCAGCACCTGCCCCCGGCCGGACGTGCTCATCTCCGCAGGCCCGTAGCCGTCGAGCAGATCGGCGTCCCCGATCCGGTACGAACGCAGTCCTCCGCCCACCTCGACGACGACAGCCCGCTGCTCCTCGGCGGCGATCTCGGTCTGCAGCCCCGAAGGAGCGCTCATGAATCCACGGGAGCCTTCTGCATCGCCGCGTCGAAGGCGATCCCGGAGGGAGCGAAGTCCGCTCGGCGGACGAACGCGAGTGCGTCGGGTGCGCCCCACTCGCGGTCCATGCCGCTGTCTTCCCACTCGACCGACAACGGCCCCTGGTAGCCGATGCGATTCAGCGCCCGGATGAAGCTCTCGAAGTCGACGTCGCCGTGACCGGGCGAGACGAAGTCCCAGCCGCGAGCTTCCTCGCCGAAGTTGAGATGCGAGCCGAGGATGGAACGCCGTCCATCGAGCCGCTTGATCGAATCCTTCACGTGCACGTGGTAGATGCGGTCGCGGAACTCGAACGCGAACTGCGCGGCGTCGAGACCCTGAGGCGCCAGGTGACTCGGGTCGAGATTGATGCCGAAGGTCTGCGCGGTTTCCGATCGCGTCCAGTGTCTTGCGCGTGGTCACGAAGTCGTAGGCGATCTCGGTCGGATGAACCTCCAGCCCGAATCGCACGCCCTCCGCGTCGAACACGTCGAGGATCGGCCCCCAACGCTCGGCGAAGTCCTCGTACCCGCGCTCGATCGTGGCGAAGTCGTTCGGCGGGAAGGAGTAGATGAGATGCCAGATCGACGAGCCGGTGAACCCGTTCACCTGTGTGACGCCGAGCTGCGCCGCGGCACGTGCGGTGTCCTTCATGCGCTCCGCGGCGCGCGCGCGAACACCTTCCTGCTCTCCGTCGCCGTAGATCTCCGGCGGCAGGATCGCGCGGTGTCGCGTGTCGATCACGTCGCAGACGGCCTGGCCGACCAGGTGGGCGCCGATCGCCCAGACACCGAGCTCGTGGCTCTCGAGCAGCTCGCGCCGGCTGCGTGCGTAGCCGCTGTCGGCGATCGCCCGGTCGACCTCGAAATGGTCTCCCCAGCAGGCAAGCTCGAGCCCGTCGAACCCCCAGCCCGCGCAGCGCGCAGCGAGGTCTGCGAGCGGCAGGTCGGCCCACTGGCCGGTGAACAATGTGCACGGACGGGCCATCGGCTCTCCGTTCCTTTCATCCGGGGACGGCGATCCCGTGATGCTAGAGGCTTGACGTGAAATGCACGCGCGCTCGCGATTCCGCATCGAGCTCTGGCGCAGACGCTTGACCTCCGCGGACGAACCGGTGAGACTCGCGCCGTGCGGGCGACCGGGATCAATCACGTCAGCATCTCGGCGAAGAACCTCGAAGAATCGGCGAGCTTCTACGAGACGATCTTCGGGATGGAGCGGATCCCGACCCCGATCTTCGACCAGCCCGTGCAATGGCTCCGGATCGGCGACCTGCAACTGCACATCTTCCTCGCGGAAGACGATGCGCCGCCTCCCCGCCACCACATCGGGCTCACGATCGACGATTTCGACGCGGCCTACGACGCCGTCGCCGCGCACGCGTCGGCCGAATGGGGCGCGGAGCTCGTCGAGCTCCCCTCGGGGCAGGTGCAGCTGTACTTCCGCGACCCGGGCGGGAACCTCGTCGAGCTGAACTGGCATGACGCCGGAACGCTCGACCGGTCGAGGTACCCGACCCTGAGGCGCCTCGCCGACCAGATCCCGCAGACGCCGGAGTCGGCGCGAGCCGCGCTCTACCTCTGAGCGCCTCTGAGCCCCGCTGAGCTAGCGCTCGACGTGGATCCGGCCTGCGGCCTCGCGGAGCGGGCCGCCCAGCCTGCCGGCACGGAGGGCGAGGGCCTCGCCCATGATCGACACGGCGGTCTCGGCCGGGCTCTCGGCGCCGATGTCCAGGCCCGCAGGCCCGCGCAGGCGCTCGAGCTGCTGCTCCGTCACGCCCGCCTCGAGCAGCCGCTCACGACGCTTCGCCTGCGCGCGCCGGCTGCCGAGCGCACCGACGTAGAACGCCTCCGAGCGCAGCGCGATTGCGAGCGCCGGGATGTCGAACTTGTCGTCATGGGTGAGCACCACGACAGCGGTGTCACGGTCGGGAAGGATCTGCGCGAACGCCGGCTCGGGCCACTCGACCACGATCTGATCGGCGCTCGGCACGCGCTCTGGTGTCGCGTACTGCGCGCGCGCGTCGACGCAGATCGTCCGCCAGCCGACCTGCCTCGCAGCGGCGCACAGCGCCTCACCCGTGTCGACTGCACCGACGACGACGAGTCGCGGCGGCGGACCGAACACCTCGGCGAAGACCTTCAGTCCTTCGTGCTCGAAGCTGCCGTTGCGTCGCAGTTCGGCGGCGAGCGGCGCGAGCCCGAGCGGGTCGTCGCCGATCACCTCGCCGCGGTCGAGCAGCACCAGCACCTTGCTCCCGACTGCGCGGTCGCCCTCGACGACGGTGAACAGCACAGCACGCTCGTCCCCGTGCGCGAGGGCGAGCACGTGCTCTGTGATTGTCAATCCAGCCGCTCGAGGAAGACGTCGATCTCGCCGCCGCACGGCAGGCCGATACCGAGAGCCTGATCGTCGGTGATCCCGTAGCTCAACAGCCTCGGCTCGCCCGACTCGATCACCTCGCGCGCCTGCACGGCAACATCGTTCTCGACGCATCCGCCCGAGACCGAGCCGCACATCTCGCCCTTCTCGGAGACCGCGAACTTCGCACCCACCGGACGCGGCGCGGAACGGCGCGTCGCCACGACGGTCGCGATGGCGACCTTCTCACCGCGTTCCCGCCACCGCTCGACGTCTCCGACGATCTCCTTCACCTTCAGGCCTCCGTTTCCGTTTCGACGTGGACTCTAGCGACGCCCGGAGGCGATACGGTCGACCCGTGAGCCCTACCGACGAGCGGTTCCTGGTCACCGGCGCCCTCGGCTGCATCGGCGCGTGGACGTGCTCGGTGCTCGCGGGCTCGGGCGCCTCCGTCGTCGGCTACGACCTGGGAACGGACGACCGGCGGCTGCGGCTGGCGGGTGCCGAGGACGTCACGGTAGTGCACGGCGACATCTGCGACCGGGAAGCACTCGATCGCGTGCTCGACGAGCACGCGATCACGCACGTGATCCACCTCGCCGCGCTCTTGATTCCACAGATCAAGGCAAGCCCACCGCGCGGCACGGCGATCAACGTCGGCGGGACCGTCGGCGTCCTCGACGCGGCCAAGAGCCGCGGCATCCAGGTCGCATACGCCAGCTCGGCCGCCGTGTATTCGAAGGTCGACGACACGGGAGGCCCCGTCCCGAACGACGCAGTTGGTCATCCGGTGACGTTCTACGGCGTGCACAAACAGGCATGCGAAGGGCTCGCGCGCATCTTCTGGCAGGAGGAGCAGGTCGCGTCGATCGGCATCCGCCCGTTCATCGTCTACGGGCCGGGGCGCGACTCCGGTCTGACCGCCTCGCCGAGCCTCGCGATGGCCGCCGCGGCGCGCGGTGAGGACTCCCGGATCGCCTTCGGCGGCCGCACGCAGCTGCAGTTTGCGCCCGACACGGCCCGCGTGTTCGTAGCGGCTGCGCGTGCCGCGACCGAGGGCGCGCGCGTCTTCAGCCTCGGCGGACCGGCAGTCGCCGTCGCCGACGCGGCACGCGCGATCGAGGCGACAGGGAACGTCTCGTGCACCGTGGACGAGGAGACGCGGCTCCCGTTCCCGGACGAGTTCGACAACGGCGCCCTCGAGGACGCCGTCGGGCCGATCAGTTGGACGCCGCTCGCCGAGGGGGTCCGCCTGACGATCGACCGGCTGCGAGCCGCGCCGGACTGAACGACGCGTCCACCACGATCAAGATCGCAGACGCGACCACGAGCGCGGCCAGCACGGCATCGAAGCCGCCGGTCACATCGCGCAGGACACCCAGGAGGAGCGGCGAGACCGCGGACAGCGTGTAGCCGACGCCGAGCATCATCCCGGCGAGCGCGGCCACCTCGGCCGGCCGGTCGGCCGCGTCGAGCGGCAGGGTCATCGTCAACGGAAAGAGCGGGCCACAGGCGACGCCGAGCAGTACGGCCCAGCCCCAGCCGCCTGCCGGCCACAGCAGGATCCCGAGCAGCGAGACGAACTGCAGCGATGCAGCTCCGGCAAGCCAACCGCGGCGCGAGCCCCAGTGGTCCGCCGCCCACGCGACCAGGAACCCGCACGGGATCGTCACCGTGTTCAGGACCGCGAGGAGCTCTCCGGCGGAGGCATCGCTCCAGCCGCGCTCGACGTACACGTCGGGCAACCACGCGTTGAGGCCGTAGAAGACCGACGACATGAAGAAGAACGCGGCGACGAGCCGCCAGGCGAGCAAGCGCCGAAACGGCAGTTTCAGGGGGCGGATGGTCGCGCGGTAGTGAGCGGGCTCGCTGCGCGTCAGCCAGAGCCACAGTGCAGCGAGCCCTGTCGACACCGCCCCGAAGACGACCAAGGGTGCGCGCCAGCCGCCTGCGATGTGCGCGAGCGGGACCGCCGTGGCCGCGGCGACGGCCGAGCCGATCGTGATCCCGGTGGTGTAGACGCCCGTCGCGAAGCCCGGACGGTCGGCGAAGCGCTCCTTCACCGTCACCGGCAGGATCGCGCCCGCGATACCCATCCCGACGCCGATCGGGATCGTCAACAGGATCACGCCGACTGCGCCCGGGGCGATCGCACGCACGACACCGAAGACGCCGATCAGCCCGAGCGACAGAGCGACGGCCCGGCGAGCCCCGATCCGGCCGGAGACGAACGGCGCCGGCGGGGCGAAGAGGCCCATGCAGAGGATCGGGATCGTCCCGAGCAGGCCTGCGACCGCATGCGTGATGTCCAGGTTGTCCTGGATCAGCGGCAGCAGCGGGCCGATGCCGACGAGCTGGGGCCGCAGCGCGAGCGCAGCCAGAAACAGCGCAACGAGCAGCGGCGCCCGCTTCACGGAATGCTCTACCCGGTGACCGGGTTGCTGATCGAGCCGACACCGTCGATCTCGATCGTGATCTCGTCGCCCGGCTTCAGCCAGACCGGCGGGTCGCGGAACGCGCCGACTCCCGCGGGCGTGCCGGTGATGATGAGGTCGCCCGGTTCGAGCGTGATCGCCTGCGAGACGAACGAGACGATCTCCGCGACGCCGAAGACCATGTTGGAGGTGTGCGAGTCCTGCATCACCTCGCCGTTCAGGATCGCCCGGATCGGCAGGGCCTGCGGATCGGGCACGGAGCTCGCAGGCACGAGGTCGCCCACCGGCAGAAACGTGTCCAGCGACTTGCCGCGCACCCACTGGCCGTCCGCGAATTGGAGGTCGCGGCCGGAGACGTCGTTGGCGACGACGTACCCGGCGACGAAGTCGAGCGCATCTTCGGCCGCAACGCCGCTCGCGCGCCGGCCGACGACGACCCCGAGCTCGGCCTCGTAGTCGACCCGCTTCGAGATCGCGGGGATCCGAATGGGGGCACCGTTCTCGAGCAGCGTGTTCGGCCACTTGGCGAAGAGCAACGGGCGCTCAGGCAGCGTCACTCCCTGCTCCTCCGCGTGATCGCGGTAATTGAGGCCGACGCACACGATCTTCTGCGGAAGGTCGATCACGCGGGCGAGCCTACTGTTCCGGCGCGCATCAATGCCGCGATGTCGTCGTCGCCGTACCCGAGCTCACGCAGAACCTGAGCCGAGTGCTCGCCGAGCAGCGGCGGCGGCAGCCGGTGCTCGAAGCGTTCGCCGTCGACCTGGAGCGGGGAAGCAACCGCTTCGATACCGTCGACGTCCTGGAGCATGTCGTTCGCGCGCGTCTGGGGGTGCCCGACGGTCGCAGCGAGATCCTGAACCGGGGCGACAGGGATGCCCGCCAACCGCTCCAGCCAGTGCGCCGAGCTTCCGGCAGCGAACCGATCACGGATCGCCGGCAGCAACTGCTCGCGGTTCGCGACGCGGTCGGGGTTCGTCAGGAACCGAGGATCGTCGGCCAGCTCCGGGCGGCCGATGCGCTCGCAGAGCAGGCGGAAGAGACCGTCGTTCGCCGCTGCGATCATCAGTTCGCCGTCGGAGGTCGGGAAGACCTCGTACGGGACGATCAACGGGAAGGCGGTCCCGTGGCGCCCGGGCACGACGCCGCTGCGCAGGACGGCGGCGAGCTGATAGCCGACGAGCGAGAGCGCCGTGTCGTACAGCGCCACGCTCACGTCGCGGCCGCGACCGGTCGAGGCGCGCTCGAACAGGGCGGCCAGGATCCCGAGCGCGGCCCAGACCCCGGTGCCGAGGTCGACGACGGAAGTGCCGACTCGCACACCCGGGCGGTCCGGCTCGCCGGTGATGCTGATCAGCCCGGCGAAGGCCTGCATCAGCGGGTCGTAGCCCGGCTCGCCGGCAAGCGGCCCCGATCGGCCGAACGCGCGAACCGAGCAGTAGACGAGCCTGTCGTTGCGTGCACGCAAAGCATCGCTGCCGAGCCCGAGCCGCTCCGCTGTCCCCGCGCGCAGCGACTGCACGAACACGTCCGCGCCGTCGACGAGCCGCAGGAGTGCCTCCAGGCCCTGCGTCGTCCTTGAAGTCGAGCGCCAGCGAGCGCTTCGAGCGGTTCGCCGCAAAGAACATCACGCTGCCCCCGTCGAAGAACGAAGGCCCCCAGGCACGAGCTTCGTCTCCGCGGGCAGGATGCTCGACCTTCACCACGTCGGCGCCGAGCCCGCCGAGGATCTCGGTGCACGTGGGACCGGCGAGCGAGGACGTGACGTCGACGACCCGAATGCCGGCGAGCGGCGCAAAGCTCATCGACACCGAATCTACCCGGGCTAGATGGCTGATCGATAAATCGACGCCGCCGCGGCTGGGGGCCTGCACACGGCGCATCGCAGCCGACTCGCCCGGCACCAAGGCCCACCGGCCTTGGCACCGGTCGATCCGTCCACGCTGCTTGGTGCAGACCCTCCCCGCAACGACGGCATTTACCGATCAACCATCCGTAGGATCATGCGATGGCAACGACGAGCGCGCCGCCGAAGCTGGGCATGAACATGATGCTCTGGTCGCCCGACGTGACCGGGCCCGAGCACGACGCGACCTTCGAGCTCCTGCGCGAGATCGGATACGACGGAGTCGAGATCCCGATCTTCGACAGCGAGGTCGGGAAGTACGAGCGCCTCGGCAAGCGGCTCGCCGAGCTCGGGCTCGCCGCGCTCGCCGTGAGCGCCCGGTTCCCGGACGACAGCCCGATCAGCGCCGATCCGCAGGTGAGGGCCCGCGGCCTGGCCGGCACGAAGGCGGCCCTCGACGCCTGTGCGGAACTCGGCGCCCGAACACTGTGCGGGCCGCTCGCCGCACCACTCGGCGTCCTCAGCGGAGCCCCGCCGACCCGCGAGGAGCGCGAACGCGCCGCAGAGAGCTTGCATGCCGCCGCGGAGCACGCGGCGGCGCTCGACGTGACGATCGCCGTCGAGTACCTGAATCGCTTCGAGATGTACCTCGTGAACTGTGCCGAGGACACAGCCTCGCTCGTCCGCGCGGTCGACCACCCCAACTGCCGGATGATGTACGACACCTTCCATGCGCACATCGAGGAGGGAGACCCGCGGACGGCGCTGACCTCGTGCGCAGACGTGCTCGTTCACCTTCATGCGGCCGAGAACCACCGCGGCACACCCGGCAGCGGGCAGGTCGAGTGGGACGCCACCTTCGCCACCCTCGCCGAGATCGGCTACACCGGCTGGGTCGTGATCGAGGCGTTCGGCGACTCGGTGCCCGAGTTCGCCGCAGCGACCAAGGTCTGGCGAAAGACGTTCTCGAACGAAGAACAGCTGGCGCGCGACGGCGCAGCCTTTCTGCGGCCCCGCCTGCAGAAGCTCGCCGGCAGCGCGCACTAGGCGCCACTTCCGGGCGGAGTCTCGCTACTCGACGACTGCGAACTCGAGGCCGAGCAGGTCGGCGACCTTGCGCAGGCGCGACACCTGATGCCCGACGCCGAGAGCGACGTGATGCGTCGGGCCTTCGGCGCACCACGCATCGAAGAACGCGGTCGTGCCCGAGCTGAATCGGATCCGCGAGTTCGTGTTGCCGATCTTGAACGTCGGGCCTGCGATCGAGTTGCCCTCGGCGGCGAGCAGCTTCAGACGGCCGTCCGCGGTCTGCGTCAGACCGAGAATCGTGACCGGCCCGAGCTTGACCTTCATCTCGATCGACAGTCCGGCGCCCGATTTCCCGTGGTAGAGCTTGAGCGCGCGGGCGATCGGCCGGCCGTCAGCGATCGCGAGGTGAGCCGGGCCGTCGTGCCCCATCAGGATGAACTCGTCGTCGAAGTCGAGCGCGTAGAACTCCGTGTACGAGCCGCCGCAGCCGAGGCGGTCGAGCAGGAGCATCGCGAGGTTCGTCTTCAGGTCGCCTTCGCCGGCCGCAGGAACGCCCCGTGCGGTCAGCAAGGAATTGCCGACGATGAGACCCGCAGACACGCGCTCCGCAATGTTGTCTCCGACGCCTCGGTAGAAGTAGGTGAGCCCATTCAGTTCGAAGTCTTCGACCAGGCGGTCGAGCCCCACCGCAACACGCGCCGACCAGTCGAAGATCTCGGGCGTGATCTCCGCTGCGATCGGGTCGTTGCCGGCGTCTGCGAGCTCGAATGTCCGCCGGATCTCTTCACCCTTGCGCGCGACGGCGGCGTCGTCGGCAGACTCGACTCGCTCGACGAGGTCGTCGATCTCGAGCACCTCGACGTGCGCCCCGGTCTGCGCGTGGACCTGGGTGAAATCGGAATACAGGTCGAGCATGCCGGGATAGGTGTGGCCGAGGAAGCCCACGCGAGCAGTGCGCAGGCTTGCAACCGCGGAGGCCGCGTCGAGCCACTCCTGGAGCACCTCCCAGGCAGGATCGCCGTCGAGCAACGTCCCGGTGACCGTCCGGTAGGGAATCCGCGCCCGGGTGAAGGCGCCGGCGATCTCGGGGACGCAGCAGGCCGAGCAGTTCGCCAGCCACTCCGCAGTCGTCATCGCTTCGTAGTCGAGCGTTCGCGTCGGCTGGAGATTGAGGATGACGACAGGCGCGTCGACCGCCTGCACGGTGGGCAAGACCTGCGACGACGTCGCGTACGTCGCTGTGTAGAGCAGAACGAGGTCGAGCCGGGCCTTGGCGAGTGTCTCGCCGGCTTGCCGGGCTGCCTGCGCCGTGTCGACCAGGCCGGCGGAGACCACCTCAGCGCCCATCCGCTCGAGGTGCGCTTCGATCCCGCGCTGATAACCCTCCAGCCGCTCGCGCAGGCCGTCGAACTGCGGCCAGTATGCGGCGAGGCCGATGCCGAAGACGCCGACCCTCATTGGCCCTCCGCCTGCGCGGCCGCGGCTCGGTGCCTGCGGGCCTCCGCGCTGCGCAGCCTTGCTCGTGCGCGCTGGTAGATGTCACGGGCGTTCGGGACGATGACGCTCGCAAGGAGGAGCGCCCCGACGACGATGTTCTGGTCCTGCGCGGGCATGAGATCGGCGGTGAGCGCCGTCTGGAGCGTGCCGAGGACCGCCACGGCGAGGACGACTCCGAGAATCGTCCCGCGACCACCGAAGATCGAGACGCCGCCGAGCAGGACGATCGTGACCACGTACAGCTCGAGCCCGATCCCGGAGTCGTAGCGGGCCGACGCGAAGCGGAGCGTCCAGAGCACGCCGGCGAACCCGCACAGCATCCCCGAGAGCACGTACAGCCAGAACTTGATTCGCTTGACGCGGATCCCCGCAAAGAACGCTGCTTCCTGGCCTGCGCCGATCGCGAAGATCGCACGACCGAGCGGCGTCGCGTGGAGAACCACGGCGAAGACCACGGCCAGCACGGCGAAGAAGGCGATCGAGTACGGGATGTGAGTGCCCGGAATCGGAACGACGCCGATATTCGTGAGGTGGGCCGGGAAGCCGCCGATCGTGTCGGTCGGAAGGATCCCCTGCGCAATGCCTCGGTAGAGCGTCAGCGTTCCGATCGTGACGGCGAGCGACGGCAGTCCGACGCGAGTGACGAGAAAGCCGTTGAACGCGCCGAGGAGCATGCCGAGGACGATCGCGGCGCCCATCGCGGGCCAGATCGGCCAACCGTGCTTGAACAGCTCGGCCATCGCGACCCCGCTGAGGCCGAGCATCGACGCGACCGACAGATCGATCTCGCCGGTGATGACGATCAGGGTCAGTGGCAGAGCCATGATCGCGACCTCGCCGACGTTCAGACAGATGTAGAAGAGATTCGTCGACTGGAGGAAGTACGGAGAAACGCTGGCGCCGAAAGCGATCGTGCAGCCCAGCAGGATGACCAGGAGCATCTCCCAACGGACAACGAAGCCGAGACTTTGCCACCTTGCCGGACGGCTGCCGGCCTCGTCACCGGGCTTGTAATCGTCGAGCTCAGCCACGATCCCGCCTCCGAGTGCGCAGGGCCGGCGCGACGCGCACTGCGACCAGCCGGTCGAAGGCGATCGCCCCGAGGAGCAGCGCCCCCGCAATCGCCGAGCTCCAGAAGGACGACACGTTGACGACCACCAACGCGCTGTTGATCGCGTTCAGCAGCAGCGCGCCGAGCGCGGCTCCGAGGACGGTGCCGCTGCCGCCGAAGATGGCGACGCCCCCGACGACGACTGCAGTGATCACCTGGAACTCGTAACCGACTCCAGCGATCGCGTCGACCGAGCCGTACAGCGACAGCCAGACGGCCCCGGCGAACCCGGCGATACCTCCGCTGAGGACGAAGGCGAGGAACACCCGCGACCCACGGGGATGCCGGAGAGGCGCGCGGCGGCCGGATCCGAGCCGATCGCGTAGAAGTCGCGAGCCGTCCGGAAGCTGCGCATCGCGTAGGTCGCAGCCGCGACTGCGACGATGGCGATGATCGCCAGATACGGGATGCCCAGGAACGTGCCGTAGCCGATCTTGTTGAAGTTGCCCGGCAGCATCGAGGAGTTGACCTGGTTGCCGCCCGCCCACGCTCCGTCGATCCCCCTGATGATGTAAAGCGTCCCGAGGGTGACGACGAGGCTCGGTACACGGGCGATCGTCACGATCGCGCCGTTGACCAAGCCACACACGACGCCTATCGCGAGGGCGAACAGGAAGACGATCACGAGCGGAGCATGTGGATGGTGCACGTAGAGCACTCCGGTCGCATACGCGGAGATACCGAGCACCGAGCCGATCGAGAGGTCGACGTTGCGTGTGACTATGACGATCGTCTCACCGATCGCGAGCAGCGCGATGATCGCCGCTCCCGACAGGATCTGCTGGACGTTCGTGACGGAGAGGAAGTGAGGATTGTCGATCGTGGTCGCGCCGACGACGAGCACGAGCGCGAGCACGATGCCGAGCTCGCGGAAGCGGAGCAGCGTCTCCGCGACCCGTGTGCGAGCGCTGCGCCGGCTCGACGACCCTCTGCCCCTCGGCGAGCGTCGTCACGCGGCCTCCTCGGCCACACCGGTGGCCGCGCGCATGATCGCTTGCTCGTCCGCCTCCGCGCGCGTGAACTCCCGCGCGACACGGCCCTCGAACAGCACGATGATCCGGTCGGCCATGCCGAGCACTTCTGGCAGCTCGGACGAGATCATCAGCACGGCGACACCGCGCGCAGCGAGCTCGGAGAGCAGGCGGTGCACCTCGGCCTTGGTGCCGACGTCGATGCCGCGCGTCGGCTCGTCGACGATGAGCAGGGTCGGATCTCGTGCGAGCCATTTCGCGAGCACGACCTTCTGCTGATTGCCGCCGGAGAGGGTCCAGGCCGGGTTCGTCAACTTGCCGTACTTGAGCTGCAGCCGCGTCGCCCAGTCCCTGGCGAACGTCCGCTCGGCCCCGTGCGGGATCAGCCCTGCCCGCCGCAGACCGCGCAGCGAGGCGAGCGCGATGTTCCGCTCGATCGAGAAGTCCATCACGAGCCCCTGCTGGCGGCGATCCTCGGGCACCAGCCCGATCCCGGCTGCCATCGCCGCCGTGGGCGAGCCGGGCGGCAGCGACTTGCCCGTCGATCTCGACCGATCCGGCATCCCAGCGATCGATCCCGAAGATGGCGCGGGCGACCTCCGTCCGTCCCGCGCCGACCAGCCCGGCGAGCGCGACGATTTCGCCGCCCCGGACGTCGAAGGAGACGTCGGTGAAGACGCCTTCGCGCGTCAACCGGTCGACCTTGAGGACGACCGGCCCGGCCTCAGTCGGAACCTTCGGGAACAGCGCGTCCATGTCCCGGCCGACCATCGCCAGGATCACCGACTGCGTCGTCAGCTCTTCGACCGGTTTCGTCAGAACATGGCGGCCGTCGCGCATGACGGTGACCCGCTGGCAGATCGCGAAGATCTCTTCGAGCCGGTGCGAGACGAAGAGCACGGCGTTGCCGTGCTCGCGCAATGTCTCGACGATGTCGAACAGCTGGGCGACCTCGGTGCTGGTCAACGCGGCCGTCGGCTCATCCATCACGATCACTCGAGCGTTCGTCGTCAACGCCTTGGCGATCTCGACGAGCTGCTGGTCGGCGATCGAAAGCCCCCGCGCCAGGCGGTCCGGGTCGAGCCGGACACCCAGCTGCTCGAAAACCGCCGTCGCCTCGCGCCGCATCCGCCTGCCATCGATACGACGGAATCGCTTGAGCGGCTGCACGCCGACGAACATGTTCTCGGCGACGGTCAGGTCGGGGAAGAGCGTCGGCTCCTGAAAGATGATGGCGATCCCGGCAGCCTGTGACTGCTTGGCGTTGTCGAAGATCGCTTCGTCACCGTCGAGCAGGAGGCGGCCGGCGTCGGGCCGATGGACGCCCGCGAGAATCTTGACCAAGGTGGACTTGCCGGCGCCGTTCTCCCCGACCAACCCGTGCACCTCACCGGCATGGAGCTGGATGTCTCCATCCTCGAGGGCATGAACAGCGCCGAAGCTCTTCTGGGCGTGTTCGAGTGAGAGGACCGGGCTTGGCTGGGGTGTGGTCACGATCGGCGTTGAGAAGGGGGCGCCGCACCGCGCGGCGCCCCCTTGGTCGTTCCTAGAACTTGAACTTGTCGACGTTCTTGATGGTGAACGTGTACGGCGGTCCGAGGACGACCTGCGGCCGTCCGTCCGGGCCTCTGATGATCACGTAGTGCCCGAGCTTGCCGGCCTTGAACGTCTGGCCGACCTTGCCCGTGATGCGTGCCGTCGGCGAGCGCGGAAACCGCGTAGCCCGCGAGGTACCCGAGGTCCTCGGGGTTCCACAGCTGGAACGCCGTGACGGTGTGGTTATGGACGTATGTCTTCATCTGGCTCGGCAGCCCGAGACCCGTGAGAACGACCTTGCCCTTGTACTTCGAGTGGGAGAGGTACTGCGCGGCGGACGAGATCCCGACCGTCGTGGGCGACTCGATCCCCTTCAGGTTCGGGTACGCCTGCAGCATGCTCACGGTCGCCTGGCGGGACTGAGCTGGGTTGTCGTTGCCGTAATAGATCTTCACGAGCTTCATGTTCTTGTACGTGGACTTCTTCAGCTCGTCCTTCATGTACTTGATCCAGGCGTTCTGGTTCGTGGCCGTCGAGGCCGCGGACAGAATCGCGAACTGACCCTTGTACTTCATCAGCTTGCCCAGCAGCTGGATCTGGCTCCGGCCGATCGTCTCGGTGTCCGCCTGGTTGATGAACAGCTGGCGGCAGTTGACGTCCGAGTCGAAGGCAACGATCTTCGTGCCTTGCGCCTGGGCCTGCTGGAGTGCCGGGCACACGGCCTGCGGGTCGTTGCCCGCAATGACGATGCCGGCGGCGTGTGACTGAATTGCGGCCTGAATCGCCGGCTGCTGCGCGGCAGCGGTGTCTTCCGTCCCCGAGGAGACGACCTGCGTGTCGCCGAGCTCCGTGAGGGCGAGCTTGCCGCCGTGGTCGGCGATCACCTCGTACGGGTTCAGTGTGTCCTTGGGGATGTAGTAGAACGTCTTCCCGGCCGTGGAGCGGCTCGAAGCCGCCAGGGCGGCCGTCACAGCGACACCTGCTACGAGGACCGCCGCGACGACAATCGCCCAATTGCGCTTGTGCATCGATGGTTCCTTTCGCCTGATGGTTGGATGGACGAACCGGTGGATGTGCGCCTCCTTCGCACTACCGGGGGTACGCGGCGGTCACGCCGCCATCGACGTTGACGATGTTTCCGGTTGACTTGTTTGAGCGCGGCCCGGCGAAGAACGCGATCGCTTCAGCGACGTCGTTGGGAAAGACGTCGACGCCGAGCTTCGTGCGCTTGCGGTAGAAGCCCTGCAGATCGTCCTCGGTCACGCCGTACGTGCTCGCCCGCTCGGCCTTCCAGTCGGACGACCAAATGCCGGAGTCCTGAATCACTGCATCGGGATTGACCGTGTTGACGCGGATCCCGTGCGGACCGCCCTCTTCGGCGAGACAACGCGCGAGATGAAGCGATGCTGCCTTGGCGGAGGAGTACGCCGCAGCATTCGCGCCGGCGACGAGGGCGTTCTTCGATCCGACGAACACGACCGACCCGCCGCGCCCCTGCTCGATCAGCACGCGGAACGTCTCACGTGCGGCGAGGAAATAGCCTTGAGCGAGCACAGCGAAGTTGCGTTCCCACTCCTCGACGCTCGTTTCCGTCACCGAGGCACTGGTTGCAAGACCTGCGGACGCGACGAGGATGTCGAGGCCGCCATAATCGAGCACGGTGCTGCGGGTCATCTCGACGACGGCCTGTTCGTCGGTCACGTCGACATGAACGGCGAGGGCCCGACGAAGACCGTGCTCGGCAACGATCTCGTCGGCAACTTCGCCAGCACCGTCGACGTTGAGATCCGCGATGACGACGTGCGCCCCGCGTGCTGCGAGAGCACGCGCAGCGGCGCGGCCGATACCGCTCGCCCCACCGGTGATCAACGCGACCCGGCCGGCGAGCTCGCCCGCGGGCGGTGCCTGGGCGAGCTTGTAACGCTCGAGCGGCCAGTACTCGATCGCAAACGCCTCCGCCTCGCTGAGCGAGCGGAAACCGCCCAGGGCATCGGCCGCGCCTTCGACGGCGATCGCCCGGTGATAGAGGTCGCGCGAGACGCGCGCGCGAGCCGCATCGGCGCCGGTCGTGACGATGCCGACACCGGGGATGAGCACCACACGCGGCCCTGCGGGATCGATCGGGAACTGTCGCGTCTCATCGTCGAGGTTACGCTCGTAGTAGCCGCGGTACCAGGTCGAGAATTCGTCGACGCCGCGGCGGAACGCGGCGGCTAGCTCCTCGGCGCCGTCCTTCGCCGGATCGAAGTCGACGACGAGCGGGCGAGTGCTTCGTGTTGATCAGATGATCGGGGCAGGGCGCGCCGATCTGGCTGACCTCGGGCGCGCGAGCCGATGACGCGAAGGCGATTGCCTCCGGGACTCCGATCGACCTCGAGAATGAGCCGCTCGGTGTCGGCCAGAAGGGCGCCGCGGAGCACGGGGAGGGACGTGCGAAAGGAAGGCAGCGCGCACTCCTCTCCCCGAGCTCCGCGACCGGCTGGCCCCCCAGCCCGAACCGACCGCGCGCTGCTGTGTCGATCGCGTGGGCGGCCCGCGAGACGAACTCGATCGTCGCCTCGTAACTCTCCTCACCGCTCTCTCCCCAGGTCACCAGCCCGTGCCGCTCGAGCAGCACAGCCCGCGCCTCCGGATGCTCGCGCAGGAGGATCGCGATGCGGCGGGACATGTCGAATCCAGGCCGTTGGTAGTCCAGCCAGACGGCCTCGTCGCCGAACGCCTCCGCGGCGAGCTGCCGGCCGTCTGCCGTCGAGGTCAGCGCGATCACCGCGTCCGGGTGCGTGTGGTCGACGTGCGCCGCTGGAACGAACGCATGCAGAAGCGTCTCGATCGAAGGCCTCGGCTGATCAGGCCGCACACTGCACCGCAGGAGGTAGGCGACCATCGTCGCGTCGTCCATCTCCTCGCGACCTTCGAGCGGAAGCAGCTCGTCGAGCCGCAGTCCCGGGAACCCGCCGGCCGTGATCGTCGCCAGGTCGGTGCCCGACCCCTTCACCCAGAGAACGCGAACCTCGCGACCCACGTGGTCGGTCACCGTCTCCTTCGCCGAGGTGTTCCCTCCCCCGATGTTCGCGAGCGCCCGATCGGCCCCGAGCAGGTTCGAGCGATAGACGAGAGCGTCGAGGACGTCCAGCCTCTCGGCAGGCGACTCCCACCGATTCTGGGGCGCGGGAATCCCCCGCAGCACGCCGGTCACGCTCATGCGATCCTCTCCAGCCCTGCACCGCTCGCGAGACCGGCGAAGCGCGCGCGTGCTTCCTGCCAGCCGGCATCGGGCGCGGGCTCGTAAACAACAGGCTCGAACGAAGCACGGACGACATCGCGCGCCTCCTGCAGGGATCCGATCTCACCGAGCGCCATCGCCTGCACGAGCAGGTTGCCGACCACGGTCGCTTCCTCCGGTCCGGCGACGACGGGCAGGCCGGCCGCACTCGCCGTCCAGCCGCAGAGCAGGGCATTGCGAGCGCCTCCGCCGACGACGTGCAGCGTGCTGGGTGTCGAGCCGGTCACCGAGTGGAGCAGGTCGATGGTCTCGGCGTGCTTCAACGCCAGGCTCTCGAGGACGCAGCGGACGGTCTCTCCGATGCCGCCGAGCTCGGTCTGCTCCGTCTCGCGGCAGAACGTACGAATGCGAGCCGGCATGTCGCCGGGCTCGAGGAACATCGTGGCGTTCGGGTCGACGAACGAGACGAACGGCGGCGCCGCTGCGGCCAGTGCGACGAGCTCGTCGAGCCCGAGCTCGGTCCCCTCGCCGGCCCAGTGACGCCGACATTCGTCGAGCAGCCACAGGCCGGTGACGTTGCGGAGGAGCCGGAAGGTTCCCGCCACGCCACCCTCGTTCGTCAGGTTCGCGGCAAACGAGTCGTCGCTGATCACGGGGCGGCCGACCTCGACACCGACGAGCGACCAGGTGCCGATGCTCAGGAACACGGAAGCGTCGTCCACGAGTGGCACCGCCACGACAGCCGACCCGGTGTCGTGCGTCGCGACCGCTATCACCTGCGCGCGGTCCAGCCCCGTTTCGTCGGCGACGTCCGGCAAGAGCGGCGCCAACGGCGTCCCCGGCGCGACGATCTCCGGAAACACCTTCGTGGGGATGTCGAGCCGCCCCAGGAGATCGGTCGCCCAGTCGCCGCCAGACGGGTCGTAGCACTGGGTCGTCGTCGCGTTCGTGAACTCGGTGGTCTTGCTGCCGCAGAGCCAGAAGTGGAACAGATCGGGGATCAGGAGCAGCGTCGACGCTGCCTCGAGCGCCGGGTCGTTGTCGGCGGCCATCGCCGCCAGCTCGAAGATCGTGTTGATCGGAAGCAACTGGATGCCGGTGCGCTCGTACAGCTCGCGCGGCGGGACCCGCCCGAACACGCCCGAGGCCGCCGCGGCCCGGCGAGCATTGCGGTAATGCAGCGGGGGCTCGACGAGCTCGTCGGCGGAGTCGAGCAGACCGAAGTCGACCGCCCACGAGTCGACAGCAACCGAGTCGATCACGTCGTCGCGTCCGGCAGCCGTCAGCCCGTCGAGAACATCAGAATGCAGGCGTTGCACATCCCAGCGCAGCAAGCCGCCGCCATGTGCGACGGGACCGTTGGCGAACCGATGTGCCTCGCGCATCGAGAGCCTCGAACCGTCGAAGTGCCCGACCGCGACACGCCCGCTCTGGGCACCGAGATCGACGGCTGCCATCGTCGCCACTAGTTCAGGCCCTCGTCCCGGCGAACCGAGCGGCGGAGGTCGCGAGGCCGGACCGGCATGGGCTCGCCCGGGCCCGGATCGACGGAGATCACCTCGACGCCGGCAGAGCGCCACGTCTGCACTTCTTCGTCGGGCGCGCTCGAGTCGGTGACGATCCCCGTCGAGGTCCTCTGTCGAGACGAACGAGAGGAGCGCACTGCGATGCCACTTGGTGCCGTCACAGATGCCGTAGACCTGCTCGCAGGCGTCAGCCATCTCCTGCTTGATCCGCACCTCGTCGGGATTCAGGTCCATCAGACCACGCTCGAGGCTCAGGCCACGGGCGCCGAGGAATCCCTTGTTGATGCGTGTGGTCCGGAGAACGTCGGTGCCGAGGTCGCCGACGAGCGACATCGCCGAGAGCCGGAGCGTCCCGCCGGTGACGAGGACGGTGATGCCTGGGGCGTCGGCGAGCGCGGTTGCGACCAGCAGTCCGTTCGTCACGACCACGAGCTCACGCTTGGCACGCAGCTCGAGCGCGAGGTAGTAGGCGGTCGTGCTCGCATCGAGCGCAACCGCTTCGCCTTCGCCGACCAGCGCGGCCGCGGCCCTCGCGATCGCGCATTTGCGCGCGACGTCGAGCCGGAGCCTGAGGTCGAACCCGACCTCCAGATGCCCCCGGCTGAGCGCCTGCACACCGCCGCGCACCCGGGCGACGAGGCCTTGCCGTGCCATGGAGGTCAGATCGCTCCGGACCGTTACCTCCGAAACTGAAAACGATTCCGCAAGTTCCGCAACCGGAACGGAATCGCGCGTCTCGAGCAGTTCAAGCACCCGCCGCATGCGCTCTTCCTGCGACAAACCACGGAAATCACGAGGCTGGTCGATGAGCGCGACCCTACGCCCCCACCCGAAAGGTGTCAAGAGCGATTTGTCTCAGCTTTCGAAACTGATCAAATCGAAAGCTCATTCGTAAATTGATCGCGAATCGTGCAGACTCTCGGCCATGGACGAGACCTCTGCCCTCGAACACCTCCGCGGGCTCGAGATCGAGACGCCCTCCTGGGGCTATGCCAACTCGGGCACGCGCTTCCACGTCTACCCCTGGCCGGGCGCCGCGCGCACGGTCGAGGAGCGGATCGCCGACGCCGCCCTCGTGCACAGGCTCACCGGCACCTGCCCGCGCGTTGCGTTGCACATCCCCTGGGATGCGGTCGCCGACTACGGCGACCTGCGACGGCTCGCGGCCGAGCAAGGCCTCGGGATCGGCGCGATCAATCCCAACCTCTTCGGCGACGACGACTACCGGCTCGGAAGCCTTTGCCACCCCGACCTGACCGTGCGACAGAAGGCGGTCGAGCACTGCCGTGAATGCATTCGGATCGCCGAGCAGGTCGACTCGAACGTCATCAGCCTCTGGCTTGCAGACGGCACCAACTATCCCGGCCAGGACGACCTCCGCAGCCGCCGTGCGCGCCTCATCGACGGGCTCGAGCAGATCTACGCGTCGCTTCCCCCGGAGATGAGACTGCTAGTCGAGTACAAATTCTTCGAACCGGGCTTCTACAGCACCGACCTGCCCGACTGGGGAACAGCGGCGATGCTCTGCCGGCGCCTCGGCCCGCAGGCGCAGGTGCTCGTCGACACCGGCCACCATCCGCAGGGCACGAACGTCGAGCAGATCGTTGCAGTGCTGCTGGGTGAAGGGTTGCTTGGCGGCTTCCACTTCAACAACCGCAAGTACGCCGACGACGACCTGATCGTCGGATCCATCGATCCGTTCGAGCTCTTCCGGATCATGCGCGAGATCGCGGCCGGTGATGCAGGCAACGTTGCGTACATGATCGACCAGTCGCACAACGTCGAGGGGAAGATCGACGCGATGATCCAGTCGGTGCTGAACATTCAGACCGCCTATGCGAAGGCGCTGCTCGTGGACGAGCAGCGCCTCGCGGAGACCCAGCTTGCCGGAGACGTGCTCGGCGGCTACCGGATCCTGCTCGAGGCGTACGAGACCGACGTGCGCCCACTGCTCCTGCGGCTTCGGTCTCAGCTCGGCGTCGCAGACGATCCGGTGGCGGCCTTTCGCGAAGGAGGGTACGGAGCTGAGCTCGCACGCGAGCGCGGCACGGCGTCGGTCGAGAGCGCATACGAGCAAACGTGACGACGAAGGGTGGCACCCGGTGCGCATCGCCCTCTTCGTGACCTGCATCGGCGACACGTTGTTCCCCGACGCCGGGCGCGCGACGGTGCAGGTGCTGGAGCGGCTGGGCCACGAGGTGGTGTTCCCCGAGGAGCAGACCTGTTGTGGGCAGATGCACCTGAACAGCGGCTATGCGCGGGAGGCCGGAAGGCTCGGACGCCGGTTCAGCGAGATCTTCGGGGGGTTCGAGGCGGTGGTGTCGCCGTCCTCCTCGTGTGTCGGGACGGTGCGGGAGACGCTGGCCATGGACAACGTCTTCGAGCTGTCCGAGCTGCTGGTACGGCGCTTCGGGGTCGAAGACGTCGGTGCATCGTTCCCGGGCCGCGTCACCTACCACTCCACCTGTCACTCGTTGCGCGTGACTCGGGTCGGCGACGCGCCGCTCCGCTTGCTGCGCAATGTGCGCGGACTCGAGCTGGTCGAGTTGCCGCGTGCCGATGAGTGCTGCGGCTTCGGCGGGACGTTCGCGATCAAGAACGCCGAGACGTCGAGTGCAATGCTCGCGGACAAGTGCGCTGCGATCGAGTCGACCGGCGCGCAGGTCTGCACCGCGCTCGACAGCTCGTGCCTGCTCCAGATCGGCGGGGGGCTCGCTCGCCGCGACTCGTCGGTTCGAACCGTCCACCTCGCCGAGATCCTCGCGTCGACATGACCAGCTTTCCGGACGCCGCCCGGGTCGAACTGGCCAACGTCCAGCTGCGGACGAACCTCCGAAACGCGACGGACACGATCCGAGCGAAACGCGCCAGGGTCGTGGCGGAACTGCCCGACTGGGAGGAGCTTCGCGACGCGGGGAAGGCGATCAAGACCGAGGTGCTCGCGAACCTCCCCGAGTACCTGCTCCAGTTCGAAGCGGCGGTCCAGGCTGCGGGCGGTCACGTCCACTGGGCGCGTGACGCGGCCGAGGCGAACAGCATCGTTGCGGAGGTCGCTCGCGCACACGGCGTCGATGAGGTGGTCAAGGTCAAGTCGCTCACGACCGACGAGATCGGGCTCAACGAGGCGCTCGAGGCAGAAGGAATCCACGCGATCGAGACGGACTTCGCCGAGCTGATCCTTCAGCTCGACGGAGACTGGTCTTCGCACATCCTGGTGCCGGCGATCCACCGCAACCGCACCGAGATCCGCGACCTCTTCGCACGGACGATCGCTCCCGGCATCGGCTCCGACGAGCCGAGCGACCTGGCCGAGGCGGCGCGGCTCTATTTGCGCGAGCGGTTCCTGGCTGCACGTGTCGGGGTCAGCGGCGCGAACTTCGGCATCGCCGAGACCGGCACCGTCTGCGTCGTCGAGTCCGAAGGTAACGGTCGGATGTGCACCACCTTGCCACCTGTCCTCATCACGGTGCTCGGGATCGAGAAGCTTCTGCCCCGCTTCTCCGACCTGGAGGTGTTCCTTCAACTGCTTCCGCGCTCCTCCACCGGCGAGCGAATGAACCCGTACACGTCGCTGTGGACCGGCGTGACCGCCGGCGACGGCCCCCAGGAGTTCCACGTCGTGCTGCTCGACAACGGCCGCACCCGCGTGCTGCGCGACGATGTCGGCAAGGAGGCGCTGCATTGCATCCGCTGCAGCGCCTGCCTGAACGTCTGCCCGGTCTACTCCCGCACCGGCGGCCACGCGTACGGCTCGGTCTACCCGGGCCCGATCGGCGCGATCCTCGTGCCGCAGTTGATCGGGATCGAGAACGCTGCGTCACTCCCCTTCGCATCCAGCCTCTGCGGCGCCTGCTACGAGGTCTGCCCGGTCAAGATCGACATCCCAAAAGTGCTCCTGCACCTGCGGGCGAAAGCAGTCGAAGCAAAAGGCAACTCACCCGAACGAGCTCTGATGCGCTCGCTCGCCTGGGTCTTCGCCGGCCCTCGCCGACTCGCCGCCGCCCAGCGACTCGGCCGCCTCGGCCAGCGGCCCTTCGTCCACCAAGGCTCGATCCACCGCCTCCCCGGACCGCTCGCCCGCTGGACCCGCACACGCGACCTCCAACCGCTCGCCCGCGAGAGCTTCCGCTCCTGGTGGCGGCGGGAGCGCAAAGTGAGCGAAGCCCGGAAACAGATCCTGGAACGGATCGCCGCAGCGAGCGGTGCGCACGCCGCCGAGCGATCAGTTGCGCACGGCTACCGGCGCTCCGGCACGCTCACTGCTGATGAGCGGATCGAGCTTTTCCGCCAACGAGTTGGCGAATACCGCGCGGAGGTGCGAAGCGTCTCCGCGCCCGAGTTGGCGATGCTGATCACCACGGTCTGCGCGGACAGGGGTGCGACGAGGCTGGTCGTTCCCGACGGAATCCCTTCTTGGTGGCACCCGGGCGGCGTCGAGCTCGTGGCCGATCACGGGCTGTCGGCGCGTGAGCTCGACATGGTCGACGGCGCGCTCACCGGGTGCACCGTCGCGATCGCGGAGACGGGGACGATCGTCCTCGCTGCCGGCGAAACCGAGGGCCGCCGCGCGCTCTCACTCGTCCCCGACCTTCACATCTGCGTGGTCTACGAACAACAGATCGTGGAACTTCTGCCGGAAGCACTGGCCCGGCTTGCCCACGATGGGCTCGAGCAGCGTCCGCTCACCTTCATCTCCGGCCCGTCGGCCACATCGGACATCGAACTGAGCCGTGTCGAGGGCGTGCACGGTCCACGGGATCTCGTCGTCCTCGTCGTGAAGGAGTCGTCATGACCCAGCGCACCGCGTTCGTTCTCAGCGTCCGGCCCGAGAAGATCGAGCAGTACATCCAGGCCCACAAGGAAGTGTGGCCCGAGATGCTCCAAGCGCTCCAGGACGCGGGAATCCGCAACTACACGATCTTCCGGCACGGCACCGAGATGTTCGGCTATTTCGAGGCGGACGATCTCGACGCCGCGGCGAACCACCTCGCGCGGCAAGAGGTCTCGACGCGCTGGCAGGACGCCATGGCGGAGCTCCTCGACCAGCGTGTCCCGGACGGAGGACCGCCGGCGCTCGAGGAGGTGTTCCGGCTCGATTGAGAGCGGAAGCCGACCCTCGCAGGGGTCGGCCGACGGCAGGCGAACGAGTCCACACAGCTTCCCCTCAGGGAAGTCCCCGTTCGGCCGATAGAGAGAGAACAATGTTGAAAGTCGTCATCGCGGATGATCACCGCCTGATCCTGGCCGGGATCAAACGCGCCCTGGAGGACGACGGCGAGTTCGAGGTGGTCGGCGAGGCGAGCACGGGCGAGAAGGTCCTTCCGCTCGTCGCGCAGACGAGCCCCGACCTGGTCGTGCTCGACCTGCGCATGCCCGGGATGGACGGCCTCATCTGCCTCGACCAGATCAAGAAGCGCCATCCTTCGATCAAGGTGGTCGTGCTGTCGGTCTCGACCGACGAGAAGCTGATCGAGAACGTCCTCAAGCGCGGCGCGAGCGCCTACATCGTGAAGAGCGTCAACCCGGTCGATCTGCCGGGAGCTCTACGCCAGGCCGTCGAGGGGAACGTCTTCAGCACCATCGGGCTCCCCGACGCCACGGCCGCAGGCGCAGCGAAGGCCGCCGGGCTCACCGACCGCGAGGCCGTGATCCTCGGAGCGCTCGCGCGAGGCCTCTCCAACGAGCAGATCGCGAAGGAGCTCTGGGTCGCCGAGCAGACGGTGAAGTTCCACCTGACGAACGTCTACCGCAAGCTCGGAGTCTCCAACCGGACCGAGGCGGCCCGCTACGCCTACCAGCAGGGCCTCGTCGACAGCCCGCTCTACGAGCACGAATAGCGCGCTCGGCGCCCCGCGCTACAGAAGCTCGACGCGAACCAGGCGGCCCTGCGCACGCTGAGCCGCTTCCCAGGCTCGAACCCGGAGATAGATCGCCATCCGCATCGCCTCGAGGTTGTACGACCCGAGCAGGGACACCTCGATCGTGTCGTCGCCGGCGGCAGCCACGACGAGATCGGTCCGCGACTGGAGATCGGCGATCAGGACGTCTCTCATCCCCGGGTCACTCAGCCGGAGAGTCGTCACGGTCCCCTTCACCGACGCGAGTGCGCTTGCCGAACTGGAGCCGCGCGCAGGTCGGGCAGTAGAACGCGAGCGCCGGAGACTCATCGGTTCCCGGTTCGTCGATCCGGTAGGCGCGCCATCCGTGCCAGCAGAGGCCGCTCGAGGCTTCGCACTCGACGCATTGGACGGTCGTGGCCTTGTGATTGTGACGATCCCGGCTGCTCGCGTTCACTTGTCTCCCTCCCTGTTCCGTCACCTTGAAACGGCGAGCAGGTTCGAGCCACCTACGTTCGAGTTGACTCGTTGCGACCTACGGCGTGCCCCGAACGAGGGATTACGCCGCGCGCGCGTCGCGCCGGGGGACCGCGAGGATTCCCGCCAGCTCGGCGAGGTGCGAATCGCCGGCTGCCAACCGCTGGAGCTCGCGGGCCTCGCTTCGCCTCAGAGCGACGACGCGTGTGCTGTTGAGCGCCCAGTCGAGCACGAGCGCGAGATCGCGAAGTCTCGATGAGCCCCCTGCTTCGGCGTGCGCGAGCCTCTGCGCACGTTCGACCTGTGCGCGGGGAACTACGACGAGCTGACCTCGAATCTCAAGCCTGACCATTGCCGCGCGAAGGACTGTACGTCGGGCGCCGGACGACCCTACCGCCGGTCACCGTCCTCACGTCCACGCGCGCCGTGACCGCCTGCTCCGGGCGAGCCGGAGGCTCGTGCTGGATGCAGAACTCGCCCATCGTCAGCACTCTGCAGCCCTGCCGGCTGCACTGGTGAACCAGTGACATCTCGAGGCCCTCCCAGCCGCTTCCTGCGAGCATCTCACGGCGGCGAGGCGGATGGACGCGCGCGGGCGCCGAAAAATACGCAATTTGCGGGTCGCTGCTCGTGCCGCTCCGACCGGCACGTGCTCCGTCTCAGCCCGAAAGAGGGATACTCGTCAGGCGGCGCGCGGCTGCGGACTGTGCGGCAACTATCCCCTTCCGCGCGCCGCAGCTACCTCCGCCGTGACGGCCCGTCCACATAATCCCGGCATGGTCGAAACCGACCGAGACCGCCTCAACCGGGAACTGCTGGAACTGCTGAATGAGCTGCGCGTCGCGCTTCCCGGCGTGCAGGTGCTCGTCGCGTTTCTCCTGGCTATCCCGTTTGCCCGGGGGTTCGCAACGACGACGAGGTTCGAGCGCAATCTCTACTTCGGCGCTCTTGCATCGGCGCTCATCGCAACCGTTCTGTTGATGGCGCCGAGCGCATATCACCGCGTGCTCTTTCGCCACCACGACAAGGAACTGCTGATCCGGCACGCAAATCGGCTCGCGATTGCCGGAATCTTCTCACTCGGCGTCTCGCTCACCATCAATCTGTACTTCGTCTGCTGGTACGTGTTCGGCGGCGGCCCCGCGGCGATCGCGACCTTGGCGTTCATCGCGCTGATCGCGTTGCTCTGGTTCGGCCTGCCGGTCTGGATCCGTCTCCGAGAGTAGGCCCGCCGCGAACGGCTCAGCGATGCGTGGTCCGGACGGTGCGCCGAGGCAGCTCGACCACCTTCGGCTGCAGAGCGGGAAGCGCACGGAGGATGAATGCCTCGACGAGCTCGGGGTCGAACTGAGTCCCGGCCGACGCGCGCAGCTCTTCGATCGCCCGATCGCTGCTTCGCGCAGTCCGGTACGGGCGCTCGGAGGTGATGGCGTCGTACGCGTCGCAGATCGCGATCATCCGTGCGGCAAGCGGGATCTCCTTGCCCCGGAGGCCGTCGGGATACCCGGTGCCGTCCCATCGCTCGTGCGTCGAGCGGACCGTGAGCGCAACATGCTCGAGACCCTCGGCGGCGGCGATGATCCGCTCGCCGATCAGCGTGTGCTGCTGAACGATCTTCCATTCCTCTTCATCGAGTTGCCCCGGCTTCTGCAGGATCGTCTCCGGCAGCGCGAGCTTGCCGACGTCGTGGAGCTCCGCTGCCGCACGGACGAGCTTGGCGTCGCTCCCGACGAGCCCGAGCTCCATGGCCAGCGCGGCCGAGTACCTGGCGACGCCGTTCGTGTGCGCACCAAGCGACTCGTCCCGCTCGACGAGCGCCTGGAGCAGGACGCCGCGACCCTCTCCTCCGCCGACGCCGAGACCTTTCTCGGTGTACATCCGCCGGTCGGCGACCTGCAGTGCGTCATGCGTGTTCTCGGCCTCCCCGGGAAGCAGCGTGTGGCCGCTCGAGCAACTGATGGCAAATGCCTCGCCTGACTCGCGCAGGCTTGCCGTCGCCGCCGCACGAACCCAGGGCAGGTTGACACTCGATCCCTTCACAAAGATGCAGAACTCGTCGCCGCCGAGTCGAAAGACCTCGCCCCGCGAGCCGACCGAGTCGCGGAGCCGTGCGCCGAGCCGCTGCAGCAGCGCATCGCCCGCACCGTGGCCGAACGTGTCGTTGTAGGCCTTGAAGCCGTCGAGATCGAAGAGGAGCAGGAGCGACGGTTCATCGCCGGTCGTGGCGAAGTACTCGTCGAGGCGGCGGACGAGCGCGCGGCGGTTCCCGAGACCCGTCAGGGCGTCGCTGAGCGATTCGACACGCGTCAGCTGAAGCAGCACCAGGTACTCCTTGAACGTGAACATGAGACGCCCGATGACGGCGACGAGGCCGAGCGAAGCCGCGATCAGCGCAACCGTCTGCACCCGATGAAAGTGGTCCCAGAACTCGATCCCGAGGCAGACCAGCGCCATCGCGACCGGGGCGAGGACGATCGCCATCCCATCGAGCCGGCCGCGCTGTCGCCAGGCCGGGGCCACGAGCGATCCGGCGGCGATCAGAACGAACCCGGCGGGCCAGCCGAGGTCGAGCCAGCCGCCGTACTGGTAGGTCCCGTGCGCGACCTCGACCAGATAGACGGAGTCGGCCACCGCGAACAGGACGAGACCGCTGCCCACCACGAGCCACATCCGGTTCAGCTTCCAGCCCGACAGCCCGAACGCGCAGAAAACCAGGGAGAGGAGCAGGGCGTCTCCGGCCGGGTAGGCGAGGTTGGTCGCGATGGCTGCGAAGCTGCCGGTCGACGTCCGCCACACGGGGCCAAGCACGAGACCCGTGGCGAGCGCGCAAACGGTGAATCCGGCGATCAGACCGTCCACCCAGACGAAGCCGCGGAAATCGACGACGGACGAACGGACGAGGAGCCCGAGGCCGACGAAGACCGGGACGTAGAAGCCGAGGTAGCCGAGATCGGCGAACGACGGGAAGGGCTGCGAGGCGAGGTCTTGCAGCGCGAACGTGTAGTAGATGTCTCCGAACGTCCACGCGAAGATTCCGGCTGCGATCCAGATCCAGGCAGCTCCACCGCCCCCGCGCAGGCCCCGCAGCAGACACGTCGCGCCGGCGAGCAGGCCGACGGCGTCATAGACGTAGTTCGTGAAGATCGAGGACACTTCGGCGTCACCAAAACCGGTGCGCAACTGGACGGCGAGCGCAACGAAGGTTGCGGTCGCTGCGGCCAGGCCGAAGACGGACAGCCGCCTCGCCCAGAGGGAGTCGGCCTCGGCCTCGTTCGTTGCGAGCCGGGCAACCGAATACGCAGTCACAGCCTCGGTTTCGGCACCGTTCGGCGTGGAACGGCTCCCCCGGATGGGGTAACCCAGCCGTTGGCCGGCGGTGTCGTTCGGGAGTGCTGGTGCGCAACCGGGCGAGAGCGAGAAAGGGGCCCCGCCGCATCGGGCCTTGGCTCTCACCCGGTCGCAGCCGCTTCATCGGCAGATCGGACCCGGCTCTGATCCCCCAAAACGGGGAGGGCGGATCCGGCGGCAACCCCTAGGGTGTGTTTCGAGCCGGGATCGAGAGCAGGGGGGCCGCAGCCTTCGTTCTCTCCCGGCTCATTTCTTTCTGCGGCCGGCAACGCGTCGGCCGGCGGCCGGCTCCAGGGGAGAGGGACGGAGCCGAGCCGCCGAACCGCCACGCGGTCTCCGACTCCCCCGGAGACTCTCGGAACATTCGGCGAGCGAGTCGACTGTCCTTGTGAAGGTGAGGCAGCGTGCGCTTGCTAGCGAACGACGAAGGTCCGGCTCACGACAACCCGCTTCCGCGCGGGATTGAACGCCGCCTGGAGGACCAAGCGATACGCGTAGCGACCGGCCGGAAGATGGCGCTTCGGGAACCGCACGAGCGGTGTCCAGTTGGCCTTCGCGTAGCCGACGGTGCGCATCTTCGCCACCGGAGCCGTGGGCACGTCGGCGGTGGCGCGCTTCGATCCACTCACCGGCACGACGGTCGCGACGTACCGTGCGTCCTCGGCCGTGCGGACGGCGAAGCCCCACGCGCGTTGCCTCGAGGCGACCTTCGGAACGGCCAGCCCATGGAAGAAGACCTGCGCGCCGAGAACAGTGCGCGCGTGCTTCCAGACGACTCGCCGACCGACGCAGCGGCCTCCGGTCGAGGCGATCGCGTTCGTCACGGTCGTGAACGACGGCCGCTCAGACCCGTCGGCGCGCAACAGCCCGCTCTGGAATCCCGTCAGTGACGTCTCGTCGATGAACGGCAGGAAGAACAGATCCTTCAGCGTGTGGTCGCACTCGGCCGAGCGGACAAGCTGGCCGTAGATGGCGGCTTGCTTCGCCTCCGTCGTGACCGGGACGTTCTCGACGCCGATGTAAGGACTGTCGGGGGCGCTGGACGCGACCCGGACCTGCCACCCGATCTCATCGATCATGATCCCGAGACCGGTCTCCGTCGTCGGCTGCCCCGTGCCGTTGAACGCGTCCCAGAGCCCCTGCTTCACCCGATCGAGATTGGCGTAGCCCGCCATCGGCCACTCGAGGCCCTTCTTGAGCGAATCGAGCGACGAGCGCGGGTACGGATGGAACGCGAAAAGATCCATCAGCGGAGCCTTGCGCTTGCTGGCGCGATACGCGACACCGACGTCGTAGAGAAACCGCAGCGGTGACGTCGAGCGGTTGCTCAGCGCGTGCGCGTCGTCGTTCCCGCGGCCCGAGAGCGCCCCGCCGACGACCGTGATCGTCGGGTCGACCTTCTTCAACGCGTCGTAGCAAAGGGCGAGCACCCGCTCGTAGTCGTGACCTGCGACCGGTTTTCCGTTGCGGAACTGCGGCTGCCAGAAGCGCGGCTGGTTCGGCTCGTTCGCGATCACGAACGTCTTGACCGTCGGATAGGTCGTTGCGAGGAGCGCGACGAAGGCGGCGAAGCGCTTCGCCTGCACGAGGCTGCCGCCGATCGCATTTGCGCGCTCAGGCCGCACCGACAGGATGAGGTTCACGCCGAGCGATGCGGCCTCGGGAATCGTCCTGTCCAGGAACGGCTGCTCCGTGATCGTCATGGGGTTCGCCGGATCCCACATCACCGTCAAGCGGTCGTTGCCGAGCCCGCTCGCGGCGATACGGGCGTAGAACTCCGCGCCGGAATCGGCGGCGTACTTACCGGTGTCGTCGGCGACACCGAAGTTGATCGTTCCCGGCGAGGCGGCTGCGCGACCACACACCACGCAGAGAAACGCCAAGGCGACAATCGTCGCGCAGGTGTGGCGGCCCATCGGCGCACCTTTTAGCACACCGCACGGCTGGTTCTGCCCCGATTCCACGCTCCGGCGAGCTCGGCGACCAGACTTTCCGCCACCGGCAGGAAGGCCAGTGCCGGGCGGGGAAATCACTGTCTGTGATCGACGATCAGGAGGACGGCCGGCCCGCGGTCCGCCGTCTCGGCTCCGACCTTGCCCAGGGCGAGGACCGCGGAGCCTCGACCGGGAACTGGCTCCGGGCGGAGCGTGAGCACCTGGTCGTGCACGACTACGACACGGTCGACCGCGACCTCGAACGCCTCGGCATGACGATCTCGCGGCTCCCATCGGAGGCCGGAGTCGTCTGGCGCCTCACGCTCCCGCACGGCGAGCGGGTCGAAGCATGGGAGCCGGGAAACGCGGGCTTGGCTCTGCCCGCCGAGATCCTGCGGCTGGTCTCCGGCGTCGTCGGCGGCAAGGGGCTGATCCCTTCCGCGCCTGTCAGCAGCGACGGCGGCGCCGCGCGCCTTCGCCAGATGCTCGAGGCGCAACGTCGCGCACTGCTCGTCCACGATCCAGGCGTTCGCCTCGGCTCCTCGCCCGAGAACGTCCGCCGGCACCGTGTCGCAGCGCGCCGTAGCCGCACCTTCCTCCGCGCGACGCGTGCCTACGTCGACCCGAACTGGCGTCGCAGCCTGGCACAGCCCCTCAGCCGCCTGAGTGAGACGACCGGCCCGGCCCGCGACCTCGACGTCCTGCTCGAGCATCTCGGCGCGGAACTGGAGCGGCTCGACGAAGCGGATCAGCCCGGGGCTGCCAGCCTGCTGGCAACTCTCGAGCATCGCCGCGACGAGGCCCAGCGGCGGCTGCTGGAAGCGCTGAACGAGGAGTCGTACCAGCAACTGCTTGCGCGGCTCCATCTCCCTCCCCGCCTTCGGGCAGGCGTGGAGGCGATCCCACTCGAGCGAATCGCGCGGCGCGAGTTTCGCACGCTCACGAAGACGACCAAGCGCCTTGGGCCTCGCCTGGAGGACAGCCAGCTGCACGAGCTGCGGATCTCGCTCAAGCGCGCGCGCTACGCCGCCGAACTGTCTGCAGCGACCGGAGCCTCGGCCGACTTGTTCTTCGAGGCTGCGAAGACGCTGCAGGGCCTCCTCGGCGAGCATCAGGACGCCGCCGTCGCCGAGTCGCTTCTTCGTGAAGCTACGGTCGTCGACAAATCGACGGCCGCAGCGTTCGTCGCGGGCAGGATCGCCGAGCGGCAGCCGGCGCGCATGGCTCGCGCGAAGGATCAGATTCCGGCGGCGTGGCGGCGGCTGCGGAAGCGCGGGTCGCGCCTGTACCGCGGCTGATCACGCTGCGCCGGTCGGAGCTACAGTGACCCGGTGGAGCAGGAGTTCGTCGCCCTCGGTCACGCAGGCAGCGATGCGTACGCCGGCCTCGAGACGTTCCCGAACCCGGGAGTCACGACGGTGGAACTGGTCAGCGACGAACTGACCGCCGTCTGTCCGATCACGAACCAGGCTGACTTCTACACCGCGACGATCCACTACCGGGCACGAGAACACTGTCTCGAGTCGAAGTCGCTCAAGCTCTACCTCGCCCGCTTTCGCGAGCAAGGCGCATTCTGCGAGCAGCTTGCCGTTCAGATCCGCGACGAGGTCGCCGCTGCGCTCGCGCTCGACGCCTCGGACGTGAAGGTCACGCTCGTCCAGAAACCGCGCGGCGGAATCACAATCACCGCCTCGGCCTGATCAGCGAAATCCAGTCCGCCGATCGATGCGTAGGACGATTACGTAGACGCAGCAATGCAATCGGTTTGAAAGGACGTCGCAAAATGTCTCAACCTCTTCGCCTCACAGTCATCGGGGCCGCCGTGCTCGTCGTGGCCGCCGCCTTCGCAGTCACGGCACTCGCTCGCCCACAGGCGAGCCCGAAACTGATCGGAGTCGTCGGCAAGAACGACGCGTACAAGATCACGCTTACGACTTCGGCCGGAAAGCTCGTGAAGACGCTGAAGCCGGGCACCTACTCACTGGTGATCCACGACGACTCGGCGATCCACAACTACGAGTTGGACGGGCCGCACGGAAAGTCCTGGACCTTCACCTCGGTGCCGTTCAAGGGCACGAAGACGATGACGATCAAATTCGCCGCGGGCGCCTACAAGGCGTACTGCTCCGCGCATGAGTCCGAGATGTTCCAGCACTTCAAGGTCAGCTGATGGTTGCGCGTGGAGAACATCTCAACATTCGGCTCGGGCTCGCGGTGCTCGCTGCCGGGACGCTCGGCCTGATCGGGTTCCTGGTCGCCGGCACGAATGCGCAAGGCGCGACGCACCAGAACGTGAGCAGCGCATCGGTGTCGCTCCGCACGACGAAAGTCGGAGCGATCCTCGTCAACGCGAAGGGCCACACGCTCTACCTGTTCACGAAGGACAAGAGCGCCAAGAGCTCGTGCAGCGGCATGTGCGCGACGTACTGGCCGCCGGCAATCGCACGTTCGAAGCCGACTGCGGGAACCGGGATCAAGCCGGCTCTGCTCGGAACGACGAAGCGCAGCGACGGCACCAAGCAGCTCACCTACAACCATCACCCGTTGTACGGCTTCTCGCTCGACAAGCAGGCCGGTCAGGTGAACGGACAAGCAGCGAACGCCTTCGGCGGCCGCTGGTGGGCCGTATCCGCCCGCGGGACGGCTGTCACGAAGACGTCGACCGCCGGCACGCCGACAACGACCTCGGCCACCACCACATCCTCCAGCACGACGACCGACGAAACGACCACTTCGCGGTACCCGTAGAGACCTCCCAGGGTCGCTGCATGCGGCCGGGCGGCTGCGCGAAGGCCCGATTCGCCCTCGCGCAGCCGCATTCGGCTCTCAGTTGGTCGAAGGACTTGCAACCGGCGGAGACGCGTCCGGCGTGCCGCTCAGATCGACGATCTTCGTCGCCCGCAACGTCGGCGGGGTGCCCTGGCACCTGACGACCCACACGTGCAACCGGTCGCCGGGGGTGAGCGCCGAGAGATCCACAACAGCACCGTTCTTCAGGATGGAGGTATCGCCGGTGACGGCGACCGAGAAGGTTTTCGGGCCCTCGGCGCCGTTCGACGTGAAGCTGATGCTGCGGGCCCCGACCACCGCGACGGGAGCCGTGAAATCTCCGCGTGCGCAGCCGGCGGCCGCAGGGGAAGCCGGCGGGCTCACCGGGGCCGTGTCGCCGTTCGCCGGCCCGACGCCCACCAGTGTCAGCGAGACGAGCGCGACCTCGGTCGGCCCGCCGCCTCCCTGACAGGTCCGAACCTGAGCGACGACCTTCTGCCCGACCGCGAGAGCCGTCACACCGACGGGTCGATCCTGCTTGCGAATCTGGGTGCGCGGGAGCAGTCGGAAGCTCACCGGACGATCCTGGCCGGCAACCTTCAACGCCACTCCATCGGCACTCAGTGCCTGAATCACCGCTCCGAACCGCTGGGTCGTGCACGAGCGACCGTCACTTCGCCCGACCGCTCCGGCACTTGCCGCAACGACCGCCGAAAGCCCGAGCGCGAGCAGGGCAACCACGAACAATCTCCGCATGTTTTCTTCCTTCCTGGCACAACGTTGTCCGACCGGACATCGGCGCCGGCGTTCAGGCCCTCGATCCCTCGATCAGGACTCGGCACCGCAGCGCTGAACAATCTCGCTCTGCTCAACCGAGCCGACGGCGACCTGACACGCGCGCTCGAACTGACCGAAGAGGCGCCGAGATCGGCGAGGAGGGAGCGATGGAGCCCGAGATCTGGAAGCTCGTCGACTGGTGATTTGCTTGCAAACTCACGTTCTTCCTGGTTATCTGGGGGAAGGGATGGGGGTGCTGAGGCCTGCGGCGGTACGCGGCCTTCGGCGTGTGACGCGCTTGCTTGCGGTCGCAGTCGTGGCTCTCCTCGGCGTGGTCCTCGTGCCTCAGGCCTTCGCGGGCACGTTCGTCGTCACGAATACGGCCGACTCGGGCGCGGGATCCCTGCGTCAGGCGATCATCGATTCGAGCTCGGCCTCCGGCTCGGAGATCGATTTCGCCATCGGCACCGGCGTCCAGAGGATCACCCTCGCTTCACCGCTGCCGGTCATCACCTCACCGGTCGTCATCAACGGCCTGACCCAGCCGGGCGTCAATCCTCCCGACATCGTGCTCGACGGAAGCCAGTGCTCCGCTCAGTCCGGGCCTTGCGAGGGCCTGGTCGTCCAGTCGGGCGGCTCGACGATCGAGGGCCTCGCGGTGGTGGGCTTCGCAGGGCGCGGCGTCGTCTTCGACGGGAGTGAGACGGGGCTCGGCGGCAACACCCTCGAGTCGTCCTTCGTCGGCTGGGATCCGGGCAGCTCTGCCTTCAACGGGAACGACGACACCGGGGTGGCGATCGTCTCGAGCCCCAACAACCACATCGGGAGCGGCAGCGCCGGTGGGCGCGTGGTGATCGGCGGGAACGGGGCCGAAGGCAGCCTGACTGAGCTCCAGATCACCGGTACCGGGAGCTCGGGCAACACCGTCGCGGGCGACTGGATCGGGCTCGGAGCAGACGGGACCAGCTCCGCGGGCTCCCCGAACGGGGTCGTCGTCACGGGCAGCGCACACAACAACACGATCGGCGGCAAGGACACCGTCGGCAACACCTTGTACGCGTTCGGCCAGGATGCGGTCGACGTCCTGAACGCAGGCAGCGGCAACGTCGTCGCCGGCAACTCGATCGGCCTCGACGCCAACGGTGCGATGAACCAGCACAGCGACACCGGAATCGGCGTCGACAGCAGCCCGGGCACGGTGATCGGCGACAGCGCGGTCCCGCCGGAAATCGCCGACCCGACGTTCGGCAACGTGATCGTCGGCGCGACCGACGTCGGCATCATCGTCACCGGCGCCTCGGACGGGACGCTCGATCGCCGGCAACTTCATCGGCACCGACCGGCAGGGGAGCGCCGGGCTCGGGAACGACCAGGGTGTCCGCGTGATCGGCGCCACCGGCAAGGCAACGATCGGTCCCGGCAACACGATCACCGGCAACACGACCGACGGCGTCCAGATCGACACGTCCTCCGGACAGCGCATCGTCGCCAACTCGATCTTCGGCAACGGCGGCAAGGGCATCCTCCTCACCCCGGGCGCCAACGACGACATCGCCGCGCCGGTGATCACGGACGCCTCGACGGCGGGCGGAACGACGACCGGGCACGGCACCTTCCAAGGCTCCCCAAACGCGCCGGCCTTCATCGAGCTCTTCAGCAGCCCGAGCTGCGACCCGAACGGCAGCGGCCAGAACTACCTCGGCTCGGTCACCCCAACAGCCGACGGCAACGGGTCGGGTCAGTTCTCGTTCTCCTTCCCGACAGGCCCGGGCACGGCGTTCCTCACGGCAACCACCACCGACACGGCGACCGTGGACACATCGGAGTTCTCGAGCTGTCTCGCGTCGACCGTGGTCGGCTCGCTCTCGGCCACGCTCTCGCAGCCTGTGAACCAGGACATCGACCTCACAGCCGCCGGCCCGCTGGACTGGGCTGTCTGGGGGTTCGGCAACAGCGCCTCGCTTACCGCCAACGTACGCAAGGCGGGCGGAGCGGGCATCAGCGATCTCAGCCCCAGCACTCCGAGCGACGGCCCGGCGCGGAACTTCGGCCAATTCGCGTTCCCGCTCGTGCCCTTCGGCTTCGACTGGTCGAACGGAATCGCGCCCGCCTCGGCCACGCACGCGAGTGCAGGCATCACCGCGCCGCAGGCTGGACAGGGCTTCTCGTTCACGGTTCCTGCCGATACGACCCTGCGCACGCTGACGGTCTGGACGTCGTCGCACTACGCGGACGGGACGCTGACAGCGACCCTCTCCGACGGAAGCGCTCAGCCCTTCAGCTTCACCGTCCATGCGGTCGCCGGTCAGTTCACGAACACGGGAGAGAACGTCCCGGAGGTCTTCGCGCTCACCTACAGCGCTGCGCAGAGCGGCCAGCAACTGACAGTCACTTGGACGGAGGCCGCGAGCAACGGCTGCTTACCTGCCTGCGACGACGTCGTGATCTACGCTGCCGCGCTTGCCGCCGGCCAGGGCAGCACCCCCACGGGCGTGGCGAGCAACCTCACGGGCGCGGGCTCCGTGGCCATGTCCGGCCCGAACGACCCGATCTCGAGCATCCCACTGAGCGCCTTCGCGCCCGCGCAGCCCGGCGTGACGCCCGCGCCGATCAACGGGCTGCCGATCAACGGGCTCCCGATCAACGGGCTCCCGATCAACGGCCTGCCGATCAACGGCCTGCCGATCAACGGGCTCCCGATCAACGGGCTCCCGATCAACGGCCTGCCGATCAACGGGCTCACCATCAGCGGGTTCCCCATCAACGGGCTGCCGATCAACGGCCTGCCGATCAACGGGCTCCAGATACCCGGCGGCTGGACAGCCGTACTGGCCGGAACCGCGCTCGCCGGGAAGCCGTTGCAGACGATCACCCTGCAACAGGTGCTCGCGCTCAACCCGCAGCCCGCGGCGGTTCGCAACCTCACGCTCGGGAACCTCCTGGTCGCAGACAGCGCGCTCGGTCAGGAGACGATCGGGGCACTGACGCTCGGCACGACGCCGATCAACCGCTTCGGGACCGAGGCAGCATCGATCGAGACCCAGCTTCAGGCCTGGTGCACGGGTGTGGCCGGCGCCGCGAACTGCTCGCTCGCCTCGATCGGCAGCCAGAACCTCTTCGCGCTCAGTCTCGCCGGTGCACCCATCAACGGCCTGCCGATCAACGGGCTCCCGATGAACGGCCTGCCGATCAACGGCCTCCCGATCAACGGGCTGCCGATCAACGGGCTCAACCTGTCCGCTTCGCCGATCAACGGGCTCCCGATCAACGGCCTGCCGATCAACGGGCTCCCGATCAACGGGCTTCCCGCGGTCACACTCGCCACCGTCGTGGACTGCACGAAGGCCGGCGTCCACTGCCTGAGCAGCCAGACGCTCGGGGAGGCGGCGGCCCTCGGAGGGATCAAGTCGACCGCCACCATCCTCGACCTGCTGCGGATCCTGCTGGCGGACGGAAGCCCGGTACAGAACACGCTGACGCTCGGAGACGTGATGGGCCTGCTGATCAAGAGCGCCGACGTCCCCTGGGAGACGCTCCCGCCCCGCCTCCTCTCGGTGTTCGACACCAGCCGCCCGACCGCGCACATGAACGCCAACTTCACCTTGCAGGGCACAGGGCAGGGGACCGGGAGCGCGACCGTCAAGGTGACGCTGCCGGCGGGCTTCGACTTCAAGCCGGGCTCCGCCCAGCTGCAGATCGGCGGTCCACCGTCCGCGGGCCTCGGCGACCCGACGATCGATACGCAGGCGAACACACTGACCTGGACCGTCCCGAACGTGCCCTTCAACACGCCGTCGACCATTTCCTTCGACACGTGGTCGGGAAGCAGCGTCGGGCCGACGCAGGCAACCGAGTCCGTGACGTCGGGCGGCTTCACCGGGTCAGGCACGGTGCCGTTCTCCGTCACCGACGGCTTCGACAACAACACACCCGCGACGGCCACGACGATCTCGCCCGACACGAACGTCGAGATGTCGGCGATCGCGAGCCCGGGCGAGGTCGACTACTACAAGATCCCGATGCCGCCCGCGGGGACGCGACTGCTGGTGCACCTGACGAACCTGCCCGCCGACTACGACCTCGCGCTCTATTCGCCGACGACGACGTCTGTCCGCACCGGCACGTCCGCCGTCCCCGGCCCGCCGCTCCAGGACGGAACGATCGCCGACCAGTCGCTCAGCCTGCAGAACGGCGGCTCGAACACGCAGCTGACGCCGACCGCACTGCAGGACATCCCCGATCCGGGCATCCCCGTCGTTCAGGTCTCGGCGAACCGCGGCACCGACGACGAGGACGTGGGCATGGTCTCCCCTGGGGGCGGCGGGTTCGCCACGATCGCCGTCTTCGGCTACAACGGCGCGTCGAGCCCCGACCCGTACTCGCTGCGCGTCACGACGCAGGCGCCACCCGGCATCAACTGTTCGCCTCGGACGTTGACCGGCGGCACCGCCGGAACGGTGCCGAGCATCGCGTCCCTGCCAAGCAACCTGAACACCCTGATCCTCGTCAACGAGAAGCGGATCGGAGCCACCTACGGCGCAGCGGACGAGACGAGCGTCGTCTCGTCGCTCACCCATCTCGCCGGTGACGCGACGCTCGGCGTCAGCGGCGCTGTCATCCCGGTCGAAGGGCTCGCCCAGGCCCAGTACACCGCCTGGGACGCCAACCCGTGCAACGTCAACGCGGCGAACGCCGTCGCGAACGCGATCGCCGACGAGATTGCTGCGGTCAAGACGCAGCGCCCTGGCCTCAAGTACGTGGTCTTCGCCGGCGGTGACGACCAGATCCCGTTCTTCCGGACCCCCGATCTCTCGCGGATCGCGAACGAGACCGGCTTCGCCGGCATGTTCAACAACAACGAGTACTACGGCGCGCTGGCAAGCAGCGACCTGCTCACCGACAACCCGTACCTCGACACCCGGCCCGTCCCCGCCAGCGGCCGGCAACTCTTCATCCCCGACCTCGCCGGCGGCCGCCTCGTCGAGACCCCAACGCAGATCGCGAACGCCGTCACGAGCTTCGAGAACTCGAACGGGACGCTCCGCAGCTCCACAGCGTTCGTCTCGGGCTACGACTTCGTCACCGACGGAAGCCAGCTCGTCACGCAGCGGCTTCAGTCGATTCTCGGGACGCCCTCGGTGAAGAGCCTGATCGACACGACCACCCCGTTCGTGCCCGCGACGTCCTGGTCGAAGAACGGCCTGCTCAACGCAGCATTCCCGCCGCTCGGCCAGGCGGCGATCAACGACTGGAACGGCCACTACGACAACACGCGCGCCCTGATGGCAAACGGCGACCTCCTGTCGGCCTCCGAACTGACAGGCACACACGCCTTCTCCGGCGGCATCTTCCTCACGATGGGCTGCCACGCCGGCTTCCAGACGACCGACGCGATCATCGGGACACCCGTGGCCGACTGGGCGCAGTACTTCGCCGGCACCGGTACCGGCTTCGTGGGCAATACGGGCTTCGGCCTCGGCAACACGGACAGCGTCGCCTTCTCCGAAGAGCTGATGGCCGACTTCGCCGGCCATCTCGATCGGACCGTTTCGATCGGTCAGGCACTCAACCTCGCGAAGGAGGATTACTTCCTCTCGCGCGATGCCTTCAGCTCCTACGACGAGAAGACGCTCTCGGAAGCCGAGCTCTACGGCCTGCCGATGTACGGCGTCGGCGCCCCGCCGGCCCCGCTCGGCGCGCCCGCCCCGTCGCCTGCGCAGTTGCCGGATCCGGTGCGCGGAACGGCGACCTCCACGAGCCCCTCCACCGGCCTGCTCGCCCCGTTCGCAGGGTCCGTGCAGGCCGCGGGCTTCGACGTCACGCCGATCTTCTCCACCCCGGCAACCCCCGGTCAGCACGGCAGCTACTACACGAACGCCGGACAGGTTCAGGCGCCGAACTACCGGCCGCTCCAGCCGTACGTGACGCTGCCGGCGAGCCGCACCAACCTGACCGCGCACGGCGTCGTGATCGACACCCTCGCCAGCGAGGACCACACGGGGTTCAACCCGGACAACGTGCGGCCGACCGTCGACCTGACCGCGAACGAGCCAGAGCCGCAGTTCACCGACCAGGCCTGGCCGACCAAGGTGCCGACCCTCGTGTCGCTCACCGACCCCAACGGGCTTCAGCAGCGGCTGAACCTGACGACCGGGCAGTTCTTCACGTCCACGGACGGCGGCACGCAGACCGAGCGGCTCTGGACGCAGATCGGCGGCCGAGTCACCTATTCCCAGAGCGCGGACTTCGTGCCACCGACCGTCGATCAGATCGACGCTTACCTCACAGGCAGCACCGTGACGTTCACCGGGCACTTCAGCGATCGCACCGAAACCGGCGCCGCCGGCACCGTCACGTTCGCCCAGGTCGTGTACGACGCCAACAACACCGGCACCTGGAAGAGCGTGCAACTCGTTCAGGACGGGACCGGCGCCTGGTCGGGCGGCGCGCCGTTCACCGGAACGCGTGTGCAGTACTTCGCCGAGGTCTGCGACGCCGCCGGCAACTGCGGCTACAGCTCCAACAAGGGACGCTATTTCGACGCCGTGCCTCTGCCGACGACGACGGGCTCGATCACGCTCACGCCAAGCGGAACGGTCGGAACCGGCGGCTTGGTACAGGAGCAGCGTCAACGTCACCGGAACCAGCTCGACCCCGGGCGTGACGATCACCGTGAGCGTGGACGGCGGCCCGTTCGCGCCGATTCCCGACACGGGGATCACGCTGACGGGCGACGGCGCACACACGCTCAAGGCGCTGGGCTCGGACGGCTCCAAGGCGACGACCGTCGTCCTGATCGACAAGACGGCGCCCACGATCGCGTTCGCACCGAGCACCGTGGCTTTCGGTTCACACGTTCCGGCCTTCACGTGCCTCGACAGCGGATCCGGCGCCGCAGTGTGCGCAGGCACCCAGAACGGTATGCCGGCCAACGGCGGCGATCTGCTGAAGACGTCGAGCGTGGGAACCGTTCAACTGACCGCGCACGCCAGCGACGTGGTCGGCAATCACGTCGAAGCCGCCCAGACGGTGCAGATCGTCAAGGCAACGCCGACCCTGACCTGGCCCGCGCCGGCCCCGATCAGCTACGGCACCAAGCTCAGCGCGATCCAGCTGAACGCAACCGCCTCGGCCAACAGCCTCCCCCTGCCGGGCACCTTCTCCTACAGCCCGCCGGCAGGCACCGTTCTGGCGCCGGGCAGCCAGACGCTCTCGGTCACGTTCACGCCGACCGATTCGACCGACTACACCACCGTTTCGAAGAGCGTCACCATCTCGGTCGGCTTCACACAAGCGTGCATCACCACGAGCAAGACCGGCCCATTGACCGTCGCGAACGGCCAATCCGTCTGCGTCTCGAGCGGCGGCAAGCTGGTCGGCCCTGTGACGGTGCAGGCGGGCGGCTCGCTCTGGATCAACGGTGGTGCCGTCACCGGGCCGTTCACCGCGACGAGCGCGGCCGTTCTGACGCTGTGCGGCTCGACGATCACCGGGCCTGTCACCGTGACCACATCGGTCGGCTACGTCCTCTTCGGCGGCACGGGCTGCGCCGGCAACACGTTCACCGGGCCTGTCAGCGTCACGAAGGGCACAGGTGGCCTCAGCTTCGTCGGCAACAAGGTGGTCGGGCCGCTGACGATCACCAACAACAAGGGCGGCTTCGCCTACTCCGGGAACACGGTCACCGGCCCTGTGACCGTCTCCGGAAACAGCTGAGTCGAAGTCCGCTAGGGCAGCGGCACGCTCGGCAGGGCGACGATGCCGAGGCGCTCGAGGATCGCCTCCGCCTCGCTCGCTTCCGCCTCCGAGGCGAAGCCGGTCACAACCTTTGCGTGCAAGGTGCGGCCGAGCTCGTATTCGGCGCCCAGTGAACGTGCAAGCCGGATGCTCTCGTCGAAATGCGGCTCCCCTTCCTCGGGCGTTCGCGCCTGCACGGCGGCGAGGCCGAGCAGCCGCTCGAGCAGGGCCGAGCGCACGCCGAGCTCGCCCGCGCTGCGCATGCGCCCTAGGCGCCGTCGTCGCCAGCTCGACCACGTCGGCGTGGCGCCCCTCGAGGATGAACGCCTGCGCACGGCGGGCGTCCGCCTCGATCAGGTAGCTCTCCGCACCGAGCGCCTCGAGCTGAGCACGCGCGTCGTCCAGGTATCGGTGGGCTTCGGCGAACCGCCCCTCCTCCGCCGCGAGGCGGCCGAGATTGATCATCACGAGCGCCTCACCGGCCGGGAACTTCGCCGCCCGGTAGGTGCGCAGCGCGACATCGAACAGCTCCGACGCCTCGTCCAGACGCCCCTGGTCGAGGAGGATCTCGGCGCGATTGTTCGTCGCATGCCCACCGGTGAGCACGTCGCCGGCCCGCCGGACAACCTCTTCGGAGCGGTGATAGAGCGCGAGCGCCTCGTCCCAGGAGCCTTCGTAGTAGGCGCGCACGCCCATGTTGTTGAGGACGGTCGCCTGACGGTGCAGGAGGCCGAGCTCGTCGAAGATCGCGAGCGCCCGTTCGAGGTACTCGCGGGCTGGGCCGCCGCGATCGCCTTCGGCGGCCGCCCGGACGTAATACGCGTCGGCCAGCGTTGCCCGGTCTCCGAGTGCGGACGCGCCGTCGGCAGCACGCATGGCGGCGGTCGCGCACTCCTCGATCTTTCCCTGCCGGTAGAGAACGATCGCTCGAGCGAGCTCGAGCGCCACACTGTCGGCCGCGTCCGCGTCCAACGCGCCCCGTTCGTAGAGCTCGAGTGCCTCGTCGTATCTGCCGCGGCGCTCGCTGGCGACACCCTGCTTTCGCAACAGCCGTGCGGAGGTCCCGCCGTGCTCCAGGGCGCGGCCGTACGCCGCCTCGGCGTCGTCGTACCGCGCCGCCAACTCGCGCACATCACCGAGCGCCTCGCACACCCGCGCCACATCCCCACTGTCCGGATCGAAGTGCCCCGCGGCGGCGAGCGCGCGCTCGTAGAGCGTCGCGGCGTCGATGTTCGCGTACTTCGAGCGCGCATCGTCGCCGGCCTCGACCGCGTAGGCCCAGGCCTCGTCGAAGCGACCGGCTTCGAGAAAATGCAGCGACAAGACATCCGCCGGCGCCGGCCCGCCGGCCGACCGGCGCTCGATCGCATCGCCCACGCGCGCGTGAATCTCGCGCCGGCGCGCATACGAGAGACCGTCGTAGGCGGCGGTGCGCACCAGATCGTGTCGAAAGCGCAGCAGCCCGGGACCGACCCAGTCGACGAAGTCGGCGAGCCTCACCCACTGTTCGGGATCGTTCGCCTCGTCCGGCAGGATCTCGGCGAGGAGGTCGAGGTCGAAGGTCGGGCCGATCACCGAGGCGTGCCGGAGCAGCAGGCGATCGTTCGCCTCCAGTGTGTCGATGCGAATCGTCAGGAGCGACTCGACCGTCTCGGGCAACGCGTCGTCATCGGCCGGTGCCACCGCCAGCTCGCGGATGAAGAGCGGGTTGCCGGCCGCGCGCTGGGTGACTGCGGCGAGCTGGTCCTCGGACAATGCGAGGTCGCCCGCCGCAGCGAGCGCCAGGGCGCGCGCCTCCGCAACGCCAAGCGGCTCGAGCTCGAGTGCCAGGACATCGACGGCGGCGAGCGGCAGGCCCGACGGGCGCCGCGTGGCGACGATGAGCCAGGGCCGCGGCCCCGGCTGAGCGAGCTTCGCGAGCAGGAGCTGCGAGGCGTCGTCCAACCAGTGCACGTCCTCGACCAGCAGGACCGTCGGCATGAGGAGCATGCGGGCCAGGAACTGGTCGAGCACGTCGTGCAGGCGGTCGCGCCGGAACACGGAATCGATCTGGTCGACCTCGTCGGTGTCCGGCACGTCGGCGTCGAACGGCAGCGCGAGCAGAGGCAGCCACGGTGCGAGATCCGGCATCACCGTCTGCGCGAAAGCCGTCAGCTTCGCGCCGGCGCTCTCCGGCGACTCATCGGGAAGGGCCCCGATCAGCGGACGGAGCATCGCCCTGAACGGGCCGAACGGCGTCGATGCCGAATACGGCTCGCAGCGGCCGCGGAGGAACTGAAATCCAAGGGAGATGGCGACGAGCTCCTCGACCAGCCGCGACTTGCCGGCACCCGGCTCGCCGACGATCTCCACGGCGCGGCTCTGGCGCAGCCGCGCAGCGTCGACCGCCCCCGCCAGCATCGCGAGCTCGTGCTCACGGCCGAAGAGCGGCAACAGCGGGCGTGTCTCCTCGATCGTCTCGGTGCTGACCGCGCCGACCGCATGACCGGTGACCGGCCTCGCCTTCCCCTTCATCAGAAACTGGCGCGCCGTGGTGTCGAACCTCGTACGTGCCCTTTGCAGCACGTCACCCGTGGCCAGGATCTCGCCCTGTTCGGTCCGCGCCGCCAGCCTCGCTGCGAGGTTCACGGTGTCGCCCATCACGGCGTAGGTCGTCCGGATCGACGAGCCGATCGGCCCTGCGAGGACGGGACCGCGGTTCACACCGACACCGATCGCCGGCCCGACGCCTGCGTCGACGATCGCGCGCACCGCGCGGAGCATCCGATCTTCATCGTCACCCGCGCTCGACGGTGCACCGGCGACGAGGTAGAGCTTGCCGCCGTCGTGGTCGATGTCGGACTCGAGCCAGGTGATGCCCAGCTCGTCTGTCTCGGACGAAACCGCGTCAGCCAGGGCGGCGAGCGCCGCCGCGGCCTCGTCGGGCGCCTCGACGAGCTGATCCGTCCCGCTGAACTTCACGAACGCGACGGTCACCTGCCGATGCTCGGCTTCGATCGCCCCGGTTGCGATCGGGCCGCGAAGAGTCGACGGCAGGAGGGCGGCGAGGTCGCCCAGGCCGTCCGGCTCTTCCTCCAGCAGAGGCGGTTCGGCAACCGCAGCGTCGCTGCGGAGCAGGAAGGCGCCGTCGCGTTCCGCCGCGACCAGCCCCTCGAGCGCCTCGGCCGTCCGAGCCGAAACGAGCACCTCGCCCGACTCGGCCGCGTCCTCGAGCCCGAGCGTCGCCGAGGCGGCGGGGCCGCAGACGATCAGCTCGCGGTGCGACCGGCCGACGAGGAAGAAGTGGCACTGCCCCGAGACGAGGCCGGCTGCCATGGCGAGGCGGACGGGGCCGACGCTCGACTCGCCGGATCCCGACTCGGCGACGAATGCCTGCATCGCGAGCGCAGCGCGTGCTGCTCGCTCCTCGTGCCGGTCGCCGTCGAAGAGCAGGAGCAGCGCGTCGCCACGGAACTTCAGGACGTCTCCGCCATAACGCTTCCCGATCTCGATCAGGCCGGAGTAACACCCGCTGATCAGCATGATCAACTCCTCGGCGCCGAGCTTGCCGCGCTCCGCGAGCCGCTCCGAAAGGGCCGTGAAGCCCGAGATGTCGAGGCCGAGCAGCGACGCATCCAGGACCCGTCCGACCTCGCCGCTTCGGTCCCGCTGCCAGGTCGCCGCCAGGCGCGGGACGAACGGCCGGAAGGCCGAGACGGTGTCGGTGATCACTCTTACACCGCGTCTGGCGGGAGCCGCTCGGCGAGCGCCTGCAGGACCTTCTCGCCCACCGACGGCATCGCGTGCGTGACGCGCCGAAACGCGCGGTCGGTGAGGATCAGCAGATGGCACGGCGTCGTCGTCGTGACCGTGGCCGTCCGTGGGATCCCGGTCAGAAGCGCGATCTCACCAAGGAAGTCACCGTCACCGAGGGTGTTGAGCTGCTCGCCCTTCCTGGACACTTCCGCGCTGCCGCTCACGAGCACCACGAACTCGCGGCCGCTTTGCCCCTCGACGGTGAGCGCGCGCCCGGCGGAAACGTCGAGCTCGTCGGCCTCAGCGGCGATCGCCGCCAGCTCGCCCTTCGAGCAGCGCGCGAACAGCGGCACGGTTCTCAGCAGCTCCACCTTCGCGTTGCGGCGTAGCGCCATCGAGGCGATCGTAGTCGATCGCACACCTTCCAACTACGACGCCCCCGGTGAGTCGACTACGGTTCGCCCCCGTGAAGGCGCGGATCTGGGGATGCCGAGGCTCACTCGCCACACCGGGCGAGACGACCGTGCGTTACGGCGGCAACACGACGTGCCTCGAACTGCGGAGCGCCGGCGGTGCGGTCGTCGTCATCGACGCAGGCACCGGCATCCGGAATCTCGGCCGCGCACTGGCCGACGAGTCGCTCCACCACCTCGACCTGCTCCTGACCCATCTCCACCTCGACCACATCGAGGGCCTCGGCTTCTTCGCGCTCCTGTTCGATCCGGAATCGACGATCAAGATCCACGGCCCCCGGCCGGCGGACGGCACGCTCAAGGAGAAGATCGCCGCGTACCTCTCCCCTCCGTACTTCCCCGTTCCCTTCGAACGGATCGATGCCAGGCTGAGCTTCGAGGAGATCGAGACGGACTCGTGGGACATCAACGGCCTGCGCATCTCCTCGGCTCCCGTGTGCCACCCGGGGCCGACGCTCGCGTACCGCATCGAAGAACACGGCGCGACATTCGCGTTCATTCCCGACAACGAGCCCGGGCTCGAGCCCGACTCGGGGCTCACGATCGCGGGCGGCGCGGATGTCCTCCTGCACGACTCTCAGTACACGGACGAGGAGTACACGACGCGCGTCGGGTGGGGCCACACCTCATTGAGCGACTTCGCGACGTATCTTCGCGCCGCCGCTCCGCGGCGCGCCGTGATGGTCCACCACGATCCCGCGCACGCGGACACGCAGCTCGAAGAGATGCTGGCAGAGGCGCAAACTGCCTCCGGGCACGACGATCTCTCGCTCGGCCACGAGGGCCTCGAGATCGAGATCGGTTGACACACCGCCGGACAGGATCGATTAGGATCGCGCCATGGCTGCGCCCATCGAACTGCTGAAGCAAGTTCCTCTGTTCCAGGGCCTGGACAACAAGAGCCTCAAGAGGCTGTCGGAGACGTTCATCGACCGGGCGTTCGTCCCGGACCAGGAGCTCGCGGTCGAGGGCAGCGGCGGCGTCGGGTTCTTCGTGATCGAGTCGGGCGAGGCGGTCGTGACCGTTGAAGGCGAGGAGCGGCGCACGCTCGGAGCCGGGGACTGGTTTGGCGAGATCGCGCTCCTCGACGCGGGTCTCCGCACGGCGACGGTCACCGCGAAGAGCGACGGCAAGATGTACGGCCTCACGCAATGGCAGTTCCGGCCGCTCGTCGAGGAGAATGCGTCGATCGCCTGGCCGCTGCTGCAGGCGATGGCAAAACGCACCCGCGAGCTCGAACAGCGAAGCTGAGGATCGGCGCGGAGGCGACTAGGATCGGCGCGTGACGCCGGTTCAGGACCTCAGTGACGAGCACCTGGTCGCCCGCTGCCGCGGCGGCGACTCCGAAGCGTGGGCGGTGCTCGTCGAGCGGTTCTCGCGGTACGTCTATGCCATCTGTGTCCGCGGCTTCCGTCTCTCGCCGCAGGACGCCGAGGACGTGTTCCAGGATGTGTTCGCGAAGACGCACGAGCGGCTGGGGCGCTTGCGCGACGACGGCGCGATCCGGCCATGGATCGGCCAGCTCACACGGAGGTGCTGCATCGACAGGCTCCGCAGCACGCGCGAGGAAGACGCCGAGCCGGACGTCGATGTCGCCGACCCGTCCGACAATCTCCACGACGTCGAACAGGCCTTCGACGTCCAACAGGCGCTCAACGCGCTCGGGGAGCCGTGTCACGAGCTGCTCGACCGGTTCTTCGCCCGCGATCAGAGCTACCGGACGATCGGTGCCGAGCTCGATCTTGCCGCAGGAACGATTGCGAGCCGCATTTCACGCTGCCTGGAGAAATTGAAGCTTCAGTTGGAAGATCCCGGCCACCCCGACCGTCCTGTAGACGGGTGATTCGATGAGAAGCAACGAGACAATCGAAGAACTGGCACGCCTGATTGCCGTCATGCAGCCGGCGCCGGGGGGCTGGGTCGAAGCAGCGCAGGAGCTTCCGCGACTCCACGCCGGCCTGGACGACCTGGTGGCCCGGGCGGAGCAGGATGCCGAGTTGCGCGCCCGTCTCGTGTCCGACCTCGAGTCGGCGCTCGCCGAGTCGGGCATCGAGCCCACCCCGCGCAGCCTCGCCGAAGCTCGGCGCCGGCTGGGATCCTGAAGCCGAGTTGAATCTCGAATCGGCCGAGCGCTCCGCCGACGAGCTGATCGCCGCTCTCGCCTCGGTCGACGAGCCGGCAGCAGCCGGCTCCGCCGCGGCCCTGACGGGAGCGCTCGCCGCCGCGATCGTCTGCAAGGCAGCCCGCGCTGCCTCGAGACCGGCCTCCGCGGCGCAGGCAATCTCGCTGCAGGACCGCCTGCTCCGACTCGCCCGAGCCGATGCCGAGGTCCTCGGCGAGGCCCGCGCGGCTCTCCAGTCCCGGGCCGCTCCCGCGCCGGCCGCGGGGCGCGATTTCGCGCTCGGACAGGCGTTGCGCAACGCGTCGGTCGTGCCCACCGGGATCGCCGAGACCTGCGCCGACGTCGCGCAGCTCGCCGCCGCCGAGCACGGGTCGGTGGAGCCCGACTTCACCGCCGACGTCGCGGCCGCAGCCATCCTCGCCGCGGGCGCGGCGCAGGCCGCCGCCGCTCTCGTCGCCGTCAATCTCCTCGCCGACGACAACGAAGGCGACGTCGTCGCGGCACGCAGCGCGGCGACAACCGCGGCCGAGGTTGTCGCGCAGCTCGCCGGCGGGATCTAGCATGCCGCGATGACAGGCGGCAACGAGGAGGCCGTCCGGCGGGAGCCGATGCCGGCCTGGTCGCTGACCAGTGCGGCGGCGACCGAGATCGGGATCGCCAACCCGCTGCCGGAACGCGTCGATGCCGAGTGGGCGTTCGGCGGATCGTCGGGCGAAGGGATCAAGGTGTGCATCCTCGACAGCGGAGTCGAAGAGGGCCACCCGCTGGTGGGTGACGTGTCGGGGGCAGTGGTGATCTCACTCGACCCGGAAGGCCGGCCCATCGCCGACGAGGACACCGAGGGTGACCTGTGCGGGCATGGAACGGCGTGCGCAGGCATCGTGCGGTCGATCGCCCCGGCGGTCGAGATCTACTCGGTGCGGGTTCTCGGGGCCGGATTCAAGGGCTCCGGAAAGATCCTGCTCGCCGGGCTGCGTTGGGCGATCGAGCAAGGTTACGACGTGATCAACATGAGCCTCTCGACCACCAAGCGGGAGCTCGGCGACCACCTGCACGAGCTCGCCGACACCGCGTACTTCCGCCGAACGGTCCTCGTCGCCGCTGCCCACAACATGCCCGTCGATTCGTTTCCATGGCGCTTCTCGTCCGTGATCTCCGTGGGCAGCCACGAAGAGGACGACTCCCTGGTCTACTACGCCAATCCCGATCCGCCGGTCGAGTTCTTCGCGCGCGGAGTCGACGTCGACGTCGCGTGGCTCGGCGGCACCACGATCCGGGCTTCGGGCAACAGCTTCGCAACGCCCTGCATCTCGGGCATCGCCTCGCTGATCCTCGGCAAGCATCCCGGCCTCACACCGTTTCAGCTGAAGACGGTGCTGCACCTGACCTCCCAAAACGTCAAGGAGAGCCATGCCTGATCGTCTCTACGCCGCCGTTGCCGCAGGTGTCATGGCCTCCGAAGAGGACTTCACGCGTCTTTTGCGCTCGATCGTCGAGGTCGCTCGTGCGATCTTCGGCGCGCAGGGCTCGTCGATCTTCCTGCTCGACGAGGAGACGGACGAGCTCGTCTTCGCCGCCGTTGCGAGCGAAGAGGAGCAGTTCCTGATCGGTCAGCGGTTCCCGTCCTCGACCGGGATCGCCGGCTGGGTCGCCTCCTCCCAGACGCCGCTCGTCCTCGAGGACGTGCAGGCCGACCCTCGCTTCGCGCGCGACATCGCCGAGCGGAGCGGTTACGTGCCCAAGGGAATCATGGCCGTCCCGCTGCTCGACGAGGAACGCGTGCTCGGCGTGCTCCAGGTGCTCGACCGACCCTCGGACGCCCGCTTCTCACTCCGGGAGATGGAACTGCTGGGACTCTTCGCGGGCCAGGCCGCGATCGCACTGTCGCTGCTGATGACGGCGCGGAGCGCCAGGGCCGCCCTCGCCGGTGATGCCGACGCATCCCTCGTCGCCGGTCTCGCTGGCGCGCTCGACCGCCTCGAGGGCGGCCCCAGGGACTCGGCCGACGCTCTGCTGCGCAGCCTGACCGAGCTTCTCGGCAGCCGGCACTGATTCCGAAAACGAGAGAGCCCCGCGCTGGCGGGGCTCTCGATCGTCAAAACCGCAGACTCTTTGACTTACGCGAGGCGATGCGCCTCGACGTCGTCGCTGTCGTCGCTGTTCTCTTCGATGGTCGGGTCCTTCGCGAGGCGGTGCGCCTCGACGTCGTCGTCAGCCTGCTCGCGGTCGTCGTTCTTTGCCAGACGGTTGCGATCCTCAGACATTAGAAGCCTCCTCCTGGAACTTTGAACCCGCTCAATCGCGGATGACACCTACTAGACGGTCGCGGGGAGAGAAATCTTCCCTCACCCTTCCATAGAGTCGCATTGGATGCAATTGTCCGCCGGTGGGGCTGGGCGGCCAATTCTCGGAGTCCCTGGGCGCGGTGCGCCGCGTCTTCGCCAACCCGAACCTGCGCCGGATCGAGCTCGCGTTCGCCGGGTCGGCGATCGGGAACTACGCATTCTCGGTTGCGATCGCGATCTTCGCCTTCCACCACGGAGGCGTGGCCGCGGTCGGCATCGTCACCGCCGTTCGGCAGGCCGCAGCGGCCGCGGTCGCACCGTTTGCCGCGTCGCTCGCCGATCGGTTCCGTCGAGAACGCGTGATGCTCGCCTCCGACGCCGGCCGCATCGGCTGTTCCGCGGGCATCGCGGTGCTGGTCTCGAGTGGATCGCCGACGATCGCCGTCTACGCCCTCGCGGTCGGGGCCTCCGTCTCCGGCGCCGTCTTCCGTCCGGCCGAGGCGTCGCTCGTCCCGCTCGTCGCCCGGTCTCCGCAGGAGTTGACCGCCGCGAACGTTGCGGCGAGCACGTTCGACAGCGTCGGCGTGTTCGCCGGACCGGCGCTCGGTGCGTTCCTGATCGCCTTCTCGGGCTACACGGCCTCCTTCACCGTGATCGCAGCGACGTTCGCATGGAGCGCGCTCTTCGTCGTGCGGATCTCCTCCGGCGCGCGCCGCCCAGCAGAAACGTCCGAGACCGAGGAGGACGGCGGCGAGACCGGCGGCCTGCGTTCGTTGCTCGCAGGCTTCCGCACGATCGCCCACGAGCCGCGCCTGCGACTCCTGATCGGCCTCTACGACGCTCAGTGCTTCGTCGCGGGCGCGCTCGGCGTCCTGATCGTCGCCACCGCGATCGATCTGCTCGACATCGGGAACGCCGGCGTCGGCGTCCTCCAGTCGGCCTGCGGTGTCGGTGCGATCGCAGGGGCCGCCGTCGCACTCACACTCGTCTCTCGCTCACGACTCGGCCGCGGCCTCGCTCTGGGTCTCGTCCTTTGGGGCGTGCCGCTGATCGTCGTCGGCGCACTCCCCTACTCGTTCGTCGCGGTGATCGCGCTCGCCGTGCTCGGGGTCGGGAACACGCTGGTCGACATCTCGACCATGACCTTGATCCAGCGCACGGCCGTCCCCGAGGTCGCAGGCCGGATCTTCGGCGTGCTCGAAAGCTCGATCGTCGCGTCGCTCGCACTCGGCGCACTCACCGCCCCCGCGCTCATCACGTGGCTCGGCACCCGCGGCGCGCTTCTGACCGTAGGAGTGGTCCTCCCGTTCCTCGCACTCGTCACGCGCGGACGGCTCAGCGTGATCGACGACGCAGCTCACATCCCGCTGGACCAGATTGCAGCGATCCGCACCGTTCCGTTCCTCACGCTCCTGCCGCTTCAGATGATCGAATATCTCGCCGGACAGATGAGCCGGATCGAACTGACGAGCGGCAGCGCGCTCTTCAGCCGCGGCGATCACGGCGACTCGTTCTACATCCTCGACCAGGGCACGCTCGAGATCGACCTGCCGGAAGGCGTGAAACGTGAGACGGCGCCCGCGTTCGTCGGGGAGATCGCCCTGCTCCACGACATTCCACGCACCGCGACGGTCAGGGCGGGCGGCGACGCTGTCCTCTGGCGGCTCGACCGCGACGCATTCCTGGCTGCAGTCGGCGGCCACGCACGTGCCCGTGGGCATGCGGACAGCATCGTGTTCGCGCGCCTCGACGCCGCCAACGCGAACGCTCTATAGATCCGAGGCGCGGCGCTCCGCGATCAATGCACGCAGCCGCTCCACCGCTTCCGGGGCCTTGCGCTCGAGGGCCCAGACGGCAGGCTTGAAGAGCGCAATCAACCGCATCGGAGAAGTTGCGACAACGGACGCCGTGCGGCGGCCGGACGCGAGGACTGCCATCTCGCCGAACACGTCGCCCGGCCCGAGGCTGACCACTGTTGTGCCGTTGGCATTGACGTCCGCTGTGCCGCTCTCGATCGCGTACAGCGCATGGCCGAAATCGCCCTCCGTGACCAGAGTTTGTCCCTCGCCTGCCTCGACCTCGGTGGCCGCGGCGGCAACCGCCTCGAGATCTGCGCGGTCCAGGTCGCCGAACAAAGGGATCGCCGCGAGCCGTTCAGTCTCCATCGCGCACGAACCTACACCGGGCCGGGTAGAGGTTTGGTGAACGGGCGGGGGACGCGCCGGAACGAACTGGTGAACGGCCGTCGCAGTAGGCTTCTGCTCGATGACTTGCCCGAACTGCGGAACACAGAACAGCGCGGGTCGTCGATTCTGCGGGGCGTGCGCCGCGCCGCTCGAGCTGGCGTGTCCCGCCTGCGGCGCCGCGAACGAGCCGGGCATGCGGTTCTGCGGCGCGTGCGCCCACCCGCTCGATGAGGTCGGCGCGACGGCCGCCCCGGAAGCGTCCGCTCAAACGGTTGCGGCACCCCCGGCCGCCGAGCGCCGGCTCGTCTCCGTCTTGTTCGCCGACCTCGTCGGCTTCACGACGCTCTCCGAGTCTCGCGATCCGGAGGACGTCCGCGAGATCCTCTCCCGCTACTTCGACAACTCCCGACGCCTGATTACGCTCTACGGCGGCACGGTCGAGAAGTTCATCGGCGATGCGGTGATGGCCGTGTGGGGCGCGCCGACGGCAACCGAGGACGACGCCGAGCGCGCGGTTCGGGCCGCGCTGGACCTCGTCGCCGCCGTCTCGGCGCTCGGCGACGAGCTCGGGGCGCCACTTCGCGCGCGGGCCGGCGTATTGACCGGCGAAGCCGCGGTGACGATCGGGGCGAAGAGCGAAGGCATGGTCGCGGGAGATCTGGTCAACACCGCTTCCCGAATCCAGTCGGCCGCTGAGCCTGGATCGGTCTACGTGGGCGAGTCGACGCGACGCGCCACCGAGCGCTCGGTCGCCTATGACTCGGCAGGCGAGCATGTCCTGAAAGGGAAGGCCGAGGCGCTGCCGCTCTGGCGTGCACTGCGCGTCGTCTCAGGCGTGGGCGGTCAGCTCCGGTCGCAGGGGCTCGAAGCGCCGTTCGTCGGCCGTGACCGCGAGCTGCGCCGGATCAAGGAGCTCTTCCATGCCTGCGCAGACGAGCGGCGGGCGCACCTCGTCTCGGTGACCGGGATCGCCGGCATCGGCAAGTCGCGGCTCGGCTGGGAGTTCTACAAGTACTTCGACGGGATCGTCGAGCAGATCTGGTGGCACCGCGGCCGCTGCCTTGCATACGGCGACGGCGTTGCGTACTGGGCCCTTGCCGACATGGTGCGGATGCGCTGCCGCATCTCCGAGGACGAGCCTGTCGAGGCCGCTCTGACCAAGCTGCGTGAAACGCTCCGCGAGCAGCTGCTCGACGACGACGAGCGCCGCTTCGTCGAGCCTCGCCTCGCCCAGCTGCTTGGCCTCGCGGACCGCGAATCGAGCGACCGGCAGGACCTGTTCGCCGCCTGGCGTCTGTTCTTCGAGCGCCTCGCCGACTCGAACCCTGTTGTCCTGCTCTTCGAGGACTTGCAGTGGGCGGACGCCTCGCTGCTCGACTTCATCGAGTACCTGCTCGAATGGGCGCGCAACCACCCCGTCTACGTGATCACCCTCTCACGGCCGGAACTGCACGAGCGGCGGCCCGACTGGGGCGCTGCGCAGCGGAACTTCACGTCGATCTACCTCGAACCGCTCTCCGAGAGCGCAATGACCGAGCTGCTCGCCGGGCTCGTTCCCGGCTTGCCGGGCGGGCTGCTCGCCCAGATCCTCGCCCGCGCCGAAGGCGTCCCCCTCTACGCGGTCGAGACGGTGCGGATGCTGCTGGACCGCGGCGCGCTCGAGCGGTCCGGCGATCTCTATCTCCCGACCGGCGAGCTGGAGACGCTCGAGGTGCCCGAGACACTGCAGGCGCTGATCGCTGCGCGGCTGGACGGCCTGAGCGACACCGACCGGCGACTGCTCCAGGTGGCGTCCGTGCTCGGCAAGACCTTCACACGCACGTCGCTCGCCAGCCTCTCCGGATTGTCGGAGCCCGAGCTCGAACCGCTGCTCGCCGCGCTCGTGCGGAAAGAGGTGCTCTCGCTCCACGCCGACGCCAGAGCTCCGGAGCACGGTCAGTACGGCTTCCTTCAGGATCTCGTACGACGGGTCGCCTACGACACGCTGGCCAGGCAGCAGCGCAAGCAGCTGCATCTCGCCGCGGCCGATTTTCTGAGCTCGTCGGGAGCCGAGGACGAACTGGCCGAGGTGATCGCCGCCCACCTGCTCGCTGCCTTCGAGGCCTCGCCCGATGCTGCCGACGCGGAGGATCTGCAAGCTCGCGCTGCGGGGGCGCTGCTGCTGGCCGGCGAGCGTGCGGCGTCGCTCGGAGCCGCCGCCGAGGCCAAGCGCTATTTCGAGCAGGCCGCGAGGCTCGCCGCCGCGGACGATGTCCGCGCCCGCCTGATCGCCAGAGCCGGAGAGATGGCCTACAGCGCGTCGCAGCCCGGCGCGGCGAAGGCGTTGCTCGACGAGGCGCAGACGGCCTTCACCGCGCTCGGAGATGTGCGAGCGACCGCCGGTGTCGTCTCGCTGCTCGCGACGCTCGACTTCGAGGACGGCCACCCGCCGCAGGCGGTCGCACGGCTCGAACCCGTGATCGCGGAGCTCGAGGCTGGGGAGCCCGATGCGGTGCTCGCGGAGATCGCGGGCCAGCTTGGCCGCTTCCTGATCTTCGCCGGCGAGCCGGAACGCGCCGCTCCGTACCTGGAGCGCGCACTGACGCTCGCCGAGCTGCTCGATCTGCCGGAGACGTTCGTTCAGGCCCTGAACAGCAAATCGGTGCTGGCGATCCAGCACGGCCGTCTGCGCGAATCGCGGATCCTCCTCGAAGGAGCCCTCGAGATCGCGCTCGCGCAGGAGCTCCACTCGGCGGCGCTCCGCGCCTACAACAACCTGTCGGTCCTGTTGTGGTCGGTCGACGATTGGAAGGCAAACCTCACCAACATGGAGCGTGCGCTCGAGCTTGCGCGGCGCGTCGGGCACCGGAACTGGGAGGCGAACTTCGTGGCGGGGTCGATCGGCACGCTCGACATGCTCGGTCGCTGGGACGAGGCGCTCGCCCGTGGCGTCGAGGCGGATGAGCTTGCGACGAACGAGTTCGCGCGCGGCCTTCGGCTGCAAGTGGTTCGCATCCTCGCTGCACGTGGAGAGCTCCACCGCGCGAGAGAGATCCTCGTCGAGGACGCGAGCATCTCGCAGTCGGAGAACGCCGATTTCTCAGGCGGCTACGCCATGGTCGAGTCGTGCCTCCTGCGTGCCGAAGGGGACCTCGACGGTGCCCTGGCTGCGAGCGACCGCGCGTTGGCCCTGGGCCTGGGCATGGATCTCGCCGGGCCGCGAAAGTACACCCTCTTCGAGGCGCTCGAGGTAGCCGCCGAGCGCGGCGAGCTCGAGCGGCTGCGCACCCTCCTCGCTCAACTCGACGTCCTCCGGCCCGGCCAGGTGACACCGACGATTCGTGCGACCCGAGCGCGCTTCCGCGCCTACCTGCCCGAGGCCGAAGCCGAGGCCGAGTTTCGGATTGCTGAGAGGGTGTTCGCCGACCTCGAGCTGCCGTTCTTCCTGGCGCTCACCCGCTTCGAGGCAGCAGCTCGCCTTCTGGCGGCCGATCGTGAGCCGGAGGCCGAGCCGCTGCTCACAGCAGCCGCCACGACGTTCGAGCGTCTGCAGGCAACGCCGTGGCTCGATCGCGTCGAACGGCTCAGTCCGCGCGCACTCACGCGCTCCACCGCGGACTCGGAGCCCTCCCTGCCGACGTAACGATCCCCGGTGTGCTTGCCAGGGTCGCGCAATGAGGAGATCCTCTGCTCATGCGGCCTCGGCCTTCTGGCACGGTCACCTTTCTCTTCACGGACGTCGAAGGCTCGACGTCGCTGCTCGGCGAGCTCGGTGCGGCGGCGTACGCCACTCAGCTGGAGCTTCACCGCACGGCCTTGCGCCGGGCCTGGGAGTCGCATGACGGCGTCGAGATCGACACCCAGGGCGACTCCTTCTTCGTCGCCTTCAGCCGGGCGGGCGATGCGGCGGCCGCTGCCCGCGGCGCGCAGGCTCTTCTGCAGGAGCACGGCATCCGTGTGCGGATGGGCATCCACACGGGCGAGCCGCTGCTGACGGAGGAGGGCTACGTCGGCATGGACGTGCACCGCGCCGCTCGGATCGCCGCCGCCGGCCACGGCGGGCAGATTCTCCTGTCGCACGCGACACGCGACCTGCTCGTGGACGAGGACGAGATCGTCGATCTCGGCGAGCACCGCCTGAAGGACCTGACCCGCTCGGAGCGCATCTACCAGCTGGGGCTCGGCTCGTTTCCGCCGCTCCGGAGCCTCAACAGATCGAACCTGCCCGAGGTGGCGCATCCGCTCGTCGGACGCATGGTCGAGCAGCTCGAGGTCGAGGACCTGCTCAGGCGCGTCAGGCTGGTGACCATCACCGGCACCGGCGGCACGGGCAAGACACGTCTCGCACTGCAGATCGCTGCGGAGCTCCTGGACGAGTTTCCCGACGGGGTGCATTTCGTCCCGCTCGCAGCCTTGACCGATGCGGACCTCGTGCTGCCGGTCGCCCTGCAGGCGCTCGGCCTCTCGGAGGCCGACAATGCCGACCAGCGCTCGCTCCTCGTCCTCGACAACTTCGAGCACCTTCGCGCGGCAGCCCCGGCCATCGCCGGGTTCCTCGCGAGCTCGCCCGGGCCGACGCTGCTCGTGACGAGCCGGATCCCGTTGCACGTCTCGATGGAGGTCGAGTATCCGCTCGATCCTCTGCCCCAGCTCGCCGCCGTCGAGCTGTTCCTCGACCGCGCCAACAGCGTTCGCAGAAGCGCTGAGCCGTCACCTGAGGTGGAGGAGATCTGCCGCCGGCTGGACTGTCTTCCGCTCGCACTCGAGCTCGCAGCGGCACGGTTGAGGCTGCTCGACCCGGCTGCTCTCCTCCATCGCCTCGATTCGAGGCTGTCGCTGCTCACCCGCGGGCCTGCCGACCTGCCCGAACGACAGCGGACGCTGGAGGCGACGATCGCGTGGAGCTACGACCTGCTCGACCCGGAGGTGCAGGACGTGTTTCTACGGCTGTCGATCTTTGCAGGCTCCTTCGGCATCGAGGCTGCCGACTCCGTCGCCGACGCCGACCTGGAGACCCTGACGACGCTCACCGAGGCGAGTCTCCTCAAGGCCCGCGGCGACAGCCGCTTCCTCGTGCTCGAGACGATTCGCGAGTTCGCTCGTGGGCGGCTGCCGGTCGAAGAGGCGATGAGGCTGCCGACCCGCCACGCGCAGTACTACCTCTCGGCAGCCGAGCAGGCAGCGCCGAAACTGACGGGACACGACGCGCAGGAGTGGCTCGCCGCGATCGGCGCCGACTACGGCAACTTCCTGGCGGCACTCGACTGGTTCGCGCTCGAAGCACCGGAGGACGTGGCGCGCTTGACGATCGCACTCTGGCGCTTCTGGCTCGTACGGGGACGCTACGAGGAGGGGCAACGAGCGATCGAGCGGGCCCTCGGGCTCAGCCCCACCCCGCTCGAGCACGCCGAGCTCCAGTACCAGCTGGGCGCGATCGTCATCTCACGGGGCGACACCGCGCGCGGTCGCGCCGTGTTCCAGGACGCACTCGACCGATTCCGGGCGGAGGGGCAGCAACTTGGTGAGGCTCGCAGCCTGAGCGCACTCGGGCACGTCGCCGCGGACGCGGGCGCGTGGAGCGAGGCGATCGCCCTCTACGAGGGCGCCGCGGCCGTCTTCCGCCGCAGCGGCGAACGCTTCGGCCTCGGCGGTGTCCTGGGCGATCTCGCCAACACCTATCTGCGCTCGAACTCACCCGGCGAGGCCCTGCCGCTCGCCGTGGAGAGTCGCACGATCCAGAACGAGGTCGGCAACGGGCAGGGCGAGGCGCTTGCACTCGCGATCGAAGGGTACGCCCACCTCGGGCTCGGCCGGCTGACCGAGGCGCGTCCGCCGCTGACCGCCGCAACCCGCGTCGCGCACAGGCTCGGCTATCTCCACGGCTTGGTCTTCAGCCTGAACGGACTTGCGGCCGTGGCGTATCGATCGGCCGACCATGACCGCGCGCGAGCGCTGTTCGAAGCCGCGCAGGCGCTTCGAGACAGCATGGGCATCGAGCACGATCCGGACGACGCGCTCGTCGCCGAAGACCGAGCGGCCCTCGCGGGCCTGGGCCCGTCGGTCGGTATGGCGGACTTCGATCTCGACCGGGCGATCGCACTCGCGCTCGCCGACTAGCCGCGCGCTAGGGCGCTTCGAACAGTTCGATGACCTCCAGCCCATGCAGGTCGTGCAGGATCCCGTCGAGGTCGCCGTCCTTCACCAGCACGTAGGCGTAGGTGGGATTGTTGGCACCGTCGAACCAGAGGTTCTCGAACTTCCCATGATGACTCTTGCAGACCGATTCGACCTTCTCGCGTGTCCGCAGACCCGGATTCGGTGTCATCGCGTTGATCTTCACGAAGTTGTGTGGCACGTGTCCTCCTCGAGTTCAGCCGATCATCCACAGCCGAACCGGGCGATGCAAGGCCGTCAGTAGGCGGGAAGCGGCGGCGGGAGCGGGCGGCTCAGGTTTGCGACCGCCCCGGTGGCCTCTTCGGCCGCCGCAGGCCGCGCATCCGTACGGGCGTGCCACAGGTCGATGTTCAGGCGCTCGATCTCCTCGACGAGCATGGTGATCGCCCGCCCGGCCGCACGCACCTCCTCTCGCGGGTCGGTCTGCAGCCCTTCGCCCCAGCTCCGGAGCGTCTCCACCTTCGCCTCGTCGAGGCGCTGCTGGGGGAGGCTCAAGAGGCCTTCATAACGGCGGGAGCGAGCGAGACTGTCAACAGCTTTTCCACAATGCACCACCACCAGTCCCTGCGAGCACGCGGAAACCGGTCTTCGATGTTGATAACAGCCCTGCGCTCCGCACGCGGTCTCCCCGGGGCGTATCAGGGCAAAAATTCACCGAGCCGGTGGCGTTTTCGTCCACCGCCCCCACAAACCTTCGGCTTGCGCCTATGGCCCTCAGGAACGGCTTCGGTCTACTAACGCTCCGCGCTCGGTGCATTCAGCAACGTAGCGATGGCGCGGAGCACGTTCAAGACCGGAGTTTGTAAACGAACCCGCAGTTTGCGGCAATTCACTCGCGGGTGCCGCCGGCGAGCGAGGGCGGCATCCCTCGACCGAGGGAGGCCCTTCGTTGCGGGTCGCACGGCGGGCTTCTAGACTCGCGCGAATCCGACGAGAAGGAGGCCGAGATGGCAACCACGGCAGGCATGGATGCCGACCGGCTCGACGCGCTGAGAGGTTCCGTTTCCGGGACTCTCCTGGCGCCGGGCGACGGCGGCTACGAGGAAGCACGCCGAGTCCACAACGGATTGATCGACCGCAACCCGGCGCTGATCGCGCGTTGCCAGAGCACCGCCGACATCGCGGATGCGGTTCGGTTCGCGCGCGCGGAGGGCCTCGACATCTGTGTGCGCGGCGGCGGTCACAACGTTGCCGGACGTGCCGTGGTCGACGGGGCGCTGATGATCGATCTGAGCCCGATGAAGGGGGTCTACGTCGACCAGGGCGCGCGTACCGTACGGGCGCAGGGCGGTGTGCTCTGGCGCGAGTTGAATCGCGAGACGGCCGCCCACGGGCTTGCCGTCACAGGTGGCGCGATCTCGACCACCGGCATCGCCGGGCTGACGCTCGGCGGCGGTCTCGGCTGGCTGATGGCGAAGTACGGGCTGGCGGCCGACAACGTGAACGCGGTCGAGCTCGTGACGGCCGAAGGCGATGTGCGCGACGTGACGGCTGAGTCGGACCCGGATTTGTTCTGGGCGCTTCGCGGCGGCGGCGGCAACTTCGGCATCGCGGCGTCGTTCGAATACCGGCTCTACCCGCTGCAGATGATCACCGGGGGGCTGATCGCCCATCCGATCGACGCCGCGGGCGACCTGCTCCGGTTCTACCGCGAGGCGCTCGCGTCTGTATCGGACGACCTCACCGTCTTCGCAGGGTTGGTGCATGCGCCGGACGGCTCGGGGCACAAGCTGTCGGCGATGGTCGTCTTCCACACCGGAACCCCTGAAGAGGCGGAGCGAGAGCTCGCACCGTTCAAGAACTGGGGCTCACCGCTCGCGGTCGAGGTCGGGCCGATGCCGTACCAGGTCATGAACACGGTGCTCGACGCGAACTATCCGACAGGCTCGCTCAACTACTGGCTCTCGAGCTTCACGAGCGGGTTGCCCGACGGCTTGATCGACACGGCCGTGGAACGGTTCGCGACCGTTCCGTCGACGATGAGCGCGGTGCTACTGGAGCAGTTCCACGGTGCGGTCTGCCGTGTCGGCGTCACCGACACCGCCGTCCCGCACCGTGAGGAAGGCTGGAACCTGCTCCTGCCGTCTGTCTGGACCGACCCCGCCGACACCGAAGCCAACATCGCCTGGACACGGGAGACGCACGCGGCGCTTGCTCCTCACCTGACGGAGGGCCGCTGGCTCAACTACCTCGGCGACGATCAGGACGACGCAGTGCGCGCTGCCTACGGGCCGAACTACGACCGCCTCGTCGAATTGAAGCGGCGCTTCGACCCGCAGAACGTCTTCCGCCACAACCACAACATCGTTCCGTAGCCCCGTCAGGCCAACAAGGTCGCGGCGTGGTCCGGGACGTAGCGATAGAGGTCGCGCGGCGGCCGCTCGTAGTCGCTTTCCGGCGGGCGCGGCGGCAACTCGACCGGGGTCTCCAGCACGTCCTGGTAGGGCACGATCGACAGCAGGTGGGCGATGCAGTTGAGGCGGGCGCGGCGCTTGTCGTCACCCTCGACCACGTACCACGGGGCCTCGTCGACGTCGGTGTGGACGAACATCTCGTCCTTCGCCCGCGAGTAGTCGACCCAGCGCGCGCGCGACTCCAGATCGAGCGGCGACAGCTTCCAACGGCGCAGCGGGTCCTCGAGCCGTGAGCGGAACCGCCGCTCCTGCTCCTCGTCGCTGACGGAGAACCAGTACTTGACCAGCCGGATCCCGTCCTCGACCAACAGACGTTCGAAGATCGGGCACTGCTCGAGAAACAGCCGGTACTCCGCGGGCGTGCAGAAGCCCATCACGTGCTCGACGCCGGCGCGGTTGTACCAGCTGCGGTCGAAGATGACCATCTCCCCCGCGCTCGGCAGGTGCGCGATGTACCGCTGGAAGTACCACTGGCTCCGCTCGCGCTCCGTCGGCGCGGGCAGCGCCACGATGCGCGCCGCCCGCGGGTTCAGGTACTCCGTCACCCGTTTGATCGCCCCGCCCTTGCCGGCCGCGTCGCGCCCCTCGAACAGAACGACGAGCCGCTCGCCCGTTGTTCGCACCCATTCCTTCAACTGCACCAGCTCCCCCTGCAGGCGAAGCAGTTCCTGCTCGTACAGCTTGCGGGGGATCGTCGTTGCGTGATCGTGGGGCATCGGCTCGTCTCCAGCGAACCCTACGCGCGTCGGCGGCCGCCCCGGCCGTGCGGGAAACCCCCACCCCGGCTCAGTGATCTCCTGGATTCCACGCGGGACGACGTCGGCGAAGCTGCCGGCATGTCACTCCATCCGAAAAGCACGACCGACCTGGCGCTCGCGCCGGTGGCGGCGGCAATCGACCTCAACCTCCAGAGACTGCGTGACCGGAAGCCGTCCGAGATCGACTACGAGCTCGCGCTCGAGCTCAATCTCAACACCCACGGCAGCACGCGCGTGGACCGCGCGCATTGGGTGCAGCAGAGCGCGATCCGCTTCGTCGACCTCCACGACTGGCAGACAGAGATCACCGATGACGGTGACCGTCTCCGACTCGACGGAGGGTCCGTGACGCTCGACCTGGGACTGAGCGCCACGCTCCTCAGCTACATCGAGTACGGGCCGACCGGCTCGGAGAAGTGATCGCCCGCGTCAGCGGTCGACGGCCGGAGCGTTCGCATACTCCTCGTCGGTGACGTGGTCGCCCCAATTTGCCGGGATTCCCGCGTCGTCGACCTCGAGCATCGCCAGGTGGGTCATCAAACGCGTCGCGGCAGCGCCGTGCCAGTGCTCCTCCCCGGGCTCGAAGAACACGCGGTCGCCGGGGCGGATCACCTCGACGGGGCCACCTCGCCGCTGCGCGTGGCCGACGCCTTCGAGCACGTAGATCGTCTGGCCGTTCGGATGTGTGTGCCAGGCGGTTCGTGCGCCGGGCGTGAAATGAACGCGGCTCGCACTCAGGCGCGAGGCGGCGGACGGAGCGGCGACGGCGTCGATGTGCACGGTGCCGGTGAACCAGTCGCTCGGCCCCACCGTGGTGTCGCCGATGTTCCTCGTGATCTGCAATTTGGCCTCCAAGTCAGGATCGGTTGCGTGCACTCATCATCTCGGGCCGGCGCATGATCGATCGCTGAGACTCACCTGACCCGCACCTGGAGGCTGAGCCGGCGCTGGCGCGGCGACCAGATCCGGAGCAGCGAGCCGCGCTGGAGGCGAATCGTCCTGATGAAAACGCCCTGATTGTTCGTCAGCCGGGCACGGCCGACGAGTTTCCATTCGTTCCGGTGGAGCACCTCCAGCTGATAGAGCTTGCGGCCCGGCCGGCCGCCGCGAATCTGACCCCAGACCACTGTCTGGAACCCGACTCGCCTCATCTCCGCGAACGGCAGCTTGAATCCCTGCAGCGAGGGCTTCGGACGGCTGTTCGCGAAGAGGAGCCCGGTCTGGAAGCGGCTGAGCGCGACCTCGTCGCGATAGAGGTACTGGATCAGCATCGTGACCCGCGGCAGCCGCCAGGCGCGCATCGCCGCGAGGCTGAGCATCGTCGCCTGCCTCCGGGGCGGAACGCCGAGGAACATGTCGGGCGGGTTCGTCTGGTAGCCGTACTCGGTGAGCCAGATCGGCTTTGGCCCGAAGGCGCGCCTGACGAGGATGAGGAGCTTCGGAAGCGTCGCCATCGTGATCGACGGACAGTTCTTGCAGCCGCCGCTCGACGGCGTCTCGCCTGGTCTCGAGGGGTAGGGGTGGTGGGCGTAGGCGTCGAGCTTCGCGTGTGCGGCGGCCATGCCGCGAACCCACACCACGGGCGCAACGCCCCCCAACCCGCCGCGAGGCGCCGTCACTCCGCCGCCGACCTGCGCGTGCCGGAGGACGGCGTGGATCGCGTCGTACCCGGGGTTGAGCAGATGCTGGACGTAGATCGCAGCCTTCGTCGGTCTGAGCCAGAGCGGCTTGTTCGGCTCATTCCAGATCAGCCAGTAGTGAACCCAGGGGTAGCGCTGGGCGGCGGCGTGCGCAAAGGCCCGGAAGTCCCGCGGTCGCGGAGGCGCGAAGTTCGGTCCGCGCCCCCCGTTCGCCCAGGCCGGCGTACCGACCAGCGTGAGCACCGGCTTCAGGCCGTACCGGCGGAGGCCGCGCAGAATCCTGTCGGGTCGACGCCAGTCGTAGGCGCGATCGCGCGGCGAGCTCGGGTTCGCCGGCCGCCGCAGGGCGATCTCGTTCCAGCGGAGCGTGAAGCGGACGAGCGGCACGCCCAGCCTCTTGAACGTCGCCAGCCGCTGGTTGAGCGTTCCCGGCCCGAACTCCAGCCACGCGTCGTCCTGAATCCCGTACCGAATGCCCTTCGACGCATGAACGGAGCCCGCAGCAACACATGCCGCGACGGCGAACAACAGCACCACGCACATTCTCATCCGACCCCCTGGCGTCCTCATCGGCGGCTCGAACTCTCGCACGTCGCCAGGATCCCCGCACCGCCATACCAACGCAGCAACCGGTAGCGGGCTATGTTGGCACGACCCCAACATGGAGGCCTCGCCTTGAGCACGCTCATCCGCTTCGCTCCCCCGTCCTTGACGGCCGAGCAGTACGACAACGCTGTACGTCGACTGCGCGAGGAGGGCGTCCTCCCGGCCGACGGGCTCGAGTTCGAGATCTGCTTCGGGTCGGGCGACCAGCATCGCGTCAGTCAGGTCTGGGACTCACCCGAGCAGATGGCTGCGTTCGGCGAGCGCCTCGCGCCGATCCTCACCGAGCTGGGCATCGACCCCGGCGAGCCGGAGGTCGTCGAGGTGCACAACATCATCAGGCGCTGACCCCGTCGGAAGGCGGGCGGCGGACACCCCGAACAATCGGGGACGGTTACGCCGCTCGCTCTTCCGGATCGACGTCGCGCCCGGGCGAGCCCGACGCCGCAGCCCGGGCCGCCAGTTCCGCGCCGGCGCCGAAACGCAAGATGCGTCCGCCGAACGCAATCGAGCACACCGCAAACCAGGCCCAGCCGAGCGCCAGGCCGGCGATCACATCGGTCAGCCAGTGAACATCCAGCAGCACGCGGCTCGCCGCCACACCGACGGCGATCCCGGCGGCCAGCCCGATCAGCGCAGCCCGCCGCGGACGCGCCTGGCGGCGACCGATCAGCAATGCAGCCGTCGCATAGAACGCAGCCGCCGTCGCGGAGTGACCGCTCGGGAATGACGGCCCGAGCGTCGCGGCCACCGGATTGAACGAGGGCCTGACCCGATCGGCCAACTGCTTCACGGTCAGGACGAGAACCTCCTCGCCCGCCATCACGGCAACGATGAAGGCCACCACCCAGGCGCTGCGCTGCACCACGGTCTCGGCAATCGCGAGGATCACGCACAGCACGACCACGACGTAGATGCTCCCGAGCTGGGTGATGCCGTTGAGGACGTGCGTCGAGAACGCCGATGCATGTGCGTTTCCCCACCTCGCGACGCTCTGGTCGATCCCGAGGAGGTGCGCATTCGTACGCACCAGGTACGCGAGCACTCCGAAGAGGACGCCGCCGGCGATCGCGAGCACCAGGGCGAGCGTCAGCGCGAGCCCCGTTGCCACCTCAGGGTCGAGGCGAGGAGCAAGCGCCGCCCGCAGACCGGGATGCGCGTCAGCCGATTCGCCGACTTTTCGTGCCGCACTGCGGGTCGGGTCGGCTGCGCGCGGAAATCGCCACGCGAGCAGACCGACCGCGAGACCGGCGCTCAGGGCAAGGGCAAAGAGGAGAAGGAGCGGCATTTGTGTGTTTGGAAGATTCGGGAAGCGAAGGACGGGGATATGCCCCCATCGTCTCTCTCAAAACTCAACCAGCCACTGCAGCCGACGCTGCTCCCATGACCCGCAGCGCGGGATCGACTGAGGAGCGCGGTGTCGGCGTCCTCCAGGCACGGCCGGACGGCCCGGCCCGGCGGCTCGCGGCGAGCTTCGACGCGAACCCGGCGGTCGTCTTCACGATCGCGATGCTCGCCGGGCTCCTGGTGATCGCGGCCGCTTCGATCGGAGCCGGTCTCCTCATCACGAGGGTGATCGAGCCCGCCTGGGGCATCGGCGCGGCCGACGAGCGGGTCAACGTCTGGCTCGCGGCGCACCGCACACCGGGTCGGACCCACGCGTCGCTGATCGGCTCGATCGTCGCGGGTGGCGTGGTGCTGCCGATCCTGGTCGCCGTGCTCGCGGTGGCTTGCGCGGTCCTGCGGAAATGGCGCGTCGCGGCTTTCGTCGTCTTCGCACTCGCCGTCGAAGCGGCGACCTACCGGATCACGACTCTGGTCGTCCACGTTCATCGGCCGCGCGTCGTCCGGCTCGAGCAGCTGCCCGTCAACGCCAGCTATCCGTCCGGGCATACCGCGGCCTCGGTCGCGGTCTACGGCGGCCTCGCGCTCCTCGTCACATCCAGGTTCCAGAACAGGGCGGTCCGCACGCTCGCCTGGGCGTTCGCCGTCGCGATGGTCGCGTTCGTCGCACTGTCGCGCATGTACCGCGGCATGCATCATCCGCTCGACGTTGCAGGCGGCCTGCTTGTGGGCATCGCAGCACTGGCCGTGGTCGTCTTCGCCTGCCGTCTGGCGGGCGCGGTCCACGACAGACGCCACGGCGGTGAAGCATGAAGGTTGCCGTCGTCGCCCACTCGGGCAAAACACTCGGCGGTGGACTGCCGGAGCTTCGTCGCATCCTCGAGGCCGAGGGCGTTACCGAGCCGTTCTGGTGTCGAGGTCCCGAAGAGCCGCAAGGCGCCGGCACAGATTCGGCGCGCGGTGGCGGAAGGGGCGAAGCTCGTCTTCGTGTGGGGCGGGGACGGAATGGTGCAGCGCGGCCGTCGATGTGCTCGCCGGTTCCGATGTGACGCTGGCGATCATTCCAGCGGGGACCGCGAACCTGTTCGCTTCCAGCCTCGGCATCACCAAGCACATCGGCCAGGCAGTGTCGATCGGCCTGCGCGGTGCCGACCGCAAGCTCGACGTCGGACGGTTCAACGGAGAGCGCTTCGCGGTGATGGCCGGCGCGGGCTTCGACGCTGCGATGATCCGGGACGCCGGCGCAGGGGGGCTGAAGGAGCGGCTCGGTCGCGCCGCGTACGTCTGGACGGGCTCGAAGAACCTGCGCTCGAAGCCGTTTCGGGCCAAGATCGAGGTCGACGGCGTCGGCTGGTACAAGGGCAAGGCCAGCTGCATCCTGCTCGGGAACACGGGCGAGCTCTTCGGCGGGGTCAGCGCGTTCGAGGATGCGCGACCCGACGACGGAAAGCTGGAGCTCGGTGTCGTCACGGCCGAGGGACTCGTGGAATGGGGCCGGATCATCGCCCGCGCAGCGGTCGGCACGGCGAGCAAGTCGCCGTTCGCACGGACGACGAAGGCGCGCACCGTGAAGGTCGAGCTGAACCGGAAGATCCTGTACGAGCTCGACGGCGGCGATCGCTCGAAGGTGAAGTCGTTCAAGGTCAAGGTCGAGCCGTCCGCCATCACCGTCCGCGTCCCCCGCGACGATTCGCCGTCGCCCACGGCGACGTGAAGCCCGTCTATCGAGAGAGGAACAAGCTATGAGCAACATACGATCGACCGGAGCGGTCGGCGCCGTGGAGGATGCCGGCGCCGGCTTCGTCCAGACGCCTGCGTTCGAGTGGCTCTCGCGTGCCGGGTTCGTCGCGCGTGGAGCCGTCTACGCGATCATCGGGATCCTCGCGTTCAAGCTCGCCATCGGGCACGGCGGCAAGCTGACGAACCAGCAGGGAGCGATGCGCACGTTGGCGCATCAGCCGTTCGGCAAGTACCTGCTCACGCTGCTCGCGATCGGTCTCGCGGGCTACGCGATGTGGCGGTTGTTCCGCGCCGCGCTCGGGCGTGGGCCCGAGGGCGCCGATCAAGGCTTCGACCGTCTCGCTGCCCTGGGGAGCGGCCTCGCCTACGGGGCGATGTGCGTTCTGGCAGTCGAGATCCTCCTCGGGGCCGGCTCCTCGGGCAGCGCATCGCCCAAGAAGTCGGCAGCCGGTGTCCTCGGCTGGCCGGCAGGCGCCTGGATCGTCGGGCTCGTCGGCGCCGGCCTGGTCGGTATCGCCCTCTACCAGGGGTACCGTGGCGTGTCGCAGAAGTTCCTCGACGACTCGAAGGTCGAGGAGATGCCGCCCGCCGTGAAGACGTGGATCGGCCGGCTCGGAACGGTCGGGCATCTGGCGCGGATGGTCGTGTTCGGCCTCGTCGGGATCTTCCTCATCAAGGCTGCCGTCGATTTCAATCCGAACAAGGCGGTCGGCCTCGACGGCGCGCTGGCCAAGCTCGTGCATGCCGCCTACGGCCCGTACCTGCTCGGCGTGGTCGCTGTGGGCTTGATCGCATTCGCGCTTTTTTCGTTCAGCGACGCGCGGTATCGAAGGATTTGACGGTGGCCGGACGGCTCGATCCGTTCCGGCGGATGACCTATCCGCTCGAGTGTTGGGTGGGTGGACAGATCTCCGAGCAGATCTGCCGTCACCACCGGAGGCGACTCGGGCGGATCGGCTGGTCACACGCGCTCGAGCCCGAGCCGAGCAAGTGGGCCGCGGGGGAGTTTCCGCCTCGGCCCGGCAACAGCGTCGAGATTCTGATCGACGGCGCGCAAGCGCTGCCGTCGATGGTCGACGCGCTGCGCGGCGCGAAATCGCACGTCCACATCACCGGCTGGTACTTCACCCCGTCGTTCGCGCTCGAACGCGGCAGCAGCGACCCGCTCGTCCTCCGGAACCTCCTCGCGGAACTGGCAGAGCGGCTCGACGTACGCGTGCTTGCCTGGGCCGGGGCGCCCCTTCCTCTCTTCCGCCCCTCGCGGGGAGACGTCTCGACGATGCGCGACCGGCTGACCACGCACACGAAGATTCAGTGCGCTCTGGATGCGAAGGAACGGCCGATGCACTGCCATCACGAGAAGACGATCATCGTCGACGACCGCGTCGCGTTCGTCGGCGGGATCGACCTCACCTCGGAGTCGGGCGACCGGTTCGACACGAACGACCATCCGTCCCGCTCCGACGTCGGCTGGCACGACAGCTGTGCGCGGATCGAAGGCCCGGCCGTCGGTGATGTTGCGGAGCATTTCCGCATGCGCTGGCATGAGGTGACCGGTGAGCAACTCGCCCCCGTCACCCCGTCGGAGTCAGCGGGCGACGTGGAGCTCCAGGTCGTGCGCACCGTGCCCGAGCGCATTTACGGCGCGAAGCCGAAAGGCGAGTTCACCATTCTCGAGTCGTACGTGCGCGCGCTCGAATCCGCGCAGCGCTTCATCTACATCGAGAACCAGTTCCTCTGGTCGCCCGAGATCGAAGGCGTGCTGTACCGGAAGATCCTTGATCCGCCCCACCCCGACTTCCGCCTCGTCCTGCTGCTGCCGTCGAAACCGAACAGCGGCGCCGACAACACACGCGGCGTGCTCGGTCATCTGATCTCCGCCGATGGAGACGGCGGACGTGTGCTTGCCTGCACGCTCTTCGCGCGCGCCGGCGACCTCGCAGACCCGATCTACGTCCACTCCAAGATCGCGATCGTCGACGACGAGTGGCTCACGGTCGGCTCCGCCAATCTGAACGAGCATTCGTTGTTCAACGACACCGAGATGAACATCGTGAGCCGAGACCCGCAGCTCGCCCGGCGGCTTCGCCTCCGTCTTTGGGCGGAGCACCTCGAGCTGTCCGAGAAGCAGATACCGAGTGATCCCGTCGAGGCGATCGACGAGGTGTGGAAGCCCGTCAGCAAGGAGCAGCTCGAACGCCGTACGGCGGGCCGTCCGCTGACGCACCGTCTCGTCCGGCTCCCGAACGTCTCGCGACGCTCGGCGCGCGCGCTTGGCCCCGTCTCGGGGCTCCTCGTCGACGGCTGAGCCCGGGCCTCTAGCTTCGGTCAGATGAGGGCGCGATGCTGCTCGATCGGGCTCTGCGGCCAGGCGCTCGATCACTTCGCCGATGCCGATGGCGTGTCGTATGTTTGACGCAATGAAAGTCCGGAAATAGATGACCAGACCGTTCTGTCTTGTGAAGGCAGTCGGGTGTTCATCGATATCCGTTCCCGTTTTGCCGTTTCAGAACCACAGAGAACGATCGGGCGAGGCGGGAAAAGGCGGCCCTCTGGAGGTTTGAATGTCCGTGCTTGCACATAACCGGTCTTCTGCGCCGTCGAAACGACTCGCTGAGACCACAACCGGCACTGCGCGACCATTGCTGTGCTTCGTCTACTCGCCGACGTCCGGCCCATCGCGCCGGGCCGAAGGATTTCTCGCCCAGGTCTTGCAACGACGGAAGAACCATCAGACGTTCGTCGTGCAGCGCATCAATTGCGTCGATCGGCCGGATCTGGCGAAGAAGCTCGGCGCCGAGACGGTCCCGTCATTGGTCGTCGTCGAGAACCGGCGCGTGCGTGCACGTCTGGAACGGGTCCGCGGGTGCAGGGACATCGAGCAGTTGCTGGAGCCGTGGCTGGGCGTCTCGGATGACGACGGGCTGCCGGCGGCGTCACTCGAAGACGGGGACGACGCCACCCCACCCGCGCCCGTTCCCGTCCCGGAGCCCTATCCCCCGCCCGACGAGCTCGACATCCCGAGTCCCGACCCCGACAGAGGGGACGAGGGTGACGATGGCTAGGCCGGCGAGCGCGAAGCGTTTGTTTGCCCGCGCGGAGCCGAGACTGGACGTCGAAACGACAACCGAGGAGGTAGCAAGATGCCCCCGAGAGGCGTGAAGAAGGGCACCAAGCGCGCCCGTCAGTACGAGCACATCAAGCAAAGCGAGCGCCGGAGCGGCGCCTCCGAGGCGCGCGCCGAGGAGATCGCCGCCCGGACGGTCAACAAGGAGCGCGCCCGGTCGGGTGAGTCGCGCACGAGCTCCTCGACCTCGACGCGCGACATCTCATCCGGACGGCGTGGCGGCCTGCGCTCGGGGACGAAGCGAGACAAGGGCCGCACCTATGACCAGCTCTACGGTGAAGCCAAGAAGCTGAACGTCCCGGGGCGGTCGACGATGAACAAGGCTCAGCTTCAGCGAGCCGTTGACGGGCGGAAGCGAGCACAGTGAGTGTCCTTTCGCAGGGCAGCGTGGACGAGGAAACGTGGACCACCGCCGCGACTGCGCGACATGCATTTGTCGCGACGATCGTGGCTCTCGTCGTGATCGTGATCGCGTTCGCCTTGTGGCAGCTCAAGGTCGTCCTCGCGCTGATCCTCCTCGGCTTCACGATCGCAGCGGCGATGCGTCCCGGCATCGATCGTCTTGCCTCGTGGCGGATCCCGCGTCCGGTCGGCTTGCTCCTCCACTACGTCGCCCTGCTCGCGGTGATCGGGCTGTTCCTGTCGTTCGTCGTTCCGACGCTCACCGACCAGGTTCAGGCCGCACTGCACGCTGCGCAGACTCACCATCCTGGGTCCGGCGTCGGCATCAAGGCCAGGGTGCTCGACGTGCTCTCGCGCCGGTTGCACAGCCTCCCCGCCACCGACAAGCTCGTCCAGCCCGCCCTGTCGGCCGGCGAGCAGGCGCTCAAGGTGCTGATCGGCATCCTCTTCACGTTCACGGTCGCCGCCTACTGGATCTTCGAGCGCGAGCGCACCGTCGACCTGGTTGCGAGTTTTTTGCCGCGACCAAGGCGCAAGACTCTCCGGGACACGTGGACGCTGATCGACCAGAAGCTGGGGGCGTTCGTGCGAGGCGAGCTCGTCTTGATCGCGTTCGTCTCGACGCTCGCGTCGATCGCGCTCTGGCTCGTCGGCGAGCCGTACTGGTTGCTGATCGGGATCGCAGTGGGGATCCTCGAGATCGTTCCGGTGGTTGGGCCGCTCGCAGCACTCGTTCTGGCCGTCGGTGCCGGCTTGACCGTGTCGTGGCACACGGCGGTGCTCGCGGGCGCGGCACTGCTCGTGATTCGGCTGACCGAGGACTACCTCGTCACCCCGCGTGTGCTCGGAGGTGCAGTCGGCCTCTCCCCGCTCCTGACCCTGATCGCGGTGTCGGTGACAGGGGTCCTGCTCGGCGGCTTCTACGTGCTGCTGTCCGTGCCGATCGCAGCGGTCGTCGCGACCGTCGTCGATGTGTCACTCCGCGGAGTCGACCCGGCCGAGGTCGAGGTGCCGACCGTCATCTTCCCGTCCCAGGACGCCGGCTGACAGCGCTACCGGCCGGGTCACGCCGTCGCGTGACCCGGCTCGGCGGAGCCGTCACCGGGCTCACGGCGCAGCAGGTCGAGCAGCGGCCCGATCTCGAATCCGAACTGCGCCTGATGGCGCATCTCCTTCTCGCGGTTGATCGCGTAGTGGTTTCTGCGCCCTGTCCGCTGACGGGTCACGTAGCCCTCCGCGACCAGGTCGGCGACGATCCGCTGCGCCGCCCGCTCCGTGATCCCGACGCGTTCCGCGATGTCCCTCAGCCGGATATCCGGGTTCCCGGAGATGCAGAGCAGAACCTGCGTGTGATTTGTGACGAAATGCCAGCCAGACTGAGCGTTTCTGCTTGACATAGAGGATAATAAAGTCGTATGTTTTGATTCCGGTATCAGGTTACGTCACCTGGAATTGACTCGACAACCTACCAAGCCCAACCCGTTCCGAGGAGGGATGATGTCGCTCACAGCTGATTCGATGTCGATCGCCGACCACATCGCACGCGACGGCGGGCGGCAGGTTCGCCGTTACGTCAACGAGTCGTTGTCTCGCACCGCGAGGGAAGCCGGGGCGAGCGGGCTCGAGCCGTTCGATTTCGTGTGCGAGTGCGGCCATCTGAGTTGCACGGCGGTCGTACGGATGCCGCTCGCGAGCTTCGACGAGTCGTCTCCCCCGGGCGCGATCGTCGGCCACGGCGAAGGCACTCAGTGACTTCCTACCTCCTGCGGCGACCTGCTCCGGCGATTTACCGGCCGTAGCCGCGGAGTGCGCCTGCCGAGTCGGTACCTGGTAGGCGAACAGACAGCCGTCAACCTGCGGGGACGTGGGAAGCCGGGCCGTGACGGGCGGCGGCGACGGCTTCGAGGCGCGTCCTCACCCCCAGGGCGCGCAGCAGATGGCGGACGTGGTTCCGGACCGTTTCCGTGCTCAGGTGGAGCTCCTGCGCGATCTGCTTCGTCGAGCGACCCCGCTCGAGCAGACCCAGCACCTCGGCCTGCCTCGGCGTCAGGTGCGCGGGCGGTGGGCTCGCCGCCTCGTCGAGCGGGCCGGTCAGCAGCCCGAAGACGCCGACCACGCGCTCTCCGCCGATCAGGGGCACGGCGCTCACCTCCAGCGCGAGGCGGGTTCCGTCGGTCGAGACGAAGACGGCGTTTGTCTCGGTGGCCGCGGTCGTGCCGAGCACCTTGCGCGCGAAGAGCTCGCGCGCCCTCGCCCGGTCTTCCGGGCCGACAACCGACGTGAAGTGCCGACCGCGAACGTCGCCGAGGAGGCGCTCGGCCGCCGGGTTGATCCACCGGACGACCCCGGCGGTGTCGAGCACGTAACTCGGGACGAGTAACCCGGTGAGGGCACGCTCGACGTCGCCCCCTACCGTCAGCCCGCCAGCCGTTGCTGCCATTCCCACAGTGTGGTCGATGGACGACGGATCTGTCACGCCGCCGGTCTCACAAGCGTCGCCGAAACGCCGGATAACTTATCTTGAGCCGCTCTGACGTTCGCGCGGATTGGGTGTCTTGCGCGCTTAGCAGTGCGGGGAGGGCGGCCGAAGCCGCCCTCCCCGCACTCATTGCGACGCCGACGAGTCGAGCTCGTCGCCGTGCCGGCTAAGCGGCTCCGAACACGTAGTCCGTGCCGTTCACCTTGAGCGAACGGAGCAGCGCTGAGAGCGTGTCGCCCCCAGTGAAGCCCGTCGTCACCTTGATGCCAGTGACGACTTCCGAGCCGTGTTGTGCGAGAACATCTGCCCATGCCTGCTGGCCGGGCGCACCACCGTCGCAGGAGTCGTCGTCATAGCGAACGGCGCCGACTGTCACCTCGTAGGTGTGGAACACGTTCTCGGACGGCACGGTCGTTGCGCACTGCGTCGCATCGAAGATGACGTCGTGGTCACCTGCCAGAAAGATCCGCAGGTACGGAGAACCGATTGCGTTGCCGTTCGCCGTCGAGTGCTCGACGGTGTACGACAGCTGCGTGATCTGGGCGAGCGTCAGACCGTTCGCTCCCGTGTAGAGGACAGAGCCGCCTGCAAGGCCGCCGTTCGCGTACGGGCCGAACTGAACGCCGTCGAGCGTCGTGGCGACGCTCGCATTGGTGCCGGCGAAGTTCCCGCTGAGCCGAAGCAGCGTCGGCGCGGAGGTGCCTGGGGGACCCTGCGGACCCGCGCGGGCCTTGCGGGCCATGCGCGCCCGTGTTGCCCTTCGGACCCTGTGCGCCCGCAGGCCCCTGCGGGCCGGCTGCGCTGGTCCCTCTCTGGCTCTGCAGCGCGTTGCGCGCGGCGGGCGAGAGATCGGCGAGCGAGACTGCGCCGTCCTTGATCTGGCTGGACGACGTGATCAGGTAGTGATGGGCGGCGAATGCGCCCGAGGTGATCGCGAGCATTGCGACGAGCACCCCGACTAGGGTGATTCCTTTTTTCAAGTTGGTTCCTCTCTTGACCCCGGCCGTCACGGTGCGATGAGGCGGGAGCAGTGTTCGGCCTGGGATCTTCACGCTGCTCTCTCGCAAAGATCACGGTAGCCCGTACCTGTCGGAACGACCATGACACGATGGGGTAGGCCTGGGGCTCTGGCGAAGTGAGCCGGGATGCTTGTTCGTCGTTCGATGAGCCCGTAGTCTCTGCCGATGGCCGAGCCGCTGCGGACGCTCGAGACGCCTGACGGCCGCCGGCTTGCCTACGCGATTTGGGGCGACCCGACCGGGTTCCCGGTGATGTCGCTGCACGGCACGCCGGGGTGTCGGCTGGAGCGCTGGCCGCACGATGAGGTGTATGCAGGACACGGCGTCTGCTGGGTGACGCATGATCGGGCCGGCTACGGGCAGTCGTCGCGGCGTCCGGGACGCAGGGTCGTCGACGAGGTCGCTGACGTGGTGGCGATCGCCGACGAGCTTGGCTGGGACCGGTTCGCGGTCGGCGGAGGCTCCGGCGGCGGCCCGCACGCGCTTGCTTGCGCGGCGCTTCTCGGCGACCGGGTAATCCGGGCGGCCTGTCTGGTGGGGGTCGTCCCCTATGGGCCGGAAGGATTCGAGCATGACGACTGGCTGGCCGGCATGGACCCGGAGAACGTGAAGGAGTTCGAATGGGCGCTCGCCGGAGAAGACGTTCTCAGCCGCGAGTTGACCGTCATGCAGGCCCGGATCGAGGAACGCGTTGCAGAGGATCCGGCGAACGTCCTCGAAGGGTTCGAGCTGAGCGAAGCCGACCGCGAGGCTCTCCAGCAGGCGGAGTTCCAGCAGATCATCCGTGAGTCGACGTACGAGCGTTGCGTCCACGGCGTCGGCGGCTGGGTCGACGACGAGCTGGCCTTTACGAAGCCCTGGGGGTTCGACGTTGCGCAGGTCTCGGTGCCGACACTTGTCCGCTATGGCGCAACCGACGTGCTCGTCCCGCCGGCGCACGGCGAATGGCTGGCGGCTCATGTCCCCGGCTGCGTCGTGAAGATCGACGGCGAGGCAGGGCATCTAGCGTCAGACCCGGTGGCGGAAATCGGGCAGCACATCCGCTGGCTGCGCGACGGCACGCCGCCCGAAGGCAGCCAGTCCTAGCGGCGGGCAATGCGATCCGTGATGGAGTGCGGGTGGCCGAGCTCCTCTACGGACCCGCTGTTCGTAACTCAGTGAGTGAGCTGCCCCGCAGCCGGTAAATGATCCAGGACGAGCGGCTCTTCTGGTCGAAAACGAGCGAGAAGACCGACCGTGGCGATGACCACGTCCAGCCTGTGCAAAGAAGCTTGTCCCAGTCGCGGCTCGGACCGGCGACCGAACTGGATAACCACGGCGGATAACCGCGCATCAGGATCCCTGAACACTCGATCGAGGTCGGGATGATGCCTGGGTACTGCCGCCTCAGTTCGACCCGAGCCCCTGAAGGGGTTTGTCCCCAACCGTCCGGCTTGAGTCCGGTCATCCACGTTATTGGTTTACGGGCATGGGCCGTTCCTGCCGAGGCGCACACCAGCGAGACAACTCCTATTGCGACGATCGACCGCAAGACCGTGAGGCAAGGATAAGGCAGTTGGCCGGCCGTTCCAAACCGTGTCGGCGGGACTGTCCCGGAATGGCTCCTGAGCTGCGTAGGGTAAGGCTGGTGTCCGAGCCCGCGCGCTTCGACGATTACGGAGAGATCACGAGCGTCGTCGTCTCACAGGGCGGCGAGGTGGTGATCGAGGAGTACCTGGGCGGTGACGTGAGCACGCTGCGCAACACGCGTTCGTGCACGAAAACCGTTGTCGGGATGCTGCTCGGTATGGCGATCGACCGAGGCATCGTTCCGGGAGTCGAGACGCCGCTCCAGGAGCTGCTTGGCGAACCGGCGCCGCCGGTAATTCTCCGTGACCTCTTGACGATGAGTTCGTGTCTCGATTGCAATGACTGGGACGACGGCTCTCCCGGGAACGAGGAGCGCATGTACCCGCAGGAGGACTGGCTCGGCTTCGGGCTTCGGCTGCCGCTGCGACGATCGAGGGGCTTCAGCTACTGCACCGCGGGCGTCGTGGCGTTGGGCGTCGCGCTCGAACGAGCCCTTGGCGAGCCGCTGTCCAACTTCGCGGAGCGCGAGCTGTTCACTCCGCTCCGCATCGTGGGCGCGCAGTGGGTCTACACGCCGAGGGGCGAGACCTCAGCGGCCGGTGGCCTCGAGCTGACGAGCCGCTCACTGCTCCGACTCGGAGAGCTGTACCTCGGCGGCGGCGAGGATCTGATCCCGGCCAAGTGGGTCGCCGAGTCGATCCGCCCACACGCGCGCATCGACGACGAGCTGGAGTACGGCTACCTCTGGTGGCTCCGCGAGTACGGAGGCGAGTCCTGCTTCTTCATGACCGGCATGGGCGGGAACCGGGTGCACGTGCTCCCCGAGAGCGAGCGCGTCGTCGTGATCACGACCACGAACTTCGGCCGTCGCGACGCGCACGATTTGAGCGACCGGTTGCTCAGAGAACAGATCCTCGCTACTGGATAAGCGACCGTCGCCCGTCAGCCGTCTCGAGAACATCGCCGGTCGCCCTCGTGAACGGGAAGCTCAGACGTTCAGCTTGCATGTGGTGTTGAGGTACGCGCGCACCCTGCGAATGTGAGGGCTTACTCTGTCGGCCTGGGCGGCGAGCGTCGGCAGTTGCGGTGTGAGGTTCGAGACCTTCCAGTTCGCCTTCTTGAAGTCGGCGATCAAGACGTTGATGAAGCCGAACACCGGCCTCAGATCGGGCTTGAGCGACGCGGGCGCCGTAGCAAGCAACGACGGCTCGGCCTCGGCGACCTTGGTGTAGGCGGTCTTGAGTGCAGCGGGCGTAACCCTGCCGCTCGGCAGCGTCGTCGAGTCGACGATGCTGCGTGCCACGCCGCGGGCGGTGCTGCAGAAGCTGCGCGAGCCCGTTTGCGCGGACGGAGTCGCCCCGGCAGATGCAGCGGTTGCAGCGGCCAACGCAAGGACGACGACCAGTAGGGAAACGAGCTTCATGGAGCCTCCTCGATCAGATGTGGACGGTTTGGGAACCAAGCGCGTAACCGGGCGCGGTGACGGTTAGCTTCAGCGCTCCGACAGTCGAGATGCCGAACGTCAACGCAGCCGAACCGTTCTTCCCCGTCGTCGCCTGCTTGCCGCCCGCCGACACTTTCGCGCCCGGGACCGGGTCGCCCGCGTCGGTGACGCTGACGGTGAGCACGTGGCCGACGATCACTCCCTTGCCGTTCTTGACCGCGTGCACGGCGACGGTCGTCGAGAACACCGGCAGGACGCGCGCGTAGTAAAGACCGGAGACAGCCGGCCCCTTCCCCGGAATCACATCTGCGAGAAGGTCGAGCGGGCCAAGCCTGCCGTCGCCCTCGAGCCGATACAGGCTGAGCGGGTTCAGAGCTACCTGCTGGATCGTCTCGAAGCGCGTGATCGCTCTGTTGGAGCGCGTGACGGCCACACCGCCCCCCGAGTCGTCTCCCCACATCACCCAGATGCGGCCGGCCGGGCCGGTCGCGGCTGCGAGCACCTTCGCAGTCGTGCCTGCTCTCGAGCCGACGGCAACCGAGCCACCGCCGTAGCGAAAGAGGCGAACGTGCTTCCCGTCGCTCGTATAGGCGGCGAAGACGCCCGGACCGGAGTCACGCCCGGCAAGGACGACCGCGTTGCGGCTCTGCCCTGGAACCTTCTGCGCGGCGCCGATTCCGGGCGAGACGCCCTGCAGGTAGAGGGCGGGCTCATGCGCGACCGAGGGCCACCCGGCCACGACCTGACCACTGGCGGCGTCGACCGCGAGGTCGGCGTCGGTCGTCGAGCCGTCCGCCTGCGTGGTGATCACCGCCGGTGTCGAACCGCCGCCGAGACCGACCTGCACGACCAGGTTGCCCGCCGATGGCAGCGCGAGCACCGGCTGCGTGCCCGAGACGGCACCGGTCACGTCCGCGGCGTAGGCGAGTGACTCGTAGTCTCCACCGGCGCCGACGAGGGAGGGCGACGTCCAACCGACGCCGCCATTCGTCGAACTGACGCCCCAGACACCCGACACGTTGTTTGGTGAGATCGCCCCGAAGACCGTCTCGAGGGTCCCGCCCGGGAGCGCAAGCAGACCGGGCTGACCGGCCTGCCAGCCGGAGACGACGGACGCAGCTGGGCCGGCCTTTCCCGCCGGACTGATCGCGATCGTGCTGAGCCCCGTCACCGAAGTGCCGGAGAGCGTCTGGTAGACGAGGTGCAGGACGCCGTCCGGGGTGCGGGCGGCCGCGACGGCCTGGGACGTGGTTGCTTTCACCGTGTCGAGCCGCTTGAAGGGCCCGACGGGCGCCAGCATGGCTGCACGACCGGCGCTTCCGACGGTCAGCGCGGCTGCCAACACGACGAGGGCCGCCGCCACCGCGGCCGTGATCGATCTCGACGTACGGGTCATCGGTTGGACCCTCCTCGTGCCGGATACGTCGTGGTCGCGAGGATCCGCTCGAACGGGACCTCGGCGCACTCCACGACCTTGCGGACGCCTGACGCCGTGCCCTCGAACTGGCACAGGACGACCTCATCCTCCCGTAACAGGATGGAGCCGCAGTAGCGAACGCCGCCGCCCACCGTCCGCACGCACTCGGCAATCCGCGCGTCTGCGTCCCGGACCGCGTTTTCGTCGACGTCGGGCCAGAAGCACTCAGCGACAAAGCAATCGACGCTCGCCTTCTCCATGTCGTCGACGCTAGGCGCGCCGCCGCGACGAGCAAAGGGGGGAAACCCTACGAAATCGGGTCACGATCCCGCGCGTCGAGCGCACGGGCGAGCTGGGCACGCGAGCGGATGTCGAGCTTGCGGTAGGCGCGCGACAGGTTCGCCTCGACCGTCTTCCGCGTGAGCATCACCTCTGCGGCTATCGCGTCGTTCGTGAGGCCGGCCGCCGCGAGCCGGCTAATGCGGTATTCGGTGGCGCTGAGGCGATCCGGCGCGGCACGCGCAGCCGTGCGACTGAGCTCGTCGGCAGCGCGCTCGGCCCACGGAGCGGCGCCGAGGGACACAAAGATTGCGGCGGCCTGCTCCAACGCGTCGCGGGCGACACGCTTCTGCTTCAGCCTCCGAAGCGTACGGCCCTGCACCAGGAGGGTGCGTCCAAGCTCAAACGGCACAGGACTTCGAGCGTGATGTGTGACCGCCTGCTCGAGCGCGGCGCATGCCTGCTCGACCTCCCCACGCGCAGCGAGTACCAGCCCACGGCTGCGGGCGCTGACGGCGAGACTCCAGGGGATGCGCGAGCGCGCCGCCGCTTGTTCGAATCTCGCCAGCACGGCTTCGGCCTTCTCGGGCTCGCCGTTCGCAACGAGCGGCCTCGATTGCGTCTCCTTCGACCCGCCACACGGCCGGCTCGCGAAAGCCCATCTCCCCCAAAGCGACCAGCGCGTCGGCGAGGTGCTCGGCCGCATCGGCCGTCTCGCCGGCGGCCAGCTCGGCGAGGCCCAATGTTCTTCCCCAGAGCATGCGTACGACCGGCTCGGCCGGCGCGGAGACGCGTTCGGCAGCTGCGCGAACCTCGTCGATGCGTCCCCGGTGCGCTGCAACGTATGCGCCCCAGATTCCGCTCGACTCGACGGGGACCCCGGTGAGGGCGAAGAGCTCCTTCGTCCGCTCGGCCAGCTCCGACGCGACGGCCCAGTTCCCCGACCAGCACTCGAGGAGCGTCCGGTTGAGCAAGATGTTGGCGAGCGAAGATTCGTCGCCCTCCTCGAGCGCGGCGCGCTCAACTTCGACGAGATGCGCCCGCGCCCCGTCGAAGTCATCGATGTACCGCAGCCACTGACCGAGCTTGAACGAGACACGCGTGTCGACCGCGACCGGCTGGGCATCCGAGCTGCGCTCGAGCCGGAGTGCGCGCTCCGCCGCCTGCCGATCAAGTCCGAGGCCGAGGAAAAGATCAGCGCGCACTCGGGCGCTGAGCGCGACGCTGACGAGCTCCGGCTCCGCGTCTTCCCGCCCGTCGAGGGCGGCGAGCGACTCTCGCGCGGCCGCTGCCGCGCGCGGAAGATCGCTCGTGCCGGCATGCATCGCGATGGCTGCAAGGCACCGGGCGCGGAGCAGCGGATCGGCGGCCGCCTCCAGTGCAGCGGCATCGGCCGCGACGGCGGAGGTCTCGCCCTCCCGCCAGTACTCGATGTCTGCGAGCACGAGCAAGGCGCGTGCCATCAGGTCGCCGGGAGACACCGACGCGACGAGAGCCTCGAGCACCTCGCCCGCGCGCTGGAAGTCCCCGGCTAGCAGCAAATGCTCCGCGAGCATGAGGCGGCGCTCGTCGCCGGCGTCATCGCCCTCCGGGGTCAGCTCGATCGAAAGCTGCGCCAGCTCCGCGGCTGCATCGGAAGCGCCTCGCGCTCGTGCATTCTTGGCCGCCTCGCTGAGCGCTCGGGCGGTCGCTGCGTGCGGACCGCGCGCCGCGAGTGCAAGGTGTCGAGCGCGCTCCTCCGGATCCCGCGACGCCGCCGCAAGCGCATCGTGGGCGAGCGAGCGGTCGTGTGCACCGGCCGAGCCATAGACGGCGGAGGCGAAGAGCGGATGCGTGAATTGCACGCTGCCATCGCGGCCGATCGAGATCAGGCCGGCTTCTTCCGCAGGTACGAGGGCGGAGACGTCGACGACCTCGGCGGTCGGCCTGACCGCCGCAGCCGCGCGGAGTAGCGCCGAGCGCGTCGCGCGCGGCAGCCGCTCGATACGCACCCGTCACGAGCTCGCGGAGATCATCCGGAACGGGCAGCGGGTCAGAGCTCCGCGCGCCAGGCCCGCGATCGTCGAGCAGGCGCGCGATCTCGAGGGCGTAGAAGGCGTTGCCCTTCGACGCCGCGGCAAGCCTGACGAGCGTTGGCCGCGAGAAGTTGACGCCGAGCCGGTCGGCGACGATTCGCTGCAGCGCTGCGACCGACAGCGGGCCGAGGTCGAGCCGTTCGAGGCGCATGTGATCCAAGACAGAAAGAACGGCCGGCCGCGGCGCCTGCGAACGCGCAGCCACGATCACACGGAGAGGCATTTCGCCGAGCCGGTGCAGCGCGAACGCGATCGCATCGCTCGACGGCGGGTCAAGCCATTGCGCATCGTCGAGAGCGACGACAAGCTCGACCCTCACCCGCTAGCTCCGTGAGTATCGAGAGGAGCGCCGTACCGACGACGCGGCGGCCCGGCGCGCGCCCGGCCTCGGCGCGCAGCAGCACTACGTCGAGCGCGCGTCTCTGGGGCACCGGCAGCCGCGCGAGCATCTCCGGCTCGACGCCGGCGAGCAGGTCGGTCAGGCCGGTGAATGCCAGCTTCGCCTCCGCGGCGGCCGGCCGGGCTGCGATGACAGTCAGCCCGCGAAGCCGGGCGCGGCGCACCGCCTCCTGCCAGACAGTCGTCTTGCCGATGCCGGGCTCCCCCACGATCGCAAGCGCGCACAACCCGGGTTCCGCGTCCTCGAGGAACCCATCGACCACGTCGAGCTCTGTCTCGCGACCCACGAGATCCGGCACGTTCGGAGCGTACGCAACCGACGCGCACTCGAACCTCTCGTCTCGCTTCGACTTCGAGGATCCTGCCTTTCCGGCCCCGACGTCCAAAGAGGAGAAAACCTGCGATTTGCAGGGCTTCTAGGAGTGGGCGGTACCGGGCTCGAACCAGTGACCCCAGCTTGTCGACCGCGCCGGGGCGAACCCTGGTCAGTCACGTGGAGGGATCCAGATGTCCCACTGGCGCCATGCGTTTGCCACAACCGCGAGTCTGATCTCACGCAGGTAGTACACGAGCCAGTCAAAAGGAGTGAGACGTATGGCGGATCGAAACGTTCTAGTGGGTCGTGCCGGCGTCGGTTTCGGCGTTCTAATCGTCGCGTTCATCCTCTACAGCAGCCAATCGGCAGTGACGGGTGCTGCGCACGCCGCCGACTCGGTGCCGGTGGCGTTCCTGCAAGGCGAGCAACTCGCTGTTGTGACACGTCCCGGAAGCAGTCCCACGGAGGCTGTGCGTGCGCTGCTCGCCGGTCCGACCGTCGCCGAAAGGAGGCGCGGGTTCCGGACGTATCTTGCAGCAGGCACGAGGCTTCATCGCATCGGGGTCTCCGGTTCGCTCGCGACCGTCAATCTCAACCTGGCGTTCGCTGCTGGAACGGCAGAGCGCAGGGCTGCACGACTCGCTCAGTTGCTGAAGACACTGACCGGCCTCGAGGGCATCACTCGCGTCCAGGTGCTCGTCGACGGTTCTCCGCCGATCGGCCTGGTCGCGGGTGTTTCCCTCGCAAAGCCGATCACCCTCCGGCTCCTCGAGATGCCCAACGTCCCAGTGCCGATTCCCCCGCAGCCGAGACTGCCGGCACCGGATGCTCCCACGAGATCCCTCCAGGAGCAGCTGATCAACCTCGGCTACCTCCTTCCCGGCGACGACGACGGCCGGTTCGGCCCAGCGACCTCGGACGCACTGCTGACGTTCCAGAAGTGGGAGCACCTCAACCGCACGGGCATGCTGGATGCGACGACAAAGGAACAGCTTGTAACAGCGACTCGCCCGCTACCTGTCTCGACGGCGGGGCGGGGCAAGCGGGCAGAGATCCTGCTCGACCGACAGGTCGCGCTCCTGATCAAAGAAAACACCGTGGTGCGCGCAATCTCGGTCTCGACCGGGAAAGCGTCGACTCCGACGCCGCCGGGCGACTACCACGTGTACGCAAAGATCCCACGCTGGTGGTCGACCCCATTCCGCGAGTGGCTCCCCTGGGCGGTCCCCTTCGTCGGCGGCATCGCGTTCCACCAGTACGAGGTCGTCCCCACATACCCCGCCTCGCACGGCTGCGTCCGGCAGCACCCCAACGTCGCACAGTGGACGTACAACTTCGCATACGTCGGGATGCCCGTGAAGGTCGTCGCAAGGTCGTGAGCTACCCGTGCAGGAGTGCGCTTCATCGAGTTCCGCCTCTCCCCCGCAAATTCAGGCGACTGAGCAACTCTGGGAACGTGGCTACAACGCCCGTGACGGTTGGCGCCGACACGTCGCCGGCGTGGTGCAGTGCTGGTTGTTCGCACTCAAAACTGCCTGTCGACTTCAATCGTGGCCGAGTTTGAACTCCCATCCGCCGAGGCGCTCGACCGGAGCGAAGCCGAGGTCGGCGTAGCAATCGAGCGTCTCTTCGGTGTCGCCCCAAGAGTCCAGGTCAATCGGACCAGGCCCAAGAAGCGCACACGCACCCGAGAGAAGCCGCAAATAGTTGTGTGACGCCCGCGCGCCCGCCACGAGACCCGGGCCATCGACCAGACGCTCGGAGACGAAGACCCTGCACAGCCCGACCGGCTCGTCGTCGCTGTAGAGACCGATCACGGTCGCGTCGTCTGGCGGAGCCGCATCGGCCGGCACTTGCTTGTGGCCCCAGAGGCCCCTGTACGCACGGTCGAGAGTGTGCACATAGTCGTTTGCTGCGAGGGCTGGGAGCGGCTCGCCAACACCCCGAGAGTCCGCGTGAAGGCGCGTATAACCCGCCGTGCGCTCAAACCCAAACGGAGACAGATCGAGATTCGTGTGCACCCAGAGAAGCTGTGCGCCGGAGGCTCGCGCCTCCTGGATCAAAGCGTCCGGATGCGCCGCCACGACATCCGTTTCGGCGACAGTATCCCCGTCCGACGTCACAGCCATGAGCCACTCGTCAGTCACGTCTGTGACAGCGTATGACACTCACGAACGACGAACCTCGCTTGCGTCAACATCCTTTCATCGGCCGGTTGAAAACGGCGGCGAGCGGCTCCTGGCTAGTTATCCGAAGCGTGCCTGGCCTCCTGGCCCGTTGACCGACCGAGGCCTCCTGGCTGGAGGCCCGAGGCGCGCCGGCCCGTGGCCGGTTGACCGGTTCGGGCCTCGTGGGTCGAATGCGCGAGTCACACCCCGCCTTGGCCCGTGGACCAGGCGGCCCCTGACTCTCCGCGCGCTGGCTCCGGAGCCATCCGCGGCACCTACGATGATTAGCATGAGTCGCCGCCGCCGACATGATGGCTTCCAACGGCGTCATCCACGTGATCAACAAGGCGGTGGCTCCCCGACTTCGCCGCGCGATCGCGTCCTCGAACGGTCCCAGATCGTGCCTGTTGACGTCGAAGAAGCGTTTGCGTTTTTCGCCGACGCCTGGAGCCTCGAGGCCATCACGCCGCCTTGGCTGCGCTTCCGGATCCTCGAGGCTCCGCAGATGCTGGGAAAGGGGTCGCTGCTCAGGTACCGGTTACGGCTATTCGGTCTGCCGATCCGCTGGCAGACCGAGATCGTCGACTGGCGGCCTCCGTTTGGGTTCACGGACGTGCAGGTAGCGGGCCCGTACCGTCGTTGGGAACACACCCACCAGCTCCATCCCGTCGACGGCGGCACCGAAATCCACGACCACCTCGTCTACCGGCTCCCCTACGAGCCTCTCACGGGTCTCTTCGCGCCGATCACGGTGCAACAGTGGCTGACGGAGATCTTCGACTATCGGACCCGACAGACCGCGGCTCGCCTGACCGGTGACCATGCCCTTCTCGCGTGACATCCCAAGGCGCTTTTCGTTCCGTTTCGACCCGGGCTACCGCCGATTCGCGCGCCTGTTCGGCGTGACACCGGAAGATGCCTGGGTCGAGGTGAGGGAGGACGAGTTCGAAGCTCGTTACGGCCGGTGGCGCGTACGGACGCCCATCAGCAACGTGGCCAGTGCCGAGGCGACCGGACCGTACTCCTTTTTCAAGACGGCAGGGCCGGCGCGACTCTCGATCACCGACCGTGGCCTGACGTTCGCATCGAACGGTGACCGCGGCGTCTGCATCACTTTCCATTCGCCGGTTTCCGGCATCGACCGCTCAGGTCGAATCCGTCATCCCGAGCTCACCGTCACCGTGCTCGACGTCGACGGCCTCGTCGAAACGCTGGCTCCTCACGACTCTTCGAGCTGACCGCCCGCGGCCTCCTGGACTGTTGACAGAAGATGACCTCCTGGCGGTTTGACAGATTCGACCTTGGCGTCGCCCGCTCAAACTGTGTCGCTTAGACGCGCTGGGCGGCCGCGGCCCGTCGCCGCTCGATCTGCTGAGGACCGGGGCGCTTGACGTCGGAGGCAAGACGGGCCTTCTCCATCCCGCGGATCACAAGTGCGGAGATGTCGAACTGGCCGGGCTCGAGGCCGTGCACGGCCGAGGCCGGGAAGGCGTGATGTCCGTTGTGCCACGACTCGCCGAACGAGGGGATCGCGAGCAGCCAGACGTTCCGGCTTTCGTCGCGCGTACCAAACGGCTGTGCGCCGAAGAAGTGGCAGATGGAGTTGATCGAGAAGGTCACGTGCTGAAAGAGAAAGATTCGGACGAGACCGGCCCAGACCAAAGCCTCAAGACCCCGCTGCCAGCTTCCGCCGACGAGGTAGCCGGCAAGGAACGGGAGCCCGAGCGTGAGGGCGACCCAGAGCAGATAGAGGCGGTCAACTCGACGCACCAGGGTGTCCTCGAAAAGGTCACGCCCGTACTCGACCCCACGCTCGAGGCCTTTCGTCGAGAACAGCCAGCCGATGTGTGAGTGCCAGAGGCCGAGCAGGTGTTCGGCCAGGGAGTCGCCGTGCCCCGCGTGCGGGGAGTGCGGGTCGCCGGGCCGGTCGGAGAGCGCGTGGTGCTTGCGGTGGTCGGTGACCCACTGCGTGAGCGGGCCCTGCATCGCCATGCAGCCAAGGATCGCCCACATGGCGCGAAGCGGGGCGCTCGTCTCGAAGCTCTTGTGCGTGAAGAGCCGGTGGAAGCCGACGGTGATCCCCAGCCCGCAGGCTGCGTAGAACGCCGCGAGCAGCACGAGGTCGGCCGGGTGGACGCCCCGGTTCCAGAGCAGCCAGACCGCAATGACGAGCCCGAGCGGCGGCACGGCGACCGCAACGATTCCTGCGAGCTGGCTCGGCTTGCTTGTCCGTTCGCGGACGGTCTTGATCTTCACGCTCGGCTGGATCATCGGCGTAGGTTGCGCGCTACGCGCGCGGCATAAGGGCGGGTGAGCGCGCCGGGCGCGGAGCCGAGCAGCTTCATCGCTAGCGCCATCCGAAGGGGAAAGGAGATCTCCGGCTTCCCGCGCTCGAGCCCGTCGGCGATGATCCGCGCGGCTTCGTCGGGGTCGATCAGGAAGGGCATCTCGAAGGAGTTCTGCTCGGTCAGCGGGGTGCGCACGAAGCCTGGATTGACCACAGTGACCGACACCCCGCTCCCGTCGAGATCTGCGCGCAGCGAGTCGCACATCGAGACCAGGAACGCCTTCGTCGCCCCGTACGCCTCGGCGCGGGGCAGAGCGGCGAATCCCGTCACACTCGCCACGACGGCGATGCGCCCGGCCCGCCGCCGCAGCATCTCAGGCAGCACCGACTCGATGCAGTGAACTGTGCCCATCACGTTCACCTCGAGATGCGACCGGAAGAGCTCGGCTCGGAAGTTTTGCGGCGTCACCGGCTGGTACGTCCCGGCGTTCAGCAGGGCGACGTCGAGCGGCGCGATCTGGTTTGCGATCGGTCGCATCGCCCCGCGGTCGGTGACGTCGGCTGGCATCGCCTCGCCCGGCAGCTCTGCGAGCTTGTCCGCGGAACGGGCGGTGAGGAAGAGCTCGTGTCCGCGAGCCGCGAGCTCGCGCGCGGTCGCGGCGCCGATGCCCGTGCTCGCGCCGGTGATCCAGATTCTCAAGCGGGCTCCTCGAACGGCCGGGCAAGGACGAGTTGCATGTCGCGGATCGCCCTCGTTCTGAAGAGCGCCTCGCAGGACGCAAGGTAGAAGTCCCAGATCCGGATGAAGCGGTCGTCAAAGCCGAGCGCATGCACCTCCGGGAGACTCTCGAAGAACCGCGCGCGCCAGGCCCCGAGCGTGTCCGCGTAGTGCGGCCCAATCTCCTCGAGTCCGACGACCATCAGACCCGAGGCGCGGGTCATCGCCGTCTGTAGCGCCTCGAGCGAGGGCAGCAGCGACCCAGGGAAGATGTAGCGCTGGATCCAGTCCTCCTTGCGCCGGTAGCGCTCGAAGCGCTGGTCGGGCATCCCGATCACCTGGATCGCGGCGAGGCCCCCGGGTGCGAGCAACCGGTCGCAGGCGGCGAAGAAGGTCGGGTACTGCGCGTAGCCGATCGCTTCCAGCATCTCGATCGACGCAATCTTCGAAAACTGTCCGTGGAGCCTCCGGTAGTCCTGGAGCCGAATCTCGATCCGGTCGGCGAGGCCGGCCGCGGAGACACGCTCGCATGCGAGTTCGAATTGCTGCTGCGAGAGCGTGACGCCCGTTACCCTGGCCCCGTACTCACCGGCCGCCAGGAGCGCGAAGCTGCCCCAGCCACAGCCGATCTCGAGCACGTGATCGCCGGGCCTCAGTCGCAGCTTCTCGCAGATCGCCCGCAGCTTCCGCTCCTGCGCTTGCTCGAGCGTGTCGCCTTCCTGCCACACAGCGCAGGAGTAGGTCATCGAATGGTCGAGGAAGAGCCGGTAGAGGTCGTTGCCGAGGTCGTAGTGGTACTGGATGTTCGCGCGGGCCTTGCGCAGGCCCTGGCGTGGCGACACATGAGGACGGTGTCGGTCGAGCCGCGCGAGGCGCGAGCCGGCGCGCCACGTCTCGAGGTTGCGGACGACGAGCGTGATCAGGCCGGGCAGGTCGTCGGTGTGCCAGTCGCCGGCGGCGTAGGACTCGCCGAAACCGAGGCCGGGAGAGCGCGCGAGCCGGCGGAAGAGATCATTCGAGGTGACGGTCACGACGATCGGGTCGCCTCTCCCGGCCCGGTGCACGCTCCCGCCGGGGAGCCGAAGCTCCACTGCGCCGTGCTCGACGCGGTCGAGCGCTCGGATCGCTGCGCGCTCGGCCAGGCGGATTCCGAAGCGGCGACCGGTGGGAAGCTCGCGCAGCGCCGCGGTCATTTCCTCACCGATCCCTCGCCGGGGATGAACGGCGGCTTATGGAAGAACGGCACCCGCTTCAGCCAGAGGCGAGCCGCCTGAAGGTGGATCAGGGCCGTCACCTGCAGCGGCATCAACGGATAGCGGAGCAGCGCGCGGGCGAGGGTCGCATCGGTCAAAGGACGCCGCCGCCCCGTGAGCGTGGCGAAAAACGGCCGCGCTTCGCCTTCGCTGAGGTCGATCCGGACGTCGAGCTGCTCACCGGGCTCCGAGAACCACCACTGATAGGTCTGCTCCAGGCCGAAGAACGGCGAGACGTGCAGCTTCTTGTCGTGCCGGTATGAGAGGCGTCGCTCGCGCAGGTCACGGTTTGCAGGCGAGAGCAGGTACGGAAGCCGCTCGCCGAAGGTGTTGCTCACCTCGGCGACGATGCAAGCGAGCTCGCCTCCCGAGTAGCAGTAGAAGAAGCTGACCGGGTTGAACACGTAACCGAGGACGCGGAGGTTCGTCAGGAGCAGGATCTGGTCGGCCGCGACGCCGTGCGCCGCGAGGTAGGCGCGCACGTCGAGGTGGTCGCGGTCGTGCAGGCTGACCACGTTCCGGCGGTTCCAGCCGAAGAGGCGTACGCGTCGGTCGAGCTCGGGCAGCTCGTCGAGGTCGAGCAGGTAGAGACAGACGCGGTAGCGAAAGACGTTCTCCTTCGGGGTCTTGCGTGCGTGCATCACGGTGCCGGTGTAGAGCGCCGACCTCACGAGGTGACTCCGATCGCGGCGGCGGCGGCAAGGCCCGAACGCAGGCCGTCCTCGTGGAAGCAATACCCCTGCCAGGCGCCTGCGAAGGCCGTGTGTCGCGGGCCGTTGAGGAGCGGCAGCTCGGACTGGGCACGCATCGACTCGAGGGTGACGAGCGGGTGGCGGTACGAGAAGCGGCGGATGATCCTGTCAGGGTCGATCTCGGGCGTTCGGTTCAGCGTGACGCAGTAGTGCTCGTCCTCGTCGAGACGCTGGAGCTTGTTCAGGTAGTAAGTCATCGTCGGACGCCCGTCGTCGCAGCCGCAGTCGCGCAGCTGGTAGTTCCAGGAACCGCGGGTGGCGACGCGGCGGGGCAGGAAGCGGTCGTCCGTGTGGAGGACCGTGTCGTTCTCGGTCGTGCCGAAGGCTCCGAGCAGGCGACGCTCGTCCTCGCTCGGATCCTCCAACAGCCGCAGCGCCTGGTCCGCGTGGGTCGCGACGACGACGCCGTCGAAGTGCCGTAGGTCGTCCCCTTTGAGCCGGAGCTCGACGCCACCGTCGAGGCGGCGGATCGAGCGAACCTCGGTCGAGAGGTTCACGCGCAGCCGCTCCTCCAGCGCGCGCACGTACGTCTGGCTGCCGCCGGCGACCGTCCTCCAGCGGAGCCGCCGGAAGCCGAGGATCCCGTGATTCGCGAAGAAACGGACGGCGTAGACGAGCGGGAAGTCGAGCGTCCGGCTTGGAGCGGTCGACCAGAGCGCGGCGCAGAGTGGGACGAGGAAGTGATCACGGAACCGAGCCGAGTAGCCCTCCTCGGCGACGTAGCGGGAGAGGCTCCACTCGGAACAGCGCGGGTCGTCGAGCGCGCGGCTGCCGAGGCGCAAGAAGCGGGCGATCTCCAACGTCAATCGTGTGAGCGGCGGACGGTTGCCCGAGTACTCGAGGCCGTGCCGGTCGCAGGCCACCGAGAAGCTCATCTCGGAGGGTTGCGTGCGGACGCCCAGCTCACGGAAGAGCTGGACCAAGTTCGGGTAGGTGTCCTCGTTGTGGACGATGAAGCCGGTGTCGAGCGCGATCGTCCGCCCGGCGACCGTGTGCTCGACCGTGTTCGAGTGGCCGCCTGCGCGGTCGTCACGTTCGAACAACTCAACGTCGTGGCCCTTCGAAAGTGCGTAGGCCGCGCCCAGGCCCGAGATGCCCGTGCCGATCACCGCGATATTCATCTGGCTTCTCTACCCACAACTTAGACAATACCTATACAGACCTTCATCATGCACTGATAGGGTGGCGAAGACCCAGATGGCCCGCTACGTCACCAAGATCGAGTCCTCCCTACCCCAAGCCGAGGCGTTCGCCTATATGGCCGACTTCGCCAACACCCGCGTCTGGGACCCCAGCGTTAACGAGGCACACCGGGTCGGCGATGCGCCGATCGGGATCGGGTCGACGTTCGACCTGGTCGCCCGCTTCGGAGGACGTGACGTGGCGCTCCGCTACGCGATCGTCGAGTACGACGCACCGCGACGCATCGTGCTCGAGGCGCAACGTCCGGGCTTCGTCTCGAGGGACACCGTCACGGTCGAGTCCGCCGGAAGTGGATCGGTCGTCGGCTACGACGCGACTCTTGCGTTCACCGGAATCGGTCGGTTATTCGACGCGATGATGCAACGGATCTTCAATCGGGTCGGAGCTCGGGCGATGATCGGGATGCGAGCGGCGCTGAACTCGTCACGCGCTCAACCGCCGTCAACCTCGTGACTTGACGCTCGAGGCGAGCTGGCGCCTCTGCGCGCGAGCTCGGACTTGTAGTCGTCAGGTTTCGGCCGTGGCAGCTGCGATCCGTTGCAGCATTCCGCCGAAGACGTAGCTGTGGAGCGGCCAGAGCGTGTACCAGTAGGCGAGACCGGGCACGCCGGCCGGGTCGAAGATGGCGGTTTGCCGAATGATCGAGCCGCCGTCGTCGTTCGGCTGGACCTCGAACTGGAGCCAGGCTCGACCGGGCACCTTCATCTCGGCGACGAGCGCAAGCATCGGTCCTTCTCGAAACGGTCGACACGCCAGAAGTCGATCGTGTCGCCAACGCAAATGCCGACGGGGTCACGGCGGCCGCGCCGCAGGCCCGGACCACCCACGAGCACATCGAGCGCTCCGCGCAGCTCCCACAGTTGATCACCGAAGAACCAGCCGGTGTTACCGCCGATTCGCTGGATCGGCGCGAAAGCCGCGGCGGGTGGGCACACCACCGTCACGCTGCGTGAGTCGATGAGTCTGGAGCCGTAGCGTGCGCCGCCGTATCCGGGGCTAGGCGCGGATGCCTCATCCGACCAGCGGGTCTCGGCGAACTCCTTGTCCTCGTTCGCAAGCGCCCGGGTGATTGCTCGGTCGAGCTCCGCGGCCGCACCGGGAAAACCTCGAGCGCCCGCGAGTCGTGACAACTGTCTCCGTGCGCAGGCTGTCGACGAGTTCACGTCCGACTCCCGCATACACCGGCGTGACGAGATGAAGCCAGAGGCTCGAGAGCCGTGGCGTCAACACCGGGACCGGCACCATCTGTCGCCTCAGGCCGCGTTGCTCGGCGTACTCGTGCATCAGGTCGAGGTAGGAGCAGACGTCGGCGCCGCCGATTTCGAAGATCTCGCCTCCGCTTGGCTCTAGTCGAGGGCCTCCAGTAGATACGCGACAACGTCCTCGATAGCGATCGGTTCGTGCGCGTCTTCACCCAGCGCGGCGTGACCATCAAGGGCAGCCGCTCGACGAGCGCGCGCAGCATCTCGAACGACGCGCTCCCGGACCCGATCACGATCGAGGAGCGGAACTCGATCGTCGGCACACCCGACTCACGCAGGATGTGGCCGACTTCCTGGCGGAGGCGAGGTGCTCGGAGAGCTCTCGCCGCCCCGAGCCCGCCGAGGTAGATGATCCTCTGGACATCTGCGGCGCGCGCAGCGTGCCCGAAGGCCGTAGCGGCCTCGCGATCGGTCTTGGCGAAGGAGCCGCTCGATCCCATCGAGTGCACGAGGTAGTAAGCGGTCTCAACGCCCTTGAGCGCCGCGCGCAAGGTCTCGGGTCGCGAGACGTTGCCATGGACGACCTCGGTGCGGGGCCGGACGCGGGTTGAAAGGTACTCCGGGCGACGCGAGAGGCAGCGAACTCGCTCGCCGCGCACCTCGAGGGCGTGCAGAAGACGGCCGCCGATGTAGCCGGTGGCGCCCGTTAGCGCGATCAGCTCGGCCACGTGCACCAGGTCATGTCCGCGCAACCTCGTCTGCCGCGGCTACAAGATCCCCGTCCAGGTAGCGGGCGCCGAGACGGGCGCTGAGCTTGTTCGTTGCGCCAGGACCGGCGAGCGCCAGCGGCACCGCCCGAGCCAGCCGGCGGAGGCCGGCGGCGTGCGCCTCGAGCAGAGCGGAGTCGAAGCTCGAGACGACGACGAGTTCCGGAAGCGTCGTCTCGGCCGCGCGGGCGAGCGTCGCGATCGGGGTATCCCCCCCGAGAAAGAGGATCCGCCAGGAGTGAGAGCGGAGCACGAGCGCGAACGCGAGCAACGTGATGTCGTGCAGCTCACCGGGCGCACAGGCGAGAAGCGCAAGCGGCCCAGTCCCGCGGCCCCAGAACCGCGCAAGCCCAAGGAGCCTGCCGCGGATCAGGTTGCTCGCGAAGTGCTCCTGGCTGACCTCGATCTTGCCCCGCTTCCAGCCGTCACCGACCTTCTTCAAGGTGGGCAACACCACCTGGCGAAGCGACTCCTCGAGGCCGAACGCAGCAAGGCTCTCGTCGAGCACCGAGTGAGCGGCGGCTTCGTCGTACCGGCTGATCGCCGCAAGCAGGCGAGCGGCCAGATCCTCCAGCATTCCCTCAGCCGGCCGCTCGTCCTCGAGTGCGACACGGGCGGCCTCCGCGGGTGAAAGACCCTGCTCGAGCCCGCGCCGCATCCGCTCCACGCGAGCCGCGTCGGCCGCCGTGAAGAGCCGGAAGCCGCCCGGCGAACGAACCGGCCGCGTGAGCCCGTACCGCGACTCCCACGCGCGCAGCAGTTCGGGCGCGACGCCCACTCGGCGCGCGAATTCGCCGATCCGAAGCTGCCCAGACTCGCTCGCCATCGACATCATCATACAAACGTTGAACAAACACTTGACATCGATCAAGAAAC